>NZ_BSOT01000001.1 GCF_030160655.1 Agaribacter marinus
CGCCAGACTCCTAATTCTCTGAGAAGAGACAGAAACCCGCACGTGCTGCGGGTTTTTTTATGCTTGCGTTTTATGGCTAAAATAAATTCAATTCAAGTAAGTAGCTTGATGGCTTTTAAAGCCCTTAGCTTATTGATACCATTGTTCCTTTTACGCCCACCAAAATAAAATGTCAGAAATTCAATCGATCATTCAGCGACTATCCGGCCAAGCAGCGTTCGAAAAAGGCAAAAGCCTATTTGAGTCAAATGCTGTGCTTGATTTTTCAGTTGAAAATGAACAAATAAGGGGGCAAGTTCAAGGCTCCTTTGTATACGATGTATCTCTGACTATCATTGGCAAAACATTTGATGGCGGCTGTTCATGCCCTGCCTCTGAAGGTTTTGATATCTGCAAGCATTGCGTTGCAGTACTACTTCAATATGAGCAGCGTATAAGTGAACTTGATAGTCTGTTGAACGAAGGTCCAGCAGAAAGGGTTGAAGGTTATATTAATACATTACCTGCAGCAGACCTAAAGAAAGCACTTTTCGAGTTTGTAAAAAAAGACCAAGAAACTCTTTCGCAATGGGTAATGTTTGCTGATATTAATTTGGGCATATTTGAGATTAAGGATTTAAAGAAAGAAATAACAAAATCTTTGCCGCTAAAAGATCTTTGGAAGTATGAACAGGTTAGAAACTATTTTTCTAACGCTAGATTAAAAGTACAAAGATTGTTGGCAGTCATTGAGAAGCTAGAGGCCGATGTTGGCATTGAGCTAATAGAATATGGCCTATTAAGGTACGATAAGGTAATGGAGCGTATTGATGACTCTGGGGGCTTTAGGTTTGGCGTATATTATTTATTAGAAAGGTCATTAGTAGATACATTTCATAAGTTAGCGTGGGATGTAGACCGCAAAGTCGACTTTCTTAACCAATTAAACAACATAGAGTTCTTGAGTGTTGACTTTGGAGATATCGGACTAAAATTCATTAAACCCGAAAATAAAATGCTTGAAAAACAGTATTATAAAACGTTAGAAGCAACACTTAAGTCAACGATGTCACCAGCAAATAAGAAGCGCATTGCAAATTCTTTGGTTAGATATTTGATTGATTCGGCGCAACTAAAGAAAGCGGCGGAAATTAAGGCCAGCGTAGCTTCAACTGTTAAAGATTTTGAGGTCATCATTGATGAATGTGTATCAAACAACGAATTGTCGCTCGCTTCAAAGTATATAAAAAGAGCACAGGGTTTCGCTCAACACCCAGCGGAAAGAGATCTACTGATTAAAGCGTCATTGAATATTGCGATTAAACAGAAAGATTACGAAAGTGCAATATCACTTGCTTGGTCAACATTTGAGCAATCGTTCTCTAATGAAAGTTACCAGATATTATTATCGTTGTACAACAAGACAGGTTTAGATGTAACTGCCCTAATGGCAAATGCTGAAGAGTTGATCCTAAATTCCATACAAACTGATATACCGGAAAGATTACGTAACTATGAGCCCATTATCAGCTTCTATTTAGAGACAGGTCAATTCGAGAAGGCATATTTAATAGCTGATGTGCAGTCAGTGTCAGAAAATCAACTGCATGTATTGAGCTACACCTGCTTAACGAATGATATGCCACACAAAGCACTTATTTTATATAAAAAATTAATCCATCAATATGTCTCTAAAGGTACAAAAAATGACTATCAAATAGCGATTGATTTGATGTTAGAGTTGGAAGAAAAATCATCATTTATGCCAGATGGGAAAAAAGAAATAAAGAAGCTATATCAAGAGCTTATAAGTGTTAATGGTGACAGGTTGACGTTTGTTCAGTTGTTACAACTTAATTTTAGCGAGCTATAAATTTCCGTGATATGAATCTGTGCGTCTCACCAAGTCAACTTCAATATTTACATTTAGTTCAATTTATTTTTATGTACTTTGGTGTATGAATCAAGTAACAGAATTGTTTGCAGTTTGCCTGTTTCTAATAAAGTGATTGTATTAAGTGTTTGATATATAAGTATTTAAATCTATTGGCATGATATGTGTACTAGTAAGTTTAGCAGGGCTACTTAAAGCACTGTCATCTAACTAATAATGGAGATAGTTATGTCAATATTTACAAAAAAAACGCTAATCGGTAGTTTTCTAGTTGTCGCGAGTGCTGCAAGTTTTGCATCAAGTGATTTATTCGATTCATTGGACGTAGATAAAAGTGGTTCAATTTCTAGCAGTGAAGCGAGTGTACATTCTGTGTTAAGTGAAATGTTCGCTACTCTTGATGAAAATGCCGACGGTGAACTTAGTTATGACGAGTTTGCTAAGGCTGGTTTAGAGTAACCTCGCATATTAAAGTATCGGTAGTTAGTTGCGAGTCTAACTACCGATGTTACTAATGCAATCGCGCCAATATATTTACCCATGAATTCTTTATGTAAGTAAGCACTAGCAATAGTGATATTTTGATGTGAATCCTCGGCGTAAATACGCAATCATTTTATTCTAAAAGTACCTCATTTTTACCTACGTAATAAGTAAATTCGGCATGTTTATTCTTTTAAATATGGTGATTATTAAATATCTATATCTCACTATGAAAGCTAAAGACATCGATAAGAAATTTCAACATCTATGCATACCTATAATGGCTGCAAGCTCTTACCATATGCGAAGAAAATATAGATACCTTAGTGTGAATAATTGTGAAGTCTCATAATTGATACAAATACTCAGGGGCATAATTATCTAAGGTTTTCAAGGGTCCTTAAAAATATAACGGATAGCTTTTTAACCTCGAAGCTAAGACAATATGCATAAGAGGTTATCGTCGATTATCAAATTTCATAAATTTTTATGAAGTGAACTTTGTACATTTTATAAGTTAACAGTCGCATTTCTCTCCAATTTATATACTATAGGTATATGATAAATATATTAAAATATATGTTCACAAAAAATCACATTGGTAATAACTAGTAAATTTAAGTGATGCTAAATAGGTAACTATTTTCATGAATACCGAAAATATTGAAGCAAAAAATAAAGTCGCAACCTTTAAGCAGTATACCTTAGACTGCAACGCAGGCGTACTTTCCGATGAGCAAGCATCATATCATTTGGAGCCAAAAGTTTTCCAATTCATGTTGTTGTTAATATCAAACCAAGGAGAGATATTAACCAAACCGACTATTATCGAAAAATTGTGGAACGGTAAAAGTGCATCAGATGAAGCGATTCGTGCGTTGGTGAAAAAAACAAGAGAATCACTTAAAGACGATGCGCGTTCCCCACAATATATTAAGACAATGCCGACAAAGGGCTATTTGTTTATTCCCCCAGTTGATTTTAAACAAATATCCATTTCTAGTAAAAAAAGTAAGCTAAAGTATTTTTTGTTTTTAGGTATGTTATGCGTAACCATTTTGTTTATGTCAATTGCTTTTTTGACGACGTCGCCAAAAGATGACGTTTTACCACCCGTCGAAAACACTGTAGTTGCATCAGTAATTAATGGGAGTGTAAGTAAAGAAGTAAATGTTTACTATCAGAGTGGTGAAAGCTACTTAAGGCTTGAGAAGTTATACGATGAAATCGGCGAGGTGGTAAAAGTATCTTTAGAACCAGAGGACCTAAATAACTTTCTGGCGTTTCCAGGCGGGGCAATTGAGCATTTTGGTATTTCGAACGATAAAAAAGCATTTTATGCGATTGTTATGCGGCAAGAGAAGCGGTTCATCAACTATTGGAGTTTGGGTGCCAACTTAGCGCTAATTGAAGCACTAGAGTTTGAGTTGCCTAAAGTGAATGGGAATTTTGTTAACTTTAATTTCGACGAAAATGTTGTGGTCGAATCTACAATTGATTTATCGAAAAATACAATAAATCTGCACCTTTATGGATTAATAAATGCTACTGAAAGAGAGCTTAGTTTTACTTCTCCAAGCACACTAAATTCTGAATTATCTGTAGAAATTTCTCCTGATAACAAATATGTCGCAGTAATTGTTCCTCAAATTAGTCACAGTGATTTTCTTCTCTTCTCCATTGATGACAATGTTTTGATACAGCAAAAAAGTTTACCGGTATCGGTTGTTCAATCCTTATGGGCTGACGATACCAAACAAATCATATTTAGAAGTCGAGATGGTTATCTTTTAGCATATCAATTGTCCAGTGATTCACTTATAAGTTGGAACGAGCCATTGCTTGATGTAAGTGAATTGTTTGGTGTATGTGGCGATGGTTGTTTTATTGGACGCGCGTTGAAAACCGATATTGGGCTCGCGCATTATAAATGGATTGAAAAGCCCTACTTTGCAGATGGTAGCGTCTTGCATCAGATTGGAAATCCTAGGTATCCTGTGGCTCACGATAATCGTGTGTTTTTTATCGAAAACGCAGATGAGCAAAGTCAATTAATTGAGTATTCTTCTCTTGACGCACAGGCTGTCGTTTTATATACATTTGAGGGTAAAAATGAGCTATCGTATTTAAGTATCAATCAATCCGGAAACTTACTTGCTGGTATTTTGAATGGACGAGTATTTATATTCAATCTAGAAGACAAGTCGTTTTCGTTGTTAAAAGTCCCGATGGTAAAAATGCGAGTGCCTGTTTTTCACCCTAACAACGAAAACATTCTTTATTTTTCTGCTGCAGATCCCCTCAACGGCGAAGCGGTGTTTGAGTATGATCTCTCACAAAGCACATATGAACGTTTGCAAGGCGGCTTATTACAGAAAGTGCCCCTTGGCGAAAGTATGTATCTTACTGTAGATCAGTTAGGGCGTTTGTCTGTTATCAAAAAAACTAGTCTTGATAGCACGTCAGATAGTGAAGAGGTCATTTTTGAAACACGTGTTTCTAGTGCGGTCAGTTGGCAGCTAGTCGATGATAAGTTGTTAGTACTAAGCATCAACGCCATCGGATATTTAAGTCAAATAAACTTATCAAATGGTGACGTGACTAAGGTGCAATTACCTACTTTGCCAAGGCTCTCTGAGTTTCTTTATTTGCCTGAATCAGATAGTTTTATCTTACCGGTGACAATAAATTCTCAACATCAAATTATTAAGTACGAAGGGTTAACGAAAGCATATTAGCCATTTTCTATAACCCAATCTACCTAAACTCACGGCTTTTAGTGTTTAACTCATCTAGACGATAGCTTAAGTCGATAAGTTTTCCGGCGATGATGTGGATGACATCACCATCGCCTCTTTCTAAAATTCCTCTTACTTGAAGTATCTTGGCATTTAGATAGGCTTGTTTCTGCGCTCTTGCAGAGGCTTGCCATACGATCACATTACTGTTGCCAGTATGATCCTCTAAAGTAATGAATGTAACGCCTGCGGCAGTGCCTGGGCTTTGCTTACATGAAACTACACCAATGACAGATACCAGTGATTTGTGAGGCAACTGCTGTAATTGAGCCGCTAAGGTAAATCGAGGTAACAAGCGACTATTTAAAAGCAATGCAATTGGGTGCTGTTTAACAGATAGTCCGGTGCTCGCATAGTCCTCAATGAGTTCATCAAACAGACTAGGTTGTCGTAAATAGGTAGGTGCGGGCTGCTCTTTAAGTGTATCTCTTAGTAAAGGTAAACTAGGCACATTATCAAGTAGTTGCCATCGCGCCGCATATCTATTGTCACTTAGTTTTGATAGTGCATCAGCGCTGGCTAATGCTTGTAAGCAAGTATCAGGTAAACCTAAATTTCTGACTTGCTGAATATTTGTAATGACAGTTGTACTTCGGTAACAGGTAATAACTTCAGAGGATGATTGCTTGAAACCTTTGACTAAACGAAAACCGAGTTGAATAACATAGTTGCCACCTATGAAGCTTAATTTGTGATCGTACTCTGAGGCCAAGACGCAAACAGGTAATATCTGAATATTGTGGCGCTTTGCGTCTTGTATGATTTGAGACGGGCTATAAAAGCCCATGGGCAAACTATTTAGTAAACCTACATAAAAAACCGCTGGATAGTAGTGTTTTAACCACGAAGAAACATAGGCAAGTACAGCAAATGATGCCGAATGTGACTCAGGAAAACCATATTCACCAAAGCCTGTGATTTGTTCGAAAATTCGTTCAGCATATGCTGATTCGTATCCACGCTCTGTCATGCCAGTAATAAGTTTTGCTCTGAACTTCGTTAATTCTCCCGTTTTTTTCCATGTTGCCATTGCACGGCGTAATTGGTCTGCTTCGCCGCCACTAAAACCAGCCGCGACCATTGCTAGTTGAATGACTTGCTCTTGAAAAATAGGTACGCCATTTGTACGTTGAAGTACACGTTTTACTTTTTCTGATGGATAGTCAATTTTTTCTTTACCGTCTCGTCTGCGCAAATAAGGATGTACCATATCGCCTTGAATAGGGCCTGGTCTGACAATGGCGATTTGTACAACTAGGTCGTAGTAGCAGGCGGGTTTTAATCGTGGCAGCATCGACATTTGTGCACGTGATTCAATTTGGAAAATGCCAATGGTATCGGCGCGTTGTATGCGTGCATATACCTGAGGGTCATCGCCTAATTTAGTTATGAATGGGATAGAACATGGTTGTTCATATTGTTCACGCAACATATCAAAACTTTTGCGTATTGCCGTTAGCATACCCAGTGCTAACACATCGACTTTTAGTAGTTTAAGGCTCTCTAAGTCATCTTTATCCCATTGAATAACTGTGCGTTCTGGCATTGCAGCATTTTCTACTGGTACAAGTTCGTAGAGTGGGCCATCTGAGATAACAAAACCACCCACATGTTGTGAAAGATGTCGTGGAAAACCAATAAGTTGTTCAACTAAGGAAATAAAAATCTTGGCTTGATGAGAATTAGGATCCAAGCCTAAATCTGATAATTGACTTTGCCAGCTTAGTGCACCATCTCGGCGATTAATGTTTTTAATGAAAAAATCCAAATCAAGTATACTTACACCTAATGTCTTACCTACTTCTCGTAAGGCACTTTTAAATCGATAAGAAACAACCGTAGCTGCTAGTGCAGTGCGTTGACGACCATATTTTTGATATATGTATTGAATAACTTCTTCACGCCGTTCATGCTCAAAATCGACATCAATATCTGGCGGTTCATCACGCTCTTTTGAAATGAAACGTTCAAATAAAACATCAATTTGAGAAGGGTCAACTGCGGTTATTTCTAGGCAATAACAGACCACAGAGTTAGCCGCGGAGCCTCTGCCTTGATATAAAATGTTCTGTGATTTTGCGAATTGAACCACGTCATAAATAGTTAAAAAGAAGTGTTCATAATTTTGCGTTTGGATTAAGTGAAGTTCTTTTTCAATGATCTCATGAATACGATGTGATACCCCCTCAGGAAACCGGTATTTAATTCCTTTTTCGACGAGTGCGCGTAAATATTCGGTGGGTGTTAAATCTTGAGGGACTATTT
Source organism: Agaribacter marinus (assembly GCF_030160655.1). GTDB lineage: Bacteria > Pseudomonadota > Gammaproteobacteria > Enterobacterales > Alteromonadaceae > Glaciecola > Glaciecola marina. The sequence continues at coordinate 7,420 of NZ_BSOT01000001.1, forward strand.
CAGCTGGATATTCGTATGCTAATTCAGACAAGCTAAACTCGCAAGCTGCAGCAAGCAGGCAAGCATTCGAAAGCCATTCGGTGTCGAAAATCACATTTAACTTATGAATTGGGCGTAAGCAAGCTTCTGCATTAGCAAGTGTGTTTTTACCCAATTCTGCTATGGTGCAGCCGCGCTTGATCGCTTGCAAACATTGTAAAAGAGGAAGTCGTCCAGGGTCGTGCATTAAGGCACATGAGCTAGCAATAATATCTAAAGATAAACTGTCTGCAATCGTTTGATCTGTCACAATTTTATCTTCTTCATTACTGGTTAACCATCGTTTAACAACCAAGAACAGTCGTTCTTTAAAGTAGGTTTTAAGCCATTTTCCCCATTCTATATTTTCTTTAATCCCTTTAGGGGATGGCAACCATAAACAGAAACAATGTTTTATGGTTTTTAAATCCCATTCTGCTAATTCGTATTTGCCTTTGCTTGCACGTCGTCTAGCATTAGTGATGATTCTGCAGCATTCACTATATGCTTTACGGTTAGGGCAAAGTAGTACTAAGGTTTGTCCTTGAAATATAAACTTACTACCAACAATCAGCTTTATGGGTAAATGATTATTTTTAATTTCGCTATACGCACGTACAACCCCAGCCATTGAACATTCGTCAGTAATCGCGATGGCTTGATAGCCTAAAAAATAGGCTTGTCTAACCATTTCTTCTGGATGCGAGGCAGCATCTAAAAAAGAAAAATTAGATTGGCAAACTAGCTCTGCAAAGCTGTGGCAAAAATCTTGATTATGATTAGGTGAAGAAGCCATGCAAGTACCACTGATCATTAGGTGTTTTGTAAATCCACAGTCGCTGCCCATTTTGACTTTGACCGATGTAGTAGTCTCGAATTATTGCCTGTGCATCCCACCAGCCGGTATTGATACGCTCAGGCCCTTTAATAATAGAGACTTGCTGTGTCAGTACTTCAGGTGATGTTAGTAATATGCCTGGTTGGTCATGGTTAAAGCCTACACCAGTGACTTTTTTTGTGTTTGAAGTAAATGGTACTAATTGATTAGCGCGTTCTGGCCGAAAATCCTGCGCATAAGATAGGCCTTGTACTTTGCTTTCTCCTAATTTACTCATTAGTCGAGAAATCAATGATAAGCCTGCTATTTGTGATGACCGCTGGGCAAATAAATCATCGTTACTTGCTTGCGTTGTTTCATGTTTTTCACAATGTAACGACAAACCGTATATAGGCGCGATAAGTGTAACGCTTTCTAACTTTAAGCTGATTATTTCTATCCAGTCTAGGTGCGTATAAATAGGTAATGCACTGTTGAAAGTAAGGGATAAACAGGGGGCATCACGTTGCAAAAAATCGATTTTTATTTGTAATGTACGTGCATTACGTATACATAAAAACTGAGCCAGATTCCGTAAGGTGTGCGTTAGTATTGGGCGTAGTTTTTCGGTATTTTCGATTTCATAAAGTAGTTCTATCGTTTCATGAAAGCTTGAGGGAGGTTGATAAAATTTTACTTTGCTTGGTGCTAAGCCTAGTAGCTCATTAATGGTATTCATACTATAGCGATTAACTCGACCAGCAACCTCAGCTGATGGGATTCGCCTTAAGTCTTTGACTGTGTGCATACCAACACGAGCAAGTTTTTGGAGGTCTTTAGGCTCAATATCTGAGTAAGCTAATGAACACTTATCTAGGATATGCTGAATCTTAGATCTATCTTTGGTAATGAAATGTTGCTTGCTATGTAATGCAATAAGTTTAGCTGCGTGCACTGAGTACGCAGCACTAGCAATAAAACGATAATTTGTTTTTATTAAACAGTATTCAATAACTCGCCAATATCCTGCTAGTCCTCCGTAAAGGTTTAACATATTTTGTGCGCGTAAAATCAAGCCATTAGGGTGTGCTAGCACAATATCTGAAGTCACTATGTATAATTGCTGTGCTATTTGTTCAAGTGCATTTTCTTCAAGGCTGCGTTTGTATTCGAATATCTGGAGATCGCCATAGAGTAAGCTTGCTTTTGCTAAGCCCATGCCACACTTAATTCCTTTTACTTTAGCTGCGTTGTTTATTTGAATTAACTGGTTACTGCTACTTTGATAGATAGCTTGAGGGGCATTTTTCTTAGCTCTTAGCTCTGATGTATGCGCAAAGTCATGCTCAGTAATACCAGTATATTGTTTTTGGATAAGGTCGAGTTGAAGCGAAGGAAAATAAATATATAGCCAAAGCGATTGAGTATCGAATTGCATTGTCTCTACCTACTGTTTACCATTTAATTAAGCGACTGTTGAGTCAAGTTAATAATCTTTGCAGCGCGGTGAGCTTGTTTATTTCGTTTTATCGAAGTATGACAATTAAATGGTCTATGCAATGTAATACTTTGCTGTGTCCAGCCAACTCTTTGCTTATTGATTTGAATCGCTATGTCATTTTTGTGCCGAGTCATAGATATCGACAAACTGAGAGGAAGGTTTGCTTGTTTAACCTTGCTATCGGTAAACCAAATACAATAAGATTGGCCATGTTGTGCCGACAACTCTAATTTCCGTACTTGTAATTGGCTAAGTCGTTTTTGCCATAAAAATACACCAATACAAGCCCCACTTTTGGCACATTGTTCAGCGCTCCATAGCGCTTCTTCGGTAGTGGTTTTATGAATGACTAATAGATTGTTTATATCGATATGCTGTGCAAGTAAATATTCTGCATTTGGTACGCCTGGTGGTGAAACAAACACCCAAAATTTGTTGTTACCTGATTGTTCATTCTGAACGTTTTGTTGCTTTAGGATATTAATAAATAAATCTAGCTCGCCGCAGCCTGTTATCGTTTGTACATGGATCATACCGGCGTTAGGAAAGCCGGCATTTAAGGCCTTATCTAATTCGGTGAAGCCAGTTGATATGCATTTTTTTTGCTTTTGTTGCTTTGCACTTGTTGCTGACCACACCCACTGCTTACGTGCTAACTCATGCAGAATAGGATTCATATGCAATTCAAATTGTACTGTATAAAAACACAGTATAATCATTCTGAGTATTTGATCAACTACCACAAATAAAAAAACCGACTAATGAGTATCAACAGTGTGACATCATTTGCCAGTTTCTATTACCTTGTGCTTTTTAGATATTTATTTCAAGCTAGGCCTATTTCGATGACTCATAGGCCTAATACCTTAGAAAGGTAAGGGCATTGGATTACCATTTAATTCAGCTTTTGCGTCTTTTAACGTAAATGTAAACTCATACCCGGAGTCTGTTTTAGACAACATTCCTTGTTGTACTAATGCTGCTAAGGTCGCACCAGCCTGTTGGTTCGCGATCTGTGTAATTTCTTGTTCAGACATTTGAGCAAATTGGGGGTTATTCGTGAGCTGAGATTTAACGCTCTGTTCAGCAAAGAACAAGGCTGCAGTTTCCTCAATAGTCGTTTTAGCATCCACTAATGCATGTTGTACCCAAAATGCAGGGTCTTCTAGCGGGGATGGTAATGCTTGTACATCTGCTAACGTAGTATTGATGAAAGCTTCAAAAGCGCTGTCATTCACCTTACCGCTAAGTTTTGGTAAGTTGAACTCAGGATTTACTTGTAATTGACTAAGTAATGGCGCTTCGAATAAATCATTGATGCTGTCTTTTGATGCTTGCGGGCTTTCAAGCATACGATTAGTCATATCCTGATAGGCTTTAAAGAAAGCACCTTGTAAATTGCGTACTTCAATATCCAATATTATGTCATTAAAATTAGCGTAAGGGCTTTCTATTAATTGCGTTTTAAAAGACATTAAAATGTCACCTAAATCCGTTTTTTCATTGTAGCTTGATGTGGTCGTAAAAAGTAGATTATCTAGTTTGCCCGTATCATCAGACTCAGGATCATTAAACGTCAGATTATCGATGCTAATTTCACTCACACTGGCATATAAGGTTTTTTCTAATATTTGCGCTAAGCCTGCGTCAATATCCATATCAATTTTCATATTTGATAAGTCTAAGACATCTTTACCATTTACATTGATTTTAAAACTTTCGGTATCGCCTTCATATTCAATTAAATCTTGATTAAATCGACCTTCGCCAGCCCAACCTGTAAAGGTAAGTTCTGCACCAGAGGCTGGGTCGTTATACATCAATGCGGGTACTTTATCTGCATAATGTGTTGTACCGAGTAATCCCATGCGTGCACTGATCTGATAAATTATGCTTGTGTCGGTATCTAACACTGAGCCTTCAAAATTTTCCGGTGTTTCAATATTAATTTGCCAGTTAGCCCAACCAATACCAACACCGCCTTGTGTTAAAAAAGGCCCATGTTGAGCTTCAATTGGGATTGTTAGCGAAAAAGCATCAAACGATTGAGCTTCCGGCATACCGTCTAAATCCATACTTACAATCAGCTCTGCTGTGCTTGAAAACCAATGTTGTTCTCGCTTTTCAATACTTGCTTTATACATCGGCTGTTGGCTAATTGCTTCGGCAATATTGTCTAATTCGTTATTGAAGATATTGCCCGTAAACTTAGGCCCGATAAGTCCAAATAATACGAGTACTACGATAAGTGCTATGATGATTTTTTTCATGTTTACTTCCTTGTGCTATGGATTTACTCGGTAAATCTGTGCTTTTCAATGAATTGGTCAATGTGTGTTTCTAACACAAAGAGTGGAACAGAGCCATTTGCTAGTATAGCATCATGAAAGGCACGTAAATCAAACTTTTCTCCTAACGCATTTTCTGCTTTAGCGCGTAAGGCTTTAATTTTGATTTCCCCAATTTTGTAAGATAGAGCTTGCGCAGGCCATGAAATATAACGGTCTATTTCAGTACGTACATTGTGTTCGCTAAGCGCCGTGTTCTTGAGCATGTAGTTTATTGCTTTTTCTCGAGACCAGCCAAATACATGCATACCTGTATCGACGACTAGGCGGCAAGCACGCCACATTTCGTAACTTAATCGGCCAAAATTATCATAAGGGTCTTCATAAATGCCCACTTCAAGACCCAAAAATTCAGCGTATAAACCCCAACCTTCCCCAAAAGCAGAAATATATGTAGAGCGGCGAACTTTAGGGAGGCTGTTCATTTCTGTTGCCAAAGAAATTTGAAAATGATGCCCCGGTACTGCTTCATGCAGTGTTAGTGCAGGGAGTGCATATTTAGGGCGCTTATCTAACGCATAGGTATTTACCCAATAATAGCCTGGTTGATCATTGCGTCGCGGTGAAATATATCGGCCGGTGGTATATTTGGGTGCAATGTTGTCTGGTACAGGTGCGACGCCATAGGGTGTTCGTGGCATTTTATAAAAAAGTTGAGGTAACTTAGCATCCATCTGTTTAGCAATATACGAGGCTGTAACAATGAGCTCCTTAGGCGTCTTTGCGTAAAAGCGCGGGTCGTTACGTAAAAAATGAATAAAATCAGCAATATCCCCATCAAAATCTAGTGCATCTATGATTGATTGCATTTCTTTTCGTATTCTTGCGACTTCAGTCAGGCCTACACTGTGAATATCTTCAGCAGACATATCTGTGGTGGTGTAATAGCGAATTCGATTATTGTAAAAGTCTTCGCCAGATGGCCAAGTTGTCGCGGCAATATTTCGCTTAGCTGCCGGTCTATACTCATTTACAAAGAAAGTGTAAAAGTCTTGGTATGCGTTTGCCACCTTTGCGATAGATGCCTGTAAGGACGTTTCTTTTTCAGTAGAGAATATTGCTTCATTTGTAGTATTTTTGTATATAAAGAATGGGTGTTCTTTTATTTCTTTGTTGGTATATGGACTGATTGTATCTTCATAATCAATCAATACTGACGCAGGTTGAACATGTCCAACTGCCATTCCCTTACGCATGTAGTCAATATTTTGAGCAATATAAGCAGGTATGGCATCTAATAATGCAAGATAATCTTCAAGGTCTTTTTGAGTACTAATGCGAAAATTGCTAACGGTTGACGCTAGGCTGCTATGAAAGCCATACTCAGATGTCAGTGGCACACGGTATGCTTTAAATTTTATTTCATCCAGATAATTTTGAAGGCGGTAGCGTTGCATAAACAGGCTAATTTTTTCAGATGCGTTTAAATCGTCTGCATTTATCTTATCGAGTCGATGTAGATATTCTGTGAACTTAGCTTGTCTTGCCGCGATTGCAGACATTGAGATATCTATTAAAGGACGACTGGGGCGAAGGTTTTCACTGCGCGCAATACTTGGGAATTGCGCTAGTTCATACTGCCAAATGTCATCCAAAAGTAGCTCAAAGTTTTTATTCTCTGCCTGTGTCTTTGTGCTATGAAGTAAGACAAAGGCACTACATAATATGACTAAAATTCTATCAAGTTTTATCCGATAAATGGATTGCCTTTGGGGGTTTAGCATAGCCTGCCCTTATTATTTTTTTGGCGTGTATATGGGGGTATTAAGTGCCGTTACTTTGTCAGATAATTGCGTGATTTTAGCGCTACCTTGTTTAGCCACCTGATCAATACGTAAAACATGATGCATGGGCAGATATGTTCTGTCTACGTCAGCAAACTCATCTTTCAATTTTTCATGGCTTGGGTCTAATACTAGCTCAGTGTGCTTATCCCAGACAAAATCTCCAATTTCAACAAATCCAAAAATGCTGCTGGTGGTTAATTCTTTAACATACAATTCATAACGTTCCCCGTTGCTAATAAATTGAACTCGATAAATAGGGGATTCTTTGCTCATTATTACATCTACACTTTTAAATAATTACAGGAAATAAAACGCTTTCGCGTAAGACTAGGAGGTTATGCTCTTGCCATATTGTAAATGCCAGACAGTAGATAAGCAAAATTGGCTTCTCATGATTTAAATAATGCGTCTAAAACAGTTTGAATATCTTCTTTACCTTGTTGTAAAGCGCTTGATACTGCAAACCCTTGGGTCAAAAAACTGAGTTGCAGTGCTTCACGCTCAATATCAACCGATATAGATAGCTCTGCGTTCTCTTGTGCTTTTTCGAGTAAGCCAATAAATAATTGCTGTAAGCGATCATAATGCAGTCGCCCTGAGTGTTGAATATGGTCACTATGTCGCCCCATTTCTAACAAGAGACTGACGAGCAAACAGCCTTTGTCCATGATCAGTGTTTCGTAAGCTAAAAAATATGCAAGTATACCGGCGTGCGCTTTCTCACCATCCTGTAAATGAGACTCTAATGGCACTAAATGTTTGGCTATATAGTGATCGAGCAATGCTTCAAAAAAGGCCTGTTTATTACCGAATTCTAAATAGAATGCACGCCGATTAAAGCCTGTCTTAGTGAGTAAATCTTGCATATTACAACCACGGTAGCCACGTACAGATACTACTGGAATCGCGTATTCGAATATAAGATCGAGTGTATATTTAGGTTTTCTCGGCATTCAGCACCATGGTTTACAAAGGCAAACTACCATTGCCTAATTCTTATACGCAATACTGACAAGAAGCGCAAGTGTAAAGGGCTGCAAAGATCGACAAGCCATTGTTAATTTGTGGTATAAAGGCCTTGCTTCTATAAAAAAGCATACAGAGATGGTCATTAGGACTGCGCGTAATAAGCGCTTGCATCACTGCTATTTTTGAGCAGATAAGATTATAAAAATAACGACAGAGAAAACATTGTGAATCACACATATAAAACATCATTTAACACTTCAATTAGAAAAAGTGCGCTGACGGGCGCTTTTTTACTAAGCTTACTAGGTTGTGGTACTACCGAATATCAGGTGCATGAAGCGCCGCTAGCTGGTGTGACGGAACCGAATATCGAAAACATAAAAGGGCATATGCACTTTTTAGCAGATGACTTACTTGAGGGTAGAGATACCGGCTCTCAAGGACATGAAATTGCGTCTTTGTATATTGCCAGTGAGTTCAAGAAATATGGCTTAATGCCTGGCGGTGCCGACGATAGTTATTTTCAACGAATTAAGTTTCGTAAAAGCTTACTCGTACAGGAGTCTCCTTCATTATCTTTTGAAGGTGAAGATGGGTTTTCATTGGATTATCCGAAAGACTATTTGGTTAGCCCTAATGCAGTCTATCAAGACGCAGCAATAGAAGCTCCGCTTGTGTTTGTCGGTTATGGCATTGTGTCTGAGGAGTTAGCGCATGACGATTATCAGGGCTTAGATGTCACGGGGAAAGTTGTGGTGTATTTGAGTGGTAAGCCTGCATCATTCCCCTCCGAAGAGGGCGCACATATTGCGTCAACAACACAGAAGCGTAAATATGCAGTTGCGCGGGGGGCAGTGGGGATTATTTCATTACAAACGCCGTCCAATGAAGAGGTAAGGCCTTATCAACGGTCTCTTTCTTATATTCATGTACCTAGAATGCGTTGGGTTGGTGATGATGGTATTCCTGGCAATGTATCGCCTGAAATCAAAGCTGGGGCCTATTTAAACCTAGCATCAGGTAAACGTTTGTTTAAAAATGCACCGCGAACATTGGAGGACATTTTTACTGATCTTGATGATGATAAATCACCTAAAGGGTTTGAGTTGCCTTTATCGGTAAACTTAGCCTATCAGTCTACGCATAATGATTTAACGAGTCCAAATGTTGCTGGTATTTTAGAAGGTAGCGATCCGGTACTAAAAGACGAGTTTGTTATTTTTACTGCGCATTCAGATCATATTGGCATCTCGAAGTCGGTAAAGAAAGACCGTATCAATAATGGCGCGATGGACAATGCGAGTGGCGTTTCAGTTATGTTAGAAACAGCGCGTATGTTTTCTACCTTAGCAGAAAAACCAAAACGTTCAATTTTATTCTTAGCCGTAACAGGAGAAGAAAAGGGCTTACTCGGTGCAGACTATTTTGCGCAGAACCCAACAATTGACGGTGAGATGGTCGCTAATGTTAACCTAGATATGCCATTGCTAACTTATGAGTTTGCCGACGTTATTGCCTTCGGTGCGTCACATAGCACTATGGGAATTTCGGTTGATAACGCCACGCAAAACGCCGGCATTAAATTAACGGCGGATCCGTGGCCTAAGCTTAATTTGTTTACTCGTTCTGACCATTATTCTTTTGTAAAACAAGGTGTACCGGCCATATTTTTAGTGACAGGTATTGAATCTAAATCGCCTGATATTGATGGTAGTCAAGTGCTAAATAATTTTTTAGCAACAAATTATCATAAACCGTCAGATGATATGCAGCAGGATTTTGTGTGGGCTGCCGCGGATACATTTACGCGTGTTAACTATGAAATTGGCTTAGAACTGGCGAATCAACCTGCTAAGCCAGCGTGGTATCGTGATAGCTTTTTCGGCAAGACCTTTGGCAAGCACTTAACCGATAAATAAGCAATATCTTTGTGAATAAAAAAGCCTGCTAGTTTAATACGTTGCAGGCTTTTTATTATTGTTGACATATATTGCTGGAAATAACTGATTCAGAAAAAATTAGTTTTTATAGATGACCAATGCTCATTAAATTGATGGGTAGGCTTACGATCAAATTTACTACGGATGAATTGATTAATTCTACCATCAACAAAGCAGACTAAAATGTTTGCAAGAATCCCCTCATCGATGGCGGAGGTTTTTCCTTCTCTTAGCTTTCTTTCTCTAAGTATTTGTTTTAATTGAACCTCTATACGATCAAACAACTGAGCAATTCGTTCTCGTAAACGTTCTTGTTCGCCAGTTAGTGCGTCACCATTTAATATGCGTGTAATGCCTGGGTTTTTTTCTGCAAAACCGAGTAGCAAATGCAATATAAGCTGACATCGATTGGCGGCGTCTTTCTCTTCCGCTACAATTTTATTAATCCGTGAAAATAGGGTTTCTTCAATGAATTCGATAAGGCCTTCAAACATTCGAGCCTTAGAAGGAAAGTGACGATATAAAGCGGCTTCAGATACACCAACTTCGAGTGCGAGCTTCGCTGTTGTAATTCGCTGACCATTGTTGGTTTCTAACATACCCGCAAGTGCTTGTAATATTTGTGCCTTTCTATTCGGTTTTTTTGTTGCAGGCATAGTAAATTAGTCTCTACTTCTGTGTTTCTTGATATTCTCGCTCTACTAATCTAAGAAGATTCACTGCTAGTGAGTCTTTACTAGCTTGAGCCAGTTCATATTCTTTCTCAGGGGTAATGACTATAAGCGCATTTTTATCTGAATTAAAGCCTAAACCCGGTTTTGATACATCGTTTGCTGCAATCATGTTCAGTTTTTTTCGTATTAGCTTACTTTTTGCGTACTCAATCATATCTTGTGTTTCAGCGGCAAAACCCACCGTAAATGGGGCTGTATCTAAAGCGGCAACCGACTTGAGGATATCAGGGTTCTGTATAAATGAAAGCGTTAGACCATCGTCCTTATTCTTTTTCATTTTATGATTGCTGGCATTATCTACTCGATAGTCTGCCACTGCAGCGCAAGCAATAAAAATATCATGCGAACCAATATCGCTCATTACGGCATCATACATCTGTTGAGCACTTACAACAGATTCTACCTCTACATTTTCTGGTGGTAATATGTTTACCGGGCCACTGACTAAGGTAACTTTTGCCCCTAGTTCTACGGCAGCTTTTGCGATGGCATAGCCCATTTTACCTGAGCTATGGTTGCTAATGTAGCGGACCGGGTCGATAGCTTCTCGCGTTGGCCCAGCCGTAATCATTATCCGTTTGCCAGACAACAATGCATTTTTACTGATATTTTGTGCTGGCGTTATCGGTGAACATGCCATGTTCAAGGCAACAAAGCTGTCTAATGCAGTGACAATCTCTTCTGGTTCTAGCATTCTTCCGAAACCAACATCACCACATGCTTGCTCCCCTGCCGCTGGGCCTAATAGTACTGCGCCTCTATCTGCCAGTGTTTGTACATTATGGATAGTTGCTTGCGCGGCCCACATTTGTTGATTCATGGCTGGTGCAAGGAGCATAGGGGCTTTAGTTGCAAGTGCTAGTGTCGTCAGCAAATCATCTGCTAGGCCATGGGCAAGCTTCGCAATTGTATTTGCAGTTGTTGGTGCGATTAAAAATATGTCAGCCCAACGTGCAAGTTCTATATGGCCCATACCTAATTCAGCTTGCTCGTCGAGAAGGTGAGTACTTACTTTTTCACCTGACACGGCTTGTAAAGACAAGGTGCTTACAAAATGTGAAGCAGACTCGGTAATGACAACACGTACATTTGCCCCTTGGGCTTTTAGTTTACGAACCAAATCTGGCGTCTTATAAGCGGCAATTCCGCCACTAATACCTAATAAAACGTTCTTTTGTTCAAGTTGCATATTGCTCTTATTGGGCAGAAGATACCCTGTCATTCAATCAATAAGCTTAATTAAACCATTGTTCACCAAGGATGGAAACATGAAAATCACCCAATGGCCCGTGCAAGAGCGTCCACGAGAAAAATTATTGCATTACGGCGCAGATAAACTCAGCGACGCAGAATTGTTGGCTATATTCATTAATACCGGCACAAAAGGCAGTGATGCTGTAGCGTTAGCGAGAGAAGCATTGCAAACATTCGGGTCACTACGAAGTATAGTCAATGCATCGCGAAAACGCTTATTACGCACCAAGGGGATTGGTGTAGCTCGTTATGTGTTGCTGCAAGCGAGTATTGAACTGCATCATCGAAGTATGGCGGAAATGATGGTTAAGGAGCGTAGTTTTACCAAGGCTGATGACGCATCTAAGTATCTAGTTTCTCAGTTACGAGATAAGCAGCGAGAGGTGTTTGTTGTATTAATGTTAGATAGCCAACATCAATTAATTGCGAACAGAGAAATGTTTTCAGGCACTATAAACAGCGCAGCGGTATACCCCAGGGAAATTGTTAAGCAAGCGCTGGAAGACAATGCTGCCGCTGTTATATTGGCGCATAATCATCCAAGCGGGCATACGAAACCTAGCGATGCCGACAAGTACATTACGGATAAAATTGTGCAAGCCTTGGCGTTGGTTGATATTATTGTGTTAGACCATTTTGTGGTGGGTGACTGCACAGCTGCTTCATTTGCAGGATTAGGCTTGTTGTAATTATTAGATGATGAAGTCTCTTTAGAGAGAAAAAGCGCCGAGTTATTTCTCGGCACTTAATTAACACTTAGTTAAACTGACGCAGTGTTTCTGCTAGTTGGAATAATCCAAGACTGTAGAGCTATATTTTGTGAATGGTGGTAGCGTTGCCGAATTGTCAGGAGCAACTACAACAGATACTTCCCATTCTCCCCAAGCAAGTTTGTCATCTAAACCTGTCGTAGGGCTTACACTACGAGCTCCATGTAATTCGTAATAGCAAGTATTGTGCGCAGGAACATATTTGCCGAATGCTGTTCTTTTAGTATGCCCTTCTCTAACGAAACAGTGATATAAATAATCGCCAGAATCTTGGCCTCCTAACGTAACACCGTATTCTCTTATAAAATCAAGGTATCCGGTATGGACGTTTCCAGAAAGTGTAATATCAAACAATGCAAACGCTAAACCACTTGAGAAACTGGGAGTTTCTAAAGCATAATACTGACTATTTTTAAAACCGGAGCCATTGTGTTCTACATAGCAATATCCATTTACTAGTTTTCCAGGCACTAATCTTGTATCTGTGCAAATGTATCCATCTTTTATACCATGAGCATCTTTTAGAGGTGTTGTAACATATGAAGTGTTGTTTGGTGAGAAGTTATTTCTTTGAGTCCTATCATAATCCCCAAATACTGCTGAAAATGCATTTGACGATAGTAAAGCAGAAGTAATTCCTAAACTTACAATTAATTTTTTTGTTTTGTTCATCAACGTTTTTCCTTAAATATTAGATAACATAAATTAACCGGTTTTCACCGTACATCACCCTCCATGGGCTTCCTGGACTTTATACAAAAGTGTTTTCTATTCAAGGCATACTGATGAATTTTAATAAAAGATTCATATTATTAAAGAGATATATAAGGCATATGCTCTTCAATTGTAATGAGGCGTTTTAGCCAATTGCAATTAAAACTGATGAGATTGAACAAAAATTGAGTTTAATGAAAAGCTAAAGAGTAAATTTTAGCTTGTATTTTAATCTGAAATACTGTATAAAATGCGCCCTCTTAATTAACCGCGTTTAACGGCAAAATATGTTTGCTGAAGTTAAACGGCAAACTAATTGTTCTGGAGACAATAATGTCTAAAGTATGTGTAGTTACCGGAAAGCGTCCAGCAGTTGGTAACAATCGTTCGCACGCTAGAAACGCGACTCGTCGTCGTTTTCTACCGAATTTACAAACTCACCGTTTTTGGGTTGAGAGTGAAAATCGTTTTGTAAAACTTCGTATATCTACTAAAGGTATGCGTATCATCGATAAAAAGGGCATTGATTCAGTATTAACTGACATGCGTGCTCGTGGTGAGAAAATCTAAAGGAATCTATCATGCGTGATAAAATTAAATTGGTTTCATCTGCTGGTACTGGTTTCTACTACACCACAGATAAGAATAAGCGTAACATGCCGGGCAAAATGGAGATCAAAAAATACGATCCTAAAGTTCGCAAACACGTGATGTTCAAGGAAGCAAAAATCAAGTAAAGATTTTGCTTGCGCTCACTTAGTGAGTGACTTTGTCTCCATTAAAAACCCAGCAAATGCTGGGTTTTTTGATGCCTTTAAATTGTCATAGTGTTAAGTTAGCTATTCTTGATTGTAATCTTTTTGGGAAGTCGTCATGCGTCGCTTGTCACAAAAAGCTTGGAATAATGTGCTTATATTTTCCATGCTGATATTGATAGTGGTCTTAAATTGGGACAAACTTTTTGGTGAGGGTGAGCTATCCGTGATCTCTGTTGTACCAGAAGGTGCAGTGATTTTAAATGTAGAAATCGATGAGTTGAACTTTGAGCGTGTTGGCACCGGCTGGCGTGTCGTTGGCCCAGAATCAAAACTAAGGCCTAATTTAACGAGTAAAGCTATTGCAGAGATTATTGGTAAATGGGAAAGAGCTTTGCTCCGCCTTCCGCTTGAACAAGTTGAACCGACGGCATTTTATCCCTTAGATCATGTGGTTACTATTTGGATTGCCGGTCAAAAAAACGGGTTGGTATACAGCATTAAAACTATCGCTGAACAAACCTATTTTGTGCATGAATCACGTTACTATTTATTGGATTTTCCGAGCTTATCCCAATTAATGCCGTAGTAGCATATTTTCTATTCTGACCCTGTTATGTGGAGTTTACATGCCTGAATTGCCCGAAGTGGAAGTGACTAGATTAGGTATTTCCCCTTATGTTGAAGGAGAACAAGTACAAAAAGTGCTCGTACATCAAGCTAAACTTCGTTGGTTAGTACCAAACGAAGTGCATCTGGTCGAAGGTTTAACTATCGAAAAAGTGTCACGACGTGCCAAATATCTATTTTTACATACTAGTGTTGGTGACATCATGTTGCACTTGGGAATGTCTGGGAAAATGCGGGTAGTTGAATCTGCGTTGCCTCGCAAAAAACATGATCATATAGAAATCCTGTTTACTTCAGGTAATAAGTTAGTGTTGAATGACGCTCGGCGCTTTGGTAGTTGTCTGTGGCGAGGAGCAAATGAACCGGAGTCCAAATTAATCTCGAATTTGGGCCCTGAGCCTCTTACAGAGGCTTTTGACGGGAATAGGCTACATCAACTCTCTCGGGAAAAACAAACGCCCGTAAAGTCTTTTATTATGGATAACTCTGTGGTTGTGGGGGTTGGTAATATTTATGCAAACGAATCATTATTCTTGTCAGGCATTGATCCTCGGCGAGCCGCAGGGAAGGTAAGTAAAGCTAGATATCTACGTTTAAGCGAGAACATTAAAAAAGTGTTGGCATTAGCTATTGAGCAGGGTGGAACCACGTTAAAAGATTTTGCTCAAGCAGATGGCAATCCGGGGTACTTTGCGCAGCATTTAAGAGTGTATGGTAGGGCGGGAGAGCCTTGTGAAGTGTGTAAAAAAAACATTAAATCAAAAGTTATTGGACAGCGGAATACATTTTATTGCATAGGCTGTCAAAGATAGATATATAATAAGGCTTCGACATTCTTACAATGGACAATATGCTCCCTACTTTCCTGATTAATTTGGATAGCTCAACAGCACGCCTGAAATCGTCATGTGACCAGCTAAATTCGATGGGCATCGAGTTTGAGAGGCTATCAGCAGTAAACGGTAAAGCGCTTTCCGAACAAGAGTTACATACCTATTATTCTGCCGACAAAAACGTAAAAGACTATTACAAACCACTAACAAGAGGCGAAATTGGGTGTTACCTAAGCCACCGGAAAGCTTGGCAGACGATTGTTGATAGAAATTTGCCTTATGCGCTTATTTTAGAAGATGACTTTATTCTTCAAACCGATTTAAAGTTAGTGACGCAATTTCTAGATAAGCAGGATACTTTTGATTACATTAAATTATCTAATTATCAAAATAGAGAGCGAAAAGTTAAAAGTGTTAAGAGTATTGCTGGTGGCAGTGTGGTTACATTCAGCAAAATTCCTGCAGGTACTTGTGCTCAAATTGTGAGTTTTGAAGGCGCTAAAAAACTACTAAATAGCTCAAACAAGTTCTCTCGTCCAGTCGATGTGGATTTACAATATTGGTGGGAACGAGGTATTAAGGTTATCGGTTTGTTGCCTTTCCCATTTGCACCAAACCCTAATGTAGAAAGTGATATCTCACAAGTACAAAGTCGCGACAAAGTAGAGAAGCGCCGAATTAGGCGCATATTTCAGCAGATAGCATTCAAATTCAAGAATCACTGTTATAAGTGAATTGTCGTTTTAAGTTTGTTGAAGAGCAAGCTTTTTCATTAGTGCATCCATAACACTGGGTGCGCAAAATTCATCGACTCGGCCCCGGTGGAGTGCTACTTCTTTTACTAAGGTCGAGGATATAAACGAGTTTTCTTCAGAAGGCGTTAAGAACACACTTTCTAAATCTGGATTTAAACGTCGGTTCATGTTCGCTAGTTGAAACTCATATTCAAAGTCAGATACTGCGCGTAAACCTCGAATAAGAATATTTGCGTTTTCTTGCTTGGCTAAATCTGCCAATAAACCGGTAAACCCCTTTACTGTCACATTTGGTAAATGTGACGTAACGCCGCGTACTAAGTCTACACGCTCGTCTAATGTAAATAACGGTTGTTTGCTGGGGTTAAATGCGATCGCTACCATGACGTGTGAGAACATACTTGCGGCGCGTTCTATTAGGTCAGCATGCCCATTGGTAATTGGATCAAACGTCCCTGGATAAATAGCTTTAATTTCTGCCATCAAAATGTCCTGAATTTTTGGATGTATAGTAGGTGTGTATTTATTACTATTTTTTGGAACTGAGCATACACTACATTATCTAACAATTAATCACATAAAAAACACTGTTGATTACAGTATTTTACTATATGATCGCGGATGTTATACATGATCTTTATGAAAGGATGCAATGCAAATTAAGCCTTTTGCGTTAATCGCGCTATGTTGTTGTTTGTTTTTACCGTTCTTTACTAAGGCCTCACCTTGGGTTGGTACGGTAGATAAACAATTACACTATGATCTCCAGACGCTCGTCGAGTGGGGATTTTTGGATACGACAGTGAATACTTATCCGGTACCTTGGCGAGGTATTTCGTCGCAAGTAGATAACTTGTCGATTGATGCCATGCCATATAGGCCTCGGCAAGCGTTGTTGCGCCTTAAGCATTATTTATCTATTCAAAAACAAGCGAAGGCGCGTCAGTATTTAATGCTGCAAGGGGCATCTGATGATGTCAGATTCCGAAGCCTTGACGACGGTGTAGATAGCACCGGAAAAGCAACGCTATTGACTGAGTTGTATGTAGGCCCTTGGTCAGCTCAAGTGAGTGTTAATTATTCAAAAGGCGGCGAAAAAAATATAGACAATAGTTTCCTTGCCTATCAATTTGGTAATTGGAATTTACGGCTTGGTTCTATAGAGCAGTTTTGGGGGCCAGCGCAGTCTAGTAGTCTAATCCTGTCTAACAACAGTCGTCCAATTAAAGCTTTAGCGCTTTCTCGCTCGAGCACTGCTGCGCCAGAACATCCCTGGTTATCTTGGATAGGGTCTTGGTATTTTACATCTCAAATTGGTCAACTTGAACGCACGCGCGTTGTGCCGGATACTAAAATATTGCTTAACCGCTTTACAATGAGGCCTTTTGATGGATTTGAGCTTGGTGCGTCTTGGGTGTTGATGTGGGGAGGTGAGGGCCAAGATGAAAGCGTAGACTCCTTTGTTGAGGCCGTTACTTTTCAAAGTGTCTGCATTCGTCCCACCGGTGTTTGTACCAAGTCCCAGTTAACCAAACGTGGCAATCATATTGCGGGCTTTGATCTCAGTTACACCGCAAGGTTGTTTGCTAGACCCGTGTCATTTTATATACAGCGTATAGGAGAAGACTCTGTTGACGGTTATCGCATTACTGATAATGCCAATTTGTTTGGTATATCTACCTATGTTCAAGGGGTAAAAGTATTTGTCGAAACGAGTGATACCAATGTCAATTGTGATGGCAACGCAACAAATAATTTGAATTGCTTTTATGAAAATGGCACTTATCAAACTGGTTACAGAACATATGGCCGAGCATTAGGCAGTACCTTTGATAGTGATGCAAAGCAAATGACGGCAGGTGCAAATTTTCGTTTTGAAAACGGCGCTGTAGCAGAGCTGTTACTTCGGGATGTAGAGCTAAATCGAGATGGCGTTAGGCCATCACCCTTACTAATAGATAGTGACAGTGAAAACGTCCTTGAATTATCTGGTTTCTACCAGCATCCTTATGGTCAGTGGTTATTAAAAGCCGGTGGAAGTATTGCTCGCCGAGAATTTTCTGAAAAAACAAGTACTGACTCATTAATCTATTTTAAAGCGCAATATGCATACTGACTCAATTAATGCCCATTCACTCTTCAAACCGTTAAATGATTTTTTCGACGGTATTTTTGTTATTACGCTAGATCGAGCGAAAGATCGTCAAGAAAGTATCAAGAAGAATATGTCAGGGTTGGATTATGAGTTTTGGCCAGCAACCGACAAATCTAAATTACATGAGAGTGTACTACATGATAAATCCCAGTATGATGATGAAACACACCGAAAACTAAAGCGTACGCATCGTTCAATGAATTTAGGTGAGTATGCTTGTGCGCACTCTCACCGCTGTATACATCAACACATGGTTCAAAACAGTTTACAGAAAGTGTTGATCTTTGAAGATGACGCTATTCCTAATCTTGATGTATTGCATAATTTTTCATCTTGTATCAATAGTTTACCTGTTTCTTGGGATGTTCTAATGCTAGATTATTATGATTGTTACTATGAAAATATCTCAGGTTATTTGAAACAATTTTTGTATAAGGTGTATCGTCAACTTCATATCGCAAATTGGCAGCATGTACCTGTGAGTCGAATAAATAATTTACTTATGCGGCACCATAGTGAATATTTTTATCATGCTGGTAAGTTTTCAGGGTCTCATGCATACTGCCTAACGCTTGATGCAGCAAAGCAATATCTAGAGTTACAAACACCTGTTGTACTTCAGCCAGATAGAATATTTTATGCTTTCCAAGAAAAAACAAATTTGAATGTTTTAGCATGTAAAGAGCCACTGTTTTTACGAGGAGAGGCGTCGAAGGTATCTTCAATACAAACTCGGTAGCATTACACTTTTTGAGAGTAACCTAATAAAAAACTATCCCAGTCTGATTTGGCGAATTGGTAACTACTACCCAATCGGTCATGATGCTTATCAATAGAGCGCCTGAATCGGGAAATATTCTGCTTTTTCCAATCCCCGTCTTTACGCACATAACACTTATCAAAATCAATTAAAAAAACCTGATCAGTATCATTAATGAGAACATTCTTAACATTAAGATCATCGTGACATATGTTGAGATTATGCATTCTTTTTACCATATAACCTATATCTTCCCATAAAGATTCATGTAACTTCTGATTTTGTAGGTAGGCATGGAGTTCTTGTGTATTTGGAATGGCTTGAGTGATGATGTCTGCTGTATAAAATATGCCGCGTTGAATTACTCTACCTGCAATTGGCATTGGCACAGGCAAGGCATTTTTTTGCATTGTTTGTAACAGTTTCAGCTCTTTATATACTCGGGTAGATTCAATATTTTTCCAAAGAAACTTATCGTCAGATAATTTAGCAACCAAGCCCCCTCGTCGATAGTGGCGCAATACACATTGTGTATTCTCTAAATTAAAAAAAAACACCTCGCCTCTTCCAGTACGAATTTGCTGAATCAATTGGTTTTGTTGTAAGAAATCCTTAGCGAAGTGATGATGGTTTAGGTGGATTGCAGTTGATGTAGCCGTTGTGATGATAACTTCATTTTGCTCGTTGCAATTGCGCTTATGTAACTGTAATGTCATGACAAATTTATGCTGTAATGAATACATACCACCATACCAGAGTGCAGGGAATAAATGAAAAAAATCGCGATTGTTATTGATTCACTTGTAGGTGGTGGTGCCGAAAGAGTCATGCTGACACTTGCGAGTGAGTTTTTATCAATGGGACACAACGTCACCATTTTCTCATTAAAGCAGCACGTCACATATCAAATACCGGAAGCGTTAAAATTGGTCTTTCCTTTCGCTGAATACAATGCATCGGTGAGGGGGTGGTTTAACCGCAAAAAGTTGGCAAAGATGCTGACAGATGCGGTAAATAACGCTGAACAGAATGGACGCTTTGATATGTTCTTAGTGAATTTATATGAGGCATATCGTATTGTTCAAGCCTGCAACTTTGCGCGTTGCCATTATGTTATTCACAACGACTTTAATAGTGAGCTAGCGCGCGAGGCGAAAATGGGCCCAATCAAGTATTTTTACATGCGTAAAATATTACGGGGGCTTACCGGCAAACGTTTGATAGCTGTATCAAAAGGCATATCGAATGCTCTATTAACAACACATTTATTTACGCCGAAACAGGTTTCCCAAATATATAACCCCACAGACCACAACTTTATTCAATCAATGGCGGCAAAACCACTAACAGAAAAGATACCGCCTAAGTTTATATTGCATGTGGGCAGGGCGGCAAAGGCAAAACGTCATGATGTATTATTTAAGGCTCTGCAAAACGTTGATAAAGAATATGTATTAGTTTGTTTGAGTGTGTCAGTTAAAAAGTTACGTAAGTTAAGTCATAGGTTAAACGTTGAAGATAGAGTTGTACTGCCAGGGTTTTCAGATAACCCATATCAATGGATGAAACATGCTGCTGCGGTTGTCCTTAGTTCCGATTTTGAAGGCTTGCCTACAGTCTTAATAGAAGCGCAAGTATGCGGTACGCCAATCGTGTCAACAGATTGTCCTTTTGGGCCGCGTGAAATCGTAGGCGAAGAGGGCATTACGAATCTAGTGCCTATGCGAGATCCGGATGCACTGGCTGGTGCAATTAATACTGTACTTGCCAGACAGTCGATCAATCTGCAAAGCCCGTTGCTACCTAAACTCGGTAAAACGTCAATTGCAAATGCTTATTTAGCACTTTGTTAGACTCTAATACTTTATTTTTTAGTTACTTACATGAATAATATCAAACAAATCCTGCGTTGAGAGCGGCTTGTGAGTTCACCTTTTAAGTTATGTATATTGAGATTGTCCGCGATTGGTGATGTTTGCCATGCCGCTGCTATGGTAAATGCTATCCAGCGCCACCGTCCTGACATTGAAATTACGTGGATAATCGGAAAAATTGAGTACGCCTTGCTTGCTGGTATGCCAAATGTCCGCTTTGTGATTTATGACAAGAAGGGTGGTCGCGCATCTAAGGATTCACTTAAACAAGCAATTGGAGATATCGAGTTTGATGCATTGTTTGTCATGCAGGTGGCATTGCGAGCTAATGTAGTGTCTAGGATGATAAGAGCAAAAAAACGTGTTGGATTTGATTGGCATCGTAGTAAAGAGGGGCATTGGTTGTTTACGAATACTCGGATAGCGCCGCGCAAGTATGCGCATGTGCTCGAAGGGTTTATGGGGTTTGCCGAATCTTTAGGCGTTCCACCATTAGAAAAACCGCAATGGAATATTCCTATTCCCGACGACGATCGTTTGTGGGTTGATGAGCATTTAAATGGACTTGATGAGTATGTCGTAATTAGCCCGGCAGCATCAAAAGCGGAGCGTAACTGGTTAGCTGACCGTTATGCCAAAATCGTCGACTATATACATCGAGAAGGCCTTGCCGTGGTTATTTGTGGTGGGCCGGGCGACTTGGACCAACAAATAACATCCGATATTATGTCTCATACGTCAAATGTTGCGCTTAACTTAGTGGGTGAAACAAGTTTAAAGCAAATGTTAGCCGTATTATCAAAGGCTAGAATGGTCATTGCGCCAGACACCGGCCCTGCGCACATGGCAACGACTCAAGGCGTACCAGTGATCGGTCTATATGCCCACAGCAATCCACGTAGAACAGGCCCATACTTATCTTTGCATACAACAGTATCTATGTATGACGATATTATTCAAACACAAAAAGGGAAAGACTGGCGAAAATTACCTTGGGGAGTGCGCGCAAAAGGCGGTGATTTAATGTCTCAAGTAAGCGTCCAGTCAGTAAAATCTCAAATTCAGCATATATTACACAATATATGACTCTGATTGATTTTCTATTAGCGGTAAGCAATTTTTATATAAGGTGTACTTTCTACTTTACGTTTTTATAAAAACACTACTAATTCATGATCTTTGTAAAAATATTTGTATACGATTTTTCAGTTATTATTATTAGATAATTTCAATTCTGTATTGACCAGAGTAGTCTCAACAACAATTAATTGAAAAGGACGGCAGATGTCGAAAAATGCATTTGTACATCATTTAGGTAGCCAACTTACAGACGCCAAGGCGAGCGGACTATTTAAAACTGAACGATTAATTTGCTCACAACAATCGGCAAATATCAGTGTTAATGGACATGAACAAGTACTAAATTTCTGCGCGAATAATTATTTGGGTTTAGCTAACCATCCAGATTTGATTCACGCAGCCAAACAGGGCCTCGATAGCCACGGTTTTGGTATGGCTTCGGTACGGTTTATTTGTGGCACTCAAGACATCCATAAGCAATTGGAAAATAAAATTTCTAACTTCCTTTGCATGGAAGACACTATTTTGTACCCGTCATGTTTTGACGCTAACGGCGGCTTATTTGAAACGATTTTAACTCACGAAGACGCCATCATTTCAGATGCCTTAAATCACGCAAGTATTATTGACGGTGTTCGGCTGTCAAAAGCAAAACGATATCGTTACGCGAGCAATGATATGCAAGCATTAGAAGCGCAACTAGCAAAGGCAAGTGAAGACGGCGCACGTTTTAAGTTAATTGCCACCGACGGTGTATTTTCAATGGATGGCGTGATTGCAAATTTGTCAGGTATTTGTGACCTGGCTGACAAATACGACGCAATGGTCATGGTTGATGATTGCCACGCGACAGGCTTTATTGGTGAGGGCGGTCGTGGCTCTCATGAATACTGTGATGTCATTGGCAGAGTTGACATACTTACCGGGACCTTAGGCAAAGCTTTGGGAGGGGCGTCCGGCGGCTACACGTCGGGCCGCAAACACGTGATTGAATGGTTGCGTCAACGCTCTCGGCCCTATCTGTTTTCTAATTCTATTGCTCCACCGATTGTGGCGGCGTCTTTGAAAGTATTTGATATGATGGCTGACGGTGGCGCTTTACGAAACCAATTGCACATAAATGCTGCTCGCTTTAGAAGCAAAATGACAGCTGCAGGATTTACATTGGCAGGGCAAGACCACCCGATTATTCCCGTGATGTTAGGCGACGCAAAAATTGCCAACGACATGGCAGAACGCTTGCTTGAAGAGGGTATTTATGTGATTGGCTTTTCGTATCCAGTGGTACCCAATGGCGCAGCCAGAATTCGTACGCAAATGTCTGCAGCTCATACAACTGAGCAAATTGATCATGCTGTGCAGGCGTTTATCAAAGTCGGAAAAGCGTTACGAGTGATCCCATGAAGTCTTTAAAGAAAGAATATGCTGAAAAAGGTATTTGGCTATGTGAGAGCGAAGCACCGACGCCTGGGCACAATGATATTTTGGTAAAAATTCGGAAAACGGCGATATGCGGCACCGACATGCATATTTTTAATTGGGATGAGTGGGCGCAAAATACGATACCTGTACCGATGATCATTGGCCATGAATTTGTCGGTGAAGTGGTCGAACTCGGCCAGGAAGTAAAAGGCTATCGTATTGGTGACAGAGTATCCGGCGAAGGTCACATTACGTGCGGACATTGCCGAAATTGTCGGGCTGGACGTCGCCATTTATGCCGTAACTCAACAGGAGTGGGTGTCAATAGAGATGGCGCCTTTGCTGAATATCTCTCAATTCCTGCGTTCAATGCGTTTAAAATCCCTGATGATGTAAGTGATGACATTGCGGCGATTTTTGATCCCTTTGGCAATGCGGTACATACAACACTTTCTTTTGACCTTGTGGGTGAAGATGTCTTAATTACTGGCGCAGGGCCAATTGGCATAATGGCAGTCGCCGTTGCTAAGCATGCCGGCGCACGACATGTTGTTATTACCGACGTCAACCCTTATCGCCTAGCATTAGCCAAACAAATGGGCGCGACATCTGCTGTAAACGTGCGCGAAAATTGCTTAACCGAAGTAATGGCGGCGTTGGGTATGAGTGAAGGGTTTGATATTGGGCTTGAAATGTCCGGCGTACCGTCAGCCTTGCAAGACATGCTAGACAAAATGAACCACGGTGGCAAAATTGCCATGTTAGGCATTCCCCCAAATGACGTCACGATTGATTGGACAAAAGTGATTTTTAAGGGCCTTACCATTAAAGGCATTTACGGTCGAGAAATGTTCGAGACGTGGTATAAAATGGTATCGTTAATACAAAGCGGCCTGGATTTATCTGCTATCATTACTCATCAATTTTCGATTGATGAGTTTCAAAAAGGCTTTGATACAATGGGATCAGGTAAATCAGGAAAAGTGTTACTTAATTGGACTAACTAAAAGGGCAATATATACATGGAGCAATTCGGACATATCTCTCCTGAGCAAACAAAACAACGTTTAGACAAGGGTGAAATTAAAATTGTTGATATCAGGGATGACCAATCTTTTGAGTTGGGACATATTCCAAATTCATTCCATCTTACTAATGGAAGCTTGGTGAATTTTATGAATGAGAATGACTTTGATACACCGGTTGTGGTGTGTTGCTATCACGGTATTAGTAGCCAACAAGCTGCCCAGTATTTAATTCATCAAGGATTTGAAGAAGTATATAGCATGGACGGCGGATTTGAGGCTTGGCGTGCGAATTATGCATTTGACTCTGGTCAAGAATAGGCAGACATAATACTAGCGAATGTTAACCGCCTTGGCGCAAAAACGCAGTAAATATGACATCTTTTATAATTTCGTCGCCGGTTTCTCTTAGCATAAGATCCTTAAATCGTTTTGCCATGGCCCTGCGGATTTCTTCTCGCCCTGTCAGTGACTTTACTTTTTGCTCGGGTTGCGCACCAATGATTTCGATCGCAGTCGCCCGCAGTAAGGGCATGTGATGCTCAATGTCTGGGATAAAATCAGGTTCATGTAGCATGACTTCTACGGTAACGCGCAGATAACCTAAACGCTTAGAGTTGTCGCCCACATAATTCGCGACAATGTCAGGTTCTAAGGCAATATATGCGTAGGATGGCGTGCTGCTCCCTTCTTCTTGTGCATATGCTTGTGTATTGATGACTGTTAATACTGCAAGCGCTAACATATACAACACACACCATCCTTGAGTCGCGTGCCAAATGGATTTGTTTTGTCGCATTGTTTTACCTATTGTTAGCGTTTTACAGGAGTAAGCAAAGATATTTATCCGATTCTTGATTCGGTAGCTCTGCAGTCTATGTTAGACTTTATATATCGGTTAATTTAAGAAAATCTTCACCTTTGTTGTTAAAAACATTCTTTCCATTTGGGCTATCCGTCAGCTGGCAACATGCTGCTCAATTGCAGTGTAAAAACGAGGAACTAAGCACTTGGTTACTCGATACTGGAAGCCTGACTGAACGACTTGAAGCGATAAGTACACAGTTCTCCGTAGAATTACTGGGACAAGGAAAATTGCCGTTAGATAGGTCAGAAAAATTACTGTTAAATTCTGAAGACACGGAACAATGGCAGATTAGAGAAGTCATACTGTATGGTGACGGTGTGCCGTGGGTGTTTGCACGTTCGGTATTGCCGGTCGAATTATGCAGTACTTCGCTTGCTAATTTGGGCAATAAACCCTTAGGAAAACGGATTTTTAATGATCCTAGCTTTTTGCGAAGTGAGTTTGAGGTTGGGGAGTTAAAAACTCATCCATTGACGCAGCGATCGTCTAACGATCAAACGCTTTATGCACGTCGTTCGTTGTTTACATTTGATGGGTCTTCTGTATTGGTAGCTGAAGCTTTCCTGCCGGATTGTCCTTGTTATAAAACAAGATTTGATTGAAAACAAGAATTGGTACTGGATTCACAAATACATATGCTCCAGCTCAAAATCGACAATATTCATGCTTATTTTCGAATCATGAGACTCGATCGTCCCATCGGGATTTACTTGCTCTTGTGGCCTACTTTGTGGTCAATTTTCATTACAAGCTTTACATCGTTTGGTGAAGGGTTACCGCCTATAACGATTACGATGGTGTTTATATTTGGCGTGATCCTTATGCGCAGTGCTGGTTGTGTGATCAATGATTTTGCTGACAGAGACTTTGATGGTCAAGTGGAGCGAACAAAAACTCGACCATTGGCAACCGGCGAAATCACAACGGTCGAAGCGTTACAATTGTTTGCACTGCTCATTATTAGCAGCTTTATTTTGGTTTTGCAGCTCAATTGGCAAACCGTCGTTTTATCGATTGCTGCCGTTGGTCTAGCAAGTTTATATCCGTTTATGAAGCGATATACGCATCTTCCGCAAGTAGTATTGGGTGCTGCGTATAGTTGGTCAATTCCTATGGCGGCAATGGCGATTATGTCATCCTTACCTTATTGGATTTGGTTATTGTACGCAGCCAATCTATGTTGGACAGTCGCGTACGACACACAGTACGCAATGGTTGATAGGAATGACGATGTAAAAGTGGGAATAAAATCCACAGCGATTTTATTTGGCCGCTTTGATTTGCTTGCCGTAATGATACTGCAAATTACTGCGTTAGTACTACTGGCGATTACATACCACTTACTTGACCTATCTTGGCCTGCATATGCGGGTTTAATTGCCGCCTTACTCTTATTTTCCCAACAGTGGCGAAATACTAAGAACAGAGACCGGGATGCATGTTTTCAGGCTTTCTTAGACAATCATTGGGTAGGTATGGTCATTGCGGCGAGTATTGCAGCTGCAACATTTATTCAATGGTAACGCAAATTCCCGCCCGTAGCTGAGTTACCGCATAACTCAGCTTGGCCACTATATAAATTTTATTCTGTTGTTTCTTTAGATTCTATTGCGTCCAATCTGGCTTCGAGTGCTTCAAGCTTTTCTCTTGTCCTGATAAGTACCTGGCTTTGAATATCGAATTCTTCACGGCTGACAAAATCGAGCTTCGTTAATTGAGACTGCAATACTTGCTTTATTTTGCCTTCGGCTTCCTCGGCAACATTCTTTACGCCAGACGGAATAGCGGCAGAAATATTTTTTGCTATTTCTTCAAGTTTTTTAGGATCTATCATGGCTTTCTCTTTAGGTGACTCATTATATTTTTTCACTTTCATTCTAGCCTTGTTCTTAACAGAAATCAGCTAGATTCTTTGCTATAATTTTTGGCCAATTTTCGGATAACTAAATGCAATGAAATTAAATCCCGCACAGCAAAGTGCTGTAGAACATGTGTCTGGCCCTTGCTTAGTGCTCGCCGGTGCTGGCAGTGGTAAAACCCGCGTAATTACTAATAAGATTGCTTATTTGGTTAACGAATGTGGTTATAAACCCATGCAAATTGCGGCAGTGACGTTTACCAATAAAGCTGCTCGCGAGATGAAGGAGCGGGTGGGGCAAACCCTAGGTAAAAAGGCTTCACGTGGGTTGAAAGTCTCTACTTTTCATACCATGGGATTAAATATACTTAAAAAGCATTCAGCAGACATTGGCTATAAACCCGGGTTTTCTCTATTTGACGATAAAGATTCAATGGCCTTGTTAACGGATCTTACTGAAGAGAACTATGACGGGGACAAGGATGCATTGCAGCAGTTACAGCATCGTATTTCATCATGGAAGAATGAGCTTATTATACCAAAACAAGCATTGACTGAGGCTAAAGATCAGTATGAACAGGAGCTTGCCAACTACTATGCTGAATATCAACGCCACCTTCAGGCGTACAACGCTTTAGATTTTGATGACTTAATACTGCTACCCACTTTATTACTCAAGCATAAACAACATATACGCGAACGTTGGCAGCGGAAGTTGCGTTATTTGCTGGTGGATGAATATCAGGATACCAACAGTAGCCAATATGAATTAGTGAAGCTGCTAGTCGGAGAAAGAGCACGATTTACCGTGGTAGGTGATGATGACCAATCGATTTATTCGTGGCGAGGTGCACAGCCAAAAAACCTTATATTATTGCAGAAAGATTTTCCGCAATTAAAACTCATTAAGCTAGAGCAAAATTACCGCTCTTCGGGTAGAATTTTGCATAGTGCAAATATTCTGATTCAAAACAATCCGCACGTATTTGATAAACGTTTATTTTCGGAATTAGCGTATGGTGACCCTATTAAGGTCTTGGTAGCGAAGAACGAAGAGCACGAGGCAGAAAAAGTGATTGCTGAAATGCTTGCTCACCGCTTTATGAAAGATACACAATATAAAGAATATTCGATTCTATATCGTGGAAATCATCAAAGCCGTGTCTTTGAAAAACTGCTGATGAAAAACCGTATTCCCTATAAAATTAGCGGTGGTATGTCTTTCTTTGGACGTGCAGAAGTCAAAGATATTATGGCTTACCTGCGATTGTTGACAAATCAAGAGGACGACAACGCATTGCTTCGTATTATTAATACGCCTACCCGAGGAATTGGTCGTGCAACCTTAGCGAAAATTGGCGAATTTGCGAACGCCAATGGGGTTGGTCTATTTGATGCCATGTGTCATCAAGGCTTAGCGTCAGTCCTTGGCAATGCTACTCATGTAAAAATTGAGGGGTTTGTTCGTTTGATTGTTGAAACATCTGACAATACTGAGCGAGGAGATGCAACGGCAGTATTACGAGATTTTATTAAACAATTAGGCTTTGAAGAATGGTTGTTCTCTCAGAGCAAAACACCCAAAGCAGCCGAAATGGCAATGAAGAATGTGTCTACATTGTTTGGTTGGGTGCAAGATATGCTTAAGGGGGATGATTTGCAGCCACCAATGACGCTACCTGAAATTGTTCAACGACTGACACTACGGGATATGATGGAACGCGGGGAGGATGACGACGATGCTGATCAAGTGCAACTAATGACCCTACATGCGTCGAAAGGACTTGAATTTCCTTATGTTTTTTTGGTGGGAATGGAAGAAGGTTTACTGCCTCATCAAAGCAGCATCGACGAAGATAACGTAGAAGAAGAAAGGCGTTTAGCCTATGTTGGTATAACACGTGCGCAATCTGAATTATTCTTCTCTATTTCCAGAGAACGCAGACAAATGGGTGAATTGTATGAGCCTGAACCGAGTCGCTTTTTATATGAACTGCCTCAGGATGATGTTGAATGGGAGTGGGAAAAACGTAAGCCAGATAAGGTGGAGCAAAAAGCAAAGGCGCAAAAAGGTATCGCGAGTTTGCGTAATATTTTTGGTACTGAGTAAATGGCCATAAAGATGGAGAATAGAATGTTACAACGCGCTTTTTTTTGCAGTTTATTATTATTAATTTCTCACGTTACTGTTGCTACTGAGCACTGGTTTGATACCTTCAAGCGCAATGCTAGCCCGGATGAAATGTACCGTTTTTTATATGCATTGCCTAAGGCAGGTGATTTGCACAATCACCTCAGTGGGGCGGGTATAAGTGAGTGGTGGTTTGAACTTGCTATCGACGAATCAAAGAATGGTGGTTACCGTTACTATACAAAAGTAAGCATCAATAATTGTGGCTATGGTGCCAATCAGTTTGGCTTTTCTCCCTATTTATTGCTATTTGTGAACAAGCAAGAGTCCAGCTATTTAAAATTGAACGAGTGCCAAAGAAGTGAATATAAGCTGCTGACAGAGTTAACGCCAAACGAAAAAAGCGCGTGGTTAGAGAGCATTCGATTGGATAAGCAGCATGAAGGGCGCAATGAGTTTTTTGAGACTCACTGGCAACGTTTAAATGACCTTTCATCTAACCCTTATATCATTGCTGAAATAATGGTAAAGAATATGCAGGCATTTGGTGATGAAGGGCTTTCATACATTGAATTTCAGCATGGTGTGTTTAACTACATCAACCCTAAGGGAGACAAAATAGCACCCAATGAGGTAGCTAATATTATTCGTTCACGTTTAGCACAAGACGATGCCACGCGTACGGGTGTGGTTGTAAAAATGCAGGCGTCCATTTTGCGATTTATGAAGAATGCTGAATCTACAATGGAAGCAGCATATCATTTTGTGAATGATAACCGCGATTTATATGTTGGTGTGAACATGGTCGGGAGAGAAGACAATGATAAAGGTCATCCCAAACGGTTTTTGCCGGTACTGCGTAAATTGCGGCGTAAATTTGCGATGAATTTAGCATTCCATGCAGGAGAGGTAGACGAGCCGAATAGCCATGTAAAAGATACGCTGTTATTGGGTGCAAAACGTATCGGCCACGGTTTAAATCTTATTTCAGATCCTGATACGCTATTGTTAATGCGTAATTCGGACTATTTAGTTGAAGTGAATTTAGTCAGCAATTACTTATTGGAATACGTTGATACCTATGCGCAGCACCCTTTCCCAGAGTACTTACGTATTGGTATACCTGTCGCGTTATCTACAGACGACCGCGGAATGTGGGATTCGACAATGACAGATGAGTACTATATTGCGGTGTCAGAATTCAATTTATCTTGGTCAGAGATCGTTTCAATCGGCCGAAATTCAATACTTCATAGCTTTGCTGATCAGCAATTAAAAAATATCTTATTGACAAATTTTAATGCGAAGATTGCGTCTTTTGAAAAAGACGCATCGAATGATGTTGGCGCAATTTTGAGAAACTCCCAAGTGAGCACTTTTCAATTTGCGTGTAAGAAGTTCAAGATTTGCGATTACGTTGTTTATAAATAATTACAATGTAAAATACTGCGAGCATGCCGCACACTCATTGTTTCACTAGTTTTGATGTGTCAATCTTACAAGCTGTTGTCGCGGCGCCTTTTTGCATTAGTTGTTCTGGGCTTAAGGTTTTCCAGTGTGTCCAATTTTTTGAAAGGGCATCTGTCATCGCCTCACCAACGACATACATGTTACGTAATGATTGCACAAAACCGCCAGCGGTTTCGCCAGGTGCGGGATCCAAATGCGCTAATGTTGACTCTTCGCTGTGGCCTTGATCGAAGTTAACCGCTGCTCTTAAACTTATTGCGCGGTGCTCAAGTTGATGACGACTCAAAACTTGCATCAACGCTGAGGCTTCCATTTCTGTAATGACATAGTCATCAGTTTGATATAACTCACTTATGTACTGTGCCTCGTTAGACAAGCCTGGACCATGAAAAAACGTATCGCCGGTAACGTGAGTACCAAATATTACTGATGGCGTCTTATTTGACTGAGCGCTGCCATAACGCTGTCTATATGCTTTAGCTGTTGGGTCATCTTCGAGTTTCACATTAGAAATTACATTCTTTGCGAGTTTTGTTAATGTTATAGGCATCGCGTAGCAGCGTATTGCTTCATATCCCTTGCGTGGCATAAATAGCGGTTGGCCATCAGGTACTTCTCCTTTTGCCCAACGATGACCCAAGTCATAATCAATAACGTAAGTGGCAATACTCACATCGCCAATAGTGCCCTTGGATGGTGGTGTGCCAGCGACACCTGAAAGCAAAAAGTATGCATTGTTAAACTGTAAACCGGGATGTAATAAAATTGCCTGTAATGACGAGGAAGAGCCGACTTTCCCCATGCCTAACACTGAGCCACATATTCCATCTTCATTGCAAAAGACTTTATTCAGCGCACCAGGCACGTCAATTGAAAACGTATTGCTTGTTTCTGCAAAGTATCGTTCGTACCAAAACTGAAATTCGCCTGGTTTATCGCCACTGTTCTCGCCAATTTCAAACATTGCGGCAATGAACACTTTTACTTCTACTGGTTGAGGGGAGGCTGTCGACAGAGGCGCGCTAGTAGCCGCCTGTAGCGCGTTCACTAACAATAGCGTGCATAGCATGAAAAGGGTTAATTTACGCAATAACTGAAAACGAATCAAAATCGATCCTCTGCTTTAGGCTTACAATATGTGACTATATTGTGCGTTCAGCTTGCTCGATGCAAGCAAGAAGTTCACCTTGTAAATAGTGACAGCCAACGACCATTAGTTCTTGCTGTGTTGCTTCATCGGCAACGCCATCTGCTATTACTTGGATGCCCATGTTATTTGCCACTAAGATGATTGATTCGACCAGTTTATGGTATTTGTAAGACATACTAAATGTATTGACTAACGCAGCATTTAGTTTAATAAAATCAAAATCATATTTAAATAGATGAGTAAGAGAACCCGACTCATTGCCAAAGTTGTCAAGTACTAGGGTGACACCCAGTGAGTGAAGTTTAGTGAGTACTGAGGGTAAGTATTTTGGAAACTTAGTTATGGCATGCTCTGATAATTCAATGACAAGCAAACTACTGTCTATTTCCGACCACTCAAGTTGTTGTAAGAGTGCTTCATAAGAGGTTTTATGTAATAAATGTTCGACGGATAAGGTCAAGCCCAGTTTATGTTCGGCCCAAGCCTTATTTTTTTTCCATGCTTTCAATTGTACAAAGGCCATTTCAATTAGGTGTTTGTTAATTGAATGTGTCAAACCGGTTTTACTTGCTAATTCCCAAAAAGCTGTACTTCGTATAGTCGTATGTTCATCGGGTAACCAAGCTATCGTATATTCATAGTACAACACGTCGTCGTCTGCAGCACTGACAACGGCTTGCAGATAGTATGAAAAGCGCTGTAGGCTGAAGGCTTTTCTGAATTTGTTCTCAAGGCCCACTTCTTCAATCAATTGGTTACGCATGCTGATGTCAAAGAAAACGAATCGGTTGCGCCCTAAATTTTTCGCTTGATACATCGCTGCATCTGCGTCTCGTAGGACTTGATCAGCGTTATCGTAACTAGTGTTAATATCCGCAATGCCGATACTGGCACCTGAATACATTTCCTTTCCGTCGATATAAAATGGGGCACTTACTGAGTCAACAATTCGTTGCGCGATTTGCTCAACATCTTTGTTACTTAGATAGCTATCTAACAATACAACAAATTCGTCACCGCCTAAACGGGCTAATAAGTCATGGCTGCGCTTGCACTCAGTGATGCGTTTTGCCACTTCAATCAAGAATTCGTCACCCGCATGATGACCTAGGGTATCATTAATTATTTTAAACCTATCTAAATCAATGAAAAGCAGGGCATAGTTGTAATCGTGGTGGCGGGCTTTACTGGCAATTGCTAGCTCAAGTCTGGCATTAAACATCACGCGGTTGGGTAGCCCAGTTAGACTGTCATGATGTGCCTCATGGATAAGTTTTAATTCTACTTCTTTGCGTTGTTCAATTTGTTTTTTCAAAAATTGATTGGATTGATTTAATTCTGCCGTTCTTTCTGTCACCATCTGACTTAACTGATGGTTATAACTCAGTAAGTCTTCCGACGCCTTTCTGCGTTCCATTGCGACGGCAATATGTTGAGATACAAAGCGTAATATTTCTAAATCATTTTCGGTATAGTTTTCAACCGCGCCATAAGTTTGCACTGCGATAACGCCTCGGACCTCATCATTGATAAAAAGAGGGGCCCCAAGCCATGAATTTCCTGTTTTTATCATCACATCGGCGGTACTACCTTCGACTTCTCCGGTACCTTTGAGAGCTAATATTGTGGCAGGATTTAGCAATACGGCCTGCTTCAATCGAATCACGTACTCAGTTAAGCCATTTTTGAGCTGGCGTTGTGTATTTGTATCGTTGTTAGATCCAACAAAGTAGGGAAAGGAAAGCACTTGCTTGCTGTCGTCTAATTCCGCTATATAGCAATTCGGTGCACGTAAAAGGCGTTTTAAGATCTCATGTATTTTTTCATAAAAAATGACAATATCACCGTCTGACGATGCAGATGTTTCACTGATTTCAAACAAGGCCTTTTGAAGTGACTCAACACGTTTTCGTTCGCTGACTTCTGCGGTGAGTTTTTCATTGATTATTTGAAGTTCTCGTGTCCTAGAATCAATGATTTGCTCTGTATATTCTCTGCGTTTAACGCGATCTACTGTGGTTACGATATGTCTGGAAATGAAGATAAGAATTTCTAAGTCATCTTGATTATATCTGACGGACTCATGATAGCTTTGTACTACCATCGCGCCCATTACTTCATCGTCGCGTGTTAGAGGTACACCAATTAAATCGACAGGTGGCGTCCCGAGTATTTCAAATCCCTTGTTCTGCGATATCGTTTGGTAATTTTCTTGTGTGAGGACAATGGGCACACCCGAGCTCAAAATGTGCGCAGTGACCCCATTTTTGATTTTCTCATAGGAAATTGATGACAGCACTTCCTCATCTAATTCATCGACAAAGTAGGCAAATTGTATCCGATCATCTACCTTTTCGTGAAAGGCGACATAAAAATTATCTGCCGCCATAAACGAGTGTACGACGTTATGAATTTCTGCATATAGAGAATCAAGGTTGACAACAGAGCTGGACAGTTCACTAATGTTAAATAGCGCTTTTTGGATGTTTTCCGCGCGTTTATAACGCTCTGTAAGCTGTTGAAGCTGCGGCACCATGGCGCGCAACTCCAATTCTGATAATTCACCAATTATTTCTGAATCCGCCATTTACAAGCTACCCTTGCTCGACATCTTTCGGCAGCTATTTGGCTTAGCTTAGATGCCTTCTATCATATACTCAATTGCTGATTTGATATCATCTTCAGTACAATCACCACAAGTACCCATTGGCGGCATTGCGTTAATTCCATCAACCGCGTTTTTCCATACGAGGTCGAAACCTTTTTCGTCTAAACGGGGTTGCCAATCAGCCGCTGCGTGTAATTTTGGCGCGCCAAGTACACCTGAACCATGACACGCAATGCATGCGCCATTGTATATGTCTTTACCAGACTTGGGTCCTGCCGCTGCAGCACTTTCATCCACTGCACCTGCAACTTTTACTTTACCTATGGGTTTGATGCGTTCAGCAATTTCTTCTTCAGTCATTTCCTGAGCAATAACTGTCGTCATGCCTAAACAGGCAATAAGTGCTGCAATGCTTACTTTGATTTTCACTCAATTCTCCCCGGATACCGGATTCAAAAATTAACTGCACAATTATAACCACATACACACGCAGCACAACTACTAGTTAAAACAAGCCGGAATATTGTGTAGATAGATGTGAACAAATTGATTTAAATGTTGTTTTTGCCAAAATCCACTGGCATCAATGGCATGATAATGTAAAATACGCCGCGCTTGGTCTATGCAAGCGATTCAAAATTGCACCCTTAGCTCAGCTGGATAGAGCGCGGCCCTCCGGAGGCCGAGGTCGCAGGTTCGACTCCTGCAGGGTGCGCCATTTTCACTATCCCATTGATTCAATTCAATAATTTTTCATTTCGTTAAATTACCTTAAAAACAATACGCTATGTAACTCCCTGATTTGATTAGGTTTTGGGTTCGAAATCCTTTTAGGTGTCATGAGGTTGCTTGAGGTAAGCATTTTAAATGCTCAACCTATTGCTGTAATCTCATGAATCACTGTTAGCTAATACTTGCTGGAGAAAAGGGAAAATTCAGATTAACTTCTATATGGACGAACCCGACCGTATTGAGTTTCATGAGTACATATTTAGTAGGGGCGGTTATATCATACCTAGTGTAGCCAAGACTAAGCCAGCGCCTATATACCAGTGTCCTTCCAGCATCCCAATCTCGTTCGACGATTTAGTCATTTTTAAGGAAGATATTTTTCCGAAAAGCAATTTTCTCGATTTGGAATGGTTTACTCCGTATCAAAATGGCTATTTTACTCATGGGCCTGGCATGCTTTACTCCCCCTCATGGCGAGATGAAAAAGGACTGCATCGGGGAAGGATATATATGGGTCTATTCAGTACTTTTAGTTTTCTTAAACCCAACGAAAAGCGAAAAGATGGTGTATATGAAAAATTCAAAGATGAGGAGAAAAAAGTTTTAAATTTTTACCAAGCTTGCTGCAGAAATATTCGCAAGAATTGCCGTAAGGATAATACTGGGTTTTATCACGGGGTTGGTAGCGACCTGCTTTCTGAAATAGGTGTGGAAAAATTACAGTTTTAAGCATTTTAAAACACACAAACTATGAATATAAATGATCTAGCATATGCATATGTCCAAGCTCTTCCTTTGAACGTTATCAGCTTAAAAGAGATTATTAATTGGGCTGATTCAATTATTGTAAAAGAGGATGAACCCAACATCGAAGTTATTGAATTGGCCGGAAGCACAAAAGGGAGTGAAACAATAGCTCAGCTGAGTTTATCGTCTAGCAGCTATGACGAAGAAGTCTCAATGCGAATATTTTTGTGGTCTGCATACGAGACAAGCCTCCATGGTTTCGAAGAGTTAACCTCTTACTGGGACGCTTTAGATTTGGCTAACAAGGGGATATATGGCAACCCAGAAGAAATTAAGGAAAATATGCTAAATCATTTGGATGCAAACAGAGTTTGATAAAAGTTTAAGTTTAAACCTTTTGTCTACTACTTAATTTTTGATTACTATTGGCTGAACCACATTATTAGTCTTGTCTCTTCTGAGTTGCCTAACCCCTTAATATAATCTGCTAGCTTATGGGCTTCAGCTGGCTTTCGGCCACTCTCATTAACGTTAGATATAAAATCTGAACAACTTATCCAATGCTCATCAAAAGCTTCATCACCAAATGACTTGTGCTCCTCTTTTATTTCTTCACAACAATCTAGGGGTATACCACGAAGGCTTTCTGCAAACCTTCCGCAAACGCCAAATAGCTCCCAAACTATTGGATCATATTCCAATGTATATAGGTTTAGGATAGTATTCGTTTATATACATCGAACTATTAAGCCAGTTTTCCTGTGGCCTTTCACTGTTGAAATAATCGTTCCTTATCATTGACAAAACTAACTGCCAGCCAATATCAGATTTCCTTTCTAAGATAACGGTAATATCGCGAGGCATAACACCTCTTATTTAGTTTGTTTGGTTAGATATTGCAGTCGCAGATTTTCTATTTCAAACTATTTTCCCAATAAGCCAGTTCTTCAAACAAAGAGTTCGAATTCTCTATGAGTTGGTGCGCTATTTTTATAATCCTTTGATTTTATTGTGTATTCTTATTTTCAGCATAAATTGGTGGAAAACTATTTTTAATTAACTTATTGATTCTAAAAACTTTTAAGTCCGAAGCCTTTTAGGTGTAAATTTTATACCGTTGCAAGATTAACTTAGTAGGCCTTAATGTTGCTGGCGATTTAAATACAAACTGTGAGGAATATTAAAGCGCAAAACAGCGAATAACTCCTTTCTGCGCTTGAAATACATCAACCAGTGCGTTTTTAAAATCTAACTACCTACAAAGCTTCCTTCTGCAAAACATAATACTTAGCAATAGAAACGCCATTCCAATATGCGGTTCATCGACATTAGTTATCTGGGTGTCGAATATTATGTTGTCGGTACTGTAAAGAGCATTGACATGGCTCAACCAGTACGAAAAATCACTAGAATTATTATGGTTACCGATCCAAAAGTCAGTAGTGCCGGAGGTAATTGAAGAGGAGTGGTCTCTGTTTCCAGGGCCATCAAGGTCTGCACCTGCACTAAACGAAACAAACTGATTTCTGAACAGTCTATATTGAATGGCGATATCACTCGCAGAAAATGTTACTCCCCCAAGAGTTAAGTCAAAATTAACTGGTGTTACATTGTGAGCAACGAAAAAAGAAAAGTGTTGCTCAGGATCTTGAATTAAAAAACTAAAAGAACCTGATATGAAATCTATTGGAGGGGGTATTTTCGGTCCATTAAGTGGACTGTCCTGAACGAAGCCAGAAGCTTCAAAATTTATGTCAACCCTCATCAAACCCGCATAAGATGAAAAGGACATAAGCCCAACTATCAAAAATAACAACGTTTTAAACATTTTGTATCCAATTACTTCATTCCATATTGAAGGATGAGCTAAAGCAAATTTTGATCCAATATTTAAAACTCTGCTACATAATGATTTTTTAATTACCTAGTTTCTTTTTGTAAAAAAATATGACACTTTTTCAAAAACATCCAGACTTATTCCTATTCAACATTTGAGAGTTAAAACTACTCTAATACACTTTCCCATTTAGCTAATTCTTCAAACAAACGGTTCGAACTTTCTAGGACTAGGTACGCCAATTTTCTATCTGTTTTAATGCCAACATCGAACACTTTTGGTGACCGTGCTCGCCTATGCTCAATGTGAGGCTGAATAATTGGCAATCGCTTTCCTTAATATTTTTAAGGCGGCATCAAAGTCATACTTTTCTAACTTTTTACTCGCACGCTTTAAATTAAACTGCAGATCAATGCAGTCTATTGATGCCGCTAATTCTTTCAAGAGATAACTCGCTTCTGTATCGGATTCATCGAGTAGTTGTTCTATTTTTCTCAATTGCCTATTGGTTTGCTCTTTATCTAAAATTGTAGGTGCTGTGGAATCTGGCTTGGCGTAAGCTTTGAGTGCGTGATTAATGTCATTTTCTAGCAACGTAAGGCTATTAAGCAAGTGGCTCAAGATTCCAGTGTGATCTATGTTTTGTTGGAGGGCTTCTTCAAGCGCGAATGCTTTGTTTGAAACCACGTCAGCGCCAATGCTCGCGGCGTTGCCTTTCAAGGTATGTGCAAGGCGCACTTGCGTTTTACGATCTTTTGAAGCATTAAAATCAGCTTCAAAATCGTGAATACTTTGATTGAAACTGAGCATCAGCTTTAAATACAAATCAGCGCTTTGTTCTGTCCTAGCTAAGCCTGCATTTGTGTTTATTCCCGGAATTTTAGGGAACGACGTGTTGATTGGTTCTTTTTTAGGTGAAACGCTAGGAGTAGAAGACGAAATCCACTTTGCAATTGTGTTAAACATATTATCGACGTTTATTGGTTTTGCTATGTGATCATTCATCCCTGCTTCAAGCACTTTTTCTTTATCGCCTATCATAGCGTTGGCAGTCATAGCAATGATTGGTAAATTTGTATTCCCAAGTGTTTTTCGAATGTATTGTGTCGCTTCAATCCCATCCATTACAGGCATTTGACAATCCATTAATACCAAGTCAAACGCGTTTTCCTGCACCATTTTTATTGCTTCTCGACCATTTCGTGCCAGGGTGGCCTCAATGCCATTAGATATCAGCAGTTCCATTGCTAGTACTTGATTCATTTCATTGTCTTCAACGAGCAGTACAGAAGTATTCCGTAATGAGTCAATCACTGCATTTAGTTGTGATGACCGTTTTTGTGCACGTTGATTTGGTACAGAAGAAAAATCCAATGCCACGAGTACTGCATCCAACAGTGACGATGCCGTAATGGGTTTAGTAAGAATTTTTGCTATTGGCAAGTTGCGGGCTTCATGGGCCAATTCATCTCGGCAAAACGCAGTGACAATTATTACTTTAGGGGTATGGTTTAATCCGAGTTCATTGATAGCGATTGTCGTTTTAATACCGTCCATATCCGGCATACTCCAATCCATCAGTACAAGTTCATAGGGTGCCGTATCGTCTGCAGATATAATCTTGTCGAGTCCTTGTCGACCATCATTTGCAGTATCAGCATGTATTTTAAAATGGTTGAGGGTATTGCAAAGAATTTTTCGCGCCGTAGCATTGTCATCAATGATCAATACACGGATGTCATTAATATCTTCAATTATTTTCTGTTGCTCAGTAGGCACCTCATGCTGCTTGTCAAAAGTAAGTGTAAATTGAAATGTGCTGCCGAAACCTAATTTACTTTTGAGTGATATCTCGCCATTTAGTAATTCAACTAAACTTTTTGAAATAACTAAACCGAGTCCTGTACCACCAAATTTTCTGGTAGTAGATGAATCAGCTTGCGAAAATGATTTAAAAAGCTGAGATTGTTGCTCATCGCTGATGCCTATGCCGGTATCAGTTACTTCGAACTGTAGGGTCGTATCTTTTAGTGTATCTGACAGACAAAAGACAGATACCACAACTTCACCGCCTGCCTGCGTAAACTTAACCGCATTATTTCCTAAGTTTGCTAGAATCTGCCCTAAACGAAGAGGGTCTCCAATCAAGTGAGTATTTATTTGGGGATCTACATAAAAATTGAGCTCAACTTGTGCCTCTTCGGCCTTATAAGCGATTAAATTGGCCAAGTGCTCCATAGTGTCTTCTAGCTGAAAGGGAACGGCCTCAACATCTAGCTTGCCTGCTTCTATCTTTGAAAAGTCTAGTAGGTCATTTATGATGCCCAATAGAGATTCTGCACTGCGATGCACTCGGTCAATAAAATTTCGCTGTTTTTCGTCAAGCGTTGTATTTAGTGCTAATTGACTCATTCCTAATATTGCATTCATGGGCGTTCTAATCTCGTGGCTCATGTTGGCAAGAAAGTCGGACTTGGCCCTATTTGCCGCGATTGCTTCATTCTTGACAATGTTAAGTTCTTTTTCGATTTCTTTTCTTTGCGTGATATCACGTATTGCGGCTGACACATAAATCCCATCCAAACCACTAAATGGGCTTAAACTAATTTCAACAGGAAATTCTTTGTTGTTTTTACGCTTGGCCCACAACTCCGCGCCAGCGCCCATTTGGCGAGCGTTAGGTTTTTGGAAAAAACCTTGTATATGCTGACCATGTTTTTGTTGAAATCGATGGGGGAGTAACAAATCGACAGACTGGTCAATCATTTCGCTAATGCTGTACCCAAACATTCGACATGTTTGATTGTTTACAAAGACTATCTTTCCATGCTGATCTATAACGATCATGCTATCAGGCGCTGATTCGAGCATTTGTTGATAGTGATGCTCGATTCTTATTCGTTCTGAAATATCAAATATCGAACCGTGCAATAATTCTACGGACGTATTATCGTCATCATTAAAACTTGCTTGTCCATTCTCTTGAACCCATTTAATAGTGCCATCGGCGCAATGAATTCGATATTCAACTGAAAATGTTTGTTTATTGGCAATACTTTTCAGTATTTCTCCAGAAAATTTATCTTTATCTTCTGTATGAATGATATCGATATAGTTTTTACGTTTACTTGGACCAAGAAAGTCTCCTATTGGATAGCCGCTTAAATCTTCGAAATAGTCACTGATATACAGCATTGTCCAGTTTTCATCCAATCTGCAACTATAAGAAACATTGGGAATTTTATTGAGTAATCTATAGAGATTTTTTTTGTCGCTATCACTCAATTCAAGCGCCGCAGATTTGTGTCTAATTTGATTGAATAAATATATGCAGTAGAGCGCAATACTTGCGGAAAAAAACAGAACGCCATAAAGAACGTCTATCACAACACCAATGGCTAGCGACAGACTAAAGAGCACTAATAGTAGGGCCAAAGCACGGACGAGATGACCGAGTTGTGAGGTGTTATTCATGGGCAGAGTGCTTTTCTGCGTGCTGCGATTGGACTTTGCGGATATCAGGTAGGCAGCTTAAGAATAGTTTGACTAACTCTGGGTCAAAGTGCGCTCCCGCGCCATCCTCAAGCAGTTTGATTGCGCGATCTTCAGGCCACGCTTCTTTATATGGTCTGGCTGTCGTTACGGCATCATATACATCGGCGATTGCCGCCATTCTTGCTGCTAAAGGAATGCTATCTCCGATGAGTCCTTTTGGATAGCCTGACCCATCCCATTTTTCATGGTGATACAGTGCAATATCAGTTGCCATACGAAGCAGTGGAAAATCATGATTCCCCAAAATCTTTGCGCCGTACTGACTGTGTAGCTTCATGATCTCCCATTCATCTTTATCCAGTTTTCCTGGCTTAAGCAATATGTTGTCAGGAATGCCTATTTTACCAATGTCATGCATGGGGGCTGCTAGATGCACTAGTTCGACCCATTCCTTGTTTGCGCCGTATCGTTCCGCCAAGAGTTTCGTAAATAGACTCATTCTAGTCACGTGTAAGGCGGTTTCGTTGTCTTTATATGCCGCCGCAATGCCCAGTCTTTGTATTATTTCTAAACGGGTTTTCTCAAGTTCGTGCGTACGCGACTTTACGAGCACTTCTAATTCACGGTGTTGATTCACAAGTGCCAATTGCGCCCTTACTCTGGCTTTTACTAACATGGGACTTATCGGTTTTGTTATGTAATCTACAGCACCAAGTTCAAAACCTAAGGCTTCGTCTTGCAATTCTGTTTTTGCAGAGATAAACATGACTGGGATATGCATCGTTAAAGGGTCAGATTTTAGCTTTCTGCACACTTCGTATCCGTTCATATCCGGCATCATAATATCCAGCAATATTATGTCGGGTTTGTTATTTGAACGGGATACTTTTAACGCTTGCTGCCCATTGGTCGCGGCCTTTACTCTATATTCTTGATTAAGAATATTTTTTATTAATTCGATATTGTCAGGAGTGTCATCTACTACTAAAACTGTCGCTTTACCCATTGAGCTTTGCAACTATTGGTTACTTTCGATGTAATAAGAAGTGTAGACCAAAAAATTACATTTGTAGAAAATATTAGAAAGACGCATTCTAACGGTTCATTTAGGCGTGTTTATATGATGCTGCGTGACTTTGCAGCTCCGTTACAGCATACTTTCTGCATTCTTATTGCGCATACATTGGATTTTTAGTTTTTATGGCACTTACCGAATCTACCATGCTTGATTTACACAGTCCGGCCCCTGATTTTTGTTTACCCAATACTAGTGGTGGTATTACGTCATTGAGTGATTTTGATGAAGACAAATTGCTAGTCGTATTGTTTATTTGCAATCATTGCCCTTACGTCATTCATATCGCACCCGCCCTATCTGCATTAGCAAAAAAATACCAAGACAAGGGCGTCGGCTTCGTCGCGATAAACAGCAATGACGTCGACATGTATCCGGCTGATAATTTTGATGCGATGAAAAAAGAACGTGAATTGCGTGGTTACAGTTTCCCTTACTTACTTGACGAGTCTCAAGCGGTAGCAAAGGCATACAATGCCGCGTGTACGCCCGACATATATGTGTTTAATGCATCTCGTAAGCTTGCTTATCGCGGGCAATTTGATGCTTCACGTCCTCATCGTATTTCTTCAGGCAATTATGATTCATCAAAAGCGCAAGCGTCGGGCGACGCTTTAGCGTCTGCGCTCGACAAACTATTAACTGACGGCAGTATTGAAGAAAATCAGATCCCGTCCATGGGGTGTAACATTAAATGGAAAGCAGGCAATACGCCTGACTATTTTGCTTAACGGGTTTAATCAAGTTCGCTGTTAAGCTTACGCCGATACTCTTCTAACTTGCGTTTTATCATGGGCCCTGAAGGTTTATACTCTAGGGCCTTAGCCATTAAATCTTCGGCAATTTTTGTATCAATCTTTTCCATCGATATGGCGAGTTGTCTAAGCGTGTCTGCAATTTCGTGTTTCTTTTCTTTTATTACCGGCTGCAAGAATTCCTTTCGCGCCGCGACTACTTCACAAATTGTCACGTTCTTTGTTATTCGTTCTATTAATTTGATGTCTTCTATTGGACTATTTTTTATATTGTCGAGAGTGGCGATAAAACGTTTCTTGATAAATGTTCTTGCCGTTTTTAATGGCACTTCGAGTTTATTGTCCTGAATAAACTGCAATAGCCCTTGTCGATACTGCTTGCAATCCGCCTCGGGGTAGGAAATCACTTCTTGCTCATTGTTCGCGAAACAATACCCGCTTCGATTGGTTTTCAGCCGATTTAAGCCTTTCTGGTTTTGTCGCGCAGCGCCACGTGAAAGTAAGGAGATATATTCCATTTGGCTACGATTCATTCGGTGTAAAATAAATGAATCTCTTGCTATTGCTGTTCTCAAGTCTTCAGGAAGATAGCCCACGGGTCCTTTAAAATCTGCCAGCTCCCATGACTTACCGTCCCCTAACACATGATGATTCTTGTTTGTTTTAATATTGTGTATTTCAACATGCTTAACTTTTATGTGTGTTGAAAACAGTGTTTTTACCCATTCAGACGTGGCGCCTACTTGTTGCGTGTCATATATATCGCAAAATTCCGTCTCGTTATGTTTATTAAACCAATTTAAGCAAAGTACTTTGGGGTGTCCCAGTTGTTTAAGGCGTTCTTTTACGGATACAAATTTGTGTTTGTTTGCCCAAAATTCGTCAATATCTAGAAACATCAAATAATCGAATATGTTCTTATCAATGGATTTGTAGGCGTGCTCATAAACGGTACGTTGCGGGTTTTTATTGCCTTCATAAAAAAATTCGTTGCCGTCTATAAATTGTACCCTTGATTCATCCTTTAAACACTCAGCAAGCTCCCAAGTATTATCTGAGGTATGGTTTACATATATATCGACTGAATCGAAATCGCTTTTTAGGTGGTGGTAAATCCATTCAGGTAAATACGCCGCTTCGTCTTTTGCAATTGCAACAAGTTTGATTTTTATTGGTTTATTTTTCTTAAACAAAGACAACATCTAAGCAATTTCTCATGAAGTACGGCAGAAGGTGTAGTGCCAAAAAATGAATGTAGGTAATATAAATGAATTTGAGTAAGGTGTAAGTAAAATATGACACCAAAGACGGTGTATTTTACAACATGGGCAATGCTTAATCATCTTAAGACTTCATTATTGTTCTCATGTATACTCCGCTGATTATTGTCTTCTACGTTATAAGTTAGTGTTACATGTCAGGTAAATTGGAAGCTCAAGTTCGCAGTGGGCATTTCGACGCAGGTATGGGAACAATCCCGTCTCGCAATATAGATGTAATTATTCATATAGGTTTACCCAAAACAGGGTCGTCCGCCATCCAAAAATTATGTTTGGAGAACAAAGCAGTATTGGCTGAGCATAGTTACTGCTACCCAAAACATGCCATTGATAAAAACGGGGTTTCTGGGGGGCACTCAAGCTTATTCAAAACACTGAGAGATGATGGCGTTGATGCGTTTCGACAAAGTCTTAATACATTATTAATAAAGGCAAAACAGAAAAATCAAATCTTGTTGCTCTCAAGTGAGGGCTTATCACAAAACCCAGAGGAGCTTCATGAGGCAACAAAGGGGCTTAATGTGATTATTATTGCTTTTTTTAGGCACCCGGTTGA
Organism: Agaribacter marinus; assembly: GCF_030160655.1. Classification (GTDB taxonomy): domain Bacteria; phylum Pseudomonadota; class Gammaproteobacteria; order Enterobacterales; family Alteromonadaceae; genus Glaciecola; species Glaciecola marina. Next base: position 52,123 of record NZ_BSOT01000001.1, read on the forward strand.
AGCATTCTTTTCTGCGTATAACCAAATGGTAAAACGACACTTTTTTACTAAGAAAATTGATGACTATGCCGAGCGTGCGATAAGAAATGTACAACCATTTTTATCTGGACGGCATTTGTTTGATTGGCAGCAGTTGTTTGCAGAAAACTTTATTCTTTTCCCTTATTTGTCCAGTGATAAAATTGAGCATAATGTTGTTCATAAGTTTTTCTCCTGTCTTGGGATACAACCTGCCCGTTTCCCAAGTGATACTTTTGTCGCTCGTATAAATAGCGGCTATTGCCTCGCTGCACTAAAGTTAAAACGTTTGATGAACCTCGTGCTTACTGAAAAAGACGAACGTATCAATTTACGATTAGATTTATTTTTCCAGCGGATTTCAGATGCTCAGACGTATGACGCGTCGTCTTCCGACAGCCTTATCAGTGAAGACGCATATGACAGACTGTGTAAAAAATTTCAAGCGGATATCACTGAGCTTGAATCTGCCTTTGCAATTGATATGTGTTTTAAGCCATCGCAATGCAATAAAAGTGTATCTTCGTTAAAGATAAGTGCAGAAATGATAGAAATCATGCGCTTATTCATTAGTGAAGAGAACACACTGTATAAAAGGTTAAGAAAGCGTATTTTAGCCAAAACGTGGTTCAGTGATGACGCAGACCACAAACAACTATGTGAATTGTTTGATTGCCATTATGTGTTACAAGCCAGAGAAAAGAACGTATTTTTTACTGACAAAGAGCTCGGAAAAATGGCAAGGTTCGATAGAGTTGATTTCTTACGTGAAACTGCCCGTTTGCTAATGCAACGAGGTGATTATAAAAATGCAATGTTGTTGATTAGCGAAGCCAAACGGCTACGTGCAGGTGGCCCTGTGATTAAACGCTTATACTCACAAATACAAAAACTCAATGAAAGCTAAGATTAAGACGTTCAAATAAATAGCATTTAATTTGCGAACTTTTTACGGTATTGCCCCGGCGCAAGTGACACGGATTTTTTAAAACGCTTTGAAAAATTAAACACGTCACTATAGCCTACTTGCTCACCTATTTGTTCTATTGACCAGTTAGATTGCGTCAATAGATATTTAGCCCGCTCCATACGTAAATGTATTAAATACTGAAGTGGGCTTTTCCCAAAATTTTGCTGGAACAATCGATGTAAATGCGGCGGCGAATAGTTAGCAATATTTGACATTGCATCTACTGTCCAATTGTAGTGCAGTCGTTGCTCTAGTGCTTGCTGGAGCTGCCAAATGCGCTGAGACTCTTGTGAACGAGTTGGGTGTACTTGCAAGCTTTTCGCAATATATGCATCTAGATGTTCAAAAGCTGGGCGTTGCAAACTGGCTTCAGATTCGTAGTAAATCATGCTGAGTAAATGATAAATCTGTTGATTTACTTCACAAAATTCTGCGTCTGGACGCCCATTAATCGATGCATTCCATTTGTCATCTTCATCTAGGTGAAACCATACCATGTCTAAATGCTTTGCCTTTAACTCCATAATAAACGGCTTGTGTGCGGGCAGGGTGACAAGGTGGCTTTTACTTACCGTTTGATGTCCATCCTTTGTCTTTAAATCTAATTCACCGTCGATGATATATATAAGGGCATGCCATTGTGGATTTGACCTTGCAACTTTGTAATTTCCTTTAAGGTTTGACACACCAGACAGCGAACTCTTAAGCAAACTTAACTGTGGCGTTTTGTCACAATCGACAAAACGCTCGTCACATTCCGGACCAATTTCGAGTGTATCTAACCATTCATTTTGAGTAAGCATGGAATTATAAATGATAGTAATGGATAAAAAATATGATAGCTTAAAACATAACCAATTGGAAATAATGTGCGTAAACTTGCCGCAACTTTTCGAAGAAGCCTAAAACATAAAAAAGGCCTTCTGCGAAAACTGAAAGTAATGAACTATTAAGGTGAATATTATGACAACTATTGAAATACTTGGTTTTACATCGGCATTTTTGACGACCTTTTCATTTTTGCCACAAGCTATTCAGGTGATCAAAACACGTGATACCGCTTCGTTGTCATTGGCTATGTATAGCATTTTTACAGTGGGTGTTGCTGGTTGGTTAGCATATGGAATATTTAAACAAGATAGTGCAGTGATAGTTGCGAACATGGTTACATTGTTGTTATCAGCTTGTATATTATCGATGAAGTTGTATAACGACTTTGCTACAAAAAAGACCGAAAATTCACAGGAATTGGATGATAGCGCACTAGCATTGCAAGATAAGTGTTGTACACACGAGTGTATTAGCTAACCATCTACTTATTTATGGTACGCGGATAAACAATGCCATAAAAAAGCAGGCCTTAATTTGGCCTGCAAATTTTTAAGCCTTCCTCAATCTTTATAACTTCTATCTGCAAATCCCCTTTCTGCAACAGTACTGAATCTTCCTATTAAAATGTGATCAAATTGTTACGTTTTGTAGCGGAAATTAAGCTGACACCCATTCTGACAACTGTTAACATTATTTTGACATGGACTAATCGCCCACGCGTTTGGTTTCGTAAACGGTGTATGAGTTAAGTCGGTATCTATCTAAATGCAAACAAATAACGGTGAGACAAAAAAAATCCTAATTGTCGGTGGTGGCACGGCAGGCTGGATGGCAGCAAATTTGTTTGCTAAAAAGCTCATAAATAAAGGGTTTGAAATTAGCTTACTAGAATCTAGCGACATTCCTACGGTAGGTGTTGGTGAAGGCTCTACACCATATATTAAGCGATTTTTTGATGCGTTGGATATCGAAGAAAGTGAATGGATGTCGGCTTGCTGTGCTACTTACAAAGGCGGGATTACATTTGCTGATTGGTCGACGATTCCGGGGCATACGAGTTATTTCCATCCGTTTTTGAGCAGTGTCGACGGTGAATGCTTTAACGTCTTCAGACAAGTCACTACATTGCGCCATCATGGTTACGAAGTAAATGCGCATCCAAATGACTATTTTTTACAAACAGAGTTGGTAAAACAAAAACGTTTACCTTTGTCCTTGGATAAACAAAAATCTGACACCATTTATGCCTATCATTTTGATGCATCCAAGTTGGGCGAATACCTTAAAAAACATGCGGCCAGCCTTGGTGTAAAGCACATAGTCGACAGTGTAACTCAAGTGAAATTAGCGCCATCTGGTGATATCTCTCATGTAGAGACTAAAAAGAATGGATTGGTTGAAGCAGACATTTTTGTAGATTGTACGGGGTTTAGTGCTTTATTGATTCAAAAAACACTCGGTGTACCTTTTACGATTTTTAAAGACAATTTGTATAATGATGCTGCAGTAGCTATCCCTTCTGCGCCTAAATCACAATATTCGCCACAAACTGTTGCGACGGCAATGAGCAACGGTTGGCGCTGGGATATTCCCTTGACTACGCGCAATGGCAATGGCTATGTGTATAGTAGCGATTTTCAATCTGCTGACGACGCGGAAGCCGAATTACGGCGTAGTCTTGGTGACAGCATATTGACTGATGCATCAGCCCGGCACATCAAGATGCGTGTGGGCCGCACCACTAAGCACTGGCATAAAAACTGTGTGGCGATAGGCTTGTCTCAAGGTTTTATTGAACCACTAGAAGCAACCGCCTTACATATTGTCCAATTAAGCATCGAACAATTTATTGAGCAATACGAAAAGGGGGATTATTCACCTAAATATCAAGGCTTTTACAACGACGGTGTCAATCTTGTGTTTGAGCATATTAGAGATTACATTGTCTTGCACTACTTGACGAATAGTCGCCAAAATTCTAACTATTGGTTGGCATGCCGCAATGACATAAAAATTTCTGATTCACTGCAGGCAATTATGGAAGTGTGGTGTCAAGGGGGCGATTTAGATGCTGAGCTCAAGCGGCAACAAATTACGCAATATTATTCTTCGATGTCATGGCATGTATTATTGTCTGGGGTTGGTGTTTTTCCCTCTGGCGCTGCAAAACAATTGCAAAAACATGCCGCGGCAGATGACGCGCTTAAGCAAATACGACAGCAGCTAAAAGAGCACGCACGTTTTTTTCCAATCAATGAAGGCATTTTTAATCAAGCAGTTGTGTGAATACACACTACATAAAAACGTAACTTATACAATTATTAGAGAAGTAAACAACATAATGAAAAAACTAAGAAATTTATTACTATCAGCCGCCTTAATTGGCCTATCCAACAGTGCAGCATTTGCGACTGAAGTACAAATCCAAACAGTACTTGGTAATATTAATGTCGCCCTTTTTGATGAGCAAACGCCAGAAACCGTCGATAACTTTCTGCTTTATGTAAATTCCGGCACTTACGTAAATAGCATTTTTCATCGCTCGGTGCCTGGGTTTGTTGTTCAAGGTGGTGGGTTTACGGCGAATAGTATAGAGCGTCCACTCGCTATTGAAACAAATCCAGCTGTACAAAATGAACCGCGCTTTTCGAATGTGCGCGGTACTATTGCGATGGCAAAGTTAGACGGTGATCCAAATAGTGCAACATCTCAGTGGTTTATCAATTTAGACAATAATAGTATTAGTTTAGATGCCAACAACGGTGGTTTCACTGTATTTGGGCAAGTGCTTGGAGATGGCATGGCTGTAGTTGATGCAATTGCTAATTTACCTATTCTACAGAACGGAGGTGTTTTCAATGAAATACCTGTGCGCGACTATACTCAAGCTGATGCTAATGCTGGTAGACAACCTGATAATGAAAATTACATTATTGTTACAGACATCATCATCGTAAACGATGCGGAAGATTCTAATCCCGAAGTAAACCCTGTTGTTAATACAAGAATAAACCCGCCTTCAACTCCGCCATCCAATGGCGGTGACTCTGGTGGTTCTTCAGGCGGCGGCAGCGTGCCGTTTTGGGGATTGTTTGCTTTATTCTCTATTGCCTACTTTAGGCGCTTGTCCAAATAAACAGTTGATTGCGATGACCTTTTGACGAAAGCTAAGATTTAAGTGATATCAAGCAGGCACATGTGGCCTGCTTTTTCATTTTATACGCCAGCAACATTGAATATCGTAAAGCTCTCGTGTTACTTGTCTAAACTCTTTAATACATCCTTAGTTAACAGCGAAACTTGTTTTCGCATTTGCTTAACTGCATTGGCATAACCTGCACTTTCCAGCGCAGTTTTGTAGTAAAAACGCGTTATTTTGTTCTCTGAATTCCCTGAGTTTTGCTCTGTGTAACCCGATAACAGTATGTCTCCGCCATCGGTTGGATAAAAATGTTCAATATGTACTGTAATGCTTGTGCAAGTTTGACATTTATTTACGGCATAAAATTTACTGTTTGCTTGGTTTACATCACTAATTATCGCGCGCTTAATAGCAGCATCTAAGTTGTCTGCCCAACTATGATAATTTGCACGCACAAAGCTATGATCTTGACTTTGCATTATTAAATGATCCCCACTTAAGTAGCGTGGCAGCTTAACCGCTGCAATGTTAACCGGAGTGAGATTACTCGCATGCTCAGTTGTTTGTGGTAAGGGATTTGCGTCAAAAATATAGTAAGTAACGTTTTCTTCTATATGGGGGGATGATGTGCACCCAAAAAGCCACAATGACAGCATTGAAAACATGCATATTTTAAGGCACCTTAAGGTGAGTTGCCTACGCATTATTTTTCTCCTTCTTGAGATGCCATACTTTTAGGCTTTGGCTCCCTGTCGGGGCCGGCGCTTTCGCCAAATATCAATGAACTTGGCTTATTCGTTATTTCTTTTACCAAGGGTCTGACATCATTTAACGTTGCTTCGAGCTGAACGATAGCGTCTTGCAATGATAGGTAGATATCTGAGTTGGGCTGCACACCTTTTAGTGTGGTTTGTAATTCTTGCAGCGTGTTTTCTAAGGCAAGTAAAGTTGTATCCGCGCGCTTGATAGTATTTTCAGCAGTATTGATTGCGCTACCCGCTGATTGAATCGTTTTATCTGCACTATCAATCAGCGTGTTTACCTTATCTACGGTATCGTTTAACGGTAAAGTATTTAGTGTGGCTAATATGCTATCCAATTGTTGAGTAATACTTTCGAAACCACCAATGGTCGCAGGAATAATAGGAAACTTACCAAAATATTCTACGTCTGTTTTAGGTTCGTCACCAGGAGACAAGGCAATTTTAAGGCTGCCAGTGACCAAATTAGCACTCTCAACAAACGCCGTTAAGCCTTCTTTAATCCAGTTGTCAAATACCTGTTTGAAATCTGCGAGGGAGCCAAGCTGATTCCCTAGAAGTCGTTCTGGCTCAATACGCACGACGACGGGAATGCGTTCTTCGTTGCCGTATCCTGCTATTTCTGCGATTTGTAAAAATTGCATATATGGCTCACTAACGGTACCAACTCTAATGCCTCGGTATTCAACGGGGGCGCCTTTATATAAACCACTGACTGAGTCTTCTACTAGAATGACATACTCAATAAAGGCGTAATCTTTTTCTTCTTCAATACTCTCAAGGCTATCGTACACGGTAAATAAATGGTTTTGTGGTACGCCTTTACCGGGTACTTCGCCATCGGGTAGTCCAAATTCAACGCCACCATTAAAGAGTGCGTCAAGCGATGCTACGTCAAAACTCACGCCTTCCGCTGTCATCGATAAGCGAAATCCACTGACGTTCCAAAAGGCCGTATTTGCTGTAATTAAGTTGTGATAAGGCGCGTTAATAAAGATATCGTAATGCGCTTCTTCTTCCAAATCGTCATAAGACTTAGACTCTACTGCCCCTACTTCAAAGCCTTGATAAAGCACCGGATTACCAATGTTGAGTGTTTCACTGCCTCTAGAAACTAGTCGTAAATGCAGTCCATCGGCATTGCTTGGCGTGACAGGCGGGTTTTCTAGGCCGACAAAATTATACTTTTCGATAAAAGACTTGCCCGGCGATAATTCGATATATGCACCAGACAATAGCGTACTGATACCTGTAATTCCGCGGGCACCAATACGTGGTCGAACGACCCAAAATTGACTGTCTTCAACAATAAAGGCCTCCATGTCTTTTTGGACTTCAATATCGACTAATATATGCGTTTTTTCCTCATTAAAGCCAACACGTTTTACCATGCCAATATCTACATTGCGGCTTTTTAGCACCGTTTTACCTGCTTCTAAGCCTTCTGCGGTCTCAAACATGACTTGAATGAGTATGCCGCGATTTTGCCAATCGTTATATACCATACCGATACCAATGAGCACGGCAATCATTGGCAATAACCATATCTTGGAAATCTTGGTTTTTTCGCGTTTTTGTGGTGGCACACCGTTATTTGACGTGGTGTTTTGGCTGCTTTGCGGTTCTGTCATTTTTTTATAGCTTTATCCCATAATATACGCGTATCAAACATTAATGCGCTTAGCATAGTGAGTAACACTACACCAGCAAAGGCAGAGGCCGCAATACCTACCTGAATTGACATAAGTCCTGTCAATTGAATTAAAGCAACCAATATTGCAACAACATATACGTCAACCATCGACCATTTGCCAATGAATTCGGTAATTCTATAGAGTCGCGTCAATTCATATTTATCTATATTTTGACGACATGTCGCTGCATAACACAACCAAGCTAGCGCAAACATTTTTGCCAAAGGTACTATTATGCTGGCAATAAAAATGACCGCAGCAATAAAGTAAGAGCCATGTGATAAAAAGAGGACAACCCCCCCAATAATCGTACTAGGTGAGCGATCACCTAAGACTTCTGTCGTCATGATAGGGTAAATATTGGCTGGAATATACAATAGAAAACTTGTGATCAGTAAACTCAATGTTATTTGCACGCTGCGCTGCACCCTTGGACTTATTTGGGCATTGCAGTACTGACAATGTTGCTCACGACTATCTGTTAGATGATGGCATAGTCGGCAGTTTGTTAAACCCGCTTCAGCTGCGCTGCCTTGCGCATATTTGTCGGTAGTATTTTCCTTACTGCTGTCAATTGGTGTAGGGCTCACCATTTGTCTCCTTGCGCTATCCATTGCCAAAGCCTATGACTGTCTACGATGGACGCAACGTAAGTAAATAAGGTCGCAAAAATCACATATGCCCAAAACGAAATTTCGAGGGTAACGTCGGCCATAGAGACAATTTTTATTAATGCGACAAGTACGCTAATTAAGAATACTTCGGTCATTGCCCAAGGGAGAATACTGCTCGCTATGCGACCAAGCAGGTGGGTCGAAATAAAGTGCAGTTTGTATTGCGTGTTTACAATAATCAGTGACAAGCATAGCAAATATAAGATTGGCAAGATGATGATGAATGACAAGACCAATAACGCAACAAAATAATACCCCTGCGCGAATAATTCGGAAGAGGCTTGGAATAAGTTAATGTCTCGTTGTTGGCCATTTGCCGAGAACGAGATAAAAGAAAAACTTAGCGCAATGACCATTACGATAATCGCGGTAATAGAAACCGCTACGACGTGGTGCTTAGGGTTTCTGTGGCCAACTGCCAAGGTGTGATTGCAGCGCGGGCAAACCAAGGCAGTACGATGTGGAATATGCGCAGGCATATCTATAAGTAAATCACATTCAGCGCATGCGTAGTTGTATTGACAGTCGTCTGAGTGAGCCATAGTTATCATTGCTATTTGCAGAAGCCCTTTACAATAAGGTTCACGGGATTAATTTGCAAATTATCCTTATTAGTCGGTTATATTGTTAAATCAGTGTAAAAACAGATGTCATATATAGCTAGGCAGGTATACCATATACCTATGGGTCTGCGCGACACAAACAGACATGCCTGTAAGCTGTTTTATAAGTAGACTCTGCATCCCATAAAAATATTTCAAAAAACTAAGGAAATCACCATGTTTGAAGATGTCGAAAAATACTCAGAACAAATACTCCAATACGCCGTGGAATACGGTGGACAAGCGTTAATGGCGCTATTGGTGCTTATCGTAGGTTTGTGGGTTATTGCACGCATCAGTAAAGTCGCTGGAGCCGCATTTGCCAAAGGTCTGAAGGACGACACATTAACAACCTTTTTGACTGGGGCGATTGAAATACTCCTCAAAGTCTTATTGGTGATCAGTGTTGCGTCAATGGTGGGGATTGAAACGACCTCCTTTATCGCTGTGCTTGGTGCCGCAGGTCTAGCGGTAGGTATGGCCTTGCAAGGCAGTTTGTCTAATTTTGCGGGGGGCGTAATGTTACTTATTTTCCGTCCAATCCGGGTTGGCGACTATGTAGAGGCACAAGGTGAAAGTGGTACGGTTATCGAGATGGGTATTTTTGTTACCGTATTAGAAACCTTTGATAAACGTATTATCATCATTCCAAATGGCCCATTGTCTAACGGTAATTTAACTAACTATACGAAAAGCCCAACCAGAGCGGTTGAGGTAACCTTTGGTATCAGCTATGACGACGATATGAAAGCGGCTAGAGATGCATTATTGGCTTTATTAAATAGTGATGAGCGTGTATTGAAAGAAGAAGGGAATGTGGTTGCTGTATCTGAGTTAGGTGATAGCTCAGTCAATATATTCTATCGAGCGTTTGTGAAAACAGATGATTATTGGGCATATTACTTTGACATTCACGAGCAGGGTAAGTTGGCATTAGAGAAAGCTGGCTGCACAATTCCTTTCCCTCAACGCGATGTTCATTTGTATTCAGAACAAGCATAATTTTTATAAACGCAAATGACGTCTCCGTTTGGAGGCGTCAGTTTAAGGTTTTTTCAGGTTTTTCGCGCTCACCACCATATACCATACGCCTTACACCGTGTAAGGTGTGGGTAGAACTTTGTGGAAAATTTATCACATAATGCAAGAAAACCACGTCTAGATCATAAAAACGTCATTCAGGTTTGTATACATTTACGCTTACTTAATATAAATGATACGCAAATTTGGGTGACAACAAATGACATCTTCTCGATTAGCGGCTTTACTGGCGCGATTTAAACAATGTAACGAACTTGATACATCCGCACTTGATGCGATTTCTGAGATCTTAGATGCCGCAGAAAATAGACAAGGTGCTGAATATGCATCGTCAGTGACTAATGTCGCCTTTTTTGACGCGAAACCTTATGACAAACAATCATTTGAATCACTTGAGGCTAATGAGTTTTCTTTCCGCTATATCCAGGCACCGTTGAGTAAAGAAACGGCCGGCCTTGCCAAAGGGTGCTCGGTTGTCTGTATTTTTGTGAACGACTGTTGTGATGAGGATGTGGTAAAGCAACTCGTTCAGCTAGGTGTTAAGTGTATTGCGCTTCGATGTGCAGGGTTTAACAATGTTGATCTCATTGCCTGCAAATCATACAACATGCAAGTTGTTCGTGTACCTGCCTATTCACCTCATGCTGTTGCAGAGCATGCCGTTGCACTAATGTTAATGCTTAATCGACAGTTGCATCGTGCATATCTGCGTAACCGTTCAGGTCAATTTGTGCTAGATGGCTTGGTTGGTTTTGACATGTTTAACAAAAAAATTGGGGTTATTGGTACGGGTAAAATAGGTCAATGTGTCATCGACATATTGCTCGGTTTTGGCTGCAATATTTTAGCGTATGACACGTTCCCCAGTGCGTCACTGCAACTGCATGAACGTGTGCATTACCTGCCAATGGAAGCACTGCTGTCGCAAGCTGACATAGTGACACTTCATGCACCCTTAACAAAAGAAAGCCAGCACTTAATTAATGACGCCAGTATCTCGAAAATGAAAAAGGGCGCGATGATAATTAATACCAGTCGCGGCGGGCTTATTGATAGTAAGGCCCTGATTCGAGGGCTGAAAACGCAACACATTGGTGCGGCAGGTTTAGATGTATACGAAGAAGAAGAGGGTATATTTTTTAATGATATCTCTAATCAGGTGTTAGATGATGATGTGCTTGCTCGCCTAATGAGTTTCAATAATGTGGTAATCACTTCTCATCAAGCATTTTTAACTCAAGAAGCATTGTCGAATATCGCTGAAACAACACTGTTTAATCTCAGGCAATACGCAAAGGGCAAGCTTAACGGCGATTTACTAAATAGCATTGTCAGCGGCTAAAAAAACGACAAAGAGTGATGTTAAATAAATGTTTCATCATTATATCTTATGCATATTAATAACTATTAATTATAGTTAAAAGGGAGTATATTTATTTTCGAAGTGGATTAGATCAAATTATTTGTTTGTTTAAACTCATTTCTCCCTACTATAGGCCAGTTTTTGTGTCTATTTCGCCTCTAGCTCGTTTGAGTTAGGGGCATTTTTATGTCCTAATCTATCCTGCAATGACAACTCCACACAGGATTCTGTATATGTTAGGTACTCCTTATCCAATTGGCGAACTCGGTAAACCTTGGCAACAAGCTGAAAAAGATGCATGGTTAGTAAGTCAACAGATTAAGCGTTCGTATCATGACGACGTTTTATGTCGCTTTAATGACTACCCGTCTACTTTTAAAAAAATACAATATGGCGAATTGAAGTATAAAGATAATCAACTTGCTGATAAAAATTATCCGCTGCTCGCGTTTGTACCAAGCAATTGGCAAAGCCAATTACCGACCATTTTAATTACTGGCGGTGTGCACGGATACGAAACTAGTGGCGTTCAGGGCGCATGTGAATTTTTATTGGTGCATGCAAGTGGTTATTTGACGGCGTTTAATTTAGTGATTGCGCCATGTGTAAGTCCATGGGCGTATGAGACCATTAATCGCTGGAATCCACTTACCTTAGACCCCAATCGTTCGTTCTACAAAAATAGTCCTGCTCAGGAATCTGCTAACTTAATGGCTTTTATTGCAAGTCTTGGCGTTGAATTTTTAGCGCATATCGATTTACATGAAACGACAGACACAGACGACACAGAGTTTAGGCCCGCCTTAGCGGCAAAAGAGGGGACGGTTTTTTCTGATTGGGGTATACCGGATGGGTTTTACCTAGTTGCAGATTCACAATCACCACAAGCAAGTTTTCAAAAAGCGATCATTGATGAGGTGATGAAAGTAACGCATATTGCCCCGCCTGATGGAAACAATCAGATGATTGGTGCTGATGTTTATCAGCATGGTGTGATTTGCTACGACAAAAAAGCTTTATTTCTGTGTGGGGGGATTACTCACGCGCCATACGTGACAACAACAGAAGTGTATCCTGATAGTCCAAAAGCAACACGGGATATATGCATTGAAGCGCAAGTGGCTGCGTTAGAAGGTGGCTTGCGGTACCTCAAGCAATTGTGATGGAAAGAGGCAACGCGACGGTAGTTAACTGAGCCTGCAACAAATTCTGCGTAATGTCTCTGCCATTATGTAGATACACCAATTACTTCGAATGGGGATTTATGGTGTCTAAGGCATTTTTGGCCTCATTAAGTATGGATTCGCCAACGCCGATATTTTTTGCGGAGCCGTCTATAGCTGCCAACGCGCCTTCTTCAATAACACTTAGACGGTTCACTATTTCTTCGACTTCTGCGATTTGTGCATTGGCTTTAGATTGAATTTCGCCAATATGCTCGTCAAAGTCCTTGATCGTTTGTTTAAGTGTTTCTGTTAAGTTGGCTAAGCCCTTTTCACTCTCACCTGTTTCTTCTAATGTCGTTTGCAAAATGGATGAGAAGTTTTCAGCCTCCGTTCTTATATGTGTTTCCATTTTGGACAAGTTCTTTACTTGTTGGCCGATTGCATTTGCGTTCTCACCTGATTCGACCGCTAACTTTTTCACTTCATCTGCGACTACCGAAAACCCTCTTCCCATTTCACCTGCACGCGCTGATTCGATTGCTGCATTTAGTGCCAGTAAATTGGTACTTGCTGATATCTCAGAAATAGTTACTGTCATTTCTGATATCTTGTTGAATTCACTATTAAATTTCTGTGTAGTTTCAGACATTGAGCGCGTCCATGCTTCTGCTCGATAGACAATGTCAATCAGCATACTTACACGTTCGTTCAATGATTGGTATGAGGTGTCGAGAGTTTCCAATTGTTGACTACTCGTTAGGTTCATTGCATCTATTTCAATGGCGCTGTCTTTAATGTTCTGTGCTTTTAATTTCGATTCAGATACAACACCCGCTCTTTCTTTGGATGCTTTATTCACTTTACGCGCGACGTTGGATACCGTATTGCCTAAATCTCTCAATGATTCTAGGTGTTTAGCCAAGTTGTTTGACAAATTTTGATGAAGCGTTTCTTGTTGCTCTAGGTTGGCTTGTGCTTCTTTTTCTTGTTTGGCAGCATTCTTCATTCGACCGTATTGATATACACAAAAGGGCACAAGATATGTTAAGAATAGAGAAACGAGATTTATTGGCGTGTCACCCAATATTGCTTGCCATTGATTTATCAATGTCAAAATAGAACCAATAATTAATGCGGTCTTAAAGCCGCCAAACCAATCAATTTTTTGCAAGTTACTACCTAAAAGAAGTAATGAAAATCGTCGTGACAAAATGATATCTAAGCAAATATCTGATTAACAGTATTATTTTACCTAAACTTTGTATTAAGTCGTTATTATCCTTCATCTAAATGCTCTTTTAGATACGTAAAGTGACCGCCTACAAAAGTGTCCGACTCGGACACTTTTACTGTCCGCGGACACTTTTTATCCCTCTGAAATTTTAAATGTTTATAAATATCATATAGTTATATGTGGCATGCAATTGGCTAGCAGTATTTGAAATTACTATTGGCAAGTAGCGTCAGCAAGTGCCAGTTGCTTGAGTCAATATGAAAACACACTACGTGTGGTAGTCATTACGTTTGGCGATGTGAGTCGTCTGTGTTTTGTATTGCGAACTGACTACCGCCTAAATGAGGACATTGCATAATGATTAAAGATACCAGCGCACAAGATATCGTGATTGATGGCAAAGGTATGTCTAAACGGAAGTTAGCGGTTGGCGGCGCAGTATTGTTGTTAATTGCATTTGCTGCTAATGCGATCATTACGCAGCCTAAAGCAAGTATGTCGGTAGACCGCAACGCCTTGCAAATTGCGACGCTAGAAAACGGTGATCTGATACGTGACGTTACTGCAAACGGACGAATAGTTGCCGCAAATGCCCCGCAGTTATATGCACCAGAACAAGGTTTTGTGAACTTGTTAGTAAAAGCGGGAGATGAAGTTAACAAAGGCCAGACCGTCGCGGTAGTGGAAAGCCCTGAGCTTGAAAATCAATTAAAGCAACAACGGTCTGAATTCAAGCGACTTGAGGGCGAATTAGCCCGTCAGGAGCTAGATGCTCGTCGGCAAACATTACAACTGACAAAACAACTGGATTTAGCGTCTGTAGATCTAGATGCTGCAGAACGCGAAAACCGCCGAGCTCAAGCCAGTATTGTAAATAATCTGATTAGCCAGATAGATTTAGAAAAAGCGGTTGATGACTTGGCGCGTGCTAAGTTGAATTTCAAACATGCTAAGCAAGAAGTTGAATTAGCGAAAGACACCCTAGCGTTTGAGCTTGATAGTGCGCGAAGTACAGTGTCTACCCAAGGCTTAGTTGTAGAAGAGCTAGAAAGAAAAATCAATGATTTGCAGATTTTAGCGAGTGTTAACGGGGTGGTAGGGAATCTCTTAGTGCAGCCAAGAGCACTTGTGAGCAAAAACCTTGCGTTAATGACATTAGTCGATTTAAGTGCATATGAAGCAGAAGTCAATGTTGCAGAAAGTTATGCCAATGAATTGAGTTTGGGCATGCCAGTGGAAATTCGTATAGGTAATGAGCGCTTGATGGGTAAGCTAGCGTCTATTTCTCCAGAGATCAGCAATCGCGAAGTCACTACACGTGTCCGTTTTGAGCAAGACAACATTTCAAATATTCGCCAAAACCAACAAGTTACTGCTCGAGTATTACTTGAAAACAAGTCGAATGTACTGAAGGTGCGCCGTGGCAGCTTTATTCAAGCGGGTGGCTTTATCGCTTACAAAATCGAAAACGAAATTGCGACCCGCGTAAATATAGAACTTGGCGCTTCTAGTATGCGTGAAGTTGAAGTGCTTAATGGCTTACAAGCCAATGACCAAATCATTATTTCTAACTATGACCAATTTGAAAACGCCGACACAGTGCTTTTACGAAATTAAGCATTCACCAACGAATTTTTATGATTAATAAAATTAGATATTAGCGAATAAATATAGGAATTAACGACATGTTATCAATGAAGAATATCAGCAAAGTATATCAAACTGAAAAAGTACAAACGCATGCCTTGCGAGACTTTACCCTAGAAGTAAGTGAAGGTGAATTCATTGCCGTCACTGGTCCTTCTGGTTCGGGCAAAACCACCTTTTTAAATATTGCAGGCATGTTGGAGTCATTCACCAGCGGTGACTTTATATTGGACGGCGTAAATGTCGGCCAATTGAATGATAATCAACGAGCAGACCTTAGGAATCAAAAAATTGGTTTTATTTTTCAAGGGTTTAATTTAATTCCAGATTTGAACCTTTTTGAAAATGTTGAAGTGCCTTTACGATATCGCGGCATTAAGTCTGCCGAACGTAAGCGTCGTATAATGGAGTGCCTCGAACAAGTCGGTTTAGCCAGTCGCGCAAAACATCTACCGCAGCAATTATCTGGCGGTCAGCAGCAACGTGTGGCGATTGCTCGTGCCTTGGCTGGTGAACCGCGCTTTTTGTTGGCAGACGAACCCACAGGAAACTTAGATAGCTTAATGGCGAGACAAGTGATGGAGCTGTTAGAAGAAATTAACCGCAATGGTTCTACTATTGTCATGGTGACACATGATCCTGAGTTAGCTCGTCGCGCTCCGCGAAATATTCAGGTGGTTGATGGTCAAATAGCCGACTTTACGTTGTATCAGCATGGCGGTGCTTCGGTTCCAAGAAAATCAAATACCGTTGCTGCCGTAAATCCAATGAGCGTGGAGGTTTAGCATGTTTTGGCACTACATTGATTTGAGCTGGCGGAGCTTTAAGCGCACGCCAATGGTAACAGTGTTGATGGTCTTGGCTATTGCCGCTGGCATTGGTATTACGATGACGAGTTTGTCGGTCTATC
Source organism: Agaribacter marinus (assembly GCF_030160655.1). GTDB lineage: Bacteria > Pseudomonadota > Gammaproteobacteria > Enterobacterales > Alteromonadaceae > Glaciecola > Glaciecola marina. Next base: position 68,176 of record NZ_BSOT01000001.1, read on the forward strand.
ATATGATGGCTATGGACCCAATGCCTCATAAGAGCAGTCAGCTCTTTCATCCGCAACTGAATGCAAGAGATGACGGTGACGACTGGTGGACTGAGGACAACTTACCTCATCAGATGACCTACAAAGATGCAATGAATTTATACCGCGCAGACATTCCAAGGTTGAAAGCGCCATCGATGCGCACGGGCTTTTCAGTTAACTTGAATTCTCCTGATGTTAAACCCTTTATAGAAAGTGTCAGAATGACCAGTCGTTCATTCTTCAGCATGTTCGAATTCTCATTTATTCACGGTGCGCCTTGGAGTCAAGGTCAAGAAGAAAGTGCGGCAATGGTGACGGTGATTAGCCGCTCAATGAGTGAAACGTTGTTTGGTCAGAGTGATTCAGTCGGCGAAAACGTATATTTCGATGATAACGTATTCCAAATCGTCGGCGTTTACGAAGACTTTGATTATCATGTGAAGTTTTATGACTTAACGAACGGTGCTTTTAATCGCGCCGAAAATGCCATGATCCCTATTACGTTGATTCCACCCTTGAAAGCTCAAACATGGGGCAATACCAATGGCTGGAAATTTGAAGAAATTAATAGTTATCAGGATATGCTGAATTCAGAGCAGGCGTGGTTGCAGTTTTGGGTACAACTGGATACCACGGAAGAAGAAAAAGAATATCGAGAATTCCTCACAAATTACCTCATTGAGCAGGAATCTCTGGGTAGGTTTGAGCGTGAAGAAGTGCATTTTGCCCTGAGAAACTTAACACAATGGATGACATACAATAGGGTTGTTACTGAAGACAACCGCATTCTTGTCAGTGCTAGTTTTATGTTTTTGACGGTATGTCTAGCGAATATATTAGGTTTGTTGTTGGGTAAGTTTCTGCGTCGTGTACCTGAAGTTGGTGTGCGCAGAGCTCTTGGGGCAAATAAACGCCAAGTATTTTTGCAACACTTAGTTGAAGTCGGCCTGTTGGGCTTTATTGGCGGCATTATTGGGATTGGCATTGCGCAACTTGGTCTATGGGGAGTAAGAGCTACTTACAGTTATTACAGTGCAATCGCAACAATGGATATAAGTATGTTATTAGCAGCGCCTGCCATTGCCATTGGTGCTTGTGTCATCGCCGGCATTTATCCTGCGTGGCTTGTGTGTCGAACTAATCCGGCTATTTGCTTAAAGACTCAATAGGAGAACAGACAAATGTATAAGGCAATGTCAGAAATAAAACCAATTGTAAATGCGCTTAAACGGTCAAAAGTCGGTGCTATCTTATTGATGATCCAAATCATGATAACTACGGCGATTGTAAGTAATGCTGCGTTTATTATTTACGACCGTTCTACTTATCTTCAGCAAGAAACTGGCTACCCGGAAGACGAAATCTTGTATTTCGCCATAACTACTTTTGGCGAAGATATCGATTTATCGCAGTTATTCGAAGAAACCGAAACGACCTTAAGGGAAATTCCCGGTGTCATCGATGCTGCGGTAATCGCCGCGTTGCCACTTTCTGGCAGTGGTTCTGCAAGTGGCTTTGATACCTTGCCCCATGATCAGCATCAGAATGGAGACAATCGTAATGTTCGGGCTGCATATACGACAGGGGACGATCACGTATTAAATACATTAGGCGTGAAGATAGCTGAGGGGCGCGACTTCCGGCCAGAAGACATCGTCGTCACAAATGATCCATCAATGTTAGCTAAAGTCGCAATAGTGAGTCGTGCATTTGCTGAAGAGATATTTCCGGACGAAAATGCCATCGGGAAAACGTTTTATTCTGGCAATACCGGTGTTGAAATTATTGGGATTGTTGACACAATGAAAGGGCCTTGGCTAAAAGATTCAAGACCAAATAATGTCATTATATTTCCGCGGGTCGAAGCACGCATGTATCAAAATGTTGCTGTCAGAGCGACGGCAGAAGACAGAGCGTCAGTGAGAAAATCCATTGAAGATAAAATACTTGCGCAATATGATAAGCGCGTAGTGATAAACATGCGAGGAATGGACGAAGCCAAGGCCGGATACAACGCTGCGGATTTGTTGATGTTACGCATGCTGGTCGTCTTGATTGTGGTACTTGTTATGATTACTGCCCTTGGTATTTTTGGCATGACAGTATTTAATATCAATAAACGCACGCGCCAAATTGGCACTCGACGCGCTTTAGGTGCTCGTAAATCGGCTATTGTGCAGTACTTTCTTGTTGAGAATGGGCTTATTTGCTTGGTTGGTTTGTTTTTCGGATGTATTGGTGCTTATTACCTCGGAGGGATGCTGTTGAGAGAGTATTCATTGCCAGCCCTAAATAATCTCTATATCGTAGTGACGGCGCTTTCTGTCTTAGTGGTGAGTTTGTTGTCAGTCTTGTTGCCCGCAAATCGTGCGTCGAATATATCACCGAGTATCGCCACAAGAACAATATAACGGCGCGTGAAGTAAGAAGATTGACGCGCAGCCATTAGCGCGAACAAAAATCAACAAAGCGTAAAACGTTTGAGTAGTAAATGGACAAAATACTTATAGTCGATGATACACCGGCAGTGCTGCAGGCACTGTCGCTGATACTGGAAATACACGGGTATGATGTGATTACAACGACATCGCCTGAACAGGCAATCTCGTTAGTAAATCAGTTGCGTGTGTCTTTAGTCATTCAAGATATGAATTTTACGAAAGACACAACGTCTGGTGAAGAAGGAAGCAGCCTGTTTTACAAACTGCGTGAATTAAATATACACCTCCCTATTATTCTGATTACCGCATGGACCGACCTAGAGCAAGCTGTTGAACTAGTTAGAGCCGGTGCCGCGGATTACATAGCTAAACCTTGGGACGACCAAAAATTGGTAAATACCGTAGCGAATTTGGTAGAACTAGGTAAAACGAAAGCGCAGAGTGCACAACTTACCCGACATCAGAATGACACTATGCAGAGTAAAACTGCAGCGGCGGATGTCGGGCTAATATACGCCAGTGCCGCAATGCAACGCATGGTGGACATGTCTATTCAAGTTGCAAAGTCTGATGTGTCGGTGCTAATTACTGGGCCAAATGGTGCAGGTAAAGAAAAAATTGCCGAGCTTATCCATGCCAAATCGCCACTCGCGCATAAACCCTTTGTAAAAGTTAATTGCGGCGCCTTACCTGCTGACCTTATTGAGGCGGAGCTGTTTGGGGCGGAAGCAGGCGCTTATACAGGCGCAAATAAAACGAGGATAGGGCGCTTTGAAGCTGCCAACGGCGGCACATTGTTTTTAGACGAAATTGGCAATTTGTCATATGAAGGGCAAACCAAACTATTACGCGTATTGCAAACGGGTGAATTTGAACGACTGGGCTCTGTTAATACTCAAAAGACGCAGGTGCGAATTATTAGTGCGACCAATGCCAATTTGGTTGCAGACATCGCGAATGCTCGCTTTCGAGAGGACCTATTTTATCGCTTGAACGTTATTGAGTTAGCTATTCCTGCATTAGCCGCTCGACGTGACGACATCATGCCATTGGTACACTATTTTTTACCTCATCGAAATATCAGTTTGGATGCGGAAAGACTGCTGTGTGAACATAAATGGCCGGGCAACGTGCGTGAATTAGAAAATGCGTGTAAACGCGTTGCTGTGTTCAAGCCAGAAGGCGCAATCGAGGCGAGTGATTTTGTATTTGTCGATGCGAGTGTCAGATTAAGCTCCTCAGCAGCCAATATACCAACGAATAGCGTCGCTGCCGAGCCTGACAAGGAGAGCTTAGAATTGGCGATGAGAGAACACAGCGGTGTGATTGCTAGAGTCGCTCGGCAATTTGGTATGAGTAGACAAGCGCTTTACCGCCGCTTAAATAAGTTGGATATCGAATACTGATGCGATTGAGTATGCTGTCTCGCCTCTATTTGGTCGTGCTGTTAATTGCCTTATGTGCTTGCGCAACATTATTCTGGTTTTCTTCGCTAACACTCAATATGACTATTTTAGTCACCTTAAGTATTCTTATTGGCAGTTTTATCCTTGCGCGTTTTTTCCTTTCCGATTTCCGCTCCGGTATTGAAGCTTTAGAGCTGGGCATGTTAAACATAAAAGATGGTGAGTTTTCTACCAGCTTGTCTTACCAAAAGGAAGACGAGTTTGGCAGGTTATGTAGCTTATACAATGAAACGGTTGAACAGTTACGAAAAGAAAAACATTGGCTTTATCAACGCGAACTACTCCTTGATAAAGTGACCCAAAGTTCGCCAGACGTATTATTCTTAACAGATAACGAAGGCATTCTTGTTTTCAGCAATATTGCGGCTCGCGATTTTTTTGGAAGTAGCGCCGGAATAGAAGGGGCATCGATTTACGACCTAGCGAAAAACGCGCCTAATGGATTCGATGATGTGATTGATAGTATGAAAGAAGGCCTATTTACACTCACACCTAATGAACAAGAACAACAAACATGGCACATTTCTAAAGGCAGTTTTTCATTGAACAATCACCCGCATATTTTGTTTATCCTAAAACAAATGACGCGCGAACTGAGTCGTCAAGAAGTGGCGGTTTGGAAGAAAGTGATCCGTGTGATCAGCCATGAATTGAATAATTCACTAGGTCCAATTTCATCGATGATCCATAGCGGCAAGATACTGACTAAAGGCTCGGAAGATGAACGTTTATCACGAGTGTTTTCGACAATTGACGAACGCATTAAGCACTTAAGTGAATTTGTTCAAGGGTATGGTAAATTTGCTAAATTGCCAGAACCGAAAATACAAGCCATTGACTGGCAGCCCATGCTGACGCAGCTGTCCGCACATTGGCAGTTTACTTTTGATACGTCCGTTAGTGCGACCGTACATGTCGATCCAGTACAAATAGAGCAATTGCTTATCAATTTACTTAAGAATGCGCATGAATCAGGCAGTGACAGAGAAAAAATCAGTATTCTTTTCAAGCAAATTAATCGTCAAAGCATCATCGAAGTGTCTGACCGCGGGCAGGGAATGGCTGATGGTGTGTTAAGTAGTGCACTGATCCCCTTTTACTCAACAAAGTCTTCAGGCAGTGGACTCGGCTTAGCATTATGCCGCGAAATTACCGACGCTCATCATGGGCACATAGCACTGCAAAATCGAGAGGGTGGTGGCGTGACCGTTCGAGTCGTATTACCTAACTTAGTATAGCTAAGCATCCGCCAACAAAGACTGTGCTCTATACTCAACCGGCGTTTTGCCAAAGTGTTTTTTAAATACAGCATACATATATTGCACCGACGGATACCCGGCTGTTTCGGCAATTACATTGGCGCCAATGTCGGTGTTTTTGAGTAGATTAACAGCCTTCTCTAACTTTAAGGTGTGTAGTTCGTGATGGATACTATGCCCAACAGAGGATTTGAATCGATTCTCTAAATTCGATCTAGAGATACCTACAAAGTCGACAACTTGCTCAACCTTAATACCACGGAATACATTTTGTTTAATAAAATGCATTGCTAGCATGACGCTTGGATCTTTTAAGCTCTGAAAATTTGAGGATTCGCGTTCTTCAATACCCATTGGCGATACCAATATACGCTTTGGTGCGAGTTGTGGATTTTCTAAGCGGCGGTGAAGCAGCTTAGCGGCTTCAACCCCCATATTAAAACTCCCTTGTTTTACCGAACTTAAGCCTGTTCTACACAAGTGTCGTGTGACTTCATCATCGTCAATACCCACTATAGCTACTTGGTGAGGCACAAGTTTATTGAGTTGCTCGCAAGCTTGAAAAATGTGCCTTGCGCGCGAATCTGAAACCGAAATAATCCCGACGGGGTTTGATAAACTAGAGAGCCAATCTGTTAAGCGATTCATAGTGTACTGCCATGTGTCAGCGCGGGTTAAATGCCCCTGATAGATTGAATAGGGGTAGCCATCACGCTTGCATAACTCAACGAACGCTTTTTCCCGCTCTTTTGCCCATCTGAATTTGGGATCGTCGGGTAAGCCATAAAAAGCAAAGTTTTCGATACCTTTGCCTTTTAAATGCTCATAGGCTTGATTGACTAGGGCGGCATTATTTGTCGCGACATAGCAGACGTCAGGGTAGTCTTGCTCATTTGCATAAGAGCCCCCCACGCCAATGACAGGTACATCGATACTTGATAGCGCAGATTGAATCTTAGGATCGTCGAAGTCTGCAATAATGCCATTGCCTCGCCACTGCGCTATTGAGGGAAGTCGCGTTAAAAAGTCTTCTTCTAAATATAAGTCCCAATTAACTTGAGTAGACTGTAAATAATGACCAACACCTTCGATAATTTGACGGTCGTACACTTTGTTTGCATTGAACAAGAGTGTGATTGAATGCCTATCTTTGAACACAAGTCACCTTTACAAAATTTACTATCATTTATGGAGGATAACAAAAAAAAGTAAAAATGTCATCACCAAATTTTAAAATTATGTTACAAGATTTCATAATTGTTGTTTACAAGCAATTATTCAAAGATACAAAAAGAATCGTTTTCAGAGCAACTACAATGTACATAGGATTAGACTTAGGAACCTCGGGTTTAAAGGCCGTATTGATGAATGAGGCTGGAGAAATTATTTCCTCTAAAGACTACTCTTATCCTGTAAAACAGCCAAAACCACTGTGGTCTGAGCAGTCGCCAGACGATTGGTGGATTGCTTGTCAGCTTGCGTTTGATGATTTTCTTAGTCAGAAATTATTAAAAAACGTAAAAGGCATTGGTATTGGTGGTCAAATGCATGGTGCAGTGCTTATCGATAGTGAGGGAGAGGTATTGCGTCCCGCCATTTTGTGGAATGATGGTAGAAGCTGGGAAGCTTGCAAAACACTTGAGAGTAAGGTGGATGGTTGCCGCGAAATTACAGGTAATTTGATGATGCCAGGGTTTACTGCTCCCAAGCTATTGTGGGTGCAAGAACATGAACCTGAGATCTTTGAGGCAATAGATAAAGTCTTGTTGCCTAAAGATTATTTGCGCTACAAATTGACGGGCGAATTTTATTCTGAAATGTCTGATGCTGCAGGTACTATGTGGCTAGATACTAAAAAGCGATGCTGGCATGAAGGCTTGTTGAATGCGTCGGGTTTAGATTTGTGTCATATGCCAACCCTTGTTGAAGGCAGTGATATTGGCGGTTATCTAAAAGGCGCGCTAGCAGCACGGTGGGATATGGATGCCGTACCTTTAGCTGGTGGTGCGGGTGATAACGCGTCTGCTGCCATTGGTATGGGTCTTGTAAATGCGGGGCAATCAATGCTATCGCTTGGTACGTCGGGCGTCATATTTTCTGTGAGCCGGGAGTTTCAACAAAACAGTGATGAAGCACTGCATAGCTTTTGCCATGCAGTGCCGGATAAATGGCATCTAATGTCTGTGCATCTAAGTGCAGCAAGTTGTGTGCAATGGTTTGCAGATGCGGTTGTGAATAGTCCAGTCAGTCAAATTTTCGATGAAGAAGGCCTGTTGAACGTGGACGTTAGTCGGGCGCCGTTGTTTTTGCCCTATTTAACCGGCGAGCGTACGCCACTTAATAATGCATTTGCGGTAGGAAACTTCTTTGGCCTTACGGCGAATACCAGTCAAATAGATATGTTGTACGCCATTTTAGAAGGCGTAGGCTTTGCATTCAAAGACGGTTTGGCTGCCATGCAAAAAGCGGGTGCCGAGGTCAAAGAGCTGGATGTATTGGGAGGCGGCGCAAGAAGTCCGTTTTGGCGCGATTTATTGGCCTCAATTTTGGATTGCAATATTTTATATCGCGCAGGAGCAGAAGTTGCCGCGGGTTTAGGTGCGGCTCGTTTAGCCCAGTTAGCGGCAAGTGAATCGTTAGCCATCGACACGGTATGTACATCCGCAGAATTACTTTCAACACATCAACCCAATAACGAGCATCAAGCGTTGTTGAACTTACGATATGCCCGATTTACCGCAGTGAAAACCGCATTACTTCCGTTTTTTAAGGCATAAATTATCAACACTACTCATAAACTGAAACACACGAGTTTCACACTGAAAGGAGCACACCAGTGACCGCATATTTTCCAAACGTAGATAAGGTGAAATACGAAGGAACGTCTACAAACAATCCATTAGCGTTTCGACATTATGATCCCGAACAAAAAATTCTGGGTAAGTCTATGGCAGAACATCTTCGATTTGCAGCTTGCTATTGGCATAATTTTTGTTGGGACGGTGCCGATATTTTTGGCCAACCGACGTTTAATCGCCCATGGTTGGCGGGCGAAAATGATATGCAGGCGGCTAAAGCTAAAGCCGATGTTGCATTCGAATTTTTTGAGAAAAGTAGTATTCCTTACTACTGTTTTCACGATACTGACGTAGCACCACAGGGTAATTCAATTGATGAGTACATCAATAACTTCTCTGAAATGGTTGATGTATTGGAAGCTAAACAAGCATCTTCGGGCGTAAAGTTATTGTGGGGTACTGCTAATTTATTTAGTCATCCACGTTATGCTGCTGGTGCCGCTACCAGCCCTGATCCTGAAGTCTTTAGTTTTGGTGCCACGCAGGTAGTACATGCGATGAATGCAACTAAACGTTTAGGTGGTGAAAACTATGTCCTTTGGGGGGGAAGAGAAGGGTACGAATCTTTACTCAATACTGATCTTCGCCAAGAGCGCGAGCAGTTTGGGCGCTTTATGCAAATGGTGGTTGAGCATAAATACAAAATTGGGTTTACCGGTACCTTACTAATCGAACCTAAACCTCAAGAACCAACAAAGCATCAGTACGATTATGATTCAGCGACTGTTTATGGCTTTTTAAAGCAATTTGGCCTTGAGAATGAGTTTAAAGTAAATATTGAAGCCAATCATGCGACCTTAGCAGGTCACTCTTTTCATCATGAAATCGCGACGGCTATTTCACTCGGTATTTTTGGTAGTGTAGATGCCAACCGGGGTGATGCGCAAAATGGTTGGGATACTGACCAATTTCCAATGGATGTGAGTGAGTTGACATTGGTGATGTATGAAATCCTAAAATCGGGCGGCTTTACGACAGGTGGCTTTAATTTTGACACCAAATTACGTCGACAAAGTACTTCGCCGGATGACCTTTTATTGGCCCATATCGGCGGTATGGATTCGTTAGCGCTAGCCTTGAAAAAAGCGGCTAAGCTTATTGAAAATGATTTTTTAGCCGAGAAGATTAAACAGCGTTACAGTGGGTGGAATACAGATTTAGGGAAGCAAATAAGTGATGGGCAGTTTACCTTAGAAAGCCTTGCCAATCATGCAACCTCAAAAGGTTTTTCACCTAGCATTTCGTCTGGTCAGCAGGAATACCTAGAAAATCAGGTGAATGGCGTATTATTCGATTAAGAGAAGCACCATTTTGGCAAATGGCGTCTGAATGCCGGTTTTTGATATAGCGTAGGCCTCAGCATTTAATGCGATAACCCACACATAAGGTTTAAATTTGTATGTGTGGGTTTTTATTTATGGTGTGAAACAAACATCTATTCGTGAACGGTCACTTTGACAGTGTCGCAAACCTTCTGCGCTGCATTTACTGCTAGCCTTGTGTCTTCAGCACGTGCCAAACAAACACCCATTCTACGACGGCCAGATACTTCGGGTTTTCCAAACAATCGTAAGTCTGTATAGGACGCCGCGAGTGCTTCACCTAAGTTTGCAAAATTCACTTGTGTCGCATTGCCTTCGACGAGCAAAGCGACTGACGCGGATGCGCCATGAAAATGTATATTGGGAATCGGGAGTCCTAAAAATGCGCGAGCGTGCAGAGCGAACTCAGATAAGTCTTGTGAAATTAGTGTCACCATGCCCGTATCATGCGGCCTTGGAGATACTTCACTAAAATACACATTGTCGCCTTGTATGAATAATTCGACACCAAATAAACCATTACCGCCTAGCGCCTCTGTGACCTTACTCGCTACTTCTTTCGCGCGTTCTAATGCCAGTTTACTCATCGCCTGAGGCTGCCAAGATTCGCGGTAATCACCGTCTTCTTGCCTGTGCCCAATGGGTTCGCAAAAACTTGTGCCGTTGATATGTTTAATTGTGAGCAAGGTGATTTCGTAGTCAAAAGGGACAAAAGACTCAATAATTACTTTTCCCGCCCCAGCTCGCCCTCCTTCTTGCGCATATTGCCACGCATGGTCTATATCTTCGATAGATTTAACCATTGATTGGCCCTTACCAGACGAACTCATGATGGGTTTAACAATACAGGGAAAGCCAATGGTATTAATACCAGCAGTAAAGTCTTCATAGGTCTCTGCAAAGACATAGTTTGAAGTGGGTAACTTAAGCTCTTCAGCCACTAAGCGTCGAATACCTTCGCGATTCATTGTTAAGTGTGCAGCTTTTGCACTAGGTACCACGTTAAACCCTTGTGCTTCCAATTCAAGTAGTTTTGCTGTCGCGATCGCTTCAATTTCAGGTACGATGAAATCTGGCTTTTCGGCTTCAATAATTTTTTGTAAGGCCTCGGCGTCCAACATAGATAAGGTATAGCTTCTGTCTGCAATTTGCATTGCGGGTGCATTTTCATACCTATCTAACGCAACGACTTCGCAGCCCAAGCGTTTCAATTCAATTGCGACTTCTTTACCTAGTTCGCCAGAACCCAATAAAACGACTTTAGTGGGGCTTGCTGAAAATGGAGTACCCAATGTTGACATGTAATTTCCTTGTAGGCGTTTGCGCTTTGTTTACGTAGTTTGACGCAAAAAATATGCCGCACAAAATAGACCATTGAATGCTTGAAATCAAAACACTTTTAAACCACCTCAGAACTTTTTAGCATGAAGCCGATATAAATCAAAAATGTTTGATTAAGTCGATTTATTGGCGATAGGGATGGATTAAAACATTGATATTTAATACAGTCTTGTTGGGTCGAATGAAACATTACTAAAAATAAGAAATAACGGCAGGGAGAATCATGAAAATCAACAAGGGTATGTCAATACCATCCTTAACTATTCCACTTATCATGCTAACGGCATTGGCTGCTTGTCAGCCCAAAAATGATGAGCAAGACGTAACAACAGAAGAGAGTATGAAAAAACCAACAATAAATTACCCGATAACAGCAAAAGGCGAGGTGGTAGATACCTATTTTGGCACGGAGGTCGCGGATCCTTACCGTTGGTTGGAAGATGATCGCAGCGCAGAAACAGGCACATGGGTCATGGAACAAAATTCCATTACACAGGGGTTTTTAGAGAATATTCCTTACAGAGATAAAATCGCTAAAAAGCTTGAAAATGTCATCAATTACGAGCGCGTGTCAGCACCCTTTAAAGAAGGTGAGTATACTTACTTTTATAAAAATGATGGTTTACAAAATCAGAGTGTTGTGTATCGCCAAAAAGATGATAGTGAGCCGCAAATTTTTATTGATCCAAATAAATTTAGTGACGATGGCACAGTTTCACTCGCCAATATGTCTTTTTCTGAAGATGGCAGTATTGTAGCTTATATGACCTCGACCGGCGGCAGTGATTGGCGAGAAGTTTATGTGATGGATACCAAAAGCTTTGAGTTTATTGATGCTACCTTAACGAATATTAAATTTAGTGGTCTATCTTGGTATAAAAATGAAGGGTTTTATTATTCTAGTTACGATAAGCCTGAAGGTTCTGAGTTAAGTGAAAAGACCGATCAGCACAAAGTGTATTACCATAAAATAGGCACTGCGCAAGCTGATGACCAACACATATTTGGTCATAGTGATGCCGAAAAACACCGCTATGTGTGGGCACAAGTGAGTGAAGACAATCGCTACTTGTTTATTTCAGCCGCCAACTCTACATCGGGTAATCGAGCGTACCTAAAAGATTTAAGTGTTGCTGATGCGCCTTGGGTTACCGTAAAAGAAGATATTGCATCTGACGTCTCTTTACTGACATCAGAGGGAGATAATTTATACCTCTTCACAAACCAAGATGCACCTAACTCTAAAATTATCGTCGCTGACGCAAGCAACCCTGATGTTAGTGCATGGAAAGATTTAATTCCTGAAACAGATAACGTATTAAGTCCAAGTAGCGCTGGTGGCTTTGTTTTCGCAGAATACATGATTGACGCAGTGTCAAAAGTTTATCAGTACTCACTTACCGGTGAAAAGTTACGAGAAATCGTTTTACCAGGTATCGGTGCGGCAGGTTCTTTTAATGGTAAAACGCGTGAATCTACAACGTATTACACATTTGCTAATTACGTCACACCGTCAACAATTTATAAGCTAGATATTGCCTCTGGTGAAAGTCGCTTGTTTAACAAACCGACGATTGCGTTTAATGGAGATGATTACATATCTGAGCAGGTATTTTATACCTCAAAAGATGGTACAAAAGTCCCTATAATCATTACCTACCACAAAGCGACAGTGCTTGACGGTAAGAATCCGACCATACTATATGGTTACGGTGGTTTTAATATTAGCTTAACGCCTCGTTTTAGTTCCGTTACGGCTGCTTGGCTTCAATTAGGGGGCGTGTATGCAGTGCCAAATATTCGTGGTGGTGGAGAGTACGGAAAAGCATGGCATAAAGCTGGTACACAACTGCAAAAGCAAAACGTGTTTGATGACTTTATTGCTGCTGCCGAATACTTGATTGAAAACAAGTACACCAGCAGTGAATATCTTGCCTTACAGGGCGGCTCTAATGGGGGCTTGTTGGTGGGGGCCGTAATGACACAACGACCGACATTAGCAAAAGTTGCATTACCGGCGGTTGGGGTATTGGATATGCTGCGTTATCATACCTTCACAGCGGGTGCGGGTTGGGCCTATGATTACGGTACGTCTGAACAAAGCGAAGAGATGTTTAACTACTTGAAAAATTATTCGCCGGTACATGCTGTTAAACCAGGGGTTGAGTATCCTGCAACGCTGATTACAACTGCCGACCATGATGACCGCGTTGTGCCAGCACACTCCTTTAAATTTGCAGCGACACTTCAGGCCATGCAGACGGGCGTAAATCCTACCTTGATTCGCATTGAGACTGATGCAGGGCATGGCGCAGGCACGCCTATTAGCAAAACAATCGAACAGTACGCTGACATTTATGGATTTACGCTTTATAACATGGGGATTACAGCGTTACCGCAGTAACACTCGTAAGAAGCCGTTAGGGTTCAAAGAGAGTTCATTATGTTTTACTAACAATTTGCAGGTTGCAAATTGTTAGTAATTACCTCGCCAATTTTGTCCTTATCAACTTGTTTTTTGTCCTTATTGAGCATAGAGTAAAGACAGTTTTACTAGTTTTGTCTTTATATTATGAGTAAAAAAGTACTTATTGAGCACGAAAAATCATCGATTTTAGCCCTCCTAGCGGCAATAGATGAGTCTATGAGCCTTGGTGATATTGAAAAGTCACTTACCTTTTCTATCAACAAAAAAACCTTGCAAAGGCGTATAAAGTCTCTAATAGATGACGGCTATATTCATTCGGATGGTGAGAGAAATAATACTAAGTACTATGTTGATAAAGACAAAAATGTACTGAAAAATGTCTCTAAGGTGTTGAGTGAGGACCTTTTTAAAAAAGGTGTTAGGACAAAATTTGAAAATAAGGACAAACATCCTATATTTTCAAACTCAGTTATGTCCTTATTAAGTTATTTAGATACACCTTCTTATGCACGAGAAAAGTCGAGTTATCAATTTACGGTCATAGATGAGTATATTCCAAATCAAACTCAATACGTACCTGAAGCAATGAGAACGCGATTGTATGCGGCAGGTAAACGGTTTAACGAGCAGTTAGCTGCAGGTACATACGCTAAAAAAATTAGTCAACGGTTGTTAATTGATCTGTCTTATAACTCAAGTCGATTGGAAGGTAATACCTATTCAAAACTCGATACACAAAAGCTGATAGAGCAAGGTTTATCTGCTGAAGGTAAGATTCACAAAGAAACCGTAATGATTATGAATCATAAGGAAGCTATAGAGTTTCTAATTGAAAGCGCGTCAGAAATTGTACTTATCCCTCTTACAATAAGAAGTATACATTCACTCTTGTCACAAGACTTATTAGCTAACTCTCATGCATGTGGAAAGATAAGAGAAGTGCAAGTAGGCATTAGTAAGTCAGCATATACGCCTATAAGTAACCCTCATCAGCTAGAAGAATATTTATCACTTATCCTACGTAAAGCGAGTAAAGTTGAAAATCCGTTTGAAAAGAGTTTCTTTTTATTTGTACAGCTTTCGTACTTACAAGCGTTTGAGGACGTAAACAAACGCACTGCTCGGTTGGCGTGTAATATCCCATTTATTCAGCAAAACTTATGCCCTTTGAGTTTTATTGATGTGCCACAAGACGATTACTTAATGTCTTTGTTATATTTCTATGAGACAAACCAAATTGAGCCCGCACTTGAGTTATTTGAGTGGGCGTATTTGCGTTCATGTCAGCAGTATGAAGTCATTACTGAATCTCTTGGTGAAATAGATACTTACCGCATACAGTATCGTGCCGATAGAAAAATAGTGATGGGTAATATCATTCGCCAAAAGCTTGACGAGAGCGCCGCTACTAAATACCTTGAGCAATACTGTCGAGAGAACAATATTCCATTAGAGGACAAATTTGTCAGCATGACATTTGTTGCGCTTTCACAGCTGCATGAAGGCTCGATAATTGGACTAGGCATTACAGAAAAAATGTTTATCGAGTGGAAGAATACGTAGATTCACTCGACCTCAATATTACCCTAAACCAAACGAGCGAAGCCATACAAATCTTGGGTTTGTCGGCAGAAAATTAAGCGTGGTTCGTTGTATGGGGCAAAACCTCAACTCCCGAAAAGGGAGTTGAATAGACTACCTCGAAATTTCTCAATTTGAGGGACTCTGCAAACCCTGGCAAATTTCAACTTCTAATTTTTCACCATATATTTTGGTTAGCTCTTCCGTATTACATTACTCGGGAAAACAAGCGACGGCCACTAGACTTAGATTTGTTGCGACGCAAACGCGAGCGATATTCAGTACGTCCGGCCTCTAACCAGCTTTCTCGGTTTACATTAGCGTCGGCACCACGACGATTTTCCTCAGCACGACGGAAGCTGCAAAACGACGTATAAGCCTCGAGATCAAGCGACATATCTTGAATCACCAATTCAATCATAATGGCATCATCTAGGTATCCCAAACCAGGAATGTTGTCAGGTACCAAATCATGTGGTTCACTAAAGTAAGCTAAGGAGGTTAAAATTTCAGCTTTTTCGTCGTCAGGGATTTGCCACTCGTCGTCTTCCAACGCTTGAATTAAGGTGGAAAGCGAATTTAAGCGTACTTTAACGAAATCGGGGATTGAGGCGTCTTCCATTTCTTTACAAAGTTCTTGGGCTTTGGCAACTACCTGAGCCGGTGGTAATTTACTCGCTTTTTCAATGGCGGTATGCATTAATTCGCGAAAGTGAGTTAAATCACTTTCGCTCAGTTTAAGACTGATTTCAATGGACATAGTGATTCCCTTTGTAATTTTTTTGTTAAATTATTTTATAAGTTTCAGAGCATATACACTATTTTAAAGTGAGTAAAGCCCTCAAAAAACCTATTACATGGAATGTGTTTTAGTTGTTTTGTTTTGTCAAACCGAAAGCTATTTTTAATAGAAAACCAAGAACAAGACATACTTCTGGCACCTTAGCGCGTAGTTGCCATACCATGCTCATTGCTATACATTTTACCTGCGTCCAACCATAGCGAATAAATAATCAATGTTGAACTATGAAATGATTAGCGAAACCCTAAAGGCAATCTTCTATTGCGGGATGCCTTTGCTTGTAATTTCCTACCTCTTAATTGGCCGAGCTCTCCGCTCCTCGCGTTTGGGTGACTTTCATGATCTAAAGAGCTTAGAAAACGCATCGAAAGAAATGGCAAAAAAACATAAAAAAGAACGTAACAATGACCATCAAGGACACTTGGTACTTAATAAATGGATGTCGTTTGGCGGCGGATTTTATGGTTTAATGGCTTTTGTTACATATGGCTATATAGAACTAAAAGAACTGTCTGCGTTTGCGACAAAATTATTTATTCTCAACTGGGATCAGTTTTTCAGTTCTGTTGGTATAGATTTATTGGTAAACTTTTTTATTAACTCTATTCGAAACCTAATCGATGCATTTGTATGGTTTCAATTTTGGCCAAAAGTGTTACTGATCAATAATGGATGGATATGGTTGGGTGTAGCCTATGTCGCTTATGCTTGCGGCGCATATCTAGCCAAATCAATGCCGTTGAGTACGTTGTACAAGCGAATAAAAGACACCCGCACAAAACAAGTATAATGAGGATGTTAATTGATTTAACTCGCATCCTCCAATTCACCTGCTACAAATTTCAGCACATCGGCATAACGCATCTTTTCTGCAACAGAAAAACCCTTTCCTCCCGTCACCCAGAGTGGTGATGGTAGTAACTATTTGAGCTACTACCATCATATCGCTATATATCGCAAACAAAGATCTCTATACATTCAATTAAGCAATGTCCGTCGTATCAGTTGATAACTCAATGGCGCTTGCTTTTAGAGGCTGCACATCGGCCCCATAGTCAAACACAACGGCAGCGACTAAAACGATAGCTGCTGCTAATGACAATTTTAAAATGAGTGGAAAACAGAACTTAAACCATAAGTGATAAGGTACGCCTGCCATGCCAATAATGCCCATTAACACAGCATTAGTTGGAATGATCATGTTTGAAAACCCATCACCAAATTGATAAGCCAACACGGCTATTTGTCTGTTTACACCAATAATATCCCCCACTGGCGCCATTAGCGGCATGGTGACGTATGCTTGTCCGCTACCCGAAGGAATAAACAGGTTTAAAAATGACTGCATCACAAACATGCCGACTGACGCGGCTTCGGCGCCTAAATGAGATAGTGGCATTGACATCCCATGGACTAAACTATGTAAAATTTGTCCGTCTTCCATAATTAAGGCAATGCCGCGAGCAATACCGATGAGAATGGCGGTAGTCGCCAAATCTTGTACGCCTTCGACAAATTTATTGGCGGCGAGGTCAGGTGATAATTTTCCTAATATAGCGGTAGCAATGCCCCAAACAATAAACACTGCGCCTAACTCATATAGATACCAGCCGTGTTGAGATATTCCCCAAATCGCTATAGCAATTGCGGCGACTAAACCAAACAAAATGAGTTTGTGTCGTGTATTTAATGCTGGGTAGTCAATGCTTCCAGAATGATTTAGTGGGCAAGGTAAGCCTGCCGTGTATGAGCGAGATGGGTCGTCTTGCACCATCTTAGCGTAGCGCCATACATGATGAAAACCAATAAGTACAAAGGGAACAAATAGCGCCAAACGAAGTTCAATGCCTGAATATAATGGTACATCAGCAATTTGTTGTGCAATCATGACGGTAAACGGATTAAATGCAGACACGCCATAACCAATACCATAGCCCACGACCACAATACCAACCGCGGTCATGGCATCTAACCGCATTGCTTTGCAAAGTCCCACTAAAATTAGCACAAAGGGTATGTATTCTCCTGCTGTACCAATGGCACCAGAGGCCAATGCAAAACAAAAAATAACCATAAAAATTAGCATGTAGGGGCGCTTGCCAAAACGGTCAAGTAAGTTACCAATAAGCGCATCAACGGTGCCTGTCGCGCGGGCAATGGATAATACGCCACCTACAATAAACACAAAGAAAATCACATCCTGTGCGGCTGCTAAGGCGCGAGGTATGGCAACAAAGAAATCCATTGGCGTTAGTCTAATTTGTGATTCGGCTAACGCGTATGTGTTTGGGACAACTGCTTGTCGCCCATTTTCAAGCGTTACTGTTTCGAAAAAACCTTGGGGTACGAGCCAAGTAGCAATGTAAGCGACTAACATCATCGATAGTAGCAATATGAGTGTATGAGGTACTTTGAATTTTTCTGTCATTTTTTATTCTGATATTTTTTATTTTTAGTGACTATTTCTCAGTCTACTAAATCTATGTCTATATAGGAAATATAGGTATCTTTAAAGATTTGCCGAAATACGCAATCTAAGCAGAATAAAATCAACGAATGGTATGCAAAGCTGTTGCAGAAAAAAGAGTACGCTTAAAACGGCGCTCACAGTACAGCAAAGTCTGCGGCGCCGCCAACGGGCTAGATACTTATTTGCGGCTTACTATAAAAAGTATGCCGCAAATAGTGATTACGCTTTACGTCTTACTAAGAAACCCGCCATGGCAAGTGCAATAAATGCGATTGCGCTTGGAGCAGATACACGCTCAATCGTGATAGTAGCCACATCAAAAGACGCTGGATCAGTTAGGAAATCAATTAGACTGCCATCTAATACTCTACCATTTGCCAGTGTAACACCTGCAAACGCTGCAAGTGATTCAGCAGCACGAATGCTTGTATCACTGTCAGCAGGGCTATCTGTTGCTGTATTACCAGGAATAAATGGCGACGCTGAAACGTCTAACGCTTCTGTACCTGCATCCCATAAATCTGCACCGGTTACTGCAATCACGCGATCGCCAAGGTAGTTGCCAGCCGCGTCGAACAATTGGATTGCATCGTCACGTCCAAAAAAAGTATCGTTTGAAGGCAAAATCATTGATAAGAAAGTAAAGAACATGTTGCTTGCAGGATCTGCAATATCAAACACGCGTGAGCCACTTTCACCACCAAACAATGGACGCATGCCTGCATCTGGGAAGATTACACCACCCATTGAATCTGGATCTACAGCGAGTCTTTCACCCGCAATCGGCATTGCTTGGCCAAGCTCGGCTAATGCTTCAAGACCTGCAGACGCTGTTCCGCCGGCGTCAAATGCGTCAAATGATGCACTATGAAATGCTGTATACAATGGGGTAAAACTTAAACCATTTGCTTCAGCGTTGTTTTCTACGGTGATTCTTAGCATTGTTGCGTTACCGAAAGCACTAACGCTCAGTAATGCCGCCATAAATAAACCGCCTAGTAGCGATCGTGATTTAAATCGCGAAGTGATTACGTTCATTTCCTTTTCCTTGTAAAAAAGAGTCAAAATTTAATATTAAATTTGGCGTTTAGCTGCACTCATACCTCTAAACAGATTCATAGTAGTGGAATTTAATGACAAGGAAATCACAGCCCAAGGTAAATTGGGCTGTTTTACAAAGAAGTCACAAGTAAAAATTATATATATCAATTAATTGCGAGACAATTAAAGAATTTATAACATTTTTATCACAGGCGACTTCTTAGCGCGTTGTTACTCAGAACGTAAATTATTCACTGGCGTCGACATGGCGCTGTAAGTCGCCTGAATTGCAATAATCCCCCACGCGAGTAGCAGGGGCAACACACCAGCTAAAATGAATATTCCAATATGTAAATCGATGCGTTGGGTAAATTGAGAAAGCCAATTCTGCATCGCAATATAAGCGATTGGCCATGCAAACAGGTTCGCAATGATCACCAATATCGAAAACTCTTTTGTTAGCAGCAATACGATGTCGGCGATCGATGCGCCCATAACTTTTCGAATGCCAATCTCTTTGCGTCGACGTTCAGTCGTAAATGACGCGAGGCCAAACAAACCCATTGACGCGACGACAATCGCTAGACCACTAAAGAATACAAATACCTTTGCCTGTTTCTCTTCTTGTCTATACATCGCGTCAAAGTTGTCATCTAAAGAACTTCGATTGTTTACTCTGTTTGGAAAGATTTCATTAAATACCTTATCAATGTGCTCTAGTGCTGCTTTTCGTTGATATGGTGCATAACGGATACTTAGTTGGCGCTCTTCGTATTTAACTAAATGATAAATTTGAGATTGACTGTCTTCTCTTACAGAGCCAAAGTGTATGTCTTCAACAACGCCCACAATTTTGTAATTAGTATACCCTGGGGAAAACGGAATTTTAATGTACTTATTGATGGCTTCTTCTGGCGTATAACCTAAATCACTGGCCGCGCTTCGACTTACTATGGCAAATCCGCTACCAATCAGGTTTTCATGCGTAGGAATTTGTACAAATGTATCCCCTAATTCTTCGGAAAAGTAACGACCCGTCACCAATTCAATGTTGTAGTGAGGATGAAAATGATACGGTACGTTGAGCGTCGGAATACTAATCATATTTTCCGCCACTATATTTTCATCTTCTCTTACATATGACCAGATGTCTTGTAATGGCGATGTCAAAAGTTGCTGCGATGCCCCAACAGACGAAATCGCCGGGTGCCTTAAAAGCTGTTCACGAAATGTATTATAAAGCACATGCCTATCAGGATATTCTTTGCTGCTAAACAGTGGAATAGTAATATTGTTCGCCCTGTCATATCCGGGGTCAACATTTCTAGCAAAATCGATTTGTTTTATTACAACAATAGTCGCAACAATCAATGTGATTGAAATCGCAAACTGGAAAACCACCAACAGTTTTCTTACGTTCGTTGTGCTTTTCCCTTGTACTGCAAGACCTTTGAGTACTTTATGCGGCTGAAAATGTGCGAGATAAAATGCCGGGTAACTGCCCGCAAAGGCGCCGACCAATATCGTTGTAATGAAAACACCAATGAGCGTTTGCGTATTGTAGAGTGTAATCCCAGACATATCGCGTTCAATAAATTGTGTGAAGTAGGGGAGTGATACTTCTACTAATGCACACGCGAATAACATGGCGATGCCAGTAATGAGTATAGACTCAATTAAGAATTGCATCGCGAGCTGTGTTTTAGAGGCACCCAACGCTTTTCTTACGCCGACTTCTTTGGCACGTTGTGTCGCTCTTGCTGTGCTTAAGTTCATGAAGTTTATACAGGCAATGAGTAAAATGACTATTGCGATGAGAGAAAAGCTGTACACAATCAAATAGCTACCATTTGTCGCGATTTCATATGACAAGTTAGAATGCAAGTGAATGTCAGTGATTCGTTGCAATTGGATAGATTGGTCATCGGTTACATTTTCACCAAAGGAATCCATTAACGCGGGAAACTTTGATTGAAGTAAGTTAGGATCTGTACCGTCTTTCAGACGAAGATACAGATAGGAATAATTGACATCCCAATTGTTAAACTCGTCTGGTACCCAATTCCGCATTGTCTCATAGCCAATCAATACACCGAATTGAAAATGCGTATTTTCAGGTTGATCCTCTATTACCGCGGTGACTTCGTATGGCTGTTGGTCATTATAAAAAGCGTATTTACCGATAGGATCCTCATCACCAAATAAGGTTTTGGCTAAAGAAGCCGTCAGCACCATAGTACCGGCCCTATCTAAAATGCCTTCACGAGCGCCAGCAATGATCTTTAGGTTAAAGGTATCAAAAATATCACTGTCTGCCATCAGCATGTCGGTCACTTCAATGGTATTTTCTCCTACACTCAGGTTTAAATCGAAACCCCAGCCCATGAGTGAAATAGATTCAATTTGGCTATTAAATTCAGCTTCAATTGCTTCTTTGAAAGGCGGCGCAATTAGCGCAATATGCAAGTCTTCGTCATCATAGTGGCGTGTCACGCGATAGATATTTTCGGCATCTTCGTAATATTTGTCGTAGGTTTGTTCATGGCGCACAAATAGCAAAATCAAAAAGCAAATGGCAAGCCCTATAGCAAGCCCAAAAATGTTAATTGCGCTAAATAACTTGTTCACCAATAGGTTACGAATCGCAATTTGAAAGTAACTTTTAAGCATGGCTAACGTCCACCTTTGCTTTGTTTTGAGAGACGACTTGGCCATCGAATAATTGAATGATTCTATCGGCATATTCAGCATGATAGGGCGAGTGAGTGACCATCATGATGGTAGTACCAATTTTATTGAGTTCGCTGAGCATCGTCATTACTTCATCGCCATTTTTGGAATCTAAGTTACCGGTAGGCTCATCTGCCATGATCACATCTGGAGAGGTACTCAATGCCCTAGCAATAGCGACGCGTTGCTGTTGGCCTCCAGAAAGTTGTTGGGGCATGTGGCTAGCACGGTGACCAATGTTGAGTTGTTCCAATACTTCAGTCACTCGCATTTTACGTTCTTTGACGCCAATTTTCTGATAAAGCAATGGTAATTCTACGTTGTCTGCAACAGACAATTCGTCAATTAGATTAAAGCTTTGAAAAATAAACCCAACTTTACCTTTGCGTTGTTGAGCCAATTGCCTTTCTGACAAGCCATGAATGGGAATATCATCAAAAAAGTACTCGCCAGAACTAGGGGAGTCCAGCATACCTAAAGTGTTGAGCAGGGTTGATTTACCACATCCCGAAGGCCCCATTATTGAGATGAATTCACCTTTAGCAATGTGAATATTGATATCATTTAACGCTTTAGTTTCAATATCGCTCGTTCGATAAATTTTATTGATATTTTGTAAACGGATCATTGTTTGCCTCTATTCGTTGTTAAGCATTAAGTTTTCAGCACTAAGATAATTTTTGTAGTTAGATACAATCACAACATCACCCGGATATAAGCCTTTAATAATCTCGATTTGGCTAGGGGTTTGTCGACCTATTTCAATATTGCGACGGCTGGCCGTTGTGCCGTCTTCGTTAAGCACAAATATCCAATTTCCGCCACTTTGTTGCATGAATGAACCATTGTCGATGAGCAAAGTTTCGTACTGCGCACTTAGCTCTAATTTGGGTGTGAGTGTCTGCCCTCTGCGAATATTGTCGGGGTGTGTATCTACGAAAACTAAGTCGACTTCAAATTCACGATTGGTAATTTTGGGATAAATTTTGTGGAGGCGAAGCGTATACTTCTGACCGTTTACGACGGTTTTCGCTAACTGCCCTAGAGAGAGTCGATTCAGATAGAATTCGCTGATAAAGCCGGTTGCTTTATAATTCTCAATGTCGTCAATTTGGCCCAAACGTTCTCCTCGTGATCTGCTTTCTCCCAGTTCAAGTTCAAAAGAGGTTAGTTGTCCAGTTCGCGGCGCTTTTACCAATAAGTTTTCTAAGTTAGCTCGTGCTATAAGCAAATTTTGCTCTAATTGACCAATACTTGTTTTTAATTGGGCGACTTGTGCCTCTCTAGACGCCTCTTCTTGCTTCTGGCTCTCGATAGTTAAGGCTTTTCTTTTTTGTAAATAGCCTATCTCTGCTTGTAAGTTTTCTAAGCCTTCAACATCTAGAAAGTCTTTTACTTTTTGTCTACGTTTAAGTTTTAGCGTCGCTAGTTGAATTTGGTAGTCAATTTCAACCAGTTCTCTTTTTATGTTTAAGCGATACTGATCCATTGCAAGATTAGTATTTCTTAAATTATTGAGCTGTTCACTGACTTGTGCTTCACGCGAGATTAAATCTAGTTGTAAAGTGGTGTTGCTCAATTTAAGTAGTGGCTGCCCCTTTTTTACATACTCGCCTTCTTCTACATAAAGTGCCTCAACTCGCCCCCCTTCGATGGCATCTAAAAAGACCGTTTTAAGCGGCTCAATTCTAACCCGTAAAGGTATATAGTCTTCAAAGTTTGCTTTTCGAGCGGTGGACGTGATGAGGCTCGACTGTTTTACCCTTTGAGCATTTGCCTGCTCAGGTAGAAACCTAGTTGCAGCATAAACACACGCAATCACTATGAACAGAATGAGAATATTCTGTTTTGAAAAACGTGACGGTTTTTTTATTTTTTTATCCATACTTGGTGTGTTTATTGAATCTACTGCGTAACAAGAATGTATGGTTATCAGCGAATAATGTGCCATCAAATGTATTTTATTAAAAACAACGACTTACATGTTTTTTAAATAGATGGGTGTGTACGCTTTAAATACAGCAAGTGTTCGATATCGTACACTTTCATGACGGAATGGTTTACATTGTGAACATATAAGAGTTTTGTAAGTTGCCGCTAGCACGTGTTTGAGCGAGCGGGTTTTGAGCAATTATCTGATAACTACCTTTTGATGGCCTAATTAAATAGTGCGATATACGTGAATTAGCAGAAGAGAAACAATGGGTAAAAACAACGCTAGCATTTTAATTGTCGATGATGACCAAGATATTCTGTTTACAGCAGACATGTTTTTAAAGCGCCACTTTGCGCAAATTCATACACTTGAAGATCCTAATAATATTGAAAAAATATTATCGACGTCGTCAATTGACCTCGTTTTATTAGATATGAACTTTGCCTTGGGTCTAAATACCGGTGCTGAAGGCTTGCACTGGTTACAACGAATCTTATCCATTGTGCCAGACATGGTAGTGGTGCTAATGACTGCTTACGGTGATGTCGGTCTATCTGTTGAAGCAATAAAACAAGGTGCAACGGATTTTGTGTTGAAACCCTGGAAAAATGAAAAATTGCTAGCCACGCTAAACTCTGCACTTTTACTCAGTGATTCTCGTAAACAGGTAAGTACCTTAACCATCTCTCAGCAAGCGCTTCAGAAAGAGAAAGCTGTGCCTGACGTTATCGGCCAATCATCGGCCTTACAGCACATTCTTAAGCAAGTAGAAAAAGTTGCAAAAACTGAAGCTAACATATTGATTTTAGGTGAAAATGGGGTTGGAAAAGATGTCATTGCACAGCAAATATATCACCAATCTCACAGGGCAGATAGTATTATGCTGAGCGTAGATTTAGGTGCAATTCCTGAATCTTTATTCGAAAGTGAATTATTTGGTCATGTAAAAGGCGCTTTTACCGATGCGCATTCAGATAGAGCGGGTCGTTTTCAGGCCGCATCTGGCGGTACCTTATTTTTAGATGAAATAGGTAATTTGCCGATACATCTTCAGGCGAAATTACTTCGCGTACTAGAGCAAAAGTGTGTCTCTCCCGTTGGTTCCGACAAAATTATACCGGTTGACGTACGGTTGATCTGTGCAACGAATTCAAAGTTAAAAAAATTGGTGGACGACGGTAAATTTCGCGCAGATTTATATTACCGTATCAATACAATAGAGCTAAGTGTGCCGCCCTTGCGAGAAAGAGCAGAAGATATATCACTGCTTGTTGAGTATTTTGCGCAACGATATTGTAAAAAGTATCAATTAAATCAAAAGCGAGTGAGTGCTAGCGCAATTGCTAAGCTAGAAGCTTATGATTGGCCGGGTAACATTCGAGAACTTGCTCATACTGTCGAGCGAGCGGTGATTATGAGTGACGACAGCTTTGAGCATCAAAGTAACCACGGCTTTTTAAGCGCACAAGACTTTATCCTGCCTCAAACGAACAATATTGAGTATACCGATAGGCAGGCCAACCCCTTTAATGATTGCAATCTAGAGCGCATTGAAGGTTTAGCTGTTAAATATGCTTTAGAAAAACATGAAGGGAATATCAGCCAGAGTGCTAAAGAGCTAGGCATTACTAGAACGTCCTTGTATCGACGCATTAAAAAATTTGGTTTATGAATAATATCAGGCACGGCGAGACAATTTCATGGAAGTAAAACATTATCTAAAGAAGGTTGACATGGACTTAAGAGAACAAGGCGCAATATGAATTTTCGTTGGCGATACAGAGCGAGTTTACTGCTGCTCTTGGGTATGTTTTCAGTTGTGCTATTTGCTATTTTTAATGTATTCAACAAGCCAGCGTATTTTTTTACTTTTGTCGTATTGCTCTCTATCGCAGTGCTCTTAGTCGTTGCATTGGTATATCTATGGGAAAGGCAACTACATTTGATGGAAGTATTTTTTCTGGGAGCAAAACACAATGATTTTACGCAAGGGTTTAGCAAAAACGCATTAGGTCGCGAACTCGCTGATGCTTTAAATACGCTGGCAAACAAATTTCAACAAGACATGAGCGGTCAGCGAGCCGAAGTCGCTTTATTGACAACAATTATTCGGCAAGCCCCTATTGCCATTATTACATTTGATACAGATGGCCGTATTCACATTTTTAATAATGCGGCGGCGGCACTATTAGATATTAAAGCGCCGAGTGGGGTGAATGATATCGTGGTGGATGGCACTGGTTTACATAATATTCTTAGTAGTACCGCGAGTAAAAAAAACACCGTAAAAATTACTCAAGACGGTATTGCTTTGAATCTTAAGTTTTCTGCAACCAAGATTCTTCTATTGGATAGTGAACAAACAGTGGTCACGATTGAGAATATTGGTCGAGAAATTCACCAAGCAGAATATGAGGCGTGGCGAAATTTAATTGGTGTGTTAACCCATGAAATTATGAATTCGATTACGCCAATAGTGTCGCTTGCAGATAGTTGTAAAGATATCTTGTCTCAAGAGGCCTTACTAGAAAGCTCGAAAGATGCACTAGCGCAAGAGCTCAATGATGTGCGAAAAGGCGCGGAGATGATAGCGAATCGTAGCCAGGGCATTATGAACTTTGTGGACGGTTATCGTCGATTGAGTAAAGTACCTCTACCTCAAAAACAAGCGATATCATTGCAACGCTTGTTTGATGATTTCGAACTACTATATGAGTTAAGGCTGGCAAAGAAGTCAATCGAATTGACAATAGTCGTGAACCCATCAGATCTAAAAATCAATGCTGATCGACAGCTTATCGAGCAGGTACTGATTAATCTCATCAATAATGCAATCGATGCTTGTGATGAAGGGGGAAAGATCTGCATTCTCGCTAAACTGCATAAGAGCAACGTTTTACTTGAAGTGGATGATAACGGTTGTGGTATGGCGACTCAGGTGGCCACTCAAGTATTTACGCCGTTTTACACGACTAAGCGAGAAGGTACTGGTATCGGTATGAGCTTAGTGAGACAAATCATGCATGCGCATGGAGGACAGGTTGCACTTGAATCTACTATGAACAAAGGGACAAAAGTTAGCTTAGTGTTTTAGGCCGCTTCATACCGTATGGCAGATTTGATTGTGCCAATGATCGTAAAACTGCCATAGATGTAATTGTAATGTTACATCTTCCCCTTTTTATTGTTTACGCCATCGGAAAATCACCGTTAATCGTCAAAGAATACACTGTTTTATAGTAAACTCTATCGTCGTAGTGACCATTTGTTTTTTGACTTCCGGATATTAAATTGACGTGCTTATAACCGTGTGCAGTAGAGCCTACATCGCCAATGTTTGATATCCCGAATTTAAATTACTAATAGGTCTAAACATGAGTAAACAAGTAGTTATTGTCGGAGGCGGAGCAGGCGGCTTAGAATTAGCAACAACATTGGGGCATAAGTTTAAGAATACAGCATCAGTTGATGTGTTGCTTATCGATAAATCCCCCTATCACATATGGAAACCTTTGTTTCATGAGGTTGCCACTGGTTCGTTGGATGTCGATATGGATGGTGTAGATTATCGCGCACATGCAGCAAATCATCACTTCGAATTTCAGCTTGGTGAACTTCGCGACTTAGATCGTGAAGGTAAATCCATAAAAGTGAACCCTATCCAGAGCGACAATGGCGAAGAACTAGTGCCTGCTCGTGAGGTTGCCTACGATATTTTGGTTTTGGGCATCGGTTCAATCACTAATGATTTTTCAACACCGGGCGTAAAAGAGCATTGCCTAACCATCGACACGACCCGTCAGGCTGAGAGTTTTCATAAGAAGATCTTAAATGAGTTTTTGAAGATTAAAGCATCATCAGAGAATAAACCCTTGCGGATAAACATTATCGGCGCAGGCGCGACAGGTGTCGAATTGTCGGCTGAACTATTTAAACTTACGGACTTAATAAAGACCTATGGCTTTACCAAAATAAGTCGTCATTCGATTGAAGTGAATCTCATCGAGGCATCGGGTCGCATTTTACAGGCCTTACCTGAACGTATTTCTGATTCCGCTGAGAAGGTACTTGCCAAGCTTGGCGTTAATGTGCATATCAATACGCAAGTGGAAGAAGTCTTGGCCAATGGTGTTGCAATTAAAGATGGCGCCAAAATTTCATCTGATATAAATGTGTGGTGTGCAGGCGTTAAAGTATCTGACAATTTTGCATCACTTGGCGGCCTGCAAACGAATCGAATAAATCAATTTGACGTTAAACCAAGCTTACAATCGGTGACAGACGACCACATCTTTGCGATTGGTGATTGTGCGAGTTTAAAACAAGACAATGGGCAGTTTGTGCCGCCCAGAGCGCAATCGGCACATCAAATGGCAGATACCGCCGCAGTGAATATTGCCAATTTGATCAATGATAAACCCTTGCAAAGCTTTAAATATAAAGACAAAGGCTCACTAGTATCGTTTGCGGACTATACGTCTATTGGTTTCTTATCGAGCATGGCACACAAGCAAGTATTCGTTGAAGGTTGGGTCGCTCGAAACCTTTATGTATCTTTATATCGCTTGCACCAAGCCGCCTTACATGGCTATATAAAAATGCTGCTGTTGATGTTGGTTGGGCGTATTAATAGACGACTTCGACCACGAATGAAACTTCACTAATGCGGGTTTTGAGCTCGGTTGAGTAAGTAACTTGAATCCCGTTTAAGGAATTGAACTAAATGCCTGTTCCAAGCTCCGATTTTTCGACCAAGAAAAATTAGGAATAAATAAGGAACAGGCATCGAGTTTATTGACTCTACTAGACTAAAGGTTTGTCATAACATTCGTATTCCTCGCCACAAAACGTTCAGTGGTGTCGCTCAGCGCGGAAAGGGGACGATGGATTGGTTTTATGGGTTTAAACTACACTTAATCGTCAATCATTTAGGTGAAATTGTCGCTGCAAAAGTCACGACAGCCAATACTGACGATACCAAACCTGTCGAGGAGTTAGCGTCATCTTTGCCCGATAAGCTTTATAGCGACATGAGCGATTTTGTCGATAGTGAGTAAGTGCTTTTCAGATAAAAATATTCTTGAGCGGACTAATTACTGCATTACCCCCGCGCTGTAAAATATGCGTATAAATTTGTGTAGTACGCAAATCTGAATGCCCCAATTGGTCTTGTACCGTGCGAATGTCTGCCCCGTTTAGCAATAAATGGGTAGCAAACGAGTGGCGTAAAGTGTGTGGGGTTACGTCTTTTTTGATCTTGGCTTCAAACGCCGTATTTTTCACTGCTCTTTGTAGGGTTCTGGTATCGATATGATGCCTGCGTGTCTTGCCATTTTCGGGGTCTTTGGACAGGTTATGTGATGGAAATAAATAATGCCACTTATGATCATATGCGGCGTACACTCCATTAGCCTTAAACCACTGCCATAAAGCAAGGCCATGGGTAACTTCATTCGTTCTGGTGCTGCGTTAAAAAAGTCCACAATTTCACTCGGCGTTAAGACTACAGGCAACTTTGGTGGAATTTTACTGCGAACAAAACTCAGGTCTGCATCAATCGGCGCATCGAGAATGTGTTTATACAAGAATACAAGTGCATTTAGGGCAATGGCTTGCGTACTACTTGCTACATCTTTTACAGATACTAAATGCGTTAAAAACGCTTCTACCTCCTTATCTCCCATCGTTTTCGGGTGTTTGTACTGATGAAAGCGAATATAGGCTTTAATGTAATACAAATAGATTTGAATCGTGCGTTTCGAATAGCGCTTTCGATACATAAAGTCTGATATTTCAGCTAAAAATTTTGATGACAAAGTAGCATTAATTCCTGTAAAAGTTATCCCTGACGCCTAACAGCATGTTTACGGCATTCACCAAGTAATCCTCACTCGTTGAAATGCGGCGCGGCTTGAATCGCTTGCGTGTAAAAGGTTTGCGTAATATATTGGAAAAATTGAAAAACAAATACGCGACCTTGGTACGGGAAAGTTATCCACAGGACGCTATACAATAAATTGTTATAGCGCAAAGAGATGAAAACGTATCCAATTGAAAATGAGCAAGGTAAGCTACACGCATTTGAGATTGATAATTTCAGAATCGGTCGGCGTGGTGCAACGAAGGTCATTGCGGGCGTGCCCGGTGTAGTGATACTTCGACAGCCCAAGAAGTTGTTCTCTTGGTTTCGTGAAGAGGTCTTTTGTGAATTTGAACTAAAGGGCATCTGCTTCCAAATTGATGAGCCCTATGGCGATAACTCTAGATATTGGATCGGACAAAAGGAAGAAGGGAGTTGGTCTCCACAATTAGATATTATTCATCAAGCCTTTCTCAGCGTGTAGGTATGCGCTATAACAAAAACATCAACTGGAAAACTACTCGCTGTCGCTCCGTATTTTCCAGTTATATTAAGCGTTATGTGTTAGTCAAAAATTTCACAGAAGGATAGATATGATTGGTTATTTAACGATTGGAACAAATGATTTAGAGCGTGCTACGGCTTTTTACGATGGTTTGCTGAGTGGTATCGGAGCAACTAGAGCATATAAAACGGATGAATTGGCGGCTTGGGAGTTTGGAGAACGCAGCACACTATTCACGGTTACAAAACCATATGATAAAAACGAAGCTACAGTTGGCAATGGAGTAATGGTTGCATTATCGGCTGAAAGTCCAGAAATTATTGATATTTTGCATGCAAAAGCACTTGAACTCGGAGCTACTAATGAAGGAGATCCGGGACCAAGAGGAAAAAGTTTCTACGGTGGTTACTTTCGCGATCTAGATGGTAACAAGCTAAATTTATTCTGTTACACGTGAGTAAAACACATAACAAAAACAGGCAAGGCGACGCTCGTACCTCGCGCGCTTGCTGTTGGCGTTAGCTGGCCTGCATACTTCAAATGGGAATGGATAAAATGAAATTACGTTTCGCTGTATTGCTTTTAATCATATCTACACTGTGTTCATGTGTGGTCAAATATGCCAATTATGTTAATCCTGAAGGTGAAGGATTAGCGACCCTAAATATTAAAAATGTGGGAACATGGTATGTTACAGCCATAAGCTTCGCTGAACCCAATGGTTGCACTGGGCGAACTTGGTTAGGTCCAGGAGTAGTGGATACTGGAACTGATATAACAATAAAACTAAAGCCAAACGAAGTATTTTCATTTCAATCTGGCTCCGCAAAAGGTTCCGTCGGTTCTGGTTCTGGAGGTTTAACCTCAGTTATTGAGTCATGTGGTGGTGGATCACAAAGGTTTATCCCAAGAAAAAATGGTCGTTATGAAATGGTTGTTGGATTAATTACTGAAAAAAATCAGTGTATCTATTCTTTTAAAGAGATTATTGCTGGCAAAGAGACAGATATAGATTCTCTAATGCCTAACAAAGTCGTCATTCCTCAATGGGCAAACAGTCCAATGTGTGAGAAATTTGAGTAAACCAGCTAACAAGAGCGCTTAATTCGGACAACTTTCCGCTGGCTCGGCTCCTTCGTCGCAATTATAGCCAGCACAAAGTCGCCGTTTAGCTCAAAGTTATAGCCTCTAGGAGATCGAGTTTAGTTCAATGATTAGAGTTGCAGAAGATCAGATCGATGTAACTGATGAAATGGTTTATCTATATGAGAGTAAGCCATTTACAGGCATTAGCTACGAACTAGATGATGATGTACTAATTAGTGAGATTTCCTATAAAGAAGGATCTCTTCATGGAGCTTCTAAATCCTGGTACTCAGATGGCACTCCATATACTGAAGAGTACTATGTAGATGGAGGGCTTCATGGAATGAAAATAGAATGGTTCAAGAATGGTTTGAAAAAGTCCGAAGCCTGTTATGAATATGGAATCGTAGTGAAAAAGAATGATTGGAATTCTACTGGTGATCTAATAAAAGAGTATGTACTTCGTGAAACTGATCCAGGTTATGAACTCCTACACCTAAGAAGAAGTAATAGAAATTGATAAAATACTATAACAAACAAATCATGGCGCTGCTACGCAGTTGGGACCTTCGTTCCGGCGCTTCGCGCCTACACTACGGCCCCATATTTGGGCGTTAGAATACTATCGATTTACACGGTTTTCCTCTTTTTCAAACCCGTGATATCGGTGTTGTTTTTAAATAATTAGTAGGCTCTATAGGTAATGCCGAGCTTTATAGTCTGGTGAGCTCGCTGAGTTTTTAAACAATGCGGCATCATCAAAAAACAGTGGTTTAAAAGGCTAGGCTGTTTTAGATTAGGCAGCAATCAGCGACAAAAAGGGTGTTTAATTTGATGTTGGCAACAAGTTGCGACCGTTCAGCGGTTTGCATTCTAACAACAAAATCAAACCTCGCTTCGCTCGCGAGGGACAACTACACGTGCGCCGCTGCGCGATTGTCGCGCACGTGCAGTTGCCGTTTATTTTAGAAGTTAGCATTTTCATCAACAATGGAGAGTAAAATGGAAATATTTAAAGCATCTGTTCAATATAACGATTTGAAAGGATCTTGTGCTGCCGATAGAGCAGATAACTCTGATGCCACTGAATGGTTAAAGAATAATGATCATATACAAGAATATGAATTTCTTGTCGGTATTAGTTTGTTTGCTGGTGAAAACCATGGAGAGCATCGAGACCCAGTGAGCGTAACATTTTTAATAACCGATGAAACAGGTTTTAGAGCACTAGGGCAAAACTCTAGCGAATATGAAATTCGTAAAGTAAACGTAGATATGGAAATTACGGCATTTCTTGCTTTGTTCAAACGCTTTGAAATTACTTTATCAACTAACTCTTGCTTAGAAGGTAAAGAGTACTAAAAATGCTAACAAGGCGCTTAAACGGAAAAATTACAGTTGGCTGCGGCTCGTACCTCGCGCATTTTAGCCAAACTGTATTTTCCGCTTAGCTTAGCGTTATAGCTTTCTCTAGTATTGGTGATTAAATGGATGCATGGATACTCAAACAATTACGTGCGAAAGTCCTAACTGATTTAGGGCAGCTTATTCCTAGCGGTTATTTTTCTAATGAAACTACAGCCAATCATTTTAATGATAGCTTTCAAGGTGCGAAGCATCTTTCTTTTGAAATGGAATGGGGGCAACGTGCAGTGAAAATTGGTAAAAAGCTTTACTTTGAACCGTTACCTGATTTTACTGCACAACAAATATCTGCAAGTGAACTTTTGATGAATTTAGGTTTGTTAGCATGCGCTGAAACTAGTTTATGTGTGACTGAGCAACTTGCAAGTAAGGCTGCACTCAAAAGAATTCCTGATGGCAATTCGGGTAATGTCGCCAACCAAATAAAAACAGAACAAATTCCGATATTTCAACAAAATATTATTGGTGCGTTAGAGCAATATTTACACTATTTGCCATACAATGAAATTATACCTTACATCTCACTTATCCCAAAAGACAGACAGGAGAATATAATAAATATGGTACAAGAAAAATCTAAAATAATTAATAATATAAATGTTACTGGCTCAAATGTTGGTAATATCCAAGCAGGGGAAAACAATGAAATCACTAATCATAAAGCTCAATCAGGTATTTTAACTTGGGTTTTTGGTATTATTGGTGCTGTCATTTCAGGAGTTATAATTTATTACCTAACAACTGGTGCATAAAGCTATAACAAGCGCTTCAAACGGAAAAAATACAGTTGGCTGTTTTCACTCCGTTCAACATTTTAGCCAACTATATTTTTCCGCTTAAGCGGGCGTTGAGACTGTAGAATTTATCAATTTCGCAAAAAAGCTGTAAAATTGTGTGAAACTCAATCAAAAAATCTAACGCTATGTAAATTTTGGATAGGTTTAACCATTGATAGAAGTGTATCATCGACATAGGAGCCGACCAATTTTGAGAAAACTATTAATTCTACAGCCTCGTTAACTTCTCAATCCACAATGTAGTAAGCCAGAATTTATGCATATTGTTTTAATCGTAATATTAGTGATCATAATTGGCGGGTGGTACTTTTCTAAAACCAGAAAAGAAAGCTCAATAAGGCAGTGTTCCTATGGCAATCTAAAAGCTTATGAAATATTAAAAAACACCACTGATTACGACCTTTTAAGGAAGCAACTATCGGAGGCAAAAACGTTCGAAGAAAGGTACTTCTATTCAGTCAGTATTTCTCGTTTATTTCCATTGGAGATACTCGAGCGCTGGTCAAATGAAGAACCGAATTCAGCTGATGCTTTGTTATGTTATGGTGCTAGGTTGGTTCAGTGGTCTTGGGATGCTAGAGGGTATGGTAGGGGAGCTCAAGTCAGTGAGAAGAAGTGGGAAATATTCTTTGAGAGATTGGATAAAACACGTACGGTGTTAATGAAATGTGCGGAGGCAATGCCTTCAGACCCGACTCCTTGGGCCTATATGATTATTGTTTCCACTTGGAACTCAGACGATCATGATGCTAGAGCCTCTTATTTTGAAGAGGCAGTTGAAAGAGACCCTTATAACTGGGCAGCACATATGCATATGGTCATAGCTTTGTCAGAAAAATGGGGTGGCGACAACGAGGAAATGATTTTATTTGCAGAGCAAGCATCGGATACCGCTCCCGTGGGTACTGACTTACCTGCAATATTAATAAAGGCATACCTAGAATACTGGAAATACCTTGATGTGTTTCAAGATAAGCCAGTAGAGGCGAGTGCTTTTATCAAGGCAGAGGAAATTCAAACGAAGGCTGGTACGGCTTATTTGCGCTCATTAGGATCTGAACAACATACAGAAACTGCGGTGAGTATTTTTGCACGGTACAACACTAGTGCTTGGTTTTGGGTTGTAAAAGATCAGGAGCGATTAAAAAATGATCTTAATATTCTAAACGATAAAATTGAAGATATTCATTGGCGCTGGGCTGGCCCTGAAGGAGAGTTAAGTGAGGCTCGAGAATTTGCCAATCAAAGTTAACAAGTGTGTCATACGGAAAAATATTGCTACGTTTCGTTTTGGGGTGGCTACGCCACTTTACCCCAATACTACACTTCACAACATTTTCCGCATACACAAGCGTTATGTCTTCAGGAAAATGGAACCATGAGGCTGATATATTTTTTGCTTTTTTTAAGCGTTAAAGCATCTGCTACAACATGCTTAATCACTGATGAAATGCAAAGTTCTTGGAATGATAATTATGCTTCCTCTATCGATCTTAGAATAACTAAAATTAAAGATCGAAGTGATGTGTTGGTTCTATTTCCTGAAAAAATTGAAGATCTCAGCTTATCTAGTGTCTTTTTACAATTGGGAAATGACAGCAATCCCGAATTTGTATCGCAACTCGGCATTTATAGAGAAGAGGAGATGCCGGCAGTATTTTTTACTATGAAAAACAGTGTTACCTCGAAAGGTTACATAATTGCGGAATACGGTGCTGATTGCGGAGTGCAGGTTTTCAAAGAGGTTGTTTTTAGTGAGCAGACATAACAAACACATTATGTTCATTCGCTCCGCTCATTGGGACGCATACTCGCTGGCTGGGCTCATTCTTCGCAAGTATAGCCAGCAAGCCTGCGCCCCATATGTGAAGCGTTAGGTAACTATGTCGTACACATTTTTCTATACCGATTATTGCGAAGGTAAATCAATTCCAAGTGAAGAAGCATGGGATGTAGATCTAGATGATTTCATTCATAGTATGGATTGTGTTTTGCATATGCCAAATAACTTTATTGGACTAACAAATGGAGCCGGTCAAACTTTACAATTTATTGTAGAGGACGATTCTAGAGTAACTATTGACATTCCTATCCTGAAAGACAATGAGTATGTCCGTTCAAAGCGGAAAACTACTGAATTATCGGTGTGTTTAGATTTAGTGAAAAATCTAAGTGGCAAAGAAGATTTTTATAAATTATTACCAGAAGAACAGGATTTGAATGATCAGGGTAAATCATGGTGGAAGTTTTGGTAACGTTACCTAACAAAAACATTAAGTACGTTCCCTTCGGTCACTGGGACAACTACTCGCTGCTTGGGGCTTCGCCCAAGTATAAGCAGCAAGATAGTTGCCCCTTATGTTAAGCGTTGGTATGACTCCCCACGTCAAGTAAAACGCAACAATCTTGCCTGATCCTGTAAGCCTAAATAGTTTGTCCCAAGTAAATTGAGTTAACGCATCGAGTGAAGCAAGTAAATTCGTCGGTTGTCCTGCTGATATCCGGGGATTATTCATCTGTCGATGAACAGCGCCTACCTTACTTATTCCGTCGTGACACCTGTCTTCA
>NZ_BSOT01000002.1 GCF_030160655.1 Agaribacter marinus
AACTATTTTACAGGCAGCGTAATTATTCTAGGAATTTAGGCTACTGAAAATGGGATGATTACACTTACTTTAAGTACACTTAAAAAATGAAAAAAGCCTGTAAAAACAGGCTTATAACACTTTTTATCTACAGTTCCCGATTTATGTATTCCTCAAAACGGAATATCATCATCATAATCAAAACTTGGCTCTGACATTTTAGGCGCTTGTGCAGGTTGTTGCGGCGCTTGCTGAGGTGGCTTTTGATAACCACTACCTTGTTGAGAGGGTGCCTGCTGATATCCGCCTTGTTGCGGTTGGCTAGGAGCCTGCTGGTAACCACCGCCTTGCCCGGCATTGTCACCACGACTGCCGCCGCCAAGCATTTGCATTTGATCGGCGATTACTTCTGTCGTGTAACGGTCATTGCCTTGCTGATCTTGCCATTTACGAGTCTGTAATTTACCTTCAAGATATATTTGAGAGCCTTTTTTAAGGTATTCACCTGCAATTTCGGCTAATCGGCGATACATTGTTACGCGGTGCCATTCTGTGCGCTCTTGTTGTTGACCTTGTTGATCTTTCCAACTTTCGCTAGTAGCAATACTTAAATTAGCAACTGCGCCGCCATTTGGCATATAACGTACTTCAGGATCATTTCCTAAATTACCCACTAAAATCACTTTGTTAACACCACGAGAGGCCATTGTTTTTCCTTTATTTCTTCTTAAATACCGCAACGCATTTTGCAACCATTAGTCAACGCTAATGCTGCTTATGTTAGCGCCATAAAAACAACCTATAGCTGTTGCAGTTTTATTATTTTGTTATATGAATTTCACTTGTATAGTGTATCCCGATTTGCCTATTTTAGGCTAGTCAAATATCGTCAATACAGCCCAACTATTCATACCGACCGACCCAAAAATACCATTCAGCAATTCCAAATACGACTGTTCACTAGAACAGTCGTTTGCATAATACGGTTAAAACTTGTGACAATTTCTTGATAAATAAAACATTTAGTCGTGAAGAATCCTTCGACATTAATCGCTAGTCTATTTAACGTACTAATAGAAACTATAAGAAGAAAATTTATGAGCAAACAAGCCATTGAAGTACCCGTTGAAACTCCCACGCAAACTGTCAGTCATTGCGGCACCGTATGCCAAACACAACAGTTTTTAGCGTCGCCTAAAGTCCACCTATACATGACAGTGGTAATGGTGTCTTTGTCGGTATTCATATAGTCAGCAATGATGTGGTAATTAACATTATGGAGTAAGAGCTAAGTACATCAACTTTGTGAAAACAAGCGTTAAGAGTATGTATTTAAGACCTGCATTGCACTTTTACGATCAAATCGTTTTGCGTCCACTTTTAGGTAAAATGTGCGTGCTTCTATATCCGCACTCACGTCTTTTACACCGTCCATTTCCATCAGCGCCGTTAGTACGTCATCAACAATTTGACTTCCGAGGCACTCTTCAGGCATTTCCAACGTAATTCTGCGTACCTTTTCAACATTGGCCAAACCTCTCGCAAGCATACTTCCTAAAAATATCATGAATAAACAAGCGATAAAGCTGGTTTTCATATCAAAGTAAGTATTCATTATACCGGCGAGCAAGCCGCCTAAAAATGCCCCAAAAAATTGGAAGCTAGCATAAATTCCCATTGCACTGCCTTTTTGGCCGGCTGGAGCAATAGACGACACCATTGCCGGCATTTTTGCTTCTAGAAAGTTAAAGCCTGCAAAAAAACTGATACCCGCAAATACAATCAACCAATAGTTTGGTATTTGAGTCAACGCGACAAACCCAACAGCCATCAATAATAACGCGATATTAAACATGTTACCCATCGTTAAGGCCGTCGCCATGCGAATTAAGGCCACAAGAAGTAAAATAGACACCAGCAAAACGATGCCATAAACTTGATAGTGCGCCGCTAGTGGTTCTCCCACATCCTGCAGTAACACTGGCATTTGTACAAAAAAGCTAGTAATTAACAAATGTAATATTAATACGAGCGTATTTAGGCGCCATAAATGTGGATGTGAGAGCAATGGCTTCAATAACTCTTTTTGCGGCAAAGCGTCACCGATTGGCGCACTGATAGTATTGCTTGGTACGCCAAACTTTACCAAAGGAAAACAAATCAACGCGCAAACAACGGTAATCATAAAAATACCTTGCATACCAAATGTTGCGGCAATCATTGGACCAATAAGTAATGCAAGATAAAACGAAAAACCAATAGATATCCCAATAATTGCCATAATCGTAGTTCGCTGGGATTCGCGCGTGACGTCGGAAGCGAGCGCCATTACCGCCCCTGCGATTGCCCCCGCCCCTTGTAACACTCTCCCTAAGGTCAATATCGTCATTGATTCGGCGAAAGCGGCCACCATGCTACCTAAAACAAACATACTCAACCCGAGGTAAATAACGGGTTTACGCCCCCACCGGTCTGACAGTATCCCCATAGGAATCTGCAAAACTGCCTGTGTTAACCCGTAACCGCCAATAGCTAAACCGACGAGTAAAGGCGAATAGTCTGGGTATTCAAGCGCCGCAATAGCAATAACAGGAATAACCATGAACAACCCTAACATTCGAAATACATATACGGCAGCGAGGCTCAGACCCGCACCCAACTCCGCCGATGTTAATTTACTATTGCTATTGCTCATGCTTATTTTCTTACCGCTTGTTTGTGTTTTTAGACCTTAGTACTCGAAAATATAGGCGCGACACCCAACAAATTTTAGGTGCTTCGCATTGCCGACGAGTATTTTGGTGCGAAGTGTACTGTTTTTCGTAGCATTTTATAAGAGTATACAAGCGTATTCATGAAATATTGGGCGCGTTAAGCCCCAAATCTAATTATTAAAGAATGCGTAAGTAATGCATTAATATTTAGGATTTCTATGGCATACTAAATGATTAGATTGCTTGTCACTCGTCAAAGGAATTATGGATAAGATAGAAGTCAGGGGTGCTCGTACCCACAACCTCAAAAACATAAACATTGAACTTCCGCGCGACAAATTAGTGGTCATAACAGGATTATCTGGTTCAGGTAAATCCTCTCTTGCGTTCGATACTCTTTATGCTGAAGGGCAACGTCGCTACGTAGAAAGTCTGTCTGCTTATGCCCGTCAGTTTTTATCAATGATGGAAAAACCGGACGTAGATCATATCGAAGGTCTGTCTCCGGCAATATCGATTGAGCAAAAGTCTACTAGCCATAATCCGCGTTCAACCGTCGGTACTATTACCGAAATATACGACTATTTACGTTTGTTATTTGCACGTGTTGGTACGCCTAAATGTCCTGATCATGACGTGGCGCTTGATGCACAAACGGTATCGCAAATGGTGGATAAAGTCCTTGCGATGCCAGAAGGCACAAAATTGATGTTACTTGCCCCAGTGGTTCATGAGCGCAAAGGTGAGCATGTAAAAACGCTTGAATCTTTGGCGGCGCAAGGGTTTATTCGTGCGCGTATTGATGGTGAAGTGTGTGACTTATCCGATCCTCCCGAATTAGACTTACGCAAAAAACATTCTATTGATGTGGTGGTCGATCGCTTCAAGGTACGCGATGATTTGCAACTACGATTAGCTGAATCGTTTGAAACTGCCTTGAATCTAGCAGCAGGTAACGCAAAAGTCGCGTATATGGATGACGACTCAAAAGAAGAGATAGTATTTTCAGCTAATTTTGCATGCCCGCATTGCGGCTATAGTATTTCAGAACTAGAGCCTCGCTTGTTCTCGTTTAATAATCCAGCGGGCGCTTGCCAAACCTGTGATGGCTTGGGTACGAGGCAATTTTTTGATCCAGCTAGGGTTATAAGTAACGACGAATTATCTCTTTCTGGCGGTGCGATTCGCGGTTGGGACAAACGCAGCTACTACTATTTTCAGATGTTAATGTCGGTTGCCGAACACTATAGTTTTGACCTTAAAGTCCCCTTTGGCGAACTTGATGACAAAGCAAAAGATATAGTACTGAATGGATCAAAAGGCGAATCGATTAAGTTCCGTTACATCAACGAACGTGGCGATGTGATGGAGCGAAAACATGCCTTTGAAGGCATTATTCCAAACATGGAGCGGCGCTTCAGGGAAACTGAATCAAATACAGTGCGAGAAGAACTTTCTAAGTATTTGGCCCAACAACCTTGTTCGTCTTGTTCGGGATCTAGATTACGTTTGGAAGCCCGCCATGTTTTTATTGAAAACACAAACTTATCAGCAATCACTGAACGCTCAATATCTGACTCCCTCACGTTTTTCAACAATTTAAATTTAACCGGTCAAAAAGAAAAAATCGCAGAAAAAATACTAAAGGAAATTATCGACCGCTTGCAGTTCTTAGTAAATGTTGGCTTAAACTACTTATCAATGGACAGGAGTGCCGATACTCTCTCCGGCGGTGAAGCACAACGAATTCGTCTTGCCAGTCAAATAGGGGCGGGCCTAGTCGGTGTAATGTACGTGCTCGATGAACCTAGTATTGGTTTGCATCAGCGCGATAATGAACGCTTATTAAAAACACTTCGGCATTTGCGTGATCTTGGGAATACTGTCATCGTCGTTGAACACGACGAGGATGCAATTCGTGAAGCTGACTTTGTGGTCGACATTGGTCCGGGTGCGGGTGTACATGGTGGTGAAATCATTGCCACCGGCACATTAGAGGACATTAAGAATTGTGAGAACTCCTTGACCGGGAAATACCTCTCCGGCGTCGAAAAAATTGAAATACCCGAAAAACGTCATAGCACAAAAGGCAAACCTTGGATTGAGCTTAAAGGCGCTACGGGTAACAACTTACAGTCCGTTGATTTACGAATCCCAACTGGTTTAATGACCTGCATTACAGGTGTATCTGGGTCAGGTAAGTCGACACTTATCAACGATACCTTTTATCGTATTGCACAGACCGAACTCAATCGTGCCACAACAAACGAACCAGCACCGTACAAGAGTATTAAGGGCTTAGATAAACTCGATAAAGTTGTAGATATCGACCAAAGCCCTATTGGCCGAACGCCACGTTCAAATCCTGCGACATATGCTGGCATATTTACGCCCATTCGAGAGATTTTCTCCGGTACACAAGAAGCCAGATCTCGCGGTTATAAACCTGGTCGCTTTAGCTTTAACGTAAAAGGTGGCCGCTGTGAAGCATGTCAGGGTGACGGTGTAATTAAGGTTGAAATGCACTTCTTGCCTGATGTATACGTACCTTGTGACTTATGCGAAGGCAAACGCTACAACCGCGAAACGCTGGAGATTCGATTTAAAGATAAAAACATCAACGAAGTGCTAGATATGACAGTAGAAGATGCGCGTGTCTTCTTTGATGCCATTCCTGCCATTGCACGTAAGCTACAAACGTTGATGGACGTTGGTTTGTCATATATCAAACTGGGTCAGGCAGCAACCACACTATCGGGCGGCGAAGCACAGCGAGTTAAGTTGGCTAAGGAGCTATCCAAGCGAGATACTGGGCAAACACTTTACATACTAGACGAACCGACTACCGGCCTGCATTTCCACGACATTAAGCAGTTGTTGGAAGTACTGCATAGACTCAGAGATCATGGAAATACCGTTGTGGTCATTGAGCACAACTTAGATGTAGTTAAAACAGCTGACTACGTCATTGACCTCGGTCCTGAAGGTGGTTCTGGCGGTGGTCAAATCGTGGCTCAAGGGTCACCTGAGGAAGTTTGCAAAGTGAAGGCGTCACATACTGCTCGTTTTCTTGCACCGATGATTGGCAAAACCTGGGGCGAATAATGCAAGAAAGCTTTATTCGCGTTATTGACAATGCCCTTGCGCCTGACTTATGCGAACAAGTGATAGCTATATTTAATACGAGTCATCACTTGTCCGCAGGTAAAACGGGAGGTGGCGTCGACAAATCGATGAAGCATTCTACAGATGTCTCGATTAACCGACATTCAGAGTTTGACCCTATTCAACAAGCGGTGTTTAAAGCTAGTACAGAGGCAATAATCGATTACTTTAAGCAGTATTATTTTGCTCTCATCGGCCCGATAGGTTTAACTATTAAAGATCCGAAAACCGAAGGTGCAGTTAAACTGACAGCGCACAATTTTGATGAATTAGGCAAACCAAAACTAGCCCACCTCGTGAAGTACTTATTTAGATTAGGTGAGATTAATGCTCAGCGCTATGCCGTTGGTGAAGGCGGCTATCCGTACTGGCACTCAGAAATCTACCCTCAACAACAAAGCACAGAAGCACTTCATCGAGTATTGCTGTTTATGTTCTACTTAAATGATGTAGAAGATGGCGGTGAAACAGAGTTTTTCTATCAAAAACAAAAAATAAAACCCAAGGCAGGTACTATGGTTATTGCACCTGCTGGATTTACGCATACACATAGAGGCAACGTGCCACTGTCAAACAACAAATATATTCTTACATCATGGGTGTTATTTAACCCTGCAAAAATTTTGTTTAACGTAAATCAATAATACCAATAAGCTTACGTTTAATATTTAAATTGCTTCATGATTTTATCGAAGTCTTCGGATAGTTGCTCTAACTCATGGCTAACACAGGTTAACTTTTCAGAGCTATTCGCAGTATCTTCAGTTCTGCTGTAAATATCGTCAACATTTTGTGTAATCGATACACCTACTTTTTGCTGCTCGCCGGTCGAGCGCGCAATTTGATCATTCATCGCTGTTATTCTGCTAATAGTATCGGTAATTGCGCCTAGACTACTGCCAGCTTTATTAGCTTCGTCAACTGATTGCGCTGCTTGTTCAGTTCCTTTGGCCATTACTGTTACAGCGGATCTAGCAGCGTTTTGAAGTTGCTCAATCGTTGATTGAATTTCTTCTGTAGACTGTTGGGTACGAGATGCAAGGGTACGTACTTCATCAGCAACTACCGCAAACCCTCTACCTTGTTCACCAGCGCGCGCGGCTTCAATTGCGGCGTTCAAAGCTAATAAGTTAGTCTGTTCAGCAATGCCCTTAATGACATCAAGCACAACACCAACCTGATTGGAGTCTTCTTCAAGTTTCTTAATTACAACCGCGGTTTCATCAACTCTAGACGCGAGCGTTTGAATACTATTGACGGTTTGATTTACTACTCGCTGACCTTCATCAGCTGCCTCAGACGCTTCGCCAGCGGCACCAGCCGCTTCATTTGCACTATGTGCAACAGCGTCAACACTCGTAGTCATATCATCTACAGCCGCTTTCGCATCACTTGCTGAAAGTTGCTGAGCAGCGATAGTATTTCTGGCGTTATCCGACACATCATTTAAGTTTTGCGCTAACTTATTTAACGGTTGACTAGCATTACCAATATCTTGCACGACATTTTGTAGCTTTTCTACAAACTGATTAAACCAATGTACTAAGTCGCCAATTTCATCTTTATTTTTTGTCTGAATGCGAACGGTTAAGTCCCCATCTTCCTCTGCAATATCCCTGAGAGAATTCACAACGTTTACT
The DNA here is from genome assembly GCF_030160655.1 of Agaribacter marinus. Lineage (GTDB taxonomy): Bacteria > Pseudomonadota > Gammaproteobacteria > Enterobacterales > Alteromonadaceae > Glaciecola > Glaciecola marina. Next base: position 7,499 of record NZ_BSOT01000002.1, read on the forward strand.
ATGCTACTGCGCAAGTTATGTACTATCGGGAATGAGATAGCGATGAGGATTACTGCAACGACCACGCCCATAATTATTCCTAATAAACTCAAGCTCTGAGCGGCCGTGTTTGCTTCTTCAATGGCGGATTCAAATTGTGCTTGCTGGGCGGTACTAAAATCACGAAGTTGAGACGTAGCTGAATCAAAGGAAGAGTTCATCTTTTTAGATTGTTCAGTCAATTTGGAAAAGTCTGCTGTGTTGTCTACCATCGATTTACTGACTTGATAGGCCACTTTATAATACTCTTCAAATTCTGCAATAATTGGCTCTATCTCTGCGGATAAGTCAGTATTTATCTGCGAAATCGATTGCAAGCTGTCAATCGCCAGTGTTGACTCATTCGCCGCATTTTCTAAAGAATCTTCGTCACCGGTCGTGACCGCTGCACTCAAATTAGCTTTCACATTCTCCATTTTAACTAACGCGTTGCGTGAGCCCAAAAGCGCAGGAAATTGAATGTCCCGAACATCATCTAGCAACTTTACGTTGGTATTTGCAGTATTAAACGTAATTGCAACATATATAAAGAACGTAACTATACCAACAATTGGAATCAAGAATAACTTCTGCGCAATTGATAGTTCTTTTAAAAAGTTCATACTCCACCTTAGTGTTCTCAGATAAAAGGTGATGCATTTGTTGTCGTCAAAAAGCGCTTACTGCAGAGCCCGATAATCGATATCCGACTGACGCGATGTCACCTTTCCATCCCTGTGTAGACAGCCTACCTGTGACCCAAACTGCATCATACAAGTTATCTATCGGCACCGGCTCAGAAAATCTTACATAAACTATTTGATTGGAAGGTGGCGGGGGAACGTGAATACATGCGCCAAAGTAAGGCACGAGTAAAAATTCAGTTAACGCGTCAGGATCACCTTCAAGTGGTACAACAAATCCAGGTATTTTTACTAGCATACCATCCAAAGATTCAACCAAAGGCGCATTTGGCTGAGCCTGTGTCATGTTACCTTCATGATCAATTGCTGGAGGCGGTGCTTCTGGTACAACAAAATCTGTAGGTACGAGGTCTTCCCAATAGAGTTCTTTTGGCGCTTGCGCGTTTAAAGCAAACGTGAAACTAAGCAAGCACACTGAGAGAAAAAAATACTTCCCATGCATTCTAAGACCTTTAAACATCTGGATAAAAACGAACCGTAAATAAAAAAAGCTCGCAAAGCGAGCTTTTTCGAAGAATGACAAACTAAACAAACGCTAAATTAGCCTTTAGCAAAACGCTCCGCGCTCGAAACGATTTCAGCTTTTGCTGCATCAATATCGCCCCAACCTTCAATTTTAACCCACTTGCCTTTTTCAAGGTCTTTGTAGTGAGAAAAGAAGTGCTCAACTTGTTGTTTCGTTAATTCAGGCACATCATCAATGTCTTGAACAGCATCATAGATAGGCGATAACTTAGACACTGGTACCGCAATGACTTTAGCATCTTGTCCAGATTCATCCGTCATATTCAATACACCAACCGGTCGACACTTAATTACTGAGCCCGCAATTAATGGATGTGGTGTCATCACTAATACATCTACCGGATCACCGTCATCAGATAAGGTATCGTTAACGTAACCGTAATTTAATGGATATTGCATACATGTACCCATAAAGCGGTCGACAAACAATGCGCCGGTGTCTTTATCTACTTCATATTTGATAGGCGCTGAAAACGCTGGGATTTCGATAATGACTAAAACTTCGTCAGGCAATTTTTCGCCCGCAGGCACGTTACTAAGACTCATTAAATTTCCTTTGGTGTAAATTTACTTGTATAAAGTTGAACAAAAATTATTGGCGCAAGTATAGAGAATTTTTGCGCTGCTATAAAGTAGATGTTTTATACTAAAAGATGCCTTACGCTTTAGTTTCTTCATAGCAAGACAAGCAATAATCCACTTCTTCACTTGATCCCATAATAACAGGGACTCGCTGATGTATATCTGTTGGTACGACTTCCATAATTCGGCGTTCGCCCGTAGACGCTTTACCACCGGCTTGTTCAATCAAAAATGCCATCGGATTTGCCTCATACAACAAACGTAACTTTCCAGTTTGCTCAGGATTTCTTTTATCCGCGGGGTACATAAAAATCCCCCCTCGACATAACACCCTATGAATATCCCCAACCATTGCCGCCACCCATCTCATATTGTAGTCTTTTTTCCGAGGGCCTTCTTTACCCGCAACTAACTCAGATACATAGCGTTGCATCGGTGTATCCCAATGGCGTTGATTTGAGGCATTGATGGCATACTCAGCAGTTTGCTGCGGTAGCTGAATGTTTGCTTGAGTAAGCAAAAAACCGCCATGTGTTTTATCAAGCGTATAAAGGTGCGTCCCACGGCCTGTCGTCATAGCGAGCATAGTAGACGGACCATACAAAACATAAGCGGCTGCGACCATTTGTGTACCCGGCTGAACAAATGCCGATGGATCGCCTGGCTCCATCCACTGAGGTGCATGAAAAATGGAAAAAATTGTACCGATAAGACTGTTAATTTCAGTATTTGAAGAGCCATCTAGAGGATCAAAACTCACGAGATACTTTCCATCAGGATCACAAGGGACAACATGTTCTTCTTCCTCAGACGACATGGCTTTCACGTAGCCTGATTCACACAGCGTATCTTTGATTATCTGGTTTGAAATAACATCCAACTTCTTTTGCGTTTCACCTTGCACGTTTTCAGACAAGGTCGACCCCAAAACTCCCGCTAAAGCACCTTGGCTTACTCGAAACGATATTTCTTTGCACGCCGCAAGCAGTGTTCGTATTAACAAAATGAGTTCTAGCTGCGCGCCATCTTGCTGCAATTGGGAATTAAGACGTTTCATGTAAATTGTGTTCCTTATTCGTGTTTCACATCAGTTGAAGAGATTTTGCAAAGCCGTCTGCTCCAGATGAATACCAAAGCATAGAAACCAAACACGTTTCATAAGTTTAGTCTAACTTTATTACCCTTTTATTGAAATGAGATATTCGGTTTACTTATTTTGTTCTGTTACACTCTTTATCAACAAGCATAAAAAAACAACTACATGAAACATATACATATCCTTGGGATCTGCGGCACATTTATGGGTGGTATTGCCGCGCTTGCGAAAAGCTTGGGCTACAAAGTCACAGGCTCAGATCGTAATGTTTATCCGCCAATGAGTACTCAATTGACGCAGTTAGGCATTGAATTAACTGAAGGTTACGACCTTAGTCAATTTACGCCAGAGCCTGACATCGTTGTCATCGGTAACGCAATGGCTCGTGGCAACCCTGCGGTTGAATACGTGCTTGATCGCAATTTACCTTATATCAGCGGCCCTCAATGGCTACTCGAACATTTACTAAAAGATCGCTGGGTAATGGCGATAGCAGGTACGCATGGCAAAACGTCGACAACTAGCATGTTAGCGTGGATCATGGAGGATGCCGGCTTAGCACCAGGGTTTTTGATTGGCGGCGTCCCAGAAAATTTCGGCATATCTGCACGCATCGGCAAATCTCCCTTTTTCGTCATTGAAGCCGATGAATACGATAGCGCATTCTTCGATAAACGCTCTAAATTTGTGCACTATCGCCCTCGCACACTTGTACTCAACAACCTCGAATTTGACCATGCAGATATTTTTGAAAATTTAGATGCAATAAAACGCCAATTTCACCATTGTGTAAGAACCGTGCCGTCCAATGGACTTGTGCTGGCACAAGCGGCAGAACCCAATATTGAGTCAGTACTAGAAATGGGCTGCTGGAGCGACAAACAATATGCCGGTAAAGCAAAAAAAGCCGAATGGCAGACAAACCCTGTTAAATCAGATTGTAGTGTGTTTGATGTATTACATCATCATAAGGTTGTTGGACAAGTTAGCTGGTCGCTCATTGGTGAACACAACATGCACAATGCACTTATGGCTATCGCTGCCGCGCATCACGGTGGGGTCACAATAAATGATGCAATCATAGCACTGTCAACGTTCAAAAATGTGAAACGGCGCATGGAAATCAAAGGGGTAGTTAAAGGTATTACTGTATATGACGACTTTGCCCATCACCCAACCGCTATCCAAACCACTTTAAATGGCTTGAGAAACAAGATTGGTAACCAAAAAATTATCGCTGTTCTCGAACCAAGGTCGAATACTATGCGTATGGGAGTGCACAAGAATGAATTATCTCAATCATGGCAATTGGCGGATGAAGTGCATTTACTAGAACCTAAACAACTTGCTTGGTCTATGGACGAAATCGTAGAAAATAGTGAAGCGCCGGTAAGCGTCTATCAAACGGTGGATGGCATTGTAGACACGTTGGCTAATTCATTGAACGCGGGTGATCATGTACTAATAATGAGTAACGGTGGTTTTGATAGCATTCATGCTAAATTACTTACTCGTTTGGAGAATAGCTAACATGCCAGAGCATTCGATTACTTTAGCCATTACGGGTGCATCCGGCACGCCATATGCTGTAAATCTCCTTAAACAGTTAGTGAAGCATAACTATCGTATATTTTTGTTAATATCGTCAGCGGCAAAAGTGGTTTTTGCGACTGAAGAAGATTTAAAAGTGCCAAGCAGTCCGTCACAAGCTTCTACTTTTTTTACAGAGATGTGCGGTGCCACCGAAGGGCAAATTACGGTATGCGGTAAGGAAGAATGGTTTTCGCCGGTTGCGTCTGGTTCAGCAGCGCCAAAACACATGATTGTTTGTCCCTGCTCCACCGGCACACTTTCTTCTATTGCTATGGGTGCAAGTGACAATTTGATTGAGCGAGCAGCAGATGTTGTGATAAAAGAAAGAGGACAACTTATTTTAGTGCCCAGAGAAATGCCGCTATCAAGTATTCATCTAGAAAACATGCTGAAACTGTCCAATATGGGAGTCACTATTATGCCCGCTTCACCAGGCTTTTATCACAAGCCAAGGTCTGTTGAAGACCTAGTGGATTTTGTTGTTGCGCGCATACTCGATCATTTGAACATAGAACAAACGCTAGTCAATCGCTGGGGTTACCAAAAATAACAAAATAATAAATCTACTTTACCTAGGAAACGACGGATGAAATTCAAACTATTAGCAAGTGCAATTCTTCTATGTATTGGCACACAACAAGCCTACGCATGGGGGCAGACTGGGCACCGTATCACAGGCAAACTAGCGGAAAATTACTTAAGTGACGAAGCCAGAATTTGGGTGATGGAGATTTTACCCAATGAAAGCCTTGCCGAAGCGTCAACTTACGCGGATGAAATGCGCTCTAGCCCTGATGAATTTTGGCAAAAGGTGGCAGGACCATATCATTATGTCTCAGTACCAAAAGGTAAAAAGTATGTTGAGGTTGGCTCCCCGCCTAATGGTGATGCAGTATCGGCATTAAATTCGTTCACAAGCACGCTAAAAGATCCTAAGGCGAGCCTTGAAGCGAAACAGCTAGCCTTACGTTTTGCGATTCATATTATCGGCGATTTACATCAGCCTTTACACGCCGGGAATGGCACCGATAGAGGCGGAAATGATGTCAAGTTAGAATTTTTTTGGGAGGATTCTAACCTGCATAGAGTATGGGATTCTGGCTTGTTAGACCGTCGAAAACTTTCATTCAGCGAATGGAGTGAATGGTTAGGCAAAAAGATTACGCCAGAGGACGTAAGTAAGTGGACAACGACCGACCCTACTGTGTACATAGAAGAGAGCATTGCAATTAGAGACACGATATATCCAGACGGAGATAAACTCTCTTGGCAGTACTTATACGATCACTTACCTACTGCAAAACAACGGCTAAAAATGGCGGGGGTTAGAATAGCTGCTTACCTAAATGAAATAGCAGCCGAAAAATAGTTGATTTATTCAGTTACTTCTAGTGGCTCTGGCGATAAAATGATGCCAGTGCCATCTGCATAAACAAAATCTTCTGGTAAAAAAGTCACACCAGCAAAATTTACCGCAACGTCTAAATCACCAATTTCCCTTGCATCTGCTGCCACAGGAATGGCGTTCAAGGCATGAATACCAATATCGAGTTCTTCTAACAAATCCACCTCGCGCACAGCGCCAAAACAAATAATACCTTCCCAATCGTTATCGATAGCCAGTTGGATATTATCTGCGTCAAGTAAAGCACGTCTTAATGAGCCCCCCCCATCGATTAGAAGCACTTTTCCTTGACCATCCGACGCCAACACTTTGTCAACCAAACCTCTATCCTCAAAGCATTTAATCGTTGTCACTTCACCAGCATAAGAATATCGTCCACCGTAACTAACAAAGATAGGATCAACAACGTCAATACTGTCTGAGTATAAATCACATAATTCTGAAGTGTTATATTCCATTAACTCAATCTCGATAAAGGGCTTAGGGCAACAGCACTTACCCTAGTTCAATTTTTGCACAGTGTAAACTGCAAATATCTAAATGTTTTTATGACACGATGTGCTCTAGCAAATTGTCATATTCTTTTAGTAATTCTGTCACCATTGCTTAATAAAACAACATTATTGTACGAGACATATAACGAGAGTATCAAGTTCCGCCTATGAAACGCCTCGCCAGTTTAGATCAACAAGTATTTGAATGGATAGCTAAACACACATCGACTTACGAGAAAAAAGCACTAATGTCGTTTTTCAAAGGTGTATCTAAGACCGGCGATGGGCATCTATACTTTATTCTCGCCGCTATTTTGTATTATTTAGATAAAGAGCATGGTGTACTTTTCTTTTATACCGCACTATTAGCTTATAGTTTTGAAGTGCCGATGTATTTGGCCTTAAAGCACGTTTTCAAACGCACAAGGCCCTGCGACCTTTTGCTTAACTTTAAATCCATCGTTATTCCGTCTGATAAATTTAGCCTCCCGTCAGGACATACCGCAGCAGCTTTTTTAATGGCGACAATCATTGCGCACTTCTATCCTACTGTCGGCGCAGTAGCATATATTTGGGCAAGTTTTGTGGGTATTTCTCGTATTGTCTTAAGAGTACATTTTCCGTTGGACGTCATTATTGGCATGGCACTTGGGGTATCTGTTGCCAACACCAGCATCAATATTCTAGGGTAACGAATGCGAATTTTATACGGTATTCAAGGAACGGGAAATGGACACATCACTCGCGCAAGACATATGGCTCAAGGGCTATCCCAAAAAGATAATATGCAAGTCGACTATTTTTTTTCAGGCAGGCAACATTCACAATACTTCGATATGGCACCTTTTGGGCAATTTCAGCATGCTAGAGGCTTGACCTTCATTACAGATAATGGACGGATCCAGCATCGAAAAACCCTCAGCCAAAATAACATTTTTACCTTTATTCGCGATGTAAAATCGCTCATCGTAAAAAATTATGACCTTATCATTAACGATTTTGAACCTGTGACTGCTTGGGCTGCAAAGTTTGCTGGGGTACCTTCACTTTCAGTAAGCCACCAAGCAGCTTTTTTGCATCATGTCCCTAAACAAGAACAAAGCATTTTGGACAAAGCAATCACAAAATATTTTGCACCAACTGATCATAGTCTAGGCACACATTGGTATCATTTTGGTTACAATATTATTCCTCCATTTGTTGCTGATGACTTTTTGATCCCGCCATCTAAAAACAGCTCGCAAGGCACCGATATTCTGGTGTATCTCCCCTTTGAGAATACACAATCAATAAGAGAACAACTGCACACCTTGAGTGAGTATACCTTTATTTGTTATCACCCCTCGGTAAAACAAATAGAAAAAGACCGAAATATCCACTGGCACCCTTTGTCAACTAGCCAATTTAAACAGTCACTCTTACGCTCTGCTGGCGTTATCAGCAATTGTGGTTTTGAATTATCCACCGAGTGTCTAAGTTTGGGGAAACCGATGTTAGTAAAGCCTCTGCAACGACAATATGAACAGTTGTCTAATGCATATACCTTAAAAGAGTTAGGCGTATGTGACGTGATGCATGATTTGAATGCTGAAGAAATCGACGAATGGTTACAAAATAAAAAGGGGATTCAAATTGATTACCCTTCTGACTGCAGTCAATTCATCGATTGGATAGCGGAAGGTAACTGGTCAAAATCAGAGGGTATATGCCAGCAACTCTGGCAAAAAGTGAAATTCCCGGAAGACGTTAAAAAGCGCTTGGTCAATTTAGCGAACACATCCTAGGAAAAATTCTATTCCTTATTCCTTTTCGGGCAATTTCGAATAATAGGCGCAGCGATTCCGCCCTCCCTCTTTTGCTTCATAGAGCTTCTTGTCGGCACACGCTAAAAAGACACTTTTTTCCACGTCACTCTTGGCATCTAACTTGAAGGTTGCTACGCCAATACTAACGGTAACGACAGCACTTACATTACTAAAATCATGCTCGATTGCCAAATCTTCAACTGCTTGACGCAATAACTCTGCTTTATATTTTGCGCCCTCAGCGTCGGTTGAGGGCAAAATACACACAAATTCTTCGCCGCCGTAACGCGCGCACAAATCTGAGTTTCGACCTAGGCTTTGGCTGAGTTGATTTGCCACCAAACGCAGGCAAGCATCACCTTCAGGATGACCATAATGATCGTTATATGGTTTAAATGAGTCCACGTCTATTAGCATAACGCTCAAATACCACCCATGTCGTCTAGCCTGAGCTAGGGTAGAATCCATGTATTTCTCAAATGCACGGCGATTGGGTATACCTGTCAGTGGGTCACTCAGCGTCATATTCAACAACGCGCTCTCTTGTTCGTTCACACGTTTAACATAAGTCGAAAAAGCCTTTGCCAACCAAGCTATTTCATCATTGCCAGATACTACTATTTCAGTCTGTTGATTGATGGTAGCCTCATCAACTTGTCGCTTTAATTGGATTAAACGAACAACTATTCTACGATAGATAAAATAGATAATAGCCAATGCTAAAACAGTACAAATAGCACCAACAGCAAGAGCATAATACGTTTGTTTTTCAGTCCCTCTAGCAATGCTATTAGAACTTTGGATAATCGCATCATTCGAGAGTGTTGCTTGATATTCTAAATCTCTGGCGACATCGGCCAATAGGTTCCTAACAAAACTACCTCGCCCTTTAGCTCTTCCAATAATCCGTAAAGACTCTATGCGTAAATTAAGCAGCCCCTGCTCGCTAAGCAAACGGTGCTTCACTGTTCTAAATACCTCTGCGTGCTTGCTTTTTTCTTCGAGCTGTTCAAGCACTGGATCAAGCTTAGACGTAATTTGTGTTTCTATTCTGCGAAGCTTATGTAGCCTTGTCTCTTGTTTAATTTCAGACGCTAAGAGCAGCGCATCAAACAACATGGCTTGGTTGTCTTCGTTTAGTTCATGAAAAATAAAAGATGACTGCACATATTCAATAAAAAGTGATTGTTTTTCAGCCAACAATTTTTCGATACTAATGCGTTTTGCGACTAGAACATCAAGCTCTTCCAACTCTTGCGCTAGCACATAAATTTGCTTAGTCAGAAATTCGTCTGTTTGATTGGTAAATATAATATGGTTTAAATCAGATAGTGTGTTCTGTACCTCAATATTCATCAAGCGACGAGCTGAGTCGTTTTGCACATTTGACAACGTCACAGTTGATGTGAGTAACTTCTCGATTTGGTTGTTTAATTGATAGGAGCGAGAAATATCTGGAATAGTTTTGTTCGTGATGTGCGTAAAATAACTCCCCACTTCCAATAAGCGGTATAGAGTAAAAAAAGTAAGTAGTGAAAAAAGTGCAAGTATTGCAAATTGCGCATAAATGAATAGACGGATAGTTTTTTGCTTGCTCTTGTGCAACTTACTTCCCACCAGACAAATTAACTAAACGGCCGTCAGTGGTGTTATCAACACCTTTTTTAGAACGGATATTTCGAATGACCAAATCCGATATCAATATGGGGCTAACGACATCCTCTTTGGATTTTTCGATAGAAGCCAAAATTGAATATCCGTCGCCACCGCTGGCAATATAATCAGAGGTTGCCAATCGATACTGCTTATCCATATCAAGTGCTTTTCCCTTGACCGAAACAGATATCACTCTCTCTCCAACAGCGTTGTCACTATCAAAAGTGACCTTCATCCCTGCAATTTGAGGAAAGCGCCCCTGATAGCTTTCAAACTCTGATAAACCAGACTCTAACGCCTGTAAGAGTTCTTCGCCTGTCACACGAATAACAACTAATCTGCTTCTGAAAGGTAGTTCAGTCGCAATTTGCTTACGCGTAATGACTGATTGCGCAGCGTAATTAACATCTCCTCGAAAACTGCCACCATTTAGAAAGGCAATATCAGCTTTCGTTGCCTGTTTCATGGCATCGACAACAAAATTGCCAAAGGCATTCTCTTTGGTTCTTACGTCAGCCCTTATGGTTGAATACGCATTTCTCCAGTAACCAATCTGTTGATTTAAAAGCCGGTCCACACGCAACTGATACGCGTCTACTTGTAATTGGATATTCTTACTTTTCGAAAAGGTAAGCAAATCAACATCGACTGACTCTTTAACGCGTAATTTGCTGCCGGTATCAACAACACTAACAATAGCATGCCCAGCCGAATTCAAATGAAAGAATCGCTCATGACTAAAGTAACTAGGGGCAGTCGATTCTCTAATGCGTGTGTCGGACAAAAATGCTAAGTCAACAATATTTCTATTCAAAAAATCACCAACAAAATCAAAAGGGAATGAAAGGTGTAAAACTATGATGTCTGCTCCCTGATTTCGCAAGTAACTTGCTTGTTGTTTAACGATACTTTTAGGGTCTAGGATGTTGGTATATTCAAGCAAGTACTCACTAATCACCCGCTCGCTAAGAATAGATATAAAACCTAATTTTTTATCAGATTTTTCTATAATGACGCTATCAACTAAACCTTCAAGGCCATCACCAATCCGCTTGTCTGCCGTGTTACTGGATATGAGTGGAAACGCCGCCTCATATGCTCTTGCAGACAATTCGTCTTCACGATAACTAAATTCTCGCTTGGTAATACCCATTGCGTCAGGCTCAATAGAATTCAGAATATCAATAATGTGTGAACCGCGATCAAACCCAGACATGGCACTTGGTCCCAATGACCCCCCACCATAGATGAAAAACATGTCTTTGTCTTTTTCACGCTCCTGCTTAATAAAACTAGCTAGCTCTGCATAACGCCCAGATTCACGATCAGAAATAGCAGGCATATCAGCAGAAAAAACAATATTAAAATCCTTTGCATTCCCGAGCTGTGTGAAACAGCACAAACCAAAGGCGACAATGCAAGATACATAGAATCGCATAGTTGAACAAAGAATAAAGGCACGCACGTTCGAATTGGTTTCCTAGGTTTCAGCTGAACAATATACTGTGATTTTATGTATATCGGCAAAATATGACAATCCGTTACCGTCTCTTGTTACCAACATACTCGCCTTTACTCTGCTCATCAGTTTTTTTGTCAATACTTCCCAGTATGTACAACCGGTATTTACAATATTGCACCAGGAATATTTTGAACCGACGCAGGAGATGTAAGCACACTTTTTGGCAACGATTGATATACATTTACCGGGCTTAAGTTCATTTTTCCTCTATCATCTGACAACATAATATCACCATAGTATGCCCAATTTTTCCAAGGTATCTCAAAACGAGCCTCAGTATTATCAGCCTTTGGATAGTATTTCCATTGCGTAATCATATGTGAGTCTTTTTCGACAAAAATTTCATATTTGTTGTCAGGCGTTACGCCAACATCCTCAAATGTCATTGTTAATACGTCGGCAGGCTTGCCATCCGCGGTTTTATCTTCTCTTGTATACTTAAGGGTCACCCCATCGTCATGCAATTTATAGGGCATGACCAACCAATATGAGTCGTTTATCCAGGTTCTGTAACCCCACTCAAGCTTATCGTTCAACACTTTGTCGTCTGTAATTTCTTTACCGTTTTTCCATACTTTTCCTAGCTTAGTATTGATATTCATTAACACAAGGTCGCCATCCTTGCTTTCGATGCGAACATCTCCTGTATATTTATCCCACACATGAAAGTTTCGACCAAAAAATACCCACGTTAAATACCGAGTAGCATCATAACTTTCTCTACCGCCCATCACTTCTACTGTTTTGTCTGCAATTTGCTTGGCTTTATCGTCCATAACCGCAGCTTGTGTATTTGTACTAAGGGCAGCGCTCGTTGCAAGAGCTACAACAACAAAAAAATATCTTTCTCGCAAAAATCTAGTGATCTCCATGGTATTGCTCCATCAATTTATTTAATTTACTTTTGTATATTTTATGATTATTAATAACAAAGACCGGTTTACTCAAATTTTTTTTCAATTCGGTATTCTCTCGAGCAGCATAGCAAACAATGTCATTTTTTCATGCATTCATTGCCGAAATCTCGTACATACTGATCAAATAGTATACAACAAAAATCCTCATCTCTCTTACGCTACAAAAAATCTTCCTAATTATCCTCCTTTATACGCTCTTTACACTTGCTTTTTAGGCCTTTGACGTGCATCTTTAGGGAAATTTTGTTTTTTAAGCTATCGAATAAAAATGCGTCTGAAGAAAAGGGTTACGCTCATAATGATCATGCTGCTTGTATGTGCATGTGGTCAACGCGGGCCTTTGTATTTGCCTGAACAAGCTCAAACCAATCAAGAAAATCCAGAACCGGAACAAACGTCCATTTCTGAAAACCGATTATCAGAAAATACCAAAGCATTACAATCGAATAATACCGAGGACTCTCCTTAATGGATTTTTTTAACTACCGTGACAACTGTCTATTTGCTGAAGATATCCCTCTTGCTTCTATCGCTGAAGAATATGGCACGCCTTGCTATGTATATTCTCGCGCAACGCTGGAACGCCACTGGCATGCTTTCGATTCTGCTGTAAATAATCACAAACATTTAATTTGCTATGCCGTTAAAGCAAATTCAAATTTAGGCGTGTTGTCTGTCCTCGCAAAATTAGGGTCTGGGTTTGATATAGTATCTGGGGGCGAATTGTCTCGGGTAATTGCCGCTGGAGGCGACCCATCTAAAGTTGTTTTTTCTGGTGTAGGTAAAACCCCCGAAGAGATTGCTTTTGCATTAGAACATGGCATTAAGTGCTTTAACGTCGAATCTATCCCCGAGCTAGAACGAATCGATAAGGTAGCAAAGTCTGTCGGTAAAAAAGCCCCTATATCGCTTCGAATTAACCCCAATGTAGATGCAAAAACGCACCCTTATATATCGACAGGCCTAAAAGCCAATAAGTTTGGTATTGCCCACGAAGATGCACTCGCTACATACAAAAAAGCACAGTCCTTATCCCACCTAGAAATCAAAGGCATGGACTGTCATATTGGTTCACAACTGACAGAGATTTCTCCCTTTGTAGATGCTCTAAATAAGCTACTATCACTCATCGATGAGCTTGCTGAATCTGGCATTGTTATTGAGCATCTTGACGTCGGTGGTGGCTTAGGAGTGGTATATGACGACGAAAAACCACCACACCCAAACGAATATGCGGCTGCTATGGCTGAATGCATGAAAGGCCGAGAACACATGACCTTAATCCTTGAGCCTGGTCGAGCCATTGCGGCAAATGCAGGTGTTTTAATTACGAAGGTCGAGTTTTTAAAACAAGGTGAAGAGAAAAATTTTGCTATCGTTGACGCCGCGATGAATGACCTATTGCGCCCTGCACTTTATAGCGCTTGGCAAAAAATAGAACCTGTTATAGTGCGAGAAGGCAAGAGCAACATATTCGATGTCGTTGGCCCAGTATGTGAAACCGGCGACTTTATCGGCAAAGATAGAGAATTAACAATTGCACCAAATGATTTACTCGCTGTGCGCAGTGCTGGCGCATATGGCTTCGTAATGGCGAGCAACTACAATACTCGTTGCCGCCCCGCGGAAGTAATGGTAGACGGCGAAAAAACAGTACTTGTTCGCGCCAGAGAAACCATTCCACAATTGTTTGACAACGAATATACAGTGGATTAATTACTCATGCCGCAACATCAAAAAACACCCAAAAAATCTACCTTGCAGTTTTCAAAAATGCACGGTTTAGGCAACGATTTTGTTGTGGTTGACAATGTGACACAAAACGCATTCTTTTCCAAAGATAGAATTCAACAACTCTCAGACAGAAACTTCGGCATAGGCTTCGATCAAATGCTAGTCGTTGAGCCGCCTTATGATCCTGAGCAGGACTTTCACTATCGGATATTTAATGCAGATGGTTCAGAAGTATCTCAATGTGGCAATGGCGCACGTTGTTTTGCCCGCTTTGTTAAAAATAAGGGCTTAATCAATCGTAATAAAATTACCGTGAGTACAAAAGCAGGGAAAATGGTACTTTATTTAGAGCGAGATGGCCTAGTCACGGTCAATATGGGAAGACCAAACTTTACGCCTGCTGAAGTACCATTTAAAGCCAATAAACAAGAAAACACCTATATTATTCGCGACAAGGATCAGACGTTTTTCTGTGGTGTAGTATCAATGGGTAACCCACATTGTGTGTTAGACGTATCGGATGTAGACAATACAGACGTAGAAGGAATTGGCACGCTCATTGGTCAACACGACAGATTCCCTGAAGGCGTAAACGTCGGCTTTATGCAAATTATCGATCGCAAACACATTAAACTTCGTGTTTTCGAGCGAGGCACTGGTGAGACATTAGCCTGTGGTAGTGGCGCTTGTGCCGCCGTTGCTATTGGTCAAATTCAAGGAAAACTTGATCAAGAAGTGCGAGTTGATTTGCCCGGTGGGCAATTAAAAATAAAATGGCAGGGTAAGGATTCATTGCTTAAAATGACTGGGCCTGCAGAACATGTATATGACGGACATATCCAGTTATGACAAATAGCGCATCTATAGATACGTTTTCCGAAACAACAATTGATTCCCTTGACGAAAATCAGATAGCTGAGTATTTACGTAGACATCCGGACTTTTTTTTACGTCACAAATCACTGTTAGCGGATGTAAAATTGCCGCAAGAAAATCATGGTGTAGTTTCTCTTACGCAAATTCAGTTAGAACAATACCGAGAAAAAGTTAAACAACAAAAAAAACGTTTGGAACAAATGATACGCAATGCTGAGCGAAACGAAATCATTTACAACGCGTATACTGAACTAAACTTTGTACTATCAACAAATCAAACGCTAGCGCAAATAGAAACCGCTCTGCACCATCATTTTTGCGAAAAGTTGAGCTTGCTCGAAGCAAGTATCGTATTGATTGATAATGCATTAGCAGAGCAGCTACCAGAATTACCTCAACGTAGTTTGCTTGACAAAAAACTCGCCAATACCAACTATTATTTGGGAAGAATTAGTACACATGAACAACAGGTACTGTTTAAATCAATTAATATCGGTTCTGTTGCAATAGTAAAAATTAATGGGATCGAAACAAAAGAGACTACTGTAAAAGCAGTTTTAGCCATTGCCAGTGAAGATGCATCACATTTTTCTCCTTCAATGGATACCTCTTTACTCGACTATTTGAGACAATTTTTAGCGTTTCATTTGGAACGGATACTTAGTAGTTAAGCTGAACGCAGAATAGAGAATCAAGCTTAACCAATATTATGCACAAACAGGTGCTATGTTTATTATGCCAAGCGAATTAGAACTGACTGAAGAGCACCCTGTTTATATACAAGTCATAAAATTTTTAAGGGAGTTAGAAGTTCAACGTCAATTATCTCACCACACCGTGAATAATTACCGACGACAGCTTTTAGCGTGCGCAGAGATTTTAGGCAATCGAGACTGGGCTTTATTAACGGCCCAACACGTAAAAAGAGTTGTGCATGTAAGCAGCCAAAGTAGCCTGTCACCTCGCAGCATAAATCTGCGGCTAACAGTACTACGTAACTTTTGCAAATACCTAGTCCGTGAACAAATACTCGCGCACAACCCTGCAACGCAAATACAATCCGTTAAAGAAAATAAACCCTTACCAAAACAACTTAACGTCGATGAAATGGCAGCATTGCTTAATTTCGATGAAAACAGTTTTCTTGGCTTACGGGATAAAGCAATATTTGAATTACTGTATGGCTGTGGGCTTAGATTATCAGAATTAACAAACCTAAATGTAAATGATATTTTAGATTCAGGGGATGTTACCGTAATGGGAAAAGGCAGTAAACAACGGCAAATACCACTAGGTAGGAAGACCAAAACGGCACTCGCAAAATATAAAATGGCACGTCAAACACTTGCTGATGTAAAGGACCCTGAAGCACTTTTTCTTTCCATACAAAAGCGCCGTATAAGTAATCGGCAAGTGGCAAATCGACTCAGTAAATGGGCACAAGAACAAACCTTGTATCAAAAGATTAGTCCGCATACACTGCGCCACTCTTTTGCTACTCATGTGCTAGAAAGTAGCAATGATTTACGTGGCGTACAGGAATTGTTAGGACATGCTAACTTATCTACCACACAAGTTTATACTCACTTGAACTTTCAACATCTCGCAGACGTATATGACAAGGCACACCCAAGGGCGAAGAAGAAGTGATTATTCACAAACCATTACCAAAAATTGAAGCTATAAGTTTCGATTTAGATGATACATTTTACGACAATTGGCCCCATATTAAGGCAGCCGATCAGTATTTACTCGACTATATTAGTAAGCACTATCCTCAAGCGGCTCATTATACGCGACAAGATTGGACATTGTTCAAATTAAAAGCGCTGCAGGAACAACCTGAACTAGCGCATCATGTCAGCGTACTAAGAGAAGTCACATTGACTAAAGCATTCGTTTTTGCAGAAATGAATGCTGAAGACATTCCATCCGCCGTCAGTAAATGTTTTGATGCTTTTTACGACAAACGAAGCGATTTTATGGTGTCCAAAGGCATTCGGCGTTTATTAAGAAGCCTATCATACCGTCTACCGCTCGTTGCAATCACTAACGGCAACGTAGATTGCAAAAAGATAGGCATTGGTAAATACTTCTCACATATACTGTTGGCTGGCCCAGATGGCAGAATGAAACCGTCAGCGGATATGTTTAACAAAGCATCAATATTGCTAAATATACCGCCAGAAAAAATGCTACATGTAGGCGATAACTTGGATAAAGATATCAAAGGTGCCATTGACGCTGGCTACAATACCGCTTGGTATGCAGCAGACCGGCAAATGGCAATCAGCAATGAACGTGATGCTAGATTACTGCCCCACATACAACTTAAACATTTAAAAGAACTTAAACGCATTATAAAAAAACAGAGATAAAGTACGCTTGAGTTATTTGATGCCAATAAAACCTGTCGAAACTCTCTTTGAAGAAAAAAAGAGTAAATTTTTCGCATATGTCGCCAAAGCAGAAAATAGAGCGGACGCAATGCAATCATTGGAAATTTGCAAGCAGAAATACCCTGATGCAAGGCACCATTGCTGGGCATACCTATTTGGTTCACCCAAAGTGCCTACGAGTGCAGCAATGTCAGATGACGGTGAACCGAGTGGTACTGCTGGAAAGCCTATACTTAATGTATTGCAACATGGCGAAATAGGTAACGTAATTGTTGTGGTAAGCCGTTATTTCGGCGGTATCAAATTGGGCGCAGGCGGCCTTGTTAGGGCTTATTCAAATGCAACAAATCAAGCGATTAACGCAGTTGAAACGATTGAATTTATCGACATGCTTGAACGACGTTGCACCGTTAGTTTTAGCGACGAGCAAAAAATAAGGCATTGGCTTTCACAACATGAGGGAGACCTCGTAGACGTCTCATACACATCAGTTGTTACAATGGCTATTCGCATTCCCAAGTCTCACGATGCACAATTTAAACAGTTCATATTACCGTATCAAGTTCACAGTTCATAAACGAAAACCCTGACCAGCTTACACGACATCTAAAACACAAAAAAATATCCTTGAAAGTTTTCATATAAAGACCCAATCTAATACTAGACAATTTAATACTCCATAGGCAAAACCAATGACGACCGAAAAGTATACACCCCCAAATGTGTGGACGTGGGATCAAGCAAGTGGTGGAAAATTTGCTAATATAAATCGTCCAATATCTGGTAGCACGCATGAAAAAGAACTACCAAAAGGTAAGCACAATTTTCAACTATACTCACTTGCAACGCCTAATGGCGTAAAAGCCACTATCATGTTTGAGGAATTATTAGAACTTGGGGTGAGTGAAGCAGAATATGATGCCTGGTTGATTGATATCTCTGAAGGCGACCAATTCGGCAGCGGCTTTGTTGAGGTAAATCCCAACTCTAAAATTCCTGCGTTATTGGACTATAGCGAGAATAGTATCCAACGCGTATTCGAATCAGGTAATATTCTAGTATACCTCGCGGAAAAATTTGGAAAATTGCTACCTAGCAATGGACAAGGACGTGTAGAAACGTTGAACTGGCTATTTTGGCAAATGGGCAGTGCACCATTTTTAGGAGGTGGCTTTGGTCACTTTTATCACTATGCACCTGAGCGTTTCGAATATCCCATTAATCGATATACCATGGAAGTCAAACGACAATTGGATGTGTTAGACAAACAACTTAGTCAGCATGAATTTGTAGCCGGTCAAGAATTTAGTATTGCAGATATCGCAATATGGCCTTGGTATGGCGTGTTAGCACAAGGCAATATTTATGAAGCTGGTGAATTTTTGCAAGTGCAAGATTACAAACACCTACAACGCTGGACAAATCAAATAGCCGAGCGGCCAGGTGTTAAACGCGGTCGAATTGTAAATAAGCCTTGGGGTGAGGAAAACGAACAATTACGTGAGCGTCATTGTGCAGCTGACTTTGAAGGTAGAGTTTAAGTTTCTTATATAAGTTTGAATCATTAGACTAAAATGAAATTCAGTTGTTTGTTAGGCAATTATTGTTTTATTTAAGGCCTAAAAAAAGCGGCCTTACTCGGCCGCTTTGCAATGTTGGTTTATCTTTCCGTAAATCTAGCGGAACTTTTCTAATCGATACGGAATGAATTCACATCAAATAGAAAACCATTGCCACCTTTGAAGGACAGCACAATATCTGTCTCGACACTAATACCTGAAATACTTCCTGTAACATCTTGGAATTGGTTCCACCCCCCCGTATTTGGTACCGTTACTGAACCCAAAAGTGGGCCAGTCGTAGCACCAATTCTTACTTCAATAGTACCGCCTGAGGTGTTGCTTGCAACATTTAGCGTAATGCTCGACGCGCCGGCAAAACGGCGATTTTTGAACTTAATCCAGTCGTTGTTTTCAATGTAACCAACCTTCGCGTTATTGACGACTTGAACGCCACTCATTGAATCAAACTGCTCTGCTTCAATGGTGTCACCTAAGTCCTCATTTGCGAGTGACACGGAGTCAAACTGGAACCAATCAATATCGAACAAGAAGCCAGAACCGCCTTTGTAAACTAAATATATATCTGCACCAGCACTTGGACTAGTAATAGACGTACTAAAGCTTTGAAATTGATTCCAACCACCGGTATTCGGCACACTTAAGGTACCCAGGAGCTGACCATTTGCATTCCCCTCCCTTACTTCAATTTGGCCACCTGATGTATTGCTAGCAACGCGCGCTGTAAATTGATCTGCACCAGCAATATCCGTTGATGCATATTCAGTCCAATCATTGTTTTGAATATAACCGACCTTTATGCCACCGACTATTTGAATACCAGACTGATTGGTAAACGATTCAGCCTCTACTTGTGCACCTAGCTGAACAGACGCACTCGCTGATGTTGTCTCAACCAAAAGTACGTCGTAAGGTTGTAAGGTTTGTGTTTTAGAAACGACTTGTCCCGTAGTTAAATCTACAAATGCATTAGCACCACCAGTTAAAGAAAAATCAACGGTTCGCGGCTCATTTGAAATATTGATCATGCTGATTGTTGTAGCCCCCGCGTTACCGGTATTTGCTTGGTTAATTAGTACACCATAACCGTTTTGCCCATTCGCTTTCGTCTGCGTATACGGCACCAACTGCGAGGGAATAATACTCGCAAAACCACTTTTAAAAGTATCCGCCATCGCGAACGCCGAGTCCAAATTAAAAGTAGCAAAGGTATTAACGTTTGCAGCACCACGATTGTCGCCATGTTCCGTTTTGGCAAAGCTACTACTAGGCTCAATAACGACAATATTCCCGCCATGGCTTTTTAACGCATTTAAGTTGGCATCTGAAATATACGGTGTCCGCGGCACGATGACTGTCTTGCTGTTAGCAAGAGAACCTATTTCACTCGGCGTAGTAAAACCAACGCGAACGTTCATGACTTTTAATGCTTCGTATACTGCTTCAAGGTCATGAATATAATCGGGATCCTGAATGGCAGAATCTTCCACGTAGTAGATATAAAAGTCACGAGTTTGTGGCACCAGATCAACAATGGATTCTGCGTGGGCGTTTAACTCTTTAAATGTTTGCCCAAATGCATTCATCATACGAGGCTGAGTGGTTGGTTCTGATATGAAAATTGAATTCACAGACTCAAAGCTTCCATCATTTTTACGCCCCCATACCCATGCGGTAGTGGCACTCATACCATGTGTATAAGCTAACCAAAGGCCCGCGCGAACATATTCTGGACGCATATTAAAATCTTGCCAACGTGCACTTAAACCATGCCATTCAGAGTCATAGAATGGCTTACCCGGCGCAACGGTTTTGGTAAAGTCCAAACCCATCGACTGTTCTACCCAATCCAACTGGTAATGTGCCATCCACTCCTTGTCTCTTGGTCGAATATTTATATCCGTTAATTCTGCAGGAGCCATGGCAAAATCCTGCCCTGGAATATCTTGCAACTTTACAAGGAACTCCATATCAAGACCGTTATCTCGGTACGGATTTTTAAGCTGGCCACCTAACACCTTAACGGTGATAGGTGAATTGTCGATATCGTTAGAAGTAGTGCCGTTTGCTAAGAATGTCCACCAATCATTTACCCTATCCATATTAAAACGACACCAGTCATACCAAATTGGTCCACCTTGCAGGGCAGTTGGCACAGGTATTGTGAGGCTTTGTGCTGCATTGTTAAAATCGAAGTAACTCGTACCGTAAACCGCATTTAAATTCGCAATTGACTCGCCATACTTTTCGCGTAACCAAATGCGATATTTGTTTCTGGTGAAACTTGAAACACCGTTTGCAGCTAACCATCCACCTTCTCTAGTAGAAAAACTAGGTTCATTGTGCAATAAATGCATCGTTTCTGTATTTCCTGACGATGGTGTTACTTGAGGTAATACGCTCTCAAATAGGTCAGTATACCAAGACCTGACAACGGGACTATCAATGTCTCTCTGAGTAAAAAACCGTCCGTACTGCAATGCTTCAGGATGATTTGCTTGTTGCCAACTATTACTTCCGGTATGACCAATAAAATATGAAATGGGACCGACACTGTCCGCATTCTGGTTTGCAATATTATTGGAAATATTATTGATACGATTCGTTGCGACTGTGCCATCTTGTTGCAAATCTTTTGTTGAATAAAATGCCCCACCTTGTCGTCCAAATGCCTGCATGACGTCTTCATCTCTTGGCATGAAATTGAAATTACTTGGAAAAACAGGTTTTCCGAATTGACGATAATATTCTCCGTTAAGCGTCACTTTTTGTGCAGAAAAATCGACAGGATCTTTTTTTACAATGGTGCCATTTATTTGGGCATTCAATTCTGCAATTGCTTCATCAGCTATATCAATAGACGCATCTAGCTCGTCAAAAGGTAATTCTATATGATAATTTGCAGGGATTTTATTGCTCCACCATACCGCATTCACTGCATCCAAAAGTTTATTTGGATTGTCTCGGTCATATTGTGCGTAGGTCTGAAACCGCTCAATAGTGACTTGCGTCACGTAGGCATAGTCTGTATTGACGCCTGCTGCTTCTGCCTCAGAAATTTTGGCAATAAGTGCTTGTCGTTTTGCCTCTACTTGGCTTTTTAGTTGATTCCAAGTAGCGTTGTCAGTTGGACCATCCCAAGCAAAAGCTTGAATGGAAGTTAAACTACAAAAACAGAGTACTTGAAACTTAAGTGAGAACTTTCTACTTACCCAATTTAATCGGCTGAATAACCGATGCTGCTTTGGTGATAGCTTTTGTGTGTACATGTGGTGTGCCTTAACGTTAGTATAAATAACTAAATTGCGCACGACGCAATTTCTCGTACGATATCCACTAACGTTTACGCCTTTCGAAAACTAGACTGCTACACAACCAACTACTGTTCGATTGAATGTCTTGTATTTTCGCTATATCCCTCCCTTGACACAGAATTGAATTCAGTTAATCCCTTAATACAGGATAAGTAAGTTACTTCTATGCATAATAGAAGCGGCTTGCGTATGCTGTATGTCTTGATATACCCATCGCCAGGAAAATGTAAACGTTAACATAAATATCTAAAACGGACTCACTAAAAATAGTATGAAAACCCTAAATCTCTGTGAGACTGCTATTTAAAGGTAGGTTATTAGTGTATTTATTGTCAACAAATTGTTAAAATAAATGTAAACGTATACATTTTGCGACAGTTATTGATTAACACATTTAAATTAAATATTGTCTTTTTTAGTTATTCTTTTGAAGAATAGAGGCTAGTCGAACTAGGCTTTGTCTCGAAGTACGTTCTGCTCCATTGAATCACAAGGCATCGTGCAATCAGGTTTACCGACAACTTTTGCTGGTACACCAACAACCGTGACACCGCACGCAACGTTATTTAACACAACGCTGCCGGCGCCAACTTTTGAGCCTTTCCCAATTTCTATGTTACCCAGAATTTTAGCGCCGGAACCAATCATCACGCCTTCGCGGACTTTGGGGTGTCGGTCCCCTTGCTCATTACCAGTACCACCCAGCGTCACATTTTGTAATATCGACACATTGTCTTCAATCACGGCCGTTTCGCCGATGACAATACCTGTTGCGTGGTCAAGCATCACACCTTGCCCAATGACTGCACCTGGGTGGATGTCTACTGAAAATACTTCAGAGTTACGGCTTTGCATGAACAAAGCTAATTCCTTACGATTGTTTTTCCACAAATAATGCGCAAGCCGATGTACTTGTAACGATTGGTATCCTTTAAAGTGGGTCAATACAGGTAGGAATGCAGAAACCGCTGGGTCTCGTGCAACCACCGCTTGAATATCATAAATAGCAGCTTCAACCATTGCAGGATTTAATAAATAGGCTTCATTAAAGATTTCACCTACCGACATTGCTGGCATTACGTCATCACTTACCTTATTGGACAATATGAAACTTAATGAGGTCTCAAAATTATGATGTCCAGCAACGCAGGAGTGTATATAGCTGGCAAGCAAAGGCTCTCGCTCCGAGACATCTTTTGCCTCCAACTTAAGTGCACGCCAAAAGTCTTCACTCGAAAGTGCTTGTGGTCTTTCTATTTGTATCGTCATAAGAATACTCACAACATCATAATTTTCGCTAAGTCTATTTAAATTATACACCGTGTCAAATTAGCTACACAAGAATACCTGTATTCTTGACAATAAAGCTGTATAAATAGACAGTTTTTTTTCATTAACTTTGGTATAGTGCCAACAAAATAGAACAGAAATAGACTACCAATATAAAGATGGACGTATCTCGACTTTTAGACCAAATGAATGACAAACAACGCGAAGCTGTCGCAGCGCCAACCGGAGATATGTTGGTACTGGCTGGTGCGGGTAGCGGCAAGACACGCGTATTAGTGCATCGAATCGCATGGTTGATGGAAGTTGAAAATATATCTCCGTACAGTATTTTAGCGGTCACCTTTACCAACAAGGCAGCAAAAGAAATGCGTGCCCGAGTTGAAAGGCTCTCTGGTGGTGCGTTGAATGCCATGTGGATTGGTACTTTCCATGGTCTTGCCCACCGTTTATTGCGACTACATTACGAAGAAGCAAGCTTACCTCAAAATTTCACCATTATTGACTCTGATGACCAATACCGACTAGTAAAACGCTTACTAAAAGCGATGAACTTAGATGAAAAACATTGTCCACCTAAACAGGTTCAATGGTTTATTAATGGCAATAAAGATGAAGGCTTACGCGCCGCTCATGTTGAGACGAATAACGACCCCAATCAACAAAAGATGAAAGAAATTTATGCCGCGTATGAAGAAACATGCCAACGCTCCGGCTTAGTCGATTTTGCCGAGTTGCTACTGCGCTGCTTTGAAACGATGCGTGACAATGAAGAACTCAGGCATCACTATCAACAACGCTTTCGAGCAATACTTGTCGACGAGTTTCAAGACACGAATAATATTCAATACGCTTGGCTAAAACTAATGAAATCGCCCAGTAACAGTATGATGATCGTGGGTGACGACGACCAATCAATTTACGGTTGGCGAGGCGCCAATGTCGCCAATATATCTAAGTTTTTAAAAGATTATGAAGGCGCTGGTACAACAAGACTTGAGCAAAATTATCGCTCTACCAGTAATATTCTAAATGCAGCCAACGCTGTTATTGCCTACAACAGCGGCAGGCTCGGCAAAGACTTATGGACAGAGGGTGATGAAGGCAAAAAAATTGCGCTTTACGCCGGTTTCAATGAGCTTGATGAAGCAAGATTCATCGTCTCGCGCATTAAACAATTTTTTGAAGCAGGTAATGCACTAAATGACACCGCAATACTTTATCGCAATAACGCCCAATCACGCGTATTAGAAGAAGCGCTCATTCACGAAGGCTTGCCTTATCGCATTTATGGCGGATTGCGCTTTTTTGAACGCCAAGAAATAAAAGATGCGCTAAGTTATCTGCGTTTAGTAAACAACGTAATCGATGATGCAGCATTTGAACGCGTGGTCAATACGCCTGCAAGAGGGTTAGGCGATAAAACCTTGAGTAACATTCGCATATTTGCCCGAGAGAACAACTATTCAATGTGGCAAGCGAGTGAAGTCATGCTGAATGAAAAACGCCTTACTGGGCGTGCATCAAATGCACTACAGAGTTTTATTAACCTGGTCAACTCTATGACCGAAAATGTCAGTCAACAAGCATTAGAAAAACAAGCGGACAGTGTCATTAAAGGGAGCGGCTTGTATGCAATGTATCAAGCCGAGAAAGGTGACAAAGCACAAGCAAGAGTAGAAAATTTGCAAGAACTCGTCACGGCCTGTAAACAGTTTGAAATGCCCGAAGAAGCGGATGGTATGACACCCTTATCAGCGTTTTTAGCTCACGCTTCTCTTGAAGCTGGTGAGGGACAGGCGCAAGCAGATCAAGATGCCGTGCAAATGATGACGATTCACACGGCTAAAGGGTTAGAATTTCCTTTGGTGGTTATGGCCGGTGTTGAAGAAGGCATGTTTCCAAGCAGCATGAGTAATGAAGAACCTGGACGAATGGAAGAAGAACGCCGCCTTGCGTATGTAGGAATGACACGCGCGATGCAGCAGCTCATCATTACGTATGCGGAAACAAGGCGTTTATATGGTCAAGATAAGTATCATACAGCGTCACGCTTCATCCGTGAAATTCCGTCAGAGTATCTTGAAGAAATACGCCTACGCTCTCAGGTATCGCAACCCGTATACAACCGTTTTGACAGCGCAGCGTCTCATGAAACTTTCAGCGATAGCGGTTTTTCGCTTGGTCAGCGAGTTTCACATAAAAAATTTGGTGAAGGTACTGTACTCAATTATGAGGGTGCCAACGAGCATGCGCGTGTACAAGTAAACTTTGATGACTTTGGTACAAAATGGTTAATGATGGCGTATGCAAAACTGTCAACGTGCTGAACAACAGAAGTAAAACGCTGAGTCATTGAATCATTTAGGTGCAGAGCGATTTTAAACTGCACCTAAATTTAACATTTGACGGGCATACAATGTCGATTTTCTCGAATTATACCGTCGAAACTACCTGACGACGTGACACTTATCCCTTTACCTTGTTTGGCTTCAAAATTGCTCTTCCCTCGCTAGTATTAACAAAATCAAAGGACATACAAGATGATTACATCTAGAGAAGAAGTCACCAAAATGATCGTAGCAACAAAAATCACGCAAGGTTTTACCTGGAAACAAATAGCCGAGGTAATTGGCCATTCCAAAGAATGGTCAACGGCAGCTTGCTTAGGTCAAATGGCAATGACGAAATCTCAGGCAGAAGCAGTGGGTGAATTACTTTCGTTGTCAGACGAAGCCGTTGCTTGGTTGCAAATCGCGCCTTATAAGGGGTCATTGCCGACAGAAGTACCTACAGATCCGCTAATTTATCGTTGGTATGAACTTGTGAATGTATATGGGACAACATTAAAAGAATTAATTCATGAAGAATTTGGCGATGGCATTATGAGTGCTATCGATTTTTCGATGGATTTACAACGCGAAGAAAACGACAAAGGCGATCGTGTGAGCGTAGTAATGTCAGGTAAGTTCCTGCCTTATAAAACATACTAACAATCTGCCGACACAACTAGGTGTAATTGCGCCAAAAACGCATAGGCGCTAGATAACGTGGAGATAACACAAGTCTATGGTCAGTTAGCCTTGCTGTTATCATCCGCATCATTTGGTTCGATATCTGTTATAACTCGTTGCGTCACTTTTACGCGACCTGAACTGACTAAGGCCTCACGTAACACATATTCAATTTGCGCATTAAGGCTGCGCAAGTCGTCATCTGCCCAGCGTTGCATGGCAGACAATACTTGCTCATTAATTCTAAGTGGATAAGCTTTTTTGCCCATTCTAAACAGCCCTAACTTACATACTTGCTTTCAGTAGTATTTGCGAATATCGGTAAATACAAGATCAATACAGCGTGCCAGTATTCACCACAGGCTGAGTACTCTTTTCTGCACATAATACCACAAGTAGGTTACTAACCATTGTCGCTTTGCGCTCTTCATCTAACTCTACGATCTCTTTTTCAGACAAGCGGGTTAATGCCATATCAACCATACCCACCGCACCTTCAACTATGCGGCTACGAGCTGCAATGATAGCCGACGCTTGCTGACGCTGGAGCATGGCACTGGCGATTTCTTGTGCGTAAGCTAAGTGGCTTATTCTTGCTTCAAGCACTGTAATACCTGCATTGCCTAAGCGTTCTTGTATTTCAGTACGCAGATTATCTGCAATTTCCGTCGGATGGCTGCGCAATGCAATTTCTGACTCAGCATCATCTCTTGGGTCATAGGGATAAATACTAGCTAAATTTCTAAGCGCGGCTTCACTTTGAATTGTTACGTAACTTTCGTAGTCATCCACTTCATACACTGCCTCAGCGGTATCACTTACTGACCAAACGACAATCGTCGCAATCTCAATGGGATTCCCTTGATTATCATTTACTTTTATTTTCGCACTTTCAAAATTGCGTACCCGCAGCGACACTACTCGGCGCAAATACAAAGGGATGGTCCAGCGCAGACCGTTGCGCTTTTCGGTACCGACATAACTGCCAAATAGTGATAAAACTTTACCTTGATTGGGTTGCACCATAAAAAAACCAGGCAGACAAAGAATAACGAGTACCGCAGTCACGCTAAGCGCTACGATAAAGCTCGTTGATGCCTGAGAAATATTATGCAATTGAGATAAAACCCAAATTGCAGCAATACTCAACACTACAACAACACCATAACCATTTACCGAAAAACCTTGCTTTTCATTGATCATATAACACACCTTAGCTGATATCATTATGATATCACTTTAAGATCAATTTAAAGATTATGCAAATTGAATTTGTAAATGCATGTTTCTGACAAGTGTAAAAAATTCAATTTATTGCACATTTTTCTCTACAAAGGTATTTAACTCAGAAATGGATCGAATGACATGTAATGACTTGTTAATCGACAGTTTTTCTACCCTTTGCAAGAAACTATCATTCCAAAATTTTGGACAAAGCTTTAACACTTTATAGCTTTTCAGTGTTCCATTTAATACCGAACTTCCTTCAGGCCAGCCTTCTGGCTTTTGAAACACACTTTTAATGAGTCGTTTAGTTACAAGCCAATAAGTCACAAAATAAGGCAAATCTATATAGATAAGAGTATCAGCCTCTTCTAGCCTCCTGTTGAAAGTATCCAATGAGTTTATGGGACTAAAACCTTCAATAATCCATTTATCTAAAGACAAAATGTTCTCGTGTGTATCTTCGTAACTCTTCCGATCCACTTCCTCTCCATTGGCTTTATATAAAATGGAATCTAAAGGATACAACTGTATACCGGTAGCTGACGCCAGTTTTTTACTTAAAGTGGATTTACCATTACCAGGTTTGCCAAATATTGCTACTTTCTTCATTCTAGTGCCTCCAACTAGGTTTCCCCAAGAGGCAGAAATAGAAAACCCGCCTCAAGGGCGGGTTTGATTAATTTTTTAATATATTACACATCCCACCATTCCTATGGAATGATGATAATTCGAGCTGTGAGTTGCGTAAGAGTAGTATTCATTCGTTTATATTTACCTAAGGGTTACTTAATGTCAACTAACAATTACATTTTACTCATTTGGAATACCGACCAGTAAATCTGTTACCCCTACATCTATACCCGCTTGACTTAGAAGAGTGGAAATTAAGTTGCTTGTTAGGTACTTTTAATTTAAACAATCCTTCTTTTCTTGATATATAACATAGTGCCGCAATTTGGGCGACACAGATACTAATAACCAATGTAACCGCAATTTCAAAAGGAATTCCCATATTAGCTAGAAAAATTATTGGCTCTGGATGATTACCACCTATAAAGATGAGATGCGACATGCCAAAAAACACTGGAAATACCGTATAGCAAAGTATGTCGTAGAACAAGAAAGCACCCCATACAGCTAAGATTCGGCAAATACCCTTGGGCTTAAAAAAGTACAAATAAAGTGTACAAAAAAGTGACATAAGATATGTAGCGCCACTTCCCAT
Source organism: Agaribacter marinus (assembly GCF_030160655.1). Classification (GTDB taxonomy): domain Bacteria; phylum Pseudomonadota; class Gammaproteobacteria; order Enterobacterales; family Alteromonadaceae; genus Glaciecola; species Glaciecola marina. The sequence continues at coordinate 36,472 of NZ_BSOT01000002.1, forward strand.
GAGACCAACTATTGGCGGAAAGTAATTCTCTTGATTAGTATTCACGGGGACCACTGTTAGCTTTGGGTTAAGGCTTGAAAAGCGAGAATATTCAGGAAACTCAATTACAAACCTAGTTGCCTCTGGAATGAAACTGACATAAGCAATGGCATTTTCTGGCCAAGGGGTTGTAGAAATTGATGCTCCTATATTAGGGAAAAGTTCGATTCCAGGCCAGATGCTAATAATTGGCGTGCCAAGCCCTAACACTTTTCCAGTAAAAGCATGACCAGCTTCATGAATAACAACAGACACAAGAAAGTAGAAAAAAACTAAGCTTGTGAATGAAAGAGTTCTTTTAAGCATAATTTGCCAAATTCATATAGCATCTAATGCTAAATTTACCTGCTAAAGCTGAGTTGTTTACTTTTTGTGGTAGCCTAGCGTGAAGCCACAAAAACAGACGACTCAGCGGAGGTCAGGTTGAATTTTCTGTTACGTGTTTGACATTGCTGCATGGCCTTTTACCACCCAATCTATTTGTTCCTGAGTATCTGGAACCGCAACACCCCTTAATTTAGATATGTGTTCTATTGCCTGCTGTGGCTCGAAACCACATTGTGAATCATCATGTAGATTTACGCCCCTTCGATTCGCTTTACAATAATGAACACAAAGGCGCAGCCGTGTATTAGCCTTCAGAGATGCTCAAAATTGCCTTACTTGGCCACTTAAAGTGGCGCACAAGTTATTCGAAAACTTATATAAAAAATCCAACTAATGCATAGCAATCAAGCTTTGCTCTTTCTGCGTTTTAGTCTCTTCACCACTGGATTCTTCTTTATTTTTCTGACGCATATTTTCGCGTATCTCTCTGGTCTTATTGAATGCGGAAAACGCTTCTTCTCTAGATTCAAATTCAAAAATACTGCGAATGGGGCAAGACTCTTCAGATGTTATGACTCGGTCCCGACCACCACCGCACAGCTGGGTAAATGACCCTTTGAAGCCGGCTCTAAAATCGGTTTGTAAGGAATTGCACTGATAAATCGTGGTAATAAGGTAGTAATCTTTTTTACCGACAGCATCAATACTTATCACGTTATCTTCCAACACACCAAAGCCACGGATATTACGCTGCTGGATACAAGCTCGCCCGTCTTGTTGTGTTTCTGCCTTTAGTAACTCGTCGTATTTTGGCAAGGGCGGCTCTGTACTGACACATGCACTCAATAGTATTGATGCACCAATTGCAAAAGCTGTCGCGTGGATTTTCATAATATTCACCTGTTTCTTAGCGTTTACTTAATGTCATTCACTACTTTCTTCTCTACACATTTTCCGTAAAAGACAGTAAATATGAACGCCGATAACATGATTTAGTTTCATGATATTTATTTAATTATGGCAACAAAACTGTACAACAACGAGCACATATAAACACAGTTGATAACTAATTTTGTACCTTAATGACCGAATTTATGTCCTTCCACTTAAGGTTTAAATAGTACAGCTGCCCTTTTGGCCGTTCTTGCAACCATTCCCAGCGCATAGGCCCGTTTCCACTGCTATGATAGTTATTTATCAGCACACCATCATGCTCATATACCTCTACCATAAATTGACCTGCATCTGGCGTTTTTATGCGTAAGCGTTGATGCCGCTCTTCCCCTTGTAAATCTGGGTTGTAAGTGATTTTAAGCTTACCGTCGACATCATTTGTCGACGGCAATGTCATCGGAGAGGTGACCTTTTGTAGCACAATCACTTTTTCGTAAAGCACTTCTTTTTCAAGCGCTTTCCAATCAATACGGTTAACGCGCGCCAAAAGTTGCGGATGATAATATTCTTCCGATATTTCGCGGTAATTTGCCCAGTGCACAATCGCGCGTTCAATGGCCGCGATAGCCTCATTTTTATATGGTGCAGCATCATTCTCTAGTGAATACGTTTTTTCGAAAAACTCTAAGGCAACGGCAGAACGAATTTTATTGGCATAGTACAAACCAAGGTACGCAAAGGCTTTAATATCGGCCAGCGTGCGAGCCGTCTCACCGTCTATCTGTATCTTTTCACTCAGTTTCAATGCGCCAGAAAGCGCCTCATTGGCATTGTTTTCCATATCCTCTGCCAAAGCCAATGGGCTTATTTTATCTGCAATATCTGTTTTGCTTAATACTGCCTCAACATATTGCCTAGCGTTTATTTGCTTAGATGCAGGCATTGAACGCGCGACTTGAAAATCATTCACATATCGAAAAGTTTCGCGAGAAGACGAGGTTTCTGACGCAAACTTTCGGTCACCTGGTTGAAATTGATAGCGGTTGACTGCCGGCACAATTTTTGACGCCGCTTGCCACGCGGCATAGAGACGTTCAGCATGGAGCTCAGGAAATTTATAAGCTAAATGCTTAAGGAAAAAAGACTTTGGTAGGTCTGGGTCATATGCAAGCCTCCCCCAAATCATAAACTTATACCAGTGTTTATCTATTTCCCACCGGTTAGACTCATCGATTTGTTTATCTGAAAATGTCTTAGCCCACACATATCCGTCTGATCCCATATGTATACCCTCTGTAATATCCAAAGGTAAATTCTTTATAAATTGAGCCGCATATTCAGGGTCCCCCCAACGATATACAAAAATGTCGTCATTGCGTAAATTCCACCACGTTTTAATCTTCGGCTGTCCCTGTGCCTCATGCTTACGTAATAGAGGAATAACACGCTGCGCAATATGCGACGGCTCAGGAGACGAATACATTCGTGCCATCAAATATTTAAAACTAAACGAAAACGCATCAGGATAGTCCTGCCAGTATTTTTGAATATCTTCAAAACCTGAATACCAAAACCGATGCATAAAATCGATCTCTCTATTGGGGTTTACTTCTTTCGCATCGGCTAAACCCAAGCCATAGGTTTGCCATAACCACTTCTCTCGTGTCCACTTTTGTACTTCACCATCCACAGGCATGTTTTCGCCCGCGGTAATACCAATCCCTTTTAAATCTGGGTATGTAAGTACTAACTCCTTTACGGCTTCGCGAAAAAACGCATGCGTTTTGGGGCTATCAATGTTTGCATCAATGCCATGCGCGCCGTTTATGCCATTCACATAAATCGACCAAGTGACAATGTGGATATCTATGCCACGGCTTTTTGCATACGCCATCACATCTCGCCAAAATTGTATTTTACTTGCTATCTTCAAGGTTTTTACTTTGCGCATGTTGTTTGTAACAACAGCAGAGACACCACCGGCTTCGCCCCACACGCCTATCTTTTTCGTCAATGCTGCATTGGAGACATACACGTCATCTAGGGCCAAACCTGGAAAGCGCTCAAGCATTAACATAGATGTAAACGGTTGAGGGTTCCAAAGCGTCAGTTGGTTATACCGATGCTCCGCCATTCTGTCTAAGTACGCTTCCCAAAATGTCATATCCCAAACGGTGGCGATGTTTGTTTGGGCGGAATCGCCTGTATCATCATAAGAGGGGGTTCTTGCATCTAAAGGAAGATTAAACTTTAAACCTCGCTTTTTTAGATAAGGTGTATGCGTAAGCGAAATTTGCTGAATGCTTTGTCCAAAACTTAAGCGTTCATTAACCTCCAACAAACCATACATTAAGCCATGGTAATCACTTGCATTAACATTTAGGGCCTTGTCATCTGATGAAATCGCATAAGCTTGCGCCTCTACACTATTAACAAACCGCAGATTGATGACATAGTTCGGCATGTCTAACGATGACATTGTCATACTAAGTTTGTTTAAGGCAAACTGGACCATAGGGTGCTGAAGGTTGATATCACCTTCGAGATTAACAAAATTCTCATAGTGCGCAACATCATATCGCAAAGCACTCGAGCTTTTTGCACTTGCACTATTGTTCTGTGCAACCTGCATGACAAAACTGTAAGCAGATAATTGATACATAAAAAGCGCAAAAATAATGAATATTCGCGTAATGGCCTTGGGTAACATCGCTTTGTATAACATGTAAAAGTACTTCCAATGCGTCACAATTAGCTAACAGAGCTAATTAACCTAACTGTTCAACATACGTTAGGCATGCTTATCTATTCTACCTATGATGATTATGTTTTTTGAGATATTCTGCAAACACGCGGGCGTTTTGATAGCGTTACACATTCCAAAATTTCACTAAGGGTTTAGCGTAGCTTGAGAAAATTTGTTACAACGATTCTTTGGAGAATCTTAGCATGCCTAGCACTTTGCCTCGGAATCATAGGTATCATAATACCTGGATTGCCAACGGTCCCTTTTATTCTCGTTGCTGCTTGGAGCGGCAGTAAGGGATGGCCAGCGCTAGAGTATTGGCTGTTGAACCACCAAACCTTCGGCCCTCATATCATTAATTGGCGAAAAAACCGAATAGTACCAGTAAAAGCAAAGTGGGCATCTACAATCTTCATGAGTGCGAGTTGTGTGATGATATGGTACACGCAGTCAAATATATGGGTTTCGCTATGTATTAGCCTGATTTTAATCGCTGTAGCATGCTGGATTTGGACACGTAATTCAGAATAAATACGGATAATCGATTTAATTGCGAAAATAAAGTCTGGCAGACCCCAAGGACAGGTATTCTGACTTGCACTTTGCATGATACAATCTGGAAAAACATAAATACATTCCTACCATTTAAGAGCAATTTTAGTTTGTCCGTCGATGTAAATAGCCTTCAAAAAACAAGTCTCCAGGTGCTAAAACAAAGCTTCGGTTATGATAGCTTTAGAGACGGCCAATGGGAGGCAATCTCCGCTGTCCTTGACGGTCAAGACACATTAGTTTTAATGCCAACCGGTGGTGGCAAATCGTTATGCTATCAAGTGCCTGCAATTGTAATGGAAGGATTGACCTTAGTGGTTTCCCCGCTTATCTCCTTGATGCAAGATCAAGTACAACAATTAAGCGAACAAGGCGTGAGTGCAGCATATTTAAACTCTTCGTTAACGCAAGACGAAGAGCAAGCTATTTATAAGCGCCTAGGTAATCACGAAATCCGCTTGCTATATGTTGCCCCCGAAAAATTACTTCGGGGATATTTTTTACAACACATTAGCGAATTTCCAATCAAGTTAATCGCGATAGACGAAGCGCATTGTGTCAGTCATTGGGGGCATGATTTTCGCCAAGACTATCGCGCCTTAGGCCAATTAAAAAAGACCTTCCCCAGTGCACCCATGATTGCGCTTACTGCAACTGCCGACACAGCTACCCAAGCTGATATTATTCATCAGTTGAATATGCAAGCACCATTTGTATTTAAAGGTGGGTTTGACCGCCCAAATATACGATACAACCTATTGAGTAAATACAAAGGTTTTGATCAGGTAGTCAGTTTTGTTGAGCAACAGGGCGGCAATGGCGGCATCGTTTATTGTGGCAGCCGCGCCAAAGTTGATGATTTAACACTAAAACTGCAACAAGCGGGTGTTCCCTGCGACGGTTATCATGCGGGCAAATCAACAGAAGAACGAGAAGCTGTGCAAAATCGTTTCTTACGTGACCAATTGCAAGTCGTTGTGGCAACAGTCGCGTTTGGTATGGGCATAAATAAATCCAATGTTCGCTTTGTCGTGCATCACGATGTGCCTCGCAGTGTCGAATCATTTTATCAAGAAACAGGTCGAGCAGGCCGCGACGGTATGCCCGCAGAAGCCTTACTTTTATACGATGAACGAGATGCCGCAAGAATCAAAAAATGGATAGCTGATGGTGCCACCTCAGACCGTTTTGAAATAGAAATGCACAAATTTGACGCTATGCAGGCATTTGCGGAATCACAAACATGTCGTCGGCAGGTATTGCTCAATTACTTTTCTGATTACCTCGGGAAGGCTTGTGGCAATTGTGATATTTGCCAAGACCCCCCTAAAATGTTTGATGCTACCCGTCAGGCGCAAATGGTGCTTTCTTGTATTTACCGTCTACAAGCAGATACAGCAACACAATATGTTATTGATGTATTACGCGGTAAAAGTATTCGCAAAATCCTCGATAACAAACATGATGAATTGAGCACCTACGCGATTGGAAAATCTGAATCAGATAACTATTGGCATAATATTATTCAGCAGCTAATACATCAGGGCTTAGCATATATCGACATGACCCGGAACGGCGTTTTACGACTAAATGAAAGTGCGCGGGCAGTACTCAAAGGAGAAAAACCTATAGAAATGGCACTTCCCCGCTTATCCGTTAATTCAGCCAAGAAAAATAAATATGTACCGTCAAATATTGATAAGCAACTTTTCGCCAAACTCAAACAATTGCGCAAACAAATTGCTGATGAAAATAACCTACCCGCATTTGTTATTTTTAGTGATGCAAGTCTAGCCGATATGACAACAAAACTACCGACCTCAAATGACGACTTTATGCGTGTAAATGGCGTAGGCGAAACTAAACTCGAACGCTATGGCAGTGCATTTATTAACCTGATAGGTGATTACTTAGCTGCCAAGGCGTAGTTTGTGCGCCTCTACACCAAGAAAATTATTCCAAACTTGCTTCTGCATCTTCTATTTTACGCTTTGCTTGTTGAAATGAAGGTTCGGCAAGCAAACGCTCAACATAAGCGCACATAGTTGGAAACGCCGAAATCATACCTGCGTTATATACGCGTTCCATGCCAAAACTCATTTGCACATCGGCCAAGGTAATTGAATCACCGACAAACCACGTGTTACTTTGCAAATGGTTTTCAATAAACGCCAAGTTACGTGCAATCACTTTACCGTAGTAAGCGCCCATTATGGCATCAGCCAATTTGATCGCAATTGGTCGTATTAGCCACGGCGCTTTGACTTTCACTTTTGATAATACGAGGGATGCAACTAAGGGCGGCGCAAAGCTTCCTTCCGCAAAATGCGACCAGAATTGAACATCAATATACGCTTGTTGTTCTCTTGGCGGCAGTAGCCCGCTCTTTTGCGTGGACGTATCCTGTGTCGTGCTCGTTTGTTGCAAAATATATTCACATATTGCGCCTGATTCAGCGAGTACGGTGTCGTTATGCACTAAAACCGGTGCCGCACCTAATGGATGAATTTTTTTTAATTCATTAGGCGCCAGATTCGTCTCACGATCTCGCGCGTAAGGCACAATTTGATATTCGACATTGGTGAGCTCTAACAGCCAGACGATGCGTTGAGAGCGAGATTGCGTCAAGTGATGCACAGTAAACATACTGATACCTTTTCGAGTTACTTAAAAATACATAATGTAGTGCTTACATCTATCCAAGGGTTTTAGATTAAGGTGAGGAGCTACTTTTACCACTTGGATCTAGGTTTGCGTAATGTGCAGCTAGATCTGCAATGTCTTGATCGCTTAACGATTTAGCGTGAGGCGTCATCGCAGCATTGACTCGCTCCCCCGAACGAAATGCTTTAAGTTGAAGCACAGTATATTCTGCTTTTTGCCCGGCAAGGTTTGGTATAATTGGAATATTCGAAATGCCGTTAAGACCATGGCACGCACCGCATTTTGCAAGCTTATCTTCTCCTACGTCGTCGTTTGCAGTTAAAGGCTCTTCCAAACACGCTTGCAGCAGCAGTATTGAAACCACTGGCAAAATGTATCGGCGGTGTAACTCACATCTTGTGATATGTATACGCTTATTGCCTGTCAGAATCATATGCCACTCTTTTTAACATTCCTTTAAAATTAATATGCTTTAATCGAAATCACACAGCATAAGCGTATACTACCCTCATGCTTCTTCTCTCAGACTAACAGACCCTAGGATTTAAATGCAGCTATTTCATCATTTTGCAGAACGTTTACCAACACTTTGTAGTCCCGTAAAACCATTCCCCGTTAAATCTCCTCGTGTTGCCCTAAAAAATGAAAAACTAGCAAGCGAACTCGGCATTCCCCTCAGTCACTTAGACGATGAAGCACTATTCAAGCAACTATTTAATGAAGACTATACGCCATCACTAAATAGTGTTGCCCAAAAATATGGAGGCCATCAATTTGGGCAATGGAACCCTCAATTAGGCGATGGCAGGGGCTTATTATTAGGCGAAATTAAAACACCGACGGGGAACCTTGTCGATCTGCATTTAAAAGGCGCGGGGCAAACACCTTATAGTCGTCACGCAGATGGACGAGCAGTATTGAGATCAACGATTCGCGAATACTTGGCAAGTGAAGCCTTACATCAACTAAACATCCCGACATCACGCGCCTTATGCTTGATTGCAAGTGAAGAGCCCGTCCGCAGAGAAGTGGTAGAATCGGGCGCAATGCTTATTCGTACTTGCCCAAGTCATATCCGATTTGGCCATTTCGAATATTTTTTCCATAGCAAACAATTTGAGAAGCTCGATCAACTATTTAGCTATTGTTTTGATTTCTATTTTCAGGCGTGCCAAAAAGCTAGCAACCCTTACCTAGCAATGCTCACTGAAGTATGTCAAAACACCGGCAAAATGATAGCCTATTGGCAGGCTTATGGCTTCAATCACGGGGTGATGAACACCGACAATATGTCTATCCATGGTATCACCTTTGACTATGGCCCTTACGCTTTTTTAGACGACTTCATTCCCAACTACATTTGCAATAAATCTGATCACAGCGGACGTTATGCGTTTGACCAACAACCAAGCATTGCGTTATGGAACTTAAATGCCTTAGCGCACGCGTTTAGCAACAAGCTCTCAATGGACGAGCTAAAGCAAGCATTGTCGACCTTTGAACCTGCGTTTCTATCTCAGTACCAAAAACTTATTCAACAGCGCTTTGGATTTAGTGCGACTAAAACCGAAGAAATGTCTAAATGTATCAATCAATTCATGCAGTTAGTCCGTGATGAGTTTACCGACTATCACCTTAGTTTTCTGCATATTACTGAACACCTCATGGACATTATCAATGGCAATACGCAAGCGCTCTCCTCTCATTTTGAACAAAAGGAAGCGTTTTCGAATTGGGCGGTCACTTATAAAAAGGTGCTCACAGCACTAGAAAATGACATAACCCAAGTACAACAAAACATGCGCTCAGTAAATCCTCGCTACGTGTTGCGTAATCATCATATGCAAGAAGCGATTTTAAGGGCAGAAAACGGCGATTTTTCATATTGTGAAAACTTATTTTCTGCCATCTCAACACCTTTTCAGCGACAAGAAACACTTGAAATATTCATGCAAGCACCAAGCGCTAATGAAAAAGGAATGTCACTCTCATGCAGCAGTTAACAAAAACCAAATGCGACATCGTAAAGAATGCTATTGTGTTAACGTCGCGAACACCACCAGATATGGACCAAGTGAGCCAGTGGAGCAAAGAGTTACTCCATTTATTGAAGTTAAGTTATGTTGATGAAGAAGTATCCGCAGACCTATTTGTCGCTGCAGCAAAAATCAATATGGAAACAGGTGAAGAAATGATTTTCTTGAAAGTTAACTACACAATTGACGATATTTGGTTTGAATTGGCCAAACATGATGAAAAAAAATTCTTCAAACTATTCGACCACATTGAATCTAGACTGTTGGTACATCAATGAAAATTCAGACAAAAGTCGAGATAAGTGTTCACTTCATCAACGATTTCTGGCTAAATGAAAAGAAAAACATGAAATGAGCAATCATTTGCGACATTTGCTTTTTACGTTTTTACTCGCGACAATTTGTTGGTCTACGTTTAGTTTTTCACAGACGACATCTAAACCTGTCAATGTGGATTTCGATTCCTCGATCAATTTGACGGAACGCACAGAGTTTTTGCTCACAGAGCAAAGCTTATTGCTTTCTGACGTCCTTAGCATGCAGGACTGGCGGCAACACAGTGATATTGTGAATATTCCGGAAGGTGTTAGCTTATGGCTGCGTTTTTCGGTTGTTAACGAGTCGACCGCAAGTAAAATGTTGACGCTGATTGCAGGCAACACCTTTATTGATCGTGCAGAAGCGTATCTATTGGATGAGCAGGGTCGTATTATACAATCATCACGTTTGCAAAGTGACCTATCAAATACTGCAAATTTAAGCCGCAATGGTTTTAAAATGAGTTTTACGTCTCGCGCAGAATCAACGTTTACCATTTACATGCAAATTCAGGATGACGGACTGAGTTTGATCCCCATTGAACTGTGGCAATCTGAAAGCTATGCCAAACAATCTAGTATGCGGCTAATACTGATTGGCGCAATGAGTGGCGGTCTATCATTGCTGGCAACTTACTTTTTGCTGACATACATACTAAGAAACGCGCCCTCTCGTTTCTGGTTTTGCGTATTTTCGGCCTCAGCAATGACAACCATGTTGTGTGCTGAGGGCATACTACCAATGTTATTCATGTTGCCCAATTTTGCTGCCGAGCTCACGGCCATTAGTTTAATAAGTACACTCTTTGCAGCCATAAAAATCACTCGAATCGTATTTGCTCCGGTCTCAGAAATATGGATACGCGCGCATTATGTGCTGCTCGTTATCCCTATTGTTGGCATCATTTTGCTAGATGATTTTTACCAATTGATATTATTGATATCTTTTGCAGCATTGTTCTTTGCGAGTAAAATATTAGCCACTTTGTTTTACCGAAAAGCCATAGACTTTCGTAGCGCAACAATTTATTTCTTAGGGTGGTTAGCTCTCGGTATTGTCGGCGCTTTGGAGTTTTATACCTTTGCTAATAATGCAAGTCACTTGTCATTTTCTGCGCCGTACCCTTTTGCGTTTAGTTGTCTCGGTGTCATGCTAATTGGCGTAGCTATTATAAGTCGTGAACAATCTATTCAAGCGCAAAAAAGTGCTATTCAGATTCAACAAATAACGCACTTAGAACAATACAATGACTTGTTTCAGCATGCCGCTGAAGGACTTTTTACCGCCTTCCCCAATGGCGATCTTATTCATGTAAACCCTGCTATTTGTAGCTTGTTCGGTTACAAAAATAACGATGAATTCATTAAATTTAATCCAAACTTAGCAAGCCTATTTGCAACAACAAAAGATGTTGACCTTTTACTGGGTGAACTCAGTATTCAACAAACCGTGTTAGGCAAAGAAGTTAAAGGAAAACGCAGGGACGGAAGCGAGTTTTGGTTTTCAATATCCTGCCAGATTAAAAAGGTGAAAGAGCAAACCCTGCATTTCGGTTCATTATTTGATATTACCGAACGTCGATTGCATCAAATTAATCTCCAATATCTAAATACACACGATCAGCTGACTGGTTTATATAATCGACGTCATTTTCTTCAAATAATGACCGAGAAAATTGAAAAATTTGATGAGACCGGAAAACCTTTCGCACTCGTATTTTTAGATGTAGACCAATTTAAAGTCATTAACGACACATGTGGACATAGTGCCGGAGATATCTATATCAAAGAGTTATCACTAGAACTCTTTGATGTCGTCTCAGACAAATTTCCGTTCGCACGTCTTAGCGCTGACCAGTTTGGTATACTGATTGAACATGAGAACGGCAATCAACTAAGGCAGTTTGCGCAACAATTGCTGGACAAGGTACGTAATTTCGGATTTCGCTGGGATCGCCATTTATTTAACCAAAGCGTCAGCATAGGGATTGCAGTATACGAATCCGTGATTCCTAGTGCCGAAGAGCTATTGAGCTTTGCTGATACTGCTTGCCTGATTGCAAAAGAAGGTGGTAGAGATAAGATTCATATATACAGTGCAGAGTTAGGTATGCACTCGTCATACAAACGCGAATTATATTGGATCAATGAAGTACGAAGCGCGTTGAAAGACGATGGTTTCGAACTATTTTACCAGCACTATCGACCATTAGCGGAACAAGATGACCGTGACTACTATGAAGTACTTGTGCGCTTAAGAACGCAAGACAACGATTTGGTCGCACCGGACTTTTTCATGCCTAGCGCCGAAAAAGCGCATATTAGTCACAATATAGACAAAAACGTCATCGAAAATTATTTTAAGTGGCTGAATACGCATTCAGATAATATGGCGTCATTGGCAAAAGCTAACATCAATTTATCTGGATTCTCCTTATCAGACGATGACTTTAAATTTTTCTTGCTCAATGCCTTTGAAAAATATCAAATTCCTTACCATAAAATATGCTTTGAAATCACTGAAACCATGGCCATCATCAAGATGAAAGATGCGATAGAATTCATCAAGGAATTCAGAAAACTTGGGTGTATGTTTGCATTAGATGATTTTGGTAGTGGCTTTTCGAGTTACAGTTACCTGAAGAATTTACCGGTAGATTTTCTTAAAATCGACGGTAATTTTATCCGGGATATTTTGAGTGATAAAATTGATTTGGCGATGGTAACCTCCATTCGAGACGTCGCTGAGGCGATGAAAATTAAGACCGTTGCAGAATTTGTAGAATCTAAAGAAGTCATGGTGCAAATAGGTAAGTTGGGACTAGATTATGCACAGGGGTTTTGTATCGCGACGCCCATGCCGTTATCAGAATTCGAGTCATACTCAAGTATAGAGAATCAAAGTAACATGTGACATGGTCGACGATGACCAGTGGTAGACCAGTCAAAAAATAGTTGCAATGTTAGCGTTCACCCCCAATACTTAGCAATCCCTCAGTAAATATCAGAAGTAAATGAGTAACAATCACGTTGCGTATGAATTTGTCAGTTGCGCAAAACTCCCCACTAGATTCGGTGAATTTACTATTCACGGATTTGTAGAAACAGCATCACAACAGGAGCATGTAGCGCTCTCATACGGTGAATGGCAAACGGGCGACGTTGTTCCCATCAGAATACATAGCGAATGCTTAACAGGTGATGCCTTGTTTAGTACGCGTTGTGACTGCGGGTTTCAATTAGAAAAAGCCCTAGCGAATATTGTTGAGGAAGGGCATGGTGTCATCTTATATTTACGCCAAGAAGGCAGAGGTATTGGCTTACTCAATAAAATTAAGGCATACAATCTTCAGGACACGGGACTAGATACTGTTGAGGCAAATGAGCATCTAGGCTTTGACGCTGACCTTAGAGACTATAGTATTTGTAAGTTGATGTTAGATACGCTAAATGTACAAAAAGTCCAATTGATGACAAACAATCCTAAAAAATTAAATGCGTTGGAAGCTATGGGTATAAATGTCGTAGAACGCAAAGCAATCGACCACGGCGTGACGGATGACAACAAGCACTACTTAATGACAAAGACCTCTAAGCTTGGACACGTGTTTAACCTAGAAAAGCTGAAGTAGAAGACAAAACAGAGATACTCATCGTTGATGAGTATCTACTAGCATTTCATTAGGAATACTACGCTATTTAACCAGCGTAACCTTATACACATTTGCCAAATCATTTTGCCGTTTAGGTGGAACGATTTCCAAACCATCTTTGTTTTGTGCCCACAGAACATTATTGACATCTGACAATGCAATTACGCTCTTAACCTTGCTATCTTCTGTAAAGCTCTTTAAGCGAATTTTCTGGCTATCAGTCTTGCCTAACTGAATAACGTAAACTACGTTGTCTTTTTGTGTGAATCGATAATCTTTTTCAGAATAAACAAGGGTTTGAAATTTTTTACTATTGTCGTAATGCCCTTTTGGTTGCTTGGTAGGACCTTCACCAAAGGTTTTCCATGCGCTGGTTCCGTAGATTGCTTCACCGTAAAGTGATAGCCACGTCCCCATTTCTAGCAATGCATCTTGTTGTTTCTCATCTATGAGGCCATTTGCTTGTGGCGAAATATTGAGTAAAAGTACGCCATTTTTACTGACTATATCAATTAAGATATGCAATAAGTCTTTACCTTTTTTGATCGTCATGTTTTCTACATGACTCCATGATGTAGGACTTATGGCAGCGTCGGTCATCCATAGGCGTTCTTCAACATTCTGTTTGCGCGATCGTTCTAAATCCTCAATAGATACCTCATCAGGTAAATCATCTTGTTTTCTGATTAGCACAACATCCTGGTTATTTTTCAATGCCTCATTCAGGTAGTAAGCACTCGCTTTCAATCTGTAATTTTCTGGAATTGAGTCCAACCATGCATCAAACCACAATATATCTGGTTGATACTTGTTGATGACTTCTTTGAGTTTCCCAAACCAAAACTTTTCGAGCCATTCATCTTCGTCGATATTTCCGAACAAAATATTTAGCTGATCGTCGGAGAATGCGGCCTGTGGCGTCCCCGGATAAGGCGGGTAGTGAGAATGCCAAAAGCGTCGACTCTCTTTTTCCACACTGCGCGATAATTCCTGCGCTAGCGCATCTGGCGTTTGATAACGATTTAGCTGCTTATTGTGGTGAAAAGTCGTAATTAATTTCAAGTTTTGTGCACGCAGTGCAGTGGCTAACTCACCCAATATATCCACTTTTGGGCCCATATCATTGACGTTCCAAGGGTTTACGCTACTGTCCCACATTGAAAAACCATCATGATGCTCAGTTACTGGCCCAGCGAATTTAGCACCGGCTTGCTTAAATAGCCTGGCCCATTGTTCTGCGTCAAAGTGTTCACCCGTGAATTGTGGAATAAAATCCGCATAGTGAACCTCATTTCCATATGTTTGGCGATGATGTTCAAACTCTGGTGTACCAGGAATATACATGTTACGTGGGTACCATTCATTTTTAAATGCTGGCACCGAATAGACACCCCAATGAAAGTAAATACCAAATTTTGCATCTTTTAACCACTGTGCATCTTCTTGATGCTTAGCCATCGAAGACCAGCTTTCTTCATAACACGCAGTCTCGCCGCAACGTTCGTGAACGCCTTTCGTATCATTTGTATTTGCGCTTACCAACGATGAAAACATGGCAGCAAGTAACGCAGTGATAAACTGCATACTACATTTGTTTATTCGAGACATTTTTAGCCCTAGACTTCTTTTACATATCTAGAGACTACCATAAGTTATATGTCATCATACAACAAGGTAATTTATCTAACACGATCATCGACAGTGATTTATGAGCAACAAGCGTAGAAAAACGACGTTGCATCCGTGCAACTATGCACCAACCAATTCTGCCAGTACTAATCTTTAAAAATCGCCGTCGTTTGGCGCGCTCTATTCACCGTGAGTTGGGTAACATCTGGTCTAGAGTAATGTCCGACTGGATCAAAGTTTTGGCGTTCGCGTAGTACATTTTTGTGATCAATATCTGCAACATATAAACCTTCTTCACCCACTTGTGGTTCAATCACCCAAGTGCCATCTGGCGCTGATATGCATGAACCGCCATTTGCAATTAATTCTTTTGAAGCCGCTAAAATCTCATCAATATAGGGCGTATCCGCGGGGAAGTCCGTTTTCCGCATGAGGCCACTGACTGAAATAACGTAACTTCTACCCTCCTTTGCTAGTACGCGCGTAAGATCGTGCGTATTGTGTTCCCCGCCCGGCCAAATCGCTACGTGTAAATCTTCGCCCTGTGCATACAACGCTGCACGTGCCAAGGGCATCCAATTTTCCCAACAATTTAAACCACCTAAGGTAAAATTCTTCATTGGAAAGGTACGTAAACCATGTCCGTCACCTGGCGACCAAGTAAGTCTTTCTTCGTAGGTAGGCATTAACTTTCGATGCACATTTTGAATAATACCATCTGAATCAATGTACACGAGGGAACAATAAATTGAATGGCCGCCACGATCACTTGGCCGCTCTGCAATCCCCAAAATTACCGCGATACTGCGTTCTTTTGCAAGTGCGCAAATTGAGTCTAAATGCCCTTCGTCAATGTTAACCGCTTGGGTAAGGTAATGCGCATGAATTTCTTTATGTTTGCTAGCATTAAACTCCGCACCGCCGGTAAAATCCAACCAAAAGGGGTAACCTGGCAAAAGGCATTCGCCAAACACAACTAAATTAGCGTTTTGGTCCGCCGCATCGCAAATATACTGCGCCACTTTTTCTGTGGTTTGTTGCCTATTCAGCCACACTGCTGCCATTTGCGCCAACGCTACTCTCAACTGGCTACAATTTGTTAGTTCTGCCATTTCATCTCCTTTGTGATGCTACCATTGCCATAATGGACAAGGTGTTAATTGCTTGTATAACTGCCAACACCATGGTTACTTAGATAATTTTCATTGCTTACTATATTTATTGTTAATGACCTTTGCGAAACGTTCAGCTGACGCATTGTCCATATTGAAATATAGTGACGGTTCTATCAGTTCTACTTCTATGATTTCTAAACCTCTATCGGTATCAAGCATATCGATTCTTGCATACAATGCACGCTCTGGAAGCGCATCCAATACCAGCCTTGCCAACTGTCTCATCGCTTTAGTCGCCGCAGTGCTAAATAATTCGCCACCATGTTCTTCTTGCACTCTAAAATCGCCGACTTTCGGCTTTTTTTGAATCGCATGACTAAACTGATGATCAAAATAAAAAAGGGAATATTCACCCACCTGCTCAATCGAATGCTCGTACGCTTGGACCATAAACGCTCGATAAGAAAACGCATTTTCAAGTTCTTCATGCATGTCTTCTAGTTGTTCAAAATGCACTCGATACGTGTAATCTGCATTTGCGCTTACAAGCGGTTTAATTACCAATTCATCAGTTTGTAAGCTTGTGTAACAAGCCTTGAACGCTTCAAGATTAAACTGATCATGCCAAACAGAGGGCAAAATCGGCACACCCTTACTATGCAGCGATCGTAAATAGCACTTTGAAAGATTCCAACGCATTAGATCGAGCGAGTTTTCTAAACGTGCGCTCGACGCATTAATACGTTCTAAGCATGCTAAAAAATTTTCTGCATGCGCTTGATAGTCCCAAGTGCTTCTCACTATGATCAAATCAAATTCGTCATAGTTAACCGCTTTGTCATGCCATGACACATCTTGAACATCCCATCCCAAACGCGTTAGAAATGGTTTCACCATGTCGTCATACACATAAAAGTCTTCGAGATTATTTGTAGATAAAAACGCACATCGTTTCATAGCAAATACTCCAGCAATAATGTTTTGATTAGATCAGCACGCCTTTCCCTATCCAATATATGCCCAAATACCCACATAAGTAAACATTCGTTGCAAATCAACCATTAATGAATCAAGATCGAATAGCGCCAGTTGATATTGGCCTTTGTTGTACGAATTTATAAGGAATGTCAAATGAAGCAAACCACCTACTTCGCCTCGCACTTATTTGATGGTGATACATGGCTACGCAACAAACTTATATCTGTCGCGATGGGTCGTATCCAAGAAATTACGGATGGCTCCCAACAACAAGCCGATATCATTCTTGATGGGCGCGTTGCACCAGGACTCATCGATACTCAGGTAAATGGCGGGGGTGGTGTGTTATTAAACCATCAACCAAGTATTGAGACCTTAATCTGCATGCGGAACGCGCATGCTAAGTTTGGTACCACATGCATGCTACCGACCGTCATTACCGATAGCTACCATGTAATGGCATCCGCCGCAGATGCGATGTCTGAAGCCATAGCTGTAAAACAGCTAGGTTTCTTGGGAATTCACTTTGAAGGCCCTCACCTGAGCGCACCAAAGCGCGGTATTCATCCAGAAGATCAAATTAGGGGCCTATCCAATCAAGAGTTTGATTTATTTTGCCGCCAAGACATAGGTAAAGTAGTTGTTACCCTTGCTCCTGAAACCGTGCCACCAGAGCAAATACAAGCCTTATGCAACGCCGGTGTTATCGTCTCTATTGGCCACTCTAACGCTACTTTCATGCAAACGAAGACAGCCGTTGACGCTGGTGCTACAGGCTTTACTCACCTATACAATGCAATGTCAATGAGCAACGCACGTGAACCCGGCGTAATTGGTTGCGCGCTAAATACCCAAGAGACATTTGCCGGCATTATCGTCGACCATATGCATGTGCATGACCTTAACGCTAAAATGGCCATAAAACTTAAGACTCCTGGGCAAATGATGCTGGTGACTGATGCGATGAACTTTGCCGACGCACCTGAATCTGAACTTGTATTTAACGGTGAAACCATTCTACTTGAACAAGGCAAATTAACGACGCCTAATGGGACGCTAGCGGGCTCTGCACTTGATATGATGCAAGCAGTCGTTAACACTCATCATGGACTTGACCTTCCCTTAAGCACTAGCCTAAATATGGCAAGTTCATCGCCAGCCGCTTTTTTAGGAATGTCGGATACACTTGGTAAAGTTAAAGTGGGATATAGTGCTGATTTTATTTGCTTCAATGACGCCTACAAAATTACTGCTAATGTCTGCAAAGGGCAGTCTTTATTGTAAATCATATGTTGTTTTAAGGCACCCGCCTTTCAGGCGCGCGAGAAAAATCGACTAAACGTCAGTTCTGCGCAATAAACGTCCCATTATTTTGAGCCGCCACTTCACGCATAAGCGTTGAAAACTTTACTAGCTCTTGCGTTAAACCTAAACCATTTTGCTTGAAGCCTATGGCATGAATTCTGGCATATTTCGCCTTGGTTTTAGGGTGAGTATTTAGTTTATTAATTTGTGCAAGGGTCGCATCATAAGAACCACCACTATAGTCGTCACCAAATACATATAAGGCGAGTGAATCCGTGGTTTTCCCATACGTTCGCAACGCAGCTTGAATCCCTTCAACAGGTGACGAGTTTGACGAACCACGCCAAGACCGCATGGCTTTTAGCACCGACGAGCGACTCGCGGGTGTGTCTGAACGCCAACGTCCTGCCGTTGTTTTTAATAAATACTGGCCATTGTCAGACATAATTTGAAACCCTTTTACTTGCGGATGAATCTCTAATACTTCATCGAGTTTTCTCATGACTTTTTGCCAAATACTTTTCATACTGCCAGAGGTATCTATGATAAATATCACATAGTCACTGTCAACGGGAATGCCACCCACTTCTTCGTCACGCTCATCCGCCTTACCAACGGATATTGCTGCACGCTCTCGCATCAATTTGACATTTTCTAAACCACTTGCCTTATCCGTAAGTTGCTGTAAATCTCGTTGTGCTCTGGCAATACTGCTTTCAAGTGCTTCGGCTTCTGTCGCATTGCTGGCACTTTCCGACGCAGATTGTTGTTGTAGTATTTGCTGACTGTCTATCGCACTTTGTAAGCTAGAGACACTTGCTTCTGCTTTCGTTAAGGCCTTGAGAATAGACGATATTTGGCTCGTATCATTAAACTCGCCATCGTCCCCGTTTTGGGCCAATAAAATTAACATTACCACTGCACCAAATGCACATGAAATCACATCCAAAAACGACAAGCTAAAGACTTCGATTGGCGCTCTTTGCTTTCTCATGGCCACGTCCTCGCTGGCGCAATAAAAGTCCCTTTTGTACGTTCAGCCCAACTCCAATATGCGCCAGGGGCAATCGGGTCGCCTTCTAATGGCAGTAAAATGATGTTCGTTCGTACACCCGCTAGCGGGTTAGTGCGTAAGGTATGCGCAAAGGTTTCCATTCTACAGTCGCCCGTAATGGTCGTTTGTAAACCCTCTATTGGTTTACATTTGCGTGTTTGAGGAAATCCACTAGTAGACCCTACTAAGGTTGGTAGACCGTCGGTGACAATATACAAATCTGTCATATGCGGAAAATCGCGAGCAATCGTTTTTAGCGCATTCTCTAAATTTGTGCCTTTTGTCGGCGTTAAACGATTAATATCGCCCAGCACTGCCTGTAAATCATCAGTATCATTTGCTTTATTTGCGGCTTGCTTGCCTAAGCTACTGGCTTCATTGTTAAACGTCACGACTGAAAAATGCGAACTTTCTGGCAATCTAGCCAACACCCAACGAGCAATTCTCAACGTACGCTGCCACTTCTTTCCTTGTCGCTTTTCGCTATCGGTACCCACCTTACGACGAATAATGTCTATCAAGGCTTCTTCAGTCATCGACGCGCTGGTGTCTAATAAGATACCAATCCGCTTACCTTCTACCTTTAAACCAAGTAAGTAACTTTCTTCTTTGGTCTGCGGTGTTTTTAATAGATCATCCGCTGTTTGTGGAGCAATCGCAGCTATTGCATTATCTAAATCAGCGACGACTGCGATCTGGTCTTTTAATGCAGAAGACGTTTCCTGTTGCTGAATTTTGAGTTGCTCTATCCGTTGTTTGATCGCCTCAAGTGTCGCAGACTTTGCAGCGGTCTCTTGCTCCTCTTCAGATAGGCTTTGAGCAAGTTCAGACGATTCATCTTGCAAGGCTGCTAGTTCTTGTTGAAGTCGTTCTAATTCTTCTACTGGCACATTGGTATTGCTGTTAAATTTAACCAATATTAGAATAAGAATAACCGCGCCCAAACCACACGCCATCACATCTAGAAAGGCGAGGTTGAATCCTTCTTCTTTACGACGCTTAAACATGATGAGTGAGCTTCACAGTGAGTTTTTACGCATTACGAATAAAATAAACACAGTTACTGGTGAAGGTGCGTTAGCAAATGTTTTTCACAATTCTTGCGCGTATTAATCACCATTTCGTCTTGCCGATTGTTTAACACGTACAGTATGTACATCAACAAAATTGAAATCATTAGCGACACAAGGGTTGAATTAAAGGCAACACCGAGTTTATCTACCATACCGGAAATATCGCCTGCCACAGCTTCTTCTGCTTTCGCCAACGCCGAACCTATGCCTCTCACTGTGCCAATAAAACCAATACTAGGTATTGCCCAAATAAAATAACGAATCATGCTATTACCTGATTCGAGCTGGGCGGCAAGCGTATCTACACTATCGCTGATGGCGTCAGCAGCATGCTGCACATTTTGAGTATTCTTAAACCGTTGTAAGCAATTTATCCACGTTTGCATAGACGAATTTTCAGAATAAGTACTTGATTCAAGAGACCCTAAAGCAGCACCTACATTAAGTCGTTCAGATTTATCATAGTCAGACAAATAGTCCATTGTGAATAAAGGCTCTTCTCTAAATACAATGCGCTGATATTTATAGATAATCAAGAATGCACAGAATAACCCAATACTCACGCAAGCTTGTTGTTCAAAATCTTTAAATATGACCCATAAATTTGTCGTAGCGCCACTTCCCTCTGCCAAAATTGCGGCTGCAGCTCCGGGTCGCACAACGCCCTGATAAAACAGGTGTACGATTGCGATAATGCCAATAAATACAATCAAAGATACTATTGGCGAGGGGTTCATATTCGCGTCATTTTTCATTATGTTTGCTCGCTTAAATATCACTGGGTAAAGTAGCGGGTGAATCAAGGCTAATTTGTACGGCTATTGCAACCGCAGAAATGCCAAAAAATATGCCCAAGCATACCAATGCTACAAAAGCCTTACGTTTAACACCTTGAGTTATTTGCATATCGTTCCTTAACGCTAATTTATACTATTCGTACCGAGCAATCCTAAAACCAATCGTTGGACTACCATTGCCAGCGGGTTCTCGGTAAGCTGCTCTTAGGTCACGTAATCTGCCGGTCTTATAATTGCCGCCTTTGGTCACATGCAAATCACCAGTATTTGAACCGAGATAATCGGTATGACTAACAGCCAAGTCTGGCAGCGTATTAGTATATTTGTCGTGCACCCACTCACTTACATTACCCGCCATATCAAATAAACCCAGACGGTCAGCTTTGTAACTCCCCACATCAGCGAGACCTTTGTGTTGATCTTCGTAATCAGCCAAATAGATGGGTTGCGTACCTTGCATCCTTTTGTCTGCAAAATTACCAGCTTTAGTCGGTATGCGATCTGCGTTACCCCATACATACGTTGTTTCAGCAGCGCGACTAGCCTTTTTAGCTAACCATTCCCATTCTGCTTCTGTCGGCAAGCGATACCCTCTTGCATCCTTATTCACCGTCATCAATTGATTCCCACGAAACTGATAAAACGACGGTAAGCCTTCCTTTTCGCTCAACCAATTGGCATATTTGGCGGCGTCTATCCACGTCACGTTAGTCATAGGTTTGTTTGAATTTTGCGTTTGCTTTGAAAACACCGCAAATTGCTTCTCGCTTATTTCATGTCGTGAAACCCAAAATGGCCGAGCTAAATTTACCTTTATTGGGTGCTCATTCCGTCGCCTGCCAGGTTGATTAGGCGCAGAACCCATCGTAAATTGATCGCCTATAAACATCTGCATATTGATACCCAGTTGCTGAATAAATAGCGGCTTACCTTCGGTTCTTCGGGCATCAAATTCTGTCGGTAATGTAATATCAAGGTTGTTAAGTTGCTCAGGTTTTATATTCACAGATTGCGTAATCGTTCTATATCCAGGCTTTTCTATACGAATACTATGTGTAATAGCTGACAGTGGTAGCGAAATAGGGCTTAGTCCAACCGATTTATTGTCAATAAACACTTGAGCAATAGGCTTGGTCTTTATTGCTAAAAGACCGTTGGCGGGTTTTAAATTAATATCAACGTTTCTGTTTTCACCCGGCGCCACACTTATCGTGTCAGCATAGTCATAAAACCCCGGTTTTGAATAGACAATGTTTATTGATTCATTGGCGTCAACAGGGTGTATTCCTTGCGTTTTTTCCAATTGATCGATGAGTAAAGTGCCACCATTGGGCGTAGCATTTACAGTAACACTACCTTGCAATGGCACTAACAAATAGTGACGTGATTGCAAAGGCCTTTGCCATGTTACGTCGATGACATCGTTGATAAGCTGATAACCATCTGCACTAACCTGCAAGGTATACTGGCCTCCCTTCACCCGCTGCTTAAACGGCTGCGCTTTAGTGGCATTTGGCACTTTTTGCTGGTCAATTGAGATGATTGCACTTTTAACGCTACTAGATACGGTTAACTCACCCGAGACTGGCACTAGTTCGGGTGCTATGACTAAATTTTCAGCACGCGATAGAGATAAATTTTGTTCCCAAGGCAAGTAAAACGGATGCTCTACACGCAGCGTATAATCACCATGGGGAAGTTGGTGCTCAATAGTATTACCCACATGAACCAATTGGTTGTCTATGTACCAACTGGCTTCATTCTCAAGGTGACTGGTTTTATTTTTAAGCACGCCGGCACTCATATCGGCAACAATTTGTGCAGGACTTGGCGGTAACGTTATTTCGATATTAGGCGGTGATTCATCAGTGATAACAAGTGTTACAGGTTCAAACGTTGGCGCAGAGATACGCAATGTTGCATTTGAACCAAAGACATATAGGCTATTGTCACGGCGCCATGTGTTTCCTGATACAGATTGCGTGTTGTAGTCATTTGCCACTTCCTCTGGCAATACGATTAGGGTAAACCCTTTAACAAAAAACAACCAAACAAAGAAGCTCAACAATAGCGCCGTAGTAGAAACGCCAACAACAATGTAACTAAAAGCGCCTTTACGCTGTGCTTGTTTAATTCGGCTATCTAGTTCCATTTTTTGTTCGCTCTCCAAAACGTCGTTTATACACAACGTCTATTTTTTGTATCTTTGTATTGCGTACTAAATTTTTTCATTGCTTAGTACTTCTACAACATTATTTGTATTGTTTTTAATTTCTACACTTATACGTTGTGTTTTGTATCCGTCGCGGCGCGCCTCAAATGTATAGTTACCAGGTGTAAGCTTTATTGTTTTTTGTTGTACTTTACCCACATGCCCAACGCCAAGCACCAAAATATAACTTTCGCCATCGGACAGCACATCTACCTCTACCTCAGCAGTATACTTATCTAATAACGACGACAAGGTCCCTAGATCAGCAGCTAAGGCGTCAGAATATATAGAAAATGGCAATGCTTCTTTTAATCTTGATATAGCAATTGCACGAATATTTGCATCTTCAAGCCGCGCTGGTTGATTAGTTATTGCGCTTATCCTTTTCTGTTGGCTGAGTATGTTTTCACCTTGCGCTAACGCATCAATAAATGTCTGCGCATTTGGGTGATTTATCCTGTAGCGTTTTGCCGCTTGCGTTACTTTTTCCCATTCTTGATTTTGTATCAATGCATTAATTTCCGCGGTCCGTTTTTCCAGATCTTTTTGCTGTCTATAGGCCTGAAGTTTTGCCGTGATACTTTGAATACCCGCTGCCTTCGCATCAATACTCTTCGCTTGTTCGAGTAAGGCTTGCGCCTTTGATAATTGTTGATTTTGTAATGCTGTATCTGCCTGGCTCAACAACGTCGACAAACCTTGTTTATCTAACTTATCTTGGACATTAATTAGCTTGTTTTCCGCCGCAAGCAACGAAGCATCTAAAGCCAACATATCTTTCAATATCTCTGCTTGCTTCGCATAATTATTCTCTACTTCAGCAACGTGTAAATCTTGTTGCAATCTCATTACCCTATCAAAACTAGCGAGTTTGCTGCTCAGCAACTCACTTTCTTGAGCGTCCGGCTTAATACTGTTTGCACGGCCGTATGCTAGGCGAGCTTGATTTATTTTCCCCTCATTAAAATATAACCATGCTTGTTGTAGAGCATCATCAAAAGCTTCATGCCAAGCATCTAGTAAACCCTTCGCCTCACGATCAAATTCTTCTGCTTGGTTTACCGCTAGCAAAAATTGTGATTTTGCAAAGTGCGCTAACGCGCTATTTTTCTTAGATTCAAGGGAGAGTAGTTTGTCACTTGCCCAATGACGAAAATCCGCCTGCGTTAGCTTTGGCAATAAATTGGCTTCAATATCTGCCATCTTTTGCATGAACTCTGCACGTTTATCTTCTGTATCTGACGTGTCAGCATAAACTGTTTCAACTGCTTGTTCTGCAGGCACTTGAGAGAATGACGAATCTCGCGTAAACATCTGCCATGCGGCAAACGCCAGTAACATTGACAAAATGAGGCCAGATGATATCCACACTATCTTTTTTATTCTTGCTTGAGCCACCTGCTGGCGTTCAGCAATTTTGTCATCCGTAGATGTCTGATGTTCCATCTTAATTACAACTGTAAATCTGGCGTCGCTTCAAGTTCATAGATTTTGCGTAGATGCTGCTTCCATTGCAAGTATTGTTCAGACGCAGTGCCTTGTAGTTCTACCACTTGATCTTCAAATTTCATTTCAGTCGTGCTCACTGCAATATCAATCGCCTGCCCCTTTTCCTGGATTATCGCACTTTGCACTTTCATTTCGGAGTTACTTTCAAATGCGTTTTGTACCGCTACCATAGACCCTATACCTGCGATAACTGCGCCAGCGCCTTTCGCACCTGACGAGGCGGTTTTACCGCTATTGCTATCACTTGATGACTCTGACGCCAAAATTCCTGCAAGAATGGCCAAGCCGACTCCTAAACCTGCCTTAACATTGCGATCTCTAGTCGCTTCTCTACGTGCAATAATTTCAGGCAGTGTTTCGCGTTGCCAATCACTGTAAGCGTCACGTGTTTCCGCATAAAAGGTATCATATTGGTCTTGCAGTCTATCTATAAAAAGTAACTCCTGAGCCCGCAAATCTTCAATTCTTTCCAGCATCACATCATCTTGCGCAGGCATGCCGTTGAGTTCAAACTTATAGAATCGCTGGCCAAACTTCTTCTTTATATCTGTCGAGAGGTATGAACTATAGGCCTCAGGGCTATAATATCTAGCATAACGCACTAGTGCCGTATTCTTTATTTTCTGCTTTTCTTCTTTATCTAATTTACTCAACAGTTGGAGAACAAAGTCCCGTCCCTGATCAAACATTGGTTGATAAGGATTTTTATCTTTGTTTCGTTGGTCACGAAAAAAGTTTTCAGACACTTCATGTTCAAAATCTTTGCTACCCAAAATTTCGCCCGTACTATCTACAACCGTCAGCTTCATGCCTACCTGCTCACTATCAGACGCTAAAATTTTTCCCAGCACAAAAATATCAGCCGTAGTATTGGCATTTGGTACCACTCTTACTGAACTAAACGCTTTCGTTTTTTCTAGTGAATTTTTTGTTTCCATCGCGAAAAGCTTAGCTTCCGTGCGCCTTAACTGAGGCCAAATGCCATCATCATCCATTTCTTCATAATCAATTTCATCAGTGTTTTTGACCATAGGAAAGCCTGGTGAAAACGTTGGAATCGCAACATCAAGAAAGACTTCAGCATTTTGGAGTTTGTTATATCTCGATTTTGTTCGTTCATTTGCCTCAGGGTTCGTCGGCCCAACAAGCAACGGTTCACCTGGATTGCGGCTTGTACTTTCACACGCACTCATTGCAAGGCAAAATATCAATAGGAAAAGTGTGTGGTAATACGGTTTTTTCATTCGCAAGTATCCTTTTTCTTCTAAGCGTTCGCTTTATTCAGCCACACTTGTACTCTGCATATTGTTTTTCAAAGCCAGTTCGCTTGTCTGCGCTTGCCTTTTGGATCTCATCCCAAAGTAAACGACAAATAATGGCATCATTGTCTTTAGGTTTTATCAAACCTCGCGGCTGTTTAATCGTTTGTGCCTTGGTCGACGTAATTTCCGAGTCTTGAGTACTCGAGTTGTTCGCCGTTACTTCAGACGATTGACTAGCGTCAGTTTCGCTACTCGCATCTGCATCTGTCGTACCATTGCCTTCCCCACCACCTTGCACTTGACCACCTGCTGCCATGCTCTTTTGAACAGACGTCATGCAAGTAGCATAACCATCAATAGACTCATGCAAATTCATTTCCATGCGTTTTACGCGTTCAGCGCGGGTTAACAAGGTCGGATCCACTTCGTCAATTTTTACCTGTGTACATTCGTAAGCTGCAGAGTTTAAAGTATTGTCCACAGGCGCTTGCTGCGCATAAACTGACGGCATATTTAAAGTGCAACAAAGACACAAGAACAAAACTAAAACGCTGTAAACAGGTATCGTTTTTTTATCTAAAGTCACATTCATCAACTAATCATCACCCCACGTTAGCCCTTATCTTACTATTGTCTTACACAATACACAGAGTGCATAGTAAATAGGGTGTATAGTGCACTATCGATTAGATTGCCACTTGATACAAAGGTTCATGTTAATCGCACAGGCCTCAAATACCAATAGCACAAATGTTCGATAATTGTGAGGAATTGTAAGCAAAGTACCTTTCGGTACTCAAATATTAGTTTGCGACCCTATGCACCTTGGCTATATTCGCGCATGCATCTAATCTGAGATAGTATGCGTACATACAAAATGTGGATGAATAAGAGAAAATGAAAATGATAGCATTATCTAAAGCTAGCGCGTTTACGTGCCTACTTTTAGTCTTGTTACAATGTATCTCTATAAAATTGTATGCAATTGAAGAACAACGTACCCAAAAAGTACGTCGAATTGCGATCATCGAGACAATGACGCTAACACACATTCAGAATTCAACAAACGCTTACATAGAAGCAATACAATTGCTATTTCCGGACGACAAGATACAGTTTCAACGCATGAACGCTGAAGGCAACTACACACGGGCGCTTGCGTTAGTAGACGCCTTGGCTACAGCTAACATACAGCCAGACTTGCTTATTACAGTAGCCACTTTAGCTACAAAGGCAGCATTCAAAAAACAAAATGACATAACTTTTCCCACTGTATTTATGAGTGTTGCCGATCCAATATCTGAAGGTATTATTGAATCTTTTGGTAAAACATCCAAAGCAAATATCACCGGTAATTCACACGTAATATCATCGGACAAAAAACTCGAATTTCTCACCAGAATAATTAAGCCAGATAGCAGTCGTCCGTCAAATGTTGCAATTATATCAACCGACTACCCATCAACAATACGAGAGGTCGCTGAGCTTATAGAGAATAGTCATACGTTGAACGCCTTGGCGTTTTTTCATTTGGAGTTTCCATACTCGCCGAGCGTGCTAAAGAATATGTCGACGCAAACAGAGGTACTCAAACACCTAACAAATTTGAACAAACCAATCATTGGATACTGGTCACCTAATGGTCCGTTAGGACCGGACGATACGCTTCGCGAGAATATTTATAACAAATTTAATATACCGCAATTGTATGTTGAAGACATAGAGGCGATAAAGAATGGCGCTTTGATTGGCATTTTTCCAGAAACCTCACATATCGGACAATCAGCGGCAAAACTGAGTGCTAGAATCCTGAACGGAGAAGCCGCAAATTCAATTCCTGTCGATCGTTTGAAGAATTTTACCGTCGCGGTAAACGTCTCAACGGCCGTTGAGTTTAACCTGCCAATCCCGTCCGACCTATTGCAGATGGCACAAGAGCATGTGTATCACTAATGCAAATTAAATCCAAACTCCTACTCAGCTTTGCGCCGGTTCTGTTGTTAATAATGGGGGCTATTGGATACATATCCTACAAATTTGCAGCATCATCAATGGAAAAACACGAATACGAACTGTTAGGTATTTTGGCAGAACAAGCGACCCTAGCATCGATACATGAAAAATATGCTTTGTTAGCGCGATCAGGACTAGAAGAGGTAGATGTATTTAAAACCTCATACCAACAAGAGGTATATGCTGAACTACAAGATCTCGCCAGTAAAACAAGTAAAGACTTTGCCATTATCAACACGTCAACTAACGAGGTCATTTTTGAAACACTCCAACAAAGCATTAAATCATACAATTTAGACAACATTGAGCAAGCTAGGCTAAATAAGGTAAAGGCAAACTTTGGCAGAATGTCTTCAACAACCGATACCATTCTTTTTGCTTGTGTTGAGTTTGCGCCATGGCATTGGGAGATATTCGTTGTCGAACCCTATGAAAGACTAAAGCGCCCGCTCGATAACATAGCTAAAGCAACTCTTATAAGTCTAATTATTGCTTTATTATTCATTGTTTTAGGGTTAAGCAGTGTTTCAGAAAAACTTATATTTTCTCGCATCATCACCTTACGAAATGCCGCTAAGCGTATTGCTGAAAATTCAGAAGTTGTATCGCTGAAAATGGGTAAAAGTGATGAAATCGGTCAACTAGCGACAGACATGGAAATCATGTCCCATAAAATACGTCAAACTTTAGATAAAGCAGATTCGGCAAGCCAAGCTAAATCAGACTTCTTAGCCGTGATGAGTCACGAAATAAGAACGCCACTTAATGGTATTATTGGCATGACAAACTTACTCTCTGATACAAACGTTGACGACACGCAAAAAGGCTACTTAAAAGACTTATTAGCCAGTAGTGAAGGACTCAAAAGCTTGGTTAATGACGTTCTGGATATGGCAAGAATTGAATCCGGTAACTTACAATTTGAATCCATTCCAATTGATTTTACTCGTTTGATTAGTAAGGTTTTTTCGATTTTTAAAGTAGCATTTAGTGAACACAAAAATCAGCTTATCATCGATAAAGACCTGCCTGTATCAAAAGTCATATCTGCTGACATTGTGGCCATTAGACAGATTATGATTAATTTGATCAGCAATGCAAATAAGTTTACAAATGACGGAACAATCAAACTAAGCGTTAAGATATCTGAAGCAGGAGAAGGACCAAGCTTAATTATTATCGTAAAAGATGATGGTATTGGTATTCCCAAAGACAAATTAGACACTGTCTTCGACACCTTTACTCAATCCGACAACTCCATCACCAGAAAATATGGTGGTAGCGGTCTTGGTCTATCGATCATTGAGCGACTCGTAAAGGCAATGGCCGGAAAGATTACATTAAAAAGTACGCTTGGCAAAGGCACCGAAGTGAAAGTCATAGTGCCAGTAAAAGTGGAAAGCAAAGAATATCACCACAACGCTCAAGACACGCTCGATTCAATCAAACTACCGAAAGCACTGCATGTCCTGCTCGTTGAAGACAATGAAATAAATGCCACTGTCGCGCGTGTCAATTTAGAGGATATTGCGTGTACCGTAGAACATGTAAGTGATGGCTCACTTGCTGTTGAAGCCGCAAATAAAAAACAGTTCGATATTATTCTAATGGATGTGCATATGCCTAATATGAATGGTATCGAAGCCACTAAAATCATTCGTGAAGGTCAAAC
The DNA here is from genome assembly GCF_030160655.1 of Agaribacter marinus. Taxonomy (GTDB): domain Bacteria; phylum Pseudomonadota; class Gammaproteobacteria; order Enterobacterales; family Alteromonadaceae; genus Glaciecola; species Glaciecola marina. Next base: position 66,319 of record NZ_BSOT01000002.1, read on the forward strand.
GCTAAACGCAGAAACACCAATCATTGGCTTAACCGCAGAAGCCTTTAAAGAGAAGCATGTTGAATTTATGACATCAGGAATGAACAGTGTACTCAGCAAGCCGTTTGACAAACAAGCATTGGTTCGAGAATTTAAGAAAGTACTAAAACTGACGCACTAGCGCTAGCACGTCAGTTTATTTGTTTGCTTATTGCGCTAAATACTTTGCGTGAAACTGCAAATGCTCTTCAATGAAGCTAGTAACGAAATAGTAACTATGGTCGTAACCGTCTTGATATCTTACGTCAACATTGGATAAATTTGAAACAGCTTCAATCGGCGTTGTCAAACATTGACTATCTAAAAATTCATCATCTTTACCCTGATCGATTAATATCGGCAACGTAAAGTCTTCCGTCATTGCGTTTAACAGTTCACACGCGTCATATGCCTGCCATGCTGCGCTATTATTACCGAGATAAGTGCTTAGCGCTTTTTGTCCCCACGGACATTTGCTTGGATTAACAATCGGTGAAAAAGCACTGACTGACACATAATGTTCAGTCGCTTTCAGCGCAGAAATGAGTGCTCCATGCCCGCCCATTGAATGACCAGAAATCGCAATTTTTTTGCCCTTAGAAAATACTGATTTAATAATGTCCATCAACTCAACATTGATGTAGGTGAACATCTGATAGTGTGTTTTCCAAGGGGCTTGTGTTGAATCTACGTAAAAACCAGCCCCTTGGCCTAAATCATAAGCATCGTCATTCGCAACTTCGTCCCCACGTGGGCTAGTGTCCGGACAAACGATGATTAACCCTAGTTCAGCCGCCGTTCGTTGAGCGCCAGCCTTAGTCACAAAGTTTTGATCGTTACAAGTCAACCCGCTCAGCCACAATACGACACCAAAGACGGGTGTACTTTCAGGTGGCAAAAACACACTAAAAACCGCCTCACCATTTAAGCTGTCTGACTGGTGAGAAAAGCGCTTTTGTGTACCACCAAAACATCGAGTTTCGGATAGCAGTGATAATCCATTATTTGATACATCGCTAATTAACAAATCGTTACTCATAACTGACAACCGAGCGAATAGACTTGCCTTCATACATGAGGTCAAAAGCGTCATTAATGCCTTCTAAGGCCATGGTATGGGTAATAAAGGTATCTAGCTCAAATTCACCATCCATGTACCGTTGAACATATTCGGGTAATTGAGAACGGCCTTTTACACCGCCAAATGCAGAACCACGCCAAACACGACCAGTAACCAGTTGGAACGGACGCGTAGAAATCTCTTTACCAGCGCCAGCAACGCCAATAATGACTGATTCGCCCCAACCTTTGTGGCAACACTCTAGAGCAGAGCGCATTACGTCAACGTTGCCAATACATTCAAATGAGAAATCGACGCCGCCATCAGTGTGCTCAACCACGACGTCTTGAATAGTTTTATCATATGCTTTTGGGTTTAAACAACTTGTTGCGCCTAGTTTTTTCGCAATATCAAATTTATCTTCATTGATATCAATGGCAATAATCTCTTTTGCACCCGCAATACGCGCACCGATGATCACGGATAGGCCGATACCGCCAAGGCCAAATACCGCAACAGTGTCACCTTTTTGCACTTTGGCAGTATTCATTACTGCGCCAATCCCGGTAGTCACACCACACCCTAGCAAGCAAACTTTTTCAAGTGGCGCTTCTTTTGGAATTTTAGCCACAGCAATCTCAGGGACGACCGTTTTTTCAGCAAACGTCGATGTGCCCATGTAGTGGTATATTGGCTGTCCATTCTTTGAGAATCGGGTGGTACCATCAGGCATTAAGCCCTTACCTTGCGTGACTCGAATCGCTTGGCACAGATTCGTTTTACCTGATGTACAAAACTTACATTCGCCGCATTCAGGCGTATAAAGTGGAATCACATGATCACCCACTTCTACACTCGTAACACCCTCACCAACCATTTCAACTACGCCAGCACCTTCATGCCCTAAAACAGACGGAAAAATACCTTCAGGATCTTCACCAGATAACGTGAACGCGTCTGTGTGACATACCCCTGTTGCAACAAGCCGAATTAATACTTCGCCTTTTTTAGGTAATTCAAGATCAAGTTCTTCAATGGAAAGGGGCTCTCCCGCTTTCCACGCAACCGCAGCTTTAGTTTTAATTGTTGGCATGTAAATCTCTTGTATATTCTGAATTTTTCAAAAGTATACAATAGACAAAACCTTCTGCACTAACGAAATTGAACGTTCAAAGAAAATAATGAAATTATTATGCATTTGGACTGTCTATCACTTTTGAACGTAAAAAATTTTCGACGCGACCATACATAATTTAGCCACCTTGGACAAAAAATGAGAGTTTCATCACACGCAGTGAAAAAAACCTTACTCGGTATTTGTGCAATCACAAGCTTACAGGCTTGTATGCATAAAGACGCAGTAAACAATGAACACCAACAACGTATGCAGCGATGTGAACAGTACGTCGGGATGGCACAGAACGACTGCTTAAAAGGCGAAAATGTTACCATTGAAGAATACAAAGATGATTTTCGAGAGTTTAAAAAAGACCTTAAACAAAAAAACGCTGAAAAAACCGCAAAACCTGTATTAAAACCAAAAGCAGTTGAACAGGAAAAATAGCAATAGGTATAGTAAGGAGAACTTAGTTACTTCGATACTTTAGTCGCTTCATTCAACTTCGTCTTGATAAAATCGGAGTGCCTGACGTACAACAAATCAGCGACTTTACGTATAAGGTGGTCTTCATATTTATCAAGCGTTCCATCGGCATATGCTACCGACCACATTTGACGCAATAGCTCAACTCGCTCGTCGTACTGATAGTGTTCATTCAATAACGACGTAAAGGGGTGAATAGACGCAGTATCCCCCTGATCACTAATCGATATCAACTCGCGTAAATCCCCATCAGACAAGTCATATTGGCTTTTTAACAACGTTTCAATGTGTTTTCGTTCACTAGGGTCTTCTGAAAAATCTGAACGTGCTACCTCCAATAACAATACCACGCCAGCCTGCCTCACTTTCTGCGTTTTCTGTGCTTCATTTTCTTGAGGTTTGGCTATAAATAAGTCTCTTAAGGTTTGAATCATTACTACATTTCCCAGAACGTTGTTACCGTTAACCAATAACGCTAAGCGCAACCTCCACCATCGCCCCCACATGAACCACTACCGTTATCGCCATTGCCTCCAAAAAAACCACCGTTACCCGCACTACGACGGTGACTCATATTACCAGTACTACTAACATCCGAAGACGCAAAGGCTCTCAATGCACTGAAGATTCTAAATGCCATAGAAAGTACAATAAAAACAAAAACGATAGGCAGCAACTTACTAAATATGAGCGAACCTGATGTCAGTTCGATGTATTTCCACAAAAAAAATAACGCTACGCTTGATGCGATCCAATACATTTAGCTCTCCTTTTTTAAACAGACAAATCTTATTGTCATTTAGTTCACTAATAGCCGCTAATAAAAATGCCATCGCTCGCCTTGCTGAGGAATGATGAACTTAACGCCGAGGGTATTCCTCTCTGCTAACTCAGCTTCAATAACTTGGGCTAAATTTTGCTCTTTTTTGAGCGAATATTTTATATGGCTGATAACAATAGGCAAGTCTTCAAGCGCATTATACATAGAACGTCCACCCTTCTCACCTGATGCCAGCTCACCTGTTAGATTAACACTTGCTGGTCCTACTAAAGACGCAAGATGTGAAAGCTCCACCAACAAATGTTTTGGTGTTAAATGCCCAAATAACAGTTTATCCGGTCTAGCGTTGACGTAGGAAACTTCAATGATGATGGCTTTCAAACGCCCAGCGACTAATTCGTCTGCAATAGCTTGCCACAATGTCGCGAGTTGATTACCCGGTTCAATGACATCTGGGCCGGTATCCCCCACACAAAGCATGCTACTATTGCCTTGCCGTATCAAATAAGCAGTAGATATCACACCATTATGACTCAGCTCGAATGCCTGCGCCGTCATATCAGTGTTTTTTATCGGAAAAACAGCGTTTGTATTTACCGCTTGCAAGGCATACTTATTTAGCTGGGGCGCCTTTCCTCCGTCTGTAAAATTTGGCCAAGCTTGCCAGTTAAACAAACTATTTTTAAGTACAGTTAAGGTAGAAGGTAAACCATAAATTGGTTTGTTGATGTCGTCGACAGACGCGATCATTAGACCAGCAACATGATCGAGATGTGCGTGGGTAATTAAATATCCATTTATTAAGTGAGTACTAACATACCCTACTTTTGACAAGGAAGATTTACTCGGTACCACAATGTCATTAAACGCACCGTTTTCAATCGCTACTTTGATACCATTGGTCACTGTACCAGCATCACAAAGCACTGACCGACTGTCTCCATGAGGCGCAATCATAAACGCACTCAGGTTACCGTCTTGAATCCCACCTTTTACACCTAGTGCAACTACATCAAAGCCGTCTTTAACATTCGATTCATTACCAATATTGACTTGAGCAAGCAAGGTACCGCTAAAACCAAAGAAGGCGGCAAGGCAAACCAGTATGGCTCTCAGGCTAACACCTACCACATTAAATCATCAGGTACGACGAAATCAGCATATGGGTCATCTTCATCCGCAACTTCTTGTTCAGGTGTTTTATGCTCGACAATTTGTGACGCATCCCGAGTGGCTATTTTGTCAGCGACAACACCAGGAATAATAGCGTAAGCCTCTTCCACTCGAGCAATTGCCAAAATACCGTTGAGGAGTTGTTGGCGTGTCAATGAATCGACCAGCATACTTTTAATCAATGTGCCGTCAGTAAAGTTATATTTTATGTCACCTTTTCCGTCGACGGTATTCGAGGCAATGAGTTGCTTAATTTGCGCCTTAACTTCTTTGCTAAGTAACAGCTCTTTTTGCTCTTTATTTAATGCATTATCGCGCTCAATTTTTTCATTTTTGCTTGCCTCGACACTGGCTTTCACTTCACGTGCGAGCTGACGCGATTTTTTTGAGCCCTTTTTAGCTTTCTTTACTTTTTTTTCATTTACTAAGCCTGCTTTTAGCATCTGCTCTTGCAAGGATAATTTTGCCATAACACTTCCTAATATATGTATTACAGGTATTTTAAATATACTAGGGCATAAATCAAAGCCAATCTTGTATACGAGCAGATTAGCTTGATTTACAATGCCATCCACTTTGTTGCAATGACGGTGACACTGCCATTGCTTGTAAATAAAATTTAAGGACCCTAATGTTTGACGTAAATGAATACTTTGAAGGTAAAGTTAAATCAATCGCATTTAATACCGACACTTTGCCAGCGACACTAGGCGTAATGGCGCCTGGCGAATATACGTTTGGCACCAGCGAATTCGAAACAATGACGGTTGCTAGTGGCGCATTAACGGTGCAACTACCAGGTGAAAGTAGTTGGCAAACCTTTAACGCAACAGAATCTTTTACCGTTGAAGCAAATCAAAGCTTTAATGTAAAAGTCTCTGTAGACACCGCTTACGTTTGTGCTTACGGCAAATAGTTAGCTTGTGAGTACAAGCTTTCTCCACAGTTAATACCGCGATTTTACTTCATAAGGAATTTTAACATTGTTCATGGAAACAAATCTTACGATTATCGGTGGAGGCTTAGCAGGCATATACGCAGCCTATCTGTGTGAAAAACAAGGCTTGCCTTATGTGCTGCTCGACGCCAAGGATTATCTTGGCGGGAGAATAAAAACAACACCCAACCCGGAACACCAAGGTTTGCATCATGATGTAGGGCCAACTTGGGTATTTCCACATCATATCAATATGCAAAACTTAATCGGTGAACTGGGCTTAACACTCTTCCCCCAATACACCGATGGCGATGTTATTTATCAACTGCAAAATTCGCCACACCCAAAGCGCATGCAAGGGGCAGGCGTTGCTCCTATTGATAGAATTGAAGGCGGCACCAATCAGCTAATAAAAGCTTTAGTCAATACATTAAACCCAAACGCGGTCAAACTGCGCCATACCGTTACCACTATCACGCGCAACACTGAAAGCTGGGATATCGACGCTGAGAATGACAAGCAAGAGTTTAAAATAAACAGTACACACGTTTTGTTAGCCATGCCGCCGCGCATTATCGCAAGAGATTTTGCTAGCGCAGAATGGCTATCAGCGGATTTACTAAATGCCTTAAATGCATCGCAAACGTGGATGTCTGCACAAGCTAAATTTGTTATCACCTACAAAAATGCATTTTGGCGAGAGCAGGGGCTAGCTGGGCAAGTGATGAGCCAAGTAGGTCCCATGGTCGAAATTCACGACGCGACTGCAACACCCGACAAAGGCTTTGCCCTGTTCGGATTCATCGGCGTACCCAGTAAGATTAGGCAACAATACGCGGAAAACGACATAAAGGCAGCATGCCTCCAACAATTAGTGGACATATTTGGTGATATCGCCGCAGATTATCAAAGCATATCACTTGAAGATTGGGCTTTAGATTCTGCTATTTGCACCGATAAAGACATATTAGAAGGGTCGCAGCATCCTAATATAGACATTGGGAAGTTCGAACGTGCTTTACAGGACAAACGCATTTATTTTGCAGGAAGCGAATTTTCGACAAATGACGCCGGGTATTTAGAAGGCGCATTGCTAGCAGTAAATAGAGCAATGAACGCGTTGTTCTAACGCTAAAGTATAATTGCTGCACACCTAAAATGTACTAAACTTTATACCTATCATTGATAAGTGAGGATTCGCATGTCGAAATTTTCTCGGCGGGAATTACTTAAAGGTGCTGTTAAATTAGGCACCGCCGCGTGTGTCGCTTCAGCAGCTCCCTTTGCCATCGGCAAATCAAAACCTAAACTCAGAATTCTAGGCACGCATGTCACGCTGCAGGAAGAACTTCGTCAACAGGCGATGAGTGATTTAGGTATTGAATTAGCATTCGAGCCTCGTGGCAGCGCTGCAGTTTTGCAAAAAGCGTCAATGAATCCGCAAAGCTTTGATTTATATGAACAATGGTCAAATAGTATTCGTGTTCTTTGGCGATCGGGTGCAATTCAAGCAATTGATAAAAAGAAAATCACCAACTGGGGAGAAATAAATCCACTCACCAAAACCGGTAAAGTGAGTGCTTCTGCAAAGTACGGTGCAGGCGATGCCCCATATAAATTATTACACATTCAGAATGATAACTCCCTCGGTGAGAATCACACCAATAAATTAAGCTTCTTACCCTACGTTCATAACGTCGATTCATTTGGATACAACACCAATATTATTTCACAAGGTGTGCCATATGAGACTGAAAGTTGGGGTTGGTTATTGGACAAAGCACACTCAGGCAAAGTCGGTATCGTCAACGAGCCCACTATCGGTTTGTTTGATTTAGCACTAGCAGCACAGGCCAAAGGCTTAGTAACGTTTAACGACATTGGTGCCATGACCAAGCCTGAATTAAATACACTTTTTAATGTATTGTCTGAATATAAAGCGGACGGACATTTTAGTGGGTTTTGGACATCCGTCCCAGAATCAGTAAGATTTATGCGTACCAATCGTGTGGTAATTGAAAGTATGTTTTCGCCGGCAGTATCTGCATTGAACGGTCAAGGGATTCCCGTCACCTTCGCAGCGCCCAAAGAAGGTTACCGCGGCTGGCATGGTGTTATGTGCCTATCGTCGGCCACAAACGGCCGTACAAAAGACATCGCGTATGAATATATGAATTGGTGGCTGTCTGGCTGGGCTGGCGCTTTCATCGCTCGTCAAGGCTACTATATTTCCAACCCGTCTAGATCAAAAACATATTTGTCGCAGGCGGAATGGGATTTTTGGTATCAAGGTAAACCAGCGACCATTGACTTAAGAGGGACAGACGGCAAAGTATCGGTTAAAAAAGGGGATGTCAGAACGGGCGGCAGCTATGAAAAACGATTCAGCAATGTCGCCGTTTGGAATACGGTAATGCCCAACTATGAATATACACTGCAGAAGTGGTATGAATTTATTAGTTCTTAGCTTAGACGTCACAGGTAACGATTAGTGTTCTCGTCTCTCAAATCTCAAATAACCGTCATTTTATCAATGATGGTTGTTTTGTTTATAGGCTTAGTATTTTTAACCCGTAGTGGGCAAGTCGAAATGATACAAAGCCTTGAAACCTCAAAGCAAAACTTTGTAAATCTAGGCTTAGTTCGACAGTTAGAGCGTGATGTATTTAACTTACAGCGCTACGTTTTAGTCTATAAGCAAACGGCAAGCGATGGCGCAGTTAAACGTTTTAATACCTTGATGAAGAGTATTGAAGAAAAAATTTCGCTTCTTCGTCAATCCCTTGATAATAAAGCCACGGCTACGAGCGACTTAGAGCGCGACATCCTTGACAGTATGGCAAGCCATTTAGCAGATTACCAATCAAACTTTATTCAAGTGATCGCAGGCAGAAAACAGCAAATAGAAATGTTTGATGAAGGTTTACTTGTTGAAATGCAAACCTTTCTCAAAAATATAGATAGCTATACTGCGCCATACTCGAAAGCAACGCCCATCGCTAACTTAGATATAAAATTTCATGTATCATCCGCAGAAAACGCAGCATTTGCTTATTTGTTATCACTTGATTCAGAATATATCGACGAATTTACCCGACATATTGAAGATACCAGAAATGTTGTTAAATCTTCAGTATCCCTCATATCAGACGCCAATGACGTCTTGCAAACCTTAGACGACATTGATGCGCGTTTTCTTCGTTTAACTCAAATAAATCAAGGCTATCAATTTTTAGTCAACGTAGTAATGGCGGGTTCTGCCAATGAGGTATTATACCTCGCATCTCAACTCGCCGAGTTAGCAGAAAAACAATCTGATGATATTAATCAATTGGTCAATAAAAGGGTAATTGCAGCAAAACAAAACAGTGATGCATTTGCCATCATCGGCATTTTACTCAGTTTAATGTGCGCTGTCTTATTAGGTCGGCGCATTATCAAACCCATTACTGCCATTACAGAAGTGTTTGAAAAACTTACCACGGGTAAATTTAACGGCAATATACCCGGGCATGAACGTACAGATGAGGTTGGACAGTTAGCAAATGCAGCAAGCGTTTTTAGAGATAATAATACTAAAACGCAGGTACTTTTAGATGAAGCGCAAAAGTTAAATAGACAAAAGGATGAGCTGAACGAACAGCTACTCGATGCAAAAGCCAGTGCCGAACAAGCAAATGAATCAAAAAGTATTTTTTTAGCAAATATGAGCCATGAAATCCGAACACCAATGAATGGTGTTATCGGTTTAATTGACTTAGCGCAAAAGGAGACTCGCCCTCAAAAGCTTCAGAAATATATTGAGCAGGTCGCCGCATCTGGCGAAATATTGATGAGTGTTATAAACGACATTCTTGATTTCTCTAAGATTGAAGCTGGAAAACTCGATATAGAACATACTGAATTTTCTCTACATTCTCTAATAAACAACGTGCTAACGATGGCACTCACTAGGGCGAATCAAAAGAACCTCAACTTGACCTTCTTTGCCGAGCCTTCTCTTCCCGCAAAAATAATAGGCGACCCATTAAGGATTGCCCAAGTCGTATTAAATTTATGTAATAACGCGCTAAAATTCACCGACGCAGGCTCTGTAAATATCAAGATTTATCGAGAAGACGTTGACATTAAAGATAAGCTTAGTCTTGTGGTTGAGGTTGAAGATACCGGGATTGGCATGGACAACAATCAAGTGACCCGTGCGTTTAATTCCTTCTCTCAAGCGGATGAATCCACCAGTCGTAACTATGGTGGTACAGGATTAGGACTGGCCATTGTTAAACAGCTCACCATGTTGATGGGTGGTTCAGTTCATGTTGAATCAAAGACCAATATAGGCAGTAAATTTAAAGTTAACTTTATTGTTGGCCGCGCACAAAATCACGCGACACTCATATCTTTCGACGCATCTAAGCAAAACATTACGTATCTGACCGACAAAGCGCTACTGAATCAGTCATATCTCGATTCAGCGTGTAAACATATAGATTACAAACCACTGTCTGATATCGAAAAAGTCAGTCTCAGCGTATCAAAAAATGACATCGTAATAATTGATGCGCCGATGTTAAGTACTTATAAAGATATTTTGATACATATTCAGGCGCTAAAAGACAGTAAAGCCTCTCTCGGTTTTGTGACAAATACGCAACCAGGGCTGTTGGCGCAAAAATTAAAAAAACATTGGCAAGTAAATGTATTATCCCACCCCTTCTCTCCCCACGAGTTCACAATGTTTTACAGTGAACTATTGAACATAGAATCAAATGAGCTTGCTGAAGATTTTGATACACCTCAAAATACGGCACCCAGTGCTCAATTGGTAGGGCATATCTTATTAGTAGAGGACAACGAAATAAATCAAGTAGTCGCAGGGGAGATGCTAAATTCATTAGGATTAACATATGAGATAGCAGAAAACGGATTACAAGCAGTGACCAAAATCACGAATTCTTCGCACTATGATTTAGTGTTGATGGATGCGCAAATGCCGGAAATGGACGGTTATACGGCTACGACGCTTTTACGCGAACGTGGGTTTGAAGATTTAATCATTTGCGGTTTATCCGCCAACGCAATGAAAGAAGATATGAGTCATGCAAAATTGGCAGGCATGAATGACTATTTAACGAAACCCGTAAAAAGAGAAAAGTTAAAAACTGTTTTATCTAAATATCTAAACAAAAAAATTGAAGAAGCGACGATATAGTACCTGAAAGAAACGCCAATAAACGTCGTTCTACTACATACAAACCAATAGTAGTTGACAGATAGCGAAGATTCATATGCACTTCATTTTATCTATACCTTGCCACCGCGCAAACAATCATGCGATACGCAGAATATGCCAAACGATAGTGACGACAGGATTACTCATATTCTTGTCTGCATTTGCAGTTGGAAACGATGATATTCATCAGCAATGGGCTGAACATGACCCAAGTCAAACGTTTACACCCAACCACGAGCCAATGAGTCAGATTTTAGGGTTTATTACCGATGCAAGCAAAGCCCAAGATAAATACAGCTATTTCAGGCTACAAGGTGCTGCCCTTAAATATCTAAATGATTATAAAGGATACCTAGAAAGGATCCCGGTGTCGCAATTGAATAAAAACGAACAGTTAGCCTATTGGTTAAACCTACATAACCTTTTGGTAATAGAAAAATTTGCCAACAACCTTAAAAAAGCAAAACGCATCAATAAAAAACGTGGCACACCGCAAAAAGCTGGGAAATGGTGGCGCGAAAAGGTGACGAATGTTGAGGGCGTTGCGCTCTCCATCAATGATATTGAACAAAACGTACTAGTGCGTCATTGGGATGACCCCTTATTTTTATATGGCTTATTTTATGGTGTAAAAGGCCATGGCTTTAGTGGAACTCAAGGCTTCACAGGTGCGTCCGTTACGTCGCATTTAGAAGGCCTCGCAAAAAAATTCATAGAAAATGACAGCAATATCGAGATTGACGGCAATGAAGTTGCTATCTCAAGCTTATTGGGATGGAACAAAGAGAGTGTATTCAACGACGATGAGCAAAAACTCCTTGGACATATACAAGCCTATGCGACAGGTAACAAGGCGCTGCAGCTAGCCTCGGTAAATGTTATACAAGATAAATATGATTTTGATTGGAAGAGTCTGGCGCAACGTCCGCCTAGGCAGAGCACAGCAAATGCATCCAACGTTAATAATAGCAGTGCACCAGTATATCGAGGTGGATCATAGCAAAAAGCCATAAAGTAATGGCATTTAATGTAACAACCAAAGGTCTCACACACATTGCGCTCTTGTTTTTGAGCGCAAGCTTTATCGCGGTATTTTTTCTGAGTACAACATTTGAATACACCGTGATTTTGCGAGACGACCACGTATATTTATATGTCGCCTTAATGTGCACCACAGGCCTTTTTTTCTTGTTTCTTGCCTATCAGCTCTGTTTTTATCCGCACTACCGGCGCGCACGGACAACGCCAACACAAACATCGACTTTATCCCTTCGTACAATCTTTATCATTGGCTTAGTTGCGAGAATATTATTTGTCCCGAGCAACGCAATTCTAGAAGATGATTTTTACCGTTACTTCTTCGATGGCAGCGTTGTCACTCATGGGGAAAACCCATACAGCACATCACCTAAACAAGTATTGGGCAATGACAATATTGATTCAGTTAAGTCTGAAGATCAGGTAGAGCCGCTGTCAGATATAGCAAAAGCACCGCTTATTCATCGTGTTGCCTACCCCGATATCCAATCAATTTACCCACCAGTCGCACAAGCATTCTTTGCACTCAGCACAATTATATCGCCTTATTCAGTAGAAACATGGCGACTTTTGCTTGTGTTTATGGAGGTGCTAACGTTTTACTTGTGCCTCAAATTATTGCGCTTATACAAACGTCCTAATGTGCTAGTGATATTGTATTGGTTAAATCCACTGGTTATCACAGAAGGCATAAATGCTGCGCATATGGACATTTTACTGCCACCATTTTTGCTTGGCACACTACTAAGTTTACATCACCGACGTTTTGGTTTGTCCGCCCTACTGCTAGCTGGTGCAGTTGGTATCAAACTATGGCCGATTTTACTTGTCCCCGTCGTTGTCGCAAGACTTCTACAGACTGCCAAATCAACCAAAGAGATAAGCTCGCTAGTGACTTTCATTGCGATATTTGGTGCGGTAACAGGTATGTTAGTACTTCCTCAGTTACTAAGTGTAAGCTACTATTCGGGTTTGCATCAATATAGCCAATACTGGCAAGTAAATAGTTTATTATTCACGTATTTAAATGAACTATTGGTATATGCTTATGAGCTGACGCCTATTGAATGGATACTAGCCCCAGAGGAATTGAGTCGCTTGATTGTCGCAACGGCCGTCCTTGTGTTTGCCTTTAGTCAAGCCTTTATGCAATACAATTCTCATGTTATACCAAAACATGACTCCCCAAATGATGTGTTTCACGCTGACAGGGAATTGGTAAATCAGTGGTTGGCGATTGCCTTTTTAGTGTTTATCCTTTCACCTACCGGCTATCCTTGGTATACGATATGGTTCATTCCCTTGCTTAGTTTGGGAATTACGCGCGCCAACTGGGCAATGCTGCTACTTACCATCAGTTTACCCCTATATGACCTACGCTACCCCGAAGCAAGCAGCGTATATTTCGATGCCATAGTCGTACCGTTTAGCTTTGCGCCAGTCCTTGCACTACTCGTTTGGCAATATTTATTTAGGCGGTCGCAGATAGCCACAAATAAATAGGGTTTAAAGTTCAATCCCTCTATAACTTAACGTTTTCAGCATATTCTTTGTCTGCTTTTTCAATAAACCCATCAGGATCTTCAAGCCAGTCCTCACGCACACCTTTGCTGTAATTCAGATAAAGCTTGCCTTCACGAATAGTAAAGGCGTCTTCGTCTATTCCAACAAAACGGCCTTTCGACATTGCGTATGCACAATGACCACCATATTGAGGCGCGTATTTTTCTGGCTCAGCGTCAAACATCGCTTTGTTTTCTGCCGAAGAAAAATGCCATTCAGCCCCACGCCATTCTGATGTAATTTTTTTATCACCTTTTACCGCTTTATTTTGAGTAAAATACGCTACCGTGTCATACCCGTATATCGCGTAATTGTTAAAGGTACCTGTTTCTACAGCGTCTTCCTCAGCAAATAAATTACCTGAAAATACTAGCGCGAAAGAAAATATTACAAAACGTATCAATTTCATCTTTATATCCATGGTGTAGTGACAAGTGATTGAGTCATAAATGTAACAGAGTATGAATGATAAAATATACAAGCGAGATCCAATTGTTATAAATTTGTGATGACTATTTCATTTTTATGAAGATCGTTGCACAATTTTAGGGCATAAAATAGTAGCTGTTCACCAATGTTTACAATTTTAAGTCTTTGAAGACATTAAAAAAATTTGTTTGTCTACTTTTTAGACTTATTGCCGATATACTTTAGACCAAGCTCGATTAAAGTAAGTAGTACTTTAGTTTATCTATGTAAGCAAACTAACCTTAAGGATTTTTGAAATGCAATCATGGCTTTCAAAAAGGATAGCTAGCCTGTCGTTAGCACCTGCATTATTACTCGTACTTTTCATTATTTTTTCATTGGTTGTTTCGTATACAACGCTGCGCAATGCGACATTAACTGAAACCGCGGCAAATCTGGCGAAATTGACCAATGCAGCGGTAACAGAATTACAAAAAGAAAGAGGGATGAGTGCAGGTTACATTGGCAGCAATGGTAATGCGTTTGGCGAAAAGCTAAAAGAACAACGCAAGAAGGTTGATGATGCACTGACAAAGGTAAAAGCCTTCGAATACTTTGATGAAATCCCTGATACGCAAGCCCTACTGCTGTCACCACTAAATGCTGAAATAAACAAAATTACGTCATTGCGCGCTAAGGTTGACAAGCTAGAAATATCGTCCGCGGAAAATGTAGCGCAGTACTCAGTCAAGACTGGGTTGCTATTAAATTATAACGGCAAGTTAGTCGGTATTTCGCAAAATGCGCTTGGAAAACAAAAATTCGTTCTACTATATAAACTGGGCGCCTTGCAAGAGAAGTCTGGCTTGGAGCGAGCACTACTGAGCTCAGTTTTCGGTGCAAAAGACATTACGAATGAACAGCGCCGAAAATTCGAGAATTTGTTGCTGTCTCAACAATCGACGTTGAATGACTTAGGTACGCTTTCGACGGCAGAATTTTTGTCATCACTCGACATTTTTTATCAAAGCGATGCAGAAAAAGCCATTGCTAAATTCCGTGACCAGATATCAAATTATCCAAATCAGGCACTGACATTTTCAGGCGAAGAGTGGTTTAGTACAGCAACAGACAGAATTGGCGAGATTGCTCGCTTAACAGACAGCTTGTTTGATCAGTTGATTATTCATGCACAGGAAGAACACGCTGCAGCATTGAATATCGTTATTTTGGATATCGTGTTATTAGTACTTACCTTCGTATTAGCTAGCGCTACATTTTGGGTATTAAAAATACGCAAGGCACAATCATCCGAGCTCCAATATAAACTTAGAACGATTACTAAAAATTCGGATTTAACGCTTGAGATCGAAAAAATTTCAAATGACGATTTGGGCAGAGTTACTGAACTTACGAATGATCTTATTTGCCGATTTAAAGATGATCTTCATACCTTTCAGATGGCAGCAAATGACATCGCCTCGGCAAGTCATCAATCGGCGGCATCTGCAGCAAAAACAAATGACAATATTCATGCTCAAAAACAAAGTATTTCGACAAGTCTAATATCCGCAGAGACACTGAACATCGGCATAAATGAAGATATGGAAAGTATAACCAAGCTTGCAGAATGCGCATCTGCATCATCGAGTATGGTGAGTAGTGGAGAAGATGTAGTAAAAAGTGCAGTTATAGGCATTCGAGATACAGCAAACGAAGTAAAAAAAGTCGGCGTGACAATAGAGTTACTGAATGAAAAAGTAGGCGACATTTTAAAAATGGTCGATGTTATTCGTTCTGTTGCAGATCAAACCAACTTGCTCGCATTAAACGCTGCGATAGAAGCTGCCCGTGCAGGTGAGCAAGGCAGAGGGTTCGCAGTTGTCGCAGATGAAGTAAGGGCATTAGCTAAGCGCACTCAAGAGTCAACTGAAGAAATCGCCAGCGTAGTAGATGACTTAAACGAAAGCTCAAATAGGGCCTTCAATGCAATTGAGGTAGGTTCTAAAACGGCGAGTAAATCTGTCAACCTTGCGGACGAAATCAATATCGTTCTATCAAATGTTGCATCCAATATGCGAGAGTTAGAATCGCTCACAGACAGCGTCGATCAATCCGCGCAACAACAGAGCTTCTCTGTAAAACAAATTACAGATGCTATCCGTGAGGTCGACAATGTTTCTGAAGACAATTCAAAAAGCTCAGAACAAGTGGCATCGGCAGCATATCAGCTATCAAAGGTCGCCAACGGCATGCTTGATAATATTAAACGCTATAAAGTAAGTTAATTAAATGAAGTAACGTTTACGTATTAATTCACAAGGGCACCTAGGGTGCCCTTCGTATTTTCCTTGACATTAGCTACCGTTGAGCTGTATTAATGTTTAGTATGCTGTTTACATTTAATTTACAAAAATACTAATGGAAATTTGGATATAGGATGTTAGATGTCCACCTGTTGCTCGTCGCTGTCGGTGCCATTGCCTTATTACTGCTTTTAGTTATTCGTTGGCGCATATCCCCTTTTATAAGCCTTCTAGTAGCATGTTTAGTTGTCGGGATAGGCACAGGCATGGCTGCCCCCGATATTATTAACGCGATCAAAAATGGAATGGGTGGCACGCTGGGTTTCGTTGCAGTTGTCGTAGGTTTAGGGGCTATCTTAGGACAAATGTTAGAAAGCTCTGGAGGCATTCAACGCATTGCCTCAGTATTGATCAATAAATTTGGCGAACAAAAAATTCAATGGAGTTTAGGTGCTACTGGATTTTTAGTTGCCATCCCAGTATTTTTCGACGTTGCTTTTATTATTCTAGCGCCGCTTATCTATGGACTTGCGAGCAAATCCAAAAAGTCGCTCTTGTATTATGCTATACCCTTATTGGCTGGGTTAGCCGTGACGCATACCTTTATTCCTCCCACTCCTGGTCCAATTGCAGTCGCTGAACTAATTAATGCAGAGTTAGGTTGGGTAATCCTTTTTGGTGCTATTGCTGGCTTACCGGCCATGATTTTAGGCGGCCCGATTTTCGGTCGATTCATTGCCAAACGTATCAAGGTAGAGGTCCCTGAAACACATCAAACATTCGACAATGAAAGTGGCAGCCAACGAGGGTTGAGCTTCACCCAAGTAATGCTAGTAATCACCT
Organism: Agaribacter marinus; assembly: GCF_030160655.1. GTDB lineage: Bacteria > Pseudomonadota > Gammaproteobacteria > Enterobacterales > Alteromonadaceae > Glaciecola > Glaciecola marina. The sequence goes on from NZ_BSOT01000002.1 coordinate 83,279, forward strand.
TGCCGCTTGTACTTATTATGTTAAGTACGCTGAGCCCGTTTATTTTTGAACAAAACAGCACAGTATTTACAGTCCTGACATTTTTAGGTCATCCCTTTGTCGCACTCATCCTTGCGACGATATTGGCAATGTTTTTAACGGGTAAAGAATGTGCTATGTCTAGCAGGCAACTACTGAATATTGCCAATAAGGGCCTTGAGCCCGCGGGAGTGATCATTTTGATTACCGGCGCAGGCGGCGCGTTTAAACAAATGCTAATCGATTCAGGCGTTGGTGCAATGCTCGGACAAATCATGGCCTCATCCAGTCTCCCAATACTACTGTTAGGCTTCTTAATTGCTGCCATTACTCGCATTGCACAAGGCTCTGCTACGGTAGCTATGATCACAGCGGCGGGTTTAATTGCGCCATTATTAGCTATACAGCCGCAGTCACCAGCCATGTTAGGTCTATTGGTCATAGCAATATCTTCGGGCGCAAGCATTTTGTCACACGTAAATGACTCGGGGTTTTGGCTAGTAAGTCGCTATCTAGGTATGAACGAACGAGACACTCTGAAGTCATGGACAGTACTTACCACTATTATTGCCTTAGTAGGCTTGAGCACCTGTTTGTGCATATCAATGTTGATTGAATAGAAACATCAACACACCAGATCACATTTGATATGCGCGGCATAAAATTTATACGCTTGTAAAAGTCACCCCTCTCTTACACTTACTCACATTATTTAACATTTTAACAACGTTATTCCAACTGATTCATACAGTGATATCTCAAATAATGACGTCATCACATACCGATGGATCACGTATATAAATGAAACCTTCTCGCCTTCCACTATGCCTTTGTTCTGCAGTTATATGCATACCATTACAAGCGATATCTGCGCAAACGCCTGACGAAGAAGTAAAAAAACAGGACGTTGAAACACTCGAAATCCGAGGTGCTAGAAATCAAGCCAATGACGAAATGAACGTTGAAACCCGCAAACTTATGAAAGTCGCTGGCTTAGACAACGATCCGCTTGCCGCGGTGTTTTCCCTACCAGGTGTTATCTATGCCGGGGGAGATGACGGCGGCGAACCTGCTATTAGGGGTTCGTCACCAAACGATAACGCATTTTACATCGACGATATACCGGTTAACTATGTATTCCACCTTTTTGGCGATAGCATATTTAATGAAAATGTTATTAGAGACTTTGCTCTTCACCCCGCTGGATTTGGTAGTCAGTATAGCAACGCAACTGGCGGTGTTTTTGATGTCAAACTGCGAGATCCTAAAAATCAAGATTTAGCCGCGACGGTTAACCTCGGTATGTTGAAAACCGGTTTTATGGTAGAGGGTGGCATAACCGAAGACCAAGCGTTTTATTTCACCTATCGTCGTAGTCTTATTCATCTGTTTATTAATGAAGGGGAAGAGGATGAAGAAGATCCCGGCTTCGTGATTTACCAAGCACCAGTGAGTGACGATTACCAAGGAAAATATCAATGGTTAATTGGCAACAATCATAAACTAACATTTACTGTCGCTGGCGCCAGCGACAGCGGGGCCGCAAACATTGCTGCACATGCTGAAGAAGCCCGCGCAGATCCCGATATTATTGGAGATTATGAGATAAACGACAAATTTGATAGCCAAAGTTTATCTTGGCAGTATTTTGGCAATGATCTTAAGATCATGCATCTAACCATAGGACACTCTAACGAAAAAGAAAGAGAATCATTTGGTGCAGGACAGTTTATCAATGTTGATAACGATGTTTACAACGCACGTTTTCTTTATCAGTTCAATTGGATTGACGACCATCAGCTGATAGCGGGTATCGATCTGGACAGAGAAGAAACGAACTATAGTTATAATGCCATTATTTATTTTTGTACTGACCATGACCGCGACTGCGAGAGTAAAAAAGGCGATCGTATTCAAGACACCGACAAGTTGGTGTCAAACAACTACGCAGCGTACTTTAATGATATATGGTCCCTAAATGACAATTGGCAATTGGAAACTGGCATCCGCGCCGAATATAACGACTACATTAAACAACGCTTTATTCAACCGCGCCTATCACTCTCGTGGTTTGCAACACCAGCCTTAACGCTAACAGCAAAAGCGGGGGAATATAGTCGCTTTCCTGATGTTAATACGGTGCTCAAAAAAATTGGTAATCCAGCGCTTAATGCGCCGACAGCTAGACACTACTCGCTAGGCATGAACTATCAATTTGCAGATATTTGGCAAACGTCATTTGACGTTTATCACAAAGACTTAAAAAATCTAGCTCGGTCAATTAATGATGGCGAACCAAATGAAGATTTACGCTACAGCAATGACTTGTCTGGTGACGCCAATGGCTTTGAGTGGTTGATTAGAAGAGACAAACGAAATGGATGGTATGGCTGGGCATCCGTCAGTTGGTCTCAAAGCGAACGTACCGACGAATTTACCAATACAACAACTGAGTACTACCTTGATACGCCTGTTATTGCGAACCTAGTTGTTAACTATGAACTAAATGATCGCTGGGATTTTGGTTTAAAGCTGTCTGTGCGCAGTGGCGCAAAATATACACCAATCATTGGTTTGCGTGATAACCCAGATCACCCAGGGCATTATCTGCCTGTTTATGGCAATTTAAACTCCGAAACCTTACCGGCCTACCGCCGTTTAGATCTGCAAGCCAACTATAAAACGACTATCTTTGGTAATGATGCAGAGTGGAACTTCGCCATTTTAAACGTGACAGGGAATAGAAATGTATCAGGTTATTATTTCGCACCTGATGGCAATGAAACGCCTGACAATTTCATCATAGATGCTCAAGAAGGCATGGGCTCTTTTCCAGCCATCGGTTTGAAAATACATTTTGATTAACATTCAAATCAATAAATCGAATAAGACATTAATTCGGCGTCCATTCACCAAACTTCAAAATTTTGTCGATTAACAATTTCGCGATAATTTGATGGTCATGAGTGGATGGATGCCAGTTACAGCCTGTCTTAGCTAAGTTATTTGGCAACATCACATGCGCTATACGTCCTTTCCTTTCAGGTATCGCTTCTTGATGCTTAATTATTTTCTGTTTATACCTTTGCTCAATACCGATGGAAGTGGTTATTAAGATAATCTTTACATCAGGATATACATTAAATAAACGATTCAGCAACGCATTGTAAGCAGAGATAAAGCGTTGCTCTTCTGCTCGGGGTTTGGTAGAAAAATCATTGCCCCCAAGTTGAATCACCACATAATTTGCATGCCATGACCCCATGTCCCAGCGGCTGGTCTTTTCAGACGTTAATGTGCGAGGAAAATACGCCATGAATGCATCTGGGTCTGTGGTTCCTATACTTCCGTAATTGCGGACAATCCCCTTCCCAGCCCATGCTTCAAAGTGAGCTTCCGCATTAAAATATTTGGCGGCATTACAAGCGGTTCCTCATAGTGGTAATTATTCCGGCGCTAAATCGTATATTTTAAGAATGGGCGAAGCCTTACATCACGAATTAGAAGACAAGAACATACATGTTTCTGTGCTTATTCCTGGACCAACAGATACACCAGGCTTAAATGCTAGAAATGATATCGATTTATCAAAATTTCCAGGAAAAGTGATGTCTGCCGAGGACGTCGTTAATGAAGGATTAAACGCCTTAGTCAACGATAAGGCCACTCACCTTGCTGGTATACACAACAGGATAATGAAAAAAATAATGCCTAATAGCTTGTTAACGAAAATGATGGGGAGTTTGATGAAAAAACATGCCCCTAAAGAATTGTCTATTTAAGTACTGCGGAAAGAGTTACCCGTTTTGACAAAACAAATCTATAAATCAAAACGGAAAGTAACTCTCTTCCCTCGTTACTCGCGAGTGTTACGACACACTAAACTAATCAAGCGATTTTCGAATATCAGAGACTAAATCAAACCCTATTCCCCAATTGTCTAACTCAACCTCGTCTATTATCACAAACGTACTTTTAGGATCTTTGTTAAGCACTTCTTTTAGTAAGTGATTAACGCCAGATACAAGACGTTGTTTTTGCTGTCGTGTGACGCCTTCATTGGTAACTTTGATATTTACATATGGCATTTTTTATTCCTCGTTATTCCTGCGGTAAAGGCAGTACGTTGCAATACATTTTGCTCACGATTTTCCACTGCGCGTTTTCTTTCAATAAGCCAATAAAATCTATGTAATGGTAGTCGAGTAAGGGACATTCTAATTTTGCCATCGCCTGCTCACCCACTATATCTAGACTTAATATTTTGTATTGAAAAGTATGCCCGAGTTTTGCAGGAACGGGCCTTGCGCCCACCAAACTTAGCCACTCTTCGAGCGTCTTAGAAACACCGGGGCTTCGCAAAGTTAGTTGAGGCGCACAGATACTACGCAGGCGTTTGGTATCTGCATAGTGTAAGCCTGTAAAATATTGATTGAGTATGGCGCTTACGGCATCAAAATCTCGCATAGTCTACGCTGCCTTTACACTGCTTCTGGAATGGCAAATGCCATGTTTTCGTTTTTTATGACTGTTTTAAATGTTGATGAGGAAGAAACGTGCTCAACTAACCGTCGTACATTTTTACCAAGCGGAATGTGAACATATGGAAAGACGCTACCCCAACTTGCATAAATAGTGACTAAATAATCCAACACACTGACATGTTTGCCCAGCAAAAAGTCTTGTTTAGCGAGTCGCTTGTCGACTATTTTCCATAGATCCGCTGTTTTAGACGCCAACAGATTCATTAATTCATCTTTTTCACTACTCGATGGCATTGCAAAATGCGCTGTGAACATCTTAGAGTAAGCTGGGTGTAAGGTTGCGTAGTTAAACATTAACAGGCCGTTAAACTCTAATGGGTCACATTGCAACGCAATATTATGTTTTTCAATTAGATACAGACAAATGGCTGCGCCCTCTGTAAGTACACCGTCAGGTGTTTTTAACGCAGGTACTTGTCCCGTCGGATTTATATCTAAATAGTTTTCTACGTCTTGGTGAAAAATGATCTCCACTGGTAAGTTTTGATCAAGTAGAAGTGCATGAATGGCACTTGAACAGCTGCCTGACATTGAGTACAAGGTATACATAAGTTTTCCTCTTTGTGTTTAATCCCGCAACACACTATACAAAGCTATTCACTGCTGATAAATTCTCTAAAAATACAAAAGGCCTATGCAAAAATGCACAGCTGGGATGATTTTCGAATATTCTTATCAGTGGCAGAAACGGGGAGTTATTCTGCGTCCGCTAGAGCATTGGGTGTGAACCATTCCACGATATCTAGGCGCATAAAAAATTTAGAGAAACAGCATGGCGTTAAATTGCTCGAACGCACCCAGCAAGGCTATAGATTGACCGAGGCCGGACAATCCATCATTAAAATTATTGAGCAAGCGAAAGAAGCAACGACACAAGCGTCACGGCTTCTTAGTGGTCATGATGATAGGCTGCGTGGTGAAATTAAATTAACCATGCCACATGAAATTTTTGATTTATTTTTAGCAAAACCACTCTCTGACTTTTGCCTGCAATATCCAGAGATTCAACTTAATCTTGCCGTTAAACCAGGATTAAAGAACATCGCGAACCGCGAATCAGATTTAGCGGTAAGGATCACACCTGAGCCACCTGAATATTTGATAGGTAGGCGTATTACCTACATTCAGCATGCTTTGTATGCCAATAGCGAAGTTCAGCAAACTATATCTCAAGGAAAACCCGTGCCATTGGTTCTGTGGCCTCATATTACAACTGTACCTCACTGGGCAAAAGACAATTTCAGCCAAACCTACACAGCCGTGTACGTTGATGATTTATCGTCTATGCACCAAGCAGTAAAAGCTGGCATGGGGGTAGCCCGAATGCCTTGCTTCTATCCAGACTTTATGGAATGCCCTGAGGTAATAAAACTGCCAATACAACAGGCGCAGTCACGTTGGGGAATTTGGTTACTCAATCACGTAGACTTGCGTAATTCTGCTCGTATAGTGGCTTGTAAGAAAGTGATCACTAAGCATTTAACACAAAATATACCCGTTTTTTTGGGTGACGCGAAAAAGCAACACAATCACTCCATATAAAAAAAACAAAATTTATATTCAAACCACAATTTAACAAAAAAACCAAAAAAATCGCTATCTCACCGATAAAAAATACTAACAAAAGCTACAAAAACCCTTTTAAAACAAAGGTTATAGCAATAATCACGGTCGATACAACAAAATATTATTTACACATAAAAACATTTTCTTTACATATAATTCACACAAGAATAGGATCCACGATGCAATCATAAGTGAAAAATATAATTAATATATAAAACAGGATGACGCATGAGGAATAAATTCAAGTTAAGCCCACTAGCAAAGGCACTAATACCCGTCTTGCTATGCACAAACGCTAGTTTTATCCACGCCCAAACAAACGATGCAGAAAAGAGTACTGACGAATTAGAAGTCATTGAAGTAAAAGGCTTTAAAGGCAGTCTGTTGAGGTCACTCAACAACAAACGCGCAAGTGATACTATTAGTGATTCGATTTTTTCTGAAGACATAGGTAAATCTGCAGACCAAGACATTGGTGAAGCATTGCAAAGAGTGACCGGCGTCTCCATTCAACGAGGCGGTGGCGCAACAGATGGCGGAGACTCCACAACCATCAGTATTCGTGGCGCGAGTCCTGACTTAAACGTAATAAGCCTGAACGGCGTTACGCTGACAAGTAGCAGCGAAAACCAGACAGTTGATTTAAGCGCTTATTCGTCAGACATTCTAAACTCAATTGAAGTAATAAAGACGGCCACCGCAGATCAAAACGAAGGAAGTTTAGGTGCAAACGTCGTTTTAAAAACCTTCCGTCCTTTAGATGCGACGGAAAATAGACGAGTATTAGAATTGCAGTCTCGTTACAGCGATTTTGCCGATGAAACAGATTACAAAATATCAGGGTCTTTTTCTGAAAAATTTTTAGATGAAACCTTAGGTGTATATGTCACCGCTTTTTCAGAAACTCAAGGCTACCGAAAAGACTCGTTTTTTACTAACAACTACGAAGTAAAAACGTTTCCCCATGCGATAAATGCGCAATCAGGGGAAGTTATCGATGGCCCTATTACTGGCTACGTAAATGGTCAAAACGGCTATGCGCTATTTAAAAACAGCCTAGAACGTGAAGGTTTTACATCTGCAATTCAGTGGCAACCCACTGATGCGACCGAAGTGGTATTAGATATTACGGTCTCGGACCAATTTCTGACGGCAGATGAAAATACATTTACATTGCTAGGTCCTCAATCTGCTTACACAGACGCAGATCCTCTTGTGACGGGAGACGACCCTTGGCTCGTCTTCAATCCAGAGAACCAACTGTTCGAAAAAGTATTGGCGCGCTCATCGCGGGGGCGTATTGCCCAAAGAGAATCCGGCGTAGAAACCACCAACCGCATCTATAGCGTTGATCTTAGTCATTACTTTACCGACGCATTTAGCATGGAATTTAAAGTCGGTTATTCTAAAACTGTTGCGGATGATGATTACTATACTTACATCAACACAAACAACTTTGTGCATGTTAACGACGAACTCATTGAAAACTTACCATTAGATACACTGGAACCCGTCGGTTATGATTGTACCTCGGGTCGCTGTGTCGCTCGTTTTGGCGAGGGTCTTGTAAACTTCGGCCCGGGTCAAACCGGTGCGCAAGGCGAAGACAATTCTGACAATACGGTAACCACTGGTTTCAACCCTGATGACTTAGCATCAATTCATCTTCAACAGGTCAATACGCGTGACCGAGATATGAGCGATGAACAAAAACAAGTCTTTTTAGATTTTGACTATGGCGCCGATTGGGGACCTATTACTACCATTGAGTTTGGTGCCAAATACCAAAAGCGGAATAAAGATGTATTTAACCAAAATAACTTCTTTGACAATGCCGACAATGCTTGGGTACCTGGCGAAAATGCGCCTTCGCCATCGCTTGGCGTAGGCGTATCATCAATACAACTGTCAACCGTTACCAAAGGGCAAACGCCTCATGGAGATGATTTCTTATCAAAATTAGGTTACGCAAGAGACAATGCCACTGACGGCTGGTTTACAATCGACGGCGGCGCAGCACTGGACGCATTGTTTACTAACAGAGATGTAAGAACCCGCCCGGATTTGTCTAACGACAGACAGGTAGAACTAAAGAACAAAGCGTTTTATCTAAAAACCAGTTTCTCGTTCTTAGATGATGACTTAACCGGTAACATCGGCTTGCGATATGTGGATAGCACCGTAGATAGCCTTGGGTTTTCTGGCGTAAAATATGACCTCAACCAGTTCTCCTCAGATTACCGACTCATTGAAATTGCAACAGACAGTTCTCTTTCGCCTTGCACGGCTGAACAACTATACGCGAACGGTGTCGGATACGCTGAAATTGACGGCGTAGGCGGTGCAAACCTTGCAGGAGCTTTCGATGCAAATGGGAATTGGGGCCCTGCGCCTGGTCAAAGTTGTTTTGACGAAAACTTTGACCAAAGCGCCAATACGCGTTCACGATATTGGGATGCGCGTACCGATGTGGATAATCCTGAACAATATCAAGCAACAGGTTCAAATGACTATGACAATGTTCTGCCAAGTATTACGCTAAATTATCAATTAAACGACAAAACCGTTCTTCGTTTTGCGGCGTCTAAGACAATGGCAAGACCGAAAATCGACTCGCTTAGACCAAGCTATACATTGAACTATAATTTATGGAGTGGCGGCAACTCTGCAGGTACAATCAACAACCCTAACTTAATCGCACTTGAGTCGAACAATATTGACTTGTCTTATGAGTGGTATTTTAGTGCAGGCGGCGCCCTTAGCGTTGCACTTTTCCATAAGGATATGTCTAATTTTGAAGAAGTCGCCACGGTCAGCTCCCATTGGCTAGATGTTTCCAAGTTGGATCAATCAGAACTAGAAGCCTTAGATCCTCTTGAAGCACTCATTCAGCCAAATGCAGATGGTTCAGCAAAAAGTGTATTTGACGAACCAAGTTGTATGCCAAACTATCGTCATAGATGGCAATCCAATGCTCTGGAATGGGTGACACAATGCGACACAATTGATCTTAACCTACTCAGAAATGGTAAAGGTGGTAAAAACCAAGGCGTAGAGATTGGCTACAATCAAAACTACGACTTTTTACCTGGGTTCTGGAGTGGTTTAGGTGTTGCAGCCAACTATACTTATTCAGACTCAACTACCGACGCTGAAGTCATTGGCTTTGACACTCAACTGTCTTCTCTTCCTCTTGAGAACGTGTCCAAGCATCAGTACAACCTATCCACCTTTTGGGAACAAGACGGTAATCTTGTTCGTCTAGCCTACAATTACCGCACGGATTCTTTGGCGAGGCGCTCGTTCAGGCAAGGCGCACTTTGGAATGAAGGCGGAGGTTCTTTAGATTTATCTGCGACGTATAAGATAAATGATACATTCACCCTTACTTTTAACGCTGTAAACTTGGGAGAGAGAGTATTCAGGCAATATTATACTAATCTCACGGATAGCAGATTTAATATTGAGGGCAATGCATTAGATGGCGAAGCCAATAAGTCACGCACAATTCGTGAATGGGTAACCGGTTCAACATACCGCTTAGCCTTACGCGCGACTTTTTAAGTCTTAAAATGTAAATACCAGAGCGAAACTGATATTTTTCAGTTTCGCTTTTTATTTTCTCTTGGATAAGTTAGGTGTTAATGAGTAATTTTTGCTAAAAACTCATCATGCGTCATTAGTAAATCAACGCTGTCCTGCAAGCCTTTTATATATTGCGGCAATGACTGTTTAATCTTAGTAAAATCTGACGCGTCAATTAAGGGGTCGTAACTGATAGGCCGTACTTTCATGCCCTCTAGTACCGCATACCAACTATCCGCCGTAAACAAATCCAATTCATTTTGAAACAGCCGTCCTTGTTGTCGAAACAACGCAAGTTTAGTTTGTAACGAGTCAGGGATACTGCGGTGTTGCCAACTTCGCCAAAATTCGGAGTCTTGTCTTGCGGAGGTACAATAATGTAACACTAAAAAATCACGAATACATTCATACTCTATGTCCATTAGACGATTGTATTCATCTATGGTTTGCTGATTGCAATCCTTGTCTGGTATGCAATTGACAAAGTCCATCATGCCTTTAACTATCAGGTTGATACTGGTTGATTCTAAAGGCTCTAAAAAACCGGAGGATAAGCCTACCGACAAACAATTTTTAAACCAAATTTTATCGCGTTTACCGGTAACAAATGAAAGTACTTTAGGATCAGTTAACTTTTCACCGATAATGTGGCGATTAAGTGCGTCTATTGCCGTGTTCTCATCGCAAAATTCACTGCAATAAACATAGCCGTTGCCTGTTCTGTTTTGTAATGGGATCTTCCATCGCCAACCATGTTCGTGGGCAATAGATTCTGTATAGGGCGGCAATTGCGATAAGGTTTCTGACTGTACCGCTATTGCTCTGTCTACCGGCAAATATTGTTGCCAGTTTTCAACGCCTACGTTTAGCGCTTTTTCAATGAGTAAACCATGTTGACCAGAGCAATCAATGAAAAAATCGCCAGCAATGGGCTGGCCCTTTTCCGATATAACTGACTTTATAAAACCACGATCGTCTAGTACAACGTCACGCACATGAGACTTTGTATGGATCACGCCATTATTTACACAATAATCCGTAAGATACTTAGCCACTAAGCCCGCATCAAAGTGAAATGCATAGGTAGAAGCAGACAAGTTATTTGGTTTGTTGGGATTACCTATATGAAACTTGTTGTGCTTTGCCATCGCAACCGATGGAGAAAAATCGGTATAGTCTAGCTCGCCACCATGCATCACATACTTCAACCAATGCTGGTAAAACGGCCTATCGTCCATTTTTCCACCCACAAAGCCAAATTGATGCCAATAATGGTCACCCACTGTATGCCAATCACTGAACTTAATACCAAGCTTAAAAGTGGCGTTAGTTTCACGAATAAATTCAGGTAAGGGGATGTTTAAATATCTAAGCGTGTCGACGATAGACGGTATTGTTGCTTCTCCAACACCAATGGTCGGCACATTAGGAGACTCTACCAATTCAATTTTACAACCGGTATTTAATAAGGCCCTCACTAATATTGCCGCCGAAAACCAGCCCGCCGTGCCGCCCCCGACGATTACGTATTTTTGAATTTTATCTCTATTGTCTAACCGCATACATTGCCCACACGCCAACAACTTTACTTATAAATGTTTGTTTTTATATATTAACACTTAAAAATAAATTTACTGGGTAAATAGGTGTTTTAGTGTGCAAACTAACCCCAGAAACAGCATTTATGTCAGCGCAGTATTGTCTGGGAAATGTCGATTAAACAGCAGATGGGTAAATTGATTGCGCCAGATGATATAGAGTCGTCAGCAGAGGGAGCTGGTTTCATCGGCTTTGGCTATTAGCTTATTTCATGGTCAACAGGCAGGTAAGTTACCCTTACATCATAAAGACCCTTTTGACCGAATTTTAATAGCCCAAACGCAAGCGGAGGGTTTGCAGATATTGACGAAAGATGAATATTTTCCTGCTTATGGAATTAGGTTGATTAACGCTAGCGAGTAGAATGAAGCTTGACCATTACACCGCGGAGCGGTTTAGTCCTAAGGCGAGGAGCCGGCGTTAAAGTTTTGGTTTTGCTACTACTTAAAGAAAAATGCTGGACTTATATTAAATCGCTTTGCTAATAGTTCTATATGCGTTCTATTCATTTTCTTTTTACCATTTAACACCTGTGAAACCATACTTTTCTTACCAATCTCATTTTCAAAATCGGATGTGTTAAGGTTATGCTGTGACATCAGCACTTTTAGAGTTGCGACCGCTGGATCAGTATTTTCAATTTGTTTGTTAAATTCAATAAACTCTGCACTTTGACTTTCATATCTTGATATGGAGTTAGTCAATGCGTCTATAGCAATTTGGTTACTATCGTAATCCTCAAGTAACTCGGCCATTAACTCGAGCGCTTGTTCGTGCTCGCTTTTACTTTGTATTTCTCGTAATAGCGGAGCATGAAAATTTAATTCATGTACGATTTTTGATACTTCTATAGCAGTATTCATATTAGTTACCATATTTCAGTTTCGATACGCTTTGCAAAGTTTATCGTATTCAGCGTGTGTTAAGATGTGTTTAACAAATACACGGTTATGACGAAATTCAATGAAGGCTAATAATCTTAGATTGTTACCACCAATATCGATAACCCACCACTTATCTTTGTATTTGAAATTATCGAGTGATTTAAATAGCCGTTTAAGTTCCTCGGGGCTTTTAAACTTTCCCCTATTTAACAACGAATATGTCGATTCTATAGCAAAGCGATCGTTTGGAAATTTTTTAATCGCGTCTAAAAAAGGGCGCTTTGATATTACGTGCATATTGGCTTGAATGCTTAACCATATTTACTGTTAGTAAACCTTAGCATAAATTAAAAAGTTTACAAGTGGTAAACTTTTCCCAATAAGGCGTTCTTGAAAATATCGACTATTCACTTTTAGGTTTGAAGCATTGAAATGGCTACTGGGACTCATCTTAAATAACTTACATAACCGATTCTTTGGAAGCCTTAAACATGATTGGCTATTCAAAGTGCCTCAGCCCACGAGAGAATTTACCAAGAACGATGTCGCAGAGTATATGCGGTATTACCACATGACAAGATTGCATTCAGCTAACGCTGACCAATCTCCGATTAACTATGAATATTCCTTTTGGAAGGTGTCCGGTTGGATTAGACCAGAACACAGAAGGGGAAATTGTTCCCTGATATCTGTAACGGAGTCAGAATACTCCGCTAGATAGAAGAAATCAGTTTCTATTGAGGAAAGTGTGTGGTGAATTCTACCTGTTTTTAGCCCCAATATTTGCGACCGAACACCTTTTGACTTTACATCCTGAACTCGCAGCCAAGGTTTGTAAAAACTTCCTTCACCAATGCCATACTTGTTTTTTAAGGCTCGATTAAAGTCGTTAAATGTTTCAAGCTTTCTCCGAGCCATAAAAATTTCCAGTAAATCCTTGCTTAAGAAAATACTAGTAGCAAATCATCTACTGTGCAAACTTTAAGGGAAATATTCTCCTTTTAGTGCAAACTACTCGGGAAGTGTGCAAACTAAATTGTCATTACACAACTCAAACAACCTGCCCTGCACACCAACCACTACTCCAAGCCCACTGAAAATTGTAGCCCCCTAACCAACCGGTTACATCCATCACTTCGCCAATAAAATATAGGCCTGCTTGGGTTTTACATTCCATCGTTTTGGATGACAAATGATCAGTATTTACGCCACCAAGTGTCACTTCTGCAGTGCGATAGCCTTCCGTGCCGTTGGGTTTTATATGCCATTGACTAAATGCTTGGGCGACTTGTTTTAACGCGTTGTCGTTGTATTGTTTAAGCGGTTTGTTGTCTATCTTAAAATAAGGCAATAGGGTTTGTACTAGGCGTTTTGAATAGTGCGCTGACAACACTGTAGATAACAGCGCATCGGGTTGATTAAGCTTTGCAGACGCCAACTCTGCTTGCAAATCACCCTTTGGAAATAAGTCAAAACAGACGTCGTTTCCGGGCACCCAAAATGAAGATATTTGTAATACCGCAGGCCCACTTAGCCCACGGTGAGTAAATAAGATGTTCTCAGAAAAGCTTGTATTATTGCAAGACGCACTCGCATCGGCCGACACGCCGCTGAGCGTCGACAATACAGCTTTGTCAGTATCATGTAAGGTAAAAGGCACAAGCGCTGCTTTAGTCGGTACAATATCTAAACCAAATTGTTCCGCAATACGGTAACCAATAGGTGATGCGCCAAGTTTAGGCATACTTAAACCACCGGTGGCAACAACAAAGCTTTCACAATGTAGCGTGCCTGTTGCAACCTCCACTTCGTAACCAATCTCGCGGGCATCTACAGAAATGAAATCACACCGATTGATGATCTCTACTTTGGCCTTTTTACACTCCGACAACAGCATATCGACAATATCTTTTGCCGTGTCATCGCAAAATAACTGGCCTAGCGTTTTTTCATGATACGCAATGCCGTAATCACTCACTAAACCAATAAAATCCCACTGCGTGTATCGACTCAACGCCGATTTACAAAAATGAGGGTTTTGAGACAGAAAGTTTTCGTGAGACGCATACATATTGGTAAAGTTACAACGCCCGCCGCCCGACATAAGGATTTTACCGCCTAAGCGCTTAGCATGGTCAATCACAGCCACTTTGCGACCGCGCTTACCCGCTTCTATCGCACAAAATAAGCCGGCAGCACCTGCGCCTAATACTACTACATCATAATTTTTGACTGACTTGGTCAAAACAAAGTCTCTGGTAAGCCAATCAAAAAAGTTTGATGGCGTTGCAAAATAATGGGGGGATTATACGGGATAACAGGCCCCCGACAAACATGCTACATAAAATACGGACCTTACTTTATTCATGCATGACTAATAAACCTAACACGATCATGCTCAACTCTAGGCTTTGTCTATCGGTATGTATACTTTATGATAATCAATAACTTTGGCGAATTTCGCTGTAGTCGAATATACTGAGAAAATCGAACGGCTATTTTTTGAGAAATTGAACGTCATACAAAAACTTAACGGAGATTGCTTTGCTAAAAGTTCACGTTTGGCCGCCTCATGGCGATATGGTAGGACACGCCTCGCTATCATTTGGAGCGAACTATGTTAGTTTTTGGCCTGAGGACGCTGCCGGAAAAAAGGATCTAAAAATAAAACGAAGCCATCCTGGGTCGTTTAGGAGTGCTCTGCATGAAGATATTCAGGCAGAGGGCGGGCTAAAGCCTACTACAATAGTAATCTCGCGCATAAATGAAGAAAAATTATCTCTATTTATTTCGGATCTTATTTCAACACGCCAAGGTATCAATTAGCAAAGTATAACTGTTCACATGTAGTTGCTGAGTGTCTAAAAGTTGCCTGTGAAAAGGAACCCAGCTTTCATCCATGTGCTCACGACTATGGTCAATTCGGAAAATTTCTTGGTAGAGACATTTGGACGCCAAACGAAATATTGCGTTACGCGAGAGAGCTTGCTGTCTTTGGCAAGGCGGACATATGAAAGTCATTTATAGTAAACACTACAACATAAATTTGGGCTTGCTGAACTACTTGCACCCATTTGATGGAGTTAAATTTCAAACTATTTATAATGAACTGAAGAAAAACAAGGGTATCGAATTTGTTGAACCAGTAGATTCGGTAAGCATGGATATTGTCGATGAATTTCTTTCGAGCATCATGCAGCATCGGGTAAGAAATAAAAACGGTATCTTCCAAGCCTTGGAAGTGCCTCGTATACCATTCATCAGCTTCTCTTTTCTTGACCGCAAAATTCTTACACCTATGCGATGGGGAGTTGCTGGTACGATCTTAGGTGCGACTCAAGCATTAGAAAATGGCGGCGTTTACTGGAATATCTCTGGTGGATATCATCACGCCATGCAACAAAATATGGAAGGCTTCTGCATCTATAACGATATAGGTATTTGCCATCAGCAACTTGTTAAAAGCGGTTTACTGGCACCCGATGACAAAATCCTGATTATCGATACTGATGCTCACCATGGCAATGGTAATGCTTATACCTTTATGGAGAATAAGCACGTAACGCTTCTTGATGTTTACAATGCTGGCATTTATCCAACGTCAGGTTACACCCGTGATCGCGTCGATATTCCGGTACCTCTTCCCCCGGGAACAGACGGTCAAACCTATCTACGAAAATACAACGACGCTTTGGGGAAGCTGGAAGATGACTATCGCTTAGCTTTCGTCGTTGCAGGCACGGATACCTTATTGAGCGATAAAGTTGGCGGCCTCTGCTTAGATATTGATGATGTAGCAGAACGAGAAAAACTCACTCTTACTGCTCTCAAGCAACGTGGTATTCCTACTGTGATACTTGGCGGCGGAGGCTACTCCAAAGACAGTGCAAAGAGTGTTATTCGTGCTATTTCAGCATGCGCAGAATCAAACATCGATTAAATATTCGGAAAAGATTAATGTCATTGCGAAAAAGACTTACTCGCCGTTTAAGCGCTGCATTTCAATCGCAAATCGTTCACCAATTGCTTGAATACTGGCAAAATCATAATGCAAGGCATCCATCGCAGTAAGGTCGTTTGAATATACAACCGCAGTATTATCTAAAACAGTGGGTAATGCTGCGATTTGTTTGTTGATCAAGGGTATATTATTCACCTGCGCAGCAATGAACGGTAGGTTTTCTTTGGCTAAATCTCGGCGCAAGTCGACAACTAACTGCTTGAGTTTATCAATATAGCCTGCCGGTTTTGCTTGATCTGATTCTCCCTGTAACCACAGCACTCCCTTAATACTGTCTTTATTTTCAATGTAACTCAGCCTAGTAAGTACTTGCTTATAGTATTCGCAATTGCGACACCATTCAGCAATTGTCGATCCACCCCGTGCATTCACTACAAGGCCAATTTTTTTGTTTGGTTGTGCTTGTCGCATATGTTTAGCGAAGTTAATCCCAGGTCCCGCTTTTTGCATACCCTCATTTTTGCGAATAGTAGAATACAGATTAAGGGGGTGTTTAGCGGCCACCCATTTACCTAACTTATTTAATACAAATACACCGTCTAGTGGTGCTTTGTGCGCGTCTGGAATAGGCGCTCTGCCTGCCATGTTAGATTGGCCAATTAGCACATAGATATCCAGCTCATTATTTGCGTTGCCCGTATTTTTTTCGGCTACCGCGTTACTGCCCAAAGGAAGACTGCCCTCAGAATGACTACTTAATGGAGAATTCGTCACAGGTGAATGGTGGGTGCACGCAGACAGCGTAAACACACAAGCTAGCATGACAAAAACGTGAAAACCTTTGCGTCTTACTTTTGCTCTTACACCTACTTGTTCACTAAACAAACTGCGTTGTTTTTTCACTATCCATATATCCACAATAAATAAATTATCGGCAATATTGCCATGCACACGCATAGCCACAAGCGTCCTTTTTCGAAAAAACGAAGTGTTTGCGTGGGATTTGCCTGTTCGCTTGGTTTTTTGCCTGAAAACAACGCTTTTATTAGGTTTTGGCGTTTTACCAACACGTAAAAGAATACTGCTACTAAGTGTAGCCATATTGCTAGCGTTATGATGTCAAAGCTCAATGCGTGCCATTGGGTAAATTGGTCCGAAAGTGCTTTCGGTATGCTGTCAGAAAATGCCCCATTAAAGCCAATTTCGTTATTGCTATAGAGGCCAGAAATCACTTGAAAAGCAAGCAACACCAAAAAGCTAATCACCATCCAACCACCTGCGGGGTTATGTCCATTATGCGTAGATGACTTTAATCGTAGGGAGTCTTTTAAGTAGCCATATGCCGTAGATGGTTTAACAACAAAGTCGGTAAATCTAGCCGTTGTACTGCCTACCACGCCCCATATAACTCTAAATATTAGTAGTGCGGCTATTGCATATCCAAACCCTCGGTGCCAATCCATCATACGCTGCTCGATGGTATACCACGCGCCTACTATGCAAACGACTAACGCCCAATGAAACACTCGAATACCCTTATCCCACACCTTAGTCTGCCTATTTGCTGGCAATGTGTGTTCTTGCACGGGCGCAGGCGTAGCGCGACTGTTTATGCTGTTCATATACCTTCCTTATCGATTAAGGTTACACGAACACCCTTTTGCTCGAGCGATGCTATTAGTTCACTACCAACATAGCCTTGTCTAAACGTTACACGCTGTAATTTAGGTAAGCTGACTAAAAACGCTGAAAGCGCAGGTGATATCTGCCAATGCCGAATATCCAATACCCGCAACTCTGGCCATTGACGAGACGTAAACGCCGTCTGATAATGTTTGTGGAAATCCGTATCGCCTTGCCATTCAGAACCGTACTCATTATTTAAATACACTTCGGCCAACACTGGAGACATCCCACACAACGATTCGAACGCTGTTGCTACCTCGCCTTTTTCAACCAATTGCGCTTTAAAGATTAACGCTGTGGTTGTTCTGGATTGGTAATTTAGACTAAATGGATACCGGTGTTGAAAGTCACTTACTTGACCCGCAAACGTCTGTCTGTCATTGTTAATTTGCGCCCAATCAATGGGGGCAAAATGGATCACTGGAGCCTTTTCCGGTGCTTCAGGAAAATCCTCTTCTTTTAGGCTGTGCGAGGCGCCCTTTTTTAACCATAGAGTCACGATAGCTAATTCTTCATCGGTATGGCGGTCTCGTCCATAAGGTGGCATTGCCAATTTATCATCGACAGGTAGCAACATACGTTGCAATAAAATCGCTTGTTCACCATTGCTCAACACACTGCCACTTTTTCCACCAAACCAAGCCTGTCTAAAACTATCAAGTCGTAAACCACCTTTTGATTTATCGTCGGTATGGCATGCTATGCAATAGCGCGCCATAATGTCATGCACTCGCTGTTGATAAAATGAATCATCTTCGGCTTGCAAATATGGTCGTAGGCCTAGCGCTTCTTTTACCGTTTGAATAATGGCAGGTTGTGAAGATATCCACGTCGCTATAAGTATTAAGGTGAGTATGCCGACAGCTGTAAAATACTGGCCGACGGACACAACCCCTTGTTTTTCTTCTGCATCCATTAAGCTAAAATTTTCCCTAATATCTTCGCTTTTTTCAGACCGGTAAGCTTGTGATCCAAACCTTGGAATCGGTAGGTAAATTGGAGATGGTCAAACCCTAGCAAGTATAAAAACGTCGCATGAAAATCCTGCATTTCGACTGGATCTTTTACCACAGAATAACCCAATTCATCTGTTTCACCCAAGGTATAACCACCTTTTACGCCTGCCCCAGCCATCCATGTTGTAAAGGCATGAGGGTGATGGTCTCGCCCAGCAAATTGATTGTCTTGCCCGCCGCGGTTTTCTTGCATGGGCGTACGCCCAAACTCCCCCCCCCAAACCACTAAGGTATCGTCTAATAAGCCCGTTCGCTTTAAGTCACTAAGCAAGGCCGCTGTGGATTGGTCGATGCTTTTGCATTTATTCACAAAACCGTGACTCAGGGAATCATTTTGATTAGTGCCATGATGGTCCCAATCATAATCAAATAACTGAATGAATCGCACGCCACGTTCTGCCAATCTTCGGGCCACCAGACAATTGTTAGCGTAGCTTTTTTTGCCAGGTTGAGCACCGTACATAGCAAGTGTGGCTTGACTCTCTTTTTTAATATCAAACGCGTCATTTGCCTCTACCTGCATACGATAAGCCATTTCATATTGCGAAATACGGGTCAGCGTTTCAGGATCGCCAAGTGCGCCATGGGTTTGCATGTTTATATCTGCAATAGCGTCCAATACTTTGCGTCTTGCATTCCTACTAACGCCATCAGGGTTGCTTAAGTACAATACGGGGTCGCCGTCAGAGCGACACTTTACGCCCTGATATACACTCGGTAAAAAACCAGATCCCCAGAGTTGCTTCCCTCCATCTGGCGAACGTGAACCTGAAATAAGAGACACATAGCCGGGTAAGTTTTGATTAAAGGTGCCTAAGCCATAAGTAGTCCAGGCACCTAACGACGGATTGCCCGAGACCGCATTCCCTGTATGCATCAAAATTTGTGCTGGCGCATGGTTAAACTGGTCAGTTTGCATTGACTTGATAAAACACAAGTCGTCGGCATGTTTTGCAAGGTGGGGTAGACGATCAGAAATCCAGGCACCGCTCTGCCCATGCTGTTTAAAATCATATAACGGCGCAAGCAATTTGGGTTTACCCGATATAAACGCAAAACGCTTACCTTTTAAGAAAGATTCAGGCGCTGTTTTACCATCGTACTTCTTTAATTCAGGCTTAAAATCGAATAACTCTAATTGACTTGGTGCACCTGCCATATGCAAATAAATAACTCGCTTTGCGCGCGCTGGATATTGCGGCGGAAGTGGCGCCAACGGTGAATTCATTGGACGAGTAAAATCAAGCTGTGTACCACCTGCCATCGCAGATTTACTAATAATTGAGGCTAATGCAGCTCCGCCCATCATTGCTCCACCGACTGTAGCGCCGCTACCTGTAAGAAAGTTTCGACGCGTTAAATCAATCCGTTGCGTATCTTTAGCCTGTGTCGCTAGATGTAAAAATGGAAATTTAGACATATTACTTTCGCTCCCACTATCTCGTTAAGGCTGCATCAAGATTAAGCAAAATACTTGCGACAGCAGTCCACACATCAGACAGTTTTTGATCTTCCGGTGTATCTGCATTCACTTTAGTATCAAAGAATTCTTGGTGTAGAGCTTCTAACGCTGCATTTAAACGTGCCATTTCATATTTGCTAGGCGGACGACTCAATACAAGTTCGGCACCCAAACGTAGCGCCTGCTCATCAGACTGACTTACGCGCTTTTTACTTAACATTCTTGCCGCTAAACCTTGGGCAGCCTCATGAAACACCGGGTCATTCAGGGTCACAAGCGCTTGTAAAGGCGTATTGGTAGGTATGCGCCGAGGATGACTCAGTTCGCGCGTTTCCATATCAAAGGTCAAAAAACTTGGGTAAGTGTAAGCTCGTTTAATGAAGGTATAGATAGCACGCCGGTATCTGTCTTCATCTTTCGCGTTTTCCCAGTCTTTGATTAAACGTCCCTTTCGCCCCCAAATACCCGCAGGTTGTGGCGGCATAACCGGTTCACCGCCCATTTTTTTGCTTAACAAACCCGCGGCAAATAACGCTTGATCTCTAATCATCTCGGCGGATAAGCGTTGCCTGGGGCCACGTGCTATCCACATGTTTGCTGGGTCGGTGTCAAGCGCGGCTTCGGTAGCACTTGCATCTTGTTGATAGCTATAGCTCATCACCATTAATTTGATGAGTGCTTTAACATCCCAATTTAATTCATGTTGAAAGTGTAACGCCAACCAATCAAGCAACTCAGGATGACTAGGTTCATTCCCAGCGCCACCAAAATCTTCAAGTGTATCCACCAAACCTCGCCCAAATAGCTGAAACCAAAAACGATTTACAGCGACTCTTGCAGTAAGCGGCTGCTCGTCATGAAAAAACCATTCCGCCATAGTTAATCGATTCCGTGGCACGTCAACCGGAAAGCTCGGTAATATGGCCGGTGTATCGGGTACAAGATGTTCACCTTGCTTGTCTAAAAAGTTTCCTCGATAAAAAAGTGCAGAAGCACGCTTGTCCCATTCGCTTTGTTCTAGTATAACTGGTGCATTATAAGTATCTGTTTTCCCAACAGTATTAGCATACTCAACATATTGGTTTATTGATTTTTGTCGTTCAGGGCTGTTTACATAGACCAACCAATCTTCATTATCAGTCACTTCTAAGCGCAATCGCCTAAGCTGCGGCGGCTTGTCATTTAAGCGTCGATGCCCTAAAAATGCCAACTCAATAGATATGCTCGCACCTTTTGGTAACTCGATAGATTCGGGTAGCACTGCTACGGTCCAACGAGGTCTAAATAAGCGATGCGCGAAGAAGCCAGCAGCATTCTCAGTCTTAGATAAATTGCCATTCACACCATTGTGCCGCTTTAGTTGCTCATCTTGTACTTCCAATGAGTTGGTCAAATAGCTTTGCACAGGCAATAGTTGAGGTGCTTGATTTGGCAGCGTTAACCACAACTTTATGTTGTCGATTGAAAATGCCCAATCAGGCGTATGCGCGGCTTCGTACAAATTTACAGGTAATGCAGTAACACGTATTGCGCTAACTTTTTTAGACGTATTTACGTCTGTTTTCAACTCTACAATAGCTTGTGGCGGTATCGACTCATCAGCAAACAATTCACCATTGACAAGGGCTAAATCATGTTGTCCGCCGTTTTCCGCCGAAAGCTTTTCGACTACGTCCTTAAATTGCTTAAGTCGTCGCTGATTGCGTTTATATGGCCAACTTTCTTTGTCTTCTATTTCAGCAATACGTTTAGCAGTACTGACAATCAATTTGTTCAGCGCGGCGATTTCGTTGGCCGTCGCCGATACAATATTTAATTGCTGCCACTGCGCAGCGTCGTCGGCTAGACCGTTAATGTTAGTCGTTTGTTCATGCGCAATCTGTTGCATGTATTCCTGCAATTCAAACAGCGCCTCACGCTCATTTTCATCCCTTGCAATACGTAAATGTGGCACGTCCGCATATCTATCGGCGTCTTGTGCCGTATTTAAAAAGCTATAAAATTTGTAGAATTCGCTATGCTCAATGGGGTCATAAGGATGCGAATGGCACTGCACACAGTTCATGCTCAAGCCGTTTAGCGCGGACCAGGTGGTTGATACTCTATCGAGCATGGCTACTACACGAAACTCTTCGTCGTCAGTGCCGCCTTCATTGTTGTTTGGTGTTTGACGATGAAAGCCAGTCGCGATTAAATCCTCCATCGTGCGCGCGGGTAGTAAGTCACCCGCAAGTTGTTTAACCACAAAGTCTTTATAGGACAAATTATCGTTAAATGCTGAGATTACCCAATCCCGATAAGGCCATGAAACACGGTACTCATCTCTGGTATACCCTTGGCTATCTGCATAGCGTGCAATATCCAGCCACATTGCTGCCCAACGCTCCCCAAAGGCTGGAGAATCTAATAAATAGTCCACTTGTTTCTCGAACGCATTTGGGCTTTTATCAGATCGAAAATCGTCTATTTGTGTCGGTGATGGCGGAAGACCGGTCAAATCGAAACTTAGACGGCGTAATAACGTAGACTTGTCTGCTCTCTTCGCCGGCCTTAGGCCTTTCTCAACTAGCTTCTCTTGTACAAAATTGTCGATGGCATTGTTGACGGTATTGTTGATGGTACTGCGAGTGAGATTCGTTGGGTCACCAGATACAAACTCAACCGCGTCGGGCACTGCTTGTGATTCAGGCGGCACAAAAGCCCAATGTTCTTCCCATTGTGCCCCTTGTGCTATCCACGATCTAAGCGTTGCAATTTGCGCGGGCGATAACGGTTTAGCTTTATAAGGCATTCTTACATTGGGATCGGTCGACTCAACTCTTGCAATCAACTCAGAGGCGTCAGGATCGCCGGGGACAATGTTTCTTCGGCCTGAATGTCCTCGGCCAAGCGCAGCATCCCTCATAATAAAAGAAATACCGGCTTGTTGCATAACGCCGCCGTGACAACCCGTGCAGCTAGCATTTAGAATGGGTCGAATATCCCGGTTAAACTCGATTTTATCGCCATCTATTGCTGCAGAATTATGAGACTCGTCTGTCGTACACCCGCTCAAACTAATCATTATAAAAAGACTGAATACTAGGCGAACAATCGCTTTTATGTCCACAACGCGATGATATTGAATAAAAACAGCCATGCCGTTAAACCGCTGCACTAGTCTTTATTCTTCTGCATTATCGATGCTTGTAGAGGCATTAAACTTTAACACGCGACCAAAGTTACTGTACTCGGTCACATACAAGTTACCGTCTGCATCAAACGCAATCCCATGAGGAGAGGTGAAGACCCCGTTTTTCCATTTTTCAGGGGGGGTGCGTGGATGGTTAATTTCTTCTTTATTTTCATTAGTACCGAGAGTAGTCAACTTCTTACCCTCAAGGTCCAGCAAGGTCACTCTGCCAGAAATCTCAGCAACCGCCACTAAGTCATTATAAAACGCAATCGCACTCGGCCTTCTCAAGCCTTCGGCATGATTGCCAATTAGCTTGCCGTCAAGCTTCATGTGAACCAAGCGCCCATTTACGCGGTCTGCACATAAAATACGCTTAGGCGTAAAACGTGGATCGATAGCGATTTTGTGACAATTATGCAGATGCCAGGGAGCGCCGCGTCCGGCAAAGGTGGTAATGTAATTGCCCTTTTGGTCAAACGTATGAATGTAGTCTTTGCCGTAGCCATCGATAACATACATAGTACCGTCTGCTGCGACGTCTATTGCTGTAAGTTTCAATGCGCGGTCATCTCTCCATGTAGGCTTAATCACTGGCTCGCTATGGTATTGCTTGGGAATGCTGCTTAAGGCGTCAACGGTTAATAGTATTTCGCCCGTTACTGTCATTTTTACAATGCTTTGCCCATATAATGTAGGCGCATAGATTACGTCTCTGCCATTTTCCTGTTTTATGACAAAGCCATGAATATCCTTAGGTGCATTTTTTACATTGTGCAAGTACTCGCCTGCTGGAGAATAAACTTGCAGGCCTCCTAGCTCACCCATAACGCTCACATAGATATCACCGTCAGAAGAAACCGCAATTTCACCATGTGACTTTCCAATTTGAGAGAGGCTTTTGGGTACCTGTAACCAGTCATTTTCATGTGTCCAGTTATCGTGATGAGGCGCATGATTGTTGTCGTTTTGGCCATGCTGATGGGCAAGCGCTAAACTTCCGTGCAAAAATGCGAAGGCAACAAACAGATACGTTAAACTACATAGTTGGCGACTTAAAAGCATTTACTAACTCATTCTTTCATCGATTATTTAGGCGAAGCCTTCACAAGAAAATGAGAAATCCGGCTTTGCGCTTAAGATGCTACAAGTTATAACAAGTTACCGATAAGCCAGCCTTTAAAATAGTGTAAACACCACCATTAAAATAGTGTAAAGCTATTAATATCAAAAACTTAAGATACAATTATTTGTTATTATTTTGTAATAGATAAGTATCTACTTAGACAAGACTTCACCATCCAGTGACAGTGATTGTTGAAACTGAGAGGGGGTTTGGCCAGTTGCTTTTTTAAAGACTGTGCCAAAATAGTTTGAATTATTAAAACCGATAGCAAATGCGGTATCGGTTACCGACTGTGTTTCTAACAGTTTTTTTGCGCGTGAAATTCGCACATCTGTCAGGTATTGATTAATCGTTTTTCCCTCAGCATTTTTAAAAAGGCGCATGAGATAAGAACGACTCATGCTGACTCTTTTTGCTAAACGCGCAATATCTAATTCTTGCTGAAAATGTTGCTCAATGTATTGCTTAGTTTCTGCAACAACATCATCCGTTGTTGAAGCATGGGGATTTTTAATCAGTACTGATGCTTCGACCGCCTGCGCTTTCACTAAATTGCTGATTTGTTCTATGTTTTCGCTTTGCTCTATTTTTTGAGTTTGAATCGCATTTTTAGCCAAAATGACCTTCGGATCTGCACCCGCCTTCATTTGCGCTTCAGACAATCTGTTGAGTATCTGCCTTACTCGCAATTTATATACAGGAAGATCGCCACCAGACAAGGCATTAATGTCTGTCAATAAGCGGTCTAGCTCAGGCGAAAAATCACTACTGTTTGATTGCACTAAAAACTGCATCTCATCAATCAATGCGCCTGCTTCGCCCTTCATATCTCTAAGGTCGCTAAATACAGCCCATGCCCAACAAAGCGCGGTAACAATAGAGCCGGCATAATACATTAGGAAAAGGTGTCCCCAGTAACTCCCCATAGAAAACAAACAATAAAACGCCAACGAACCCAAAATAAACGCGATGAGTTGTTTGCTTTGATGACTTACAACGGCAATGTAAAGCAATATAATGTTGGGAACTGTACCAAGTAATAAAGACGCCGTAATTTGTACATTGTGTGCTAAAGCAATCGTAACAGAAAATGGAAAGGCATCAGCCGCATCAGGTGAAAAGATTGCATGCCGCTCACTTGCGTCCATGAACACCACATACATTATCGAGCATATGCCCCCGATAATAAAAGGGAGTATTTGCAATAGCCTACCCATTTTAAAACCGCATTGCATTGCATTAGCGACCAGCAACGCAGGCATTCCAACCGTGAACAACAAACTAATTCTTAGATATAGGATTAAACTTGCATCTTTACCAAGTAAATAGTTTTGCAAAATGGGACCGATTTGAAACGCCACAAGACATACTAAAAAGCAAATATAGAATTTGTATTGAGAAGCTAAGCGTTTGCGAACTACCGCAAAGTACACTGCAACAACAAGCAGAAGTTGCGACGATAATAGCGGCAAGAATAAGGTTTTTATCGCAAAGATTGGATCGTCATACATATATAAACACGTTTAAGTACTGTGGCATGTCATCAATGGCATTAAAAAGATACTGAAAATAAGTAAAGTATCCATCTTAACCTAATTAACCCGAGGATGGACATTCGAAAACCAATTTCAGTAGGACTAGCCCAAAGAATTAAGTATACTCATCCGACCATATTCACAAGTGGTGAATAGTGGAAGTACAAACAAAAGGATTTATGGAGGTTTCATGAAGACAGTTCCTTTGCTTGCATCAACAATTTTATTCACGCTTTTCATCTCTGCATGTGGTGGAGGTGGTGGCAGCGCACCTCGTCCTTCACCTGTTAACCCAACACCTAAACCACCAGCAGAAAGTCGCTGGACGGCTGGTGTATTTCCTGATGAAAGTGAGTTCAAAGATAAATGTGCAGTCGTACGCACGACAAATGATATCGACGGAAACCCATATCCGGATACCTTAGGCACTAGCTTTGACGAAAAAATGTGGCTTCGTTCATGGAGCAACAATACCTACCTATGGTATGACGAAATACGCGACCGCAATCCAGATGACTTTGCCAGAACGCTCGACTACTTTGATATATTAGTCACTGAGCAACGCACCGCGTCTGGCGCACAAAAAGATAATTTTCACTTTGCCCAACCAACAGAAGAATTTGAATCATTCTCCGAAACGGGCAGTAGTTCGGGCTATGGGATTAACTGGGCGTTTATTTCTAGTACACCGCCTCGCAACCTGACCATATCAACAATAGAAGCTGATTCACCAAGCAGTGAACAAGGGCTACAGAGAGGTGATCGACTTATCAGCATCAATGGCATCGACTTTGTTGATAGCAGTGTTGATAGTGACGTAGACGCAATTAACGCGGCATTGCGCCCGAGTGAGGACGCTGTAGAGACAGAATTCGTATTCGAACGAGTAGATGGTTCAGAAATTAACGTGACACTGACCTCAGGTACCTTTTCTACCTCATTTGTGAACAACGCAAAAGTCATTGACACCAATGCTGGACGCGTTGGCTATGTGCGATTTGATGGCTTCCAACGCCCGGGGCAAACCCCATTAATTAACACCTTCCAACAATTCATTGACGAAAACGTGACCGAGCTAGTGCTGGATATTCGGTACAATGGTGGTGGTTTGGTCGCAATGTCTGCACAGCTTGGCTATATGATTGCCGGGCCAAATCAAACAAATAATAGAAATTTTGAAACATTTCAATTTAATGATAAACACCCTACGATAGACCCACTGACTGGGGATGTTATTCGACCAGTTCCCTTTTTTGATCGCGAAATCGACTGGGAATCCGGCCGCTTCACTAACAACACCTTGCCAAATCTAGGATTAACGAGGGTTTATGTCATTACCACTGAAGACACTTGCTCAGCGAGTGAATCGTTAATCAATGGCCTACGCGGTATCGACGTTGAAGTAGTGCAAATTGGTGGCACAACGTGCGGAAAACCTTTTGGTTTTCAAGCTACTGACAATTGCGGCACAACCTACTTTACGATTCAATTCCAAGGCGTAAATGATAAAGGTTTTGGCGAATTTTCCGACGGTTTTAAACCACTGAGTAATCCACAATTTGACGATGAGCTGCCGGGTTGTGAAGTAAATGACGACTTTACTAAATCATTAGGCGACGAAAATGAAGGAATGCTTTCCGCCGCGCTGTTTAAATTGAACAACGGCACATGCCCGACTGCGACAAATGCAACGACTACAGCCCATGCCTCGAAAAAGTCATCGTCTACAAATAGTAAAGGTGACATATTCGATACACGATATCGTTCATTTTTGCTTGAAAACAGTATATACACCGAACTAGAAACATTGGATAGTCAGCAATGAAGTTAATCATACTGACATCCACGGTATTACTTTTCTTGGGGGTTGGTTGTATGCACACGCATAATGAAATAAGCACCGAAGGCAATACGGGAGAGCCAACGCCCGCGCGTATTACCGAATTATCAACTAACGACAAAAAAATGCTACAAGATGCTGCACGTACTTTGCTATTTGGTCGAAAAATTACCTTGTCGAATACGGTATTTAGTAAACAAAATACCGTATTCGTCGAACGTCGGTCAAAACAAAATGAACAAGGTAAGATAATTGACGGTCGACAGCGTGAAATTGCAGCCATTGTGCTTTCTTTATGGTTAGAGAATGGTGAATGCTACTTACAACGTAATGATACAAAAGATAAGGTGAAACTGAATAACGCAGGTTGTCAGTCTCTTTAGTGTTTATTAAATTTACGTTCTTGATGCTTAAACCATGGCTAATATCGATTTATTTAGCCAGTCTAGTACCCTATGCCAATTAGAATAAGTTGCTGAACAACGCTTATCAATGTCAATAAGCAACGCGCCGCTAGCATCAACAACCGGCTTTTTCGGCATAGATTTTAAGATTAACCCGTCTTCTGTCACATAAATTGTGTACACCAAGGCGGTATCTATCTTAAAGTACACAGACGACCCATACTGGGTGTCTACTAAAAAGCTTGACCCACCATCTAAAGGACTTGACTTAAACACCGGTAACACAATTGCCGGTGTTAAATCGTAACGCTGCTGCATCATATTTTTTGAGGTAATCGCTGTATCAACTGTATTTAAAACAGTGTCTCGCGCTGATAAACGATCAAATTGATAGATTGCTTTTACGCCAAGTACCGTTAACCAGCTTTGCCATTTCAAAAAACTAGCATCAATCTGTACTTGTTTACTATCAATATCAAATACTTGCGTGTCGCATGTATCCAAAAAGGTCATATTGATCTGGTACTGACTGTTAACGCCCGCAAACGCCGATACGCTTGCAACCGGTGTTTCTTGGTCAAACTGCTGATATAGCCAAAAAGGGGACGCGGTTAAGCCTATGCCGACAAAAATACACGAACTAATACTGGCCCATTTTATACAGCGAACAAGCGTAACCAATTTAGCAATCATGCTTTCCTATTGTGATTATACTTATGTTGCAAAGTACTCTACTACTTATCTTTACCATCAAAAACGGTACGCATTTGGCGCGCTAGTGCAACAAACTTTTCTTTTATTGTTGTCTTAATTTTAATATCAAGACCACCAAAAAGCACTAAGCCTTCAACTCGAATAACAGGAGCTTGTTTATCAGCAATAGACGGTGCTTTATTGTCGATGCCACCAGCAATACAAAACGCTGAAGATATAATATTTACATTTTCTGGCACGAAAATATCACTGCCACCAAACAAGGTGAATACCCGAATAGTCACTTTTTGCGAAGTAAATACGGCATCGGTAAAGTCAAGTTCGCTTCCGCCCATAATTGAAACCAAATTGATTTTAGAGGGTACAATCCAGCGTCCACTGCGCTCATTGCCGCCGAGTATACTCACAACATTCATGTCGCCTTCATCTGCGTTGGCATCGTAATTAATACTAAATTGTTTTTCTTGTTGCTGCTTAATATAGTCGTCTTTGGGCGGTGATAGATCTTTTACTTGCTCAATAATTTCTGCATGACTCGTGCTTACCGTTGCTACGTCTAATCGTCGTTCAAAGGCCGATTCTGAAATAATTGCATGGCTGTAGTTATAAATAAGTGTATCGATGGTTTCTTCTCTTACACTTTCAATGGGTCGGTCTTCCAGAATAACAGGCATGGCATCCTCGCGAATTGGTCAATTTAACTAAACATTATACGACAAAAGGCAAATATCGTAGCACCTTGCGATATACAGCAGTATATATGCCATTATTTAAGTTATTGTTTTTACTAAAATAAGTATGGTAGCGCAATACCTACACTGTGAAAAAAGCCAAAATATAGACTTTTTCGCCACATTTGTTAATCCTGATCATATTGGTGTAGCAAAACCAAAGATAAGTCGCAAACTAAGCCGTGTACCCACACTGAATAGTTTAGCGACTTTTTTACATCTACATCTAAAGCGATTTCAGCATCGTTTCGGCATCGCTAACTTCAAAGCGACCTGGGTCTTCCAAATTTAAGGCTTTCACAATACCATCCTCTACCAGCATACTGTAACGTTGTGACCTAATGCCGCCAAAACTATCGGTGTCCATATCTAAACCGATGGCCTGTGTAAATTGTGCATTTCCGTCCGCCAACATAATCACATGCTCGGCATTTAACGCTTTACCCCAAGCATCCATTACAAAGGCATCATTTACTGATAGACAAACAATACTGTCGACACCTTTATCAGACAATTTATCAGCTAATGCAACATAACCGGGTAAATGTGCTTGCGAGCACGTAGGCGTAAACGCGCCGGGTACCGCAAACAACACTACTTTTTTATTCGCGAATAAATTGTTGGTATGTGGATTAATCATCTCGCCATCTTTTATTTGAGAAAATGTTGCTTCTGGCAGTGTTGCACCTACTTCAATCATATATGCTCCTTTTGCATGTAAAGATTTAGTCATTATTTTTGAATATACACATCGAAACGATGTTTCTTGGACTTTATCGCCATATCAGGCAATCGCGCTTCGGCATTATCAATGGGATCCGCGTAATTTGGCCGTTTTACTACAATACGTTGTTTTGCGCGTTTTAGCGCAACATCAATCAGCTTATGACTATCAGTGTCTGCGCCCAACAACATCTGAAACGCCTGCATTTCTTTTTTTACCATAGCCGATTTCTTTTTATGCGGAAACATCGGATCTAGATAAACAACATCAGGTAGAGGGTCAATTGATTGTAAATATTGACTCGCGTCAGCGTGTCGTAGCTGCATTCGTGACGCAATATCTAGTGCTGCCTCATTCGCACGATGAATGCCATCTTCAAGTAATGCAGCCACCACTTTGCTTCGTTCAAGCATGGTGACCGTGGCGCCAACACTGGCCATAACAAAACTATCGGTCCCCATTCCAGCTGTACAATCAACAACAGTAAGTACTTCTTTACTTTTTATTCCTATAGCTTTGGCCAAAGGCTCTTTACGCCCACCACCGTGTTGTTTTCGATAAGCGAGTGCCGCTGATGCAAAATCGACGCGAATATCAGACCATGAAGGCTCCGAAGACAAGCGTAACACTAGTCCATATTTGGTAAATACTAACTGCCATTGTTTACCTGCAAATTTGTGTTTACGCTGTTCTGGTGCAAGCTGAAAAACCTCAAAGCCCGTTTTAGTCGACAATGCTTTGGCGTTTTCATGAGCACTAAGACTGCCGGTATCTTCAATGAGAATAACGGTTTTTATCTCATCATCTTTACTGACGTCGCAACCAGATTTAGGCATTACTGTAGTCATCCTTGTACGCCAACCATCTATCTACAAGCTTAAGTGATTGTTTGCGATGTGCATGCCACATGGTATCCGCCATATTTTTTATGCTATCGATTAACCATGCGTCTCGCACCAAATCGGCTATTTTTAAATCGGCAATACCAGTTTGTTTTGTACCTAAGAGCTCACCTGGTCCTCGAATTTCTAAATCCATTTCTGCAATGTAAAAGCCATCGTTTGATTCTCTTAAAACACCAAGTCGCTTACTTGCTGTTTTTGACAATGGGTTTTGATACATCAACACGCAGTGACTTTCGATGGAACCTCGGCCTACCCGACCTCTGAGTTGGTGCAATTGCGCCAGCCCCAAACGCTCTGGATTCTCAATAATCATTAAACTCGCATTCGGCACATCGACACCCACTTCAATAACTGTTGTTGCCACCAGTAAATCTAGCGTTCCAGCTTTAAATTCATCCATAATGCCTTGCTTTTCCGAGGCTTTTAATCTGCCGTGCACCAGTCCGACGGCTAAATCAGGCAGTGCGGTACGTAAACTAATGGCGGTATCTTCCGCAGCCTGACATTGCAATACATCCGATTCTTCTATGAGTGTGCACACCCAATAAATTTGTCGTTTGTCTTCTTTTGCCGCACTTCTTACTCGTTCAATGATGTCTGCACGCCGAGAATCAGGTAACACAACGGTTTTCACAGGTGTGCGCCCTGGCGGTAACTCGTCGATAATAGACGTATCTAAATCTGCGTATGCAGTCATTGCCAAGGTACGAGGGATCGGGGTTGCAGTCATAATCAACTGATGCGGAAACTTACCTTGTTTTTCACCTTTTTGTCGCAACGCTAGCCGTTGATGCACACCAAAGCGATGTTGCTCATCAACAATCACTAAGGCTAAATTCCTATAGTTTACACTCTCTTGAAAGATGGCATGCGTACCCACTAGTATGTCTATTTCGCCGTTTTCAAGTGCTTCTATGGTTGTTGCTCGTGCTTTACCTTTAGATTTTCCAGCTAACCACCCAACGCTTATGTCAAGAGGCTCTAGCCATGCTTTAAAATTATTCGCGTGTTGTTCGGCCAGTAGCTCTGTTGGAGCCATCAAGGCAACTTGATAACCTGCACTAATCACAGATAGCGCCGAGAGCGCTGCGACCAAGGTCTTACCAGAACCTACGTCGCCTTGTACTAGGCGCATCATAGGCAAAGACAAGGCTAAATCGTGTTCTACTTCTTCAACCACTCGCCGCTGAGCACCAGTCGGTTGAAATGGCAATGTATCCAAAAATCGTCGCTTTAAGCCATTGTCGACTAAAATACTGATACTAGGATCTTGGTTACTCAGTTCTCTAACCTTCAACATGCTGATGTGGTGCGCTAACATTTCTTCAATGATCAGTCGCAGCTGAGCAGGATGCTTGCCTTCGGTCAATGTTTCCAGATCCACCTCTGGTGTCGGCCGGTGCACAAGCTGAAGTGCTTCTGTCAATGACAACTGGTTGTCATAAAGACCTGTGGGCAATAAATCCACTAAGGCCCCTTTTTTCAACTGTTGGAGTGCCTGTTTTGTGAGCTTTCGTAAGGTAAGTTGATTTACACCTTCGGTAGTAGGGTAAACAGGGGTAAGTGTTTCTTCCATGCCGGTTTGGCTGCCATCCTCTACTGACTTGTATTCAGGATGCATTATTTCTAAGCCCGACGGGCCGGTTCTTACTTCTCCAAATGCCCTGATAGTTTTTCCAGTAACAAAACCCTTTAGTTGCGCGGCGGAGAAATGGAAAAAACGTAAACTGATACTTCCTGTACCATCATTGAGTTTGACAATGAGCATCCGCTTACGACCATATTTAATGTCTGCAGACATGACTTCACCCTGCACTGACACATGCAAATAGGCATGTAAATCTGCAACGGCATACAAACGAGTACGATCTTCATATCGTAAAGGCAGGTGAAAAACCACGTCCTGTAGCGTCTTCAAACCCAGTTTTTCTAATTTTTCGGCAACTTTCGCACCAACCCCTTTTAATGTGGTGACTGGCGTATCAACTAAAGAGCGCATTAGTTAAGCAGTATCTCATTGTTTCCATGGGTAAAGAGTATCAAACTATTAATTACTGAACACCCTATCATTTGGTACAGTATCAAATAACATTCAAATCAATGTGAGTATTTATGTTACAAGTGGTTAAAAAGACATTTACTTACATCATACGCATTGTTTGACATATATTTTTTAGATAGATTAACCAAAAGCGCCAAAAAAATTCTTCTTACAAGTGATATACACCATGCAAAAGCCCCAAAAATCAAAAATCTTAGCACCTATATTATTTGCGGCCACCACTTTGTTAGTTATGCAAAGTGCTGCCGCAAAAACGACGTCAATACAAAAAATAGATGTAAACCTTGCTGACCCAAACCTGCCAAGTTTTACCTCTTTTAATGACACTACGCCTAACAATATGATCTGGGAAAAGGTAGATAAATTCTCAGACGAATTTGATCATTGGAATGACACCAAGTGGATCAAAACGAATTGGAATTACGGTAACACACCGGTCAATATGCTAAATAAAAACTCCGGCGTATCTAACGGATACTTATGGATAAAAGCCACGTTAAATAAGCAAAGCAAAGACCAATGGTTTGAAACCTCAAGAGTCAGATCTAAAGCAAAAATTAAATATCCAATGTATACAGAAAGTCGTATTAAAACTGCGCATATTTCTGCTTACAATACGTTTTGGCTAAATAATGGTGATATTGATGACCGCGATGAAATTGATATCATCGAAAATAACTCTAACCCGTCAAAGATGTTTAAATCCCACTATCCTTGGGAGATGCACTCTCAATACTTTGTTGTAAAAAACGGCAAAACAGAGCGCAATAAAGGTGACTTCAGCAATAAAAAATTATCGAAAGGTAATACACTTAGAGGTGTGCCTTGGAACGAGGCGTATCACGTATATGGCGCATGGTGGAAAGATGCTCACAATGTGCAATTTTACCTAAATGGTGAACCTGCTGGCAGCATCAGAAGCAAACAACCTTTTACGCTCGAGCAGCATTTAATTTGGGACTTATGGACTCAAGATTCGTCGTGGGTTGGTGGCTTACCTGACAAAGAAGACCTACTTGACGACACCATCAATACAATGAAAATTGATTGGGTTAGGACGTGGCGTTTAGTAGAAAAATAATCCTAGAAGCTGGATTGAAACGAAAAGCTTAAAAACCGAGAAGATCCTGTGTCTACATGTTGGTTAACGGCGTTCCAAGAAATACTCGTATCAGATGGTTGTAGCCAAACCATTCCGAGGCTATAAAATGCGTTTTCGCTACCTCTAAATCGTTGACTATAACCCACTCTAAATGTGGATTCATATGCGCTAATAAGGCTTGGTGTTTCTGAGATATGCTGCCATTGATAGTTATCACCAAAGGGAATCGCGACGGGAATATCTTTAAGCAGCGTATTTAAAATTTTGTCTGAACGGCTTTCAGGTATATCGTTTGGCGCCGCAGGTGCTTGTAAACTGAGGAAAGTATTTTCGTTCAGTTGAATGTTAAAGCTTTCAACATCACTGAATAAGCTCGTCGCGCCAAACGCCTCAGGTGAAGTATTGCGTTTAAATTTACTGTCGTTCGATTCAGTCATATTTACTTGCGCGCTAACGGAGATAGGCATTAAGCCACTCACGATAACAACCAATAAACTCGACAAATAATTTTTCATAACTGCCACTTCATAAATTCCGACAGTTGCAATATATCTGATGAGGACGAATGTTTAGATATGAAAATTGAAAATTGGTATATCAATTAATACCAAAAAACCACAATCCTTTGTTTTAATTGTACTTTGTATTGTCATTAAATAAAAAAACCAAACAAAAATCGGATTCAACAATCTCCTTCTAATTTGGTTTTCTATTTTCGCGTAAATTGCGTTTAGCTAACTAAATCACTCTCTATCTTACTCACCATACGCAGACGCACTGCGGATACATGCATACATACTTAAATAACTACTTAGCTGGCTGTTTAACTAATTTTGCCGCACTAAGCACCAACTCAGCCGAAGGGCGAACTCTAAAATTAGGATTCACATAACTAAATTGGATATTGCCTTGTGTGTCACTAATAAAAATTGCTGGCGCTGGCAACACAGCACGCTCATTCGTGTCTGGTGTTAGCTCTACGTTCATACGATCTTTATATAATTTTCGTGTATCGTCCGGCACATAAAACCCAATGCCAAAACCTTTAATCGCCTCTAAATCTGCATCAGAAATTAACTGCGCAGCAAACTCCGTTTCAAGTTTTTGTGACTGCAACTTTTCAGGTGTTTCTGGCGAAATAGCTAAGATTTGATAACCTTCCTTAAGCAAATCTTGTTCGATATCTTTAAGTTCAGCCAATTGACGAGAACAATACGGACACCACCCACCTCGATAGAACACTATAACGCTAGGCTGTTGCAAGAGCATCGCCTTTAAACTAACAGGATCTCCCTCCGGGGTTTTAACCATCACGTTAGGAATTGCCATACCATTAAGTAGCGGCGTTACATCTTCTGCGTTTTCCGCAACTTTTGATCGATCTAATGCAAACGTCGATAGACTGAATAACGCCATGACGCTAAATATAAAATATTTTATTGGTTTGCTCATTTTTTATGTTCTCAATTGGTTTGTTTTTATAAATTTTATTGCCTGTCATTGGGGTGTTACTCGATGCGTAAATTAGACACACTCTTTGTTTTACGCTCACTGCCATGACCGGCGAAGTCGCAAGATTATTCCCATCGTAATGCCTTTTGGGTATGCAATCGCCTCTCGAAATCGGAACACATCCATAATTTAGTCGTCCCGATTTCGAAACCTCTGCTGTCTAACATGCTCACGATATAAACTAAATTATTGTTTTTTATAATAATAATTATTGGTACAGAACCTGCTAATCATAAATCCAAGGGTATCAATCACGCTTAAATTTGGAGTATGGGTTGTGGATATAGTACGAAAAAAAACATCTTCTGGACGTAAAAAAAAATGGCTTATTGCTATATCAGGTGTTGCTTTTGCCTTACTCGCTTCTTTCGGTGTTTATTCGATTAGTTCGTCCACAACGGCAATTAAGAAAGACGCATTGATTCTGGATGTTGTTAAACAAGATGAATTTTTGGTAACGGTAAGAGGAATGGGCGTGCTAACACCCAAAAATGAACGTTGGATTTCTACAGATGTTAGCGCCTCTATCGAACAAATATTCGTTAAAGCTGGCACAAATGTTAGCGCCGGCGAACCTATTTTAAAACTGAATAATCCAAGCCTCGTTCAAGAATTTGAAGAAAGCCAATGGGCCTTACAAGAAGCCATTGCAACCCAAAATGCTTTGAAAGTCTCGCTTGAAACCGACCTCATCAACCTTGATGCAGCCGTTATTGAAGCAAAACTAAATTATGAACGCTCAACACTCACGCTAAATGCGCAACAAACCCTAATGAGTCAAGGAGTAAATGCGGTATCTCAAATTGATTTCGAAAGTAGCAAAATAGAGGTCGCTCAGGACAAACAGCGCTGGGAATTGGCAAAACGGCGATACGAAAGCCAACAACGCAATATGGGCGCGCAAATGCAAGCCAGCGACGCTCGACTTAACCGAGTACGAGAGTTGGTTAACCGACTGAATCGACGTGTGCAAGCACTCACTGTTTCTTCGCAGACTGATGCTATTGTTCAAGAATTATCTGTTGAACTGGGAGAAAGAGTCTCTGCAGGAGCAAACCTCGCGAGAATTGCCTCGCGAAATGAATATATTGCAGAGTTACGAATCCCCGAATC
The DNA here is from genome assembly GCF_030160655.1 of Agaribacter marinus. Taxonomy (GTDB): domain Bacteria; phylum Pseudomonadota; class Gammaproteobacteria; order Enterobacterales; family Alteromonadaceae; genus Glaciecola; species Glaciecola marina. Next base: position 120,540 of record NZ_BSOT01000002.1, read on the forward strand.
CAAAATTTCTGATGTACTAATGAACCAAGCTGTGTCCTTAGATTCTCGCAGTTCAATATTTTCCGGCAATGTCATCCGTATCGATCCGAATGTTGTGAATGGCTTAGTCCAAGTAGATGTTGCTATTCGAGGCGCTACACCCGTAGAAGCTAGACCAGACCTTACAATAGAAGGCGTCATAGAAATTGCTAAAAAAGCGAATGCCTTATTTGTAAAACGTCCCGTATATGCGCGGAGTAAAAGTACATCGCCCGTTTATGTACTTAGCAGCAATGGTAAGCAAGCTGAAAAAAAGATGGTCGAGTTCGGTCAATCTACCAGCACGCACATTGAAGTCATTGCAGGCATTCGCGCAGGGCAACAAATTATTGTGTCCGACGCAACGCAGTGGGAAAACAATCAAATAATACAAATTAATTAGGAATTTACTATGTCAATTGATGCTACATCTACAAATCCGAACGCGGAAAAAGTCAACGACCTGCCAATTGTGCAACTTATTGGTATCAATAAAGTGTTTTACGCTGATGATCTCGAAACCCACGCCTTAAATGACGTAAATCTCCAAATTACAAAGGGAGAATATATATCGATTACAGGGCCATCGGGTTGTGGCAAATCGACGTTATTGTCTCTACTAGGCCTTCTCGATACCGCGACTGGCGGAGAGTACACCTTAGCAGGTCACAATACCCACGGCTTAAGTAGAGAAGAACGCGCAGCCATCCGCAATAAAGAAATAGGGTTTGTATTCCAAGCATTTAACCTCATCAGTGATTTAAGCGTCGCAGAAAATATAGAGTTGCCTCTTACATACCGTAATGATATTTCAAAAGCCTTACGTCAATCGATGGTAGAAGACGCGCTACAGAAAGTGGATATGCAACATCGCGCAAATCATTACCCATCACAACTATCAGGTGGTCAACAGCAACGCGTGGCTGTAGCAAGAGCGATTGCAGGCAATCCATCACTCATTTTAGCGGATGAACCCACTGGTAATCTGGATTCAAAAAATGCCGCCGTTGTGATGTCTTTACTCGACCAATTACACCAGCAAGGCGCTACCATTTGCATGGTAACTCATGATCCTAAATCTGCGTTGCGCGCCCAACGCACAATTGAAATCTTCGACGGTAAAATTGTTGTTGACCAAATTAACGAAGTTACACAAGCCATTGCTGTATAAAGGCAACGAGAAGGAATGTAATTATGTCTGTCGCTATTGATATTAAATATGCAGCTCGCTTGCTAGCAAAAAAACCAAGATTTACTGCATTGACCATCCTCATTGTTGCTATCGGCTTGGGATTAACGCTTTATACCTATTCGTTGCTAAACCAATTGCTGTTTAGTGATATTAAATTTGCGGACAATAAACCGGTGTACATCATTGAAGGCACCTATGACAAAACGCACTTGGAGCGACGCGAGGCAAACGCCATAGACTTGTACAACTTAAAAAACGACACGTCAATAATCGACGAGCTCGGTTTATATGTTGAAGGCACGACGTTTGTCGGCGAACCTGGTGGCACTCTTCGAAAGTTTAACGCATCTTATGTGTCATCTAATTTATTCTCTTTCACCGGCATCAAACCAATGTTAGGCAGGAGTTTGCTGCCAAGTGACCATGAAGACGGCGCTGAGGAAGTACTCGTTATTGGGTATGACATGTGGCAAGGCTACTTTAACGGAGAACAAGATATTGTTGGTAAGACCGTATCAATTGATGGAGATGACCCTGCAAAAATCGTAGGAATAATGCCGCAAGGCTTTGCCTTCCCTGCAATAGCCGACATGTGGCAACCGCTTGACGAAGAAGCCATAGCCCCGACAAAACGCAATAGACGCTGGGTGTCATCATTTGTAAAATTGAAAGATAGCATATCTTTGAATGAGGCTAGGTCAGTACTCAAAACGACAAACCTAAGCATTGCCAACTCATTAGATGACAATTGGCGCTGGTTAGTGGACGACGGCGAGTACCTCACTATCGAGCCGATGAAAAAAGCGCATCTATTGCAGTATCACGGGATGTTTATCGCACTCATGTTTGTTGTTATTTTGATCTTGGCACTTGCTTGTATAAACGTAGGGAACCTCTTGCTTTCAAGAGTCAACGAACGCATAAAGGAAGTAGCCGTTCGCATTGCATTGGGCGTGCCGCAACAACGGCTTATTCTACAAATGCTGCTTGAAAGCATATTCATTTGTTCAATTGGTGGAATTCTAGGTTTATTGCTAGCAGGTTACGGCTTAGATATCACAAATTCAGTGTTACGCGATATCTTTAAAATTGATGGGTATATGCCTTACTGGTGGTCACTGGCAATAGACGGGTCTGGCATTGCATTACTAGTGGCGACCGTGATTTTAATGATTGTTGTTACCGGCCTAATTCCCGCAACCCAATCACTCCGTAGTGACTTTAATGCACTATTGCGTGATGGCACTCGAGGTGCCTTAAGTAAAAGAGCAGCGCGCACCACAAAAGTGTTGGTTGTTTCTGAAATAATCTTGTCGTGTGTGGTACTTATCATGGCAAGTATCATTTTAATATCAACTTATTCAGCGAGTAACGCGGATTACGGCGTCGAAACAGAGAACCGTTTAACAGCAACGTTGCAATTGCCGCCCTCAGAATTTGAAATTCGATCTGACACAGAATTCGAATATGAAGATCGCCTTCGTCGTTCTGCTTTTTATTATGCATTGAAAGACGAATTGACCCGCCGAGATAATATCGAAAATGCCATATTCATGACCCAACTTCCCGGTACTGGCGGTGGTACCAGCTATTTTGAAATCGAAGGTAGAGCCGCAGAGGTGTTTGACGAAAACCCATACAGCAACAACGAAGGTATATCGCACGGCGAGTTGAACACACTGGGTATGCGCGTAGTCGATGGCCGTGATTTTAACTTTCAAGACGCTGAGGATGGTGCGCGCAGCATATTAGTCAACGAATCAATTGCACGAGATTTTTTCCCTGAGGGTGATGCAGTTGGCTCAAGAGTGCGAAGAGCTAGTCAAGCCCAAGAAAATACCAACGACTGGTTTACCATCGTCGGCGTGGTATCTGATACTTTTCATGGTTCGTTAATGGATATATCTAGTGCACAATACAACACTTACCATTCCATGGATAACTGGGGACCTTGGAGAATGCAAATTGCGCTACATTATGTTGGTCACGAACAATTAGCTCGCAATACATTAATCGATGCCATCAACACGGTAAACAGTAATGTAGGTATGTACAATCTTCAAAGTTACAACGAGCTCATCAAAAAACCGACCTTGCTTATTGCTTCCGTTAGCAAAATTTTCCTTATTTGTGGGATAGTGGCGGCATTTCTAGCGGCATCCGGTATATATGCAGTAGCTGCAAATAGTGTACAACAAAGAACGCAGGAAATTGGCGTTAGACGAGCCTTAGGTGCGCCTGACAACCTTATTGTCCGTATGTTCATTGTACAAGCAAGTTGGCAACTTATTGTGGGTGTATGCGCGGGCATTGGTATCTCCTTGTGGTTAATCAGTTTAATGTCGAGTACCATGGTATTTAGTCTGAATACATTGATCGTCGCGATGGTAGGTATGCCATTGATCATTGTATTCATGGTGTTACTAGCCACATTAGTACCCACTAAACGTGTTATAGAGAAAGAGCCAGCATATGCACTTCATTACAATTAGTGACTAGGACTATACTGTATGGAAACGTCTATTTTAGTCGCTGATGATGACGTAAGTATTTTGACCGCGTTACAACTACTGCTAACTGTTAACGGATTCAGCGTCACATGTGTTACGACACCGGTGGCGCTCATTGAGCAAGTTAAACGCAGAAAATTCGCGGCTGCATTAATTGATTTGAATTATCAAGCAGACACTACTTCAGGTAAAGAAGGGCTGGATGCTATCGAAACAATCAAAACCCTCGATAGCCACTTACCGATTATAGTAATGACAGGGTATAGCAGTGTCGATATCGCCGTCAAAGCAATGAAACTTGGCGCCGGAGATTTTATCGAAAAACCTTGGAACAACGAACGACTAATTTCAATTATCAATACCCAAATTAAACTTGGGCAAACGTTAACGCAAAATGCACGTTTATCCCAGGAAGTACAACATTTAAAAACCGCCGAAATTGGGATTGAATATGATGATGTTGTTGCTGAATCTCCGGCGATGCAACAAACATTACGGCAGTTAAAGAAGCTCGCGGCAAGTGATATGAGCATCTTACTTACCGGTGAAAATGGCACGGGTAAAAGTATGTTTGCAGAGTATATACACAAGCACTCAACGCGTGCAGAGCACTCCTTAGTATCCGTAAACATGGGAGCGATTACGGAATCTTTGTTTGAAAGTGAATTATTTGGTCACGTCAAAGGCGCATTTACCGATGCAAAATCACACCGCATCGGGCGCTTTGAACTTGCTGAAAATGGCAGTATTTTCCTTGATGAAATAGCTAACCTGTCAATGGCCCAGCAGGCTAAATTATTACGCGTGTTAGAAGAAAGCCAGTTTGAAAAAGTCGGCAGTAGTCAAACCCAACAAGTAGACGTGAGATTGATATCTGCTACAAATGCAGATTTGGCACAAATGATTGAACAAGAGACATTCAGACAAGATTTACTGTATCGTTTAAATACTGTAACGGTAGCATTACCGCCGTTGCGTGACAGGCTGGATGATATCCCAAAATTAGTCGCCCAATTTGTGCGTCACTTTGCCAAACAATATCGACTGCCTATCAAGCAACCGTCAAACGAGGCCATTCGACACCTTCAAGCACATGATTGGCCAGGCAACATTCGAGAATTACGGCATATTATTGAAAAAGCAATGTACTTGGCTGAAGGAAACACACTAGACACGGAAGATTTATCATTAAATTCGCAAGCGATAAGCATACGAAAATCACTTCAAGCAGAGTCATTTACAGGAAAGGATTGGCAAACTGCTTCACTTGAGTCCATCGAAAAAGAAGTCATTGAAAACCGCCTAAAAGCCTTTGACTTTAATCCAGTAAAAACAGCTGATTCACTGGGTTTGAGTAGGAGTGCATATTACCGTCGCATCGAAAAACATAAGTTGGGCCAATGAAATACATATTGTCTTCAGGAAAGTTAGCATTCGAAGACAAACTTGTCCGTATTGCCCTCATTGGATCAGTATTCACATTCTGCGTTGCTACTTATTTTGTCTTGGCATCCAGTGTTTCTATCTATCTAAAAATTCTGCTACTACTCGGTATATTCACTAGCCTAATTGCAATGGTATTCTACATTCGCTATGAGGTAACGTTTCAACTGCGTACATCAACAAATTTGGTTGATGCAATGGCCTCTGGCGATTTTAGTTTACGCGCCAATAATCGCGAAGTAAAAGGCGCGCTTGCAGACTTCAACAATTTGCTCAATGGCCTAGCAGACCGCCTTGCTCAGCAGAGTTTAATATCTAAGGAGCAGCAGGTATTAATATTCAAAATTATTAGTCAAATTGATGTGGCTATCGTCGCATGTAATCAACACAAGGCGATTACTCTCATGAACCCTGCGGCAGAAGCACTCTTTGATACCAACTTTGAAGAGAAACAAGCATGGCCTGTAGATTCTATTGGTTTACAAGCTGTATTTGACCATAGACCGTCAGAAGTATTTAGCCTCGACTTGCCACAAAAATCGTCAAAAGTGCTCGTTAGAACAGATACTTATTTAGAAGGTGGACAGATACAAACCATCATTTTTATTACTGATATCCAGCAAGTTCTAAGAGAAGAAGAACGGAGCGCATGGCAAAAGCTTTTACGCGTATTAAGCCACGAAATAAATAACTCGCTTGCACCAATCGCCTCTATCGCAGAAACGCTGAGTTCTCTTACTTCAAACGCTAAAGTGGGTGAAATACGAGATGATATTCATGAGCACTTAAATAATGGGTTACAAGTTATCAACGAACGCGCGCATAACCTAAATCACTTTATTCAAGACTATCAGCAACTTGCAAAACTACCAGAACCAAATAAATCCGTGACGTCTATATATAAGGTAATCAATGACGTCATTGGCTTATTCGAAGGTTGCGAGTTTACGCTTAAAGGCCGTGACCTAGAGGTGTTTGCCGACAACGAACAAATCCAACAAGTACTCGTCAATTTGATCAAAAATGCAGATGAGGCTAATCGAGCGTCATCGATAAAGTCGTCAGTATCGGAGATTGAAATCGAGCTTATTCAGTTAAATGCGATGCTTTCTATCGAAATAAAAGATCACGGGAATGGTATTCAAAACACTGAAAATTTATTCATACCTTTTTACACTACAAAGAAAAAGGGCTCAGGCATTGGCTTGTCACTAAGTCGGCAAATACTAAGAAACCACGGTGGTGAGCTGTATCTAATCAACTCAGACGACGAGACATTTGGCGCTGTCGCGAAAATGCACCTGCCCTCAACCTAAACATAGTTATTGGCTATATTGAAGCGCTTGCCACCATACTTCAGGTGCGTCAATGCATCCACTGTCGTCAATATGCGGAATAGGCAAATTTCGACGTAAGCATTCTTGATACAGCACTGGAAATCCACCCTCGAAAAGTATTTCTTGTTTTTCTATTTCTGGAATTTTTCCCTTACCATACATACCCGCGTCAGATCGTTGGCGTTGCGCCTCATACAAAACGGTAGCCGCTGCAACGGACACATTTAACGACTGCACCATACCAATCATGGGTACAACGATTGATTGATCAGCTAGTTCGACTGCTTCTTCAGTCGCCCCATCTTTCTCTTGGCCCATAATAATTGCGGTAGGCTTTGTGTAGTCAACCTGTCTAAAGTCCACGGCAGTATTGTCTAGATGAGTCACTAACACTTGCATGCCTTGGGATTTTAAATGGGAAACTGCGTCAGCCGTAGTATCATGATGCTTGTTTCTTACCCAAATCTGACTGCCTAAGGCCGTACCTTTACGTAATTCTGGGTTTCCCGCCCAAACGGCATGCACTTGATGGATACCAACAGCATCGGCGGTGCGAATGATCGCCGACACATTATGAGGTTTGTGCACTTCTTCCATTAGCAGCGTCAAATCATGTTGACGCTGAGACAACACTTGTTGAATTCGAGCAAAACGCTCAGGTGACATACATTGTTGCAAGGGCTTACTCCGACAACGCTACATATTACAAATGAGGAATAATTATTCGGGTAACACTAGAACTGCATCAATTTCAATTTGTGCAGCTTTTGGTAAGGCACTGACTTGTACAGCTGCTCTCGCGGGATATGGTTGTTCAAAATAACGCGCCATGATTTCGTTGACCTTGGCAAAATTGCCCAAATCTATGAGGAAAATATTCACTTTAACCAAGTTAGACATCGAACCACCAGCAGCACTCACAACAGACTTGATGTTTTCAAACACTTGTACCGCTTGTGCTTCAAAATCTTCAGACACCATTTCCATTGTTTCAGGCACCAAGGGTATTTGACCAGAGAGATAGACGGTATTGCCGGCTTTAACGGCTTGACTATAGGTGCCAATGGCAGCTGGCGCTTCGTTAGTTTGAATGACTGATTTTGACATGGGTAGCTTCCTCGTGTTCTTTCGAGCAATTAAATCTTATTGCTGTTTGTTCTGGCTATGCCTAGAAATTTGCTGCAAATCCGGCAGGCTGCGGATTTTACGCATTATGCTCGCAAGATGCACCCTATTCTTAGTAGTAAGTTCAATATCAATAGAATAATTGTAATCTTCGCGGTCATCCGTTTGTAAGTTGATGATACTTGAATCGCTACTCGCAATTGCGGCAGTCAATGCGGCAAGCGTGCCTTGTCGATTAATCAGTTCAACACGCACACTTGCTTTAAAATCACCTTGAGGCTTATCATCCCATTCCATCGGTAACACGCGCTGTGGTTCTTCTTTGCTTAGTTTACGAATATTGGTACAACCCGTTTGGTGAATTACAACACCGCGTCCTGGGCTTAAAATTGCGACAATTTCGTCACCGGGGATAGGGAAGCAGCATCTAGAAAAATGCACCATCAAACCTTCAGTGCCCTTTATCGCGACATTACCCTTTTTATCTGAAATGTCGTCGTTCTCGCCCACTAAGCGGCGAGCAATCATCGCACTAAGTTCATTGCCCATACCGATATTTGCAAGCAACGCTTCATAACTTTCGTATTTCGTTTCATCCAGCACACGGTCTATATCCGCTTGTGGAATATCGTCAAGCTTCACTGTGCCTAAGGCGTGACGCAATAAGCGATTGCCCATATTGATTGCATCTTTGGATTGCTGACGCTTTAAAAAATGGCGTATGTTAGAACGTGCGCGAGCACTTACTACAAAGTTAAGCCAGTTAGCATTGGGTTTTGCACGAGGAGACGTAATAATTTCTACACTCTGTCCTGTTTCTAAAGGTTTACTTAACGGGAAGTTTTTGTGCTCAACTCTTGCCCCCACACAAGTATTCCCAATATCAGAATGTACTGCGTATGCAAAGTCCACCGCTGTCGCCCCGATAGGCAACTCAACAATTCTACCTTTTGGCGAAAACACGTAAATTTCATCTGGGAATAAATCTGTCTTCACACTTTCGATAAATTCAACTGATGTACTTGCCCGCTGTTGAAGCTCCACTAAGGATTGCATCCATTGATTTGCGCGCAATTGCGCCGTGGTCGTCTTGTCATTACTCTTTTTATACAACCAATGCGCCGCAACGCCCTTATCTGCCATTTGGTCCATTTCATCGGTACGAATTTGGACTTCAACCGGAATACCATGCGGACCTTTTAATGAAGTGTGTAAGGATTGATAGCCGTTACTTCTTGGAATGGCAATATAGTCTTTAAACCGGTTTTCAATGGGCTTGTACATTCCGTGAATTGCCCCGAGCACGCGATAACAGTTATCCACTGAATTAACGATGATCCGGAAACCATAAATATCCATGACTTCAGTAAATGAAAGTTCTTTGTTACGCATCTTTCGATAAATGGAATATAGATGTTTTTCGCGGCCAACGACACGCCCCTTAATACCATATTCACCTATTTTGTTAGCCAAATCCAAGCGTGTTTTTTCTATTACTTCTTTTCGATTACCACGCGCTTGACTCACAGCAGAATGAAGTGCCCGATGACGCATAGGGTACATTGCTAAAAACCCGAGGTCTTCGAGTTCATTCTTCATGTCGTGGATACCTAAGCGATGTGCAATAGGGGTATAGATTTCTAATGTCTCGAGCGCAATCCGGCGGCGCTTATCTGGCCGCAACGCGCCCAAAGTGCGCATATTGTGAGTACGATCCGCAAGTTTGATGAGAATTACTCGAATATCTTGCACCATCGCCATCAGCATTTTCCGAAAATTTTCTGCTTGGGCTTCTTGTTTACTTTGAAATTTAAGCTTATCGAGCTTACTTACACCTTCTACTAGTTCAGCAACGGTTTCATTAAACGCGAGGGCCAAATCTTCCTTGCTATAATCCGTATCTTCTATCACATCATGAAGTAAGGCCGCCATTAAGGTTTCATAATCCATGTGCATATCAGCCAGAATACCTGTTACCGCAACGGGATGGGTAATATAAGGGTCGCCGCTTGAACGAGTTTGTCCTTCGTGTGCATCGCGCGCAAGTACATACGCAGCTTGAACTTGTTCAACCTGATCATCTGGAAGATATTCTGAAACTTTTGCCTTTAGGCCTTCAAATAGATACACGTATTCAACTATTAATTTTTAGATAAGGCTAAGAATACGTTTATTTTTGTCGCTTGAAAACGGACAAACGCCGAATAAATTCGGCGTTTGTAAAAAAAGTTTCACTTTTGCATATTTTTTATACGCTGGGAAAGATGTGTGCAGCGCGATTTTGGTTTTATTTACGCTAATTGCGCATTAGCTGTTAGCTGTTAGCTGTTAGCTAAAATACTCGCCACAGAAGCAAACTCAGCCGCTTCTTGTTCACGTTGATCTTGCAAATCAGTCGCTTCAACAGTTTCAGCGGTGACTAAACCTTCTTCAATTTCACGCAGAGCCGTTACTGTCGGCTTATCATTACCCATTTCTACTAATGGATCTTTACCTTCTGTAGCGATTTGACGTGCACGACGTGCCGCTACCAAAACTAAATCGAATCTGTTACCGATTTTATCTACCGCATCTTCAACTGTTACACGTGCCATTAAATGCTCCGATTTTTGCGTGGGTTAATCAAAATGGTCGCGAAGTATACTGTATTTACATTTCGAATAATAGCCCCCACACCTGTAATTTTCTATGCAGTGGCAGTGTTAGCTCTGCGGGCTCATAGTCTAACGATTTGAACAAATTTCGTCGCTAATATGGCTGAAACTAACCAATTTTACAATGCCATCGTTGCCACTTAGTATCTTCACTTGCGCCGCATTTTCGATAAAATGCTTCTGCGCCTTTATTCCCGTCCATCACCAACCAATGAATTTGGCCGCAACCTAATAATATCGCTTGCGCGCGTAACGCAGAAAAAATCAAGTCTCCAAGCCCCTTGCCTCGCCAATCCTGCTTAATGAAAAACTCTTTCAAACACATATCTGGCAGTAATGTAAAGGTAAACGGGATAAGGTAATAGACAGCCATGCCAAGTAACTCCCCTGATTCTTCGTTTACTGCAACGAGCGCCGAAAACTCAGGGGACTCACCAAAACCACGCGCAATAATCTCGTTCTCATCAACCTTAAATACATCAATGTAATCTTCGTAGATCGCCAGCTCCTGCATTAACGCTAGGAGCGCGGATACATCAGACAATTTCGCTCGCCTTACCGTCAGCATAAATTTATCAACTTAGTCTAATACTCGACCCGGCGCACTGCCAGTAGCAAAAGTAAATCCCTCATCTGCCCAACCGGTCATGCCACCAATGAGTTCTTTCACTGGACGTCCAAGCCTTGCTAAACGAATAGCCGCTTTATTCGCGCCATTGCAGTGCGGGCCTGCGCAATACACCACAAATAAAGTATCTTTTGACCATGCCTTCATTTTTCCTTCGACTATCTTACCGTGAGGTAAACTCACTGCACCCGGAATATGGCTTTCTTCGTACATGGCTGAAGAGCGAACATCCAGCACGACAAAATCTTGATTGCCTGTTTGCAAGGCTTCATGCACATCCCAACAATCTGCTTCATAGCGTAAGCGTTTTTCAAAGTGTGCCAAGGCCTCACTACTTTCTAATGCTGGGACTTCAGTTATATAGTTCATGTCTACATCCTTATGTAAATTGATTCGGACGTAAGTTTGACGCTAAGTGGCTTTGACGTAAATGACAACATACGTTAATATTCCGCCAAACTATTTAATTGCATCTTTCGACCTTGCAAGCGCCTTATTAGCATGTAATGCACTTCAAGCACTACGAGACTGCACTAAAACCTCGAGAAACCGCTATGTCGACACCCAAAAAAGTCGTTGTTTTGGCTTACCCGAATTTATGCCTGTTCGAGTTTAGCTGTGCTATGGAAGTGTTTGCACAAAGGCGTCCAGAATTTGAGGTGCAACACTACAGCACAGTTGTATGCGCCACTGATGACAGCCATCAAGTAGGCCTTCCAATAGAAAATTTGGTACTCTCAACAACCAAAGGCCTAAGCGATATACATGATGCGGATTTGGTAATAATTCCCGGGTGGCAAGGCCCAGATATTCTGCCTAGCGATGCATTACGTAATAGCCTTTTGTCGGCGTATAATAACGGCGCAAGAATTGCGTCAATATGCTCAGGCGTATTTTTACTTGCCTATACTGGATTGTTAGCTAACAAAGTCGCGACAACTCACTGGCAATATATTGCCAAAGCTAGAGAAAAGTTTCCGAATACACACTTTGATGAAAATGTACTTTACACCGACAACGGCCAAATTCTAACGTCGGCTGGCAGTGCTGCTGGCTTAGATATGTGTTTACACCTAGTAAAACAAGATTACGGGCAGCATGTGGCGAACGCCTATGCTCGCCGCTTAGTAATCCCGCCATACAGAGAAGGTGGACAAGCGCAGTTTATTCAGCAGCCCATCCCCAAATCAGATAACAATACTAAATTATCTGTCTTATTGGATACGCTAGAAAACAATCTATCCTCCCAATACAGCGTGGAAGACATGGCTGACATGGTAAATATGAGCGAACGTAACTTTTTACGTCAATTTAAGGCTCAATTTGCCACCAGCCCTGCCAAATGGTTGATCAATTTAAGAATTAAACGCGCATGTGAGTTATTGGAAACAAGCGAGCTGCCCACCAAATCCATCGCACAAATGTGTGGACTAGGCACAGAAGAGAGCCTACGTCATCACTTCAGACGACAACTCAAAGTATCGCCTTTGCATTATCGACGACAGTTTTCTGAGTTATAAGTTGTCGTTTCAGAGTTGATTGAATATTTGTTTTGCATCACTCCATCCGGTGAAAGAGTGATTCTCCACAATTGGCCACAGCCTCATTTCTATTTTTCGTTTTTTCGAGTGAAAAATCGAGTTGGACTTCAGCCAATACAGGTGCTTTTTCAAGATTAGAGTCCGTTGGTTCCCAACGCCACTTTCGCATCGCCTTTATTGCTCTGCTATCAAACACATTACGAGGGTACGATTTTATGGCTTTTATAGAATGCGCTTTACCATCGCTACCAATCGTGTACCGTAAAGTCGCGCAACCGGAATGACCTTTTAATGCAGCTCTTGTTGGATAGCGAGGATCATAACGCTTAACAAGTGTCCAATAAGGCGTAAAAGCGTCATATTCATCTGCTTGCGTCAGATCTATGGGCGTCACCGCGCGCTCTGATTTATTGCTTGTAGAAAGATCAGTAGATTGACAAGCGCTCAAAGCAGCACTCAATACCACTGCACAAAATCCCTTTTTCATAAAATGTCCCTGACGTCATGACTGCTGATATTCACAAATAATAGTAATATCAGTTTTCTTGTTGAACAACAATCGCTTTAAACATCATAGTTGCTAGATGAGTCACTAGTTTCTATTTGTTAAGCAGCTTGCTCTCAAGTAAGCAACACACCTTATCTATTTCCTCTAGCGTGTTGTAATGCATCAGGCTCAGTCGCAAAGCACCACCTTGTTGATCAAGGTCCAGTGCACGGGTCAAACGATCAGCATAAAGATGGCCGTTCCAACTGTATATGTCATGTTCACCCAAATATTTGGCGATATCAGACGCATGATGTTTGTAAAAGCTGAGCGCAAATGTTGGCGTATGACGATTGCCTGAATCACTTGAATGCCCTAGCAAACGCAAACCCTTTATTGACGCAATGTTATGCTTAAAGTGCTGTAATAATGCGCTCTCGTGGGTTTGAATCGCCAAATACCCACCAGCTAAATCATCTGAAAATATGCTGTCTTCACCAGTTAATGACGCAATATGCTGAATAGACGCGGTAACGCCCGCGAGGCAGGGAATATTTGGTGTGCCTGTTTCAAAACAACGTGGCGGTGCACTAGGTGCAGGTGTTACTTTATTGGGCACCAAACTCGCAAGCGCTTCTTCTCGACCATACAAAATACCCACATGCGGACCAAAAAACTTATAGGCAGAGCACACTACATAATCAGCTTGCAGCTTTATAACGTCTACCCTTTTGTGGGGAACTAAATGCACAGCATCAATGTAACTCGTTGCGCCAACGGCTTTAGCGCCACTTACTATCGCCTCAACATCGACAATACTTCCGGTAAGATTACTGGCAGCAGTCACGGCAACAAACACCGTTTTTTCTGAAATCAAACGTTCAAACACCGCCATATCCAATTCACAGGCATCGGGGGTTACTGGAATGTAACGCACAGTCACACCTTTTAGCTCTGCTTGAATTTCCCAAAAACTCCGATTTGCACCGTGATCCAAGTCAGACAGAATTATTTCGTCTCCCGCTTGCCACTCGGCGGCAATCATCCACGACATATATTGGGTAATCGTCGTCATATTTGCGCCAAACACAATGCAGTCTTTGTTTGGCGCATTAAGTAAATCTGCAGCATGTTGTCTTGCGTCATCAACAATCCCGCCTACAACGCAGGAGGCATTAAAATATCCGCCAAGATTTGATAAACCTAGCTGCATTGTTGTACTCATGGCGTCTATTACAGACTGCGGCACTTGACTACCACCTGCGCCATCCAAGTATATTGGCGTTCGCGCGTTATCTAGTATGTGATGTAGCGCAGGGAATTTAGTTCGAAGCCCCTGAACTTTGTAATCTTTCACAGTAAATCCTTAAACGAACTTGTTACGACAATGACATCACGAAACGCTTTTTGTTTTGGGTCGTCAGCAGTAATTGCCGTCACACTGTGACGATAATGCTCATCATTAATAATCAGTACTTGCGACTCTTCTAAAACGGAATCTAGTAGCACCTCATCACATTTGGGATCGCCCTCTTGAAGTTGTGGCAATAGCTGCGTGCGCCCACCACTAATGTTGTGCCGATTTACTGTCAACATACCTACCTTGTCAAAACCGTCTCTATGCGGCCCTTCTGGCGCAGGCGCACCCTCTCCGCCCACACAATTGGTGCGAATAAAATGAATTCCCAATACACCCGGCTGACCGTCTAACATATGGCGATGAAAATGTTTCACTAGATGAACGAATACGTCATCCGCCACTAAGGCGGCGTCGAGTTCCGGAAACCAACGATTTACCCCACCATTGGCTTGATTGATATCTTGACTCTGGGTAAATGGCCTTGGCGGCAGTTGAATATATTTGTCTTCAACACAAGAAATTTCGCCATAGGCGCGATGCCGCCCCCAAACGCCTTTCTCTTTATTAGCTTGTTTATCAGCACTGTTGAATTCATCAGGTTTAAGGTTCTCAAAATGCACTGTGAGCTGCTTGATGAAAGCTGGGTCAAGGGCATGCGCTAGTATCAAAGGATACGGTTCATGAGGGAGAGAAGGTACATGTTGAGATGTCATCATAGCCAAGAATTCCTAAAACGAATGATATTATGCTTGTTCACGTCGCCGCCAATTGAAGGGTAAAATAGTCGCTACCTTTATGCCACTTGATAGCAATACGCCCAAGAACACCAACACCATGCCTAAAGTAGCCGACACGGTTAGTGTCTCGCCAAGTAAAGGAATAGCCATTAAGCCAACCAATACGGGCGTAAGCGATCCAATAGCAGAACTGCGCTCCGCACCCACTTTATTGATCGCGTAGCCATATGAAAATGCAGCTAGCAAGCCCACACAAACTGATTGTATTGCCATTTGCATGGCGATGTGTTTGGCAGGCGCAACGGTAAAACCACTCTCGACCGCTCCGGCTATATATAAGGTAGCCAATATCAATGTAGAAACTAAACTAAGAAAACCGGCAATAGCCAACGGTGGCAGACATGCAACACGCAAACAGATAGAAAATATTGCCCAACATGCGGCGGCTAGCAAAATAATTAGATCACCTTTGAGGTATTCGCTGTTGCCATCCCAAAATGCTAAGGATAATAGTGCCGCGACACCCAACCCAATAGACGCTAAACCTATCACTTTTTGTTTGTTTAGTTTTTCTTTAAAAACAACAACAGCCGCGATTGCAATGAAAAGCGGGCTTGTGCCAGTAACGAGCAAGCCTGCATGTGAAGCAGGCGCATAGGTAATACCGATGCTACATAAGAAAAAAAATGGGACACCTGCACCCGCCAATATGCCTAGAAGCAGCATTTTAGGTGTAGCAATAATGGTTGACCAAGCCCTAATTGTAAACGGCAAAAGCAAGACAGCAGCTAGACCAAAGCGCAAGATGGCTAAATCGAAAGCCGTTAAAGGAGATGTAACCCCTGCGCGCATGGCAATGAAAAAACCACTCCAGATTAGCGTCGTGAAAATTGCGGCCGCAATACCTAATTTAAATTCTAACCCACTCGCAAATTTAAAATAAGCGGGTTCAGTTGACACTGCAATTTGTGACATTTCTCGCCTCTTGTATCGCCTTACAAACCAGAATTAAAAAGCGTTGAATGTAGATAATATTTGGAAAATTTTAGTGCTAATTATGAACGATATAGCGAGAGCATGTCCTTGCCAATTTAACTCTTTTTGTCGACATTTTTAGCATAACATGCCAATATTCAAATAAATTAATATGAAATATATCATTTTTAAATGAATGAAACCGACGTCAAAATTCTAAAACAATTGCAACGAGATGGCAGGCTTACAAATGTAGAACTCGCGGATGCGGTAAACCTGTCACCATCACCTTGTTTGAGAAGAGTAAAAAAACTTGAATCTGACAAAGTCATTAAAGGTTATCGAGCCATCTTAAACCGCGAAAAAGTTGGCTTTGGCATGACGGTATTTGTGGATGTGTCATTAGATAATCATAAAGACAAAGCGACTTCAGCCTTTGAAGCTCGTGTCGTATTTTTTGAAAACATTATTAGCTGCCATGAAGTGTCTGGTGCATCAGACTACCGCATGGAAATTGTCGTGCCTGATCTCAAAGGCTATGAGGTAGTGTTAAAACAAATTCAGCAACTACCGCATGTAAAAGACATTCAGAGTAACTTTGCAATTCGAACTGTTAAGTCGGGTGCTTCGATTCCCTTGGAAATCTAGCACCAAAAACGCAAGTAATTGCCAATAGTAAATCCGCAAAAAAGTCATTGAACCCGCACTAGGAAACCAAGATAGCAGTTACGGTGGAGGCAGCCCGACTGAGGGTGATACTATTGGGAGCGATAATGATAGATGTTTTATCGTAGTACTTGGGAAAACCGAGAAACACAATATATCCCTTGTGATTCTTAAGTTTAATTTTAACGGGGTCGAATTCAACGGCCCCGTCATCACAACTATTTTACGGAGTAGGTAGCGATGTCAAAGAAATTCAAATTTTTTATATTATGCGGCTTAGTCGCTATTGTATTTTTGGGGTTTTACCAATATGAGACTTCATATGCGATATTATTCGCGGTTACATTTAGTCTTTGTTTGACTGCAGATTCGAGAGATAAAGAGGAACTAAGCGACCGTATAGACCAACTTAACCAAAAAATACAAAAGTTAGAGAAAAGCATTGAAAATAGATCCGATGGATAATTTTTAATGCCACATCCTAATACGTAGCCAACTTACAGTGATATCAAAATTTTAGATAAATAAAACGTTATTAGCCAGATGTGCATACAAGCATTTTAAGTGAGACATTCAAAATCATGAAGACTTTGGTGACAATATCTTGATGTGAGTTCAGTATGCACACACTCAACACCCTATTTTAACCATTCAATAATTGTTCATTATTTGTTCAACCATTTGTAACATTACCTTGTGTATATTAAAGCCTCATACATAAAGAGGCTAAGCTATGAATATTGGCATATGGCAAGTAGCGCTGATTGCATTGGTATTTATTTTATTGTTCGGCAGGGGAAAAATTCCCGCCTTAATGGGCGACCTTGCAGCAGGTATTAAGAGCTTTAAAAAAGAAATTAAAGACGACGAGAACTCAAAACAAGATGTTTGATATCAGTTGGATAGAGTTCGCTTTTGTCGCCATATTGGCCGTCGTCATTATTGGTCCGAAAGACTTGCCAGTAGTGTTTAAGTGGATCAGTAATACCGTATCTCAGTTTAGAAAACTGTCAAATACGATGAAAGGCCATATGCATAAACTACAACAAGAAGTCGATTTATCTGATGGCAAAGTAACGGCAAATGATGATTGGCAATCTTTGCTCCCAAAAGAGATATCCAGCCTGCCTGACGACTTTATCCCAGGTTCGAAACCTGCTGAGTATCATCAACAAAGACATTCGCAAAAACAAGACGCCAAACGTGCTTTTAAACAAACACAAGTTACCGAAGGAGCACGCGAAGATGCAGGCAAGCGTTGATCCCAAAACCCCTCTGCTAACGCATTTAATCGAGTTAAGGCGCCGAATACTTATGTGTTTTGCGCTGTTTATCTGCGTATTTGCCATCGCATATTATTTTTCAGATACCATTTACGTATTCCTGCAGCAACCTCTGATAGCGGCGTTTGACGACCCTTCACAGCGACGCATGATATACACAGGCCTGCATGAAGCATTTTTCACCTATTTAAAACTCGCCTTTTTTACGGCAACCTTAGTAAGTATGCCAATGTTCTTGATACAAATATGGCGCTTTATCGCACCGGGAATGTATAGCCACGAAAAACGCAATATTTCACCGTTATTTATATCCACGCCTATACTCTTTTACGCCGGAGCTGCACTGGCTTTCTATGTAGTCATGCCCCTTGCTTGGGACTTTTTTATTGGCTTCGAAAACAATCAAAGCAAAGGTGTAGCCGTCGAATTAGAGGCGAGAATCAGCGAATACTTAGGCATTGTTATTCAACTAACGCTTGCATTTGGTTTGTGCTTTGAGCTTCCCGTCCTATTGATGGTGCTGGCTAAAGCTGGCATCGTCACACCTGAAAGCTTACGCCGCTATCGGCGGCACGCGATTGTTGGTGTGTTTTTGTGCGCAGCCTTGTTAACTCCGCCCGATTTAATTTCTCAAATTGCATTAGGATTACCGATTATTCTTTTGTATGAATTGTCGATACTGCTTATTCATTGGCAAACTAACGCCTCAGCAATAGCGCCTAAATCATCGCCGTCACAATAGTGTAAATTTTGTGCAATAAATAAGTCAGGTAAATGTAACTAAAGCATTCAAATTGTGTAATTTTTAATCATTAATATTGAATCTGACGGCGTCACTTCGCCCGTCGGCTATCACAAATGACAGAATTAACTTACACATTGGAGCTTAGAATGACTGACTTAACACCTTTGGCATCTGACACACAGGAAGATTTGCCAATACAAGCTATTTTCTCTCGGCGTCAAGTGCTAAAAGGCACGGGTACTATTGCGGCTAGTACTGCTTTTGCGTCTTTGGCAACAAAGGCAAACGCAGCAACACTTCCTTACACCAGCGACTATGGTCCATTGTCACCCACCCTAGACAAAGCGACAGGCTTACCCCTCATTTCTCTACCTGAAGGTTTTGAATACACGAGTTTTGGTTGGACAGGACAAATACAAACAGACGGTTTGCCCACACCCACTGATCACGATGGCATGGCGGTCACTGCGGTGCGAGGCAACGTTATAGCAATAGTCAGAAATCACGAGTGTTCAGAAGGCGAAGGACCGAAATCTTCACCGCGAGGAAACCGCGGCGTATACAATGAAGTACAGCATGGCGGTACAAGCACCCTTTTATTTGAT
Source organism: Agaribacter marinus (assembly GCF_030160655.1). Classification (GTDB taxonomy): domain Bacteria; phylum Pseudomonadota; class Gammaproteobacteria; order Enterobacterales; family Alteromonadaceae; genus Glaciecola; species Glaciecola marina. The sequence continues at coordinate 139,846 of NZ_BSOT01000002.1, forward strand.
ATTGTTCAAGGGAAGTTTTTATCTTCTTTCAATAGCCTAGGCGGCACAATTCGCAACTGCGCGGGCGGACTTACGCCTTGGGGTTCTTGGTTATCCTGCGAAGAAACTTTTCATGATTGGAATGCTGGTCCACAAGGTTTTAACCATGGTTATGTTTTTGAGGTACCGGGCTTCGGTATATCTGATGGCCAACCCATCCGCGAAATGGGGCGTTTTTCACATGAAGCTGCTGCGGTTGACCCTGCAACAGGCTACGTTTACGAAACTGAGGATGCAGGTAGCTCCGCATTTTACAAGTTTGTCCCTCAAGGTGAATGGGGAGACTTAAAATCTGGCGGAACGCTATATGCGATGGTACTTAACAATACACCGCGCGTTGACTTGCGTGGTGGGCTGCTTGTAGGTTCAACGTGGGATGTTAGTTGGCAGGAAGTACCAGATCCAGATGCACAGACCGACCGTTGCTTCAATCAAGCGTTCGATGCTGCCATTATCGAACGAGGTGAAGGATGCTGGTATGACGACGGCAAAATTTACTTCGTTTCAACCTCAGGTGGTGCAGCAGACTTAGGCCAAATTTTCTGTTATGACCCACGAAAAGAACTAGTCACATTGGTTTACGAGTCAAGTGACCCTCTTGAAATGGATGGACCAGACAATATCGCCATTAGTCCACGAGGTAACATGTTGTTATGTGAAGACGGTCGTTCTAACCCCAAGCGCTTAATTGGTCTAACGACATCTGGTACTGCTTTTCCATTCTGTGAAAACAATATCTCTCTAGATGCTGGAGATTTAGCGTTGATTGATTCGATCTATCCCGGGACTCAAGCCAACTTTTGGGATCGCGTAGGAGATTCTGTTGACGGTTCAAATAGACGCAGCTTTACCAGCAGAGAGTGGGCGGGCGCATGTTTTTACGGTCGTTGGTTGTTTGTCAATATCCAATCACCAGGGGTAACGTTTGCAATCAAAGGACCGTGGGAAAACGGCGGACTTTAAGTGTTAGGAGACACATACATGAAACATTTTATTTTAACACTTATCCTTAGTTGTATAGTGCTTGTAAGTGCTCAGGTAAATGCATTGATTATTAATAGTGGTGTTGGTGCGACAGAGTCTGAAGCAGTGACTGGCGATAGTGGCTGGTTATTAGAGGATGCCTTTGGTGATAGCCTCGACTTCTTTATCTTAGATATAACTGAAACGACTGACTTAGAAGTCAGTATCTCAAGTGCTTTGGCATTTGGAATCAGTATCTACGAAGGCGCTATTACAAATGATTTTGGCATTGTATTCAACAATGATGGCAATTTCACTGACCTGTTTAACTCGCTGAACTACATTACCGGTACGTCGTCATTGTTACCGAGCGTAACCAATGAAGCCATTGTCGCGATGAACTTAGGTATTGGCACTTACACGGTAGCCGTCGGCGGCAATGAAGGTTTCTTCGATTTTATAACACCCTACACGTATGACATCTCGTTTAGCAATGTCGCAAAAGTCGCTGAGCCACAAGTTCTCTTTGCTTGGTTCATGGGCCTGAGCCTCATTTTGTTACTTAGAAAGATGAATCAACACTAAAGGTCTCATATAAAGCGAATTTACATTGTAAACCGGCAGCGCTTGTTGCCGGTTTTTACAAGGCTGTATATTTGTATTTAATATCTTGCAATGAACACTTAATACAAAGTCTCTAACAAAGCCGCGTTTCTAGTGCGTTGTTTTTCTGCTGTTAGGCTCTTATCTACCACAATGCATGAAAAGCGTTTAAGGGTTTCATCAAAATTATCGTTAATGAGTATATAGTCAAACTCGCCTGCATGAGACATCTCACTTTTTGCTTGCGACATCCGTTTTGCAATCACTTCGGTAGAGTCTTTACCCCTGCCGACTAAGCGTTCTTCTAAAATGGCGATTGAGGGAGGCAAAATAAAAATGCTGATCACATCTGGAGATACTGCTTTAATTTGGCGCGCACCCTGCCAGTCGATGTCTAAAAATACATCAATACCTAGATCTAACTTATCACTAATTGCGGCTTTTGATGTTCCGTAGTAGTTTCCAAAAACTTCCGCATATTCATAAAAAGCATCTTGTTGAATCATTAGTTTAAACTCTTCAACCGTCACAAAGTTGTAATGAACACCATTTACTTCACCTTCCCGAGGTGCCCGTGTGGTATGAGATACCGACAACTCAGGAGGATTTAGCAAGCCTTGTTCCGGTGCTGATTCCAAAAGTGCATTTATTAAACTAGACTTACCTGCACCTGACGGGGCAGCTACAATAAAAAGATTTCCTAAAGGTTGAACCATAAACTGGATTACACGTTATCTTTAATTTAATGATTCTCTTTATGGTAGCATATACATAAAGATTGGCGAGGCAGAAACTACGGAGTATGAAATGAAAGATGCCCAATACGATCAATTAATCGATGATATTTTTATTGCGCTTGAAGATGCGCTTGATGCGCAAGAACAAGCATTTGATTACGACAGCAACGGCGATATTTTTACTATTATCATGCCTGACAATTCTAAGATCGTACTTAACAAACAACCGCCATTACAACAATTATGGATGGCTACTAAATTTAATGGCCACCACTTCAACTATGAAGACGATGGCAGATGGATAGATGAACGCACCGGCGTAGAGTTTTTCTCGTTCTTGGACGAAGCGGTAAGCAAACAAGCGGGCTTTGACGTAGTACTCGCGTTACAAAGTTAAACAAGGAAGATATATGCCTCAAACGCAATTAGATGCTGTCATCCAAGAAGCCAGTGATGAACACAAAGCTACCGTAATTTGGTTGCATGGATTAGGTGATAGTGGGCATGGCTTTGCCCCTATTGCATCCGAATTGAAACTTGACCCTGCTCTAGGGATTAAGTTTATCTTTCCACACGCGCCAGTGCGCCCTGTCACTATTAACAATGGCATGGAAATGCGCGCTTGGTACGACATAAAATCAATGGATATGGAAAGTCGTGCCGATATAGTTGGTGTTAAAGAATCATCTACTTTAGTCACTGAAATTATTGAGCAAGAAATAACTAGCGGCATTCCCGCGAATAAAATTTTGCTAGCTGGCTTTTCCCAAGGCGGTGTGATTGCCTTGCATATAGGCACTCGCTACCCTAAACCACTAGCTGGTATTGCTGCATTGTCGACATATATGTGTGCACCACAAACGCTTGATGACGAAAAACACGACGCCAATCTACTTACACCAATATTATGTTGTCATGGGCAACAAGACGAAGTAGTACCATTGTTTTTAGGTCGTGCCGCATTCCAAGTCTTAAGTGAAAACGGCTTCAATGTCACTTGGAAAGAATATATGATGCAGCACAATGTTTGCTTACCAGAAATTAAAGATATCGCTACATTCGTAACTGAACGGCTTAGCTAACCCCATTTCTATACACTTTTGAGCAACTAATCATTCCCAGGGTCTCTGGGTGCAGCACCCGCATTGTGATTCAATGTTTCGGTATGCGCCCACCCTTTGCCGTCTGGAAATGGAAATCTTGCGGCTGGCCATTGCTCAGCTTTGCCTGTTTGCCATGGGTCTAAAAATACAACGTTACCACTGCACACGGCCTCTAACTTAACAAAGTGATGAAAAGTTAACAGTGTCCATTCCTGACGAGCTCTAATTTGAGTAACCTTCCAGCACTTCCAAGTCCTAGTGACTAATGACCCCCATGATACTTGCTGCCAATCCACACAGTTACCAACCTTGTGGAAGCCCAAGCCAGGATCCGAATAGCCAGGATCATTTGCGGCTTGGTAACCTAGACTTCGCGCGTTCGTGACTGCAGCGGTGTAAAAACCAATCATCTGTTGAAATTCTGCGTCTTCTTCAGCTTGTGTGCAAACACATGGCTTCTTAGGCTCTCCAGAGTCATTGCCACCAGAGCCATCCCCACTAGGGTTGTCGGTTTCATCGTCCCCTGAATCATCGACGCCATCACCATCACAACGACAAGATATAGTGACTTTAAATTTAACATCAACATATTCATCTGTCTCATCCAGCAACTTAACACTAACATCTTGCCAGTGGCTCTCGCACTTTCCAGACGAACACAAGCCCACCGAACACCAACCGTCGCTTTGCTCTTTTAGCCATCGGTGAAAAGCGGATAGTCCCTTTTCCCCCTCTTTTTTATTGATTCGTTTTTTCTTTGCCGTAAATTCAATGTCTTTTATATCGTTACATAAGGTTGGCATTGGGTCCTCCTCAAACAATGTCTACATTGTTTATTTAATACTTACTCTGCAAACGAAGCGTCTTTGTATTGGTCCAGCTTAATCAGGTATTTCTCTATATAGGTATAGCTCAAATTATGCGATTCGGTAACAATATCCGAGGAAGTTTAATCACTATTGACATAAAATTGTGCGGAACTTAGTTACCCTAAGCAACAATTTAGGTAATATTCGCTCAACCTCGTAAACCAGATTAAAAGGAATTGCTTTGTCTACTAGACGAACCATCCGAATAGCGACGCGTAAAAGTGCTTTAGCCATGTGGCAGGCACGCTATGTGCAAGAACGTTTGTGCCACTACCATGACGATATCGACGTAAGGCTCATACCAATGTCTACGCAAGGCGATCGTATTTTAGATACCCCATTAGCAAAAATAGGTGGCAAAGGCCTATTTATAAAGGAACTGGAAATTGCCATGCAAGAGGGCAAAGCTGACCTAGCCGTACACTCTATGAAAGATGTACCCGTGCAGTTTCCTGCAGGCTTTGGTTTACATGCTATCTGTCCCCGTGAGAATCCCTTTGATGCATTTGTTTCAAATACAGTGGTCTCACTAACTGAGCTGCCTCATGGAGCCATCGTCGGGACCTCAAGTTTACGACGCCAATCGCAGTTACGCCATATTCGCCCAGATATTGAAATTCGGGATTTACGGGGAAACGTAAACACACGTTTAGCAAAACTGGATGCTGGTAACTACGATGCCATCATACTTGCTGCCGCAGGACTTATTCGATTGGACATGCAAGGGCGAATTAAACATGAGATAGCAGCAAACATAAGCCTCCCTGCCGTCGGCCAAGGCGCTGTTGGTATTGAGTGTCGCAACGACAACGCAGACCTAATTGAATACCTTAAACCGCTAAATGATCCCGAAACTGCACTGCGTGTTAACGCAGAACGTGCAATGAATGCCCGGCTAGAAGGTGGTTGCCAAGTACCTATTGGTAGTTTTGCAGTATTGGAAGGTGAAGAAATACGCCTAAAAGGCTTAGTCGCAAGTCCAGACGGTAAAACAATACTGCGAGCCGAAGCTTTAGGGACAATGGATGACCCAACGACACTTGGCGTTACCGTTGCTGAGGATTTGTTAGCACAAGGTGCAGGTGAAATTTTAGCGACCTTGCAACACTAGCCGTCATATTATTGTGTTTTTGATTACGCGTCCCGAACCCAAAGCCTCAAATACAAAAAATCTATTTGAGAGTGAAGACTTACTATCGTGCATATTTCCAGCGATTGTTATTAAGCAAGTGCCGAACATTAGCGCACCACATAAGGTGTACGACTACATTATTGTGACGAGTACTTACACGCTAGATTGGCTTAGCACTGCGCCAAAACCAGCATTAGCATGCAAACATTCCGTCATCGCTATCGGCACAGCGACCCAAAAGGCCCTCGCTGGCAAACAGTTTCCTTGGGCTAAGAAGATTATAAAACCTTTGCAACAAAATTCTGAGGGAGTGCTATCAATCCCTGAATTAGCAGACGTCAGTGGAAAACACATTTTAATTGTCAAGGGACGCGGTGGGCGTCAATTATTAGAGAACTCACTTCTCGATAATGGTGCCAAAGTAGATGTGCTTAATGTGTATGAAAGGCAGCCAAATCATGACAAGAAACTCATCAGACAAGTTGAGGAACGAACAATTACGTGTATTATTGTCACAAGTGTTGAAATTGTAGAGCAATTGTTTGCTAGCTTTTGTAGCGACTGGCTCAAAAATAAAAAATGGATTGCTACTAGCCAGCGTATTGCAGATTATTTACATAGTAAAAGAATCTCTGAAATACATGTTAGTCAAAGTGCAGACGACCAAATTATTTTGCAATTAGCGAAAACATTAAGTAAGCAAAATCCGTCAATTAATTGCTAAGAATTTTGCTTAAACTGCGGTTGTTCGTGAGTATTTATCAGGAGTGTTGAATGTCGGACCTTAGCCAGAAAAAATCAACGTCAGCCGAGTCAGATGTAGCTGAACCCGTTGAAATCGAGGCAAAATTTACGCATTCCAGCAGTGCTAACGCAACGAATGTTAAACCAGGTAATAAAGCCTTGTGGTTTATTTGCATCATCAATTTATTATTTGTTTTGGGTTTATGCGCAGCAATATACTGGGCGTGGCATCAATATCAAACACTGGCAAATACCGAAGAAAACAAGTTTGATCAAGTTACTCAACAAATTAATGCCTTGTCGCAAACAAGTAAATATGCAGACAATACGATTATCGATAAACAAAGCATACTGTCCAAAAATGTTGAATCCATGCTTGAGGAATTGCAGGCCAGTCAACAAGTAAATCAAGCCTTACAGCAGCAGTTGGCGGAAGTTTCTGGGCGACGCCCTTCTGATTGGCTACTTGCTGAAGCAGACTATCTCGTTAATCTTGCTGGCAGAAAACTGTACTTAGAGAAGGATGTGCGCACAGCCATAACGCTGTTGTCAGAAGCCGATGCGCGCATTGAAGATTTAAATGACCCATCTTTATTCCCAGTAAGAACATTGATTGCAGCAGACATTGCCGCATTAGAACAAATCAATCAGGTGTCTGTTACGTCGATTGCCTTAGCAATAGGTGGCATGCTGCCGCAAGTAAGCGAGTTACCTTTAAATAACTTTACCCTGCCTGAAGCAGCCAATGATGAGGATCTTGAGCTATCTTCTGATATCGCAGATTGGCGAGAAAATCTATCCCGCACTTGGAAATCGATAGTGGGAGATTTCTTTAGCGTGAATGAAATTGAGGCACCGATAGAACCCTATTTAGCTGAACGTCAACAATGGCTTATAGAGCAACAACTAAAACATGCGCTTTCAAGAGCGCAAAGTGCGGCACTTTCAGAACAAGTCACCTTATTTCAACAGAACATACAAGAAGCCATTGCGCTCATTATCGAACACTACAAACTCAATACCCCTAACGTCGAGCAATACCTAGGTGCATTACAACAACTGCTTGCTACAAACTTTGAACGCCAATATCCCGATAAATTGCAGTCACAATCATTGCTCAAAGAGACTGTGAAGCAGCGAGTTAACATACGTTTTGACAGGAGCAGTTCAGAAGGCACTTCGCTATGATTAAGTTCATCGTGGTACTTTTACTCATATTTGTCGCGCTTTTGTTAGGCCATAATTTGGTAGGGTACGAAGGGAGAGTTGTTATAGCGACTGAATCTCATGTCGTTGAACTAACACTTATTAGCGCCATCATTATTTGTTTTTTTGCAGTTATTGGATTTTGGGTATTGGAGTGGTTATTCAAACGCATTGTTAGCGCATTGATCGGGTCTAAGAACTGGTTTGGTACCTTGAGTCGACGTCAGCAAAACAAGGCGTTTTATAAGGCCCTAAATGCGTTTTTGGTCGGCGACATAAGCACGGCTAAACAATCTGTTGAAAAAAGTTTTGGCGGGGATTTTCATGGTGCAAATTATTTATTAGCCAGTGAGCTACACAAAGACAACGCCAACAAGGCAGCCCGCATGCTTGCCCATGCTGAAACAGAATCCACATCATTTTTTGCCGCCACCTTGAAACAAGCGCAATTGCACCTTAAAGAGTTTCCGCAAAAAGCACTCGATGTGCTTTCAGTATTGAGCACCAAAGAACAACAGCATCAAAGTGTAGTCATGCTAAAACTTAGCGCATTTTCTTTATTGAACCAGTGGACAGACGTCAAAGATCTTATCAATCAGCACAAAAAAATGTTGGGAACTGCCTATATTGAGTGGGCACAAAAAGCAACGCATGGCGAATTTGCAGAGATAGCCAGTAAGAGCGGCGCAAACGCACTAAAAGACAAATGGACAAACTTATCACGTGCTGCCAGAAAAGATATTGCAAACCAAATTTGCTATGTACAACTATTGATTGATCAAGGCTTGTCAAAAGACGCAGAAGTAGAACTAGTCGCCTTTGCTAACAAACAAGCACATCCTGCGTTTACAGGTTTGTTTAAACAACTGAAACATTCGGATCCTTCTACTGCGATTAAATTTATTGAAAATAAGATCAAACAAACACCAGAAACCCCCGAATACTACTCAGTGTTAGCGCATTTAGCGTATAACTCTGGTGATTTTTCGCTTGCGCAGCGCGCGATTAATAAAGCCTTGGAATTAAGAAGAAGTAATGAAGATGCGTTACTTCTAGCCGCCATACTAGAGCAACAATCGTCATTTGAACAAGCCAATACTTTATACAAAAAACTATTGGCATAGCGATTATTAGCTAAACGCCGGTATGTAACCGCTAGTAACACACTGTATTTTTGCCGCTATGTTTTGCCCTATAAAGTGCACTGTCTGCATGTTCAAATAGCTCATCAAAACTAAAGGTTTTCTGTGCATCCGAGCTAGCAATACCAAAGCTAGCGGTTAGCGTAAATGGGTGACTCAATGCGGCATTCGTACGTTCGATTTCTTTGCGACATGACTCGGCAATGCGTTGGCCCTTATCTGCACTACACCCTTCAAGCAATATACCAAACTCTTCCCCGCCTAAACGACCAATTAAATCACTGTCTCTGCAGCCTGTTTGTGCCGCATCAACAGCAGTTTGAAGTGCAATGTCCCCCGTCGAATGTCCATGGTTGTCATTGATACTCTTAAAGTTATCAAGGTCAAACATGACTAACGTCACCGGCCTATCGGTAGCGGAGCAGTTCTGCAGAATTTCTATCGCTCGACTAGTAAAATAGTGCCTATTAGCGATACCGGTTAAACCATCTTTACGAGATATTTCTTTAAACTTAATATAGTTACTTCGATTCTTATAAATCAAAATACTAGCAAAAATAACCAATACGACTAAAAATACCAGTATGAGACGGCGGTTGCGTGCGGTTTCTTCGTCCAGCATTGCACGAGCTTTCAGTAAGGAGTTTTCTTTGTCGAGTAACGCTATTTGACTGGACTTTTCTACGCTGTCTCGCATTGCTTTTTGAATAGACAACATTTTCGCATTTTCTTTACTAATATTTAGCGACTTTGCTTCTGAGTATTTTTTGTAATACGCCAGAGCACCTTTATGCGAGCCTTTCAACTCTTCTACTTTATACAATGTCTCATAGGCTGAAATCGAAGCTTTTGACAAAAAATTGCTGCTTTCGCCCGCAACTACCAAATTAGCATAGGCGACGGCTTTATCTAATTCATTGCTTTCAAAAAAAGATTGGCTCAAAATATCGTAATAAGCTATCGCCAATGGATTATATTTCAAAGATTCGACGTCTTTTAGGCGGGGTAAGAGTAATATGAGGGCAAAATCTACATTGCCGCTCTCCAATTGATACGTCGCAAATTGATGAAAAAACGCAAAATTGATAATTGGTTCATCTAATCCTTGGCATCGTTCTATGGCCTTTTTGAACGTACTTTCGTCAATGTTTTTGATGTCAGTGCTCGTCATTGCGCCTAACCACTGTAAACTCGCTGTGCAAATGAATCTGAGGCTATATCGACCATCTAGCAAAGGTTCAGCGTATTTAGTAAGCAGTTCACTTTCGCCAATAAGTTGATAAAAGTTGATAACCGCTATGTGCCCTTGCTCTTCTGCATCAATACTGTCGACGGCCACCATATTGTCAACAACATAGTCAAGCGCTTTAAAGCCCTCAGACCATCGTTGCCTACCGGCATATAGATTTACCAAAGATGTGTGAGCAATAAAACGCTCATTCGCTGAACTGCCATTTTTGGCAAGTGTTTCAAATGCACTTATGGAGGCGTCTACTTTCCCATTAATAAATAAAGAATAGGCGTTGACAAAATCATACCTATCTTTTTCGGCACTACTTAATTTGTCTCGTTGAATTTGTTGCAAAAGCGCCAATGATTTAGGCGGATTTGAACTTCGCAAAGCGTATGCTTCTTTCAACAAAGATGCGCCGTTACCTTCTTCAATATTTGCGCTCACTAGAGAGCTAACGATGAGCAAAATTATCGGTAGGAAACGCAGAGAAGGCCCCTCACCAAATTTTAGTCTGCGAGCAATAGTCAAATGTTCATCCTAGACATCGTTTACGAATAGCTAAATCATGCTCATTTATATCGACAAAAGTCATAGATTGTTGAGCGTATATTGTACGAAATAGGTATAAAGAAACGTCGACGAAGATGTGTAGTTATACGCTATGCTGACAACAAGTCATTCTCGCCAGTTGCTTGGTCGAACATATTTGAAAAATGATGCAAATCCAAAGGTTTTGCTAGTATTTGAATGTCGTATTGATCAAGCGGCACATCCACTTGATTGGGTTCATTAGAGAACACGATGATTAGGGGGGCGTAATCAACTAAACTGTTAATTTGCCTCACAATCTTAGCAGCAGAAATATCTGCCAAATCATCGTCAATAACAATCAACGACGGTTGCTTATTCGCAATTTCAAACCCGGCTTCTAAGCCGTTATCATAACAGTAGGTGATGTAGTCAACATCTCGGATGATACGCTTCACGTGACGCGTTAAATGAGGGTCATCTGCCATCATCACGCAATGCCGGTCAAGTTCGGGTCTTAATTCATTGGGGATAGGCATTTGATTTTCTTGCAAAAATGCAATAAGTGCAATTTCGCTTACACGATTATTGCCGCGCCCAGGCAACTTAAATGCCTCAAGTCTGCCGGCTGCGATCCAACGAATAACAGTGCGAGATGTAACATCGCAAATATTTGCTACTTCCCCGCTCGAGAATGATTTCATATACCGACAACTTCACCGTTTCAATGATGAACAAGATAACAAACTTGCATTGCTCAATCGACAAATTGCATGCCTGAAAATCCATACTTAGGTATATATAGCTATTCTACTTTTTAAATACATATGTAAAATCATATAGTTACGACTATTGATAAAATCGACTCGTCTCAGGTAAATGCATATGCGCGTGTATTTACAACATTATTTATGCAACACTTACCACTTAGAAGCGTTTGTGCTGGAAATTTCTGGCTACAACATATAATTCGTCGTTAGGACATCGTGAATTTGAATAAACAGAACGTCATTGTTGGTCTCGAGGGCTTGTCAATATTGCCTCGAGAAGCAGCATTACTGAAAGAGCTCAACCCGTGGGGTTTTATATTATTTTCCCGAAATATCGCATCCCCAACACAACTAAAACGCTTGCACGCTCAATTGCAAGAAGTGTCTCAACAGGATGAGCCGATTATTCTGATTGACCAAGAAGGCGGAAGAGTGTCGCGCTTACCAAAAGCATTTTGGCGAGTTCCGCCGAGCCCTAGCGAATTTGTAAAACTTTACCGTAAAAACAAAGCGGAGGCTCAACAGGCCTGTTTTTTGAACAACCAACTCATTGCGCAAGAGCTAAAGGCATGCGGTATTAATGTAAACTGTGCGCCAATGCTCGACATTGCGCAAGATAATGCTGCCGATATTATTCATGAGCGAGGATATGGTAATACGAAAGAACAAGTAATAGCACTCGGCGCCGAAGTTATTAATGGCTTGAAATCAGGGGGCGTTGCGCCAGTCATTAAGCATATGCCAGGACATGGTAGAGGTACGTCTGACAGCCACTTTGATCTTCCCAAAGTGGCTGCTAGCAAAGAGGAACTAGGCATAGATTTCGCGCCATTTGCTGCGTTTTCTGAAGAGGCAATGGCAATGAGCGCACACATTGTTTTTTCAGCATACGATGCATCATTACCAGCGAGCATTAGCCCAACCATGTACGAGGTAATGCGCAATGAAATAGGTTTCAATGGCTTAATTATGACAGATGATATTAATATGCATGCCCTTTCAGGCTCCATTGCTGAGCGCGCCGCAAGCGCATTGCAGGCAGGAGCAGATATCGCGCTACACTGTAGCGGCGACTTTACCGAAATGAAAAGCTTGCTAGCAGTGGCACAACCACTAAAAGACAAGTCGCTCACTCGCGCCAAAAAAGCTGAACAAACGGCCAGACAAGTATCGTCTACTGATGCAGTAAAAGAAATCGAAACCGCTTTACAACGACTGTTAAACTAATTGGTGAGACAATCTACATTCAAAAAAAACCGCACAATCAAATAGCTTGGTAAACTCTCGCACAAGTTATTGGCAGAAAGAGCAAAAACATTGGCTAAGCAAAAACCTATCTTCGATATACATAGCTTTGGTATTTACGACGGCTGGGACGAAAAAAGTAAAAAGCTGCCTAAAATAAAAACGTTTACGACGGCAATACCTGCACAACTCGACATAGAATTTGGTCTGATTTTAAATGTACAAAAAGGTAAAGGTATCTGCCTTGACTGGATTATTCATCACCCGGATGTCTGCGACAAAAAAGGCAATCCAATGGCACCTTTTGAAGGTGAAGTCTATGTGCGTACTAATGACTGGGATTTTTACCTTGGCGATACGATATGGGAACCAATCAGTAATGCTGAAGGTGATTGGCACATGATGATTTCATATCGCGGCAAAACTGTTGTAGAGAAAACCTTCAGCGTCGCACAAGCGCATGGCGACGGTGAAATCCAATTTTGGAAAAAACGGGGTTATTAGATCACTAGACGCTAACGCCCTCGCCTAAATGGAACGGCGGGAAACCCTTCTCGATTGTATAGATTGGCAGGCGAATTATTAGCCCAAGCATATCGAACATGTTTGGGTTTTCTTACTTTTTTACTTCCCACCACTACATAATCGCCGTTTATAGCAGCATCTGCGGTATGATACACACCGTCACTACCGGCCACTTCAAAGCCAAGCAAACTATTCCCATCCACTATAAGCCCAGAGCCTAGGTGTTGATAACTTATCAACAACTTGCCTTTATTCACTTTAACTGCGTCAACCATCGGCCCTTGATAAACGATGTTTTTTCCATAAACAGTGGCTTGTGCAGCAGCATATAAGCGTTCACCCACTATCTGTTTGTTTCTAGGGTGGATATCGTAAGCATCTCCTGCATCAATGAGTACCGCCATCGCAGTATTCGGTAACGATAACGTTTGGGTTTGCGCTTCTCGCAATTCGGCCCATTGGCTTTCCATTGGCTTTTTCTGTTGAGGGTGCATACTCGCCAATTGGGCAAAAATAAACGGCATATCTGGTTGTTGCCAGCGTTCACGCCAACTTTCAATCATTGTCGAAAAAAGCGTTTTATATACGTTTGCCTTACGTACATTACTTTCCCCCTGATACCAGATAACGCCTTTTATGGGGAAGTGAATCAAGGGGTGTATCATCGCATTATAGAGTGTCCCAGTTTGCTGCCAGTAGCGTTTTGGCATCGGCAGCTCCCCTTCGAGCGTATTATTTATTCTCCATCCTTTGTTTAGCATGAGCTTCTGGGTATTAGTTTGTAAGAAAAGTTTGCCCTTGGTACCAATATTTACCCTGTTATCCCAAGTACTTAACGCACGTATGGCTAATACATTTTCACCTGTTTTGAACATGCTAGCCGCAATAGTAATAGGTTCGTTTTTATCGCTTCCCTTTTTTTGTTTTAACATCTGATTATTGAGGTAAATTTGAGCCTGTGGAGGTAACCAGCCAATGTTCAAGGACGCCTCGGAAGGGATGGACTTAAGCGTAAACGTTTTTCGTGCCCAAACAATATTGTTTAGCACATCACCCATCGGCAGAGACGTCTTAGTCCAAGCAGAATCATCAAATGTAAGCGAGGCATAACTCATTTCTGAATGACCGACAGTACTATTTAATTTTTCGGCTTGAATAATGTGTTCCAAACGGGAGTTTTCAAATATTGGTAGCCATTTTTGTGGCTCTTCCAGGTATGCGTTAGCTTTTTCCTTGTATTCCTTGATGCCTAATAAGTCTTCCAGTGGAGTCCAAGCCTCAGCTGGAGTGCCTCCCCATGTAGCATCTATAATCCCGACCGGCACCTTGGTATCTAGATGCAACCTTTTTGCAAAGAACCACGCGACAGCAGAAAATTCACCTGCATCTTTAGGCGAGGCAAGTTTCCACTCGCCCGTTACCCTTTGCTGTGGCATGGGCGCATATTTGTTTTTTACGCCAAAATACCGGACTAAGGGATAGTTGCTGTCGTCAATTTCTGCCTGCCAGTTGTCCACTTTCCATTCGAGTTTCCACTCCATATTAGATTGCCCTGACGCAAGCCATACATCACCAAAATATACATCAGACACGACAATTTCGTTACCGTCACTTGTGGCCCTGATATCGTATGGCCCGCCTGCTGTTTGCGCAGGCACTTGAATCGACCACTCTCCCGTTTTATCAGCCTCTGTAACATACGCATTTCCTTTAAAGACAACATTAACCCTTTGATGCATGGGTGCACTGCCAGAAATAGTCAACGGCATTTGTCTTTGAATTACCATATGGTCAGCGAAAAGAGGGGCCAAAGAAAATGAAGGGCCTTGTGCGTACCCGGGTATCTGGACGGAAACAAGCGCTACAATCGCAAGCAAGCATTTGAATAAAATAAGGTGTTGTATACGTTTAAAAAAGGACGTAATTGGAGTTACTTTGCGTTTAAACAAGGTTGGCATTAGTCGCGACCAAGAAATATAGGTTAGGCTAAAATAGCGTATTTACATACTTAACGCATTAGTGTTTTTAACAATTTGTCTTATTTTTTTAACTTGTTATTGTACGTCCACATGCCGTTGCTTTTATTGCCACATCACTAATATTGCAGCAATGGATATTAATAACAACCCGATCAATTCGTTTCGCTTGACTCGCTGCTTCAACCAAAACGTTGATAGAAAAATTGTGAATAGTACTTCAATTTGTCCTAAGGTTTTTACGTAAGCGACATACTGTAAAGACATTGCACTAAACCAACCAATTGACCCTATACAACTGGTAAAACTTGTCGCTAACGTTAGCTTTTTATGCGCTTTTAATTGAACAAATGTATGTGGTTCTTTATAAGCAATATAGATAAGCAGTAAGACTGTTTGCACGCACAATACCCATACTAATACCCACGCGGCTTTGTGCGGAAACGGTAAATCCAACGCTAATGAAGCCTCTCGAACATATAAGGATGTCAGTGCAAAACTCGTCCCACATGCAAGTCCAATAAATACAGTTCTTACGCTAAAACTATCTTTCTTTAACAGCCCACTCAACATAAATATCGCCAATGTGCCAAGTAAAATCCCACCCCAACCTAGCACTGACAACTGACTACCAAAAAAAAGCATGCCGATAACCCCAGCAACCAACGCTTCACTTTTTGCTAGTCCCGCACCGATAGCAAAATTCTTTTGTTTGAATAAAACGACCATTAACGCGGTTGCCAATATTTGCAGACAAGCGGCAATACCCACATAAACTAGGAAGGTTAGGGAAAAGTCAGGAATGGCTTGCGGAGAAAAAACGTACAGAGTAAATAAATAAACTGCAGCAATGGGCGATGCGAATAAAAACCTTGCCAAAGTCACGCCAGAAGTACTGACACTGCTGCTCAATTTACTCTGTAGTGCGTTACGACCCGTTTGCATGAAAGCCGCAAGCAAGGTAAAGAATATCCATGCCATGAAAGTATAGGAGCCCGTTGTTTTATAACGCTATGTTGTACACAATCATACCGACAATACGCGAGCGTCGCGCGACTGTTTCGTTATAAACCATATTTGGGTGTCATGTTTGGCGACACACATGCAAAACGCATAGGGTGTTTTTATGTGGAGGATGCAATCCAAATAGTGTAATGTATATATAAATATACACTTTTATATATAACGCAGTATTTTACATGTTAATGTTATCAATGCTTAAAAACCGACACTTTCCTGCATTCTCAGGGACGCGCGCTGCCGTCACAGTTATCATGATATTTATCCTCAATGGCTTTGCTGGTGCAGTGAGGGCCGATGTCGTACTACTTGGTGACAACAGTCCTTGGGGCAACGTTAAGGATGGCGATTTCGATCTTGTTCCTGGGTGGGCGGTGCATGATTCCCCCCATTGGCGAGTAAACGAGACATTGAGCAAAGGCGAGCAAAAAGCGGGCGTTGCAAAAAATGTGTTTACTACCCGAGGAAAAACGTTAACGGTAGTTGAATCCTATGCATTGAATAGTGCTGACTATCCAACATTTTATGATAAAGACACTTTATCTTGGCATATTGCGCTTAAAGCTGAGCACAAGTCAGAGGCCTCAGTTAGCTTAAGCCTTATGTTTGGTGACCGCGAAGTCATACTCTCTGCACCGCGTGCCCTTAACGGCGGACCGGCCCCTTTATCTAGTTTTTCAGGTACTTATAAAATGACGAAGGCGGACGTTAACAGTCCAACGCCTGTTTTTCGGGTATACGTCAATGCGACCGCGGGCGTATCCGTTTTTATCCATAATGTGGATATAAAAGTCTTAGACAAAGGCCTACCCGCTCCGCAGAACATTCAGGTTTCATCAAAAGATGGCAGTAACCTTCTGCAGTGGAAGAGCAAAACTGGAAATACGCCAGTGAACATATATCGCAAGGCGCAATTCAATAAAAATTATACTAAAATAGGCAATACAAAAACGACACGCTTCGAAGATACTTCAGTTATAAGTGGTGTCGAGTATAAGTATGTACTTACTTATTTGCATAATTTAAAAGAATCGAATGCAAGTGCGGCGCTAAGTCACCGACAAACAGATAACCAAGCACCTACGGCCCCAAAAACACTGTCAATCAGTCCGCTCAACACAGAAATCGAACTGAGCTGGAACAAAACAGATAACGACACGGCTTACTATCAAGTATTCCGCAAAAATTCGGCATTTTCTGGCTATATATTGTTAGCGGACAATATTCGCCAAAATAAGTTTGTTGATCTCATTCCAACGAAAGAAGAATTGAATGACTATAAGGTACGCGCGGTAGATTATTCAGGTAATACTAGCAAAATGTCAGACGTTATTTCTGCACAAGTAAAAGCGGTAAACGGTGCTGCATTTTCTGACTTGATTAAACCAATGCCAATCCTATCGAGTTTACGCTCGGATTTATGGGGCGCAGACAATGTCCTCCCTCGCGATCCTCATAATGGAATGGAACACCCCGACTGGTCATATTGGGGCGGAAACCCGGTGTTAGACGATGACGGCAAATATCATATGCAAGTGGTTCGCTGGCCTGAAAACGCGCTACGCGGCCATTGGGAATGGTCCGATTCTACGGTAGCACATGTAGTATCCGACCACCCAGTGGGTCCTTATTCCGTCGTAAAAGACACCGCTTATGACTACGCAAACGGTAAAGGCCACAACGCCGATATCATCCTAATGAATGACGGAAGCTATTTACTTTATTCGTTAATTAACTGGAAGCCGACACTACTTAAGTCTAAATCCATGAACGGCCCTTGGGAACTCGTTGGCGAAATGACCATCGAATATGATGCTAACGCTTTAGGTGATGAGCGAGAGTACCAAGTACAACGGAACTTATCAGGCGTGCAACTGGACGATGGTAGCATGCTATTTGTCAGCAAGTTTGGGCGGATGATTAAAAGTGACAGCTTACTTGGCCCATACAAAGTGCTGACAGATGTGATCAACAACAATGAGACGATTCCAGAATGGTATCGAAAGTCGAACTACGAAGATCCTGTTATGTGGCGAGACGACGTACAATTTCATATGATTATCAATGCGTTCTTAGACTATCGGGCCATTTACCTGCGCTCAAAGGATGGTATTCATTGGCAATTCGAAACGGGGATTGCATACACGCCCACGAGTACCGTTTATGAAGATGGCACACGCACTCACTGGTACAAACTAGAGCGTCCACACGTGTTGCAAGACAAGTTTGGACGAGCCACGCACTTGTCACTTGCTGCTATAGACACCGTCAAACGCCAAGACTTTGCCAACGACAAACATAGCTCTAAAAATTTAATAATTCCTTTAACCGTCACTAAACGCATCGAAATATTGGGTACCGAAATGACGGGTGACGGGGATAGCATAGTCAGTTTGCTAATAAAACAAGAAAAGGGCTTCAATCCTGAAAACGACATAAACGTAGACACCTTGCAGTTTGGCGCATCCCAAAAAGTTAACTTTGGGAACGGCGCAAGCGCAGTCGGCCTAAGGCAACATGATGACGGTCTTGTACTATTATTCAATAAAGACGATTTAGGACTCGACGACAGTAATTTTACTGCCAAACTTATCGGGAGAACATCAGATGGCGAATTACTAGTGGGCTATGCTGCACTCCACGACGAGTAAAGGTCGCTGTCTGCGAAACACCTAAGAACGTTCAAAAATCCGCCATTCTAAAATCGAGTAAGATATCCGTTGCTTTTGTATGGTGGACTGCGATAATCTTCACACAAACATTTATTTTACATATAAGCAACAATTCAGCTATTCAAGCGCCCAAATCCGGACTATTAACTTAAATGAGCATACTCAACGCAATCATTGCCAGCATTTCGATTATTCTTTTGCTGAGCGTTTCGACTAGTACATCCGCTAAACGCGATGACACTAACACGCGTGTAGTCCGTTGGGCTCACGTTTACGAACCTTCTCATGCACTTCATAAGTGGGCCTTATGGGCTAGCGAAGAAATATATAAACAAACCGATGGTCGCTATAAAATTGAAGTCTATGCCTCATCTTCTTTAGGTAAAGAAGCGCATATCAATCAAAGTTTAAGCCTAGGTTCCTTAGATATTATTTATACGGGGACAAGCTTTGCTTCACAAATATATAAACCACTAGGTTTATCCGAAATGCCCTATATTTTTGAGGATTACACGCATTGGCAGCGTTTTGTAAACTCTCCTGTTTTTACTGGTTTAGCTAATGAATACAAACGCTTATCTGGCGGAAACGTGATTGTTAGCTCTACTTATTACGGAGAGCGCCATTTAACATCTAATCGCCCTGTAATTACTCCCGAACAAATTGAAGGGCTTAAAATACGCGTCCCTGGCGCGGCAGTATATCAGTTGTTTCCCTTGTCCTTAGGTGCAAAACCCAGCCCAATTTCATTTTCAGAAGTATATTTAGCTATTCAGCAAGGTGTTGTCGATGCACAAGAAAATCCACTACCAACGATTCAAGCGAAGAAGTTTTATGAAGTACAAAGCCATATAAATCTTACTGGCCATATACTCGGCTCAATTCTGGCGGTTGTCAGTGGCAGAACATGGAACGAATTATCACCTGATGATCAGCGCATTTTTACGACGGTACTCAATCAAGCAGCTGAAAAGGTATCAAGTGAAACTCGATTTAATGAGCAAAACCTTTCTTCATGGTTTGAGGCCCAAGGCATTACAATCAACCAAGTAAACCGAAGTGCTTTTCGACAAAAAGTGTTAGGGTTTTATGAGCACACGACATTTTCTTATGACAGGGATATCTATGAAAGCATCCAAGCCCTCTAATAACGATTCGCTATTGGGCGAAATTGATTGGGATACCAGTGAAGATGACGCATTTGACCCATCAACCGTTGGTATTGAAGATTGGCTATCTATCGCCTTATTTTTTGCGCTTGCCTTAATATTGATAGCGCAGGTACTAAGTCGTTATGTGCTAAATGCACCTTTAGGATGGACTGAAGAGGTCGCGCGCTATCAACTCGTATTATTGTCGTTTATTGGCGCCTCCATTGGGTTTCGAAAAAGATCTCATATTAGCTTCGTCTATTTCCATCGATTTATGCCTGCAAGCATAAAACCCTTACTGACACTTTTGTTATCCGTGATCAATGCCGTATTTTTAGCATTTTTACTGTACACCTGCATGCAAATCATTCCCTTATTGCAAAGTCATGAAATGAGTTCTATTTCATTTTCTATTAGCCTCTTATATGGTTTGGTTGGCTTTGCCTTAGCGGCATGTTTAGTCCGTTCAGGCATAAACACGTTTTCAGATCTCAAACAATTAGCTACCTCAACAGCGTTAGCAGATTCTCAGGATAAGAAGTAAAAAAATATGATCATAGCCGCACTATTTATTACCTTATTCTTGCTTATACTATTGGGCGTTCCCATTGCTTTTGCCTTAGCAATAGCGTCTTTAGTCGCCATATTGATTGAGGGCAGCATTCCAGATTTAGTGATCTTGCACCAAATGCTTGGTGGTATGGACAGTTTCCCACTGTTGTCGATTCCATTTTTCATCCTTGCTGGCGCATTAATGAATCAAGGCGGCATCACCAAGCGTATATTCGATTTTGCTGGCGCCTTAATGGGCTGGTTAAGAGGTGGATTGGGTCACGTAAATGTGGGCGCTTCGATTTTATTTTCTGGCATGTCTGGCGCAGCCGTGGCTGATGCAGGCGGGTTGGGCGCCATCGAAATTAAAGCAATGCGCAACAAAGGCTATGATGCGGACTTTTCCGTCGGCCTAACCGCTGCCTCATCAACTATTGGTCCAATAATCCCACCTAGCCTACCTATGATCATCTACGGTGTTATTGCTGGT
Organism: Agaribacter marinus; assembly: GCF_030160655.1. GTDB lineage: Bacteria > Pseudomonadota > Gammaproteobacteria > Enterobacterales > Alteromonadaceae > Glaciecola > Glaciecola marina. The sequence continues at coordinate 160,547 of NZ_BSOT01000002.1, forward strand.
GTATCCATTGGCCAATTGTTCGCCGCTGGCATTATACCCGGCTTATTAATGGCCTTGGCGCTATCAATAATGGTCACAATATATGCACGAAAGCGGAATTACCCGAAAGATGCAAAGTTCTCACTAGGCCGCATCGCGGTCACCTTTAAACATGCTTTTCCTTCCTTACTAGCGCCCGTCATTATTGTGGGTGGTATTTTAACTGGCTTTTTCACGGCAACAGAGGCTGCCGTCGTTGCATGCGCCTACGCATTCTTGCTTAGCAGCTTGTGGTATCGTAGCTTGAGTTTAAAAGGTCTGCTTAAAGTGTCTTTCGATACCATCGAAACAACAAGTTCAATCATGCTAATTATTGGCGGTGCTGCAATATTTTCGTGGGTATTAACAAGTCAAGGGATTCACCAAATTGTGGCTGATTCATTGGGGTTTGCGGGAGGGAATAAATACACCGTCTTGCTTGCGATTACGCTCATCCTTTTCATTGTTGGCTGCTTTATGGAAACTATTGCAGCAATCACCATTCTCACGCCGATTTTGCTACCCATCGCTTTAGCAGCAGGCATTGATCCTGTGCAATTTGGTGTAATCATGGTCTTGAATTTGATGATTGGTTTACTCACGCCTCCTTTGGGCATGGTATTGTTCGTTCTATCTCAAGTATCGAGTGTCCCAATTGAGCGTTGCGCTAAAGCCACATTGCCCTTTTTATTACCCTTAATTGTCGTGTTGGTACTAATAATGTTAGTGCCAGCGTTGACACTGTGGTTACCGAGTGTTCTTTACTAAATTAACTAAAACAAGATAAGGCTCGCAAGTACGAGCCTTAACCATACCTACATTAATGTTCGATACTTTTCTTCGTTGTGCTTAAGCTCATTTTCAGCAAAATAAAGCATTGCCTCATGTAAATGATCTGCAAATCCAGGCGCGTAATGGTTATACATATCACGCATCACTGGGTCATTTTTCGTTGCATCAACGATATCAAGGTACATCGCATACGAAATCCCCTCAAATGATCCTTCCAATTCCGTTTTATAGAACATCCGATTTGACAGTTCAAATGCTTCTATTACCAAGTGCTGAACCGTATCGAGTGTTATCGGTTGACCTACTACGTCAACGTAACGCATCGTCCATTCATTGGCTAGCCTCGTTTCTTCGGACATCTCCTCTTCTGATAAATTACCGTATGCCTCAAGCACTTTGTCGCCATTAGGATCGTCAAGTAGTGATTCTTTCCAAACTTTTGCTTTATCACTTGGCAAACCTTCAAACAATATATCAATATTTTTTTCACCTTTTATCGCACTCATTGTCACCTCAATTCGATTAATCATAGATTTAGTGTCTAGTAGCCGTTGATGTAAAAGCGCTTTTTGCTTATGCAGAACATTCATTAAGTCGTAGTCTTTTGCTGTCATGATCGTCTTAATCTGATCAAGTGACATGTCTAGGTCTCGATAGATCAATATTTGCTGCAAACACGCGGCATCATGCGCTGAATATTCACGATATCCGTTGTGTGGTCTGCGATGAGCAACGAGCAATCCAATTTCGTCATAGTAATGAAGTGTCCTAATACTGACACCTGCAACCTGACTAAGCTGACTGACAGAATAACGTTTGTCTTTATTTGGCATGTTTAAGCACTCTCTATTTATCAACCGTAGACATGATGAGGTATTACGCTGCGTGAGGGTCAAGTATACAATCGAGCGCCTGATTGCAAAAATACAAAAATAGGCGTACGCTTTTTAAGCAACATAAAATGATGAATTGAGACAAATTAGAAGGATATTCAAAATGTCGATGTTTAAATCTTCCAAATCTTGGCTGATAGTTGCCGCCTATTTTTTTATTGTCCCAGCGTATGCAAATGGAACAAGCACGTTTATCGCGGATGAATTTTATAAAAATGGTGAGTACCTTAAAGCAAAACAAGCATACGCCGAAATTGCGCCACTTGGCAGCCCGCACGCATATTATCAGCTTGGTAGAATTCACTATGAAGGTTTAGGTACTGAGCAAGATCTATTAAGCGCAATCGTTTACTTTTCACTTGCGGCAGAATACCAATTCATTGATGCCGAAAAAGCAGCTATGGCTTTATTAACTGCCCTGCCCGCGTCAGATCAAATAGCAGCACGTAAGTTGGTCTCTCAATATAAAGAAAAGTACGGAAAAGCTGTACTAGCATCAAAATATTTTCCCGAAATAAAGCATGAGAGTCTAGCAAATACTTTGTCTTTCGGTGGCGAAGGTATATTGCAAATAGACTACAGAGATCCAGAGTTATTTCTTGATGACTTTTCTGTTGGCGTTACAACTTTTGATGACGAATTTGGCTTCTTTGAAGACGATAATTATTTGCGGGGTAGCGACAATTCTTCCGCACAGCCATTTTCAAGAGAAAAGCAATTTGAAGAAAGAACACCAAACAGGTTACTAAGAGACCTTGAGCCATTCATTATCGTTGACTATGACCTAGCCCCAGATGGCTCTATTCGAAACATCAGAGAAGTCGATACCTTTGGTTATAATATTCCACGGCTGCTGCAACAACTTTCTAGGCACTCAGCACCAGCCCCAGTGTATGACGGAAAACGAACCTATTTTACCGGTCGAGCCTTTCTTGGTATTGCAGCCATGACTAAATGGGAAGTACAACAAAGAGAAGCATATATTTTTAGTTATATTAAACGTAAGGCTAGGCAACTAAAAAAGAGTGAAGATATCGAGGATTTGTTTCAATATGCGGTCGCTCTTCAAAACTTTCGTTGGTTACCTCAGGCAGAAAATGAATCGATTGAGATAATGGAAAAGGTCGCAAAAACAGGACATGTCATCGCTCAATTTGAATTAGGCGCGCGCATGTATCGAGAACAGCGAGACATCCCTAAAGCAATTGAGTGGATAATAGCGGCTAGTCAGCATGGTTATGCGCCCGCAGCATATATGTTAGGACATATATTGCAAAACAGTCCATGGGTGATCAATGACGAAAAAAAAGCCTTATTTTGGTATCAAAGAGCTGCAACTGAAGGCAGTCCCCATGCAACGCTTAAAGCCGCAGAGTTGCTCTTGTTGGCAAAAAACGCTGAACTGCATGATGTAGAACAAGCGCAGGCATACCTAAGGAGTATTGAAACAAGTCAGGAAAAAAACCCAGAATATTATTTTTTACGAGCCGTTGCGCGCAAAAATGCTAGCCAACGTGACATGCAGCTTGTGGTTAAAGACATTCAAAAAGCCATATCACGAGGCAAAACCCTCCATTGGGATGTCAGCTATTGGGAATCATTGCTAGACGCTTGGACTACTGGCCGTGTATTGATAAAGGATTTGTAAGCAATTAGTTGGAGAGGTGAATCACCTCTCCATTGGGCCCGATAAAATACTGCTTTTTCTCATCAATTTCTGAAGGTGCTGTACTGACTTCCAACGAATAACCGTTAGCAATTAAGCGCGTGGCGACTAACACCAGATCATCCGCAACAAGAGTAAATTCAGTATCAAACACTATATTCGATTGTGACAAGTCGACAGACGCAATTTTTGGCGGAATATGCAACCTTACGATGGCATCATTTGCTTGTAAGGTAAGTACTAATACTTCAGCAAGCTGACCATCTAATACTTGCGCATCAATTAAATCAAAACCAAGTATTTCTCGATAAAGCGTCATTGACTTTTCAAACGCTATCACGTTGACATTATAATAATGTAAATCGCTAACTGGCGCGGCATCCTTCGCTACAGTGTTCGTCACATTAGTTTTTTGATCGGCCAGTGTCGCTTCACCCACTAATTCGCCGGGCGCTGAAGTGGAATTGCAGGCCATAAGCACTAAAGACAACAAAGCGACTAGACTACATCGCGTCATTGCCGCACTCGCATTCACGTTACCCTTTGATTTTTTTGTGTTCATGACCTACCTCATTAGCTTATACAAATTCGACTTGCGGTGCTTAAATTGATAAGCGCAGAATATGCCCTTTCCCATCAATCGTCACAACGAGCATGATTGCACCGTCAGGCGCAACACTCACGTCACGAATACGTCCTCGGTCAGACAGAATTACATCCACATTGTCAATCGTATCACCTTTAGTGGACAGGAGTTGAAGCTCTTGAATGCCCATGCCACCAGCCAACATTTTACCCTTCCATTTGCTAAACATATCGCCATCATAAAAAGTGATACCCGCCACTGCGATAGACGGCACCCAATAGTGTTTAGGTTGTTCCATTCCTTCCTTTTCAGTTAGGTGAGTAATGGGGGTTCCATTGTAATTCATACCGTAGGTGATGACTGGCCAGCCATAGTTTGCGCCACGTGCAATAACGTTGATTTCATCGCCACCACGAGGACCATGTTCTGCTTCCCAAATGCGATTAGTATTTGGTTCTACCACCATCCCTTGAGGGTTACGATGACCTAAGCTCCAAATACCGGGTAGCGCTCCTTTTTGACCGACGAACGGATTGTCGTTAGGTACTCGACCGTCATCATGCAAGCGAAAGACTTTACCGTTTGGCGAAGCCATGTTTTGTGCCGTTGGGCGGTCACCACGTTCACCAAACCCAAAGTAAACATAACCTTCTGAAAATACGATACGTGAACCGAAATGGCGACCAGAGTCTGAATATGCAGAATTCGGCGCTGTATAGATGTCTTGATGCTCAACCCACTTACCGTTGCTTACTTTTCCTCTGGCTATTTTGCTAGCGCCTTGCTTACCATCTTCTGAAGCAGCATAGGCAACATATACCCAGCCATTTTTTGCATAGTCAGGGTGCAATGTAATATCTAAAAGGCCCCCTTGCACGTGATGCCAGACAGCAGGGAAATCTTTGATCTTACTGCTTGATTTACCGTCTGCTGATATTTGTAACAACGCGCCGTCACGTTGTGTCGCCAGCATAGAGCCGTCTGGCAAATATTCAATTGCCCATAAGATGCTTTCCGCCGTGTGTATATTTTCAATATTGAATGTGTGACCTAGGGATGTAATCGTTTTTGATTTTGTATTTGGCTTATTTGCTTCACGCGCCAATTTGTAACGTTGTTCATTAATATAAATAACTAAAGAGCGAATTTGATCGTCAGATAACGCTGCTTCCCATGCCGGCATACCTCGGTCAGTTGCGCCCTTCTTAATAAAATGCGTAAGAGACGCTGCCGAGCCGTCTTTTAACCATTTATCATTTAGAAAAGAATCAGCCATGCCACCACCAAGTGCTTTACCATGGCAAGATGCGCAATTTTTTTTGTACAACTCTTCTACTTTTTCTTCTGCATATAATGAGCTAGAGAAAGCACTAAGCGATAGGGCAAATAACGATACCCCACCGGTAATAAACTTTTTTGTTTTGTGTGACAATGCTAGGGCGTTCATACTTCCATATTCCTATAGGTGTAAAAATTCTGCGTATTCAGGTAAAACTAACGGCGTCGACTGATTAGATGCTTGTTGCAATCTTGCTTGCTGCCTGAGTGAGATCAAATCTTGCTGTAACTGCGATCTAAATTTGCGTACTTCGACCCATGCATCATTGAATACATCGTCTGATTCAAGTGTATCTTCTTTATAAGACTTAAGTAGCGGACCAAGTTTGCTATATGCCTCAAATAATCGTTGTATCTGTATTTGTTCGAAGCGTTGTATTTGTTCAAGGTAGGGCGTTTTAATTTGTGCACTTTCCAGTAAATGCTCACCTTCAGCATACTCGCTAAAATAGCGAATATACTCTTCACTGGGCACAGAATCAGCGCTTTGCCACTTACTGATGGATTCATAGTTTAGTAAGCGTTCACTTACTGGATCAACAATAAGTACTGTTGGCGTACCAAAATATCCGGGGTAAGAAAATCGCTGAGTTATATGTCGCTTATCTTCTAAAAAGCCCACATCAACGAATAAGGTTTTATAGTGTTGTTTGAGTAATGCATGCATTTGTGCATTCGAAAATTTAGCTGACAAGCCTCGACTATCATGGCACCACTGCGCACCCAGTACAATCATCGCCAGTTTATTCTCGGCTTTAGCTAGCGCCAACGTTTCATCAATATCTTTAATTGCAGATTCTGATGGAGAGAAAACATATTCATCTAAAACGCGATCAGAATTGTCGCTGGCAAAGCCATTCAAACTAAATAATAAGAATAAAGATACTAATAGTCTCACGGGATATCCTTTGCTTGTGAACTGGAAATACGTAAATTTGCAACGCTAATATCAGCTGTATTTACAGTAACATACTCTTGTTTAAGTACAAATACAGGATAATTTAACAAACTAGGTAGATTAACTAAACGCTGTCGACAACTTAGACTTAAAATCAATGACCACAGGCGTCTTTTTATTAGGATCTATTTTAAGCCCTTCGTTTTCAAGTAGCTGAGCATGTTGTAAAAGCCCACCTGGAAACTTAGCAATCAATTCACCTTTGTTTTTGATTACGCGCCAGTATGGCGCATCTGGGTTGGATTTTGAAAGAATAACCAGAGACTTCATTATCGCTGCAGGGCAAGCCGTTTGCACTTCAAAATCATTTGCCAGCTGAGCCCTTAATTGCGTAATTGTTGCCAATTCACCACTATGTATATTGGCAATTAAGTCCGCTACAGTATTTGGTGATGGCTTTACCATTTTGCCAGCACACCCCATAAACTTTTCCATTGTTTTGGGGATTTCCTCAATGAGATCTTTCATTTAAATTTATTACTCATTTGCCTAGGTAAACATCTAAACCGATAAGAACTCAGGTTAGCGAGTATTTTGATATGCTTCAACTATCTGTTGACGTTTACCTATAAGGCCAATTTCATTTCGATAAGAGACGACGTAAACCCGACCTTTTCGTAAGCTTTAATGGCGGACGTATTTTCGACGTAAACATCGAGGTAACAGTCTTCGACATCTTGTTGCTTACTCCACATCAAGAGCTTTTCGATGATTTTGGAGTTAACACCTTGTCCACGAAAATCAGGTAATACGTACATAAACCCTAGGTAAGCATGTTTTTTGTGAGTAAAACAAGGTGTAGATTCTCTAATCTGCGCATATCCTGTGGCTATAATTCGCCCATTTACTTCTACAACGAGTAAATGAGCAGCATCAGAAGAAAGGAGGTCTTCTATGTCGTAGTAGTACGTTGGCTCTTTTTTTATTTGTTTATTAAATGGTCTTTCAGCGTCAATGACGCCTTGCTCCAATTCACGCAAACTCGGAAGGTCTTCTATGCTAGCTTCCCTGAATAATAAATCGGATAATTTCTTATTCATAAGACATTCCTAGCCGATGCTTCACCATTTTGTAAGCAGAAATAACTAGACAGCCCCCCGCCATCAAATATAGTAAGGCGCCAAATGAGTTTGCTCCCGCTGTTACTGCGTTTGCAGCTACTACAACAAAAATAAGTGCAACTGACAACAAGTAGAATATATGGTTTGCTTGGTACTTTAACATATTGATAGCACTCACTTTATCAGTATCAGATGTATCAATATTATTTGATAAGTCGGCGACATCAATATCTAAGGCAGCTGCCAAACACTTTAATGACTCGACACTGGCAGAATTGCCATTTTCGATACGTTGAATGGTTCTAACATTTAGGCCGGATAGCTTCGCGAGTACTTCTTGAGAAAGGTGACGTTGCAATCGGATCAGTTTGAGATTCATGAGTATTCTTGCCTATTTTCAAATTTTGGTGGCCAGCAAAAAATAACTTGGCTTACTAGGTACCTATAATATTACTATGGACTTAATGGCAATACGCACAACATTTGGGTGACTTTACCCCGACAGTGCACGTAATATCTGCCTCAAAACCAATTCAGCATTAATGTTCGAACTCACACTAACTAACGTGAACGCTGGATAACTAGAATATTCACAATTGTAAGTGTAGCCAAACCGATGCCCACCTTTCAATTTTTTCGTCAGCCGCAAGTAATTTTGGCGATACTGTTGTGGAAGGTAACATCAAAGAAGAAGCAAGTAAGCTTGCATTTAAAGCACCTAAACACTCGTCTTCAATATAAATTGAAACAGCTACTATGACCTTACAACTTCGGCAAGAAAGAAAATCTGCTTGTTCGCTTCCTTGGTGATGCACCATAAGTGACTCCCTGTGCCGTAGCGATAAGTAGCCCTTAGGATCTGACAAATATGAAATACCGCGACTTGTACAAAAATTGCAATCACATTGCCTAGGGCTATATCCGCTTAATGCTTTAGGTAGCTTCAGCGTAAACTCAACACTGCCGCAAGCACACGATCCGTTATATTCAAACATCGCCAAAACTATACGTTTGCCTAAATATTCTAATCATTCACCTTACTCTTTTCATGCATCGAAATCGTAGTTACCGATTTCACTGAACGATTAAAATATTGCTCTTTTACCGCAAGATATGCGGGGTCTGAAAAAAACGCATCCATTATTTTCTTACTTGGAAAATCAATCGTAAACACCCTATTTATCACATGCTCTGTTTTCGACTTCAATACACGGTCAATGACAAAGTCGAATCCAAAGCTTCCACCAAATGAATGGAGTATCGGCGCCATATTTTCGCGGTAAAGTTGGTACTCGCTATCATTGATAACCTCTAAACCCATTATTCTCTCAAACGACATGTATACTCCTGTGGTTATTTACTTTAATTCGTATTTGCCTCAATGTGTTGCACAACATCTACGCGGAAGCCAGCCGGATCTTGTAACATAAAGTGTATTTGCCCCCAAACTTCCTGCTTTAGTGTCATTACAACGTCTAAACTCATTCTCTGCGCTTCAGCATACGCTTGCTCAGCATCTCTTACTTCCAATGAAATAACGTATCCATCCTTAGACATCATCGCATGAAGAAACTCTGGCTGAGTCGCATGATTAGGCATTAAAAATCCCAACTGAGCGCCTGTGCTTGGGGATACAAGGTGCAAATAAAAATTGGGGTCAAAAAAGACAGCATTAAAACCAAAAACAGACTCATAAAATTGTTTTACGCTTTCTAAATCAGTCGTCACCATCACCGGAAACATCGCTTCGATTTCTATCATTGAACTTTCTCCTACAATCATTTAATTAAGTAGATAATAGTATTGTTCAACCGTTAGCACGTTGATTGGATAAAACGGACAAATTTTTGAACTCAGTGGGAGTGAACCCAGACAAGCGCTTAAACTCTCTAATATAATGGGATTGGTCGTAATAATGAGCAGCCCAAGCGACATTTTTTTTATCTACATCCATAGTATTAAGTGTCCCTTGAAAACGTAAGACTCTTGCAAAATCTTTCGGCGTTGCGCCTAAATATAATTGCGTCAAACGCCGAAGTTGTCGCGAAGACACGCCGAATTCAGAACACTGTTGATCCGACAGATTAATACAGGAAGTTGTATTGCGATGGCAATACCGGATGTAGTGAGCAACACGCATATCGACAGTAGTACGCTTAACCACAGAAAGCAGCAGCGTAGACAAACATTTACAGCGCTCATCAAAACTCTGAGCTCTTTCAAGACGCTCAAAAGCGGTGTGCAACAAGGTATTTGACAATAAGTCCATCGCGTGAGCTACGCCATTGTTCAAACACCATTCACCTAATGGTACAGAAATTAAGCTCTGATGTCCTAGCACGCGAAAGCGAATACCAAAATACGATACCTGCCCGGCTAGCGTAAATTCGATTGGCGATAAAAACGGAGGAACAATAATATTGTCTTCAACGTTGTTTAGGTTAATTATCCAGTCCACACAGTTATCTGGCACACCGCGATAAGAAAACTGACCTGAGGGCACATTGAGTTGCCAAAAACTCTGCACCCAGTAATTTAGTGGCGATGGCGGTAAAAAATGCCTATATGCACCCGCTTGGGTGACACGACCTTGTTGTGGATCGTAATCTATATCCATTAGCATGAATGTATTAGCCTCTTTGAACACATATGTAGCTGAATATTCCTGATAACTTAATGTCTGAATTATTACCAAAACTAGGCATATTACCTTACTATTAAACAACAAGCCGATTCTGATTAACAGGCATTTTAGACATGACTACTGACTCCTCACAAATCAAAAACCAACCACAAGAAAAACGCTATCACTATTTACTCAAGCATGTAGTGGCCAACCAAGATATTTGGATACTCACCGATGAACATGGATGCGTGATGCTAAATACTGAAGATGAGGACTGTGTACCTGTTTGGCCAAGTAAAGAATTTGCCGATGACTGGGCGACGGGAGACTGGGCGCATTGTAAACCACAAGCGATTCCCCTGAGCATTTGGCATGAGCGATGGACCGATGGCTTAGCGGATGACGACGTTTCTATTGCGGTGTTTCCCAACCCCGACGAAGATGGCTTAGTTATCTCTCCCGACGAATTTGATTACGAGTTAACGCACGTTCGTCAAAAATAATTTACTTACGCGGCATGCAGTTTTCTGTACTCAGTCGGTGTTTTTCCCGTTTCTCGCTTAAATACTTTGTAAAACGATGAACGTGCGTTAAACCCGACTTCATATGCAATGTTCAACACACTGTCTTCATTTGCAATTATTTTTGGTTTGGCGGTTTCGATACGCCATTTATTGATGAAATCAAAAAAGTTTGTATCCATTGTTTCATTTAGCGTTTGAGAAATATAATTAGGTGATATCGCCACATGCCTGGCCAACTTATGCAATGAAATACTTGGATCTAAATGCAGTTCGTCTTCTATCATCGCTAGATTTATCTTTTCTGCAATGCGCTTTGATTGTGCTTCTCCCAGTGCAGATCTCGCATACTTTTTATTTTGAGTATTCTGTTTTTGGTTTATATATTCTGTCGCCTGATGGTTAGATTCCTTTATAGTTGAGGTGTCCGTATCGTTGGTGCTCAGGCTGTCAATTGGTCTTATCTCTTCAGTGGCTTTTATTTCTAGTTGAGAAAGATAACGACCATCAAACCCTGGTTTTTGTCTAAGTCCCCATAGAGCAAATGTCCATACTAACGTAAGAGATAACAATGCCCCAAGTATTGAACCAAATAGATAGACGTTACCCAGCATATCAGCCAAGATCATGACCACCATACTTAACCAAGCTAAACCAACAACACCCAAAACCCAGTATACCCATGCGAGTTCGCGGTTTTCATTATTTGCAAAAAGTTGTTTTAATTGGCGCTGATATGCGAGTAAACGGCGCACTATTTTGACAGCATAAACACTCGACTGAACTAACCAAAATAGTATGGATATGAAAACACTCATTACAACCACTAAAGGATAGCCACTGTTAATCTCTTGTCCTTCGACAAATATAGCGTGCTCTTCCGCGGTTGAAAGATTTAACATCAATAAGCTTACGCCAAGCGCAAATACTAATGGGATGAAATGCAAACCATCTTGTTTTCGAAGTTGCCAAGGTGTTTGTGAGGTTAGGCCGCTAATGTATAACCATAAAATAGGCGAAATACTCAACCATGCAAACAAACTTAACGCAAAATAAGGGACTAAAAACGTTGGTGAAATTTTAGCAATCACTGGCGTGATGGCAATAATTCCGCTAACGAAGAAAAATAACGACAATGGGATATTCGAAGGATGCTTCATCGTTCGGCCAATCAGTAAAGTAATACACAATGCCGCTTGACCAACAGACATCATACTAACAGCCACTAAAACATGTTCGTTCAAATAAATATCTCCAAAAAAATGTCCGTTCTTACCCTCACGGACGACAACAGTCGCTCTACATTGCATTATTTGACTGTCCAAGTCGCAAAAAAAAGGATGCAATATGGAATTTTCAATAAGCTTAGTTTTTCACATTATTACCGGCAGTATCGCAGTTATAGCAGGCGTCATTGCACTCTTTGTAAAAAAAGGGAAAAAAACCCACCGACAATCTGGCCGTTGGTTCTTTTATAGCATGATCCTCATGGCAATTACGGGTGCCATTCTATCGATTATCTTATCAATGCCGATCACATTCATTGGCAGTGTCCTCACTATTTATTTAATTGTGTCTTCTTGGACGTTGGTAAAAAACCCGCCAAACACAATTAGACAGTATGACTATATCTATCCAGTTGTTGGTCTAACTATTGCCGCAATCAGCGGGTACTTCGCTTACCAAGCCAATTTGTCACCCGACGGTTTATACTATAATTACCCGGCTGGCCCCTATCTTTTTATGGCTGTCCCCGCTAGCATTGCCACGTTATTTGACATCCGTATGCTAATCACAAAAGGGCTTAAAGGACCAAGCCGCCTAGCCCGTCATTTATGGCGCATGTGCTTCTCGTTATTTATCGCTATTGGCTCATTTATGGAGCAAGGTTTAAAATCGATAGACCTTTCACAATATGTTGACCAATGGCTCATTGACTTACCTTCCAACATCATCATCTTAGCCACCGTGTTTTACTTAGTAAAAGTGCACCTTGGCAAATGGTTAGCCCGCAAACGTTTACCAGAAGCAACGTAAACCATGTTAAACACTTTGCATTTTATTGTTAAATTTTAAGATATCCTAAACCATAAATCATGTGTTGTTAACAATAAACAAATACTTAAAATTCTCTATCTAATTAGGGCGTGTTGCTTTTCGCGGGGCAACACGCCCTAACATTTTTTTTCGAGCGACTTAAACCATTCAATCACCTGCGTCGACTAAGATTTATACGAGCACAATGCATAAATCTCAAAATGTAATCAATTTGCTCAATTTTTCGTTATTTTGACAAAAACAACATTGCTAAAACAACCGTAAGAAACACTAACCACTTGTTTTTAAGGTAAATTTATTGTTGGTATACCAAATGCTATATACGACCAATATTAGCTTAAAACTAGTTGAACAAAACCAACACCGCGTTAGAAATTAAAAAGGATGATCAAATGATTCGCCAAACAAAAACACCAGTATTTACTTTTATTTCAGCTGTTGTCGCCAGCTTTTTGCTTGCTGGATGTGTTATTCACGTAGGTGCATCTGACTACGAAGACAATCATGAAAAGAAGCATTATTACAAATCAAGCAATAGTTATACGAGCGCAAACAAGAGTGTGAACGTACAGGACGGTGTTACTACAGATGAAATATCGAGCACAAATGGTAGTGTGCGCGTAGGCAATCGAGTAACGGCCAAAGAAATCACTTCAAATAACGGTTCCCTAGATATTGGCGACGATGTTACTGCGGACGAAATATCCAGTGTGAACGGTACAATCAGAATAGGTGAAGGCGCTTCAATTGCCAGGAATATAGAAGGCGTGAACGGAAAAGTCGTTATTGATGACAACGCCAGCGTTGGTCAAAACATTGAAACAATTAACGGCAAAATAAAAGTTGGCAACAATAGTAAAGTAAAAGGAAAAATAGAAACGGTAAATGGCTCAATTGAGCTTAGCGGCACAACCGTTGATAAGAACATTGAAACGGTAAATGGCAATATTTATGTGCAAAACGGCAGTCATGTTAAAGGTGACATCATTTTAAGTGGCAAACGAAAACGCAATAGCAGTTGGTACAACAAACCATCTAAGGTTGTCATCGACAGTTCATCAAGCGTTGACGGCAAGATCATTGTGTATCGTGAAGTTGAGTTCGAATTTGATGATGAATCGCTCATGAGTAAAGTGGAAAGGCGCTACGAAGCACTTTAGAGATTTACTTTTCCTACCCGGCAGCGCTTAGTCTTTATGGCATAAAAGCCAACAGTCAGATTAAGTACCTGCCGTTTTTATTGGCACTCAAAAGATTGATTCATTCGGTCACATGCTAACGTATAATGCGCAGTAGTCGTCGTAAGCAAAGTGGTCTGTCATGCCACTCACGTTATCTTGTAGCATCCGACAACGATAATAAAATTCATCTTCTGGCGATACTTCAACAGCCGCCTTATATGCATTAACGTGTTTATTTGCGACCTTATTTAAGAGTCGTTTTTCAAGCGAAAATGCGCACTTTCCTTCAAACAAAGATGCAAACTGGCGCTGGCTGAGACGAAGTATTTTTCCATACTTGTTTAATAGGCCAGTAATAATCTGATATCCCTGTAGCTCACTTTGTTCGACTTCGTGGTGGCTAAAAGCATACTCAAATGCAACTGCTTTAAACGCAGCAGATATAGCATGCGCCATAGATTTGTCTTCCAAGAGCGCAGCGTTAAAACGACCGTGATAACAATCTTCGATGTTGTCAATAAAGCGCTTCGCCGCGTGCTCAACCATCGTATGCTGAGAATTTACACGCAAGGTGACAAAGTATTCGCTATTGGTAACAATTTTGTTTTCATTCGCTTTTTTAAGCGCTCGGGTAACAATTGATTCCATCCGCTTTAGCGAAGACACATCGTTAATGCCAAAATCTTCAGTAATATCTTTGTAGCGCAATAACAATTTAGATGACAAGGTATCAATAGACATGATGCCTTTTTCAACGGCATCTTCTAAATCAGCAATACAATATGCAATATCGTCCGCCGCTTCCATAATATAAGACACCGGATGTCGGCATCCGACATCGATGTTTAAGGCCTGTTGAATATCTTGCACTAAGGGTTTTTCTGATAAATAGTAACCAGGCTTTTTCTGGAGATAATTAGCTTCGGGCTTTGGCTCAGAAGCACATCGAGTATACTTCAAGATGCCGGCGATTTGCGTATAAGTTAAGTTTAGCGATTGTAAGCTATGTACAATCCGAATAGCTTGGGCATTGCCTTCAAAACTAACTAAATCTTGCTTTTGCGCCGCACTCAAATGACTGCCTGACTCGGCAATTAGCTCATCTAAATGCTGTGTAAACCAGCTGACAATTGTATCTTCACCAAAGTGACCATATGGCGGATTGCCGACGTCATGCAACAAACAAGACATTTCAACAACCGTTTCAAAAATGCGCGCTAAGCCATCTAATCCATATTGATGTTGTAATGTTAACGGCAATTCAGCAAACACTTTGCGCGTGATGTAACGTCCGACTTGCATCACTTCCAGCGAGTGAGTAAGGCGGCTACGCACGGCAGCATTGCGCTCAAGCGGAAACACTTGCGTTTTTTGCTGTAAACGACGAATAGCTACAGAATTTAAAATGCGGCCACGATCACTTTCATAAGCACGCTCAAGAGATTCAATAGAAACATCGCTATTTCGTTTTGCACTTTGCAACGCGCGCTCTGGGAGAAATTTAGTTCGGAAGTTAATAGTCAACATTTAAGCGTATTTAATAATTTAGCAGCAACAATAGCAAAAATCCCTTACTAGGTATTGTACTTCAACACTATAAAAATCTAAAACCAGATAAATGAGAGCTGTTTCACCGTAAAGTTGTAGTGTTTGACGAAATAAATGAAAATTTTATTTTTTGGGGTTCTTCTATAGGAGATTACGTTGAATAGAAAACTTGAACGACATGCAATAAGTATCTCAGTCCTTACTTTGAGCCTTATACTGCTGATTTATACAGAATACTCAGAATTTAGATACATAGCCCTTTTAGGCTTGGCATCTTCGCTATTTTTGTTTCTGGGCAGCCAAGACACATCAAGTAATTACTACAAAGTAGGAAAATACTTGATGTGGTTGCAAATGCTTGGTTTTTTCACAATCATTAGTCTCAAGATTGGATTCATCGGGATTGTATTAGGTATAGTTTGCGCAGCAATAACCTACTATGTGCTTAGAATAATAGACAACGCACCTAAATGACGTGAACGACAGCTCAAACGAAACAACTACTTGGATGATTCCACTTGCAGTACCACTAATGCCTGTTTAAGCACTTAGTTAGACTTGAACCAACCAACCATGCTTATCTTCTGCATTACCCCATTGGATATCATTGAGTGCGTGTCTTAGCTTCGTTGTTGTCGCACCTGCTTCACCGCTTCCTACCGTATATTCTTTATTGTTGTAAATGAATGTACCTACTGGGGTTAATACAGCAGCGGTGCCAGACAAGGCGGCTTCTACATTAGGTTTAGCAGCACGTTCCAATAATTCGTCGACAGTAATATCTCTTTCACTCACTGTCATACCCATATCTGAGGCAATGGTAAGTATCGAGTCGCGAGTTACGCCGTGTAAAAAACTAGTATCAAGTCCTTTAGTAATAACTTCATTGCCGTCAATAAGAATAAAATTTGCCGCGCCAGTTTCCTGTACGTCACCATTTGGGCAAAATAGGATTTGATCAGCCTGTACATCGTCCTTTGCTGACAGAATAGGCCCTAGTGCACTTGCGTAGTTCCCACCACTTTTTATCATACCCATGTGCGGCGCACAGCGCATGCCGGTTTCATCCAACAACACACGTAGTGGTTTTGCACCACCTGCAAAATAATCACCAACCGGCGATAACAGAACATACAACAAAGAACTTGACGAGGGGGCAGCCGCTTTACCAATAGAAGCTTCAGTCCCAATGTGCGTCGGTCTTACATACATAGATCCCGGCGGCGCAGGTACTTCATCTGCGTATTGGCGTACAATATTGACGATCATTTCTTCAACTTGCTTTGCGTCGAATGCTGGTAACTTTAAAAGTTCGCTACTTTGCTGGAAACGTTTGACGTTTTGATCCATACGAAAAAGGTAAATTCCACCGTCTTTGTGTCTGAACGCTTTCAAACCTTCAAAACAAGTACTTGAATAGTGCAAGACATGTGCGCCGGGGTGCATGGGAATGCTATCGGAAGGCACATTTTTTGTGCTAGTCCATTCACCATTTTCAAATTTGGTTATTGCCATTTCAGGCATAAATACTGTACCAAACGCCGCCATTACTCTTTCCTAATAGTTATCAGGCCTTAGAATAAGCACCTGAAAAAATGATTTAATTCATGGACGGAAGAATAAACGCTAATTCGAGCGCTTACAACCATAGTGTCACGTTATTTATGCGATATTTAGAGCGGCGAGTTTAAAAACTGACTAAGAAGATAACGATGAAGTATTTTGAAGGTGTTATATTAATCTAACGTCAAAAAGCTTCGCTATTTCAATACGGGTTTCCAGTAGGGACAGGTAATCTCTTAAACTAGCAAGCAAAGCGCGTAGCAATACTAAATCAGACGCTTAGACTCGCATGCATTTGGTGCCAAACATCGACTCGTTAGTACAGCCATGAGTTAATTTAGAAAATGAATCAAAAGCGAAACCTGGTAGAGCCACAAAAAAATCCAATAGCGTCTCGGCAAGTATTGCTGCATCAAACAAATTAGTTGGTAAGCATGATGAGAAAAATATTGAGTTTTATTGAAGCGCATATGCTTTATAGTCAAGGTTGCGGTTTTATCGATTTATCTTTACTTGCCTCAACTATATATTAGAGAAAGAAGCAAAAAATATAGAATACGAACGCAGTGGTTACCACACTAAAAACGTCTAATGATCTTATTTAATCGCTCTTGTGTTGGTTTATAACCTTTATTGGTTGTATGCGTTCTCATTGAATCGGCAAAATGCACTTACATCAGTATTGGCAGAGGCAAAAGTGCCGCACGCATCTATTTGTTGTATATTGTTCAGTAGATATATATTGTCAGAGACCATGAGCATGGTAGGACTGAAGACACGCGCCACAAATAGCAATGTAGAGGCTTTTATTGATGCTGTTGCGCACCCTGTGCGTAAAGCTGACGCATTTGTCTTGCTAGACCTTTACAAACAAATTACGGGACTTAAACCCGTTATGTGGGGGCCTAGTATTGTGGGGTTTGGCGAATATAGCTATATAACCAAAGTGGGCAAAGAAGAAACCTTTCTCAGGCATGGTTTTTCACCTAGAAAACAAAACCTTAGTTTGTATTTAAAAGCGGGAATGGAACTTGCGCCTGACTTATTACCAGCGCTGGGCAAACATAAAACCAGTAAGGCATGCCTCTATATCAATAAACTTGCAGACATTCAGATCGATGTATTGACGGTTTTGATTGCCAAAGACGTGGAAGCCATGGAAAAGAAGTATGGCTAAAAACCACATTCGATACAAAGCATTTATCATGCAAACTTTCCATTTACTTAGCACTTGAATGCAGTGTTGGTCTTATCTATTCTCCCTTAACTCTAACCTATTTTAGGGTACAAAAGCCCCAATAACTTCTTAGCTCATCTATGTCTCGGCTAGCTTCGTCGTTTGATAATTCACATTCCATGAACAAGGCTTTCTTATTGTTCTCGCCATTTAAATCGTAATTACCTTTGGTAAATCTCCAGGCTTTTTTGGTGCTGCCATCAGTAACGATTGATAAATGCTGCATTACAGCAGGGTTATGAGGAAAGTAGCGCCAAAACACGGACAAAGATTTTAATGCTTGTACACATAGCAAATGCCTAATAGTCTTTTTGATATTTTAACAATAATTCGTCCGCAAGCACCGTTGCATGACTAATTTCATCTAAGGTCATGCGTTTTTGTAACGACGCTTTAAACCAATCTGCCCTCCGGTAGTTATCATCGTCGCTTGTGGTTTCTAGTAACAAATAGGTATATGCTAATGACTTTTCAAAGCTTTGCCCCTGCGTTGCGGGGTCGAACTGGCGATAACCCTGTATGAGTCTCAGTATCGATTTTTCACCACCTAAAAGCGCTGTTTTTTCCGTTATTTCATATTTTTCAACTGTAAAATTTGTTAGTTGCTCTACCAGCTCATCACGCGACAAACTCCCTAAACCCAATCCTTGAATCAAGTCCTTATTGTTCAGAAACCAAAGTATGTCAATTGCATCATCAGAGCCTTTCTTTGACGCTTCTAACAATAGGTCTACGTAAATTGTATTTCTGTCGACATTTACACAGTTTTCGTATCTTGAAGTAACACTCTCAATTGTTGTAGATAACTCGTTGTTTTGATTTGCACTATCAATCCAGTCTGCCAGTTCATTTTCATTCGCCGGTATATTTCTGCAAGAAAAAGCTAGTTTAGCGACTTTATATATTTCAATGGTACTAGATTGAGGATCCGTTGATTTTGCCGACTGTTCATTTGTATTCCCAGAACGTGTATGTGCCGTTTCAGGTAGGTACTGGCTTTCTTTTGCATCTACTTGCTCTGTTGTTTGTAATAACTTGACGGGTGCTGGTTTGGCGTCATGCTCTTTGTGATTAACAGCATAAATCATGGCGAATAGAGCTATTGCGACAATGAATAAACCCAAACGATAAGACTTATGCATCAACTGTTCCTACATATTTGTTTTTCACCTTAGTAACAGTTCAACTCTGACACATGCAACAACTCACCCGCAGGCCCCCATAGATAAAAAACTTTTCCCCAAGGCTCTTGCTGCACTGTGGTTATTTTAGTTTTGTGTTTGGCGCGTGAACACAAATGAAACGCCTCTTCAATATCTGCAACACAGATTTGTAGCATAAAATTATTTGCAAATTCTTCATTGTAAAAGCGTTGAAGAAAAAACATGACATCACCGTTTTTAAACAGGGTTAAATCATCCGTGACATATTCTGCTTCAAAACCAATGTCAGAATAAAATGATTTAGATATTTCGTAATCTTTGCTTGGAACAAATGCCTTAATATCCGTTACGTTCATGTGGCGACCTTATGTATTTTTGGAAAGGCAGAGATTTTCTTTATCCACTATATTGAATACATTCAATTGCTTCAAGGCGCGTTTGAACGCCAATATACCCGCCAGAAAGAAAAGTATTTCACTCTACAGGCACAAAGCCTCCTTCATATGTTTTGCAAGTGCTACGTCTTCCAAATTGCGTGAATTCTCTAAGGTAGACACAAGTGCTAACTGCTCATCCCTATTCCTGTTTTGACTTAACTTTTGCTGACCTTCGATAGATGAAATCGTGATTTTTAAACCTACAATTGCGCCCAGCAATTTTTGTTTATACGCGTCTGGAATAGTCGCTTTATCGTCATTCAAACCCGGTTCGTATTTCGCTATCGTTCGATTAATAACATCAAGTGTAGATGCCGCGCTTAGCAGCTCGACCTTTCCATACACATGAACCGCGGCATAATTCCAAGTCGGAACAGCAGGTTGAGACAAGTACCAAGTTGGCGAAATATAACCGTGCGGCCCATTAAAGATTATTAAGGCATCTTGCTTATCCAACATTTTTACATGTGAATTCGCTTTCGCGATGTGAGTATACAACGTCCCTTTACTTCCTTGATATTTATCCAACAAAAACGGTAGATGTGTCGCTTGTAATAAATTTTCGCCCTCTATATTTGGACTATTTGTTGCGCATGACGTGAGCACGCCAAAACTGTGTTTATCTATAAAATCTAACTGCTGATTCAAATCGGCCATCTTAAATGGCTTTGATACATGCATATCAATGCGCCTTCAGAACATTTTGGTTATGATACACATCGTCTTTACCTAAGGTTGGCCTTGTCAATTTAGACTTTAGGTTTTGTTTTACGTCATCCCATTCATCACTTATCACACTATAAACAGCCGAGCTTCTTAAGTCGCCATTTTCTAAGACGCGGCAATGGCGGTTAATGCCTTCAAATACTGCGCCCAATCCTAGTATTGCTTTTCGAGAACAAGTATTCTTTTCTGATGTTTGAAAGGCGACTCTATTTACGTTTAGTACATCAAAGGCGTAAGACAGTAGTAAGAATTTACATCGGCGGTTAACAAAACTTTTTTGTGCGCTTGGCGTTAAGAAAGTATAACCAATTTCAATCACTTTATGTTTGGCGCTGATGTTTAAATAACTGGAAGATCCTACTATTGCCTTGCTTACTTTGTCATAAATAACAAAGGGATACTGGGATTTATTCATTCGTTTTTCAATACATTCTGACACCCACGCAGATGTTGAATCATGGGTATAGCAATACTGAGATGTTGTCCAACGCCAAATCTCACTGTATTTGCCAGCCTCATGTAAAGCATCAACATGCCTTTGTTCCATGGGCGAAAGCGCGACATAATCATCTTCTAATATGATGTTTTGATCAAACATGGAGTTGTCGTTCATGTTTATTTCTCCTAAGGCTAATAACTTGTATATTTATGCTTTGCTAGCATCGCTTATTTCTGGTCTAATTAAATCAACCAATTTTAATTTTTTAATTAGACCTAAAAATATATTTGAAATAATCGAAAATGAAATTATTAGATTTCAGTAAGATAGATAGTAGTCAAGCGAAGTATTTGCAGTTGGCAAATTGTATTCGTCACGCCATCAAGACAGGACAATTGTTGCCAAATGACAAATTGCCTTCGGTTAAGTCCATCAGTACTGACACGCGATTGAATAGGCATACGGTAATGAAAGCCTTGGGCGAGCTTGTCGCTGAAGGTTGGTTAATTGGGCTGGAACGCGTAGGTTACCGCGTGGTAGAAAATTTACCGATAGAACATTCTACAATCGCGGATTCAAAAAATATCCAAGCAGTAGCCATTGAGTACAAATTTGTAAGACAAGGCACTGCATTGCCCGAAAAGTCAGCTAGTGAATACGCTTACAATTTTTCAGGCGGCTTGCCAGATATCAGCCAGTTTCCATTTCATGAGTACAAACGCGCAATGTCAGACGTGTTAACACGCCCTGATCTAAGCCAATATACATATGGAGATAGTGCTGGCAGCCCTGAGCTAGTGCATCAGCTAAAAGAGTATTTACGCCAAACACGTTCGATCTTAAATCGGGACGTTGTAGTGACTAACGGCTCCCAAGAAGCGTTATACATTATCGCTCAATTATTTTTACAAGCAGGCGATCAAGTGGCTGTAGAGGCATTGGGATATCCACCCGCAATTGCAGCATTTAAAAGCGCGGGTGCCGATCTTGTCGGTATTCGCTTAGACAAGAACGGTATGTGCCCACTGACCTTAGAGGCTCAGATTCGATTTGGCAACATCAAGCTAATATACTTGACCCCGTTGCACCAGTATCCAACCACGGTAACGCTACCGATTAAACATCGACAAGCAATATATCAACTTGCTACAAAGTATAAAATTCCGATTGTCGAAGACGACTACGATCACGAATTTCACTATCGCTGCCAACCCCTTGCGCCATTGGCTGCAGACGACCCAGCACAACTCGTAATTTACCTATCTAGCTTTTCAAAAATTATGTTTCCAGGCGCTCGTATTGGCGTAATGGCAGTAAATAAACGATTAGCAACAGCCATTGCAGAATATCGCTTAATGATTAGTCATAAAAGCAATGTGCTTATGCAGGCGTCGCTCGCCAAGTGGATGTCCTCTGGCGGTTTTGAGCGTCATCTGCGCCGCACAACAAGGCAAAATCTACAAAAACGTGACCATGCAGTTGAGCTTTTACGAGAACTAAATTGCTTTGAATTTGTAGTGCCTGACGGTGGCATGGCATTGTGGCTTAAATTGAAACGAAAAAGCGGTAATATTACATCAGCAAAAGCGCTAGCTGAAAAAGCATTACTTCACAATATATGTATTCAGCACCAACAGCAGTTTATTGTGAATCCTATGGATTCATCTGATGAACATATACGCATTGGTTTTGCGGGTATGAGTATCGAGAAGTTTGCGACAGGAATACATAAACTTATAGCGCTGCTCAAAAGATAATTTCAACTTGAACGCCCATATCATTCATCACCTTAACTATCACTAAATATCACTTTATCTTAAGTAATTGTTATTACTTAAGGTTCATTGTATTGTTATATCATTACAACATAAATTTTCAGTCATACTTGACGCACACTAATAAGGTAAACGTAAAATGAAAATTTGGTTAGCAGTATTCGGCTTTCTACTTTCCACTTTGTGTATTGCTGATGAAAATACCACTATCAACATCGGAGGGTATTCTATTGCTCCCAATAGCCACTTGGATATAAATATTGAAGTACCAAAAGGTGAGAAAGACCCTGCGACCATTATTCCCATTTCCGTTATTCACGGTAGCCAAAAAGGGCCTATAATTGCAACAGTTGCAGGGGTACATGGCTACGAATATACATCAATATTGGCAATGGAAGAGTGGATTAAAACGCTAGATCCTGCATCGATGAGCGGCACCGTCATCGCAGTGAGAGTTGCTCATGTATCTGCGTTCGAAGACCGGTCTATTTATGTCAACCCATATGACCGGAAGAACCTGAATCGGAGTTTTCCTGGAAGAGCAGACGGCACACAAACCGAAAGGGTTGCTTGGGCTATTTCACAAAACATAGTCGCAAACGCAGACTTTTTAATTGATTTGCATAGCGGCGACGGTGCTGAGTGGTTATCACCCTTCATTGGTGTATATGGTGGACCTTTAGCAAGTAATTACGAATTAGCGTTGTCAGTAGCGAAAGGGTTCAATTTTCCGAACGTCGTTACATATAAAATGAAATCAAAAGAACAAGTAGATCGCCGCCGTTCACTTAATCGACAAGGTGTAGCCAGTCAAATCCCAACCATTTTAGTTGAAATTGGTGAGAACGGCTCTAAAGTGCAAGAACACGTAAATGCCATGAAATTTGGGCTTTCAAATGCTTTATCATTGGTAGGTATAAGCAGTAAAAAGGTAGAAACACCAAATACAACAATTACGTACTTTGATAGCACACAATCTGTACCAGTAAAACATGCCGGTTTATGGTTTCCTAAACAGGTTGGCGGCAGGGTTGTCAAAGAAGGAGAAACCTTAGGTGTATTAAAAGACTACTTTGGCAATACACTTGAAATTGTTAAAGCGCCATCGGATGGTTTTGGCTTATATGGACTGATGGGCCCAGCAATAAAAGAAGGCGAAAGTGTCTTGACAATAGCCAAACCTGTGGCGCCAATATCACAATAACTTCACATGGAAAGATAGGACCTTATCCGAAGAAGTTAGGAAATCTCTCATCCATTGCTACTATCGGGCGATGTAAGAAGCGGCGAATCATTGGCTTAGCGCATACGGAGAATATGAACACCACATATATAACAGTAGGCTTTTCAAACATTGGACGGCGTTGAACGACTGGCTTTTGTAGTCTACTCTGAATAGGCAAAAAACCATTTGTCTTGCTAAAGCGGAAGGAATACAAAAGTGGCAAAAACGCAAAATAGCAGTAGCTATACTGAAATAGAGTATGAGGAATTTATCGATCCTACATTCAAGGCTTTATTAGTTCAGCGAGTATCAAGTGACCTTGGATACGATAACCCATATGAACTGTTTAATTCTCTTCTTCACAAACAACGTTCAAAACGTTTGTATTCTCACGGTAAAGCTAAATCAAAATCTGCGCTAGCGCTTCACTTAGAAGCAGTGAGAGACATTAGTCATTCGAGTAAGCTTTGGCGGAATATGCAAAGCCAAGCTAAAAAACACAATTTAGATGTAAAAAAAGGTCGTGACGAAGACACACATCATATTGTGGCAGCAAAAGACGCGCGCGCACAAACATCACGCAAAGTCATGTTTTCGGCCGGTATCGGCATTAACGATTTTCGCAATGGAGTCAATTTAGCGAAAGAGAAACATCGTCCAATGCATACAAGTGAATATTACATGGAAGTTGATAGGCGTCTGTTGTTAGCCAACTATGTATCGCAAGACGACGGAACAGATATAGAAGAATCGATTGGAGATGAGTTGCTTGATATGGCGGATGAGATTGCAAATGGCATTTTTTAGTTGGATTGTTCGATGAGAGTTTTTGAACTTAGAGGCGGTGGTAATGGCTACATGACATTTGTAGCTAAAAATGAAATTGACCTTTATCAAGATCGGTTTGCTGATATGAAAAATTACAGCGAAACTATGTCGAAAGAACCTCCTAACTTAATTTTAGGGAGTGCAACGCACAATCAAAAAAAATATAAAGGCAAACCTTTAAAAATCGCTGATATAGGATACTTGGTCGCTGGAAACGTTATTGTGAACGAAAGAGTACGCGAAACCATTGGGGATTACTTGAAACAGTTTGGCGACTTGATTCCGATTAATGTTGAGGGGAATACTTGGTATAGCTATGTTGTGACAAATGTGCTGGATGGTATAACGGATATACAAAAAAGTGTTTTGACGCGTTCGGGCAGACTAAAAATACCGGCATTCGACATTCAAAAATTACCTCGACACCCTCAAATATTTAAAACAAAAGAGACAGGGCTACTACAAATCTTTTTCACGGAAACCGAAACTGAGGGATTACGTAGTTTGATCAACATACATGGTATTGATGCGGGTGATATGAAATTGGTATGGGAGTCTAAGTAGTATTATTTAGGCTTGTTTCATATGAACTATACATCCAAGGCCGTTCTGCAGATAACATCCCGTAATACGAAACTAGAATGCACGCCTACCACACCTTCTAATTTCGTTAATTTGTTCAAGAGAAACGTTTCATAGTGCTGCATGTCTCTCACAATAACTTTCAATAAAAAATCGGCCGTCTGCCCAGTTACCACCATACATTCGAGTACCTCAGGCATGTTTTTAACCGCATTTTCGAAGGTAATAAAGCGGTCGTGGGTGTGACGATCCATTGAAATCCCCACCATGGCGATTAAATTTAAACCAAGCATTTGCGGTTTTAAAATAGTAACAGTTTTATCAATGATGCCGGACTCTTCTAGTCTTTTTACCCGGCGAGCACAGGGTGTGGGGGACAAGTTAACTAACTCTGCGAGCTCTAAGTTAGTAATACGCCCATTGTTTTGCATATGCCGCAAAATGGCTTTGTCAGTGTCATCTAACTTCATGTGTGTTTTATAGAATATGACTTTAATAGTCATTATAGCCCTAAAAATTACATATATTAGAGATATAATTCATGATTTGTTGAATTAAGCACAAATATAACTGATTAACACTCATTGACTTTATTAATAATAGCGCCAATAACTTCGTTAAGGTTCAAGTAAAGAGTGATGAGTAATCAACCAAACGCCACTAGTGCATTTAATCACAAAAAATACCGCGCATTCCCTCCGCTTAAAAAGGTGAACCGTCAATGGCCTGACAAGCTTATTGAGCATGCTCCTCTATGGTGTAGTGTCGATTTACGAGACGGCAATCAAGCCTTAATGGAACCTATGAATATTGAGCAAAAACTCATTATGTTCAAATTATTAGTGGATATTGGTTTTAAAGAAATAGAAGTGGGGTTTCCTTCTGCTTCTGCCCCTGATTTTAATTTTGTTCGCCAATTAATAGAGCAGTCTTTGATTCCTGACGACGTTACTATTCAAGTGTTGGTGCAAGCCAGAGAGACATTAATTGCGCGTACTTTTGAATCCTTAAAAGGCGTAAAAAAAGCCATTGTGCATTTGTATAATTCCACCTCGCTTGCGCAACGAGAGCAAGTATTTAAGAAGTCTAAACAAGAAATAAAGAAAATCGCAACTCAAGGCGCCCACTGGTTAAACTCATATGCAGCCAAGCAACCCAAAACGCAGTGGCAATTTCAATATTCGCCAGAGAGTTTTACTGGCACTGAAATGTCGTACGCTATAGAAGTGATTGATGCTGTGACGGCGATTTGGCAAACAGAAGCACACGCTAAACAAGTCTTAGTCACTCAATTGCCCGTAATTATCAATTTGCCAGCAACGGTTGAAATGAGCACCCCGAATATTTATGCCGACCAAGTGGAAACGATTTGCGAACAAATTGCACGTAGAGATCGCATCATAGTTAGTTTGCATACTCACAATGACCGAGGATGTGGAGTCGCGGCGGCGGAGTTAGGCGTGATGGCGGGCGCTGATCGCATCGAAGGTACCTTGCTAGGGAATGGTGAACGTACAGGCAATATGGACATCGTGACCATGGCGATGAATCTATATAGCCAAGGTATCGATCCCAAGTTAAACCTTAGCAACACAGACAAGATTATCAATGTCGTGGAGCAATGTACTCAGCTCGCCGTGCACCCTCGCCATCCCTATGTAGGAGAGTTAGTCTTTGCTGCCTTTTCAGGTAGCCACCAAGATGCTATTAACAAGTGCTTAAGTGTCGATGATAGCAAACGTAAGGACGACCCAAATGCCCACTGGAACGTTGCCTATTTGCCGATTGACCCAAAGGATTTAGGACGGGATTACCAGCAAGTTATTCGTATCAATAGCCAATCGGGTAAAGGAGGGGTGGCGTACATTCTTGACCAGCACTACCAACTAAAATTACCACGTTGGTTGCAAATTGATTTTAGTCAACATGTGCAACACCTATCTGAAACCTTTGCCAGCGAAATTAGTCCCATCCAAATTATCGAGCTATTTACTCGCGTGTATTTGGAGACAAACAAAAAAATATCTCGTTACGATATCTCTCGGCGTAATAATCAAGAAGAATTAACCGTAGCGTTCACGCCTCGAAGCGGCGCTAAAGATATTACGATATCGGGCAAAGGTAACGGTATTTTATCTGCGTTTGTGCATGGGCTTTGCCATTACTACAAGAAAAGTATCATCTTAGTCGACTACACAGAGCATACCCTTGGACAAGACGAAAATGCTAAAGCAATTGCTTATGTGCAAGTCAGTATTGAAGGGCAGCGTTTTTGTGGTGTCGGAGAAAACACCGACGTCATCCATGCATCGATGATCGCCATATTAAATGCAATATCAGATGATATTTAGCGACAACTAGTTTGACGAACACCGCAAGTGAATATTTTAAACGGCTGCAGTTTTAGTCCGACATATAAATCTGAGTTGCTCTAGGGAGACATACAAGTAGTGCTTTATGCAGTGGTCAAGTAGTATTGGCCACAGTTGTATAGTAAAGCCAGTCTGTTATTCGACTCAACGCTTTTGTTTGCACTGGCGATTTCTGATATTTATAATTGCTATGCTCTAAATATCTACGCTCACTATTTGCCGAGGACGGTTATGTCTGAATTTTTTTCAAGTGCTGGCTACATTATTGATCCCCAACGACGCACTATTGAAAAAGACGGTGAGACAACACCTGTTAGGGCGCGCACCTTTGAATTACTGCTCATTTTTTTAAGGTCGCCTAAACAGTTAATAAGTAAGCAACTGTTATTGGATGCTATCTGGGATGACGTTACCGTAGATGAACAAGTGTTGTTTCAATCGATTAGAGAATTACGGTTACTTTTCAAGCAACCAGAAATTATCAAAAATTATCCCCGTAAAGGGTACGCGTGGATTGATCAAGTCACCTTACACCAACATAAATTTTTGCCACCACATGGTATTACGAAAAAATTTACCCGCGAAATAAATAGCAGAATACCGATTGTCGCCTTGTTGCTCATTGGTACAATCAGCCTTGCAGCCATCCACACTGATAAAATTGGAATGACCTCAGATGCCACTACGCTGCCAGACAGCTCCAACGCTCAAATGTCGCTAGATGGCTCAATAATAGTGCTGCCTTTTTCAAGCAATATTCAAAGCCAAGATCATCAATGGGTGCGCTTAGGTGCCATGGATCAAGTAATCGCAATACTCAAGGAAAACAGCCAACAGATAGTGCGAAGCACAGAGATAGTCCTTGAATTAATAGGGCAAATCAACAACCCCCAACAAAACAAGCTGGTCCCAAACATATTTAAGGTGACCGATGCTGCCATGGTGGTAGAGGCAAACCTTTCTGGCAATGTAGAAGAGTATCGATTGAACTTCGTTATCCACGCTAAAAGTGCTACAAAAAGGGGTGTTATTTTTGATACAAACATAGATAAGTTATTATTGCAGTTTGCAAATGTCGTTAGTACTCATACTGGCACAAAAGACTCTGCAGACATTGATAAAACGTATGAATCTGACTTCCGCAGCGAACTTATCTCACGCGCATTCAATGCATATGAACAACAACAATACAAAGAAGCAAATAGTTTTTTTAATAGCGTAATTGCGGTAGAACCACACAACTTAATCGCTAGGCGGAAATACGCTGAAACACTAGCTTATATTGGTCAACCTCACGCAGCAAAAGAAAGTCTGCAAGAAAGTTTACCGCTAGCTACGGGTAGATATGCTATTGAAAAAGGCAGGATGTACTACTGGCTCAGCTTAATCGACTATCATCAGAATGCATACTCTCAGTCGTTAGCTACTTTAGAGAAAGCCAATAAGGTCGCAGACGCGCATAGCGACTGGCTTTATCAAGCCTACATTGCTGACTTAAAAGGCCTAATTTATACGTCGCAAAGTCAGTACGTAAAGGCTAGCGCATCATTCACGTCAGCACTGAAGCACTACGGAGACGTCTATTGTCCAATTGGCAGAACCCGCACACATTTGCATCTTGCTAACTTACATTTCGAAAATAACAATGTTGCTGCATCTAAAGCAGCCTTCGCCGAAGCAGACTTTCTTTTTACTACATACAAGTTGCTAAGTGTTGAAACCATATACAAAGACACGCAACAACGATTAAATGCCTCAACTGATATCTAAAGATAACTTATCATTTAAAAATCAACAATTTAAGAATATTTAAGAACATTTAAGTGGCTCTCATTTGGGCGATTTCTTTAGTGTATTGCCTCGCACAACGTTCAATAAAATTGTGCCTTACCTACTCATCAAAAAGGAATCTAAAATATGAAATGCTCTTTGGTACTTACTATCTTTCTTTGTTTATCACTGAGTGCTTGCAATGACTCAAGTGACAACAATACCTTAATACCCGAGCCACCACCGAGTCCAGCACCAACACCTACCCCAGAACCAGAACCAGAACCAGAACCAGAACCAGAACCAGAACCAGAACCAACAATGATGGTATTGGAGTCGGTGAACTTTGAAGAAGGGGATGAAATTCCAATTCTACATGCTTGTACAGAACAAGGTGGAAATAATGCATCGCCTAACTTTGCATGGACTGACTTTCCCGATGAAACCGCTACTTTTGCATTAATAATGGATGATGAAGTTAGTCCTTGTGGCAGTGGCGCTAACGCTTGTAAGCATTGGGCTTTATTCAACATACCAAGTAACATCACTATGTTAGATGAGAATATAGATTTAGCGTTAATTGAAGGTGCCATCGAAGGTCTTAATTGGCGTGACGAAGTGGGATATACTGGCCCGTGCCCACCCAGTAAACATACCTACAAAACGACTATCTACGCCTTAGATGACATGATGCCAACGATTGAGGGGGAACCAAACTTTACCAGAAGCCAGTTCAATGAACGCTATAAAGACAATATTCTAGCCACAGCTACCTTGTCGGGTGTCTACACACCATAGTTTAATACCATACATTCGAATAACTACAGTGGCGACCTTAGGCTCTCCACTGTAGTTTAGATCAAACAAAAGTTAGTGTGCGTCCAGCTTAAGGTTTAACGCTTTCTTTGATACGTATTCACCATTTATATCTTTAAAGCCAAAAAGAACATCAGCCTTGTCGTGCCCCCAACGCACGTCAATTAAGCCATAATTATTCTTGTAATAAGCCTCGCTGGCTCTATGTTTGTTCGGGCTAATGGCTTTCCACTCCTCACTTAAACCTGATGAAGTTACTTCCCACAGCGTTTGACCATTAGTGAGCGTTTGCTTCGATATTTCGGCCCAATGCGTATCACCACTTATCAACAACATGTTGTCCAGCTTGTTTTGTTGAATATTTTTGCTTAGTCGTTCGAAGTCATAGGGAAAATTTTTCCACGCCTCCCAACCCGTATGATCAGACAATACCTGTAAACTAGACGCCAATATTTTTATGTCTGCGGGTTTCGCCAACTCTGCTTCTAACCAGGTCCATTGTTGGCGTCCTAGCATCGTCTTTTGCTTAGTTTCGTCGTGACTATAGGGTCCCATATTTTTAGGTTTACGTTTGGCCATGTAATCTAGCCGACCGACGCTTTGAATATCGTCTCGATTCCAACGTAAATCTGGAAAGATAATATGCACGGTCCGCCCATTATCATTGCGCAACCATTGACTGTGATAAATACCATCGTCTTGCTTGTATCTAAGATCATTTTTTGGTACTTGCCAAAAATCTAGAAAAGCGACTTTAGCCTGCGCCTTAAATTCAAACGCTTTACCGCCGTCATTTAATCCAAAATCATGATCATCCCATATTGCGTGAATACGCGTTCCACGTTTGAGCGTTTTAAAATTTGGATTGTTACCTAGTGTTTCATATTTTTTCACTAGCACATCAAAATCATCGGTATCACCGTAAACATTATCGCCTAAAAAAAGCATAGCATCTGGCTTTTCTCGAGCAATCGTACTCAGTATATTTAACGGCTTATCTTGATGTGAACAGCTACCAAAAGCAATCAACGTCCGCTCTTCCGCAAATGTATAAGCACTAGCTAAACACCCTATCAGGAAAATTAAACGTGTATAAAAAAATGCGTTCGACAATCTCATTCGCATGGGTTTTCCTTAATGATGTCAATGGCTTTGTGGTCTTGTTTTGCTGCAAGCTCACATTTATCTAAAAGACTGTAAATAGTTGGTGTGATTTGGATTGTACTGGCTGAAAATTCACTTGATAGCGGTTTTCGAATATTTGGGCCAATTGCCGCAATCCATACGTTTTCAGATCCAACAATACCGTGTTCAAAATGTCCTAGTGCTTTCATATACCCCTTAACAGCAACTACCGATGCATGATGTTGCCAGTCATCCGGTGAAACACCACGACCATGGTCCGTCGTAATAATGAGATTTGTTTTATTAGCATAAAACGTATCAGATTGTAGGTAATCCCAAACTTCTTTTATAAATCGGTCTGTACGAGTACTTGCTAATATGTACTCATCATATTTACCGTCATGCGCAAAATCATCAGTATCCCCATAACTAATGCTCATTACTCTTGGCTTATGGGATTTCAAATGATGCATCGCGTATGCATGGGTAAACGCATCTAGCCGCACTGTCGCCCAAGGGCTAGGCGTATCCACTTGCAGGCGATTTAATAAGCTAAGCCTATTGCGTTCAACAAGTGGAATAGCGGTGTTTGCATCCGCCACTTCATAGGGTTCAAACCCTGCGTTAATATAGACGTCGTGCAAACCACGTCTCAATATATAAGGAAATACATCCCAGCTCGCAAATGCTGCTGGCTTAAATTCTTTGGGGTATTTGTCGGCCAGCACTTCAAGAAATGACGGATACTTAGCTACTATTTTTGCATTACTTGTAATGCTAGCATCCAGTTTACCAGTAAAAATTTCATGATATCCTGGATAAGAAAAATTCATGTTGTTCGCGACAGTAATTCGCTCTCCCTCTAAGGAGCTACCTAGCAGAACACCATCATTAACGATAGTTGTTGCAATAAATGGAAGTAATTTTTGCTGACGTTTTTTTGAGTCTTCATGCCAGTACGTGTTCGCCAATTGCGCTTTTTTACTGACATACTTTTCATGTTGATAAAGGCGCTCATCGATGCCATTAAATACTTCTTGTGTGCGCAATCCATCAATCGTAATTAAAATGAGCTTTGGCGCCTGAAAAGCCTTGTTTACCGAAGCAGTATTAGCTAAAACGCCCTTACTAGCAAAGCATGTAACAATGACAAAAATCGACAATATATGTTTCATATAGACACCAAAACCCTCGCCTCAGCGAGGGTTATTATTGTAGACGGTTAAAATGTCACTTGAACATTGATAACCGCAGTTCTTGGTGCGCCTAACCATGCAGCATTCGACGCAACTGTGCCTAGGTAGTTAGCATCAAACAGGTTATTCACTGTTAGCCTGACGTCTATATTCTCAACACCGCCGCTTAACGCGACGTTTGTACCAATGTATAAATCGCTAATGGTGTAACCATCGACTTCAACCGTGTTTTCTTGGTTTAAGAAGCGGTCGCCCACGTGCTTTGTGCTTAAGCCAGCAAAGTAGTCATCTTTTGCCCAATCAAAACTAAATACAAATAACTCTTCAGCAGAGCCAAGCACAGTGTTTCCTGCAATATCTGCATCTGTGTATTCTGAATCGTTGGAGGTAAAGGAGGTATAAAACGACCAGTTATCTGTCATCTGGTACTTAAGCGACGCTTCGATTCCTGAAGATTCAACACCGCCGTCGTTAATATATCCGCCGGCAGCCGATTCTAAGAAGTCGATGCCGTCAACCGTTTCATTACTGACAAAGCGAATACGATTGTCAAATTCAATAGAATAGTATGTAATGCTCGCATTTAAGCTATCGCCTGTGTAACGTAAGCCGAAATCCATGTTTTCTGCAGTCTCAGGCTCTACGATGCTAACATCAGCATCATCGCGCTCTAGAACGGCGTCTTTTATAGCAGCAAAGTTTTCTTGATAGCCAGCAAAAAGTTCAACACTATCACTGACAGGCGCAACCACACCAAATGAAAGCAAAGCATCAGAATCAGAAGAAACATCCAAGTCGTTTACAGCATTAAAGTTGTCATTTTTACTCACATCTACATTAAACTTCTTAACACCCAAAGATACTGTAGCAAACTCTAAGTCGATGTCATTTTGTAGATAGTACATCAAGGTTTCTACTGGGAATTCTCGGTCATACTGAATCCAATAAGGTCGGTGATCAAAGCGGAATGACGTTTTTGAATCGATGATCTTGTGCCAATCACGATACTCCTCACGATTATAGTCCTCATACCAAATACCCCCGCGTAAGGTATTATTGAAATCGCCAATTTGCGTATCCCAAATGAAATCAGCGTTAAAGCCGTAACGGTCTTTTTGATAATGCGTATGTCTGTACGAGCCTACTGGAATTGCGTTGTCTACGTGACAAGCGGGATCAAATTGTGCACCACCTCCGCCATATGGAAAAGTCAGCGAACTTTCACAACCGGCAATTGGCGATAAGGTACTGCCGCTGCCATCCACAAAGTAAATTTGACCAAGTGCTGCACCGCCCAATGCCGTATTGCCACCAATTAGCTCAGAATGTCCTTCAGTGCCATTGTCAGTCACATCAACAAGATACGGCGGTACCCAGTCCCCACGGCCTTCGTTTTGGTGAAAGTACACATTTGCTTTAACACTAACTGCGGCAAAATCCCACTCCCCTTGCAAATAACCAAATAAGTTTTCACGCAAGGTTGACCAACCACGACGATAAGCTTGGTCCACATAGGGAATGCCGCTCCAATCGCTTGTTAACTGGTCCCATTCTGGATTTTGTGCATATTGTTCTAAGCCGTAAATACGCTGGTAGTTGTCCTCGTGTACGTCATCATAGGCCAAATAAGCACTGATTTGACCATTGTTTGTTATTGAAACAACTTTAGCGGCCATATGGTCGCCTTGGTTTTCAGCAACGCCGTCCATCCAATCGCTGCTTTCACGTGATGAAACACTTACCCATGCATACGTATCTTTAAAGATTTCTCCTGTCTCGTAACGCACAAAGTATTTTTGTGCACCAAAATCACCTAGGCTTACACTAGTCACGACTTGTTCAGTGTCTGTCGGATCGTAAGTACTGAAATCGAGTGTACCGCCGAGTGCTTCATTTGAGCGAGAAGAAATATCAGCAGTACCTTGTGAGACTTCAACAGTCCCTAAGTTCTCTGTATCAATGTAACGATTAGCTTTTGCACCACCGCCGTAATTTGAGTTTCCATTGGCGATACCGTCGATAGTAATGCCGATTTGTTGTTGGCTTAAATCTACCTGAAAACCACGAATAGAAATTGAGGTAGACCAATCATCAGCACCAAAAGTATCACCTTCGTTGATGAGCACGCCTGGCAAATTGTCTATCACAGCAAGTACGCTAGAAATATTTGACTGTTGATTGACCATTGCCTCATCAGCAACACTGTTTGCGAATGCAGTACTTTTACCAACGATAGAGATTTGCTCTACATTTGCTTCGCTTGCGTCTGCCGCTTCAGCATATACTTGGTGCGAAAATGTCGCCGCTACCAATATTGCTAAATATGTTTTTTTATTGTACATGTTGTTTCCCTGAGAATGTGTGTTTCGTATAAACGGCGCAAACATTAGAGAAACCCCGTGAATTTTCGATTACGTTTAAATGAATGATTATTTAAAGATTTTTTTCAGAAAAATGACCGTTTAGTGTATAAATTGTGACAAGAAAGCGGTCTACTAATCATCACAGGCAAATCTTGTATTTTGGCTCGAATATTGCTCCGACGTTGTTCTATGTGTCATTCCATGTAAACAATAGGAAAAACGAAGGTGCAGATTGCTAATTTGACTAACTTGGGAAATAACTTGACGTGATATTTACTTGTATACAAAGCAAAAAGGCATATTTTGGTGCCGTGGTATTTTGCCTGTCATTGAACGTCGTATCCTGTGGCGGCGGAAATAGCGATACTCCCTTACCTGCCAATCCTTCACCTTCAAACCCGGCACCGGTACCAATGCCTGAACCTTCGCCCGAGTTAGAAGTAGATAGCACATTTGCCAACCAAGCACAGACAGCTCGCTTCTTAACCCAAGCCACATTTGGTCCAAAATACGACAATATTATTAAACTGACTGAAAGCTCCGCGTCTGCATGGTTACTCGCTCAATTTGAATTACCAATAGACACTCATCTCTCTAGAATTGCAGATTACAAAAGCGCTGCCCCCAACAACGAGCAAAATCGTTATTCGTCTGCGACGACGACGTTCACGTTTTGGACAAGTGCGATAAATGGGGAAGACCAATTACGACAGCGGATGGTATTTGCACTTTCTCAATTATTGGTTGTTTCGAGTAATGGTGGCGACGTTTTGCATGATGTGCCGGAAGCAGTTGGCCTCTACTTAGATATTCTCAATGAACATGCCTTTGGCAATTATCGTGACCTATTGGAAGCCATTACCTTCTCCCCAGCAATGGCAAATTATTTAACCTATTTAGGTAATGAAAAAGGTGATCCTACTACCGGGCGAGTACCCGATGAAAATTACGCTAGAGAACTATTGCAGCTATTTACTATTGGCTTATTAGCATTGGAAATGGACGGTCGCTTGGCGACTAATGCACAAAATGAAGTCATTGAGTTGTACACAAATGAGGATATTACTGGCTTGGCTAAAGTGTTTACAGGCCTGCACCTAGACTTTGCCAGTGCGGACAGACGAGATGACTTTTTTACCCAGCGCACGCAATTGTATGCAAGGGCATTGGCAATATACCCTGAAAATCATTCTACACTCGAAAAATCCTTTCTAGGACTCACCATCCCAGCAAACACTGGTGCACGCGAAAGCATAAACATTGCGCTTGACCATATAATGTCACAGGCAAGCGTTGCCCCCTTTGTAAGTCGCCAACTCATTCAGCGATTTACAACTAGTCATCCGTCGCCACAATATATCGAACGTGTCGCCACCGCTTTTGAAATCGGCGAATTTACCCTACCCGATGGCCGGCAAATTGGTGACAAACGCAAAGGCGACCTCAAAGCGACAATCGCTGCTATCTTATTTGATCCAGATGCCAGGAACGAAGCACTCCCTGAAACACCTGTAAATGTGTTCGGAAAAATTCGCGAACCCGTTATTCGATTTGCCAATTGGGCACGGGCTTTTGACGTAGAAAACGTGACGCCAGAATTTACTATGCCGCTTTGGTACACGAGTGGTTCAGGGGCATTAGGACAGCACCCTATCAGACCTCGCTCTGTCTTCAATTTTTATCGCCCGGGCTATATTGCGCCCAATAGTGTGTCTGGAGAACAAGCGCTTACAGTGCCAGAATTACAAATCATGAATGCGTCGACCATTCCCGGATTCACCAATTTCATGGCATGGTTTGTCAGCGGCGGACACGCCGATTTAACTGAAGACGAGGTCAACGCACTCCAACAAGCATTTGATGATGAATCAATAGCGATAGACGCACGCAATGCCTTAAATAGTTTTGTTGCAAATTATGATGATGAACTAGACCTTGCAAACGATATAGACGCGTTACTAGATAGATTGGATTTATTGCTCACATACGACCGAATGTCGCTCGCAACAAAACAACATATTTCTGACACCATTTCCCTTATTCCTCTTGAAAATGACGGGCCACAGCTCAGAGTATTTTTGGCGATTGTGATGGTGCTAACATCGACAGATTTTGTCGTTCAACGCTAGCAGCATATTTAGGAAAGTATAAAATGAAAAAACTCGACCGACGTAAATTCCTAAAAGCAACTAGCGCTAGTGCGCTATCTCTGGCAAGTTTAAGCACCGTCACTAGCACACTAACATCGTTTAGTGCCTCTGCTCAAGAGAATGACGATTACAAAGCGCTCGTATGTGTCTTCTTGTTTGGCGGCTTAGACAATCACGAAGTAGTTCTGCCCTATGATGAAGAAAACTGGCAAGCCTATGCAGCAATTAGAGAAAGTTTACTAAGTCCTCAAGGGGCAAATAGAGAGCGAGAAAACTTACTGCCCTTGTTTCCTTTAAATCAAAGTACATTTGGCGCTAGAGAATTTGCCTTGCCGCCAGAGTTGAGCAGGATTAAAAAACTGTTTGACGAGGGCAATGCCGCGATAATTGGTAATGTAGGGCCATTAATAAGACCGACTGATCGTAAGAGCTTTGAGGAAAACAGTGTATTACTGCCGCCGCGCTTATTTTCTCACAATGATCAGCAGTCCGTGTGGCAAGCAAATGCTCCCGAGGGTGCTCAATTTGGGTGGGGTGGTCTATTTGCCGATGCTGCCATTGCGCAAAACCCTGCGCAAAGCGTTGATTTTAGTACAATCAGCAGTAGCTCAGATGCTTTATTCCTGACCGGAACACTTGCGAGACCATACCAAATCAGTACTGATGGAGCCGCGAGTATTCAATTACTTAAACGATTCGAAAACTCCGAAGATACCTTCGACCAACGATTGTACCAACAACTTCGTGCGCACTTTTCAGGTGAAATTAATGAGACAAGCCATTTAATCACACAAGATGTCATCAATTTGATGCAAAATTCATTGGCGGCAAATGAAAAGTACAATCGTTCAAAAAATGAATCTGAGCCATTAACTACAAGCTTTCCTGCCTCTCCCCTGGGACAGCAGCTACGAGTCATTGCCGAAAGTATTTCAATGCGCAACAATCTAAATGTGAATCGGCAAGTGTTTTTCGTAGGCATTGGTAATTTTGATACGCATTCTGATCAAGCCTCAAACTTACCTAAATTGCTTGAACAAGTTGACGAAAGTATCGACGCATTTTACCGGTCTATGCAGTCGTTGGGGTTAGGTTCAGATGTAACACTTTTCACGGCATCTGACTTTGGACGCACACTTACCGTAAATGGTGACGGCACAGACCATGGCTGGGGGGGGCACCACTTTGTAGTCGGTGATGCAGTCATTGGTCAACAGATTTTAGGTGACATCCCGCCGCCCGCCTTTGAGCATGATAAAGACGCGGGTAACGGTAGGCTTATTCCCAGTGTTTCAATCGAACAATTTGCGTCCCCTCTAGGCCGTTGGTTTGGTTTAAGTGAGGAAGAAATTGCAAATACGTTCCCTAATTTGGAAAACTTCCAAACTAATGAGTTACGGTTTATCTAAGACGTGTTGACCTATGCAGTTTGTGGTAAAATCTGCATAACAACCTTAATATTTGTAGTGTTGTATTAACACTCATTTTCATTAAGATGCAATGTGTAGGGCTTGTTGTCCTAAGTAATCCCAACGATGGGTCGCTCACGTAAGAGAGAAAACCCGCGTGAGTGTTATCAGTGCGAGTATTGCTGATGTATGAATAACATGGGATAAACTGCGGAGAATTAATGTTAACGGATAACTTTGGTCGTAAATTTGAATATTTACGCTTATCAATCACCGATGTATGCAACTTTAGGTGTGACTACTGTTTACCTGATGGCTATCAATGTGGTTCTTCCCGCGACTTCCTTTCAATGTTAGAAATCAAAACACTCGTGAGCGCATTTGCCGAATTAGGCACTAAAAAAATCAGAATAACCGGTGGAGAACCGAGTTTACGTAAAGACCTACCTGACATTATTGAATTTTGTGCACACACGCCAGGCATTGAACGAGTTGCGCTTACCACCAATGGCTACAAGCTCGAACGTGATATTCAAACATGGCGAGATGCTGGCTTAACACACCTGAATGTTAGCGTAGATAGTATCGACCCTAGAGCCTTTGAGAGTATTACAGGTTCTAAACAACTCACCAGTATTTTAGACGGCATTGATAAAGCCACTGCGCTAGGACTTCAAGAAGTAAAACTAAATGCCGTATTACTAAAAGACTACACGCCTCAACAACTCGACGCTTTCTTCAAATATATAAAATCGCGCCCGATATCGATTCGCTTTATCGAATTAATGGAAACGGGTGACAACGCTGAATATTTTGAAAAAAATCACTTGTCTGGCGCGTTCATTCAAACACAATTGTTTTCTCGTGGCTGGATAGAAGAGCCAAGAGACGCGCTTGCTGGCCCAGCTAAAGTCTATAAACATCCCGATTATGCTGGCAGTATCGGGCTTATCATGCCTTACGCCAAAGATTTTTGTAACACTTGTAATCGCTTACGCGTTTCGGCACTCGGTAAATTGCATCTATGCCTGTTTGCTGAACAAGGGATTTCACTCCGCCAATCTCTTATTTCCGGAGATATTGAAGCGACTACGCGAGTATTGCAAAATGCAATGGGCATAAAAAAGCTATCGCATGAGCTTCATGAACGATTCACTGGCGCAACGACGCACTTAGCGATGCTCGGCGGTTAAATGAAGGGGCTGATTCTTGCTGGCGGTAAATCCAGTCGTATGGGTGAAGACAAGGCATTATTAGATATTAATGGCTTGTCGTTTATTGAGCATACCAAACGCTTATTGTTGTCATGTGCTTGTGAGGATGTACTCATAAACCACAATACATTAACAAATTGCATTCCTGACATTCACACTGACAAGGGCCCTACAAGCGGTATTCACGCAGCATTATCATGGCTTGAAAAAGATATGAGTACCACACCGTTATTAGTAAGCGCAGTAGATACGCCTTTCATGCCATCATCAGCACTACAGCAACTAATAGAATATGGACAAACACATAAAACCAGTTGCTACTATGGGAATTTGTATTTACCTGTGTTTATTTATGACACTGAAAATGCCCTGAACTGGTTAAACACAATATTACCACCGAAAAATGCTAAAGGGCCTTCACTACGTATGCTTTACAACGCAATTGAGGCAAAAAAACTAGACAATAGTTGCGGCGATTGGATTAATATTAACCAACCAAGTGACTATCAAGTAGCACGGCGCCAGGCACAGAATTAAACGGCTTAAAGAGGACAAAAAGTGAGCGAACAAGCTTCTTTGAACATTGCGGTACTTACCGTTTCAGACACCCGCAACGAAGATACTGACACCAGTGGCAGATATCTCGTTGAAGCAATAGAAAATGACGGCCATAAGATTGCGGCTAAAACCATAGTAAAAGACGATATTTATCAAATGCGTGCAATTATTTCACAGTGGATTGCCGACGAGCGCATTACAGCGATCGTTACGACAGGGGGCACCGGTTTTACGTTTAGAGACTCTACACCTGAAGCAATCAGCCCATTATTTGACAAAACAGTCGACGGTTTTGGCGAATTATTCAGAGCGAAGAGTTACGATGAAATTGGGACATCAACCATCCAATCTCGCGCGCTTGCGGGTCTATCGAATTACACCGCGATATTTTGCTTGCCCGGCTCTACCGGCGCTTGTAAAACCGGTTGGGCGCTCATTTCTCCCCAACTAAATAGCACCAACAAACCATGTAACTTTGTTGGCCATTTGCTATCACGAGGCCAACATTGAGTAAACTCACACATGTAGATACCCAAGGCAATGCTAATATGGTCGATGTCGAGGCTAAGATGGCAACAACGCGTATTGCCACCGCAGAAGGCTTTATTTACGTGAACGCCGCAACACTTGACGAAATTATTCATCACCAAAATAAAAAAGGGGATGTTATTACGACGGCTAAAATTGCTGGCATTATGGCTGCGAAACAGTGCAGTAACCTTATTCCCCTTTGCCACCCACTCATGCTCTCAAAAGTAGACGTAGGGATTGATATCGAACCTGAGAATTCTCGTTTACGCGTCACATCAATGTGCAAGTTGTCAGGCAAAACCGGGGTTGAAATGGAAGCGCTCACGGCAGTAAATGTAGCCTTACTCACTTTATTTGATATGTGCAAAGCGTCAGACCCAGCCATGCGTATGGAAGGTATTCGTGTATTGAGTAAAACGGGTGGAAAAACTGGTGATTGGACCCATCCAAATGAAAGTGATGCTAAATAATGGCTTGTATAAAGTTTTTTGCATCCCTTAGAGAACAACTTAAATGCGCTGAAATGGAGATACATATTCCATCCAACGCAGATGTTACATGGTTAATAGAGCATTTGGTGAGTCAACACTCGGATTGGCAGGAAGCGTTACAACGCAAAGACCTATTGGTGGCGGTTAATCAAACCCTTTGCAGTAAACAAGCCCCCATAAGCAATACCGATGAAATTGCGTTGTTCCCACCTGTGACAGGAGGGTAACGTGATCTCAGTGCAACAACATGATTTTGATGTAGGAAGAGAATATCAACGCCTTATTGAAAAAAACGCTTCAGATGGCGCAGTGGTAATGTTTACAGGCCTTGTAAGAGATTTCAATCAAGGGTTTAATGTTAAAGGCTTGCACATAGAGCACTATGAAGGTATGACTGAACGTGCACTTGAGGGTATCGTCAATCAAGCCAAAGAGCGCTGGCAACTAGGCAACGTAAGCGTGATTCATCGCGTAGGTGATTTGCAAGTAAATGAACAAATCGTATTTGTTGGCGCAAGCTCACCACACCGTGAACAAGCCTTCGATGCAGCCCAATTTATAATGGATTACCTAAAAACCCAAGCGCCCTTTTGGAAAAAAGAGCTTACACAATCTGGTGAGCGCTGGGTAGACGCAAATATAAAAGATACAGACGCCGCCAACCGTTGGCAGTAGCTCGCGTTGAACAAGTCAAAACAGTCTACCAACGCCTTCATTTAACTTGCGTCTTTTGGCATGAATATCTGTCGATATTCCTCTGTAATATCCGTTAATTTACCTTCATTTAATTGGTAAATAGTATCTGCATTCAAAATTGTTTCGGTTCTATGCGCGATTACAATACGAGTCATATCGAGTTGCAACATTGCTTGGTTCACGTAGTGCTCTAAAGCTGAATCAAGATGGCTTGTTGCTTCATCCAATAACAGGATTTTCGGTTTCCTGTATAACGCCCGAGCCAGCAACAAGCGCTGTTTTTGCCCACCTGATAAGGCATTTCCCATATCGCCGACTAAAGCATTGTAGCCCATATTCATAGCAACTATATCTTGATGAATACCAGCTAATTGCGCTGATTCAGCTATGCGCTGCATGTCCATTTGCGGGTCAAAAAAACTAATATTTTCTGCAAGCGTACCAGACATCAATTGGTCATCTTGCATAACTGCGCCCACTTGCGAGCGATAATGCCGTAAACCTAGCTGTTCAATGTGGACACTGTCAGATTCGACTTTTCCGCTTTCTGGCGAAAGTAATCCTAGCATTAGTTTCATTAAGGTCGTTTTCCCCGTGCCAGACGGGCCAACAATAGCAATATGACTGCCAGCTTTAATATCAAGGGTAAGATCATCAAACAACAATGGTTCGTTGTCTGCATAACGAAATTGTAGATTATTCAAACTCAATTGACCGGATATTTCTCTAAACTGTGTAGTAGCGCCGTCTTTCTCTTTTTCTGTCAAGGCGATATCTGCCACTCGATCTAGATGCAATCCGGTCATTTTGATATCTATCAAGTTGCCGATTAGTGCTGACATTCTGCTGGTAAATTGGTTTTTGTAAGCCATAAAAGCGAATAACATACCCACACTAATATCTCCGGCCATTACGGCACTGGCCGCTAAATACACAATCAGGATGTTCTCCACACCAAACAAAAGTGCATTGATGGTTTCATAAGAAATCCCCCATTGCCCGAGCTTATATTCTTGGTTTACTGCCTCGGTGTACCGATTTTGCCACAGGTTTAGGCGCTGAGCTTGTTGTCCAAACAACTTTATGCTCTGCATACCACGCACGGTTTCCATGAAGTTACTTTGCTCTTTTGCTGATGCCATGATACTGGTTTCGGTGAGCTGTTGCAGTGGCTTATATAGAACGAAGCGCAAAATTGCATACAATACCACGACAGCAATAACAACAAAGGCCAATGTTGTGTCATACAAAAACATCATGGTGAGCACCGCAATTGACATTAAGCCATCAATCACTCCCTCGACGAGTTTATTAGTCAGTAGGTCACGAATGGCGCCTAAAGAGCCGAAACGCGAAACCACATCACCCATGTGCCTTTTGTCAAAATAACTAAGGGGCAAATTGACGACATGGTGCATTAAGTTAGTAGACATTTGAACACTCATCACCGAACTAAGATGCAGCACGACCCACGATCTAAAGGTTTGGGTAAGCGTTTGTACCAACATCAAGAAACCAAACCCCAGCGCAAGTACTGCCAACAATGATTTATCGTGGCTGATTAACACTTCATCCACGACAAGTTGGGTATAATATGGCGCAGCAATTGCGAATAGCTGCAATAGAAGCGACAAGACAAAGAGTTTACTTAATGAAGGAATTAGCCCGTCAATTTTGTGCCAAAATGACGTAATACCGAGCGTGACACGCTCATCTTTTTTCTTAAACTCGGTACTTGGCGTCAATTCCAACGCTACTCCAGAAAAAGATTTGTCAACCTCGGCCATAGATACTGTGCGCTCACCCATGGCCGGATCAAGAATGATGATGCTCGCTCGCTTTACACGTTTAAGTACGACAAAATGATTCATGTCCCAATGCAAGATACATGGCGTTTTTAGGTTTTTTAAATTATCTAAATCTAATTTCAACGCACGACTAGTAAATTCAAGCTGTTCAGCCAAAGACATCAATTGTTGAAGATTTGCACCTTTAAACGACACGCTGTATTTATTTCGAAGCGTTGTCAAATCAACTTTGTGCCCAAAGTGATTCGCTACCATCGCCATACAAGCAAGGCCACATTCTGCAGCTTCAGATTGATAAATCATTATATATCCGTCTACTTAAACAGAGTAAAAAAATGCTGATTAAACGGATGTTTTTGCGCTAAACCATCAGCATTCATGCTCACAAATTCACTTAAGCCTTGCGGCCATTGACCATGCTTTTGATGATACTGACGCCAAACGGCGAAACGATTTTGACTACTACCAAGTAACTCAAAAATACCATTGTCAATTGTACCTATGTATTTACTGCCTCCGCACACCGTGGTCGTATCACCGAGGTGCGTCAGCTCACTCATTGCTGAGACTGTTTCAATCGTCGATATTTGTTTATTTTCGGCTTGTTTCATTTCAATTCCTTTTAAGTGTAATAAGTGATTAGTCAACTAAACGTATTACAGCGTCCCCTTAAGGCTCATGAGCGGCTCTAGCACCCAACTCAGTAAACTACGCTGTTCAAGTACAATGTCTGCGCTTAAAAGCATCCCTGATTGCAGGTGCATTGTGTTCCCGTAAGCTTGAACCGTTTGCTGAGAAAGCGTCACCTCAACCGGGTAAACTGGCTCTTGAATATTGACAGGTAATGACATTTCCCCAGGCAAGACGATATGCCGCGCAGCCTGACTTATTTGCCCAGCAAATAAACCAAAACGTTGGTACGGAAAAGCGTCAAACCGTATCCGAGTTTGTTGTCCATCCTGCACAAAACCGAAAGCCCTTGTTGGCACTAGTAACACAGCCTGTAGCGGAGTACCTTCGGGTA
Source organism: Agaribacter marinus (assembly GCF_030160655.1). Lineage (GTDB taxonomy): Bacteria > Pseudomonadota > Gammaproteobacteria > Enterobacterales > Alteromonadaceae > Glaciecola > Glaciecola marina. Next base: position 205,291 of record NZ_BSOT01000002.1, read on the forward strand.
ATATCGCTAAAAGCACCGCTTGCGCGCTGACATTTTCACCAGCAGACTGCGCAAAATTGGTCACTCGACCAGCAACGGGCGCAGTAATTAATATTTGGTTATTTGCATTGACCTCTGTTTTCTGCTGCAAAAGGCTTGTTTCTTCAGCGTCAAACCGGGCTTCCTGACGCGCCGTTTCTGACGGCAACTGCGCAAACTGATTTTCTATCTGGCTAATACGCAAATTTAGCTGTTGTTGTTGCGTAAACACGCCTGACAACTGCTGCTTCACTGCTAGTACGCTATCTTGTTGCGCTTGCAGTTCGCGGCGGCTTACAGCACCTTCACTTGATAGTGTTAGCATCTGATCCAACTGCGCGTTTTGAATGTCCAACCGAGATGAGAGTATCCTCGCCAACGCGTCATTTTCAGTGGCTTCTTTATGATGAATGCTTAATTGTTCTTCTAGCGAAGAATGCTGAATCGATTGTTGCGAAAAGTACTCCGCTTTGCGTTGTCGCAATGCGGATATTTGTGCGCTCAACGATTCGCTGAGTATCGTCGAAAGGTTGTTCCCATCAGCCAATACAGTAGATGATTGCAATACTGCTAACGGATCACCTTTGCTCACTTGCTGACCGTTTTCAACCAATATTTCTTTAATGACTGCGTGTCTAGGGCTAATAACTTTTGCTAATCCAGCTTTCGGTTTTAAATAGCCCTGCACGGTTGCTTTTCGATTAAAGTCAGCCGTGAATAAAAACACACAAACCGCAACGACGACAAGCAACAAACTAGTTAATAGGACATTTGTTCGCAATGGCTGCGCAATAGTCACTTCACCATCTAATTTTGCCGATTGATGACGTATTGCTTGTTCCCGGAACAATCCCTTGTTCATTTGCATAATTAGGCTCTCTCAATAAACTCTGGCAATTGTTGCTCATTCTCACTAACTGTCACTAAACGTAATTTCATGTGCATACTTGTGATATTTGCCAATATTTAGGCGATCATAGAGAAACATACAGCGTGGTATAACTGTACCTTGAGCTAGTAAATATGGTATTTCAGCGAATTAGAGCGTTTATCTCAACGAATGGGTATTCTGGTATTCGTATATCGACGTAGATATATGTTCAGATGGCAAACGATACGAATTTACGCTTTGAACTCAGCAACCAAGGTCTTGCCCAATTCGATTTGCATAGTATGCAGTGATTTTTTTGATATGGTCGAATAGAATAGCTGCCCGTCGACATCCAAAGTGACTGTTGCCTTATCTGCTTGTTCTTGAAGCGCAACTACAGTACCTTGCAAGCTGTTTAAGATTGAAGATTTTACAGTAGAGGGATATCGTAAACTCACTTTGTCAGCATCGATTTGCAAGGTAGCAATATGCTTAGCGCATATTTTAGATTGGTGCGCTGTTTTAACAAATATTGATTGCTCCGAACCACAGAGCACATATTCATGTACGCAAAAAACGTCATCCGTTTGCCTAAATTGCACCTCAACATTTGAGAATAAATGTTCTTCATTATCTTCAAAATAATGCTGCAAAGCTAAGTTAATATCATATTGCTTGCTGAACACGCCACTTTTTACTAAGCAAGCACTTGCACATGACTGCGCTAAATCATGAATGGCGTGACTGACAATGACAAAACATCGGCCATAGTCGGTTTGCCATGTAGGAAGCAATTGCAATACATATTGGCGAGTACGCCAATCCATCGCTGTAAACACTTCATCTAAGAGTAATATCGGTTTGCCTGACAACAGTGCTCGCGCAATGAGTACTCTTTGTGTTTCTCCTCCCGACAAACTTGATACAGATTTTATTAACAAATCACTTAAATTAAGCTGCGACACAATATGTTCATATGCTATAGGTTTTATGTTTGAGAATGTTGAGTGGTCCACCACGAGTTGCAAATTATCTTTAACTAACAAATGTTCAAATAAACCATGCGTGTTTGACACATATGTGCAGGGGTTGGCCTCTCCGGCGCCGCCTTCCCAAGACCAATCCGCAAATGATGCACTTAGCGATTCACATGACTGAATGCCTGCAATAGACTTCAAAAAAGTCGATTTGCCCGACGCTGACACACCGATTAATCCAATTGGACCACGAGATAAATCTATCTCCAATTCAGTATCTATTGCGAATGAATGCGCATTCACTTTCAGCATAAGATGTAAAACTTTATTCACTCATGCTCTCCTTTGGTATGCCTAGGTAGCTTTTCTGCGGGAGATGATAAAGACGGCTTAGCGAGTCGATTAAAACGATACAACAACACGAGCACTACAAAACTTGAAACTAGCAATATGGCCGCAAGTTCATGTGCACTTGCATAATTGAGCGTTTCAACGTGGTTAAACAAGGCAATAGAAACCACTTGAGTTTCTCCTGGAATATTCCCTCCAATCATTAGGATTAAACCAAATTCTCCCAAGGTATGCGCGAAACCTAATGTGATAGCAGTGATGATAGACGGTTTAATCTGTGGCAATAATATAAGAAAAAACGTCTTTATACGGCTAATTCCCAAGGTAGTCGCAACGCTAAATGTATTACTTGCATGTTGTTCAAATGCAGCATTTAACGGCTGCATGACAAAAGGCATGGAATATATGATTGAACCGACCAAAATACCCGCAAAACTAAATACAAATTGCTCACCTGTCAGCATTATCCAAAAAGTGCCTAGCGCAGTATCTGGCGAGAATGCCACTAACAAATAGAAACCCAACACCGTGGGTGGTAGCACAAGTGGAAGTGAAATAAGTGCTTCAATATAAGGTTTTAGTCTTCCTTGATAGCGACTTAACGCCCATGCAAATGGCAACCCAACAAAAATCAGAATCACAACGGTTAAACTAGCTAAGGTAAACGTTAATGCTATGGCAGAATAGTCTGTCAATTTTTGTTCCCTACCATAAAATTCAACAAGCCCAATTTACCTGGGACTGAAGAGCTCACGGGTTCATACCCTAAGGTACTCAATCTAGACTGCGCAGCTCCGGACAACAGAAAGTCGACAAAGACTTCTGCCGCTGACAAGTGAGCATCGCGCTTATTTCCTATCAAAATAATACCTTGCTGTTCAATCTGAGGATAAGTGTTGGCGGGCAGTGATAGATAACGACGGTATTTTTGCTTTTTCGAAATAGCAAAGGCATGTATTAACAAGGATTCCGCCGTAATCGAAAAGTCCACATTACCAGTATCTGCAAACTGAAAAGCATGGGACACATTGTTACCGTAAACTATCTTAGGCTCACTTATATTTTGCTTAGCTAAAAAAGCATGTGCAGACTGTCCGTATGGCGCAAGTTTAGGGTTAGCAATAGCCACCCGTTTTGCCTCATTGAGTTTGGCGAGACGCATGCCTTGCTCCGCAGGGTATATCACTAAACGCCCATAAGCATAGGTAAAAGGGACTGCTCGATTACTCTGCTTCTTTGCTAAGCTTTGCGGCCTATCTTTATCCGCAGCAAGAAATATATCAAATGGTGCGCCATGAATCGCCTGCGCATAAAGTGAACCACTTGAACCAACAACGAGCTTTACATTTAGTTCTTTGGGCGCTGAAGGCAATTCAAGCAAATGTTGTAAAGGAACAAAAAAGTTACTAGCTACAGCCACAGTGAGCGATATTTCTGTTTTGATGCGCTTGTCAGCCTTAGTGGCATTTTCTTTCGCGCACGCGGCACTCTCGGCGAATATGGCGCCAAAAACAGTTAACACGCTAACTAACGCAAATGCCATGACTGGTTTAAACAAATGACTCACAACGAAGTTATTGATGGTTTGTTGAAGATTATACCGATTGCTTTAGAGTAGTTAAGCCATTTCCATCTATCATTTTTGTAAACAACATATACAAGCGTAAGGATCAGGACATGAAACCAGAAACAATTGCACTTCACGCAGGCTATAAAAGTGAAGAAACCACAAAAGCAGCGGCAGTACCCATTTATCAAACCACCTCATTTACTTTCGACGATACACAACATGGCGCCGACTTATTTAACCTAAAAGTAGCGGGCAATATATATAGCCGAATAATGAACCCGACAAATGCCGTCCTTGAGCAACGTCTTACAGAATTAGAAGGTGGTATTGGTGCATTAGCAGTAGGTTCTGGTATGGCAGCTATCCGATATGCGATTGAGACCATTGCAGAAGCAGGAACAAACATAGTAAGTGTAAGTCAGCTGTATGGCGGTACATACAACCTTTTTGCTCATACCTTTCCAAGACAAGGTATCGAAACAAAATTTGTTGGCTCTGATGATTTTGATGGATTAGCAAATGCCATTGATGGTAATACTCGCGCCGTTTTCTGTGAGTCAATTGGTAACCCGGCTGGTAACATTGTAGACATTCAAAAATGGGCAGATATTGCACATGCTGCGGGCGTCCCTCTAATAGTGGACAACACTGTAGCGACACCAATCTTATGCAGAGCATTTGATTTTGGAGCTGACATAATTGTCCACTCACTCACCAAATATATCGGCGGGCATGGCACTACCGTCGGCGGAATTATTGTTGATTCAGGTAACTTCGATTGGACGGCTAACGCAGACAGGTTTAGTATGCTGACTACGCCAGATCCGTCATATCACGGTGTCGTTTATACAGAAGCGCTTGGCGATGCTGCATACATTGGCAGATGTCGAGTTGTGCCACTGCGCAATACAGGCGCTGCATTGTCACCCCAAAGTGCGTTTAATATTATGCAAGGCCTTGAAACACTAGCACTCAGAATGGAAAGGCACTGCGAAAACGCTGAAAAAGTTGCGGGTCATTTACTATCACATGCGGCAGTCAGTTGGGTAAATTATGCAGCACTGCCAGATAGCAAATACAACGACGTGTGCAACAAAATCTGTGCAGGAAAAGCGGCTGGTATCGTTAGTTTTGGTATAAAGGGTGGTACTGTCGCTGGGGCTAAATTCATAGATGCGCTGGCACTCATTCTACGTTTGGTAAATATTGGCGATGCAAAATCACTGGCTTGCCACCCAGCAAGTACAACTCACCGTCAACTCAATTCTGAAGAACTCGCAAGTACTGGCGTGAGTGACGACATGGTAAGAATCTCGGTCGGTATTGAACATATTGATGACATTTTGGCTGATATTGATCAGGCACTAACAAAAAGCCAATCATAAATATCGATATGAAACGCAGCGCTCAGTCAATGTAGAGCACTTTGAAAACAGATACTGTTTATAGTGCAAGTCTTTAAAAAGGCTTGCACTAAATACAAATTCCGTAAATCATGTACAACGTAACATTGCGATTTAGCAAGGTTATCGTTGTTTAGGTAAGTCCTTTAATGATGACGATATCCAAATCGCCACCATTCAATCTTAACTTTTTAGCATCTTGATACGCTGACGACTCCCAGCAATCTATAGCGGCTTGATACGATGGAAACTCAATCAGGGTATTACGGGACCGAGTAGCTCCTTCTACAAGTATGGATTCGTCTGCGCGAACAATAAATTTCCCACCAAATTTTGCTACAGCCAAGGGTGCCTTTGCAGCGTATTCCTTGTATTTTTCTGCATCGGTAATATCTGCTCTTACTATCCAATAACCTTTTGTCATTTATGCCTTTTTTTTGATATTCAGTATGGGCTATCCATACTGAGATTATAGTCGGAATCTTTTACTTATTCACGAAATCTTTAACTATTCAAAATTACCGAAATACTTTCAACAGCCCTGCAATCTGTATATAACTTAAGGTATAATTCTACAAATCGAACGTTATGCAAAACAACAGCTTAAGGACAACTCATTAATGAGAGTAAAACTCGTCGCTATTGCCAAAGATGAAGCGGCCTATTTACCAGAATGGATATTTCATCATCTTAATGTTGGCTTTGATTCAATAGACATACATATCAACAATACCACTGACAATACATGGGAAATCGCAAATAAGCTTAAAACGCTTAGTAGCGTTAATTTTATAGACTCAGATACTTATTTTGCTGATGGAAAGAGCTTCCCTCAGGAACATGTGTATGCAGATGCGCTAGAAAGTGCCCGGAAAAACAAATTTACCCACTTAATGTATTTGGATATCGATGAATTTTGGATCGCTAAAGATCAAGATATATCAGTAAAAGACTTTTTGAAACGTCACCCTGGCAAAAATATCTTTTCTTTTAATTGGTTGGGCAAAACGAACGAAAAACCCTTCTCTTCCATTTATGAAGAGGATTTAAAAGGGCGCACTCTAAGGCAAGTGAAGACCTTATTTGCTACTCACTTACCAATAAGTACTGTCGATATCCATAATGTTTATGTACCAGATGAGAAATACTACTTGGCAGATGGCCGAACATGGGATTTTCCGCAATATCACAAAAATGCATCTGCAGTAAGGGAACCGTTTTTCAAAAATAAAACTGAAGATTTCTTTGTAGTGCACAGATTGTATAGAAGCCAAAAAGAATATATTTCGTTGCTATTACGCGGACGGCCTAAGAGAGCAGGGAACATCAAGTCAGCATTTAAAAATAATAGAAATGGATACATATCTCCTACAGAGACAAAACGTTCAGAAACTATTGCTATTAGCGCATTTAGTGAACGCCATACAACGTTTAAAAAGTGGTGTGCTAAATATGATTTATTGCCTGATATCGACGCCGCGAGAGAGCTGATAATCAAAAGGTACAACAAAACTTTAGATACCATAAAAATGAGTTCATCCACTGAATTAAAGGTATTACGGAATTTGTTAAAGTACGTCGATGATAAAAAAGCGTTGTCCGTATTTAATGCATATGAAAGAAAAGCAGTCCATGGCAAAAAAATAGAAGCAGCTGCGCATCTGAAAGAAGCGGCAATATCGCTTGAACAGGTAGATCTTAACTTAGCATATGAGCTCATATGCACTGCACAAGCACTGAAACCCAATGGCCCTCATATTGCCCAAAAAAAGGCGCAGTATAAAAAGTTACTAGGCATTACATAAAAATAGCCCTTATTACTGATTTATACTGGAAATAAGGGTGTACAAATAAGGGCTTTACTACTTAACCTCAGATCTGTTTAAGAAATGGTCATTGCATGCTTCTCAACTTCAGTGATATTGAGGGCAGGCTTGGCGCCACAGGTTAATTTGTTCGGGATGGAGTCCTTTTTCCCGACACCACACTGACTGTAACGGTCTAATGATCTTAGACACCCAGTTAGGCTGTTTTTAAATAGTTTAGCTCATATTCCGCTGGCGATATATTGCCCAGCGTAGCATGGCGCCCTTTTTGATTATAGAACGGTTCAATATAGTCTATGATATCTGCTTTAGCTGCTTGGCGTGTTTTATATCTTCTATAATTCACTCGCTCTGATTTTAGCCGCCTAAAATTCGAGTTCAGGGAGTCAAAAACGACTAATTCTACAGTCTCAACACCTGATTAAGCGGTAAAAATTTGCTCTATTATTTTTATCCGTCTTCAATCTATTGTTATGTTTTTTCAACTGAGTCATAATGTGTATAAACTTACCATTCTTTACACATAGGTGCAACATGAGAACTAACATTGTCATCGACGATAAATTAATGGCAGACGCGCTTAGTGCGACTGGTCTACAAACCAAAAAAGAAGCTGTAGAAGAAGGCCTGAAAGCATTAATCAGACTCAGAAAGCAAGCTAAGATTCGCTCTCTTAGAGGAAGGTTAGATTGGGAAGGCGATCTTAATGATATGAGAACTAGTGAATGATATTGGTAGACACTAGTGTTTGGATTGATTACTTTAATGGTGTTGAGACACAAGAAACTAATTTGTTAGATACAGCTTTGAGTAATGATAGTGTGGCCATTGGTGATTTAATCTTATTAGAGATACTTCAAGGGTTTCGTTCTGACAAAGACTATGCAACAGCGAAAGAACACCTACAAGTATTACCTCAGTTTAGTATGCTTTCACCAGAAATAGCGATAAATGCAGCTGAAAATTATCGAGTGTTAAGAAAGCGTGGCATAACTATAAGAAAAACCGCTGACGTTATAATTGCAACATTTTGCATAAATAAACGTATCCCACTGCTATTTGCTGACAAAGACTTTATACCCTTTACCAAACACTTGAACCTTCAATCAGTATCAACCGAAACATAACGAGGCTGTAGAAAAACTAAAACGTCATAAAAATATCGTGTTCTACGTCAATTATTTATGCTGTTTAATGGTTCAACCTATCCGATATTCACGTAGCAACGCGAAAACAGCTCAAAAATTAGAGCACTTTTAATATCTAAATTCGAAGTCTACTTTTTCTACAGCCTCAACACCAAATTAAGCGGGGCTACCCGCTCTTGGCAGTGTCCGCTTCAATTTTTTTGTTAGCTTTTTTCACAAGTACAAACGAGCTGAGTATACAAACTAGTAAACAAAGGCGCAGCAACGGCAATGCAAAAGACGATGCCGACATGGGTAAGTGAAATCATACCCATCCCCCAAGCTATGACTGAAATAGCAGTAAAAAAGCCTGTCAGAAAGACACCAAACCCTATAATTTGCGCAACACGTCGAGGGTCATTATATGCTGTTTCGTCAAAACTCGATATCAAAGACCGTTTTTGTTTTATACCGACTAGATATGCCAAGGCCAAACACGGAATCGATAGCAATAATAATAACGAGAGAAATTAATAAAAACATATCATCCATATCTAACTACCTAATAAAGCTAACAATTTATTATATGCCGTAATCTCGTTCTACTTTTGAAATTCGAACCTTAAAAGAATCGTACCAAGACTTGCGACCAGCTTTTTGAGCATCTAAATGTTCAGAGTTCGCTTTCCAATTTTTAATTGAATCTAGATCTGCCCAGTAAGAAACCGTTATACCAACATCTTCTCTTGCGGATTCTAAACCTAAAAATCCAGGTTGTTGCTCGACTAGCTCGACCATTCTATCAGCCATTTTTCCATAACCGTTATCATCCTCAGTTCTTGTGGATGTAAAAATAACAGCAAAGTATGGAGGTTTAGGTGTATTAGCGATTACTGACATTAGCGCTCCTAGGCATATAATACTCACTTAAACAGCGAAAATTGCTTTTTATTTTTGTCCGCTTCAAGTTTTTGTTATTTGTCGTTATACTATGTACAACTAACTGTACCAGAGAGCAATTATGGACGCTATAAGTTATACCGCAGCAAGGGCTAAACTTGCAACAACGATGGAGCAAGTATGTAATGATCATGCTCCCGTCATTATTACAAGAAAGACTCAACCCTCTGTTGTGATGATGTCTCTAGAAGATTATCAAGCAATGGAAGAAACAACTTATTTGCTGCGTTCACCTGAGAACGCTAGGAAATTATTGAGCTCCATTGCCGAATTAGAAGATGGAAAGGGCTCAGAAAAGGAACTGATTGAATGAAGCTAATTTTTTCATCTACCGCATGGAGCGACTATTTGTACTGGCAAAGTACAGATAAAAAGATGCTAAAAAGAGTAAATACGCTAATTAAAGATATATCTAGATGCCCTTATGAAGGACTTGGAAAACCTGAACCATTAAAGCACGGGTTAGCTGGCTATTGGTCTAGAAGAATCAACGATGAGCACCGATTCGTTTATAAAGCATCCGATGATTCTATAATGATTGCGCAACTACGATATCACTACGGCAAATAACCTTTAAAATAAATGGCAACTATACGCGAGCGAAGCGGGGTTTGATTTTGTTGTTAGTTTTCATCTTATTCTAATGTCCAATCCAACTGAACTTTTAAGCCCTCTTGTTTAACTGGTTTTCCGTCGACTAACTTGGGTTTGTATACCCATTTAGAAAGACTGCATATTGAAACTTCGTCAAAAACATTCGCCGGTTCAGCATTAATCACTTCGATATCAACAGGCTTTCCTTCTTTGCTGATAGAAAACTTCATTAGAACGTAGCCTTCAATCCCTTTTTCAGCCGCATTGAGCGGATAATCACTATTACATTCTGGTGGACTATCTGCCAATGCTACGAAGCTCAGTAAACACAATCCTAGAATAATACTCTTCAAATTCAAATTTCCTTTTGGCAACTAACTTTGTGTCCCAGTGAGCCCGCTCTTGGCGAACGACTTAAGCGTCTGTTATACCCGTTCACTAAACGCCAACTTGAGACCAAGTGCTGCAAAGCTAGTGGCAAAAAGTTTTTGTAGAGCAATACTTGCTCTCTCTGACTTTACGATTAACTCGCTGAAACTGCCTGACAAAAAACCATACACAAGAAAAACAGCAAACGTCATTAGCATGAATACTGCACCAAGCGTAAGCATACTGACTAAGGCGCTATCGACTGAACTAGGGATGAATTGAGGCAAGAAAGCTAAAAAGAATATTGAAAGTTTGGGGTTTAAAATGTTTAGTAGAAATCCTTTTATGACGATACCAGTAAATCTTGAGTTTGGTTGTTCACCTTTTACAGAAAGTGGAGAGGACGATCTCCACATCTGCCACGCTAGATAAAGTAAATACGCTGCGCCAACATACTTTACAACCACAAAGGCGAGAGCGCTGGTATGAAAAAGAGCAGCAAGACCCAATGAACTCGCCAAGAGAGCCGGAACGATGCCCAGAGTACATCCGATTGCGGCAAAAATACTAGCTCTCTTCCCTATGAAAAGGCCAGTTGCAACGGTATACAAAACTCCAGTTCCGGGAATTAGAACTACCACCAAAGACGTGAGTAAAAACTCTATTGAAATCATAATATGTTTCCTTTTCCTTCAAAGGGTATAACGCGCAATCAGCGGCAATAAAACAGTTTGGCTACAATAACGAACGAAGTGAGGGAAGCCAACTTTTTTTGTCCGTTGCATTGCCTTGTTATGTTTCGGGCGCTATAATTAGACTTAATAAACGACCACTTTAAAGCACCGAGTAACGCATGACAACTAGAATACTAACTGAAGCCGCCGCAAGTATTAGTGAATTAAAAGCCAACCCTATGAAAGTTGCCTTAAGTGCTAATGGTGACCCTATTGCGGTATTAAACCGAAATGAGCCAGCGTTTTATTGCGTACCCGCAGAGACTTATGAATTTTTGATGGATCATGTTGAAGATTTAGAGTTATCAGCTATTGCAGAAAACCGAAAAAATGAAGCAAGTATCAAGGTAGACATAAATGACTTATGAGCTTGAATTTAAAAAATCAGCTCTTAAAGAATGGAAAAAACTTGGTGCAACAGTTCAAAACCAATTTAAGAAAAAATTAGCTGAAGTTATAGAAAACCCACATATACAAAGTGCTAAATTATCAGGTGCCAATGAACTTTACAAAATCAAACTGAGACAAGCAGGTTACCGCTTAGTTTACGAAGTTAATAACGAGATCATTACAGTTACTGTGATTTCAGTATGAAAACGAGACAAAGGAAAAGTTTACAAGGTTGCAATGAAACGCAACGATTAAGAAACATGACTTCTAACAGAAGGGGCGCGAAATCGTTGGCTATAATGCGAAGCAGCCAGCGAGTTTGCGTCCCAGTGAGCGGCAGCGAACGTGCTTAATGTTTTTGTTATGTTGTATCTACTTTAATAGGCTCAAGATAACGCTCTAAAACTGTGCAGGAATCGTAGCTACGTTCCCTATCATCATTCATTTCATCGGTTAAATCATATTGTGGAAAATCAAATTCAATCCAGTATTCCCAATCATCGGTATTATCTGGCAGTGCTCGCTTAAGAGGCTTTGTTGAGACAATAGTTGCTATAGCATCCTGTTTCCAATCAGCATGCCGAATCATTCGAACCCTATCACCATTAAAATACTTCATCGCAAACTTTTTAGGTACACATAACGAGGCTGTAGAAAAACCCAATATCCAATCATCATTTCCTACCACCGAGTGTGTTTTCTTAATGAGCACTACTTTGCCTCGATAAAACCGATTTTGCAATGATTTGGATTTTTATGGGTGCGTTTTAAAAAATGCGGCGCTATGCCTTGTAGATTGTGGTGTCTAAGGGCGTTTTTTATGGGTACTCAATATCGACTTATCCTAGCTCAGGCCGCTAACTGTCCGTAGTGGTGTAGCTTTTCTATATTGTGTATCAAACAGAACAAGTGCCACTGTCCTTGCACCTTGTCTTTGCCGCGTAAGCTAAAGCGATTGAGCTTTTTGTTTGTGCCGATATTGCCAAACACCGGCTCCACCACACTCATGCGATGGCTATAGATTTGTTTGCCTCTGTCGCTATCTACCCGTTGGTTATTCGTCTCATCCATGAGACTCCCCCCTGCGGGGCCAGCTAACGTTGTTCAAATTCATTCCCGATGAATTTGTCATCCAATCCGTATATGTTGGCTCTCTGTCCGTCGCTAGCCGAAACGACACCTGCCTACCCGCCCCTTTGCGATGGTCTGCTGACTTGGGGTTGTGCATACATTTGTGTTTCTTCTCACAGTTACGGCATTGCAACAATTTCCCTTCGAAGTACGCTGTCTGAATACCTTCGGTGTTTTCTCTTATCCCTCTAAAGCTTATTTGCTCACCTGCTGGGCAAATACATGTCTTATTCACCGGGTCAAACTGAAACTCACTGGCAGGGATTGTCATTTTCTTGCGGACTTTCTTGTCTTGATGACGCTTGCCGTATTTGGCTTTCTGCTCGTTGAACTTCGGGTCTCGTGACCTAAATTGATTATCGGGAATGTAGGCGTTGATATTGGGCTCATGCAGATACGCCATATTGCTCTCACTGGCAAAGCCCGTGTCTGCGGTCACAATGGTTTGCTCGCCCAATATATCGTCGCTTATGCCCAAGCGTTTGTAACGAGATTGAATAGTATCAAGGATGGGCTTCAAGGTATGCTGCTCCTGACCACTGCCAAACACTTGTGCATCTACTATTACTTGGTGCTTTTTATCCACCGCCGTAACACTTCGTGCAGGACACATTATACCCCTGTATCGTACCTTTACTGGTGGTCATCTTCGCTGACGCATTATCCGTGATATTGGATTTCACTTCCCTTGGGCGCTTGCCTGTGCCCATCCGCGGCGTAGCGTCTTTGTGATTGAGAAATTTATCAACCTTATCGTGTGCTTTATTCAAGGTATCGATGGTTTGTTGAACGCGTTGCTGCTTGGCTTCCTCTGCTGTATCGGTGTTATCTAAGCGCTCGTGCAAATCCAATTGATAGCGAATGTGGCGCTTTAGTTTATCCCGCTTCTCCTCTAACTCCTTAAACGTCCCCGACCACTCCTTTGATGCATTCGATGACATCTTACACCCGTCAATCGCAAACAACTCATTGCCCAGCAAACCTTGCGTTTGGCATATCAATAAAATTTGCTCAAACACTGATGCAATCTCATCTTTACGTCCGCTGATAAATGCCGCTATCGTCGTAAAGTGCGGCACGCTATCACACGACAAGGCTTTGAAAATGATATTGGTTTCACAGCACCATTGAATTTCTCGACTCGACGTTATCCCTTTGGAATAAGCAAACAACACAATCTTTAATAGCGCTGCGGGATCATAAGCCAAGCGCCCCGTGGCATCATTTTTATACTTCGGATAAAACACCGACAAATCCAACTTCTCTTCAATCAAATAATGAATGGCGTGTTCTAACGTACCGGCCTAAAGTTGGTCGAGATAATTAATCACCACCATCGAATGTTGTTGATAATTGAGGGGCATAAATCGTGGCATAACCAAGGCCTCCTGAGCCTGTTTGGTAATACCTATTTGATCACAAAGTGTGATCGGGGGGAAGTGAAAGTGATGTTTTTTTGAGCTTATTTGGGGTTTTTCTACAGTCTCAACGTCTCAAATAACCGGCACAAACTTGCTGGCTAAAATCGAAAAAGAGCCGGCGAGTTTGTGTCCGACCCCGACAGGAGTGAAGTTGACTTGTTTTGTTATACCTACTTTTCTTCAATTGATAAAACACTATATGCCCAAACGTTTATTGATAGGCTTTCACAAGATTCACCATCGACGCATATACCACTAAACCAAATGTCACCAAAACCAATATGCATTCCATTGTAATTATAAAACAATGAGCTAAATTCTTGCTTCTCAACTCTGCTTAGCATTTCTGTTCGAATAATTTTGTCATAATTATCAATAAACTCTTCCACAGTATCATAGTAGACACTTTTTTCAGGATAATTAACTCTAATAGGGTAGAGGTTTAATGAAGCAACTTTTTCTTTATCCCCAGACAATAAACCTGCTTTAAGCTCATTGAAGAATGCTTCGTAGTCTAAGTCAGTATGGAAGTACTTGTTTAGACGATTATTTGAAACTCCGCTCTCATCGTCTGAAAAGGCAGTATTGCTAAGCAATAATAGTATAAGAGAGAATATGGCCTTCAAGACTGCACCTAGTAGATATAACGTTTCAAATAACCGGCGCCAGCTTGCTGGCTAAAATACAAAAAGAGCCAGCGAGTTGGCGTCCGCCCCTGACAAGGGTGAAGTTGATTTGTTTTGTTATATGGCAAGTGACGCACACCTCAAATGTTTGGTCGGTTTTCTAAAACTGATTTTACTAGACGATACTGAGCTTGCCACTCTTCACTGTCCTTAAAGATAATTCCATGAACTTGTTCAATGTTTTCTTCATCAAGATCTGATTTGCTCAATGAATCTTCACACCTGTTTAGCTTATCTAAATATGCCAAAACACGTTGCGTATTTAGCTGTTCCAACTGTGCTAAAGACAGCAGTTTCACTACTCTGAGTTTGGGCATGCTTGGTTTGCCATATAGACATAATGACTCCCCACGAGCCACCTTTAAAGGTGCTGCTCTCCAATTTTCGTAGGTTAACTAAAAGCCTGAGCCATAATAGTTGCGCTAAACAAACTAATAAAAGGAGAGCAGCATGAGTAAACATAACATACTTTTTATTGGCCTTGATACTCACAAAGAGTTCGTTGAAGTGGCTTACATTGAAGACCAACGTGGAGCAAAACCTACTCATCTAGGGCGGCAAGCAACAAGTAAGATTGCGATTAAAAAGCTTGTTCGTCAGTTTGAATCTAAATACCCTGAGGCGACCTTACATTTTGTGTATGAAGCCGGTCCTTGTGGTTACTGGATTTACCGTTTACTTACTAGCCTAAGACACTGCTGTTATGTGGTTGCCCCCTCACTCATACCTAAAAAACCAGGGGATAGAATTAAAACTGATAAGCGTGATGCGATGATGTTAGCCAAACTGCTTAAGTCTGAAGATCTCACGCCGATTTATGTACCAGAGCCGGAAGATGAAGCCGTACGCGACTTATCTCGGGCGCGTGAAGTGGCAATGAAGGATTTAAAAGACGCCAAGTACCAACTCAAAGCCATGTTACTGCGTAACAATATCAATTGTAAAACAAAGGATAATTGGAGTGCCCCTCACCTTCGCTGGTTGACTGAATTGGTCTTGCCTCATTCAGCACAACAAATTGTTTTACAAGAAGCGAGCCAAACGATTACAGAGCGAATGAGTCGGATAGAACGCTTAGATAATGAGTTAACTCATCAAGT
>NZ_BSOT01000003.1 GCF_030160655.1 Agaribacter marinus
ATTCCCCATGTGAGAGTAGCACATCGCCAGACTCCTAATTCTCTGAGAAGAGACAGAAACCCGTACGTGCTGCGGGTTTTTTTATGCCTGCGATTTACGGCTAAAATAAATTCGAGCGACTAATCCCTTTTTGCTCTACATTACTGAAATACTTATTTACATATTAGCTACTCGGGTAATTTTTATATGGTGCATAATTAGAGTAAGGCAATATTGTCTTTTAAATAGTATTAAGACAGATAGATGACAAAAAAATAAAATCATAAGAGGAACTTATGCGTAGATTGAGGGATATTATTAGAGTAAGGGCACTAATAAGTGCTGCATTACTTCTTAGTGTTTCTGCTATTACAAGTGCAGCAAACGAGCTCAAAATTGATTTTGAGAAATTTCAATTAGATAACGGATTAACTGTTGTAGTCCATGAGGATAGGAAAGCTCCCGTTGTCGCAGTTGCAGTATGGTACAAAGTGGGTTCTAAAGATGAGCCTGCAGGGAAAACTGGTTTTGCGCATTTGTTCGAACATTTGATGTTTAATGGGAGTGAAAACTACGACGATGAGTGGTTTGGGCCTCTTCAGGAAGCTGGTGCCACCGGTATGAATGGTACAACAAATTTTGATAGAACAAATTATTTTCAAACGGTACCCACTCCCGCATTAGATAGAGTTCTGTGGATGGAGTCAGATCGTATGGGGCATCTTTTGGGAGCTATCACGCAAGAGAAGCTCGATGAGCAGCGTGGTGTTGTGCAAAATGAGAAACGCCAAGGCGAAGATCAACCTTATGGTGGTGTTTTTGAAAGAGTCTTTACCAACCTTTTCCCAACAGGACATCCTTATTCGCATTTACCTATAGGGTCAATGGAAGACTTAAATGCCGCGTCGCTAGAAGATGTGGAGTCTTGGTTTAAGAAATACTACGGTGCTGCGAACGCAATCTTAGTACTTAGTGGTGATATCAATGCTGAACAAGCTAAGCCTATGGTAACTAAATACTTTGCAGATATAGCGCCAGGTCCTGCATTAACTAAGTGGGACGAATGGGTACCTAAACGCAAAGAAAACTCTCGGGAAACAATGCAAGATAAAGTACCGCAGACACGAATTTACCGTATTTGGGTGTCACCACAAGACACAGACGCTGCAGCGACTGATTTATTTGTGGCGGCAAGCGTGTTAGGTGATGGTAAGAACTCTCGGATGTACAAAGAATTAGTTTATGAACAACAAGTTGCTACTAGCGCATCAGTGTTTAACTATGAACTTGAAATGGCATCAGTTTTCGGTGTTATAGTCGATGTAAAAGACGGTGTAGATCCGGCATCTGTTGAGTCCGAAATGGACAAAATTATTGCTCAATTCTTAAATAAAGGTCCATCAAAAGATGAAGTAAAACTTGTCGCAACAAAAACGCGCGCAAGTATTGTACGTGGATTGGAAGAAGTTGGAGGCTTCGGAGGAAAAGCAGATACCTTAGCTCGTGGTGAGATGCTTGCTGGCGATCCTGCATATTTTCAAACTGAGCTTAATGAGCTAAATAATGCAAAGCCAAAGAATGTACTAAAAGTAGCTCGCGAGTGGTTAGGTGACGGTTGGCATCAAATAACTGTTGTTCCATTGCCAAAATATGCCGCTGAATCAGAGGGTGTTGACCGGAGTACAGGGCTACCTGACATAAGTGCAGAAACGACTTTGAGTTTTCCAAATGTGGAGAAAACAACGCTTTCTAACGGAATTAAGGTTGTCCTAGCAAAACGCTCTACAATTCCGGTTGTTGAGCTATCTGTTCAGTTTGACGCAGGCTATGCGGCGGACGCGACTGGTAAATTGGGTTTAGCAAACTTTACCTCTAGGATGTTGGATGAAGGGGCTGGGAAGTATGATGCTTTAGAACTGTCCGCGGCATTAGAAAAATTGGGCACAAACCTATCTGTGGGGTCAAACTTAGATACAACTTCCGTATCAATGTCCATGCTAAGAGAAAACACAAAAGCTTCTTTGTCGATTTTAGGTGATGTATTGCTTAGACCATCTTTTGAACCTGATGAAATAGAAAGGCAACGAAATTTGATTTTGACAGGTATCGCACAGCAAAAAGTACAGCCAGTATCTATTGCACTGACCGTATTACCGCCTTTAATTTATGGAGAAGGACACGCTTACGGATTGCCCTTTACGGGGACAGGGACCGAAGAAGATGTAGCAGCAATTACGCGTGATGATTTATTAGCATTTAAAGATAAGTGGATGAGGCCAGACAATGCAACGATTTTTGTCGTGGGCGATACAGATTTGGCTACCATTAAACCTATGTTGGAAAAGTCTCTTGGCAAATGGAAGTCAAAAGGAAGTAAATCGAGTAAGAAGATTGAGTTGGTTGATTTGCCTGACAAAGGGCAAGCTATTATTATTGATAGACCCGGTTCACAGCAATCATTGATACTTGCTGCGCATCTTGCCCCGCCTACTGGTATCGAGAATAACATCGCGATAGATGCAATGAATGAAACCCTGGGTGGCGCATTTACCGCTAGAGTAAATATGAACCTAAGGGAGGACAAAGGCTGGGCGTATGGGGCATACACGTTTTTACAAGAGGCAAGAGGTCAGCGCCCATTTATGGTTTATGCCCCTGTGCAAACCGACAAGACAGGTGCGTCGTTAAGTGAATTGCTGAAGGAGCTAAATGCTTATACAAACGAAAAGCCACCAATGGAGATTGAATTAACACGCGCAAGGCTTGATCGCGTAAGATCGTTGCCTGGTCAGTATGAAACGTCTAGTGCAGTATTGGGGAGTTTACTTTCCAGTAGCCGTTTTGGACGGCCTTTCAATTATCCAGAAACATTAGTTGAGAAATACAACGCACTATCGTTAAGCGATTTGGAACAGGCAGCAGCACAAGTATTGCATCCAGATAAGCTTACTTGGGTGATCATTGGAGATGCTAGCTTGATTAAAGATGAGGTGGAAGAAGTACTTGGCGCAGCAACGGTTAAAAGTATTGACGATCTTTAGCTAATATCGAACTTTAAAACGGAAAGTGAGACTGAGAAATCTGTCTCACTTTCATCTCCTAGAGTTAGTATTAAATCGACTATATGGCTTGCTTGAATTTTTTCGTCAACTGTAAAATTGCTACGCAAACAGCCCCGACAATTATACCAAATACAAATACACCAACTAACTCGACCATATTTTGTATCAACCAATTGTTTGGCAATGCCGCAAGCATATCTATTTGCATGTGGTGTAAGAAGTTAATGCTGTGTATCACAATTCCCCCACCAACTAAAAACATTGCGGCAGTGCCAACAAAAGACAGCATATGCATAAGTTTTGGTGCCAAAATTAACAAGCCTCTGCCAAATGCTCTTTGCAGCGCATTAAAGTTGCCAGAAACTGATTTTCTTAACAACCATAAACCCATGTCATCTAGTTTTACAATTAGTGCCACGAAACCATAAACTCCGATGGTAAATGCTACAGCTAAAAGAGAAAGTACGGTAATTTGTGTAGTAAAATCTGAGTCCCTTACCGTACCCAGTATGATAACGATAATTTCTGCTGACAATACAAAGTCTGTTTTTATCGCACCTCTTATTTTTTCATTTTCAAATTTTGCTATATCTTCTGCGTTGAGAGAGTTGCTTAAATCAGCTTTGTCTAGTGCGCTTGAGTTAAAGAATTTGTGAAAGAGTTTTTCAGCCCCTTCGAAGCATAAGTACAATCCGCCTATGACAAGTAGTATGTTAATCAACCAAGGTGCAAAATAGCTTATCAATAATGCACCCGGTACCAGTATTAGTTTATTTAAGAATGAGCCTTTTGCTACTGCCCAAACAACGGGTAACTCTCTATCAGCTTTTACACCTGACACTTGTTCTGCATTTAGTGCTAAATCATCGCCGAGTACCCCGGAGGTCTTCTTTGCCGCGACTTTTGATAGCACAGCAACGTCATCAAGTACACTTGCGATATCGTCTAATAAAGTTAATAAAGTTGATCCAGCGATGATACGCTCCTCATTAAAGTGTCAATGTTATTTGAATTTTTACAGTCAGGGCTAAGCAGCATGCATGATGCGCAACGTATTTAAACGAAATAATGTAAAAACTCAAAGTAAAAATAAAAATAGTAATTTATTTGTAAATGTAGCATGTTATCAGTAAAAAAACTGTAAGCTAAGTACTAACAAGGCTACTGCTTTTATATGAGGTCAAATGCTCGCGCTCAGCAATATCATAAAATCGTTTCAAAATGGTGAAGAAACAGTGACGGCCATCAATAACGTAAGTTTGACTATCCAAGAGAACGAATTCGTCGCCATAATGGGGAGTTCTGGATCAGGTAAATCTACACTAATGAACGTATTGGGCTGCTTAGATACGCCTAATTCCGGCATCTATATGCTAAATAACGAAGATGTTGCCGCAATGTCAGATGATGCGTTGTCAAAAATTCGCAATAAGCACATTGGGTTTATTTTTCAAACATTTCACTTGTTGCCAAAATTAGATGCCTTTGAAAACGTTAAGTTGCCGTTGCGCTATTCGGATATTGATGAAAATGAAGCTGACAAACGCGCAAATGTGCTTATTGATAGAGTTGGTCTATCTCACCGCAAACATCACAAGCCGTTTGAGATGTCAGGAGGACAACGACAACGGGTAGCTATAGCAAGGGCATTGATAAACCAACCGTCTGTTATATTGGCGGATGAACCAACAGGTAATTTAGACAGTAAAACGTCTAATGAAATAATGGAATTATTAACGGAATTACATGAGCAAGGGCAGACAATTGTTATGGTAACTCATGAAGATGAAATAGCAGAATATGCGCAGCGTGTTGTGCATATGAAAGATGGCGTAATTATTTCTGAATGATAGATAAGTCGATGGGCATTATGACTCAAAATAGAGGCAATATTATGAAAGGTTTATTTCTCCAGAGGTATTGGTGTCGAAACATTGGACACCGAAAACCCGTATTAGTATGCATCCTGATGGCTTTTTCTCATATGCTTTTGGCCGACGAGTTGATACTCACTGGCAGTGTTAGCTCTTCTGCTAAACAAATCGTAAATGCACCACAGGGGAGTCGTTGGCAAATACAAATTCAATGGATGGAGCAAGAAGGAAAAATTGTCGAAAAAGGGCAACCTGTTGTTGTCTTTGACGGCGCGGCCGAACAAAATCAGCTAATCAGCAACGAAGAGAATCTAGAGCGTTTAGAGTTAGAGCTTAAACAGTTGAAAATCGACCAAGCGCAAAACGTCATTGATGCTGAAGGGCGTTTAACCATTGCTGAAATGCGAGTTGAGAAAGCAATGATTGAGGCGTCGGTGCCGTTAGGGGAAGTAAGTGCATATGACAAAGGGCAATATGATTTAGCGCTCCAACGAGCTGTATTAGAACAAGTTAAAGCAGAGGAGGCGTTGGCAAGAGCCATTAGAGAACAGACTGCTGAATTAACAAAGAAACAGGTCGACATCTTAAAAACAAAGGAACAAATTCTATATTTAGAGGCAATAATGAAGCGCCTCAAAGTGACTGCCGAGTATACTGGTCCTGTGAACTATGCGACACACCCTTGGTATGGAGAGAAAATTACCTCCGGTATGAATGTAAGGCCGAGCTGGAAAGTCTTGGATGTTCAGTCTACGGATAAATTCCAAATTGAAACGTGGGTGCATGAAATAGACGCAGTAGGTTTGAATGCGGAAACTGAAGTCTCTATTGTATTCGACGCCTACCCTGGAGAAACGTTTAATGGTCATATTGCAAGTTTATCGCGTCAAAGTGAGGGACGCCCTCAATGGAGTAAAAGCGCATACTTCCCCGCTATTATAGTGTTTGATGATACTCCTGATGTGGAATTGCTCCCAGGTATGAGTGTTCGGATACACGTGAAACGTGGAGCGGAAAATGCGTAAATCAACACTTATGAACAAGCTTTTAATCTCCTTTCTCTCGCTGAGTTTTCTGCAAGCATGTACTTTGGACAATGAGATTGCGTTGGAAGATGAGAGTCGTGAATATGCCGTGCAAGCGCCGGCAGAGCTTGTTTCTTTGCAAGAGATATCGATCTCTCCGCCGAATATTCCGCGTACATGGGAATATAAAATTGAGTATTTGGCGCGAGAAAATTCATTGGTTAACAAGGGTGATTTATTAGTGCGTTTTGACGGGCAACGCTTAAATACTGATTTACTAGAGCGAAAAAGTCGATTGAGTGCTGAACAAAAAGAAGCTGAAAAAATAGAGCTGGAAAGTAGTGCAACGCTTGAACAGTTAACGTTGGATCTTGCTGAAGCTAAGAAGAATATGGATATTGCCAAACGAAAGGTTGAAATCACCGATGTTTCCCGTTCGGACATCGAGCGCAAAAAACAACAGGCTGAATATAAGATAACTACTGAATTGCATAAACAAGCAATGCAACGCGTTGAGCAACATAAAACATCGATGCAAGTCAGCGCGCAAGTACAGAAGGCAAAGGTAGATAAAGCGGAGTTTCGAGTTCGTCAAATTGAGGAAAGCATTGAAAAGCTTACGATTACAGCACCGACCTCTGGCATGGTAACGCTAATCCCGAATAACGATGACGATAAACCCGCCGTTGGCGATACAGTCTTTATGGGCTTGAGGATAATCTCTCTACCATCGCTTGAAAAAATAGCCGTTAAAGTGGAATTTGATGAATCAGTGACGTCTAGTGTTACTCTGGGGGATGCCGTTAGAGTCACTTTAGACGCATACCCTGAGCGCCCTTTTAGTGGGCAAATCAGTGAGCTTGGGCAAGCGTATCGATATAAGTCAAAAAACAACATGAAAATAGTTTTTGATGCTTGGGTGATGTTGGATGAACTAGATTTGGACATTATGCGCCCAGGGATGAAAGCGACAGTTGAACTAGCGGACAGTCAGATATGAGGCTTGCTTATTTTTGCTTTACTATAATATTCCTAGTTACTGCATGCGGAGAGCAACAGCAAGAAAGCATCCCCACTTTTGTTGTTAAAGAAACACCTTTCAGTATTGAAGTGTCTGGCTTCGGAGAAGTTGAAGCGGCACAATCTCAAAAAATATTGAGTCCAGGGCGCCGTCCGATGACGATAGCTTGGCTGAAAGATGAGAATAGCTACGTAGAAAAAGGTGAAGTAATTGCTCGTTTCGACGCGCAACGGATCCAGCGGGATAGCCGTGAGGAAGAGCTTGAGCTACTCAAATTAGAGCAAGATATTTTAAAAAGTGAAGCAAAACAACAAGAACAAAAACAAGAAGTGGAGTCAGATCAGGACTTTGTAAAGCATGAATTTGATTTTGTTGATCGTTTTGCAATCGATGACCTCCGTATTTACTCTCAGCTGGAAATTATCGATACATTGGCTAATCGAGATTTTCTAGAAGCAAAAGATGGGTTTTTGTCATGGAAAGAAACCAGTATTGATGAGCAACACGATAGTCAAATGGCCGTGTTGAATATTAAAAAGGCGGGTGTAGACACTAAATACCAACAGCTGAAGCAAGCACTTACTAGCTTGGAAGTGGTTTCTCCATACTCTGGTTTACTTATTTATCAGAAGGATAGACGAGGAGAAAAACCCACTATTGGACAAACGGTTTTTCCTGGGCGAGCTATTGCAGAGATCCCAAATTTAGAAAATATGCAGGCAAAAATTTATGTGCAAGCTAACGAAGCAATTGATCTTAGTGTCGGTCAACGAGTTGAAATTCAGTTAGATGCGTTTCCTGATAGCATATTTGTGGGCGAGTTAGTGGATGTATCCGGATTTCCACGCAGTATTGAACGGGGCAATCCTGTGACTTACTTCGAGCTTATTGCCTCGATAGAAGAGCAAGATCGTTTCAAAATGCAGCCTGGTCGCAAACTTAGCGCTAACATAACCGTCAAAACTGCGTCTGAAACATTAGTTGTGCCTTTGCAGACATTGCATCATAAAGATGGGGAGACATACGTTTATGTTAAAAAGGGCAGTGTATTTTTGAAACAGAAAGTACAAAGTGGAAGAAAGAATCTATATCTAGTCGAAATAACCGACGGTATTTCGGAAGGGGACATTGTCGCTTTGAGTCAACCGCCACTAGCTAGAGTGGGAGAATCTGAGTGATTTCACAGTATAGTGTACTTATTGTCGATGCAGTTAAAGAATTATCTGCCCAAAAGTTAAGGACGTTTTTGACTTTACTAGGCATGATTTTTGGTGTCGGTGCAGTAATTGCGATGTTAAATATTGGCGAGGGAGCAGAGCGCGAGGCATTAAAACTAATCGATTCTATGGGTGTAAACAATATTATCGTTAATGCAAAAGACTATGATGGTGGTGAGCTTGTGGAGATTCGTGAAGAATCCTTAGGCTTAAATTTAGGTGATGTTGAAGCAGCACTCGTTACTCTGCCATTTGTTGAAGGGTACAGTGCCTCGAAAGATATAAATATTCATGACTTGTATAGTGATTATGCTAAAAGTAGTGCAAGTGCATTGGGCGTAACAACCTCATATTTTAAGAATGGGAATTTGCGTGTTGACGTCGGCAGGATATTATCTGCAGAGGACAATAAATCACTTTCACAAGTTGCAGTACTCGGGGCGGACGCTGCCAAAGAGTTATTTCCTGAACTATCTAATGATACACAAGATATTATCGGGAAATTCATAAAATTGAATCATGTTTGGTTAAAAGTAATTGGCATTTTACGTGCGCCAGAAGGCAGTAAAAACGAGTTTCAAGGTGTAAAAATTGGCGGTGATCGCTACACTATTTTTATACCATTAAATACTAGCACAAAAAAATTTGCTAGAGGCCTCCTAGCAAGTGAGCTGGATAGTATTAAGCTTAATATTTCAACGAAGACAAACCCAATGGTTGCTGCTGAAGCAATTGATAGCTTAATCAAATTACGTCATGGGGGACTCGATGACTATGAACTGATTATCCCTGCTGCGTTATTGGAACAACAAAAACAGACGCAACAGATCTTCAATATTGTGATGGCGTGTGTTGCCGGGATATCATTGCTTGTCGGAGGGATTGGCATAATGAACATCATGTTGGCGAATGTGATGGAAAGGACAAAAGAAATAGGTTTACTTAGAGCTGTCGGCGCCACCCAAAATGACATTCGTCGTCAGTTCATTGCTGAGAGCTTTACAATATCAGTATTAGGCGGTGTGTTAGGTATTTTTTTCGGCTTAGTTTTGTCTGAAATTATCGGTTTTTATTCTGGATGGGCCGTAAGTTGGTCAATGCCTGCAATTTTCTTGTCCATGGGAATATGCATGATTGTAGGCGTAGGTTTTGGTGTGTTTCCAGCAGTAAAAGCATCGAAATTAAATCCAATCGATGCCTTACACAGTGATTAATGAAACAGTGACTAATATGCAAAATAGAGGCTAGAACAAAGAACGCCTACATCCACGCAGGTTTGTCTCGCTCTACAATTAATAAGCTTTCATCAATTAAGTCTGCCGCAATAGTATCAGGTACATACGGAATGCTATGAGCGCCTGATGCTAGTACTAGTTGGATCGTGGCAAGTTTATGTGGCCGCATAAATATAGTCTGTTTGTATTTAGTTTGTTGGACTTTTTGTATGGGGAATATACTGTAATTTTTTCCAAGCAAGCCTTTTCTAATAAACACAAAGTTATTGCTAAAGTGGTAACCCCAGCGAAACCAGCGCAGTACTGATAAACCAAACATCAACATAATTGCAAACGTGACACTTAACCAACCGATAGCCGTAAAGTTCGCCAAATAGGCGACGCATACTAAAGCAAGAATAAGGGGAACTACTGGGAAAATCATAAGTCGCAAGATGTAGCGTGTACTAACGTGCTTATATTGTTGTTGATTGACTGAAGACTGCTTAAAAACGTCGGCAATTAAGTCATCAGATTCTGAGAGAGTAACTGACGGCACAATGAGTTTACTCGCGTTATTCAATTGTGCACTTTGATTGGCCCCCGATATGCCAGAACTATTTTGTTCCAATTTAATGTTTGCTCGCCCTATTAGAATGTCCAGCCAGTCTTGTTGTTGAGTAGCGACTTGAATCCTACTGGTTTTCATACTGACTTCTTGCTTTGTAATTAGTCCGCTACGTTTAATATAACGCTCATCTTGTTTACTTAAGCGATAGTTATAAAAAACAAAGATAGATCCAATCACTGAAATCAATACGACAAATAGCATAATAAACATTACTACCGATAAAATATGCAGAACAAACATACCTAAACTCTGGGAGTTATAGTCAATGTAACCCGCGATATCAAAGCCGATGGCTTCCATGACGGTACCAATATTTTCAACAATTGGATTATAAAATGGTGCTGCTGCGCCAAGTAAAATCCATATTCTATTATTTGTGATTCCGTGGATCACTAAGTCCATAATGGAACGTGTGTTTAGTACTATTTCATCATCAATAGACGGTGTATTATCAGTCCGTTCATTGGTGTTATTTTCCGAAGCTTGACGCGTATACAATACTTTAGCTTTCAACGCTTCAGCATTTTCCAACTTTAAAGCAACAATGTTAGCTTCTTTGGAAGCAGAACCCGCCGTTTCCAATTCAACCATGGCATACTTGTGAAAGCGGTAGTAAAAAGGTTGTTCAATTTTAACGTTTTGAATTTTTTCGAAGGGTAAGTCAAGGTGTGACTTTTGTATAAGGCCCTGCCTGATCTCTATTCTTTCATCACTTAGGCGAAAAGCATAAAAGAGGTATTTTAAAACCGCTGAGATTAAAAACAGAGCTATAATAATAACAATCCCCGCCATTACATATTCTATATGCTGTTTTAATTTTTCAGACTGAAGCAATGCGGCTGGAATGAGATAAACTAAACCATTTGTAATAAAGAGATATAGCGGTTTAAAGAAAAAATATGCAATGCCGATTGGTGCAACTTTAGCCCATCGTTCTTCTTGTAATTCATTGCTATTTGTTGCTACATCACTAGTATCATTCATCTAGGGTTAAATCCGTATGATCAAGAATAAATGAACGAAGTTTTATTGCAGTCTCATGTTCAAGCCCTGGAATATAAAAGGTGTGATGAGCGCCACCAGCACTAAAAACTTGAAGTGTTGCAAGACCAGCTTTTCGTTCTATCGGGCCCCGTTTTATTTCAATATGCTGAATCCGCAAAATTGGTTGGCTAATGTGCTTTCTAAAAATAAGTCCAGTTTGAAAGTGCAAATCATGCTCACGAAGCGCATAGCCTTTTTTGGGATCTGCAATAAAGTGATAAATAAAGTCCCACAAACCCAGTATCGCAATTGCCAGCAAAATCCAATAAAAACTGTCATGGTAACCTGTTGGCATAACGAAGAACCATTCGAGCTTCAGAAAGCAAGGTATTAGCATTACAAGTAAAGTAAACACACATGAAGTTATAAGGTTGATTTTTCGGTATTTTGGAGAAAGCGAACTTACGTCAATGTGGGTTAAACTTATTTCGTGGTTAGCAACAATATTATTTGTGAATGACATAAGACCCCAGCACCATTTTTACAAACAGTTAACCCTATCAAGAAAAATATGTCTAGGATACATTAATATCCTCTTACAATTTGGTCACGTCCATTTTCCTTCGCTTTGTACAGTGCATCATCCGCCTTTCTGAGCGCATCGCTGACTTTTTCATCTTTGGATGGTTCAACAATGCCAACAGAGGCAGTTGTAGCATCACTCAATTGCAGTTCAGCGCTGATTTTTCGGATTCTTTCTGAAAATACGTTCAGTAGTCGTTCTCCTTGTTGCACCGGCGTTTCAGGAAAAATAAATAGGAATTCTTCGCCACCAATACGACCTATGCTATCTGTTTTCCTAAAGCATTCTTGCGCCATTTTCGCAAAGGATTTAAGCACTTCATCACCGGTTTGGTGGCCATAATTATCGTTAATTTTTTTGAAATAATCTAAATCGACAATAGCTATACAATAGGCCAAATTGTTTCGCTTAAACATATCGTGTTGAAAAGACAATATTTCGAATATCCGTCGCCTTGAATATAAATCTGTTAGATGATCTCTATGTGCTATTTGCTCCAAGTTTTTTCGATGTCCTCTCGTACGGATAAACAACAAAAAGAGTAAAATACTACTTAAAAATAGTAGCACCATAATTACTGAGTATAGCTGCGTGAGCATCGTCCGGTTTTCAATTTCTGTTTCTTGGGATTGATTTTCTTGTTTTAATTTGAGGTTTTCTTGCTGTTGCAGACGTAATTGAAAGTTAGTATGCATATCTAAGATACGTTTTATTTCATCGATAGGTTGGTTAAGTTCTCTACTCGCCAATATATCTTTCGTTAATTTATATGCTTGCTCAAACTGACCAAGAAAGCTTAATAATTCGGCTCGTTGTATATGTAATCTTTGCAATAGCGTAAATGGTGCTGACTGATTTTGTATCAGGTCAAAGGCAGTAACCAGATGTTCTATGGATGCATCTACTTCTTCTGAAGACAAATATGCTGCACTCATCAACAAATGCAAATCTGCTAATTCTACTTTATCTTCAGGAGGTGACATTTCTATTGCGTCTTTAACGTATTTAATCGCTTGGGTACTGTTGTTTGAAGTCAACGATATCCTAGCTTTGTATTTATAGATCCTAGCTGAAAGTTCTAAATTATTGCCGCTCTCTAATAACTTTTCTGCTTCGAGAAGATGGTTTAACGCGGTAATATTGTCATCTACTGAAATATAACTATTTGCGGTTAATACCAATGCTTCAGAGAGTTGAATCGGTAATTCAAGTTGTCTCAATATTGTCAGTGCTTTTTTTGCATAACTCACGGCAATCGTATGTTCGTCCCTGTCTTGGTGGATACGAATGATTGATAGTGCTATTTCAGCGGCCTTAAAGTCATTATCTACAGTATTTGCTAATTGGAAACCAAGCTGTAAGTCTTGCAAAGCGTCAATATTGGCCCCCATTAACGCGTCTATTCTTGCTCTTTTCTGTAGGCGGTTGATTAAGTTGATGGTGCCAAAGTCGACACTACCCTGCTCAATTGCGTTCGTTATGGCTTGACGCGCATCAATAAATTGCTCTGAAATGACGAGTAGATCGCTTAGTTTTTCATAAAATATTGCGCGCAAAGGCTTTGCGTTTTCCAGTTCGCCTGCATAACTCGCAGAAATACCTGCTTTGAGTTTTTCCGCGGCTATCTGGATGCGGCCTAATTGTTCGTATGCCTGAATCGATATAAAAAATGATTGAAAATCACTTACTGTGCTAAAACTATGGGTTTGATTACTGTTTACGTAGTTTGTGGGATTTTTTTGCATCTCCGCATATAGCGTTTGATAGCTGCTACTAAAAAAATTGTTCCCAGTCGTCGTAATTGTGTCGGCTGATGCGCTTACACACATAGCTATAAACCATGTTATCGCTAGCGACAATATAGTGTGATATCTGCGCATATTATTTTGGGTACCTTTCAGAATTGATCCTAGTATTTATTTGTATTGGTTATTTTTCTACTTTACTGCTTATACAAGGGTGTGTTTTTATGTAACATAATCAAGTATAAAGCATTAAATAACCAGAAATTTAGGAAATCAAACGCTTGCATCCTCTCAAGTCCCATCATACGTTTGGCCTTAATGCATCATGCAATGAAATTACGACAGTTGAAAGTCTTGATGGTTTATTAAAAACACTAAATGAGTTAGAAAATCAGTCATACATGTTTATCGGGGAAGGCAGCAATACAGTTTTTGTCGATGATTATGCCGGAACTATTATTGTCAATCATTTAAAAGGCATTTCGTTGTTTGAAGATGCGGATTTTTATCACTTGAATGTTGCGTCCGGTGAAAATTGGCATGAATTTGTTGTGTATTGCACTGAGCGGGGCATACACGGGTTCGAGAATTTGGCGTTGATTCCAGGCACTGTTGGTGCCGCGCCCATTCAAAACATTGGCGCCTATGGTATTGAAGTTGAAACATTTATTCATAGTGTTGAGTTTCTTGATGTTGCGACAAACATGCTTGGTTATTTTAATAAGAAAGAGTGTCAATTTGCGTATCGTGATAGTGTGTTTAAAAAAGACCGACAAGGTGAAAGAATTATATTAGCAGTAAATTTTGCCATCCCTAAACATAACATTACGGTAGCGTCTTACGGACCACTCTTGCAGCTCAATGAACCTACTCCCCTTGATATATTTAATACTGTTGTTAAAACGCGAAAAGAAAAGCTGCCCGATCCTCAAATAATGGGGAATGCCGGAAGTTTTTTCAAAAACCCAGTTATTGCGCTTCATCACTATTTAAGAATACAAAATGATTATCCTGATATTCCTTGCTATCCAGCTGAAAGTGGCAACGTAAAGGTACCTGCGGCTTGGTTGATTGATACTTTAGGTTTTAAAGGAAAACAATTGGGAGGTATTAAATGCCACGACAAACAAGCACTCGTGCTGGTGAATTTAAGTCAGGGCAGTGGTCGCGATTTACTCACTCTGGCGCGAGAAATAAAATCTGCGGTGGCTGAATCATTTGATATTATGTTAGATAATGAAGTGAGATTAATAGGCCGTGATGGCTTCGTGTCGTTGTAAGTGATTTATGAAAGATAAAGTAACCACCAATCGCATTAGAGTTGAAATTGTTAAAGCACTAAAAAACGGGGAGTTTGTCTCAGGGGAAAATTTAGCGAATGCCCTATCACTTTCAAGAAGTGCAATTTCTAACCATGTTAAGGCGCTGTGCGCTTTAGGTTTAGATGTCTTTAGCGTTAAGGGGAGAGGGTATTGCTTGCCTCAGCCTATATCCATGCTAGAGAAGTCTGAGATAACGACAATACTCAACTCTTCCTCTGCAAACGAATATATACAAGTACATAATATAGTGACGTCTACAAATGACATCATAAAGCAACGATTGTCGGAATTGCAAAATGGTGCGGTATGTGTTGCTGAAGCGCAGACGGCTGGAAGAGGGCGACGAGGGCGTCAGTGGGTTTCCCCTTTTGGCGCTAGCGTATATATGACAATGTTGTGGCGATTCGAGTCCGGTTATCAGTCTATGGCAGGCCTTTCTTTACTTGTGGGCATTGCTGTAAATCGAACCATTGCAAGTATGGGATATACCGGTTGCCAATTAAAGTGGCCTAATGATGTTTATGCCAACAATAAAAAGTTATGTGGCATATTGATTGAGGTGGAGGGGCAAGTCGGCGCATCTACCGATGCAATAATAGGCATCGGGATCAACGTTAATTTACCTACATGCATTGATAAAATTGACCAACCTTATATCGACTTATCTCAAGTACTGGGGCAGAGTGTAGATAGAAACTTAGTTACTGCCACTTTGATCCAACATTTGTGGGACATGTTGCCTATCTTCGAAAGTGAAGGTTTGATTCCGTTTTTATCTGAATGGGAAATAGCGGATTTATATTATATGAAAGCAATTGTGCTTCAATCTGGAAAACAGCAAGTACAGGGGATTTGTCGAGGCATTGATAAAAGCGGCGCCCTTTTAATGGAAGTTAATGGTCAAGTAAGAGCATTCCATGGTGGTGAAATTAGTGTTAGGCAGTGTTAATTTACTGATTGATATTGGCAATACAAGCGTAAAGTATGCGCTGTATTCTCCTCAAACACCTTTGCATGCGTTGGACGTTGCACGCGCCCCTTTGATGGAATTGGTTTCCAAAGCGATGATTGCGGACCACATTTACGTTTGTAATGTAAAGGAAAATTCGACACTTATTGATTTCATGCAAGAGCTCGATGCAGTTAAGCATAAAATTACAATAGTGAACACAAAGGCTGAGGCTTTCGGAATAAAAAACAGCTATAGCGACGTGACTAAAATGGGCGTCGATAGGTGGATGTGCATGTTGGCATGCCGGGCACTTGAAAGTAAAAATTTTCTGGTATTCCATGCGGGTACAGCCATTACATGCGATGCTGTCGTGGGTAACAAACATTTAGGCGGCTGGATTTGTGCTGGATTTATGATGTCTAGAAGCGCCGTCGTAGCAAATGCAGATAAAGTGAATGACAAGCAAAGTAGTTTGGCTACCTTAAGGTTTGGAAATGATACTGGGGACTGTGTTGCTAACGGCGCGCTAGCACAACTTATTGGTCTTGTTATGAGTGGAAGTAAACAGTTTTCGTGTGAGTGCAAAGATTACACTATATATATAGGTGGCGGAGATGGCCGTTTACTGTATGAAAACTTGCCATCTGAATTACTTTCCAAAAGTAAATATTTCGAAAATTTGGTGCTGATTGGCCTCGCATGCGTTGCTAATAACGCGACGTAGTTATTTTGGCGCTGGTAATTACATCTATTTTTGTGTGTTTATTCGTCATTCAAACAAAAAACAGAAAAAAACTGTATTTTTTTGCAAATTCCTACTTGCAACGTCGTAAACCTTACTCTAGAATTCGCACCCACTTGATGCAGTGCCGGCTTAGCTCAGTTGGTAGAGCAACTGACTTGTAATCAGTAGGTCGCCAGTTCGATTCCGGCAGCCGGCACCATCAATCTCCGGAGGGGTACCCAAGCGGTCAACGGGAGCAGACTGTAAATCTGCCGGCTCAGCCTTCGCAGGTTCGAATCCTGCCCCCTCCACCACTTTCTCTAGAGGTGGTCAGAGAATAGCGGATTGCGGGCATCGTATAATGGCTATTACCTCAGCCTTCCAAGCTGATGATGTGGGTTCGATTCCCACTGCCCGCTCCAGATAAGTTTGCTGATATAGCTCAGTTGGTAGAGCGCACCCTTGGTAAGGGTGAGGTCGGCAGTTCAAATCTGCCTATCAGCACCATCTGGCTATTTCATAAATTTAATTAAATAACTTTGCTAGGAAAATAGACATGGCAAAAGAAAAGTTTGAACGTACAAAACCGCACGTAAACGTTGGTACAATTGGCCACGTTGACCACGGTAAAACGACACTAACAGCGGCAATCACTACTGTTCTAGCAAAGACTTACGGTGGTGCTGCACAAGCATTCGACCAAATCGATAACGCACCAGAAGAGCGCGAGCGTGGTATCACTATCGCAACGTCTCACGTTGAGTATGACACGCCAGAGCGTCACTATGCTCACGTTGACTGCCCAGGACACGCCGATTATGTTAAAAACATGATCACAGGTGCTGCTCAAATGGACGGCGGTATCTTAGTAGTAGCAGCGACTGATGGCCCAATGCCACAGACACGTGAGCACATCTTGTTAGGTCGTCAGGTTGGTATTCCATACATGATCGTATTCATGAACAAATGTGACATGGTTGACGATGAAGAGCTACTAGAACTAGTAGAAATGGAAGTCCGTGAGCTACTAACAGAATATGAATTCCCGGGTGATGATTTACCGGTCATTCAAGGTTCAGCGCTAAAAGCGTTGGAAGGCGACGCTGAGTGGGAAAAGAAAATTGTAGAGCTAGGTGAAGCCCTAGATTCATACATCCCAACA
>NZ_BSOT01000004.1 GCF_030160655.1 Agaribacter marinus
TTGGATCACCTCCTTACTATATAGTTAGGTATTTATTATGTAGTGCTCACACAGATTGTTTTGCTGAAGAAAAAGCGCGTATTATCAAAGTCGATTGGGGCTATAGCTCAGCTGGGAGAGCGCCTGCCTTGCACGCAGGAGGTCAGCAGTTCGATCCTGCTTAGCTCCACCAATGCTTTGAACCCTAGATAGGGAAGCCGAACACTAGGCTTGTAGCTCAGCTGGTTAGAGCGCACCCCTGATAAGGGTGAGGTCGGCAGTTCAAGTCTGCCCAAGCCTACCATTTCTGCTTAGGAAGCAGGGTGGTGAAAGTGAGGCGTGACAAAATACGAAAGAAGAAAGAGCCTTAATGAATGATGTGTAATTATTGATTAGGGTTTTTTTTACCCTGAAAGTGATGTGTTTAGTGCATATCACGCGCTCTTTAACAATTTGGAAAGCTGATAAAGTAATCAATATTATTTAACGAAAGAGTCAGTCATCGCTTTTATCCTGCGAGGGATAAGAAAGATGGCCAAGCGACTCTATCTGACAAAACAATATCGTATGACGAAAGTCATACACGATTAGCAGTCATGCATATAATCAACCAACATCGGATAAAAAGGCGATGTTGCAAGACACCGGAGGTAATTATGTCTATCAGACACTCATGCTGATAGGAAGTAATTGCCGAGTAGTTCGGTTTAGGTCGATAGCGACGTGAGGAATGAGGAAGGCACATACGAATAGTATGTAACTGACGAGTGACGAGCCCAAGCTGTTGAGATAAAGCGAAGTAGGAAGGCAATTGAGGGTTGTATGGTTAAGTGACTAAGCGCATACG
>NZ_BSOT01000005.1:0-949388 GCF_030160655.1 Agaribacter marinus
CCCACGAAAATTGGAGAGCAGCACCTTTAAAGGTGGCTCGTGGGGAGTCATTATGTCTATGTGAATCTTAACATTGTAGGAGTCATTGAATATGAGAATGGTTTATACCAACGAAAATGCTGTACTTGTTAATCACGCTAAGAACATTCTAGAAAACGAAGGCATATCTACTTTTGTAAAAAATGAACAGGCTGCTACAGGCGGTCACGTTAATTTTGCATTAATGGAGTTATGGATAACCATAGATGAAGACGTGCAACAAGCAAATGACTTATTAGCATCATTAACAAGTGCGCCAACGGATAAAGAATGGCAGTGCTCCAACTGCGAAGAAAAAAATGACATTTCATTCGATATTTGTTGGAAATGTAGTAATGAGGCTCCTGATTGACCTCAGATTCACATAACAAAAACATCAACCAGAAAATTACTCGCTGGGCTATGCCCAATCGCTTCGTATTTTCTGGTTATATTAGGCGTTATATTTACAAGGAAACTGCTGTCTATGTTTATTAAAAAGGTAATCTTATTTGTTGTGGTAAACCTATTGGCTTCATTTGCTTATGCTGAAACATTGGAGTTTCCTAAATTAGGATTTTCAATCGATGGTTTAGACTCAGCTCCTACAGGTGCGATGGTTCAACCGATTCAAATGTTTCTCCCTCCTATGAATGGCTTTGCTCCTAATGTAAATGTGCAAATACAAGCCTATAACGGAACTATTAAACAATATAGAGAATTGTCTGAGGGGCAATTTAAGCAATTTAATTTCACTTTACTTTCGATAAAAGAAACTGGAAACTCATTATCTCTCGAATATAAAGGTGCTATGCAAGGCTTAAATTTGCACTGGTATGCCAAAGCTTTTAAAAAAGGTAATTATGTTTATTTAGTTACGGCAACAGGTACACAAGCGGATTGGGAAATAAATAAAGAAAAACTAATATCTAGTGTAAACAGTTTTCAACTCAAGTAAATATAACAAGATACTCATGCCAGCCGCTAGCGCGATTTCGGACACACAATTAGTCGTGCAATTTGTATTTCGCTTCGCTACATTATTACAAATTACACGACTCACTGTGCGACGCATAGGATGGCGTTATATTTTTCTAATGATCGTCGTAATGTCCACCAATGGCGAAAATGTAAATATATTCATCATCGAATTTATAAATTAATCGATCTTTGTGTGAAATCCGTTTTGACCATAATCCTGATAAATTATGTTTTAATGGCTCTGGCTTGCCTAATCCCGAACTAGGATCGGTACGCAGCATTTCCTTAAGTATTTTGCACAGAGCCTTATGTAACCTTTTATCTTTTTCTCTCAATTGCTCATAGATTAGCCACGTTTTACCTTCAAATATTAGTGATCTCATCTAATTGCTCTTGTGTTGGTTTATAGCCTTTATTGGTTGTATGCGTTTGCATTGAATCGGCAATTTGTTGCATTAAACTGTTACTCTGTAATACATGTAAAGTTTCTTGCTCTCGAGCCCAATCATCAGCACTCATCACAACAAAGTCATCACCTGCACGCCTTGTTACTTTTAAAGGTTCATGCTTGCTAATAGTTTGTTCAACATATGATTTTAAGTTGTCTCTAAATTGGTTTACGCTTATGCTATTCATAGTTAACTGGCTTTTATGTACGGTAATGTCGTACATTGTAGTATAAAAAATATAACAAGCCAATTTAAAGGACAAAAAAACAGCTGGTTTGGCTCCTGCGTCGCTAATTGTAACCAGCTATTTTGCTGCCTCTGATTGGGGCGTTGAGGCGTAATACTGAAGAGGTAACGAGATATGCCGGTTCCACTAGAATATGAACGGGCTTCAACAAAGTTCTATGATTATCTCGTTGATGCCAGAGATACAGCTGACCTCTGGAGTACACATGTAACCTACACAAAGACACAGGGTGTATTACAAGTTTTTCGTCGAAGGCTTTCGACTCAGGATGCAATAATTTTCGCAAATCTATTACCTATTTGTCTTAGGGCATTATTTGTCACTGATTGGAATGTTGATGAGGAAAAAATGCCTTTTGGGAGCCCAGAGACTATGACAAGAGAAATTAAATTGTCACGTGAACAACACAATTTTTCAACAGAAACAGCAATTCGAGATGTTGCTGAAGCATTACGGCGGCACGTTGATGAAGAAGCTTTTGATAAGATGCTTACGCAGCTACCTGAAGGGGCTGTAGAATTTTGGACACCATGGACATTAAAAATGGTGTCGCCTAACACCGAACAACTTGTTTCATCGGAAAAACTACTTGTTCGCGCTCGCATTTTTCAGCTGAGCAAAGCGTTAGGCAGTAAAGAAGTCTGCTCACAACTGTCGGTTTTTTTTGCACCCTTGTCAGTTTATCACAATTAAAAGCTTTAAAGTCAGTGTTATATGTTATGGTATGAAGCTTGCTTTTTAATGATTTCAGTTTCTGCTTCAAATCATTTTAAAAAGGTAATGTTATGAAAAAAGTTGTGGTTTTTTTGGGATTGCTCGTTTGTGGATATGCCAATGCTGGATTGATTCAAATAACTGCTGACTCCGCTAACTCGGGCGAGCTCGGATGGTTTGTCGTCGACGACACTATATTTGCTGCCGACACGAGCTTAGTTGCATCACAGCTCTATGATTATAATTGGAGTGATCCTCTCAGCACTTTTTCAATTAACCCTTTTGATGTTATAGGTGATACAGGTGTTACTCACTTCCTGCTGAGTGGAAGTGGTTGGACAGTAACAGGAGGAGGAGGTGATTCACTTACAACTGCGACAGGCGCATTATGGATTGCTGGGACTTCTTTTGTGCGATTTACTGGATATAACTCTTACTCAGATGTAACCTGGAGCACCACCGACTATACAGCTTCAGTTCCGGAACCTGCTAGCATTGTTCTTTTAGGTCTCGGCCTTGCGGGCCTTGGCTTCTCAAGAAAAAGAAGCTAGTTTATTAGCTATTAGTGAGTGCGTGAAGCCTTGGTTATCCGGGGCTTTTTATTGCCTAACAAAGAGCCGCAGCGGACCTACGGCCGCAGAGCTTGGCATATTAGGCATTTGGAGAGTACATGGAACGTTTAAATAGTAATGTAAGTACACTTTTGGTTTCTTCTGCTTTGGCAGTCGGAATTGTCAGCGGCGGTGCTTACTTTATCTTGGGATCATTTGAAGAAATTTTTCGAGAGTTTAATACCCAGTTACCACTTATACTGTCTTGGGTTTTCCCTTCTTACCGTTTTTGGTGGCTTGTCGCTTTCATTTTGTTAGTTATGTTTGTTTTTTCACTCAAACCTAAACTAAATAAATCACCAGCATTCAGTAAATTATTCTACCGCGCATCAATTATTGGTTTTTGTACTTCGGTCCTATTTATTGTATTTTCTTTAGCTTCAATTTATTGGCCTATAATGCAAAATGCCTAACAAAACAATAAACAACGTTCGTTTCACTCCCTGGGAAAAAGCCTCGCAGTCGCTCAGCTTTTGCCAGTATTGTAGACGTTAGTAGCCAAAGATAATTATGGATGAGTACGAATATCTAGGTAAGTTAAGGGATGCATACATTAACTCAAAAACCCCAGTAACTTTACATGGCGATTCTGAAGTAGTCATTAATGGTAAAAGCTATAAACAATCTATTTGGCAAGACACGGGTCAACTCGTCGTTTTTCAAGTAAGTAAACAAGGCTTTTTGAGTTCAAATTATTTTTGCCTAGGTCTCAATTTTAGCTCAAATGGTAAACCTAAAATGTTGTCAAATGAACAGCTTTGGGAAATGGGTATACCTTAATTGGCTGCTCACTGAATTTTTAAACGGCGCGACATCATCAAAAAATAGTGGTTTGAAAGGCTGTTTTAAATTAGGCATTAATAAGCGACAAAAGGATGCTTAATTTTGATGTTGGCATTCTAACATAAAAATTAAACCTCGCTGCGTTCGCGAAGGACAACTACACGTGCGCCGCTTCGTGATTGTCACGCACGTGTAGTTGCCGCTTATTTTAAAAGTTATGAGTATCCGCAAATTTAGAGACAAGGAGTCTATTTTGTTCAAGCTTTATTATTATCCAAACAATGCGAGCCTAGCTCCACATTTTTTGCTTCATCATTTAAAAGCAGAGTATGAGCTGTTGTTAGTTGATAAAAAATCGAACTCTCAAAAGTCAGCGGATTATCTTAGGTTAAACCCAGCAGGGCGCATACCGACCTTAGTTGTTAATGACCAGCCAATATTCGAGAGTCCAGCTATCTGCATACACATCTGCGAATTGCACCCCCAATCAGATTTAATGCCTGCGTTGGGTGCCCCGACTCGTCCCTTATTTTATCAATGGCTCGCGTTTCTCAATAATACTCTGCAAGCTGAACTCATGGTTCGCTATTATCCTCATCGCCACACTAACGATGAAGCTACCATTCCAAATGTTATAGCGGCTCAGGACGAAAGAGTTGCTGATGCATTGTCAATTATTAACGACCAGTTAGAGCATCAAGAATACTTGTTGGGTGATACCTTAACAGCATGTGACTACTTCTTGTTTATGCTTGCAGAATGGTCACTGCCCATTGAAAAGTCACCACTCGATTTTGAACACCTAGCAGCGTATTTGAAACGCCTTTGTTTGAACCCAACTATTAAAGCGGTTTGTGACATCGAGGGTATAGACTTAACACCTTTTGAATCATACTCATAACAGAGCCTTCAAGACTGATTCGTAAACGCGTGCCGAACTCGCTATCGCTCAAACATGGCACACGTTCACTCGCAGCTCAAGGCGGCGTAGGTTTTGCTAGATGAAATCCGAGTTAGACGAAATAGCCTTTTATTATTTATTCTCGGATTCAGTTGTTTTCAGTGGTGGCAGGCTCACAATATCTTTAAGCCAAGGAGCCGTATCAATTGAAAAAGAAGATGTGCCTAGACTTTCAAATCTTCGGCGTTGTTAGATTATTTAAAAAACGATACTTTGTTATTTCAGGTAACAGGGCAGGATGAAAAAATTGTTCACTACTGTGTTAAGACCGCAGATGATTGGATACATGTTTCGGCAAAGATCGGAATAGTAACGGTGTCCTTACTGTAAGATTTACGTATCGCGATAAGAAAATACGTATTTACGGGGCGGGATATTGGCGAAAAGGAAAAAAACTTTAAGAGCAACGAAATAACATATAGTGACGAAGAAACTGGTGATGTTAAGTTTGTTACTTATTTCTTACCATCACCATCTGAGCGACAAGACCGTAATGAAAACACTAAAATAACAATTGCGCTGAGCAAAAGAAGTGTTGAGTATTTTAAAAAAGCGGCAGTTGAAAACCACATGCAATATCAGAAATTGATACGGCAATTGTTGGATGATTATGTTACTCATCAAGATAAGGCTAACAAGGGCAGTCAGCGGACATAGGGGCCGCTGCTGCAATTGGTTTTACCGGCAGATCTGAGCTTACCTAATTGAAATCACTTCTTACGTTTAATACCAGCGAATCCAATCAAGGCTGAAATAAATAACCAAGCAGATGCTGGGGTAGGCACAGAGGTAATGGGTGATTGGTCCACAGGCGGAATTGGCTCCTCGCTTAAAGCATCAAACTCGATACTTGTAATATCGACATTATACTCTCCGAAATAACTATGAGGACTATAAAACGAAATTCTCCCTTGAAACAAATATCCGTCCATCAGCTCTTGAAAACTAGTAATGCTTGGAATACCCGCGCTATCAAATGTAGTATCATCATAGTCTCGCGCGCGCAGGGTAGAACCAGAAATTACCAGATCGTTAGATGCGACGGTATTTGAACGCCCAGCAAGCGTTAGGCCATCAATAGTGTTCGAACTTGAACCGTCTGTACCATTATAAACATGAGCAAAATCATCAGTGTCATAGCTACCTGTATGCGTCCAGGTAACGCCGTTATCGAGTAAAAAAGTCCAACTGCTGTATTCATACCATGCTTCATCTGTGATGACGCCGTCTGCTCCCACCGCATAATTTGTGCGATGTGGTGTGCTAGTTGAAAAATCTATTGAGCCTGTGAATGATGCGGTCTGTTGAGCCCAGTCATATTCTAAATCTCCTCCCCGGTTTTTAAGATCAAGGGTACCGTTGAAAGTTAGAAGTACAGCACTCGCTTGACCAGAAAATATTGTTAATAAGACGCTTGCAATTGTTAGCTTATTTATAAGGTTATTTCTTATCTTAATTATTGCTAATACGAACTCAGAGACAAATGTTCTTAAGTTGAGGTTATCCATAATTTTTACTCTTAGGTGATTGTTAATACTGGCTTTGAGAGTAATTATTTAAAGATAGAAATACCTAAAAAAAAGCTAAAAAAACCTAAAAAATACTATGATTTACGTTTACTACTGGTGCGATGATGCTTATTTCGAAAAAGTTGCAGAGGACCAACAGGCGCAGGCTAATTCAATCGGCTGTTGGGAGTGCTTTTCTCCTAATTGTTGATGATGGCAGCGCTAAAGCACTAAGTTTGATGTCGTCAATCAAAACACTATTTAATATTAAGTGTCTGTAGTTGTCGCTGACCTGTTGATCGTAGTCGTTACCTTGAATCATTTGAGCAAGGAAATGGTTACGAGGGTCATGAGGGAATAAAGCCAAAGTACTCTTATGTATCGATTTTATTTCTGCTAAATACTTTGCTGTTGGTGCAATTAAGTGTTGTAACCAAAATAAACGAAATCGAACAAAGTAGGCGTTTGGATCATCTTTTTTGGCGTTCATTGCCATACTGGTATAGTCAATACCTTGTTTGAGCGCCGCTTCTGCGTCATTCCCACGATTTTCTGCAAACAATACAATCGCAGAAATAAGTCGTTCTTCGCTGGCAACCCATGCTAGTGAGTAGTAATTGGCGTTTTGAGTAAAGGCTTTTTTCAGAAGGGTTCGCGAGGCAAGTAAGTGTTGTGAGGTCGCATCAAACTCTCCCTGACGTAAATATTGTTTGGCTAAATAGAGTTCACATTCACTCTGCTGAGCAACCGCCTCGACAATCGACGGCTTTAAAATCAAGCCACGTTTGTAGTACTCCACGCATTCAAGCGCAGGTATAAGGGAGTTTTCACCCAATGCATAGCTTTCTTTGGTGCGACTCAAATGCAAATATCCTGAATTAAAAATGGCCCAAACATATTCATTTTTCAACGATAAAGCAGTATTCGCTGCTGCCAAACCTTCGCTGAGAAAATAATCATATTCTTTTTGATTGTAATCTCCAGTTTCTAACAAGCTGGCGTAAAGGTCGGCCATATTGTTATAGGTAAAATGGAATGATGGGGCTAATGCAATTGTTTGTTTATATGCGGCAAGCGCAGCATTAAGTTCAGTTGTATAAGGTTGACCATGGGCCGCTTTCCATTTAGCCATGGATGAATAGGCATTGCCGACATTGTCGTATACTGCCGGCAGCTTAGGGCTCAAAACAATGATGGCTTTATATATACTAACGGCGTGCTGAAGCATGGTCGAAGGGCTGCGGCCATTCGCGGTTTCTATACTTGCCCAAGCTTTATAAATGCGTGCTTTTGTGTGAAGCAATGTGATGTCTTCAACATTCAGCGCTAAGCCTCTATCTACAATGTCTATGGCATACAAAATAGCCGATTCAGCATCCACACCATCACGATGTAAGTACATCGCTTCATAGTGTTTTATGATGGCGACATTGCGAGCGAATTCTACGCTCATATTATTTTCTTTT
This sequence comes from Agaribacter marinus, assembly GCF_030160655.1. Taxonomy (GTDB): domain Bacteria; phylum Pseudomonadota; class Gammaproteobacteria; order Enterobacterales; family Alteromonadaceae; genus Glaciecola; species Glaciecola marina. Next base: position 7,739 of record NZ_BSOT01000005.1, read on the forward strand.
AACTGTTGCTGAGTAAGGATGTCTATTTTCTTGAATAACTCAGCAACATCCATCTCTCTGGTGTTGTCCACTAAATATAGATATAAGAATTCTGTATATGTTTCTGCAAACTCAATGGATTTGCTATCAACATTTCGCATGATACTAATAATCGTATCTAGCTCGCGGATGTGTGCCTGTTTTTTAGCTACATTTTGATTTTCATTTAAGGCTAAATTAAAAAAGAACAAGCTGCTTATTCTTTGAACATGTAAATCTTGAGGGTTTAGGGCGACAGATTGTCTACAAACTCTCCCACCGTTGTTTGAAATCTCTTCTGTATCCTCCAAAAAACCATCGGTATATAGCCGTAACTGGTCAACGTACAACGAGCAAATATAGTTGGCATCATGCTTCTTATCTTGTTGAAAGATACCTAAATCATAAAACACGGAATACACAAATATTTGTGCTACCCGCTCCCATATTTTACTTTTGTTATCTGAAATTAAACTCTTGGATATATTAAACGTTCTGTGTTGCGCAACTTGACTCATCTTTGTGTTAACCAATTGAAGCCGAACAACATAGTAATTGTCTTGCTCCAGGGTTTGTGATTCTATGACATATGAAAGTTCTAGTTCATTGTAGAGAGCCGAAAAGTCATGAGTGTTTTCCCAAATTTGATTCACGCGCGCGTTCGAAAACACTGCTGCAGCGGAGTGACTGGCCGTACTATCCATCAAGGCATTGGTTAACAATGTCCCTTTAATTTCAGCATGAAGGGGAGTTGAATTATCTAGCGTCATGACGTTAGGTAAAATTCCTATCTTAAGCTGCTTAAGATTTGGCTGTGTAGCTACATTTATTACTGTCGATAAGCCAACAAAGAGCACGATAACGACTAACAATAGTGCGCCATAAAAATAATAAGGTTTATGTATTGATTTTGGTGGACGCTCAACAGCACTTGGCAAAAGCATGCTATAACCCCGTTTAGGGACTGTTTTAATTAGACCTTCTATCGCCAGTAACTTTAGTTTTTGCCGTGTGACGCTTACTAAGTTAGTCAGCGAGTCGTCTGATACAATACATTCTGTCCAAATTTCATCTAGTAGGGTCTGGCGTGACACGTCTTGCCCAGCATGAGCAAACAATATTGAGAGTAGTAACGTGCTTTTATCAGATAGAGGGACGACCTTACCATCACGTTCAATTTCAAAACGCGCAGGGTATAATTGACAGTCTCCAATATTTATTGCTTCCATGTCTTACAAGTTTTCCTGTTGCTCTGGCTGGTATCAATCGCAAAGTGTGACTGAATTTCGCAGAATATAATACCCCTCTGTTCTACGCAACTGGGTGATAAAGCAGAGCCTTCAATTCCGCATGATTAACGAATAAGAAAAATATACCGTGTATGATGTTAGCAGGGACGTGGCTTAATCTGAGAAGTTTGAAGGTCTGCGTGCAAGTGTAGGGTCTGATTTTCATGCGCCTACGCGTTGGACCGAACTAGGTCGAAAATTGGTTTTACCGGCAGATATGACGCCTGTTTGGCAAGCTTGGCCCTAGCATTGAGGCATTCATCGCAAACATAAGACGTTAGAGAGTACACCCACAAGCGTTAGTGTTTGTCATCGTACTTGTTAAAATTAGCATACTTAACGTGTTTTTGGTTTATAAAACGTTGTGTCGAAGCGGGATTTTTTAACAAATGCTCTGCTGGTCGAACTGGGCGTTTGACGAGTTCTCCACCGCAATTTGGACATATATCGTTAAAGTTATTCGTGGTGCAATTTACACAAAACGTGCACTCGAAACTACATATGCGTGCGTCGTTGCTTTCAGGGGGCAAATTAATGTTGCAGCATTCACAATTTGGTTTAAGTATTAACATTCGAATTTCTCTACTAGCCGAATTTTAAGTGCAGATTAGCAGGTGCTTTTTAGGCACATCGGACCTAATTTCCTCTTTTCCTGCCATGTGTCAGTTTTTTTAGAAAGAAAATAAAATCGATATGCGGTAAACCACGAAATACTAAGTTGTCAGTATGATTGTTAGTATTGTCTGGTATACTTGAGCAGATACGTTATAGCGTCTAGCGGCGCTAAAAATGTGAACAGCAGCGAATATTCGAGTACGAGTTTAAGACCTTGTAGAGTTAACATCCAACTACTGAGTTCAAATGAGCCAATTTTTTTATATACACCCTGACAATCCTCAAACAAGGTTGGTAAAGCAAACCTGTGAGTTAGTGCAAAAGGGGGAAGTCATTGTTTACCCAACTGACTCTGGTTACGCCATTGGTTGCCAGATGGAAAATAAAAAGGCACTCGAACAAATTTGTAGAATTAGAAACATTGGTAAAGACCATAATTTTACCTTAATGTGCAAGGACATGTCTGAGCTTTCAGAATATGCGCGAGTTGATAATACAGCATTTAGACAAATTAAAAATAACACGCCCGGACCTTATACGTTTATTTTACGTGCTACCAAAGAAGTGCCGAAACGTTTACAAAACCCGAAACGAAAAACGATTGGTATTCGTGTGCCTGAAAACAATATTGCCTTAGCGATACTTGAAGAACTGCGAGAACCCTTAATGTCTACTACCTTGATTTTACCCGGTGAAGATGTTGCTGAGTCTGATCCAGATGAAATTAGGGACAAGTTAGAACGGCAAGTGGGCTTAATCATTCATGGCGGTTACTTAGGCGAACAACCTACCACTGTGATTGACATGTCAGACGGTGAGTCAGTTATCATTAGAGAGGGCAGTGGTGATACTGCGCCTTTCGAGAACTAGCGCTGTTATGGTTTCATATGTATTGGTGTTAGCCAATGGCTAGCTCGTCTACACGCGATCGGTCGACAGCGCCTGGTCAGACGGGCGGTGCAAATGTAGTTGAACATGCAAGCGATCAGGCTGAGCCTCCACTTCCCCGGCAACATACTCTACAGGTCACTCAACAGACTACTGAACAGATCACTCAACAACAGCCATTGGCGCTCGCATTTGTTAATGGCGAAGCGTTAATTGAAAAACCCGAAGACCTATATATTCCACCTGATGCGCTAGAAGTCATATTGGAAACATTTGAAGGGCCGCTAGACCTACTTTTATACCTCATTCGCAAACAAAAATTCGATATAGTTGAATTACCTGTATTACAAGTGACAAAGCAATATATGGAATATGTTGAGGTAATGGCAGATATAAAACTGGAACTAGCAGGCGAGTATTTGCTGATGGCTGCAATGTTAGCAGAAATCAAGAGTCGTTTGTTGTTACCAAAGCACGAGGGAGCGGAAGAGGACGAGGGTGATCCGCGAGCTGAACTTATTCGTCGGTTAAAGGAGTATGAGCTAATTAAAAAGGCCGCTGAAGCGCTTGATAATGCGCCGAGAATGCAGCGGGATTATCACCTAGCGCAGGCGGGCACAAGTGATGAAGTGCAGCCAATTAAGCACCTACCTCAGGTAAGTTTACAGGAGTTAGCCTTGGCGTTTGCTGGTGTAATGCAACGGGCAAAGGCCTTTGAACATCATCAAATAGAAAAAGAAGTACTGTCTACTCGAGAGCGAATGAGTATGTTGTTGCAGCGCTTAACACACGATACTTATATGCGATTTGACGAATTGATTAGTGCAGATGAAGGTAAAGCTGGCGTAGTGGTTAGCTTCATCGCCATGTTAGAACTGGCAAAAGAAGGCTTAGTACAAATAGAACAAGCTCAACCTTACGCAAATATTCATGTTAAACTTGGTAGTTATGAGCAAGATATCTGACGTTCAGCTTAAACAGTTGGTGGAAGCCGCTATTTTTGTGGCGGATGAACCATTGTCCACTGACAAGCTACGCGCAACCGTATTAAGTGAATTTAGTGTGTCTACTCGCCAACTGAATAAAGTATTTAAAGAGCTAGAACTTGATTATGCGCCGCGCGGTATTCAATTAGTTAAAGTTGCGACAGGATATCGTTTTCAGTCCAATGCTGGTTTAGCGCAATTGCTTAGCCGCTTATGGCAAGAAACGGTGCCAAAATATTCGAGGGCAATGATGGAAACCTTATCATTAATTGCTTACCGTCAGCCAATAACGCGTGGTGAAATTGAAGAAATTCGCGGTGTAGCGGTGAGTAGCAACATTGTTAAGAGCTTATCTGAAAGAGATTGGATAAAAATCGTCGGACATAAAGAAGTGCCTGGACGCCCAGCCTTGTATGCTACAACCAATACGTTTTTAGACTATTTTGCGTTATCGTCACTCGCTGAATTACCTTCTGCGGCAATGTTTGATAAAAATGATGCCGACGAGCAAGCAAGTGCTGAAAGCAAAGACAAAGCGCATATTGAGACTGGCGACAGTATTGACAGTAGCGAGCATACTCAACAAGAAATATCACTAGATGAACAAAGCGAAACGTCTGTTCCAAGTGAACCTTTAGGAAAATTACATTAGCATATGTCTGATAAAAACATGTCTGAAAAAAGTAAGTTAGATAAGAACAAGTCTGATAAAAACACCTCTGAAAAACTGCAGAAGGTGCTTGCGAATAATGGCGTTGGGTCTCGGCGTGAAATGGAAAAATGGATTGAACAAGGCCGTGTTTCTGTGAATGGGAAAATTGCGAGCTTGGGCGATCGAGTCGAAATGCATGATCAAATCCGTGTTGATGGTCATCAAATTTCTCGTCAAAAAGAACGGTCACCTTGTCGTGTACTTATGTACAACAAGCCGGAAGGCGTTATTTGTTCATTAAAAGACCCTGACGGCCGCCCAACAGTGTTTGATCGTTTGCCACGTTTAGTCGGCGAGCGCTGGATTGGCATCGGGCGTTTGGATATAAACACGAGTGGACTTTTACTCTTTACCAATGATGGCGAGCTAGCAAATCGCTTAATGCACCCCTCATATGAAATTGAGCGCGAATACGCCGTGCGGGTTTTTGGAGAAGTAACCCCAGCAATACTGCGGACATTGACGAAGGGGGTTGAGTTAGAGGATGGTGTCGCCAAATTTAATGCGATTCATGTTCGCCCGAATGAAGATGAAGGTTTGAATCATTGGTTTAATGTTACCTTGAGTGAAGGTAGAAACCGTGAAGTACGTCGTTTATGGGAATCTCAGGGGTTAAAAGTTAGCCGACTAATGCGTGTGCGTTACGGCAATTTAGAAATGTTTAAGCGTTTGCCACAGGGCGCTTGGGTAGAGCTGGAGCTGTCTACTGTAAATGAACTGCGTAATATGGCGAAGCTGCCGCCTGAAACTGAAACGAAAGTGCATGAACAAGATAAGCTTGATCACACTAAATTAAGCCGAATGCGTCGCTCATTGCGAAAGCATAAGCAAACGAAAGTCGTTGGGCAGCGCCAAAGAGCGAAAACTAGAAGTAGAAAGTAATGCGTTTTGCCTTAGGAATTGAATATCAAGGCCATGCCTATAAAGGGTGGCAAAGTCAGACGGGCTTGAGCACAGTACAAGCAAATATTGAGCGCTGTTTATCTCAGATTATGACTGAAAAAGTTGATGTTGTATGTGCCGGTCGTACAGACGCAGGTGTACATGCGACAAATCAAATTGTGCATTTTGATACAAATATTAGCCGTCCAATGAACGCGTTTACCCTCGGCATGAATTCTAATTTACCCGGCGATATTGCTATACGATGGGCGCAACAAGTGGATGACGATTTTCATGCTCGCTTTAGCGCTACCGCAAGGCGCTACCGTTATATTATTTTTAATAACCCGTTTCGTCCTGGCATTTTATCAACTGGACTAACTCACGTGTACAAGACGTTAAATGCAGAGCCAATGCATGAGGCTGCACAGGTACTTGTGGGTGAAAATGACTTTACTAGCTTTAGAGCTGCGCATTGCCAATCAAATTCTCCGTGTCGAAATTTAACGTCGATTTCGGTTGAACGCAGAGGTCAATACATCGTCGTTGAAGTCGAGGCAAATGCGTTTTTGCATCATATGGTACGAAACATTGTTGGCTCGTTGATTGAAGTGGGTGCTGGTGAACAAAGTGTTACGTGGTTTAATCGCTTACTGGCGCTTAAAGATCGGACTAAAGCGGCGGCGACCGCTAAGCCAAATGGTCTGTACTTAGTTAAGGTGACTTATCCAGAGAAGTTTAATATCCCAACGCCACCTTTAGGACCTTTGTTTCTTGGGGCATAGGGAGTAGTACTTAATGCACTTACGTAAACTACGTCTTAAATGCATTCGAGCAACAAACTTTATTCGGCACGTTGCAGACTTATCTTTTGGGGAAGTAAGGCGACGGCGCCTACTAAACCAAAGGCATAACCTGGCCCTTCATTTTGAATGTGTGCGGCCGGGATATAAAATCGTTTGATGCCTATTTCGCTATACAATGCGGCATCTAATATGTGCCATGCGCCCTCTTTAAATGCCTCAACCCAAGCGTGACCATACGCATTTATTTTCCCATGTTGTTCAACTATCACGGTACCAAGAACCACTTTAGCGGGAATATCAAATGCGCGTGCTAACGCCGTTAACAGGACAGCATACTCTGTACAGTCGCCACTGCGTTGATTGGCTATAACCGATGCGATCTTGAATCCATGAATGTAGGTTGGATCGTTAATGTAAGTGCTGACAAAACGTTCTAACGCTGGCAATCGTGGATTTTCATCATTTTTGTCAGAATGTTGTTCAGTAAAGTTTGAAACAAACGCTTTTACACTGTCCTCTTTATAGTCAATAACAAAAGTATCTGAGGTGCTATCGTTAGTGGGTTTTCCGTCAAATGCATATCTTTGCGGTATCTGCAATGTGACGGAGTTTTTGCTTGTCTCAATCAGTTTGATACCCTTAAACTTACGTAGAGTAGTGACTAACGACGTCGGTTTATTTGTAAATAATTCGGCTTTGATTGAATTACCCAAAGGAAGGGCAAGGTCTGTGCCTAGTTCTATCTGAATGTCGCTTATTGACGGCGGGTTTTGCCCATGGGCAAAGCCAACAAAAAACAGCGCTAGTAAGGCTATCATTTTCTTCATGGTAGCGTTGGCTGGCCTTTTGAGTGGAGCAAGGACATTTTCATTGTAATAGGGCCTTGCTGAATTGTACCTTTTTGGAAAACATTGTCCTTGTTAGCTAAAAATTGCATGACAATAGGGCCCATATCAACTTCAAAGTTGGCTTCAGGGTTATCACTTAACTGACGTAACGTAACGGGTAACGCAGATGTAGGATCAGCGGTAGGTGCCCACATGTGATAATTTGCGCTGGTATCGTCACCACCTTTTAGTTCAGCAAGCGCAAGATAACTACCAAAGCCAGACAAAAACCAGCCATCATGTTCGAGTGTTTTAGTAATGGTTTTTCCTTGAAGTTGGCCTTCTACCTGCCATGCGTCGTCTGCATATTGCAGTGAAAATTGAGAGCTCATATTGCCATTCTCAATCGTATATTCTGTCGCGTTAATGAGTGAACCATCAGGTTTACTCCACGATAAACCAGAGGTGTCGTTGCGAGAAATCGAACTTGCATCTACGGGGACTAGTAATGATGTTCTATTTTTTGTTTCTATGTCGCCATCGGCATCAATGCTATAAGTTTCTTGCATATACCCCATGGGAATATTGTTTACTAGCAGTGCATAAGTTGCTTCAAAAAATGATGTTGGCGCCTGTGAATTCATGGCGTCAACAAATGATTCAAACACCTTAAAAAAAGATTCTCTATAACCAATCTCATTGTGGATACACATTCTTAATACATCGTTTGACTCAGACACTAAGCCTTTTAATATGCCGGTTGTTCGTTGCTCCCCTTCACCGAGAAGGTACATGATATCCAAAGACAGGTAAGGACTATTTTTGACAATCCCAGTGTTTAAGGAAAACGTAGATTTATTGCTAAGTTTTTTATCATTGAGTGTTTCTACGCCTGTTAAGCTATGCTCCAGTATTGAATGCAATGAGCTTGCGGGACCATCATAATCTGTGAATACATAACACTCTGCTGGAGAGGCTGTATTTATATCTATCGTGTAGTACCAAAAGTTGTCACTTTTTTCCGCCAAGGTGTACTTACCGAGTACTTTACTATTTACCTCAAGTTCTTTTATTTTTAATGTTGACGATTTTTTTATATTTGTCTCTCTGGCCAATCCTTCAGTAAACCAATCCGGAAAATCACTGATGTTCATTAAGTCGGTTGCGCCAGAGGTATTTGAAAAAAACGCGATGCAGAGGAGAAAAAACGGTTTAACTATTACTTTCATACTAACTCTATCCTTGATTACGAGATTCAGGCATATGACAACACGCACGAGTCTTCAATGCAAAAGAAATATGTTTAAGTATTTGTCGCGTCCATCGACTTAATAACCTTTTGGTAATGCGTCATCCGTGATTTCACTTTTTCTAAGTAGCGGCGAGTTTCTTCATAGGGTAGACGCTCTACTAATGTTTGGTAAACTTGTTCAGGCGACATCTCGTTTATGGTGTCGACAATATCATTGTTTAATCGTCTCACTTTACCATCATTAAAGGCTCTTGCAACGTTTCCCACACCGGTATTATAGGCCGCAATGACACAATAAATACGGTTAGTAGGGTGAGTGATTTTTCGTAAGTAACGATCGTCTAAAATGTGTAAATAAGCTGAACCTGCTTGAATATTTTGCTTCGATTCAAACAGGACTTCTGTCGTCATAGGTTCACGTTTAGCATTGAGAAATTCATTTACGTCAATACCTGCGGAATGTGGTACAATCTGCATTAAACCATAGGCAGGGATATGCGAAACAGCCATTGGATTAAAACTACTTTCGGTATGAATGATGGCAATAATGAGCTCTAGCGGCAGTTGCCATTTTTCGGCATGGCTCTCAGCAAACGGCTTTACTTTTGCGACGCGTTTGGTGTCTGACTTTCCTTTGACCGCAATTTTGTAACGCGTGATCCGTTTTTCTTTCAGTTTCTCTTTTTTCTGTTTAGTACTGCTTGACTCGCGTCTAGACTTATTGATTGGTACGTGTTTTGAAATACTTTGCTGTACGCTAGCGATTTGTTCATTCGAAATATTTGCTTTGTCGGCGATTATCTCCACCTGTTGTTTATCGCGCTGATTAATTCTCTCGATTTCTTGTTGCTCTGCTTTTAGGTCTTTTTCGTCAATAGTTGGTATCACTTTTTCTACTGTCGCGTTGCGCACAATGTCTGTTGTTTGCTCTATAATAGTAGTGGCTTGTTCGCTATCCACTAGTTCATTGAGTACATTCACACCTTTGTCGGTCGGTAGGCTGTGGGTTTTATCAGGGCTTACATCTACAAGGCGTTTTATTGCCTGCTCTACCTTTTTAAGATCGGGGGTTTCCGCTTTGTCGTGTATGACACTTACGATGACTTCATTGCTATCGAAATCGACCACCGTTTTTATGTCATCTTCAGTGTAGTCAACAACTTTGCTATTGCTACTTACCTCAACTTCTCCCCATTGCGCTAAGATACTTTGCCTATAGGCACTCAATTCTTCATTGTATTGGCGTTTGAATTGGGCAAATTCGTTTAAATGCTTTAGCGTAAAAGCGGCAAACTGTTCATCTTGACGCGCTTTAAACGCAAGTTCTTCGGCACTTAGTTGAACCTCAGTTGTTTGTTGATTTTGAGTTTCTTTCTCTTTTAACTTTTGGAAAATACTTTTTGACTCCTCTTGTGCAGCAAGCTGCACAGAAGAGGTTAAAAATATACCCGTTATTAACAATTTAAGGTTCATAGTGAATAGCCGTTATTATTTTACTTTTATCAAGCTCATGAGTCTTTCACGGGCTTTTTCATCATTAAATAAGCGACGCATGTTCGCGTTGTCATTGGACAATGCTGCGAACGCTTTTTCGGCATTTGCCTCATATGTCGCCTTATCCATCGCCAGCACCACGTAATGTCCTTGACTGGGGCTCGTTATAGACCGCGCCGTTTTTGCACCAAATAACGTGATAGCGGTCAAGCTTTCTCGCACTAAATCATTGTCGAGCAAAATTTTCTCTTCATCATTCGTTACCATTTGCTTTTGATACTCAGTCAACAATTGGGAAACAGAGGTCGCAAAATGCTCAGACATTTTTACGCCGGCGTCTGTTCTTGCCGATGTCGTCGTCATAGACAAAGTTGGCTTTTTTTCGGAGTAGCCGACAGATGTCAATGCAAATCCTTCAATGGGTACATCGCATACCCATAAAGGCGCGGCTTGCGTTGGTGCATCCGGGTAAACACAATCTGGCACAACGAGCGTTTGCTGACTGGCCGTTGGGCTTGACGTTGCGCCGCAGCCGGTTAAACCAACTACAGCAGCAAGGAGCGCTAAATATTTAACGTTCATAAAATTTCCTTAATCTATTTAATTGATACACTTCACAGTTATGGCCTTATCTTTAAGACCATAACTATGTGTTATTCTCTATAGTTGGGCTCATAAATTTACTTTCTGTTTTAACTTGTCAAAAATGCTTTGCTCATCGAATAGTTTCTTCGCAAGGTCGCCAAAATGTAGTTTGTTTTCTGCTTCTTCATCTACAATGATCCACGCGGTGTTATCGCGAACGATATTAGATACAACCCCTTCAAAAGAATATGGTACTTCTACTACTGTAGTTTTATCTTCTAAACGACTGTAACGTTCGGCTTGCTTAGCAAACTGTATTTTTTGACCGGTTTTCAAGCCACTAGAACTTCCCATTGTGATCAGCGCAAAGTGTTTACCATCCATTTTTCGATACTCAACAACATAACTTTGACCAGACATATGTTTTTGAATTTGATTAATACTTTCGTTAATGGCATCTTCAGCAGCATTAGCGGCTAAACCAGAGGCCATGGTTGAGCTGATATTGCAACTGCGACTTGTTACTGGGCCAGAGCTAGAATAATCCCCCTCAATGACAACGCCTTCGATTAACTGTAAATCTGGGAGTTTGTATAGTTTTGCGTTACCTCGCATTTGACTACTGTAATTGCAAGTGGCCGGATTGGTATAACTTTTACCATCTTTTGTGTAGTTATTTGATGGCGTATAACCACTTGAAATTTGTACATTGCTTACGGATGGAAGTATGGCTATGTCGGCGACGCTCAAACCGGCGCCTGAGAATCGACCGGTTGCTTCGAATACTGATATTTCGTCACTTAATTTGCCCGCTAACGAACGATCCACAATTTCAACGCCCGCGTTAATTAATCCATTTTCAATTTTTGAAGACACTTCACGTACCGCGCCTTTTTCAAAGTCGGCGTCGCTGTTTATTTTTGTATCGAGCACGACTACTTTTATTCGAGTGCCTCGCAGTTCGGCTTTCGACGGCATGATGGTTGCGTCAGGAATCTCTACTAAAAAACGATTGTCAGTAAAGACTTCATCGGCGTTTTCAATTTGTGTACTGTTACAGCCGGTGAGTATCAAGGTTATAACGGTGAGTGTTGCGAGTGATTTAACTTTAAACATGGTGTTCATCCTTTAATTTTCCAAAAGAGAGATAAGAATTTCATTGTCTTGATTATCGTTTTTTATTTTTTGTGCCAAACGGTAGAACGCTGCCTGTTTAGCAACTGCTTCGCCATTAGGTGAGGATCCAACTTCGTTAATGGATTCGCTAGTCAGCGTTTCGCCATTTTCTGATAGGGTCAGCGTGCCATAAATGGAATACGTGTGAGTGGTTCCGAACATCAGCTTATAGTTGGTCGTTTCTGTCAACGTCAACTGATATTTGCATTTTCGGTTATTGGCGACTAAGCCTGCATTTACGACATTGTCTCGAATCGCTGAACGAACCGCTTTGTTCGGATATGAAGCTACATAAAGACAATTGCTTTTAGCGTATTCACTTAGGGTACTCGCCATTGATTGAATCTGACTTGACTTGTCCACCGAGGCGCCAAGAAAAGGGAAAAGGTTGTTTAATCGGTCATTGACTAACAATAACTTAAACAATTCTTCTCGATTGACAAACCACCATTCTAAGTCACTACCGGCTTGGTCGATTGTACTAATGATGCGCTCACTACGGGCGATGTTTTCATCAATTTCAAAGCTAAATGTGTCGACCAATTGGCGCTTGCTCACGCTGACAAGCATATAATGCGTGTTACCTTCTTTGTGGGTTTTTAATTCTTTAAAACCGCTAATGGGTAACTCTTCAACTTTGCTGGTGACCACCTGAACAAATTTTTCACTAAATTTGTTGTTGTGTAAACTCTGCTTTTGTAAAGATGAACCGCTTACTTTTGTGTTGATTTGACCTAGGATATTTTTAAGCGCCACATCTCTCGCTTGATCCAGTGATTTCCCTTCACCAATTGCATAATATTCGGTATCACTGGTTTTGGGATTCGACACCCAGTCGGGTAACGCCGAGAATGCCTTAGCACAAACAAGTAATAATGTAGTGAAAATAATCCAAGTAGGTAGGATTCTATCAACGTTTACGCTAGTCATTTTCTTTTCCAAAGTATGATTTGAACTCAAATCGCGTTAATAACGATTCTGAAATTAAACTTGCATCGAGTTCTGTGTAAGCGAAAAAATTTGCCGACTTAGTTGCACGTAACCTATCGATTTTGATGTCCAGTTGATCTGACTCGCCTGCTTCAAAGTGGTAGTTAATTTGCTGAATTAGCTCAATGTTCGTTAACGCTTCGCTAGGCGTATCAAATGTCTTAGACGCCAATTTTCCGTATTCAACATAGCCGGTGATTTGCTGCAAGAACATAAAATTTTTGCCTAAATCGGTAGATTCAGCGTAATAAATGACATTGTTAGCATCAAAAAAAACGCCGCTTAAGTCTTGGCTGGCACTGTCGAAAGATGCCTGTCCTAAATTGACATCCCCATAGCGAATCTTTGGAGAGAAGTCTTCGACTAACGGAATGACAACGAACCCCGCTATGCGCTCATTGTGATTTAAAATACACACAACGGCCTTGCCAATGTCATAATATTGATAAATCAAGGCTTCTGCTTCCTCTGAAGCTTTTATCACTTCAGGCGGGCCAAACGAGTTTTCTACAAAACCGATTGTGCGGCCAATAGCGAGAACGTCTAACTGTTCGTATTGCACTTTATGCGTAAAATGTGTGGTGATGTTTTCGTATAGCGCAGTTAAAAGTTCTTTAGTATCGTTAAACTGGCCAAAGGTGATCATGGCTGCGGCAACACCAACAATCCCTTTAAAACCGAAAAAGTTGAAGCTAAACTTAGCCGCTTTTGAGTCCTTACTGTTTTCAAGCTGAGTTTCATTTTGCCGACTAACAGGTGCTTCTAGGCTCGAAGCTGACTGTTTCGGTGATTGTTCAATCGACATTAATGCACGTCTCTGCTTTGTTAAGTATGTTGTTGATCATCACTCTCTCTCATATTGATAAACGTTGGCATTGCAAACAATATTCTCGAATGTTTTCAATACGTAAGTGAGCATTTTTTATACAGCAACTATCGCGTGAAGTGTTAATTGCTGTCAAGCCTTTTTCGTAAACCTAGTATTGAAATTTGTATCTCTTATTTCATTGTTTTTATGGCCATTGTATTCTTATAGTATTATGACAGAACCCAACGAACTCAGCACGCTGCGGCCAGAATGTTTATTCAAGAGTATTGTATTTTCTTGCATCCACGTTTCTGATAAACAAGCGTATCCACCTTTTCCGTACCCTGTTCCCCAACTATTTGCCGTAATCGCACAATATTTACCTTCATCTTCCCAATATTTTTCTGGCAATTTTATATAACCGACAAGCAAGACGGCATGCCCGCCAGCATGTTTGCCGTTGGCGTCTTTTGCATTTAATGCATCTCTCGCTTTCACTAGCCCAGTAGTTTTGAAGAAGCTCTGAGTCAATTTAAAGCCAGCAGCAATGGGTTTATTCCGCTGTAATTCGCTGATAACATCGCTAATTCGTAGACCCTGCGTAAAGTCATTTACTTTAAATTGCCCTGCTGACGTACAATTTTGCAAAGGCGTGTATGTGAGGTTGCGTTTATTTACAGTGGGCTTATATGGGCAATATTGCTCTTGCCTAAATGCAGAAACAGCTGAATTGCCTTTTTTCGAAAATATAAAACCACTATCAAAGTTTGAACCTTCTTGGTCCTTGCCAGCGATGCAAGGAAATTTCATACAATTGGGTTTACTTAGCCAGTAAAAATGTTGCTCTGACAAATCTATCTGATACTTTCGAAGGCCATCATTTTGATGTAATACCGTTTCTACTGCGCGCGTCCCAGCGAATGCTGCGCAGGTTCCTCTAAATAATTGGTTTTTAATCGGAATCGTTAGTGAATACGGAATGATATGAAAATCGCCCGACGCTATCTTTTGCAATGGCTGTGTGTCGGCATTTTTTTCTAATGGAGATAAGTCATTGCTATTACTTGTCAGTTGACTCAAATCTACCGTGGCGGCCAGATATTTGTCTTCATCTAATTGATACTGTTGGCGCGATTTTGCCCAATCAGCAAGGACTTTTTGATAATTTTCACTCCATTGAGACAAGGTGTCAGAATATTCTTGTTGAAAGTCATTCCGCATTTTATTGAAGCCCCAAGGATCTTTTTTTGGTTCTGGCTCGGGCTCCGGTGTCGGCCGTGGCGCTGGTTTAGGTTCTGGCTCAGGCGAAGGTTGGGGTAAGGGGGCTGGTGGCGGCAAGGGGAGGGTGTCAGCTTCTTTGGAGTCAGGTACGGCACCTTCTTTCTTTTCATTACTAAGCGCTAAACCAATGTCTTGCATCAATGCGCTAAGAACGAATGTTTCATATTCCGTGTATGGCACGGTCGTCTGTGCGCTTTTTACCTTAATTACTGTATCAGCTTGCGCAGGAATTACGTTTGCAAGTGCAAAAAAGGCAACAAGAAAAACCATATGTTTATAATAAGATTTGCTTGGCATGCTCGATAACTCCTTGTGACTTCATGAGAAGTGTTTTTTGCTGCTATATCCACTTGAATGCTTTTACTGATTTGTTGGTTCAACGATAAAAGTAAATGTGTTAAAACTAGCGCAATGTGTCCTTTGCTATATTTCGTACAATATTGCGCTATAAAAGTAATCAATATGGTAAATACATTCAAGTATTTTCAAGTTATGTTCGGATGTTTCTCGGTACTGATATTTACTAGTCACAGCTAAATATGAGTGAGCCCCTCACACTTTCTGCGCCGAAGTACTTTCCTGTAAGCGAGACTGCACTGCCCGCAACAGCAGCAAAACCCTCTTTGGGACTGTCATCTTCTAAATTTTCTACACTCTCTTCAAGCACAATAATTTCCTTACTAGACGTTTTCTGTTTGCAGGTTAACTGCGCGTCTGAATGTATGACCTTGCGTACGTCTTTCTCACTGCTTGAGGCGTATGTCGCCTTGAAGTTGCCATCTGCTTGTTTATAGACAGTACCTTGAATGCTTGCGCAACCTGCGCTAAGGATGCTAAGTGCAGTGACTAGTGTGATGGTAATTGACTTTTTCATATTATTTCCTTGTTTTACTGTAGGTTGATTTAGCGTAATTTGGTGACAGTGCCGACGGCGCCAAGATCTTGCCTTTTGTCGTCGTCATTTGTAGGCCAGTAGTAGCGATAGATGAGCTCATTAGCTGATTGGTCAGTGAGTTCGACATAGCCTAAGTTGACACATCTAGACAGGCCAAAGGTAATCGTTTCATGAAACAGAAGTTGTGATTCTGTTTCTTCTATCAAGGTAAGAAAACCACCACAATTTAACGACGGGTATTCGATTATCTGCTCGTCTTCAGATAGTGTAATTTTAATTGTCCATGACACACTCGTTTGCTGTCCTTCTCCTTCCCATATACCAAATTTACCACTAAGACCGCCGCCTATTGGGGGTTCGTCCTGGTTGGAAAGTTTGTCTAAGGTTTCTTGAAAATGTTGGCGAGCTTCTTCAGCATCAATTAGTTGTGTGCAAGAGCCTGTAACATCTGAAGCCACTGAGACTAATCCTGCTACGTTAGTGTCGAAGTTTGCGTCTTCAAAATTAATTTGCATATCTGCAGTTGCGAGCAATACCTCACCGCCAATTGTGATGCCATTACTAGCGTCACAATCTTGGTCTAGCGTTTGTAGCAATCTAGCCATATTGGTAACAAAGGGGTGATTAATGTCTTCTTGCCCAGCAAGCGTCAATGGCGTGATAATTTGAGCCGCCGTGACACCTGGAAATTCTAAATTGCCTAAACCAAATACAACGGTTTCCCCAGCCAAATAGTGAAACTCTCCATCAGCACCGGTAATGCCAACTCTCGACTCAGTCGAATACGTTAAACCTTCGACGCCACTGTCGACAAAGCGACCAGTCCTTAGGTTTTCAATTTTTGTTGCCAAAATAACAATGCTTTGCGTATTGCTTGCACCCTCATCATCTACAACGGTAAGTGCAAGTTCTATTTCAAGATCTTCTTCGACGTTGGGGACTGAGAACGTTGTTTCAGCGTCGTCGCTGTTCATGAACACACCTTCAGGACCGCTTACCTGTCGCCAAGAGTAGCTGTCGATTGTCCCGTCAGTATCTTGTGCAGAGCCAACTAAATCGACTGTTGTGACTGCTTCTACTATTCGGTTTTGGCCCGCATCTGCAGTTGGCTCCTTGTTAATATGGACGACGTTTACGTCAACTTCATCATGTGAGCTTTTACCGTCATTGTCAGTCACAGTGATTGAAAACCTGAGTGTTTCGTTAGGTTTCACATCTGGCGCTGTAAAGGATGTAGTCAAGCTATCCTGAGAAGAAAGCACAACATTTGTACCTTGAATTTGCTGCCAACTCACCATTGAAATTGTGCCGTCTACATCATTTGCCGACGCGGTTAAGGTGACTGAGGTCAATTCATCAACCGCTATGTCGTCTGATGCGGTCACACTCGGTGCGACGTTAATGTCTTCTAGTGCATCGTTATCTCCGCATGCAGAAAGAAAAATGAGCATACACATGGGCAGTGTTAGAGATTTCATGATATTTGTCTCTTCTATTGATGGATAAATTAAGTTGTCGACTAGACGCTTACAGCTATTGTGTTGCTAACGAAAAGTCGATGTGTTTTTCAACATATTTGTTTACTTGCTATTCATAGTAATGATGAGGATTTTGTTTAGTAGGCACGTATTTGAAAGTAGAAAATGCAAGGCATGAAAATATTTTTACCAAAATGTAGATTTTGTGCTGCGCCATTGCACAAACACGCTGAATCTTATATCTTTTTGGCGTACTAAAATTTTAAGTCGAAAACCGATTTCGTTTGATGTATCTATGCAAGAGGTCTTAATGTGCACAAAAACTGAAAATACCATGCAGCAAGCACCTATCACTGACCTTGTTCATGAATGGAAAAAAGGAAATCAATTAGCATTCAATGAGTTATTTTCAATTTGTTATCAGCTTTTTAAGCATGAAGTACGAAAACAAAAACTCAAACATGACAATGAGATAAAGCCGCTTGATATTTGTATTCAAACGACCACTTCTATTGTTCATGATTGCTATATAAAGCTTTCTTCCCATCGTGACCAAGTAGTATGTGACCGTAAAGATTTGTATTTACTTATATCGCAAGTAGTAAGATCTGTTATTTTTGACCAGTTTAGAAAATCTAGTGCAAAGAAAAGAAGCGGTGAAATAGATCTTTCATTGGACGAATCGACGCCCTTAGAAAAAATCGATGATACGCATGCTGACAATGTTTTAGATACCTGTGATTTACATGCAAAGCTTCATTTTGCTGATAAAAGCTTGAGCGATGTAAAATCCCGCTGCACTGATGTGCTAAATTTGAGTGTTTATGCAGGCCTAAAGCCGCAGGAAATTGCCGACATATTAGACATATCCATGCGTACCGTGCATAACGATTTAAATTTTGCTAAAGCTTGGTATTTAGAAGAGTTGAGTGCGTAAACACGAATGAGTAAACTTTATACACTGTTTCAAGAACTCGCTAAATCAGATGATCCTCTTCATTGCAAAACGTATATTGAACTAACTGTTAGTCAACCTGAGCTTGCCACAAAGCTTGAGAGATTGTTGCGCCACATTGAGCGTCCATTGGATGATTTGACCGACAGAATTTATGACGAAATTATGTTGAGCGATAACCCAATATCTCGATTGGGTAGAACCATTGATAACAAATATAAAATCGTTGAACTACTCGGACAAGGTGGTATGAGCGATGTGTACAAAGCGACGCGAAGTGATGGTTTAATCGAGCACTCAGTGGCAGTGAAGTATTTTTCATTAGCGCATTCGTCCGACGATGCACTGGATATGGTTACTAAAGAGGCGCAAATATTGGCAACACTAGACCATCATTTGATAGCCACATTCTTAGATATTGGTCATGATGATCATCAAGAGCCAAATATCATGATGGAATACATTGAAGGGCAAACGCTTTTTGCCTTTCTTCGAAATGAAAATAATCCTCAAGCATTAGAAAAAGTGCATAAGACCTTAAACGAAGCAAAAGACTATCTAAAAAGGAAAGGCATCGTACATGGGGATATCAATCACAACAATGTGTTGGTAGATAACAATGGTTGTGCAAATATCATCGACTTTGACATCGCGACATATGCAGAACTGACATCTGGCTGATTTACTTTTTTGTATCCAGTACTAATCTGAAACCCTGAAGCGAAATACGCACGTGAGGGGGAATTGCGCTTCTGTTTGTAATTCGTGCTCCCATTGCGTTATCGTCCCATGAACCACCTCTAGATACTCTATTACCGGGGTTATCTAGCGGTAAGCATCTTACTTCTGCTCCATCAAAGCTGGGGTCATGTTTTGAACATGTCCATTCCCAAACATTACCTATCATGTCATACAGTCCAAAGCTATTTGGTTTGAAATGACCGATCGTGGCAAGTGCTGGATGTTCATCGTTGCATTTAAAGTTATCAGGCGTTGCATGACTGGCGTCAGCAATATTAGCGTATGTACAAATATGAGCTGGCACAGTTTGCGCGAAAAAATCATTGTTACGCCCTCTAGCGGCATACTCCCATTCGGCTTCAGTAGGCAATCTATAGCGTTTGCCCGTTTTCTCATTTAACCACGCAATGTAAGCCATCGCGTCGTAAAAGCTAATGCAGGTAGCAGGGTGTGTACTCAGTAATGATTTATCTTTATTTCGAGCTGACCAAGAAGGCCAAGAGTACCAATCCCATGTGCGCTCTCCGTTAATAGGAGTGTTGTCCCAGCAGCTTAATACGTCACTGTCTGATGATTGCAGATACGAAGCGTATTCTGAAGATTGAACAAATTGACTAAAGGCTTGAGTACTCACTTCTAACGCAGAAATTGAAAATTCTTCAATGCATAGATCTTGTGGATGTTCGTCGGACTCGGCATATTCATCGTCACGTTTTACCCGGCCAATGGTAAAACAGCCCGCATCAATTGTTATCATCTTACCTGGAACGATTGCGTTGATTTCAGACTTTAGGTTGTCTTTAGCGGTCACGCAAGATAAAGGTAAGGTGCATAGCGCAGCAATACATAGCCTTAAAAAGTAAAATAATGATTTAGGCATTAAGGTTTTAGCCTAACCATAAATAACGCGATTATATGTAAAATGGGCAGTAGCATCATCACTGGCCTAAGTATGCTTGAGGGAGCAGCATTCCATGCAACTATTAGTGCACCAATTGCGACGATCGGAAATAATAGGAGTAATACATAAATCGGTTTTGCGTCGTTAGCTGAGGAGGTCTCAGTCACACCAAAAAACATTGGTACCATTGCCCACATTGGGATTGCAGCAAACAACACAATGCCAATAAAAATTGTCTCAATAATGAGTATCCACTTCATTTAATTCATGTACTCCAATATGGCAGAAAGTCACTTATTTGCTTTCATTTTTTCTAGGGCGTGTTGCTTTTTTTATTTTGTCATTAGCTACCGGTTCTGTCTAAATTGGCTATGATTAAATTGGATACATTATGCCAGTTGCCAGATGTCCGAAAAGCGAGATCTGATTTGCATCTACAATGCTGGCACTTTGTATCATTGTCAATGAGGCCGCTTGTACAAAGAGCATGAACCTTTCCAACAAGTATCTAAGCACTGTGGTGGTTAAATCCTTGGCAGATTTCAGCTTTATACCTATCCAATCAGCCACTTTTGTAATCCATTTCCAAACCAATTTCCCTAAATCACCAACTTTTTGTGCACCAGTCCAAAGCAAGCGACAAATTAAATCCATTGGCGTCGCGATTAACACAATGACTGCACCTGCCAATAATTTTAGTAAACCCCTGAGAATTTTCATTAATACCCATACAATAGCGCCTCCAACGAGTTTGCCTGCCTTCATTGTATTGTCTAAAATACCTGATGCCTCTTGTTTCCAGACGTTTGCCATTAACCTGTCTTCAAATGCCGGGAGGTGTTTCATTCCTCTTACGCTTGCCCAAGCGTTATTGTTCTTCATTGTAGCTGCATAAGTCGCCATACTATGATTAGCCATTGAGCCAGGTGCGGCGGGAGACTTCAGTAAAATATTGTTACTTTCATTGTCGGCACCAAGGACATGTAAAAAAGGGAACGTAGGTATCCAAGTAATAGGATCATTTGTGTGGCTTACACGATAAATATTTTCTTTTTTTAGTTGTGATTCAAGTGCGCTTGGAAAGCCAAAATGCAAACCAACTCGTGGAGCGCCAAAGGTATATAAATTAACATTTTTGTTTGTGTTTTTACTTAAGTAGTAAGCGCAAAGATTTGCTATTGCGCCGCCCAAACTGTGGCCAACGCAGTGTATATGTGAGGCTTGTTGTAGCGCTCGACTCTCATTGAGATTTTTACGCATAGATGCAAATGTATTGGCAAATCCAGCGTGGACTAGACTCCCTTGAACAACGCCAGTAGGCGTGGCATAAAAATCTGTTAATAAATCAGGCGGGCCTATTTCTGGACGAGTGCCTCTGGTTGCGACAACGGCATGATTTTCACCATTTTTTTTAAAGGACAAAATGTAACCAAAACCAGTTGTTGCGCCAACTGTTCTTGCTTCAAATGTGCGGTTTAACTGCTGACCCTTGTTAAAAGCGTAGTCGCCACTGCCGGTTACTTCGTCACTTACGGTATCCCATTGCGCCATTCCTCGGGAAGGTTTTGGGTTATTTTTTTTATCCTGTTGAAATGCTGACCAACCGGAGAGTGTGTTGTACACATTTATGGCAGCACAAGCGGCTTCATAAGGACTTAATTTAGACTCGTCTGCCATAATCGACTCCGGTTATGTCTTAGTTGATTGTAAAATAACCAAAACGTAAATCTAATGTAAAATAATAAAAGTTACAACCACTAACGGTTTAGGGCGCGTTTACTGATCAGATTTCTATGAATTAGGTTTTTTATAGCGCGGTTATATGCTTTAATTGGGCGCAATTGCGTACCCGGGCTAGACTTGGGGATAAAACGCTCGCTCTTAGAATAAAAATATTAACAGGATTTATGAATGAGCTGGATCGAAAAGATACTGCCAAAAACCAAATCATCGATAAAAAGTAATGTACCTGAGGGGATCTGGACCAAATGTGGATCATGTCAATCAGTGCTTTACAAATCTGAACTCGAAAAATTATTAGAGGTATGCCCAAAGTGTGGGCATCATATGCGCATAACAGCGCGCGCACGTATAAATGCTTTTCTTGATAGTGCTGGGCGTGAAGAAGTCGCGTCAGAATTAGAACCTCAAGATATTTTGAAGTTTAAAGATTCTAAACGTTATAAAGATAGGCTTTCATCAGCTCAAAAAAATACCAATGAAAAAGATGCTCTCATTGTTATGAAAGGGTCGTTGAATGGTATGCCGGTGGTGGCGGCATCTTTTGAATTTGCCTTTATGGGTGGCTCTATGGCCTCCGTGGTTGGTGCTAAATTCGTTGAAGGTGTAAATGCAGCTATAAAAAATAACACCCCATTTGTGTGTTTTTCGACCAGTGGTGGTGCGCGTATGCAAGAGGCCTTGCTGTCGCTTATGCAAATGGCTAAAACAAGCGCAGCATTAGCCAAACTTAGCAATAAAGGTTTACCTTATATTTCGGTATTGACCGACCCTACAATGGGCGGAGTATCAGCGAGTTTAGCGATGTTAGGTGATATCAATGTTGCCGAACCAAAAGCACTCATTGGTTTTGCTGGTCCGCGAGTGATTGAGCAAACGGTTCGTGAGAAATTACCTGAAGGGTTTCAACGCAGTGAGTTTTTGCTTGAAAAAGGCGCTATCGATATGATTGTTGATAGACGTGAAATGAAAGACACACTTTACCGTGTGTTGTCAAAATTGCATAGAACCGCGACTCCTGATTTGGCTAAGTTACCCTCTAACGACGAGAGTTAAATGTCAAAAACACTGGCTCAATGGTTAACATTTATTGAGCAAAGTCATCCAAAAGAAATCGATATGGGATTATCAAGAACCAAACAGGTACTTGATAATCTCAATCTGGATATGCGTGAGCTTAGCGTAATTACCGTGGCTGGTACTAACGGCAAAGGTACTACTTGCGGCACAATTGAAAGCATCCTTAATGCTTGTGATATTTCGACCGGCCGTTACGCTTCGCCTCATATGCAGCGCTTCAATGAACGTATTGTTGTCAATCAACAAGAAGTATCAGATAGCGTGATTTGCAGCGCGTTTGAAAAAGTACACGAAGCGCAAGGCGCAACGCCTCTGACGTATTTTGAATATGCAACCTTAGCCGCTTTAGTGTGTTTTTGTGACGCCAATGTTAAGGTCATTATTCTGGAAGTTGGTTTAGGTGGTCGATTGGATGCAACGAATGTTATCGACGCAGACGTCGCTGTCCTGACTAGCATTGGCCTTGATCATCAAGACTGGTTAGGTGATTCGTTACAAGGTATTGCGAATGAAAAAGCAGGGATAATTAAGCCAAAATCTAAAGTCGTCATAGGGTTCAAGCCGAGTGAGATTGGCATATCATACAGTAAGCACCTGTTCATAACAGAGCAACAAGACGTGTTGAAATACGGCCAAGATTATTCAGTGCTTGAAGAAACACTAAGCTCGGGTGAGGTGGGCACCAGAAGTGGGGAAATTAACGCCCCTTTGCTTACACTGAGCGATGTTGGCAATGCTGACCTTGTCAATGCTGATGTTGTTAATACTATAAGTATACAGCGTTATTCTTGGCAGAATCCGCAAGTGCCTGCGCAAAATGTAATGACAGCGTTGGCGTCGGTATGGCAACTTACACATGTATTAGCGCATATAGACCGAGAGCTACAAGAACAACTATTGGTTGGCTTGAAGAATGCTACCTTAGTCGCAAATGCCGTAAACAAGGTCAGGCTCCCCGGCAGAGTACAAACATTGAATAACAAGCCGTTGGTTATTGCTGACGTTGCGCATAATCAACAAGCAGCGACGTATTTGCATGCTCAATTATTGAAATACCAGTACTTGCAAGTAAAAAAAATTGGTCAAGATATCAATGTCTACTTTGTGGTTGGTATGCTTAAAGATAAAAATATAGAGGCTACTCTTGAGGTTATGTCAACGATTGGCGCCAATTGGTATGTATGTTCGATTGGAACTTATCGAGGAGAGTCTGCTCAAAGACTAGTCAGCTATTTAGCAAAAAAACAGGGCTCAAGCAATACACAAGATATTATGGCATTTGATAGTATAAAAGAGGGCGTAGCTGCGGCGCTTGAAAGCGCCAAACCAACTGATATTATATGTATATTCGGTTCATTCGTCACTGTAGCTGACGCTATCCCATTATTTTTGAATACGGAAGTTGTATAACATGTCTAGTGCGCTTAAAAACAGAGTCGTTGGTACCATTATTGTGGTTGCCTTAGCTGTAATTTTGTTGCCTCAGTTTCTAGACGGCGAAAAAAACGTAAACAACAAAACCTTTGTGAATGTGCCAGAAGCGCCGGAAGATTTAAGCTTAAAAAAGGCCTCTGAATTTGATACAGAAGCGGTAGCGCAAGCTGTAAACAGGCCATTGCAAATTTTGGATGAGCAGCCGCTTGACGGTGTCGTTTCAAGTGCGTCTGACTCTGAGCTTGTGGAGCCGTCAACTGATGGCGCGCAAGCGGCTGCACAAAATGATGTAAATGAAAGCGAACCTGAACGTTCAGACGCTGATATACAGACTAATACTGAACAGTCTGTTGTGCCTGAAATTGACGTTAAAGAGTCTGGCTGGGTTATTCAGCTAGGCAGTTTTAGTGATGAAGCGAATGCAAGAAAATTAATGCGCAGTGTAAAGGGAGCTGGGTATCGTACGTATAGCCGTCCAATTCAAACAAGGATGGGCGTATTAACCAAAGTATTTGTGGGCCCCGAGCTTGTTAAATCTGAATTAGAAAATGCGCTACCTCACTTAAAAGAAATCACTGGCTTAAGTGGAAAAATTACTGAATTTGAGGTTAGCGCTCAGTAATCTAATCTGGTACACTTCGCGCCAATTTTTAGCGGTGCTTATTTACTTAGGATCAACCTATCAATGAATTGGTTTGACTTTACGATATTGGGTGTGATTGCTTTTTCCGCCATCATCAGTATTGTCAGGGGTTTCGTCAAAGAAGCTATCTCCTTAGTTGTTTGGATCTCTGCCTTCTTTGTTGCTCGCCAATTTCACCCAGTGTTGGCCGAATTTCTTACTCAGTTTAGCGACCCTCTGCTCAGAAATGGTGTCGCGAGTGCCATATTATTCATTGGTACCTTAATTGCCGGTGCGTT
This sequence comes from Agaribacter marinus, assembly GCF_030160655.1. Taxonomy (GTDB): domain Bacteria; phylum Pseudomonadota; class Gammaproteobacteria; order Enterobacterales; family Alteromonadaceae; genus Glaciecola; species Glaciecola marina. The sequence goes on from NZ_BSOT01000005.1 coordinate 32,493, forward strand.
AATAAATTACATCATTTCTCAGTTAATCAAAGTGACCGGCTTATCTGGCACCGATCGCGCGTTAGGTGCAGTATTTGGCGCTTTGCGCGGTGTGTTAATCGTTAGCGCGACATTGTTTTTCCTAGATACATTTACTTCTTCAGCTGAAGCAGAGTGGTGGAAGTCATCCCTGCTGATCCCTGAATTCGGTTTTATTATTGAATGGTTTTTTGAATTTGTGAAACAAGGCTCGAGCTTTATTTCGCCCCAACAGTAAAGGTCTTTTTATGTGTGGTATTGTCGGCATCGTGGGAAAAGAGCCAGTAAATCAATCGATTTATGATGCGCTTATCGTATTGCAGCACAGAGGGCAAGATGCAGCTGGCATAATGACCATCGAAAACAACATGTTTAATTTGCGTAAGGCAAATGGTTTGGTAAGAGATGTGTTTCACACGCGTCACATGAAGCGTTTGAGTGGTAACGTCGGAATTGGTCATTGTCGATATCCAACGGCCGGTTCGTCTAGCTCTGCAGAAGCCCAACCATTCTATGTAAACTCGCCGTTCGGTATTGCTTTTGCTCACAATGGTAACTTAACTAATGCGCATGAACTCCAAGATGAAGTATTTCGTATTGCGCGTAGACATATAAATACTACGTCTGACTCAGAGCTTCTGCTAAACATTATTGCGCATGAATTGCAGTCTAATGCTTCAATGAATATTCAGCCAAACGACATTTTTGATGCGGTTGAAAAAGTGCATAAAAAAATTCGAGGCGCTTATGCAGTTGTTGCTGCGGTAATTGGTTATGGCATGGTTGCCTTTCGCGACCCGCATGGTATTCGTCCGTTAGTATTGGGTAAACGCCAGACCGAAAAAGGTGATGAATACATGGTCGCGTCGGAAAGCGTTGCGCTTGATGCCGTTGGTTTCCAGTTTGTGAGAGATGTCGCGCCTGGAGAAGCAATTTATGTGACAGAAGAGGGGGAGTTGTTTACGCGGCAGTGTGCCGAAAATGCAGTATGCAACCCTTGTATCTTTGAGTTTGTATATTTTGCTCGCCCTGATTCATTTATCGATGGCATTTCTGTTTATGCCTCTCGCGTGAATATGGGGACAAAACTGGGAGAGAAAATCAAACGTGAATGGGCAGATAAAGACATTGATGTTGTGATTCCGATTCCAGAAACGTCAATGGATGTTGCCCTTCAAATAGCTAATACACTTGGTTTACCTTATCGTCAGGGCTTTGTTAAGAATCGTTATATTGGCAGGACGTTTATCATGCCTGGTCAAACGATGCGCCGAAAGTCTGTTCGTCGGAAACTCAATGCAATTTCTTCTGAGTTTAAGGGTAAAAATGTACTACTTGTCGACGACTCTATTGTACGCGGTACGACGTCAGAGCAAATTATTGAAATGGCAAGGGAGTCTGGTGCAAACAAAGTCTATTTTGCGTCAGCTGCACCAGAAATTAGGTTCCCGAATGTATATGGTATTGATATGCCGTCAGCGGTTGAACTTATTGCCTATGGTCGAGAAATTGAGCAAATCAATGATTGTATAAAGGCTGATGGACTTATTTTCCAAGACATTGATGATTTAGTTGATGCCGTATCGTTAGAGAATAAATCGATAACTAAATTTGAAACCTCTGTTTTCGATGGTGACTATGTGACTGGAGATGTTGATCAGGCATATTTAGAGCGGGTTGACAAAGCAAGAGGTGAATCTGTTAGTACTACACCGCGCATTCAAACTGAATTAACAAACCTTGAAATGCATAATATGGGGACTGACTAAGGTTATCAATGATATCGGTCAGAGTGTCGGTACTGCGCTCTGACCTAGTCTATTTGCACAACAATGAAACAATCGATTGTTTTTATTAATAAAAGTTGATCGTTTTGGTGCGCCTGATATCGCCCATGATCAATAAGTTAAACCAAGTTATTCATCTACACTTGAGTAAAATGTAACATTTTCATTTTTAAATTAATCCCCTATCTTATTGATTTTTAATTATTAAATTTTAGTCTTTCTGTGTTTTAAATAACACGATATATCGTTTGTTGACCATATGGTCTAATATTTGGCATTTATCTTGCGATTTGATGATGTAGAAACGTCATACACTCGCAAGGAAAAATTTCAATTATGCAGGCCAAACTTAAATACTCATCGATTGCTATAGCGCTCTTTGCAGCGTTTACTTCACATTTATCTGTAGCACAGGATACGGCACAAGAACAAAATAACGAATCAAAAGTAGAGAGGATACAAGTAACGGGCGCCACGTCTGACAATTACGGCATCATGCCATCGGAAGATAGCAGCAGTGCTTTTGGTTTAGACAAGAGTTTGTTTGAGACGCCGCGCTCCTTGACCGAAGTTAGTGAAGATTTAGTCGACAAATTTGCCTTGAGAAGTGTGGATGATTTGGTGCACCTTACGCCAGGCGCATTTACAAGCTCTTTCTTTGGTATTAAAGGGGCGATGGATATTCGAGGCGAACCTGCGGATAACTATTTTAGAGGTTTTAAACGAATAGCAAATCCTGGTGCATTTAATACCATCATTCGAGGCGCTGAAAAGCTTGAGATATTGCGGGGGCCTGTATCGCCTCTTTATGGGAGTGGCAGTGTTGGTGGTCAGCTAAATTACATCCCTAAATCGGCGAAAGTGGACGGCAGTAAATATATTGAAGATGTTGCCGGCGACGTCAATGTCACACTTGGTACATATGACCAGCAGATACTCTCAGGCAGCATTGGCATTCCGTTTTCGCTTGGGGGGAAGTATGGCGGCGTAAACATTTTTGCTGAAATAGAAGATTCAGGGTCTTATTTTGACGGCTACAATCCAAGCAGTGAATTGGTCCAAGCTGCAGTGGATATTGACTTAAGTGATTACACTACCCTTGAATTTGGTATTCAATACCAAAGTTCAGACAGTATTCAAGTGCCAGGGTGGACGCGGGTAACGCAAGATCTTATCGACAATGGCACCTACATAACGGGCTTACCGCAAGTGTTGAACTCTGATAACCCTATTGGTGCTGATACTCTATTGCCACAGGAATCAGCATTTGTTGCACCTTTTGCGCCGGGGTTTTTAAATAATGCGTTTTCAAATACCGGTAGTTTCTGTTCGGCTGCTGGCGCAGGTGAGGGCAATGCTGTGTACAATGGTTTTGAAATTTCCTGCCCTGGAGCATTCGGGAACTTTTTGGCGGGTACGTCTGACATAAACCCATTTGAACTCACAAATGTCGGCACCGCTCAACTTGATCACCAAATGACCTTCATTGATGAACTCGATTTTGCTGATACAACCACGTTTACGCTCTATTTTGATTTATCTCATGAACTAAGCAATGGCATGGTGTGGAAAAATGAGGCGTTTTACGATTATATGGACCACACAAAGTATCAAAGCTGGGGCTTTACTGCATTGTATCCAGATGCGTATCTTTTTGAGCTGCGCAGTAGTTTGAACTTCGAAACAGAATTTGATGGATTTTTAGCTAACACGATCATCGGGGCTAATTATCGTTATGAAGACTTGTCGAACAATGCCGCATTCTTTGATGAAACCTTTGACTTCAGAGATATTACTGTTGGCCCCACGCCAAACGACAGAATTTCACCTGCTGTCGTAAACCCTTACGAATTTGCAAATATTGTGCGAGATGCTGACGGTAACCCAACCGGTATTGAAGGTACGCTCTTACGTAACTTTAATGAGCGTCATGATTCTGTGACAGCAAATACTGGTTTGTTCTTCCTTACCGACATTACGTTTGACAAACTCAGTATTATTTTAGGGGGGCGGTATGATTATTTTGATGTTGAATCAGAAGATACGTGGGTGAGTTATTTTGGCCAGCCACAAGGCAATGGCGTGATTACCGGCAGTGATTCTGCATTCAGCTACAATGTTAGTGTATCTTATAACGCCGACGGTATTGTTCCTTACTTCACATTTTCTGAAACCAATTCGCTTAGTACTAACCAACTTGGCGGTATCATTCCAAGCACCATTGAGAGTAGTGAATATTTGCAAGAATCAAGCTTGGCTGAAGTTGGCGTAAAAGCCAATTTATTAGACGGGCGATTTTATACTGCATTATCTTACTATGACCAAGAAAAGACATTCCGTGATGGCCAAACGAATGCGTTGGTTGCCGTATTTGGTAAGGGCCTAGAGTTCGAATTGAGAGCCCTGTTAACAGAGAATTTGTCTATTACCGCGACTGCAACCAATACAGACACCAGTGAAATAAGTGATGGTGCCTTAGCTGTCATTAACGGGGCTGATTTTGCCGCGCAAAATGGGCTAGAGGCATGGGAAGTATATGGTGGTCGTATTGCAGGCATACGGTCGGCCTTCGTCGGCAATGGCGTTGAACTTGAACGTGGGGGCTTACCCGACAATATAGCCAGTGTATATACAAATTGGTCACAAGCTCTCGGGGAAGGGGAGTTTAATGCAAGTATCGGTGTAACGTATGTAGACTCAACCTACACTGATGTTCTTCAAACCATATTGTTACCAAGTTACACGGTTTGGAATGGTTCCGTAGGGTACGCGCAGGGTCCGTTTTCTGTGCTGTTAAAAGCGAATAATTTATTGGATGAAGAGTACTATACGTCAGCGGATTTATTCGATTCGGTTGTTGTGAAACCATCCGAAGGACGCACGTTTTCGGTGACATTGTCTTATGCGTTTTAATTGAGTGCGTTTTGGTAAATGTAAGCTAAAACTATTGGACTAAAAACTTTGCTTTTGAAAAGTGTTCTGCGCAACTTTTTCAGGACACTTTTCTTAAGGAACTTTGCTCATGCTCTAATGGCGACAGAACATTACTTTTTGACGTTTTCTCAAAACTTATTGTTTAAAAGGAAGAGCCGGGTTGTTGTAAAAACGCAATTTCTTCAGCAGAAGATTTACGGCCTAGTATCTTGTTTCGGTGAGGGTAGCGACCAAAGCGTTTTATAATTGCCAAGTGTTTTAATTCAAATTCAAGATTTACTTTAATACCATTTTGTTCATAAAGCCTTGTTGCTTCCTTATGAATAACAAGCGATTCACTATGCATGTATGGCATGTATAAAAAGCTGCGTTCAATTGTGTTCAGCTTTTGATCATCGCCAGCTTGTATTGCGTGTTGCGCTAATACTAGCGCTAAAGAATCACTGGCGAAGGAATTGGCACTTTCACGAAACATATTGCGGGAGAATTGATCTAAAACGATAACTTCAGCTAGTCTGCCAAGTGGTTCATTTCGCCATTCATAAAGTTCTCCCGCATTAGCAGAGCGGTGAATGTCGGAGAATTTTTCAATAATTTTCAGATCAAATTTTTCATCTTTTTGAAACCAAAATGGCTGATGCTCGGGTTTAAACCAAAATTCAATGATTGTTAAAAAATCCATTGTTACCTTAGTGCGTAAATACCTTAACTTTAGCTTATATGATGAATAGCTCATTCGCTACTCTTCATAGGTGACAATACTTAAACGGTGATTTCACCTTTTAAGTATTGTACAGCTTTGCCACTCACAATCACTCTATCACCTGCCATACGACATTTTAATAAGCCCCCGCGCTTAGATGCTTGATGGGCTATTAGTGATGTTTTGTTTAATTTTTCAGCCCAATAAGGCACTAAACCAGCGTGAATTGAGCCTGTCACTGGGTCTTCATCACCGCCATTTGCAGGCCAAAAATAACGAGAAATAAAGTCATAATTGTTAGAATGGGCCGTTACGACAACGTCAAATGGCGCAAGCTTAGTCAATGAAGCACTATTATACTCAACTTCATACACATCTAACTCGTTGTCGTAAATAGCGAAGTACGCCTGTTCACTGCGCATAACGGTTTTAGGCGCTAAAGAGAGCCCTTTAATTAACGCTTCTGGTATTTCATTAATCGCCTTAGGTGCTAGGTTTGGGAAGCTCATTTCGATATAGCCTTCGTCACCTTGTATTACCATAAAGTCACCAACAGCTTTTGCGTAGAAGTTAAAGTAAGTAGACTCAACTTGTTGTTTAAAAAGCACAAAGGCAGAAGCTAGTGACGCATGTCCACAAAATGGAATTTCAGCCAAAGGAGAAAACCACCGAATATGGTACTGGTTGTCTTCTAATACTAAAAAAGCTGTTTCAGATAAATTATTTTCACTGGCAATATTTTGCATTAACTGGTCGTCAATCCAACTATCTAATAAAATTACAGCTGCCTGATTACCCTTGAATAAGGTGTCGGTGAATGCATCAATAATATGTAGCGTCAATCTCATGATTTAAAATAAATTTATTAAACACAACATCAATATAGCATGTTGTTTGTCTCATCTTGTAATAAGTTGAAGGCGTTGGGGCGGAACAGTCAAATGGCTTACTGTTTAGGCCTTACGCTCTCAATTACCATGGCGTCTACCCAAAACATTTTACCCACCCAGTTACGCTCGCCGTCTTCTTTTGTTTGCCACTCGCCTCGAGAGAAAAAAAGGTACTTTCCGTCATGGGATACCTGCGGCGAAGTGTCATGGAGGTCTGTGTTAATAGGTGAGCCTATATTCGTTGCCGGTGACCAAGTGCCATCTTGCTGCTTAAAGCTGATATAAGTATCAGAACCGCCATGGCCGCCGTCTCGTAACACATCCCACATTAAGTAGGACTCATCCGGCGCAATGTGCGGGTGCGCTATCCATTCGCTCCTTGTATTTCTGTTCTAGATACATAATATTGCCATCAGCAGAAAATTGAGGCCACCTTATATCTGTTTCAACCGCTTGGCCCCAGCCATTTTTTTCATATTGAATAACAAAAAAGGTGCGGTTTTTATATTGACCATTTTTTCTCGTAAAATAGAATGTTTTCAGGTCTGGAGTAAATGTGCCACCTTCAAATCGCCCATCGGGCGACACGACTTTAGGGTTAAAATGTTTAGGTATTAAGCCTGGTGGCAAAATAACCAGTACAATTGAAATACTCAATCGTTTCATCATATACCTTCCGTTTAAAAATTAATGAGTGTTATAAAGTCAACAGTAGCCGATATTGAAATAAGGTTTACATGTTGGTTATCTGTGGCTGACTGTAAGGCAAGCGCTGAAGAAATACCTGACGTCTTTATGACATTTAACTGATTTTATATTGAGGGGGTGGGTGCATCAGGTGGCGAAGCAAGCTCAGGCTAATGGGAAATTATGCAGTGAAATGATCTGAAGAGCGCACACACTCGGTGGCTTTAGCTTATGCATTTAAAAGAGTGTTTAGCGGTCTTTTATTCTTGCTTAAACACTCTTTTCGATTTAAATCACGCGTATTGAGGTCCGAAGCCCATACTCCATAATATGACTGAACCGGCCATTAATATTACCATGAGCACTAAACCACAGGTAACGACCGAGCTAGAAAAAATAAAGCCTTTCTCTTCAGGAATATGCAACATGATTGGTACACCGGAGTATAGTAAGTAAACTGAGTAAGATAATCCTACAAGTACAATCATCATTAAGAACCAGAGCTCAGGATAGAATGCACCAAAACCTGCCATGAACAGTGGTGTGGCAGTGTATGCAGCAATCTCTAAACTTTGTGTATAGTTTGGTTCTGCATCAAAAGACTTCGCTAACTCGTGAATGAGTACTGCTAACGCAATAACGCCAACCACCAAGCCAAAGTACATGCCAACAGCCATGGCCAGTGCGCTTTGATGAGTTAAGGTAATAATGTCTGCAGTTGGCCCTGCGCCAATGCTCCAGCCAAGTATGGATGACGAGTAATAAGCCATGCCTGCGGGGATAAGGGCAATGACCAAAATATGAGTAAGTGCATAAAAGTAAGATTCATGCTTTTTATCTATTGTTTTCCACTCTTCTTTAGGGTGGGTATAAATGCCAAATAAATGGTTTAATATCACAAATATTGCTCCTGAATAAGCGCTCCGCGCTTTAACTTCAACTTGGTCGGCTCTTATCCAAAGAGCAACTACCAAGACCCAATAGCATCAATAATTGATGCTATTTTCGACTATAAAGTATTAACAACAAATTAACAAGTGCTTGTCAGATATTTACGAGTGGTCAAAAGTTACTCATCGATTAAACCGTTTTAGATTTTTTTGACCAATGACTGTACAGCGTTATCAAGTATTGGCGTTATGAATTAAGCATGGAAATAAGTAAATATAGTAGCACTAGTATCCATGCGATAATGTTTTCAATAGACATCGCGGTGCATTAGCTCCTGTCTTTTTCAATTAATGTTTGCAGTTTTTCGACGGCTAGTTCAATGCGCTTGACTTCTCTCATTGTGGAAGTGCGATTCATTTCCATAAATGTCCAAAGTTTTAAGGTAATGTGAATAATGAATGAGAAGATAAACCAGATGCCCCAAAATATTCGGTCATCAAGTTCGGGAGCAGTAACGAAATTGTATCCACAATACACATACACGGCAGCACTGATTAACGCCAATGCATACACAAGAAAAAGCCAATATCTCATGCCGCTATTAAAGCTGTATCCTATTCGTCTGAACAACCCGGGTTCTTGCAATAATATCTCATCGAGATGCGAAGCGTCTTCGTTGAGAGCTTGTTTTATGTCGCGATCAATTTTCATAGGTGCCTCTTAGGTTACGTAACCCGAATAATGCAGATTACCTTTGGTAAATTACATGGAGCTGTTTTCTTGCTCTGTCTAATCTTGATTTTACTGTGCCTAAGGGCACATCTTGTAAATTTGCTATTTCCGCTAACTTCATTTCACAAAAATAGAATAAGTGGACAATTTCCTGTTCATTGATTGGCAGTTGCGCAATCATCTTCAGTAACTCACTTTTTTCATCGTTTGTTTCGTCATCATAAGTAGCGTCGCTATATGTAAATGATTCTATTCGCGGCTGTTTGCGAACTGCATCCGTTACTCGCCATTTCAGTGTTTTGTATAGCCAACACCTGAATGCTTTCGGATCATTCAATTTCCGTATTTGTTTTGCGGTGCTTATCCAAGTCTCTTGTACGGCATCCTTCGCTAATTCTGGATCACCGCATAACTTTAATGCGTAGTGTGTTAGCGGACGATGAAAGTGATTAATCAATGCGTTAAAGGCGGCTTGATTGCCGCGCTTAGTTGACATGACTAAAAGATCTAATTCACTTTGTAACACTTGCGTCCTTTAATGGTTTTTATAGTAAAGACGAATGGCGTTGACGAAAGGTTCGTGACAGGAGGATATTTTTTTTTTGGGCGTTTTTTTGTGAGTAGTTTTTTAAGACGTAAACCAAGTGAATGAATTTTCTTTGGGGTTGAATGTGACTTTTGTTTTGGCCGTTGCTGTCACTTTTTGTTTAGTAAACTCTTCATATACATCAAAGTCGAATTTAGTAATAGTTTCAATGAGATCCTGACGAATAGTTAGCATAAGATCATCATTTTTCTCAATCGTTTGATATTCTGTATTAAAAGTGACAGTGAGATCTCGGCTGTCTCTATAACCGCTCATAATTGGGACTAAGTTTATTTCTTGATCCATTCCTTCAACTTCGGTGGGTTCGCCTAATGAACTAACAACACCGACATAGACTTTGCGGTTTGATAAAGTGATCAGAATGGGTTCATTTCCCGCGTATGATTCAAATAATTTTGCATCCAATGGGCTATCAGATAACACGCCAGCCATTAAAATGACTAATGAGTCTTGTTGATGCTTTTTCGATAAGGCGTTCAGTCTTAGGTAATGTAATTTGCACAACAGCCAAGCAAAGATATGTGCGGCGACGGTCGTTAGTAATATCCAAGTAAGTTGTTTGGCGACGGGGGGACTTGTTTGTAAGGCATCAATAAGTAAGGTAAAAACCCATGTTTCTATATCGATATTGATGCCATTAATGGTGTTTGGCATGTAAAAACTGATTGGGAGTAAAATTGCGCCTGCGCAAAGCACACATAACAAGCCAGAAGATGCGCTTTTAAGGTACAACATTTGCCCTTCGTAACGATGTAATTTATAAAAGAAGAATGGACTATTGTTCCAGATATAAAACCCGGAGGTTAAGATGGGTAATAATATAAGTAGTAGCAATCCGATTGCCTTACTGAATGAGTGATTGTAGAAAAAGTGTCGTTAACTAAGACTAATTACGAGAGACGAATTTAGACGCTCGGTCCATGTAAGCTTGAAACTTTTCAGTGCTGCGTATTTCGCTAGCATCTGAAGTTAAGGTCCCCCGCCCAATTACACGTCTAGATTTTATAGGGTTTTCATTCAGCTTTGATATAACAGCTTTTTGCTGATCGTCAAAGTCAAAAAATAAACCAAAAAAACGTCCCATAGATTCCCCATTGGCTGTTTGTTTTAAGATTATTACACGTAAGGTGTAGGTTTGTATCGTCACTTAAATACAACAACTTAATTGTGAATCAATCATACCATAGACACTTTTAAAGTCTATATTGTGTTTTTATTAGCCAAATTTGCAAGCAAGTAGGGCATTGTCGTTTATTTTATTACTGCTTTGCTTCATATAAAAAAAGGGTCTCAAATGAGACCCTTCATGTTATAGCATTAGTTTAAGAAATTAATGCCCAAACTCCAGAAGACCCCAAACTTCAAGGTTATCTACAGTGACTACAGCATCTCCGTTACCATTTGTAGAAACACTCAGCACAGTGCTCGTGCCGTCTGGTAAATGCAATGTTGCAGACGTTATGCTATCTGGGAAGTAGCTTTGTGGCACAGCCACTTCAACTCCACTTAGCATAGGCGTTACGCCGCTCGCGAATGGACGGTTAATTAGATGAACAACATAAGGTGCAGATGCATCTGTTTCGTGGATACGAGATACCGCTGACACGGTTTCGTTTGATACAGTGCCATTGATTGTGACATTAATGTCCAAACCATCAATGGTTCCACGTTGACCGATGTGCCTTACTTTACTGCCTTGTGCATCTAGAACTGCTCGTTGCTCGGTAGTTAAATAATTTAAATCGCCGTCAAAGAAAATATGTTCAAATTTATCAAACTCACTTTGACGAGGTACAACAGGATAACCTTCATCGCCAAACACGAGTAAATCAAAATTGATATTATCTTCAGTTAGAATTTTAACGCTTGACTGTATTTGGTTGCCACCGTCAATAAAGCCAGCCTTCATCGATGAGTACATCGCATGAACAAGTCCAGCTTTTGAATACGATGTGTATCCATCAAACAAGGTTTCATGTGCGCGGACAAATTGATATATATCGCGATAGTTATCAGCCCCAGGTGACCATGTGAATACTTCACCACCTACCCACACATTGGCCGGAATCGAGAACATACCACCATATGCATAAGCCTGCGCTATCCAGCCGCGGCCGAAGCGAGGGATATCTTTTTCACGCAGGTCGTTAAATTCCCAAGGATAAGGGAAATAAACCAATGTTTTGTCAACCGCCTGAGCACCTTTCAAGTGAACAAGGATATTGGTGGGTAATTCTTCCGTGGTGGTTCTGGCGCCCAAATTTAGCTCGCCTGACAAGAAGGTAATGTTTTCGTTAAAAATGTAACCTCTTGATTCAAACAGATGGGTACTCGCACCAATTTCAATATCTGGCTGTAACTGTCGAATATACTCAAGCACTTCACCGAACTTTTGATTCCAAACATCACGGTTGAAGTAGATGAAATCTTCTAGCATCGGCACGTTCCCAGAGATAGTATCCGCCGCTTGCATAAAGGCTCGGTGGGTAACGCCTTGAGCTCTCAAGAAATCGCCATAATCAAACGTTGATATATTGCTAATTCCCATCGCGGTAAGTTCAGCGCTACTGTACTTCTTATCTAACCAGATACGGAAGTTTGCCATCGCATAGGACGAGAAATCTCCACCAAAGGTGCTCATATCTGTCGAGCGCGTAGAATTAGTTTGCGTATCAAACATTAACTTGTCAGGGTTCGCTTTTAAAATCTGATCGACCTGAGATTTCATGTAAGGCACAAACGCTGGGCTGTGATTACTTAACCAATTATTATTGTATCCGTTGTAGCTTAAATACCCCATGAAGGTCATTCTTACATCACGGTCGTCGAGCGTACGTACAAAGTGAGGTTGAGGGTTTGTTGTATATTCCGTAAACCAACGGAACGCCCAGTCAAATTCACCACGTGCAGTATATTCAAAGCCTTCACTTTGGAAAGTATCTACTACGTTTACCGCCCAATCCATAATAACGGTCTCGTCATAGAATTCATCTTCGGGCGGATGACCCCAAAATGCGCCAGTTGCACCAAAATCATCAAATCCTGGTAATTCACGATTTTGCGGATAGGTATACCATACGTCAGACTTTTGTACTTTCCTGTTTTCAGGAATGCTTACTGGCTCCATCAAAAACGGTAAACTGCCTGTTGCAGGGCCTTCAACTTCCGCAACAAAATGTTCACTCGGATCGTAAGGTGGGGCAGGTACTGAGGTAACATCACCGACGCGTGTAAACCTGACTTGATCGCCACTCCACTGCCAATTTGAACCGCCAACTGCTTCTACTCGAACGGTCACAGCACCGGCTTGTTCAACGACAAAATTACCGCCATATAGCTCTATTTCAGCGGAAACATCCCAACTACCCGTTTCTGCGAAATAACCCCATGCAACAGGCTCACCATCGATGTCGACTCGCGCGCCGTAACTACCTGCATTTTGTGCCGAAATTGTAATGTATGCTCGATATGTACCTGGCTCAGCAAAGGTCACATTATAGTCACCGTAGTCACCATTTGTTACCCAGTTGACACCTGTGGTCGTTACGCCAAACCCTTCAACAGTATCACCGCCGACGCGACCATTAGTGCCAGTAGAAACAAAGTTTTCTAACTGAATAATAATATCGCCTTCTTGTTGCTCATTCGGATTACCAGTTTCTTCTCCGGTAGAAGTAAAGATATTGGTAGTTAGCGCGGATGGATGAACAAAGTTAGTGCCGCCGTTTACATCAATACCAAAGCCGATACCACTAACTGGCCCACTACCACCGTCAGCATTGCCAATACGCAGTTCAAACGTATGTGTGCCAGGCGCTAAATTCAAGTCAGCGGTTTGTGAGGCATCTTCCCAACTATCATTTGATAGCACCAATGCGCCATTTATATATAAACGAACGCTGTCATCAATGTTTTCATAGAACGAAATGTGCCCATCAGCATCGTAAATCACACCAGTGTATATCTCGGTCGTATTGCCTTTTATAGAATCTTCCGTTTGGTTTAACGTCGTCGTACGTTCCCAATTTGGATTGGCATCCGTTATGTTCATTGCACCTGCAACTTCACCGTACAATAGTCCGTTCTCGCTGCCTGGGCCATTTCCACCTGTAGCACATCCATCAGCGTCGACAGCCGTGTTCGCAGGCGTATTAGGGCATTGATCAACATCATCCGGAACACCATCATTGTCAGCATCGCCAATTACGACAACTTCACACCCAGTAGCGTCAACGGTCGCACCTGCTGGCGTATTCGGGCATTGGTCAACGTTATCGGGTACACCGTCATTGTCAGCATCGCCAATTACGACAACTTCACATCCTGTAGCATCAACGGTCGCGCCTGCGGGTGTATTCGGGCATTGATCAACGTTATCGGGTACACCGTCATTGTCAGCGTCGCCAATCACCACAATTTCACAACCAGTAGCATCAACAGTTGCGCCTGCGGGTGTATTCGGGCACTGGTCAACGTTATCAGGTACGCCGTCATTGTCAGCATCGCCAATTACGACAACTTCACAACCAGTAGCATCAACAGTCGCGCCTGTGGGTGTATTAGGGCATTGATCAATACTGTCTGGCACGCCGTCATTGTCGGTATCGGTAACCGAACCACCGTCTACATTAGTGAAGCTAAGGGCATCACCAAACCAAAGCCAACTGAATGTGCCAGTAGAACTGCCTGCTTGAACTCTAATCGTATGAGAGCCAGCACTAATAAATACTGAGTCAGTCAGTAAGAAATCCTCAAATATCGCTTGATTACCTGTTTGAACTGACGACTCACTGATTTCTGTGCCGTCTATAAACAGAATCGCAGTGGCATGAGAGGTTTGGCCTGACGCTAACATCTCGATGCTGTAATTTCCAGATACTGGGAAGTTTATAGAGTAATCAACCCAGTCTGTGGTTTGAACACTATCAACAACAGTATGCTTATCATTGGGGAAACCGCGTTCACCAATAATGACACCTTGTGCTCTAGCATCGTCACTGCCTGTCGCATCAAATGCTTCCATTTCAACTACAAATGAATCGCCGACAGTGCCGCCGCCAATCTCGCAACCGTCACTGCCTACTGTTGTGCCAACTGGCGTATTAGGGCATTGATCTACATCGTCATTAACACCATCTCCATCAGCATCCCCAACTGGGTCGATAGGTGTAACTTGAGTAAGAGTAAATGACTCTAAATTCCATTGCCAAGTCGACCCTACCGCGAGCAAACGAATAGCAGATGCACCTGCCGGTAATGACACCGTATGAGACGGTGTCAATGCTTGGAAATTGTCCCAACTGCCAAAAGGAACATCCACCGTGCCTTGGCTTTGCCAAATGCCGTTTGAATTAACTAATACTTCGATACTTGGGCCGGATTGAACACTTGTGCCGACAAGGTATTCAATGTCGTATTCGCCGCCTTCAGCGGAGATATCATACTCGACGAAATCTCCAGCATTGACAAAGTTAATAGCGCTTTGGCCATTAACACTATAGATAGTAACAGGATTTGGTTGGCCATCATCAAAGGTGCCCCCCGAATTTACAAAAGCTTCTGCTTGGACTTGCAAAGTGTCTGCGGACACTTCAGCGCAAAGCAGGGCAAGAGAAAGCGCTATACCTGTGCTAATAGAACGCCTATTTGTGTGCATAATTTTGTCCTCTAAAATTATTTTTTTTGGTTCTAATAGCCCACGGCTTTATTGTTAAAAACTACTGTTATCATCCCCAAAAATGTTGTTTCCGTGTTACTGATTTTAACAATGTGTGAATTTTTACTCTCATTTGTTAATAAGTTCAACATTTATTCATTAACTGTTAACAATCAACATTGGGTTTACGTATAGCAAATGTTACAAAATGTTAATGTAAGGTTGCATTTGCAAGGGGGGAGGAGAAGTATGAATTCGTTGATTAACTTTTATTCTATTTTGTTATATGATATTTTTTATATGAAATTCAGAAGGGCAATACGAAACATCAATAGCCTCATTTAATGATCTTGCTCAGACTAAGTTGTTTAGCAGAGACCTACAGATTTAAGTGGTTTTATCCAAGTTGTAGTGTTGTTTAAATTCAGTCGGGGAATATCCGGTTTCTTTTTTAAAACTGCGTGAAAAGTGGAATATATCGTAAAAACCACAGTTTTCTGCAATTTGTTTAAGTGGTGCAGAATTTAGCAGTAGCTGTTGCTTGGCTGTGGCAATTCGTTTGTGCAGTATGTAGCGTTTTGGCGATACATTAAAAGCTGCTTTAAACTTTCTGGAGAAATGCTCCGGCGTCATATTTGCGGCAGATGCAAGTGCTTTTAAGGTCGGCGGGTTTGCAATATTACTTGAAATAAGCTGTAAAGACCTGAGTAAATTTTGGTGTTTAATTTTATTGATATTGCTGCCTTCTTCTTCGAACAAGCGCATAAATGGATAAATTAAACTTAATAACAAGCGATTTCGCTCGAGCATGGCACTTGGCTTGGTATTGTCAGCCAAAGATACCAGCGACAAAAAATCACGTTCAATATTTTGAAACGTGCCACAGTTTATTTCTGCAGGATGTCCATACAACATAAATAGGTCGATTGCTCTGTCAACGCGACATTGAAAATGTGCCCAATAAAAATGAATATTACTGTCTGCTTGATGCGATATCAGTTGATAAGGGGGGATCAAATATAAATGCATGGGTTTTAACTGCAGTGTAAAATCTTTGAAATGTAAGGCACCACTTCCTTCTTTCACAAAGTATACTCTGTCGTAATGATTGGCAAACTGACTGCCTTGCCATTCTTGTCCAATACGCATATCTTGCGCCGTGTATACATGCAACTGAAGGTGACTAAAAATGTCATCTAATGCAATGTTTTTCCAAACAAATCCACCTGAGCCTGTCTCAAATAATTCTGGCTGCATGTTAATTTCACTGGGTTTTTATATTGATTAATTGAATATGAAAATACATTTTTATTTATAAAATATCAAGTTTGTACAAATATCTGTCAAGTTTAGCAATATTATGTCGTTTAACATCCTGCTAACATGCTATTCAATGATTCATTCCGGAAATTTACCCGGAAGTATACAAGGTAAGCCCAATTGATGGATTTGTTTCAATTTGTTGCTCGTTTTCATGTGCTCGTTCTACATTTACCTATTGGGATCTTAATGCTAGCTGCATTGCTCGAAACACACATGGTATTTGGTAAAAGCAAGCGGCCATATTTACTCAACGTTATTTGGTTTTGGGGAGCTATATCTGCCACTGGTGCGTGCGTACTAGGTTGGATGTTATCGCAAGCAGACGGGTATGCTGCAGATGCGATATTTATTCATCGAAGCTTTGGTATTAGTGTCGCTGTTATTGGCTTTGTATGCTGGTGGTTGTTTAAACGCGCGTATGCTGAAGACGACGTTACGCAAGGTCAATCCAGACCTCACGCGTCCCAACCGCAAAAAAATGCAAAACCTAAACTGCTCGTAAGTGTGCTGTCGGGTGCGCAACTTTTTTTTCTTTTTGCTACTGGGCATTATGGCGCAAATATGACACATGGAGAAACATACCTAGTAGAGCACGCGCCCAATTTAGTAAGGGCTGTTGCAGGCTTCCCGCCGCACAAGGCGGCAAGGCCGCCCATTACGTCGCTAGATGACGTGGTTGTATACGATGATTTAATTGCCCCGATGCTAGAACAGCGATGCGCAAGTTGTCATAACGACAGCAAGCAAAAAGGTAAGCTTAATCTCGCGAACATGGAAGCCATCGTTAAAGGGGGCACGTCGAGTAATACTTTGGTGATTGGGGATGCCGATGCGAGTGAGCTATATAAGCGAATTACCTTAAATCCTAGTCACAAAGAGTTTATGCCTGCAGAAGGGAAACCCCCTTTATCCGATGATCAAGTTGCTATCATCAAGTGGTGGATTAATGCAGGAGCACCTGTAAATGAGCGCTTGCCGAGTGTCGCTATGGAAAAGTCAGATAAAGTCTTCGCAATGAATGTTTTAGGGCTCAGTCCAGAAGCATTTCCGGCTATTCCTGCGATTACGCTTGAGCAAGCAAATGCATTAGAAAATGCAGGGTTTGTAGTCAAACAAATTGATAGAACAAATGGTTATTTAGACTTAGATCTCTCTATCAGTCGACGGCCAATTACGGCAGAAACCAGAGCTGCACTCAGTGCCGTTAGTCAAAACATCGCGTATGTTAATTTGTCTTATGCCACGTTGAGCGCTCAAGATATGGCGTTACTTTCAACATTTACTGGTCTTAAACGCCTTCGCTTGGAACATGCGTCTGTCGACGCGAATACTGTATTTGAATTGTCTACATTGGAAAACCTGCGTTATCTAAATGTATTTGGCTCATCTGTTGATGATTCGATTTTTGATGTCGTGAGCAATATGCCGGCACTTGAACAACTTTACTTGACCGGTACCAACGTGACAGAGGACAACGTAAATGCGTTTAAGACCGCTAGTCAAGTCAACATTTATTATGTGGCTTATACCAGTGCAGATGCGAAAAGCAGTGCACATGGGACCGAATGATGTCGGATAAAGATGATATGTCACGTGAAAGTGCAATTTTACGTAAAAGAGTAGAGAGCATACAGATGAAAGAAAGTCATAAGCACACGATAGAAAACATGAGTGGAAACAATGACAATGAGTATTTTTCGCCCCTCGCTGAGCAACGTCGTCAGTTTTTAAAGTCTTCGGGAATGCTGGGCGCTGGTGCACTATCATTATTTACTGGTATGTCGGCGTTTACGTCATCAGCAATTGCGCATGAACCACCCAAAAAACCATTGCCAAAAGCAGGTAGGACGCCACATGGTGCCATTGTTGGACACGGTGATTTTAAATACAAAGTTAATTATCACTGGGGGAAGTTAGATCCGACCAAAGTTCCCGTAGAAAATTGCCATGGCTTAGACATTGATGCGCAAGGCCGCATTATTATGGTGACTGACTCTGATGTGAATAATTTTGTTGTATATAACAAAGACGGCAAATTGATAGAAGCTTGGGGTACTCAGTATCCTGGCGCGCATTCGGTTAAAATCTCAAATGAAAACGGCGAAGATTTTATCTATATCGTCGATTGCGGTTGGGTGCTTGATAGAAACCGGCCGGATAACCAATGGAAAAACAAATGGTACCGCCAAAATGGCTTTATTTCTAAGTTAACCTTAGATGGCAAGTTGGTATATACCATTGGTCACCCTGTTACGTTAGGTATCTATACAATGGATATGCGCTTTCAACCAACAGATATTACGATCGCACCAAATGGCGACCTTTATGTGACTGATGGCTATGGTTCGGACTTCGTGATTCATTACGATAGTAATGGAAAATATGTTCGACATTGGGGGGGATGGAAAAACGAAGACAAACTTCTCAATTTAAACAATACCCACGGCATTGGCGTCGATACGCGCACACCAGAACATACCTTACTCGTGAGTTCGCGTGGTGAACAAAAAATTAAACGCTTTAGCTTAGACGGCACATACTTAGGGGCAATTGAATTGCCCGGCGCGTATGTCGGTGGACCTATTTTTAAGGGCAAACATTTTTATGCGCCGGTATGTTGGTCACATATTGATGGCAAGATGGCGCCTAATTCGGGCTTTTTGACGATATTAGATGGTGACAATAAAGTCGTATCTAATCCTGGTGGCCTTCGCCCTCATTACGAGAAAGATAAGCAAGGTAAAGATACATTAACGCCTATGCAGACAAATTATGAAGTATTCAATCACTGCCATGCGGTTTGTGTTGATGATGACGAAAATTTGTACGTTGGGCAGTGGAATGCCAACCAAATGTATCCAATAAAATTGGAGCGAGTGTAATGCGTAAATGTTACTTTCCTGCTATATCGCAGACCACCCTATTTGCTTCAACCATAGTTGCTCTCAGCTTAGCAATCACAGCGTGCGGCGAGAATGACGCTGAGCTAGCGAAATTTGATGATCCCATTCCCGAAGTCGTTGATTTTAATTACGATGTAAAGCCGATTTTATCTGATACATGTTATCTGTGTCATGGGCCGGACCTACCAAACAACAAAGCCGGTTTGTCATTGTCGTCATTTGAGGCGGCCACTACGCATATGACTGAATCAGAGATGAATGCACTTAAACCTGGCAATGCCAAATTAAGCGAGGCTTACTTGCGGATCGTATCAGACGATCCTAATTATATGATGCCGCCGCCTGAATCTAACTTGGTTTTATCTGACCGCGACAAGGCAGTGATTAAGCGTTGGATTGAGCAGGGTGCTGAGTACAAAAAACATTGGGCATTTATTACCCCTGAATCTGCTGAGGTGCCAGACGTAAAAAGTAGTAATGCAACGGAATCTGCAATCAATAATGACATCGATCACTTTGTACAAAAGACGTTAAGTGATAAGGGCTTTAATGCAAATGAAAGAGCAGACAAAGAAACACTTATTCGCCGAGTGACCTTTGATCTGACCGGTTTGCCACCTACATTAGACGAAATTGACGAATTTCTTGATGATACTGATGTAACCGCTTTTGAAAAAGTAGTCGATCGTTTGTTGGCAACACAAGCCTATGGCGAACGTATGGCGACGGAATGGTTAGACGTTGCACGGTATGCCGATACGCATGGCTACAGTACTGATTTTTACAGAGATATGTCGCCTTATCGTGATTGGGTGATTAGCGCCTTTAATGAGAACCAAGCCTTTGACGAATTTGTAACATGGCAGGTGGCCGGCGATTTACTTGAAAAGCCCTCAACAGAACAGCTGATTGCTACTGCATTCAATCGAGTCCATGCACAAAATGGTGAAGGTGGTGTAGTAAACGAAGAGTTTCGGGTTGAGTATGTGAAAGATCGAGTACAAACTATTGGGACAGGTTTGTTGGGTATGACAATGCATTGCGCTCAGTGCCATGATCATAAATATGACCCCATTTCTGCGGAAGATTATTACTCAACATATGCGTTTTTCAATAATGTCGATGAATCAGGGCAAATATCATACGATCCTAATGACATGCCTGTACCGACATTGATGTTGCCTACTGAAAGCGAAAAAGCCAAGCTAGAAGAATATGACACGCAGTTAACCAAAATGATTGCTGATATTAATCAGCGTCATGGGGCAGACACGCCGAGTTACGTTGCGTGGAAAAATAATCAATTGGCCTCACAATTGACAGAAGACCAATCGGCGCTTCGCGCCTACTTTCCGTTATCGTTAAATGACTCGAATGCAAGTATTCAAAATGCGATTGATAGCGATGCCAATGGTCGCGTGCTTTACGGCGCTAAACCGAATAAGAAAAATGGTCCAGCAATGGTGCACGTGAAAGATGGCGGGCGTGAAGCAATCAAGCTAAATGGCGACGATCCACTTTATTTTCCTTCAATAAATGACATTGAACGTGCTAAACCTTTTAGTTTGAGTATAGATGCGAATATTCCCGCGGAGATTGAAGAAGGTGTATTAGTTCATTACAACAAAGCTGGTATTTTATATAACTTTAAAGGCTTTGATATTGGGATTGAAGACAATCGTTGGTTGGTGCGTTTTGCGCACACATATCCAGACAATGCCATCGTGTTGACATCTGAGGAAGCTGTTGTCAGAGATTCGTGGATCAATGTTGCTTTAACCTACGATGGGTCTTCAAAGGCTGATGGGCTTGGTTTTTACATTGATGGTCAAGCGATACCAATGACGGTGGAGTTCGACAATTTATATAAGGATATTCAACATACCCGCGAAGGTGTACGTAAAGAAATCGGAATTAAAATTGGTGCGCGTTGGCGCAGTCGCGGAACGCCAAATACCTTAGTT
Organism: Agaribacter marinus; assembly: GCF_030160655.1. Taxonomy (GTDB): domain Bacteria; phylum Pseudomonadota; class Gammaproteobacteria; order Enterobacterales; family Alteromonadaceae; genus Glaciecola; species Glaciecola marina. The sequence goes on from NZ_BSOT01000005.1 coordinate 53,588, forward strand.
GATAATTTTAAGTTTTATCACCGAGACTTGACTGCGATTGAAATAGCAAAGCAATATGCCGCAGACGATGCGACAGTCATTGCGCAGGCACAAACACCAGACAACCTGTTGGCAACCTACAATGAACGTTTTAATCCTAGCTACGTGAAGGACAAACAAGCGCTTACTGCATTGCGCCAAGAAATGAATGGTTTTGTTGAGCAAATTCGCGAAATTATGGTGATGAAAGAAGGTAAGCCTAAACAAGCCTATATTCTTGATCGTGGCAGCTATGCTAGTCACGGAAAACCTGTATCTAAAGGTGTGCCCGAAGCGTTTTTTCCTTGGAATGATGCGTGGCCTAATGACCGCAGAGGACTTGCAGCGTGGTTGACTGACCCTGCACATCCCTTAGTCCCCAGAGTCGTCGTTAACCGGTATTGGCAGTTAGTGTTCGGTAAAGGCTTGGTGACAACACCTGAAGACTTTGGCAACCAAGGTAAATTGCCTTCGCATCCAGCGTTGCTTGATTGGCTTGCCCGCGACTTTGTAGATAACGGTTGGGATATAAAGCGATTGATGAAAATGCTCGTGATGTCGGCAACATATCAACAGTCGTCAATTGCATCGCCTGAACTATTGGAAAAAGACCCTGAAAATACGTGGTTAGCTCGTGGACCGTCATCTCGATTAAGTGCTGAAATGATTCGAGACAATGCCTTAGCTAGCTCGGGTTTGTTAATTGATAAAGTCGGCGGTGAAAGTGTTCGCCCATATCAACCGGAAGGCATCTGGAAAATGAACAATAAAGACTACTTGCGTGGTGAAGGTGAGCATTTATATCGTCGGTCAATGTATACCATATTTAAACGCAGTGCACCGCCACCTAATATGACTGCATTTGATGCTGCTACAAGAGCCCACAGCGTGGGTGTAAGGCAGCAAACAAGCACGCCTTTGCAAGCATTGGCATTATTAAATGACCCTCAAATTGTGGAGGCATCACGTGTGATGGCGCAAAGGGTGTTAGAAGCACAAACGGAAGAGGGGACTTATTTAGCGAGCATATATCGTCAATTGACTAGTCGGGTGCCAAGTACAGGTGAGTTGGCAGTCATCAATGAGATGTATGAGAGCGTTGAAAGTAGTTTTAAAGATTCGCCTGATGAGGCTCAAGCACTCTTAGCCGTAGGGGATTGGCCAGTAAATGAAAAACTCGATAGCACAAAGCTCGCGGCACTAGCGAGTGTTACCAATATGCTGATGAACCACGACGCTAGTGTGATCAAGCGATAGCCTAGGCCTACTGAGAGGAACGAAACATGATGAATAGACGTCAATTTATAAAAGGCAGTGCAGCAGGCTTAAGTGCGAGCGCAATGCTTGGTTTGTCAAATAGTGTAAATGGCATGAACGCGTCAACATTGGCTCAGGCGAAAGATCTTTCCCCTATATTGAGTGGCCCGAACAACGGTGTGCTAGGAGCACCGCATTTGCCAGCTAAAGCCAAGCGAGTGATCTATTTGTTTCAAAGTGGCGGTCCGTCGCAACTTGAGACATTTGATTACAAACCAACGTTGGCAAAACGGCATGGGCAACAATTGCCTGATGAGGTCCGTGGTGGCCAAGTATTGACTGGTATGAGTGCCCAACAGTCGTCTTTGCCGTTGGCAAAATCAGTGTTTGATTTTAAGCAATACGGCGAGTCAGGTGCATGGGTAAGTGAACTGCTTCCGCATACCTCTAAAATTGTGGATGACTTATGTATCATTCGCTCGATGAAAACCGATGCGATTAATCATGACCCTGCGATTACCTTTTTACAGACAGGTTTTCCTATTGCAGGTAGGCCAAGTATAGGGGCGTGGTCGAGCTATGGTTTAGGTTCAGATAATCCCAATTTGCCACCTTTTATTGTCATGGTTTCAGCCAATAGCGGTGGGCAACCTTTGTATGCCAGACTTTGGGGCAATGGGTTTTTGCCATCTATTCACCAAGGTGTGCAATTTAGAGGTGGGAAAGACCCCGTGTTATATCTGAATAACCCACCGGGTGTAGATTCATCAAATCGTAAGCAAATGATGGAACATTTTAGGCGTTTACAAGATTTGCAGTATCAACAATGGCAAGATGAAGAAATTCGCTCTCGAATGGCGCAATATGATATGGCAGAAAGGATGCAGGCCTCTATTCCTGATGCGACTGATTTGAGCGACGAGCCAGATTGGGTATTTGATATGTACGGCGAGGATGCCAAAACACCCGGTACCTATGCTGCCAATTGCTTACTCGCCAGACGTTTGGCTGAGCGAAACGTTAAGTTTATTCAGTTGTATCATCAAGGTTGGGACCAGCATGATTGGTTGCCAGGTGGTATTACTAAACAATGTAAAAATACAGACCAAGCATCTGCTGCATTAGTCACTGACTTAAAGCAACGCGGCTTACTCGACGATACCTTAGTCATTTGGGGGGGGGAGTTTGGTCGCACCAATTACTCTCAAGGTAAATTGACGGAGCAAGGCTACGGCCGCGACCATCATCCCGGTTGTTTTAGTATTTGGATGGCTGGTGGCGGTATCAAACCAGGTGTTTACGGAGAAACCGACGAATTTGGCTATAACATTGTAAAAAACGAAGTCCATGTGCATGACTTCCACGCAACTTTGTTCCATTTAATGGGTATAGAACATGAAAAGCTGACCTATAAATACCAAGGCCGTCGTTTTAGACTAACGGATGTGCATGGGCATGTCATAAAGGATATATTGGCTTAGGCAGTCATTGCTTGCGAGACATTAGCATTCAGTTATCTTTTTGAATGTTAATGTCTAATTTTTCTGCAATAAATTTAGGAACCACAGCCTCCACCACAGCCCGACGAGCAACCGCTACTTCCGTCAGAGCCCCCGCTTGAATCGTTGTCACTATGCTTACTTTTGCTTGAAGTACTTGAGCCTACGAAAAAGCCGCCAGAGCTATCATGCGAACGACTACTGTTTTTTCGTTGATTACTTTTTTTCAGGATATATGCGAATACAAAAATAAACGCTATTGCACCAACAAGCGCAACAGTAAGGCCTATATTTGTGGACGAAGATTCTTGTGTAGACGCTGCGTAAGCGGTGCCTGCTAAGGACGTAATGACGCCAGCCAGAAGAAGTTTCTTGTCTAATTTAGTATTTAAATTAATGCTTGGTTTTTTAATCATCCAAAAATTGCGGGTATTCACCCGTTGAAAACTACCGGCGTCTGCAAATCTCTCTTTCGGTTCTGGCCAAATGTCTTTTGGGGCATCACCAAATACAGTTTGGTACATATCGAGTGTTTGCTGATATTGTTGAAGGTATTTTTGGTTTTCTTGTTGACCACCTTTTGTTGGGCCGTGATGTATTTTTTGTTTAAGTAGGCCGTTACACATCTCATCCCAATAAGATTCAGTATACGTCATATGTAAATGCCAAGCTTGATCAACTTGATCCGATGGCGTTTGTGCTTTTTTTGTCGTGACGATTAAAAAGATGAAGCGTTTATATTCCGATATAACCTTATTGGTAAAGTCCATTGTCCAATGATTCTCGCGGGCGAGCCTATCTCTAAAAGAGAATGTGGCATTTGTCGGCCCAATCTCAAACGCCATTAACTGGGCAAGCAGGTCGTATTGTATTTTATCCATAAAATATCCTTTGTATTTAAATTAATCCAATCAGGGATAACACATCAATTTACTTAGCATAGCAAGATGCAAGCATTCATAAAAGACGCTCCAACGTTTGAGTTTGCATGTTTGCGTACTGCGTAAATCATTTATTGAATACGGATTTTGAAAGTAAAACAAGTACCTAACGGTCTTTGGCTACCGTGCATGTTAACTTAGTGCTCATATTCATCCTGATACTATTTGTGGAGTCAAACCAATGACCGTAAGACAGATTTTCGTTTTTTTAGCGTTGAGTAGTTCAACGTTGATAATTGCGCTTTCCTATTTTTTACCTCAAATGCTTTGGGTATTTGTCGTCGTAGGACCAATAATTATATTGGGTATTGTCGATATGTACCAAACGAAACAGTCTGTGAGGCGCTTACATCCAGTCATTGGACATTTTCGCTATGTGCTTGAATCTTTTCGTGCAGAAATTCAGCAATATTTTGTAGAGTCGGATTTAAATGGTACACCTATACCAAGAGAATTCCGCTCTTTGATTTATCAGCGAGCTAAAGGCGATAGAGACACAAGGCCTTTTGGTACCATTTTTGACGTTGAACGCGCCGGTTATGAATGGGTAAATCATTCGATGCAACCGAAGCATTTAAATGGCTTTTCTCCTCGAATAAAATTTGGCGGACCTGACTGTAAACAACCATACATGGCGTCGCCACTCAACATTTCAGCGATGAGTTATGGTTCACTCAGTAAAAACGCCATTATGTCACTCAATAAAGGCGCAAAATTAGGTGGTTTTTATCACAATACAGGTGAAGGTAGTATGAGTCCCTATCACCTTAAACATGGTGGCGATATAGTCTGGCAAGTGAGTACAGGTTACTTTGGTTGTCGCGACGAAAAAGGCAATTTTAATCCTGAAACCTTTAAAGAAAAAGCGGCGAAAGAGGTTGTTAAGATGATTGAAATAAAGTTATCTCAAGGCGCTAAACCTGGACATGGTGGCATATTGCCTGCTTCCAAAGTGACAGAAGAAATTGCCAAGATTCGTGATGTACCCGTTGGACAAGATGTTGTCTCACCGCCTTCTCATAGTGCTTTTTCTACGCCAAAAGGGTTATGTGATTTTATCAAACAGTTACGGGATCTTTCCGGTGGAAAACCCATTGGCTTTAAGTTGTGTGTTGGGCGTAAATCAGAATTTTTGGCCATATGCAAAGCGATGTTAGCAACAGGCATTACCCCAGATTTTATAACGGTTGATGGTGGCGAAGGTGGCACAGGTGCTGCACCAACTGAAATGACGAATTCAGTTGGTACGCCCATAAAAGATGGGCTGATTTTTGTGAATAATGCATTAATAGGCGTAGGATTGAGAGACAAAATTAGAATCATCGCGTCGGGTAAAATGTTTTCCGCATTCCATATATTGCGTGCGATGGCATTAGGGGCCGATACCGTAAATTCTGCGCGTGGTTTTATGCTTTCTTTAGGTTGTATCCAAGCGCGAACTTGTAATTCAGACCATTGCCCAACTGGCATTGCAACTCAAAACCCTGCGCGTAACAAAGCAATTGTCGTGATGGAAAAGTCTGTGAGAGTAGCAAATTACCATCGAGAAACGATTGAAAACTTGGTTGAGCTTATTGGTGCTGCAGGTTTGGATAGTCTCGACGCACTTGAGCCTCATCACATTAACCGAAGAATTGAAGGCGTAAATGTTAAGCACTATGGGCAACTTTACCCTGTCATTGAGCATGAAAGTTTACTTTGTACTGACAAAATACCCAACGATTGGCAATATGACTGGGAGTCGGCCAACGCGGATAGATGGTAGGTGCTAGGTGGTAAATAGTAATAGGCGACTATGTGACTGATTGTGTGTTTTAGTATCGTTTGCAATGGTGGTAACCTACGGGTAAGAGTAAATTAAATATTGATACTAGTGGAGTCTCATTTGCATCGCGTAATCATCTTCGTTTGTATTGTCGGATTTGCGACGTTTATACACGCAAATAGCGGTAACGCGTCGGTTAAAAAGGCGGTATTAGAGGATATTCAAACGCGTTACAAGGTGCCAGGTATGTCTGTGCTTGTTGCCAGTGGTGGGGTGACTAAACCAATCATATATCCGTTTAGTTACTACAACGGTGTTCGCTCTAATGACACCGGTGGACGGGTTGACGCGAATACGTACTTTCCAATAGCGTCCGTATCTAAAGTTTTTGCCTCTCATCTTTTAATGGAACTTGTTAATAGTGGAAAGCTATCATTAAATGATCCTGTTAAAAAGTGGGTGCCGTCAGCGCAATTCATCAAAGAAGTCTCTGTTGCAGACGTGCTCTCTCATCAGTTAATTGGTCGTCAGTCAGACACGTTTTTCTATGATCAGAGATTCAATTTAATTACTGCAATCATTGAGCGTATTACGCAACAAAAATATGAAGAAAGTATTGTGAAAAAGCTTCAGGCACAATTTTCTTCAAGCGAAATGATTGCATATACTGCGTCATCGACCGCTCAAGTCAGGCGGGCAGGTCAATTGGCTTCTGGTCATATTTATGACGGTGAATTGCAGGTGATTGAACATGATTTCGGCGTGTCTGCGTCTGCAGGATTGATAGCTACCCCTGCGTCTCTTGTAAACGCTGGCGTGAAGCTGATGAATCTTTTTGTGGCACAAGGTGATAAGGCGCATGTATTTGATTCAGCGAACAATAACGCAATGTATTCCAATGGCTTTTTTAGGCATAAATTACACGATAAAGACGTGCTGTGGTCATATGGGCAGTATGATGGTTATGCGTCGCTGTGGATAATTGTGCCAGAAGAAGAGTTACAACTGGTGATGTTATCAAACAACAACATACTGAGTGACGCTTCGCGATTAATTTTCGGTGATCTCACTCGATCACCGCTGGCAAACTGGTTTACTCAACACTTTATTTGTCATAAAGCTGAATGTGATTTAACTAGATCAAATGCCTTAGCGGATGTTCATCGCAAGGTCTATTTTAGTCGATATAGTAAAAGTGCGTATACTGACGCAATCAATGGAATTACGGCACTTTATCCAAGCAAGTTAAGTTGGGAGCGTGATGGTGATTTAAACCTTCTGCATTTGAGTAATTATTTATTCACCGTAAGTCATCATTTGGCGTATTCGCCTCCTCATTGGAGTGAATCTGAAGACGCGCTTTTACTTAACGACTCGCATGCAGTCATGCTTAAGAACCCCTATTGGTTATATTATGCAGGTAACGTGTACGATCGACGCGGCGACAAAGTAAAAGCAAATAAAGCTTTTACCGCTATACTGAATATTGTTGATATGCCAAATCATTGGACCGTGAACGAAGCTCAGGTATTTTTGAATAAAGAAAAGTGAATGTGTAAAGCCTTTATTGGGTGAACAGCCAGCTAATACGTCAGCTCATTTGGCTGTGTCGAATTCAATCACCACTTTGGCACCACCTAAGGTATTTGATTCACTTATTTCAATGCTACCGTCATGCCATTCAATAATGCGTTTTACGACTGCTAGTCCAAAACCATAACCTGTTGAATGCGATGTATCGCCTCTAACAAAGGGTTTCAATACTGTTTGGCGCTTGTGAGTAGGTATGCCGTTACCATTGTCGGCTATAGCAATACCTGCGCTATTTCCGATATTTTCTACAGTAATTTGTATGCGCCCGTTGCCATACTTTACTGCATTACTTAATACATTATTTACTGCCATTTTTAAGTATCTACTGTCGGCATCTATAAATGTTGGTTTACCTGATGTTTTAATACTGCATTCAGTGTTATCTAAGTCAAAACTTTCTTGGCACTGAGTCAAAAAAGCATTGAGTTCAATCGTACATCTGCCCAACGAAAGCATATTCTGTTCAAGGCGAGCATACTGCAGAAGGGTTTCTACAAGAGTTGTCATTTCCGCAATGTTTTGCGTAATTTTTTTCTCATACTTTCTACGTTCAACTGGATTGTCTTCTTCGCTTAAGGTATCAATCCCTAATTGGATGCGTGCCAATGGCGTGCGTAAATCGTGTGATACTGCACCACTTAGCATTTTTATGTCAGCTACAAGGCTTTCTATTTTATTTGCCATATTATTAAAATCGTTCTCGATGTCGCTGATGTAAGAAAAACGAGAAGGTTTTATACGCTGACTCAAATTGCCTTTACCAAATAGAAATGTTGCGTTTCGCAGTTTAATTAGTCTAATGATTAATGGATATGCCCATGCAAGTACAATGAATACAAGCGCAAAGTAGAAGAGTGAAGTAAACAAATAATTTACTGACCGGTCATTATTATGCACAACTGAAGCGTTCGGTATTTTTAATGTAAATATTTCATCTGTTTTGGGCAGGTAGTAGTGGAAAGACAAGTTCTCATCACTTTCTAATAGTAATGATTCTCCGGTTTTGATTTGTGTGAGTAGTTGCTGGGGGAGAGGAATGTCTTCAGCGTTAACAATATCAAGGCGGTAGTTAGTTTCATTTGATTGCCATTGTGCGATAAATGCTGCTCTATGGGGCGTGATTTGCAATGCTTTTTGTCATAAACACTTAATAGAAGATGTATAAAGTTTCATTTGATACTTAACTCTCCAATCACGAGGCACTTATGCCTAGACACTTTTATTTATTTGCAGTAGCAAGTTTACTAACGATTAATTATGCGTACGGAGAGGTGTTTAGTACTAATTTCGAATTTAACAATCGAAGTGGTGCTTTCACCTTGTTCGAATCGCCAAACCAAGTAATGTTTGAAGGTGGGCAATCTAAAGTCGTTGGTGATGAAGAAATATATCGTTCCGGTATATATGCCTATATGTTTGACAACGAGACCGTCACGATTAACTTCGAGACGTCGGTGAAAAGTGTCATCATATATCTTAAAAATCAAGACCCTGATATTAATAGTAGTGCACATGTGTATGAGGTTGACAAAGATGAGCCGGTTAACAGTATCCTTGGTGACTATGATGATTGGACTAGACTTGCTTATACTTCAGACGTGGGTATTACAAAAATAGTCGGCGTTAATGCTTCTAGGGGATATGCTGCATTTGAAGATTTGAGTTTTGAGACGTTTGAAGCACTTGTTCCCGTCGCGCCTGAAAAGTTGAACGATCCTATTCCACAAGCGATTGTTCAGAGTGACGTATCAATGTCACTTGATTTAATAAATGAACAATTGATAGACCCAATTGTTGGCGTTTCGGCTGCCGGGTTAGATCACGTGATATTTATCGCAGAGCAACATGGAAAAATCTGGCAACTAGATATCGATTCCGCAGGGCTGACAGAGGTAATGTCCTTGGAGTCTCGAGTAGTGACGGGTGGTGAGCGTGGTTTATTGGGGTTAGCTTTTCATCCCGATTTTGAATCCAACGGTCTGTTTTATACGCATACTTCTGAAGCCGACCCATCTGAAAGAGACGATGGAATGGCTGATTTTACTACTTTAATGGGAAGTGAGGCCCCTGATCATTTCACCGTTATTGCCGAATGGACAGCAACGTTACTCGATAGCAATCGCTTACAAGTTGACCCAACCTCTCGTCGGCAGCTGTTAACGGTCGCACAACCGCAAGGCAATCACAATGGCGGGACAATCTTGTTTGACAGTGGGGCTAACCTGTTGATTGGACTTGGTGATGGTGGCGGAGCCGACGATCAAGGTGTTGGCCATCCAAATGGGGGAAACGGCCAAAGTAAAATGAACGTTTTAGGCAGTATTCTGCGCATAGATCCCTTAGGAAGGGATTCAGAAAATGGTGCTTATGGAGTGCCTGCTGACAACCCTTTTGTTTCTGAACAAAATGTCGCTCACGAGATTTATGCTTTTGGCGTTCGCAACCCATTTAAGATGTCTTTAGATAAAGAGGATAACGTATTATATGTTGCCGACGTTGGGCAAAATGACATCGAAGAAGTGAATATTGTCTCTAGTGGTGATAATTTAGGTTGGCCGTTGCGCGAAGGCAAGTTTGGTTTTTTTAATAATGGAGAAGATGCTGGATATGTTTTTGACTCTATAGTAAGTGCTGAGTTTCGTGATCCCGTAGCGTCTTACGATCATGATGAAGGCCTTGCGATTATTGGCGGGCATGTTTATCGCGGGGATGGCAATTCTGCGTTGTTTGGGCATTATGTTTTTGGTGATTTTAGTGGGAAAGTATTTTTCTTAAATGAAAATCAAGAAATACAAAAACTTGCAATAGAGAACGATGGATTTGCTGAACAGCAACTCATCGGCATTGGTCAAGACGCACGCAACCAATTGTATTTTTTCATGCGAAGTGGACAGGGATCGCGTGTTTTTCGATTAAGTAATACGCAAGCACTTGAGCCGGACCCTGCGCCAATGCCTGCACCCGACTTACCAATGACACCCAGTAATTCGGGAGGTGGGACTGTTCATTTTTATTTTGTAATATTGGGCTTACTATCCTTATGGCGACAGAAGGCTCAATATTGCTGCACGAGTATTAATTGCGGTACGTAACAAAAGGTGAATAAGTTGGCACCAGTAGCGTTTATTGTATGCTAACATTCGAAAATCTAGAACATTACATCCATATAAATGTACACCGAATTATTGAAGCCTATTAATGCGTTTTTGTTGTGTGAAACTCCATCAGCGTGGATTGAAGAGGCAAAAAAATCAGAAAATTTACCAACACTGCTATTAGATCATCTTGTTTGCGAACTAAAAGCCGCCCAGAGTGCGATGTTTTTGATTCGTCGCTATGCAGTTGATGCTGATAGTGCTAAGGCGCTTTTAGAGTGGTTAAAACCTTATGAAGATTTTACATATCGTCACATCGGCAACTGGCGAGATTTAGAAAAGCGTAAACTCAATAAATCAATGATTGTTAAATCTGGCAGTCGTTATGGACAAGATTTAGTTGATAAAATGGTCATGTTAATTCGTGAAGAATTACATCACTTTTACCAAGTGTTAGAGATGATGGAGACTTACGGCATCGAGTATGAAAATATCAATTCAAGCCGCTACGCCAAAGGCTTACTCAGACACGTTAAAACCCATGAACCAGATGCACTAATAGATAAATTGATATGTGGCGCATATATTGAGGCTCGTTCTTGTGAACGTTTTGCGAAAATAGCCCCACATCTGGGTAAGGAATTGGGCGATTTTTATGTGTCTTTACTTCGCTCAGAGGCTAGGCACTATCAAGATTATCTAGAATTAGCTCAATCAATTTCACCTTTTGATATAGCTGATAAAGTAGAGAATTTTGGAAAAGTTGAAGCTGATTTAATATCTAGCCCTGATGCAGATTTTAAATTTCATAGCGGTATACCCAAACTTTAATTGGTATTGAGCTACTTTGAAAAACTTAGCTAAGCTGTTTCGCAGTTTAGACACACTCGACTTAGTAATTCCCATATGAATATCTCACTAAGGTTGCAGTATAAAAATTAGGCATGCAGTGATGTTGCTTTCATATATCTTCATCGCGGAAGAAATTACTAACTCTATATTACTTGTTTGAGCTTCGTTTTTACGTATTTCGTGTTCCTCAACATATTTAACCTTTAGATGCTAGGCCTTTAATATCTACTTGGACAAATGGTTCAGACAAAGTTGTATCTAGAGCAATCGAATTTACTAAAGTTGTATTACTATATACTGCTTTCGTAAACTTAAGCTCTATGGCATAACTTTTGTTATTTCTTTTTTGATTTGTCCAGTTTAATTAAACAGAACATTTACCTAGCCCTTGATAACTAGACTAGGAATCCGTTTACCATGAGATTTTTTAGTATTTTTACTATGCACGATTCTTTTTGTTACACGGTTAGTTTGTGCGCTATTCTCAATGCTGCTACTGAGCAGTAATTATCAAATATTAACCTTTGGTCCTAGTTAAATTTTGGTGTGTTTTCAGCATACTGCTGCCAGTTTTTGAGGAGTTCTTTAATTACCGCAGCCCCAGCTTGATATTGCGCTTCGAATGCCGGCACACTACCTAATGACTCGTCACCCGCAGATTCGATAATTTCGGTGTTCAGCGGTGGCATCGAATAATTACTGACGCCTCGTACCATCATGACGCGATTAAAATCAAGAAAGCCACGTTTGCTCATGCGATCCAGTACACCCATTATCACAGCCTGCTCCATTGCTGTAGTTGCAAAGCGTGCTTCACCATCCGTCCATAAGGTAATCCAGTCTCTAGCCCATTGAGTAAGCTGTTGCCCATGCCAATAGCGGGCAGTACCCAATGAAGCACCCACCAAAATTCGTGGTGGTTGCATCGCGGCCGCAAAGGTACTGTATTGAGCACGAAAATCAGTCAATGCTTTAGAATCTTTTAACGTTACGGCCTGATTGGAAATTTGATAAGCCCATTCGGTGAGTGACTTATTAAGGTGATAACGCATGGTGTAGTTGAGTTTTGCTCCTCCCCAGCCTCCGGCATCTGCATTCTTTAAAGGAGCCAGCCCGGGTTTATTAACACCGATGGCATATAAGCCGTAAGACCAGTCATTTGGTCTATCAAGCTCACCTAATTCACGTAATGCGTCACCATCAATGATATCTGCGGACCATACAGCGCTGCCAATAGAACCCGATTTAGGATCTATTCCCGCAATACCATTTACCAACCAATAGGTATTAGTAAAGTCCAGTCGACTATCCAGCAACAGCGACATGATTAGCTCTGAACAGGCAACTGTAGTTAAGTTTGCATCAGAAGGCTTACTGCAAGGGCTGCCATAAACCCCATTATCGTTATACACGATTTTGTGCGGTGCCCCAGCAACGTCTAGTGTTTTATCCAGAATTAAACGCTCCGCCCAAAACTGGAATTCACCTGGGGCGTCATCAGTATAGTCGCCCACTTCAAATCCAGACAACACGAATATCTTCACGGTCGGAAGTTCTGCGGAATCTTTTGCCAGTAGTGGGGCGCAAATTAAGCTGCTGAATAAAAGCACATTGGTTATCAATGCATGACGAATCATGGGCGTTTCTCCTTGTTTAACCGATTTAATGATCGCCTTTCATTTAATAACAGTTAAAATGACAATAAAAGACAATAATTGTCATTTTTTCTGATAGTAAAAATTAAATTGTTGAGAAGTTAAAGTTATGAAATTTAGTAATGAAGCAATAATAACGATCCTTGAGGTGATAAATCAGGGGTCGTTTTCCGGCGCTGCGCGAAAGCTCAAGAGGGTGCCTTCTGCAGTCAATATGCACATAGCGAATCTTGAAGCAGAGCTTGGTTTTAAGTTATTTGAACGACATAAGAAGAATGTAACACCCAGCAGACAGACTCTAGCCATACTCCCCCAGCTAAAGTTTGCTGCAGAGCAGTTGCTGCAACTGGATAGATTGTCTGCTGAGCTGTCATTAGGGCTAGAGGCTAAACTCATCCTTGGTATCGCGGCTGGCGTGCCTTATGACGCGTGGAGCCAATCAGTCAATACAGTGCAGGAGCGCTACCCTAATCTAATGTTAGATGTACGCTATATGCCACAAGAAGAACTCGATGAATCACTGCGGCACCAGACTATAAATCTTGCTATTGGCTTTCAGCCAGTAAAGTTGTCGAAGGATAAAAGTTTTAAACTTGTAAGCTGGGAAACCTTTATAGCAATATCGTCTGAGAGTTTTTATGAAAAGATAAAGTCGCAATACAGAAATGACATTAAGGACTTATTCCGATTCAAACAAGTGATTGTCACCAGTTTGTCGATACCGTTAGGTGAGAGTAGTCTTGAAGTTTCTAATTCAACGTTAAGAACCAACTCATTTGAAGTTGCCCTGGAGCTTGTTGCACAGGGAGCCGGATGGGCCAACATCCCTAAAACTACTTTTTCTCGCTACAAAAACGATCTAAAGTTAATTAAATTAAATTTTGACAATACAACCAATGGAATTGATTTGCCTATCGTCATACTATGGCAAAGTGATACTGCGCTCGGCCCAGCAGCTCAAGAATTCCTGAGTGCTTTCCCATCGATTGCAGGTTAGAAACAGAATTGCACAGATTAGCTGGCGCAGCACTAATCGTTCTGCGTAATTAATGCTGAATACATTCCTAAAGGACTTTTCATACCTCGCGGGTTGGTTGCGGTAATTTCAATAGCCAATTTTGTTTAAGGTTAACGAAGAACGTTTCGACTAAATTTTAATTTGCCATTTGGATAAACTGAAGCTCAATAAATCGATTATGCTTAAATCGGGTAAACCTAATAGTCAAGAGTTGATTTATGAAATGGTGATGCTCATTCGCGAAGAACTGCATCATTTTTACCACGTGTTAGAGATGATGGAGACTTACGGCATCGAGTATGAAAATATCAATTCAAGTCGCTACGCCAAAGGCTTACTCAGACACGTTAAAACCCATGAACCGGACGCACTAATAGATAAATTGATATGTGGCGCATATATTGAGGCTCGTTCTTGTGAACGTTTTGCGAAAATCGCCCCACATCTGGATAAGGAATTGGGCGATTTTTATGTGTCTTTACTTCGCTCAGAGGCTAGGCACTATCAAGATTATCTTCAGTTAGCTAAAGAGATTGCGGGAACCGATATCTCTGAACGCGTCGCGTTCTTTGGGACCATAGAGGCCGACTTAATTGAGTCTCCGGACGAAGACTTTAAATTTCATAGTGGCCAGCCAAACAGCAACACGAATATATAACACGCAGTATAGATGGGCAGTATTTATCAATCTGCCCACCACGTCTGATTCGTCTTTTCATTTAGCGTGAAAGGTTTACCAATAATAGGCGTGACGAGCCTAACCTCTGAATGTTTAGCTGCCTTCGATAAACGTTGAATGGGTGCTAACCAATGATGGTTTGCAAGATCATATTTGCCCCAATGTACAGGGAGTAAGTTGCTCGCTTTTAGCTCTTCACTGGCTTTTATAGTTTGTTCGGGAAACATATGTATTTGCGCCCAGTTCTGGTCGTATGCGCCATTTTCCATTATGGCTAAATCAAATGGGCCATAGGTACTTCCAATCTTCTTGAATTCGGATGAATAGCCGCCGTCGCCACTAAAATATACTTTCAACGCTGGCGCATTTACTATCCATGAACCCCAGAGTGTTTTCATTCTGTCAGTTAAACCTCGGCCACTAAAATGTCGTGAAGGAGCTAATATAAAATTGACATTATTTATTGTTTTACTTTCGTACCAGTCAAGCTCGGTTATTTTGTTTGAATTTATTCCCCAGTGCTGTAAATGCGCCTTAATACCCAGTGGTACAATAAAGTGTTTTACTTGCTTTGCCATGTCTTTGACGGCTTGCATATCGAGATGGTCATAGTGGTCGTGAGATATTAGCACTACGTCAATAGGTGGCAGTTGCTCAGTTGTTATTGGTGCTTGCAATTCAAATGGCGCGCCGCCAATTGGTAGTGGTGACGCGCGATAGAACACCGGGTCGGTGATGACGCTTAGGCCATTTGTTGCCATTAATACGGTAGAGTGTCCAAACCAAATCATTTCGCCATCTTGGAGCAATACGCCGTTTAACGATTGACTTGGCACTGGTGCACTTGGGTTTTTCCCCTCAACGCCAAAAATAAAGCCTTCTAGGAAATCCCAAGTGGACGGGCTGTCTTCTGTTCGCGTACTGATTTTTGTCGGCGTCAAGTTTTCAAAGGTTTCGCCATTGAAGTGTGTTGATTGTGTTATTTTCGTCTGACTTGTGTTGTCTGGTTTACCGCCAAACACAGGTGAGAGCCAAACGAAAGCGGCACCGATAGCTGATAAAATTAGCAATAAAGTGATAAAACTAAGCAATAAATATTTAAAAATTTTGATGTGTAAACTCCATATATGCAACTAAATCATGCATTGCCAACGCGCACTATAGTGGTCATTTTCAACAAAATAAGCGCAATATCGATATAAAAAATCATACATATAAACTTTTAAGTGTACAGTGGCGTCTTACCTAAAGACTAACAAATCTTTTAAAGGACTACTTATGAAAACTAACGCCTATTTCAACGCATTGTGCTGCTCTCTCGTCATTTTGTCTTTTGCCGCAAATGCCGAAACTATCCAAGAAAAAGAACTAACACTACCTACTAAAGGCATCAAAGCGTTCAAAATTGATGCTAGTGCCGGCTTCTTACATGTGAAAGGGAAGGCAGGCATTTCAGAGATTTTAGTAGAAGCGACCCTAATCAGCGATGAGTTCGAAGACACTGATTTTACCTTAAATCTTGAAGAGAAAGGGAATAAAGCGTTTCTCATAACGAAAGTCGGCAAACGCGCCCCAAATTACAACGCAAAAATCGATTTAACCGTAACAGTGCCCAATAATTTAGTGTTAGATATTGTAGATGGTTCGGGTGAAATTAAAGTCGACGACTTTACAAATAATGTGCGCGTTGATGATGGGTCAGGGTCTATGCAGCTGACTAATATTCGCGGTGAGTTAAACGTTGAGGACGGTTCAGGAAAAATTATTATTCAGAACATTGGCGGAGATCTACGCTTAGATGATGGTTCAGGGAGTGTTGAAATTACCGACGTGAAAGGTGATGTGCGCGTCGAAGATGGTTCTGGTTCAATCACACTGCGAGGTATTGATGGCCATGTTATTGTTGATGATGGTTCGGGCAGTATTAACGTAGATGGCGCGAAATCATTTACGCTCATTGATGATGGCAGCGGTAGTGTTAATTTGTCCAATGTTAAAGAGCGAAGTTAGGTATTCTGCGGTCGTCAAAGGGCGACTACCGTGGGCGAATCCAATAAATGATGAAAACCCTTTGAAATCAATTGCTTAACATCGGTGTTATGGTAGCTAAACGCATAACGCCTTTGCCTTCCCCTGTTTTATAATCGTCACATTACTGTAATTTTAGTTTAATTTTAACGTCATTTAAGCTGTGTACCTTGCCACAGGTTGTTAAAGATCATGTCGCGATTCGATCGATTTTTACATGTACGTTCGACAGAAAATATTCTACTGATGACGCTCGGTAAATATGTTGATGTAGCTTAACAACAAAAACCACTCTTTCGACGACGCTGTTGGTTTCTGACCAATCCCAGCAGTAGTGAAAGAGTTTTTATTATAAATGACAAGGTAACTTCAACATGAACTCACTTAAAACCACTGTGTTTACAAAAACACGGCTTGCGAAGGCTATGCGTTCTGCAATGATGATCGCTGTGCCAATTTTTGCACTAACTGCATGTGATGGTGATGATGGCGCTCAAGGCCCATCTGGTGCCGCTGGTGCACAAGGCCCGGCCGGACAAGATGGTACACAAGGAGCCGCTGGACAGGACGGTGTAGATGGACAAGACGGTGCTGACGGCCAAGATGGCAATACTACGGTATCA
Source organism: Agaribacter marinus (assembly GCF_030160655.1). Taxonomy (GTDB): domain Bacteria; phylum Pseudomonadota; class Gammaproteobacteria; order Enterobacterales; family Alteromonadaceae; genus Glaciecola; species Glaciecola marina. The sequence goes on from NZ_BSOT01000005.1 coordinate 70,611, forward strand.
ATGCCTGCCGGTTTAACACGGTTTGCGACTGTACCTTCGGGCGCTGAAGTAACAGGTATGTTCCTTTCTCCAAATGGCGATTTATTTTTTAATGCGCAACATCCGGACGCCGCCAACAGCGTTGAAGATGCTGACGGTATTGTTCACAACGATGCGATTGTGGGCGTCGTGACTGGCGTTAACCTAAATAGCCTGCCAAAAAATACTATTTCTTCACCTGTGCCATTAACCGATGAAGAAAAGCAAACCGTGCAAGTTGCTTACGGCGAATATCAGGTATTGCTTAAAGGCGGTGATGACTTCGCTAGCGCCCCAGCGGAAGGTATTGGGTCAGTTTATGATGCGTCAGGTACCTTTGAAGTTGTGCGTGCTGACATGGTCGACTTCAATGCCTATGTGCCAATGAATGAGACAACTGGCTATTTGTTTACCAACTGGGAGTATTTTCCTGGTGGAATGAGTCGAGCGCTAATTTCAAAAGCGCCTGGTGATGTAAGATGGACAGTGACGGACGCTGAAATGTTAGATTTTGGCGCGTATGGCACAATTGCAAATTGCTTCGGTACTCTGTCTCCATGGAATACACCGCTTACTTCAGAAGAATGGGGTAATTTTGGTGACAATACAGAAGCATGGAACGCGCCAGATGCAGATGTCGACACGTCGTCTCGAGATGCATTAGCAACCTATATTAATGGTGCTGAGACTACTGCATCAGAAGCAGATGTATACCCAAATACCTATAGGTATCATTACATCGTTGAGATTACTAACCCACTTGACGGCGACGTAGCAAACGTTGTCCCTGTAAAACATTATGCAATGGGTCGTTTTGAGCACGAAAACTCTGTAGTAATGCCGGACCAACGCACCGTTTATTTGTCACAAGACAGTACTAATGGCGTATTTTATAAATTCATCGCTGATACGGCTGGTGATTTAAGTGCAGGTACACTTTACGCTGCAAAAATAACACAAGACGCGGGCAGCAGTGAGCCAGCGACGACCGGTTTTGATATTACATGGATTGAATTAGCGAGTGGTAACAACACGCAAATCGAAACGTGGATTGCCGAATATGACAGTATTGGCACAGCAGACTATGTAGCAGGAAGAAGCAGCTACATCACTGATGCTGATGCTATTGCTTGGGCAAATGGTGATGCAGCGTATCCGTCAGCAGACACGGCCTCTGCAGACGCAGTTGCCGCCGGTTATGAGACAACTGATGCCGATACATATGGCGGTGCAGTAACGGCTGGAGAGCCGATGGACGACCGAGTGGCTTTTTTGGAATCTCGTAAAGCTGCGCGTGCAAAAGGCGCTACCGCTGAATGGCGTAAATTTGAAGGCATTAACGTAAACGTGATGCGTGCAGAAGAAGCCGAAACTGGCACGGATGTAAATGGCGACGGTGAAATTGTTTCTGAGGCATATGTGTACTTTGCAATTGCAGATATAGACCGTGGCATGATTGATGATGAAGGTGATATCCAGTTATCTGACCGTGTTAAAGATTGCGGTGGTGTCTACCGTATGCCGTTAACTGCTGGCTATGATGTCGCGAGAATTGAGCCAGTACTAATGGGCGCGACATATCGTTCTAGCTTAGACGGTGCTGAACGTTGTGACGTGAATAACTTGTCGCAGCCTGACAATGTGATGGTGATGGACGACGGCCGTATCTTATTAGGTGAAGACGGCAGCCAAACCAACAATACATTGTGGATGTATGATCCAAAAGCAGCGGAATAAACATCGCTGAGTAGTTTATACATAAAACAAGAAGGGTACATGTGTATCCTTCTTTTTCTCGTTTTACCGTTTCATTTAATTGAGTATTATCGTGTTTAATTTCAATCCGCTTTACCTCGCCCCATTTTGTTTGCTTCTTTTCGCATGTACACCAGAGACCTCTGTTAAACGGGCTGAAGAGAAGCCTAGTTCTCAGTTTGAAGAACACCCATTTTCAGCTGTGGCTAGATTGACCGATGGTATACCTGCAATGGCGTGGATTGAAAACGGAGAATTGTACAACCCCGAAGCACTTATTCCATCTCAGTGTTATACAAAAACTGAAGGTAAATATAATCCTTGTTATGTGTGCCATCAAAGTTATGACGCATCTGAAAAAAGGGTGAACGACTTAAATGATGGTTTCTTGCAAGGGACTTATGGGTTTTCTGACCAAGGACGCATTAATAGCTGGGTAAATCTATTTACTGATAGAACAGGTTACATTGAGTCGCTGTCTGATGACGTTATCTTAGACTATATCGACACCGAAAATTATACCACTTGGACCCAGTGGATGGACGATAATTGGACTGGTGTTAATCCAAATCTTAAGGGCTTGCATTTAGGTGCAGACGCGTTTGATACAAACGGTTTAGCGCTTGATGGCTCGCGTTGGGTCGCATATAAATTTAAATCATTGCCGAGTACGTTTTGGCCAACGAACGGTTCAACTAATGATGTCATGATCCGCCTATCACCTGAATTTTCTGAGCTAAATGGTGAATTTTCTGAAAGTGTTTACTTTGCTAATTTAAGCCTCGTGGAAATGGCGATTAAAACCTTGGACGAAATTCGTGTAAATGCACTTAACGAGGCAGAAATTGGTATTGACTTAGACGGCGATGGTGTGGTCTCCGTGAGCACCGATAAAATGCTTTCGCGAGAACATTACTTAGGCGATGCATCCACAGTACCGGTTACTCGTTCACTTTTTCCAGTTGGCACTGAGTTTATGCATACCGTGCGTTATTTGGGCCTTGATGAAGGGCAGCAAATTACTCAATCTAAACGGATGAAAGAAATACGCTATTCGCGGAAAAATCAGTTTATGACTCCAGCAAAAATTACCTCGGTAAATTATGGTGAAAGAAAAGAAAAACATTATGAAAATTTACCGGCCGTACAAGATTACGGTGATAAAGGCATGTCTAACCGACAAGGCTGGACAATTTGGGGATTTATTGAAGATCAAAATGGTGAGCTAAGAAAACAACATTTTGAAGAGCAGTTTTTTTGTATGGGTTGCCATAAAAGCGTTGGGGCAACTGTCGATACTGTTTTTTCTTTTGCGCGTAAAAAAGAAGGTGCGGATGGATGGGGTTACACGAATTTGCGCGACATAAAGGACAGACCAAATATCGGTGAATTAGAAGGGGAGTATTTAACATATTTGAAACGTGTTGGTGGCGGTGATGAATTTCGTCAAAACCAAGAAATGATTGCGCGTTGGTTTAATAAAGACGGCTCCGTAAAAGAAGATGAAATCCGCGCCTTAGATAGTGTGTACGAGTTAATAACACCCTCAGTTGAACGAGCAATGCAGCTAAATAAGGCCTATCACCAAATTGTCACAGAACAAAGTTATATTTATGGCCGTGATGTGAACCTTACGCCAGCGACGAATGTTTATCGCCAAGTTGACTTTGATGAATTTCCTTTGATGCCTGAATTTAGATACGTATGGGATATTCGACTAGATTGGCAGGAGTAGCCAGTACGGCCACTCTGACATTAACGTTCACATGTCTACGTCGGGTAGCAGCGTTCGCGCAATCCGACGAAATAATAAAAAGAATATTGCTGTAATGATTAATGATAGAAGAATTAAAACCTCACTGATTGCCATCGGTGCAGACATTGTATTAACCGTTATCAAGTTTGCGCTTGCCCTTGTGACAGGCAGTGCGGCGTTGCTAGCCGATGCCTATCATTCCGCAACTGATTTTATTGTGTCTCTCATTTTGTTGTGCGGCATAGTGGTTCGCCGTCAGCAGGAAAAAAAGAACAGTGAGCAGGGCATTCGCTTAGCTAGGCGCATTGAATCAATGTTAGCCATTGCGGTAGCTCTTATCATTTTATACGTACCAGTCGAAATTGTGCGTGCTATTCGTGGAAACGAAGCTCAAATTTTAGAAAATGTTTGGGTAGGAATTGCAGGCATGCTTGTGGTTATTGCCTTAGTGTTTTTTATGGCAAAACTTAAAACCTATGTGGGTAAAGAGACCGATTCTCCAGCCTTGGAAGCGGACGGTTACCATAGCTTGGTGGATTTGTTTAGTTCTTTTGCGGTCTTGTTTTCTCTCGTCGGGTTTATGGTTGGTATTTATTTGGACAACGTTATTGCGATTTTGATTGCGGTAATGATTGGATTGTCAGGCATAGAATTGTTGATGTCTGGTATTCGAAGTTTGGTAAAAGGTACTGACTTTGATCAGTTATCTCTATTTGAAACCCTTGCTGCCTTGGTTCATAAATTACCAGTAGGGAAACGAATTACTCGCACAAGTTGGCATGCGATTCGTACTACCTTAAGATACAAACACTATTTGATAGGCGTGATTGTTAGTATTTATGGTCTCAGTGGTTTTCAACAAGTACCTCATGGTTACTTAGGGATTAAACAGTACTTTAATCAACATATAGGTGAACCTTTGGTACCAGGTTTACATTACAGCATACCATGGCCTTTAGGGCGTATTGCGCTAATTGCTGACCAAGAACTGATGTCGATTACCGTTGGTAGCGAAACAAATTTACCTAGCTCACTCGAACATAAAATGTGGAAAGAAATAAAGGAGAGTCGGGTGCTAACGGACGAAACGTCCTACTTAGTCACAGGGGATGAAAATTTAGTTGCTATCCACTTTACGTTACAATTTCGCCTTAGTAAGCCAGCGCAGACAAGTATCATGAGTGACGATATCAGTACAATTGTGAGGATGTTTAGCGAAATGACCCTAGCCGATTCAACGCGAACCCTAACATTCGATCAAATAGGGCAAACAAGTCATTGGGCGTTTGCAGATGACATAGCGGTTGCGATTAAACGTCAATTGGCTGCCATCGATATTGACATCACAATAGTTGATGCCCAAATTCAATCTTTGCAGCCGCCCGCCATGGTGGTGAATAGTTATCGCGACGTTTTGACCGCAGACCAAGAAAAACAACAACGGATAAATCGTGCGGTGGCGCAGCGCTTAAATGACTTACCTGTGGCTAATGCAGAAGTAGTGACGCAAACTGCGACAGTAAAAGCGACATCAAACGAAAATTTAAAGATTGCCGAAGGTGATGTAATGCGCATGATGTCTGTTGCAGACACCTATAAATTCTCGCCGAATGCATTCGCGTTCAATCATTACATCAACTCCTTTACCAATACGTTAAGGGATAAACGACTAATCATTGCCGACCCAAAGATCGCGCATGAAGATGTGCGCAATTGGGTACTAAACAATCAAGATAAACGGAAGTAAGTAATATATGAAACGAATTGTCTGGGGCATATTATTTTCAGTGATTGGCATTTATTTCGCTATCACTAGTGTTGTTGCCGTAAAAGAAACTGAAATTGTAGTGGTGTCCCAGTTTGGAAGGCCTGTAAGTATTATCCAGGATGCTGGTCCTGCATTTAAACTACCTGACCCAATTCAGACCGTAAAGCGCTTGGACAAACGCCTACAGATGTTTCAAATTTTACCCGCCGAATACGGAACACTCGACCAACGGAATTTAGTGGTAGATGTATTTGTTGTATGGAAAATAATCGAGCCAATGTCCTATCTCGCGAGTGTAAGAAACAACGAGATCGCTGAACAACGGTTAGAAACGCTAACCAACGCTGAAGTAGGCGCGGCCATTGGCTCATTGCCTTTGAACGACATCTTTACTGTTGGACAGGATCAAAACAAAGTTGAACAAACGTTTGATCACATTACTGATTCGGCAAACGAGATAGCGCTGAGAGAATTAGGCATTGAAGTGGTATCCATTCGCCCCAATCGACTCGGTTTTCCTAAACAGAATTTATTGGCAATTTATAAACGTATGGAATCTGAGTGGGATAAACTAGCTCGCCAGTACCGAGCCGAAGGACAAGAAGAAGCGGCGAAAATTCGCGCAGAAACAGAGTTAGAAATTAGAAATCTTAAGGCCGTTGCTTATAGAGATGCACAAAACGTCAAGGGTAGAAGTGAAGCGGAAGCGGCTAGGCTGTATGCTGATGCTTTTGAACTAAACCAAGCATACTATAAGTTTACGCGGAAACTGGATGCTTATGACAAAATAATAAATGAAGATAGCCAGTTAATATTGTCTTCTGATACTGAAATTTTTGATTCGTTGTTTACACCGCCAGAAGCACAAAAATAATGTCACTTAAGAACGATATTACGCATATTGCGTCCGCGCACAAAAAGTTTTTTGTTTCGCTATTGATAGTGTTTGTGCCAATTTTGTATTTGCTAAGTGGCTTTTATTCAGTAGGGCAAGAGCAGCGCGCTATTGTTACTCAACTGGGCAAGGTTATCGAAGACAACGTGATGCCAGGTATGCATTACCATTTGCCTTGGCCTTTTGAAAAGGTGCAAAAACTCACGTCGACTTCATTACGTTCTATATCTATTGATTTTAGCGAAGGCGCGCAAAAATTTATCCAACCTGAGTTAACCACAGGAGATGGCAATTTGGTGACGGTGGCGCTTGAAGTTCAATACAATGTGAGTGAGCCCAGTGTATTTTATAATGCCGCGCTTGATGCCGAAGCAGTACTTCAACAAATCGCACGCGCAGAGACCTTGTATTACGTCGGCGGTAATGGTTTTGAAAGTGTATTAACTACTGGTAGAACGCGTTTTCAAAATTACATAAAAAATGCAATTCAATCATATACGCATCAGTATCAATTGGGCTTACGTATAACGTCCGTACAGATAAAACGATTAGAGCCACCGCTATCAATCAAAAAGGGTTTTGATAAGGTTGCCGCCGCTCGTTCTGAAAAACAGAAGTTAATACAAGATGCGCGGGGTGAACGCAGCACACAACTAGCAAAAGCCAGAAGTGAAGCGAATAAGACTAAACTGAATGCACAAGCATATGCAAAGGAGGCGACAGAAAAAGCCTTGGGTGACCATGAGCGTTTTATTGCCTTACTTGAGGCATACAATGAGTCGCCCGATATCACCATTCAACGGCAATATATTGAGCAAGTTGAACAGGTGATGAGCCGAGCAAAGATTAGTATCGTAAAACCTGAGCTTGTTGTGAAGGAGTGATTTGCAGCGTCAGCGTATTTTTATAGAAATTCGTATTAAAATTCAGCTTGCTAATAAGAATAATTCTCATTAAACTGCATCTTGAAGTTACCTGATGGCTCAAGTTGCATTGGTCGTGTGTTTGAGCTGCCCAAATTAGTCGCGATTTTTCGTGTCTAATTTGGGGTTACTCCACTGCGCTATCTACTGCCCTACTTGCCTAATTCTGATACAATACAAAAATATTTGCTCCACAATGTCTGTGCATTCCTATATGCGTGCATGGATAACGTATTTAACAGGATTTACATGCCAACCAGTCTACCAGCTTCTAGAAAAACAGTGACGCCAAGAATGAAGGCTGAACGTGGTTTGTTTTCATTTCCGAAATACTGGGCTGAGTGTTTTGATCCTGCGCCATTCTTGCCTATGTCTCGTAAAGAAATGGATAAGCTCGGTTGGGATAGCTGCGATATTATCATTGTGACAGGCGACGCTTATGTCGACCATCCCAGTTTTGGCATGGCCGTCATTGGACGAACGCTTGAAGCTCAGGGATTCAGAGTGGGTATTATCTCGCAGCCTGATTGGCGTTCCAAAACCGATTTTATGAAATTAGGCGAGCCGAATTTATTTTTTGGTGTGACAGCGGGCAACATGGATTCGATGATCAATCGCTATACTGCTGACCGAAAGTTACGCCATGATGACGCTTATACTCCGAACAATGAAGGTGGAAAGCGCCCAGACAGAGCTGTGACAGTATATACGCAGCGGTGTAAAGAAGCCTACAAAAAACCGGTGGTCATTGGCGGTATTGAAGCCAGTTTACGACGTATTGCGCATTATGATTATTGGTCTGATAAAGTTAAGCGCTCTGTTTTGTTTGATTCTAAAGCAGATATGTTGATGTTTGGAAACGCAGAGCGGCCCTTAATTGAAATGGCGCATCGCTTTTCCGCAGGCGAAACCATTGAACAGATGCAAGACATTCGAGGTACGGCGGTCATTCGAAAAGAGCCCCTACCGGGTTGGCAAGGCGTAAATTCGACGCATGTAGATACGATTGGCAAAATTGATCCGATTGTTAGTCCTTATGAAATTATTGATGACAAGTGTGCGATTGCGTCTGAGGAAGATAAGCAAGCAGCTATCGCTGCCGAAAAAGCTAAGCCAGTTGTCGTACAACCTTTTGTGTCAAGAAAGGAGCGACGCAAACCGTGGGAAAAAACCTACGTGTTATTGCCGCCTTATGATGTCGTCAGAGCGGAAAAAACACACTATGCGCATACTTCTAGAATTCTTCACCAAGAAACAAACCCTGGCTGTGCTCGTGCATTGGCGCAACGTCATGGCGATCGGCTAGTATGGATTAATCCGCCTGCGTTTCCACTTGAAACAGATGAAATGGACGCGGTCTTTGATTTACCCTATGCGCGTGTGCCTCATCCCAGTTATGGCAAAGCAAAAATTCCCGCCTATGACATGATTAAGACGTCTGTCAATATCATGCGAGGCTGCTTTGGAGGGTGTACATTCTGTTCAATAACCGAGCATGAAGGACGCGTAATTCAAAGCCGATCAGAAGATTCTATTTTACGCGAAATTGAAGAAATCCGAGACAAAGTGCCCGGCTTTACAGGCGTAATTTCTGACCTTGGTGGACCGACAGCTAATATGTATAAACTTCGCTGCAAGAGTCCCAAAGCTGAACAAACTTGTCGCAGACTCTCTTGCGTTTGGCCTGACATTTGTGGGCACCTTGATACTGACCAATCACCAACGACTGAGCTGTATAAGAAGGCTAGGGCGGTCGATGGTGTTAAAAAAGTATTGATAGCGTCAGGCGTACGTTATGACTTAGCGATTGAAGATCCTAGCTATGTAAAAGAGTTGGTAACGCATCACGTTGGCGGTTATCTAAAGATTGCGCCTGAACATACCGAAAAAGGTCCGTTGGATAAAATGATGAAGCCGGGCATGGGAACCTATGACCGTTTTAAAGAAATGTTTGACAGGTTTACTAAAGAAGCGGGCAAGGAACAGTTTTTAATTCCCTATTTTATTTCAGCTCACCCTGGTACTAAAGATGAGGACATGCTGAATTTGGCGCTGTGGTTAAAAGAGCGGAATTTTAAATTAGACCAAGTACAAAATTTTTATCCTTCGCCGATGGCGAACGCGACCACCATGTATCACACAAATAAAAACCCGATACATAAGGTAAACCACAAGAGCGAAGTTGTAGAAGTGCCCAAAGGCGAAATTCATCGTCGCTTGCATAGAGCATTGTTGCGTTATCACGATCCTGCCAATTGGCCACTAATAAGAACTGCGCTTAAGAAAATGGGTAAGGCACATTTAATTGGTAATAGTCCTAAGTGCTTAGTGCCTTACGAAAGTCGGAATGAGTTAAAAGGGCGTGAACACAGAGAGTTTGCCAAACGTTCTGTGAATAAAGCGCATGCAAAAGGCAAGCAAGGTAAAGCGCCTAAGCAGCAGCGAGGTTTAACGCGTTTTAGTGATGATCAGCCTCACAATCAAATAGGCAGCAAAACGCAGTCTAGCAATACTAAGTCGAGCAATAAGAATAAAAATAGACCAAGACGTCCGGCAAAATAACATACGTATACATAAAGACTAGTACTTACCTATTGTAAATTTAGGTCACTTGATATTGGGTTTGGAGGTAATTGATGGATAGAGAATGGGTCAACTGGGCAATTAAAACGATTGAGGCTGATTATACGCGTTCAGCAGATACACACTTAATTCGCTTAGATTTAAAAAGCCATCCAAACATCCTCATATATTTAAAAGACGAAAGTACGCACCCAACGGGGTCACTGAAGCACCGCTTGGCACGTTCTTTATTTTTATATGCTTTATGTAACGGCAAGATAGATAAAAATACGCCAATAATAGAATCGTCGTCCGGCAGCACTGCAGTATCTGAAGCCTATTTTGCTAGGTTACTAGGTTTACCATTTATTGCCGTTGTACCAAAATCAACTGCGCAAGAAAAGATCAATAAAATAGCGTTTTATGAAGGTAAGTGCCACTTGGTAGAGCAGACGGATCAAATTTACTCAGTATCTCGTCAGTTAGCTGCAGAAAGAAATGGGCATTATATGGATCAGTTTACCTATGCTGAGCGGGCGACAGACTGGCGTGGAAACAATAATATTGCGCAAAGTATTTTTTCACAAATGGAAGACGAGCCTTATGCTATCCCTGCCTGGATTGTTATGAGTCCAGGTACTGGTGGAACTTCAGCCACGCTAGGCCGCTATATTCGTTATCAACGCTATCAGACAGAGTTGATGGTCGTTGATCCTGAACACTCAGTATTTTTTGACTACTATAAATCTGGTGATGATAGTTTAGTTCACCATTGTGGCAGCAAAATTGAGGGGATAGGTCGACCACGGGTTGAACCGTCATTTATACCAGGCGTAGTGGATGAAATGATAAAAGTGCCTGATAAAGCCAGTATTTCGGCAATGCGTTGGCTAAGCAATATACTTGGGCGAAAAGTCGGACCATCCTCAGGTACTAATGTTTGGGGCGTGCTTCAGTTAGTGAAAAGAATGCAAGATAAGGGGCAAGAAGGCGCAATTGTCTCTGTAATTTGTGACAGTGGAGAGCGTTATCTCAATAGTTATTATGATCAGCAATGGGTGAAAGACAATATAGGCGTTTGCGATGAAAGCGCTATATTTTTAAAGCAGTTCTACTAAGCTGTTATTCGCTCGTTCATTTACGTGCGATAAGGTGGCCGTCACTGACTAATGTTTCATCATTAACAATGAATTCAGCACGGTACTCACCGGCCGTTAATTCGCGCCCACGACCCAGAGACAATCGAACAAGTTGCGCTCTGTCTGAAGCAAATGTTGCACGTGCTACCCTGCGGTTTTCGGGCGAATATACATTCACAGTTACATCAGTGATAGGGGCTTTGCTAAATTTAGGTCTAACGATAAACTCTTCGATACATACAATATCTTCAAATCTTGGATTACTGCATTTTCTTCCAGTCATATATACTGACTTTAGGTAAATCGGATTTTCAATGTCGGCTTCAAGCTTCGCAATTCTTTCTTTTAATTGAGCAATGACTTTTTCGTCTGAATTTGATGAAGGAATTACCTTATTCTGTTCGTCTTTTAATGCCTTGTTTAACTGACTAATTTGCGTTTGAAGTTGAATGTTTTCGTCGCGAACTTTAAGAAAGTGTTCATCTTTTTGTTTAAGTTGTTCGTTTATCATCGCTATTTCTTTTGCCTGCGCATCGCAAGCATTTGCAGTTGCGTTTTCGACAAGGCTAGCATTTTTTGCGCTTTTCTCAGCTTCTGCTTGTGCAATCAATAAATTGTTATTTAATGACTCGGCCTCTGCCTTGGCGTCTTTAGCTGCTTTCGCTAGGCGTTGCGCTTCCTTTTTCGCGAGTAGCTCTTTTTCAGCGCTGGATTTCGCGGCTTCTTGTGCTTTCGCAGCTTTCTCGGCAAGTTCTTCAGCTTTGGCTTTTGCAAGTGACGCGTCTTCGGCATTTTGTCGTGCTTCGGATTTGGTTGCTTCGATCAACTGAGCGAGTTTTATTGCTTCGGCTTTTGCGTCAGCAGCCTGTTTGGCATTTTCTTGTGCGATACGTTCTGCTTGTGCTGCATTGTCTGCAAGGTTGCCCGCTTTTGCTTCTGCATCCTTTGCTTGCTGCGCAAACTTTTGCGCATCGTCGGATGCTTCATTTACTGCAGCAATTAAGCGCGTTTTTTCTATTTCGCAACGCTCTGCTTTTTCTTCGCTTTTTAAAATAAGTGCTTGGGTTTGCGCCAGTTGTGTAGAGGCACTTTCGGATGTTGTTGACGTTGTTTCAATTTCATTCTGTATTTGAGACAGTTCTTCTTTTAACTCGTCTCGTTCAGATATAAGGTCGATGACAAATTCTGTTTCAAATATTCCATCCCCACTATCCTGAAAGGTAGGATAGAATATCAGCAATATAGAGATATTAAGGGCCAACAGCACAATATATTTGATACTTCGGTTAAACACTCAAACGTCCTTTCATTATTCTTATTTTGATTTATCGCTCGCTACTCAGGGCTAATTATTAATTATTTGTAAATTATATGGAAGTGTTTTGACGCAAATCCGCATGAATATTGGATTTAAAGTGAAAAACGTAACTTTTTGGCGACACTTTTTTGAAACGTCTATATAAATTTTGTGTAAGCGCGTCAACATTCATTAACACATGAACAATCAACCTAATTAAAGTCTCTATGCTCTAGGCGCAAGCCGTTTTTATTTACCAACAATATTGAGCCTTGAGAATACCAGTCCCCCAGCACAACACGTCTTAGCGATTTTCCTTGTGCTTCAAAATCGTGAATATTTGGTCGGTGGGTATGTCCATGGATGAATAAAGATACATTGTGTTTGCACATTGCTGTTTCGACTTCAGATTGCGTGACATCCATAATATTGGCGGCTAGCATTTGCTTATTATTCTTGCTTGTTTTACGTCCTTTTTCTGCGATAGATTTTCGTATACTAAGCGGTAAAGCAAGCATCAATTTGGGCCACCACCACCCTCGTGACTTCTTCCTAAATTTCATATATTCGATATCACGCGTGCATAATTCATCCCCATGGCTAATAAGGGTTCTTGTGCCATACAAATCAATAATGGTTTGCTCAGGTAATATTGTCATGCTTGCTTGTTTGGCAAACCTTTTACCAATGGCAAAATCCCGATTGCCATGAATGAAATATACAGGGATTGCCTTGCTTACCGTTGATATCACAGCCGCAATTTTCTGATTAAAAGGGGATTGGTCATCGTCACCAATCCAGACTTCAAACAAGTCACCTAAAATAAATAACTTCTCTGCTTTAGGCGCTTCTTCTCGCATAAATTTTATGAAACATTGAGTGATATCAGGTCGATCATCACTCAAGTGCAAGTCTGATATGAAGTAGGTAAATTTATCCACTAAATGCCGTTATTGTTCTGCGATGGTGGCAGATTCAATGATCACATCATCGACAGGTACGTCTTGATGAAAACCAGATGAGCCAGTTTCAACCGCTTTAATTTTTTCGACAATGTCTAGGCCTTCTATAACTTCTCCAAATACGCAATATCCCCAACCTTGAGAGTTTGGCGCAGAGAAATCTAGGAAGTCGTTGTCTTTTACGTTAATAAAAAACTGGGCAGTGGCAGAGTGAGGATCATTCGTCCGCGCCATCGCAATTGAACCAAGTTTATTGCTCAAGCCATTGTCTGCTTCATTTTCGATTGGTGCATTAACTGGTTTTTGTTCCATGCCCGTTTCAAAACCGCCGCCTTGAATCATAAAATTGCTGATGACACGGTGAAAAATTGTGTTGTCATAAAAGCCATCTTTTACATATTGCAGAAAGTTTTCTACGGTTTTAGGGGCTTTTTCTGCATTAAGGCTTAGTTTAATGTCACCGAAATTTGTTTTTAAAACGACCATTATGTTGTTCATCCATTAAAAATAAAGGCGCTAATACTAGCGTAAAACTGAGTAGCGTAAAAGTCACTGGCGTGAATAGGCGTCTGAGTGCTAGAATTTGCGCCGATTTAAACATGCTTTTTGCAAAAATGACACACAAACGGAAACTTAGCATCTATGTCACAATTACACATTTTTAATACCTTAACGCGCAAGAAAGAAGCGTTCGTACCAATAAAGCCAGAACAGGTTGGTATCTACGTGTGTGGTATTACGGTTTACGATTTGTGTCATATGGGACATGCCAGAACCTACCTCAATTTTGACATTGTGGTGCGCTACTTGCGCCATTTAGGTTTCCACGTGAATTATGTAAGAAACATTACTGATGTAGACGACAAAATAATTGCGCGTGCGGCCGAAAATGGTGAAACACCGGCGCAGCTTACAGAACGCACAATTAAGCATATGCATGATGACTTTGCCGCGCTCAACTTGTGTGAACCCGATATTGAACCGCGGGTTACTGAGCATATGCCTGAGATTATTCATGTTGTTGAGAGCTTAATTAGTAAAGGTTTTGCCTATGTCGCGGCGAGTGGTGATGTGCTCTTTGATGTGTCCGCTTACAAAGAATACGGTCGTTTATCTAAACAAGACTTAAGTCAGCTTCAGGCAGGTATACGCGTCGAAACATCGGAAGATAAAGATGATCCATTGGATTTTGTGTTATGGAAGACAGCAAAAGAAGGAGAGGTGAGTTGGGAGTCTCCTTGGGGGCAAGGTCGACCAGGATGGCATATTGAATGTTCTGCGATGAATCACAAACATCTAGGGGCACATTTTGATATTCATGGTGGCGGGTCTGATTTGATCTTCCCTCATCATGAAAATGAGGTGGCGCAATCTTGCTGCGCATTCGACACGCCATATGTAAATACTTGGATGCATGCAGGCATGGTGCAGGTGGACAACGAAAAGATGTCCAAGTCGTTGGGCAACTTTTTCACATTACGTGATGTACTTGAAAAACATGACGCTGAAACACTGCGCTTTTTTTTGATGTCTGCTCATTACCGAAGCCAACTCAGTTATTCGCAAGATAGTATTGACCAAGCACGTGCAGGACTAGAGCGTCTATATACCAGTCTACGCGGCGTTGACGTTGCTAATGACGTTGATTTATCTGCAGATGGCTATTTGACTGCATTCGAAACCGCGATGAATGATGACTTTAATATGCCGGTAGCTTTGTCAGTATTATTTGACGTGTCTAAATCATTAAATAAGGCGACAGCTGAAGATGCGAGCCGACTGGCAGCGATACTTAAAGGCCTTGGTGCGATTATAGGGATTTTACAAAATGATCCTGAAGATTACTTACAAGGTGGCAATGAAGATGAGGGATTTGCAGTCGAGGTTGAAGCATTGATAGCGGCGCGTAATCAGGCACGGATCGATAAAAATTGGTCAAAAGCAGATGAAGCCCGAGATGCCTTAAGCGCTTTAGGCGTTGTATTAGAAGATAGTGCAGAAGGAACAAAATGGCGCAAGGCCTAATAGCCCTGCGTTTGCATGTGTCAAGCTGCTAAAAAAGTAGCTTTAGTTTTGGCGTTTGCAGCCTCAGATAAAAAGGGTGACATTTTGTCAAATAGGCGGTGTAAATAAGTACCATGCTTGTCAATAAATGCTGGATTGCTGGTAGCAATCTCAATTTCGTTTGCGGCTGTCAGTTCGCAAAAGTTGCGCAATAGATCTTCGGACAAATAGTAAGCGTCGCCTGTGAAACGATTTATAAGTTCTGGCTTTTTAGCGCCATCAAGTAATTTAGTGAAAAAGTCTTTTCTTGAGCAGGCGCAGTATTGATAAACTAACTCTTCAGCGTCATCACCGATTATTTGTGCAACATCATATCGTTGTTTGACTGACAACAGTGATGCATCAAACCCTGATGTACCGTACACAGCATGATACAAGCCAGCATCCTGAAGAAATTGCGGAGCGTTCCATTGGCTTAGTAAGTTGCGTGTGCCTTGCAAGTGTTGAAGAAGTGATCCCTGAATATGCTGGAACTCGCTTGCACCAAGTTCGCCGAGTAGTTGAAACTTGTTTTTCATCATTATTTCCATATTTGTGCTGCTTTAACATGAAGCGTAGCGCTATAATTAATCAGATTGAACTAGAAATCAATAAGTCTTCGCAGGTGTTTTTATTGGATGAATTATTTCTTTTTAAAAGCGTCAGGATCTTTTACAAAATAGGAACACTTAAGTACTCATGAGCCTTATAAATAAAAAAATATTGGTCACCGGCGCGACCTCTGGGATTGGTAAATCACTTGTATTAAAGTTAGCAGATTTGGACCTTGAATTGGCAATTTGCGGGCGCAGTCGCACAAAGATGAATGACTTATTAGCATTACCTGAGTTAAAAGGTAAGGTGTCATTCCAAGACACCTTTGATGCAACGGATTTCGAGCAAGTAAAAACGTTTGTTTCCAAAACAACTGAGCGACTTGGACAGATTGACGTGTTGGTTAATTGCGCTGGTGCCAATGCTTCCCGAGGAAATGTCGCTGATATTCCGCTGGAGGATATGCAAAATATGATCAACATTAATTTGTTGTCACCTTTTGTTTTTATGCAGGAAGTGTTTAATTTATCCATGCGGGCTAAACAGATGGGTCAAATTATCAATGTATTGTCTACGGTAAGTGGGTTTTCAAATCAAGGCATTGGCGCTTACACAGCATCAAAAGCAGGATTTGATGCTTTAACCAAAGTCTTCCGGAAAGAAGCAAGGGATGAAGGGGTTAAAGTAAGTGCAATTTATCCTGGCGGCGTGGACACACCTTTTCGAGAGGCAGATCGACCCGCCTACCTAAGTGCTGAAAGTGTCGCTGACGCTATCGTATTTATGATGTCCCAACAGGGGAATTGCGCACTCGACGAGTTGACGGTGCGTCCGATGGTGGAAAAAAATTATTGCTAGCATATCCACAAACATACAGAATCAAGTGCGTCATTAGACATATTAGATGTAACGAAACACCTACGTTTTCGTTACATCAATGGTCAGCTTGAGCTTTTGCCCTGGTTGCAAATACTTTTTACCTTGCAAATTATTCCACTGCACGATTTCTTGAATACTCACATTGAAGCGATTGGCTATTCTAGAAAGCGAATCACCGCTACGTACTCTGTAAGTGATATTCCGACTAATGGCGGATTGAGACACGCTCATGCTAGGCTTGCCAGACCATACGACCAGGTTCATGCCTACTTTTAGTGGATCTCGTGGCGCCATTTTGTTCCACTTTGCCAAGTCTCTCACAGCTACTTTATGTTTTTGAGCGATATCCCATAAAGTATCTCCACTCCTGACCTTATGTTCTGTTTTGTGCGATCCTCTTACCACTGATTGCGTCTTTTTGAGGCGTTGATCAGCCGATAATGCATATTCTTCAATTGATTTCAGCGCGACAGGTACTAACAAGTGTTTACCTGCAATAATTCTAGATGTCTTTAAGTTATTGATTTCTTTGATAACATCTGTAGTAGTGTTGTACTTGTTCGCTATTTTATCAAGACTGTCACCGCTGCGTATTTTATACCGCACCCAATTTAGCATGTCAGACGCCGGTGTTTGCGTTAGCGCTACTTTAAACGTGTCAAGATTACTCAACGGGATTAGTAAATGATGAGGACCATCAGGGTCTGTTGCCCAACGGTTAAATCCAGGGTTTAAGGCTTGCAATTCTGCAGTCGTCAATCCTGCCATATTTGCCGCTTTGGATAAGTCAATCTGAGAACCCACGTCAACAATGTCTAATACTGGTGTATTTTTAATCGATGGCCAGGCAAACTTGTTGCTTTCTCTATTTCTTAATATGTCCGTTAAGGCTAATAATTTAGGAACGTATGCACGGGTTTCTCTAGGTAGGTCCAAGGACCAAAAGTCAGTCGGTTTACCTAATCGCTTATTTTTTCTAATAGAGCGCATTACACGCCCTTCGCCACTATTATATGCGGCAAGCGCATGTAACCAGTTACCGTCAAACATTTTATGTAATCGCTTTAAATACGCAATGGCGCCATTTGTTGACTCAATGATATCTCTGCGACCGTCATACCACCATGTTTGCTTCATACCATAGTTTTTACCTGTTCCCGGAATAAACTGCCACATGCCTGCGGCTCTGCCATGTGAGTATGCAAAGGGGTCAAATGCGCTTTCGACAATGGGTAGTAGCGCAATGTCGAGCGGCATTCCCTCTGCTTCAAGCCGGTCTACTATGTAATACAAAAATGGTGACGCGCGATTCGATACCCGTTGCATGTAATTTGGATGTTTTAGATACCAATTTTTCTGCGCAATAATCCTTCCTTGATTGCTTGGAACGTCAAATTCAAGTTGTTCCGCCACATAAAACCAAAGATTGGCGTTAGGCATTACTTCTTGCGATGATTCAGCAATGTCGTCATGTATTTTTAATGCATTAACAAGTGTTTGTTCAATATTTTCAACAGGGTGTTCTACTTCAATCACGCCTTCGCTGGGAGGTTGGCAATCTTCATGCGGCTGTCGTAAATTGGCATCTCCTTTTTCGCAAATGTCATCGTTGGCAAGTAATGAGGATTGAACGTCGGTACTCGTATTTTTGTTATCAAGCGAACGTTGTTCAGAGTGTTCAGTAAGATTACAACCTGCAAGCATGTAGAGGCTGCATCCAATTACGGCAATATACTTCATAGTGTTATAATTCTTTTATCCATTAATAGTTATCTTTTGCAGCGCGAACCGCTGCGAATACATCTGTTGCATTGTCTGAATTGACGTCTAATGCATGTTTTATGTTTGCCACAAATTCGGGCACATCACAACGTAAAAACGGGTTAACCGCTTTTTCCTTTTTTATAGTCGTTGGTAACGTACAGCCTTGCCCTCTACGAATGCCAGATACCCAATGCATAAATTCAGATAATACCGGATTATTTGGTTCCAAATGATGTGCGAATTTAATGTTGGCTTCGGTGTATTCATGGGTGCAATATACTTCTAGGTGATCGCCGAGTGATCTTAGTGTACGCAAAGAGTGCCAAAATTGCTGTGGCGTACCTTCAAACATTCGTCCGCAGCCGGCTGAAAACAAGGTATCTCCACAAAATAAATAGTTGTCATTGTGATAGGCAATATGTTCTCTTGTATGGCCTGGCACGTGTAATACCTGTAGCGCGAGTGCATCACATAGTAGACTGATGTTATCGCCATGGTTTAGCGGGTGAGTTATGGCTTTTATTCGATCAGAATGCGGCCCATAAACAGGTACTGACGGAAAGTGCTCAGTAAGTCTTGGAATACCATTTATGTGGTCGTGATGGTGATGCGTAACGATTATTGCCTCTAGCACTAACTGATGTTGCCGAATGAAATCTAGCACTGGGTCTGCGTCACCTGGGTCGACAACGACCACTCGATTTCCTGAGGTAATGCACCAAATGTAATTGTCGTCAAACGCGTTTAAGGGCAAAATTTCTAGCATGCTATTTTTGTTATTTTTATACAAATATTGTAAATGACTTTGAGCAATTCCCCATAGTAGCATCTGAATCGTTTTCATCCAATTGTTAGTATTGCATTAGGAATTACGCGGTTCTATCGCGGTTGATACACGCTTATTTGCAAAGGCTTGTTTTTGGTAAAATTTGGCGTAAGCTTTCATCAGCTAGTTATACATGAGCTAAAGACTAAAATGGGCATAGTTATTTAATGTTGCTGCGTGCTGCGAAAAGAGATGAAAAACCTAGATACCCGGATGTATGGAGTAGGTTAAGCCAAGGTGAGCGAGTAAAAGAGGAACTTGAGCGAGAGTTGGCTCCTGTTGTTGAACGTTTGTTTGGCTATTATTTGCTGAAAGTCGGGGCCTTAAGCAGTGAACTAACACTCGCTACTAGTCCGATTAAACACAAATTTAATTTTTCTGCTAACATCTCAGAATCAACGCAATTGTGCGGAAAATCAAACCAACTGCCAATTCAGAACAATAGTGTAGATGTGTTTGTTGTGCTGGCGGAACTTGACTTTGCGCAAGATCCTCATCAAATAGTACGGGAAATAGATCGTTCAATCACATCAAATGGTCATGTGGTGATTGCTGGATTTAACCCTTTTAGCTTAGCCGGTATCATGAAGTACTTACCAATTAACAGAAACAATTTGCTGCATCAAGGTCGTTTTTTTACAGCTGCTAGGGTAAAAGATTGGTTGCAATTGTTAGATTTTGAAGTGATTCAGCAAGAACAAGTCATCTATTCTTCATTGTTTATGCGTAAACGCTTGGGTGAGCACAGTAGAATAATGCGTTGGTGCAAACGCTATTGTCCTTGGTTTTCTTCTATGTACATTATTGTTGCGAGAAAGCGCGAAATACCACTTTCGCCCATTAAGCAAAAGTGGCATTTAAAGCCAAAATTTAACAATGCACCGGCTACCGCGTCTATGAGCAATACACAAAGCTCACGTTCAAACAAAAATTAAACATGCGAAAAATACCTGTTACTTCACTCGCATACCGGGTTGCGCGCCGTCGTCAGGCTGCAAAACGAATAGGTCTGAGCCGCCTGGTCCTGCTGCTAAAACCATCCCTTCTGATAAACCAAAGCGCATTTTACGCGGCGCAAGGTTAGCGACCATAACGGTCAACTTGCCTTCTAATTGTTCAGGTGTATAAGCTGATTTGATGCCGGCAAATACTTGGCGCGTTTCGCCACCAATGTCTAGCTCTAATCGAAGCAATTTGTCTGCCTTTTCCACCGCTTCAGCCTTAACGATTTTTGCTATACGTAAATCTATTTTTGCAAAATCCTCAAAGGTGATAGTCTCCGAAATTGGATCATCGGCTAGGGGGCCTGACAACGCAATTTTTGGCTCGGGTGTCTTTTGAAGGTTTTCTTTGCTAGCGTCTACCATCGCGGCAACTTTATCCCCATCAACACGTTGCATTAGGGCTTTAAATTTATTTATCTTGTGGCCTGTTTTTACGTCACTAATACTAGACCATGAAAATTCATCATTTAAAAATGCTTCAGACTGCGCCGCTAAATTAGGCACTATGGGTTTTAAGTAAACCATTAATATTCTAAATAAATGGATGCCTAGCGAGCATACGTCATGTGTGAAAACCTGTTTATTTTCATCTTTTATTGTTACCCAAGGCGCTTGTGCATCAATGTATTGATTGGCCTTATCCGCTAAGGCCATAATGTCACGTACTGCTTTGTTATATAGCCGGTTTTCAATTGATTCAGCAATGCCATCTGCTGCGGCTTGAAACTCATTGAGCAACGCAGGGTTTTCAATATTGTCTGATAGAGTGCCATCAAAGCGTTTGCTAATAAAGCCGGCACAACGAGACGCGATATTGACCACTTTACCCACAAGGTCCGAATTTACTTTTTGCACAAAGTCTTCAAAATTTAAATCAATGTCTGCAACGCTGTCATTTAATTTGCTAGCAAAGTAATAGCGTAAATACTCTGGATTTAAATGTTCCAGATAGGTACTTGCCTTAATGAATGTACCGCGAGATTTGCTCATTTTTGCGCCGTTTACTGTGACGAAACCGTGGATGTTTACACCTGTTGGCTTGCGCATACCAGCACCCTCTAACATTGCAGGCCAAAACAAGCAATGGAAGTAGGTAATATCTTTACCAATAAAGTGATATAGCTCCGTATCAGAACCTGCGTCCCAAAATTCGGTGTCATCTAACCCATTTTTATCGCAAAAATGTTTAAAACTTGCCATGTAGCCTACGGGGGCATCTACCCAAACATAGAAAAACTTACCCGGCGCATTTGGAATTTCAAAACCGAAGTAGGGTGCATCGCGGCTGATATCCCATTGCTGCAAGCCTTGTTCAAACCATTCTTCAAGTTTGTTTGCCATTTCGTTTTGGATGGCGCCTGACCGAATCCACGCTTTAAGCATGCCCTCAAATTTAGGCAAGTCAAAGAAAAAGTGCTCAGAGTCCTTTAGTATGGGCGTTGCCCCTGACACGACTGAACGCGGGTTTTTCACTTCAGTGGGGCTGTATGTCGCACCACACACATCACAACTATCGCCATTTTGATCTTCGGCACCGCAACTTGGACAATCCCCTTTTACGAAACGGTCGGGCAAAAACATTTGCTTTTCGGGATCGAATAGCTGATTGATGGTTTTTTTCGAGATATAGCCAGCGTCGTTCAAGCGATTATAAATAAGCTCACAGTATGCTTTATTTTCAGGGCTATGAGTGACGTAATAGTTGTCATAATTTACCAAAAAATCACGCAGATCTTTATCGTGCTCGTCGCGAGTGTTTGCAACCATTTCTTCTGGCGTGATGCCTAATTCTTGCGCTTTTAACATAACAGGCGTGCCGTGGGCGTCGTCGGCACATACGCTGTAACATTGGTGTCCACGTAAACGCTGGAAACGCACCCAAATATCTGTTTGAATGTGTTCTAATAAATGGCCTAAATGAATTGAGCCATTGGCATATGGCAATGCGCTTGTTACTAAAATTCGGCGCTTGGCTTGTTGCATTCTGCGAATATTCCCTGAGTTTGCTAAAAATATTGAAAATATCAGGCTGAAAATATCAGTCTGAAATAAACCGCAGATGTTAGCTTAAACAGGGGCTGAATGCACCTGTAATATGCACTTCAAACATACAAAAGAATATATGGATAGACATGTTTTTTAGAAAAAAGCAGAAACAAGTAGAAACGAATGATGAGCCAAGCACGTCATCCGCCATTTCACTTGCGCTTAAAGCGCATCTTGGCATTGAGAGTTCTGACTTAATACAGGTAGTTATTAGTGCCAAGGAGATTTCGATCAGCTTGCCGATACCCAGTACTTTAGATGAAGCAACGATCTTAGAAGTGTTGCAAGAACGCGGTTTAATACCCAGTGGATATCAATGCAGAGTCGCGAGTAATATTCCGATGTTTGCTGCCAAACAAGCCTTGGTAACCAATGTGAAAAATATTGTCGCTGTATCGTCTGGTAAGGGAGGTGTTGGGAAATCGGCGACAGCAGTTAATTTAGCCTTAGCATTAACGAAGCTTGGTGCAAGAGTGGGTATTTTAGACGCAGATATTTATGGCCCTTCAGTGCCTATCATGTTGGGTACGACGAACGCTTCACCAGAGAGTAACGATAACAAGACCATGCAACCCATTCATGCCCATGGCATGGTATCTAACTCGATAGGTTACTTGGTGGACAACGAGCATGCGTCAATTTGGCGCGGCCCAATGGCAAGTAAGGCACTTCAACAACTAGTGAATGAGACCAAATGGCCGTTGCTAGATTATTTGATAGTGGATATGCCACCAGGTACTGGCGATATTCAGTTAACCATGGCGCAAAATATACCTTTGACAGCCGCAGTCGTCGTCACTACACCGCAAGATATCGCGCTTTCTGATGCTGGTAAGGGGATTGCCATGTTCGAAAAATTGGATATTCCAGTGGTCGGCATCGTGGAAAACATGAGTTTTTTTGAATGCCCAAGTTGCCATACACAATCGCCCATCTTTGCGAGCGGTGGGGCAAGTAAGTTAGGGTCTAGATACAAATTACCGGTGCTCGCTGAAGTACCGATTAATATGCAAATTAGAGAAAACGCTGACAATGGACATTCTTTGTTTGCCGACCATTCGAATACGCATTTACAAGATATTTATCTGGATGCCGCACGCAGCATGGCGGCGAATATGGTAAACAAGATTAAGGTATCGCAAGTCGCGATAGCGTCCGGCGGAGGCATTGATATCACACGCTTGGATTAACGTGCGTTAACCGTTGTTATGCACTAAAAATGACTTTTATGCCAACAACCGTAATAGACTGTTGAAACCAGTGGTAGGTATCCGCATAATTCAACCACAACAATTGAGCTTGTCTCCTGTTTTAGGAAGGTATCGTTATTAAAAACGTTTACACTTCAAGAAAAACTCAATTGGTCTAAGCCTCTAGAATGACTTGTATTTATTTGTAAAAATGTAGTTGGTGAAATATCTGTTTCTCTGGCATGGCTAGATCATTTACTAGGATATTATTGTATGAAAAATTTTAAATCTTCCCCTAATTTTCTGGGCGTTATCGTGTTTGCAATATACTGTCTTGGATTGTATGGAACGTATAGTAAAGACGATCGCTCCTTGGTAAGTTTTGTGCTTGCGACTACTTTTGTCATGTTCTACGTATATTATTTCGATGTAAAACAGACTAAGGCTAATTGCGAGTTACGAACTAGAATTGAAGCTTTGGAGTCAGAAGTAAAGAACAATAAAAACTAGCTTAAGTTATTTGTAATAGGGTTTAAGCAATTGTTAGAATTTAAGTGCAGTTAGGGGATAACATAACCTTCAGAGTGAGTATATGGACTTCTTCGGTTGTATGAGAGTGATTCACAAGGGATATGTGTGATTCATAGAAATTGTTTCAATTTGGCGCGGCCCAATGGCAAGTAAGGCACTTCAACAACTAGTGAATGAGACCAAATGGCCGTTGCTAGATTATTTGATAGTGGATATGCCACCAGGTACTGGCGATATTCAGTTAACCATGGCGCAAAATATACCTTTGACAGCCGCAGTCGTCGTCACTACACCGCAAGATATCGCGCTTTCTGATGCTGGTAAGGGGATTGCCATGTTCGAAAAATTGGATATTCCAGTGGTCGGCATCGTGGAAAACATGAGTTTTTTTGAATGCCCAAGTTGCCATACACAATCGCCCATCTTTGCGAGCAGAGGGGCAAGTAAGTTAGCGTCTAGATACAAATTACCGGTGCTCGCTGAAGTGCCTATTAATATGCAAATTCGAGAAAACGCTGACAATGGACATTCTTTGTTTGCCGACCATTCGAATACGTATTTACAAGATATTTATCTGGATGCCGCACGCAGCATGGCGGCGAATATGGTAAACAAGATTAAGGTATCGCAAGTCGCGATAGCATCCGGCGGAGGCATTGATATCACACGCTTGGATTAACGTTCGTTAACCGTTGTTATGCACTAAAAATGACTTTTATGCCAACAAACGTAATAGACTGTTGCAACCAGTGGTAGGTATCCGCATAATTCAACCAGCCAAGATTTAATAACAGAAGATGTAACATGCGTTTATGTGACAAGGACATTGTAAAATACCTAAAAGATGGACATATCGGGATTAAACCTGCGCCTAAGCTCGAAGAAGTAAGTGGTGTAACAGTTGATGTACGTTTGGGTAACAAATTTCGTGTGTTTCAGGATCATGCCGCGCCGTATATTGATTTGAGCGGTCCAAAGTTTGAGGTGCAAGCCGCCATGGACCGAGTAATGAGCGATGAAATAGACATTGCAGAAGGCGACGCGTTCTTTTTGCACCCGGGAGAATTGGCGTTGGCCGTGACTTACGAATCAGTTACCTTACCTGGTAATATTGTAGGCTGGTTAGATGGACGCTCTTCACTTGCCCGTTTGGGGTTAATGGTGCATGTTACTGCTCATCGAATTGACCCAGGTTGGTCTGGTAATATTGTATTGGAGTTTTTCAATTCCGGAAAACTGCCGTTGGCAATGCGACCAGGTATGAAAATTGGTGCTATCAGTTTTGAAGTGTTAAGTGACTATTGCGAAAAGCCTTACAATTCGCGTGTAGATGCAAAATATCGCAATCAAGATGGGGCTATCGCGAGCAGGATTAGCGGAGACAGTAAATCTTAGTTACGCGGGCAATTTATCTAAATATATGAAAATAGTGTTAGTGCGGCACGGGCGGCCTGAGAGGGCTGAAAATATCGTCGTAGACAGTGTTGGTTTCGCAAAATGGGTAAGGGCTTACGATAAGTCTTTGGTATCCAGTGAAAGTCGTCCATCTCAAGTACTTCGTGATAAGTTTAAAGATTTTTATATTGTGTCTAGCGACTTACCTCGTGCGATTCATAGTAGTTCTATTGCGTTAAATTTAAAGCCTCATCATCAGTCGCGTTTATTGCGTGAAATGGACATTCCACGATACAAGTTACCCTTTACTTTTAAGGCATTTACGTGGGTTTACATCAATCGACTGTTATGGATGCTAGGTAAGAAGGGCCCCTTTGAATCCTACGCTGAAGCACGCGCACGAGCCAAAAAAGCGGCGCATGAATTAGTGCAAACGGCTAAAGTAGAAGGGAAGGTGATTGTATTCGCTCATGGCTATTTAAACTTGCACATGAGGAAGTACTTGCGTAAGTCAGGTTTCGTGCAACGGTCTACGTCAAATGGGTATTGGGGGATTTCGGAGTTTGAAGCAAAGTAGCGTTATTCAATATTCAATATTCAATTTTTAGTATTAGCTGCACATAAACCTGTTCAGCTTGATTCAATTGAAAATTGGCCTGTGGGTTGTATGTTTTGCAGCAGACGACACACTCACGCTTTCGCAGGCGACACGCATTCAAGACGGGTGTATTGATCGGCGGTTTAGGTGTTTCCGGAGCGCCACCAGAAATTGACGTTAAGTGCGCAGAAGCAGGTTTAGCTAATTTGCACGCTAAACAAATAGATTGAATTGCTGGATGCCTACAATATTTGTTACATATAAAAATATGAACTAAATGCGAAAGTCATTAGACTAAAGCAAACCAAAGTGATTTCTGATTCGACTTATTTTGTAGTTATTCAGAGTTCCAAAGAGAAACCAACATGAAAAAGCTCATATTTCTTTTTCTTCTCACTGTTAGTGTTGCATTATTCTGGCTCATAGAGCCGTTTGCTTATAATCCATTTTATACACCGCATATACCCGTAATAGGCAGTGACGGTAACTTTGCATGTGAGCAAGATTCGGTTGGTCTCAATGAAAATGTAGAGGACCTACTGAACGGTCATATGGTCTCAAATGATTTCCTTGGTGTTAGCGCGGGTGTATTTAAGTCGGGGTGTGGCTCATATATTGCGTCTTCAGGCTATAGCGACAAGCGTAACGTAACTAAATTTACACCTGACACCGTGACTACGATTAGTTCAATCGCAAAGCCAATGACGGCCATTGCTATTATGCAGTTGCATGAAAATGGATTATTAAATTTAGATACGCCTGTGCAAGAATATTTACCTGACTTACCAAAAATGAGGTATCGCGTAACTGTGCGGCAAATATTACGTCAAAGCAATACTATGCCGGACAATGCTTTTGAGTCGGAGCCAATGTCGTTTTCGCATTTCGATCCCATCTCATCTGCAACAAACGCAATGCTTGACCGCGGATTAGTGAATGAGTATCGAGAGAATGCTGCATCGTGTATATATGATTTATCTATCTTAGTAAAAGTGATTGAGTCTGTGTCCAATAGCACATATTCAGACTATCTATCCCGCCATATATGGCAAACGGCTGGGATGGTAAATACGTCGTTAGAGTCTCGATATACAGGGGCAAATGAATCAAAACTCTATGTCAAAGCTGGCAGTTTGTTTTTGCGAAGCCCATACAAACACATTGCTGAGCGTAATGGCGCGTTTGATATCCGCTCGTCGGCAAATGACTTACTTAAGTTTGGTCAGGCGATTTTGAATTTTGAACTTTTATCCAAAGATACTCTAGAAAAAATGTTTGAGATAACCAGCAATTATGGGTATTACGATACTAATTTGCAGGAAAAAGGCTATTCGCTTTACAAAACTACCCAATTAGGCCGTGTGATCTCGCATGATTGGAATCAACCCGGTGCTGGCGCGTATTTTCAGGTGTTGCTGGATAAAGGTGTGGTGTCAGTCGCGATTACTAATGCGGTAGGTACTAAGGATGAAGCGTTAACGCTTTCTACCAATATTGGCAATTTAGTTATTTAAGCGCGTTTATAAAAATATATTTGTTTTCAAGCAAAAATGTTGAAACCATAGGTGCTGAATTAATTTTACACTATTGTAATCAAACCATGCGCTGGAGTTTTTGAGCGAGTTCAGCATGTTTAGCTTTAAGCTCTTCTTGATCAATACTTACGTGATGACCATTTTCAACCACCCATTTACCATTAATCATTAGCTTATCAGCGGTATGTGCACCACAGGTTACTAATGCGGCTATAAGATCGCCAGCGCCAGAAAATCGCAAGTCATCTATTGAAAATAAGGCGATATCAGCTTTTGCGCCTACATTAATTTCGCCCAAATCATGGCGTTTGAAAATCGCCGCAGACCCTTTTGTTGCATAGCGTAACACGCGTTCCGCTGTGATAAGTTCTGCCCCGTATCTTAAACGTTGCTGCAAAAGCGATTGGCGCGCTTCTTGTATCATATTCGAACAATCATTAGAGGCTGAACCGTCTACTGCTAATCCAACTCTACACCCAGCGTTTTCTAAATCAACCGTTGGACAAATCCCGGAAGCAAGCAACATATTAGAACTAGGGCAGTGTGCAATACCGACGTTTGCTTTACCTAGTCGAATCACTTCTTCTTGAGTAAAATGAATGCCATGGGCCAGCCACGTTCTGTCATTCAGCCAGCCGCAGTCTTCCAAATAGTCCAATGGCCGTATGCCATATTGACGTAAACAAAAGTTATTTTCATCTTCTGTTTCTGCAAGGTGTGTATGTAAAAGTACGTCGTTTTTTTCGGCTAAAATAGCGGTTTGTTTCATTAGTTCAGTCGATACTGAGAACGGTGAACATGGCGCTAACGCTATTTCTATCATGTCATCGCCATTGATCTTATGAAACTTATCAATCAAGCGTTGACTATCATACAATATCGTCTCGTCACTTTGTATCACACTATCGGGGGGCAAGCCTCCACTGCTTTCACCAAGGCTCATGGAACCCCGTGTTAAGGTCGCTCTGCATGATAACGCTTGAATGGCTTCTACCTGTATGTCGATAGCATTTTCTAAGCCTTTCGGAAAAACATAGTGGTGATCACCAACACATGTTGTGCCCGAGACAATTAATTCTAAACTAGCGAGTTGAGTGGCGTGATAAATCATCTCTTCATCAAGGTTTTTCCACACTTGATATAAGAACTTTAGCCACGGAAATAAAGGTTTGTTAATAGCGCCAGGTACGCACCGCGTAAGGGTTTGATAAAAATGATGGTGGGTATTTATTAATCCTGGACTAAGTACATAATTACTGCAATCAATGTAACTATCGTATGGCGTCTGGGGTTGTTGTCCGTCTGCAACTAATTCAACAATGTGTTGATCTTTAATGATGATGCCGTTGCCTGCATTTTGTGCGTTAGCGGTGAACGTTGCTGCGGGCGTTTTTAGCCAGAGGGCCTTGCTGGAAGTTGACAAAAGGTGTGCTCACTGTAATTTGTTGTAGTTTCGATTGTTGGCGTATCAAGCACTTGAATCTTATAACTTTTATAGCATTCGGTAAAGATTAACTGTTGTTGATTTTGTTGCATGAATTAGCTTTAAACACCTGATGTTTTCAATTAGGGTAGTGCGCATAGCGCATTTAAATTAAACAAGTAGAGTACAGTTGATAGATGAAATCTCTTAAATTTGGTATTTGTGAACCCGGTATTCGCCATAAAAGCTGTCATCCTCCTAAAAACATTGCTAGCCGCTTTAGGATGGTTCAAGACGCTGGTGTATTTGATTACATAGATGTTACACCGGCACCAAACGAGGTCAACGAATATGAAAAGTGTGCGCAACGCTTTGATATTCCGATACTAGCAGGTAGTCGGAATTACATTTTAGGCAAAGAAGAAAATGAACTGTTTGACAACCTACGTATTGGCGCGCATTTAGGCAGTGTTGTGCACAATACACAAGTGTTTATGGACCATGAAGATGGCCATTTAATTAGTAACGAAGAGGTCGCACAAATATATATTGAAGCCTATGATTTAGGACATAAAGTAGGTTGCATTCCTACATTTGAAATCCATGTAAATATGTGGTCAGAAAAGTTTTCAAGAGTATCCGAGGTTGCAGAACTTGTGCAAAAACAAGGTATTCCCTTTGGAATAACACTCGATCATAGCCACGTTATTTTTAAAATTGATAATCCAAGTGAATTGGCAGTGTTTGGGGTAGATAAAGAGGTTAAGAGTGGTGAGCTCGTTCTCGATCCATTTGCAGAAGATAACGTGTTCACACAATGGATAAATCAAGGTTTAGTCAAACATGCGCACGCGCGCTCTGTATCTCCCAATAACCCAAAGAATATCGTTGCTGCTCACCCAGATATCAATAAATTACGTTCATCATTGCACCCAAAATCTGTGCAAGGTAGAGGTATTCAATACCCTTTTAAACAACCAAACGCGGGTGAATGGCATGCGCCATGGCAAGAAAGTGATCTTGCACCATGGAAACAAGTTGTTCGCATGTTAATGACCTATCACGCCAACAACGATGAAAGTGAACTGCAAACAATATCAACAGAATTTATTCCTTTTACTGATTATGGAGAAGGCGCAGGTTATTCACTGCTCGAACAGAACGCGGCGTGTGCAGAATGGCTTAGGACAACGTGGCAACAGCTTTATAACCATTAGTGTAAATAATGTGTAATCTGTATTAAATTGAGGTGTTATATATGCTAATCTATTGTAATAATATTGAGGTTATTGTACGAAATAGGTAGTAAGTTCATGAATATCAAAGATTTAGCAGATTATCATCATCCTGTATCCAAATTGTTTGCTGAAGTTAAAGAACAGGTAGACTACGAACCTTTTGCATTGTCAAAGGAGCAAGTAGAGCATTTTGATGAGTATGGCTATGTCACGAATGTAAAAATTCTAGAAGAAGATCAAGTCGATGTGTTGCGTAAGGCCTTAGACGAAATACAAGATCCTGAGCATCCTGCTAGGGACTTATTCTATGAATTTCATGGAAATCATTCGACGAATCCAGATACGGTGCTGTTTCATTCCTTGGGGCACTGGCGAGTATCTGAGGCTTTTCATGATGCACTTTGGAATCCTGCATTTACTAAACCTGCCAGCCAGTTACTGGGCAACAAAGCCGTAAGATTTTGGCATGATCAGCTGTTTTGTAAGCCAGCAGGTCATGGCGGGGTAGTGGCTTGGCACCAAGATTATTCGTACTG
This sequence comes from Agaribacter marinus, assembly GCF_030160655.1. GTDB lineage: Bacteria > Pseudomonadota > Gammaproteobacteria > Enterobacterales > Alteromonadaceae > Glaciecola > Glaciecola marina. The sequence goes on from NZ_BSOT01000005.1 coordinate 101,249, forward strand.
GATTCGTACAGTACCAATGCAACACTTAACCTGCTGGATAGGGTTGGACGATGCGTCTACTGAAAATGGATGTTTGAACTATGTACCCAGTAGTCACCGTTGGGGCCTACTAAAGCGTTTAGAGTTAGGTGGTGAAATGGATGCGTTGTTTGAGCAGCTTGATGAAGCTTTGCAAGCTCAAATTAAGCCTGTACCTATGGAGCTAAAGAAAGGTCATGCTTGTTTTCATCATCCATTGATGGTGCATGGTTCATATGAAAACAAATCACAAAGAAGCCGTCGTGCGATGGTGCTTAATGTATTTGCGGATGGTACGAAAAGTGATACCGACGATATAATGCTACGCGGTACGGATATTCGTGTACCGAAAGGAAAAGCACTTGATACTAAGTACTTTCCTTTAATTTACCCAGCAAATTAACGATTTTTCGCGTGCAGAAGGCTATGTCAATCTTAAGATCTAGTCTTCTGTAGACGGGTATTTTTGCTGCATAAGAAATGCAAATGCGGTTTCGAAAGCATCTTGCTGAAATATTTTTAAACCTGTTTCAATAAATGGAATATGTACAGGATTACGTTTTAACATTGCTTTTTTGTCTGTCGGCGACAATAAAGTCACGTTTAGCGTATCAATCAACTGTATCGCGGCTTCTATTTTAAAGCCTGCGGCACCGCCAGCAAATTTTCCTTTGCTCGGGCGCTCTTTAATTACCACATTAGTAAATTTGTAATCTTCTAATAGTTTAGCGAATTCAGCCTGGAAAGCTTTTAGTGCTTTAGCTGTGCCTTCTTTGCCAAAGGTCAGTTTACGCGCGCGACATTCGGGTAAATGAAATACGTCATCTTCTAGCGTAAGCAGGCAAATAATTGCTTCACTTCCTTTGATTTCAATACCACAAACGTTCATAAGCATTCCTATTATTTTGTAATTTTATGGGGCGGAGTATACACAAATTAATCGTAAGCGCCTTATATATTCATTGCAAACGAATCGTTTGCTTGGATGCGGCGATTGGCAACTTCTAGTGCCTCTGTTCTCTCGTCAATAAAGTCAGCTTCTGAAAGCAAATTTTCAAAGCCCATGCGCATTAGTTTACGTTTTTTCTCATCGTTGTTTACCAACATGAGTATGTGTTTATCTAATTGTTTAGCATCTTTGATAAGGTTTTCGATGGTTAAGGCTATGGTGTCGTCAAGATACGATACGTCAGACAAATCAATAATTACGACAGCGTGTTCGCCCAATGAACCGATTTCTCGGGAAAGCGCTTTAGATACACCAAAAATCATTGTGCCACTTAGGTAAAAATACAAGACTCTACCTTTCGCTTTATTGAGCAATCTGCGCTGTTCTTTGTCTAGAGGTAAGCGTCCATCCACATCGCTAATAGCTTTAATATTCTTGGCTTGTGATGCGCTTAACTTTTCAATCGTGATGATATTGGCAATAAACACGCCAATGCCAACAGCAACCACTAAATCTACAAATACGGTAAGTATAAGGACGGCACACATGATTAAACTCGTTTGCTTTGACACTTTATGCGCGCGTTTGATAAAGCTCCAATCAAGAATATCAATCCCGACTTTTATGGCAATACCTGCAAGAACGGCGATTGGTATCATGGAAATTAGGTCAGAAGCGCCAAATACTGCGACAACTAATATGAGTACACGTGTTATACCCGAGAGAGCGGTTCTGGCGCCGGTTTGTATATTTACCACTGTTCCCATTGTTGCTCCCGCGCCAGGGAGGCCACCAAATAAGCCTGAAAACAAGTTGCCTATGCCTTGTCCAACGAGTTCTTTGTCAGATTTGTGTTCACTGCGGGTCAGGTTATCGGCAATAACAGACGTTAGCATCGAATCTATACAACCAAGCATTCCCAACACAATGCCGTCAAGGACCATTGTTTGCACTTGTTCTGATGTGAAGGTGGGTAAAACTAAGTTTGGTAAGGTCACATTAATCTCACCAATACGATTTATGTTAGCGTCACTAAATAAGAAGTATGCGATAAGAGATATTGCGACAAGCGCGATAAGTTGTGGTGGCACGTAGTGTTTTATTTTTCTTGGTGTAAAGAAGATAAGCAACAAGGTAGCAATTGCCATAAGTGCTTCAATGACATTTATACTCGCCAGTGTTTCAGGCAATGCAGCTATTGCTCCGGTCACGCCGCCAGAGGGTGGGGCTGCGCCGACTGCAGGGGCAAACTGCATAATAATCAATATGCAGCCGATGCCTGACATAAAACCAGAAATCACACTGTAGGGCATTAATGTAATGTACTTACCTAAACGCAGCACACCAAATATGATTTGTGTTACGCCAGCAATCATTACCACTGTAAACGCCATGGCAAGGCCTTTATCTGGATATTCAGCGACCATCGTAGTAATGACAGCAGCCATAATCACGGTCATTGGTCCTGTTGGCTCTGAGATAAGCGTCGGCGTACCGCCGAATAAGGCTGCAAAAAAACCAATAATAATAGCCCCATATAGTCCGGCTTCTGCACCAGCACCCGAGGCTACACCAAATGCTAATGCGAGTGGCAATGAGACAATAGCGGCTGTTACACCGCCCATCAAATCACCTTTCAAACTGTTGGTATTTATTAGATTGAATATGCGCAAATTACATCTCTCATCGTTAGTTTGTTAGCACTGACATAAACAGTATGCGTAAAAAAGGCGCTTAAATAGCGCCTTTTTTATCAGCGTCTATGTATGCTGAGGTGACGCCGCCGTCTCCTCCGGTTTAAATTTTCTCGCAGATTTAGATATCACAATACCGCCAAGAATTGCAGATAATATAGAGCCTGCTAGTACACCCACTTTGACACTGTTTAAGTAATCGACGCTCACGGTTTCAAACGCTAGGCTACCGATAAACAAGCTCATGGTGAAACCGATACCACATAAGATAGAGGCACCATAGAGCTGCTGGAAGGTAACGCCTTTTGGCAGCTTTGCAAACCCTGTTTTTACAGCCAAATAGCAAGCGCCAAATATGCCGATTTGTTTGCCAACAAATAGACCAAGCATCACACCAATAACAATAGGGTTGAATATTTGCTCAGTGGTTGTACCTACTAATGTTACACCGGCATTCGCAAAGGCAAATATAGGGAGAATTAAAAATGACACCCAGGGGTGAAGTTTATCTTCTAAGTGCCCTAACATTCGTTGGCCGCTTCTGTTTTTTCCATTTAACGGGATGAAAAGCGCCATTGCAAAACCTGCTAGTGTCGCGTGGACGCCGGATTTTAGCACAGCAGCCCAAATGACAACGCCGACCAGTATGTACATGCTGGTCGATTTTACTTGCAAACGATTAAATATAAATAATACGCATAGTCCAACTGCGCCGATAACCAATGAGGTCGTACTTAATTCAGCCGAGTAAAAGAGAGCAATAATAATAATTGCGCCAATATCATCGAATATTGCGACGGACAACAAAAATAGTTTTAGCGTGATGGGTAACATTCTTCCAAACAAGCTATAAACGCCAAGCGCGAATGCGATATCGGTCGCTGCTGGAATGGCCCAACCATTTATACCAACTGGCTCATCAATGTTAAACGCGACGTAAATAACAGCCGGTATTGCAATTCCTGCTATCGCACCGATAGCAGGGAGCATTATTTGTTCTTTTGATTGCAAGTGTCCTTCTAGGATCTCTCGTTTAACTTCAAGACCTACTAAAAAGAAGAATATCGCCATTAAACCGTCATTAACCCAAAGGAGCAGCGGCTTATTAATACTAAAGCCGCCAAACTGAATGGCAACAGGTGTTGAAAATAAATCGGTGTAGAAGATGTTTAAGGGGGTATTAGCCATTAACATGGCTAGAATCGCCGCAACAACTAGGAGGATCCCGCCAGCGGCATCATGTTTAAAAATTTGCTTAATATTGTCTACCATACGAGCTCCAATACATACTCAACATACTTTATATGTCGAGTCCAACCGAAAGAAAAGTCGAATAATTATTATATGTACATCGAATAATACGAAGAGCCTAAGTTTAAACTCCTATTTTAAGGGCAAATTTTCGTTTTAAAAGAAGCGCTAAGCCAAAGGCTATTAGGCTGAAAAGATAGCTGGGCAAATCACCAAATTTTTTATAGGGTGTGTGCCCCTTGGTTAAATACATTGATATTGAGAGTACATCATCATGAAACTGCGGTAGCTGTCCTACATTATTGCCTTTATGATCAAATGCTGCAGTGACACCTGTGTTAGTTGCTCTAATGACAGGCAAACCAAATTCAATCGCGCGCATTCGTGCAATCTCTAAATGTTGATGTGGGCCGTGAGAATTACCAAACCATGCGTCGTTACTGACAGTGATGATTACGTCTGACTCCTCGTTAATATTGGCTTTTACTTGTTGCGGAAATGCGATTTCGTAACAAATAGCAGGAACCAAGTTGTAACCATTCGCGACTAAGTTGTTTTGTATAAAGTCACCACGATTGAATGAAGACATCGGCAAATCAAATATTGGTGCGAGCGTGCGCATTATACCCTCGAAAGGGACAAATTCCCCGATTGGCAATAAGTGGTGTTTTGCAAAGCGGTTTTCATGCAAGTACTTATATGGCATTGAGTTAACGCCATTTTTATCGATACCAAGTGCTAGCAGATTATTATAGGCTTCTTTATTGAGGTAGTTATAATCTACTGAGCCAGTAATTAATGCAGTGCCCATTTGAGTAGCTTTTAGATCCAAGCTCTCAAGTGTTTCTGTGCCTAGGGGCAATGATTCGAGTACAGGAATTGCAGCCTCTGGCCAGACAATAATGTCATGTTGCCAAAAGGGCTCTGTTAGCCGTTTATATTTTTCGATAGTTGGGATATCTTGCTCTGGTCGCCAGCGAATTGATTGCTCAATGTTTCCTTGTACTAAGGCAATAGATACAGTGTCTTTTTTCGTCGTTATCCAATTGTGTTGCTGAGCTATCCAGGATGCACATATCAATATACTGCCGTAAATCAATGGTGCAGCAACGCGTTTTTGTGATAAAGCCACGGCGACAGCAGCGCAAAAACTAATCATTAGAGCACTAAGGCCGATTTCTCCAACAATAGGCAAGAGTCCGACTAAGGCGGTGTCCATTTGGCTGTAGCCAATAGAAAGCCACGGAAACCCTGTCAATAAGTGTGCTCTAATCCATTCGGTAACTAACCAAACGAAAGGCGCCGCTAGTGGCCACAGGCTAAATGAAAAAAATCGAGCTAACAACCACACTGAAATCGCGGGAAACAGTGCAAGGTAGCCGCAAAGCAGAAACATTAGGAATATTGAGCCAATAAGAGGTAAACCACCAAAGGTAGCAATACTGACGTGGACCCACGATATCCCGGCGCCAAAGTATCCTAAGCCAAAACACCAACCGGTCAGAAAAGGTGTTTTTGAATATCTATGGCATATGAACAACCAAGCGGGAAGGCATAAATAAATAAGATACCACTGACCATATGGGGCGAACGCAAATGTTAGTATCGCACCTAACAATACGACAATGGTATTGACAACAAACGTGTTCAGTCTATTTCTCCAATTCAGGAATATACACTTTAAGTTGCAATAGACGACGTTTGTCTGAGTTAGTTACTTCGAATTGAAAATTATCAATATCAATTTTTTCGCCTGTTTTTGGCATATGTCCAAATGCGCGTAATATAACACCGCCAATAGTATCTGATTCTTCTTCATTGTAACTTGTTTCGAAAAAGCGGTTAAAGTCATCAACAGGTGTTAATGCTTTTACTGAATAGGTAGATTTATTTAATGGGCGAATATTGTCGTTTTCATTTACTTCTTCATCATATTCATCTTCAATTTCGCCTACGATCAGCTCTAAGATATCTTCTATGGTCACCAATCCAGATACACCACCATATTCGTCCACTACAATTGCCATATGGTAACGCTGCTGTCTAAACTCTTTTAACAAGACGTCTACGCGTTTACTTTCGGGGACAATAATGGCTTCACGCAATAGTGACTTTAGTGAAAACTCTTTGTCTTGATTAAACGCATAGAAAAGTAGGTCTTTAGCGAGAAGGATGCCTTCAATGTGATCTTTGTCTTCGTTAATAACTGGAAAACGGGAGTGAGAAGACTGAATCATTATAGGAACAAAGTCATCAATGCTTTGTTCAACATCTATGGTTATCATTTGTGCGCGAGGGATCATAATATCCCTAACCCGCATTTCACTGACTTCCATGACGCCTTCGATCATTTCTTTGGTTTGTGGATCGATTAAGTCTCTCTGTTCTGCATCAGAAATGACTTCCGACAATTCTTCTTTATTTTGCGGCTCTGCTTTAAAATTGGTTAATATTTTATCGATCCAACCTTTGGTAGCAGCACCGTTACTAGAGTGGGGGTTATCTTCGCTCATTTCCTGTCACTGTCGTTTGTTATTACTGTTTTATTAAAACTGACGCTTGCGCGTATTCGTTATTTATATATAGACCTTAGGTAAGGTAAAATCAATGCAACTGCACGTACATGCACTCATAATTACTGAACCTTGTAAGGATCGTCAATACCTAGTTTATGTAATATCTCTATTTCTAGGCTTTCCATTTTTTCAGCTTCAAGGTCTTCAATATGGTCATATCCGAGTATATGCAATAGCCCATGTATGCACAAATGCATAAAATGTGCTTTTATGGTTTTGTTCTGTGCGTTTGCCTCACTGATTACAATGTCTACGCAAATAACAATATCACCAATGTATGACGATTCGACGAACTCGGGTAATTCTGAAGGAAAAGACAATACATTTGTCGGCTTGTCTTGTTGACGGTATTGGCTATTCAGTGACTGTGATTCTTGTGGGGTAACTAATCGGACAGTACATTCTGCTGTGTTGCTATGATTCAGATGAGAAAGCGCCACCTGATACCAAGTTTCAATGTCATTTATTGCAACATGACTGAAAAAAGGTGCCGTTTCATCTAGATCTTCTGCGACCTGAATATCTGCACCTAGCTCAATTTCCATTAATGGTTACTCATGACGGACTATTGCCATCTTGACTACGAGATGCTTGTTTTATGGCTTCTTGTTCACTCTCATAATCTTCATAGGCTTGAACTATTCTGGCGACAACGGGGTGTCTAACTACGTCACTTGCAGTGAAAAAGTTGAACGATATGTCATTCACGTTTCCTAAAACGTCAATTGCATGTCGTAAGCCTGAGCGAGCTCCTCTGGGCAAATCAACTTGTGTGATATCGCCAGTGATGACCGCTTTCGAATTAAATCCAATACGAGTTAAGAACATTTTCATTTGTTCAATCGTGGTATTTTGTGACTCATCCAAAATAATAAATGCGTCATTGAGTGTACGACCACGCATGTAAGCTAAAGGTGCTACTTCAATCACATTGCGTTCAATGAGTTTCTCTACTTTTTCAAACCCTAGCATCTCAAAAAGTGCGTCATATAACGGTCTTAAATAGGGGTCAACTTTTTGCGATAAGTCACCTGGCAAGAAGCCTAGTTTTTCGCCTGCTTCAACGGCAGGTCGAGTCAGTAAAATCCGGCGAATTTCTTGCTTTTCTAATGCGTCAACTGCACATGCAACTGCTAGATACGTTTTACCGGTTCCTGCAGGGCCAACACCAAAGGTAATGTCATGATTTAGCACGTTTGCAACGTATTTTGATTGGTTTGGATTGCGCGGTTTAATGACACCGCGCTTAGTCTTAATTTGTACTTCCTTAGCGTAATCGCCCGCTTCAGCGCGTTCAAGGCATTTGGCTTCTTGAATGGCTAAATGCACTTGATTTGGTTCTAATTCAGGGATACTGCCTTTAACCGGCTGCGTTTCAATATATAAAAGTTTTAGCAGCGCTGTGGCGCCATTCGCTTGTAAGGGATCGCCAAGCACATTAAATTCGTTTGCACGATACGTAATTTCAACGCCCAACCGTCTTTCTATTTGCTTTATGTTGTCATCGAATGGCCCACAAAGGCTAGCTAAACGCTTGTTATCTGATGGTTCTAATACTAACTGATTGGTAATTACGGTACTCAAATTACATCCTTGATTACACTGGCATGAATTGGATAACGCCATGTTTATCTGGCGTCGGTTGGCTGGCAAGTATACTCTCTGGTGAACGAGCGATTCGTAAGCCCATCTCACTCTCACGTCTTATAACGTCGCCACGAAGTGAATTGGAAAATACATTGGTCACTTCGATATCGACAAATTCACCGATCATATCTGTGGTCCCCACAAAATTTACAACGCGATTATTTTCAGTGCGGCCGGTTAATTCATCAGGGTCTTTCTTTGAAGGTCCTTCCACCAATATTCTTTGTACGGTACCCAGCATATTTCTGGCTATTTGTTGGGCGTTTTGACTGATACGTTGTTGTAATATTTGTAGCCGTTGTTTTTTTGTTTTTTCCGAGACATCGTCAACTGCATCTGCTGCAGGCGTGCCGGGTCTTGCGGAATAAATAAAGCTAAAACTTAAATCGTAACCCACATGGTTAATTAAGTTCATTGTCGCTTCAAAATCTTCTTCTGTTTCACCAGGAAAGCCAATAATAAAGTCAGATGACATGCATAAATTTGGGCGAACTTTTTTCAGTTTCCGCAGCGTGCTTTTATACTCGATTGCGGTATGTCCGCGCTTCATCAAATTAAGTATTCGATCAGAGCCACTTTGCACAGGTAAATGCAAATGGTCGACTAATTCAGGGATGTTTTTATAGGCTTCAATAATGTCATCGGTAAATTCAACCGGATGTGACGTCGTATAACGAATACGGTCTATGCCATCGATTGATGCTACAAGTTCTAATAATTCAGCAAACCGGCATATACTGCCATCATGGTGTTCACCACGAAACGCATTGACGTTTTGACCAAGTAAATTCACCTCTCTTACGCCTTGTGCTGCGAGCTGCGCAATCTCAAGAATGACGTCATCCACTGGGCGACTGACTTCTTCACCGCGAGTGTAAGGCACAACGCAGAAGGTACAATATTTTGAACAACCTTCCATGATGGACACGAATGCCGATGGGCCATCTGCACGAGGTTCTGGCAGGCGGTCAAATTTTTCTATTTCGGGAAAGCTAACATCCACTACTGAACGTTCACCACCTTTGATTTGCTTTATCATTTCAGGTAAACGGTGAAGTGTTTGTGGACCAAAAACAATATCAACGTAAGGTGCACGTTTACGGATTTCATCGCCTTCTTGTGACGCAACACAACCGCCCACGCCGATAATTAAACCGGGATTGTCTTGTTTAAGGTTTTTCCAGCGGCCCAGTTGATGAAATACTTTTTCTTGTGCTTTTTCACGAATAGAGCATGTATTTAGTAAGATAACATCCGCACCTTCTGCTTCTTCAGCAATTGAGTAACCGTGGGTTGCATCTAATAAGTCAGCCATTTTTTCCGAGTCATACTCGTTCATTTGGCAACCCCAGGTTTTAATAAACAGCTTTTTACTCATAAATGGCTTACGTCCTAGCACAAGACCGCTACAAATAAATAAAAGCAAGCAGCGGTTAAATCAATCGAAATTTAAACAAAATAGCCGTGTATTTTAACGTGAAAGCAGGTCTGACGCCAATGTTTTATCGTGGCGGCCTATGCCGCGGTGCGGTGCTATGGGAAGGGGCGTTGAAATTGTCTTTAGGCCACCTATTTTGGGGTGACCTAAGCACATGTTTTTTATGCTGGATTGCTAGCTTAACGCTTGATCCAGGTTTTTACAGATTTACTTGTTATCCATTCTGATACGGATTTGTCAAAGTGAAGAAAGTGCGGGCTTTGAAGATGTATTTTAAAATCTGCTTCTTCTTTATATAGCTCGTAAAGAAATACTGAGTTAAGCGCATTTGGATTTTGGCAAACGTCAAAGTAAACACAACCTTCTTCTAAGGTGAGACTTTTGTTCGCGTTGTCAAGCATTGCGGACATGAATTCGTCAGTTTTGTCGGTTTTTATTTTGAACTCTACGGTGACTACAAACATAGTTATCTCTTCTTTTTAAATCTGTCTTTTAGCGTTTGGCGTTGCTCTTCACTTAGGGTGCGTGTTTCATGTTGCTTGAGCAACACCATCATTTTACAACTTTCTTCAAGCTCTTCTATGGCATACATAGTGCTCCAAAGGTTTTCACCGGCCACAATTGGTCCATGATTAGCCATCAAAATCCCAGCATAGTTACTGGCTTTTTCGGCGATCGCGTCGGCTAGCTTGGTATCTCCAGGGGGAAAGTAGGGGATCAAGCAAATTTCACCTAGGCGCATAATAAGATAGGGTGTGTAAGGTGTGACTGCATCATGGGCATCAATACCATCAAAGCATGACACCGCGGTAGCATATGAACTATGTAAATGAATAACAGCGTTAGTGTCTGGGCGTTGTTGATAGAAAGCGTCATGTAAAATGAATTCTTTCGATGGCTTGTCACCAGAAATCAATTTGCCATGCTGGTCAATGACCGACAAAGTGTCTGGGTTCAAAAAACCAATGCATGAATTTGTAGGTGTTACCACACAGCCATCGTCAGTTTTTACACTGATATTGGCAGAAGAGCCACATGTTAGGCCTCTATCGAAAATCGATTTTCCCACATTGATAATATCTTGCTTTGCTTGCTCAATTGCGGGAGTAGATGAGTTACTCATAATGTCATTGTCTCTATAGTGGTTGAAAAGAAGTCATAGTCACCAAAGTTGCCTGATTTTAATGCTAGTTGTAATGCACCCGATGATGTTTCTGCACGCATTAACGGTACACCTGGAGCAACACTTTGTCCGATGACGAAGTGTTTGATACCTAAGGCTGAGACTACCGCACCCGACGTTTCACCGCCAGCCACTACTATATTTTTATAGTAACCTGCGTTGGTTGCAAAGGCGGCGGCGTCTGCTAAGGTTTTTTCAATTATCGATGCCGCGTTTTCTAAGCCAAGTTTATCTTGATTGGCCGATACCTTAGCTGCGCTTTCGGTTGAGTAAAGCAACACAGATTGGGCTGCATGTTGCTGTATCCATTCGGCAATTGATTGAGCACTTTGCCTGCCTGACGCAAGGTTATTTGGGTTTATATACAAAGAGGGTAATTTGGATTTGCTATGTTCGACTTGTCCTTGTGTCGCTTGAGAGCAACTACCAGCAATGACTAATGTTGGTGAACTTAAGCGTGTTTCCGCTAAGGGTGAGGGAGTTTTGCCTAGCCACCCAGCCTCTCTATATGCTTCACCCAAGAATTCAGCTAAACCTGAGCCACCGGTAAGTAATGGAAAATTGGGATGGCAAGCAAAATACTTTGCTAGAGATTGTAAGTGACCTGTTTCAAGGGCATCCGTTACAATGTATCGGTCATTTTGCTGTGGTACATACGTTTCTAGTTTGCTTAAGTCTGGATAGCCGATATGTCCACATGCTTTTTTGTTGATGTCTGCTACTTGAGCATCTAATAAACTTGCAAGGTCGCTATCTTTCATCGGATTTAGCGGGTGAGTAGCCATCGGGCTTTGGTGCAGTAATGTGCCATGAACGAACAGCTGGCCCATATACACCGTTCTTCCGTTTACTGGTAAGGCAGGGCAGACGATGGTGTGCTTTGCCGCAAGCTTGTCCATTAATGCATCAATCACCGGGCCAATATTCCCCCTCTCTGTTGAGTCAAAGGTTGAACAGTATTTAAAATAAAATCGGGAACACCTAGCCCGTTGAAGCCAGCTTAAGGATTGTAGACTCTCACTAATGGCAATTGATGGCTCGCATGTGCGCGTTTTGAGGGCAATGACGATCGCGTCAACCTGCATCCCACTATACTTTCTAAGAGCAAAGTCGTCATCAGGCACGCCATTAATTTGTATCGTGTTTAATCCACCTTTTCTTAAAAAACTTGCCATATCAGAGGCGCCGGTAAAATCATCCGCGATGCAACCTAATATAGGATTCGTCTTCTGAATATCTTGTACATCTTCTGACATATGCAATCCAAATACATTTTCAATATTTAATGTATACATTATTTTTTAATTGCGCTAGATTGTAAACATAAAATTTACATTTTATTAGTGAAATGCGTGTTGGGGTCGTAATCGAATGTGTAAATATTCGTTTTAATCTTATAAGCCTGGGTGGAAGTTAAACATTAATGTCTTTGACAAATACTACTAACGAATCTTCATGCAAAGCGTCTAGAACGCAGCAAGCTTATGCAATTTTGCGTGAGCGAATCTTGGACAACTCTTTCAAAGCGGGCGAGCAAATGCTTGAGACCACGCTGGCTGAAAATTTGGGCATGAGTCGTACGCCGGTCAGAGAAGCATGTATTCAGCTGGAAAGGGAAGGCTTAATTAAGATAAATCCGCGTAAAGGCATATTAATTAAGCCTATTTCTGCGCATGACATGAGTGAGATTTATGACATCCTATGTGCATTAGAGCCACAGGCTGCAAGGCTTGTCGCGGAAAAATCTGCACAAGGTCAGATTGCATGTGAAAGTCTTGAACGACTAGAGAAGACTACAGCAGATATGGCGGCAGCGCTCGCGAATGATAATTTACATGAATGGGCGATGGCTGATGAAGCCTTTCATTTTGCATTGCTCGAAATGTGCGACAACCAACGTTTGAAAGACGTTGTCCTGCAATTTTGGGGGCAAGCACACAGAGCACGGTTTTTTACCTTGCCTTACCGAAAAAAACCAGTGGATTCAACGAAAGACCACATTGCTTTGGTTAATGCAATTAAACAAGGTGACGGTGAGTTGGCGTTTCGTATACATGCTGAACATCGACTCAAGGGTAAGTATAATTTATTGAATATAATAAAGAATTTTGATTTAGAGAGTTTGTAAGGGAAAGTGTTGTCGACGCTTAACGCCCTATTTTAGATGAAACGAACAAAAGGTTAGAGGATAAAATGCAGGACAAGTCTAGGTTTACCATTGCAGTATTTCCAGGAGATGGGATTGGCAGCGAAATCACTCCTATTACATTAGAGGTAATAAATAAAGCGTGTTCAAAACTAGACGTAAGTTTTGATTTTAAAGTACTTGATGCTGGCGCGGCATATTATGCAAAACATGGTGAATCACTGCCTGCAGAAGCAATGTCGGTTGCTAAAAAAGCGGATGCCATTTTACTCGCGTGTATGGGGATGCCCGATATTCGTTACCCAGATGGGAGAGAAATAGCCCCACAACTTGAATTACGAGAAACGCTTGATTTATATGCAGGGGTTCGCCCGGTTAAAACATTGAAAGGCTTACCATTACCACTTGGTGATGCGCGAGCACAAGCCTTGGATTTTGTACTAGTAAGAGAATCAACAGAGGGCTTGTTTGCGTCCCGCTCAAGCAGCAAAATTATTGACAATGAACGCGCAGAAGACACCCAAGTTATTACGCGCAAAGGCAGTGAGCGCGTATTTAACTTTGCCTGCAAATTGGCTCAGCGCAGAAAGGAACTAGGATTCAAAGGTAAAGTGACTTGCGTTGATAAAGCCAACGTACTTGGTTCCTTTTTCTTTTTCAGGCAAGTATTTGATGAAGTTACTCAGGCGTATAAAGACATTGATGCGGACCATATTTATGTAGACGCGGCGGCATTGCAGCTCGTTCGGCAGCCTTGGATGTTTGATGTGATGGTTACGGAGAATATGTTTGGTGACATATTATCTGACTTGGGGGCTGGCCTAATGGGCGGTATGGGCATGGCGCCATCTGCTGACATCGGCGATGAACATGCTGTCTTTCAACCATGTCATGGCAGTGCGCCAGATATTGTTGGCCAAGGAAAGGCAAACCCTACTGCGATGTTTTTATCGGCAGCAATGATGTTAGATTGGTTAGGCAGTAAGCACGATGTACCTGCCGCTTGTGACGCCGCACAACGTATCAATCGCGCGGTAGAAACCGCTTATGAAGCGGGTAATCTTAAGCCATTTGAGTTTGGTGGGCAGCATGGCACAGATGAAATTTATAATCGAATCATAGATTTACTTGATGCTTAATAAGAAAATTACGTAATGAAACATACGAGTCCATATAAACAACACTTAGCGAGTTTGGCTGCCTTTGTTGGGCTTGCGTTAGGTATATTGTTTTTTCGACATACCGTGATTGATGGTGCAGATGAATTTCCTAGCCGACCGATAAGTCATGTGGTTGTTTGGTCAGCGGGTGGTGGTACCGACATTGCAAATAGAGTTGTTAGTGCAGAAATGGCGAAATTGTTGGGCCAGACAGTGAATGTAACGAATCGCCCAGGGGGCGTTGCTGGCTCGTTAGGGATGAGCTATGTTAGTCAACGTCCAGCAGATGGCTACACTTGGGTTGGTATCAGCGAATCCTGCGTTACGGCTGGTGTAATGGGAGGATGGCAGGAGCGCATGGATATTTGGTATCCAATGATAATTGGCGGTTCACCAAGTGTAATTTCTGTGTCCTCTGAATCTTCAATTAATTCACTTACCGACTTAATTGCTCAGGCAAAGCAGAGAACCATTAACGCAGCAGCTGGCGGTTCTGGGTCAATACATCACTTGAATTTACTGGCTTTTGAACGCGGCGTCGACGCGCCTTTTAAATTTGTGCCATTTCCTGGTTCTGCGCCTGCACAAATCGCCGCGGTCACACAAGAAGTCCATGTAGTCATTACAACACTAGCAGAACAGCAGCAACTTATTAGTGCAGGTAAACTTAAACCGTTAGCAATGTTAAATGAGAGTGAATATGCATTTTCAGAAAATTTAATCATACCCTCTGCCTTTGTTGATTTTCCTAGCTTGTCAGAACATTTACCCGTATTTCAATCGATCGGTATGGCTATTAGTGATGATGCGCCAGATGAGGTTAAAGCCTTATTGAGCGAAGCGTTTACTCAAGCCTTGCAAACGCCCACAGTCAAAACATGGGCAGACAATAATTATTTTTCATTGTCTGGGCGGACGGGTGATGCAGCAAAAGAAGAGTTTGCAAGACTCGAATCTTTGTTTACGTGGACCTTGAATGATATGGGGGTGACTAAAATTAGCCCTGAAGCATTAGCAATAGCAAGGCCTGATGCCAGTGAATAGTCAGTTGGATTTTATCATGAAAAAAACGACAAGCAGCCCAGATCGCTTTATTGCTATACTTCTTCTGATTTTCGCTATTAGCTCAGCCATGGTTGCATCGACATACCCGATCAACGAAAGTTGGGGAGGTGTCGCTAGTGCATGGTATGTATCTCCAGCGCTACTTCCATTATTTATTTCATTTTGCTTGTTCTTACTATCCATTACCTTGTTTTTTAGACCGTCCAACAGTGTTTGGCATGACTACTTTTCTGGCAAAGCCTCCCATAAAATTTGGGTAATCTGCGCGCTAGTTAGCTTTGTATATTTTCTTATTCCAAACATCGATTTTTACTTGTCGAGTGTCTTGTTTTTATCCCTGCTGGTGGGGCGCTTTCATCTAGTGAGTGACGCCGTATCAAAGCCACTAGGATTTATTTATGTCGTGGTCTGTATGTTTGTCCTTATCGCACTTGGGCTTCAACATTTGTTGCCATTGTTTGCAAGTGCGCCAGCGCCGACGTTAGCAACTAATGTTGCTGACATTACAGATATTATAGGTGTTTTAGGTACCGCCGCCTGTATATGGGTGTTGCATGTGCACAAAGTTAAGGTGTTTTTGGTATGTGTATGGCTGCCTCTGTTACTGGTGATTGGGTTTAGGTTTTTGTTGTTAGTGCCAATGCCAACAGAGGGGAGTGTGATTTTGCTATTGAATGAAATATTTACTCAAATATCGTCGCTTTTTGTAGGCAAAGGAATATAAGTCATGGAAGGTTTCTTTCAATTTAGTCAAATTTTGTGGCAGCTAGTAAGCAACCCTACAAATTTATTAGTGGTGTTTGTTGCTAGTTTGCTCGGTATTGGTTTTGGCGCGTTGCCCGGGTTAACAGCAACTTTAGGGGTAGCGTTGTTAACTACACTTACCTACGGTTTTGATGTCTCTACGGCCTTACTTGCGTTACTCGGTCTCTATGTAGGGGCCATTTATGGCGGATCCTATCCAAGTATACTTATAAATATTCCCGGTACCGCCGCGGCCGCAGCATCCGCACTCGATGGTTACCCCATGTCTCAGCGTGGTGAGGGCGCAAAAGCACTTGGTTTGATCACTAGTGCGTCGGCTATTGGCACGTTTATTGGCTTATTGATGTTAGTGTTCATTGCACCGTTTATTGCATCGGTCGCCTTGCAGTTTACGTCGTTTGAATTCTTTTTATTGGCCCTATTTGGCATTCTTATCAGCGGTACCTTAACGGGGGAAGGTGGTGCCGTGAAAGGCTGGATCATGGGAATGCTTGGTCTTTTTCTGGCGACAATTGGTCGAGATTCCTTGCAGTTTTTCCCCCGTTTTACCTTTGATCAACCCGCGTTAGATAGCGGGTTAGATATTGTTGCTGTGCTTATTGGCGCATACGGTATACCTCAAGTCATTAAGGTACTATCTGATACGTCTGAGGTGAAAAGTAAAGCGAGCGCAAGTTTTGATTCAATGAAGCAAGGCTTTGCATCTGTATATGTTGGGGTGCTTGAAGCATTTAAGTATATTAAACATGTTGTTCGATCTGCTTTGATTGGCGTCGGTATTGGCGCTGTGCCGGGTGTTGGCGAAGATATTGCCGGTTGGGTATCTTATAGCGCTGCTAAAAAAGGTAGTAAAAATCCAGAGACATTTGGTAAAGGCAATGCTGAAGGCTTAGTGAGTGCAGAAACAGCGAATAACGCGTGTGTCGGTGGTGCTATGATACCACTGTTGACGCTGGGTATACCCGGCAGTGCGCCAGCGGCAATGCTCCTAGGTGCATTGATTTTACATGGTGTAAACCCAGGCCCTACCTTAACAACCGAAAGGCCTGACTTTTTGCTCGAAATTACTGCCATTATGATGCTAGCCACGTTCGCTATGTTCATTAATGGGACCATCCTTGCACAACGAGTGGCTAAGCTCCTCACGGTGCCTGCGACATTATTCATGCCGTTAGTCGCGGTATTATGTGTGCTCGGCTCGTACGCTCTGGGTCTGAACGTTTTTAATATTTATGTGATGCTACCGTTTGGCATTTTGGCGTATTGCTTAATAGAAATGAAATTTCCAATTTCTCCCTTGGTTATTGGGTTTATTTTGGGACCTATGGCAGATGAAAGTTTACGCAGAGCGTTGTTGGTAACCGAAGGGAGTTTATTCCCGCTGCTTCAACGCCCCTTAGCTATCGTGTTGTTATTGATTATTGTAGTGATGGTATTGTCACAAGTACCGTTGATAAATCGTATGTTCAAGAAAAAGAAGGTGGTATTTTGAGCAATACAAAACCGTTGAGGGTCGCGTGCGTGGGTACGGGCTACTTTAGCCAGTTTCATTACGATGCATGGACACGTATTGAAGATGTAAGGTTAGTTGGTGTTTGTAACCGGTCGCTAGAAAAAGCTGAGGATTTTAAGCAGCGCTTTAATATAGAGCAAACTTTTGATGATTTGGGCAAAATGCTCACTCAGGTAAAGCCTGATATTGTTGATATCATTACCCCGCCCGAAACCCACGAAAAGTATGTAAACGAGTGTTTGTCGATGGGCGCTCATGTTATTTGTCAAAAACCATTTGGGCAAAATGCCGCTGAGGCGGCGAGTATGGTTAAGTTGGCAAAGCAAGCGAATAGAAAGCTCATCGTTCACGAAAACTTTCGATTTATGCCTTGGTATCGAAAAATTAAGCACTTACTGGATTGCCGTGCGATTGGGAGTGTTCTTAATATTACCTTCAGATTGAGGCCAGGTGATGGTCAGGGGGATGATGCCTACTTAGCGCGACAGCCTTATTTTCAACAAATGCCTAAATTTTTGGTGCACGAGACGGCAATTCACTTGATTGATACCTTTCGTTTTTTAGTCGGAGAAATTAGCGATGTTAGTGCACGTTTGCGTCGTTGCAATCCAGTGATAACAGGTGAAGATTCAGGCGTGATTATCTTTGATTTTGACAATGGCGCGCAGGGCATTTTTGACGGGAATCGCTGTTTAGATCATGCCGCAAGTAATCATCGCCGTACCATGGGTGAAATGTTAATTGAAGGTACTGAAGGGACCATCACGCTTGACGGCGAAGGCATTGTCTATTTGCGTAATTTTGGTGAGCAGAAAGAAGTTGAGCAAGCGTATAGTTGGTTAGATAAAAACTTTGGTGGTGACTGCGTGTATTTGTTTACTAAGCACGTAGTATCGCATTTTATCGATAATACGCCATTAGAAAATACGGCGGCAGAGTATTTGAGAAATGTCGCTGTTGAAGACGCGATTTACCAGTCTAACGATGAGAAGCGAGTGGTTAACATTTGCGCCGCAAATACTATTTGTGGTGCGTAATACACTTATTACTATATTTGAGTATGTTGTATGAGTTCTATCAATTTATTTGAAAAAGAAATTGAGCATGTTGGCATTGGTTTACATCGACCAGAGTGCGTATTGACACAGCGTAATGGCGACATATACGTATCTGATTTTCGAGGCGGCGTTACTCAAATATCACACACGGGTGAACAACACCTACTTGCAGGCAAATGCGCGGATGTCAAAGAAGGCATATTGCAAACGAACGGCTTTGCTATTAAAGGCGACGATAGCTTTTTGATTGCGCATTTGGGTGCCGAGGAAGGCGGTGTGTTTGAACTAACGCGTGAAGGGCAGGTTAGCCCATTTTTACAAACCATCGGTGGTATTGACTTACCGCCTACAAACTTTGTTCATATTGACCATCAGGCGCGTATTTGGATAACGGTAAGTACACGACAGCAGCCGCGAGCGAAGGGGTACAGTCCATTGTGTAATGATGGTTTTATCATACTCGTCGAAAATAACAACGCGACTGTGGTGGCAGATGGCATTGGCTATACTAATGAGTGCTGGGTCACACCCGATGGTAAGTTTTTATATGCAAATGCGACATTTACGCGAGAACTATTTCGTTGGGATATTACAGATAGTGGACAATTGATAAACAAGCAGTTATTTGCCACGTTTAGAGAAGGCACATTTCCAGACGGTTTAGTTGGAGATATTAGTGGCAACCTGTGGGTCACAAGTATTATCAGCAACCGTGTCATCCGTATATCCCCTAACGGCGCATGCGAAGTGTATTTAGAAATATCGGATGATACACATATAGCCAATGCCGAAAAAGCATATCAAGATTACGCGATGGGGCGTGAACACTTAGGCAGTAATCCCGCGCAGCTCAAGAATATTTCCTCGTTGGCGTTTGGCGGAAAACATGGGGATGATATGTATCTTGGTTGTTTGCTAGACCAACGCATTATTAAAATTCCTTCTACAGGGTTTGTTGGTCATAAACCCGTGCATTGGTAATAAAATCAAGCGTATCAGTATATTTTCTGTGACAAATTTCTCTTATTGCTACGTGTTCAAAATATGTGTTTAGAGCATACTTCTTATCTAGTTGATTGACGCATTCGATATAGTCAGAGCCGCCATTTATATTTCTATTAAATATAAATAAGAATGGTTGTCATTATCATTTATATGTGCAACAATTGCTCTGTATTGATTTATTGGTCTTTATCAATACGCAATTGAAACCTGAAGGCGGGTGCGCAACCCGCCGACTTTCAAAAAAATATTGGCAATGTCGAGACCTTTCTTCCGTATCAATGTGCACCGGAACAGAGCATCGATATTGTCGCAACCCAAGCTCGCTTAGATAAGTAGCCGAATAACCACCTCGCAATTTATACGTAATTAATAAGCACATATAGCAAACACGCTACTCACTCAATCTTTAGGGTTACAACATGAAAAACAAAACATTACTGGCGACTGCTATTGGCATTTGCTTGTTTAATAATGCGCCTTTTGTGCATGCTCAACAAGCCGGTACTACTACAGGCACTGTAGCGCAAGAGAATGATGTGGTTAAAAGCCAAATAAATAACGAAGATATCGAGCGTATAACGATTACCAGTCGGGCGATAAATTTGTATCGACCAGGCGAGACCAATACAGGAAAGCTTGCTAACGAGCCATTAAACTCTACACAGGTCATTTCTTCTATTAATGCTAGCTTAATCGCTGACCAAGGCGCTCGCGATGCACAGGATCTTTACAGGAATATTGCTGGTGTGAACTTGTTTAGCTATGCCGGAGTGACAGCAAGAGGCTTTCGTCAAGAAGCAATTTTCTTTGATGGTTTGCGTGGTGATCCTTATGTTGGGTTTAATGTGCCGCAATTGTTTAATGTCGAACAACTTGATTTCCTCAAAGGTCCTGCAGGAATGCTGTATGGCCCGGGAGAGCCGGGGGGAATATTCAACTACGTTACAAAAAAACCGAAACCTGAATTTGATGCAAATGTACGGGCGATTTTTGGTAGCGATAATCGTTTTGGTGGCTCTGCTGAGGCCACTGGCGCAGTATCGGAAGGTCACAACTTGCGAGTTGGACTGTTTTACGAAGAACGTGATACGCCCCGTGTAAATACGAATAGTGAAACAACGATAATCGACCTCGGATATTCAGCGGATATTGGCAGTCAACTTTTTACCGCGCAGTACACTCACTATGGACAAGACTTAGGTGGAAATCGTTTACGGGGAGTACCGGTTGATGATAGCGGAGCGTTTATTGTCGATCCAAGCTGGAACCATAACGAGGCAAGCGACTTTTTAAACTTGAGCTCAGATGTACTAAGGTTTTCTTTAGAAGGGCAATTGTCTGATAGTTTAGCTTATAACACGGCGGTGCGTTTTATTTCCAATGAGCAAATTCAAAACTATCATGAACCACGGGCGTTAATTGATATTGATGGTGACGATGTGCCAGATCTTGTAGGTCGGGAGTTTAGGGATCAAATTAGAGAGGAAGAAACAACCGCATTCCATGCTAACTTTGTTTATGAAGGCCTTGCGTTTAAGGCTGAGCATCGTGTGGCTTTTGGTGTAGAGTACTTTAAAGGTGATTTTGATGGCTTTTTCAAAACGGCTAGGTTTGATGCGGAAATGGCGCAACGATTTTTAACCGGTAGTTCTTTGTCCAGCGACATTATTCCACTGCGTTTAAATAACCCTAATTATGGTCAAACTGACCCAAGTCAATACGATACAACCAGCAGAAACTCCGATGCGGACGAAGAACAAACAGGGGCTTATGTACTAAATGAGTTAGCGTGGGGTAAAGTTACCTTAGTTGGCGGGCTGCGATACGATGATTTCGATACAGATACTAATGTATCGCTGCGGTTGGGTGGCATATATAAATTGTCTTCAGAAATCTCGCTCTTCACACAATATGCAGATTCATTTATACCACGTAATGCGAGTGAACAACGCCCCGAAGTGGGTGGCGCGTTCGACCCGACTACTGGCGCCATTGTTGAGGCAGGTGTAAATGCTGAATTATTCAATGGTGGAACACAAATCAAGGCTTCTGTGTATCGCATAGTAAGAGACAACTTTTTGCAAAATACAGGAATGGACCCGGAGGGTGACGGTGAGGATAATCTTGCCGCGTTAGGTGAAGTCACTAGTGACGGCTTTGAGTTAGAGGTTCTTGCCGATCTTACTCAAGATTGGGTAGTCAGTTTTGCTTATGCGTATAATGATACATTGATTACTAAGGGGATTGATGGCGGTGGAATACGTAATCTAGCGACAGATAAACGTTTTGCAAATGCCCCTAAAAATACTTTTGGCTTTTGGACACGCTATCAAATACCTCAGTACAACCTGGCCTTTGCATTTGGCGGTGATTATGTTGACGACCGGCTTAGTTTGAGTGGGAAAGTAGTAAAAGACTATTTAACGTTTGATGCTTCCGTTATTTGGACCTATGAAGAGTATAAAGTCTTACTACGAATAGATAACTTGACCGATGAGGAGTACGCTGAAAGTGGCTTCTTACAAAGGACAGGTCATTTCCCAGGAGCGCCAAGGGAAGCCTTTGTAGAATTTAGTTATAAGTTTTAGATTTCATTTTTATATTTGTCTTCACACGCTACATATTATGTAGCGTGTGAAGGTACTATTTTATTTGAAGCATTACCACAGGATTGAAGCCAATACGAGGACTCTTTAACTCGTTGAAACAGCCTGTAAGCAAGATGGCTAAATTAGTTAATTTAGTAATAATTAACGTTCTTTCTACGCCGTATATGTGTGAGAGTATTTCAAGCGCGCCACCTAGGTGCCCAATCTCGATGAACTGGACATAAAAAACGTAATGACATGTATTAACTGTCTTGAATATATAAAATACAAATGATAATTGTTATTATTAAAGTTATTGTAATATTCATTAGTCTTACCGTAAAATATACACAACAGGTGTTAAAAGGTTATCGTTATCACTAAAAAAACGTTTCTTGCCATACATAGTTGGGTTGGTTTAAAGCTATCGCTGTTGATGTTTATTGTATGTGTTACCGGTACTTTGGCTGTCATTAGCCATGAAGTCGATTGGCTTATTAACAGTAAACTTCGTATCGAAGCGCAATCTAATCAGGCAATAGATTGGGAGGCGATGTACGCTAATATTCAGCGAGAATACCCAAACAACACTAGTATTGCTCTTAATGCGCCGCTCTACTCAAATTTTGCGTCAATCGCCACAGTTAACGATGCGGAACGCGGTGTGTTGCGTGTTTTTGTTAATCCATATACCGGTGAAGTGCTGGGGGATGCTGCTTGGTATGCTAGTTTTCAGAGGGTTGTACGCGACCTTCATCGGTACCTACTCGCGCCGAAAGGCGGCATTTATCTTGTTGGCCCCTTAGGCGTTATTTTACTTATATCTACTATTACCGCCTTATTTTTTTATAAACGCTGGTGGCGAGGTTTTTTCAAAATTAGGCTTAACAACGGCTCACGTGCATTTTGGGGTAGCTTGCATAAAGTGATCGGTTTATGGTCTCTTTGGTTTTTGCTGTTGATTGGTATTACAGGTACTTGGTATTTAGTTGAAGGGATTATGTCTGATGCAGGTATGCGTATTCAGCATGAGCGCGTGCTAATTGACGAAGACGTTTTGTCAAAACGTCCATTTATGGTGGAACACATTCCAGTTTCCGAAGTGATTACCATTGCAACTCAGCAATTTGAGCATTTTTCGCCAAATATAATAGTCATTCCTCGCAACCAGACGTCGCCAATTTATGTCGGAGGATACGCCGACGCGCTCTTGTCTAGACCTCGAGCAAATGCTGTGTATATCGACCCGGTGTCTGGTGACGTGTTAAATGTGATAACGACTAAGGGTGCCAGTGCGTTGCTAAATTGGGTCGATATGGCTGACTCTCTGCACTTTGGTAACTTTGCAGGGCTCGTTGTTAAGCTGATTTGGTTAGTATTTGGTGTTTTACTTTGTATGATGAGCGCATCTGGTATCGTGGTTTTTGTTAAACGCATTCAAAATCGACGCGATGAAGGATGGGTGAAGACTATCCTTGGTGGGGCAAGATTTTTGACCTACATTTTGTTGCTTGTTCCGCTTATATTTGGCTCGACTATTTGGTTGTACTCCCAAAACGCCATTGCGTTTGTTCTTCAAGAGCAAGAAGTGTTATTACTTGTAGAAGGTGATGGGGAGTTTCCAAGTGCAACTATGTATATTGGTACTAAAGACGAGAATACCGTGGTGCATGTATCATTTAATTGCGCAAGTGCATGCTTACCTAAGAAGCATCGATTGGAGCTTGTATTTAGTAATGGCGATGCAAAGAAGTTTAAATCAGGTTTCAGCGGTTTTAGAGGCGCACCGTCTGCCGTCTTTGCAACTAGCAAAGTGCCTACAATTTCCCATGTGTCGGTAACCATGGATAATCAGGAAGTATTTCAGTTGAAACCGACGACGCGTATTACAACTGATGAATAGGCTTGGCTGGTAAGGCCACACTAATGTTTGATCATTGCCTATTGCACTATAAAACCCCTTCTACAGAATTTTCTGACCATGTGCCCGTGCATTGGTAATAAAATCAAGCGTATCAGTATATTTTCTGTGACAAATTTCTCTTATTGCTACGTGTTCAAAAATAGACACTTATGGCATACTTTCTCTTGAGCTGATGTTAGATGACGCAAGGTTGATTCAATAGAAATGAAAAATGTAGATATTTGCATCATTGGTGGTGGCATGATTGGCAGTGCAACCGCATTGGCTTGTGCTAAACAAGGCTATTCAGTTTGCGTGATAGAGCCGCGTATGCCACAAAATTTTCATCCTGAACAGGCACCTGATTTGCGTGTATCTGCACTCAATCTCCACAGCATAAACGTATTAAAAGATCTTGGTGCATGGGAGCATATTATTAACATGCGATGCAAGGCATATCATGGTTTGGTCTGCTGGGAATCAAATGATGCAAAAACCGAATTCTACGCAAACGACGTTAAACAAGATAAATTAGGTTACTTTGTCGAAAACAGAATTTTGCAACTTGCTCTATTGAACGAGATTCATACGTCGCATAAAAAGAGCGTGACCGTGTTAAATGATTGCAAGGCGACAAACATCGACATTGAGTTAGGTGTCATCGCGTTGGACACCAATGAAAGTATTGCTGCAACAATCATTATTGCTGCGGATGGTGCAAATTCAGCTACTAGAACGACATGCGGTATTGGTGTTGATGGTTGGGCTTACAAACAAAAAGCAAATGTATTTAGTATCAAATTAAGAGCGCCAATGCCAAGTGTAACTTGGCAGCAATTTACGCCAACGGGTCCGTTAGCCTTCTTACCCATGCATGACAATTATGCCAGTTTGGTTTGGTATGCAGATACCTCAATGTCTAATCGATTGCAAAAAATGACCAATGAGCAATTGCAAGCGCTTATTGCGGCGACCTTTCCCCAAGCGTTAAACGAGTTTGAATTACTCGCACGGGGTGGGTTTCCCATTGTCCGTCGCCATGCAAAACAATATTATCAATCTCGTTTGATGTTAATCGGAGATGCTGCGCATAGTATTAATCCGTTAGCGGGGCAGGGCGTAAATTTGGGGTTTAAAGATATAAGTGCCTTCATTGTAGCCTTAAGCGACGGCGGACTTGATAAATATCAAGATGTGTTTAAGCAATATGCTAGGCAACGACGTATGAAGAATTTAGCGATGATGACAGCAATGGATGTTATTTATGCTGGTTTTAGTAATGACTTTGCACCAATCAAATTACTTAGGAATGCTGGCTTAAAATTGGCAAATAATGCAGGCGCCCTTAAGCAACAAGCCTTAAAGTATGCAATGGGCATTTAGGGCATATTGAGAATAGGTGCATTTAATTGAATAGCGCGACACGCGTTAACCAAATGAGGAAGTATGAATTTATTTATTATCTTGGGTGTTTTGTTTGTTGCATTATTTGTGCTGATCCCCTTAATTGAAAAATCTAACTTAAGAATGTCTGATGAAAAAACGTCGAAGATTTCGCGTTATATTCTGCCGTTAATTGCCGTAGTACTCATTATACAACTCATTATGATGGCGTTTTGATTTACCCGTCAATTTGAACTATCCGGAGTTCAGGTTAATTATATTTGCTAGGAAATTTTCTAGTAAATCCGCGTATATAGCAGCTCAATTGCAAAAATATAAAAATAAGTGTCCAATAGTTTAGCGCTCAGTTGTCATCAATATGTCAGCTAAGAGCATCCGCTAGTAGTTGACTAGGCGTAAACCGTCCTAAAACAAACAACTGATTAAGGAATAATAGAATGAGCAACAAAACATTTTTATGTGTGGTTCGTAGTGAAGCGGGTGAATGCGAAAAGCCGTCGCCTTCCGATATGGAAAAGGCATTTGCTATGTTTCAAGCGTGGCAGGAAAAGTTCGCTGACAATATACTGGATATGGGCGGAAAGTTGTCTTCTGAGGGCGCAGTGGTTAGGCAAGAAAGTATTGTTGACGGCCCCTTTGTTGAGTTAAAAGAAATCATTGGCGGTTATATGATGTTAAGCGCTGCGACTCTGGAAGATGCCGCAGTTGTCATTAAAGAGAGCCCGATGGTAAATAACAAAGGGAGTAGTTTTGAAATCCGCGAAATATGTAAACCTTAATTGGGCATATAGACTAGCGCTTAGCTCTTAGCTATGTACCGCGAGCATTTGTTTCGCCATGAGTATGGAAAACTCGTGGCGATGCATGTAAATCGCTTTGGTATTGATGTTCTTGAGACTATTGAGGACGCAATACAATGGTCAATGTTACAAGCGCTTGATACATGGTCAACACAAGATGTTCCTGACAATACGGCGGCTTGGCTGTATAAAGTGTCATTGCGACGGCTGATTTCCGAATTAAAAAGCGAAAAACGTCGACAGGCGATACTCGATGAACAAGTCCCCCCTGTGGACGAATATATTGCCAATGAGGAAACGCTCTCCAATGAGATGGGGTGTGCGATGTTAAGGATGTTATTTACAGCATGCCACCCGTCGATTCCGATTGAGTCACAATTAGTGTTCACCCTTAAATCTTTGTGTGGTTTTAGTGTTAGAGAAGTGTCAATTAGGTTGTTTATCAGCGAAGCAAATGTCTATAAGCGCTTTAATCGCGCAAAAAAGTTTCTAAAAGCAGACATAAAAACTATCGATAGCGTTGCTGCTGACCAGTTAGAAAACCGCATAGAATCGGTGTACAAGGTTATTTATCTGATATTCACTGAAGGGTATTTGTCGTCTGACGCCGATTATTCTATACGGCAAGATTTGTGTGAAGAAGCCCTGAGGTTAGGACTTTTTTTACGAGATTCAGAGATAGGGTGCAAAGGAAAAACACACGCCTTGCTCGCGCTAATCTATTTAAACTTAGCTAGACTACCAGCAAGGCAACATACAAGCGGTGCATTGACCTTGCTAGAACAGCAAGATAGACGCTTGTGGGATAAATCGCTTATTACCCATGGTGTATCGTATCTCAGGCTTTCTACCAGTAGCGACGATATTAGCCGCTATCATATTGAAGCGGGTATCGCCGCAGAGCATTGCTTGTCGCCTTCATTTAAAGAGACAAGATGGCAAAAGATTATTGCCTCATACGAACTGCTCGAAAAAATATCGCCATCACCACTGCATGTGTTAAACAAAGCATTGGCAATTGCTGAACATGATTCTCCAAGTCAGGCCTTAGATGTGCTTGCGTCCTATGATTTTCCAAAGTGGTTAGCGCAGTCATATCATTGGTATGCTGTATTGGCCGATTTACATGCGCGAGACGGGAATATTAGCGTTTCAGCCAAGAACGCTGATTTGGCGATTGAAAAAGCCCCTACCGACACCATTCGTTCGTTGTTACGACAGCGGCTAATTCGCAGTAAAGATTAAACACTGAGTAAGATTAAACAATTACTCACTTACTGCGTTAACACGATTCAACTTAGCCGATCGGAAAATAATACAACAATTCCAGAATATGGATTTAGACTGTCACATTAAAAACTGGAACAATTCATTTACTCATTTAGCCTTATGCAGAGAACGTTTATGTTTCGTATCGCCGTTTTATTGATAATTACTGTGTTTGCCGCGTTAGCAAATTCGACACCCAAAAAAAGTATTGTATATGACTTAGCTCATGGCCAGCGAGTCATGGCGCATGTAGATAAGCAACATCAGCACATTGCAAAGCAGCTCAATGCTACCGTGATTAATAGCACGACGCCGCTGTCTGAAAAGCAACTAGAAAATACGTCTTTACTGTATATACGTGCTCCAAATCAGGCATTTTCAGATGCTGAAATAAATGCCATTGTTCAATATGTGCGTAATGGTGGCTCGTTGTTATTAGTAGTAGATGAAGAGAGACGGCAACCGCTACAAACAACACAAGTTAATCGATTAATATCACCCTTTTCGATGATGCTTACTCAAGATACACCCTATCTGCACAACGCTGGAGCAATCGCTTTTGCGGGTGAAATAAATCGGCAGGTACGTGAGTTAGCGTTTAGTGGTGGTAGAGCTGTTGTGGGCGGAACGCCATTTGCTTTTCAAATCACAAAGGAGGGGAAACCCGGATTGCCATTCGCCGCTTATAAGAATATTGACGGCAGTGGGAGGATTGTTGTCATGGGGGAAGGGATGGCGTCCATTTTTATGGGGGAAGACGATGCCGTCAGAATGAGTGGTGAGCATAGAAACCCAAGAAATACAAAATATTGGGGGAAAGACAGCCAAATATTTATGCAGGAAATCATTCATTGGTTGACAAGCCGCTAATTTTCAACGAATTTAGCTTGTAAATATTTGTATATCTAAGGTGGTATAGCCTGTGACAGAAACATTAGTATTTGATGTGACTATACCCCGAAGAGATGTTGGTGAAGCAATTTGGGTAAATAGTTTCTCACGCTTGCAAAGTGAATATAAACTTATTCATCGGCATCGTGAATATGAAATTTGCTTTTGCCCAGATGATGTTGGCACGTACTTCATTAATGACAGAGAGTACGATATCGCGCCGGGCGACATATTTATCGTAAATGGCAATGAATATCACCAGCCAATACTAAAGAATCCTGAAAACAACGGCGCCTTAGTTATCTATTTTGACCCCGAGTCTATTCCTCTTCATGCGCGTCGCTTTTCTTGGGTTCATGCTTTTTTACATTCTAGTAACTACGGATTAAACCGTATTGGTAAGCACCAAGAAATCACGTCTTTGATGCTTTCATTGCAAGACGCATTTGAATCAAAAAAACCTAATTGGGCTGCATTGAGTTGGGGCATACTCAGTCATATTTTAGTGCTCATTGAGGATCACATTCTAAGTAACGATGAACGTTTTTTTAGGTCGTCAATCGTTGAAAGTCAGACAAGGTTCAACAAAGTAATAGCGTTTATTAAGCAGAATTTGCATACAACAATCTGCTTAGAACGGCTTTATGGAATATCAGGACTATCCAAATCACAATTTTCCCTTCAATTTAAAAAGAATTTTAATTGTACCACCACCCAATACATTTGCAGAGAGCGTTGTAACAGAGCAGCCGCTTTGTTAAAAGGAAGCAACAACAACATCTCTGAAGTCGCATATTTGTGCGGCTTTGAAAGTTTGAGTTATTTTAATCGACAGTTTCGTAAACGCTATCAAATGTCGCCAACTCAATTCCGTTCACGATATTAGCACTGTTCAAAAGTTCCTGTTAATTAAATAAAAATATTTTAAATCAATAGTTTATCTATGATTTTCAGCTTTATTCAGAAAAATATACGACTCTTCAGATCCTTTCACTGCGCGTTCTTTGTGGTTTGTTATTACTGTGAGCATGTTCAATGTAATGCAACAGGATGAAAACAGAATGATAGAAGGTAAAATGTCATTTAAAAAACTTAACAATGTAATTTTTATAATCGCCTTATCTCTAACTACCTCATATTCATTTGCTGTCACAGTGAATACGCTCGCAACATTAAGTACCGAGTTAAATGACAGTGTTGCTGTTGACGTCAACGATAACATATATATATCTAACACCGGTGTGTTTACTCCAGATGGCGGGCTTGGGACAGAGGTTTTTAAGGTGACGCCAGATGGAACGGTAAGCCTATTTGCCAAGATTAGTTCGCCTGGAGGTAACAGCGTTGATGGCAATAATAATGTGTATATAAATGGTAAATTGAGCTCTGGCGGCAATGGCATATTCAAGATTACACCGGAGGGAAACGCAACTGAGTTTTCGAGTTCTTCCGGCATCATTAAATGGAATAGTAAAGGAGATGCCTTCGCTATTAATTATGGCTCAGGAAGTGTATTTGAGGTGGATGAACAAGGTGAGTTTACGGTATTTTCGACACCGTCATTCATGAATGGCCCAACAGGTATTGCGTTTGATGAAAATGATCAGCTCTACATTGGAAACTTTAACGACGGCCGAGTGTTTACCGTCAATGATGACGGTTCCGCGGAGATGCTAGGCACAGTGCCTGGCGGTTTAGGTTACATGACCTACATGTCAGGTAAAATTTATGCTACTGGTTTTAACAATAATCGTATTTACAGTATCTCTATGTCAGGAGAGGTAGACATAGTTGCTGGTGACGGCACAGTTGGGCAGGTGGACGGTAATGGAGAATCTGCGCGTTTTTCGCGGCCAAATGGCATTGCAGCATTGTCTGACGGCTTAACACTTGTCATCAGCGAGTATGGCGCTGGCGCAAAGAGCATTAGAACCATCACAATTGACGCTGAACAACAGATTGTGCAGGTTGCTAATGATGACGACATAAGTGTTGATGAAGATGAGCGGTTTACTTTTAATGTGATTGAAAATGATGACGGTTTCCCCAATCAACTCGACCCTAGCACTATTCAAATAGTAAAAATGCCAAACTATGGTAGTGCAGAAATAAATGTTGAAACCGGCATAATTACTTACCTTGGCGACACAGATTATTTTGGAGAAGATAGCTTTACATACACAGTTGAAAATATAGCAGGTGCAATGTCTAATGAAGCAACCGTCACAATTAATATTGCGGCACTCGCTGACGAACCCGTTTCAGTGGATGATACCGTCTCTACCCAAAAAAACATGGCAGTGAGCATCAATGTGTTAACTAATGACTCTGACCCGGACTTAGGTACCTTGTCATACGCAAACCTTAGTATTACCGTTCAGCCGACAAGCGGTGTTGTTTCAGTGGATACCGATAGCGTGATGTATACCCCAAATACAGATTATACAGGTGATGATTCATTTAGTTATGCTGTCAGCAATGACTCAGGTATGACGTCGGCAGCGGCGCTGGTCAGTGTCACGGTAAATGATGTTACGTCATCACCTGAGCCGCCAGAGCCGGCCAAGCCCGTTGAACAGCCAAATTCGAGTGGTGGTTCACTCTCTCAGTATTTAACTGTATTGTTAATTGGTGGATTGCTTCTTCGAAAACGCCAACGATGTAGACAATCTTAATGTATCTTGCAAGCCAGAATTGACCCTGTGAATTCAGCCTCAGCCTGGCAGTTTATGTCTATGGATTAGATTTGTAGATGGCTGCCTTGCTAAGATGTTATATGCGCATATTCAATAAGCTAGTAGGAATACCTTTGGTCAGTAAAAAGCAGCATAGACAACAATTAACAGGATAGCTGTTAAGTGCTATAGTCATATGTCAGAGCATAAGTTAGATAGCAGCCGAGCCTCATAGAGAATGACGGATACACTCTCTTCACATAACCAATATCGCCAACATGTATTTCAAATTAAACATTGGCAGATAAACCCGCTCGAATCGACGATAGCGTCTTCAGATAAAACCGTAAAAGTCCCCCACAATGTGATGCAATTGTTGCTACTTTTAGCAGACAACTATGGTGCGACGAATGGCGGAATTGTGAGCCGCCAACAAATTATGCAAAGTTTGTGGCCAGATACCGTGGTGACAGACGAATCTATTAGTCGAGTTATTGCCGACTTACGCAAATACTTAGGTGATTCGGCGCGTAATCCCAAATTTATCAACACTATTAGCAAACAGGGTTATCATCTACTTGTTGAGCCGGTTTTTGTCGATGTTGTAGTGCCTGTCAATTTGCCCGGCTCCGTATTTTCTCGGCCTAAAGTATGGTTATTTGTCGTTATTTTTGTTGCGATTTTAGCGGCGTTTTATTTGCCAAAAACGAATAGTCCTGCGGATGTAGAGCATCTACAATATATTAAAACAAAATTGGTGGTCTCTGGTGACAGCAATCGACATCCTAGGATCGACAGTGGCGGTCGCTATGTTGTCTTTGACAAAATGGTGAACGCTAGAAACGAACTTTGGCTTTATGACGTGGCTCAAGATACTGAGCATGAGCTGTTTTCATCTCCATCGAGTAATTTTAAGCGAGGAGTGTTTTCTCAAAACGGTTCTGAGTTGGCCTACGTTGAATCTAGTAACGTGTCGGAAAATACATGCCAAATTAATTTATTTGCGTTTAAAACACAAAGTAAGAGAACGCTTGCGCCGTGTGATAATTATTGGATAACGACAGTAGATTGGATGCCAGAAGACATGAGCGTAGTCGCCACTTTTAGTGGTGAAGTGTTAGGTACGGCCGGTTTTGGCTCGATAGATATTGCAAGCGGGGCGCGTGAAAACATTGCATATGCAGAACAGAAAGGCACGGGCCACTTGTTTCATCGAGTATCGCCTTCAGGCAATAAAATAGCATTCATTCACTTTGATGCGCACAATAGCATATCAAAAATAGGCATTTGGGATGCGCTGGATAAGCACATCGACTATGTGTCGATAGAAGCCCATCAAATACAACAAGTTACTTGGGGAGTGGATGACAAAACATTGCTTTATTCGGATATAGGCAAAGCGTCGTCCGGCCTATGGGAATATGATTTACAAAGTGGTCAGCGTTCATTACTTATTAATGAGCCCATCATCGATTTTGATATCAGTCATTCACAACACCTTATTGTTGGAAGTGTAATTGATAAACGTTTGTCAAGTTGGAGGCTTGTTAACCGTTTAGCTTCAGATACTGATGTTGCCAGTGCAGAGAAGCGTTTAGTTAACATTGACGAGCCAACTATTCATAAAACACGACTGACTATTTCCGCCAACGGCAAATGGCTTGCGTATGTGTCTAATCGTGGCGGAACAAACAAGCTTTGGCTAGAAAACACGATAAGTGGTGAATCATTTAGGGTAGGGCAAGACCCTAAGGCTAACTACCTTCGAGTTGCGTTTTCAAAGGACGGCAATCACTTGAGCTACCTCACTGTCAATAGTGAGGGTAAGCGGGTGTTAACCGTGACGAATGTATATGCACCTACAGAGCAAGTATTAACGTTTGACGGTATCATTATGACTGCATGGGCCAATAGCGTTGAGGACAGACTTTATGTATTGCACAAAAGCGAGGGTGTTTACGATATTTCAATTGTTTCTTTGCATGACAATAAGAAACGCAACGTCATTTCTGGCTTGCCTGAATTGACAGATTTTGCGTTGACCCCAACAGACAATTTGATCACGCGTACCATCGGTGAAAAAACGCTTAGACGTATTAAATTAAACGTAAATCAAGGAGAATTGACTACCCCTGTCGAGTTTAATAATAGTATGTTTGATCCGTCATTTAACATAGCGCTTCATTTCGAAAATCATTGGATTACGGTTGGCGGGTATGTGGCTGCTTATTTTATTGATGCTGAGGGATACATTTTTATTCAGTTCTTTCCGGTGAGTCCAATGTATGAAGAGGTCGACAATATTGACCTACGGCATCAAAATATACTCGAATCATTTACGCTTACAGACGATAGAGACACCCTGTATTACACGAATTATAGCTTACCAAACCATACATTATATAAATTTAGTGTTTTAAAGCCTGCTAACGAATAGGCCTTAATTGACTTATTTAATCGCGTCAAGGTCGCAGTACAATGTTAAGGGTTTTAGATTGCTATCGCTGCATAGGTCATAATTCTTTTTTTGATATTCCCACGCTTTCCTGCGTTTACCTTCATGCAGTATTTCGACGCGTTGCTTTATGGATGGATCTTGTGGCGAAAATCGCCAAAAAAACGTCTCTTGCGTGATGATATTAAAATAAAATCTTCCTTCACTATTAGTAAATGTGCTCTCTGTATATGTTTCGTCTTGCCACTCAATTCGTCGCGTAACCTCTATCTCTTTTACACCCTCACCATTTAAGATTACTATCCCTTGAATAGAAGAAAAAAGTGTTAGATCTTTAGTAAATACACTCATCGTAAGTACTCCTGGGTGATACTTAAATGTCGCTTAAATTTGAGAAGATTCATTTTCTTCATTTACTTCGTAACTGATTTGAATGCGATCGCGACCACTGGACTTTGCCTTATAGAGCGACATGTCCGCACAATAGAGTAGTGCCTCGGGTCGGTTATATCTCCCAGACTGTTCGCACGCGATACCTTGGCTAACGGTTACATTTACACCTGCTGGCAATCCCTGATTGACAAACATCAAGGCGTTAATTTTTCGACGCACATGTTTAGCCACTGCTTCAGCCAAGTTAGCGCTGCAACGAGGCAAGATCATGGCAAATTCTTCGCCACCATACCTAGCGGTCACGCAATCGCGGGACGGCACGCATTCATCGATGGCTTTTGCAACTTTTTTCAAGCATTTATCGCCATTTACATGGCCGTATTTGTCGTTAAATTGCTTGAAATAGTCGATATCAATAATAAGGATGCTAATTGGATGTTTGTTGGTCACACATTCCATCCAATGTTGGTTTAACGCTTTTTCAAAAGCGTGTCTATTGGCGAGGCCGGTTAGGTGATCAGTGTTAGCCAAGCGGCGCAGTTTTTTGTATTCCGCTTTATGACTCGTAAGATCATGGAAAACGCCAATGAACATAGGCGTTTTTTGCGTTTGTCGATAGGGGAGGCATGACAACGACAAATCGGCAGGTATTGGCGTACCATTTGCGTTGTTTAAAGTAATTTCTTTTGGGCCGTGACTCAAACTTTCTTCTTTAGCGTTTTTTAGGTTATCAAATAGTTGGAGATATTCGTCACGTTGGCAATCATTTAAAAAGTCGGACCATTTTCGGCCAATTAAGGCATCCTTTGACATTCCAAATAATTTTGCAGCGTATGCATTCACGACTTCAATCACGCCATCATCGTTAATGATGAAAATGCCAACCGTGAGCAAATTGATCATTTTGCACAGCATATCAATGGGAATACTGTCGTCAGGGTTTGACAATTGAGTAATTGAAGATAAGTCTAAAGCGTCGTCATTAATTGACAGCTCAGCATTAGAAGTTTTTTTAGTTACAACACCGTGTGTTTTTTGTTCATTAGTATCGGACATTTTAATTGCTACTTACCTGTACTGAGACGACTATTGA
The DNA here is from genome assembly GCF_030160655.1 of Agaribacter marinus. GTDB lineage: Bacteria > Pseudomonadota > Gammaproteobacteria > Enterobacterales > Alteromonadaceae > Glaciecola > Glaciecola marina. The sequence goes on from NZ_BSOT01000005.1 coordinate 136,188, forward strand.
TGTTGATGCCCTATACTTTATTTTAATTCATTGATTTAAACCTTCTGGTAATCTTCTTTTTTAAGATGTTGAATTTAAAGAAATAAAATCTAAGTGTGTTTTTTGTGGATTAGACTAAAGGTGTATGAAAATGCATTTGTTTTTATGTGCACTTGACTTGGAACCGCAGTGTTACGGGTAATTTTTAGATAATAAAAGGCATGTCCTTGACATATATTTAAGTGTTTTTTTGAACGTGAGGATGTTTTTGAAGAGGGTCGTGTAAGTTCGTGAAAAATATATATATGCTCGATACAGATATTTGCGCTTACATTATGCGAGAACGACCTATTAGGGTATTAAACGCCTTGCAAGCGCATGTGGAAAGTAAACATAGGATAGTTATATCTGCGATTACGTATTCTGAGTTAATGTTTGGGAGTATCGGTAAAAAGGCTTCACCTAAAATGCCTCAGTATGTCGCCGAATTTCTTGAGCGAATTGATAGTGTTATGCCGTGGGATAATTCCGCAGTTGATGCAACAACAACGATAAAAAAGCAATTGGCAATAACGAAGCGGCGATCGCGGGCAACGCCTTAGCATTACATTGCGTTTTAGTGACTAACAATACACGAGAGTTTGAGCGCGTTGAAGGTCTGAATGTTGAAGGTTGGTCTGCGTGAGTATACTACTATCAGGCGTTTTAACAGCTACTTATTTGCAATGGGGCTACTAGTGCTGATGCTTCCTACTTTATCTTAATTGGTGTATCGAGACAGGTAGACTAAAACTTTGGGTTTTTAACTAGAGATTTGAGTGTTTGCGTTTAAGTTGGGCGGTAGCAATTGAATATGCGATTACAGATTAAGCACTGATAAAAAATACCGAGTATCTCTACTCGGCATTTTTACAAATAGTTACAAATCAACCATTTGGGTTTGCCCTTATTCTGGGATCTGGACTCGCATATTTTTGTCCTGTAGACGTATTCTGTACAACGAGTTGTAGACCGATATCTTCATGGTCTGTTTCTGGGTGGAATGTAATAACAAGGGTTTCCCCTTTGTTTTCTATCGTATAACAAATATCGTTGTTGAAGTTATTAGTAATAACTGGCTGGGTAAAAAAGTACCCAGGAGTATCTAAGGTGTATATTATTTGCGCTTTTTTTCCGCATTCTACTTCCACTGAACCATTAGTAGCGATACTATCTTCATTGTAAAAAGTAAAAATGGGTGGGGTAATGCTTGTCTCTATAGTGGTGTTAAACAGAATTTTACTCATTTAGTTTCCTAGGTTAGTAACAACTAAAAGTAAATATCGGCAACACTCATTTTTTTTAAAATATTAATTTCAGCTGACACCTTTTGGGATTCATTCAAACAGCTATGCGCTTTGACAAAAGCATGTAGGTAATCGAAACTATTGCTCTTTTCAATCAATGGAGCAAGCAATTTTATTGCTGCTTTGCATTCTTTTATCTGCTCCTGTTCGAGGTTCAGGTATTCGAATTGTTTGGCTTTCACTAAGTTAAATTCCGCAAGAGCCAAAATATAAAGTGGTTTTCGGGGAGGGATTGCAAAGTGCTCTCTAAATTTGTTACTTAAATCATTTATTAATAAGTCGCTATCGTTCCATTTTTCTTGTTCTTGGTAGTGACTAATAATATGGATCAATGCTCTAGAGTTTCTTTTTATCCACAAGGTTTCATTTTCTAAAAATTTAGATAGTTTTGTTTCGATATCTGTGATTTCCAAAATCTTATTATTTTTAGCGAGCAAGACTTTATATACTTTCTGATACAACAAGCTGGCTTTCCAAACTGAATTATTAGGATCTTGTTCAAAAATATTAGTTAGGATTTTCACGGATGCTTTTACTTTTGCGTAAGACAACTGATACTCTTGCTGATATTTTAAGATATCCGCTTGATACCAATATGAGTATGCGAGTGCTTCAAGTATGTTAGCATCATCCGATGAAGCGATTAACAAATTTTCATAGTCAGTTTGGGCTTCAGCGTGCAATTGTAGTGAGGAGTTTATGTTTCCTATATGAGTTTCAACGTCTGCCAACCAAGTGAGTACATCAGCTTTATCTGTTTTTAGATAAAAATCGTCTGGTTGATAGGCAAGCAATTCATTTGTGTATTTCAATGAAGCCTCAAAAGAATATTTGGATTTTTGATAGCTTTGTTGCTCCAAATATAAAGACCCAAGAGTGCTATTAGCGTCAGACAATTCAACTATTGCATCATAATCTTCAGGCGACAGCGCATGCATGCGTTCGCTATACTCTAAATATGCTAAAAAAAATGCTTCTGCTGGTTCAAAATTACTTACGTCATATTCAAGCTGCCCTAACCAAAACGCATTTGCGCCTAAGGCTTTAAGTAATTCCATATTCTGGGGTTGTTCTTCATAAAGATTGCCCAAGAGTTTTTTTGCCTCGCTAAAGGCGGTTGCAGCTTCGTTTGCTTTGCTCCTAGAGTAGGCTACTTCGCCCATTGCTGCTAAGGTCTGCGCATGCTGAAAGCGTTCATTAAAACCGCGTGCTTGTTTGCCAAAAGGGAGGGTAAAGCCTTGTTCGTTGTCTTCATTGTTACTGAAATACTCAATGGCTTTATTGCTAATACCGTCGAGTAAATCCATGCGTTTAACACTGCGCAGTTTGTCTGCAAATTCACCTACCATAAAGCCGAGTAAGCTCTCAGCCTCTAGTCGTTTTTGCTGCGCTAGGTATTCTGATTGTTGGCTTTTGTAACTCATTAGTACGGCGGTAAACGTAAGTAAACAAAGCAGGCTAACAATTGCATGCTTGCCCCAGCGCCTTTGGTTTGCGTGTGCTTTAGACGCTTGAATAAATGCAAGCTCTTGTTTTTCTAGCGTAAATGCGCTGTTGCTTTGAAGCGATAATGCTTGTTGCAAGGGTTTGCCTTTACTCAGTAAGTACGCCTTACTCTTATGCTCATTTAGCCAACGGCTTGATTGCTCCTGTAATTGACCTTTAATAATAATGCTTTCACGGTGTTCAGTGATCCATTGAGTGGCACGTGGCCATCGCCTAAGCAGTGCCTCATGCGCAACACGAAAACAAGGCTCGCCATTTAATAAGTGCGATATAAATAAGCGGCTATCTACCATTGCATGCACAAAATCTCGTTGGTTTTGTGTGCTAAGTTGCGACCAACGGGCAGTACGGCTGGTAATGCTATCATCTTGAATATTTACGGTGACTAATAAGGAGAGTACATACGCCAACTCTTGCTGGTGGCTTTGTTCCATTTGTTGGTGTATTTCTTCTGCTTTTTTACCAATAGCGCCTTCAATACCGCCTAATGTTTTAAATACCGAAATTTGTAAGGCATTTTCGCTACTTCGTTGCAAATATAATTCCTGTAGGGTGTATTGCAACATAGGCAGCGAGTCTGGGTTATTGGCAGCTTCTGTTGCCAATATTTCATCTAGTGATAGTCCAGATTTTTGGTCTTTTGTCCAACTTAGGCCTGCAGCAAGTGCTGGCAAACGTATCATTTGCGATAAATCTGCATGTGTAGGGGAGGTTAGGTCAAAATGTGATCCATGTGATTTTCCCATCATCAAACTGGCGTGGCTCACGACTTGTGGGTAAAAGTCGTTACGGCATGCACTAAATACTATTACCGCGCCGGAGCGAGCCAAGGCTTCAATAATACTCAGTAACGCGTCGCATTCGTTAACTTTTATATTGGGTGACGACAACAAAATTTCCAAACGATCAAAAAATACGCTCAGGTAAGGACTTGCTTCTTGATTATCATTGGTCTCTTTTTTTGCACAGGCTTGTTGGCATTTAGCGATGACAGCATCAACATTTTGTGCTAAATCTTTACTCAGTTGCTCCGTACTCATGCCGTCAAATACTGGCGTATCATCTACTTCCCAATCAAGCAACGCGCTAGCAATATCGAGTAGCAGTCGGTCTTGCTTCATGTCTGCAAAATCAATGCTTACATGGCTAATAACGCGTATGCCGTCGTAGCCTTTAGGGTCAATAAGTTTAGGTAAAACCCCTGCGTTAATTAACGACGATTTACCTGTACCGCTAGCACCCAAAAGCAAAGTAAAAGCTCGTTTGTATGCGACTTGATTTGATATCCGCTTAAGTAGGGTGGCAATTTGTTCGTTACGGCCAAAAAATACTGTGGCTTCTTTCGACTCAAATGCACTTAAACCCGGAAATGGTGAGCCATTTTGCCACGTCGCTTCGTCAACATTTTGTGTATTGTCCAGCGGAAAACTTACATCGGCAATAATTTGATAGCCGCGCTTACGTATGGTTTCTATATAAATGGGTGTCGATGCTTTGTCACCTAGGGCTTTACGGAGTTGTGTTATGGCTTTATGTACTGGGTTATCCCCAATATCTGCGTTACCCCAGCAAGCATCGGCAATGCTGTCGGCACTGAGCACCTCACCTTTTCGTTGGCACAGTAATAACAGCACGTCCATGGCTTTAGGCTCTAGTTGTTTGACGGCATTGCCTAAACGAAGGCTATTGGTTTGCGGGTTAGCTTGCCATTGACCAATAAAAAACGGGTGCTTGTCCATACTACTTTGCTTTTATTATAAACCGTATTTGGGACGGTAAGTGCGAGTAATGGAATTTAATATATACTACTAAAGGACAATAACAAATAGCGTAATGTACTGTCTTATTCATCTTGATATATACCATCTAGTAAACTGCTAAAAAATTAGTTGACTGGTATAGGTAAAAAAATGTAATGTGTAATTACACTTTGTATTGATGATTTATTGCCAATGATTACTGAACAGTACATCTCTGAAAATTGCTTGTGCTATAAAATGCGTTCAGCAAGCCGCACAATTACGCGAATATATGATGAGCAGATAAAATCTACTGGGATTAAAGCCAATCAGTTTTCTATGTTGGTCGCTATCAAAGTAATGGACTCAGTTTCCATTTCGAGTTTGGCTAAGCAATTGATGATGGAACGAACCACGCTCACACGTAACTTAGCTCCGCTAGAAAAGCTGCAGCTTATTTCGATACGGGCGGGTGAAGGCCGAACGCGAAATGTTTCACTAACTTCCGAAGGGCTACAAAAAGTGGAAGACATAAAGCCTTTGTGGAAGCAAGCTCAACAAAAGATTGAAAACGCATTAGGACAAGAAGAAAGCGCTTTGTTGAGTAACTTGTCCAGCATCATAAATAACCTAGCTGAAAAACATATCTAAGTACGTCAGCTTTTTTTTAACCTTTATAGTGTAATTACACGTTAGGATGTAATATGGAAGATAATACCAAGCGCCTTCATTCGGGTAAGTCATACAGAATATTTTGGTGGATTACCGGTCATCCCATATTTGTTGCGTCATTAGGTATGATGTTTGTCGCCGCCTGTTTGGCTTTTATTCCAAAACTTGTGATAGACCCCAAGGCAGAATCATTTTTACCGAAAGATTCACCCGCCTTAGTATATAGAGAGCAAGTGGAAGAGATCTTTGGCTTAAAAGACCCAATGGTTATTGCTGTCGTAAATAAAAACGGAGTGTTTAATCCAGATACTATCCAATTAGTTGACTGGCTGACTCAGCAGGTGCTAGCGATTCCTGAAGTAAACCAAGACCGTGTTATTAGTTTAACTACAGAAGACAACATAGTGGGTAACGAAGAAGGTTTAGTCGTAACGCCATTTGTTGAGTCATTGCCAGTCACTCAAGACCAAACTAATGAAATTGCAGCTAAGGTTAAAGATTTTCCTCTTTATTTGGGTTCAGTTGTAGCCCGCGATAGCAGTGCAACACTCATCATTACCGAAGTGACGGAAGATTCTCATGCACCTATCGTCTATGAAAAACTCATGACTATTATTGCTAAGGCCCCGATTAAAAATACTGAGATATTACATGTGGCAGGAGACGGTGCAGTGTCTGGATATCTGTCAGCCTATATCATCAGTGATGCCGCACGTTTGGTGCCTATTTCAGTTGTCATTATCACCTTGTTATGTGTGCTAGCGTTTAGAACGGTACAAGGTTCTTTATTACCCGGCATCGTCATTTTGGCCGCCACGGCATCTTCGGTCGGCATCATGGCGGCCATGGGAGATCCCATATACGTTATCACCACTAGCATGCCTATCTTGCTAGTGGGTATTGCAGTTGCCGATGCCATTCATATAAAAAGTGAATATTACGAGCAACGTGCGTTAACACCCACATTAAGTAAACAAGCCATAATCGTTCATTCGGTAAACAAAATGGCTAAGCCAGTATTACTTACAACCCTTACGTCGATGATTGGGTTTCTAGGGGTGTATTTTTCGTCCTATATGCCACCAATGAAATCTTTCGGAGTGTATTCAATGATAGGGCTGGCTGTCGCTGGCATATTTTCACTCGCGGTAATTCCTGCTATGCAAATGCTAATGCCAACAAAAGATAGTGCTGCGTTTACATCATCGAATACACGCAAGGGAGATAAACTAGCTCAATTTATGGATGGCGTAGGTCGCCGGGTTTTAGCTAACCCAAATCGGATAATCATTGGTGCGATGGTGGTGGTTGTTATGGGGATCTATGGTGCCAGTAAATTAGAAGTGAATGAATCATGGGTAGACAATTTTCAAACGAGTGAACCTATTTATCAGGCAGACATTGCAATCAACAAAGCAATGGATGGCACTAGCAATTTGGATATTGTTATTCAAACACCACACCAAGAGGACCTATTTTTACCTGAAAATTTACGCAAGATTGAAGCACTTCAATTTTACTTAGAATCAATGCCCGAAATCGGTGGTACCACATCTATCGTTGACTATATCAAGCAGATGAACCGCGCACTAAACAACAACGACCCCTCTGAATATCGCATTCCTGATGATGCTGATTTAATTTCTCAATATTTTTTGCTCTATTCTGCGAGTGGCGACCCTACTGACTTTGAAGAAGAAGTCGATTACGACTACCAACAAGCGCTAGTCCGGGCTAGATTGCACAATGGACGGCTACAGTTTTTTAAACCTGTGGTTGAAAACGCCCAAACGTATATAGATGAAAACTTCAATACGCGGCAAATTGAGGCGTCGTTGTCGGGACGTATTTATGTTGACTATGAGTGGTTAACTAACTTAACGGACTCGCATTTTAAAGGGGTGGCCTTTGCGTTGGTATTGGTGTGGATAGTTGCCAGTTTGAGTTTTAAATCTATTTTGGGCGGAACCCTAGCGTTGGTGCCCGTAGGCCTAGCAACATTTGCAGTGTATGCCTTAATGGGAGCTCTTGGTATTACCCTTGCGGTTGGAACGACAATGACCGCAGTGATTGCCCTCGGTATAGGTATTGATTTCGCTATTCACACCATTGAAAGAATCAAGTATCAAATTCAAGTGCAAGATCTGTCACCCAGTGAAGCCTTACAGGGGCTGTATCCGTCGACCGGAAGGGCGCTCTTGTTTAACTTCCTTGCTGTGTTCATTGGATTTGGGGTGTTAGGTTTAAGTCATGTTCCCCCCTTAGCCAAGCTTGGCGTGCTCATTGCCTTCGCTGTTCTGGTAAGTTTTGTAGCCAGCATCACTGTGCTACCCGTACTGATCAAACTGTTTAAACCACGGTTTATCGGGTTCAAAAAAGGCACGGACATCAATACTGCCCTCATTGCTGACGTTAGCGACTAGTCGAATAAAATCTGAGATATAGGAATAAAAATGAACAACTTAATGACAAAAATGGGTGTCTTGTTGCTGGCAGTTTTTGCAAGCAGTGACGGTTTTGGTGAAGAGGAGCCTTCGGTTGAGCAAATAATCGAACAGGTTAACCTGCGTGATGAAGGTCAAGCTGTTTCTCGGATCTTGGTGATGACATTAACCGACAGACGAGGAAAAACGAGGGTTCGCGAAACACGCGCATTTCGTAAGTACTTTGGTGACGAAAAGCGCACTGCAATCTTCTACAAGAAACCAAATAATATTAAAGACACTGCATTTCTTACCTACGACTATCCCGATCTTAATAAAGACGATGACCAATGGCTGTATTTACCGGCAATGCGCCGAGTGAGGCGGATTTCAGCGGCTGATCGCGGCGATTATTTTTTGGGCACAGATTTTTCTTACGAAGATATTAAACTTGAGACCCGCATTTCTACTGCCGATTATCATCATATATTGCTTGGTTCTCACTTCATTGAGAAGCGAAAATACTTTGTGCTGGAAGCAACGCCAGTGGACGATAAAACTGCGAAAGAACTTGGTTATGGAAAGGTTAATACCATCATCGATTCATCTAATTGGATGATTACTAAGAATGAATTTTGGGACCCAAAAGGACATCCGCTAAAAACTATCGACTTTTCCGATATCCGTTTGGTACAGGGTATTTGGACTGCTCACATCATCGCAGTAGACAATCACAAAACAGGTCATAAAACACATTTTTCCTTTAGCGATGTGGACTATAGCAATGGCGTAAATGATGATATTTTTACTACGCAGTCTATACGGCGAGGTTTGTAATGAGATGGCCTAGCAGCGTATTGATTGTTCTGTTGACGATACTTTGTCAGGCAAGTTTCGCGGAAGTAGACATGAACCTCAACCTGGATAGTGTTGTTGCTGTATCTACGCATCAACGTGAAAGCCTTCAAAGTTTAAAAAATAGGTTCACTAGTCACGTTGATTATTCTAAAAACAGCTACCGTATTACTGCCATTATTCAGTTCGAACATGAAATGGAAAATGGTATGCAAGCCATACTTAACAATGACGCTAACTATACGTTTGCTAGCCGTCCGATCACGTTTGGAAATCATAGCAAACTCTCAGTGAGAGAACTGTATTTGTCTATGCCAGTGCTAAATGGTCACTTTCTTACCATTGGAAAGCAGCAGGTGGTATGGGGTAAGGCTGACGGCGTAAAAATACTCGATGTGGTTAATCCGCAAAGTTTTAACGAGTTTACCTTAGAGGACTTTGGGCAATCTCGTATCCCTTTATGGATGGTAAACTTGGAACTAAGCTTGGGAGATGACTTGTTTCAAATCTTGTGGATACCTGATACTAGTACCCATCAACTTCCAGTATTTGAATCTACCTATGGTTTTACCGCTCCTCGATTTTCTCCGCCGATACCAAGAGATATACCTATTCAGTTTAAAGAAAACAAAGCACCAAAAACACGCTTTAAAAACAGTGACTTTGGACTTCGATGGAGTAGTTTTGTTGGGGGATGGGATATTGCGGTCAATTATCTTTATCACTTTGAAGACCAGGCAATATTTAGTACCGAGTTGCTGAGTCACAACGCAACCGTATTAGAAATCACCCCAGAATACTATCGATCAAACTTGTGTGGTGGGTCGCTAAGTAAACCCGTCGGCAATATAACGTTTAGAACTGAATTTGCTTACAAAACTGACCAGCGCCACTACCAACAAGCAAACGAATTATTGGTGAGTGACGAGCTTAGTTATGTTGTGGGTCTTGATTATTTTGCTTGGACAGACACTTTATTAAGTGTTCAGTTAATTCAACAACGTTTACTCGACGTAAAGGACGAAACCCTTTTTCGAGCAGTAAATGAAACGAGTTTTTCTCTTTTATTGCGTCGTAGCTTCTGGCAAGAAACGTTAACTACTGAAGTACTATGGCAACAGAATACCAACGACAACGACGGGCTTGTTCGCCCAAAAATTCAATATGTATACAGCGATCGGCTTACATTGACCGCTGGCCTAGACATATTTTATGGCGATGAAAGAGGCGTTTATGGCCAGTTTGCAGACTTAGACAGATTGTACCTAAAGGCTCGTGTGAGTTTTTAAATCAGGAAGCGATTTGTCCACACAATGCACTATCTACTCTATATTCTTCAGCATGCTGATAAAATACTTTGTATCGGTCATTTATTGAGAGAATGCCTTTCGGACTAGCTTGTGTTCTATGGTCTTTTTACCCCATTGTTGGTCTAAGCTCTCTTCTACAATATTGAAACCAAACTGCTTATACAAGTGACTGGCGGCATCTAGGCCTTTTACTGTCCATAGATGAATTTCTTGAATGCCTTGCGCATCACAAAAACGAATAGCTTCTTGAACTAAGCGTCTACCGACTCCCGAGCCTTGTAAGCGTTCGTCTACGATAAACCACCGCAGATGAGCGGTGTTGGCTTGTTGTAAATCTTCGCTGTCAATGGCAATAGAGCCTAGTACTTCATCATCTTGTTTAGCTAACCATAATTGGTTGCCTGTGTGTGCAAGGCGTGATGTAAATTCTGCCATTTCTGTCGCCACTTTAGCTTCAAAATATTGACCAAAATCGTAATGTTTGGAAAAGTATCGAGTAAACAAATATGCAACTCTTCCAATCGCACCGGGGGAGTACCCGCTGCTAATATCGATGCCGCGTGCTGCTAAAGAGGTTTTATTTCTCAAGGCTTCTAGCGAATTTGCGTAATCAGTTAGCCCTTTCTCTATAGTACTTTGCTTATCCAATGGGAGGTAGGCCAGCGCATTTTGGGTTTGTTGCTCTGCATGTTGATGAGCAATTTGTACCGTTTTTTGTCCTTTAGCAGTAATTTTAAGGCGTTTTTTACGACTGTCTTGTGTATCTATGATTTCTGTAATTTCACCTCTGACCACAAGTTTTTGCAGCATACGACTGATACTAGATTTTTCCAATTGCAGTTTTTGACAAAGGTCGGCTGCTGTTTGAGGGCCTTTAAGGTCAATTTCTAGGAGTGTGTGCAGTGCTGACGGACCAAGGTCGGTAGACGCAATAGTCGGCTTCATAAAGCCTAATTCACGCACTAATTTGCGCGAGGCGTCGCGTACTTTATGTATAGTATCCTTTGATACTGGCAGTGTTTGTCCCATTATTACTTGTCCGATACTTTAATGTATAGCGACAGTTTACAATTATGGTTGTATTGTACAACTAATTTTTGAGTGTTATAAATATGCGTAGATGAATGCGCAATAAAAAAACGCCATAAACGAATATTCATTTATGGCGTTTTTATGCGTGGGGAGTTTAAAACAGGCTATTTTTTAGCGCGTCTCTTATAAAGGTCAGCGTTAACTTCTTTTGCAGCTTTTACGAGTGGCGCATAAGGTACATCAGCAACACTTACAAACCCTACGTTGTAGTTTTCGCCATCATAAGCGCGACCTGTTAATGGGCCATCGTTATACTGGAACCAATGCGCGCCTACAAAATATGGGTTGTCAATTACGCCATACATGTAATCTTTGTATCTACGACCACGGTCTTGTTGCGATGGTGCATGAATTAATCCAGGATTTAACATGCCAGAATCTTGAGAACCATTATGGAATTCACCAATAACACTTGGCATATCGATATCTTTTAAGAAGTGCCAAAAGTTGTCACTAATGCCTTCTTTGTAATAGTTGTAGCTCATTACGTCTACATGTTTAGCGGCCGCTGCACGTACTTCTGGCGTCATGCCCCAATCGGCGAAACGCGCCCCCATGTACATGTGATTAGGCAAATACTTTTTAACAGCATTTTTCACTACGTCGAAGTATTGCTCTGCATAAACATACAACAAGTGAGATAAATCTTCGGTAAGCGCTTCATTAAACGCTTCCAGTACCACGCCCGATGCCAATGAATCCCATGATTCGATAGATGTGTTCCAACTCGCGTTAACCGCCTCTATTGAGTCATACTTTTCTTTTAGTATATTCATGTAAACGGTTTTCGTTGGGCTTTTGCTAGCATCTAAACTCAATGCGTTAATCGCAATGCCATACACCGCTTTTACGTTAATTTCACTAGAGGTAGGGTTTTCCATGCCCCAACTTTTTTCATTATCCACAAATACACCTACACACCACGGGTTGTTTTGCACTTCTTTGCCAATTTGTTCAGCTGTAGCTAAGGCTCTTTCTTTAAATACTGGATCGAAAACATCGGGCAGGGCACTCCATAAATCATTACCACTGCTTAGCGTTTTAAAGTCACCAATTATCCAACCGTTCGCAAAATAAGGAAATCGATCCATTTGGTAGTACGACGGGTCTACCCAATTTCCGAATGACGTAAAGCCCCATGTAAGCATTCTATCGACGGTGGTAGTACGCCACTTCTCCATAAATACTTCAGGATCGTTGCTTTGATACTTACGTGCCAAATTAGCTTGATAAAAGCTATAGGTTTCGCCTTTTTCAAGTGCACCCATGAAGGTTTCGCGGCGATAGCCAAAGTGTAAACCTAGCTCGTCGTCATAGCTTGGTAACCACTCAAACATGTTTGCACGGAGCTCAGATGTGGCATGGCGTGTAGGCACGGCTGCTTTAGATACTTGATTTAACCCAATCGAATCTTCAGGCGTTTTATCATTTGCATCGCGTTGTCTTATTAATGAACTGTCAAAATCGTAACCGGTCATCGTTGATGTATTTGCCATTCTCACGTTGGCAATACCATTTGAGAAAAACAGATACCCTTCTGGGTCAACTAACCACCACTTACCATCTACTTTTGCCGTTGAGAAATAGCCTGTACCTTCTAGTTTGGGGCCATCTGCCCAACCATTGAATTTAGATCTGCCGTCCAATGGCGTCTTACGTAATTGGCTTTGTTCTTCAGCAGACACTTTTATTAGGTCTTCAAGGTTGTCTACCTTACCAACAAAGTCCATTTTTGCATTTTGACCAAATTCATCCACTAGGCCAACTAGGTAGTTTTCATCTACTGCTTCTGGCTTAATAATACGCGCGTTGTCTATAATGACATGCTTGTCTTCAAGCACACCAAGCAATTTAAACTCAATGCTTGCGATATTTTCTAGGTCAATTTTTTTAACGCCCCAGCGCCAAATGATAGGGGTATAGTCAGTGATCCAACTTTTAGGATTTGAGCGAAGACCGGTTTCAACGTCTAAATCCTGGCCGGCAAGCTCTAAGTAATAGGTGCCACTACTATTTTCGGCGATGGATAAGCTACGGTTGTGAGTTTTGCCGCTAGCGTCGGTGGCGGTAACGTAAAAAAAGATAGATTTGTCTTTAGGGTTTTCGATATCTACAGCAAAAGCAAAATCACCTTCTTTGCTCCAGTCCCAAGGTTCTGATGGCTTAAATTTAAAGGCAGCCTTATAGTTGTCAGTCGAGTTTAAGGTAATAGAATACTTTTTATTGTTGCCTTCTGAGATGACTTCACCGACACCATGCTCTAACTGCACTGCGCTGTCGACTTGACCGTTTTCAAAGTCAAAAAGCATTCGCTCATTGCTAGCACTGTCAGTCGCGTTGCTTTCTTCTTTACCGCCGCCACAACCTGCAAGCACAGCAAGCGTTAAGCCACTTAACAAGAAGCCCAATTTTCTATATTTGTATTTCATTACCTACACCTTTTTAACAGCATTAGTTCGCTATCTATTTACGTCAAATGATACATAAGTGCTCAATTAGTTAAGCTTTAGATTAACGTTCTATAACGATATATTTATAAAATGTTAACGCCAGTTTTAACTAATATTGTTTTATCGTTATATAATTTAACATAAACAACACATAATTCACCTGTTAATATGATATAAAAAGATGAATTATTTGATTTTTATGCAGATTTGGTAAATTTACACATAAGATTGGATTGTTAAATGTTGGCCATAAGTAAATGACATACAACGACGACACTTGTTAACACGACTCTCAAAAATGTGTATTCGACAATAATATCTCTACCTAATTGAAGTGTGTATTTGTCGTACATTAGTACGCCAATGTAACTTATTGAAAGGATGCCTAACAATATGTTGCCATCAAGAAAAATTAGCGCTAGCCAAGCAATTATACTCGGCAGCATTGACGCAAATAATTGGTGATTAGCTCGTTTATTTTGAAGCGCATCTAACCAATGAATTCCACCGAAGAATGACAATATAATCGCTGAGTACTTTACAAAATATAGAAAACCAGAATAAGGTGACAATTGTTCGATAAAAATAAGTACGGGAATACCAACAAACGGTAATAAGCCCAAATAAGCTAAGATTTTTGCTGCGAATGGCATTTGATTTCCTCCAGATACAAAAATGGCGCGAAATTCGCGCCATTTGATATATTTTTTACCGCCTACTTTTCGATTGGCGCATAATCTCTTTTGCTTTCGCCAGTGTATAGCTGACGAGGGCGACCAATCTTTTGACCAGGTTGGCTCATCATTTCGTGCCAATGAGAAATCCAGCCGACGGTACGTGCCAACGCAAATATACAAGTAAACATATTAGTTGGAATACCGATTGCGCTTAACACGATGCCTGAGTAAAAATCCACATTTGGGAAAAGCTTCTTCTCTGCAAAATATGGGTCACTTAATGCAATGCGTTCAAGCTCCATTGCCACTTCTAGTAAGGGGTTATCTACTTGAAGCTCTTCGAGTACTTCGTGACAACTTTCTCTCATTACTGTTGCGCGAGGGTCATAGTTTTTGTAAACCCTATGTCCAAAGCCCATTAGGCGGAATGGGTCGTTCTTATCTTTTGCTCGCGCGATAAACTCCGGAATACGATCAACAGAGCCAATCTCTTCAAGCATCGTCAAACATGCTTCATTTGCGCCACCATGCGCAGGCCCCCACAAAGACGCCACGCCAGCGGCAATACAAGCATATGGATTAGCGCCTGAAGAACCTGCTAAACGAACAGTAGACGTTGAAGCATTTTGTTCGTGGTCGGCATGAAGTGTAAAAATACGGTCCATTGCACGTTCTACCGCTGGACTTATTTTATATTCTTCGGCGGGAACAGAAAACATCATGTTCAAGAAGTTAGCTGCGTAGCTAAGGTCGTTGCGTGGATACACAAACGGCTGACCAACATTGTATTTATAACACATGGCAACGAGGGTCGGCATTTTCGCAATTAAGCGGTGTGCAGAGCGCTTACGTTGCTCTGGGTTCGACACATCTAGGTCACTGTGATAAAACGATGATAGTGCACCAACAGTGCCGCACAGCATGGCCATTGGATGAGCGTCGTTTCTAAAGCCATGGAAGAACATGTTTATTTGCTCATGCACCATAGTGTGGCGTGTAATGGTTTCCTTAAATTCTTTGTATTGCTCAGAAGTTGGTGCATCTCCATGCAATAACATGTGGCAGACCTCTAAGTAATCTGCATCTCTAGCGAGATCTTCGATAGAAAAACCACGGTGTAACAATATACCTTTAGCACCGTCAATAAATGTAATTGCAGATTCACATGATCCTGTCGCCATGAAGCCTGGGTCAAAAGTAAAGTAACCTTTTGCGCCAAGACTTCTTACATCAATCACAGGGTGACCTTCAGAGCCTTGTAAAATTGGAAACTCTACTTCAATGTCGCCGGCTATCAGCTTGGCAGTATCGTTTGACATGCATTACTCTCCTAATTGTATGGAATCCGATTAAACGGAAAATGTGCGTAATTCGTTCAGTTTTACTGCCAAATTGTTCGCATCGGTGGGGAAAAGTGCCAATATTTTTACTGGTATTGATAGAGGAAGTCAATTTAAATGCATTTCTGTTTGATATTTATTCTTAATAAAATATATGGATATGTGAGTTTACACCTTGCTCTTCCGCACGGTGACTAATCTTGTAACATTTCATTGATATATGGGGGTGGGGTTGGTATATTTCGAACCCACTGAAAAGTAAGGGTTATTTGTGTTAATAAAATAAACATTAATTTCACATTTGATCAACATATTTATTTGCTGAATAGTCAGTAAATAGTAGCTTAGTTTGAATACTCACACTGTTTTTACGTATTGTATTCGCAGATCCAACCACAGGCTTTTTATTGTGAAAAAACAAAGACCAGTAAATCTAGACTTAACTACGATAAAGCTCCCTGCTGCCGGCAGAGCTTCCATCTTGCACCGTATCACCGGTGTTGCCATGTTTTTTGCATTTCTTTTTATACTTTGGGCATGGGCGACGTCATTATCGTCTGAGAGCGGATTTTTGCTTGTTCAAGATGTTATGCAGGGCGTATTTGGTAAATTAATCATAATTGGCACCTTGTCAGCGTTGGCTTTTCATATCATTGGTGGCATCCGTCACGTGATAATGGACATGGGGCATTGGGAAGAGTTGTCTTCTGGCACCACTAGTGCAAACGTTGCAATGGGTATTTGGATTGTCTTAACAGTAGTGATGGGGGTTGCAATATGGTAACTAACCAAGCAGGTATCAAGCGCAACGGTATTCAAGATTATGTGACACTTAGAGCGACGGCATTAATTATCTTGGCGTTCACGCTGTATATGACGTACGTATTTGTTTGCCACTCCTTTTCTAGCTACGAAGAATGGAAAGCAGTATTTTCTTCTGTTTACATGAAGGCCTTTACGTTTGCCGCGTTAGTATCAATTTTGATGCATGTAAGAATTGGTATGTGGCAAGTGCTAACCGATTATGTGAAGCCACCTCGCTTACGTATGATTCTTCAGTATGTTTTAAACCTAATCGCGTTTTCTTATGTTGCGGTTGGTCTATTTGTTTTGTGGGGTGTATAGAATGACATTACCAGTACATGAATTTGATGCAGTAGTCATCGGCGCGGGCGGCGCAGGTATGCGAGCGGCCTTGCAAATTTCTCAATCAGGCAAAACATGCGCCTTGTTATCCAAAGTATTTCCAACGCGTTCACATACTGTATCTGCGCAAGGTGGTATTACTGTTGCGCTTGGCAACAGCCACGAAGATAATTGGGAATGGCACATGTATGATACCGTTAAAGGGTCTGATTACATTGGCGATCAAGAAGCAATTGAATATATGTGTAAAACCGGCCCTGAAGCCATCATTGAGATGGAAAATATGGGCTTACCGTTTTCACGTTTCGAAAATGGAAAAGTTTATCAACGTCCATTTGGTGGGCAGTCAAAAAACTTTGGTGGCGAACAAGCTGCACGAACAGCCGCCGCTGCAGATAGAACAGGTCATGCTCTTTTGCACTTGCTCTACCAGCAAAATGTTAAGAATAAAACGACCGTATTCAGCGAATGGTATGCCTTGGACTTGGTAAAAAACCAGCAAGGGCAAGTGGTTGGTTGTACGGCTATTGACATCGAGACTGGCGAAGTCGTTTATTTTAAATCGAAAGCAGTTGTGTTAGCGACTGGCGGCGCCGGGCGTATATACGCTTCTACGACTAACGCCCACATCAATACGGGTGATGGTGTTGGTATGGCATTGCGTGCAGGTGCACCAGTGCAAGACATGGAAATGTGGCAGTTCCACCCAACCGGCATAGCAGGTGCAGGTACATTAGTGACGGAAGGTTGTCGTGGTGAGGGCGGGTATTTACTTAACAAAGACGGTGAACGTTTCATGGAGCGTTATGCGCCGAACGCAAAAGATCTTGCTGGACGTGATGTTGTTGCGCGCTCAATGATGACTGAAATTCGTGAAGGTCGCGGTTGTGAAGGCCCTTGGGGTACACACATTAAATTGAAATTGGATCATTTAGGTAAAGACGTACTTGAGTCACGCTTACCGGGTATTTTGGAACTTTCTAGAACATTTGCGCACGTTGATCCTGTTAAAGAGCCTATTCCAGTAATTCCTACTTGCCATTACATGATGGGCGGTATTCCAACGAATGTTGATGGTCAGGTTATCTCGATTGATTCTGAAGGTAATGAAAAACCGCTTGATGGCTTATTTGCTTGTGGTGAAATTGCTTGTGTGTCTGTTCATGGCGCAAACCGATTAGGCGGTAACTCGTTACTTGATTTGGTTGTATTTGGCCGTGCAACAGGCTTGCATTTAGGTAATAGCATTGATGACATTGACGTTAAGTCAGATGCGTCTGCATCTGACTTAGATGCCGCTATGTCTAGATTTAACCGTTGGGAATCGTCTGAAATAGGTAAAGGTGAAGACCCGGTGCAAATTAAGAAAGATATGCAGCAATGTATGCAGCTGAACTTCTCAGTATTTAGAGAAGGTGATGCAATGGCTCAAGGTCTTAAAGAGTTGGCCGAAATCAGAGAACGTATTAAGCATGCGCGCTTAGATGATAAGAGTAGCGATTTTAATACACAAAGAATTGAGTGCTTAGAGTTAGATAACTTAATGGAGACTGCATACAGTACTGCCGTAGCCGCTAACTTTAGAACTGAAAGTCGTGGCGCACATAGTCGATTTGATTTCACTGAAAGGGATGACGACAATTGGTTATGCCATTCTGTTTACGTACCTGAAACAGAAACAATGCTTAAACGCGATGTCAATATGTCGCCGAAGATTAGAGAGGCATTCCCTCCTAAAGCGCGTACATACTAAGAGGAGTATTGATTATGCAATTAACCTTTTCTATCTATCGTTATAATCCTGACGTTGATGACGCACCTCATATGCAAGACTACACTTTAGAAGTGGAAGAAGGGCAAGATATGATGGTGTTGGACGCTTTACTTGCGTTAAAAGAGCAAGATCCCACATTATCATTTAGACGCTCATGCCGCGAAGGTGTTTGCGGGTCGGATGGTGTAAACATGAATGGTAAAAATGGCCTCGCATGTATTACGCCTTTATCTGCCTTAGGTGGTGGTAAAATTGTTGTGAGACCGTTACCTGGGTTACCTGTGGTACGAGATCTTGTCGTAGATATGACCCAGTTTTACACGCAATATGAGAAGATTAAGCCGTTTCTTATTAATGATGCTAAACAGCCACCTGCTAGAGAACATTTACAATCGCCTGAAGAACGTGCAAAGTTGGATGGGCTTTATGAATGTATTTTGTGTGCTTGTTGCTCAACTTCTTGTCCGTCGTTCTGGTGGAATCCAGACAAATTTGTCGGCCCAGCAGGTTTGCTTCATGCATACAGATTCTTAATTGATAGTCGAGACACTGCAACTGATGAGCGTTTAGGTGATTTAGATGATGCGTTTAGTGTATTTCGTTGTCACAGTATCATGAATTGTGTGAGTGTTTGTCCTAAAGGGCTAAATCCGACAAAAGCCATAGGTCAAATAAAATCAATGTTATTACAAAGAGCAATGTAATTGAAAAACACCGACGACTTTTTTAGTTAATAGACGTAAAAAATAGCTGTCCATTTGTGGACGGCTATTTTTTTGTCAAATTTCTGAATAAAGTGTAAAAAAAAGCTGCCGATATGGCAGTGGATGATTTAAAAAAAAAACTACTTAGAATACAATACAGTAATCAACAAAGATCAAGGCTAAATGATGCAAAATGGCGCGATGAAAGCGTGGTGGGATTCTTCTCATATGGCAGGCGGAAATGCTGCTTACGTTGAAGAGTTGTACGAAGCTTATCTTGATAACCCTCAAAATGTACCAGAAAATTGGCGATTAATTTTTGACGACCTCCCGAAAGTCGAAGGTGTTGCCGTAGAAACCAAACATTCAAATATTCGCGAAGACTTTAAGAAGATGGCCGCGCTAGGCCCGCTTGCACGTGCAGGTAATGGTAGTATGACATCGAGTGATGCACCCTCTGATGAGCGCCAAGTTAAAGTACTCCAGCTAATAAACGCCTTCAGGTTCAGAGGTCATCAGCATGCGAACCTTGATCCATTAGGATTGTGGCAGCAAGAGCGTGTTAGAGATCTAGAGCTTTCGCACCATAATCTTAGTGAAGCCGATTTTGACACAATGTTCAATTTGGGCTCCTATGCAGTTGACGCTGAAAAGCTTAAACTCGGTGATTTGTTTAAATCATTAAATCGTACGTATTGCGGTTCTATCGGTGCTGAGTACATGCACATTACCGATACAGAACAAAAGCGCTGGTTACAACATCGCATCGAATCGGTAGAAGCGAAGCCGGTCGTGGAACGTGATGACAAAATTAAGATCCTTAAAGGGCTGATTGCCGCTGACGGTATGGAAAAATACCTTGGGTCAAAGTTTACTGGAGCCAAACGTTTTTCACTGGAAGGTGGGGACTCACTTATTCCAATGCTGAAAACGCTCATTAGCGAAGCCGGTGTTGCAGGCGCTAAAGAAGTTGTTATGGGCATGGCCCACCGTGGTCGACTAAATGTATTAGTTAATGTATTGGGTAAAAATCCTTCCGTATTATTTGATGAATTTTCTGGTAAGCATGACGATTCTTTGGGTGCGGGTGACGTAAAATATCATGCAGGTTATTCGTCTGATTTTGCTACGCCGGCAGGGGATGTTCACCTTGCATTGGCGTTTAACCCATCCCACTTAGAAATTGTAAACCCAGTAGTTATTGGTTCTGTAAGAGCAAGACTCGCTCGTCGCGGTTGTAAAGACGGTTCGATGGTATTACCTATTACAATTCATGGTGATTCAGCGATTGCCGGGCAGGGCGTTGTACAAGAAACATTCAATATGTCACAGACTCGTGGGTTCTCAGTCGGTGGTACGGTGCGCATTGTCGTGAACAACCAAGTGGGCTTTACGACGTCGAAAACTGAAGATACACGATCAACACAATATTGTACTGATATTGCAAAAATGGTTCAGGCGCCGATTTTCCATGTCAATGCTGATGACCCAGAAGCAGTAATGTTTGTGACTAAGCTTGCCCTTGATTATAGAAATAAGTTTAAGCGTGATGTGGTTATTGACCTGGTGTGTTACAGACGCCATGGTCACAACGAGGCTGATGAGCCGAATGCAACTCAGCCGCTTATGTATCAAAAAATCAAAAAACATCCTGTGCCACGTCAAGTGTATGCAGATCAATTAATTGCCGAAGGCAGTATTGAGCAACATGATGTAGATAAACTGGTGACCGAATATCGAGCCGCGTTGGATCACGGTGCCTGTGTGGTTGAGGAATGGCGTCCAATGACAGAGCATTCTGTCGATTGGAGTCCTTTTATTGGGCATGATTGGGATGTTGAATATGACGGCGCATTGTCTAGTGAGACGATAGTCAGCTTAGGAAATGCGATTACCAATGTCCCTGAAAAGTATCGATTGCAATCGCGTGTAAATAAACTTTACAACGATCGAAAGTTGATGATGAACGGTGAACGTTTGTTAGATTGGGGCATGGCAGAAAACTTAGCGTATGCGTCAATGCTTGCTGAAGGCATAGATATTCGTATCACAGGGCAAGACTCTGGTCGTGGTACCTTCTTCCATAGACATGCTGTGTTACACAATCAAGATGACGCATCAACGTTGATACCTTTGCAACATATTTCTGATGACCAAGGGAGTCTAGAAATATATGACTCGGTATTGTCTGAAGAAGCAGTAATGGCGTTTGAATATGGGTTCGCTACAGCTGAGCCATCTACACTAACCATATGGGAAGCGCAGTTTGGCGATTTTGCCAATGGTGCACAAGTGGTGTTTGACCAGTTTTTATCGTCGGGTGAAGCAAAATGGGGGCGTTTATGTGGCCTCGTTGTATTGCTTCCTCATGGTTATGAAGGGCAAGGGCCTGAGCATAGTTCTGCTCGACTTGAGCGCTTCTTGCAGATGTGTGCTGATCATAACTGGCAAGTTTGTGTTCCATCTACGCCTGCGCAAGTATATGCAATGCTACGCAGACAAATGGTGAGACCTATGCGTCGTCCACTAATTGTTATGTCGCCAAAATCATTGCTTAGACATCCGCTAGCCGTAAGCTCTATAGACGAGATAGCAAGCGGTGTGTTCCACAATGTCATCGAAGAAGTAGATGATTTGGACGCGAGTAAAGTTAAACGTGTGGTGATGTGTTCTGGTAAAGTCTATTACGACTTGTTAGAAGAACGTCGTAAGAATGAACAAACGGATGTTGCGATTATTCGTATTGAGCAGTTGTATCCATTCCCACAAAAAGAAATAAATGAAATTTTTGCCCCTTACAGTCATGTAACAGACTGGGTATGGTGTCAAGAAGAGCCGCAAAACCAAGGTGCTTGGTATTGCAGCCAGCATCACTTTTGGGAGTCTATCCCAACAGGTGCAAAATTAGTATATGCAGGACGTGATGCCTCTGCTTCACCAGCAGTGGGTTACGCCGCAATTCACAGTCAACAACAGAAAGCGTTGGTCGAAGACGCACTCACGATTAAATAGGAAAAGCCGATGGCACATGAGATTAAAGTTCCAGTATTACCTGAGTCTGTCGCAGATGCGACAATTGCTACATGGCACGTTAAAGCCGGTGATAAAGTGACGCGCGACCAAAACCTTGTTGATATTGAAACAGATAAAGTAGTTTTAGAGGTTGTTTCTCCTGCTGACGGCGTTGTTGGCGATATTTTATTTGAAGACGGCGCCACTGTACTTGGCGAACAAGTAATAGGCAGCATTGATGAAGCTGGAGCTGCTAGTACCTCAGAACCTGCGCCAGCCGCGGCAAAAAGCAGCGCACCAGCCGCTTCAGGTAAAGAATCTGAAATTAATGTACCAGTACTGCCAGAGTCGGTTGCTGATGCGACGATCGCGACATGGCATGTTCAGGTAGGAGAGCAAGTTAGTCGTGATCAAAATTTAGTCGATATTGAAACCGATAAAGTAGTATTGGAAGTGGTTGCGCCAGCTGATGGCTCACTTAGCGCTATCTTAGCGGAAGAAGGTGCGACGGTTACCGCTGAAGAGCTTATTGCAAAATTTGTAGAAGGCGCAAGCGCCGGTGCACCAGCGAGTGCATCGGCGTCTGCCGCGGATGAATCTGGTGATGAAGACGCATTGTCTCCATCTGTTAGACGTTTACTTGCTGAAAAAGACATCGATCCTGCATCTGTTAAAGGTACCGGCAAAGGTGGTCGCATAACGAAAGAAGATGTCGAAAAACACCTTAAAGCAGCACCTAAAGCATCTGCAAGTGTGCCTAGCGCGAGCACTGATGACATTCCAAGTGTTGCAGCAGGCGAACGTACTGAAAAACGCGTGCCAATGACGCGTCTTCGTAAGACCATTGCTAATCGTCTACTAGAAGCGAAAAACTCAACGGCAATGCTGACGACATTCAATGAAGTTAACATGAAGCCCATCATGGATTTGCGTAAGCAATATCAAGAGAGCTTTGAAAAGCGCCATGGCATTCGCCTTGGTTTTATGTCTTTTTATGTGAAAGCCGTAACTGAAGCCCTTAAGCGCTTCCCAGATGTAAATGCATCTATTGACGGTGATGACATTTGTTATCATAACTATTTCGATATCTCAATTGCAGTGTCTACGCCGAGAGGTTTGGTGACACCAGTGTTGAAAGACTGTGATGCGTTGGGCATGGCAGGAGTTGAGAAAAGCATTAAAGCGCTTGCGCTTAAAGGCCGAGACGGCAAATTGTCGTTAGATGAGCTACAAGGCGGAAACTTTACAATCACTAATGGTGGTGTGTTTGGTTCGCTTATGTCGACGCCGATCATTAATCCACCGCAAAGTGCTATATTAGGTATGCACAAAATTCAAGAGCGTGCGATGGTCGTTGATGGTAAGATAGAGATTCTTCCAATGATGTATTTGGCATTGTCTTATGATCATCGAATCGTTGATGGTAAAGAATCGGTTGGATTCCTTGTAACCGTGAAAGAAATGCTCGAAGATCCAACACGCCTATTGTTGGATGTTTGATAAATAAATAAGGAAGCAATCAGCTTCCTTATTTAAACAAAATTGCGTCGAAGTCAACGGCGATTTCGACGTCCCTTAACCAGACTAGATCCCTAGTCTATCACTCTAAAAGATCGGATAAATCACCATGAATTTGCATGAATATCAGGGTAAACAGTTATTCAAAGAGTACGGCTTGCCGGTATCTGACGGATATGCTGCTGATACTCCAGAAGCAGCTGTAGAAGCTGCAGACCGCATTGGCGGCGACGAATGGGTTGTTAAGTGTCAAGTACACGCGGGCGGCCGTGGTAAAGCTGGCGGTGTTAAGTTACTTAAAAACAAAGATGACATTAAAGCATTTGCTGAAAATTGGCTAGGTAAAAACCTTGTTACTTACCAAACTGATGCGGATGGGCAACCAGTAACTAAAATTCTTGTTGAGTCGTGTACAGACATCGCTCAAGAGCTGTACTTAGGTGCAGTTGTTGACCGTACTTCTCGTAAAATTGTATTCATGGCCTCTACTGAAGGCGGTGTTGAGATTGAGAAAGTTGCAGAAGAAACCCCTGAAAAAATCTTGAAAGCTGAAATTGATCCACTTGTGGGTGCTCAGCCTTTCCAAGCGCGTGAAATTGCATTCAAACTTGGCCTTAAAGGGGTTCAAGTGAAGCAATTTACTCAAATCTTCTTAGGCCTTGCTAAGATGTTTGAAGATTTAGACATTGCACTTATCGAAGTGAACCCTTTGGTAATCAAAGACGACGGAAACTTGCATTGTCTTGATGCAAAATTAGGTGTTGATAGTAACGCGCTATACCGTCAAGCAAAAGTACGCGAGATGCACGATCCATCACAAGAAGATGCGCGTGAAGCGCATGCTGCGCAGTTTGAACTTAACTATGTTGCACTAGACGGAAACGTTGGCTGTATGGTTAACGGCGCAGGCCTTGCGATGGGTACAATGGACATTGTAAACCTACATGGCGGCAAACCTGCTAACTTCCTAGATGTAGGTGGCGGTGCAACTAAAGAGCGTGTTGCAGAAGCATTTAAAATCATTCTGTCTGACGACAACGTAAAAGCTGTATTGGTGAATATTTTCGGCGGTATTGTCCGTTGTGACATGATTGCAGAAGGTATCATTGGTGCAGTCAAAGAAGTCGGTGTTAACGTACCAGTTGTTGTACGTCTTGAAGGTACTAACGCTGATCTTGGCCGTGAAGTATTGGCTGGTTCAGATTTAGATATCATTGCAGCAGAATCTTTAACGGATGCTGCTGAGAAAGTTGTTGCAGCTGCGGAGGGCAAATAATGTCAGTTTTAATTAATAAAGACACTAAAGTTATCTGCCAAGGCTTTACAGGTGGTCAAGGTACTTTCCACTCAGAGCAAGCAATCGCTTACGGCACAAAAATGGTTGGTGGTGTAACACCAGGGAAAGGTGGCACTGAGCATTTAGGTTTACCGGTATTTGATACGGTAAAAGACGCAGTTGCAGCAACTGGCGCAACGGCAACCGTGATTTATGTCCCAGCACCATTTTGTAAAGATTCAATCATTGAAGCAGCAGACGCAGGTATTGAATTGATTGTTTGTATTACTGAAGGTATACCTACAATCGATATGCTTTATTGCAAAGAATACGTAAGCAAAAAAGGCGTGCGTATGATTGGTCCTAACTGCCCGGGCGTTATTACACCTGACGAATGTAAAATTGGTATTATGCCAGGTCACATTCATAAGAAAGGTAAAGTTGGGATTGTATCACGCTCTGGTACTTTGACTTACGAAGCGGTTAAGCAAACCACTGACGAAGGTTTTGGTCAATCGAGTTGTGTCGGCATTGGTGGTGACCCAATCCCAGGCTCTAACTTTATCGACATTCTTGAATTGTTCGAAAAAGACCCTGAAACTGAAGCTATCGTAATGATTGGTGAAATCGGCGGAACTGCTGAAGAAGAAGCTGCTGAATACATTAAAGCTAATGTTACAAAGCCTGTTGTATCTTATATCGCTGGTGTTACGGCGCCTCCGGGCAAGCGCATGGGTCATGCAGGTGCAATTATCTCTGGTGGTAAAGGAACCGCCGATGATAAATTTAAAGCGCTTGAAGACGCCGGTGTAAAAACGGTGCGCTCTTTAGCTGAAATTGGTAAAGGCCTACGAGAAATCACTGGCTGGTAAGTATTTTTACTTATACTCATTTGCACACATAAAAACCCGGTTGTTTTACCGGGTTTTTTATTGCCTGTTGTTCTAATGGTGTCTGTGCTTACGTTAGTAAGGATCATATGGGATGTCGCAATTGTTAAGTTAGCGGAACTAAGCAGTCATTCAATATACATTTGTATAAAAATATATACGTAAAACCCCAATTCAATCCAAGCATACTTCACAGCGAATGCTATACTTTTTTGTAATTTAAAAGATTATGGAAACGAGTTTTTGCAGCTAAAAAAAACGTTAATATCAGCTATTTTGTCTGGACTAGTTTTTTTTCACCTACCTGCAACAGCATCTGAGTTTGCCGAGTTTTCTGCGTTTGGACGCATTGTGGGCGGTTACCTCGACACTGATGAAGCAAGGTACGAAGGCTACGACGATGAAGTCAGTTTTTCTCAACAATCTCTTATTGCTGTTCAAGGTGATTTTTCAATATCTGACACACTCACAGTGTCCGCACAATTATTAGCGCATTCTGGAGACGAACGACAATCTGGGGCTGAATGGTTATATCTTAGCTATAAACCCAATGTATCGTGGCGTTTTAAAGCCGGTAAAATGAGAACGCCGTTTTTTCGTTACAGCGACGTGATTGACGTCGGTTTTGCGTACCCTTGGATTTCGCCACCTCAACAAGTATATAGCTCATATTTTTTCTCTAATTATGAAGGCGTGTCCTCTACTTATCATTTTGACTATAAACAGACTCACATTGAGCTAGAGGCTTATTTCGGGATACATGACGATGAGTATTCATTTAGAGGTCGTGATATTCGACTAGATGTTGAAGAAATTGTCGGTCTACTTGCTACTGCAAACTACGGCAACTTAGGCTTCAGAGCGTCTTATATGCAGTCATCTAAATTTGACGCTGACATTCCAGAAATTAAAGAGTTTTCTGCAATATTGTCAGCTGCAGGGTTTCAAGATAACGCAAATTCACTTAGTTTTGATGGTACCGCGAGAGGTTATCAATTAGGCGTAAACTATGATTCATTAGATTATTTTTGGGCTGCAGAATGGATAAGTATTCGTTCTGATGTATTAACGGTGCCTAATGTAGACAGTTACTACCTTAGCGTCGGTTACAATTTTGATGGCATTCAAACACATGTGACCTATGCAGGGTCGAATGCAACTGTAAAAGCAGCACAAAACTTTATCCCTAAAGGTGTAAACCCTCAGTTAGATGCGTTGTCGTTTGGTTATGACAATTTTATCGATAACTTGTTGGTTGATTCTCTCAAATCGATTTCAGTGGGTCTTCGTTATGATTTTATGCACAATGTTGCCGCAAAAGTAGAAGTCAGCTTTTTAAATGGCGAGCCGGGTGAAGACGCATTTTTCACTGACATTAGTACAAACTCTTTTGACCGAAAGGCAAGGCTCTATCAAATTGGCCTTGAGTGGGTGTACTGATGAAAAGCGTGACGCTATTGTTTTTATTTTCAATCATTTGTTTTAATACAA
This sequence comes from Agaribacter marinus, assembly GCF_030160655.1. GTDB lineage: Bacteria > Pseudomonadota > Gammaproteobacteria > Enterobacterales > Alteromonadaceae > Glaciecola > Glaciecola marina. The sequence continues at coordinate 163,388 of NZ_BSOT01000005.1, forward strand.
ACGCTGATGACAGCACGCTTATTATTGTTGCAAATACAAAGAGTGCACCAATCGACATAGAAAAAAGGCAAGTACGAGATATTTTTATGGGGAATAATAGTAGTATTCCGCTACTGCCTGTCGCCTTGTCGCCCAAAAGCCCAGTCCGTTTTCTATTTAATACTAAAATTGTCGGATTGACTGAATCCAGAATACAGTCTTACTGGGCGCAAATGCGCTTTAGTGGACGTAATAAACCCCCTCAAGAGTTTGATAGCGTAGATTCTTTGTTAGCATACGTGCAAAATAATGAGGGCACAATTACGTATTTGCCATCAACTATGGATATACCTGATGGCTTAACTGTCATCTATTCTACTGAATAAATAGATTATTTCTGTAAGGCGGTAAGCACCGAATTTAGCGGTTCAGGTTTGCCAAAATAGTAACCTTGTAGTGTATGGCAACCAAACCCTGCTAAGAGATCACTTTGTTCTAGCGTTTCAACGCCTTCAACACACACCTCCAGATTTAACGCGTTTGCCATATCCACGATGATGTTAGTGATAATGGCGTTGCGTTCTGACACGCAAATATTGTCAATAAATTGCTTGTCTACTTTTAGTGTATCAATGTCTATTTTTGTTAAATAGCTCAACGAAGAATAACCCGTGCCGAAATCATCCAATGCAATAGAGCAACCCATTTCTTTTATACGTGATATGAATTGGTTGGCCAGTTCGAAATTTTCCAGATATGCAGATTCAGTAATTTCGAACTGCAGATTCATAGGGTTTATATTGTGTTTTTCGAGTAGTTTACCAACTAAGGTGACCAGTGAGGTGTCCTTTAAGTCATGTGCAGATAAATTCAGCGATACTTTTATTTTTCTATTAATGTCCAGTATTTGCTGCATGTCTTGTATGACTTGATGTACTAACCAGTATGTAATTGCTGAGATCTTGCCACTTTGCTCCGCCACTGGAATGAATTCAGCTGGAGAAACGTTTCCAAGCTTTTTGTTATCCCAACGCGCAAGGGCTTCATATCCAACCACTTCACTCAAGCTATTTACTTTAGGTTGATAACGTAGGCTAAATTCATTTTCCTTAATCCCATCATTAATGTTGTTGGCTATATTGAGCTTTCTTCTGCTTGTTTCTATCATTGCTGGTGAGAAGATAAGGTGAGTATTTCTGCCGGAAGCTTTTGCTTGATACATCGCGACGTCGGCATTGGTGATAAGTTGAGATATTTTGTAATTGGCTGATTTAGCGTTTGCGATGCCTAGGCTAGTACCAACCTGTACCTTCCAGTTATCAATATTCATTGGAGTAGATAGGTGTGAAATGAATTTTTGTGCCTTTATTTCAATTTGTTCAACGTTGAATGTTTCTTCAAAAGAAATTAAGAATTCATCCCCGCCTAACCTAGCCACGTTTGCGTTGTTATCTACAAAACTGACTATTTTTTCTGCAATATTTTGGAGTAGCTTATCCCCAATTTCATGTCCAAACGAGTCATTGACCTGCTTAAAGCCATCGAGGTCGAAAAAGAATAAAATGATGTCAGTGCGATAGATTTTTGCCTGTTCTAGAGAGGCGTTAAGTTTTTGCATAAAAAACTGTCTATTGGGTAGCTCTGTTAAACTGTCGTAGTTGGCAAGTTTTTCCATGGTTTTTTGTTGCGTGAGCAACAATCTATTTTTTTGCTTGTTTTTGTCTACCTCTATGTTTATTGCTTCCAACATACTGTTTAGACCTTGGGTAAGGTCTCGTACTTCCTGTTTACCTTTTAGCTCAGCGACGAGGCTATAGTCATTTGTTTCTCTTATTTTCCGCATGAAGCTATTCAGACGGACAAGGGGCAATAAGGCTTTATGTTGAAAACCTAAAATAATCAAAATTGCGAAAATCATCGTGATTAAGGCCCAAGGAATCACCGAGCCTAATAACTTGTATTTACTCTTAGTGAGTGGTTCAGATATGTCGTTTACAATGATTAGATAACCGAGTGGGAGTTGCATATCGCCAATTCGTTTCTTCGCCAAAATGTTATTATTTATTTGATGCATACCTTCAGAGTACGCGTAATATTCGTCATAATTGACCGGCGGTAATGACATGATTTCTTCAACTGAGTGGCTATTGGTAATCACTCTGCCTAAATACGAACTAATAACATTGTTGTCGTTATCTAAGACGGCCGCGTAGCGAACATTGTCGTATTGGCCTAAACGTAACAATATTCTATAAATGGTGAATTCATCTTGTTCATCGACCGATGGAATGAGATCGACGGCTAAGTTTTCAGATAAACCGTTTAAGTCCTTACTAGCAGACTCTTGATATAGCGTATCGAACGACGCGATCGATAGCCATACGGTCAATACACTTACAAAAGTGATTGACGAGAAGGCTAATACGGCAATTTCCACTCGCAAGCTTTTAGTCATTTTTTATTTTATACCACTGCTGTATACCAATGCATTGAAAGGCAAGATAAATGCATCTTCTTATGTTCATACGTTTATCTTGTCTATATCGGCCTACATTGTCATTTCGCCATATTGATTTATTCACCTATTTTTGCATCTTTGATAATGGATTATGTGAAATTTTGTAAGCGTTATACCAGAATACAGCCAACTTTCACGCCTTCAAAAGGAGGCGTTGATGTAGCGCCTTAAGTGATATTAATCCTTTTAAATACAGCAAGTTGAGCCATCAATACGCGATCCAAAAAAGTGTGTATTGTTAAATAAATGTTTAAAAAATATTGTGAATACGTATGCAGAAGTTTGTCATTCAGATGTGCTTGCCATTAGTATGCACCCGTCAATAAAAATAAGCACAGTACGCGAATATGACTGACCGTACATAAATCATGGGACACTCTGATGAAACAATTTAAACCTAATTTAATTAAACTAGCGCTACTCAGCAGCGGTTTAGCATTTACTTCAACAAATGCTATTGCACAAGAAGCCCCTGCTAGTGAGGATAATTTAAACGTTGAAGTCATTGAAGTGTCGGGTATTCGCGGTTCACTCATGCGAGCGCAAGCGATAAAGATGGACAACACATCTATTGTCGAAGCGCTATCTGCAGAAGATATTGGTAAATTACCAGATACGTCAATTGCAGAGTCGTTAGCAAGGTTACCTGGTTTATCCGGTGAGCGCCGCAACGGTCGCACAAGTGGTTTGTCGGTACGAGGTTTTAATGAAAATTATGTGGGTACCAGTTTAAATGGTCGAGAGTTGTTGGGCATGGGGGATAACCGTGGTGTCGAATACGATTTATACCCGTCCGAAATAGTATCGAATGTACTGGTTTATAAGACACCCGAAGCAGGCCTATTGCAACAAGGCATTGGCGGTACTGTAGATTTACAAACGATTAATCCGCTAGGTAAGGATAGAACAATTACATTTAATGGATTGTTAGAGAAAAATGGCTTGGATTCAGCTAATCCAGATTTTGATGATGAAGGTCATCGGTTTTCTCTAAACTATGTGGATTCTATTAATGATGACACGTTGGGCATCGCATTAACGTTTGCATCAATGGAATCGCCTAGTCAAGAACAGCACTTTAGAGGTTGGGGGTATACGAATGCAAACCCTGAAAGAGCCGCTGCTGGTGTAACTGTGCCTGAGGGCACCTTAATACTTGGTGGGCATGATTCATTTGTTCGTTCATCTTTAATGGATAGAGACTCGCTTGCTGCAGTAATTCAATGGCAACCGTCAGATAAGTTATCCCTAAAATTAGACGCGTTATACATTGATTTTAAAGAAGACAAAATTAAACGTGGTCTTGAAGAAGGCGGCCCTGAATGGGGGACGAGTGAATACACAATCACAGAAGTAGACAATGGTCTTGTCACTGCAGGTACGGTTCAAGGTTTCCACTCTGTCATACGTAATGATGCCGAAAGTACTGAAGCCGATTTAACGACATTGGGCTTAAACGTTGAATATGAAATCAATGATACTTGGGTTGCCGAATTAGACATTTCTACTGGTTCAGTTGAAAAAGAGCTGCAAGATGTTGAGAGTTACTCTGGGGTTGGCCGTGCTGGTGTTGAAGGCAGACCTATTACACCAAGAGCGTTTACAATGACGTCGACCGGCGCTGTTTATAGCGATCACCCAACAATTGCAGGACCAGATTTAACAGATCCTAATTTAATTCGCTTGGCTGGCCCGCAAGCATGGGGACATCCGCTTATAGGGTCTGACGCACAAGATGGGTTTGTGAATAACCCGCTGTTTGAAGAAGATTTAACGACAGCGCGTTTTCAGGTTACTGGGGCGGTAGATTACGGTGTAATTGCAGATGTTGAGTTTGGCGTCGCGTTTTCTGACAGAGAAAAAAGCAAAGATAACAATGGCTTTTTCCTGACATCACCAGACTATCCAAATTCAGGACCAATTCCTAATGTCTTAGGTGTTGCTAATTTAGGGTTTTTAGGTATTGATGGTGTATTGGCCTATGACAGCTTGTCTTTATTCAATTCTGGTTTTTACACAAGTACCGACGCGGGACTGGTTGAACCAAATCGCTTAGGTGATACTTATACCGTTAAAGAAGAGTTAGCCACAATTTATGCGAAGGCAACAATTAGTACTGATATTGGCGATATGTACTTGCGCGGTAATTTTGGATTGCAAGTGGTGAGTGCTGACCAAATGTCATCGGGTTTCTCCGTTACTAGTGACGCACAAGGGCTAGTTATTGCGGCGCCGGTAGAAGGTGATGACAGTTACACTGACGTATTGCCAAGTTTGAACCTAAGCTTAGAAGTCGCAGAGGGGCAATTTGTGAGACTTGGTGCATCGAAAACAATTTCGCGCCCGCGTATGGATGATATGCGTCCTAATAATCAGGCGACCTTTGCGTTTAATGACCAACAGATTTCTACGACAGATCCTCAACGTAGCGCATGGTCAGGCAGTGGCGGTAATCCAATTCTTAAGCCATATGAAGCCAATCAGTTTGATTTAGCTTATGAGTATTATTATGCGGACGACGGCTATGTGGCTGGGTCTTATTTCTTCAAAGATTTAACTAACTGGCACAGAACGGCAAAAGTGGTTCAAGATTTCTCAGATGTGTATATTCCGTCATTGCATCAAGACTCACAGGGTAATACACCTGCGACTTTCCTTGGGTTAGTTGATTCACCTGAAGATGGTTTGCAAGGTTTTGTACGTGGCTATGAATTGCAAGCCAGCTTACCATTTCATATTGTGAGCGACGCACTTGAAGGGTTTGGTATATTTGCAAGTGCTACTTTTTTAACTGGCAACTTTAAGGACGGTACACGTGTACCAGGCTTGTCTGAAGAAAGTTATCAGATGACGGCATTTTACGAAAATTCTGGCTTTGAAGCACGTGTTTCAGCGAGAAAACGTGATGATTTTGCTACTGAAGTACGCGGCTTGAGCCTGTCTTTAGCTGAAACGGTTGATCAAGGTTCTACATTGGTTGACGCGCAAATTGGGTACGATTTCAGTGAGTCTGGGATTGATGCGCTTGAAGGTTTACGAATTACACTTCAAGGTCAAAATCTAACAGATGAAGAAACGATTCAGGCGAATGAAGCAGATCCTAGACAAATTACTCAGTATCAAGTATTCGGACGTAATTTCTTATTAGGGTTTAATTACAGCTTTTAATGTATTGAATTCATTGTGTGAGGTTGTACCTCTGTGTTGCTCGCTAACGAAAGTTAGCGAGTTTTTTCATTTACAATGGGTTTGAGCGTGATGATCTTATATTTGTTTGAAAGAGGCTTTGCGCCATCCTTATGCATTGTGTTTACACCTAGTTTGTGTCATTTATGTCTAATAGGTAAAAGGTGAACAATGAATACAATTAAAAGAGTCGTGATTGTGGGTGGGGGCACCGCGGGTTGGTTAACCGCCGCTTTGTTGCAAAAAGTGATTGGGCCGTCTATTCATATCGAATTAGTCGAATCTGAAGATATTGGCACCGTTGGTGTGGGTGAAGCCACAATACCACCTATTAGATTAGTGAATCAGGTACTGGGTATTAACGAAGCTGAGTTCATTAAAGAGACTAATGCGACGATTAAGTTAGCTATTCGCTTCGAAAATTGGCGAGTGAATGGCGAAGACTATTATCATACCTTTGGTGCACCCGGTCGTTCGATGGCTTTTTGTCATTTTCATCATTTTTGGCAACGGGCTAAACAAGAATGTGGGGAAAAGCATAGTTTATGGGACTACGATTTAAATTATTTATGTTGTGAAGCTGGAAAGTTTGCGCAAATCAACGCCAAAGATCCTGTCCTCGAATTACCTCATGCCTATCATTTTGATGCGTCTGCTTATGCACGCTTTTTGCGAAAATATGCCGAAAAATTGAATGTAGTGCGCACAGAAGGAATCGTAGAACGCGTAATTGAAGACCCTGTAAATGGCGACATTACCGGGGTAATGTTGAAAGATGGTAAGCAGGTCAAGGGGGATTTTTTTATTGATTGCTCTGGGTTTAGAGGCCTATTAATTCAGCGACACTATAACGTTGGTTATGAAGATTGGACACATTGGCTCCCCTGTGATCGTGCGGTAGCAATGCCTTCTGAGCGTCATGAAAATACCGCGCCGTATACTCGTGCTATTGCGCATGAAGCCGGTTGGCAGTGGCGTATACCGCTGCAACATCGTAATGGTAATGGATTAGTTTATAGTAGTCAGTTTTATAGTCAGCAAGAAGCAGAGGACTTATTGCTTGCCAATCTTGATACTAAAGCGCTTGGCGATCCCCTACATATTCAATTTAGGACCGGCCGCAGACGACAACAGTGGCATAAAAATGTCGTTGCCATTGGCTTATCTAGTGGCTTTTTGGAGCCACTTGAAAGTACAAGTATTCACCTTATTCAATCTGCGATTACTAGGTTGATTCACCTGTTTCCGCATAATGGTATGAGTGAGGCCAATACTGCTGAATATAACCGGCAATCACAGATAGAATATGAACAAATCAGAGATTTTATCATCCTGCATTATTACGTGAATGAGCGAGACGATTCTCGGTTTTGGAAACAAATGCGTGAAATGTCAGTACCGGAGAGTTTACTGCATAAGATCAAACTGTTTCGGGATAGTGGTAAATTGTTTAGAGAACAGAATGATCTTTTCTTGGAGTCTTCATGGTTACAAGTGATGCTAGGACAGGGCATTGAACCTACTGACTATCACCCTATTGCGAACGCAATGTCACAGGCACAATTGTTAAATATGATGAAGCAGTTGCGAGATATTAAACAAGAGCCCATAGCGAAACTACCTACACATGACGCATTTTTGGCAAACTATACAAAGGCGGTTTAAGCCTTAATATATTATGCGAGTGTGCCTGACGTACAGTGCTTATGCGCGTCGATTATTTTAAGAATTTAATCGTAACCGGGTATTCCCACAGTACACCATCATGCGCTTTAATCGCGCCGACTACTGCAAAGACAAGTGCACAAATGCCGAGTACAATAAATGCAAAAATTCCGACAAGAATAAAGGTTAACACAAAGCATACCAAGCTATAAATGATTGCGCTCAGCACCCAATTTACGATTACTTTGCCGTGATTATCTATGTCGCGGTTGTGCTCTTTATTTGTTAACCACATAACAAGAGGGAGTATTAACCCGCCGAATGGAATAATAAAACCAGCAAGTTGACTTAAATGCATCGCCATTAAATACACCTTTAGCTCCATGCCCCACGGTTTAAATTCTTCTATTTCGTTTTCCATTTCAATCTCCTTGTCAACATTGCACATAATTATTGTGCGTTCACATGTCAGTTTATGCGTAATCTTTAAATAGAACAAGGGGTTCACCTTATGCTCAGCGTTAGCTACTTTCTAGTTTTTCACCCTTTAATTCAATGAATACGTATGCACATTAATGTAAAAAAAATGTCAAGAATGTAACATTTCATAATCAATTGATGAAAAAGCATACAAACTCATCACAACTATCATTGTCATGTGGCAATGAAATCAGTTAGCAATCAAGTCGTTGATGTAGGCAATGATTGGCTAACACATACATGGGATACACTAATGAAAAAATTTTCCCCTAACAAAGTGACTTATTCAATTCGGTCATGCTTGGTGACAGTAGGGCTGATTTCAAGCAGTTTCATGCTATGCGCGCAAGATAACGTTGTGTCTGACGCAAACGCGAATGACAAAGACGTTGAAGTTATTGAAGTTCAGGGCTATAGCACTAGCCTGATTAAATCGCTCAATCAAAAGCGATTCAGTGATACTGTAACTGAGCAATTATCTGCGGATGACTTAGGTGGTTTGCCTGATGTTTCTATTGCGGATGCTTTGACTCGATTGCCAGGTATATCCGCGGTAAGAACGGGTGGACAGGCGGCAGAGATTAATATTCGAGGCTTGTCGGGAGATTTTGTATTCTCGACACTTAATGGTCGCGAGCAAGTATCGACGACCGGCAGTCGCTCAATTGATTTTAGCCAGTACCCTACTGAGCTCATATATAGCGGCGCTGTCTATAAATCACCCAAGGCATCACTAATTGAAGGTGGTGTTGCGGGGAGCGTGGAACTGACCACTGCAAGCCCATTATCAAATAACGATACGCATACATTTAATGCCAATATTCGTGGCATGTACAACGATAGGGCGGGTGAAGTCGCTGATGCAGACGAATTTGGTCATCGTATTAGTTTTGCATATCAAGGGCAGTTTTTAGATAACACCTTGGGCCTTGCTTTAGGCTACGCGAGGTTGTTTCAGCCTAGCGTATCAACTCAGTTTATTGGCCTTGCCTATAACAAGACACTGACAGAAGACAACTGTACTGGCTGCGAAGGCGTGCAAATGTCCGAAGGCTTTGAGATGCAACATAAAGGGGGGAAAGAAACTCGTGACGGTTATGTTGCAACAATCGAATGGGCACCGGTAGACAACTTTACTTTAAAAGGTGACGTTTTTTATTCCAAGTTTGACTCCGAGGAATTTGCGCGCGGATTTAGAGTAAAGTTAGAGGCACCAAACGCCGTGATTGCAAATCCAGTCATTCAAGACAATCATCTCATTGGCGCTACTGTTAATCGCGTTGCCAGTGGTTTTACGCGTGTGGAACTTGTGAATGATGACAACCAAGACTTTGACGAAATATTCAATGTCGGTGTTAATGCGGATTGGCAAATTAACGATCGATTGGCAGTCAATATCGATATATCTCACTCTTCTGGTGAGAATGATTTTAGAAATGGCCTATTGTGGTCATTAGTGGCTGAGGACGCCAATCAAAACGAGCCTGTACTCGACACGAATATTTCTATTAGTTATTTACTGAACGGGCTTAACCTGCCTGATCTTGGGTTTAATCAAGCTGATGCATTTTCTGACATTAGCCGAGTGCTAGTATCTAAATACGGGATCTATCCCTTCCAAAATACAGATGAGTCTGATGCCTATCGACTTGATTTTAGCTATGACTTAGAGACTGAATATGTGCGGTCAATTGAATTTGGTGCACGTTATTCTGACCGAGAATACGCCAATGACCGTAGTGTGTTTGAATTTGGCAGCGACGCCAGTTTCTTAAGTTCGCAACCACCGTTGCAAATAAGCAGCGATTTTGCGGAAGTCGTCGATTGGGAAGGTGATTTTAACTACTTTCCCAGTTATCTATCCATTGATTTAGATAGTGCGTTAAACGCTTGGTTTCCTACCGGTGTGCCTCAACCTGTGCAAAGCTGGGGAGGATATTCAGGAGTTTTAAATCCGACTGAAGGCATTGTTCGACCTGACACATCATGGTCTGTGCTAGAGAGCGGGCAAGTATTTGAAGAGATTACCGCTGCCTATATCATGGCAAATCTTGATTTTGAAGTAGGCGATATGCCTGTGTCTGGTAACATTGGTGTGCGCATGGTTGACACCAAACAAGCGTCTACCTTTTATCAAGACGTAGGCGGTGATATTGAGGCTGGCGCGCAGTTAATTGCAGACGATATCGGTTTAATAACTGATCAATACCGTTTAGTCGTGTTGGAAGACACCTATACGGATTATTTGCCTTCACTCAATCTTAATTTTCAATTAACGGACAATCAATACATTCGTTTTGCTGCTGCAAAAGTAATGGGCAGACCGCCCATTGATGAAATGTTTGCGAACGCGCGCGTTGACGTGAGCCTGCCAATCGCTGAGCGCGATGTTGATACGGGTGAAATCAATATTAGTGCAGAAGCCGAAGTATCCGGTCAAAACAGCAATAGTCCGTTTTTACGCCCGTTTTATGCAACACAATACGATTTATCATATGAGTACTATTTCACTGAAACAGACGGTGCGTTTGTTGCAGCGTTGTATTACAAGGACATTGAGTCTTTTGTTGATCGCAACACGACAGATCCATATGACTTTCGCGCAAATGGGTTTGAAGTCCCCGAAAATATTGATATTCCGGTGCAAGAACGTGACTTAAATGACCCCGACACGCTGTTGCCTGTTTTCGATAGTGATGGCAATCCATTAACGGTTAGCGTACCGGTGGTGGATGGTGCGTATACAACCGCCATCAACAACTCTGAAGGTGGTTACATTCGAGGTATTGAACTCGCTTATACGCAAATATTCAGTTTCTTACCGGGTGCATGGTCTGGTATGGGGGTAAATTTGTCCTATTCGCATACCGAGACTGAAATTGTCAGGCAAGCGGATACTAGCCGTGGGATCTATACCGCCGAACTGCCCGGACTGTCACCCAATGTGTTTTCAGGCACGTTGTTTTGGGAATTGGATGGCTTCGAGACGCGAATCAATGCTCGCTACCGCGACCCCTTTGTTTCTCAGCAAGTGGCGGTCAATAATCAGGTCGTCAACTTCGATTCTGAATTAGTTGTAGATTATCAGGCGTCTTATCAAATCAATGACAATATAAGTGTGCTTTTTCAAGCAAATAACTTAACTGATGAGCCGACAAAGTCATTCTTTGGTAACGAATCTCGTACCGGCACTATCCAATATTTTGGTACGCAATACTTCTTGGGGCTAACGTATTCATTATGAAAAATTTAAATAAACTATTTACAAGATGCTCATTGGTAAGCAAATTTACGCTGATATTTGTAGTGTTGTTTTTAACTGCCTGCGGTGGTTCGGATATTGAACCTGGCGACACACTGCTTACCTGTAATGTTCCCAATGTACCGAATGCGGCTGGCAGTGCTTGTGTGCCACCGCCACCAATAAGTTGCCCTGCGCCAACAGTGCCAAATGCAAGTAATGATGCGTGTGTGGTGGGGTTCAACGAGAACTTGCCCGACCCTGTGTTTGCGCCTTCAGCGCAACAGGCGGTACTTTATTACAATAGAGCCGACGTGGACGCTGACAATAGCGCGAACGATAAAGCCTATGAAGGATGGCGTTTGCACACATGGAATAATGACGCCTGTGATGCCTATGCCGATGCCGACACACAATGGGCTAATGGCCGCGTGCATGACGGTATAGATCCAACATATGGCGCTTATTGGATACTTGATTTAAAAGACGGTCATGATAACTGCCACAATTTTATTATTCACATTGGCACTGATGATGCGGGTAAAGAATTGGGCGGTGGCGATTTTTCTGCCAAGTTAGATCAAGACGACCCGCGCTTTGCTCGTATGAATTTCACTCTGTCTGGCGAGCCACGCGTCTTTGAATTTCCAATTGATAGCTTAGGTGAGCAGCCCGTTAAAATTGAAGGCGCGCAGGCGCATTGGTTAGACACTGATGTTTTATTGTGGAACGTTGATTTTAGTGTTGTCAGCTCAGTCAAACTGCATTACTCAGAAAATGCAGATATGGAAATAACCCTCGAAGATGGCGTGATAAATAGTACAGCAATTGAGCTAACAGAGTCAGCCCTCACCGAGTCTCAGCAAATGATTGCGCCGCACTTATCGGGGTTACCAGCGTTCATGGGGACTTGGTCAGCGGAAGACGCCAAAGCGGTCCTTAAAACACAAGTTATCCTCGGCGCTTATGACGTGGACGGGAAGCTTGTTGCTGCCACAGGTGTGCAAATACCCAATGTACTAGACCAATTATATACGGCTGGTCAAAACGATGCAGATGAGGCAGTTTTAGGGGCATTTTATGAAAATGGCAGCATTCATGCGAACCTTTGGGCACCCACCGCCATTAATGTCATGCTTAACTTATATGGTGAAGACAAACGCTTAGTCACAAGTCATCAGATGGATGCAGACACCGCGACTGGTATTTGGTCGCTTAGTTTAGGCGAAGAGGCCGACAGGCAACTCTATCGTTATGAAATTACCGTGTATCATCCTGTGACCGGCAAAATTGAAGTCCTTGAAGTGACTGATCCCTATTCTTTGAGTTTGTCAACAAACGGAAGGTTCTCTCAGTTCGTGAATTTGAATGATGATGATTTAAAACCCGACGGTTGGGAGACGCATACTATTCCTACCGTTGAGAATTTTGAAGACATCGTTATTTATGAAGGGCATGTGAGAGATTTCAGCATTCGAGATCAAAGTACGTCTGAAGCTAATCGCGGAAAATACCTGGCTTTTACAGAAAAAAGCTCGTTACCAATGCAGCATTTAACCAGTTTAGCCCAGGCTGGCGTCACGCATTTCCATGTATTGCCTGTAAACGACATTGCAACAGTGAATGAAGACAGTGCGCGTTCTATTGATTGGACGAGTAAGGTGCAATCATTTTGTGCGCTTGTTCCAGCTGCGCAAGTATGTAATGACGGCACAGATAAAAGCCAAACAGTCGCAGCCTTATATCAAAGCTTTGACGTGCTAACTAACCCAGGTGCAGCGCAAGTGTTGACGGAGCAGATTAGAGGTGTCGATCAATTTAATTGGGGATATGATCCTAAACACTTTAGCGCACCGGAAGGCAGTTATGCGTCTGATCCAGAAGGTGTTGCACGAATTATAGAACTTCGCGAAATGGTGCAAGGCTTACATGAAGTAGGTTTACGCGTCGCCTTAGATGTTGTTTATAACCATACGAATGCATCGGGTGTATTTGCAAACTCTGTATTAGACAAAGTCGTTCCTGGGTATTACCACCGTTATACAATAAATGAGGGCAGTATTGTTCGAGAAACATGCTGTGATGACACTGAACCTCGCAATCGTATGATGGAAAAACTGATGGAAGACTCCCTTACGATGTGGGCGAGTCAATACAAGTTTGATAGTTTCCGCTTTGACATCATGTCACAAGCGTCAAAAACCACGATGGTAAACCTATTTGACGCCGTGAAATCCATCGACCCCGATACATACTTTTATGGTGAAGGTTGGGGTAAGAATACATCGAGCTACGGCGATTTTGAAATTGCCAGTCAGTTTAATATGGCCGGCACTGAAATCGGTACTTTTAACGACAGGATCAGAGAAGCCGTGCGTCAAGGGAATATCTTTGCTAGAGAATCATCCGATGCGGCACTAAACGATCAAGACCGTGTGAAGATGAGCTTGGCCGGTACCTTAACTGACTTTGTAATTAGCACCCGTAACGGCAACGATTCTGAAACAAGTGCACTTGGTGGTTATGCGCTTGACCCTGCTGATATCATTAATTACGTCAGTAAACACGATAACGAAACATTGTGGGATCAGTTTAACTATGTGTTGCCAGATGACTTGAGTTTACTTGAGCGTGTAAGGGCGCAGAATGTGGCGCAAGGCATTAATTTGATGTCTCAGGGGATTCCATTTTTACAAATGGGCGGTGACTTCTTACGCTCGAAATCGATGGATAGAAATACCTTTGACGCCGGCGACTGGTTTAACTACGTTGATTTTACTATGGAAACCAACAATTGGAATGTCGGTTTACCTTTGGCGCAAGACAACGAAGGCCGTTGGACCGAAATATCACAATTCATGAACTCGCCTGAAAGAGCATCTTCGATGACGGAGATTGAATTTGCGGCTACTATTTTTAGGGAATTCTTGAGTATTCGTTCTAGCAGCCCTTTGTTTAGGTTAACTACCGCTGACGATATTAAGCAGCGAGTGGGTTTTCATAACTTAGGAAGCGATCAACAGCAGGGCTTAATTGCCATGAGTATTGATGATGGCATTAGCATAAGCGAAGACCAGGCGTCGTTGATTGATCTAGACCCCAATTATGACGCCTTGATGGTGATTATTAACACGGGATATCAAGAGAAATCTATTGACGTGCGCACTGCATCAAACTTTGACTTACACCCTGTCCTCATTAATTCAATCGACCCAGATGTGCGAAGTGCCAGCTACATCGATACGTCTACTGACGAGCAGGTAGCAGGTAGTTTTACTGTACCACCATTAACGATTGCTGTTTTCGTGAAGCACCAAGGAGATGCACAAGGACGTGGTTTGTCCGCGTTTGCTACCATTGGCGCGCCAGACATTGTGCCGTTTGGTGATACAAACGTATTTTTGCGTGGTTCGCTAAATGGTTGGAGTGAAGACAACCCAATGGAATATTTGGGTGATGGGGTATATCAAGTCAGTGCGACACTTGTTGGCGGCGAAGAAATAGAGTTTAAAATTGCGTCTGCAGATTGGGCGACAGTGAACTTAGGGAATGATAATGGTGGTGTTGATGAGGGCATTATCAAAGGCCTCGAAAGTGGGCAGGGGAACATGCGCTTTACACCACTACTTGATGGTACTTATGTATTCACAGTAAATGCCTCATCTATAAGTACGCCTACCTTATTGATAACGAATGAAGAACCGTTTGTTGGCACGCCAATATTTGTAAGAGGCGGCATGAATGGCTGGGGTACCACTGACGAATTGGCATATCAAGGTAGTGGCGTATATGCCATTACGCTCGATTTAGATGCGCAAGACTATCAGTTTAAGATTGCTAATGCGGATTGGGCGATGCCGAACTTGGGGAGTGTGTCAGATGATATTGATGACAATACTATCCAGCTTGGCCAAGCTTTGCCATTGTTAGAAAATGGCGGTAACCTAAATTTAAGTATAAGTGAAGCAGGCAGTTATGTATTCGTGCTAGATGTGTCAGACGTAAACGCGCCGCTTGTCAGTGTATATAACGCTGCATTTTTTGCCGAAACGACGGTATTTATCCGAGGTGACATGAATGGCTGGGGAACGGATGATGCACTTGTATGGGACTCGGGGAGCTACATAGTTGATGTTTCGTTAGACGCAGGCAGTTATAACTTTAAAGTTTCCAGTGAAGACTGGGCCACGTTTAATTTTGGTGGTGAAGACGGGAATAGTAATGTACTTGTCGGCAGTGACTTTAGCTTGTCGGGCGGAAACAATCCTCCGAATTTATTGATAAACGTTGAAGAGGCTGGGCGCTATCGGTTTACGGTGTCAGGCTTAAACCCCACAAGCCCACAGTTGACCGTGTTGAAGCTATAACTATATTTACCAGATAGTTTACATAGTAAAAATACAAAAGAGTTTGCCTTGTGCAAACTCTTTTTTTACATTTTATTTGTATGTAAATTAAACAGATGATAGCGTTAACGGTTATGTCGCTTTACGAACGAAGATAAAAGAACTAAGCTAAAAGTAGTAGGAACTTGTCACAAAGCTACTTGTCGTAGTTTTATAAGAATTAGAATTCATTGTGGTATAGCCGAATAATTGAGCTCAGATGAGCTATATGTTGTTGGAGTTGTGGTATGTTTTGCCGTAGATATATTGCCCAAAAAATGTCTGCTACTGCATGAAAGCATTTAACGTTAGCGTGATGCAAAAACTACTAATTGTTATCAGTGGTTTGCTGTTTGCAAGTTTAGGGCACGCCAACTATGAGACGAATGGTAATATTGTTGATATCAAAATTGCTATCGACAAAACGATTGTTGACAATCATCCTGAGTTGGTAAATGGCGACATATGCGTCAATTTAGATACTTACCTTACTTCATTAGAACGCCCCCCCATTGGTTTAATGATTATGTGCCGAGCCTTTGAACTTGGCCGCCTTAATGTCAACATTATTTTGATTGAATCACCGAGTTATAATCGCTCACTTCGGATGGTAGAAGACGGCTTAGTACATACAATGTCTGAGAGCGTTTGGGTCTCTGATATTGACCATGCGCGTATACTAAGGACAACACCGGTGTTGCCAGTGGGTGAGTTTGAAAAGGGTGTGTATGTCCTTGCAGATCATCCTTTAACATTAGCCAATAACGACGAAGTATTGGATAAATTTACGGGCGTGACGATAAAAACGTGGAATCATGATTGGCGAATCATTAATGAATTAAGCTCAAACGTTGTACCCGCATCTCGTTATGAGCATCTGGTCAATGTGATGCAAGCCGGCAGAGGGGATTTTACCTTGCTGGAATTCCCGCAAAACAAAGAATTAGAACTAATGGTGCTAGGCGTTAAAATGAAACCTGTACCGGGCATAAAAGTCGTTATTCCTGAAAGCCGAGTGCTTGTTGTTACAAAGCAAGGTGATATTGCTGAGTTTCTTGGTCAAATGATTAATGACGGTGTAAAGACCTTGAATGAAAATGGCGAAACTAAGGCCTTGTATCAGACGATGGGCTTTCACAATCCAGTCACTGCAAATTGGCGCGTACTCAATACCTTTGCTAATGGGATAAACGGCCCTAACAGCTAATAATCACGAAGACAAACGCGTTGAATACGTATGTAATTGTTTTAACATATTGTTAACGGTTATGCTGTGTCCAATTAACTAGTTGGCAGCATAAAATGATTCAATCTTCTCGATGGCTTGGGAGCCACGCTTCTTTATTTATGGCGAGTAAAGTCGCACTTTGCGTCTGTACCAGTGTACTTGTTTTTGCTTGTAGTCCCTATAATCAAGAAAGTGATGACTCTCTTGCAAAGCAATCACATATGCAGACACCGAAAAACCTTATGTCTAATACGCCTAGTCGCAATGAAACCCGCAGCAAACAAATGAAACACCATGCCTTGGGACATGGTAAGCCGGTCATTTATCAAGTGTTTACTCGCTTGTTTGGCAATACTATGACAACAAACAAACCTTGGGGAACTATTGAAGAGAATGGTGTAGGTAAGTTTGCGGATTTTACCGATGAGGCATTGCAAGGTATTAAAGCGCTTGGTACGTCATATGTTTGGTACACAGGCGTGCCTCATCATGCCGTGGTGAATGATTATTCTGTCATTGGCATTAGTGCAGATGACCCAGATGTTGTAAAAGGTAGAGCTGGATCACCTTATGCTGTCAAAGACTACTATAACGTTAACCCTGATCTTGCACTTGATCCCATGCATCGCTTGGCTGAATTTGAAGCGCTTATTGCACGCACTCATGCAAATGACCTAAAGGTTATTATCGACATTGTGCCAAATCATGTGGCGCGCAAATACGCGTCTTTAAGCTTACCAGAAGGCCAAACAAATTTTGGCAGTAAGGACGATGTAACTCGTACTTATGCCAGAGACAACAATTTTTATTATGTACCGGGCGAAACGTTTAGTGTGCCAGAATCAACTAAATATAAACCACTTGGCGGTCAAGCACATCCGCTGTCTGATGGTAAATTTGACGAAAATCCCGCTAAATGGACAGGGAATGGCTCACGTTTAGCTCAACCCAATATTAATGACTGGTATGAAACCGTTAAGGTGAACTATGGTGTTAGACCTGATGGTAGTTATGACTTTCCTCGTTTGCCTGAAGAATACCGTACTTTGGATACGAGTGCGCATCATGCGTTTTGGCAAAACAAGGTACTGCCAGACTCTTGGTATAAATTTGAGGCGATTGCGCATTATTGGTTAAAGAAAGGGGTGAATGGTTTTCGCTTCGACATGGCCGAAATGGTGCCTGTGGAGTTTTGGTCATTTTTAAACGCGTCAATCAAACAAAAATACCCAGAAACCTTGTTGCTAGCTGAAGTGTATAACCCAAGTTTATACAGAGACCATATTCAACTCGGGAAAATGGACTACCTGTATGACAAGGTAGGCTTTTATGATGATCTTAAAAACGTAATGCAAGGACAAGGCGACATATCAAAGGTGCTTAACAGCCAAGCCGCTGTTGCCGACATCTCAGCCAATATGTTGCATTTTTTGGAAAATCACGACGAGCAACGCATTGCTAGCCCAGAATTTACCGGGAGCGCGGAAAAAGGCAAGCCAGCATGGGTAGTATCGGCGCTAATTAGTGACTCACCAAGCATGCTGTATTTTGGACAAGATGTCGGTGAGGATGGCAATGAAGATGCTGGTTTTGGTAAACCAAGCCGCACGAGTATTTTTGACTACGTAGGCGTACCCGCACACCAGCGTTGGATGAATGGCGGTAAATTTGATGGTGGAGCTTTATCAGACGCTGAAAAAGCGCTACGCCAGTTTTATATTGATGTGACAAATATTTCTGCACGCCATGCGGCTATGTTTGGCGAATATACTCCCCTGCATTCGCTAAACTTGTCTGTGGTATCCGCTTATTCAGAGCGACAACTGGCATTTGTTCGTCATACCGATTCAAAAGCATTGGTTGTGATGAGTAATTTTGCTACAAACGCTGTCGAGTTTGATTTACGTTTACCAATTGATTTAATTGCGCAGTGGGGGGTGAGTAGCGGTAACTATGCGCTTAAAGATGTAATATCAGGCGATGTTTACATGTTAAATGTCGCTGAAAACTACAACAGTGTCACAATACCTGTAAGGCTTGATGCGCTAGGCAGTGTCATTCTTGAACTTGATATTGCCGCAGCTGTATCGGCAAGCAACACTGTAAATCAATTAACAAGCAGAGTTGTGGGGCAGTAGGGCATGAAAACTATGTATGAATGTATGGGTTACCCTCACGTATTTCAAAAAACACGCCACTTAATCGCAAATATCATTGTAGTCATTGGCTTATGTTTTGGCTACAACGCCGCAACTGCTGCAGATGATGCTGTATCGACATCCCTCATTACAGCCGATGACAATTCATTTGCCCATACTCAACTGCTCGATATCCAAAAAACACCGACGAGTATTGACATCACCTTAAATACTGGTGAGGTGAGCATTGTTCCGTTAAACAAAGGGACGGTTGAGGTCTTTTATCAGCCAGACAATATTCGTCAATTGCCTTCTTTTGCAATCGATCGAGGCGCCATTAAGTCTGTAGATGTGTCACTCACACCGATGACTTATTCGCATTCTGTTTCTGGCGATCTTGGGATAAATGAAGGGGACAAGAAAGGCTATAAAATATCCTTGCCTAGCTTTGATATTCATGTGCACACGTCGCCGTTTAAGTTGCAGTACTTTCGAGACGGTGAGTTGCTTATTTCCGAGGCACCAGGTCTATTTGTGCACGACACCATGCGAGGTTTTCGTTTTGCCTTTAATGAACAAGACCTTAGTGGTGACTATAAACCCGAAAAAATAATGGGTGGCGGGCAACGGGTTCTCGGCATGGATAGGCGCGGCCATCGAATGCCATTGTACAATAAAGCGCACTATGGATATAACGGCAAATCGACCCAAATGTACTTTGGTTTGCCAGCCATTATGTCAGAAAAAGGCTACGCCATAGGCTTTGACAATAGTGCACGCGGCACCCTTGATATTGGGCATACCGAATCTAATATTTTGCAGTTTGACGCCGTTGGTGGCAGAACGTCTTACCTGTTTTCCGCAGGAGATAACGTAGTTAATACGGTAAAGCATTTTGTATCTGCGACTGGTAAGCAGCCTTTGCCACCGCGGTGGGCTCTAGGTAATTATGCCTCGCGATTTGGTTACCGAAGTCAAGCTGAAGCCTTGAACGTTATCGAAGCGTTTCAAACACAGGATTTTCCAATAGATGCATTGGTACTTGACCTATATTGGTTTGGTAAAGATATTAAAGGTCATATGGGGAATCTTAGTTGGGATCTCGATGCTTTTCCTGATCCTGAGGGCATGATTGATACACTCAATCGCAACGGTGTGAATACGATACTCATTACAGAACCTTTTATTTTATCTAGCGCCAAGCAGTGGGCATCTGCAGTAAAGCATAAGGCCTTAGCCAAGAATATTGCCGGTGCGCCTCGTCGTTTTGACTTTTATTTTGGTAATACTGGTTTAGTGGATGTATTTGACCCAGCTGCACAAGATTGGTTTTGGCAGTTTTATGAAGACTTGAATAAACAGGGTGTGGCTGGCTGGTGGGGAGACTTAGGCGAACCAGAAGTGCACCCATCTGATAGTTTACACCGTTTGAATGATAAGTATGTCACCGCTGATGAAGTACACAATGCTTATGGACATCAGTGGGCAAAAATGGTTTATGAACGCCAGCGCAAAGCAAGACCAAGTGAGCGGCCGTTTGTAATGATGCGGGCTGGATTTTTAGGGTCGCAGCGATACGGTATGATCCCTTGGACAGGCGACGTAGAGCGTTCTTGGGCTGGTTTGCGTCCACAAGTAGAGTTAGCTTTACAAATGAGTATGTTTGGTTTGGCTTATACCCATTCAGATTTAGGCGGGTTTGCCGGTGGTGAGCAATTTGATCCTGAACTATATATTCGCTGGATGCAATACGGTGTTTTTCAGCCAGTATATCGGCCGCATGCGCAGGACCATATTGCACCTGAACCTATTTTTCATGATGAGAATACTAAAAATATCGTGAGAGAGTTTGTAAAATTACGCTACCGGTTGTTGCCATATAATTATAGTTTATCTATCGAAAACGCGTTAACGGGCATGCCTATGATGCGTCCGCTTATTATGCATCACTCTGACGCTAGTTTTAATACCACCTCTGCTTATTTATGGGGCGAGCACTTTTTAGTCTCACCCGTATTAAAGGCAGAAGCGACGAGTCAAATGGTCGAATTGCCAGATGGCATTTGGTTTGATTACTTTTCTGGTCAACGATATATAGGAGGTAGCGCGCGTGCGATAAACACAAATTTGGAGACCTTACCAGTATTTGTTAAAGCAGGGAGCTTTATTCCAAGTACTAAGGATATTCCTAATACGCGTGCATATTCGTCGGCACAATTGGATATTACCTATTATGCTGATGAGGCGGCAAAAACAAGTGATTACCGCTGGTATGATGATGACGGGAAAGACCCCAACAGCCTCACAGAAAACGCATACAACCAAGTGGATTTTGCGAGTGCGCATGATGCAGATTCCCTCTCGTTTACGATCAACGGCAAAGGATTATACAAAGGCGCTCCTAAAGACAGAACGTTCTCATTTACAATACGAGGTCTACATACAAAACCCAAGAAAGTTACCGCCACCAACAAAGTAAATACTGAACAAAAAAGCAAACAATTAAACACACAATGGTCATGGGATGAAGAGAGCCAGATACTGACGTTTCAGGTAACAATGACGACCGTTAATGACGTTATGAGTGTATTGGTCAGCAAAAACCTTAACTAAAATGATGTTTGTTCCGATAAAGATGTGTCAGTCAGCATTTTCCTCCGATGTTTTTAGTTTGCTACTGGCAAAATTATAAATAATTTTGAAGGCATACTATGAAAATCAAGACAAAGATGCTCATAGGAGGGATTCTGTTGGCAACGCTACCAGTATTAATTGGTAGCTATATTATTGGAAAGTCTGCGGTAGATGTTGGCAAAGCGTCATTAGAAGATGATGCACGGCGATCGTTAGTTGCTATTCGCGACATTACTGCGACACAAATATCCAGCTATATTAAAGATATAGAAAAACAAGCATTGACAATGTCAGATAATCTTATGGTGATTGACGCCATGCAAGATTTTAGTCAGGCATTTGCGCGTTATTCTAATGATGCAAACGCCATTGCAATTGCACCAGAACAAGAGAAGCAAAAAAGTATAAAAGCCTATTACACTGAACAATTTGGTGCGCGATTTACTGAACTCAATCAACGCGCACCCAATAATGCCGACGCTATCATAGCGCAATTACCAAATAACGCCTTAGCACTTCAATTCGATTTTATTAGTGACAACCCAAACCCTTTGGGCAGCAAGCAACTAATGAACGAAACGGCGCATAGTACGGAATACGACGTCTTTCACGCAAAGTACCACCCCATTTTTAGAGACTATATTGAACGATTTGGTTTTTACGATTTGTTCTTGGTAGACCATGATACTGGCGAAATTGTGTACTCAGTCTTTAAAGAATTAGATTTTGCGACGTCGTTAAAAAATGGGCCATATGCCAACTCTGGTATTGGTGAGGCGTATGAAATGGCAGAAAACTTATCGAATAAGGATGACACTTATTTAAGCGATTTTGCTGAATATTACCCTTCATACAATGCACCAGCGTCATTCATTAGTACGCCAATTTATAACGGCGAACGCAAGATTGGTATTTTAATTTTACAAATGCCTGTAGATAAAATTAACCAAGTGATGACGCACAATCAGGAATGGGAAGAGACTGGACTTGGTATGTCGGGTGAAACCTATTTGGTTGGCGAAGACTTTACCATGCGTAGCAATGGGCGGTTTTTATTAGAAGATAAATCAGCATATTTGGCATTGATGCATGAGGTGGGTTTGCCAGCGGATGTCATTGAAGCACTTGGCGTGCAAGAGACTTCGATTGGTTTACAACCGGTTAAAACGCAGGGTACAGAAGCAGCCCTTGCAGGAGAGAGCGGTTTTGCTATTTTTGATGATTATCGCGGGGTTTCGGTGTTATCCGCATATAAACCTGTGGATATAAAAGGTTTAAACTGGGTCATTATGAGTGAAATTGATGAAGCCGAAGCCTTTGCTTCAATCGAGGCGTTGCGAGCAAATACAACGACAATTGCGCTAATCATATTAGCGATTTCGGGCGTTCTCGGACCCTTAGCTGCATGGTTGTTAGCGAAGTCGATGGTAAAACCAATCAGCGATCTTAAAGAGACAATATTGTGTTTAGTCGAAGGTGAGGGAGACCTAACTAAACGTGTTGACGTGCAAGGAAAAACAGAAGTAACCGAAGTGGCGCTTAGTTTAAATAAGTTCATTGACCATTTAGATGGAACGTTTTCAAATTTAATAAAATCGGCAATGCGTTTAGTGCCTATGTCGAAAGAGCTTTCGGATGGCAACATTGAGATTACAAAAGCCGCAAATGAACAAAACAAGCAGATCTCAGTATTAAGAGACCGAATTCTTGCGGCAGGTGAGTCATCGGATAAAGTAAAACAAGAGTCTGATGCCATCATGGATGAAAGTAATGAAGGCACTCGGAGTGTAACCGATGGCCTGAGAGTGTTTGATGAGACCACAGGCGAAATGGAAAAACTTACCGATATTATTGGCGAGACTACTTCGTCTGTCGATTCATTAAAGTCCCAGAGTGACAAAATAGTCACTGTGATTGACGTTATTAGCGAGATTGCGGATCAAACAAACTTGCTTGCCTTAAACGCGGCAATTGAAGCCGCACGCGCTGGAGAAGCAGGTAGGGGATTTGCTGTTGTTGCTGACGAAGTAAGGTCGCTAGCGTCAAGAACGCGGCAATCGACGCAAGAAGTCTCAGCCATGGTTGAAGCAATACAATCGGGTACTAATATTGTTGTTTCAACCATGTCGCAAGGCATAGAGTCAACAAAATCATGTCAGAATAAAATACATGAAGCCAAAGATAAACTAGGTTTAATTAATACCACCATGAATCAAATAAATGGGCGGGTGACAGAAATCACTAAAACTGTGACCGAGCAACGATATAACTTCGACAAAGTATCGAAAGATTTTGATGATTTAGATTTGTGTTTTCATAACTCGCAACAGGCCAGTATGGTGTCGGTACAAGTGGGCATTGATATGAGCAAGATGAGCGTAAAACTTCACGGCATGGTTGATCATTTTAAGCTTACAGATTCAAATTGGAGCACCAAAAAGCGCGGTGGAGTGAGAATTGACCAAGAGATGGTCACGTCAATTGTACAAAACTCGAAAGATGAACAACCCGAGGATATGTTGTTTTAGCGCGATTGATGATTTAAATCTTAACATCTATAGGTAGTGCCGCTTATGATTATATACGGCGTTTGGGGCACTTTTCTCTTAACCGATGTGGCAGGCAAACACGGTTGTAGTTTGGGTTCGTTGAGTCGTTATTTCTCATCGTTTTTTTTGGGGGGGGATTAATTGTAATCCTCCCCGAAAAAAGTAGCACTTATAACTAGAAAATTCCGCTAATATATCAGCAAAGGAGTTTTCAATGAGAAAATCAAAATTTAGTGAAAGCCAAATCATGGCTATTCTTAAACAAAATGAAGGCGGTGTGTCGGTACCAGACTTGTGCCGCGAGCATTATTGCACACTTGTCTGTGCCCCTTAACCTAAAAGTTATGAGTCGTGTGTACATGTGTAAATTATTTATTTTTGCTCTGTTAGGTTTATTGTTCGCTTGCTCTGATAGTCAAACAAATAGAGATGGGTATGATTGGGTTCTTACAGCTGACCCTGAAAGTGACGCAATCTCAGCAGCTCATTCTGGTGATCGAGCATTAATTGGTGTTTCAGGTTTATTTGGCCGTGTTATTCCTGACGTTAGAGGGATACCATGTGATAAGCCTCAAGATGTGCGTTACTTAAAAATTGATGATGTAATTGATAGTTACGCAGAGAGAAAGTTTAACGCATTAGCTCCAATTTATGCAGAGCTATACAATTACAATTTGAGGGAATATTTTGATGCCAAAGGTCAGGATATTTGCAACTCATAACAAGCACATAAACTCGTTCACTAGGACCAAAATACAATAGCATGCTTTGTATGTTTTGCCGAGTTTATCAGCCTAGTAAGCACACTGAATTTTTAAACTGCTTGGCATCATCAAAAAACAGTGGTTTAAAAGGCTAGGCTGTTTTAAATTAGGCATTAATAAGCGACAAAAAGGATGCTTAATTTTGATGTTGGCAACAAGTTTCGACCGTTCACTGGTTGCCATTCTAACAAAAAAATCAAACCTCGTTGCGCTCGCAAAGGACAACTGCACGTGTGCCGCTGCGCGATTGTCGCGCACGTATAGTCGCCGTTTATTTAACAAGTTAGGTGCTAATTAGTAATGGATAAACATATTTCACCTGTCGGATGGTACGTAGGCACTTATATACTTAGATTTGTCGAACTCGAACAACAAGGTAATTTTGACGAAGATAACCGCTTTCTATGTTGGGAAAACACCGTTTTAGTAAAAGCAAAAGACAAACGTGAAGCCTACGACAAGATCGAAGCTATTGGCAAAGAGCATGATTACCCATACAAAGGTGGAAAAGAAGCAGTTGACGTTCAATGGTTCTATGAAGGGATCACAGAAATTATTGGAGTTTATGACGTTCTGGAAGATGGCTCTGAACTGTATTACAGCGAATCAAGACGCAAACTTAAAAATATTAGAAAACTGATTGGAAAAAAGGACGATTTTCATAGATGAACGCTCCTAACAAAAAAATTAAGTCATTCACTACGTTCGCTGGGACACAAACACGTGGGCTGCTTCGCATTTTAGCCCACGCATCTGCGCCCCTTATTTAAAAGTTAGGCAAACAAAATAATTCTTTGTTATGGGTAGCCTATTACCATGCCGGCCCTTTTCTCTATGTCCTTTGTCATAGTATCGCTTTTCAGTTCCGCTCTTGCTCTGAATACATAGCCTTGTCTTAAATCAAACATTAAGCGGGCTCTCTCTAGTGAGGGGAAATCTTTAGGTAATGTCCCTTTACTTTTTTCAAGCTCGAAACGTGATGCCAAGCGCTTATCGATATTGTCAATAGTATCCTTTAAAATGGGCTGAACACCATCCACGTCCCCCGAACTTGTCGCTACGCAAGAGCTTAAAAAACATCCCTTAGCACTACTTTCGTGCTCACTTGCGTTTTCAATCACTGCCTTGAAAAATTTTTTTACCGCTATATAAATATCAGGCTCACTTTCAAATGTGACCATAGGGGCGCAGGCATCGTTGGATGTATAGGCTTCTATAGCTTGCAAAAACAATGAATGCTTGTCGCCAAAGGTGGCGTATAGGCTTGGTCCGTTGATACCCATAGCGGTGGTTAAATCTTTCATCGATGCCCCAGCGTAACCCTTGAGCCAAAATACCTTCACTGCTGCCTGCAATGCGGCATCTCGGTCAAAATTTCTCGGCCTTCCAATCTTTTTTGTATCATTCATTATAAAACTCTTTTAGCGCTCCAATATTTAGCGTATGATTTTATATTAATCGTTACAAAACTCAATTGAAGGTAGGGTATTAATGGAAAACTTTAAGGTTATTGTTACTGGCGGAAGCCACGGTATAGGCAAGGCAACGGCACTTGAATTTGCAGCGAGAGGCGCTCATGTATTAATTACGGGACGAAACATGGGCCCACTCGATGAGGTCGCAAGCCAGCATAAAAATATCACAGCATTGGCGGCCGACAGTGCCGATCCATCAAGTGCCGAACTCATCATCAGTAACGCTATTAGCCTATGGGGGAAGTTGGACATCTTGGTGAATAACGCAGGAGCAGGTGCTATTTTGCCTCTGGAGGATGCCACAGAGAAGCAAATAACAGATATATTTTCCATAAATATTGTCGCTTCAAGTCTATTAGCCAGAGCAGCAATACCGCATTTAAAGGCTTCGAAAGGCGCAATCGTCAATGTGTCGAGTGCTATTGGAAGCAAACCTTCTGCAGGCCTCTCTCACTACGGTGCCAGCAAAGCGGCACTAGACTACCTAACTCGAGCCTGGGCTCTAGAATTAGCGCCTGAGATTAGAGTCAATGCTGTTGCTCCTGGGCCAACTGAATCTGGCGCCTTAACAGGCATGATGGGGCTTTCAAAAGAACAGGCCCAAGCTGTTATTGAGCAGGAAAAGGCGATAATACCTTTAAAACAAAGAGGTACACCCAAGGACATCAGTCGTTGGATTCTTATGCTGTCAGATCCTGCCTCCACTTGGGTTACAGGCCAAATCATAGGTATTGACGGAGGCTTTAGTTTGTAAGTATTTTATTGTAATGTTGATCAAGGGAGAATAAGTGCCTAACACATATGAGCCTCTGGTTAGTCAATAGGTACTAGTCGTCTTTTGATCACTTTTTCAAGGTCAATCTAAACCTCTGAGCTAAGCCGTATACTTCATCTGTCATAGTGGCTGTTAAGTCATCGCTTACAGCAAACACATATAGAGGCTCTCTTACGTGATCTCATCACAGCCTGTTGTTTCACCTTCCATGGTGATAACAGGGGCACTAGACATTCATCGGTTAACCCAGCACTGGCGCTATTCAAGCATAAGGTTGGACGTATCCACCAGTTAGTTTCAGGCTCAGGCTAGGTGTAAACGATTTAGCTCAGAGTATTGATGTACGCCCATTCGGTGTCTAATTGTAATCAGTACATTTGTGTGACAAACACTGTACAAATGGTTGAATCGTCGCAGTGGCAGACGAAGTTACCATTGGCGAAGTTTGAATGAGATGTTAGGTTATTTTCAGATTGAGCCATTGCGTGTAAGGAGCAGAAACGTACATGTTGACTGGTATTAGGAGCGTGTTTTACACGAGTGAATATATAACTGAGGAGCCGGATGCGGTAGTTCCGCACGTCCGGATCTGTGTGGGGGCGGCTCAGTAATGGGTCGTTCTACCACGATTATGTACTTAATATGCTGTTCATCGCCGTCAGGATAAAATCATCTAAAAGTCATAAGGACGTCAGGTATTTTGCATTCTAACCCTATACATTTAAACCCTTGTTGATTTATAGCAAGGACCTGTCAAGCAATTTTACAATTTACAAGTGAATGATTTTGTATGAAAAAGATTTTAGTTTTTTTGTTTTTGTTACCTTTCTTCAATGCTGGAGCAAGTGAGCACAAATTATACTCTATGCCTGGAACACAAGTTATTCCGATTAAAGATACTATATCGAATAAACAATACGAGCTACTCATCAAACTACCCGATAATTACGCGAAAAATAAGGAAAAAAATTACCCGGTTGTTTACTTTACAGATGCCGTCGAGCATATCGAATTATTATCATCTGCCTCATATATGATTATGAAAGATGTAATTTTAGTAGGCATTTCCTGGCAGAAAGACATTTCAGAGGATTTAAAGCAACAATATGGGGTTCATGTCAGTCGTTATATGGATTACACATTTAAGAAGACCATTAATCCAAGACATCCCAAAATAAAATTTGGCCAAGCTGATAATCACCTGGCTTTTATTCGCAAAGATGTTTTTAAGTTTGTAGAAAGCAATTACCGAACCGAACCGAACAATCGAACCTATTTCGGTTTTTCCGCTGGTGGAGTATTTGGTGTTTACGCACTAATGGTACAACCCGACACATTTAAAAATTACATTCTCGGTAGTGCATTGGACGAGGAAGTTCCTACACTCTTTGCTCAAGAACATGCTGCTTTAAAAAATACACAGTCTGCGATTAATGTCTTTACTTCTTATGGTGAATTAGAGAAAGAGGTAGGGCCATTTGTCGAAGATTTTGTTAGCAAACTAAGAAATAAAAAATATAAGGGATTAGCTTCAATAAAGAATATTGTTGTTGAGTCCTATGGACATAGCGATTCGTCTCCTCTGGTGGCGGCACACAGTTTGAAATGGTTAAAAAGCTTGCAGCCAAAGTCAAAAGAAGATAAGTAATAGTTGG
Source organism: Agaribacter marinus (assembly GCF_030160655.1). Taxonomy (GTDB): domain Bacteria; phylum Pseudomonadota; class Gammaproteobacteria; order Enterobacterales; family Alteromonadaceae; genus Glaciecola; species Glaciecola marina. The sequence continues at coordinate 192,060 of NZ_BSOT01000005.1, forward strand.
CTATTAGCTCCTTCGTTGCATACAAGCAATTCAACAGGACTAAAAACAGTGGGCCTGTTCGCTTCGCTCCATTTTAGCCCACAATTTTTAGCTCGTTAATTGGGCGTTGAGACTGTAGAAAAAGGTCAAAATAGGTTTAAAAGGCTAGCTATTAGTGAGGATATCCTAGGTGCGCAATCTATTATCACCGCCGATACAGGCTTTGCAAATGAAACAAACATGCAGTACCTGCACGACAATGATATTAACGCCTAAATTCCTGATAACCAATTTAGACGTCGTGACCCTAAGTTTGATGAGCAAAAACAAAAGCATGGTAAACGTCATCAAGATAAGAAGGTGAGAAAACAGCAAATTATCTCCGCCAGTGAATTTCAGATTAGATGAAACCAGAGCGCCAAGCTATACCGACTGGATGAAGCATAGGGTGGATAGCACTAAGGGCAAACAAATTTACAGTCACCGCATGTCGGTAGTAGCCCCTGTATTTGGTAACATAGGCACCCACAAAAAACTGAATCGTTTTAGCTTGAGAGGTAACGCTAAAGTACAATGCCAATGGTATCAGTTCTGCGTGATACACAATATCGAGAAGCTGAAGAATTACGGACAGCTAGCGGCGTAGTTAACCTAATCACACCTAAAAATCACCTCCTACAAGCCCATCAAAACAGACCCATCCAGCCAGATAAAAGTCAAACACTGGGAAATCAAAAGTAGGAGTAAAAAACTTTGCAAAACTTATTGGTTCAAGGCAAAGTTCATAGCATATAAAAATTTAAATAAAGGCAAGGGAATGGTCTGTCATAAACGACTTTTTCTACAGCCTCGTTAGGCATACTAAATGATCCGAGTCCTTACAGTCCTTTTTTTCATTGTTAGTTTTTCTTCTCAAGCTTGTATGTTTCCCATTCAAGGTGCAGAGTATGACGCACTTATAAATATTGAGAGGCTTGAAGAGAGTAGCTATAGGGTTACTGTTCCAAGGGTTGTTCACGAGCGAACAGATCCGATTATTGTTTTAGGTTTTGATATCGATGATTCTGACGAATTTCTGTTCGCTGAAGAAATTGTTAGCTTAAAAGTTGAGCATAAGAAAGATATATCAGTTGCGTATTTTTCACTCGAAAAACAGATTGAGGAAACTCCGTTTATCAATGTTCGTTGGCCTGTCGATTGCTGCTTGTGTGAGGTCATTGCAAATACATTGATACCAAAAAATGAGGGTTAAATGATGCCTAACAAAAACTTAAAGCGGATAAAAATAACGAGCGATTTTTACCGCTCAAGTTGGTGTTAGGCAGTCGACATGATTGAAACAAGCATAATTAGTGAAGACCCAGTGATTGTCTTACATGTGTTGCAAGGGTCTTTCACTAAAGAAGAGGCTAAGTTAGGGATTGATAGTGCTATATCAGTAATTGAGCATGCCACTTCAATCATAAGAACATTTTCGTTAATAGTTGATGCCAGAAATTACATCTTTAATGATATCGATGCTCATAAGGTATGGTCGTTAAATTTCAAAGAAAATCCGTTAGTTATTGATGGGGTAATTAGGGCTGCAATTGTCGGTAGTGATGAGCCTAAATTTCATGCTGAGAAAGAGAATATGGAATCCACGACATTAAAGTTTTTTACAGATTGCCAAACTGCTATTGCATGGTTGGAAAATGCCTAATAAAGCAAACCACAATGGCCCGCAATAAAATGCGGGCTGGACTCGCTAACGCTAGCCTGTATTGGCGGCGTTATATGTCAAGGAGAGTACATGAATAGTTATACTCAATATGCATTTATCGCATTACTACTAATGCTTATTATGTATTTGCTTTACAGAGTTGGTAACCTAGAGAAGAAGGGCTAGTTTTATCTCAATCTTCAGTTTGTGAAGATGCTATATGTTGCAAAATGTGCCAAGACCACGTAGCTGAAATTGATTCAAGCGCGTCAATATTTGTTCATGGTAAAAAAGTTAGAGCATCTCAATTGAGTTACCATCTTAAATATGGTCACAATGACTGTGTAAGTGGAGTTTTATTTATAAAAGCAGATCCAAATTTGGACAATGGAGTGGTCCTTAATATAAGCGACTCTATTTCGAAGGCTGCGCCAAATATAAGTATACAGTGGAGTACGAGGAAAATTATTATCGACAATTAGGGAAAGATGCGGCAGCATAACTGAAACAAATCCGCCTCCGAATTTACCGGTATGATTCAGTGGTTTTGTGGGCAGGTTGGCTTCTCTTCTTAAAAAAAGGAATTAGGCACTGGAGTCACTTGCATTCGCTATTGTCCCGTCATAATCTACTAACTCGTTAACTGGACATTATATTTATTCAGCGTTCAACTTATATTCAACCTAATAGTATAAGTTAGCGACTTCAAAATAATATTTAGACACTCTAAAGGGATTTGAAATGAAAAAAACACTGGCTTTACCATTTATTACTCTAGCCTTAACATGCGGTTTTTCTGCTTCTGCAGAAGATGAAAGTAATTGGTATTTAGGTGCACAATACAGTGAGCAAGAGGTTACTTATCAACCTAACAGGGAATTAAAAACCGTTGGTGTCATTGGTGGTTATCAGTACAACAAATACTTTGCATTTGAAACAAGGTATAGCACTGGCATATCAGGGTATTCACACCAATTTTATGTCAATGGGTCAATGGACGCGAAGTACAAAGAAGATATTGATACGCAAGCTTCATTATTTATAAAAGCTTCTTATCCTGTTTTTAATTCGATTGGTCTATATGTTTTAGCTGGTGTAACTAAAAGTAAATATGAAATAACTACAAATAGTTTTCATACAGATATAGAAGGAAATACTACAACCACTTATCCTCATATTATTGAGCTCTCTGAAAGTGGTTTTGCTTATGGGGCTGGCTTTAATTACAGTTTGTCCGAAGCAGTTGAGCTGTTTCTTGATTATCAAGTTTTACCAGAACTGAAAGTTGGTGGGCGTTCAAGTAGTTGGAAAAGTATCAATATTGGTATTAATTACGCTTTTTAATATATAAATATTACAAAGCATCAAACCTCCCTTCGTTCGCGAAGGACAACTACACGGACGCGGCTACGCCATTATCGCGGACGCTTAGTTGCCGTTTATGTTATAAGTTAGGACTCGTCAGTTAATCTAGGATATTTAATGCAATACGCAGAGTTAGTAGCAATGATAGCAGTACTTCAGTTTTTCTTTTTTACTGTGAAGACTGGGCAAGCTAGGGGGAAATCAGGACTTAAAGCGCCAGCAATGACAGGTGATGATGCGTTTGAAAGGATGTATCGTGTTCAAATGAATACACTGGAAGTGTTAGCTATGTTTATACCGGCGCTTTTCATTGCATCAAACTATTGGTCACCTTTATTAGTGTCAGGCTTAGGAACGGTATATTTATTGGGTCGTTTTATCTATTGGCGAGCATATGTTTTAGCACCTGAAAAGCGTAAGTTAGGTTTTATACTTTCAATATTTCCTACTTTAATTCTGATATTATTATCTATTGTAGGAATAGTTATGTCACTTGTCGGAAGTCAAGACTAACAAGCGTAAAAGCTCTCTTTGATCGCTCGTTCTATAATTGTTACATTCGAAAGCGTTGAGATTAAAATTAAATGAATACGTCTAACAAAGCAGTCTCACCAAGTTGTTGGCTTCGTCTGCAAGGACTCATGCTGCGCAGTAGCGTTCATTAGTAATTGCCACGTTATGTGTAAATTATGATTCAGATTATCGCTTTACTATATGCAGGTATAAATGGTGTTGAAGGGTTGAGAGCTTTTGAGTCTCAAGTGATCCCAATTTTACGAGAATATAACGGTACACTAATTAGTGCTTCTTATAATGCCAATGAGCCAGCAGGTGAACCTGATGAAATTCATGTTATTCAATTCCCCAGCGTTGAAAGCTTTGAGGCATATAAAAATGATGATCGCATTGTTAATTTATCAGCGCTAAAAGCTAAAATGATCCGAAAAATGGATATTTATATAACTACTGCTTTTCTTCAATATTAGAACCGTTTACATATAACACGAGCACTAAGTTTCCTTTCGGTCACGAAGAAAAACTATACGAGCGTCGCGGAGCGATTGTCGCGCGCAGTTGCCATTTATTTTGGATGGAATAGCCTCATGGAGATAAAGTGAATATTTCACTCTTAGTCATCAGATGCCAAAATATCGAAGTAAGCAAAGACTTTTATGAGCTGTTGGGCTTGTCTTTTGTAAAAGAGAAGCATGGGAGTGGCCTTTCGCATTATTCATGTGAACATAATGGTTGTGTATTTGAGCTATACCCGAATAAAGGCAAGCCGCCACAAGACAAAAACCGTTTGGGTTTTAAAGTATCAAATAGAGAAGAAATACTGCGGAGCATAACCAAAGCTGATTCATATGAGTTTTCGGGCAATATCATTTATGTACTCACTGACCCGGATGGGCGTAAAGTAGAACTTAGTGAGTAACGCTACAACGAGGCGGTATATTGCGGCAGTATGTATTTTTCAAGGGGTGGAATAAATAGATCGTGAGAATGGCATTAAGAGCAAAAATAGTTGAAGTATGTGATAAAAAAATTGCTACTAAAGGTGAAAATGTAGGATTATCATTTTACGCATTTTTTAAGAATAAAAATGATAACCCTGAGCTGCTCATGGAAGCCGCTACTTGGTGGATACAAATGCATAAGTTAGACCATTTCGTTAAGGCTCATAAAATTAAAGAAATGGTCCAAAATAATTTATAAGTGGCACTTAACGTGGAATCATTATGAACGATAGTTTCGACGTCAAATACACCAATCAGGCAGATACGAGTTCGCAGGCTGCGTTCGTGTCGCATTTAGTTTAGTTAGCACTCAATCAGCCTGTGATTTGGGTGTTAGGCGGGAAAATAGGAGAATAACGTGAGTTCCTTACAGTTGGGAAGTAACGGGATGAGTTTGGCATCTGTTGACGAAGTTTTGGGAATAATTTTCAGTGGGCTACCTGCGTGTATCGTCCAAGAAGAAGATTTGCCTGACGGTTTTTTCAATCTAGAAAATGGCATTGCAGGAGAGGTATTCCAAAAGTTTGTAAACTACAAATTTCGAGCAGGATTCATTATACCTTTAACTCACTCGCACGGGGAGCGAGTTAAAGAGCTCGTTCGTGATCATTCTAATCATCCATTTGTAAGGTTTTTTGGGTCAGTGGAGGATGCAGAAAAATGGTTGCTCTAAGATTACCTAGTAGTCAATTCAAGTGTGACGTCATACGCACAGTTGCCGTTTATTTTAAGGGTTAGATGAATATGTACTTAACTGAGCCATCTGATGAAAACTGCATTGAATTGATGTCTTGGTTTTCGAGTGAAGAAGAATTAAGTAGTTGGTCTGGGCCAAATTTTAGGTATCCGTTTACGTTAAGTACGTTTAAAAGTGACTTAAAACTAGATACATTAAATTCATTTTCATTGATATCTAAGGAAGGTGATTTTTTAGCATTTGGCCAATATTATTTAAGACTAGGGAAGTGTCACCTTGGAAGATTGGTTGTTAATCCTAATTGGCGAGGCCAAGGTATTGTCTCAACCTTAGCAAATCAAATAAGCGACATGGGCAAGGAAAACTTGAAAGTGGATTCTTGTTCATTATTTGTATTGGGTCACAATGAGCGTGCAATTAAATCATATAAAAAAATGGGTTTTTCTATAGCTGAATATCCAGAAAAAATACCATTAAAGAACTGTTTATATATGGTGAAAATGTAAATTTACTAAATATCGGGCTATGGTGAATGATAGTTCTTACACGGATGAAATTATGATCAAAAGATGGTTATTCATGACCTTGTTACTCTCGGCAGCGGCAAGCGCTGAAACCTACAAAGCTAAGGGGTTCACAATTGAGTACGGTAAAAATATTCCCATCTCAGTTGTCGAGCAACTAGCATCAAGAGTCAGTAACAATAAAAAAGTTGTTTTAGCTTATTTAAATCAATCGAAACAATATAACGGAACACCAATCAAAGAAAATTTAGTCGTTTACATATCAAAACAACGTCGAACCCCTTATCAAGATTGGAATACTATCCATATTCCAGAGAAAAGAGTCCTCTCAGCTTTCTCAGAGGAAAAGTCGGAAAATAGTGGTATGGCCGTTATTCATGAATTAACACATGTTTACGCAGTTAGTGATTTCCGTAAAAAGAAGAAAAACGGATATGAAGACCGCTTTTTCGATGACGGTTTAGCCGTTTTTTTGCAACACAGGTTTGGTGAGTCTCCCGAATATCCTGATTTTGGACAAGATTTGTATAGAGCTGTTGCTGAAACTGCACATAAATACGGAGGTTTGATAGCGTTAGCCGAATCAGAGAATATAAGGCATTCATCTAAAAGTAGGTTGGGTAGACGGCTTGCGTATTTGCAAGAAGGCGCTTTTACACAGTTTTTAATAGAAAATTATGGTTTAGATAAATATCTAAAAATTTACGGAGGGGAAAGTGTGCAAAAAGTGACTGGTAAAACCTTCCCTGAACTCGAGAGTGATTGGTCTGCAATTTTAGTACTAAAGTGAGACTGTAGTCAACGCTAGGTTAGCGGTTCAAAACATATCGATGCTTTATGTATAAAATCGCGTTTTCGTTGAACTTTTATGTCATACCTCCATCTTCGATTGACGCCATATTGTTGAGGTGAATTATTTGACCTTTCATCGCTGCAGGTTTCGACTCATTCTTCAGTAACGTACTTTACTTTATTTAAATTGCTGTAAAAAACTACCAAATAAGATCCACATAAAATACTGTCATTGTCGTCATATTCGTGTAATTTAAATATATTAATAATACACATTGAATTAAGGATAATTATATGAAAAATATTAAAATATTGTTTAGTTTATGCATTACGCTACTGTTGTTAGTACAAACCGCCCATGCAAAATTGATACGAGTAAGTGATGGTGGATTAGTATCTGATCTAGCACTTGAAGCTGGTTTGGTTTTTAGAACAGGCTTTAGAGATTTAAATGAGAAGCTCTTAGCTGCATACAACATCGATGTAGACGGTCAACTATATGATGTTCAGTTTTCCAATAGTTCGTTTAACACTGTGTTTGGAGATTCTAGTGGGCTAGATGTTTCAACATCAAATGATGCTCTTCGTTTCTCGCAGGCTTTACTTGATACAGTACTTGTCGACAATATAGTTAATATTTATGATTATGTGCCAGGTTTAGTTGATGGATGTGTAGTTGCATTAGGCCCGTGTTTCATACTTACCCCTTATGAAATTTCTGGTACTAGCGTACTTACTTCTGCTGCCCTAAATTATGAACTTTTTTTTACAGATCAAGCCCTATTGAATGGCCCTTCGGTACAGTTCGATAGTGATTTAGCAAATTTTAGTATATTTGTGTTTGCTGACTGGAGTTTGAGCTCCGATCGTTTTAGCACTGTGGACCAACCTCTCATTGCCTCGTTTATAGCACTTTACTTACTTGTATTGTTGTGTCAAAGAAAAGCCGTAAAATTGTCCTAAAATTTATAGCGATTGCAACGATCTACAATTATGAGCAATAGCAATGTCTACCGTCTAGGGCTGCATTACATAGCTTGATTCGTTCATTGAATTTTAGGTAGTGCAGCGACATCAAAAAAACAGAGATTTAAAAGTTTGGTTGTATTTAATTAGAATTTCATAAATGATAAAGTGCAATTTCATCCGATGTTGGCAATTTACAGAATCAGACTTTTCTTGAGCCGATTAATACGGAAAGACACTTACTTCATTATTCTTGTATGTATATTTTGCGGTTTACCAAAAAATTGTCATTTCCCTATTTGGAAATGACAATAAGGAATCAGAAATGTACAAAGGGTCTTGCCTTTGCGGCGCTATCAATGTTGAACTTAAAGGTTCCATCAGTAGCATTATTCATTGCCATTGCTCACTTTGCAGAAAAAACAGCGGGACTGCTTACGCGACAAATGGCTTTGTAAACGCCAATGAATTTACACTTCTCGATCCAGAGAACAAGCTCGGTCACTATGCATTCAAAGAAGGTAAAAATAGATATTTTTGTTCAGTTTGCGCATCACCAATTTTTAGTTCTAATACCGAGAATCCAACAAAACTGAGAATTCGGCTTGGCATTCTGGACTCAAACATAGAAGAAAAACCTATCTCTCATAATTTTGTTTCATCGAAAGCGAGTTGGGACAACTTGGATGCGGATTTGCCAAGATATGATAGTTTTGAACCTTCCAGAACTAAATAACGCTGAATATGTCGTATATGTTGTTTACGCGAACAAAACAGTGATAGTGAAGCTTTAAGTAAATTAGCTTTTGCTGCTTCGGCAATTATCTGCTGTGTTGTGTTTGAAGTTATCAACCTCAAATTGCGGGGGAGTCGTTTGGAATGAAATGGTTTATACAAATGAAAGCATGATGCTGTCAGGCAATGCCAAAACATTGGTCTAAAAAATATATTTATTAAGGAACTGTATAGTGAATGCTCAAAAAGTGCTTAATCTAATGTTTACGGGATTTATAGCTTTGTCCTTTCTATTGCTTGGTCGAGCGAATGCAAATCCGTATAGCTCTTTAGAACAGTCAAACCTAGACAAAGCCATATATTGCATGGAAATACTAGAAAGCAGAAACGATCTTAAACCTTTGCAAAGGATTGATATTTTAAGGCGTGAGTGCTATTCAGATGATTTTGTTGAGCATTCGCCCCATATTAGCGGTGGTAGAGAAGGGTTATTTAACTTATTTTCAAGTCGGTATAAAGAATATCCAGAGCTTTCGATGTCTATTAAGCGAAGTGCTTCGGAAGGTGATCTCGTTTGGTTGCACCTGCATGTAAAACGTACACCAGACTCTCGTGGAGCCGCTGTTATACATATTTTTCGAATGAAAGATGGAATGGTTGCGGAACACTGGGGAGTAGGACAACCTGTGCCAGAAAATCCCAAAAATAAGAACTCAATGTTTTAGGTAGATATTTGATTTAGCGCGACATGGCACAATCAAGGTAAGCGCCGTAAACTCTACTTCGACTATTTGCGAGCTTCATTGTTGAAGTTAAATGTGTGTGTCGTTTATGCTATAAGTTCGACCTATTGAAGGAATGCAACGTTGAAAGGATTTAAAGTAACAACAAACCCTGATGATTTAGATATTGCGCTTGTTTATGCGTTTATTTCAAAAACGTACTGGGCAAAAAATATTCCGTTTGAAACTTTCAAGAAATCTATAGCGAACTCAATTGTTTTCGGCGCTTATAGCGCTGAAAACGACCAAGTAGGATTTGCTCGTGTGACTACAGATAAGGCAACATTTGCGTACCTAGGTGATGTATTTGTTTTGGAAGAATATCGCGGCTTGGGCATAAGTAAATTAATCATGCAAGCGATTGCTAAACACTCAGAACTTCAAGGTCTACGACGTTTTATGCTGGCAACTAGCGACGCGCATGGATTATATGCCCAATTTGGCTTTCAAGACATTGCGAACCCTGAAATTTTTATGCAAATATGGCAACCGACTGTCTATGAATAAAAGCGGAGTAACTTTACTAGTCATTGCTACGCTAATCATGGGCTTTACTGCTATTGCACACCTCTCTTGCATTTACTTTGGGCCACAGTGTTACTCCGCGCAAATGGCACCACCTGTCATTGTCGAATCAGCAAAAGCGAAAACACTACTGGCGCCATTGGGTACTATATTTGTTTCATCAATATTTTTAGTGCTATCTGCTTATGCGCTTTCTGGGGCCGGCATTGTGCGCAAGCTTCCATTGCTGAAATTGATTGTTTACGGCGTTGGTACTCTTTGTATCATTCGCGGTATTTTGCCTCTTCAGTTATGGCTAAGGCATCAAGAAGAGGTCAGTAAGTTTGTGCTTGTTGTTGGCGTGGCGTGGTTAATCGTTGGACTTTGTTTTATTGTTGGTTTTAGGGTCGCAAGTACAAAGCGTGTGTAACAAACAGTTAGTGGTAGTCATTTCGCTCATCGGGGCACTTAGTAATGGCATCCAAATACATGTGCCTTTTTTTAAGGGTGGAGATTAGAGGGTGAACATGAATGTTTCATTGGAAGAAATAAATCAATCAAACTACGAAGCCGTGTGTGATTTGGATGTCACCAAAGCACAGGAAGAATATGTTGCGTGCAATATGTGGTCGCTCGTAGAAGCTCATTACAATTCGGGTCATACGTGCAAAGCCATATATGAAAATAAGCAAGCCGTTGGGTTTTTTATGTGGGTTTTGGAAACGCCAGTCAAAATGTCTATTTGGCGTTTTATGGTAGACCAGCGGCATCAAAATAAAGGTATAGGAAGGGCGGCACTTACCATGGCAATTAAAGAAATTGCTGCTTACCCCGGAATAAAAGAAATAGAAATCTGCTATAACCCCAAAAATCCAGTAGCTAAAGATTTTTATTCTAGTTTTGGCTTTAAGGAGACTGGCTTAGATGACGAAGGCGAGGACATGCTCGCGCTTATTACGTTATGAACACTATCAAACGCCTTATGAGGAAAGTCAAATTCAGGCCCTGTTGTCGTCCTCAATAAATTTCGAAAACATTAGTATTAAATAAAACTATTTAAATACTGTTAGCGACTATATCTTCAAATCATCATTAATTTGGAAATTAACTTGTTCTCTCGCTCTGACCAACAACTCGTTGAAAAAGCACTTACTGGCAATAAAAAAGCGTGGTTGGAGCTTATTTCTCGATATGAGCAGTCAATTTTCAACTATGCGATGCGCATGACAAGCCAGTCTCATGATGCGAAGGATTTAATGCAAGAGATTTTTATTTCGGTGTTTAACAGTTTGCATAGTTTTAGAGGCGAAGGCAGCTTTAAAGCGTGGCTTTTTCGTATAGCACACTTTAGAAGTATGGATTTTTATCGACGTAAAAAGCCGAATGTAAGCCTAGATGATTCTCCTGAATTAATCGATAGTCGTATTGATGAATGCATGGGTGGTTCGGGTGTCGGCAGTGTAAACATTGAAAGCCAGTTGATTGGGCAACAGTCGCAAAAAGCGCTACTTAACACTATGCAGCAATTACCCTTCAATCAAAAGGTGGTAATTGAGCTAAAGTTTTTCGGACAATTCACATTCGACGAAATTGCACAGCAATTAGGTGTGTCAACTAACACGGTTAAATCAAGGCTATACGCAGCGCTTGGTAAACTCAAAACTATTTTGGAGGTAGAGCATGTCTGATCAATATGAATCTATCAGTAACGAAGATTTGATGGCTCTTTGGCTAGACAATCAGCTGAATGACAAACAACGAGCAGCCTTTGAGCAGAGGTGCTTAAATGATGATGATTTTGCAGAGTTAGTGCAGAGCGCTAACCAAACAAGCGTAATTGCGGATACAGCAAAAGATTTTGAATTGCCAACTTGGGATAAAGAAAACAGTTTCAATTTTGAGAAATATAAAAAAGTCAGTCAACCGTGGTGGCAATGGCAGGGCTTACCTCTTAGTTCAGTCGTATGCTCTTTTGTAGCCATCTTTATGGTACTTACTGACCTTAATATTGAGTCGAGAGATGGGCGTTTTTCTATTGGTTTTGGTTCTCAACTGCCGCAAGAAACCATTAATAAACTCGTTGAGCAAAAACTCAATGACAAATTGTTGGAGCAACAAAAGACCAATCAAGTATTGTTTGCTCAGTACTTGCAAACGCTGCAAAACCAGCAAACTGAAAATAGTACTCAATTGACTCAGTATTTACTGACATCAAGCAGGCAAGAGCGAAGAGAAGACTTTGCCGAACTTATAAAGTACGTCAACGACCAACGCAGAGATGATCAGCTTTTTTACGCAAATCAACTCAAAGATTTTCAGCAAGAACTTAGCTTTCAGGTAGGCCAAAGACCGAACTATACCTCTCCTAACAGTGGAGATTTTGATTCCACCCAACTCAACGATGAGTAGGCTAAATAACATTTTAGGAAGACAATCATGAATATCAATAAAATAGTAAGCACCGGCATAGCCGCGTTATTCGTAGTCTGCACTGCTCATGGCGCAACTAATTATCAAGAGCTTTCGAAAGAGCTTGAGATAATGAATAGTGTTTTAAATACCGCACTGAAACAAGACACTCGTGATCAAGCAATAAAATTTCGTTCTATGCAAACGAGTTATCTGGCTAATCAGGGGGTTGTGTTTACCTTAAGTACAACAGGTAAAGCGACGCGAGTATTTTTTGAAAATGGCTTTCCAGCGCCTCCGGAGCCTATACCTGTAATAGACTTAAGCGGAAGCGGTGTGTTTAGTCATGATATGGAAATAGAGCTGCAAGAGACGATTCATGAAGCGCTTGATTCAGTGAAACACCACTTTTCAGGTAGCCATGACCGTTTACAAGATCTGAGAAGTGAATCCAGAGACTTGGCTTGGGAAGTGCGCGAATATGAACGTCGCAAGCGAGATTTAAATTTTGCGCTTCGTAATGCTGAGGTATCGCGAGCAAAAGAATTAAAGGAAGATTTAAAAGAATTAGAAAAAGAGCTGGTAGAGTTAAGTAAGAAGAAGGCTGATATTCAAGCATACTCTGCTAAAATTGAATCAGAACAGAAAGCACTTATTGAAAAGAAACAAGCTGAATCTGAGCAAGCCAAAAAATCATTTTTAGCGTCGTTTGAAGAAGGTGTTGCTGATACCTTGTGTCGCTTTGGCGGTGGATTAAGAGCCATTCCAAACAATGAAAACGTCAGCTTTGTTCTTCGCGGGTTTAATAGAAATCATGCATCTCAGGACAAGATATATGTATTTAAAGTGGAAGACGTGAAGAAATGTGTCCAAGAGAAAATCAAAGTGTCTAAACTCCTAGCAAATGCCATTGTTTATGATTTTTAGATAACTTAACGTTGAATATTGACTCACAGGGCGGCTGTCAAAGTCAATCAAGGGGCTGGTTTAGTGCAAGTTTTAGAAAAGGGATATGAGTTAATTGAGGGGTTTTTATCTCTTGAACAACTAGAAAAAATAAATAGTGAAATTAAAAGTGTTAGTTTTCCGGCTAGATCCGGTGGTATTCGAAACGTGGACAAAAAATATTCTTCTATAGGTGAGCTTTCAGCGTTAGAAAGCGTCATCAAAAAAGCAAATTTATATTTATCAGGATCTGCAAGTTTAGTTAGAGCTATTCTATTTAATAAAACACTAGATAATAACTGGTTGGTCTCCTGGCATCAGGATAGAACAGTAGCAGTGTCGAAAAAGTTTGAGAAGCAAGGATGGGGGCCATGGAGCATTAAAGATGGAATACACCATGTGCAGCCGCCGCTTGTAGTACTCAATAAAATGGTTACATTTCGGATTCACCTCGACGACACGGACATAGAGAACGGATGCCTAAAGGTCATTCCCAAAAGCCATGAGTCGGGTATTCTTGACCGCAATGCTATCAGTGAATATGTGCAAAAAAATAAGGCGGTCATATGTTTTGCTAAGGTTGGTTCTGCTTTAGTGATGCGTCCACATATACTCCATGCATCTAACAAGGCGACAATTCCGTCGCAACGCAGAGTTTTACATCTTGAGTATAGCAGCTTCAAATTACCGTCAGGGGTTGCATGGGCGTAAAACATGCTTGAAACAGTTCAAGCTGAATCGACAGCGAATATTAGGGTCATATGAGACGATTGTTCGATGCCACAAGAAGAATATTGAAAGAAAAGACGCCGATGCATTAGTGCGCAAGTCTTGTTAAGATAATGATGGTATGCAAATTGTTAGAAGTATTTAAATATGAGTGAAATTGCGTTTTTGTGTTTTGATCAGGTTGTCCCAGAAGACATGATGGAAGTCATTAATGAGGACTCATTGAGAACACATTTAATTGAGCACCCGTATTTTGATATCTTCAGCACACAAGAATGGATGAACAGCAAGACTAAAACAGATGCTGAAGATGGTTGCCGTATTCGAGCCGTATACATAGAAGGCGTTCTTGCAGGTTGGTGTGGAATTCAGCCAGATGACAATGGCTTCGAATTAGCGATTGTTATTTCACAAAAATTCTGGGGTTTTGGTATATCAATATTCAAAACACTTTTGCTCTGGGCTAAGGAGTTAGGTCATTCATCTGTAGTATTTCACTTGCTCGAAAGTAGACCAGAATACAAAGCACTAAATAAAATTGCCACTAAAATTCATAAAACCGAACTGGCGGGGAGATCTTTCACAACTTACCATGTTTTAGTTGCCTCATAGTGTTTAGCGTAGCCTAAAACATTACTCAAATATTCTTCATGCGTAAAAACGATGTGTTGGTACCCAAACGATGAAGACTTCTTTTTGCCCAAAGCGACTCGCTGAGGCCCTTTCTGTCAGAGTAAAATCATTTAAACGTCACAAATACATCAGGTAATTAATTATCGATTTGCTTACATTAGACACAAATAAAATCATATTTTAATGGATTAGCGCAATTCATTGGTTTCATAACAAGGGCAAATTGTGACATATATATGTAATTTAATTATTCTGCTATTTTCGATACTTTTAATCAGTAGTAAGAGTTATAGCGACGATAAATTTCCACTCCTAGAAGGCCCATATCTGGGTCAAAAACCACCTGGCTCAGTCCCTAAAATATTTGCTCCAGGGTATGTATCTACCAAGCATCGTGATCATAGCGGTTTTTTCTCCCCTGATATGAAAGCGTTCTATTTCACTAGAAAGAATGTGTACAGTGAAAAATGGTCGTTAATTCGTTTTAAGTTAGAAAATAACCGATGGCATCCGTCCGTTATGGGGCCAAGAGTGGGGCGGCCTATACTCTCACCAGACGGTAAAATCATGCATTTGGGCAACAAATATATGAAACGCAATGGTGATGGCTGGTCAGAAGTGAAAAGTTTGGGGCGTATGTTTGAACGAGAAGACTGGGGGATTATGCGCTTGTCTGCATCAGCGAAAGGTACCTATGTGTTTGATGACTATAAGAGCAATGATGTGCTTCGAATTTCAACCATTAAGAATGGTGAACGCCAGCCGCCAAGGCCATTGACGCCTCAGATAAATGAAGGGAAATGGACCGCTCACCCATTTATTGCACCTGATGAGTCTTACTTAATTTGGGATAGTGAAAAAGACGATGGCTATGGCGGTACAGATCTTTACATCAGTTTTCGTCAACGAGATGATTCGTGGGGGAAGGCGATTAACTTAGGCGCGACAATTAACACGAGTGGAACGGAGGGCGGTGCTTATGTATCGCCTGACGGAAATTATCTCTTTTTCAATCGAACTTCAGTTCAGGTGAATGAGGAAAGAGATGTTGAAGGTGACATTTATTGGGTGGATGCGCAGGTCATATGGGACCTCAAGTCGAGACAGGGTTTAATTCGTTAAAGTTTATATATAGACTGGCATTGTAGATTATAAGAACTAAGACAACTGGTAAGTATTCGTAAAGGGCAATTACGTGAGCGCTGTTGTGTTTTTATAATGTTCAGGTAATCACACTTATTTTAAAATCAAACTTAAAATAGGATAGAAAAATATGAGCAAATTTTTGATAACACTAATGTTATTTCCCATTATTGTCGTCAAATCTGTTTATGCCAAAGATGAAAGTCAGGCGCTCCCTTATGAGATTTTGAGAGCCGATGACGTGGATGTATATGCAAAGGCAAATATTTCTGATTTTTCTTGGCTTTCGGGCGATTGGCAATTTGAAGCCGATTTTTCAGGCCAAATGATGAAAGGCTATGTGAGTGTTGGCGAAATTGTACACGGGCAAATGCTTGGTTATTCGAGAGGCTGGAGCAACGACGGGATTATATTTAGTGACTGTCAGCACAGATGGTAGGGCGGAGTACCATGTTATTTCGCATGTAAGAGTAAAATAGTTACTAACAGGTATTGAAGTTGGTGCAAGAAATTCTGGTCTTCCTAAATTGCCTCATATTATAAGTGTAGATAAAAACTCTTACTCGTAGAACCTCATTTTTTTGGATCATATTAGGAGCAATTGACAATAATGGATGGAACAAAAATGGAAAATCGAATATTTGCTGAGGGTTCGTGTAATTGTGCGTCAGTAACATTCTCTGTGTCTGTTGCTTTAGAAAACATTTTTATTTGTCATTGCTCTATTTGTAGGAAATCTACTGGCAGTGGTGGCATTGCTGTTACCGTAGTGCCTACAGAATCACTTACTATGAAAAGTGGCCATGACTTCGTTCAAAAGTGGGTGAAGCCTAATCATGACTGGTTAACTAATTTCTGCAAACGTTGTGGCTCTCCGCTACCGGGTAAAAATGACGAGAAGCATTCATATATTCCTGTTAGTTTATTAGATAGTGGCTATGAAAACTTAGAAGTGAAACATCACCTCTTCGCGGATTCTAAGGCGAATTGGGAGGAAATAGGCGATATCGGTAAAAAACACGTTGAGGGATTCGGTGGGTAAATTCAATCAAACGATACAAACGTATGATTGAACCTGAATCTAGTGCAACCTTGAAATCGTATATATGAAAGTAATTAAATTAAGTAAATGTAATTCTGAACTACTTGCAAATGTAGACAAAGATATCTTTGATGGTGATATTTCATCAAGCAGATTGGCTGAATTTGTGAACACGGAAAATCATATCGCTTTAGTCGCGGTACATAAAGAGTTGGTAATTGGGCAAGTTATTGCGTACGTCCATCGACATATAGATAGTCCAACGGAGTTGTATATCGATAACCTTGGTGTGTCGTTGGATTTTCGACGTAAAGGCGTGGCAACTAAGCTAATTGAGGCGCTTTGTGTGATAGGAAAAAGCTATGGGTGTGAAGACGTTTGGGTGGCTGCCGAAGTCGACAATGAAGCTGCGTTAAGCTTTTATCGTGCCGTCAAATTAGAAATGGTGCCTGCCGTGGTCTTCGATGGAACACTTCGGTAAATGCATTATGTTGAATTTTAGTAAGGAAAAATTATGGATTTTAATAATATTTTAGCATTTGTAGCGGTGGCAACCCTACTTGTGGTATCACCAGGCCCGAATGGTTTTCTCATCACTAAAACGGTACCGCTTTTTGGTAAAAAAGCGGGGTTACTAAATGTGTTTGGATTTGTCGCTGCCTTTTACGTCCATGCGACCTTGGCTATTTTTGGTATATCGCTTATTTTGGTTAAATCCTCACAGGCGTTTTTCATTTTTAAAATGTTAGGTGCTGCATATCTCATTTGGATTGGTGTAAAAGCATTGATTAGTGCGTTTAGTGGTCGGAATAATACCGCGTCGCAGAGTCAGCCCGCAGACAATAAACGGATGTCTAGTCGTAGTGCATTTTTTGAAGGCTTTTTAACTAATGTGCTAAATCCAAAAGTTTCAATGTTTTACTTGGCGGCGTTTCCACAGTTTATTTCAGTAGATGATAGTGCATTAAATGCATATGCCTTAGTGACTGCGCATTCAGTCGTCAATTTTCTTTGGTTTTCTGCGATGATTGTTATGATTTCACGCGTAAAGTCAGTGACGAGCAGTGGTCGTTTTAAAGTTTGGCTTAACTCAATTACTGGCCTTGTATTTATTGGTTTTGGTACAAAATTAGCGCTGATGAAAAGTAGCCAATAAGGGCTATAAAAACTTGTTCATAACAATTAGACTTAATGCTCTGGTCATGAAACAAATTTGTTTGTCTGTATTGTCCACTATTTATGACGTTTAATTTAACAAAAGGAATATGTTTATGAAAATCGTGTCTTTTGCGACTAAGGCGCTTGCTATTTTATTGTTTATCATGTCTTTTAATGTGTCAGCACTTGACCAGGGTGATATAGATAAGTATGTCAAATCTATCGAGTTATTGAAGAGTACAGATAACCCGGTGATTAAGTCGATTGAAGATTCCTTATCAAACAATCCTAATTTTCATTTTGACGTGAGTGATGATGGCAGTATAAAAATGATGTCTCAAGTATTAGGTAATTTAGAACCGAAACAGGAAACAGTCTTAAGTGAGTTTTTGCAAAAGGCGGGTTATTCTTCAGTGGCCAAATGGACGGATGTTGGCGATAGGGTATCTGCTGCGATGATGGCGGTAGAAGCGGAAAATACAGATGACCAGTTTTCAGAGATAACGCCTGAAATGGTGCAAGCGATGCCGAAGGCAATGCAAGAGCAAATGCAAGGGGCAATGCGGATGTTCAAAGCGCTCAAAAGTGTGCCGCAGGCAGATATCGACTTAGTTAAAGCCAACCATGCGTTACTCGATCGAGTAATGGAATAAATATGGGCCGTTGACCTACTATGAAAATAGCTAGTTTGTCGTAAGTGCTAAACTGGCTATTTCTTTTTCACTCAAGGCACGAGAAAAAATAACAAACTCAGCCATGCTGCCATTTAGGTTTCTAAGGGGGCTTTTAATACTTAAGCTGTTCCAATTACCTAATGATGCTTCGCCGATATACCAATAGTCAGATGGATTGACAAGTTCGAGTTCTCGTACTTGCAAGCCGTTTACAAAGATACTTACTTTGTTGTTTGTCTGGTCCATTGTGGTGGCTAGATGATACCAAGTGCCAGAATCGGCCGCTGAGAAAAACGGTGAAAAGTTATAGTTTCTCCCTTTATTTTCTGACGATGAGGTACCCAGCACGACGGTCCCAAATTTATTATTAAAATTGCCGAGTTGCCAGTGAATATCTCCGTTGTCGAAGCCATCCGTAAGTAAGAGTGAGTTAAATTGTCTGTCTAAACTGTCTATTTTTACCCATGCCGCCAGTGTAAAGTCAGTAAATTGCTCCTTTATATCAATGCGTACGCGATCTGCAGGATGCTTAAATTCAAGCGCTGACTTGCCCGGCCAAGGGCCTTTTGCCCATTGTGCGCCAACAATTGCGCCGTCATAGTCATGTGAAGAGGTCGTGCGCGAAGAATCCGCGATATTTCGGAGTTTACGCGTTTTTTCTATATCTTGCTCAAAATCGTAGTAGGCAATGAGGCTTGGATCTTTTAATGTTTGTACCTTCGTCTCATTCCATTTGATATGCTTATTATTGACTGCGGATTGCGTAAGGGAATCAATGTCAGAGAACTCTTCAAATTGATTGGTTTCAGCGGTTGCTGATGTCCATTGTGTTGTATCTTTGGAGGCAAAACTAACGGCACTTCCCTTTTCAATGAGTTTACTTCCTCCTTTGCTCGAACGCGCTTCAACTAGTCCATCAAACACATGTACTTGTGAGTCACCGTTTTCGTCAACATGTACGCCGATTGCTGTGCCTAAATCAACGACTTCAGAATTAGGTGTGTCAATGGTAAAGCCAATGGCCACTTGAGGCACGTCGGTCATGACTTTACCAGAGATAAGGCGCACGCGTTGTTCATCGATCACGTCTAAATGCGCTGGGCCAGCAATTTTTAACTGAGCGCCTTGATAAAATTCAAGCTCCAAAAAGCCTTTTGATATTTTAAGTTCACCAGGAATAACTGCATTGCCTGTTTGATAAGGACTATCATTCGAAAGACCCACAGCGTTTGCAATTACGGCAACACCATTGTGTTGAATTTCCCCGGTATTTTGCGCAAGCTCATTGCTGGAAGGTGAGTGTAGCTTCGTCATGTAGGAAATCGACAATAACAGGCAGGCTGCCATGCTAAGGCCAGAAATTATCCAGGGTAATTTGGGCCATGATAAACGTCTGCGACTCAATTCGTCAGTACCACTGTCTTTATTTTCTGTAGATAAGACGGAAGACAATACCCGTTGTTCGAAAGCTTTTTGTTCCATACTTACGTGGGTTTTTTCGATAACCTTGTCAACAAAGTCTTCGGTGTTTTGCACATGTTCGAATGATTGACTTAGTAGGCTGTCCATGGCTAATTGAGTACGTAAACGTTGTTTAAGCTCAGTTGACTGTTCACCTAATTGGATAAGTCTTTCTATTTCAGTATCTGAGGCCTCACCCTCTATAACAGATGCGATTAGCCGGTCGAATTCTGTATGTAACTCAGTGTTCATAATTGGGCCTATTGCTCATACTCGAGTCGAAAGTTGACGCAGCTTCTCAGTTTTTTCCTAATGCGCATTAGCGTAAGTCTGACTGAGGTAGCAGACATGCCGTAATGTTCTGAAAGTGCTTGCGACGTATGTTCATCAGAATATCGCTGTACAATAAGTTCGCGACTCTTATCCGGCAACGCCTTTATGCAGTCTTTGAGCGCAACAATCTCTTCATTGTGCTGCTCAGATGACATGTCCGGTGTGTCTGCTTCGTCCATTAAAAAATATGTAAGTTTTTCATTTAATATACGATGTTGCCTCGCGCGTTTACGTAAATCGTTACGCACAACATTACGTGCTATACCACAAAGCCAGTTGCCGAAGTCCATTTCTAAGTCGAAGTTGGTCAATTCTTTGTATGCAATAACAAAGGCTTCTTGAGCAACGTCATCAACAGCATCTGGTTGCACGCCCATGCTACGAATAAACGCGCGTAACTTGGCTTGATGCTGTCGGATAAAAGCAGTAAATAATACGTTTTGCTTATTCATTTACTTTTGTTTAACGCCTTGTGCGAAAACAAACTAAATAACAATACAATGATAAAGCAAGACAGTGGCAGTAAGTAGCTAATATTCACACTACCTGTTACGTCAATTATCCAGCCTTGTAGCGGGACCAAAATTGCGCCACCTAATATAGCCATAATAATAAAAGACCCACCAAGCTTTCTGTCCTCACCGACACCTGTTAAACCTAAGCCATATATTGTAGGGAACATAAGTGACATACATGAAAAGCAAGCCAATAGGGCATAAGTGCCTATTTCGCCGCCAACAAATACCGCGACACAGATTAATGCAATCGCAATACAAGCCATTAACGATAATAGTCGACTCGGATTGATGATGCTCATTAACCCGGTACATATAAATCTAAACGCAGTGTATACACATAGGCCGTAAAACACATATTCGCCTGCTTGGGCTTCGGTTGTTACGCTGGTATGATTATCCATGATAAATTTGATGGCATATGTCCATACGCCTATTTGGCAGCCGACGTAAAAAAACTGCGCAATGACAGCAAATTTCCACGTTGCGTTTTGTTTAAGCCGGTTGAATGACGCTTTTAGCTCGTTAAGATTGTCACTGGCTTTTCCGGCTGGAAAGCGTGTAAAAAATATTAAGGCAGCGAGCACAAACGCAACAAGTGCAACAATAAGATAAGCAGTGACAACGTTGCCTAACTCTTGGCTTTGAATGGCATTGAGTTGTTCCGTAGACATTAATGCACGTTCAGCATCGTTAGCGTCATTTAAGCCTTTTAAAATAACTTCTTTACCTAAAAATACCCCCATTAGCACGCCAATCGGGTTGAATGCCTGTGCTAAATTTATGCGTTGAGTGCCGGTTTCCTCAGGCCCCATCGACATAATATAGGGGGCGGCTACTGTTTCTAAAATAGCGCAGCCTGAGGCAAATACGTAAAACGCTAGCAAGAAAAATTCAAAACTCATCGCTTGGCTTGCGGGATAACACAATACGGCACCAAAGGCATAGATAGACAAGCCAATTAGCACACCGTTTTTATAGCTGTATTTCTGTATTAAAAATGCGGCAGGTAAGGCCATTACAAAGTACGCACCATAAAACGCAGATTGAATAAATGATGACTGCAATTGACTCATACTGAGTACTTTCTGAAATGCTGGCACCAACAAATCAGTCATGTTATTCGCTGCACCCCACAGGGCAAAACAAGCAGTAATTAATATAAAAGGCAGTAACAAGCCCTTGTGAATAATCGCTGTTTCGCCTATAACACCGGCTGTTCTGCCTGCTGTTTCAGCTTGGCTGCTAGATATATTCGCTTGCATGATAGCGTCCTATTTTTTTTATTATTACATTCATATTTTGTGTATTAACTTACAAGCTTAAAGTCGCTGATTTATGTCCAAATATATTGGCTAAATCGCCAATATAGGAATTATCGTTTACGTCAACGCTGTCTGCAAAGTGCGCAGCAGGTACGCCTGCATTGTTAAGCATATGGACAAATAAATTCGCTAAAGGCAATTCGTCAGTAAATCTATAATAGTTACCGTGTTGAATTGCCATGTTTTTTCCGCCTGCCAAAATCAACGGGTAATTGCGTGCGTTGTGTGTAGTACTGCATGCACTACCGTAGAGAATTTGTGTATTGTCTAACAAAGAGCCAAATTCATCAGTAGTGTTTTTCATTTGTGAAATAAAATAACTGAAGTGACTAGCCAACCACTGATCATATTGCCCCCATTCAAGCCAGTGCCCAGTACTTTTATCATGGCTGATGCCGTGATGTCCTTTTTTCAGACCTAAGGCTAGTCTTGGGTAGTTATCACCAAACCCCATACCATCTTCTCGGGCAATCATATAAGACACTACTTCAGTCAAATCCACTTTAAAGGCTAACACAATAAGGTCATACATCGTTCTAATATATGCTTGGGGGTCAATCTTTGCGTCGACCGCCATATCTAGATGGTCCGCGGTAAAATTCTTCAGCGGAATATCTAGCCATGCTTCATTTCGCTGAATTTGCTCTTCAATTGAGTTAAGAGCGCTCATATGTTCATCTAAGCGGTATTTGTCTTGCTGACCTAATTTTATTTGTAGACGCTTTGAATCTTCAAGTAAGAGGTCGACAACCTTTTTTCGTCTTTCTAGGCTTTTTCTACGTTCGTCACTCACGCCTTTTCCGTTTTGAGTAAAATAACGCTCAAAGATTTTACGGTGGCTATGTTCAGATGGTATTGCAGAGCCTCTGCTATCAAAAGACAATGTAGATGCGCGTGACTTAAATCCAACGCCGCCATCTGCAGACAGCACAAGCGACGGAAATCTTGTTGCAGATTTTTTGACTGTGGCTGCAAACTGATCAACGGATATCGAGTTTTTGTATTCACCACGTAAGTCGCCGCCAGTTAAGAAGGTGTCACCTGCAATGTGGCCCAATAATTTGCGCGATTTGGGATGACTTAAGCCACCGATTATTGTTATGTCACTACGGTGTTTCTCAAGCGATGCCAGTACCTTTGTAAATTTGTAGTTGTTTCCTTCGTTAGTAGGAAACCAATGCCAATCTTTATACTCAGAATGTTCGTCAGGTAAACCGACACCGTTGGGTACATATATGTAAGCCATACGTTTTGGTGGCGATGTTCTAATACCCGTTTGATTTGTGTCAGCCATACATTCCATATACGGTAAACATGCACTAACGCCTAGGCCTTTAATAAAGCTGCGTCGGTTCAATCTAAATGGTTTAACGCGTTTCATGAATTTGCTCCCTGAGTGTTTAAAAATGACGGGCTGGAAATAATGTGAAATAGTATGCTTTGCATGCGATACTCATTATTCTTGACGGCCTGCAGTATAGAGTCAATTTCTTCGTCGTCATGAAAACTGACATCCTTACCCAAGGCATAACTAAATAAGTGTTTCAGCAACGAGCGAACAACTTCATCGCCTTGTTGTTTCATTAGGTATGTTTTTATGTCTGAGATACCATTTACATTTGTTCCATCAGGCAATATTGATGATGCGTCTATGGGAAGCTTTTTATACGCTGCTCTATATCGGCCCACTGCATCATAGTTTTCGAATACAACCCCAAATGGGTCAATTTTGGCGTGGCAGTCTCTGCATGATTCTTTATCTCTATGCATTTCGAGTTGCTGCTTTAATGTCAATTTCTCAAATCCTGGCGTTTCAGGATCTAAGTCAGGTACGTTAGGCGGCGGAGGCGGGGGCTCATCCCCAAGTATTTTTTGTTTCACCCAAACTGCCCGCTTGACGGGGTGACTATGCACGCCATCACCGTGACCAGTTAAAAAGGCACCCTGCGAGAGCAGTCCTCCTCGCATGCGCTCAGGTGACGGCTTATTGCTTGTTAATGACACCGGTCTAAAGTGTCGACCTTTAACGTTAGGAATACCATAAAACTCAGCAAGGTTTTGATTAAGCATCGCGAAGTCAGAGTCAATGATGTTAAGTGCACTAAGGTTGTCTTGCATCAGCAATCGCATAAACTGCAATGTTTCTTGTTGCATATCATGCTTGACGAAGCGTGTGTAGTCTGGGTATGTGTCTACATCCACAGATTGCATTTGTTGACGGTCTAAGCGTAGCCATTCTTTACTAAAGACCTTAATGAAACGCATAAGCTTTTCTTCGTCTTTTAGCATACGTTGTAGTTGCGCCTCTAATTGGCTACTTAGTTGATTATTTGCCGCTAAATGCAATAATTCTTCATCAGGAGGGGAGTTCCACAAGAAATACGACAAGCGATTTGCTAACGCATATTCGTCGATACTTTGTGTTGATTGGCTTGCGTGTGCTGAGTTAACCATAAAGAGCGATTTAACGTTTGAAATTAAGCTAGTCTGCTCCTGTCGACTTGCAATTTCAGTTTCATTGCGCTGAGGCTCAACCAGAAAGAGAAAGTTTGGTGAGCTTAGTACTGCAACCAAAGTTTCTTTTATGCCCTCTTCAAAACTGTCGAAGTCATCTTTTATGTCATGCCACAATGCCATGAAGTGTGAAATATCATCGTCACTAACTGCACGTCTAAAGGCTCGTTGTGCGAACGTAGAGATGACTTCTTTGGCATACGCCTCGCTGCCTTTCGGATGCGAAGACGGAATAAAAATGCGTTGATGTTGTGTTGTTGGCCATTGATCAAAATATGGTGCTTCAAATTCAATGTATTCGACATTGATAACAGAGCCGTTTTGAGTTTCTGATTTTATCTTATCATCATTCCATACACCAATTTTTAGACTGCTACTGGTGATATGGTCGCCTTGAGTACCATGGTAGGGAACGGGTAGGTTTTCGAGTCGTCCTTTAAATTCATACACTTGTCCTGTTTCTGTGTTACTGACATCCACTGCTTGTGAGAACGTTTTATAGTCCATACCATCATCGGTGCGGGTACCTAAATACGGTATTAATACCGGTGTAGCATCGTTATCTATTGGGTTATCGAAGTATTGTTTGGGAAAAGACGTCGCAATTGGGTGAGCGTCATCTAATTTTGTAAATACAAATTGATTGAATCCTGGAAAATACTTATCACCTTTAATAAGTGTGTGGTGCCAAGGTTTTGAAATATAACCAATCGCAATAGATGACACGACCAGTTCCCCTGTGGGAGCTTGCCCAGTGGGCTTGAGTGTTATTGTCATCGGCTTATATGGGCGGATTGTTAAGGTGAAGGTTGATTCAGTATTAGGTGGTAGCTCAGGGTGAAGCAAATCAATTTGATACAAGTGGCTTTTCAAATCTTCAAGTACAATAGGCCCGCTCAACGAGACGTCTTTACCTTCGTTACTGTTGGTAATTGTACCTGATGCTTTATCATAAACGAGCCCATCTAGACCTGTAAATTTAGAGGCTGGTGCAGGCACTCTTGCGAGCTCTCCAAATTGTAGTGTTTGATTGAGCTGACCTTTTTCTAAGGTCGCGATTGGTTTATTTGGTGGAATGGCTGTGAGAGCGTCTTTCAATTTTGTGAAGCCGTTGCCCTTTGACGCTTTGACCCGTACTACAAAATCACCTTCTCTTGGGTACTGATCTTTAATTTGCATAGCTAGGTTGGGTGATGGCCCATGCCAAGCGCCATATTGGCCCGCGATAGTCGTTTCTTTGTGCGGTTTCGCTGAGTATAAAGATATGCTGTCTTCAAGCACTGAAAATCTGCGTTGGTCTGAGCCTCGTAAGCTGGCACTAAAGAACTTCTTAGTCGACGACAAATGTTGCGCATCATTCATGGTTTCTATTTTGAAGTTGTGCTGGTGCAAAGGAGTATCAAGGTAACCTGCTGAAAGTGTATTTTTTTCACCAAGGCCAATTTTATCTCCAAAGTACATGCGGTAGTGATGAACTTTGGGTTTTTCCGTCGAGTTAATTGCTTTTTCTAGCGCGACGCGGGCAATGGTCTCGAATGATTCAAGGTGTAAGGTAGAGCTTTGCAGCAGTTCGCCGCTATTACTAAACCCCATGGTTGACATTGGGTCATCTGGCAATTCAGCGCCAAAATCAACCGCTACACCCAACAAATCTTGTAGTGTATTCGTGTATTGGTCTTTTGTAAGGCGCCGCATGACGTATTGGCTATCGCCTTTTTTGGCTTCCTTGGCTAAGCGAATGCCTTTTGTCATCCATGCTACAATTTCTCTGCGCTCATCATCTGTTGGTTGCAACTTCTTTTTAGGCGGCATTTCGCCAGAATTAATCATATCTAATGCGGAGTGCCAATGAGAGGCGTCAACGCCGCCAACAAAATCGGGGTCGAGGTTATCTAACTGAACATTGCCTTTTTGAGTATCTGCTCCATGGCAATCAAAGCAGTATTTTTTTAATAAAGGTCGAACGTCTGATACATAATGTTGGTCGGTAACCGAAGACAATTCAAGTTGCTGGCTAGGTGTTGAAAGCCATGTTCTAAGCGGTTCAGGAGAAAATCGCGTTAAATAGGTCTCACCATGGACGAGGTTACCACCTGCGTGTGCTGCAACAAAAATACTCGTAACAAGCACTGCACTGGCAGCCGCTGGCAACAGCTTCAGTTTTTTGTTGATTGTTGTGTTGTTGCTGTCCAAATAATTCGCAATGCCGGTACATATAAAAGCGATCAGCGCTACACTTAGGCCAGCTATCATGTGTTGCTGTACTTCTTCAAACGTAAACCCCTCATTAGCTGCTAGAAGAAGACCCATAGTAACTGTGGCTGCTGCACTCAATGAGCCCAACCACCATAGAGGTAAAACTATTGATTGATAATGAGAAAATCGCTTAGTGCGACTAAGTAGCCAAATAAAGGGGGCAAGCAATAAAAGTGTAATAGGGAAGTGTAAAATAAGTACGTGAAATCGACCCAAAAAACGATACAGCCCATCTCCCGCTTGACCGTTTATCGGCACAATTATGGCGACAGCTATCAATACTGCTGCCAGCGTTAGCAACACTGCAAAAATTTTAGTTGCTGATGTAGTTCTCATCAATACTCCAAACCTTGGTACATTAAATTAATTTGATATTGTGTTTAGTAGGTATTGTCATCACTTTTACTTTTGTTTCACTTTTAGTATTAATTTTTTAACATGAATACAGTACGAAATATATCCATTTGTTAAATCATAGCGTTCAACTGAATACGTATGCAGGTGCATGGTGAATTGCCTAGCTTCAACGTACAATGCTCTACCAAGTTACATAAAATTAACAATTTAATGGTCATGTGTTTTATTTCCTTAATTTATAAGGCAGAGACATAAGGCTACACAATGGAAGTAATATGGCTAAACAACAACCACAATTAAGCTTTTGGCAAATCTGGAATGTTAGTTTCGGTTTTTTAGGTGTGCAATTTGGTTTTGCGCTACAAAATGCCAATGCGAGTCGTATTTTATCTGACTTAGGTGCTGACCCACATTCGCTTTCTTTCTTTTGGTTAGTGGCGCCATTGATGGGATTAATTGTTCAACCCTTTGTGGGTGCTGCATCTGACAGGACATGGAATCGTTTGGGGCGCAGAAAGCCTTTTATCTTGGGGGGAGCTCTCGCTGCGGCTATTGGTATGGTGTTGATGCCAAATGCGTCTCTATTCACAGTATTCATTGTCCCAATTATCTTTGGGGTATTAATGCTTGCCATCATGGACGCGTCGTTTAATGTTTGTTTTCAACCCTTTAGAGCATTGGTCTCAGATATGGTGCCTGCATCGCAACGTAATGTGGGTTATTCAGTGCAAACCGTACTCATTAACATTGGCGCAGTCGTTGGGTCAATCTTGCCATTTGTACTAACGAATGTCATTGGTTTAGAAAATACATCGTCACAAGGACAAGTTGCTGAAAGCGTGATTTGGGCGTTTTATATTGGCGCTACTGTCTTGTTTGGTACTGTACTTTGGACAGTTTTTCGCACAAAAGAATATGCACCAAAAGACTACTACGCATTTAAGGGCGTGGACAAAGAAAAAGTTGATGCGGAGTACGCCAAAAGTAAACCGCTTGGTGAAAAGTTTACAGATTTTTTATCACTAGTTAAAAACATGCCTACAGTAATGAAGCAGCTCGCAATTGTGCAGTTTTTTTCATGGTTTGCGCTGTTTATTATGTGGGTATATACAAACAATGCGATAGCCCAACACATTTGGGGCATTGACAAAAAATGGTTTGATCAGTCATTTATTGCCAGCGTAGGAGGAGTACCCGCAGACATCGCTGCAGCGAAAGGTGCCGCTGGCGATTGGGTCGGTATTATTTTCGCTGCCTATTCACTGTTTGCGGCAATATTTGCAATATTTTTAGCGAAGTTAGCGGACAAGTTTGGTCGAAAGACAATTTATGCAGCATCACTAGCACTTGGCGGTTTTGGATACATTAGCTTTCTTTTCTTCCAAGATTTAACCATGGTTGATGTTAACCTATTAATCACGCAAGTGACGGTGCCACAAGGTGCACTTAATTTGTTGTTCCCAATGATTGGTGTAGGCATAGCGTGGGCGGCAATTTTGGCTATGCCGTATGCCATGTTAGCTGGCGCGTTACCGGCAGAAAAAACCGGTATATATATGGGAATCTTTAACTTTACCATCGCGGCACCGCAAATTGTTAGTGCCTTAACTGCGGGGCTAATTTTAAAGTACGTTTTTGATAACACTGCCATCAATATCATCGTATTGGCTGGTGCATTTATGGTTGCGGCCGCAATTTCAGTATGTTTTGTAAAAGAAAAAGCGTAAACTTTACATATACATCAACGGGTTAAAGCGTTAATGCGCAATGAGCGAAGAGACTAAAAAATTAAGTGAGAAAGAAAAAATGCTGCGGGGACTAGCGTATTTTCCTAGTGATAAAGCCTTGCAGCATGACCGCGCGAATGCTAAACGCATCTGTCATCAATTTAATATGCACGACATCGATGATAGAAAAGGTAGTCGAAAGTTAATAAAGTCATTATTTGGACAAACCTTAGGAGCATGGATTGAGCCAACTTTTTATTGTGATTACGGATATAACATTCGCACTGGCAAGAACTTTTATGCAAATCACGGCGTGGTTATTTTAGATGCTGCGCCAGTCACCTTTGGTGATGACGTAATGTTAGCGCCAGGGGTACTCATTTCCACGGCTACTCATCCACTAAACCCAGAACAACGGAAAAAGGGTCTAGAAACTGCGAATCCGATCACGGTAGGCGATAATGTGTGGATTGGTATGGGGGCTAAAATCTTAGACGGCGTCACTATTGGTAATAACGCGGTAATTGCCGCTGGTGCCGTCGTGAATAAAGACGTCCCAGCATATGCGTTGGTTGCAGGCATACCTGCGATGGTCAAAAAGTTGATTGCTATGGATTAATATGACGAGGCTTATTCGGTAGCATATTTCATTCGTTTGTTAGCATACATTGCGTTGTCTGCTGCTTTATATAAGTCATCTGTAGTAATCCCATCCTTGAGAAAAGCAGAAATACCGTAACTACAGGTGAAGGCCCAGTGCTCTGAAACTTGGACATGTGATATTTTTTGTTTCAATCGACTGAGTATGTTGTTTACTTCAGTGTTGTCGTTTCCGGCAATGACAATGCAAAATTCGTCACCGCCTATTCTGGCAATGATATCGCTTCCTCTGAGTGAGCTTTTTAGTAGCTGGGCAAGCTTGATAAGTGCCTCGTCACCTGCTGCATGTCCATATGTGTCGTTAATTTGTTTAAAATTGTCTACATCAATAAAAACTAAATTTAGCTGGTGCTGCAGTATCGTGGCGGATTGAATACTTCTTTCTGCGCCCTCTAAAAATGCCCTGCGGTTTAGAAGACCGGTGAGTTCATCTTTGTATACTAGTTCGCGTAAATGTTGAAATTTTCTGTTGGATTTTAATGAGGCTGAGATTCTGAATTTTCCATAAGTTACTACATCATCTCTTGAATAACCTATGAGTCTATATATTTTATCAACAGTGGTGTCGAGTATATTTTGCATATATGCGAAATTCATTATGTTCAAAAATCCCTAGACTAAAGTCTAATAATGAAGCAATAATACAATGAACCTTTTTTGGTTACAATATGTACAGAAAATAACATTGATATGCACTCGTTTAAAGTACTAACTTTTAGGATCGTATGAATATTGAATTAGTTTATATGAGTAGGGCTAAGGTGTCGTTTACAACCGATGACTTATTTAGATTATTAGAAAGCGCAAGAGCTAACAATAAAAAATGTTCGATTACTGGTATGTTGCTTTTCGACGGAAGCTCAACATTTATTCAGGTGCTAGAAGGGCACTCTAATCAAGTGAACGCGTTATTTGCGTCAATTCAGCAAGACCATCGACATGAGAATATAGAATTGCTTTCAAAAAGAATGGTGTTCTCCCGCAACTTTCCTGATTGGTCGATGGGGTTTAAGAAGATTAAACAGCAAAGTAGAGAAGGGAAGCCGATGATAGAAGGGTTTAATCACTTTCTTGAGGCTAACAACGATTCTCAAAATAGCGACAAAGGCATCGGCTTGTCTTTACTTGAACATTTTAAGAAAGAGCTAAATAGTACTTAACATTGCGACGTTGAGTACTTAACATTGCGACGTTGCACCGCAAGACTGACGAATGATTAATTCAGGCTGCATCAATAAGTCATCAACAGGTACATTTTTTATCATTTTTAAAAGATTGCCTACTAATAGTTCCCCTGCAAGTAATGTGTTTTGATGAACAGTGGTTAAAGGAGGGGACGCAAATTCACTTACTTGAATATTGTCATAGCCCACGACGGCAATATCATGTGGTACTTTGTAGCCTTTAGATTTTATTGCGCGAATACAGCCCATTGCTATAAGGTCGGATGCGCAGACAATTGCGTCTAATTCGCTTATGTGGTCGATTTTGGCGAGTAACTTTTCAGCCGCTTCAAACCCATCTAAATCCGTAGAAATTGCGTCTATTTGTAACATGCTAGACGTATCAACTTTGGCTTCGTTTAGTGCTTTCTGACAACCGTCGTAACGGGCTAAAAACTCTGGCGCCCCCACATTTGCTTCGCCTAAAAACGCAAACTTGCGATGGCCTAAGCCAATTAAGTGGCGAGCGACCATGTAACCGCCTAAAAAATTGTCGGAGCCAATCGATACGCCGGGATGATTTTCATCGGGTGCTCCCCAACGTAAAAAGCGTGTGCCTTGTTCTTCGAGTTGAGATAACTTGTATTCATAATCCGTGTATGATCCATATCCTAATAGAATCAAGCCGTCGGCCTTGTTTGAATCTTCATACTCTGCATGCCAATCATCATTCAAATTTTGAAATGACACCAATAAATCATAGCCGGCGTCTGCGGTAGCCTTAGTGATGCTCGCTAGCATACTGATGAAAAATGGATTAATTAAAGAATCATCATTGGTAGGGTCTTCGAATAAGAGAAGCGCAAGTGTTTGACTATGCTGCTTACGCAGATTGCTGGCATTTTTATCTACCTTATAGTTGAGATCTAAAGCAATTTGCTTCACTCGATCCCTCGTTTCTTTATTCACCAATGGACTATCACTCAAGGCTCTAGAAACCGTTGATTGAGAAACTCCGGCCATATGGGCAATGTCGAACGACGTGGCTTTTTTCATTTAAGATCTATTTAATTTACTTTGATTTCTTATACACTAGCTCGACTGACCGGTTCAAGTAATAAAAACAAACAGGTCTAAAAAATGACATGCTAGCGAGCTTACGATAATGGTATACTTTGCTGCATAATCCTAATGTATTGGTTTATTCCAAGTAGGGATCAATCTAAATATAAGACTAACAATAGAATAAGGAATTGCGTTATATGGCCGAGACTGCGCCACGTCCGACCAACTTTATCCGTCAAATCATTGATAAAGACCTCGCTGCAGGGCTTCATGACAAAATAGCCACTCGCTTCCCACCGGAGCCAAATGGGTATTTACATATTGGGCATGCAAAATCAATTTGCTTGAATTTTGATATTGCTCAGGATTATCAGGGAATGTGTAATTTACGTTTCGATGATACTAATCCAGAGAAAGAGAATATCGATTTTGTGAATTCGATCAAAGCCGATGTGCAATGGTTAGGTTATCAATGGCAGGGTAAAGAACGTTATTCTTCAGATTATTTTGATGCGCTCTATGGTTTTGCGGTGGAGTTGATTGAAAAAGGTTTAGCGTATGTTGATTTCAGTACTCAAGACGAAGTACGCGAAATGCGCGGTACCCTAACGGCACCGGGAAAAAATAGCCCTTACCGTGATACTAGCATCGAAGAAAACCTTGCGCATTTTGAAAAAATGAAAAATGGCGAATACAAAGAAGGGCAGTGCAGTCTTAGAGCAAAAATAGACATGACCTCTGCATTTATGTGTATGCGTGATCCTATTCTTTATCGCGTTAAGTTTGCGCATCACCATCAAACGGGTGACAAATGGTGCATCTATCCAATGTATGATTTTACACATTGTTTGTCAGACGCCATCGAAGGTATTACACATTCTTTGTGTTCGCTTGAGTTTCAAGACAATCGCCGTTTGTACGATTGGGTAGTCGAAAATGTGTCGGTTGACACTATTCCTCACCAGTATGAATTTAGCCGCCTAAATTTAGAATATACTGTGTTAAGTAAGCGTAAATTGATTCAACTGGTAGAAGAATCTCATGTGAGCGGTTGGGATGATCCTAGAATGCCGACTGTCGCTGGGATAAGGCGTCGCGGATATACTGCCAGTTCGGTGAGAGAGTTCTGTCAGCGTATTGGTGTAACGAAAATGGAAAACATGGTCGAAATGAGCATGTTGGAAGCCTGTATTCGTGATGAATTGAACGTTAGTGCGCCGCGCAGAATGGCGGTACTAGCACCTGTAAAACTAATTATCGAAAACATGGATGATGGGCACGTCGAATGGCTTGATGCACCAAATCACCCGAATAATCCAGATATGGGTACGCGTAAAGTTCCCTTCGCAAAAGAGATTTTTATTGAGCAGGAAGACTTCAGAGAGGCAGCGAATAAGAAGTTTAAGCGTCTCGTGCTCGAAAAAGAGGTCAGGCTGCGTAACGCCTACGTTGTGAAAGCCAATCGAGTTGAAAAAGATGAAGCGGGCAATATCACTACAATTTTTTGTACCTATGATGCGGATACCTTAGGTAAGGATCCTGCGGATGGGCGCAAAGTGAAAGGCGTAATCCACTGGGTGAGTGCTGTACATGCAAAAGATGCTGAAATTCGCTTGTATGACCGCCTATTCAACGTTCCTAACCCTGCAGGGGAAGAAGACTTTACAGGGAGCATTAACCCTACATCTTTAACGCTGATGCACGGTAAGGTAGAGCATGCATTGTCTGAAGAAGTAACAATAAGTAGCGATACGGACGCGTTACAGTCTTATCAGTTTGAGCGCCAAGGGTATTTCTGTGTAGACAAAGACAGCACGACTGACAAACTAGTGTTTAATCGCACTGTTGAGCTAAGAGATACT
The DNA here is from genome assembly GCF_030160655.1 of Agaribacter marinus. GTDB lineage: Bacteria > Pseudomonadota > Gammaproteobacteria > Enterobacterales > Alteromonadaceae > Glaciecola > Glaciecola marina. Next base: position 225,594 of record NZ_BSOT01000005.1, read on the forward strand.
TGGGCAAAGGTTGAGCAGGCCGGGTAACATTAGAGCAAATACCACAAGACAAAGTATTTTTGCTCTATACGCTAAAAGCGAGCTTTGTCTTTTGTTTTTTTAGTGGTTTGTTTAACTGGGCTGGCAATCAAGCAATTGCCCATTAATGCCTCTAGATACATCATCCATCAGATAAATATACGTTGGCATTATTTGCAATGGTGTTTTGAGTAAACTCGGGTCTTCAGCCGGAAATGCTTTTGCTCGCATATCCGTTTTGGTGGGACCTGGGTTAATACTGTTAAAACGAAGATGCGTATTTTTGTACTCATCAGCGAGGGTTTGCATCATCCCTTCTGTCGCAAATTTAGACACGCAGTAGGTGCTCCAAAACGCACGACCTTTTGTACCAACGGACGATGAAGTAAACACCACTGACGCTGATTCTGCTTCGTTTAGCAGCGGTAGTAGCGCTTTCGTTATCAAAAATTGGCTTTTTAAATTCACTTGCATGACGTTGTCGTATTCAGATTCTTTTATTTGTCCAAAAGGGCACAAATTGCCAAGTATACTTGCGTTAAACAATATACCGTCCAATCGACCATATTCGCCAGAAATTGTATCTGCCATCCCTTCATAATGACTAAGTGTTGCTCCCGCCAAATCGAGCGGCACGATACTCGGCTGTTTGCCGCCACGACGAATGATTTCGTCGTAGACACGTTCTAATTTTTCTACTGTTTTACCTAAGAGAATCAATATGGCACCACTACTCGCATAAGAAAGTGCAGCTTGCTTGCCAATTCCATCGCCTGCGCCAGTAATTAAAATAACTTTATTTTCGAGGCTTTTTTCGTGACTTTCAAAAGAGAAATGCGGGTGGTCTAAGGACATAAGGACTTCGATTAGTTAAAAAGTAGAAGAATGTTAGACCATAATTTGAATTAGCTAAAGGGACATACAATACTTAAGGCAATATTTGTGGCTTTTATTACATATTGTTTACAAACACTTTGCAAAATGGAGGTAAAGTCAATAATATAGGCTACAATACAACTGGTCATACTTGTTGGTTAAGCACACGCAAGCCTAAGTTCAAAGCGACAGAACTAATGACCACCCTTAGCGTATAACAATTACATAATATCTATATTGGTAGGGAGATAGAATGAGAAAACTGTTACTGAGCACAAGTATCTTGGCCGCAATTGGGCTTGTTGGGTGTGGCGGTGAAACGATTGAAGACATACGAAATGACACGCCCGCGCAAACACCCTCTTCAAGAATTGTGTTTGACCCTGCAAATGGTAATTTAAACATTCCAAATGACTTGTTGATGTTACCGGGTGACGACGGTTTCTTTGATTTTACATTAAATATTCCTGTGGATGATCCAAGTGATTTTGCGGATCCTCAAAATGCGCTAAATATTTTAGATGGTTGGTCTACTAATGCGCCATTTCAAATTAATATTAACGTGCCTGTTGGCGTGTCGCTTGATGAGAGCACAATAGCCGCAGGTGTCAAAATATATGAGGCAACCTTAGGGTTAGACTTAAATGATCCTGAATGTGCCGCAGTGGCGATTCCGTCTGCAGGCTGTAAGATTGGTGATGAACTTATTTTTGGGCAAGACTTCGTCGCAACGTTAGCTGATAGAGATACCATTAACATCGTGCCGCTACGCCCAATGAAAGGTGGTCAAGGCCATATGTTAGTCGTCACCAACGCCTTAATGGACACCGCTAGAAATCCTGTGTTAGGGTCGACTACATGGGATTTAGTTAAACAAGATATTAGTACACATCCGTTGGCTAGTCCGTCTCAATTGCAATTACAAACCTTAATTAACGCACATATCAACTCGCTTGCCAGTGTTGGATTGCAAAGAGAGCAGATTAGTTATGCAGCAGCGTTTACCACACAGTCAACGACGAATATTTTAGCCACCGTTAAGCAGTTACATATTGCACCATTTGCAACAACTCAAAACCCAGCGGCCTTACCCGCGGTTGTCGTTGGAGAAACGTCCGGCAATGCGATGGAGCAATTGGGTGTTGTGCAACAAGCGGCAATTGATCTTGCAATTGAAGGTGCTGTGGCGACGACGCCGGAACTAGCGCCTTTGGCGCCTGTTGTTGAGCTAAGCAACTTTTCATCACTAACGACGTGTAATGGTTTATTGGCTGCAGCCGGTGGACAATTTACCCTTGCGACTGGGCAGACATTTGGCGCCGCTGCCGATGTTGGCTTAAACCAGTTAGCGCAGACAATAAGCAGCACTGTGTTAGGTCAAGGCGCGGGTGCCTTGTGTGCGGCAACTGTGTTTGATGCAAATATTTCCTTGCCGTATTACTCGGCTGTACCTCGGGCAGACAATCCATTAGCGCCCTTGAATGAGTTTTGGGAAGCAGCGTGTGACTCTGGTGTTGTATTACAAGGTGCAGGAAGTGCTTTAGCAACAGCAACTCCGGGGCCAAATGATACTTTCTGTCAGTCTGTTTCATTGAGAGATCTAAGAGTGAATGGGGTAAAAGTAGATCCCGCCCGCAACATCACCAAATTTAATCCAGTGCCAATGATGAAAGGTAGCCAGCAAGGCTTGGAAAACCTAGAGGTACAAGTAACAGTGCCAAACCCTGTTGTAGCAAGCGCATTGGGCTTTAACATTGAAAAGCCTGAAGCGGGTTGGCCGGTGGCAATATTAGTACATGGTATTACGTCAAGAAAAGAAGACATGTTATCGATCACTGGGAGCTTGTCACTAGCAGGCATTGCAACCGTCGCCATCGATTTACCCGTACATGGCTCACGTGGATTTGATGTGAACCCACTGTCACCTGGTAAAGAAATCACTGCATCCAGAGCCGACGGCGGTACGCCGTTAGCATTTTTGAATTTGTCTAGTTTGCCTACGGCACGCGATAACGTGAGGCAGTCGGTCTCAGATTTGTTAGGGCTGCGGTTGGGTTTAAACGCATTAGTCGATGCTAGTGGTTTAGATGTCGTTGAATTAAATGGTTCAGATGTATCTTTGATGGGGGTTTCTTTAGGTGCGATTACTGGTGGGAATTTCGTGGCTATTGCGAATTTACCGTTAAGTGGACCCTTAGCACCGCTGAGCGGAATGTTTGAAATAAAAGCGGCTTCACTTGATGCCCCAGGAGGTGGTTTAGCCACATTTTTACTTCAGTCGCCATCTTTTGGGCCGTTGATTACAGCTAATATTTTGCTAGGTGGAAGTGTAGAATTTCAAACCTTTATCGCCTCGCAATTTCCTGATGGCCCAAGTGACGCGGAGCTAGCGCAAGCCACTACTACATTTATTGCGAATTTAACACCTGAACAGAGTGCCGTGGTCAATGCTTTGCTGGCGCAATTTACGTTTGCAGCGCAAACTGTTGTTGATTCAGGTGATCCAATAAATTATTTTGGCCTGTTAGGTCAAAATACACCTGTGCATATGATGACGGTTGTTGGGGATGGTGGTGACAATTTACCCGATCAAGTTATTCCGGTGTCAACTGCATTACCCACATCTGGGCAATTGCCACTTGCCGGTATTATGAACTTACAAGACGTGGTGTCTACCATACAATCTACTGAACCCGTGAGTGGTCATGTTAAGTTTAACTCAGGAGCGCATGCAAGCAGTATTAATCCGGCAAGTGATCCGGCGGTTACCTTGGAAATGCAGTTACAAGTCGCTGGATTTTTAGCCTCTGGTGGTCGCGTGATCCAGGTGACTAACGAAGGGGTAGTACAAAATTAGTTAGTTGAGTTTAGCCATAAATCATTTAATACGACCCACTAGTTGAGCTCAATTAGTGGGTTTTTTGTGTAAATGAGCTTAACTGATGTGGCAAATATTTGGCGCTACAATGCCAATGCACTCTCTAGGTGAATGAAGACCCTTTAATATCGGATTTATTGGTTACTACGTAAATTGAAAATATGGTTTGAAGCTACGCTTCTTCAAAAACTCAACAATAGGCCTTTTGCTTTAGGATTATGCCCATATGATTAAAGAGCTGAGAGTGAATTAGTAATGATTAACAATTGGAGTGTTTTTTGGAATTTTTATTTGAATATGGCTTGTTTTTAGCCAAAGCGCTGACACTAGTGATTGCCATCATTGCTGTTGTTGCGGTAGTTGTCGGTATTGCAAGTAAACAGAAAGCGGGTGCTGGTAATTTGGTGTTCGACTCAATATCGGATGAATTTGAAAGTATAAAGCGGCATTCTGAGCAAATGCTTTTGTCTAAAGATGAGTTGAAAAAATTACAAAAATCTCGCAAGAAAGAGGATAAAAAAGCTGAAGATATAAGCAAACCTAACCTCTTTGTTATCGATTTTATTGGTTCATCTATGGCCAAAGAAGTGGATAATTTACGCCGAGAAGTAACAGCTATTTTGTGCGTTGCTAAAGATAAAGACGAAGTGCTCGTTAATGTCGAAAGTGGTGGCGGCGTTGTACACGGATATGGCTTAGCAGCGTCGCAATTGCAGCGTATTAAAGATGCAGATCTTAAGTTGACCGTCAGTATTGACAAAGTTGCGGCAAGTGGTGGATACATGATGGCCTGCGTTGCTGATAAAGTGATTGCTGCGCCGTTTGCTATTGTCGGCTCGATTGGTGTTATTGCTCAATTGCCAAACTTTAATAAGGTATTAAAGAAAAACGACATCGATTTTGAAATGCATACTGCGGGTGAATTTAAACGCACACTTACCATGTTAGGTGAAAACAATGATGAAGGGCGCGCTAAATTTAAGGAAGAGATAGAAGGGGTGCATGAGCTATTTAAACACCATGTTAAGCAAAATAGAGATAGTTTAGACTTGAGTAAAGTCGCGACAGGCGAATATTGGTACGGTCAGCAAGCGTTGGATTTATCGCTTGTCGATGCGTTGCAAACGTCGGATGATTACCTATTAAAAGCGAATGAAGATTTCGCGTTGTATAAGCTAAAATATGAATCAAAGAAAACTATGGCACAAAAGCTAGGTGTTGCGGCAACAGTAACTATAGAAAACACCGTTGATAAACTATTTAATGTCTTACGGTTATCTAGGTTTCAATAGAATAACGTTTGTTTTCGGATCTGGTGAACATAAACAAAAAAAGCAGCCAAAGAGGACTGCTTTTTTATTATATGCTTTGCTGCTGTCTATCTAGGAGAACGAGAACCAGGTTTGTTAGCCAGTACTTCCGACGCGTAAAAGTCCTTTACGTTGAAGGTCTGTGCAGATTTTTTAGCCTGTTTTTTCGCTGGTTTCTTAACAGCTTTTGTTTTTGGCTCTGCTTTTTTAGCGGGTGCTTTTTCAGTCTTAACTTCTGACGTTGGCGCGTCACTTGCGCCGCCTGCCAATTCGTCAGCAAGTTCATCCAATTGAGCCAATCGAATGTTTTTTCCACCGTCCACACTATACCAACCGCCTTTTGCTTCTATTTCGGGGGCTTTACCATTTGCTTTTGTATAGGCTGTTGTAAATTTTTCGATTACACTATCTTTGTCTAATTTGCTCATTGACTAACATGCACCTTGCTTTTGTTTAATTGGTGTTATTTTATTGTAATTTAAACATTATTTGAGCAAATGTCTAATTTCTTATCAAAAGGATGCAATTTTGCTTCGAGAACAGCTCATTAATGCGTTAAATGAACTACTTACACCGCAACAATTAAAAGACTATTGCCCAAATGGTTTGCAAGTTGAAGGTACGACAAACATAAAAAAAATAGTCACAGGTGTAACAGCAAGCCAAGCACTAATTGACCGAGCTATTGATATGAATGCAGACGCAATTTTGGTACATCATGGCTACTTTTGGAAAAGCGAAACGCAAGTCATTACTGGCATCAAAAAAAATAGAATCAAAGCCTTACTCGAAAATGATATAAATTTGATTGCCTATCATTTACCCATTGACGTGCATCCAGTGCTTGGCAACAACGCGCAATTGGGCAAATTGCTTGGTTTACAAAATATTGCTGGGTTGTTGGGAATTACTCCAGGCAATATAGTGATGGCAGGCAGTTTTGACATACCGAAATCGCACGATGACCTTGTACTTAGTCTGTCAAATACCTTTCAACGAAACGTAGTATCAGTCGGGAATAAGTCAAGTATATCGACGCTTGCTTGGTGTACCGGTGGTGGGCAAGGGTTTATCGATGAAGTTGTTGGAAAATTGCACAATGGAAAACCCATCGATGCCTTTATTTCGGGTGAAATATCTGAACAAACTACACATTCAGCGCGAGAACAATCTATAGACTACTTTTCTGTTGGACATCATGCAAGTGAGCGGTATGGCGTGAAGGCAGTAGGTGAATGGTTGGCGGACAACCATGCGCTAGATGTAATGTTTGTTGATATTGATAACCCAGCCTAAGGAGCGGTTGTGTCTAGTTTTGATGGAATAGCTAACAAATTTGATAGCAATATATATGGCACAACTAAAGGTAGAATACGCCATGAATTACTTTGCTTTTACTTGAATAGATTTTTAGATGCTGCCCCCTTGAATGTGGCTGATCTTGGCGGGGGCACTGGCATGATGTCACGAGAGTTTGCTCAGCGTAATCATCAGGTGCTATTAACGGATCTTTCAGCAGATGTTATAGAGATAGCCAAGGAGCGTTTGGCGGATTACAACAATGTGGAAATTAGGCAGCAATCTATTGTTGAGTCTTTGGCCGACAATTGCTTAAAAACGGTGGATTTGATTTTATGTCACGCTGTTTTGGAGTGGCTCGACTCTCCACTTTCAGTAGTGTCTTCGTTAATTGAAAACGCTCGTCCTGGTAGCTATATATCAATTAGCTTTTTTAACCACGATGCCAATTTATTTGGTAACGCACTTTATGGCAATTTTGACTACATTGATAAAGGGCTTAAAGTTAAGAATCAAGTGCGTTTAAATCCCAAAAACCCGCTTAGACCACAAGAGGTTTTAGCGCATATTCAGGGAAACGACAATGCTACTATTGTACATGATGCTGGTTTACGTTGCTTTCATGATTACATGTTTGACCGCGATAGGGTAGATGAACGATATGACGGAATTTTGCACTTAGAAAAGCAGTTGGGCGCAACGCATCCGTATAAATATTTGGGTAAATACTACCATTGTATTGTTCGCAAATTGTAGCGACGTTTGCTACTTCCTATCGTTTAATTGTTGGAAATAAAATGTAAAAGAAAGCTAATTAATTCTATTGCAGATGCCGATAATACCTGTAGTGATTTAGAAATGTGTAAAGTACATCATTGCGTACTTTATTTTTATCTAAGTGCCATTATGGGCTTTTGGCATGTTTATCAATGAATTAAGAGAATTTGTATGTCTAATATTATGGCGTCTGTTGATCAGCGCACGCAACTTGTTGGCGAAAATCGACTTGAGTTGCTTATGTTTAAGTTGTCTTCTCGACATACATTTGCTTTAAACGTATTTAAAGTAAGAGAAGTAATCACCGTACCCAAAATACATCAAATGCCGGGTTCACATGCAAATGTGAACGGTGTTATGAATTATCGCGGTGAATCTATTCCATTAATCGACCTCAATTGGGCGATAAAGATGAAAGCACGCGAGGATTACGAGCCTCAAAATGTTATCATTACCGAATACAATAGAAGTGTTCAAGGTTTTCTAATTGGACCTATAATGAGCATCGTAAATACGTCATGGAGCGATATTCAGCCGCCGCCAAGCGAAGTTGGAAAAAATCATTACCTAACTGCTATCACACGTATAAGCGTTGAAGACAAAGAGCAGCTTGTCGAAATAATTGACGTAGAAAAAGTGCTATCAGAAATTATTAAATACGATACCAGTATTTCGGACGAATTATTGGATGACGAAGTAAAAGAACACCTTAAAGGCAAAAAAGTGTTGGTCGTCGATGACTCTGCGACAGCTCGTTGGCAAGTAAGAGATACCTTGAAGCAATTGGGCATAGAAATAATAGAGCAGAAAGACGGTTTAAAGGCCTTGAAGCTTCTTAAATCATGGGCAGCAGAGGGAAAGGTCATTAACGATGAAATACTAATGATGTTTACTGATGCTGAAATGCCTGAAATGGACGGTTATCGGCTGACAGCTGAAGTCCGTGATGATCCTGATTTAAGTGATTTGTTCATCGCACTAAATACCTCATTAAGCGGTCGTTTTAATGAAGCGATGGTTGAAAAGGTTGGTTGTAATCGTTTCATTTCTAAATTTCAACCTGACAGATTGGTTGAAGTTGTACAAGATAGAATGCGCGAAGTATTAGAAGGGAAGTAACTTATAGAAGTAACTTAACCCATGAAAGACATAAGCTAATGAATACTTTCATTTACAATCCTTGCCAGCTCAATCAATTGGCTTTTAATGTCATCACTAAGCGGCCAGCCACAGTTTATACGGATGCAATCTTTGTAAAGCGGTAATGTAGAAAAGGATGCGCCAAGGCGAATATCTATTTCTGCATTCATGAGCTGGACTTCAAATTTCTTTGTACATAGATTTGGAAACTGTAACCAAAGCACCATTCCTCCCTCAGGTGCACTAACCGCCGTTTTTGCAGGAAACTTATCAACTACGAACGCTCTGTAATCCATCAACTGCTGTTTTAAACATAAGCGTATCGCGCTAATGTGTTTATTGTATTGCCCACTGCTAATGAAGTCTGCAACGGCTGCCTGTATGGGCATGTTCACGCCTAAACGCGCAATGGTCGATGCATAAATATATTTCGCTTTATATTGTCCTGGTATGCACCAGCCAATACGTAGTGCAGCGGACAGCGTTTTCGATATCGAGCCACACCATAAAATATAACCGCCTTCGTCCCAATATTTTGCGGGCAAGGGCGGTGTTTTTGCATGACCTAACTCAATATAAACATCATCTTCAATCACTGGGATTTTTAGTTGGTTTGCGATCTGCGCAAGCCGTTGTTTTTGTTTCGCGGTGAGGCTTATTCCTTGAGGATTCATGTGTGATGTACTAAACAAACCAGCTTGCACTGTGCCATTCTTTGCATGACGTTCGAATTGGTCTAAATCTATGCCATCTGGTAAGCATGGTATTTCAATGACCTTGCGGCCAAGCGCAGATAGTAAGTCTATGATGCCGTTAAAGCAGGGAGAACTGATGGCTATCGAATCTCCGGGTTTAGTCGTCGTTTCTAATGCGAACCTAACGGCGTCGATACAACCATTAGTGATAACTAAGTCGTCACTATGAAACGGAAATCCATATTTAAAAAACTGTGCGCTAACCGCATCTTTTAATTGCTTACTTCCGCTGGGTTCTGGATAAAAATGAAAATCGGTACGCAAATTTTTTATTGCCCTGCGCATGCTTCGTTTAAATGCTTCATAAGGGACTAAATCATGTGAAAGTTGTGATGTTCCTAATGGCCCTGGTGGGATTTCAGACGCATTTCTGCTGGTCTTTTCTTCTAATGTCACGGGGCGGCTAGAAAATTGAGGAAGGGAAGGTATTGATACATTTATTAAAGGTGCAGACACGTAGAATCCCGCCTGTGGCTTTGCAAGCAGCCACCCAAGTTCTTCTAATTGATGAAAAGCATTTTGAACGGTTGTAAGGCTGACATGCTGAAGCGCAGCCATTTGACGTAATGAAGGCATGCGGCTTCCGCGTGCTAATTTACCGCTATTAATATCTGAAATTACTTGTTCAACAATCTTTTTATATCGCATGTACTTCTCTTTTATATCTTACTCACCTTAATTGTATACTATTTTTTTTCAAAAATTGCATCTGTATTCTATTTCTGTATTTCGCATAATATTACTCACGTGATTGACATACTAAGCTAAATAAAGCGTCATTTCTAAAAGGGGACTTAGGTGCACAAAAGAGACATATTGCTAGGTATTGCCGTTATGGTTATTTGGGGATTCAACTTTTCAGTTATTAAATTAGGCGCGGATCAGGTGAATCCAATTTTGCTCACAGCCATGAGGTTCGCTTTCGCCATTGTCCCGGCAGTCTTTTTTATTGCTAAACCTAAGGTTAAATGGCGATACATATTAAGTTACGGCTTATGTTTCGGTGTTGGCGTTTGGGGCATGATGACGTGGTCTATTACTGTCGGTGTATCCGCAGGTATGGCGGGTTTATTATTACAACTGAATATAGTGGCTACCTTGTTTTTAGCGTGGTTTTTTTTAAAAGAAAATATTTCTTGGCAAAAACTCGTTGGTGCTGGCTTAGCGATTATTGGTCTTGCCATTAGTTTATCTTTACAAGATGGTTCTGCACCAATTGAAGGTTTACTGTTTATTATGGTTGCTGCATTTAGCTGGGGGCTGATGAGTTTAATCATTAAGCAGTCAGGTACAACCCAAGTCTTTGCATTCAGTGTTTGGGGAATGTTGTTTGCGCCCTTTGCCTTAATTTTACTTGCAGTAAGTGTTTATGGCGTCGAAGTTTTTGTTAGTTTGCCGACACAAATGAATCGTGAAGTATGGTTTTCTGTTCTTTTTCAGGCCTATCCGACGACGCTCTTAGGTTATTGGGTTTGGAATAAACTACTCGTCAAATATCCGATATCACAAGTAGCGCCACTAACCATGTTAGTTCCTGTATTTGGCTTACTTGGTAGTGTGATATTTTATCAAGAACAGATCAGTATAGAAAAAATAGCAGCTGCATTTTTTATTCTTTCCGGTCTCATGTTAAGCCTAATAAATGCTGAAAAGTTAGGTGTAAGTATATTATTTTTTAAAAAGATGAAACAGCGAATATGGCCTTCTGTTTAGTTCCCGGTTAGGCCAATTATTTGGCTTGCCACTTTGCACCAACATACATCTGTGTGTTGGTGCTTTTTCTTTACTCTTCCATAGTGGTACATTCTGAAATTTATTTTTAATAAGGGTCTTTGGGTTTGATTTTGATGATATCGGCATAGTCTACAATTTTATTTTCGACTCTCCATGCATCTAGCATTTTTTCTAGCTTTTCTACTAACTTAGGATGCTCTGTTGCAATATTATCTGTCTCGCCGGGGTCAGTGTTGAGATCGTATAGTTCATACGAAACACCTGGCTTTTTGAGTGTCTGAAGATACCAACCTGCTTCTATAAGAAGTTTCCAACGACCTTGATAAATAATACTCTGTTGCCCTTTGTCGTTAAAAAATAATGCGTTTGGCGACGCCATTTCATCGCCTTTTAAGGTTGGTAAAATACTTCTTCCTTCCGGTAATCTCGGGCTTTCGTCTCTAAACTTGGAAGGAAATTCAGTGTCTGTAATTTCTAAAAAAGTTGGAAATAAATCGCCAACCCAGACGACGTCGTTGGTTATAGTTCCGGGTGGAATAACGCGCGGCCACGTTGCCAAGGCATGCGTTCGCATGCCACCTTCCCATAATAATGCTTTAACACCAGCGTAAGGAGCATTCATCAAGTCACCTATATGAGATGCAGCGCCATTGTCAGAGAAATATAGTACCAAAGTGTTTTCGTAAACACCGTTATTTTTCAGTGTTTGAATTAGTTTACCAACATTCTCGTCGAGTTTTTCCATCATTGCGGCATGAATTGCAGCCTGCAAGCGATATTTCTCAATTTTTTCAGGTGATTGCTCGGTCCACATGTAGTTTGAATTTCGGATGCCGGCATTTTCAGGAAATAGCGATTGTTTGACTAATCCAGCATGTCTGTCGTCTGCAATTTTCTGGAGATTCGTATACTTCTTTAGGTATTTTTGAACTAGATACTCAGGTGCTTGTAGAGGTTTATGTGGCGCGCGATAAGCCATATACAAGAAAAAAGGGCTTGTGTTTTTTGCTGCAGCGTTAATCATTTCAATTGCGCGATCTGTTGTGCTATCAGTCGCATGAAAATTTTTCCCTTTCTTTCCATGACATTTGCCATAACGTTTTTTATTGTATGGTGTTGCTGAAAAGCAGTGCATTTTGTAGTCGTACTTATACTTCAGCGTGGCCTTCTCGTTTCCTTCGTAGTACTCATGCGCATCGTTGGGTACATAAAAAAGATTGCCTTGTGCACCATGGAATACAAAACTTTTTTGGAATCCTCGCTGAGGTGGTAAAGCTAGATAATCCAGCTGTTTTTCTGTATCAGTAAGTTTCATACTGGGTGGGTGACTGTCGCGCCAAGCTTTTTCCAAGGCTGGTTGATCTTTAATATAGCTGCCTCCCAAATGCCACTTACCAACCATCATAGTTTGATAGCCATTGTCCGCGAGTAGTTCTGATATGAGTGGCTGCTTATAGGGTAATCTGCCTCTATGTGCTGCAAACGGCAGTTCTCTCACCCAATCGCCAACGACGCCTCCGCCAAAACCTACATGCGCAGCATCAACACCGGTGAGTAATGTGGCGCGCGTTGGGCTACATCGAGCATTTGAGTAGAATGCGTTAAAACGAACTCCACTCTTTGCCAGTTGGTCTAGGTGAGGCGTATCTATTTCACCCCCAAAGCTACCTAAGTCTGTAAAACCTGCATCATCAGACATGATAACGACAATGTTAGGCTTTTGAGCGGAAGCTACGGCGGTAAATGATAACAATATCGAAAAGAAAATAATTATAAAATGTGTTGTGTGCATAGGACTAAGGTGTGTGCTGTGTTTCTAAAGTATATCCTAAAAGCGACGTCACAACAGCCAGTGTGTCGGCCTATGTTATTGTTGTCCGAGAAGCAGATAGCCGGTTTATGTCATTACGATCAAACGCTATTGTAAATCGTTGTATAAAGTGAATTTAATCTTGTATTATAAAATGTAAACGTTTAGATTTGTTTGTTGTAACGTAAAATCTACAAATATTTCACGAATAAATAATAACTAAACAATCAATATTGTATATAAGTGTTTATGATATAAACACATCATTAAAATTAAATGCTCTGTTTTAGGTTGTAGCTACTGATATGAAAAAGAATTTTATAGTCTTGTCCGTTATTGCATTAGTTTCTGCTGGATTGTTTGCAGCAGACAGTGAACATAAAAATAAGGGTGACCGACCTGGGCACGTGATGAAAGACGTCATCCCAAAAGACCAAATACCACCTTCGCCTGTTTTGAATGTTGCGCAAGCGCTAAAGTCTTTTGTTGTGCAAGATGGTTTTGCGATTGAGAATGTCGTATCCGAACCAAATGTGTTTAATCCGGTAGCGATGGTGTTCGACGCCAATGGACGTATGTGGGTTGCTGAAATGACGCGGTATATGCCTGATACCAAAGGTACTGGAGAGTTTGTACCTGAAGGTAATATTGCTATTCTTGAAGATCAAAATGGTGATGGTAAGGTCGATAAACGCACAGTATTTCTAAACGATATTATTTTGCCGCGCACGATATCCTTAGTAAAAGGCGGTATTTTCTATGCTGATCATACTCAACTGTTTTTTACCGAAGTGATAGAAAAAGACGGCGAAATTAGGCCTGGGATGCGGGAGGTTGTTGATCCCACTTACGCTAAGGGCGGTAATCTCGAGCACAAACCAAATACGATGCTGTATGGTATGGATGATTGGTATTACAACGCTAAAAGTAATATTAAATATAAAGTTTTACCGTTAACTGAAGAAGTACCGGTAAATGCAGAAGAGATATACACAAATAAATACTGGAAGCTTGTGAGAGCAAAGGGCGCATGGCGAGGGCAGTGGGGAGTGTCCATGGATGATTATGGTCGCTTATATCACAATGGCAATAGTTCTCCCTTAAGTGGTGAGTATATGATGCCAGGTACGCTATTAAATAATCCTGAGTTTTGGCCAAAAACACCTGCAAAAAGAGTTGGTAGTAACACTATCTATTCTGTAAGAATGAATCCCGGCGTTAATCGTGGTTATATGGAGAACACCTTGGTTCAAGACAAAGGTGAAAATTGGGGCAAACTTAAAGGGTTTACCGCCGCCAGCGGCAGTGTCGTATATCGAGGTGATAATTTCCCGGCTAAATATTACGGAATAGGTATTACACCAGAACCAGCAGGGAATTTGATTTCGGCTCGGTACATACAAGAGAAGAAAGGCGAGATTAGCGGCTCTCTTGTGTTCCCTAAGGCTGAAATTTTAGCGTCTACAGATGAGCGTTTCAGGCCAGTTAACCTATATACCGCGCCAGATGGGTCTCTTTATTTACTCGATATGTACCATGGGATATTGCAACATAAAGAATTCATGACTACGTATTTAAGTGATCAAATCCACGCTCGTGATCTCGATAAAAATAACAATACAATGGGGCGTATTTATCGCCTTCGTTATAAAGGCAGACCGCTTGGTGAGCAACCTCGCTTAGTTGACCTAAGTAATGCTGAACTTATCGCTCATCTCGGACACAAAAACGGTTGGTGGCGCGATGCTGCTAGGCGCCTGTTAGTGCAAAATGCTGATGCCTCAGTCGTGCCGGCGATTAAAAAATTAATGTTTGATACGCATGATCATATTGTAAAAATCAATGCCCTATGGACGATTCATGGCCTTAAAGGCATTGATCTAAAAACGGCAATGCATGCGCTGTCATCCGACAATACTAAAGTAAAAATAGCTGCGGTAGCGACTGCTACCCAACTACCGACTATTAATCATCAGGTATTTGTGGATGCGTTAATTGACGAAATGAAAGGCAATTTTGAGTTGAGTATAAATGCATCAGCATACGCATTTGCATTTAATACCCCGTCCAAATTCAATATTTCGACCTATACTTTACAAGAATTTTCGGATTTCCCCTTAGTTATCGAGGCGGTAGCAAGTGGTTTGGGGAGTGATTCTAAGACGTTCTTAGACTTACATGACGGTGAGTTTCCAAATTCTACATTCATGAATATCATGCATAACTTAGGAAAGCGACCAGAAGAGCGCACAAATCGTGAACAATTGTCTGCGCTAGGTAAAAAGCTTTACGATGACGGTAAGGCACTTTACAACGGTCAAGCCGGCTGTTTTGGTTGCCACGGTGTTAATGGTGATGGTGTTGATGGTTTAGGTCCAACATTTTGGAAGAGTGAATGGGTAATTGACAGTAAAGACAAACTAAACAAAGTGTTATTACATGGTTTATCGGGGCCTATATGGGTAAATAGAAGATTAATTAACACGCCTGCGGTGATGCCCGGTCTTGCAAATCATCCGTCTATTGGAGACAAAGAGCTCGCTGCAATAAGTACCTATATACGCAATAGCTGGGGGAATTCAGCTGATATTGATGGTCATGTATCTGCCGACGATGTAAAAAAAGTTCGTGAAGAAACTAAAGACAGACAAACCCCTTATACTCAAAAAGATTTCTAACTATTGTTTTGATGCTCACTTTCCTTGTATAGCGAAAGTGAGCGTAGCTTAACGCCTGCTGCTACATTCAGACTGAACTATAAAAATATTGGTGAGTCTATGTGCTAATTCTGAATTATGCGCATTATTTATTGAAAGACATCGATATAGGCAAACACAATGTAGACCGCACTCCACCGCGTGCGCAAGATTCAGCGTGGTACAAAAAGCATTTACTTATATCATTAGTTACTCATATGTTGATTAGTTTGTGTGTATTGTTAGTGCCATCAATAAAAAGCAAAGATATAACGCGTATCAAACGTCAGGCGGAGCCGGTTAAAAGCTATTTAACAGTAATGCCACGACCTACGATAGATAAAGAAATACAATCTTCACCTAGAGTTGCAGAACAACAACGCTATGCGCTTGAAACAGATACATCAAAATTGAATACAGAAACAAATGACGACGCTAAACGTGCTCTCTCATCAGAAAGTTCAGACATTGCGACACCTACGATGGAGCAAAGCAACTTGGCAGAATCAAAGCAAATTGTTGCAGCTGCTGCTCAGATTGTGCCTGAGCCTATACTCAAGGTAATTGACGAAGCCTCAACAAATGAACCACATGAATTTTCAGTTACAATTGATAAGCGTTCGATTGCTGATGCTGTTAGAGATTATCAAATACAGCTAGATGCTGAAACGATTTCTGCAATTGCGAAAGACGCATCTATGGTTTATCAACAAAAGAAATTGTCACCCAATATAGATACGTCGGTTAAACCAACAGAAGAACTCATGCAAGCCAGGCGTCGGCGAATTGAGGTAGATTGCAGCCGCAGCATTAAAAAAGTATTCGCTAATATATCATCGCTGACTGGCGGTAGAGTTGAATGTAGAACATCAAATGCATTTCAACAGTTCATTGATAAACGCCTCTATAAAGGCGAGGAGAAAGAATGAGTGTTTTATAACGTTTGTATATATTTAAAAGCCATTACAATCAAATACTTATGATCTTGTGTTTTGTAAATGTAAAACCTTTGTTTACTAAAAGCAACTTGAGTAAAAACTTTAACAATTATTTAACTCGATTTTACTTGAACTGTTTAATATTTGTACCTAATGTGTATAAGGAAAATACACACGAGGAACTTATTAATGAGTTTTAAAAAGAGTTATTTGAAAACCAAACCTATTTGCAAAGTCACCTTTAAAATAACAAGTGAAGAAGCTAAAAAAGCTAGAGAAGTCAAGTTAGTCGGCGACTTTAATACGTGGGATGAAGCAGCAAAGCCAATGAAGCGCCTTAAAAATGGCGGTTTTACCCAAACGGTTGATCTTCCGGTTGAGCAGTCTTATCAATTTCGTTACTTGATAGATGACGAGGCATGGGAAAATGACTGGAACGCAGATGCTTATGTGCCAAACGGCATGTCTGGTGACGATAACTCGGTCGTGCAAGTCTAGTATTATCAACGATTATATCTACCGGCGCTAAAGAATTACTTTGAGCGTGCAGCTTTAGCGAGTTTTACAAACTAAAGCTGCATGTTTAAAAAATGGCTTAAGCCTCTGACAGCAGAGGTACTATATCTTTTTCTATATCTGACGGTTTAGTGATTGGGGCATAACGTTTAAGGACTTTACCATCTTTACTAATCAAGAATTTAGTGAAGTTCCATTTTATGTTTTTACTCCCAAAGATGCCTGCTGCCTCTTCCTTAAGGTAGCTAAAAAGAGGTAAGGCATTGTCTCCATTCACATCAATTTTGCTTGAAAGTGGGAAGCTAACCCCATAGTTTTTTTGACAAAATTGGGCAATTTCTTCATTGTTCCCCGGTTCTTGGTGCTTAAATTGGTCACACGGAAAACCGATGATGGTAAAGTCTCTATCTTTAAATTGTCTGTATAAGATCTCTAGTCCTTCATACTGTGGGGTAAAGCCACATTTACTTGCAGTGTTTACTATTAACACCACTTTCCCGGCATAGTCGTTAAATGATACTTCTTGACCATTGTTGTGCATGAATGAATAGTCATAGACAGTCGTCGTCATTATATTTTACCTACATAAAAGTGAAGTCGCGTCACGTTCAAATATGTAGTTCACATATCTGCGTTGTTTGGTGATAGTAACATCTGTGAATGTTTGCTAGCAAAGATGCATGTATTGTTGCAATATTTACTTTACTGCTTCCACTAGGTTTACACAATTTGAATAACGATAATTGGCATGCAAACAGTATCTGAAAAGAAAGGCCGACTACATAAAGCATATTACCGCAACGGAGAGCACCATAGGGCTGGCGCAGATGTTTCGTTTGGCGATATTGTCAAGTTTTTCGGTTTTCGAGCCATAAATATTGGGCGGTGGGTGACAAAAGAAGAACAACAAATTGCCGCCAATCTCTTTTTTGATGCACTATGTGATTTGATGCTAATTCTCAATGTACCTGAACAAGTAATATCGTTGCGTGGGCGCTTATCTTTGGGTTTTGGTGTAGGCGGTCGTAAACATTCATGTGCGCATTATGATGCGAGTAAACATCAATTGAGTTTGGCAAAAAACGCAGGCGGTGGTTCGCTTGCCCATGAGTGGTTTCACGCATTTGACCATTATATTTGTGACAAAGTCTTTGAGAATTGCAAACCGTATATGTTTGCTTCAGAAACATGGTTGAATGAAAATCACAAATTTATTGACCATCCATTAAACTTGATGCTTTCAAAGGCTTTTGGCGCAGTGTTTCTGGATGCTAAAAGTGGTAGCGCAAGCGCACTCATGCAAAATAGTATTCATGCGGATGCTCAATATAAAATATTCTATTATGCCAGACCGCAAGAAGTGGCTGCTCGCGCGTTTGAACGTGTTGTTCAAGAGCATCAAATTAAAAACACATTTCTTGTTGCGGGCACAAAACAAAGTAACGAAGCCAGTATAGGTTTATATCCTAGTGGCACAGATTTACAAAACATCGCCCATTTTATCTCTGAGTATTTTCTCCATTTAGCGCGTTCTCGGTGTTTGTCAAACTAGATACCGCGCTTTAGCCGCTGACTTCTCTGGTGTATAGATTTCTGAGTCTCCCGATTTACGCCAGTTTGAGCCTAAATGCATAGCCAAAAATCAGTATGTATCCAGTCAACATATGATAAACATGAATTTTGTTCATGAATTAATGAAATAAAAACATTTTTATTCATCTAATTAAGCAAGTATAAAACACATTATTCGCTTTGCTCTGCACGAGATTACGGTCGATCCTTCAAATTTATGCTAGTTGTATTACGTCGACGATGAAGTTTACTGACCTAGGGTAGCAAGTAAGAGAAGAGAATACATTCAGGTTTTATGACAAAGAATTGGATAATAGATCGCCATGAATAAACAGTTTACATTTACAATTAAGAACATTTGTCTCGATGAACATTATCGACCCTCTGACAATACGCGGATAACGACAAACTTTGCTAATTTGGCAAGAGGAGAGAATCGCCAACAGAACTTACGCAGTGCGTTAAAGATGATAGACAATCGTTTCAATGCATTGGCCCACTGGGACAACCCTGAAGGTGACCGTTACTCAGTTGAGCTTGACATTGTTTCTGTCAATATAGGTATTGATGGCAATGGACTGGCTTTCCCGTCAATTGAAGTGTTAAAAACCAATATTGTTGATAATAAAACCAACGAACGTATTGAAGGCATTGTCGGGAATAACTTTTCGTCTTATGTGCGAGACTATGATTTCAATGTATTGTTGTCTGATCACAATAAGGGGCGACAACAATTTAGTATTCCAGATAACTTTGGCGAACTACATGGCAAACTGTTTAAATACTTTATAAATTCAGATGTTTATAAACAACATTTTAAAAAGCCACCTGTCATCTGTCTGAGTGTTTCAGATAACAAAACCTATCATCGAACTGAAAATCAACATCCTGTGCTGGGATTCGAATATTTGCCTAATGCGTCCTCCTTGACCGAGCAGTACTTCAAAAAGATGGGCTTGAGCGTTCGTTATTTTATGCCGGCTAATAGTGTTGCGCCTTTAGCGTTCTATTTTTTTGGCGATTTACTCAATGATTACAGTAATCTCGAACTCATAAGTACCATTAGCACAATGGAAACGTTCCAAAAAATTTACCGACCTGAAATTTATAATGCGAACGCGGTTGCTGGGCATCGTTATAAACCAAGTTTAACAAATCAAGATCATTCGCTAACCAACGTTGTCTACGATCGAAAAGAACGGAGTAAATTGGCTATTCAGCAGGGAAAATTTGCAGAAGAACACTTCATAAAACCATATCAAACGATGCTTGATCAATGGTCAACCAATTTCGCACGTTAAATAACTAAAAGGTACAACACATTTACCATGAAAACACTATTACCCACGTCAACTGCTGGCAGTTTACCTAAGCCATCGTGGCTGGCACAACCCGAAACGCTATGGTCTCCTTGGGCATTGGAAGGGGAGGCCTTAGTTGAAGGCAAGCACGATGCTTTGAGATTGTCATTACAAGAACAACAAAAAGTTGGTATTGATATTGTGAGTGATGGCGAACAAACACGCCAGCATTTTGTGACAACGTTTATTGAACATTTGACTGGTGTTGATTTTGAGAATCGTAGAACCGTTAAAATTCGCGACCGTTATGACGCTAAGGTGCCCACGGTGGTAGGGAAGGTTTCTCGCCCTAAGTCGGTGTTTGTTGAGGATGCTAAATTCTTGCGCCAGCAAACTGATAAGCCAATTAAGTGGGCTTTACCAGGTCCTATGACGATGATAGATACGCTTTATGATGCGCATTATCAAAGTCGCAAAAAACTCGCTTGGGAGTTTGCTAAAATCCTCAATCAAGAAGCGAAAGACTTAGAAGCAGTAGGTGTAGATATTATTCAATTTGATGAACCCGCCTTTAACGTATTTTTTGATGACGTTAATGAATGGGGAATTGCTTGTTTGGAGAGGGCGGTTGAGGGGCTTAAGTGTGAAACGGCGGTACATATTTGCTACGGTTACGGTATTAAGGCCAACACCGATTGGAAAAAGTCATTGGGAACTGAATGGCGACAGTATGAAGAAATCTTCCCAAAACTAAAAGAATCTTCTATTGATATTATCTCGCTAGAATGTCATAACTCTCGTGTGCCAATTGAGCTGTTAGCTCTCATTCGAGGTAAAAAAGTGATGGTAGGTGCTATTGACGTGGCTACCGACACCATTGAGTCTGCTGAGGATGTTGCAAATACATTACGCGAAGCGCTCAAATATGTAGATGCTGACAAACTATACCCCTGCACAAACTGCGGTATGGCGCCGTTGTCTCGTGACGTTGCAAGAGGGAAGCTCAGTGCATTGCACGCGGGTGCAGAAATCGTCCGAAGAGAGATCTCTTAGACGTTAAATACTGGAGTTAAGATGTGTTAGAGAGGATCCATTTAGAAATACTCACGGCGATAAAGGCGCATGGCACGCTTACTAAGGCAGCCGATTCTTTGCATCTATCTCAATCAGCACTGAGTCACAGTATTAAAAAGCTCGAAGGTCAAATTGCGACGCCAATATGGGAAAAAGAGGGTCGTAATTTGCGCCTTACTGATGCTGGAGAACACATTCAGACGCTGGCAAATAGAGTTTTGCCTCAGCTAGTACACACAGAGTTAGTGCTGAATCAGATTGCGAAAGGCGAAGCTGGATCGTTGCGTATTGGGATGGAGTGTCATCCGTGTTACCAATGGTTGCTCAGAGTTATTCACCCCTACCTTCAGAAATGGCCAAATATTGATATGGATGTGAAGCAGGCATTCCAGTTCGGTGCATTAGGTGCGTTACTTAGCTACGAAATAGACGTATTGATTACACCTGATCCTCTGTTCACCCCTAAAATCGACTATATCCCAGTGTTTGACTACGAGCATCGACTCGTCGTTGCTGCCTCACACACACTGGCAAAGCAAGACAATGTATTACCTCATCAGTTAAGTGAAGAGGTCCTTTTCAGTTACCCAGTTGAACCGCTAAGGCTTGATATCTTTAGCCAATTTCTTAATCCGGCAAAGTGTTCTGTAAAGAAACACAAGAATATTGAAACGACTGAAATCATGCTTCAGATGGTTGCCGCAGGCCGCGGCGTGTGCGCTTTGCCTGGTTGGTTAGTAGATGAATATGCCAAATCAATGCCGATTAAAAGCCTTCGTTTTGGGGAAAAAGGTATTAGTAAACAGATCTTTGTAGGTGTTCGTAATACCGAGCAGGACATTGATTATTTAGATGACTTTATTGCGCAGGCGAAAAAGACAAAGTGATTAAGTTCTGGGATATTTTGCTTATATCCCTAGCTTGTCTTTAATTGCACTAAGACCGATATTGGCAAGTTCGATATCAACAGATTCTTCGAGTCCGCTAACAGCGACAGCCCCAATTAATTGGTTTTGGTAAAAAACAGGTAATCCACCGCCCCAACCAACAAAGTTATCGTCACCGTAATAAGCAATATCGAAGCTATCTACTGGATCTTTTACCGCGTTGCCAATTAATTTTGTTTCTGTTCTATCGCGCGCAGCCGTCCATGCTTTGTTCCTGGCAATGTTAATCGCCGGAAGAGGGGCATTGCCAACGCGTAGTAAGGCTATTAACTCGCCACTTGCATCTGCTACTGCGATAACTGCGCCTTCACTACGTTCAATTAAGGCTTCTTCTACAGCGGCAATAGCGACCTTAGCGTCGTGGTAATCGAGAGAGTTTGTTGTTTTCATTTATTATCCAATATGTTTTTAATTTGTATATGCGTCGAACTATATTTCGTACGTCTTAAAATGGTGTTTATTATACATTAATTAAGTCTATATTGTGTGTATGTTGAGATGAAGTGACCATAGGAATAAGCAATGGTCATTTACCTTAAAAAATAGAATAGGGTTAATACTCTGTCAACGCCACGTCTGATTTAACGAAATACGGTAAGTGAATAATCTATTATATTTTTAAGTTCATCAAAGGAGTTACCGTTTCTCGCTGATACTGCTAAGCCAAATTGCAGTGTCAAAAGATAATCTGCGACTACAGTTGGCGATTTATCAATGCTCAAATTTCCTTGTTGTTGCTCTTTCTCGAAAAAATTGGTCAATGTGAGTAAGGTTTGTTTATTTATATTGTTAATTATTGACGATGAGTTTTCAGGTAAACCCGAGCCCGTAGCTTCTGACGTGGAGTGGCAAACTAAGCAGCCGATAGGTAAGTTTGAATTGGTTATCATTTCTGCACTAGAGAGTAAATAGTTTCGAATACGTTGGTTCAAACTTAACTCTGCTTTGGACAATTCAACAAAATGTATCATTCCATGTTTTTTTAAATACAGTTCCATCGCTTGGTTAAATAAGACTTCTTTGTTAACAAAAGTGGCGTAAAGACTAGATTTATTAACACCCATGGCGGTCGTTAAGTCTGTTAAAGATGTGCCCGGATATCCGTTTTTCCAAAATACGAACATCGCTTTTTCAAGCGCGATATCTTTATCAAAGTTTCGATTTCGACCTGCTGCCATAAAATCCGCATCCTAAAAAAATTATAAATTTATTGCTTGTAATTTTGGACCGAACGGTTTAATTTGTCAATTATGAACCGATCGGTTCATAATTGAGTGTCAATATTGAAAGAACATAGGAATTATGAAAATGAATGATTTAACAAGCAAGGTTGCAGTCGTTACAGGTGGGAATAGCGGTATTGGTTTTGAAACCGCAAAGTATTTTAAAAATGCTGGCGCTGAAGTCATCATTACTGGGCGCTCAGCAGATAAAGTGGCTAATGCGGCTAACGAGCTGGGAGTTAAGGGGATCGTTGCAGATGTCACTGACTTAGCTGCTATTGATGCTCTGGTAGCGCAAGTAAGGAATGAATTTGAACGTGTTGACATTCTATTTGTTAACGCTGGAATATTTGCACCTGCACCTGTTGGTCAAGTTACAGAAGAAATGTTTGATATGCAGATGGGTATTAACTTTAAAGGTGCTGTATTTACGACTGAAAAGTTTTTGCCTATTCTAAATGATGGTGGCTCAGTCATTAATCTTTCGTCAATAAATGCTTATACTGGTATGCCCAATACAGCCATTTATGGCGCTTCTAAGGCGGCTTTAAATTCATATACAAGAACGGCGGCAACAGAACTTGCGCCAAGAAAAATACGTGTGAACGCAGTAAACCCCGGGCCTATATACACGCCAATTTTTGGCAAAGCAGGCATGCCCGAAGAGCAGCTAAATGAATTTGCGGGCGCGATACAGAATAGGGTTCCGCTCAAGCGCTTTGGTCAACCAGAGGATATAGCGAAACTTGTGACATTTTTAGCGTCTGATGATGCTGCATTTATTACTGGTTCTGAGTACAACATTGACGGAGGGATAAATATCAACCCTATTTTGTCATAGTTGTAAGATTTGTAGAGATCGTTTCAATACAATACGACCTTATGAACAAAGAAATTAGACAACGCTTAAAGTAAATTACGCTTTAAGAATAGACTAAAAATGCAGGTCTGATGTGCCGCAGATGTGGCATATCTAGACCTACTCCTCGTAAGCCTTACTAACTCCGACTTGATCTGATACATACGCCTTTGTAATCTTGTCTCTATAATAGCTGGCGATATCATCTTTGCTAGAGTCTAGCCATGGCTAATTGCGCCCTTGTATGCAGCATCTTTTTGATTGTAATTACGGTAATACAATTTCCATAAGCACTGCGCCATTACCATAACTTGCGTCTACAATTATACCTGTAACGACCTCAAAACCATTGTTTGCCCAAAAACTAGAAGAACCTTGCACGGCGACAAGCGCAATTCTTTTCATCTGCCGATGTTTTGCAATCGAAAACAAGTGACTTATCAAATTAGTGCCTACACCTAACCCTCTAAATCTTGAGGAAACAGCCATATCATGAAGATATAGACAGTCATATTCATAAATTCTAGGTAGGGCTTGGAATAATTTGGGCGGTTCTTTACCTAACCACGGGTGGGCTAAAAGATAGCCTTGTACTTCGTTAGTTTTAGAAACCGACACTAAGCATGTAGATGGAGAATATTCTTGTTTGTTTTTTAATATATTCAACTCTTCAGAACCTATCTGCTGATATGCTTCTTCTTGAATATTTAAAATCTCTTCCCAATTACAATCTTGTATTTTTTGTATGGCCATGAGTTCTTCATCTAAAATGTTCTGCGGCGTGAAAGCGCACAAAGGCACGACGAAACCGGAACCTGACTATAATACTCGTTATCCAACTGATAAAAAATGCTGACCCTCGCTGCTCATAAACCACCTTCATTGTATAATTCATAACGCTATGCTCAGGTGCCGCTTAAGCAGACGGTTTGGAGCGTCTTGTTATAAACATACTATGCCTTAATAAGTCCTTCTTGATACTGAGGTAAATTGTCAGTAATTTTAAACCATTCAACTTTTGACCCTGTATATATATGCCATTGAGGCGCCAATGTAGGTTCTTGGCTTAGTGTGCCAAGCATTACGTAAGTCATATTGTATTCTGGAACTTCACCATATAAATTTGAGCTACACTTTGTACAGAAATACGATGTGGAGTTTTCCCCCTTACTGAAAGAAGCCAACAATGATTTGCCTTTGTTTAACTTGAAATCAGAGGCCTTTACGCCACCAGTCGAAGAAAATGGAGCGCCCGTCCAACGCCTGCACTCAGAACAGTGACAATATCCGGAATATATTAGGTCGTCTTTAATTTCATATTCTACTGCACCACAAAGACACCCGCCTTTTAAAATTTTCAATCCCTTCTCCGTTTGTGAATGAGCTTATAGCAACGTATTTGTGTCGGTTTGACATTAGAATATAGCTTTGTCCATCGTTAACTATTACATTTTTTTCTTTAGCAATAGTCAACGGAACAAAGCGCATTTCTTGTAAGTGTATACGTCACGTTTTGAGGATAAAGTATAAGCCTATTCAGTTCTATCCATAAACTCACATAAGTCTTCAATAATACAAGAGCCGCACCTAGGTTTGTGGGCGATACAAGTATAACGCCCGTGCAGTATTAACCAATGGAGCACATCGACTTTGAATTCGGCCGGAACTACTTTTAATAGTTTTAGTTCAACTAGAGCCATGGAATATATGGGTGTCCACCGCAAAGATTGGTCAGCCAAAAGATAAGGAAAATAGACGGCTGTATACAAGTAAAATGAGCCCTAAAGACGCACGTTCTGTGGAAAATGTGCTGACTAAATGGCGGGATTTATAAACTAGTCATTGTTTCTAAACTTATACCCTGCAGCGGCGTATATATCTTTTACCGACATTTGCGTTAGCTCTTCTATGTCTTTCCCTGAAGCAGCCATAGCTTTTTTAACTATCCATGCTCCTGTGCGATAGCCAATAGCTTGGCGTCCATCAGAATGCTGAAACATCCATTGTGCGTATTCAGAGTGAGCTTGAACAGGTAGAGCTAGGATTTCCTTTGTCCATGCGTCAAAGTCGGGGTTACCTGTATAGTTAGCGTTGGAATGTCCAGCTTCTAGTTCAGAGTATACTTCTGCCAAACCTTCATTAATGGCAGCAATATCAATACCGTAACCAAACTTAGTCTCCAACACCAACCAGCCGCGAGCTATATGGTGCAATTCATGAAATAATGTTCTTTTTAGCGAATCATCGATTGCTTTGTCCACACCTCCAGCATAAATAGATGATATATTAATTTCAATTGAATTTGCGCGATCTGCTCGGCCAGCAACGCCATTGACGATAGTTAAATCACGGTCCTCCATCAAAAAATTGAAATTAATTTTGTTTGATAATGAGGGAAAGGACTTTTGTACTTTTGCAATTACTTTCACAGTGATTTTTTTAATACGATTTTCTTGCTCAGCGGTAAAATCGGCTGTTTCACTGGGGACAAAGGTGAATAGGGGGTCATTTGCGGTTGAGTTCGAACCTTGACTAGCAATTGCCGTAAATGTTGAGAAGGCAGCAAATGCAATTAGAACGGATATTAAGGTAATGCGGTTCATTCTGTTGGTCCTTATGGTATTTGATTTTGAATGTTAGTTTTGTTTGTTGATAAATGTGCTAAGTACTTTGTTAAAATCAAACTTGTTTTACAATCGTATTAGCCTAGTGCGGTAATTGCTTGTATTCAGGCTGAATTTGATGCCTAAGCCACTAACTTCCACTCGTCTTAAACTCAATAATAAAGTCCAATTTAAAAACTGAGATAAGTCGATTTTATTATATGCATGGTTGTTAATATTCGTTATCAACCGGAACTTATGTATGAAGTCGAGCTGATTAATAGAAAAGTTTGTAACGGATGACGAAAATAGTTGCAGGTGTTAATGAGAACACTTCGACTAAGCTAAGTAGTAGTGATGCAGATATACGTTTTGTAAATTTGAGGGAAGCAGAGGAACCGGCTGCTCCTCACTCTAAATGGTTATTATGCTTACTCAGTTTTATCCTTAAACTCACATAAGTCTTCAATAATACAGCTGCCACACCTTGGTTTACGTGCCACACAGGTGTATCGGCCGTGTAGTATTAGCCAGTGGTGAACATCCACTTTAAACTCAGCAGGAACCACTTTTAGTAGCTTGTTTTCAACTTCAATGACGTTTTTGCCAGGAGCAAACTTAGTACGGTTGGATACCCGGTCAATGTGGGTGTCGACTGCGATTGTAGGCCAACCAAAGGCTGTATTTAACACGACATTTGCTGTTTTTCGACCAACGCCAGGTAAGGCTTCTAAGGCTTCGCGATTTTCAGGCACAATGGAGTCATGTTTTTCTATCAAAATGCGGCAGGTCTCAATTACGTTTTTGGCTTTTGAATTAAACAGCCCAATGGTTTTTATGTATTCTTTTAAACCTTCAACACCAAGTGAAAAGATGGTTTCGGGCGTATTTGCTACCGGATAAAGTTTATCTGTCGCTTTGTTTACACCTACATCAGTGGCTTGAGCAGACAATATCACTGCAATCAAAAGCTCAAAGGAGGTAGAAAAGTTTAACTCTGTTGTAGGGTGGGGGTTGTTAGCTCGAAGCCTAGTTAATATTTCTAATCGTTTTTGTTTATTCATAAGTCGGTGCCCGTCACGCGCGCACGAGTGACTACTTTCTGTGATGTTTGCAATTTACGTTTTTCGATGGTTTGATCAATCAGGTTTTTTGCGGCAATAAGTAAGCCCATTCCAAGAAACGCGCCGGGTGGCAGGATAGCCAATAAAAACTTATTTTCGGTGTCGAATACAGTAATTGTCAGGCTTTCAGCACCTTCACCAAATAACAATTCCGCGCCGTCGAGTAATGTTCCTAAGCCGAGTAACTCTCGCATGCCACCGAGTACCACAAGTATTATAGTGAAACCTAAGCCCATCATTAGTCCATCAAACGCGGCAAATTGCACCGGATTTTTTGAGGCGAACGCCTCAGCCCGTCCAATAATCGCGCAGTTAGTTACAATTAATGGGATAAAAATTCCCAAGGTTAAATATAACTCGTAGGTATACGCATGCATTAGCAGTTCGGTCACCGTGACGAATGCCGCAATGACCATGACAAAAATCGGTATTCTGATTTCATTTGGGACAAGGTTTCTTACTAATGACACTGAGATATTAGATCCTAGCAGCACTAAGGTTGTGGCAAGGCCAAGCCCAAGGCCATTAATCACTGTGCCAGTTACTGCAAGCAAGGGGCAAAGCCCTAATAATTGTACAATGGCAGGGTTATTTTTCCATATGCCTTCTACAAATAAAGATTTAATTTGAGCCATTTAAGACCTCAACATTGCTATCTGTTATGTCGCAGTTTGATGGTGCAGTAAACAACTTATCAGTATTTTCATTTACATATTCAGCGGCCTTAGCGATTGCACTTACAACCGCTCTTGGGGTAATAGTTGCGCCTGTGAACTGATCAAATTGCCCACCGTCTTTTTTGACTTTCCATCTGTCTTTTACGCTTGTACTAAATTCCACACCGGTAAAATCCAGAATCCAATCACTTATCCGTAATTCAATTTTGTCACCTAACCCCGGCGTTTCCTTGTGACTTAGCACTCTAGCTCCTAACACTGTACTTTTACTATCAACCGCGACTAAAATATCAATATCGCCGCTATACCCATCAGGCGCCGTCGTTTCAATAATGATGGCAACATTTTGCTCATCAAATCGCGCGCGATAAACATGTTGCGGCGCGTTATCCAAGTTTGGATCTGCACTCACGATTATGCAGTCTTTGTGTAGAGCATTGTTGTGGCTTGTAGCGGGTACGAGTTCATTTAACGTCAACCGCAGTTGTCGTTGTTTCGCATCGTCTATCTTGTCTTTTGTTAGGGCAAAAGTGCCAGCAATAATACCAGTAGTGATTACCGAAAATATTGCGAGCGTAAGTCCTTTTTTACTCATCATTTTGACTATGTTTTTTTCTGCCATATGTTATTTTTTCACCTTATGACCATAGGTACGAGGCTTTGTATAATAATCAATAAGCGGGACCGCCATATTCATCAATATGACCGCAAAGGCTACGGCATCGGGGTAATTTCCCCATGCCCTTATTAAAATGATCCATATACCAATAAGCGCCCCAAAAATTATGCGACCCTTATTTGTTGTAGCAGCTGATACTGGGTCTGTAGCAATAAAAAATGCGCCCATTATCAAGCTGCCATTAATTAAATGAAGCCAAGGAGAACCAAATAAAGAGCTATCAATCATGTAAAGAATTGATGCAGTGATTAATGCACCAATAATCATACTGATAGGAATGTGCCAGTTAATAACCTTGGCTTTAATCAACACTACGCCACCAATTAGATAGGCTATGGCAACCTGGGTCCATCCTATGCCGTTACTACCGTTAAAGATATCGGCTGTAATTGCTTCTTGTACTGTAAAACCTTGTAATAGCTCAGTTTTCATATGGTCAAGCGGGGTTGCCATCGTTATACCGTCTACGCCAGCTCTAAGCTGTTCTACGCTATAGCCGTTTGACGTATATCCTGTAAAAATTGTATGTATCGCATCCCATAGGCTGAAACTTTGTTCGGTAAGTGTAGTTGGTGGTAGCCATGACGTCATTTGTACCGGGAACGAAATTAACAACATGACATAAGCAGCCATTGCGGGGTTAAACATGTTGTAACCTAAACCACCGTATAGCTGTTTAACGATTACAATGGCAAACACGCTGCCAATAACAGCAATCCACCATGGGGCTAGGGGGGGAATCGATATCGCTAAAAGCAGGCCAGCCAAGGCAGCACTGTAATCTTTGATAATGCGCTCTGTGTTTTTCTTCCGCAATTCGACAATTGCGATTTCAGCAAGGACTGCAGCAGATATGCAAATCAATGCCTGAATAAGCACGCCATAGCCAAAAAACCAAACTTGCGCAAGCATACCTGGAATACAAGCCAACATTACGATGCGCATTACTGCGCCGGTGTCTCGCCCATTATGGTGATGTGGTGAACTTGCTACACTCAGTTTACTCATCGTTGTTTTTGGTTTCCTTCGCTTTTGCTTTTTTAGCTTTTGCGCGAGCAATCGCGGCGGCTATTTTCGCTTTCTTTTTATCTTCAGCAGATTCACTCTCGTTATTCTTCGCTTTTACTTCAGGTGTTTCGGCGTTTACGTTTGTCGACGTAGGCGCATTCTCAGAAGTATTTTGCGTTGTTTTTTTTGCGGCGGCTGCCTTTTTAGCGCTTGCTCTCGCGATAGCGGCAGCAATCTTTGCTTTTTTATCATCGACCTTTGTATCAGCAGGCACTACAGATGTATCAGCGTCAGCGTGTTGAGCCGCTTTTTTAGCTTTTGCTCTCGCTAGTGCAGCTGCTATTTTGTCTTTAGCATTGGTATCGGATTTCATTGCTTGTTGTCGGGCTTCCGCTGCCAAACGATGTTTTTCTTCGCGCGCTTTCTTTTCTTTTAATAAACGATCATTTCTTGTTTCAAATCTGATTTTTGCCTTCTCAGCTTTTTCTTTTTCTATTTTTTGTTGACTGATTTCAGATTTAGCAATGCGGTAATAGTGTACAAGCGGAATTTCGCTAGGGCATACATAAGCGCATGCGCCGCACTCTATGCAATCGAACAGGTTGTATTCTTCAGCCGTTTCGTATTCTTTAGCTTTGCTATACCAAAACATCTGCTGGGGTAATAGCGAAACTGGACATGCATCTGCGCACGCTGAGCAGCGAATACATGCACGTTCATCTTCAATATTGGGCAGTTCACCTTCGCTTGGGGACAACAAACAGTTTGTCGTTTTAACGACCGGAACTTGCACACTACTCAATGTAAAGCCCATCATTGGTCCACCCATAATGATTCTTGGATAGGTCTGTTCTGTCGGTGAGTATTCAGCGTGTTTTAGCAAGTGGGACACTGGCGTACCGATTAATGCCCAAACATTTTGAGGTTTGTTTAGTGCTTTTCCAGTTAAAGTAACTACTCGTTTGGTTAAAGGTTTCCCTTCGATGATTGCGTCCGCAATAGCAAAACAGGTGCCTACATTATACATCAGGCAGCCCACATCAATTGGTAAGCCATTTGACGGTACTTCTCTAGACGTTAATACTTGAATTAACTGTTTTTCACCACCAGCAGGGTACTTGGTTGGAATGCTAACCACTTGATAATTTTCTTGTTGTTGACAAGCAATAGACATCGTCTCGAGTGCGTCAGGTTTGTTGTCTTCAACCGCGATAATAACTTGTTTAGGCGCCAGCAAATGTACTAATACGTCGATACCTTGACGAATCTGCCAAGCATGCTCTCGCATGAGCCGGTCATCCGCGCTAATATAAGGTTCGCATTCAACGCCATTAATGATGAGGAATTCGACAGGCTTGTTACTGTTGGATTTTAGGTGAGTAGGGAAGCCTGCGCCCCCCATACCGCTAATGCCCGCTTGACATATAGCTTCAACGATGTCAGTTTTTTCATATTTCGTGTAATCAAGCAAGGGGTGCAGTTCATATTGTGCATCTAGTCCATCTAGCTCAATAACAACCGTCTTTTCTGATAGACCTGAAGCATGTGCTGCAACGTGATTACTTATGTCTACCACTTTTCCTGAACTACTAGCGTGTATTGGTACTGCAAATGGGCTATGACTTTGCGTAAGTGCTTGCCCAGCCTTTACGTAATCACCTACATTTACTATGAGTTCTGAATCGACGCCAATGTGCTGCTTTACTGGGATGTATAATTTTTCAGGTAAACTTACGTTAGCTATTGGGCTAGTATTTGAGAGTGTTTTGTAACCATGAGGATGCACGCCACCAGGAAAATCCCAAAGGTTTTTGGTTGCTAGTTTTTCCATGACTAAATCGAAATCAGCAAACATCGAGTTAAACCTGCTTTACTGGGATATCACCCACGGTCATATTTTCAAAATTCCATTGCCATGTTTGGCTGCTGCTTGCCAGTGGTACCATGTCTATGCAGTCGACAGGGCAGGGGTCAACGCAAAGATCGCAGCCTGTGCATTCATCTATAATTACCGTATGCATATGTTTTGCGGCGCCCAAAATAGCATCGACAGGACATGCTTGAATACACTTTGTACAGCCGATGCATTCGTCTTCTCGTATGTAGGCAACTTTTTTAACATCTTCTATACCATGAGCCGCATCTAATGGTTTTGCGTCTACACCCATTAAATCTGCAAGTTCTTTAATTGTTGCATCGCCGCCAGGCGGGCATTTGTTAATCTCGTCACCGTTAGCAATTGCCTCAGCATAAGGGCGACAGCCAGGGTAGCCACATTGTCCACATTGGGTTTGAGGTAATATTTGATCTATTTGATCGACAAGCGGATCGCTTTGCACTTTAAATTTTATTGCCGCATAACCAAGAAGCGCACCAAAACATAGTGCGAGTATTGCAAATGCGAGTATTGCTAGTAGGGTAAATGTCATTAAATTAAGCCTGCAAACCCCATAAATGCTAGCGACATCAGACCTGCCGTTATCATGGCTATCGACGCACCTTTGAACGGTTCAGGCACATCCGCTGCGGCGAGTCTTTCTCTCATGGCTGCAAAAAGTACTAATACAAATGAGAATCCAATAGCAGCGCCAAAGCCATAGACAATTGATTCGACAAATGAGTGTTGTTTAGTCGTATTTAAAAGTGCCACACCTAATACAGCACAATTGGTTGTAATGAGTGGTAAAAAAATACCAAGTAGGCGATAAAGTGTTGGGCTGGTTTTTCGCACTACCATTTCGGTAAATTGCACGACCACTGCAATGACAAGAATAAAACTTAAGGTACGTAGATACTCAATGTTTAGCGGTTGCAGAATATAAGACTCAACCAAGTAACTACTCATAGAGGCAATTGTTAATACAAACGTAGTTGCCAACGACATGCCCATTGCTGTTTCTAGCTTTCCAGACACACCCATAAACGGGCATAAGCCCAAAAACTGAACTAATACAAAGTTGTTGACCAATACGGTGCCGACTAGCAGTAGTAATAATTCTGTCATATTGATTTTCTACTTATTGAAATCACGGGTTTATCTGTGAGTATTTTTATAAGAGTAATTATCGCTTTTTATGAGGCGCTAAACAACATGAAAAATATAAGGTTATTGATGTTTTGTGTTTGTATTGTATAGATTTTTGTAAACGGAGGGGATATTTGTTGCCATGATATTGGCTCCCCCTCCCCGACTCGAACGGGGGACCTGCGGATTAACAGTCCGTCGCTCTAACCAACTGAGCTAAGGGGGAACAGATATCACTATATTGTCAAAAGTTGGCTCCCCCTCCCCGACTCGAACGGGGGACCTGCGGATTAACAGTCCGTCGCTCTAACCAACTGAGCTAAGGGGGACCTGACTTTCAACGGATGCGCATATTAATCAGCTAGTTCCTCACTGTCAATAAGGTTTTGTGGATTTTTCCTTTTAATTACAATTTAAGGGGCTAAATGCACAAACTATAAGCAATTAAAATTTTCATAAATGTTTTTTGTTTATGAAAAATTTGGAACAATCATGGATTCATTTGTTTTAAAAATAAACAAAATCATATGTTTAAAAAAACGGAATTTTTTTTAATTAAAAATTCATTGTGCTATAACTTTTAAGTATTAGAAAGTAGTTGAATACTGTATGTATAGTCAGCATTTAATAAATGTGTAACATTAGAAATAGACATATAAGGTTAGTAGTAACTTACCTAAATTTTTGTCAAAAGCTCTGCATATAGCGTCATTATTAAGGCGCAAGTAGTTATCAACATTTCCTGTGGATAAGTATGTTGATTACTTTTTGGAAAGCGTTTTGTGAATGCGATGGATTGTCAATAGGAAAAATGCGTAAATGTACTGATATTTTAAAAAGTTATTTAAAATCATGTGTTTAATATTGTTTTTTTTATGAGTATGTTTCTCAATAATATATTAATGATATTTGTTGTGGCCTGTGTGTTTTTTTTAGCATGAATAAATAAAACACTAAATTTTGATCCATAGAATTGTCTATGTAGTCAAGTGTTTGACGTTAACAAATAGCAAAGGTGTTCTATTGACGCAACATAAAAGTGGTTGATGCCTGTACATTAAGTAGACACAAAATTGTCATATATGGTTTATGTAGTATTTGCTACAATCCAAAGCCTATTAACCTATAAAAATAATAAAAGAAGCAAATTCATAGTGAAAAAGTCAAGATCAAATAACTTGCTTGAAGGTGATATCCCCCAAACGCTAAAAAAAATGACAATGCCAATGATTTGGGGAATGGTTATGTTGATGACCTTTTCTTTGGTGGATACATTTTTTGTTAGTATGTTGGGTACTAGCGAACTCGCGGCAATCAGTTTCACGTTCCCGGTGACCTTTACCATTATTAGTTTGAACATTGGTTTAGGGATTGGTACGTCAGCTATCATCGGTAAATATCTTGGTAGTGGTGAGTCTGAGCATGCGAAGTCTATTGCCAGTGGCGCAATTATGTTGTCCGTTGTCTTGGTCGGTATACTAGCTTTTGTTGCCTATATATTTACAACGCCAATCTTTTCGGCAATGGGGGCGACGGAAGAAACGATGCCTTTCATTCAAGACTATATGGGCATATGGTTTTTGTCAGGCGTTTTTTTGGCGGTCCCCATGGTGGGTAACAGCGTGTTGCGCGCTAACGGCGATACTAAAACACCGAGTATAATTATGGCAGTTGGTGGCGGTATTAATGCTGTGCTAGACCCGTTGTTGATCTTTGGTTTAGGGCCTATTCCAGCGTTTGGTATACAGGGGGCAGCAATTGCAACAGCGGTAGCATGGGCTATTTGTGTTGTCTGGATACTGTATCTGTTGGCGGTGCAACGTCAATTGATCGAACCTAAACTGCTTAACTTCAATGATTTCAAACAGGCGTCATCTGGGGTATTACGCATAGGGTTACCGGCAGCCGGTGCTAATATGCTAACGCCGATCGCAGGTGCCATTGTGACAGCTATTGTTGCAAGTTATGGTACTGAAGCCGTCGCTGCTTGGGGAGTTGGTAGCCGCCTCGAATCGTTAGCTTGTCTTGTTGTGTTGGCATTATCTATGTCTTTGCCACCATTTTTAAGTCAAAACTTTGGGGCAAATAAATGGGCGCGTATTGAAGAAGCTTATTTGCTTTGTATGAAAGTGGTAATGGCATGGCAGTTCTTTGTTTATGTTTTGATGGTCGTATGTGCATCTGCACTTGCCGGTGTTTTTGCAGATGAAGAAATAGTACAAGACTATATAAAGCTATTTTTATTTATTGTGCCTTTGGGTTATGGCTTCCAAGGCATTGTAATTTTGACAAATTCATCATTCAACGCAATGCATTTGCCAATGTCTGCGTTAATTCTTAGCGTAATTCGTTTATTTGCCTGCTTTATTCCAATTGTATACCTAGGCAGCAATTTATTTGGTTTATTTGGTTTGTTTTGGGGATGTGTTATCGCAAACTTAATCACTGCTGTTATTTCTTACATGTGGTTTAAGCGCTTGTTGATAAAAAATAGGTCGGAAAACATCGTGTCTGAAGTCGTTTAATTACAAAATTGAGAATTATATTTTAATGGATAAAGGGTTTGAGTTAGCATCAAAATATTCACCTGCGGGCGATCAACCCAAGGCTATTAGTCGCCTTGTTGAAGGTCTTGAAGACGGTTTAGCTTGTCAAACCTTGTTAGGAGTAACGGGCTCAGGTAAAACCTTTACGATGGCAAACGTTATAAATGAAGTACAACGACCAACGTTGATTTTGGCCCATAACAAGACACTTGCAGCACAATTATACGGCGAGATGAAAGAGTTCTTTCCTAACAACTCGGTCGAGTATTTTGTGTCTTACTACGACTACTATCAACCTGAAGCGTACGTGCCAAGTACTGATACATTCATTGAAAAAGATGCGTCGATAAATGACCATATTGAACAAATGCGCTTGTCTGCTACTAAGGCATTAATGGAACGACGAGACGTAGTGATTGTGGCGTCTGTTTCTGCGATTTATGGTTTAGGTGATCCCAAAAGTTATATGAAAATGTTGTTACACCTTCGTCAGGGTGACATCATGAATCAACGGGATATACTGCGTCGATTGGCAGAGTTGCAATATAAACGAAATGATCTGGCTTTTGAACGTGGCACGTTTAGGGTGCGTGGGGATGTGATTGATATTTTCCCAGCCGATAGCGAAAAACAAGCGGTTAGGGTGGAATTGTTTGACGAAGAAATTGAAAGAATCAGTTTTTTTGACCCATTAACGGGCACACTTGAAAAAAACGTTGTGCGCGCAACAATATTTCCAAAGACGCACTACGTCACGCCAAGAGAAAAAATTGTGGCGGCGGTTGATTGGATAAAACAAGAATTAAGTGATAGGCAAAAGCACCTTAAAGAAAATCATAAATTACTAGAAGAGCAGCGCATCAGTCAGCGTACACAATATGATGTGGAGATGATGCTTGAGTTAGGGTATTGCTCTGGTATAGAAAATTATTCTCGATATCTGTCTGGTAGAGCGCCGGGAGAACCGCCACCAACACTAATCGACTATTTTCCTGCGGATGGTTTGCTTTTTATCGACGAGTCTCACGTGACTGTGTCGCAAATCGGGGCGATGTATAAAGGTGACAGGTCACGTAAAGAAACCCTTGTAGAATATGGTTTTCGCCTGCCGTCTGCGCTTGATAACAGACCATTGAAATTTGAAGAGTTTGAACATATCTCGCCCCAAACAATATACGTTTCTGCTACGCCCGGCGATTACGAACTGAACAAGACGGATGGCGAGATTGTTGAACAGCTCGTTAGGCCTACTGGTTTGCTTGATCCTGAAATTGAAGTGCGTCCGGTCAGCACGCAGGTAGACGACGTCCTATCCGAGATAGGCAAACGAGTCGTATTAAATGAACGTGTATTGATTACTACCTTAACCAAACGTATGGCTGAGGACTTAACCGATTATCTCAGTGAACATGACGTACGCGTTCGCTATTTGCATTCTGACATCGATACGGTGGAGCGCATCGAGATTATTCGAGATTTACGTATTGGTAAGTTTGACGTCCTCGTGGGCATTAATTTATTAAGAGAAGGCTTGGATATGCCCGAGGTTTCATTGGTTGCGATTCTGGATGCAGATAAAGAGGGCTTTTTGCGGGCAGAAAAGTCACTTATTCAAACCATGGGGCGTGCCGCTCGTCATTTAAATGGACGCGCAATTTTATATGCTGACCGAATAACGAAATCGATGAAAAAGGCAATGGACGAAACCAGCCGCCGCAGAGAGACGCAAATTGCGCATAACTTAGCGAACAACATTACACCACAAGCGTTAGTTAAACCAATCACTGATATCATGGATGTTGGCGATGGCGCTAATGGCGATAATGCAACGGGGCAAGTGAAGCTTAGGAAAGTTGCCGAAAAATCGAAGACTTATTCTGCAAGCTCAGTGACTGATATGATGGCACAAATATCCGAATTAGAAAAACGTATGTTTGAACATGCGCGAGACCTAGAGTTCGAAAAAGCAGCAAAAATGCGAGATGAAGTAGAAT
The DNA here is from genome assembly GCF_030160655.1 of Agaribacter marinus. GTDB lineage: Bacteria > Pseudomonadota > Gammaproteobacteria > Enterobacterales > Alteromonadaceae > Glaciecola > Glaciecola marina. Next base: position 262,973 of record NZ_BSOT01000005.1, read on the forward strand.
CTTTGCGCAGCCAAGTCGTGAAATTGTCTTAAATTTTTGCCATTTTTGAGAAAAAGTGTAAAGTTTTAGTTATAGAAAACGATAACTAAACATAATGCCACAAAACTTTCAGCGTAAATTTTTGCGACTGAACCATCTATAATTATCTGCTGGCATACGTTTAAATAGGTACGAGGAAGAGTCATGTTAAATCGGTTACAAGAGTCAGACATTAAGTTGTTGCGAGTATTTTACGCGGTTGCATCGTGTAATGGTTTTACGGCAGCAGAGCCTGTTCTTCGTATGCAAAGACCGAATATTAGTGCGGCTATTAAAAAACTAGAAGAAAGGCTTGATTTAGTCCTTTGTCATCGAGGTCGCGGCGGGTTTCAAATGACAAAAGAAGGCGAAGTGGTATTTCAGGAAACAAAGCGTATTTTCAATGCATTTGATAATTTTGTGTTTAACTTAAAAAGTCTGCACGACGATTATTCCGGCCACATTACCATTGTCATGATGGCAGGGCTTGCGACGTCTATGCAATTAGCGGTAAGTAAAGCCGTTAAGAGTACTATGAAAAAGTTTGATGATATCCATGTAAATATTCAGACACGTTTGTACAATGAAGTCGAGCATGTTGCGCTCTCTGGTGAATGTCATCTGGTGTTGTCTACCTATGATATGGTAAAACCTGAATCTGTCATGTTTCACCCGGTAGGCATTAACTGTGAAGGCAGGCTTTATTGTGCGCCCACACACCCATTAGCTAAATTCCGTGAAGCGGAAGTACTACCAGATAATGTAAATATTGAAGAGTATCCCGCAATTGGTATTTCTGGTTTGTCTTCGTCAAACTACATCCACAATGACAAGCGCTTATCTATTCAAACCTTTTCTGATTCGTTTGACGCCTGTATGGCTGCAGTAATGACCGGCGAATATGTTGGGTTATTACCTGATTACATCGCAAAAGAGCAAGGGGCTGCAACAGGTTTAGTGCCTATTGCAAAAGGGAGCCTATTTCCGTTTTCTCACGAGTTGTTTGTCATGAATGGTAAGAACACTCGTTTGAATCCAGTGTTGCGTTACTGTATTAAAGAAATAGAATATTTTGTGTCTGAAAGCCAAAAATAGTAAAAGCTAACAGTTTAATACGGGCCACAAAATGTGGCCTTTTTTATTCGTAGGATAATGGGTCGACAGCGTTATTCTTTTCGAATGCTTCTAATCTTTCTTGACATGAACCACACTTGCCGCAGGCTTTTTCACGGCCATTGTAGCAAGTCCATGTTTTTCCATAATCTAAGCCCATGGCTAAACCATCTCTTAAAATTTCAATTTTGTCATGCTTAATATAAGGTGCTCGGACTTCTACTACGTCGTAATTCGCGATTTTACATACCTGATTCATTGCCTCTACAAATTCGGTACGGCAATCTGGATATATGGCATGGTCGCCAGAATGTGCACCAAAATATACTGCCTCAGCTTTTAATGAAACCGCGTACGCAACCGCCATTGATAACATTATCATGTTTCTGTTCGGCACAACGGTAGATTTCATTGATTCTTCTTCGTAATGACCTTCTGGGACATCTATATCGTCAGTTAAAGAAGAACCAGCAAGTAAAGGGGTTAGCGATGTGAGATCAATGACTTGATGAGTCACCTTGAGTTCGTTGCATACATTTGCAGCGTAAGTCAGTTCTTTATTGTGGCGTTGACCGTAGTCAAAAGATACCGCATATACTTGATAGCCTTCTTTAAGCGCTTTATTTAGTACCGTAAATGAATCCATGCCACCAGAAAAGATGACCACCACTTTGGCAGAAGATGTTGATTTCATTAGTTGCTTCATTGGATTAAAAAATAATAACCTGATCTTAAGCTATCCCTGTTAAAATCCCAATGCTTATTTGGGGCACGTAGAATTTTTTTATTCTATCTGAGTGCCCCCGAGGTTTGAATGGAGAAATTATGTCATCGCTATTAATCAATGAGGTCTTTGAATCTATACAAGGGGAAGGGAGTTTTACGGGGGTGCCATCGATTTTTGTGCGCCTACAAGGATGCCCGGTAGGATGTTCGTGGTGCGATACAAAACATACGTGGGATGTATTGCCCGACAACGTAAGGACGGCAGATCTTGTGATGTTGGAAAATGAAGAAACAGCGCACTATTTTGACGCGAGCGAAAAAGCCCTTTTTGAATTGTTTGCCGCGCAAGGCTATCGCGCTAAGCATATTGTTATTACGGGTGGAGAACCCTGCATGTTTGATTTGCAAACGCTAACCTCAATGGCTATTGCACAAGGTTTTAGTATACAAATTGAGACTAGCGGTACCTTTGAGATTAAATGTGCTAGTGAAGCATGGGTGACGTTGTCGCCAAAAGTGAATATGAAAGGTGGGTATGAAGTGCTGAGCTCAGCAATAGAGCGCGCGAATGAAATAAAGCATCCTGTTGCCATGCAAAAACACGTGGACGAATTGAACCATATTATTGCTCGCCGAAAAACCTCACCGCCGCCACTTGTTTATCTTCAGCCTATTAGTATGCAGACCAGAGCAACCGAGTTTGCGGTTAAAACGTGCATTGAAAATAACTGGCGGTTATCACTACAAACACATAAGTTTATCGGTGTTGAATAGGTTTTATCTAATGGTTCTCTTCAAACCTTTATGCCACTCAGCAAGTTCATCTATTTTCATTGGTTTGCTAAAGAAAAACCCTTGCAAACACTCAATGCCCATTGCCGATAGAATACGGGCTTGCTCAGGCGTCTCAACGCCTTCTGCGACAACGCTATAGCCAAGTTCACTAGCCATATGCTGTGTTGCCTGAATAATAGCTTTGCCGCCTTGGTTCATTGATTCAATAAAGCGACGATCTATTTTTACGACGTCTGCTGATAATGACTGTAATAACGCAAGAGAAGAAAAACCGGTGCCAAAATCGTCAATCGATACTTTAATACCAATACTTTGTAAGGTTTTAATTTGTCTTAGCACATACTCAATGTCTTCAGCAAAAATTGATTCTGTCATTTCGATATGTAAGTTTTTAGCAGGAAACCCTGACTGAGCCAAGGCGCTCTTTACTGTCGAAACTAAGTCACCACGCATGAGTTGTGACACTGAGACATTTACCGAAAGCTCAACAGCCTTATCAAATGTCCAATTAGCGGCCATTTCGCACGATTTATGTAGTACCCATGCGCCAATCGAGTGTATCAGTCCATGTTGCTCAGCCACGGGAATAAACTCACTAGGAGAAATAACGTCGCCATTTAAGCGCCAGCGTAACAACGCTTCACAAAAACTAACGTCTTTTGATTTACTGCATATCACCGGCTGGAATACCACGAACAACTGCTCGTTTTTAATTGCGTGAGTAAGTCCGTCCTTTAATTTAATTTCGCGACTGAGTGATGCTCTCATTCGTTCGGTAAAAATACGTACATCAGATTTGGCTGTTTGCTTTTGCACATACATCGCTCTGTCGGACAATGCGACTAAGTGTTCGCCATCTGTGCCATGTTCCGGATACATTGCTATTCCGATAGTAGCGCCTACCACTAGTTCATGATGATCAACATGAATGGGCTGAGACAAAATAGTAATAAGTGCTTTAGCGAAGTTGTATGCATTATTAACATCTATATCTTGCAGGACAATCAGAAACTCATCGCCACCCCAACGGCATAGGCATTGTTGTTGTTTAATTTGTTTGTTCAGTCTAGCGGCGATCTCAACCAATACCTGATCACCAATATGATGACCATGTGAATCATTAATACTTTTAAAACCATCAAGGTCAATAAATAACACTGCGAGCTCACTCTTGGCCAATTGGCATGAGTCGATTAATAATGTCAGGTTGTAAGAAAACGCGTTGCGATTAAAAAGCTTTGTCAGTGGGTCTATGTTCGACAGTTCTAATATTTTTTCAGTGCGTTTTTTTATCTTAGTTTCGAGGTTTGCGTTGGTTTCTGATATCTCGTTATTCTTTAATTCTAACTGCGCTAATAAGTCAGTATGCTGATGTTTTATCAAAATAGAATCCGCGGTAAATTCATGAGCAGATTTTGCCGACGAAAACATGACAGCCGCAAAAATTATTGCTAATACGCCAAAAATATTTTGGTAGCTTTCAGGTGAGAATAAACAGACGATTGAAAAAGGCGTTAACAAGATAAAGGCATAACTACAAGCAAGCCCTTTATCTGCTGCTAGGATTGTCGCACCACCCCCAGCTAATGCAGAAATAACAACTATCGTAACGGCGAGTTCAATTACATCCATTGAACCTAGGAAGAGCATCGGATAAGCACTTAAAATGAAGGATGTTAAGTAACGAAAAATTTTAAAACGTAATAGCGGCTTAGAAGTATCATACTCACTTCCTCTGAGGACTTTTTGCCAGTATCGCATATCCCAGAAACGTAATATGAACCCTATAAACATTGCAAAGAGCCAGTAGAATTTCTGATGTTTATCAGGATTGTCTGGAAAACCAAATACGAATACCAAACACACACATAGCGTAACAAAAATGCTACCCAAATTGTTTTTGTACAATATGTTTAACACATCTCGTTGTATGCGTTTTGTTTGAGAAGATGAATTAGAAATAAGTCTAATGTCCTTGCTTATTTAAATAATGTTTATTCGCTGAGTAACGCATCGTTACATAAAATAATAGACTATTGGCCCTAAATCTAAAAACCTTCGCCCATAATTAATTAGTATTTATGCAACTCTTGATATTATTATCGACAGCCAGTACTAATCTCATTAAAAAGATATAGGGCTGATTTACGAATGTGTGGTTTGGTGAATATCCGACGCTTAATTTTGGCAACGCTTGGTTCTGAGTGTATGATAGTACTAACAAAATATTGTGGTGAAAAATGATCAAACTAGCTGCGTTAAGTCTCATCGTTCTTATCATGCCGTTTAGTGCTAGTGCTGCAGTTTGGGTGATTACATACCCTGATAGTGTTATTAAGCATGATGAAAGATATGTATACCCTTTGTCATTGTTACATTTGGCACTTGAAAAAACAGGCGTCAGATATGATATTCGCCCCTCGTCATCACCGATGCGGCAAGAAAAGTCATTAAAGCGCTTGGAAGAAAATTTAGAAATTAACCTTGTGTGGTCTATGACCGATACGCAACGTGAAAATCAGCTTTTACCCATTCGCATTCCTATCGCGAAAGGTTTAATTGGCTGGCGTATGTTTTTGGTTCACAAAGAAGATCCTTTTCTTGATACACCGATTTCTACCCTAGATGACTTGCTCAAATATAAGCCGGTTCAGGGAATTGCATGGCCCGATACAAAAATATTACAGGCCAATGGCTTTAACGTTATTACGGCAAGAGATTATAACGAAGCTAAAGCATTAGTATCGGGAAGGGTTGCCGACTTCTTTCCTCGCTCAGTCATTGAAATAAGCAGTGAACTGGCTGCCGATGAATTTAAAACCTTAGTGATAAAACCTAAATTAGCGATTGAATATCCTAGTGCAATGTACTTTTTCGTGAATAAACGCAACAAGACGCTCGCTAAGCTCATTGAAACTGGCTTAAATAGAGCGATAGAAGACGGGAGTTTTGATGAGCTATTTTACTCTCATTTCCAACAGTTGTTAGAAGAGTTGAATTTTGAAGGCATTACCTACTTTGAATTGTCTAATCCATTGCTTCCAATGTCTGCGCAAACGCATAAACCAGCACTTTGGTATCGCCCAAAGAAATAAGTTTGGTCTTGTCAATTAAGTAAGATAATTGGATAAAAACTAGGTAAAAAAATGCTGCGAAGTCGCAGCATTTTTATAAATTACAAGCGTCTTTTTACCGGCTTAATCCTTAAATTCACCTGCGTGAACGGATTTCATAGAACGACCAGATGGGTCTGCTGCATCTTTAAAGCTAGCATCCCACTCAAGTGCTTCGACGGTACTACAAGCAATTGATTTACCACCAGGGACACATTTTGCCGCTGTTTCTTGTGGGAAGAAGTCTTCAAAAATGGTGCGGTAAAAATAACCTTCTTTGGTATCAGGTGTATTTACCGGAAATCTAAATTCAGCTGTCGCCAATTGTTGGTCGCTGACATTTTGCTCAACGTAGTCACGAATTGAGTCAATCCACGAATAACCTACGCCATCGCCAAATTGCTCTTTTTGACGCCATAAGACTTCTGCTGGCAAATAGGTTTCGTCATCAAATGCTTTACGTAAAATCCATTTTTCCATGCGTCCGTCGATGCACATTTTATCTTTAGGATTTAAGCGCATAGCCACGTCAATAAAGTCTTTATCTAAGAAGGGCACGCGTGCCTCTACACCCCAGGCAGAGGTAGCTTTGTTTGCTCTGGCGCAATCAAACATATGTAAACGATCTAGTTTACGCACGGTTTCTTCGTGTAGCTCTTTATCATTTGGCGCTTTATGGAAATACAAATAACCACCAAAGATTTCGTCAGAACCTTCACCTGAAAGCACCATCTTAATACCCATGGCTTTGATCTTACGTGTCATGAGGTACATTGGTGTTGCTGCGCGAATGGTTGTAGTATCAAATGTTTCTAAGTGATAAATCACGTCGCGTATAGCGTCTAAACCTTCCTGAATAGTAAAGTGCACTTCGTGATGCACTGTACCAATCATATCGGCCACTTTTCTTGCAGCCAATAGATCTGGTGCACCCTCTAAGCCAACGGCAAAGCTGTGAAGGCGAGGCCACCACGCATCGGATTGGTCATCATCTTCAACGCGTTTAGCCACATATTTTGCAGCAACGGCTGATACCAACGAGGAGTCTAAGCCACCCGACAGTAATACGGCATAAGGGACATCAGACATTAAGTGAGATTTTACCGCTTTTTCAAACGCCGCTTTTAAGTCAGCCAAATTAGTCTCGTTGTCTTTAACTGCGGTATAATCCATCCAGTCACGGGTGTAATATTTTTCTAACTTGCCATTAAGCATATAGTGCCCAGGCGGGAACTCTTGAACTGTTTTACATACCGGTACAAGTGCCTTCATTTCAGAGGCAACGTAAAAATTACCATGCTCGTCAAAACCGGTATACAACGGAATAATACCGATGTGGTCACGTGCAACCAAGTAGTCGCCTGTTGCCTTGTCATACAATACGAATGCAAACATGCCATTGAGTTTGTCGATAAACTCAGTGCCAAACTTTTGGTACAACGGCAAAATGACTTCGCAGTCAGAGCGTGTCGCAAAATTGTAGTCACTGCATAGGCTTGCTCTTAGTTCTTCGTGATTATAAATTTCACCGTTAACTGCCAGTACCTGATTACCATTATCGCTAACAAGTGGCTGTGCACCTGTATCAACGTCTACAATTGCTAAACGTTCGTGACATAAAATTGCTTTTTCGTCTTGCCAAATACCTGACCAATCAGGTCCGCGATGTCTAAGTAACTTAGACAGTTCGAGTGCTGTGGTACGCAGCTCACTCGCGTCTGATTTAATATCAAGAATACCAAAAATACCGCACATAAAAGGATTCGCCTCTGTTCTACATATAAGTGTGATTTGTAACTGTCGTGATTGGATGCAGTCTAAGCGGAAGATTACTTATAAATACTATTTTCTACTGTTAATACTGTATCAATATTTGTTTTTATTATTATGCACCGTGAATGTGCCATGATAGATATTATTTGCAAGTTTTTATTGGAGTAAAGACCATATTTTTTTAGTATAGGATAAAAATTAATCATTGTTTGAAGGGGCAACGGCAAGTAACAAGGCATTTTAAAGTAACTCATGTACCGCGCTGTCATGTGCACTTTGCAAGGTAACAATCGATCTTACTTCCTACAGGGCTATGGTATTTATGATGGTACACGTCTTTTAGGGTATTAAGTCAAATAGTGTTACATCACCTTCAGCGTAAATTTTGCATCTATTATCAACGTTATACTTATGTCGACGTTGTTCACAACGATGAATAGCTATCTCATTAGCTTCACTTTGCGAGGCCTTGTTAACGACAAATGAATAGGCATAAGCACCTTTGTCGTCAATACTGAGCGCAAAGGCTTTTTCATATTTGTAGTCATAATACCGCCTAAACGCCTTGTTGATTTTATTGATGCGGTCCCCGCTCGTTGTTGATGTTTTTGGCGTATCCTCGATTATTTTATTTCTAAATGGTAGTGTGCTTAAAAATTGCTCTGCGTCGGCGCTACTTTTGTGTTGAAAACCGGCGTAAATACGTTTATGAAAGTCGATTTTTTCATCTTCGTTTAGGGAAACCTCATTTAGACGAGACTGAACAAATGCCGGATTTGAGTAACTTAGCTCCTCTAAATAATCGATTTTATGACGATTAGTATCAATATTATTTTGTGATGATAACCAGCGCAACGCATCAGCCGCTTTTTCATCTGGCCAGATTCGTAAAATGTCTTTTACCGTTTCGACTTTATTGATTGAATTCTCCAATTTGTAATTTGCGGCCATTTCTGGCGCGTTAAGTATCCAAAAATGAAAAGCGGATTTAGTCAATTCCGTCCGTTCGTTGTCGTCTTCTATTTCACTCAGACGGTCGAAGACGCCAGTAGGTGACAACTTTACCCAGCCAACTAGAACCGATGTTAATACGGACATATCATTCAGTTGCCTCAATTCGTTAAACACGTTCAAGTGCTCCTGATTCGTCGTTAACCCGTATGTTATTCCATGAAAACTATCATCGATTTTTATCCCTAGATCTTTAAATTTACCCAAGATTTGAACCAGCCGTTTTAGGTCGCTCCCGGCTAATATGTTTAACAATCTTGAATTCTCGCTCAAGCTAATATCTTCAATGTTAAGCATTAACAACTGATTTAAATACTCAAAGCCTAATTCAGGCATTTTTTCAGCAATCAGCGACTTCACCATTGTTAAATAATGAGGTGATTCCGGCATTGGATTATATTTTTGCGCGAACGCTAATGCTTCCTCGGGGGCTTTTTCTATCAACTGTCCAATGATCACTTGACTCAATATCTTGCGTTGTGTTTCATCTTTGCCATCCAATACCGCTCCTAGACTTAATAATTGAGCAACCGACAATCCTTCTAGTATTTCATAGAATCTTATTGATAAACTCGTTTGATTTGGGTTCTCCGTCATTAAAAATAACAAATTATCAATTTCTGACAGAAAGTCAGCATCATCGTGGGGCTTATTGTGTGAGTCATCCAAGGGACTTAAAGACATTAATTTAGTATGATTGTCTTGTATGGTGTGCACAGGTGATGATTTTAGTGAAGGCTCATTGGAAGTTAAAGTATCAGGGGAAGCCACGGCGTTGTGTGATTGGCTAGCTATTTCTTGTCCTGTTACAAAGCCTATGACAAGCGACGCTACCATCGTTACGATGACGCCAATTATCCAATAACTGGTCTTCATACAACCTTCCGTAGTTAAATCATGAAACTACTAACAGTTTACACTGATTTATAAAAATTTTGGATGTATCAATTGCAATATTTTTATAGTTACTTTGTTTTGTTTATTCGGCGCGTTCATGAAGTGGAATGTTAATTCCTATGATGGCACTATAGATATCTTAAAAAACTGCAGGATCCAAACACGCTATAACTTCTGCACCGGCTCAAGAAATACATGGAGAAATCATTAGTTAGTGCTTTCAGTAAATTTTGTTAATCTAATGCAAGTCAGTTTATTCACGCTTTCTGTTTTAGGGATTGTCTTACTATTTCAAGAGAAAAGACTGTTGTGCACAAATTTATTATTTTTACTTGTTGCGTTGTCAAGCGCCTTTAATTTGCTCGAAGAGCTTAATATAACTCGAAGTATACATTTGGTCACGCCAGTCTTTATACTCGGCTTGGGGCCTGCAGTATATTTAGCAATTCGTAGTGTGTTGGGCGAAACCATAGACTCACGACACTTGCTTCACTTTGTGCCTATGTTCATCGCGTTGCCTTTTACCGGCGCGCCTCAGTGGATAATCTTGATAGGTACGTTTTCCAGGTGTATGTATGGCGTGGCAACACTTAAAAAGCTGTATAATTTGAGGGAACGCCTTGCCGCATGGCGTTCTGATGCCGAAGATTTGTCCTTTAACGCGTTGTTTTGGTGGACGCTAGTAATGAGCACATTTAGCGTATTAGACCTCGTCAGGTTGAATTTTCAAATGGCGCTGGGATATTCCCTAAATGTGCTCGGTCAGGGTATCAGCACGTTGATTGCTATAGCGTTTTTTGCTGTTTTACTAAAGCAACTTGTGCAAAATAAATCATCGATTATCTCGCTAATCGACGGTTATCAGCAAAACCATTCAGCACATAATACCGGTGAATCGACTTTAGAATTAACGTCAGATGCTAAACAAAGTGATGAATATTTAGCTATTTATGGGCATTTGGTAAAGCAAATCGTAGAAGAGCAATGGTTTACAAAGCAAGGCTTAACGTTGCATCAATTATCTGAGCTGACTGGTCTTCAGTCTCGAGACATATCGCGTGCGATTAATATTCACGCACAAACAAACTTCAATGAGTTTATTAATCAACATAGAGTGAACTACGTTATCGAACGTATTGTTGAAAACACCTGTACGCCGCTCTTAAGCATTGCGATGGATGCTGGTTTTGGCTCGAAAACGACGTTTAACAATATGTTTCGACAAATCATAGGGAAAACGCCAACCGCGTTCAAGCGAGCTCAAAAGTTCCGCAAAGCTGAGTCAGTAACCGCTGTTTAAACGACTCGGTTAAACGTTCGATATCAAGATCTCGGGCGTAATACTGTTATGTAGACCTTATTTTGCTGCCTTTAGAATTTAGGGATGCACTTCAATGGGTCTATTTTTACTTAACAAACGAAGATTAAAACACGCTTTCTCATCGTTCATTTTATCGTGTGTAGTGATGTCTTGCGCCAATACACAGTCGTATGCAATATCTGTAGAAAAACGCTATATACTCCAGAATGTGAATATTGTTGACGTGGTCACTGGCGACGTCAAAAAAGCACATCAAGTATATGTGGAAGATGGGATCATTCAGCAGATATCTGCATCTAATATCCAAAAACCTAGGGTACAGATTATCGACGCAAAGGGCGGTTTTCTGTTACCCGGTTTAATTGATATGCACGTACACGCCTACGATAAATCAGCGTTTGAACTCGCGCTATCTCATGGCGTTACTCACGTCAGAATAATGAACGGAATACCAAATCATCTGCATTGGAAGCAACAACAAAAGGAAGGCAGTTGGCTGGCAAGCAGTCTTACTGTCAGTACACCGATTGTGCATTCGCGCATTGAGCCGCCCCTATCTTGGACTGCAAACAACGGTGAAGAAGCTAGACGCCTAGTCCAAAAAGCAAAGGCACTGGGTTATGACCTCATAAAAGCGTATGGATCAATGGACAAAGCTTCGCTTTCTGCCATGATTGATGAGGCAAACGCTTTAAATATCCCTATTGCGAAACATGGTCCGCATCCACCAACGGGGCTGTCATGGGAAGCACTGGCAAATATGCAATCCTTAGAACATGTTGAAGATATTTATCAAGGTATACTGGGACACAGTCACGACGAAACACTTATCCCATCGGCTATTGAAAAGGTGTCTCAAGTCGGAGTACCAATAACACCTACACTTAATATATTTTGGCAATTGACGAAGATTAGCGAGTTTAAAAATGCGTTTGTTGATAGTCTTCCTGCCGGGTATATATCGCCGTTCATTGCATTTTATCAGAAGCAAAATCAAGTAAAACGTTGGTTAAATAGCCAAGATGAAATGGTGGCATACAACATTAAAACATTGTCGTTTTTAAAAAAGATAACAAATCAACTTGCGCTTTCAAATGTGCCGCTGTTGGTCGGCTCTGACGCTGGTGTTTTGTTGTCGCCCCATGGCCTTGCTACCATCAATGAAATGATGCTATTGCAGTCGGCAGGTTTGTCAAACATTGAGGTGATTCGAGCTGCAACAATTAATGCAGCGAATGCCTTGGCGTTAGACAGTAAACTCGGTGTTATCGATGAAGGCTTGCAAGCTGACTTTATTTTACTTGAAGACAATCCACTTCAAGATCTAACGACACTCAATAATGTGATTGCGGTAAGTAAAGAAGGTAAATGGCTAGGCAAAGAGCAGTTGCTTGCACTGCGTGAAAACGCTAGAAACAACCACAATGTTTTTAGTGAAATGTGGACACTGTTTTCAAACTGAAAATTGCTTATCAGCGCCCATACATCAAACGTGCTCGACGATAGCGGCAAACCACTATCGTCGAACAAGCGTGTTTAGATTACTTTCGCTGAAACTCACTGCTCGCATTCCACGCTGGCCAAACATCAGTGTTCGCTAGCATATAGCCGACGTCAAATAGTAACTGGGTATCTTCATGTATACCACCAATGTCCCAGTTGTCTCTGAATTGATCACATACTTGATGGTAACAACCCGTTACGATCACATTCATGCGCTTGCGATATGCGGCAGTTTCGTCATCGATTGGTTGATTGCCGCCTTTTGCGTACAGTGCAGGCACCCCTTGTTTTGCGAAGCTAAAATGATCGCTGCGATAATAATATCCTGCTTCTGGCCTATCTTCCTGCGTAATAATGCGACCTTGCTTTTCAGCGGCGGTTGTTAAATAGGCTTCGAGTTCCGATTTACCTTTACCAATCACGGCTACATCTTTTGTTCGACCCAATACATTCATTGCATCGAGATTGATGTTCGCGACAGTCTTCTCTAATGGCACAATAGGATAGTCGGCATAGTATTTTGACCCTAATAAGCCTTGCTCTTCAGCGGTAACAAATAACATTGTGACAGAACGTTTGGGAGCGAAATCTAAATTGCCAAAAGATTTTGCCATAGAAAGCAATGCGGCAGTGCCTGTGGCGTTATCATGCGCACCATTGTATATATGGTCACCGTCTTTAGTTGCGTCGGTACCCAGGTGATCCCAGTGCGCCGTGTAAATAATGTGTTCATCAGGGCTTGTGCTGCCCGGAAGGGTCGCAATGACATTGTCACTTTCAGATTTTTCAATACTATTTTTAACTGTAACAGACGCACTTGCATTAAGTGCTTGCGTGTAGGGTCCTTGTAAGGCTTTCGCTTTTTCATCGTCGAAACTTAGCCCAGCTTCTTCAAATAATGTAACCGCTGCCTCTCTTGATATCCAACCTTCAATCGCCACTCGACTTGCGCCAGCGTCTTGACTGACTAAGCCATATTGAGGCCCACTCCAACTGTTTGCGACCACCGACCAACCATACGACGCGGGTGCGGTTTCATGCACAATAAAAATGGCTTCAGCACCTTGTCGACTGGCCTCTTCATATTTGTAGCTCCAACGGCCATAGTAGGTCATTGTTTTGCCCTGAAACTTACCGCTATCAGGATTTTCAAATCCTGGGTCGTTTACTAAGACAATGACGGTTTTTCCCTTTACGTCTACATTGGCATAATCGTTCCAGTCATACTCCGGGGCGTTCACACCAAATCCTAAGAATACGACCTCAGAATTATTCAGCGTTATTTCAGTTTGTTCACGCTTGGAGCCTGCGACCATACCTTCCTTGTAGGCTAAGGTTTGCTCGCCTAAGGTGAGCGACATATCTGCATCAGCCGTTATTTGCATCAGTTCTACGTTTTGCAAAAAACTATCGCCGTTGCCAGGTGTAAATCCTGCACTCTTTAAATTGTCGATAAGATATTTAACTGTTTTCTCTTCGCCTTCAGTTGTCGGCAAACGTCCGCCAAATTCGTCTGATGCGAGCGTTTCGATATGTGTTTTTAGTTGCTCTTCTGAAATTGAATTATATACTGCGTCAAAATTTGTCGCTTTTGGACTTGAAGCAGTATAATTGTCTTTAGGTGCTTTTGAGCATCCCGCAATTGTACTCATCAATCCCAGCGCTAGTATGCAGTGCAATGCGCGTTTGTTTGTATGCATTCCCATCGTTTTTCCTTGTTATTGTAATTGTTGTCTTCTAAGGACTATTTTGAATTCTACTGTTAAACCTGATCAAATTGATCGTGAATCTCAGCCAAAGACTGTAGCTGAATTTTTAAATGCAGTCCAAGTCGGTAAATTGTCAGTCGCATTTAACTCTTTGCTAGGACCTGGCACAAGTACATCAGACTTATGCGAAATATTATCAGATACGGTATTAAACGCGAATACCTTGTCGATTTTGCGGAACACTAAATTTTCTAATATCAGTCTTTGCAAAGAGTTTGTCGCGCAAGAAGAGATAGATACTAATAAATATTATGAGCAAATCATATGTGAAAACAACATTATACCGACACGAAGTAACAATTGGCATGACTTATTTAATGGCCTTATTTGGCTACAAATGCCAAAAACAAAAACCTTACTTAACACAATTCATATAAAAAAGATCAATGAAATTGGGCTAGTACCAAGAGGTGCAGTCCGAGATCGCGTCACGCATTTTGATGAATGTGGTTTGGTTCTATTTACGCGTGAAAAACGCGTGCTAGAGTGGTTGTCAGCGCACGATTGGCAAACACTCTTTGTTAGCAATAGAGATTTATGGTTTAGCAAGATTACGCCATTTATATTTGGTCATGCATTGTGGGAAATGCTATTAAATCCATACATCGGCTTAACTGCAAAGGTTATCGTAATTGATGTATCTGACATGAATGAGGCACTTAGTCTCAGTGACTATGACCGCTTGTTATTTGATTACATTATGGAAAACAAGGTGTTTGACCGTAAGCGGGCCTTGAAACCAATGCCATTGCTTGGCGTTCCGAGTTGGCATATTGGCGACCAAGGTCCGTTGTTTTATGAAGATACGACTTACTTTATGCCAAAGGCGAGATTGTAATTCTCGCCTTAATCTAAAATGTTTAATTAAATAGCGACGAGAAAAGAGATACTCCAGATAACAAGCGCTGGAATAGCTGAGAGTATCAATGATTTTTCGAAACTAAAACTGGTCCAACTGTTAATACAATAACCTGCAATTAAGATGCTCCAAAATGTATCTAATCTAATACCAGAGAAGAAGCCAAACCACTGTGAGGTCATGTCAGTTCCCAACATAAATGCGACAGAAAGCGGTGTAGCAATTGCGGTCGATATTTGCGTGTTTGGCTCTTGAAGCGCTAATAAAATGCAAGCAATAAGGCCATTCACAACCGACGGCATTGCAATCCACCAACTAGCACCAAACCAATCCATGAACCCTTGTACATTTTTTTCGTCGTTTTTAGTAACTAAGGTGTAATAACCCGCGATGATCGCGTTGACTATTACAAGGACAACAGGGATAGCAAACGCGGTATAGCTTAAAACGGCTTTCGGCATTGCACTTTTGAAGTTTTCAATTTCAGCGGGACTTGCATTTGGGTTGTCCGTGAGTGCCATTTGATGAACTAACCAATCGAGGTCAACTAGGCCATAATATAAATAGGTGGGTAGAAAACCGATCACACAAACAATGATAAAAGGAACCCAAGACCAGTTATTAACATTGGCAATCGTATTAAACACTGCTTTGGGGCGGTAAAAAATTTCACTAGCGGCTTGAATCGGGTTGGTGACGTCGTTCGTTTGATGTTCTTGCATACATACTCCATTAGCAACAAGTTGATATGTAAAGATATTACGGAGTATGCAATTGTGAGCGCTGTACCTCAAGCCAATTGTTTAATTTTGACAATCTTTGTAACATATTCGTTAATAATAACAAAAGTGGTGTCTTGTTCGTGTTTGACAGATACTTTATGCTGTTAGAAACAGGGAAATAGTAAACTTATGATTAAGATATCAAATCTCGCGAAAAAATTTAAAATAGAAAACCCCAAAAAACTCAGCGAACAAGATAAAAAAGACCCTCGTCTTCAAGGGCGTTTTTTTCATTCCGTAAAAAATGTGCAATTGCAATGCGAGAAAGGCGAAGTGCTTGCCTTACTCGGCCCTAATGGTGCTGGAAAAACAACCACGTTACGCGTACTTTCGACTGCGTTGCAGCCAGATAATGGTAGCATTCAAATTGGCGGAACAGATGTTGTCAAACAGCCAATAGAAGCGCGGAAAAAAATTGGTTTTCTGTCTGGTTCAACTGGCTTATATGGTCGCTTAACGGGGAGAGAAAATATTGCGTATTTTGGTCGCCTTAACGGAATGGGTGATGCTGATATTGATGCACAGATAAACCAATTGGCGGATCAGCTCGATATGCATACGTTTTTAGATCGCAGGAGCGAAAATTATTCGACCGGCATGAAACAGAAAACATCAATCGCACGAGCTGTCGTGCACTCGCCTGAAGTGGTAGTGCTAGACGAGCCAACAACGGGTCTCGATATAATGGCGGCTAACACTGTAATTGAATTCATTAAGTCGCTAAAAAGAGCGGAAGTACCGGTAATTTTTTCTACCCACCACCTTGATGAAGTAAATGAATTGTGTGACAACGTTGCCGTTATTGATCATGGGGAAACCACCTTCGAAGGCTCACTGGATGCGTTTAAACATAAATCAGATAACGGACTACATGCCGCTTTTATGGCATGCTTAAAAGAGGGAGCGTAACTATGTGGTTAGTGTTTAAAAAGGAAGTGCTAGAGCTTACTCGTGACCGTAAAACCCTGTTTTTTATGGTCGCTTTACCTATTTTGGTTTTCCCGTTATTAATTGGTGGTGTTGTTTACTTTATGCAAAATGCATATTCCGAGGCAGCAACCAAAGCGCTTAATTTTGCGATTGTAGCAAATGTAGAAAATACTGAATTTGCCAAGCAACTTGCTGATATGCCGAGTCTACATTTAGTCGAACAATCGACTTCGCTAGCGTCTGAAGATGAAATGAAGAAATTTGTAAAGGCCGGTAACGTCGATTTTCTCATATCAATTCCCGACAATTATAGTGAAGATATCATTAGTAGCGGCCAAATTGTGATTAAAGTGTATCTAAATGATGCACAGTTCAACCGTGTTCAAGACCGGATATGGGAAGTGTTAGATACACTGTCAGCTGTATATCAGCGTAATGCGTTTATGACATTAGGGGTTGACGAAGACACACAAGAAGGCTTGGTTAAACCATTTGTTGTAGAGAAGGTAAATGTCGCTGATAAAAGAGAGAGTCAAGGCGCGGCCATTGGCGGGATGATACCTTATTTTCTCTTCATCTTGTGCCTCCAAGGGGCAATGATACCTGCTGCGGATATTGGCGCCGGTGAAAAGGAAAGAGGCACTTTAGAAACCCTATTATTATCACCTATTAGCCGGACACAAATTGTCTTAGGTAAGTTCTTAACCCTTTGTTTTGCTGGGGTTGTGTCTGCGTTAGTGACGGTGCTGAGTATTGCCATATGGGGGGTTGTCTTATCGCAAGGCATGGCAATTAGTATGGTGGGAGATTTTATGGCGGCGATTGGTATTATCGACTTCTTATTGGTCTTTTTGATGCTAGTACCTCTTGTTGCTATTTTTGCAGCGGTGTTACTCAGCCTTTCTATTTACGCACGCTCGTATAAAGAAGCGCAAGGCTACATGACGCCATTGGTGTTTATTGTTATTGTCCCTGTGATGATTGCCTTGATGCCAGGCATTGAGTTGAAGGGGATTTATGCTTGGATACCACTGACAAACGTGGCATTGGCAATTAAAGAATTAATAAAAGGCACGATGGATTATTTTCAGCTGTTAGGGATTTTCGGTTCGAGTGTACTACTTGCGGGTCTATTGATAGCATTCTGTGTGAACTGGTTTAATCGTGAAAAGGTCTTGTTCCGCTAGTCAATTTCATATCTAATACGGCGCTTTAATCGTTTAAAATATGTTGTTTACAACTAACGTAAAGCGTCGAATTTTACGCAATTTTCGCCTGTCGATGCAGATAGGCGTTTGCAGTCGTTATTTTAAATTTCTGAACAATGTCGGTAGTATCCATAAATTATGACCTCAGTCACAGAGTTTTTTGCAAATGATGGACCTCTCTCTACGATGGTCAAAGGATACACCGTACGCGCGCCTCAGCTGTCATTGGCTCAAAAAATTGAAACGACAATTGAGGAGAAGAAAACGCTCGTAGCGGAGGCTGGCACAGGCACGGGGAAAACGTTCGCTTATTTGGTGCCGACGATACTTTCTGATGCTAAAACGATTGTTTCCACTGGCACAAAAAACCTGCAAGAACAGTTGTTTTCTCGTGATCTACCCATGGTTAAAAAAGCGGTAGACCAGACGCGAAAAACCGCACTGCTAAAAGGTCGAGCAAATTATTTGTGCATCCATCGGTTAGCGCTTAACGGCAGTGATCATATGCGTTTGGATAAACAAACACTGCATGAATTCAACTTAATAAAGAAATGGAGCCTAAGCACCAAAACAGGTGATATTGGTGAGATAAGTGATTTAAAAGAGGGCGCAAGTGTCATTCCTCTAGTCACATCGTCAGTGGATAATTGTTTGGGTAAGGACTGCTCGGCTTATGATGATTGCTATTTGATTAATGCGCGTCAAAAAGCCATGAAAGCCGATATTATTGTGGTTAACCATCATTTGTTTTTCGCGGATTTAGCCTTAAAGGAAGATGGATTCGGCGAGTTAATTCCGCAAGTTGACACCGTCGTATTTGATGAAGCACATTTGCTCCCAGATATCGCTAGCGAATATTTTGGTAAGTCGTTTTCTACACGTCAGTTGAATGATTTGCTGGTGGATATCGAAAAGACACAAAAAGTAACGTTAAAGGACGCAGAACAACTTTCTCAAATTTCTGTGAAAGCGCAACAAGCGGTGAGCGAATTACGCTTGTATTTTAGTGTTGATCCGGCGAGGGGGGAATTAGATGATGTGTTTCGCGATCCGACATTTAAAAAACTCGTTGATAGATTAGAAGTTATTGTAGAGCAGTTATTGACGGTATCAATCGTACATGAAGGCAGAGACAATGATTTGGATCGCTATTTTGAACGTTTAGCGGATATGCAACGTCGTCTTATTGCAATCACTAAGATAAAACAAGCTGATGTCAGTTTGTGGTATGAGACGACCAGACGGCACATGATTTTTCATATGACACCGTTGAACATTAGTAAGCAGTTTTCTGGGATTGTTGAGAAAAGTGAAGCTGCGTGGGTGTTTACCTCAGCAACAATAAGCGTGGGTCAAGACTTTTCCCATTATCAGAAAATTATGGGCCTAGAGAACGCTAGCACCTTGCAACTCGATAGCCCTTTCGATTATGTAAAACAAGCAATGCTTTGCGTGCCTCGATATCTGCCTGCACCAAATAATAGGGATATTAAACAAAATTTGATAGATATCAGTTATCAATTGATTCAAGCAAGTGGCGGTAGCGCATTTTTACTTTTTACGTCCCATTACATGATGCGCCAAGTGGCCAATGGTGTTGTTGAGAAATATGATCTTGATGTGTTGGTGCAAGGTGATGCCAGTAAACAAGCCTTACTCAATGATTTCATTACGCATAAAAAAACGGCCTTATTTGCCACCGGTGCTTTTTGGGAAGGGGTTGATGTTAAGGGAGATGCCTTACAATGTGTGATGATTGACAAATTACCCTTTGCCGCGCCCGACGATCCGTTACTAAAAGCAAAGATTAAAGATTGTAAAGACAGTGGTGGAAATCCCTTTGTTGATATTCAAATTCCACAAGCAGTGATTGCGCTTAAACAAGGTGCTGGGCGACTGATTCGTGATGAAACAGATAAAGGCGTGTTGGTTATTTGTGACAATCGTTTGGTAAATAAGCCCTATGCAAATACCTTTATTCGGAGTTTACCTGATATGACTAGAACCAGAGATTTAGCGCGAGTTCATGACTTTTTGAGCTCACTGAATACAGCAAACGAAAAATAACAAAATGAATATATTGGCAATAGATACATCTACCGAAGCATGCAGCGTTGCATTACAAACTAGCAAAGGGATTGATTGTGAGTTTGACGTTTGTCCTCAACAACATAGTCAAAAGATATTGGGAATGATTGATGCCGTATTAAAAAGGAATGGCGCACACCTATCTGATATGCAATTGTTAGCATATGGTTGTGGTCCCGGCAGTTTCACTGGCGTCAGAATAGCTGCTAGTACTATGCAGGGCTTAGCGTTGGGGACAAATTTACCTGTGGCCGAAGTGTCTACCTTAGCCACAATGGCACAAGAGAATGCTGAACGTTTTAACGTTAGTAAATCGCTCGCCCTTATCGATGCTCGTATGAGTGAGGTGTATAAAGGGCAATATACACTTGATGCGACAACGGGAGGCGTTGTGTTACAGGGGGAAGAGGCTGTAATTCCGCCAAATGAAGTTGTATCTACAGTCGTTAATTACGATCACGAGAGCTTTGTTGGCACTGGGTATGCCGCTTACAAAGATATTTTAGGCTTGACTGAACTACCAAAGCCTTTAAATGTGGAGTATCCTAACGCTAAGTACATGTTGGCATTAGCAAAACAGGCGCAGCTTTCTGGTAAGACTGTGAGTGCATCAGAAATAGTACCTACGTATTTAAGAGACAAAGTAACTTGGAAGAAGTTACCTGGTAGAGAATAAAGATTATGGAACCTATTAGAAGTTTACCTGCGCAGGTATTCTTAAATAATCAGTCACCAAATAAAACTAACAACATTGGTATTAAACAGGGGCAGCATTCCGTTGTTGCAGACCTTGCAACTCCCCATGATGTTGTCAAGAAAGGCAATATTGAAACGATGTCTAATGCCGACGACTTACTTTCCAGAGGCAATGCTTATGCAGATGCGTCAGCAAAGATTCAAAAGAATCTAGATGCATATCATGAGGTAGCAAGTGCTGCGAAAAGAGAAACCTTAAGTCAGTTAATGGGCGTGGATATATACGCCTAATAAACATTTTACGCTGTACTCTCGAAACTTAATGGGGAATATACGGTCTATTTTAGACGAGAGTAAAAAATAGATGTTGTTGACGACATCGACAAACTGATTACTACTAGCGTAAAAACTAGCCCGCTATTTTTGAGTAGATAACAATGTGGAGTAATGTATGAAAGCGATAAGTATTTTAGTAGGGATATTGGTACTTGCAGCTTGTAATATAGTACCCAATCAAATTGCTGTAGAAGAAAATATCAATTTGGTTAACTATAAGAGTATAGACAAAACCCAAGTATCACCTTCTCAAATCGGCGAGTTGGCTCGATGGGGAGGGAAAATAGTCAGTGTTGAAAATAAGAAAGACGTTTCAGAAATTGAGGTTGTATTTTTTCCTGAAAGTAGAAGTGGTAAGCCTCGCGTTGGCGATGAAAGCCTAGGCCGGTTTAAAGCAGTTGTGAAAGGGTTTGTTGATCCGTTGGTTTTTGAGGAAGGACGGCTTGTCACTGTTGTCGGTAGTGTTGGAGAGTTAATCGAGGGCGTTATCGGTGAGCAAACATACAAGTATCCTACGCTAGATGCACAAGGGTATTATATGTGGCGAAAAACAACGGATTTAGAGGTAGAAAGTGTTGGATTTTCGCCATTTTTGTATTCGCAACATTATCGCCGAGGTTTCTTTAGTCCATGGTACGATCCTTGGTGGGGAAGACGTCAACGTGTAAGGGTGATTCATGATAATGGACACTCACAAGGCAACCGTGTTCGTCCAGCCCCAAAAAGTCAACCTAGAGTCGTACCTAGGAATATTTCTGAACCGGCGCCGAGATCGAGGGATGACAACGGTAACGTGGTAATCGACCAAAATACTCGGTGATATTTGAAGGAAATAATTTTTCAGCTCAAAGGTAGGAATTTTTCAGGCCTAAGTAATGATAATCAGGGCAAACCGATTGTTCTGTGTTTGCATGGTTTTTTAGATAACGCGGCTAGCTTTGTACCTTTAGCCCCTTACTTGAGTGATTACCGAATAATCGCAATAGACCTCATGGGACATGGCAGCTCGTCTCATTACAATGATGGTCACTATTATCAACTTACTGACTATGTATATGATTTATATGAGCTAGTTAAACGTCAACATTGGCAGAGGATAATACTTATTGGTCATTCCCTTGGTGGCATTGTTGCCAGTATATTTAGTGCTACATTCCCCGAACTCGTCAAATCACTCGTTTGCATAGAATCATTTGGTCCACTCAGTGAAAGTGAAAAATCTTCTGCCTTGCAACTTAAAGCAAGTTTTGAATCTAGATTGAAAACATCGAGTTCAACTATTCGACAACCGCAGTCATTTGACGCCGTAATAAAGGCACGTCAATTGGTGAGTGACATGGCGGTTGAGCATATAGAGTTGATCATGTCACGAAACGTCGCTATCAAGGAAAATGGGGACATCCAATGGAAAACAGACCGAAAATTACGCACAACGTCACCCCTTCGACTGACAGAAACACAAGCAGCGTTAATATTAGGTGCGATTGAATGTGACACTTTAATCATATTAGGTAACAATGGCTATGAAAAATTGCAAGTTGCTCGCGAACGAAGAGCGGCTTATTTTTCAAAACTAACCGTTTCTCAGAGGCAAGGCGGACACTATGTACATATGGAGTCGCCTAGAGCTGTAGCAACGGATATTCTCACACATTTGGCTAACGGATGATTACGTTGACGGAACTCCCTTACCTAGTTCTCAAATATAATATGTTGCAATTCATGTAAATGTTTAATGTGGTAGGTCGCTTGTATGTCCTCAGGCTTAGCAATGCCAGGATGTTGCAGCCAACAAGTGTCTATACCCGCATTATTACCACCAACAATATCACTTGCGATAGTATCTCCAACCATTAGTATTTTACTTTTGTCTGGATTACCCATTAATTCAAACGCGTGTTCAAAAATGGCAATATGAGGCTTGGCCAAGCCAAACTCTTCTGAAATCACTAACCATTCAAAATGACCCTCAAGTCCAGTGTGTTCGATTCGCTTGTGTTGCATACGTGACAGACCATTGGTGATGATCCCCAAGCGAGCTTTGCCTTTTAGTTTATCCAAAAGTTCTATTGCGCCAGGTAGCGGCTCACAAATTTCTGCCATGGTATCTAAAAATTCATCGTTTACGTCTTGTGCCGCGCGATTAATTTTTGCTGCAAGCGTTCTAAAACGCTCTACCTGTAAGTATTCTGCGTCTATTTCTTGGTTTTGGTATTGCACCCATAACGCTTTATTGTACGTCTGATATACACCATAATCGTCTTTGCTAAAGTCGACACCGTAATTTTGCATTAATCGCTTAATACCAGCGTAATTGTCGAAACTGAATAAGGTTTCGTCTGCATCAAATAGTATAAATTCGTATTTCATTAAACATCCTGTTTTGCATGCCCGTAACACGCGCCTAATTGTGTGCTAGGAGTTATACATATATCTTAGTAGCGGTTCATCTTTGTAGCCAAAGAGGAGTTTGGGGCAAATAAATTAAACCCAAGTCGATGTCGTGCTTTTTTGCTAACATTGAGAACAAAAGTACAACAAAAAAACTACTTGTTGCATTCTTTGATTTAAATTTTGTAAACAGTCATTTACTATTAGATGAATATAACTGGTATGACGTTTAACGACTTGAAGGGTTGGCCAGTTAATTTTGCAAATTAGGTAGCATGCGTGGATAAAATTTGGTTAGCTGAATATGAAAAGGCGGTAGAGTCGGAAATTAACCCAGATGTTGTTCCGTCACTGGTCGAAATTTTCGAAAAAGCAGTATCGCAATATGCGAACAAGACAGCTTTTATTAATATGGGGCAAGCCCTTAGCTTTGAAGAACTTGATGTTCTATCAATGCAGTTTGCGGCATACCTGCAAAATTCTGGTTTGAAAAAGGGAGACGCTGTCGCCCTTATGATGCCAAACCTACTCCAATATCCAGTTGCATTATTTGGTGTGCTTAGAGCTGGGATGACGGTGGTCAACGTTAACCCGCTTTACACAGCGCGGGAGCTAGAACATCAGCTAAATGACGCAAACGTTAATACTATAGTGATTGTTGAAAATTTTGCGTCAACGCTTGAAAAAGTGGTTTCGAACACACCTGTCCAGAATATAGTGTTGACAGCCATCCCGGATCTTCTGCCTGTACCGAAGCGTTGGTTGGTAAATTTTGTAATAAAAAAGATAAAAAAAATGGTGCCAGACTATTCACTCCAAGGCGCCACCAGATTTAACGATGCATTGAAAATAGGGGAATCAAAAACCTACTCCCGACCTTCGTTAACAGGTTCTGATATTGCCTTTTTACAATACACTGGCGGCACAACTGGGTTGAGTAAAGGTGCAATGTTAACTCATCGCAATATGGTCGCTAATTTGGAACAAGTATCTGGCATATTTGAAGCAGTAATTGAGCCCGGAGAAGATTTGTCTGTCACGGCTTTACCGCTCTACCATATCTTCGCGCTTACCGCGAATTGCCTGTTATTTTTGAAATACGGATGTTCCAACTTATTGATTACCAATCCGCGTGATATGAAGGCTTTTGTTGCTGAGATTAACAAGTATCCTTTTGCCGTATTAACAGGCGTTAACACGCTTTTTAATGGCTTGCTTAACACGCCGGGTTTTGCAAACGTCGATTTTTCTAAATTTAAATTTGGTTTGGGTGGCGGTATGGCAGTTCAGCGTCCGGTTGCTGAGCGCTGGAAGCAGGTAACAGGTAAAGTTTTAGTTGAAGGTTATGGCCTCACTGAATGCTCGCCAGTTGTTTCAGTAAACCCAATTAAAGACGTTGAATACAAAGGCTCAATTGGTATTCCTCTGCCTTCAACAGACATTAAAATAATGTCAGAGGACGATGTTGAGTTAGGTATCGAAGAGGCGGGAGAGTTATATATTCGTGGCCCCCAAGTCATGGCAGGATACCTTGGAAGGCCTGACGCAACGGAAGAAATTTTGGATAAAGGTTGGCTGGCAACAGGCGACATTGCAAAAATCGATAAAGACGGTTATCTATACATTGTTGACCGGAAAAAAGACATGATTTTAGTCTCAGGTTTTAACGTTTTTCCTAATGAAATTGAAGAAGTAGCGGCAATGCATGAAGGTATTTTGGAAGCGGCGGCTGTTGGTATACCTAATGATGCGAGTGGAGAAGTAGTAAAGCTATTTGTGGTTAAACGAAATCAAGCGTTGTCTGAAGATGACATTATCAAGCATTGTAAGTCTTTGTTGACTGGTTACAAGGTACCTAAAATTGTTGAATTTAGAACGGAATTACCGAAAACGAATGTCGGTAAAATATTGCGGCGAGAATTAAGGGAAGATACGAATAAGTGATAAACCTTAATTTTCAGAAATTACATGAAACCTTCATTTATATAGAGACCAACGAAGCATTGGCTGCGTTATGCAAGAAATGCTTAACGTTGCCCTACATAACACTTGATACAGAATTTGTTAGAACGAAAACGCTATACCCTTTACTTGGTTTAGTACAGATATTCGATGGCAAAGCTGTTTATTTAATAGATCCGGTGAAGATTACTGACATTGCACCGTTGGCAAAACTGCTAACGGATGAAAGTACTTTGAAAGTGTTACATTCCTGTTCGGAAGACCTTGATGCACTCAAACACAATGTGGGCGAGTATCCTTCGCCACTTTTTGATACTCAAGTGGCTGCTGGCTTTTTAGATATGGGCAATAGTATTGGTTACGCAAATTTAGTTGAAAATATCTGCGATGTAACTTTAGATAAAACGGAGTCTAGAACCGATTGGTTGGCACGTCCATTGAGACAAGAGCAGCTGATGTATGCAGCGGCAGATGTGACGTATTTGCATATTGTTTATGCGGAGTTGTTCAACGCAGTTGAAGAAAAACAACTGACAAAGGCGGTTTTGTTAGAAGCTCAAAATATGACAGACAAAAAGCAATATGCGATACCTAGTGATTATGCGTACATGACAATTGGTAACAATTGGAAGTTAGCGCCTAAAAACTTACTTGCTTTAAAACTGTTGGCTAAATGGCGGGTAGAGACGGCACAAGACAATAATACGTCCATAAACTTTGTACTCCGAGAGAGTTGCATGTTAGATATTGCGGCTAGGTTACCTCGAAATCTCAGCTTACTTGGAAAAGTGCATGGCATTTCTCCAAAGCAGAACAGACTTTATGGTAAAGTTATTCTAAGTATTGTTGATGATGTGGAAAACGCAACGCAAGACGAATATCCACCGAGAATTGAACGCCTGATTGATTTTCCTAAATACAAAAAAGCCGTTAGCGACATTAAGGCTAGGATCTGCACACTGGCAGAATCGGCGGGAATACCGGAGCCGGTAATTGCATCAAAGAAGCAGATTAACGATTTATTAAAATGGTGTTGGTTTACATTCTGTGATTTTGATGTGCGCGAGTTACGACCCGACTTACTTTCAGGGTGGCGCAGAGAGCTTTTGCTCGACGATTTAGCCTCTCTATTTGATGACAATGAAGGAGAGTATAATGCTGTGCGCAGTTTATAAGTCACTTAAAAAAGCAGATACTTTTCTTTATGTAGAAAAAAGAGATGATTTTTCAAAGGTGCCAAAAGGCTTGTTGGAAACCTTTGGGACACCTATCTTTGTTATTCTAATTAATACCGAGAAAAAGACTTCCGTTGCCGGGTTGGCTCAGTCAGATTTTATTCGGAAATTTGAAGAAAACAAATTTTATCTCCAGTTGCCACCAAAAATAGAAGATTTAATGGAAGCTCATCGCTTGGCAAATGGTTTAGATAAAGTGCCTGACGTTAAATTTTAAGGTAAACGCGCCAAAATGGAGAAGAGCATGAATCAATATCAACATAAAGACATAGAGGGTAATACAATTAATTTGCCCGTTGGTAAAGTCCTTTGTGTCGGTAGGAACTATATGGACCATATCGTTGAGATGGGAGGCAGTGAGGGCACGTCACCTCAAAAAGGTGCGCCAGTATTATTTATGAAACCGCCAAGTGCACTTTGTCATTTTTCTGAAAACCTAAATATTCCTACTGATCGCGGTGAATGTCACAATGAACTTGAAGTTGCTTTCTTAATTGGAAAACCGCTACGAAACGCATCACACGAAGAATGCAGAGCCGCCCTTTATGCCGTTGCACTTGGTTTAGACTTAACTTTGCGTGATTTACAAAATACGCTTAAAGATGCTGGTTTGCCGTGGGAACGCTGTAAGTCTTTTGACGATAGCTGTCCCGTCAGTGCGTTCTCATTCTTGTCAGATGCTCATGCAATAGATTATACCTTCCAGTTAACCATTAATAATGAGCTTCGTCAGGATGGCAATACAGATTTCATGTTGTGGCCGACAATTGAACTGCTTGTTACAGCAACAAAAGAATTTACCTTATTGCCTGGCGACATTGTTATGACAGGCACCCCAAAAGGGGTCGGGCCGCTGTTTTCTGGCGATAAAATTGAAGCGAATTTGGATGGTATACTCAATGTCAGTACAAAGGTCAATTAGCCTGTTTAATCAAAGCGTGAACATGTAACGTGGCAAAACACACAAGCCCTTATACTCCTTCGTTGATCGCGTCTAAATTTTGGGAAGACACGGCGTTGGACGATATGAATCGCGAGCAATGGGAAGCCATATGTGATGGTTGCGCAAAATGTTGTTTACACAAATTTATCGAAGATGACGACGTAGACGATTTTACGCCCACAGATCAACCTGCAGATGATGGGCATCTTCATTACACCAACATTGCGTGTTATCTGCTCAATGACAAACAGTGTGCTTGTACTGCTTATCTACGACGCTCAGAACTGGTGCCTGATTGTGTGACCTTAACAAAGGAAAATTTGGATAAAATATTCTTTATGCCGCCGTCATGTAGCTATCGGCGTTTGCACGAAGGTAAAGGTCTCGCAAGCTGGCATCCGCTGCTCAACAAAGGTAAAAAAAGTAAAATGCACTTAGATGGTATAAGCGTACGTAACCGAACCTTAAATGAAAACGATGTTAATATTGCCGATTTCGAAGACTATATCGTTACTTGGCCACTTGACGAAATCGAATAATATAACTTATTGCCACTGCACTTGCCGTCAGGGCAAATCCGCTAAAAATGATACGCATCCATTCTGCCATTCCCATATTTAAAAACTGCCAACGATTGTCATTGCATTCGCCTGTGGCGTCGAATATCGCAGGTAGCCAGTTGTGTAGAGGCATAAATGACGGGAAGTTAGGCTCGATGGGGCAGGGTGGCATGAAAAAGCCCTCGAAAAAGATGAGTTCTACATGGCTATTGGCGACATAAAGCCCCCAAACAGACGCTGCTAACCAAACTGTAATACTAAGCAGACGCGTAACAATATGCATGTAAATGAGCGGCAATCCTGCGCTCAATGCTAAGGTAACCATAGCGGTGCGCTGATATATGCATTTGACGCAGGGCGAATGCCCTAACGCATGTTGAAAGTATAGGGCACTTGCCACTAGTAACGAAGAACAAGTAAACAGAAGCCACCAAGGGAGTTTTGTTTTACTCCAATCAACAAGCCAAAACATATCACATCCAATTAAGAATAAGTGCCCGCTAATTTACGGTATTGATTAAGAAAATCAAGCGAACACTTATTAACATAATATTTCAAACAAACATTTTTAGTGAGATGGCGATTCTATTTCATGTCCATCAGCGCCAGCGACATGGTGTTCAATCAGATGATACTGATACAGCATATCTGTCATCTCATACAAACTAAAGTAAGTCATAAGCAAGCCGACAATCGTTAGTACGATGGTATACGGCAAGGCCATGAATACCATTCTGCCATAAGATAAACGCAATAGCGGCGCAATTGCAGACGTCAGCATAAACAAAAATGCGGCTTGTCCATTAGGCGTTGCAACACTGGGCAAATTTGTACCGGTATTAATTGCTACCGCTAGCAAGTCGAATTCATCACGGGTTATTTCACCTTTTTCTAGCGCGGCTGCGACTTCAGTGATGTATACTGAGCCCACAAATACGTTATCACTTACCATTGACAGTACACCATTCGCTAGGTAGAACAGCACTAATTGCGTTTCACCTTCATACGTCAACACGTATTCAATCACCGGTTGAAACAAGCCTTGATCAATGATTACGGCAACGATTCCAAAGAAAACGCACAATAATGCAGTGAAAGGGAGGGCTTCCTCAAACGCTTTACCTAGTGCGTGTTCTTCGATAATTCCACTCATTGACGTGGCCAATACTATTATGCTCAAGCCAATAAGACCAACGGAGGCAAAATGTCCCGCTAATGCTATTACTAACCAAACGCCAATAAGTGCTTGAACCACCAATCGAGCATTGTCGCGAGGTGTTCTTTCGGTATCCATATGGGCGTCGTAGTCGCGTAATATTTCTCTTACCGCAGCTGGCATTTTAGCACCATATCCAAACCATCCCGCTTTTTCTATCAACAAACAAGTCGCTAAACCAGCAATAAATACGGGAATAGTGATCGGTGACATACGGATAAAGAACTCAAAGAATCCCCAGTCAGCTTTGTCGGCTATGATCAAGTTTTGTGGTTCACCCACCATTGTCATAACGCCACCTAACGCGGTGCCGATAGCTGAGTGCATCATTAAGTTACGTAAAAACGCGCGGAAGTTCTCTAAGTCATCTTTTTTGGGGTATGACACATCGCTATCTGCAGTGTGATCATGCTCGCTATGAAATTCTTTACCTGATGCAACCTTGTGATAAATCGAATAAAAACCTAAGCCTACCGCAATGATTACCGCTACCACGGTTAAAGCATCTAAGAACGCGGATAAAATCGCTGAGGCAAAAATAAAGGACAAGGATAAGATGGCTTTATTACGTACTTTAACGACAAGTTTCGTAAATAAAAACATCAGTAAGTCTTTCATGAAATAAATACCGGCGACCATAAAGACCAGCAACAATAGGACTTCGAGGTTCGTTTTTATTTCATATAGCATGTGTTCTGGGCTTGTCATACCTATGAACAGCGCTTCTATTAAAAGTAATCCCCCCGGTTGCAATGGGTAACATTTAAGTGCCATCGCCAAGGTAAAGATAAACTGAATAACTAATGCCCAGCCGGCTATATATGGGTTTAGCATAAACAGAAAAGGGTTAATCATTAGAAAAACAATGATGGTTTGTTTGTACCAATTGGGCGCTGGCCCAAGGAAATTGCGATAGACAGCGACGAGTGGACTTGTGTGCATAGTTAGTTGACCAATGTAATATATAAAAAACGAGTGTATTTTAAAGAAGTTATCGTCATTGTCAGTTAAATATTGACTATTTATCATAAAAAACCGAATTAACGATTCTTCTTCCTTATTGTTATGCATCTGGTACAATCAGTTAACATTCAGTTAATAGTCACATGAAACGAGTATGATTTATAAGTCTCAAAGCCCAGCAGGATTCGCCGAGGAGTACATTGTCGAGTCTATTTGGAGCGGTCGATTTCCGCCCGGTACAATCTTACCTGCTGAGCGCGAACTATCAGAGTTAATCGGTGTGACAAGGACGACACTCAGAGAAGTATTGCAGCGTTTAGCGCGTGACGGTTGGTTAACAATACAACACGGCAAACCAACAAAAGTAAATAATTACTGGGAAACCTGCGGGCTTAATATCCTAGAAACGTTGGCAAGATTAGATCAGGAAGGACAACCCCAATTGTTGGACAATCTTCTGTCAGCCAGAACCAACCTGAGTGCCGTCTTTATTCGTGGCGCATTTCGTCAAAACCCAGATGAGTGCCGTAAGATTATTGAACGTCATAAAGACGTAAGCGACGAAGGCGAAGCGTTTTCTCACAATGATTATCAAATGCATCATGATTTAGCATTTGCATCTAATAACCCCGTTTATGTGCTGATGATGAATGGTTTTAGAACCATATATGCGCGTATTGGTAGCCAATTCTTCTCAAGCGAAAGTGCGCGATTGGTTGCTAGGAATTATTATCAAAACTTACTCGATGTATTAGATTCTGGCGAATCTGATCGGGTAGTTGGCGTGGTGCGTAAATATGGTGTTGAAAGTGGCAAAATTTGGCAAGAATTTAGACAGTCTATGCCAAAGAATTTAGTCGACTGATCATTCTTCAAATCAACCTAGGTGTAAGTCGCAGTCAAAATACGAACGCTCGAAGATAAGGATTTCGTCTTCACTTACGTGCGTTAATATAGTCCTAAGTAATAAGGAATTTATATGTCTGTAGCCCTTGATACACATTATCCTCATATTTTCCAGCCCCTAGATCTGGGGTTTACCCAGCTTCCCAATCGGATAATCATGGGATCTATGCATACTGGGCTAGAAGATATTCCAAATGGACATCATCGTATGGCGGCATTTTTTGCGGAACGAGCCAAAGGCGGTGTTGGACTTATTGTCACTGGGGGAATTGGTCCAAATGCAGAAGGAGCCACGCATGTTATCACTAAACGCATTGATACGGATGAAGCGGTAGCGAACCATAAGGTCGTAACCGACGCCGTCCATGCGGAAGGCGCTAAAATTTGTATGCAGATTTTACACACTGGACGCTATGCTTATAACCCGAAATTGGTCGCTCCCTCTGCCATTCAAGCGCCAATTAACCCTTTTGTTCCAAAAGCACTAGATGAAGCAGGTATCCAGCAGCAAATTAATGATTTTGTCTCTACCGCAATTCAGTCGCAAAAAGCGGGGTATGATGGTGTTGAAATAATGGGTTCAGAAGGTTATTTTTTGAATCAGTTTATCGCACAACGTACTAACAAACGTGATGACAAGTGGGGAGGCGAGTACGAAAATAGGATTCGTTTACCCATTGAAGTTGTTAAGCGTGTGCGTGAAGCCGTTGGTGAAAAATTTATTATTATTTACCGTTTATCGATGCTCGATTTAGTTGAGGGCGGAAGTAGTTACGACGAAGTCCTTCAACTTGGATTGGCCATTGAAAAAGCTGGTGCCAGTATTATCAATACAGGCATTGGTTGGCATGAGGCGCGTATTCCTACTATTGCGACGAAAGTACCGCGCGCGGCATTTACATGGGTTACGGCAAAATTTAAAGCAGCGCTAAGTATTCCTGTAGTGACCTCCAACAGGATCAATACACCAGAAGTAGCAGAAGAGGTACTCCGTCGTGGTGACGCTGATTTAGTGAGTATGGCTCGTCCGTTTTTGGCGGATTCGGCGTTTGTCATTAAAGCACAAAATAACCAAGCAAATCTCATAAACACGTGTATAGGCTGCAACCAAGCATGTTTAGATCATGTATTTGATGGCAAAATAACGAGTTGTTTAGTAAATCCTCGTGCATGCCACGAGACCGAATTAACGATTTTACCCACCTCAAACGCAAAAAAGATTGCCGTTGTTGGTGCTGGTCCGGCGGGTTTAGCAGCCGCTTTGACGACGGCTCAGCGTGGTCACAGTGTTACGCTGTTTGATGCGGATAGCGAGATAGGTGGGCAGTTTAATATTGCTAAACAAGTACCAGGTAAAGAAGAGTTTTACGAAACAATACGCTATTTTAGCGAGCAGTTAGCCGCGCACTCTGTAAATGTCCAGTTAAGCACCCGAGTGACAGCCGACTTTATTGATGAGCAAGATTTTAACGAGGTTGTTATTGCGACTGGCATAACCCCTAGAACCCTTGATATTCCAGGTATTGATCATCCATCGGTTCTCTCTTACATTGATGTATTAAAGCACAAGAAAACGGTTGGTAAACGTGTTGCTGTTATTGGCGCTGGTGGTATTGGTTTTGATACCTCAGAATTTTTATCTCATGGCAATGTATCTACCTCAACTGACATTCCCGCGTTTATGAAAGAGTGGGGGATTGATATGTCTTTATCCTCTAGAGGTGGCGTTGAAGGCATGCAGCCAAAACCTGAACCATCGCCACGAAAAATATACTTACTACAGCGGAAAACTACGAAAGTTGGTGCGGATTTAGGTAAAACGACCGGTTGGGCACATCGAGTCGGCCTGATGATGAAAGGCGTTACTATGATGTCTGGCGTTGAGTATTTAAACATTGACGATGACGGACTACACATTCGTGTTAACGATGAGATTCAATTGTTAGCGGTAGACAATGTTGTTATTTGTGCTGGGCAATTACCATGTAAAACCCTAGCTGAAGGTTTGAAGACCCCTCATCACTTTATCGGGGGCGCTGATTTTGCAGCAGAATTAGATGCCAAGCGAGCTATCGAACAAGGTACTCGTCTCGCGGCAGAGTTATAAATACGAACGAATAATACATATTTGTGCATGTTAAAATTATCGTTGACTTATTTACTGATTAACGTAGTCTTAAATGCATTAAGGCGTGAATTGTTTTATATTCAAATTCTTGCAATTACATTGAAAGTTTAGGACAGTGTGTTGTAAAACGCACGATGCATAATTAACTAATACATAAATAAGTAATACATAAATAGAATGATTAATAATAACCTCCATTACCCAGTAAACATTAGCCGAATGACGCGTGTCATTCGTTGGCTAACATATGCTGTGGCGTAATGTAGATAGGTAAATCACCTCAAAAGCCGCAGCAACTAGACTGCGGCTTTTATCTTTTTAACTCCCATAAATTAAGCCTCAGACTAGCAATGACGCCAGTTGTCGTGATTTTCTATGTGTCCGTTTCGTAGTACGAAAACAAATTTGCAACCACGAGGAAAAGGAGTAACAAAATGAAAATCGCAATTGCCTACTTAACCGTAGTGTTGGTTTGGTCTACCACCCCGCTTGGATTGGCTTGGAGCACAGAGACGGTGCATCCGAGCATGGCTGGGTTTCTGCGAATGGCAATTGCAATTGTATTGGGAGGTATTTGTCTGATTGTCTGGCGAATTAAGGTGCCAGTGCATGGAAGAGCTTTAAAGCTTTATAGCTTTTCGTCTATTGGCATATTTGGTGGCATGTTCTTGTCATATTTAGCCGCCGCTTATATTCCTTCAGGAATGATGTCGTTAGTCTTTGGTACATCACCAATTGTCACCGGACTACTGGCGTATAAATTGTTGGATGAGGCAAAATTGAGCGTGTTTAAGGTGATGGGAATCATCATATCTTTAGTGGGTCTTATCGTTGTATTTTCAGACAGCATCATTTTAGAAAAAGGGGCATGGAAAGGCATTGTACTGATTAGTATTGCGGTAGTTTGTTTCAGTTTTAGCGCTGTGCTAATAAAAACGGTCAAAATAGATATTCATCCTGCGGCAACTACTATAGGTTCTATGTTTTTTGCGGCACCTATGTATTTGTTCGCATGGTTCGTAATGGATGGCACATTACCGGTCGAAAGTTGGAGTATGCGTTCTATGTTAGCCATTCTTTACCTTGGCATATTTGGCTCATTAGTTGGCTTTGTTTGCTATTTTTACGTACTTCAAAAACTTAGTACAAGCACAGTTGCGCTAGTCACTATGATAACCCCTGTTTTTGCAATACTTTTAGGGGCATGGTTGAACAAAGAGTTGGTAACACTGAATGTTATTGTTGGCGCTGTTGCGGTTATATTTGGTTTGGCGCTTTATCAACAAAAGAGTAATAAACGAAAATCTAAACTTCAAAATGCGTAAATGTTCGCGCATCTGAAAAGAAGAATCTGAGCATCAAGGTTGGTTGATGCTCAGGTTTTATTCTTACTCAGAGTTTAGGTTAGTTAAGAACGTAAGCGTTTATATTCGTCATCTAACTGAAGTGAATAATAGATAAAATGCCCCACAAACCCACCAAGTAACGATAGTGCAATCCATTTTCCTCGTTTCGCGTTGTTAACGAGTACTGAGCTAACGGCCGCTTTAATAGCAAAAATTGTATGTATAACTGCAAACATGACCAGAATGAAAATTTCAAACATTTCTTTCCCCAAAATTAAAAAATACCGCATAGGTACAAGTACCGATATGAAAGTGCGGGGATTGTACGATGAATTTCGGTCTTAACGTGTGTTAGAAATTATACTAAGTTATTTCAAAGTAATAGAATGGGGGGAGTTAAGGATTAAGCTTGAGTACAATTCCGCCAAAGTTGTCGTTGCTGATGACGTCATACCGAGAAATAACATTCATACCTAGTAGGCCGTCGAAATCTCCGAGGTTTTTGCCATCTAATACCATCAACGTTACGTTTTTAACGCGCGTTTTTCCAACCATCAACTCAGGTACTTTGTACATCTGACTAGAAATTTGACCACCGGCTGTTTGCACCTGAAAAACCCCCAGATACTCGCCAAATGCTTTTAATGCGGGTAAATAAGCATCACTTACTGCGGTAATTGAAGCGCCAGTATCGACCAATAGCTTCATATTGGCTCGTCCTAAGCTTACGTTTGATAAATATTGATTTTGGAATTTTCTTAGAACGACTACATCATCTGCTGACATCATTTGTCGGTCAAACGCTAGGTCGTTCTGAGCAGCAGTGAGCAGCGGTTTTTCTTCAACGCTGTTGTCACTATTATAAATTTGTCGTCTTAGCTTTTGTGCTCTAGGATCGTCTGTCGGTAAGCTTGCTAGAATATCTTCCATTAAACTATATTGGGCGTCCATCCCATAGGCTTTAGCAAGTGCCATAATGTAGCGGCGATTTGTCGGATCGATATGAAATAGAGGTTCTAAAAATGCAGCCAACAAATTCCAGCTTTCATCTCCACTAAATTGTTGAATAATCTTACTACTATGTATTTCTATGAATTTATTCACTTCATAGCGTTGCTCGTCGTCTAAAGGAAGATCCCGTAAACCATAATAGTGCGTTATCGCGGTGTTAAGGTTTTGCGTATGGTAAATGGTTTCGGCTTCAAGCAGCAGGGCAGGTATCGATTTAGGATGCATTCGCAAATATTGACGGACTACAACTAACAATTCTTCATATCGCTTTTGTCCTCGTAATTGCTGTAAAGTGTCCCAATTACTAGGATCTTCAACAATGGCTATATCGTTTATTTCGTTCGTTGAACTATCAGCTTGCAGAACATTGTCGGTGTTAGTAAATGCCTTATCTTCTATAAGATCTTGTTTTCCTTTATTTTTCTTTGATTCATTCTGCTCAAGGAGGGCAGTGATGGCCTGCCTTGCACTAGGATTGTCTGAATAGACAGACCTTAGTAAAAATACGTTTAGGCTTAGCGACGCTGCCAACATGCCAACAAATACATATTTTAACATAGCGATGCGCTCCTTATTGTTATCCGTATTCTCATGAGACCGATAATGTTGTTACATTGTTACTGTAGGTTTCTGAAAACGATGGTGGCATCAGTTTAGGTGAGCCTAAAGACAGGCTGATACACACAAAATCGGTTGTCGCAGTGAATACGGTTTTCCGTGTTCTCGTGGATATAAACTGAAATTGTCTACGTAAACGAAGTTTTTTATCGCAAAATACTATCCATGTAGCGCATGCAATTTGTTCGTCCAAATAACACGCGTGAATGTAATTTAAGTCGTGGTGCCTAATTACCATGGCCCTATCTAAGGCTTTGTATTCTTTGATTGTTAAGCCAATGCTATTTGAATGCCCCCAAGCGACTTTCTCAATTTGTGTCACGTAGGCTGCGTTGTTTACATGGTTATAATGATCAATGTGCGCATCGGTGATTTGCCATAACACTATAAAAGGCTTTGGCAACGACCAATTGAGTATGTGCCATTGGTTAATTTCGTCACAAACAAGTTGGCTCTCAAGCATATCGACTAACAATAAAATGGATCATTAATGTATACTAGGCGTCAATGAAGGTGCTGGCAATTAGTTTTACACGTCTGTTTTATGGAACAACAATGCAGAGCTCAAACGCGCAGTAGTGAGCAATTAGAGCAAATATTTAATTTTTCGTTTTCGAGCATTGAAAATACAGTGCTGATGGGCGGGGCAACTGAACCCTTGTATTTACCCGCAGGGATGGATTATTCGGCGCATATTCGTCTTAGCAACCCTTGTCACGTTATGACTGAAAAACACCATATATTTTACCGCGCAAATTATTTTTCTAGTGCGTTGCATGAAGTTGCGCATTGGTGCATCGCGGGAGAGCGAAGGCGGGCATTGTTGGATTATGGTTATTGGTATGCGCCCGATGGGCGAGATAAAAGTGAACAAACCGCCTTTGAGCTGGTGGAGCGCAAACCACAAGCGCTCGAATGGGCATTTTCGTTGGCAGCGGGTATTCAGTTTAGAGTCAGCAACGATAATTTAGCGATGTTAGAAGTATCAGACTCAGAATTCCAAGAAAAAGTATGGCATCAACTCCAAGCATATTGTGAATTTGGTTTCCCCGCGCGTGCAGGCATTTTTTTAAATGGTTTGTTTTCTTATTATGGGTCTTCCAAAAATCGTCTACTAGCTCAAGTAAAGGAACGTTAAGGTGTTACTCAATTGATGCAAGTAAATGAAGCTAAATCAACGTTTACCCTTGGGCTAATTATTAATCCATATGCAGGCATTGGCGGTGCACTTGCGTTAAAAGGCAGTGACGGAAAAGATATTCGTGAAAAAGCCCTAAGTGCTGGCGCATCATTACAGGCAATTTCGCGTGCGAGAACAGCATTAGAAGTGCTTATTCCTCTAAAAGGCAAATTCAGAGTGATTACTTGTAGTGGTGACATGGGCGAGCGACTTTGCCAAGACTTAGCGTTTGACTACCACGTCGTTTATAGCCAAAAACTACAACAGTCAGAAGCAAGTGATACGATTAACGCTGCGCAAGCAATATCAACATACGGTGTCGATTTAATGCTATTTGCTGGTGGCGATGGTACAGCTCGAAATTTGTGTAATGTATTTCCAGTATCCCAGGCACTATTAGGTATTCCTGCTGGATGTAAAATTCATAGTGGTGTATATGCTATTACGCCGAATGCAGCCGGGAAAGTCGCAGCGCAAATGGTACGCGGTGAAATAGTAAGCGTGATGCAGGCGGAAGTGCGTGATATTGATGAAGACAAATTTCGACAAGGATTAGTCGTTGCTAAGTACTTTGGTGAAATGGCGGTGCCAGAATCACTGACATACATACAGGCAGTAAAAATGGGCGGCAAAGAGTCTGACGAATTGGTGCTTGCTGATATTTCTGCGTATATCAGAGAGTTAATGGAAGAGCTGCCTGACGATTACTTCATCATTGGTTCTGGCAGCACCGTTGACTTTGTCATGTCAGATATGCATTTAAGCAACACTTTATTAGGCGTTGATGTTGTTTATCAGGGGAAGGTTGTTGCACAAGACGTGACGGCGGCGGAGTTACAAAATCTCACATCCACTAAATCGATAAAATTATTAATAACGGCCATTGGTGGACAAGGACATTTATTTGGTCGAGGCAACCAGCAGCTAAGTGAGCAAGTTTTGGCAAGCATAGAAAAATGCGATATTTGGGTGGTGTGCACAAAATCAAAGTTACTTAACTTAAAAAATGCTGGTTTTATTGCTGACACAGGCAATCACGCACTTGATAATCGACTTGCAGGACCAATTCAAGTGATTACGGGCTACAAAGACAAGGCCTTATATTTTATTCGGAGAACATGACGCGTGATACTGAAGCCGCCATTTGAACAATATTTACAAGATAAAGAAGCATTTCTGGATGGTTTTATTGATGCGGGAAGTGAGCAAGAGCTATTTGCCGCAAGTTATATACATGGACACCTTTCACTTGTCGCGGCCAACGTGTTCGGTCTTGCAGAGACTGATACAAACGGCGATGTCAACGCTAAGTATATTGAGCGCTTTACAGCAGAGTTAACCACCAGTATCGACGATGCGATTAATGATAAAGAGTTATTGGGTGATGATATCAATGACGTAAAAGATATGCTCAAACGGATGTTTCTCAAGTAGGTTTCAACAAACTCATCGTTTTCCATAAAAGTGGACTCATAATTGCTAAGTTAAACTTGAATAGATAATACCTTGGCCAATCTTTTGGCTATTCAAGGTTTAACCGAGTTGCCATTATGAAAAATACTCTAAACAGTTTCATCAGTTTTGTGGTTTGCATTTTATGCGTATACATCTTGCTGTCGCTTAGCGGATGCAGTGCTGTTGGCGCTTTATTGAGCGCAGAACAGAAGGTACTACCTAAAAAACAGATGCCAATCGCGCTAGGAAATTCTGAATTGTACACGCATCAACTAGCCAATGAATTATTTCTAAATCTTGCCGCTGATCGGCAATATCGGTATGCCGTTGCCGGTTTTGTTCCGGTAACTACACTGCAACATGACCTCACGCAACAGGGCCCGCTAATGCTATTAGGGCATCAACTCGAACAAGGTTTAACCACTGAGGTGGTGCGCAGAGGTTATATCGCACAGGATTTTAAGGCAACAAATACGATCATCATGGGCGACACCTCAGAAAGAGCGCTTTCTAGAAATGTAGAGCATCTGCGTTCTACTCAAAATATCGATTTTTTTATAACTGGCACGATTACTGAACAAGAGATGGGCGCAATGGTAAATGCGCGGATTATTAACGTACGAACAAAAGATGTCATTGCCGCAGCAACGCAGTTTTTTCCGGCGGAGTTGTTTTGGCAGCAAGAGCAAGTAAGTACTAGAAATGGCATGCTGTATCGTACCGAGAAACCAGCAGCTTATA
Source organism: Agaribacter marinus (assembly GCF_030160655.1). Lineage (GTDB taxonomy): Bacteria > Pseudomonadota > Gammaproteobacteria > Enterobacterales > Alteromonadaceae > Glaciecola > Glaciecola marina. The sequence continues at coordinate 302,566 of NZ_BSOT01000005.1, forward strand.
TGCCCAAGGCAGGAGAGTAGATATGAAGACTGTTACGTTATTATTGAGTATTTTAGCGCTGAGCGCGTGCGCGAGTATGCCAACGATGGATACACTACTAGGTACAAATAAAGTCGACGAGGAGCAGCCGGAAGAACTAGTAGTTGATGTAATTACAGAAAGTGAGCTTGATGAACAAACTGTGATGGCTCGCACACGAGATCGTAATATTGATGCGTTTGGATCAATGGTTAAACCAAGTGTAATGTCGCAAACGCCAGGGGCTTACAAGAGTATTCCGCTAACTAAACACATTGGTCATTATGTAACAAATATGGCGAATGACTTAGTGGCAAACATGGAGTACGTTACCGAACGAACGCCAGTCGCGGTGACGCATTTTTCACTTATCGATAGCGATCTAAAAGAAACAAATTTACTCGGTCAACAAATGGCTGAATCCTTTGCTCATGAGTTTCATAAATTTAGAATGCCAGTGGTAGAGTTTAAAGCTACGCAATTTATTCGCGTGACGGAAACGGGGGACTATTTGCTGTCTCGAGACTTTCTGGATCTAAATAATTCTACGCCTATTCAATATGTGCTTACGGGGACCATGACTAAGCATCAAGGCGGCTACATTGTGAATGCAAGAATGTTAGGGATGGAGTCGAAGGTTATTGTCGCAAGTGCTCAGTCATTTATTCCGTATTACATTGTTGATGCGTTAATGCCGAGTGAATCTAGTCGTCAAAATGAAGTGGTTGACGGCGTGCGTATTATCCGAGGTGAATAAATACAATGAACATTCAAAGTAAGATACTAGATCGATGGGTAAAGTACGTTTCGTATGCGATTGCAACCGCATTACTAACAGGTTGTGCTATGGGGCGGATGTTCATGGCAGGGTATACGCCGCCGCAAACGATTGCTGATTTGCTTAACGAACAATATGCTCTAGCAGGTGAATTGCCGCCCGAATTACAAGATGTAGATGGAAAAAGCAACCGGACGATTTCCTTGGCGAGTGGCAGAGAAGGAAACGAAAAACGTCAAATACACCTTTCTGAGTTTAACGACGAACCGGTGATGGTTACGCCGTATCATCAAGTAAAATCTTTTCGTCCTTCATTTACTTATAAAGGCGTAGAAGATTATGCTGCGCAGTTATCTATGGCGCTTGTGAAAAATGGTGTAGGCCTGAATAGAAACTTGCGCATTGGTGTCAGTTCTTTTGTGGTTTTAGATGAAACGCTACAAAACACGTCGATATTGGGTAACCAATTGGCAGAACACTTTATCAATGAAATACAATCGTATGGCTTGTCTGTTATTGACCATAAATTGATGCCTGCGCTTCAAGTAACATCACGTGGCGATATTGCATTTTCTCGCGATGTTACGCAACTAGCTAAAAACGATATAATGGACCACGTCCTATCTGGTACAATGATTAAGAAAGCGAATGGTATATTTGTAAATGCCCGTATTATTTCACTCAGTGATAATCGTGTTATTGCGTCATCGCATACCATAATACCGAATTTTGTGGTGTCTTCTTTGCACCACCAATACGTAGCTCGCTGAGCACTATTTTGACTGCGATCACCCAAAGTTCGGGTAACTTAGTCTTGCTTACGTATTAGGGAACGAATGGTGAACCGGCTGGGGTTTACCGCATTTAGTAATTTGTTTGACAAAGGAAGGCAAGTTTGCGTAATTTGAGACGCAATTGTCTTGGCGGCAATCGGGGCAGTCGTTAAACCTCTCGAGCCCAAGCCTGTAAGTAGGAACACATTTTTTTGTACTGTTGCTGGCAGATGATTGTGTACCGTGTTGTATTTGTTGAGTTGGTGGTATTGCGTTTCTAGTTTGCCAACGTCGAGCATGTTGCCTATCAGCGGCAAATGATCAGGTGTCGAACATCTTATTGCCGCGCGCCCTTGTGGATGTTTTTCTTCGTTAAACTGAGTGATTATCGGTTGCCAGTTGGCTTCATTCATTGCTTTCGAATGCGTTGTAAAATTCACTTCTCTATCTGAAAGGCGATAATCAGTTGCTGTGTCCAATTTGTTGTAAGTCGATCCTAGTGCATGTTTACCGTTGACCTGCGGCGTAAAGTAACCTTTGTGACACAATACTGTTTTTAGTGGGCGGGTTTCTTCAATTGCGTCTACATACTCCACTTGCCCACGTGTTAGGCGCAACGCTATGTTTTCTCCTAAAAAGCGCGATGAACCATCCGCTGTTGCTAGCACCAAATAATCACACTGCGTTTTGTTGCTGCTATTTGATACATGGCTCGTACTTCCTCTTATCTTTTTCGTCGTTGCGATGTTTATGGGTGCATCAATGCCAGTTGATTCATATTGTAGCAACTCAGTCGACGTACTAAGCTCAAAGTGCTTATATGTCTGACATACGTCAATGCAGCTCTTGGTCAGGGATACGGGGGATATCCAACCTGCATCGGGTAAAAACAAACCGCCATAGGGCAATTGAATATTTGTAATCTCTGTCGCGGTATCAGCATCAACAACCGTTGCTAAACGCTCTGGCCAGAGCGATTTATCAAGCATCTTTGCATAACGTGCTTGCGTATTCTCATTAAACCCCAACTGTAAAACACCACACCAGTCATGATCGAATTGCGTGTTTTCAGATAAATGTGTATACCAGCGTTTAGCAAATAAAAAACTATGGGCATAAAATTGACTTGCTATGCTTGCATCTGCTTGTAGCTGCGGGTAAAAACCGCCTATTGTATTACCAGATGCACCCATAGCAACGTCTTCATCAGCGCATATTAGGCGAACATTTAATCCAACCCTAAGTAACTCCAATGCACATATTGCACCCGCAATGCCGCCGCCAACGACAACCGCAGTTTTAGATGCGTCAAAATGGCTTGCTGGCCGCGCGTACCAGGGGGCCTGTTGCTTCGTCCATACCTTTGGTTTTTTGAGCAGATTGCCTACAAGCATGTCTCGTTTTCTGCCGAATCCCTTGCGTTTTTTTACGTCAAAACCGGCCTCCTGTAATCCGCGCTTCACGACGCCCGCTGCAGTAAATGTCGCAAAACTTGCATTTAATTTACTTAACCGAGCTAATTGTTTGAAAACGCTTGTTTGCCACATACTTTCATTCTTACTCGGCGCAAAACCATCAAGAAACCAAGCATCTACAATGCCTTGTTCATGCACATACACTTCTTCAATGTGCTCGTTAATGTCGCCAAGTACTAAATGAATAACAGTATTGAATGTCGACATATCGAGTGTGTGATTGCCACTGAGCTCTGGCGGATAAGCGTCGATTAATGCCTTGTACTCTAGTGCTAAAAGATTCCTTGATTGTGCGATTTTTTGCAACGCGCCTATATTTAGTGGGTATTTTTCAAATGAAATTACATGCAGTTTTTTTAACCTATGCTTTGGGTTTGCATGTGTAAACTCGGCAAACTGCTGCATGATTAACATTATATTTAGACCGGTACCAAAACCAGTTTCACCTATAACAAAGTGAGATTGTTCATGTTTTCGCCATTTATCACGGATATCATTTCCATCAATAAATACATATTGTGTTTCTGCAACGCCATCGTCGTTTGAAAAATAAACGTCATCAAATGCTTCTGAAACAGGTGTACCTTGCGAATTAAAGCTGATATTTGCGTTTTGTAATTTCATCAATTAGGTAATCTATGCGGCGCTTTTGTAGAAGTATTCAAATTGTGAATGACTTTTTGCTTAATTTTATGACAGTATACCCCTAAGAGCAGACCAGTTGAATCAATTAAGCCGTTAAGATATGGCGGAATTGAACGTTATTAGAAAAAATGAATAAGGGTGATAAATGAAACGCGCAGTGATTACCGGCTTAGGTGTTGTCTCAAGTATTGGGAATAATGCTGATGAAGTAACTCAATCTTTGAAGACCGGGAGTTCTGGTATTACATTTTCTGAGCAATTTGCTGAAATGGGATTGCGCAGTCAAGTCTGGGGTAATGTTAAACTAGACCTAAAAGAAATGATTGACCGTAAAGCCCTGCGTTTTATGGGAGATGCATCGAGTTATGCATACTTAGCCATGCAACAGGCTATTGCAGATGCAGGCTTAGAAGAGAAAGATTATTCGAATGAAAGAGTCGGAATAATTGCTGGCTCGGGTGGTGCATCTTCTGAAAACCAAGTAAATTCGTCAGACATACTGCGAGCAAAAGGCGTAAGACGCATGGGACCCTACATGGTCACCCGTTGTATGGCGAGCACTGTCTCTGCATGTTTGGCCACGCCCTTTAAGATTCGCGGTGTTAACTATTCAATTGCGTCTGCGTGCGCGACTAGTGCGCACTGTATCGGCAATGCATGGGAACTGATTCAGCTTGGCAAGCAAGATATGGTGTTTGCTGGAGGGGGTGAAGAACTCCATTGGGCATTGTCGAGTCAGTTTGATGCTATGGGGGCTTTATCTAGCAAGTATAATGACAATCCTGCTGTGGCGTCGCGCACATATGATGCCGATAGAGATGGTTTTGTGAGTTCTGGCGGCGGTGGAATGGTTGTTGTAGAAGAGCTGGAACATGCACTTGCTCGTGGTGCGAAGATTTATGGCGAAGTCGTGGGATATGGTGCTACATCGGATGGTTATGACATGGTTGCGCCGTCTGGTGAAGGCGCAGCAAGGTGCATGCGCATGGCTATGCATGGTTTAGAACAACCATTGGATTACCTCAACACACACGGTACGTCTACACCGGTCGGTGATGTGCAAGAGCTAAAAGCAATTCAGGAAGTCTTTGGTGCAAACAGTCCGGCGATAAGTGCTACTAAATCACTTACTGGCCATGCCTTAGGTGCGGCTGGCGTTCATGAAGCGATATTCACTTTACTGATGATGCAAAATGATTTTATTTGCCCCTCAATCAATATAGACAATCTTGATGAAGCGGCGACTAATTTAGATATTGTGACCACGACTCGAACGCAAACTGTAAATTTGGCGATGTCGAATAGTTTTGGTTTTGGTGGCACAAACGCCTCTTTGGTATTCAAAAAGTATCAATAGCGATAGGGCTTTCTACGTCGTAAAATGCGAGTGATAAATTTGTAATTTACGAGTGTTAGTTAACGTTAAGCTGATATGTCCATATGAAGGGATATTTGATTCACTCAAATGTCCCTTTTTTAACTTGTGAGAAGTACTAAAAATTGCAAACGTTTCAACCTGTTTTCTTGAATTGGTTTATTGATGAAGATTTTATTTGATAGTGTGATGCCATATGCTGACGCGTTTTTTTCTAGCATTGGGGAATGTAAGTCGTTTGAATCAGGGGTATTGGGTGACATTGATTTAGCTGAAGCAGACGTTTTGTTGACGCGCTCCACAACAAAGGTGGATAAACAGCTACTCCTTAAAGCTGAACATGCAAAGTTTATCGGAACTGCGACGGCGGGAATTAATCACTTTGATGTAAAAGCAATAGAACAGCATGGTGCACACTGGACCTCAGCCGCCGGGTGTAATGCCAGAGCGGTTGCAGAGTACGTATTAGCATCACTCTTATACCTTGCAATTAATGATGAAATTGAATTAGCAGGAAAGAGCTGTGCTATTGTTGGCGTGGGCGAAGTCGGACGGCAGGTCGCAAGTATTGTTAACGCGCTGGGTATGTCGATAGTGTTGTACGATCCACCACGAGCGGAGTTAGAATCAACATTTACATCAGCGTCGTTTGACGAAGTGATTAGCGCAGATTTTATTAGTTTACATGCGCCATTGATTAATGATGGAAAATATCCCACACGACATATGTTCAATGATATTGTGCTAAACAAAATGAATGCCAATCAGTATTTAATTAGTGCCAGTCGGGGAGAACTGATTGATACCAATGCTTTACTTGCCCGCTTTCGTTTAAAGTCAAAAAGCGCTGCCTCTGGTGTATCTCAGTGCACAGCGCCGCAGTTAGTCATGGACTGTTGGGAAGATGAACCTACTATTTCGACTGAGCTAATGACGCACTGTCGTCTTGCGACGGCGCATATTGCCGGGCATTCACTAGAAGGAAAAGCTAGAGGGACTAGCATTTTGTATGACAAGTTATGTGAGTTCTTGGCGGTAGACAATGTACTCAATCTACGTGATTTTCTGCCAATATACGAAATGCCAGAAAATTTAATGGCACATATACGTGCTTTTGACATGGATACTTTATCACTTGCGACACTTAATAATATTGTGAAGTGTTTCTATGATATTGAAAATGATGATAGTTTTTTTCGTCAGCACATGGCAAAATCTGATCAAATTACACCAATCCGAAAGAATTATCCCATCAGGCGTGAGTTTGATGCGGTGTCTGTCCGACTGCAAAATCCAGTCGCAAAACAGCAACTGTCGGCATTAGGTTTCAAGGTCCTTTGAGCGCTCGTGCAGCGTGTCAATAGGACTGACTTAATATAATAAAAAAGGCAAAGGCTTAAAATACATGTCAAACGCATACAATGTCGCAGTGTTAGGCGCCACAGGACTTGTTGGTCAAACAATGATGGACGTTTTGTCTGAACGTAAATTTCCGATTGATACCTTATATCCGCTTGCAAGTGCAAGATCAGCAGGTGACGAAATCAATTTTAAGGGCGAAAAGCTGACGGTTATTGATGCAGATGAATTTGATTGGTCTACTGTACATATTGCATTTTTCTCTGCTGGGGGCAGTATATCTGAAAAATATGCACCTATCGCGGCGGATGCCGGTTGTGTCGTTATCGACAATACCTCACATTACCGATATGAACCCGATATTCCGCTCGTTGTGCCAGAAGTAAACAAAGCGGCGTTGGCTGACTTTAGGAATCGTAATATTATTGCAAACCCCAATTGCTCAACGATCCAAATGTTAGTTGCTTTAAAACCAATACATGACGCCGTCGGGATTTCTCGTATAAATGTGAGTACGTATCAATCTGTTTCAGGTGCTGGGAAAACAGCGATGGAAGGCCTCGCTAAACAGACGGCAGAGTTGTTAAATGCGAAGCCAATGACTGGTAAAGACTTTCCTCGCCAGATTGCGTTTAATGTTATTCCACAAATTGATGTTTTTATGGACAATGACTATACCAAAGAAGAAATGAAAATGGTGTGGGAAACGCAAAAAATTATGGGTGATAACAGTATCTTAGTTAACCCTACTGCTGTGCGTGTACCTGTGTTTTATGGTCATGGTGAAGCAATACATATTGAAACACATCAACCCATTGATGCAGAGCAAGTTAATGAATTACTGCAAGCAGCAGAAGGCATTAAACTGTATGAGAAAACAGACGAGTTTCCTACGCAAGTATGCAGTGCGAGTGGTAATGATTGGGTACATGTAGGTCGCGTAAGAAACGATATTTCACACCCTAATGGTATAAATATGTGGGTAGTTTCTGACAATATAAGAAAAGGCGCGGCGACGAATAGCGTGCAAATTGCAGAAGCGTTGGTTGCAGAATATCTGTAAATATTCTGTGCTAAATGCCGATACGTATAGGTATTTGTATTTTTTGAAGGTGGACATTAGGTTTGAATATTAAGCGAATTTCATTATTCATTTTGGTGATAATGCTGACTTGTATTCGTCCATATTCTGCCGATGCACAGGTGCAGATCCAAGGCCCAAGAAACGCCGAAGATGTATATTCTGGCGTAGTCTATGGGCCAATCGACCCTACCGATACTTTGTGGCGAATAGCTAGCCGATATAAGCAAGATTCTAATTTTTCCGTTTATCAAACGATGCTTGCTATATATGAACTAAACCCTCAAGCCTTTGAAAATCAAAACTTTAATACAATGGTGAATGGGGCAATTTTGCAATTGCCTAGTGACCGTTATATCGCTCGTATGAGTTTGCAACGGGCGAAGGCAAAGGCCGAAGCAGATGATCGAGCATTTGGCAGGCCGAACTCAGTTCAACCAACTAATGACGCTGGTAAAATACCCAGCGAAAATCTTAAACCTGAAATTCCTTTGGTTAATCAAGAAGATCTGTCGAATACTCAGCGCCAATTACAGAATCAGTTGAACGCCCTTAACCGTCAGCAGAATACTCAGTTTGGTGCAATTAAAGATCAGGTCTCTTCGTCTATTGATAGCGTTCAAGCACTGTTGGATGAAAATCGGCGTTTATATGAACGCTTAGATCAAGTGAATACGGATATTGCCGACTTGCGTAATAAGGTAGAAGGCGAGGTTCAAGGGCAAATTGATGAACAGCTTAGCTTGCAAAAAGAACTCATTGCATTGGTAAAAGACGCGCAGCAGCGACAATTAGACAAAGAGTCAGAGTCTATATTAACGAAGCTTACGAGTTCTACAGGTATTATTCTATTGACGACTGGCTTTACGCTAGTTGTGCTTATCGGTTTAGCAATTTGGGCACTAAGAAAGCCTGCTGCATCGAATGCGGCACCTGTAGAATCAAAAACAAACACTAAGGCATCAAGCGATATCGTTGATGACGAACTGGTGATTGGTGAAATTGATGATGCGGCATCTGCAGAAGCGGATGAGCTTATGGCTGCCTTAGAAGCAGAATTGCCAGATGACGATGATACGGATGATATTTTAGGCGAACAACTTGAAGATGGCCTAGATGAAATTCAGGTCGATGATAACGTGGATGATTTTGGCGATTTAGACGATGAAATGCTTGTTCCTAATGCGACGTCCAACGACTCTGAATCCAATAGTAGTGAAGCGAGTGGCATCGAAGAGGTAAGTTTCGATGCCGACGCTATTTCTTTAGATGAAGATGAATTAGGGAATGAGTCTATCGATTTGTCGGATGACGACGAAATACTTGATACGTCCACAGACGAAAATAAAGACATTACCGATGCTACCGATTTAGAAGAATTAGATTTAGGTGATGATCTCGATGATGAAATTGAAGCGTCTGAAAATGATGAGACCGCTTCTACAGCCGAGAATGGTAAGCAGAACGAATCGGCAGATGATGCTGAGTTGGTACTGGATGGCTTGCCTAGTGAAGAAGATGACGGCACGCCTGAGGGAGTCGACCTGAATGAAGATGGTGAAATTGATGAGAACACCATCGAACAAATAGAACAGCAAATTCAGCAGAAAGATAAAGAAATCAATCAGCTTACCGACGATATTCTTGCAGATATAGACAACGCGGTTGATGAACCTGATGATAGCGACGTTGCCGCAGAAGAGAGTGAAGACAAGAGTGAAGAAGACACGGAGTTTGATGCCTTAACGGATATCGACGATATTCTTGACGCTACTGAAGCAGACGATTTAACGACTGACAATGCGGGTAATGACGAGACGGCTATAACACAAACGCCTGCGGAAGAAAGCGGTAGCGTGACAGATTTAGCCGACGAAATATTAGCAGATATTGAGTCTGAGTTAGATGGCAGTGTGGACGACGAGAGCGATAAGGGCGAAGAAGGTAATTCTGGCAATGATATGCCTTCGATGGATACGTCTGTAACTAACGCACCTGAAACAGAAGGCGATGAGAGCATTGACCCTGACGATATACTCGCTGAGTTAGGTGTTGACGCTGCCGTTGACAATGACAATTCTGCGCCTGTGTTAGATGTCATTAATGATGACAACGATGAAGATGACAACAATCATACTGTTCAGACAAGTGAATCCGCCATCGAGTTAGCTGACGAACTTATCAATGAGTTGTCGGAAGACGACAAAGCAAGCGAAGAGCTAGACAGTTTACTCGACGAATTTACTGAGCAAGAAAACAACACGTTAGTAGAAGACAATGCAGAAATAGAAGAACCATTAAATGCAATTGAAGATGCAATAGATTTAGGTGAAGAGGCCGAGCCTATAGATTTGATTGATTCTCTAGCTGATGAGTTGTTAGATGAACTAACGGAAGAAAATGGCGCGAAAGATGAGTTAGATGAGTTACTCGAGGAAATGGGCGCAGATGATGCTGACGACGAAGAGAATCATGAGCTCATTGATGAACTTCTAGAAGATATTCCTTCTTTCACTGCAGAGATCAGTGCTTCAGATGCTGAAGAGCTTAATTCAGATATAGATAGCACAGATATAGATAGCACAAACGTAAGTGAAGATATTACTGACTCATCAAACAAGGTTAGCGATAAAGTAGACACTGAAGAAAGCGCAGATACTGATGACGACTTACTCGCTGACTTACCGGGTTTAGATGATTGGTTAGATGAGGACTCGGAGGCTGTTGCAAGAAGTGATGTGGAAACGTCGCATGACACTGAACAAGCAAATGTAGAAAATGATGATTTATCTGTAATTGCAGAATCAGATTTTGATTCATTATTGGCTGGTATCGAAGATAGCGGCGATGATGACGTTGACGATGCTTTAAATAGTTCAGTCTTAGAAGATACAAAAGATACTGATAGCATACGAAAAGATGTTGACGCAGCTGGACTAGATTTAGACGCGCTAATGTCCGAAGGGCAAGATGCTACATCCAATAGCGATGAGATAGAAGACTTTGTCGACGTGGATGACTTGCTTAATGAATCAGAAACTGCTCAACCTAAATCAGATAACGATTTACAGTTAGATTTGAATAGTTCCTTAGATCGTTTAATCGACAGTGAAGAAGACATGAGTATATCAAATTCGTCTGAGGAACTGATGGATCAATCAAGTAACTTAGACTTAGCACAAGTTTATATTGATATGGAAGATTTCGATGCTGCCCGTGAAGTGTTGATGGAAGTCACTAAAAGCAACAATGGAGCGCTCAAAGAAGAGGCTGAGGAATTACTTAGTCGGATTGAAGGCAAATAAAAAAGGCAGGTAAATTAATGCCTGCCCAATTTAAGTGTGTGCCGCAAATGCGTAAATGCTAGTTTAAAGTGTCTTCCTAACTTTATTTACTTGCATGAATCTTTATTTATCTACTAGATTCATCGTCTTCAGCCAAATCGATATTTTCAGCATGAAGACCTTTCGGCCCTTGTTCTATTTCGAATGTAACTGTCTGACCAGCTTTCAGTGAGCGATACCCGTCCATCTTTATCGTAGAGTAATGAGCAAATATATCTTCACCACCTTCCTCAGGAACAATAAATCCAAACCCCTTTGCGTTATTAAACCATTTAACTTTACCAACTGCCATTATACAACTTCCTATTCGTATTCCTTGAAAACTTTTGATCTAGTCTCCACTATATAAACTACGAAGTATTGTAAGTGTAAAAATTTGCTACAAGCTTACTCAATTTCACTACAAGCTTACTCAATTTCAGTGGTGACTGCCGTGATTCACAACACATAAGCATCACAATTGTTAATGTAGTGTTTAGACCTTAAATTTGTCAAGTAATTAAAGGTATGGATAATACTAAAGATTGGATTTTTAAGCTAAATCTTGACATAAAGTATTATATTTCTAAAAAAGACGATGTAACTCAGGTATTAAAAGAAACGAATATGAGTATTGAAGGCGAAAAGCAGTTAGAAAAACAACGACAGAAAACCGAACCACCGCCGATGTATAAAGTAATGCTCAATAACGATGATTACACCCCAATGGATTTTGTTATTGAGGTACTAATGAAGTTTTTTGCAATGGATTCAGACAAGGCTAACCAATTAATGCTGACAGTGCATTATCAAGGGAAAGCGGTTTGTGGCATATATACTGCAGAGATAGCAGAGACAAAAGTAATGCAGGTGAATCAATATTCTCGTAAACATCAGCACCCGTTGATGTGTACTACGGAACCTGCGCAATAAGAGGTAATTATGCTCAATAAAGACTTAGAACAGACCTTGAATGAAGCATTTGTATATGCGCGCCAAAATAAACATGAGTTTATGACTGTGGAACATTTGTTATTGATGTTGTTAGATAACATCGCGGCAAATGAAGCGCTTAAAGCCTGTGGGGCGAAAGTAGACATCCTACGTACAGAATTAACTGAATTTGTAAATGAAACGACTCCTCTGTTGTCAGATGATGAGAGTGTTGAACGTGAAACTCAACCAACGCTAGGTTTTCAGCGCGTATTGCAGCGCGCTGTATTCCATGTCCAGTCCTCCGGCAAGGGGGAAGTCACAGGAGCTAACGTCCTTGTCGCTATTTTCAGCGAGCAAGAGTCTCAAGCTGTATACATCCTTAAAAAAGCGGATGTTACTCGCTTAGATGTCGTGAACTTTATTTCTCATGGTGTGAGTAAAAACGAAGACGCAGAGGACGCTGCACAAGAAGATATTAGCGAAGAAGGCGCTGAGTCTGAAGAAAATCAGTCAATGCTCTCTAAGTATGCAACGAACCTAAATATTGCCGTAAAAGAGGGCAAAATTGATCCTCTTATCGGTCGAGATAGCGAAGTTGAAAGAAGTATTCAGATATTGTGTCGTCGTCGTAAGAATAATCCATTATTGGTCGGAGAAGCGGGCGTAGGTAAAACGGCAATCGCTGAAGGCTTAGCTTATCGGATTGTGGAAGAAGACGTACCGGAAGTCATTGCAGAAAGCACTATTTATTCTTTGGATTTAGGGGGATTGCTAGCCGGTACCAAATATCGTGGTGATTTCGAGAAACGCTTAAAAGGGATACTAAAAGAGTTAAGTAAAGATAAGCAAGCCATTTTGTTTATCGATGAAATTCACACAATTATCGGCGCAGGCGCTGCATCTGGTGGCGTGATGGATGCATCAAATCTATTGAAACCCAAACTGTCAAGTGGCGAGTTGCGTTGCCTAGGTTCTACTACTTATCAGGAATATCAAGGTATTTTTGAAAAGGATAGGGCCCTTGCTAGACGTTTCCAAAAAATAGATGTGGTTGAGCCTAGTGTTGGTGATACAACAAAAATTTTGATTGGTCTAAAGTCACGTTATGAAGAACATCATAGCGTTAGGTTTACGCAAAAAGCATTGCAAGCGGCTGCTGAGTTGTCGGCGAAATATATTAATGAACGTCAATTACCGGATAAGGCGATTGATGTGATTGATGAAGCGGGGGCTCGCCAGCGGATGTTGCCAGAGTCTAAAAGAAAGAAGACGATTGGCGTTGCAGATATAGAACAAATCATATCTAAAATTGCGCGTATTCCTGAAAAGTCTGTATCGGCGTCTGACAAAGACGTACTGAAGAACTTAGGCCGTAACCTCAAAATGGTTGTGTTTGGCCAGGACGAAGCGATAGAGAAGCTTAATGACGCTATTCAGCTATCTCGTTCTGGTTTAGGCAATGAAGCAAAACCCATCGGTAACTTCTTGTTTGCAGGGCCTACCGGTGTTGGTAAAACGGAAGTGACACAGCAATTAGCAAAAATTATGGGTGTTGAACTGGTGCGTTTTGACATGTCAGAATACATGGAAAGGCATTCTGTTAGTCGCTTGATTGGTGCACCTCCTGGCTATGTTGGTTACGACCAAGGTGGTCTATTGACGGACGCGGTGATCAAAAATCCTTATTCAGTGGTTTTACTTGATGAGATAGAAAAAGCACATAGCGATATTTACAATATATTGTTGCAGGTTATGGACCACGGTACTTTAACGGACAATAATGGGCGCAAAGTTGATTTCAGAAACGTCATTTTAGTGATGACTACGAACGCCGGTGTGCAAGCGACAGTGAAAAAGTCAATTGGTTTTAAACAACAAGACCATAGCCACGACGCTTTGTCGGATATTAATAAGACCTTTACACCAGAGTTCCGCAATCGTTTGGATAGCATTGTTTGGTTCAATCATTTAAACCAAGACGTTATTTTGCAAGTAGTTGATAAATTTATTATAGAGTTACAAGCGCAATTAGATGCAAAAGGCGTTTCGCTGGAAGTGACAGACAAAGCAAGAGAGTGGTTGGCTGAAAAAGGATACGACAAATCAATGGGTGCACGTCCAATGGCGCGGGTTATCCAAGAACAGTTGAAGAAAGAGTTAGCGTCTGAATTACTATTCGGTCAGTTAAGCAAAGGTGGCGAAGTAAAAGTGGGTTTGAGAAAAGATAAACTTTCGTTTACTTATACAAGCATTGAAACCAACAAGAAGGAAGCGCAGTCTTAAACGTGCTTTGTTACTTAATACTTAATCAGATTGATTAAGAAATAAATAAAGAAATAAACCCGCATATAGCGGGTTTATTTTTAAATGGCGTTCAGTTTGGGATTAACGGGCGCGATATATAATACGACCTTTACTTAGGTCGTATGGAGTCATCTCAACTGTCACTTTGTCGCCGGTTAAAATACGGATATAGTTTTTACGCATTTTTCCTGATATATGAGCAGTCACAACGTGACCATTTTCTAACTCAACTCTGAACATGGTATTCGGTAATGTGTCTAGAACAGTACCTTCCATTTCAATACAATCTTCTTTCGCCATCTAAAGCTGTAACCTCAATGTTTTATGATAAATTTTTGCCGCGCGAACCATACAAAAACTTGAGCGATTAGTAAAGTGTTTCCGTACATTTTATCGGTATATTGCCCATTTGTGATTAATTAGGCGTTGATGGGGCTTAAATTTTTGTTTGTAATTCATTTTTCTGCAGTCATCGATTTGATAGCCAAGATACAAAAATGGCAGACCTTCTTCTTTTGTTTTTTCGATTTGCTTTAAGATCATGTATGTACCAAGTGAATTTGCTTGGTAGTCTGGGGAGTAAAATGTGTATAAGGCGGATAAACCATGATTAATTTTATCTGTGACGGCTACTGCAATCAATTTACCGTTATCACGCGCTTCGATAAAAAGAGGTTGTTGCCATTTACACCTAACAAAATTTGCATATTGCTCATAATTTGCAGGGTACATGGTACCATCTGCATGCAGTTTATTTATATACGCTTCATAAAGTGGGTAATAGTCATCACGTTCGTCATGCCTTACATGAATTATGAATGTTTTGTTTTTCTGAAGTATACGTTTTTGTGAGCGTGATGGCGCAAACTCGCTACAGATTATTCGAAGAGACTGACATGCATTGCAGTGAGCGCAGTGAGGGCGATAAAGTTGCTGTCCTGAACGTCTAAAGCCGTTGTGGAGTAACTGGCTATACACTGTAGGCAACTCTTCGCTTGGTGACATACATACTAGCAATTGCTCTTGCTCACCTTCCAAATAGTTGCAAGGAAATCGTTGCGTTACGCCAAATTTCATAGCGTGAGTATTTGTTTGTTCCAACATTCGGGTCCAATAGCACGTTCTGAAGTTTCTTTTAACACCGATAAAAATGCATCTCTTTCAATTTCAATGCATCCCAACGATGTTAAATGCGCGTTCGACATTTGACAATCAATCATCGGCATATCGAATTTTTTCATGTGTGATGCTAGTGCCCATAGTGCCGCTTTGCTGGCATCATTTTTTAGGTGGAACATTGATTCACCGCAAAATATATGATTCATCGCTACGCCATATAGACCACCAACTAGTTCGTCGTTTTCATCCCAAATTTCTACAGAATGCGCATGCCCCATATAATGTAAATCGATGTAAGCATGGATCATGTCGTCCGTTATCCATGTCTTATTTGGATTTTCTATCTGCTCACTCGCTTCACGAGGGATTTTTGCACAGGCGTCAATGACCTGTTCAAATGCAAAATTCATTGTGGCGTGATATTTAAACTTTCTCACGCTTTTTTTCAACGAACGGCTGGGAGTATAGGTACTAAGATCAATTACACCTCGTGGATTCGGTGTCCACCACAATATTGGCTCGCCTTCACTAAACCACGGAAATATACCATGCTTATATGCATGCACTAATCGCTCAGGACTTAAGTCACCGCCAAACGCAAGCAGCCCATTCGGCTCGTTTAATGCGAGCTGATGGGCTGGAAAGTTCAAACTATGATCAAGTTTGAAGAGTTCAATCATGAATTATTAAACTCGCTTGTATTTAGTCTTTTGCATCCAAATATTTTTCTGCGTCTAATGCCGCCATGCAACCTGTCCCCGCTGAAGTAATGGCTTGTCTGTATATATGGTCGCTAACGTCGCCAGCAGCAAATACACCGGGAACACTTGTTTGCGTAGCATTTCCATTTAGGCCACTATTAACGACAAGGTAGCCATCTTTCATGTCTAGTTGGCCATCAAATATTGCCGTATTAGGACTGTGGCCGATAGCGATGAATAGACCCATTACGTCAATTGATGATACGTCACCTGTCTTAGTATCTTTTATATTGATACCAGTAACACCCATATCGTCGCCCGTAACTTCGTCTAAGGTTTTATTCAAGTGAAGTACAACGTTGCCATTTTCTGCTTTGTCTAATAAGCGTTTCGCCAGAATTTTTTCACTACGGAAGCTATCTCTACGATGTATAACATGCACTTCTGACGCGATGTTTGAGAGATATAATGCTTCTTCAACGGCAGTATTGCCGCCGCCTACAACCGCAACTTTTTGGTTTCTATAAAAGAAGCCGTCGCAGGTTGCGCAGGCGCTAACACCTTTACCCATAAATGCTTGTTCAGTTTCCAAGCCCAAATATTTAGCTGAGGCACCCGTAGCGATAATAAGCGCGTCACATGTATAGGTGCCATTGTCACCTTTTAATGTAAAGGGGCGGTTTTTTAAATCCGTTTCGTTGATATGGTCAAAAATGATTTCTGTGTCAAATTTTTCAGCATGTTTTTGCATTCTTACCATTAAATCTGGACCCGTTAACCCTTCTGGGTCACCCGGCCAATTTTCAACTTCAGTGGTTGTAGTTAACTGCCCACCTTGTTGAATACCAGTAAGTAACACTGGGTTTAGGTTAGCTCTTGCCGCATAAACGGCGGCACTGTAGCCAGCAGGGCCTGAACCCAAAATAAGTAAAGGCACGTGTCTGGAATCTGCCATGTAAATCTCCAATCAAAAAAATCTATGTCTGAGCTATATATACGGGTTAATCGGCGTATTTCAATTGTTCTGTAAACTTTATTTGTCTACAAAGCCTAATTTATTGCCGAGAAGAACAATACACGCTAAATTAAGGTATATATACTAGGGTAAACGTATAGTATATGTTGCCGATAAGGCTAACATCTGTGCTAGAATTTTAGTAGATACCATTAGGAGTGAATGTATATAACATGTTTCAGTTTCGCCCAAGCTATTTAAAAGATGGTCATGAGTACATGTCTTTATGGCCAATGAAACCTGCACTGTATTCTTTATTCCCAGAGTGTCGCATTATTTCTGCGACGAAATTTGGCATGCAAGTTATGCCGCCCTTGGCGGTGCTAACAGTTGCTCTTCAATTACACTACCTTGGCATGGCGCAATTGCCGCAAGCCTTAGTTATTGGCATTTTCTTTTTTTCTTTACCTGTCCAAGGCCTCTATTGGTTAGGACATCGTGCAAATCAACCCTTACCGCCGCATATCTTGAGCTTGTATAAAGATGTGTATAGCAAAATGCAAGCGCAAGGGTGCGCACTTGAAAAAGTACCTGCTAAACCAAGTTTTAAGGCGCTAGCCAAACTGCTTAATTCTGCATTTAAACAATTAGATAAAGCATTCACAAATCAATTATTTTAAAAATGCCTTGAGCAGCATTATTTTTCGGCAACAAAAGCCAATGTTTGTCTGCAAGTTCTGCATATATAGCTTTGCTGTTTGTTAACCACTTTATTGTGTCTTCTTATACTCAAGGCTACTTCACCACAACTACATGCATATGAAAAACGTTTTAAGCCTAGGCGGCTAATATCTAATTGATGTGTCCGTATCGCTGGCCTTTTAAATACACCTTCCATAATATGTTGCCACTCTCTGCCATGAGGGCTAACTTTACCGTAAAATCTGTGTGCAATTAAGTGCGCTAACTCGTGAGGCAGCACTTGTTCAAGAAAGTACGTTTTGTTCTGCTCAAATAGCGTGGGTTGCAAGCGAATATGATGCTTCTGCAATATTGCCGCACCAGCAATTGTGCCACGTTGATTGAGTGATAAAGTAGGAGAGGGCATTGCGCTATATTGTGTATCTGACAGAGCTTGCATATAAATGGAGAGTTTTTCTTGTGCCTGTGCCAGTAATTCTTGCGTCATTAATTTGTGATTAGAATATAGAATTTGAAGGACTTAGTTTACGTGTTAGGCAAAAATAAAGGAAGCAGTGCTTCCTTTATTTGGGAGTATTCGTATTAAACGCCTAATCGATTTTCACTATTCAATCTTACATTCCATACAAAGGACGTAGCTAGCGTTAGGATCATTTAACATACTAATATCGGATATTTCTC
Source organism: Agaribacter marinus (assembly GCF_030160655.1). GTDB lineage: Bacteria > Pseudomonadota > Gammaproteobacteria > Enterobacterales > Alteromonadaceae > Glaciecola > Glaciecola marina. Next base: position 320,791 of record NZ_BSOT01000005.1, read on the forward strand.
TTTCAACATCCTTTGCTATTTGCATGATTGGATTGATAGAACCGCCAAAATTGATACCTTCAAACCAACTAGCGGATGCATTAAATATCTGTTGTAAGAGTTGTTCTTCTTTTGACAGTTTACGTTTGATGTATTTCGTTTTGTAATCTGAGATTTCCGCCAATTCAGCCGCTTTCTCGACCGCACGTTCAACATCACCCAACTCGTCCACTAAGCCTAATGTTAATGCTTGTGTTCCAACCCATACGCGCCCTTGAGCAATCTCATCAACGGCCGCTTTAGTCATACCTCGCTCTTCAGCGACAAGGCTAATAAAACGGTCATAACCACGCTCAATGTTCATTTGAATCAAATTTGCGTAGCCTTTAGATAAGGGCCTGTCAATTGCAATACCGTTGAGTTCATTTGTGCTTACACCATCAGAGTTTATCCCCAGATAATTAAAGGACCGTTCAAATGTTGCGAAGAAGCCGAATATGCCTATGGAGCCTGTAATGGTGTTGGGCTCAGCGATGATATGATCAGCGCTTGCAGAAATCCAATAACCGCCAGATGCCGCGTAGGTTGCCATTGACGCAACAACGGGTTTACCGGCTTCTTTCAATAGTTCAACTTCCTGGCGTATTACTTCTGATGCAAAGGCACTACCACCACCAGAATCTACTTGCAATACAACGGCTTTTACGCTGTCATCGGTGCGGGCTTTACGTAGGAGTTTCGCGGTTGAATCTCCACCAATAGTACCAGGCTTTTGATTACCATCTAGAATGGTACCTTTAGCCACCACTATTGCTACTTTATCTCCGTTTCCGTCAGGCGAAGCCATTTTCGGCGTAATAAGATCTAAATACGCATTGTATGAAACCGCATTGTAAGGACTGTCTTCCTTTCCTTTACCTAATAACTCGGTCATTTCGCTTCTAAAGTCTTCGCGAGTGCGCAGGCCATCGACCCAACCGTTATTTAAGGCATATTCAGCAAAATCACCATTTACATTTTCAAATTTAGACAAGAATATTTCAAAGGTTTCGTCAAAGTTTTCAGTATCAAAATTCCTAGCCGCGGCTACATCTGTCTTATATTGCGTCCAAAGCTCATTCAACCAGGCTGTATTTGCTTCTTTTGCTTCTGGTGACATGTCATTGCGAATAAATGGTTCTACCGCTGATTTGTACTTGCCTACTTTAAAAACATGCGGAGACGCTTTTAATTTTTCTAAGGCGTCTTTGAAGTAACTACCATAGTAGGCATAGCCTTCAAGTAGCACGCTACCCATCGGGTTTAAATATATGTTGTCTGCTTGAGCAGCAAGATAGTATTGATTTCTACCATAATAGTCTGCGACAGCATAAATGGGTTTACCAGACGCTTTAAACTCTGTCAGTGCCTCGGCTACTTTCCTGAATTTGTCTAAACCGCCTCCGCCTAAGCGATCTAGACGCAGAATAATTGTCTCTATACGTTTGTCATCTTTGGCGTTATTGATGACTTTTACTAAGTCACGAACAAGTATTTCTGGGTTTTCAGGTTCTTGGCCTGACGCTTCTTGAATAAACGCTTCGGTCGGATCTACATACGTTTTTTCAATGACTAAGTTGCCATTTAGGTCAAGAATTAATGCACTGTTTTGCTCAACCACTATTTGATCGCCGTCTCCTGAACTTATACCAATAATGACAGCAATTAGTATGGCGAAAAATATGATGTTGAATATGAGTCGGCGACTAAAATTAAGGACATTCCATATCCCGAGGAAAATTGATTTGGTTACACTGGATTTCTCAGCCATTTATACTACCTTTGGTTTCTCGTATTTTCAGTTTACTCAAGTCTTTGAATAAACTACATGTGCAATTTGTAAAATTATGTGTCTAATAAGGATCACATTGCGATGTTTTGCGTTGTGTCGATAACCACTGCTCAAGCACTTGGGCTATCAATTTGTGATTGTCGTTGGCAAAATGCATAAGCAATGTTTGTGTGCATGCGTTAGCACACCGTTTGCGGTTTTTTTTAATATTTGTCTGTTTTGCATTATACATTAAACATGACCAGGCTCTATACATATGGGCTTTACGCGTAACACTTATATCGGCGATGCATCTATTTAATTGAGCGAGTTTGTCTATTGAGCACACAGCTAAAAACAGGTAAGTTGCACAAGCTTTTATCTAAATAATTGGGAACAACATGCAAGCGATTGATTTACTTTTGTCCAGAAGCTCACAACCTCGTCTAGAAGCCCCAGCGCCTGCAGGTGAAGCACTTGAAAATATTATTCAAGCTGGCTTTAGAGCGCCAGACCACAAATGCTTGTCGCCTTGGCGGTTTGTCGTCTGTCAAGGAGAAGGTTTGGTGCGACTAGGGAGTATATTTAAAGCATCTGCTGAATCAAAAAATGCAGACACTAAAGTGATAGAACGAGCATCACAATTGCCGCTTAGGGCACCAATGGTAATTGTGGGTATATGCGAGTATAAGCAATGCGATGGTGTTCCCCGCGTTGAGCAGATAGCATCTGCTGCGTGTGCGTTAAGTGCAATGCAAATGGCCGCTGTGGCTCAAGGCTTTCAAGGTGTATGGCGCACCGGTGCGTATGCACAAGATGATTTTGTTAAAGACGCATTTGGATGCAGTGAGCATGATGAAATTATGGGTTTCTTGTATCTTGGCTCGTCTACGCTGACGCCAAGGGAAAAAGCCAAAAAAGTGATTGATGACTTTGTGGAATTTTGGGACTAATTAAAAATGCAGGCGCTGGCAAAGGGTTTTTAATTTGAAGATACCAAAGGAAATGGTTGTTGTATTTGCAATTTTTATTGCTATTGGCTATTTTTCGTCACAACGATCTACTGAATTTTCATTCCACTTAAATTTGTTTCCATGTGGGTCTTCAATTATACATGAGGGTTATTCAACAGAATGTGGCACGATTGTTTTGCCGCAAGAATATGCAGTATATGATGACGGTACTTTGGATTTACCTGATGTTAATTCTGATGGGGATTTTCACTTTTCTTCTAACACCCCAACGGTTGAACTGCCGCTTATTGTTTTTACGCCTGCACTAGAAACTGGGACACCTCTCGTATTTACAGGTGCTGGAGGGCCTGGTGGAACGACGTTTTTGTCTATGCATGATTCAATTGATGTAAACGACTATTTGGATGGTTTTAGGGCATCAACGGTCGGTGCTGGCAGAAAATTGATAATGTTGGATGTTCGTGGCAGTTTTGGTACGAAGCCTTTCTTAGATTGTCATGATTACACGAAACTAATTTATAAACAGATGGTGACAGGAAGGTTTAAGACACAAGAACGCCTCGATGTTGATGAAAAGTGCGCCGAAGAAATCAAATCCAAGCGCATTAATCTTGGCCTTTTTAACATTGATAACGCTGTTAGAGATATAGAAGCCATTCGGCATCTTTTTGATATTAATAAATGGCATGTATACGGAGTGTCTCATGGAACTCGAATCGCAATGCACTACGCTCGCTTGTTCCCACAAAATACTAAAAGCTTAATCCTGGATTCAATATTTCCATTTGATATAGATAGTTCTCTCGATTATGCGGCCTTAAATGAGAAAGCGTTACTGCAAGCGTTTAATAGGTGTGATGCAAATCACGAATGTGCTGAACGCTTGGGGGGAAATACGTCAGATTCATTAATTCGACTTCGAGAAGATTTGAAGATAAATCCATTGCTCCTAACGAGCACACATATTAATGACGAGTTTGATAGTGTAACCGAAACTATTACGGTGACTGAGAATACAATTGATAGATTACTATTTTCAGCTTCTTACGATGAAGATGCGCTGAGCACTTTGCCAGATCTTATAAAGCAGATGGAAATACAAAATTATGAGCCGTTTTTACAATTTTTTGCGAGTGAAATGGAATATGCAATGTTTGGTATGTTTGCAGACGTCGCCTTCACAAGTTTCTCATGTTATGAGGAAGATTTGTTTCTAGATATCGAGCAAGCAATTAAAAACGCGGAATATGTAGCGTTAGACAGTAAAGATTCGATAGACGATTTAAGGTACCTTACAAGTCATTGCCATACCTTTGAAGTAACGAAAGCTGAATATTCAATAAAGAGCTTCGATTTACGTACGTTAGAAATGCCCATTTTAATACTCGCTGGTGCTTTAGATATCGCCACTCCTTCGTATTGGGCTGAAGAGTTTTATAACGAACTGCCACATAAAGGCGAAATACAACATTTAAAAATTTGGCCGGAGGAAGCACACGCTGTGCTGAACGGGAATGAATGTGCAGACGCATTAGTTGCTAATTTTTTAGACAACCCGACGAAGCCTTTAAATGATATAAGTCCTTGTAGTGATTAAATACCCATAAATGGCAATTGCTTATAGACGACGATAGACCACATACTGATTCTGAAAGGCGCTTTGGTAAGTTACCTAGGCTTCATAATTCACTCACTTCACAATTAATTCACACTAACTGCTTTACGATTGCTTAAGCTTCGTGTGTGTAGCGTTTACAATCAATAAAGGAGGTTGTTATGCGTTCAAAGTTTCTAAGTATTTGTTTTAGCTATCTACTAATCGGCTGTTTCGGGGGGACTGATACGAAACCTGAACCTATAGTGGAGCCTGAACCCATAGTGAAACCAGAGCCAATTGAAGAAACTGACGAAGTACAAGAACAGGCTGAGGCCTTAAAATTTCCAAGTAACATTTCTAATCATTATATATCCATGGCATTAGAAACAGGCGATATCAACTTATTACGAAACATCATGCCGGATATAGAGGGGAATTTTAGGTTTCGGACTTTGTACTCAGGTGCTGCACGAAATTCTCTGCATTTTTATTTGCAGCATGATAAATATTTGGGATGGCAGTATGAAGGTGAGTACTCGATACAAAATCCAGAAGATGGCGTGCTAGAAATTGAAGCCCACCTGACTGAATCAGATGTGAAGTTCGATATAGAAATGTCCTACTTGGAAGATAATGCAGGCCAATGGCAAATGGAAATTCAGCAACAAGTGTTGTCTGGGACGTTTGAAGTGGCGCCAACGGTACCATTGACAGAATATCAATTAAAAGGCTCTACCGATACTAATATACAGATTGTTTCCAGTCTTTTAAATTTTACCTACCAATATCACGTATATTTACCTGAAGGCTATCAAGACAATATTAAAGATTACCCGTTGGTGATAAAAACTGATGGAAACTACGGTTTTATCGAATTTTCAAAACAACTCGAACTTAATCAAACAAAGGCGATATTTGTTGCTATCGAACAAGGTCCTGATGGACGAAGAGAAATAGATTTTAGAGAGCCTGGTGTATCCGCCTATTTAGATTTTTACGAGCATGAGTTTCTTCCAGAGTTGCAGTCTTTATACCGTATAGATGAAGAGCAGAGAACTTTATTTGGACATTCGTATGGTGGTTTGTTAGTGCGCTCAGCAATGATCAGAGATAAACGAAGTGTAAATGAACAATTACCTAGGTTATTCAGAAACTACATTGCCGCTGACGGTGCATACTGGTATCAAGAGGGTATATATAAAGAGCAAGAAGACGAAGTGTATGGTAATCAAATAAGTTTCCCCGGTGTGTTCGTCCTAGCAGGGGCTAACTTTCAGGGCTTAGCTCCACAGGTAGCGGACTACAAAAATGCGTTATTACAACGTAACATTAATGATTTAAGCATTTTTCATGAATCATACAATATGAATCATAACCAAGTTATTCACCCCGTATTTAGTAAAGGTATTAGTTTAATTTTCCCTAGAAAATAAGCGTAATAAGTCAGGATTTGAAACCTAGTTCAATCGGTAAAATTTCGGTAAGAACAGTCAACAATAAAAAAGCCGCCAAAAGGCGGCCTAAAAAAAACAGTAATCCAGGTTAAGAAACAGCAACTACCTTAAATACGTTAGTTGCGCCAATAGTTTCCATTGTATCACCATAAGTTAGGATAAACTTGTCACCCGGCTGAAGGGCGCCAATCTCTTTCAGTTTCAACATGACTTCCTTAGTGACTCCACCAGGAGGGCAACCCATTGAATCGAAATATACTGGTTTAACACCACGATAAAGTGCCATTAAATTGAGTGTGTTAGCGTGTCGAGACAATGCATAGATAGGTAGGGTGGTGGTAATACGCGACATTAGCTTGGGTGTATTTCCACTTTCAGTTAAGCCTACAATTGCTTTAACGTCATTTAAATGGTTAGCCGCATAAACTGCAGACATTGCCACGGTTTCACTGACGTTAGAAAACTCATCGTCTACCCTATGCTTACTAATTTTTACACTAGGGTGGCTTTCAGCACCTTCACAAACACGCGCCATAGCCTCAACCGTTTCTACTGGGAAAGAACCTGCGGCTGTTTCAGCAGAAAGCATGACAGCATCCGTACCGTCTAATACAGCATTTGCTACGTCCATTACTTCCGCGCGCGTTGGCATCGGGCTTTCAATCATCGATTCCATCATTTGCGTTGCCGTAATCGCAACTTTGTTTAGCTGGCGAGAGCGCTTAATCAATTTCTTTTGTACACCGACTAATTCAGCGTCACCTATTTCTACGCCTAGATCACCACGTGCAACCATGACAGCATCTGATGCCATGATGATATCGTCTATGGCTTCGTCACTTGCAACGGTTTCTGCACGCTCTACTTTCGCACATATTTTAGCGTGACAGCCTGCTGCTACCGCTAGCTCTCTTGCGTAATCAAGATCTGCACCAGAACGCGGGAAAGAAACGGCTAAATAATCAACGTCCATTGCTGCCGCAGTATGAATGTCTCGTTTGTCTTTTTCGGTTAACGCTTCAGCAGACAGTCCACCACCTTGGCGATTAATTCCTTTGTTATTACTTAATTTACCTGCAACAGTAACTTCAGTCATCACTTTGCGGCCTTCAACGGCCAATACACGCAATTGAATACGTCCGTCGTCGAGTAACAAAATATCACCACTCTCTACGTCGTCAGGTAAGGCCTTATAATCAATGCCTACTGCATGATCGTCGCCATCATCTTTACCCAATTCAGCGTCTAGAACGAATTTTTGACCGATAGATAATTTTATCGATCCTTCTTTAAATCTAGAGACTCTGATTTTCGGGCCTTGTAAATCACCCAAAATACCAACGTATTTGTTAAGTTTCTTGGCCGCTGCACGAACACGTTTTGCGCGTTCAATGTGGTCTTCAGCTTGACCATGAGAAAAGTTCATACGTACAACATTTGCACCTGCAGCTATGATTGCTTCAATCATTTCGCTTGAGTCAGTTGCAGGGCCTAGAGTTGCAAGTATTTTTGTGCGACGTGTCATATTATGTCTCAATGTTGTGGGTTATTAGCTATTTTCTTGTCGGTTGTAACGAGAACCTCTAAGCGTGTCTTTAACGCGCTTGAGATTTTCCCTAAATTTGTTTCCACGGCGTAAGGTAAATCCTGTTGCCAATACGTCAATCAATGTGAGTTGGGCTATCCTAGATGCCATTGGCATATAAAGATCTGTATCTTCGGGCACAGATAATGACAGCACATAGTTACAGGCTTTTGACAGGGGAGTCCCTTCTGTCGTAATACCTATCACCGTGGCATCATTTTCTCGCGCAATATTGGCAACATCTACAAGACTTTTGGTACGCCCAGTGTGCGAAATAAAAATCACTACGTCGCCTTCATCACAATTCATACAGCTCATACGCTGCATTAGTATATCGTCAAAATGTATGACGGGTACATTAAAACGGAAAAATTTATTTACGGCATCGTCGCATACCGAGGCAGAAGCGCCCAGTCCAAAGAAAGAAATTTTCTTTGCCTGCGTAAGTAAATCTACCACGCGATTAACCATTGCAATATCGACGGATTGTTTTGCCACTTCTAAGGCGGCCATGGTCGATTCGAATATTTTATTTGTGTATTCCAAGGGGCTGTCAAATTCGTCAACGTGACGATTTACATAAGGCGTGCCATTTGCAAGACTTTGTGCAAGATGCAATTTGAAATCAGGGTAGCCTTTGGTGTCAAGGCGTCGACAAAAACGATTCACCGTCGGTTCACTGACATTAGACATTTTTGCAAGGGCAGCAATACTTGAATGAATAGCCGCTTGTGGGTTTGAAAGGATGACTTCAGCGACCTTTTTCTCGGACTTACTGAACTCTTCCATATCAAGTGATATTTTTTCTAATATATTCATGTGTTAGACGCTGTATGCAGTTGTTATTTTTATCAACTTGTAACAATATTACGGATAATCATTGCTAGTATTGCATATGTTGTAACTTTTTAACAAAATTATTTCAATACTGAAAGTGAATTTTATATGCAAAACACCCACAAATATTAGGTGTTTATAATAGTGCCTAATGTATGCTAAATCAAAGGTTTATTTATTTAATACGTATGCATTGGATTGAGTTTTTTGACTTTTTACGTATTATTTATATAACTCACTTGTTACATACAAGTATCGAAATATTTGTAATTTTACTACATTTGTAGTTTACTAACGCGCAATCAACGCAGATACAAAATCTTTACAAAGAGGCACAGCACATGTCGTCTGATACCAATTATGAACCTATCGATTTTGTTTTGTTTGGCACCAACGGTGACTTGGCAAGACGAAAACTTCTTCCTTCTCTTTATCAACTTGAAAAAGCTGGCTTATTGCACGAAGGCACCAAAATCATTGGTGTTGCGCGTCAAGAACATACGCCAGAAAGTTATGCAGAATTAGTTAAAGAAAATTTTCTTAAATTTGCTGGTGAAAGCCTTTGCGATGATACGTGGGAAAAATTCGTGGCGCGTCTCGATTATGCGCAAGTGGACATGCGTTCACATAACGATTATGCAAAGTTATCTGAGCATGTGAATGCCGATCGTGTCATGGTTTGTTATTTTGCAACACCGCCATCGATTTTTGGAGACATTTGTCGTGGTATGAATGCTGCAGAGCTTATCGATGACAGCGTAAGGGTTGTGCTAGAAAAGCCAATTGGCCACGATCTAGCGTCATCTAAGGTGATTAACGACCAAGTTGCTGAGTTTTTCGAAGAACGCCAAATTTACCGTATAGACCACTATCTTGGTAAAGAAACTGTACTAAACCTAATCGCGCTTCGTTTTGCCAATTCAATTTTTGCAACAAATTGGGATCACAATTGTATCGATCATGTGCAAATTACGGTTGCCGAATCTGTGGGTATTGAAGGTCGATGGGGATACTTTGATGACGCAGGTCAAATGCGCGACATGGTACAGAATCATTTACTCCAAATCTTGTCGTTAGTTGCTATGGAGCCGCCGTCAACCTTGGCGGCAAGCAATATTCGTGATGAAAAAGTGAAGGTACTAAAATCACTTAGGCCTATCGATTCCTCAAATATTAATGAAAACACAGTACGTGGCCAATACAGTGGTGGGTTTGTTGCAGGTAAAGAAGTACCTGGTTATCTTGACGAGCCAGACGCTAACTTAAAAAGCAAGACTGAAACGTTTGTCGCGATAAAGGCTGAAATAGACAATTGGCGTTGGGCCGGCGTGCCATTTTACTTGCGCACAGGTAAGCGTTTACCCAGTAAAGTGAGTGAAGTTGTCATATACTTTAAGCGTCAACCGCATAACTTGTTTGGCGATAGTTTTACCTCATTACCACCAAACAAGGTCGTTATAAGATTGCAGCCTGATGAAGGCGTGCAAATTACGGTCATGAATAAAGTCCCGGGGTTAACTAGTTCCGGTAATATGAGCTTGCAGAAGTCGCAACTTGATCTAAGTTTCTCTGATGAATTCGCGGATATGCGTATTGCAGATGCCTATGAAAAGCTACTATTAGAGGTAATGCTGGGCAATCAAGCGCTCTTTGTTCGTCGCGATGAGGTTGAGCATGCGTGGAAGTATGTTGATTCAATTTTAAATGCTTGGAAAACTTGTTCAGAAGGCCCAGAACCATATCAAGCGGGTACTTGGGGGCCGGTTTCTTCAATTGGCTTATTGGCTCGTAACAATAGAAGTTGGTATGAAGGTAAAGTGACGAGGAAGAAAAGATAATGGCCTTAGTTGAAAATTTATATAACGATAAAGATAGTCTAAATACTCAGTTTGCTGCAAAGATTGCTGAACAATTAAATGCGGCCATAGCAAAAAATGGAAAAGCAACGTTTGCCGTAAGTGGCGGTTCTACACCTAAACCTTTATTTCAAATATTGTCACAAAATGCAGATGTCGACTGGGCAAATGTTACCGTTATGCTTGTAGACGAGCGTTGGGTTGATGACAGTAGTGAAGCCAGTAACCAAACATTGGTTAAACAAAATTTATTGCAAAATGAAGCGTCAAAAGCAAATTATTTATCGATTAAAACAACTGCTGATTCAGCTGAAAGTGCAATAGCCGAAATAGATAAAAAAGTTAAAGCACAATTACCTTTAGATGTCGTTATTCTCGGTATGGGAGGCGATGGTCATACTGCGTCTCTTTTTCCTTGTAGCAAAGAACTAGAGGAAGGCCTTAGACTTGACAAAGTTGAGTCAGTAATTGCAACTCAACCAACAACAGCGCCTCATCAACGCATGTCGTTGACGTTAGCCAGTATTGTGAGTGCCTCAAATGTATATTTACACATTACTAGTGATGCAAAAAAGATGGTCCTCGATGAAGCCTTAGCGAAACATACTGCGCTAGAAAAACCGATAAAAGCAGTCGCTGATAACACTGATTTACTCTTAATGTGGGCGCCTTAATCATGAATTCTATTATCCAAGAAGTAACTGACCGTATTATTGAACGCAGTAAGGGTACTCGCGCAGATTATTTAGCTAAAATTGAAAAAGCGAGACGAGAAGGGCCTCATCGCGGTACGCTTTCATGTGGTAACTTAGCCCACGGCTTTGCTGCGTGTGGAAAAGAAGAAAAGTCTGATTTACGCAGTATGATTAAATCGAATATTGCTATCGTTTCTTCTTACAATGACATGTTGAGTGCTCACCAACCCTATGAAACGTATCCTCAAATATTAAAGGACGCTATCGCCAGCGTTGGGAGCGTTGCACAATTTGCAGGCGGTGTTCCTGCAATGTGTGACGGCGTTACTCAAGGCAATGCTGGTATGGAATTGTCATTAATGAGTAGAGACAACATAGCGATGGGTGCGGCCGTTGGCCTCAGTCACAATATGTTTGATGGCGCTCTAATGCTTGGTATTTGTGACAAAATCGTGCCTGGCTTGCTACTTGGAGGCCTAAGCTTCGGGCACTTGCCAACAATATTCGTCCCCGCTGGCCCTATGCCATCAGGTTTGCCAAACAAAGAAAAAGCACGCGTTAGGCAACAGTTTGCTGAAGGAAAGGTAGGACGTGATGCCTTATTAGAAGCCGAATCTCAATCTTATCACTCTGCTGGTACTTGTACCTTTTATGGCACAGCAAATAGTAATCAATTAGTGGTAGAGGTCATGGGCTTACATTTGCCTGGTGCTTCTTTCGTTAATCCGGGCACTGAATTGCGAGATGAGTTAACTATAGCGGCAGCAAAACAAGTGACTCGACTGACTGATTTAGGGACGAGTTACACCCCGATTGGTCACATTGTGGATGCTAAATCGATGGTGAATGGCATCGTTGCCTTGTTGGCTACGGGTGGTTCAACCAATCACACAATGCACCTGGTTGCAGTGGCGAGGGCGGCTGGCTTAATTATAAATTGGGATGATTTTTCTGATATTTCTAGTGCGACGCCACTGTTAACACGTATTTATCCTAATGGTTCTGCTGACATTAATCACTTTACGGCTGCAGGCGGTATGTCATTGTTGTTCAAACAGTTATTAGATGCTGGACTATTGCACAATGATGTAAAAACCATTTGTGGCGACGGTTTGGACGCATATACCAAAGAACCGAAACTCAAAGACGGTGATCTTGTCTGGGAAGATGGCCCTCAAACCTCTTTCGATACTGAAGTCTTAGCTTCTGCTGACAAACCATTTAAGCCTGATGGCGGTTTATCCGTACTTAAAGGTAATTTAGGTCGCTCAGTTATTAAAACATCTGCGTTACGTGAACCTGAATGTCATATCAAAGCGCCTGCTGTTGTATTTGATGATCAGTATGCGTTAGACGCAGCATTTCAATCTGGTGAGTTAAACAAAGATTGTGTAGTAGTTGTAAGATTCCAAGGTCCTGCGGCTATTGGCATGCCTGAACTACATCGCTTAACGCCACCCTTAGGTGTGCTTCAGGATAAAGGCTATAAAGTTGCATTGGTCACTGACGGGCGTATGTCTGGCGCATCTGGTAAAGTGCCTGCTGCTATTCATTTAACGCCTGAAGCCTATAAAGGCGGCTTGATCGGCAAAGTGCAAAATGGCGACATTATAGAGATAGATACGTCGACTAACAGCATGACCTTGCATGTATCTGAGGATGTTTTGGCTGCGAGAGATGCCACTGTTGTCGACTTGTCTGACAGCCACGTAGGTATGGGGCGAGAGTTGTTTGCTGGCATGCGTTCAACATTGACTGGCGCGGAAGAGGGTGCTTGTTCCTTGTTTTTTGAACAGCAAGGTTAATCTACATGAGTATCAGCACTAAACAGTTCATTGCGGATGTAGGCGGTACGAATATACGTCTTGCTGTGGTAGAAAATGGTGAAATTTTACAAGTAAAAAAATATTTATGTGAAGATTTTGAGACGATTAAAGATGCGATTGTGTCATTTCAAAATGACACAATTACACAATCTTTCACGTCTGGGTGCATTGCGATAGCATGTCCTGTCGATAAAGATACTGTGACGATGACCAATCATAGTTGGTCATTTTCAAAAATTGAACTTGCTGAGGCGCTTGGCCTAGAAAAACTATTTGTTATCAATGACTATACCGCGATTGCTTTTTCCTTACCTCATTTGTCAGATAAACAAATCATTCAAGTGGGTGGTGGTAAAGCGATAGAGAAGGGCAACATTGCTGTATTCGGTCCTGGCACAGGTCTCGGTGTTGAACATATCACGTGGACGTCTAGTGGTTGGCAAACGCTTAATGGCGAAGGTGGTCATGTAGATTTTGCCCCAACAGACGAAACAGGTATTGTGGTATGGCGTTATTTGACCAATAAGTTAGGGCGTGTGTCGGCAGAAGAGTTGCTTTCTGGGCGTGGTATTGTCAATACCTACCAAGCACTTTGTGATCACAATAGCATCAGTCCTCGCTATACTCAGCCGCATGAGGTAACAGCAGCGGGTGTTCAAAAAGAAGATAAAGTTGCTTATGATGCGGTGAGCTTTTATTGCAAAGCAATGGGAAGTTTTGCGGGAAACCTTGCATTAAATCTTTGTACGACCGGCGGCGTTTTTATTGCTGGTGGAATCACTTCTCGTATCACAGATTTCTTTATAAATAGCGAATTTAGAGCGGCGTTTGAAAACAAAGGTAGCTTTTCAAACTATGTAAAAGATATTCCTACATTTTTAATTAACGAACCTGACCATGGATTGTTAGGGACGTTAGCTTATTTACAACAACATTTACAGAGTAGACTAGATCATGAATAACTGGAAATACAGTTCAGAAGAAATTTTTAGTCAAGGTCCTGTGGTACCAGTATTGGTAATAGACAAAGTAGAAGACGCTTTGCCGATCGCAGAAAGCTTGATGAAAGGTGGTATTAATGTACTTGAAGTTACTCTTCGTACTGACGCTGCCATGGATATCATTGCACTTATTGCGAAAGAAATTCCAGAAGCCTATATTGGTGCAGGTACGGTAACCAATAGAGAGCAACTAAAAGCGGTAACTGATGCTGGCGCTAAATTTGCCATTAGCCCAGGCTTAACGGCTGACTTGTTAAAAGCAGGTAAAGAAGGTTCTATACCTTTAATACCCGGAGTTTCTAACATTTCTGATCTAATGCGAGCAAATGATGCTGGCTATGATCATCTAAAATTTTTCCCAGCTGAAGCTGCCGGCGGTGTCAAAGCGCTTAAGTCTATCGGTGGACCATTCCCCAATACAGTATTTTGCCCAACGGGTGGTATTGGTCCAGGTAATTACAAAGAATATTTAGCGCTTAAAAATGTTAAATGTTGTGGCGGTTCTTGGGTAGCCCCGAACGACGCAATTGAAAATAAAGAGTGGGCTGTGCTTACGAAGTTAGCAAAAGAAGCCGTCGCACTTTAATTTTATATTGTTGCTAAAAAACGGGGCTTAGCCCCGTTTTTTGATGCTAGCGTGTTTTTGCACTAAACCACTGAGATATTTCTACTGAACTATGCGCGTCTACGATAGTGCCTTCAGTATTCCCCGCTTCAATGCAAAGCATCGTCTCATAACCGTTATCAGCCATATCCTTCATCGATTTGCTCTTATCAATATAGGGATTCCAAACGATGATACTGTCATGACCAGATTGCCCTATGTTTATATCAAAATTGTTATGACTTCTTATGGTCACTGTCTGCGAATTGGTTGAAGTATCTACTTCTGCAACATGAATTCGATCGGTTTCGGACTCAAATTTATACGGTAGGGAAGGCGTATTGCCATGGGTATCAACGACCTTGTCGTAATAATTAGATGTAACACCGTCAATTTGCGCTGTTGTGATATCTTTCACATTAAAATACGAGTGTAAGGCTTGGGTAATAGATATTGGTGTATTGCCTGTATTACTTGAAATTAAACTAATCTTGCAATCTTTTGAAATAGTGACGACTAAGCGTACGGTTAAATGTGCAGAAGTGTTGTACAAACTAAGCGTTTCAGGTTGTAGAGTTAGTGTTGTTTCTGTGATTTCCGCAGCGTCCGATTTTTCTTCAATTGCGATCAGTTGCCAAGCTTGTGAACGCACAAAACCATGGGCAGGTATATCATCGCCGGAACGTAAGTTGGCAAACCAAGGCCAGCATATTGGTACGCCACCTCGTATTGCCGTCTTTTCATCAAAAATAGCTTCTTCGCTTAGCCATAGTATATTTTCATTTACGCTTGTCGGTGTAAAGCTGAGTAAATGACCACCAAACAATGATAGTAGTGCCTCGGCGTTGGCATTTTTTATTTGAATACACGGTGTGTTTTTATACGTAATGACAGAAACGCTTTTATAGTCAGTGAAGTTCATGCGTGTTAATTTCCGGAATGATGAGCAACAAAAAAGCGGCTTTCGCCGCTTCCAAATAAAACTATCTATTGGCAAATACCAACGTAAGTTACTTACTAATATGAGCAACCAAGTCTAGTACTCTATTCGAGTAGCCAATTTCATTGTCATACCAAGACACTACTTTTACGAAGTTGTCGGTTAATGCAATGCCAGCATCAGCGTCGAAGATAGAAGAACGTTTGTCACCGATGAAATCTTGAGAAACAACCGCATCTTCAGTGTAACCAAGAATACCTTTTAACTCGTTCTCAGATGCAGCTTTAAGTGTTGCACAGATTTCTTCATAACTCGCAGATTTTTCTAAGTTAACGGTTAAATCAACAACAGAAACGTCTGCAGTAGGTACGCGGAAAGCCATACCCGTTAACTTGCCTTGTAAGGAAGGAATGACTTTGCCAACTGCTTTAGCTGCCCCAGTTGATGATGGAATGATGTTCTGCATCGCACCACGACCACCGCGCCAATCTTTAGCAGAAGGGCCGTCAACTGTTTTCTGAGTTGCTGTCGTCGCGTGAACAGTCGTCATTAGGCCATCAACTATTCCATAAGTATCGTGTAACACTTTTGCCAATGGCGCCAGGCAGTTAGTTGTACATGATGCATTTGACACAATCGCTTCACCAGCATAGCTTTCGTGGTTAACACCCATCACGAACATTGGTGTGTGGTCTTTAGATGGCGCTGACATCACCACTTTTTTCGCACCTGCTTTGATGTGCTTCTGCGCTGTTTCTTCTGTTAAGAATAAGCCCGTTGATTCAACAACAACATCTACTGCCACATCTCCCCAAGCAAGATCTTCAGGGTTACGTTCGCTAGAAACACGTACTGTTGCGCCATTTACTACTAAGTTTCCATCAACAACTTCAACAGTGCCATCAAAGATGCCGTGAGTAGAGTCATACTTTAACATGTATGCGATGTAATCAACGTCTAACAAATCATTTATTGCTACAACATTTATGTCTGAGCGTCCCGCTGCAGCACGTAAAACAAAGCGCCCTATGCGCCCGAATCCGTTAATTCCTACGTTAATTGCCATTTAATCCTCGCTTGCGTTGTGCGTGTAATTTAATTACGAAAATTATGCAGAAAATTGTGACAAATTGCAAAACAAACCGCATTTATTGTTGTTAAATTACAGATTTAGTGGATAAATAGGAATTGCAAACGTATTCAACTTGGCTTCGGCCGCGCATAGTGAATAATGCAGCGTTACAAAAATGTTAATCAATTTAGAAAATGTGCTGGAAAATTATTCAACCGGTACCTGATTTCAGGAACATATTATGAATAAAATGATCGACTGTGCCGCTCAAACACCTGCTGAAGATTGCTCAGAAGAATTGGTAAGAGAGTTGGTCAACTATAAAGGTATTGGATCAGACTTTATTGATGCTTGGGGTAAGCCCGCAAAGATTGCAGTAAAAAATCAGATAAAACTGCTCCAAGCAATGGGTTACGACATGCGGGACGAATCTAGTTTGCAACATCAACTTCATGATGAAGCCACTAGCGAGTGGTTACAAGGCTTAAACCCAGTGCATGTGTTTAGAACTAACAACGATATTTGTATCCCGATACGAGTATCTATCGCCGATGCTACCGCCGAGCATACGCTTAAAATCACAACAGAAAGTGGTGCTGAACACAAAATAAAATTTTTACCCTCTGAAGGCACTTTAGTGGCTTCTCAAGCGGTTGAGGATATTGAGTATCAGCAGTATTTGGTAGCAGTTGATGAGGTATTTACTGAAGGTTATCACCAATTAAGTTTAACTAAAGGCAGAAAAAACGTTGCCGCTAGTCGCCTTATTGTTGCTCCAGAGTCTTGCTTCATTCCTGACGACATTGCTAGCGGAAAAAAAATGTGGGGCTTGAGTGTTCAGCTTTATTGTTTGAAAAGTGAGCGTAATTGGGGCATTGGTGACTTTTCTGATCTCATTTTTTTAGTGAATAATGCGGCAAAACAAGGCGCTGATTTTGTTGGTTTAAATCCGATACATTCACTTTATGCAGCAGACCCTGATACTTGTAGTCCTTATGGCCCAAGTTCTCGACGTTGGCTGAACTATTTGTATATTGACGTTGAAAGTATTGATTGTTTTGATAGCTCAAGCGTTGAATCATACATGACTGAAAATGATGTTGCAGCAAAGTTAGTATCGTTAAGAGCATTGGATTTTGTTGATTACGAGGGCGTGGCAGCGCAAAAACTAGCGGTGCTAGGTAAAGTTTTTGACGTCTATTCAGAAAAATATTTCAGTAAAAATAGTAAACAAAAGAAAGCCTTTGACGAATTTGTTGCGGCAGGAGGTGATAGTTTACATACCCTCGCTGTATTTGAAACCTTGCAGATGGAGCTTAAAAATAAAGGCAAAGCGCATTGGGGGTGGCCAGTGTTTCCTGATGGGTATCAAGAAGCACATTTACCCGCAGTAAGACGCTTTGCTAAAAAACATGCGCATCAGGTCGATTTTTATAAATTTTTACAATGGCAAGCATCTTTACAGTTTGAAGCCGCTAGTAAAGCGGCAAAAGACGCTGGTATGTCTATTGGTTTATATCGAGATTTAGCGGTGGGTGTAAGTGAAGGAAGTGCTGAAATATGGGGTAACCAATCACTTTATTGTACGGATGTCAGTGTTGGTGCTCCGCCAGATATTTTGGGGCCTTTAGGGCAGAAATGGGGCTTGCCACCAATGGATCCAGATGCATTATATCAGCAAGCTTATCAGCCAATTATTGATCTATTTGAATCAAATATGCATGCGTCAGGTGCATTGCGGATTGACCACGTAATGGCTTTACTTAGACTTTGGTGGGTGCACAAAGATGATGACGCAAACGATGGCGCTTACGTTAACTATCCTGTCGATGATTTATTGGCAATTTTGGCACTCGAAAGTCAGCGCAATAAGAGTTTAGTGATTGGTGAGGATTTAGGGACGGTGCCAGATTCAATACGCACGAAGTTGCAAGAAAATGGCATGTATTCTTATCGAGTATTCTTTTTTGAACAAGCGCAAGACGGCGGCTTTTTCTCTCCTTCACATTATCCAGAACAATCTATGGCGACGCTGACGACACACGATATGCCAACGTTGATTGGCTTTTGGCACTGCGACGATTTGGTACTTGGCAAGGACGTTGGTCTATATCCAGATGAGGATGTGTTGGCGACCCTGTATGCAGATAGACATGATAACAAGCAGCAAATTTTAAATACCTTGCATGGGCATGGTTCTATAGGTGATGATATCAGCAGAGATGTGCATTATGTGGGCATGAATAAGTCTCTTAATCACGGCTTGCAAACACATATGGCAGGCGGTTCGAGTGCATTGCTTAGTTTACAGCTTGAAGATTGGCTTGAAATGGAAAAGCCAGTTAATATACCTGGTACGTTTAAAGAATATCCTAATTGGAAGCGTAAACTCAGTCACAATCTTGAAGATATTTTTACGCGGGCAGATATTCAATCGTTGGCGAAGGCAATCACGCACAAACGTATAGGTGCCAGCCAATCATAACCGGAGACAATATGCTGTTGGAACAACAAATAAGAGAAGGCCGCTGTACTTATCCGTTTTCGTATTTAGGGCATCATGAAATTGATGGTGAAGTGATTGTCAGAGTGTTTGTTCCAACTGCACAAGATGTGCAAATCCTCGGGCCAGATGGCCAATTGATTGCCACTGCGGAAGATGTCGGCGATGGGGCTTTTGTTGCCAGATGTAAACCAAATAAGTTCCAAACGCCTTATACTGTGAGTGCCAAAAGTGATAGCGGTCAATTTGATTATGTCGACCCATACCAGTTCACGGATGAAGCCTATCACGCCGTACATTTTATAGACCACGCCCCAGAAAACATATACCAACAAGCCGGTGCACAGATCAAAATAACCGAAAACGGCATAGCCGGTGTAAGGTTTTCGGTTTTTGCGCCAAACGCAAGCTCTGTGTCTGTTTTTGGCAGTTTTAATCATTGGCAAAAATATTTACATCCAATGCAACGCACTGAGCTTGGTTATTGGGTGTTATTTGTGCCCAATGTTGAAGTCGGTGCAGAATATAAGTTTGCTATTCGTGATAGCGAAGGTAATGAATTGCCAGACAAATCGGATCCGGTGGGTTTTCATCACCACCAATTTCCGTCGCACTGTTCAGTCGTTTACGACCATGGACAATATGTGTGGCATGACGACGCATGGCAACAAAGGGGCGTTGTCAATCATTACTCCTCACCTATGAGTATATATGAAGTGCAGCTGGGCTCTTGGAAACGGCCTGAGCAAGCTGAACGACGCTATTTTAGTTACCGAGAATTGGCGGACGATTTAGTGTCGTATGTATGTGAAATGGGGTTTACGCATATTGAAGTCATGCCCGTATCGGAATATCCTTTTGATGGCTCATGGGGGTATCAACCTGTTGGACTATTTGCGCCAACAAGTCGCTTTGGAGGGCCTGACGGATTCAAATACTTTGTGGATAAGTGTCACCAAGAAAATATTGCCGTCATTATTGATTGGGTACCTGCGCACTTTCCTGCGGATGGGCACGGTTTAGCACGATTTGATGGTTCGTTTGTCTATGAATATGAAGACCCTCGTAGAGGTTGGCACCCCGATTGGAATTCTTGCATATACGATTTTGGCAAAGATACTGTGCGACAATTTTTAGTGGCCAATGCGCTATATTGGTTTGATAAGTTCCATGTAGACGGCATTCGTGTCGACGCTGTCGCGTCAATGCTTTATTTGGATTACTCAAGAAAAGAGGGTGAATGGGTTCCCAACGTTGATGGTGGAAATCATAACTATGAAGCGATTAGTTTGTTGCAGTGGGTGAATTCAGAAGTTTATGCCAAGTACCCTAAGGCGCTCACAATTGCCGAAGAGTCGACCTCATTTGCGGGAGTATCTCAACCAGTATCTAGTGGAGGTTTAGGTTTTGGTTTTAAATGGAATATGGGATGGATGCACGATACCTTGACTTACATCGCTAAAGATCCTGCATATCGCCGCTATCATCACAGTGATCTGACGTTTAGTATGGTGTACGCGTATGATGAAAATTTTGTATTGCCAATTTCACACGATGAGGTTGTTCATGGTAAGGGCAGTATGATTCAAAAAATGCCGGGAGATGATTGGCAAAAATTTGCTAACTTACGGGCATATTTTGGTTTTATGTTTGGGCATCCAGGTAAGAAACTACAGTTTATGGGTAGCGAAATAGCACAATGGAAAGAGTGGAATCACGACACGCAAGTCGACTGGCCGCAACTTAAATATCCGTCTCATAAAGGCATTCAAGCCCTATATAAAACCTTAAATTCGATTTATACAAGCTATCCTGCATTATATGAATGTGATCATGAACCTTCAGGGTTTACATGGTTAGATTTACATAATGAAGAACAATCAATTTTGGCGTTTGTACGTTTTGATAAGCAACATCAACAAGCGGTGATTGTTATTTGTAATTTTACACCTGTCCCGCACGAATCATGTAAAATTGGCGCGCCGTCAAGTGGTGATTATACGTTAATTTTAAATACCGACGCGGTTGAGTTTGGCGGCAGCAACTTTGATACTGCTGATAAAGTGAGATCTATCAATCAAGCTTGGCAAGGGCAAGAACATTCTATTGAAGTAAATATTCCTCCTTTAGCGACAATCATGCTAGCCTTAGACTAAGCTCGCAGAGCTTATTAGACTAATACGTGTTTATCTATCAATGATAAGCACGTGAAAATCTTTGACAATTACCTAAACAAATGTGGATTCTATGTTCTCCTTAGAAAAAGGCCAAATGCAACCATATGGCGTCTCGGTGTATGATGAGGGTTGTAATTTTTCGATTTATTGCCCTGATGCAGAGTCAGTCTATCTTTGTTTTTTTGATGAAAATGAAGAAGAAATTCAGAGAATACAGCTTAAAGAGCGTATTCAGTCTAAATGGTTTGGTTTTATAAAAGGCGCTTCAGTTGGTCACTATTACGGGTACAGAGTGGCAACGAAAACGCGCCGAAACCTAGTAAATAACACCATTGATAAACTACTTATTGACCCGTATGCAAAAAAATTAACTCGACCATTGCACTGGGACGAAGATTTGTACGCAGGCGATAGCTGCCATATGATACCAAAGTGTGTCATTGTTGATGACGATGAGCATAAGGTGCCTCATCGTCTGATTTCGCGCCCCCAAGCGGTCGACGCTAAAGCACGTGTTGTATATGAAGCGCATGTGAAAGGTTTGTCAAAATTACACCCTGAGGTCCCGGATGATATTCGAGGCACGTATCTGGGAGCTTCCCATCCGTCAGTAATTAAGCACATTCAATCATTAGGTGTGACAAGTGTACAGTTTTTGCCACTGATGGCGTTCATGCCAGAACCTTTTTTAAACGGCAAAGAACTGACAAATTATTGGGGTTACAATCCTGTTAACTTCTTTAGTGCTGAACCTAGATACGCATACAGCGATGCTTATACTGAATGTCGTGAAATGATTAAGGCATACAGAACCGCAGGCCTTGAAGTTATTTTGGACGTGGTGTTTAACCATACTGCAGAGGCTGGAGACTCTGGCACTATTATAAGTTTTAAGGGGTTTTGCACGTCTCACGCGTACTTACTTGAGCAACATGATGAGTCTGATAGCGTCAATTTCACCAATTACTCTGGTTGTGGCAATACGGTTCAAGTTTCTGATACATACATGCTTAATTTAATTTTGGATGCCATGCGATATTGGGTAAGTGAAATGGGCGTGTCAGGTTTTCGGTTTGATTTGGCTGCAACGCTTGGTAGACAAACCTTTGAGTATCGAAAGAACGCCGGTTTTTTTAAAATAATTGAGCAAGACCCAATCTTAAAGTCGGCAGTAATGATTGCTGAACCTTGGGATATTGGCCCGGGCGGTTACCAGCTAGGGCATTTTCCTGCACATTGGTTGGAAGTAAATGATAAATTTAGAGATTCAACAAGGGCATTTTGGCGCGGCGATAAAGGTGTTAAAGGGGATTTCGCGACGCGTATTATGGGGTCACGTGACGTGTTTGTTAAAACGAAACGACCGATGCATTCGAGTATTAATAACATTACTTATCATGACGGCTTTACCTTACATGACTTAGTTTGCTTCGAAAATAAACATAACGAAGCCAACCTCGAATCCAATAGAGATGGACATAACCATAACTTGTCTGCAAATTATGGTGTAGAAGGCCTAACGGATGACAATGATATTAACGACGTGCGTTACCAGCAAAAGAGGAACTTATTTGCTACCTTAGTCTTGAGCCAAGGTACGCCGCATATACTTGCGGGTGATGAATTAAGTAAAACGCAGCATGGAAACAATAATGCGTATTGTCAGGACAATGAAATTAATTATTTAGACTGGCAATTGGGTGAACGCCAACAAAGTTTTTTAGCGTATTGCCAATACGTAATTCAGTTAAGACAGCGTTATCCCATGTTGCAATGCATGAGTTTTTCAGATGATCAATTTGATAATAATGTGAATATTGCGCTAGCAGATTGGTATCGTACAGATGGCAGCCATAAGACGGATATTGATTGGGTAAATCATGAGCATCATTGTTTTGCTTTGCATATTATTGCAACGGTCGAGCACAATGAACAAGAGTGGGTGTTTTGCTACAACAGTGCTGATACTGACAAGAAATACCATTTGCCTGTTTTGAGTCGCACTGCGATTAAAAACAAAAACATTTCTAATAGAGCATGGGTGTGTAAACTGGATACTAGCAACGGCTGCATAGATGAATTTGTTAGCGGCATCTCAAAAATGAAAGTTTCGCCGGTATTTACGATGCCAGCACGCAGTTTCAGACTATTTTTAAAAGAATGAACGCACTTAAAATGGCGACCAAATTTAATTACTTATTCAAGGAACAGCATGTAAGGAATAGTATGCAAGATAAATATAAAGAAATGCTGACAGAAGAGGAATATCGCGTTACAAGACAAAAGGGCACTGAACGCCCTTATACCGGAAAATACCTGAATCTTAAGAAAAATGGTGATTACCATTGCAAATGTTGCAATGCACTTTTGTTTTCATCTGATGCTAAGTTTGATTCAGGTTGTGGTTGGCCATCCTTTTTTCAGCAAACAGATAACGGCAATGTGGTGTATCAGGAAGACAATAGTTTAGGCATGTCTCGTGTCGAAATTTTATGTAAACAGTGCGATGCACACCTTGGTCATGTGTTTGAAGATGGCCCTGCGCCAACAGGCAAGCGTTACTGTGTAAACTCAGTGTCTTTGTCTTTTAAAAGTGAGGATGAATAAACACCATTATTTGGTGCAAAATATAATTTATTTGAGCATCACATGATGTCTGGTAATATGTGAAAACAAAGTACGCATTCAGGCAAATAAAAATGATAATAAATAGCCAGTTTGATAGCGGAAATATTCAAGTTATCAGCGCTGAAAGCCCAAAAGACATTGTCTTGTCCATTCGTAACGATGCACAGTCTGATTTTTACCAATGGTTTCATTTCAAATTACATAGCTCACCGTTTGTAGAGCACATTATCCGAATAACGGGTTTAGTTAATTCAGCGTATCCTGATGGTTGGGAAAATTATCAGGCCGTTGCGTCTTACGACCGAGAAGAGTGGTTTAGAGTCGACACTACTTTTGATGGTGGCAATTTAATCATTGATTTTACGCCAGAGTATGAAGCAGTTTATATTGCGTATTTTGCGCCCTATAGCTACGAGCGTCATCAAAGCCTCATTGCAAGTGCTCAAATGGCACTTGAATGCAAACATGAGTTGTTAGGCTTAACTATTGATGGTCGTGAAATGAATCTCCTGATTATTGGTGATGAGACGCATAGTAATGAGCTTAGTGACAACGGTAACAATGAACATGGCAAAAAAACATCAAAAAACAAGATTTGGATAACGGCTCGGCAACATCCCGGTGAGACGATGGCTGAGTGGTTGGTTGAAGGCCTGTTAAATCGATTGTTGGATGAAGATGATGGCGTTGCTCGCAAGTTACTGGAAGACAATGTTTTTTATGTTATTCCAAATATGAATCCGGATGGGAGTGTTAGAGGACATTTACGTACCAACGCCGTCGGTAGAAATCTTAATCGAGAATGGGCCGCCCCCTGCCAAGTTAATAGTCCAGAGGTATTTTATACCCTTACGAAGATGGACAGCGTTGGCGTCGATTTATTTTTAGATATTCATGGTGATGAGGCCTTACCGTATAATTTTGTTGCTGGTACTGAGGGCAATCCAGGTTACTCCCCCAGAATCGCGGCACTAGAAAATACATTTAAAAAGGCGTTTACGGCTACCACACCAGAGTTTCAGGATGTGCATGGTTACCCAAAAGATAAACCCGGCAAAGCAAATATGACAGTTGCATGCAACGCGGTCGGACAACGGTTTGATTGCCTTGCTTATACACTTGAAATGCCATTTAAAGATAATATTGAATTACCTGATCCGAGTTACGGTTGGTCTCCTGCACGAAGTATGCAGTTGGGTGAAGATTTGCTTGTCGCAATCCGCGCAGTAGTAGATGACTTGAGATAAAGCCCCTAGTGAGAACTCTGGACAAAGAACACATATTAAAATTGACAAAAATAACAAATAAAAACAATAAGGAAACATGTTGTGGATGCATTGCTCGACTTTTTTAATTTATTAGATGGATATTTAGGGAGCGCTCCTTGGTTTCCTTATGTGCTATTAGGTGTTGGCGTATTTTTTACCATATACCTTAAATTTCCGCAGATAAGATATTTCAAACATGCGTGGAAAGTCGTTACTGGTAAATATGATAAATCTGACGATCCAGGCGATACAACACATTTTCAGGCATTAGCAACCGCGCTTTCTGGTACGGTCGGAACGGGTAATATATCTGGTGTCGCCTTAGCTATTTTTCTTGGTGGTCCCGCTGCACTTTTTTGGATGTGGGCGACGGCATTTTTTGGTATGACGACCAAATTTGTTGAAGTGACCTTATCGCATAAATATAGAGACAAAACAGAAGACGGCACAATGGCCGGTGGTCCTATGTATTACATGGACAAGCGGCTAAATATGAAGTGGCTAGCAGTCATTTTTGCCATTGCCACCGTTATCTCTTCTTTTGGCACGGGGAATTTACCTCAAAGTAATGGTATTGCGACAAGTATCGAAGCTACTTTTGGATTCTCGCCTCAAATCGTTGGTGGTGTATTAGCTGTCTTGCTTGGTCTTGTTATATTGGGTGGCATTAAACGTATCGCCGCAGTAACGTCTAAAATAGTGCCTGTCATGGCGGTTATTTATCTTGTCGGTGCATTTGCGGTAATTTTTGCTAACGTAGAAAACATTGTCCCTTCATTTGTATCTGTGATAAGTGATGCATTTACTGGGTCTGCAGCTGTCGGTGGCTTTTTAGGAGCGACCTTTGCTTACGCGTTTAACCGTGGGGTTAATCGCGGTTTGTTTTCCAACGAAGCAGGTCAAGGTTCAGCGCCCATTGCGCATGCTGCGGCTAAAACCAAAGAGCCTGTATCTGAAGGCATGGTGTCAATTTTAGAGCCGTTCATCGATACTATAATTATTTGTACTATTACAGGCTTAGTTATTTTGTCGTCTGGCGTTTGGCAGCAAAAGCACGAGAACATATTCGACCGTTCAGACATGGTTTTCTTGCAGGGCGAGTACAAAGAAGATGTGCCTGAAGATACGCAGAATCTTTATAAGTATTTGAATAAATTGGATGGTACGACTATTGAGCCTTATTCGGGTGAAATCAATGTTGTCAATGGCACAGCGGTTACGGGTGGTTATACCTTAATTAATGCGCGTTCGTTAGCTGAGAATGTCAGGTATTATGCTGGTTCAACAGATGATCTTTTTTCTGGCACTTTGACCGTCATTGACGGTGATATTGAGCGAGAAAATATTGTTGTACAAGGTGATTCCTTAGTGCATTCTGCACCGTTGACTGCCATCGCGTTTACCAAAGGCTTCTTTGGTGATTTTGGTCAATACATTGTATCTATTGGACTTCTGCTGTTTGCATTTTCAACCGCAATTGCGTGGTCATATTATGGCGATAGGGCAATGACCTATTTGTTGGGGCCAAAATCTGTCATGCCCTACCGTGTCATTTATGTGGCGGGTTTTTATTGGGCTGCTGTATCCGATACAACGCTCGTCTGGGCGTTGTCAGCGGTAGCTATTGTGTTGATGACCTTACCCAATTTATTTGGGATAATGGTATTACATAAAGAAATGAAAGAAACCGTTAACGAGTACTGGCAAAGAATAAATAAATAGTGGTTGCTTAACGGCAGTAACAGGTAAAATTTGATAAACAAAAAGGCTAGGGAAATAACTTAGCCTTTTTGTTAGGAGTAAAAAATGGCGATAACGAGTTGTCCATCATGCAGCAAACCAATTTCCGATAAAGCAAAACAGTGCCAACATTGCAATTTAAATTTTGGCGACGCAAGTGCTGAGGATATTCAGCGCAAAGCAAACTTCGAGAAATACAAGAATCTTCAAAAGCTCCAGAATCAATCGATGATGGCGATCGTTCTATTTTTAATTGGTGCTTATTTTACGTTTTTAGGTGATTTTGAAAATAGTGACTCGGGTATGATGATGTTCAATGCGTCTGTTGCGGTGACTACTATCGGATTTATTTGGTATGGCGTTAACCGAGCGCGCATTGCGTTAGCAAAGAGAAAGTAAGCGTATATAGGTAGTAAAAATGCAACTTGAACAACTAGTAGATTCTATGACGCCGGAGATTTATAAAAATCTTCTGCAGGCAGTTGAAACAGGAAAGTGGCCGAATGGTGATCGCCTTAGTGAAGATCAAAAAGAGAACTCAATGCAAGCAGTTATGCTTTACCAAGCTCGAATTGAGCACTCCAATGAACATATGACTGTGGGTAAAGACGGAGAGATAGTCCAAAAGTCTCGCCACCAGTTGAAGCAAGAATTACAACAACAGGCGACAAATCAAACGCCTATAGCAAAGTTTACTAAAAATGATATTTAAGCAGTTATTTGTTCCAAAGCACAAACATAAATCACCGGAAAAACGCAAAGAAGCTATTTCGCAAGTAAGCGTTGTAGATGATAGCAATAAGCAATGGTTGCATGAATTAGCGTTTAACGACGCGGACTTGAGTGTTAAATTGGCAGCCCTTGAAAAACTAGACCAATTTACCATGTGGTTGAAGAGCTATGAAGCTAAAGGTAGCGACGTACTCACTAGCAAATCTAAGGTGATGGCGTCTCGTTTACTCGAAGATAAGGCGCATGTTTCAGATGTGTTGTTTGAGGATTTTGTTAAACAAAGTCGGCATCCTGAAATAATAAAGCGTATGTTAACGGATAGCCCTCGTTTGGCGGACAACAAAACGCTGTATTTAGACACCTTATTTAAGTTGGGCAATAGCAACGATGTATTGCGTTTTTATCGCGAAAAAGCTGACGAAGAGCAGCAGACGTTTATTGTCGAAAAGTTTGATGATGAAAAAGATTTAAAACGTTTACGTAAGAATGCGACTGGCCAGCAGGTAATAGACATTGTTGACAACAAGCTATCTGAAATCGCAAAACGTGCACGGATTCCACAGGAAGTAGCGCAAGAAACTACGCTGATTAACTCGCGCCTGTTAGCGCTCGTTGATAGTCAAGATTATTTGTATGTCGCAGATCAAAAAACAATGCTACTTGGTGAGTTTGAAGTAGTTAAATCTAAATTCGACTATTTAAATGAGCGTCAAAGTGCAGAAATTGTTGAGAAATTCTTGTACTTGAAAGCTAAAGTTGAAAAACGCTTAATTGACCTGAAGCCAGCGTATGAGCAAAGTGTTGAATTGGCGGAGACGACTGATTTACTTGGCGAACTAGCTACTCAGCTAGAGCAGATTAATACCCAAGTAAGTTATTTACTGGATGCAGACTCACAAGATGAGGTTAACATCCAATCTGAGTTATTGTCGAATTCGTTGAACGATGCTGCGGTAAACAGAGATAAGTTATCGCTGCGCATTTCGGAGGCGTCTACTGGTGCTCACCGACAACAGTTAAAAGTATTGTCCAAGCAAATAGAAACCAATCAACATCAATTAAAAAGCCTAGGTGAGTTGGTAGAGAAAAATCATTCACTCAAACTCAAGTTAGCAGTTATCGCAAAAGCCTGGGATGAGTTTTTACAAGGAAACATGTCCCAAGACGCGTTATCCGAAGAGTTTACATTTGCTAAAAAACATTTCGCGCAGCTTGATAAACATTCCAAAAAACTGTTTTCAGAATGGCGTGCACTTAGTAAAAACATAAATGCGCATTTCAATGAGCTAAAAACGCAACAAGAAAAAGCGAGCAAGCGTTGCTTTGCAAAGCTAAATATAATTAGCCGCTTAATCGTTGACGGAAAGTTAAAAGCTGCCATTTCAACGTTTAATCATGCGCAAAGTCTTTATCAAAATATTGAGCGACCTACAAGAAGCCTACAAAGTAAATACGATGAACTTGCAGAGAAAGTGTCTGAGTTAAAGGATTGGCAATCGTACGTTGCCACGCCAAAAAAACCAGAACTGCTAACTCAAGTGGAAGACCTCATCGCTGATACAACACTTATGCCGCCTGATAGGGCCAATAAAATTAAGCAGCTAAGACAAGAATGGAATAGTTTAGGTCGCCTTAATACTGATGATGATGACAAGTTAAATCTTACGTTTGACGAGCAACTTGAAAAAGCGTTTTTACCCTGTCGAGAATATTACGCTGCACTTGAGGTAGAGCGCAATCAAAATGCGGAAAATGCCAGAAGTATCATTAAAGATGTTGAGGTGTTGATGCAAGAAGGCGACGTGACGGTATTGGCAAAAGCACTGCCTGCGCTTACCAGCAAATTTAGGAAGATTCGCATACTCAATCACTCAGATAAAAATGCGCTAAACAAAAGCTTCAACGAAATTTCTTCACCATTGTATGACAAGCTAAATGCGTTTTACGAAGACAATCGAGCACGTAAGCAAAAGCTCATTGATAAAACCACGGCCTTAATCAATGAGGACGATATTCAAAGCGCCGCAGCGCAAGCAAAACAAAGTCAAGCAGACTGGAAGAATATTGGATTTGCGGGTAAGCAGCATGACAATAAATTGTGGCAAGATTTTAGGGATGCGAATGATGCCATTTTTAACAAACTGTCAGCGCTAAAAAAAGGCGCTGCTGATAATGCTTTAGCTGAGTTAACGGAGTTCATTACACAAATTAAAGATATTGAATCCGTTGTTGCTCAAGATTCTTCAATCGCGCAATTGAATGATACTAAACTGAAAGTGCAACAAATGATGATTGATACTGGATCGCTTGGGCGCAAGGCTATTACTGACTTTAATGCTGAAAAGTCTCGAGTTGCCTCTCTAATTGATGACAGAATTAATGTCATTAATAGCGCAGGTGCGATCGAGAGTTTACAAAACACCATTGATTTTTTGCAGCAATGGACGTCACCAGAAAACATAGACAATTTGAGTGAGTTACCATCAAAAGTGCGCAATGCGGTTGAGGGAAAGATAGAGGCTTACTCTTTTTACAAAGGTTTATCGCGAGACGAAGTGTTTACGACATTGCTGTTGTTGCTTGACACTGATAAGCCGCCAGCCAATAAAACGCTTCAACTCAAGTTATTGGCCGCTAAGTTAGAAGGGCAACAAGGTTTAGACGCCAAAACTGCTTGGTTGCAATGGATTAGCGTAGGCGTATTACAGGCGGAGGACAATGCTCAATTGAATACTCATCAGGCTTTACTGTTGGCTAATGTTAAGGCGCTGTGAGCCAATTGACTAAACATATTTATATCGCGTATACCGGTGGTACGATTGGGATGAAGCCTTCTAACAAAGGATACATTCCTGCCGCCGGCTATTTGACTGAAACGCTCGGTAAATTGCCAGAGTTTCACCGGGCAGAAATGCCAGAATTTACGATTCATGAATATGTTCCCTTATTAGATTCAAGTGACATGGAGCCTGCTGATTGGCAGCAAATAGCAGATGATATCCAAGCTAATTATGAAGCGTACGATGGCTTCATCATTTTGCATGGTACGGATACGATGGCTTACACCGCATCCGCTTTGTCATTTATGCTAGAAGGCTTGCAAAAACCAGTCATTGTGACTGGCTCACAAATTCCTCTTGCGCAGCTCAGAAGTGACGGTCAAGCAAATTTACTCAACGCGCTTTATGTTGCTGCAAATTATCCTATTCCCGAAGTTACACTATTTTTTAATAACAAGCTTTTAAGGGGCAACCGCTCTCGCAAAGTGGATGCAGATGGTTTTGATGCTTTTGATTCTCCTAATGCCGAGCCACTACTTATTGCAGGTATTCACATTGAAACTGATTACCCAGTTGATGAGAAACTTAAGTGTTTGTCTGTGTCAGAGTCAAAACTCAAAGTAGCTAGGATTAAACGTCAACCTGTTGGCTTGGTAAGTCTTTATCCCGGATTTAGTCATGACATTTTATCAAATGTGATTCGTCAACCAGTAAAGGCTGTTATTCTTATGACTTATGGTGTCGGCAATGCACCTCAACAAACGGCGTTGTTAAATACGCTTAAATCCGCGACGTCTAAAGAAATCCTTGTTGTAAATTGTACGCAGTGCTTAAGAGGCAGCGTCGATATGTCTGGCTATGCAAATGGTGTATCGCTTAATGAAACAGGTGTGGTGTCTGGCAAAGATATTACACCTGAAGCTGCGTTGGCAAAATTACATTACTTATTGAGTCGAAGCGATTTGTCCTATCACGAAAGGGCGAGACTGATGTCGCAAGACTTACGTGGTGAATTAACCGGGAGTTGATATGTTTTGCACCATTAAGGCACTTATTTCCACGTTACTTTCTTGTTGTGTGTGTTTTTTGCTGTCGACTTCAACACTATTAAGTGCCGATTTAGTCGCTGATAGTAAACCTACCACTGCTAGCGATGGCGTAACGGTTCATAAAGATGTAAAGAAAATTCTATTTATTGGTGACAGCATCACTTACGCTGGACATTATGTTAACTATGTAGAAGCCTATCTTCGACTGAATGTACCGACACAGAAATTTGAATTTATTAACGTTGGTTTACCAAGTGAGACTGTCTCGGGCCTTTCTGAAGAAGGGCATGCAAACGGCGCTTTCCCCAGGCCAGTTTTGTTTGAACGTTTAGCGCGCTTACTCAATGCAATACAGCCAGATTTAGTGTTTACCAATTACGGTATTAATGATGGTATTTATATGCCATATGACGATCTACGTTTTGAAAAATACAAAGTTGGTATGCAGTCTTTGCATGAGGCCTTGCAAAAAGAGAATATCCCTGTCATTCATATAACATCACCAATTTATGACGACAAAAAAGACGCTAACTACGCCAATGTAGTGCATACATATGCGGACTGGTTACTGTCTCAAAAAGCAGCGCAACAATGGCAAGTATTGGATGCACATTGGCCCATGCAACGATACTTAAATACTAAACGGGAGATGCATCCAGAGTATTTCTTAGCAAAAGATGGCATTCACCCAAATAAGGTTGGCCATAGTATCATTGCTATTACGGTACTGAATAACATTCAAGGGCTTTACCAACATTCAAGTCACTTGCAGGTGAATGATGAATGGCTACCAATGGATAAGTATTTTATACAACAAAAAAATGGTAAAGATTTATTGATGCTGGTAACGCGCAAACAAGCATTGATGAAGGACGCTTGGCTGTCTCATACTAAGCATTTGCGTCCGCGTATGAAACAAGGTTTGGCCTTAAGCAATGCAAAAGATACCGAACAAACCTTGAACAAACTTATCCAAATGTTACTTGATGAACGGTCATCAGATTAGTCATACTGCATCACGATGCTATCAATCGTCAAAGGTGAAAGAGCCTGCAATGATGGTCTGGAAGTGTTAACAAAGATAATTGCAAGAATATCCTATATGTCGATACAATTTTGCTCAAAGCCTTAATGATTCAGTACATGTCAAATTGTTTTTTAATGGGGCCAGATTGTTTCTAGAATTTGTAATTCAAATTTTTGTTTTTTTTAAGTAGGCTTGGTAATTCTTCTCAAGAACTTCCCATCTACCCTTAGCACCAATATACCCAATACAAAAGCCAGCAGAGAAAAAAACAAGGTTCTGAACAATAAAACTAAATAACCAATCATCCAAAACAATATCACTAAAGAAAAACTCTCTCAGAAAAAATAAACCACTACATACCAAGCACAGTAAAGGCGCAAATAGCAAACCAATCAATAGTTGCCACCGGAATAAACCTTTTTCTCTATACTTCTCCCACTTCTTTGCTTCTTCTGGTGTAGAAATTGATGTAGGCGCTTCAAAAAAATTAATCATATTCCATCCTCTAATGTCTAAGTCTAGAACTAGACTTAGACTTGTAAAAACACTAGCTCGTTAAGGGCAAGGGACTTGAAGCACCTGACCATTAGAAAATGTGCGGTAGCAAAATGAAAGACTTGGTATCCTGATTAACTGACCGCCTCGCAAAATAGAGCCTTCGACATCCACATTTCCTTCACCACCACTACCAGCACCACTACCAACTCCATAACTGCTACCAAGAATATCAGATGCATTATGAACGACACCGTCACGGCCAATCGAGACTATCTTTCCGCCCTCAACAATAATAACATCCCCAACTTTAAACTTAGTCTTTGATGCTCCTGAAAATATCTGATTCACAATCACATTGGTAACCCCTGCAGCAATCAGCAAAGATGCCATGTCGTGTTTAGTCAAGGTTCTCAATCCAGTACTTAATACACTTGTAAATCTGCCTGCAGGTGAAACTGTTAATACTCCTATCGCAAAATCATATTGTAGTTTAAGTGCCAAGTTATGATTATCAATATCTGCTTGCGTAAGTTGATATCCCCATTTGAAAGTATATATTTTAGTTTTGTGATCCTCCATGCAATAAAGTTATTGAGTGATAAATAGCCAGTTCTTTTTTCCCTAAGAAGACTACTTACGTTGGTCAATATATTGCTGCGTATGAAAACTATTTATTCTTGTGCGCTCACTTGATTAAATGCCAAACTATTGGGGAGTTTATTCGTTGCAACTGTGTCAGCGAGCACCTGAGCGGTATACGTTTTTTTAGCGTCATATTTGTCTGCTTCAATTTTTCCACACCAATCAGACCGTAAAACTGTCGGGATAACGCGCTGTTGAACTTTTGTTTATCACGATGCTATCAATCGTCAAAGGTGAGAGAAATAGTTCATCTATTCTGTCATCCCAGTCTTTGCCTAATTGGTGCTTTAATGCCCTAATAAAATCCATTGATGTGGCGGGGCGTTGCGGATACTTATGGTGATTCCAAATGACGTTCAATGCATTTATTATTGGTTGGTCACCTATTTCATTACGCAAGGTGTCGAACACGACTGACGCCGCTGAGTACATTTCAAAGCTTGCGCGCGCATCAATTAGAGATAGTGGTAACAATTGATTGTTGGCGCGTTGCAATCGAAACCGCTCTCGCTCGTAATCGACTAATGCGGTTACTGCTTCTTTTCCATACGCTTGCTCAATTAATACCAACTCAATATATTTGGCCAGCGACTCGATCAAAAATGCCCTATCATGATCTACGCCATTACCAATACCATGTCCAAACCACTGATGTGCTGTTTCATGTACCGTGCGGCGAAAGCGCTGGTCAAAGCCAGCATGCACGTTTGGATAAGCTCGAAAACCCACCTTGTGGTTTATAAGCACGATACCCGGCAGGGCATAACCGGTAGGTCCAATGTCAGGCATACTAATTAAATTAAGATGTCCAAACTCATGCGTCATACCGTTAGTCGTAAACCAGTCAACGGTGGATTGCATCGCCTGCAAATGAAATGCATCGATTTGTGCAGAGGCAGGACTGAATACGGATAACTGCCTGCCTTCAACGCTCGTCGAGGTCGGTGCGTTGGGCGTTGACAGCCATGCAGGAATATTACGTATTGGACCCGATGATTTATATTCAAAATAGGCTCTATCATCAGTGGTCCATTGTCTTACTAAGTCACCTTGTGCGATTGCAAATTGAGATTCGGTAGTTGATACAACAGAATGTATGGTAACCCAATCATATTGACCTACGTCGTCTTGCGGATGTTTGAATATTTCTGATGGCGGCAACGACGGAATACGGTCTACACCATGCGCTTCGCGAATGTCATTATTTCGAATGCGGTATTTTGGGTTAAAGCCAACTGATGGCACAATTGGGATGCCCCGGATATAGCTAAATTCTGGCCTAACTATTTGGTGCATAGAGGCTGCGAAAAGTGACGGCTGTCTATATATGAATTTTACTGTAAGGTGTCTTGTTTCGCCCTCAGTCATAGGTGTAGCTAACGTAAACTGATACTGGTTTAATACCTCATCAAATTCAGTAAGTGATGCGTCATCCAAGGCAATATGTTGGTAGTCTTGCGCAGCAAAACCGCCGACAAGAACCCGCTCAATACGTTCTTTAGTATTGTTTGTTAACAGCATGTCTAAATTCAATTCTGCCATTGAGTCATCTGGGTAAAAGTCAACGTTGGCGTTAATATGAATAACAGTGGGTTGAGGTATCTCATGCCAATGGCTATATTGCTTTTCATAGGCGGCACGCCATTGATCGCTTGTGCTAAAGCCTATAAACGGATGTTGCAATTTGAGTAACTGGTGTGTAACAGCTAAAGTGGCCAGACCAAAGCAAATTAGCCATATATTTCTAGATGATAAAAATGCTTCTCTGTTAGCAATCATTGCGGTACCACGATGTGACCGTAGTACTGACAAGACCATAACACTTCCAATGACTAGCAACCATACGCCGATGAAGGGGATATAGCTTTCACCGCTCGCAGAAAACCCCCACTGCATGTCGCCCATCACCATTGGCGTTCCCGCAATATTCCATAGTGGGTGGGCAATACCGAGCAGGGAAGTAAAAGACGTAAATTTAACAACCAAAACAAATAGGCTAAGACCGATTGCTAATAGCTGATGTCTGCAGCATGTATTAATCGCAATAAAAACACCAGCTAAGAGTAGTAGTGGCAAAAATGCTAACCCAAGATATTGCAAATATAGGGTAAGGTTCCACTCACTTTGCAATAACCATTCAGCCAAACTTGTACCCACGGCTGTTGCCAAAGCAAGAATGCATAACATTGCCGTTGTTGCAATAATCTGGCTACCAACTAGAACGGTTGAACTTACGGGGGATGCAGCAATAAGCTCATGTATTTGTGAACGTTTATTTAACCATGCGAGTTGCCATGTCCAAAAAAGAACGAGTAGGGCACCTAAGTTTGCAACAACATCCCATAGGACTCTGTTCAACGCATCATGACTGGTCGGTTGAACCACCGAGAAGGGTTCTGCGTAGTCAAGTCCTGCACTGGCTTCGCTAAAAACTAGCACA
This sequence comes from Agaribacter marinus, assembly GCF_030160655.1. Lineage (GTDB taxonomy): Bacteria > Pseudomonadota > Gammaproteobacteria > Enterobacterales > Alteromonadaceae > Glaciecola > Glaciecola marina. The sequence goes on from NZ_BSOT01000005.1 coordinate 356,505, forward strand.
ATCCACCCACACAGAATCAATAAATTCAATTTATTGCTTATTAAGTTGTTCAGTGCCGTGCGGCTCAGTTCAGCAAGTATTTGAATCGGGGCTGCTTGCGTACCGATTTGATGATACATAGTACTCGAATGCTTTGGGTTTATAGGCTGAGGTTGTTTTATCTTAAGATTACTGTGTGGTTTGGGCGGTGTTTTTTGATGCAAAGCGTTATAAATAATCGCAGATGTCAGCGTCAATATAATTAGGCGATTTAGCAATACTTGCATGTCTATTGCCGCATGCTCACCAGACAGTAGCGCTTGTAAGTATGCTGTCAAACCAAACGGGTCAAGCCAAATCATCATAGACAATAAAGCGTTATTTGCGATGGTGCTTCCTGCCAAAATTGGCGAGCCAGATAAGCTTGCTAATGCCACGTAGCCTAACCATATTGCGGCAAACACTGCATACAATGAATACACACCGTATTGTTTCGACGATAGCCATATAGCGATAGCGCTCATGAGTAAAACCGAAGGTAACAAAAACACAGCGGCATGAATTAGCGTTGTGCTCAGTAAAAAGCTCCCTGTTCTTTGCCACAAAATAATGCTTATCAACATCATTGCGACAAAGGTCATACTAATACTAAAGATGCTTAACGCGCTGTATCTTACTAACAAACGTTTTGTGTAGCTGATAGGTGTAGCAGCGACTAACGCATGCATATTGTAGGTGTTATCGCGTATTAACAGCAGGGCAGAAATTGCGCCAACGAGAATAGGTACTGCGAGCATAATGAGTGCACTGTGTAGATAGATAAGTTGCTTTCCAGAATCAGTATTTTCACCACCTGATCCTATGGCCAATAGTGTAGAGAATAACGGCAGTATTACCAGTGACAACCAAACCAGAGGTTGTCGAAACAAAAAGCGAAATTCATTAAGCAACAGCATTATCGTAGCCCTGTTTAGCGAGTTCTAGGTAATAGCGATCTTGCAGCGTTATGTTAACTTTTTCGGCAGAGGAGTCGGGCTGAACATCGCTCATCACTCGGTATTTGCATATGCCCATATAGTGGGTCATGGACAAGATTGAGCGCTTATTTTGCGGTTTGTTTCGTGTTAGCCATACATTTCTGGCAGGTACAGACAACAAAGCATCGACGCGGTCACTTTCGACGATTTCCCCCCTCATCATGATTGCCGCGTATGTGCATAAGTTCTCAATATCTTCAACAATGTGTGTTGACAAAAGCACCAGTTTGTTTTGGCTAATATTGACGAGCATATTGTGTAGCCGTTGACGCTCTACTGGATCGAGTCCGGTTGTCGGCTCATCCATTATCAGAATATTCGGTGATCCCAATAATGCTTGAGCAATGCCGAAGCGTTGATGCATGCCACCTGAAAAGGCCGTAACCTTTTTATCTGCTACTTCGCTAAGGTTTGTGAGTGCCAAGAGATTGTCAATTTGTTGTGATTGCTCGTATTTGTTTGTTATACCCTTTAATATAGCCATGTGCTGAAGCAATGCACGGCAAGTCATATTAGGATAAACACCAAAATATTGTGGCAGATAGCCCAACTGACGTCGCATTTTCATAGGCTGCTTTGTAATATCCACGCCGTTAAGTAGCACGCTGCCGGTATCGGCAGATTGAAGGCAAGCTAGTGTGCGCATTAACGTTGATTTTCCAGCGCCATTTGGACCAAGCAGGCCAATCATGCCCGTCGGTAATTGGAGGTTGATGTCACGTAATGCGTGTGTGCCATCAGAATAAACTTTGTTGAGTGAATTTATAGAAAGCATATATGAGTCTCATGAATAAACTGCCAATCAATCTAAATAAAGGAGATGATGCTCTCAATGCTTTAGTGACTAAAGGCAGCAAATGGATGACAAACCGCTATAAACGCCATTCGTCAGGAAAAACCGTAATTTCGTCATCGAAAAGCGGACGTGACAGGGTGACGTGTGACAATATTGCTGGCGACAAGGTTAGTTGGGAAAAGACTGCCTAAGGATGAAAGCCAGAGGAAACCAATGCTACCTTCATTGAGTGTTAAGCGACTAGTTTTATTACAACAGCAAATATTTATATTATTGCCTATTGTCACCGCCGTGTTGATTGATGCTATTTTGCTGATATTTATGAATAAGGTAACGACCGTTGAAATGGCATTAAAGATCGCCTTTTGCACTTTTATCCTGTTCTTACCCTTTATGTGTAGTCACTATCTCAGCTTGCGATCCAAGGGGATTCAGGCGCTACTAATTTGGTTGGCAGGTTTTGTCGCGTATCCTGCGATGTTGATGGTTTTTGATTTTAGAGTATTCGACAATTCAGCTACAGTGCCAACACTTCAAAGTCTTGGTTTAGCATGGGGGGCGAGTATTTTTCATCGAGGTAGTCTGCTAATGCAGGAAAGAAGCGAAACACGTACCTCACAATGGATGTCAACCTTACTTTCGCTCAATAGTGTCGTCGCTTTGTTACTTGTATCGTGGGCGACAATTGTTGCTGCTATGTTTGTATCTACTGTAGATCCTATGAATAACCAACCAATAAGGCCAATCATTGATTCTGAAAGAGTCACCAATAACCTAAGCCTATTTCTATCGTATTGGCTGCAATTTATGTGTTTGGCAACATCAGTAGGGTATGTTTATTGGTTAAATCGCTATGTATTGATTCGCAACGTTTTAGGAAAGCATGGTGTTTTTGGATTCATTATTGCCTGTATCTTCTGCATTATCGTATTTACACCTATCTTGACCTCAATTGCGTTATTGCTTCCCTTGAATGAGGATAATTTGACTTTGATACCCTCTGAAAACAATAATCCATTTGATCCAATTAACTTTCAGGTTTTCTTTGCCATCTTAGCAGTATCGACCCCTGTGATACTTGCTTTTGAACGACAACAACAAAACACGGCAGTGGAGGTTGTGGCACGACAGCAAACCTTGACCGAACTAAAACTTTTGCAACAACAAATTAATCCTCACTTTTTATTCAATACGCTTAACAATTTATATGCCTTAACACTCAAAAAATCGGAAGACGCCCCAGAATTGTTATTGCAGCTCTCCAACCTTTTGCGATACACGGTGTATGAAGGACAAAAGCCAAGTGTCAATTTATCCAGTGAAATTGACTACATTAAAAACTACCTCGCATTGCAGCGTATTCGATTAGCCGGCCGTTGTGAGTTTAATATAAGCTTACCGTCAAACTGTGATAAATGGTTAATCCCCCCATTGTTACTCATAGTGTTAATCGAGAATGCGTTTAAGCATGGCATTGAAAAATCACGAACAGATGTGCAGTTATTTCTTTCTATTGAAATTCAGGATAATCAATTAGTAATGCAGTGCGAAAACCATGTTATGGCTGAGTCTAATGCCCAGGAAGCCGGAGGTTTGGGTTTGGAAAATCTGCGTCGAAGATTGGTATTACTCTTTGCCAATAATTTTGAGTTGGTATCAAAGCAACACAACAATAAATGGTGTTCGAGCTTAACATTGGCATTGCTCCCATGCTAAGTGTTTTGATTGTTGACGATGAGCCGCTAGCACATCAAGTTATATTACATCACCTTGAAAATACAAAAGATTTTCAGGTGGTTGGACAGTGTTATAGTGCAATTGAGGCGCTCCAAAGACTGTCAAGGGACACAGTCGACGTGATTTTTCTCGACATTAATATGCCGCAACTGAATGGTATCGAAATGCTAAAAGTGCTGGCAAATAAACCACACATCGTTATTGTCAGCGCATACCAAGAATATGCCTTGGAAGGATTCGAATTGGACGTGTGTGATTATTTGTTGAAGCCAGTGTCACGCCAACGATTCGAGCAAGCGCTGGATAAGCTACGAAGAATCAACGCTCCCGCAAAAAATGAAAATGGTGAAGTAACCATTGTGCTAAAAGTTGATCGCGAATTGCAAAAATTCAAATTATCCGAGATCAGTTATTTTGAAAGTTATGGCAATTACGTCAAAGTTTGGCGAAAAACACAGCACATTCTAGTTACTAGCACTCTAAAAAATGTTGTATCAATGCTGCCGGGAGAAGGGTTTACGCAAGTGCACAAATCTTATGTAGTGAACAATCAACACGTAAAACGTGTTGGTTCAGAATTCATTACTATGGAATCTGAGCTGCAACTTCGTGTGGGTAGAACTTATAAAAGTAAAGTGAATGGTATTATTTAGTAGACGTATGATTAAGGGCAATAGAGACTTTATGCTCTACTGGAAATCCAATAGCCTTTGGTTATTGCGTTGAAATTAGATGGCGTTTATCGGACGCTTGCTGAGTAGCAATCGTTACATGGGGCTTAATTGCAAACATTTATGTTATGTTATAGGCTTCTTTTTACCTTTTTCAGATGGACGAAAATGAATATGTTTATGAAATGTTTTACAGGACGAAAGCAATTAAACAACAAGCTCATCCCATTTTTTATACTTTCTAGTTATACTTCTTTTATCAGTGCTGAAGAAATTGCGGAATTCCCCACTGACTCCCCCTATATTATTGCAGAGTCTTTAACCCCATATGAAAATGGGGTTTCTCAAATCGAACATCCGGTACATACGTCAAATGATCACGTTACTTATGCGGTTACGCAGATGGCTAATACGGGTGCAGAGTTATATGGTGCTCACTTCACGGACAACCCCGACAGTATGCAGTTTGATTTTGTGAATGGTATTGTGACAACATGGGATAGTGTTGAGCACAACATCGAGGGGGTTGATTTTCTTAGCTTCGGTAATCGAGGCATAGAAATTGGTGACAGTGTCCACTTTACGCCGCTTTCACAAAGTGCTTTAGTCGCCGCAGTAGGGCATAGTATCACGCCAATTGCTGGTGCGCCCACATCGCAAGAGCCAGTACATACGTCAAATGATCACGTTACTTATGTGGTCACACAGATGGCTAATACGGGCGCAGAGTTATATGGCGCTCACTTTACTGACAACCCCGACAGCATGCAGTTTGATTTTGTGAATGGTATTGTGACCACATGGGATAGTGTCGAGCACAACATAGAGGGTGTTGATTTTCTTAGTTTCGGTAATCGAGACATAGAAATTGGTGACAGTGTTCACTTTACGCCGCTGTCAGAAAGTGCTTTAGTCGCTGCAATAGGGCATAGTATTACGGTAATTGCTGGGGCCCCCACACCAGAAGAACCAATTTCAGAAGATCCACCAGTAGATGATCCGCCAGCAGATGAGCCACCTGCACATACTTCAAATGATCACGTCACTTATGCGGTCACGCAGATGGCTAATACGGGCGCAGAGTTATATGGTGCCCACTTCACTGATAGTCCCGACAGTATGCAGTTTGATTTTGTGAATGGCCTCGTGACGACATGGGATGGTATCGAGCACAGCATAGACGGCGTTGATTTTCTTAGCTTCGGTAATCGAGGCATAGAAATTGGCGACAGCGTCCACTTTACGCCGCTGTCAGAAAGGGCATTAGTCGCCGCAGTAGGGCATAATATTACGACAATTGCTGGCGCTCCTACACTCCAAGATCCACCAATAAACGAGCCGCCAAATACAGAGAACCCGCCGGGTAATATTGCTCATGATTTATCTAACAATGTTTTAATGGTTGGGCATAGCCTTGTGGGAATAACAATGCCAGATATGCTGAACTCTGCTCTTGATACACTGAGTGCTGATGGACACATTAACTATCACGTCATTAACGGTGCGCCATTGAAATACAATTGGCTGAGTTCTCATCAAGCTCAGGGAGTAGATGCGCGGGCAGTTTTGCCTCAAGGCAACATAGATGTACTTGTACTCACAGAAGCCGTGCCACTTATTAATCATACAACTTGGAGTCAGAGTTCAACATACGCCGCTAACTTTTATAATCTAGCCGTCGACTCAAACCCTGATGTGCAAGTGTACATGTATGAAACATGGCATAGTATTGATAGTGGTACAGGTGTAGATGTACCGTATGATGACAATGACGATATCCCTTGGCGTGATCGTCTCGACCAAGAGTTATCACGATGGGAAGGTATCGTTGATAACGTAAATGCTCAGCGCGAAGACGATGAACCATACATGCATATCATTCCTGCCGGACAAGCAATGGCTGCAATGCATGACGCAATTGAAATGGGTCAAGTGCCGGGTGTGAGTCATATCAGTGATTTGTTTAGTGATGACATCCACCTTAACGATTTAGGTAATTACTTTTTAACCATGGTCCAATACGCAACGATTTATGGTCGTAATCCTGACAATCTGCCCGAAGCAACATTTAATGAATGGGGAGGAAGTTACCAAGCTCCTTCTGAAGAATTAGCGGATAGTATGCAAGCTATTGCATGGGAAGCTGTAACGAACTATGCCCGCTCAGGCGTTTTTCCATCAGAAGATACAGGTGACGATCCTGTGCACAATTCAAATGAACACGTTACTTATGCAGTCACGCAGATGGGTAATACAGGCGCAGAATTATATGGTGCTCATTTCACAGACAACCCTGACAGTATGCAGTTTGATTTTGTGAATAACATCGTAATCACATGGGACGGCGCAGAACACAGCATAGAGGGAGTCGATTTTCTTAGCTTTGGAAATAGCGGGATAGCGCTTGGTACGAGTGAACACTTTACACCCATTTCAGTCGCCGCATTAGCAGCCTCAATAGGACACAATATCACCGAAATTGAAGGTGCACCAACACCTGAAGAACCGCTAGTTGGCATATATTTGTTGGAATCACAAGCTGATCGAGCTGAAGGTTTGATAAATCCGTCGTTAGCGTATAACTTGAGTGGTATAAACGATTGGACATCTGCCCAACCATTCATTGATTTCATGAAAACAGGTCGCACATGGTTTGCTGATCCTCCATGGTCACCAGATGGTAGTTCACTCCCTCAATTGAGGTTTGATGATCTTGAGCAACAGGGGTATCTTGATGAAAATGGCTGGCCTATCGAAATTCCTGAAGGTTATGCAGGTATATCTACTTTCTTTGCTTGGGGAGATTTTGAAGCATCCGTTGAAAGTAGGTTAGGTACTTATGTGCTTACTTATGAAGGTGAAGGTACGGTAGAGTTAAGTTGGGGAATGAACATTCTTAGCCAGCAAGAAGGACGTATAGAGTTTCAATACGTTGATAACAACTTCAGCGTAAACATTACCGACACAGATCCAAATAATATTGGCGATTATATTCGCAATATATCGATAGTCCGTTCAGAGCATGAAGCTTTGTATAATGCTGGCGAGGTTTTCAATCCCGATTGGTTAAATATTATCGAAGATGCGGTACAAATCCGTTTTATGGATTGGATGAATACTAATTCTTCTGAAATTCGTGAGTGGTCTGAAAGAACCTCACCTGATAATTTTACTTATGCCATGAAAGCTGGTGCGCCTGTGGAGATAATGGTGGCATTAGCGAATAAAATAGGCGCTGATCCATGGTTCACGCTTCCTTATCACGCGAGCGACGAATATGTTAGGGAGTTTGCAAAGTACGTTTATGAAAACCTGGATACTCGGTTAAAGGCTAATTTTGAGCTCTCAAATGAAGTTTGGAATTGGGCTTTTTCCCAAGCACAGGACCAAAATCAGCAAGCTCAGCAAGAATGGGGAGCCGAGTCATGGGCTGGTTACTATGTGAAAGAAGCAACGAACATGGCATTAATCCTAGATGATATTTACGGCGATGTTGCAGATACACAGCTTGTCAAAGTGCTTGGCGGCTTTGTTACTTCTCCCTGGCTCACGAGCCGATTGATAACGGCTGAAGAGTGGTTTACTCATGAACCAGACAGTGCGATTGCGCCTTTTGAAGTATTTGATTCCTATGCCGTTACCTCATATTTTGGTGGCAGTTTTGTGCATGACGAAAATCTACGTTCAGATTTGCTAAACGCCATTCAGGATTCCAATATAGACGAATTTTCCTATATTCATGATAGCTTGCTAGATCCTGCTACATCTAATTCTATCCCTGAGGTTGCAGCGTTACTTGCGGAGCAAAAAGCGCTTGTTGATCAGTACGGGATGGATTTGATTTTGTACGAAGGTGGTCAGCATATACACCATTCATTCAATGCGGGGTTGAGTGAAGAAGAACTCGCAAGTTTACAAGGCTTTCTCACAGATTTTGTCCGTAGTCCTGAGATGGCAAATCTTTACCAAGAACTTTGGAATGTATGGCGAGCCTTGGGTGACGGGCCATTTATGCAATTTACCGCATTAGGTAATCAAAGTATTTGGGGGTCATGGGGACTGTACAATAGTATCGATGATACTAACCCTCGGGCAGAAATGTTGCAAAACCTTAATATTGCCACAGCGGGTTGGTGGAACGACGCTGGAGGTGAGCAGTATCAACAGGGTATTACAGAACTTGGAACGCATGGTGATGATGAAATGATTGGCACATCACAAGAAGATACCCTACTCGGTGGTGACGGTAACGACCTTATTGTTGGCGGTAAAGGAGATGATACCCTCTTTGGTGATGCAGGAGATGACACTATACTAATTGGTCCGGGCAAAGATATCGCGAATGGCGGTTCTGGAGCAGATACGTTTGTATTTAGTGCCTTTGATTCGAAAGTAGATACAATCTTAGAATTTGAAACAGGTTTAGGTGGCGATGTATTAGATTTAAGTCATGTTTTATCTGATTTTGATGCATCAACAGATGATATCCAACAATATATTGTGATAACGGAAAATAGTGGGGATGCTCAAGTTCTGATTAACATTGATGGGCAAGGTGATGGCTTTATGCCTATCGCAAATATTGACGGTGGCGTATTAGACCTAAGTATTGGTGACCTGATAACCAATGGAAATCTCGTGGTAAATGTTAGTGCTGGCATGAGTATAAGATAAATTGATACTGCAAACTTGCCTCTCAGATAGCATTGTCTGAGGGGTGTTTTGCGTTTTTAGTGTGTCACGCACTAAAGTAAAAACCTCTAAAGATACTCCTCATTTCTCAAGTACTGTCGCAAATTTCATACATAAGCTATTAATAAATAAAGAATAAATTTTATTATTGAGAAATGTTAACAATATGTTGATCAATGTTAACAATGTGTGTAACTTAAAAAATGAACACAAACAAACGGTACACACGAATGAAAAAAATAATAGCACTTACAGCAATCTGCATGTCTTCTATCAGCGCGTTCGCAAACGATTGGGATAATATTCCAGTGCCAGTTTCGGCGGGTAATGGAATGAAATGGGAGTTGCAAAGCTCTCACTCTGATTCGTTTAATTACACAGGGAAATCTAACCAATTCACCCAAAAGTGGAACGACCGGTATTTTAAAAACTGGACTGGTCCAGGTTTGACGCATTGGAACAGTAACGAAACCTGGATTGCTGACGGCAATCTCATTATTGGTGCGTCACGCAGGAATGGCACAAATAAGGTAAATGCCGGCGTTGTTACATCTAAGACAAAGGTAAAATATCCGATTTTCATGGAAGCACGGATCAAAGTCAGTAATTTAGAGCTGTCCTCCAACTTTTGGTTATTGAGTCAAAATGACCAACGAGAGATAGATATTCTTGAAGTTTATGGGGGGGCTAGTCAAGATTGGTTCGCGAGAAACATGTCGACAAATTTCCACGTGTTTTTAAGAAACTCTCAGACGAATGCAATCATCAGCGATTTCAATGATCAAACGCATTTTACACCGCCGTTTGGTACCTATTGGCGCGATAATTTTCATCGTTTCGGCGCTTACTGGAAGAGCCCTACAGATGTTACGTTTTATATAAATGGTCAAAAAACAACAAAAGGTGCTTGGTCTCAGGTCGTCATGCGAGACAAAGATCACACTGGTGCCATTATGGATAAAAACCGGCTTAATATGGACCAAGAAATGTTCATCATTTTGGATACGGAAGATCATTCATGGCGCTCGGAACAAGGCATTGTGGCCTCTGATGCGGATTTAGCGAACAACAACAAAAATAAAATGTACGTCGATTGGATTAGAGTCTATAAGCCAGTCACAGACGGCACCAATAATAACCCGCAGCAACCAGGCAATGATGGATTTGATAAAACCAATATCGCGTTTCAAGCTAAACATAGCAATAAGTGCATTGATGTGAAACAAGGCGCAACTTGGAACGGCAGTGTCTATCATCAATGGGCTTGTAACAGCAATAATATTAATCAAAAATTCGACATCGTTGAATTGGGCAATAATGAATACGCGATAACGTCTAAAAAGAGCGGCTTATGTATGGAATTACAGAATGGCAGCACTCTAAACGGCGCGAAGATTCACCAATGGGTATGCAATTACGCTGATAGAAATCAGCGTTGGGCGCTAAATGATAAGGGTGATGGGTACCATGAAATACGTTCAGTGGTATCAAACAAATGCGTAGATATAGCGGGTCAACAAACGACTAACGGTGCAAACGTTTTTCAATGGAATTGTTTTAACGGCAATAATCAGCGCTTTAAAATAAATTAACAAAGCAAAAAAAAGCATGTAAAAGCACGGCACTCAACTTAAAAGCCACTTCGGTGGCTTTATTTTTATCTTTGATATTTAAGACTTTTCTTCGGTCGTGAAGCTCTCTGTTACGCGAGACGCAGGCGTTTTAACATGTTTATTTACTGCGCTAAAGAGCATATGCGTACCCAGTAGCGACAACATGCAATATCCAACAAAGTAGTAAAAGCCTTCACCAACGTTCGACAAGGTTTCTGTGCTCAATTCAAATGCCATACTCATCCCAAAAAATCCGATTTGGTGTTGTTCTGCCGTATCCGCATGATTAGTGGATAGGACGGCAAGAAATACTGCCACGACAAATACGTCGGCCATGGACCACTTGCCAATACTGGCGACAAAATCAATCAGTCTTTTGGCGAGGGCTTGGTCTTTACAGAAATAGACAATACAGACCAGCGTCGTTTTTACGACTGGAATGAGTACTGAAAACGCGAAAATTAAAAAGGCAACCAATGCTCTGTTTTGATGCCAAAGTTCTTGTACAGTGCCTATAATAGATAAGTCCTTGGATACCAATTCAGTTGATAATGATGAACCAGACAAGTCAACGCCCATACTCATATTTAAGGTAAACATCGATAGCAATATACCTGGCACAAACAAGCCTATTGCAATAACATTACATAAAAACCCAATATGTTTTTGAATCACTGTATTTAATCCCTTTTTTCACGTCGTGTATGCTAGTCTCATATCTTAAATGCAACACTTGGGCGCAGTGTGCCTATCGTCCAAACATTTCACGCAGTTTTAACCCTGCTGCAGTAGAGTAACCGAAAGAACGACTAACAATTTGATTTTCTTCATTGACTAAATAGTAACTTGGATAACCTTGCACTTGAAATTCATTTTTTAATTTTGTGTTACCAAGCAATACCTTGCTTTTTACCTCATGATTGTTCACAAAGGCTTCGACGTCTTTAATATTTTCATAGTCTAGGGCGATTGTGACGACATTTACTTTTTCAGAATCTATATAATCCAGATTACCAATGCTCAGCGCACATACCTTGCACCAAGGCGCAAAGAAGTAGAGTAATGTAGGTTTGTCAGACGTCAATATGTTGCCTGATTGCCCATTTAGGTTTGGAAGCACCTGATTTTCAATAGCTATACTACCATCATCATCTAACATGTCTTTTGATTGCCACGCCATAACCGCTGAGATGATAACAGCAAAAATTACAATATCTCGCCCCCAAATAAGCCATTTAGGCCAAGGCTTCTTTTGTGAATTATCTGACAACTTACTGATACCTCTTTATTGTCTGCGAAGTGGACGTTTTTCGTCGGCAACTTTGCTTTATCTTAGATAAACTAGACCGGTGACAATACGCAAAAGTCTCAACACCTTACACGAACTGTGCGTAATGCCTATGTCGTTTCGTATTGCGTTATTCCGTCAAAATTAGCATTTAAAAGGCACATATATAAGCCAATATACACATTTAGTAACAAAGCTGAGAAAATTAAATGAATATTTATCCTTTGCACTGCCTCAAATGCTTGATAACTTTAGCTTAAAACTATGGAGTATTAGATGCTAAGTATTACCGGCATATCAAAAACCTATGATAATGGCGTCCATGCCTTAAATAACGTGGATTTACAGATATCAAAAGGACTTTTTGGTTTGCTTGGGCCAAATGGCGCGGGTAAGTCTTCGTTAATGCGCACCATTGCAACGTTGCAGTCGCCGGATGAAGGAGCAATTAGTTTTGATGGCATTGACGTCGTCGCACAACCAGACGTGTTGCGCAGACGATTGGGATATTTACCACAAGATTTTAATGTATATCCACGTATTAGTGCTTACGAATTGCTTGATCACTTAGCGATACTAAAAGGCATTAAAGTAAAAGCTGAACGAAAAGAAGCAGTAGATGGTTTACTTGCTCATACAAATTTGTTTGAGCATCGCCGTAAGGCAGTGAGCAGTTTTTCCGGCGGCATGCTGCAACGTTTCGGGATCGCTCAAGCGCTCTTAGGCGACCCTGATTTACTCATTGTCGATGAACCTACCGCGGGATTAGACCCGGAGGAACGTAATCGTTTCCACAACTTACTTGTCAGCTTAGGCAGTAACAAAGTCATTATCTTATCTACACATATTGTGGAAGACGTATCCGAGCTTTGCTCTGATATGGCGGTGCTAGGGAATGGACAAATTTTATTACAGGGTAACCCATTAGAAGTCACTGAGGCGCTGCGAGGACGCATTTGGCGTAAAACCATATCTCGCCATGAATTAGAAGAGTTTGAAAGAGATTTTACTGTCATATCGACACGTTTATTTGCGGGGCGAACCGTGATACATATTGTATCTGATAGTCCACCTGACGGGTTTGAAGTGGCACCCGCGTCCTTAGAAGATGTCTATTTTAATACCCTTAGAGAACAGCGGCGAAAGTATAAAACGGCGCCCATTGCGCCTGATACTGTATCCAAAGAGCAATAAAATGTTTACTAAAATGTTGGCGTTTGAATGGCGCTTTTTTACTAAGCAACCTTCTTTTATTGTGACAAGTTTACTCTTCTTCATATTGCCATTTCTTGCAATTAGCATTGACGGCGTGCAGATAGGGACGAACTCAAATGTTAATCTCAATAGTCCGCACGCTGTTACGCAGGCCTTACTTATATTCGGTATATTCGGGATGTTTTTGGCTGTCAACTTTATTGGTAACACGGCACTTCGAGACAGTACAAGCAATATGGATGAAATTCTTTATTGCAAACCATTACCGGCGCTTTCTTATCAGTTAGGCAGATTTTTTGGCAGTTACCTACTTGTGCTGACAGTATTTTCAATGGTGCCATTGGGATTGATGATTGGTAGTTTAATGCCGTGGGTCGACCAAGAAAAGCTAGGCGCGTTTAATATAATGTACTTTCTTCAGCCCTTCTTCATTTTCTCGATAACAACGATGCTGATTTTATCCGCTATATTTTATGCCGCCGCTGTTAATTTTCGAAGTATCATGGCGGTGTATTTAACCGCCTTAGGTTTATTTATCATTTACATCAGTGTCGATGTACTGTTTGATGCACCTGATGAGCGTTATTTGTTGGCAGTGCTAGACCCATTTGGTGTGAGAACCTATTTTGATGTTTCTCGTTATTGGACCTTGTCGGAGCGTAATTCTCAAATAATTGGCTTAGAGGCAGAGGTCGTCGTTAATCGTGTTATCTGGTTTTCAATCGCGGTATCGTTTTTATTTGGTTTGACAAAAATAAATAAACCCTTGCGTCTGCCTGAGAAGACATCAAGTGGTAGTGCGAAAACGTCAATACTGCCTAAATCGGTAGAGAGTTTTGCGATAAAAGCGCGGTATACCAGAGGTGTGGATGCAACGCAGCTATTTACGCGTATAAGATTTGAAGTCAAACAAATCTTCCTCTCCCCGTCGTTCATTTTATTGATGATTTTTTGCTTTATTAGTTTATTTAGTCAACTACTTGGGCCTAACACATTGTATGGTGCTGAGAGTTGGCCACTTACGCATATCATGGTCACAACCATTGGCAACGCCTTTGGCCTCATACTTGTTATTATCATCACTTTTTATACTGCTGAAGCGGTTTGGCGAGATTACTCGGCAAACATGGGCGATATTGTCGATTCGATGCCAGTTAAGAACAGTACGTTTTGGCTGTCTAAATTACTTGCTGTCTGTTTAGTGATAAGCAGTGTCTTTTTAATAGGGATAGTGTTTGCGATAGCATTTCAAGTCGTCAACGGATATTTCGGCTTTGAGCTATATCAGTACATTGTGAGCCTGTTTTATTTTAACGGTCTTCCCTTTATTTATTTATGCATTTTATCTTTTCTAATTCAGACCTTAAGCCCAAATAAATATGTTGGCATGCTTATCTTTGTTGGATATTTTTTTAGTTCCTTAGCCTTTGGGCAAATTGGTATCGAGCATAACATGTTCAAGTTTTCTTATGCCCCTTTTTGGCAATATTCTGATATGAATGGCTACGGTTGGGCATTGACGACGCATCACTATTATATGCTTTATTGGGGGGCATTATCATTGGTGTTTGCTGTCTTCAGTTATGCATTATGGCGCCGTGGCAGTGAGACATCCCTCGTATACAGGCTAAATTTACTAAGTTATCGCCTCGATGGTGCAGGGCGATTTACCGTGATTGTCGCAACGCTTGCATTCGTTTGTATGGGGACAGTGATTCACTACAACACTAAAGTAGTCAACGATTTTGAACATTATAAAGATGTTATGGACCGACAAGCTCAATATGAGAAAAAGTATAAGTATTTAGAGGATGCTGATTTACCAACGATAACGGCGGTCGACATTAATGCTGCACTTTTTCCTGAAGCTCGAAAAATCGAAGTGATTTCTACATTTACCTTAGAAAACAAAACCAAGCAGCCAATCGAACGTTTTTTAGTAAATTTACCTCGTTATTCATATGACATTACCTTTGAATTTGATGAAGGGTACCTTGAAATAGATGAAGAAGCTCTTGATACCGCATGGTTTGCGCTGAATGAGCCGATGCTACCTGGGCAACAAATACGAGGCAATATATCGCTCATTCGACAACATTTTGGTTTTAAAGATCGCTTTGAGGACAACACCTTAGTAAAAAATGGCACCTTTATAAATAACATGGAACTGCTGCCCGTTTTTGGTGTGAATCCGGCAATATATTTACAGGACAAATACGAACGACGAAAAAGAGATTTACCGCCACCAAAGCGTGCATACGATTTAGATGATGAATCTCGCCACGAGCAGAGTATATTTGGGCCTCACGTCGGGTTGATTGATTTTAAAGCACGCCTGTCTACGGATGAGGACCAAATCGCGATAGCGCCAGGATACTTAAAAAAATATTGGAGCGAGAGTGGCCGAAATCATTTCGTTTATGAAATGGATAGCCCAATGATGAACTTCTTTAGTATTGTATCTGCAGACCTTGAAGTCAAATCAACTCAATATGAAGGTATCGATATTGCCGTATATTATCATAAGGGGCATGCTTGGAATGTCGATGTGATGATCGATGCCGTTAAGGACTCAATTACATTTTTCAATGAAGCGTTTGGGCCGTATCAGCATAAACAACTTCGTGTGATTGAGTTTCCTGGATACCGATCATTTGCACAGAGTTTTGCCAATACGGTACCGTACTCTGAACGGATTGGATTTATCAGTGACTTAAGGGACAAAGACGTTATTGACCCTGTTTATTATATAACGGCGCATGAAGTTGCTCACCAATGGTTTGGGCATCAGTTGTCTGCGGCAAATGTTCAAGGAGCGGCCGTGCTTTCTGAGTCTCTTTCACAATATGCCGCATTGCAAGTCATGCTAGCCGAGTATGGAGAAACTAAAATTCGTCAATTTTTAACATTCGAGCTCGATAGCTATTTAAGTGGTAGGACCCAAGAAAGTGTTGAAGAAATGCCTTTAATGCGGGTAGAAAATCAAGACTACATTCAGTATCGAAAAGGGTCGGTGGTGATGATGGCGATTGCGGATCGAATGGGCTATTCCGCGATGAATCAGGCAATTAAAAATGTGCTAGAAAGACATAAATTCTCTGAATCTAGTTACCCGACGAGCTTAGATTTACTCAATGAGTTAAAAGCATACGCTGACGTTAGCGAACATGACTTCATTGACAAGCAATTTACACAAATTACGCTCTACGATATAAAAGTGTCTGACGCGAGTTTAATTAGGCAAACAAGTGGCAATAAACACCGCATAAACCTGTCTGTGAATGCACAACAATATATTGCATCTGGTAATGGTGATGAGTCAATGCAAGCGTTTGAAGATTACGTAGATATCGTTGTGTTTGAGACTAATCCCGAAGATTTTGCTGAAGAACAAAAAGTTATATATCGAAAGAAGCATAAAATATCTTCTGGTGACAACTTACTATCGATAGAAGTATTTGGCGATCCACAATACGTTGCAGTAGACCCTTTTATTCGCTTTATTGACCGTGAAAGCCGAGACAATGTTTATAAGCTAGATTAATCGTACCCTTCACGCTATCAATTTAAAAGCAAAGCTGATATAAAATGTATACAAAATTTAAATTGTATACATTTTATGATGTCATATTTAGCTACACTATATAAAGACATGTCTATTTCTGCGGTCACTGCAGGTTTTGTTGCCGTGCTAGTGGGGTTTGCAAGTGCAATCGCGATAGTTTTTCAAGCCGCGATAGCTATTGGTGCAAATCAAGCGCAATTGGAATCTTGGGTGTGGGCGCTTGGTATTGGCATGGGCATAAGTTCTATCTCATTATCTTTATGGTACAAGCGCCCACTTATCATCGCTTGGTCAACGCCCGGCGCTGCGTTGTTGGCTGCTAGTGTTATTGATCTCACTATGGCGCAAGCTATTGGTGTGTTTTTATTTGTCGGCGCGTTGATTTTTATTACGGGTATAAGTGGTATGTTTTCCAAGCTTGTCTCATGTATTCCTGTCCCCATCGCGTCTTCAATGCTTGCTGGGATTTTATTTCAATTTGGTTTAGGTCTATTTGATGCGATGCAAAACGACCTGTTGCTCGTTGGGGTAATGTTGACAAGTTTTGTTATTATGAAATTGATCGCCCCTAGACTCGCCATCGCATTCGTATTAATTGTCGCGATATTGATTGTTGTTCTACAAGGAAGACTTGATTTGTCTTCGATGGACGTAAACCTTGTCTCGCCTGTTTTTGTATCCCCAGAATTTTCGTTGAGTTTACTGATTGGTATCGGCTTACCCATGTTCATTGTTACTATGAGTTCTCAAAACTTGCCCGGTGTAGCAGTACTAAAAGCGAGTGGATATCAAGAACAATCGATTTCTCCTGTTATCTCAATGACAGGGATCACAACACTATTATTTGCACCATTTGGTGGTTTTACCTTTAACTTAGCAGCGATTACTGCCGCAATATGTATGGGAGAAGACGCTCATCCAGATAAAGATAAGCGCTATGTAGCCGGCTTGTCGGCCGGTATTTTTAATATTTTTGCCGGCATTTTTGGCACGGCTGTCGTGGGCCTTTTTATCGCGTTTCCAAAAGAGTTAGTTGCAGCGTTAGCTGGCCTTGCGCTGTTAAATGTTATTGCGTCGAGTTTGAAAGTAGCAACAGCGTCGAATGAGTATCGAGATGCCGCGATTCTTACATTTGTCGTCACTGCGTCAAATTTTTCACTTCTGGGTATTTCATCTGCGTTTTGGGGTTTAGTTATCGGTATGGCGGTGATTGTATTGACTCGATTGTTTAATAAAATCTTCAATAGAGTTGAAAAATCTTATGAATAAACAATTGGGCAATAAAGTGTATCAGCAATTAAAATGTGATATCCGTAATCATGATTTGCCGGTAGGTGTTCCGCTTAAACAGCAAGCGCTCTCTGATAAATATGCGGTTAGCCGAATACCTATTAGAGATGCCTTACAGCAACTAAAGGCGGAGGGATGGTTAGTTTCCGTGGGAAAACGAGGGCTTATGATACCGCCGTTGTGCGCAGATGAAGCTGAGGATCTCTATAGAATCCGAGTCGAAGTAGAGCCAATGATATTGCCTTATGTCATTGAATCAATGACCAATCAAGTACTAGGTGAAGCAGAAGATTTTCTTAACATTATCGATAGCAATCAATCGTTAGGCGTGTTGGAACACGGTGAATTAAACTGGCAGTTTCATGCCGTTCTATATAAGGTTGCCAAGCGATCAACGCTCTTCAATACGATAAGTTCGCTTCATCAACAATGTGAACGTTATATTGGGTTTCACACCAGGAATTTAGGCTACAAAGTACAGAGCCAAGAAGAACACTATCATTTACTTACTGCGATTAGAAATCGAAACTTGCGTGAGTCTCAAGCGATCTTGAAGGCACACATAGGTAAGGCAGGTGAACAACTCACAGACTACTTAAAAAATAATCCCTAAACGTTTCATATTTGCTATTAGTATAATCTGCACAATAGTTGGAAATGTTTTTATGAACGATACAGGTTCAAATGCCATGACTGAAGTCGCTTTAGGCTTGTCAATGGCATTCTTCTCCATTTTAATTCTAGCGTTAATGTCCATGGGGGTTAATGAAAGCGAGGCCCTAAATAGCAGAGACATTGATGACTTTGCGCACATAAGTATGCAAGCAAAAGTCAACAATCCTAGAGAAGGCCTAGCAGACACACTTGCGTCTGAATTAGATGCGGAAAATACGCAAGTACTTTATTTCTATCTTGATGGGCACTTTTTTGATAGTGATGGGGATAAAGTAAATGAAAGCAGATTTACTGAGAATGAAGATTTAGTGATTGCTGTCGCAGAAGACTTACCAATACAAGATGCGCTTAAGATACAAAGTCAACTGTCAGGCAAGTCCTTAAAAATGACGACGATGTCAAACGACTGGTTACACTACCTGTTAGGTCAGATATGAGACCCGTAGGCAAAACAATGATACTTGTTTGTGCATTAATGCCATTACTACTTTATTGGCAAGGTATATTTACTGAAAAAGATGACACCGAACGCACATATTTTAAACAAAATGGTGCTACTGATTTCAAAACCCTAACGGCCAATAGTATTGAAAGTGGCCCTAATCATGAACTTGCTCTGGTTCAAGAATTACAAATATTGAAAATGCATAATGCGCTTCGAATGGTTAATACAGCGCATATTTACAATGACCAAGCCGAGAGCAGAAACATCTCAAACGACGCCATTGCGAATGGGCAAGCAAATGTGAAAATGCAAATGTCTGCTTGGGAAGTTGAGTATCATTCACAGAATAATCATCTGTAGAAGGGTGTTTAATTGTAACGCAATACTTGCCTTGAGATATCCGTAAATGTTAGGTTTTGTTATTGGATATAAGAAGTGCTTTAGGGCGTTAATTGAGTATTTTACAAACAACAATTGATAAATATGAAATTAAACTGTTGATGCATGAAGGGCAGGGGATTCGTGTTTACAAAGCCTCAGTGACGGTTGACCTTGATACGGCAAGTAATTCTTCTCCTTATGTCGTTATAAAACAAGCTATTCATGACAAGAATACACAGTCGAGTGCAAATGCAAACATTCGGCATCAAATCCAGATACTGGAAAAGTTAAAAAAATCAGGTGGTGATACTGGTTTTGTAAAACTATTGGCGTCTGGTCAAGATGAGAATGATTGCGCATACTTCGTAATGCCTAAATATGAACAGACATTAACGCGCTTTCTCCAACAGCGTGACGCTAATATTGACGCTATTGTGTTACTTGACTGGATATCAGCTCTAAGTAAATCTGTAAACGAACTCCATAAAATTGGATTTACGCACAACGACCTAAAACCTGATAACTTGCTGCTGACAGGCAGTGGTGAGCTAATTATAAGCGATTTAGGTGCTGCACAAACACTAAATAGAATTGATGGTACTACTGATACCCGCCGGGACTCAAATAAAACCGGAAATCTTGGCACGCCTGCGTTTGCTAGCCCAGAATTACTTTATGCTACTCGACCAGTAAGTAATGCTAGCGATTTTTACAGCATCGGCAAAATAGCACAATACATAGTTGATGCAGCGCAAATCGACGTGCCTACGCAGCTTCATGAGTTTATCGTTCGTTTGACACAAGAAAACATTGAAAAACGGTTGGGCGAATATATTGCAATTGAAAGTATCATTGAAGGCCTTAGGCAGTCTCTTGATGACAACCGTACGCAAGTATTATCTGATACTTGGTTAACAGAAAAGTATGCCTCTTTGTATCAGAAAGTACTGCTTATGCTGTCTCAGAATGGGCAATTGAGTGAAGCCGACGAAAGTTTTTTACAAAATACTTACTTAGGCAACATGCAAGCTGAGCAGTCATCGACGATTCTTTCTTCGATAATAAAATGTGCTCGAAATTCGCTTTGCAAAGATCCCAATATGCGGGATTGGTTAATGTGGTGCGAAACCTTAAATATGCAATTAGCTCATAGAGCCAATCGGTTGACGAAAGGTGAATTTTTGGCGATGACCGATGACGGTATTCGCTTGTCGAAGCGAAACCGTTATCAAGTTGAAGCATATATTAGAAAGCGAGCAAAAATCATTGGGTCAACACGAAAACGATATTGGGCCTTGGCATTTGTATTGATAGCCTTTGTTTTTTGCACCTTGTATTTTTACGAGTTTAGCCCCAGCAATCAAAATCATGACATTGAAACAAATGTTGAATCATCTGATTCGACGTGGCGAAATACCTCCTCTGAGTCGTCACCATCACTTAGTAAAACTCTCGATAACAAGATCAATAAACCTAGTTCAACGACTACGTCGTTAACTGATTTGGAAACAAGTAACAGTGAAGTAACAAAGCGATTGCGTTTACAATTGAGTGACGGTGACGTGATGTTTATCGACGTTGTCAAAATTCAAACGATAACAGGCAATATATGGGTAATGCAAAATGAAGTTTCTGTTGCCTTATATAATGCATGTATTGACGCTGGCAGCTGTCGCAAAATCAAACGTTTCACTACGCAAAGTCGCGCTTTAAATCAAATCGAGGATTCGCCCGTGACCAACGTTAGTTGGTTTGATGTTACTGACGATTTTATTCCGTATGTAAATCGAGTGTTTTCTGCTCATTTTCGTTTGCCAACACTATCAGAATGGCAGGCAATGTCCCTCAGTGATGTCACTACAACAGATAAGCGCTTGGTGAATATACATTGCAAAAATTGCAAAACTCGATTATCTGAGAAATTTAATGATGGCCCAATGCCCGTTAATTTACTTGCTGTTGACGATAAAAACCTCCGTCACGTATATGGTAACGTGCAAGAATGGTTAGATGAATGTCCGCTGAGTAAGGATGATGAGCCATTATGTTACCAAGCAATTGTTGTTGGTGGTTCATGGATGCATACGGTTGATGATATACTTAATCACTCCATTGGTAGTTTGCAAAAACGTGCGCGTTCAATAAATACAGGGTTTAGATTAGTTGAGAGCGAAAAATAACAATAACGCTTGGCAGAATGTAGCGGTACCGTATTTTGAATTGATTGCACTTTTGGTGTTTTTTGTGATGCTGTTACTTAACGCTAATAGTAAAGCATACGCAAAAGGTGACCACGTTGTTGTGATGCCATCTTCAAAAGATAGTGAAATGCTCCCTGAGTATATGCTTGATTCAATTACATATAGAATTGAAGAGCAACTAACAAGGCGCTTACATCATCCCTTGCAGTATCAACTTAAGAATACGTATGCAACGCATAACAATACCTCAGCCGATAGCGTAACAAACGATATGAATGAAGCGCCCATTTTTGATGCTGTTTTATCTAACTTCCCCGAGACTGATGCGTTATTGCAATATTCTATCTTAAAAGCTAATACTGCCAAGTTTGTGCTGGAAGTCTTTGACCCATATTCACAAACGTTAATGTTTTCAGTGAGTTTACCCTTTGATAATTCGGATGAGGTAAATAAAGTGTTTGGCGATAATGACAAGGCGTCTAGTGTCGATGATGACGTGTCCGAAAGTGTTACTCGGCAATTGCTTCGCCTAGCGAGTCAAGCTGGCGGTATCGCAGCTGAACGACTTGATACAACGAGTACTAGTGTCACGTTACGACTGTCATTGAGCGGCTTTAAAGTAGACGAATTGGTGCCCGTTACGACGTATCTGCTATCTTTAAGTCCTAACAATAAGATCACACTGTTAGATACCGTGCAACTGCCATCATTTTTTTCTAGGTTTTTACCCATCGTTAGCACACGGTATGCGGTTACTAGTGACATGTCGGTTAGCCAACTACACAACGAGTTAGTGCGTTTTTGGCAATTGCAAGATGTTAGTGTGGATATTGCATTTTCTAGAGACACCAGAGAGTTGACATTAAATAGAGTTAATAATCCCTACACCCCCTCGGTTGTCAGCACAAGTTTGGTGGTATTTGGTCTCTTAATAATTATTCACTTGTTCATTCGGCGGTATTATTTTCATCACCAATTAGAAATGCTGGCTCAAGGCAAACGTGCGGATGAATGGTTGAATACGTATGAACGTGCTAATAAACCTTGGCTTCGATTAGAAGAGCGATGGAAAAATCAATTAAATTACTGGCAGCAGATAAAGCGCGAATCCGCTCAATTAGAGAAGCAAGCAAAAACATGTTTTGATGCTGGAGATACTAACTCTTCAAAAATATTCATTAGTAAGGCCTTGAATATTAATGCAAATGCCCCTCTGGCGCTTAAATTGATGCATGCCGTAGAGAGTTTTGAAGAAAATGCCAAACAGCTGACTGAACAAGAGCAATGGATTCGGAATAAAGTTGCAAAGGCAATGAGTAATTATCGCAACAATCAACCGTATAAAGCGTTGCGTCAAGCGTATCAGGCAGAGCAATCTGCTAAAGAGCAAAAACACCTAAAAAAACAGCTTAAGGCCATTCGTAAGCTGATTAATCGCATAAATAATGAGTTATCACCCGATGTGGACCGCATAAAAATCGTTCAAACGGCACTTCCTCATGAATTGAATTTTGGTATAGAAAGTACATTGTTAATCGGTAGAAATGATGCCGATTTTGTGCCTCTAGATAATGATTCAGGCCTTGTTAGTATTAACCATAAAGGCTTATCTAGAATCGGCAGGCACCTTAAGATCAGTGTTAAGAACGACGGTTTTTTTATTCAAGATGTTGCCAGTACCAATGGCGTTTTTGTTGATGGTGAACGTTTAAAACCAGGTGAAGAGCGTTTGTTAGAAAATAACAATGGGATTATGCTTGGCGCAGAATCCAGCATTGCAGCTGTTGGGTTTTCAGTGAAAATAGGGGAGAACAATCACTTATTGCAATTAATTGCTGATGATGAACTCCAGAAAAAAATGCCGATTAGTGAGTTATCAAGGATTTGGCCTGATTATATTCATGCAATGCGGGTGGATATTGGTTTAGCAAGTGGCCCATCCTATTTGTATATACACAAGCATACAGGCAAATTAGCATTATTCGATTCAGCGTTAAAACAAAGCGGTCAAAACCTAAAATACGAAACTGAGGTCTGCGAGACCAATGCTCTCAACCCTGAGGATTACCAAGCGCTGGTGAAATTAGAGTTAGGTACCTTTTCTACTATTTCGCCAATTGACATAAAAGATGATTCAGAACAGTTGGCAAAGGTAGTTGAGATTAATGGCCATAAATTACTTGGTAAAATGCCATTGCTTTTGCCACTTGATATACGGTGGGAAGATGTCATTATTTCAATGAAGGTAAATCCTTCAACGTTCATGAGTGATTTGGATGTTACATCAACCCGTATGCTAAGAGTGAGATGATTTATTGCCCTATGCTCTTATTGATAGCTGACGATTTTCCATGGGTTCTTTATGCCAGGTAGTGATGCATCTTTGCATGCCAGTGTAAGCGTAAGTCAAGGCTTACTTGATGATGTTGCCTTATTATCTGATGTCCATTTACGTGCAGAGCCAGATGTTAAGAAGTTTTCATACCGTTCTACCGACACGCTTGTACAAGCCCTCGTTTCTCGGCACTACGCAAACACTTGCTGGGAACTGTCTCATTTACTTTGGTTTATTAGTCAATCTACGCAAACTACTGACTCGATAGACATTCATTCGCCGATCCTTGACTTTTTTTGGCTAGAAGAATCCGTTTATTCTACGTCTGCTAAATATTGGTTTATGCAGCGTAAGGCCGACATACTTGTTCCCGATACCCAATTATTAGTAAAAGATACAAGGCTAAAAATTAAAATACGTGACCACGTATTCGAATTAAGTTTTTCACGTATTAACGTGCTCGCGTGTTTCGCGGAATTCGTTGTCAATTTGCATCCCAATTGCATAACGGAATGGCAAACAACGCTGTGGCAACAAGGGTTAAATGGAATACGCAAAGTTAGCAGTGATATGCAAAAGTATTTGTATGACTACCTTTCTGAGCATTTGCCGCCGGTGAGAATGAGTAAAAAGTACGCGTATTTTGTGGCTAAGGCAAGCGAGTCGGATCATTTGTCACGAGAGCGTTTTATCGATTTATGGCGTGGTGCAGCTGATATTGAAGGCTTGGCAAGGCTCAACGCATGTTTTGATTCATGTATGGCGTGGAAATATGCGCGCGACTACGCACACAAATTTGGTGAAACTACATATTCGGAAGCATTGGATGAGCATACTAAGCTGATGAGCGAAAATTCAGACGGTGTCTTTCAAGGTCTGCAAGATTACAAAGCGCAGCAAATCGATTTATCTGAATTTGCGCAACAGCCAAAGTTGCTGAGTAAATCACAAATCGAAAAGTTGCAAATTGTGGGTAAATTTCCAGAGCAATGTATTAGTAATGCAGGCGCTTTATTTGTGATTTGGGTATTTTCACCCGTACAAGCGGTGCTTATACAAGCCTTGCGTAACAAAATGAATCGTGATGCTTTACTCGACAAATCGGATACTGATGACAGTTATCAATCACAGTTGTCGTTTTTAAATGCGGTGATGAAACTCAATGAACACACTATGATGGCTTGCTGGCAAGTGATTCGTCAGTGTTTTCCCGAATTATCACTGCAGGCTTTTACACTTAATAATGCGTGGGTAAATTTGCTGTCAAAGGCGAAGCTTATTACTGATGACGCTAATACGTCAATTGTTGGTGATACAGCTGAAAATACTCCTTTCTCAAATATCACGTTGATAAAACTTCAGGACCTGTTGCCGAGTTTTATTGATAGTTGTCAACAGGCACTCAAAAAGAATAATCGTCAAGGGTTTACTGAACTAAGTATATTACCTGAAGGAGAGGGGTACGTTACTGCAATCAAGGGTTTAGTATTACTAAATAAGCTTATTGCTCGACTAACGAAAGAACTTCACAAAGAATTTAATGATGAAAACGCAATCCAGGCAAAATTTCTTGCTGACCGTTCCATAATAAAAGAAGAGTTAGTCAAGAGGTATGTTGAATGAGTGGTTTATCGGAAAAGTTATTTGTCGCGATTGAGCAATATGAATCTATTTCGGAGGCGATAAAGGCGAATAAAAATGCGAACATTCGAGCGAATAGGCAAAAGTTGAGTATATCTCAGATTGTTGATGTCGTGCTTAACCCAACAAAAAGTGCGAATAAAGATTGCCTTATGGTGATTAACCAGCATCTAGAATATCGTCGACTATACAAGCAATTAATCAATGATTCGTATGCTTATTACTGCCCTAAGCAAGTCGCTGCAAGTACCGAGGAAACAATCCTCACAAGGCGTGCTGATGCATTTGAATTGTCTGTGGTAACCTCTGACAACTATGATGACAATGATATTCAGATCGTTCTATCATTTGATGATGATAGCCATACTCTGCGAGATACAGCAAATATCCATTGTTTTTACCAAGATAGTATTTTTCCATTGGTACTTGACCAAATAGCAGCTAAAAAATATTCTGCAATCATTTCTGCTAGAGATGCAATCTATATGGCGCTAAGTCATAATGATTGCGAAATATTCATCCGCTAGGAGCTGCTTATTCAACGTTACCATGTATTTATTGCGACCACCCAAGGTCTCATTAAAATACGACAGATATTGCCACTTGAAGGGCAAGACCAATCGATCGTTGCCATTGCTGGAAATGCGAAGCGTGCTGGCATTTCAAGGGTATATAATGATTTTGTTGATTTATCGACCGGCATTATCAATAAACATTTTGCTAACGCACAAAAACATTCAACTCCATACGCCGAGGCGACACATGCTCTTTCACCGCAGGATAGGAATGGGGCGTTTAAGTTAGTTATAGACAAAGATATTCACCAAGGTGAATCGTGGCAACTAGGTGTTTATCTTGCGCACGCACTTAACGCTCAAAGTAGGTTGTCAACAGGTGATGTTTTAGCAGGGGATGCGGTTTTTATTACGACAGGAACTGTTGATCCGGTTACGTTGTCAATTGGTGTCATTACCTTTTTGTCTCAAAAAGCAATGTTAGCTAGTCATCAAGTTATGCAGTGGCAACAAATGGCATGTGACATTAAATTTTTGATTCCTAGTGAAAATTATCGTCAGCCACTGCCAGATATTTCGTATGAATTTACGCCTGTGTCACATGTACGTGAGCTTTCTGAATTATTACATTTTCAGGGCTTAGCGCCGTTTGTTGCTGCAGATGGTTTCGAAGGCGTAGATGATTCTGGCGTTTCGGTTATGCGCCAACACGCTGTATACGACGAGACTATAGACACGAGTATTATTGAACACGTTCGAAACAACTGGTCCAGCAGCAAGACAATATTTGTTCTTCTTTTCAGTGTGGTTTTGATTGCATCAACGCTATTTTACGTTTTATCACCAACCGACAATGAATTTACCTTAGTTGAATATAAAATAGGATTGAATGTTTGTAGTGATGCAGTTAAAAGTGAGTATAAGATTAACTCAGATATTAGTAGTACTTTCCCCGCGCTTAGCTTACGGGGCTTGTGTGGTTTGCAGCTTTCACTTCCGAGTAACTTACAACATAGTATTACGAATATTTGGTTGTTGGCTGAATCAGGCGCCTTGCTTCCTCTTGAACTTATGCCAAACGGGTACTGGAAAATCCCCTTACCAAGTTGGCAAGAAGCTGAGCGTCAATATTCGTTAATGATGTTTACGTCCAGCATGGATGATGCCGACTTTCAAAGCCTATCTTCATTTGTATTGAAGGACGGTGCGCCTATAAATGAAGCGTCATTAAAGACTTCAGAAATGTTAGCAAATTTTGAAGATACAAGGCACCGCTTTGAACGCGCCAAATATTGGATTACAAAACATAAAGTAGAGGCACATTACTTACACCATCGGTTAATACTGTAAGCTTATAAGAGCTTTTTTAATTGATTCGTTGTTGTTGCCAGCGCTTTTTCAATTCTTCAACAAAGATATCGTCGCCATCATTGATTGTTGATGCAAAAAGCACAAAACTTTCGTCATTATCGACATAGACCGTGATGACAGTATTCTCAAATTCGGATTCAGAAAAATTCACTTCTATATCCAAAATAGCATTGAACGCAATAGTTTCTTTGTGTAAAACTCCTGCGTCGTCTTTCCAGTACGAAAACACCGTATTGTTTGTAAAGCCATTACCATCGTCACGGATATTGAAGGTCGCGTCACTATAAAAATACTGAATGGTTTCGTTTGCAGGTATGATTTTATGCCGATAGAAAAAAGTTAAATCTCGACTATTCAATTCTGATTGGGTAATGACTTTTTCACTTGGTAGCCAGCTTGTTGTAGAGGCGACCGAAAATATAAGTAGGGGTAAAAAAATCAAGATGGTTAAAAAATGTCGTACTCGCCATTTGCTGTTGAATATTTGCGCTTCTAATGAATGTGTATTTCGATAACTAATATAGTAAATAAATGGTAGCAAGAACAATACATTTCCTAACGAGAAGAATGCCCAAATTGTGTTGTCTAGTCCTATACCGATGATCACAAAGATTATGTAAAGAGTTACAAGGACAATACCAAGCCAATACGGTGCGACTTTATTTTTTTGGTAATTGTCATTGCTATCGTTGACGAGTGCTTTGTATAGAGGGTAGAGCCAAATAACCGCAAAAAAACCGCGCCAAAATGGGCTTATAGGTTCTTCTGTTTTCGCGCTTATCGCCTTCCAATTTCGATACATCCAATAATTGGTGTAAGTGCCAAACGTTACCAAGGAAAGCACAATAAATTTGGAGGGATGAATCGGATAAAAGACTGTGCCTTCGAAACTTGGTCGTTTAGATGACTCTATGCGCCAATCAACGATGATAAAGATGAGGCATAGACCAATTGCTATAGCAATAACGATTACCCAATTTACTGATTCTAGCCAATTTCCTTCTGTAGTTGAAAGGGAGTCTGAGTTTGTGGCTTCATCGGCATATTTCATAATACCGTAATAGGCATCGTCCAACACCCTATCACGTGCCAATAGGTAGTCTTGAGTTCTTGTGGCGGGAATATGATCTACTTTCGCGCTGTATTCATAGGCCAAGGTTAATATGTTGTCGTTAAAATTGACTGACGACGAGTAATAAAAAAAGTCGTTTTCTTCTGAAAAGCTCTCGGGCTCAAATTCCCAGCCGTCTTCCTCAAAGTGCAAATGAGTCATAACCTTGACGTTGTTTGGATATTCAAAGGCTATAGGAGCATCACGTGTTATTTGTTTGGGTTTAAATATAGCAGAGCGAATTTCACGGGGGTAATAGTCGGCTTCAAAGTGTTCGTCACCCTTTTCCCAATAAGTTGCGATATCATAATTTTCATCAATAACAAATTCACCGGATTTGTGTTGAATAGAAATGCTCATCGGGGTCGATGTGCTAAGTGACGAGTAAATTCCCTGATAAAATGCTTCGTAGTCTTGCGCTAACTCATTTTTGCCATACTGCTCTAATTGCCATGCGCGACGCAGAGCTTGATATCCGGTATACGCGGTACTTATTTTTAAATTTGCAGGTAAATCATGTTCGGTGGGTATCGTATAAATTTCGGTTACATGCGTGTAAAACTGGGTTTCTTCTTTTTCCATTGAGCTTAAGCCAGTAACACCATCTTTTAAAATGAGTGCATAGCCATAGTCTGGTTGATACAACTGCGTGAGTTTACCTTGCTGGTGGCTTAAGGTAGGGTCTAGCCAAAACGTTTTACCGTTATTTTCAAGCCACACAATAACATGGTTGAATACACCTGCACTTGGGGGAAGTTCTGCAAGTAGTTTGGTGTCATCAGTATCAACTAAAGCAGGGTACGCTGTTATATCTAGGGCTTGCAATATGCTAATGAATAGTGAGGTTTTATCTTTACAATCGCCATATTTTAAAACAAGTGTTTCATCAGGGTGGGTGGGAACATGGGAGTTCATACCCATTTCAATACCCACATATCGAATATTCTCTTGCGTAAATTGCAGCGCTGCGACAATTTTTTCGGATGGTGTTGTGTGTTTTGCGTTTATCTCGTCAGCAATAGATGTTACCGACGCACTTGGTTCGCCAAAGTTGTACATTGGATACGCCCAATCAACGACGTCTTGCCATTTACTTACTTCATTGAAATATACTTTGCCATATGGGTCATACCAATCGGGTGTTTCTGATGGCGTCTTTACTACCTTGTTGTTGGTTAGCTGAACATTATATTCAAAAAAGCCTTGAAGTTGTTTTATATCTACATGCACTTCAGTATTGCGCGTGGACACGCTAAGTGGGTCTTGTTTGCCCCACAGCACGCGTATGAATTGTTTGCCAAGCGGAACGCTCCAGTTCACGCTACGATGGTACGAAAATACATTTTTATATACTGGATTAGCCCCAATTCGGGTGTAGGAGTAATCTAAGGTATCTCCTATCTGAATGTCGTCGAGTAATATATTTAAGGTGAGATCACCATTATAAAGTTGATTGTCTAACTCGGTTTCACGGCTGAATATAGACATTTTGGTATTTGCTATTCGATTGATGCGCTTGCCATCTCTGATAACAGTTAAGCTATTTAACACCAACTTTTGATATGACGGATCAAAGTCAATATTGATTTGAGCACTCTCTTCAACCGCAGTTTGGTTAACTAAACTTTCGACAAAACGCGAATAGCTTTGTCTATTGCCTGCATTGTCTACTTTTATTTGATTGTCGAGCAGTTGGTAAAATATACCGTCACTTAATTCATCAAAGGGAATATCTTCAGCAAGAGTAATATCACGCTCTATTACCCATTTGGGAGTTGAATCTATATGCAGGTGCTGCTGAGTGTCAGTTTGTGCTGGCGCTCTATGGGAAAGTAATAAACCAAATAACAATATAAGTAGTGACAAAAACGTGCAGCGAGAGAGAACTAAACATAGTATCGAGTTATGCAAACTAAAAATCCTTTTTACAAACATTGCGTCTATATGTTAACTGATTTACTGGGTACTTAACATAGTCAAAAATCTAATATAGAGGTGTGTAATAACACACCTCTATAAACAAATCTTTTTCATCGGTATCTTCGTTTTGTTGGCGCTCTTTCAAACATCCGCCTATTCTTGTTGGCACCGGGCCTAGCTTTTTACCCCCTCGTGTATGCGCAAGTAACACTTTATTATTGCTTATTTCATCTTTGAGTTCGTAAACTTCGTATTGATCAAATATTGGTACCATCATCATTGTTGTGACATTGCCTGTTGTCATTGGTATGGTGATGAAGCCGCTAAATTCTGTTTTTGATTCTACAAGTAATGGTATACCTGTCACTATGACCGTTTGACCAGCACAACCAATTGTTAGCGAATCATGCAGTGAAATTACGTTTGGCTTGTGTTCATGGTAACTTTGTTTGAGTGAGGTACTTAATGTATTTTTAATATCAGTTGCATTAGGTAGTTCAATAAGGGACATCTCTAAGAATAAATGCATCAGTTTGTGATCAGAGAATACGCCCGCAACACGCGATAATTCAGCTTCGGTCACTTCACCATCGTTAGCCTTTGTGAGCAAATTATAAAAACGTCCACCATTATCAATTGCCTTCATGGCTGCTGACTTACTCTTATATGGTTTTACTTTTTTCACTATCTTTGTCCTATATTTGAAAGTTTTTAACTGAAATTTTCGTGTGTAATAAAAAATATCAGCCAAAGCGTTTCATACCCTTTATTGACCGTTAATTAGCATATACCAATATAAGGGTAATAGGTATGAAACACCTTTTAATTCTGAGCTTTATTGCATTTATTAGTGCTTGTGGCACGACTGAAACCGCGCAAACCTTCCCTGAAAAAAATAATGAGTCTGTGAAAGGTATTGATAAACAATGCGCAGATTTAGTTTTTGCTAGAGAAAATAACAGTATTGGACAATCAAATAGTGGCTATTTTTATGCGATTGCTGAAAATGCCGAAGCCTGTCTATCAGGCATTCGTTTTTCTCCAAAACATCCTGACAATGCGCTTGGTATGCAATTACAAGCACTGGCGGTCACTAACTACGTAAAAAGCGGTGACATCAATGGCGCTAAACAAGCGTTTGAAAGTTTTAGAGCAAAATTTCCTTTGCAAGATCTGGTGTATGCAGATTTTACGTCGTTTGTAGATACTGCTACTGCACTTCTAGAGAAGGATTCTTTGTCATCGCACCAACTGGCCATGCTGAATATCAATGACGATTTACGCGCAGAAATCCAACGCCAAAAAACTTGGCTTCGTAAGTAGATATAAGGAATGAATATCATGATGACAAAGATGAATAGATTGCCTAAAGCGTTTATACAGAGCCTTGCTATCAGTGTTTTGGCGTTGAGCGCAAATTCAGTTGTATATGCCGATAGTTGGGAGCCGGTGGCCGCAGAGTCATTGATTGAATTGCCCGTGAATTTAATGGAAAAGCGTATTCAGCAAGATTTCAATATGTCACCGCTTGCCTCTGAACTTAATGCTATTGAGCAAGATATGGCCACCCAAGGTGAAAAGATTAAGTCAATCCAAACGTTGCTATCAGATGCATCTAAAGACGAGATGTTTGACGAGAAAGTTGCCTTAGTAAAACTTAAGTCCGGTTTTTTGGATGCAATGCAAAGTGGGCAACTTTTGCGTCAATCGGCATTGGAACAAAAAATAGATTTATACCAAGAAGTACTTGAGAAACTCTACTCCCAACAGAATACTGAGTCGTCTTCTGCAACATTTAAACTCCAACAGCAGCAAAACAATGCGCGAGCACGTATGGAAAAAGTCATGTCTCAAGTCGATGCCGCTATGTCTGAAAAAGGTTTTGCGGAAAGCACGCCGTATGCGGATGAGTTTGCAAAAAATTTGGCAAAAATTGAAAAACTACGCAGTGCTATTAACCAACACAAAGCGAATATTTCACCGATGGTAGATGGTGTTGCCGTTTCAACAGAAGAATACGTACGGCAGTTACTCATGCAGGCGGCTTCAGAGCAATCTTTACTTGATCAAGAAAGCCTAATGTTGAGTTACATGTCACGCTTAGTGGCATTGGATGCACAAGCACTTGAATACGCCATTAATGTAGAGAGTGAAGGCGAGGAGAGTGTGTTACAACAATCGACGACACCAGCAAATTCAATTGATCTATTTCTTTAAGGAGTTAGCAATGAAAAGACTATTTACTGCGATAACAATTTTGATAGGTGCATCCTGTGCATTTAATGCAAGTGCGAAAGATACACTACTAAGTTTAAAAAACCTCGAGCGCCAGCGTGCAAGTTTTATTCAAGAAATGCTGTCAGCAAAAAGTGATCTTGATACTAAAGAAAAAAGTTTAATGCAGCGTCAGCATCAACTCATCGATATGGAGCGTATGGTGATTAGGGACGAGCGTTTGAGTCAACAGAATGATTATCTAGTGCATCGCGCGTTTTCAGATTTTGATATGACATTTTTAGTACATGCCAGCGCTGAAGAACAAAAGCAACCAATACAACATTGGCTGGACAGTGTTGGGTTTTCGAGTACAGCGATTATTAATGCGCAACCCGGCTTTAGAAAATGAGCCTGCCTACACTCGTGAGATCAACAGTGACGAACAATATACTTGTGCGCGGGTTGTCGGCGTTATATTGGATGTTGGGTGGGTTTGTCATTATTGCTGCGGTCACTAGCTTCCTTGTCGATATGACGCTTATTGATATGTTGTCATGGGTGAGCCAACATTTTGGTAAATCGTTTACTGCGTTGTATCTTGTGTTAGTTGGAGTTGGTGTTTTATCAATCGCTCAATTGTACGCAAAAGATATCGGTGTAAACAATAACGCTCAACATTGTCGTTATTGGCGCGAGTGTGGTTTGCAAGCGGCAAACGGTATTTCCACCTTAGCACTCACATTTACGTTGCTTGGTATCAGCTTAGGTATTGGCACCTTAGCAGATACACCACTAACGCCTAGCACCGTACAAAATATTATTGGCGAGTTAACCGGGCAATTTTCTATAGCATTTATGACCACTGTGATTGGTTTACCGACAGCAGCAGCGATTCGCGCGTGGTTAGCCATCAGATGCGCAAAGATGAGTACCTTGAGTGAAGATTAAAAGCGGGATTTATCCGTTAATT
This sequence comes from Agaribacter marinus, assembly GCF_030160655.1. Lineage (GTDB taxonomy): Bacteria > Pseudomonadota > Gammaproteobacteria > Enterobacterales > Alteromonadaceae > Glaciecola > Glaciecola marina. The sequence continues at coordinate 390,170 of NZ_BSOT01000005.1, forward strand.
TTCCCTTGTTTCGTATATTTTATATTGTTGAGGACATGAAGTTATGTATGCAAAAACCATATTTTTTATTGTTGTGCTCGGTGGAAGTGCGTATTTAGCGGGTAAGGCACTTTTGCCTGAATCTCTTTTAGATGCTGTATCCCCCTCGGCGCTGTTTTCTCCGAGCGACAAAAATGATGCAATTACATCAAAAAAGAGTGATGAGATAAACGATTTGCACATATCTGTATCTACCTTGCAAGTTGAAAATACTCAATTGAAAGATTCTCTACAGTTGCTCAAACAAGAATTATCTTCTTTAAAAAAGGAAAGCAATTATCAAGCGAGACGCGCTACAGATGTAAAGCCAGCAAAAGATGTAGAACCAGCAAAGTCAAACGCCGTAAAATCCTATGATAAAAATTTGAAACTTGGCATTGCCGACACATTAGCTAACGCCACCTCTGTGCAAAGTGAAGCAATAGAGGAAACGAGCAGCAATGCACTTACCCATGGGAGTGAAGCGCTTGGGGAAAACAATGTCCGCACAAAACGCTTGCAGCAATTGGCTGAGTTGCGAGACCTATCTACAAAACGCCAACTTGCCGCCATTTCTGCGTTGGCAAAGTAAAGGGCTGTATGGGTCATCTAGCAATGAGTGCGGAAACAATATGCCAGTCCAAAATAATGCACTCAAAAGCGCATACAAATACTCGTTGGTGGCTTGCTTCTGCATTTGTATTATTGGTGATTGTTGCGCTCGATCATTTCATTTCTAAGTATTTAATTGAAAACGTAACGGATATTGCGCCGGCTGAACAAATGTCTTCGCATACACCGCGTCAAAAAGATATAAATACGGGAGTAACTAAGGTGGACTTGGTGAGCATTAGACTGCCACCGCTACCAAATACGTCAGATCAAACTGTTGCTGAGATAGTGGAAGAGGTCACTGCGGCGAATGCCAAAATAGGTTCCCTTGCGTCAGTTAAAAGTTTGACCGTAAAAGCACAAAAAGCGAAGACCAGTATGCATGCCACTATGGCGAATGCAAACGGCAGATACATGTCTGAGATGGTGTCGCTTAAAGGGGGGAGCTTTCAGATAGACATGCCGCCATCAAAAAAACATCGTACGCGAATTGGCAAATTTTTGTATCAATGTGTGGGGATTCAGCTTGGCATAATTGAAACAAGAAATGAGCAAAAAGGGCTGATTTACCTGAGTAAGGAGGTAAAAAATCCTAGTGCAATTCTTAGACAAGTTAATGGTGAGGCTTTTACGAATGAGCGAGGTTTAATTAGTCTTTATGGAAGTGGGGAGCAACTTGTTAGAGTTTACCCCAATTGGATTGATCAACGATTATCTAATAATATTGGTCTGAACCTGAATGGCAAAGCATTGACCCAATTTTCCGCACAATACATGCTACAAAATAATTTGCTTCAGTTAATAAATATAAAAGTAAATAATACGGCTCTGCAACAGGTATGGACCTTAGCAAGCGGCTTTGATACAGGATGTCAATAGATAGCCTCTAGCGCATATAGTAGCTATAACGGCGGTTTGTATGTCATCGACATAACTTTAATACTTGCACTTAAGGACGTAAGGCTTAAGCAAATGAAAACGACCACAGAAAGCGTTTTATTGTAAGAGTAATAGTAACTAGCGATGACCACACCAACTAAGCAGCAAGTGGAACAAATCATATGAACAAAGTACGAGTGAATCTTGCGTTGTGTAGTGTCGGCAGTGGTAGATTTTTTCAACATTTCATTATCTTTAAACTTTGGATCTATTCTATTTATCGTGATTCTTTGTGCTTTCTGAACACGCCTCGTAAACTTTTATTATTATTGGTTCTCATTGCTCCCTTTGATATTGACGCGACGACTGACAATATGAACGATGAACAATCGAATCTTTTTGCATCTGATATCGACACGTACGTGTTGTCATTTACCGGGTTTTCAATCGTTGATGTTAAAGTAGTAGAAGCGTACTTTGTTCAACATAGTGGATATGTCAGGCACGAATTTGAGGTTTTAGCGATGTTTGATGCGCTAATGCGTTTGAACATTCAAAGTGAAGCCGATGAAATCATATTTATACTCCAAAAGATATTCGCCACAACTGACCTTCAGGTACACATTCTAAATAATGCAAACACTATTAGTATCACGATGATTGAAAGTCGGGGACAAAGTCGGCGAAAAGTGCCGAAAGGCGTTTGGTAAATGCTGAAAACAGTGTTTTACCTTAAATGAATTGAGATGCCAAATACAATATCCCAACAAGGATAGGCTGATGGAGCAAATAAATACTTAAGCTATGTTGCCCCGGCCACGCTATCAATGTAAGTGGCTTGTGTAATTTAGGGTGTTCTTTTAACCTTTCGAAAGGATCATTTTTTAACCAATCAGTGCTGCCTAACCCGATACCAAGTAATACCATGCCAAACCAAGGGAAAAACGCTACATAGTCGTTGGTGTAACTGGGGAGGTTGTCAAAAAATAAGTAGAAAGGCCAACGTGAAGGTAAAAGCTCTAGCATGCCAACCCCCATGACAATAAAACCAAGAAGCACACTCAATTTGGGGAAACGCACAAACGCGATGCCTAATATACAAGAAAGCGCTAAAAAATGAAGTACGCCAAAAAAAATCCAGTTTTTAGGTACCGCGTAGTAGCTACCAATTGAGATTGCAGCGGCACTCAGCGCAATTTGCCCCGTCCTAATTGAGAACTTTCGCCAATTTATTGCCACAGAATATGCGAGTGAAAGCGAAACCCCAAGGCACAAAAAAAACAATGTCACTATTGCCCAGCGGAATTCTTGCCATCCGCGACCATCAGGTACGTCCCAATCGACATAACTAAACATCTTTAGGTCGTAACAAAAGTGGAAAATCACCATTAGCACTATCGCAATTGTGCGGGCGATATCCAGAGCAATAATTCTCATGTGTGCTAGGAGGCCTTAAATTGGAATTACTAGTAGTAATTTTTAAAATTACTTCACATCAATAAAGCATATCAGAAGGATGCCAAAAGTATCAAATCGATTGAATTTCATGCAATTACACATAGTTTTCACCTGTTAACGCTAATAATGGGCGTGTTTCGGTCGATAGCATAAAAGAATCACATACCAAGGTTGGTGCAGGAGCCGTTATTTCCTGACGTTTGCGGACGCAAATTGCAATGTGATTGATGTATTGAATACTCACTCTATTTAATCAAACCAACACTTGGGGACACTATATGATTAAGAAAATGCTCTCGCTAGTACTGTTAGGTTGCGCAATAGCAACCAGTACGGCATTGGCCGAAATAAAAGTTAACGGCTTTGCATCGTTTACTGCAGGTATGACGCTCGACGAACCAGATGCTGTGGCTGCGGCAGAGCGCTTAAACAACATTTATGACTACGGCTATACTGACGAACTGACTGTAGACAACGAATCTTTATTTGGCATACAAGTAACAGCGGACTTAATGGACGGTCTAAGTGTAACCGCTCAGGCCTTGTCACAAGGTGTCAATGACTACGATACTGAATTATTTGCGACCTATCTTACTTATGAAGTAAATGAAAATTGGCGAATAAATGCCGGCAGAATGCCATGGGCGCTCTTCCAGTTTACCGACTATTTGAACGTCGGATATGCCTATCCTTGGATTTCAGGACCGCGTGGTATGTATGGCTTCGTGCCAGACATTACTATTGATGGTGTTGTGGCGATATACAATACCTATGTAGGTGACTGGGATCTTACTTTTCAACCCTACACAGATTTAAACTCCATTTTTGGGCTCAAATCAACGGCAACATATGATTGGATTACCTTAAACGCTGTATTTGTCGGTGAAAGTAGTAACGTATTTCCTGTGCCGCTGTTTGATGCAGCATCAGAAAGTCTAAGGGAAGCTGGGTTTGAACAACAAGCTGAAGACGTGCGCGCCAGAAACGATAGAGGGCGTTTTTTCTCATTGGGGTATAACATTGATTACAATGATTGGATTGCCATTGGTGAATATGCACAGATCAATTTTGTTGATGCGTCTTTTTACTCTGATATGAAAAACTATTTCTTTACCTTTGGGCGTAGGGTGAATGACTTAACGTTTCATGTGACATATGACGTTCAAAATGAAGATCCGCAACTTGATTTCAAAGAAGGTTTACCTCCCGGCCAGTTAGTTAACGTTGGCGGTAATATGTTACCTATATCAGTGCTAGAAGGTATTTTTAGAGGCGGTTCTCAAGAATACCGAAATATCACGTTAGGTGTTCGTTATGATTTTCATCCCTCTGCGGCGTTAAAAGTCGATTTTGTTCGGAACAAAACTGACGACGGCGATGAGGTTATCGGTATAAAAGAAGCCGAGCAAGACTTCCTTCGATTCTCTGTACAACTAGTATACTAAGGAGACCTAAGATGAAAAAATTAATGAGTATATTTTTATTATTGGCGGCTTCTTGTGTTGCGGCCGCAGATGTCGCAGTAGTTGTGAGTGCGGATAATGCAAGTGCGGTCTCTACTGATGATTTGAAGCGTATTTTTTTGGGTAAACAAAAAAAGTATTCAGGTGGCGATAGTATTGAGCTAATTTTGCAAAATGCGTCAAATACGCTGGATGGAGAGTTTAACGAAAAAGTGTTGAGTAGAAGCCCAAAGCAAATGAAAGCTTACTGGTCAAAACTTATTTTTACCGGAAAAGGCTCTGAACCAAAACGTGTCGCTGGTGATGCTGATGTGGTTGCAGCAATAGCAGCTAGTCCAAATGCAATTGGTTATGTTGAACCCGCTTCCGTAAATGATTCAGTTAAAGTTGTTGCGACATTTTAAACAATATAATCGACTGAAAAATTTGCAGTAAAATTAGGGGCAAGGTCAATTAACCTTGCCCTCATTTCATTTCTAAATAATGTATTTCCGAATTATTCTATAAAATCATCCGCCAAAATCAGGTGTGGTAAATCGCCAGCCATATCGCCATCTACTGCAATTGATGTATAAATTTCTTTGGGTTATTTCTTATGTTAAATATTTAGTTAAAAATAGTTAATAATTATAAGGTTTGGTTATTTTAGTCGCTTGTAATAGAATACAAATCATGCACTTACCTTCTGTTTCTACCGATCCCAAACACACTGATTTTTGGTTCCTTCCTTTGGGGGGAACGGGGGAAATTGGTATGAACTTAAACCTTTATGGTCACGCTGGCAGTTGGCTCATGGTAGATTGTGGGGCCACGTTCAATGTTCCTTTGCGTCCTGAATTTGACAAGCGGTTTGACATACATCGTGAAGCGTTTGTTATTCCTGATCCTGCGTTTATTGTTGATAAAGTAGATCAATTAGCCGGTATTGTTATTACGCACGCACATGAAGACCATATCGGTGCATTATTGCATGTTTGGTCAAAGCTACAGTGTCCAATTTATACGACCGCGTTTACCGCCGAGGTGATCCGCCGCAAATTTTACTCTGCGGAAATATTTGTTGAACTGCCAATAGTTGAGGTAAACAGTGGCGATGATCTTGATATAGGGCCTTTTAACGTGCGTTGGTTGTCGATAACGCATTCTATTCCGGAGCCACAAGCTTTGTTGATTTCTACACCACTTGGTGATGTATTTCATACAGCGGACTGGAAGATTGATAAAGCCCCTGTAGTAGGGAATAAATTTAAACCGTCGAGATTTAAAGCGCTTGCCCACAAAAATATCATTGCAATGGTGTGTGATTCTACCAATGCCTTACGTAAAGGCTATTCTATATCTGAAAAAGAGTGTGAAAAAGGCTTAGGAGCGCTTATTAGTAAAGCCACCGGGAGAGTTGTTGTCAGCTGTTTCGCAAGTAACTTGGCGAGAGTGATTACCTTAGCACGCATAGCACAACAAACGGGTCGTTATGTTGCGCTGGCAGGCCGTTCACTCGAAAATATGGTGAGTATTGCGCGGTTGACTGGGCATTGGCCGGATGAATTGAGTTTTACGCCATTGAGGCATATTGGTTATTTACCTCCTCACGAAGTTATGATTGTCGCGACGGGCAGTCAAGGGGAGCCAAATGCAGCGCTCAGTAAAATGGCGACTGGCGTTTTCAGAGCTTGTCTATTGGAGAAAGGGGATAGCGTCATTTTTAGTAGTATCGTTATTCCAGGCAATGAGGCATTTATCGAAAAAGTTTTACAACAACTCCGAGACATCGGTGTCAATGTCACACAAAGTGAAAATTCAACGCATATTATTCATGCCTCAGGTCATCCAAATGAATTAGATTTGCAGGATATGTATTCATGGGTTAAACCTAATTGTGCAGTACCTACGCACGGAGAGTCCGCACACATGTTGGCAAATGCTAACATTGCGCGCGAAGCTGGCGTGTTGAAGCAAGTAGTGGGGACCAATGGTGATGTATTTGATCTAGTGAATGCTGCGCTTTTTCCGTCATTTACAGATGTTGCAAGGTTGGCAATTAAATAGTCAAAAGTAACGGCCTATTTGGTCAAACTTGCTTGTTATTGCGTACATAGTTAAATTGTGTAAATGGTATGTAAAACGTTGCTTGCTGAATACCGCTAATGTGGTGTTTGTTCGTGACCGCCATATCGCACTTAACGTTAAACATTAAAACTAAAAATATAAAAACTTATTAAAACGACAGGTGGTTTATGCCATTAGACAGTATGAATGAGGCGAGTCAAGTCGCTTCACCTTTGAGCCAGCTTTACAAATGGGAAGCTGAGTGCCCTGAGCGTTGTTATATGAAGCAACCAACGACCAGAGGGTTAGTCGAATATTCCTGGGGAGAAACCGCACTACTTGCGCGTAAAGTCGCTGCAAAATTGCTGTCTTTAAATTATCCCAAAGGTAGCAGAATAGCGATTTTAGCAAAAAATTCTGCTGAATGGATGATTGTTGATTTAGCGATAATGATGGCTGGGCATATTTCCGTTCCAATTTTCGCTACCGCAGGAAAAAGTACTTTGTCCTTTATACTTAAACATGCAGAGTGCCCACTAATTTTTATTGGCAAGCTTGACAGTTATGATGCAATAAATGCGATCGTCGCTGATTTTGAGGCAGATGCGCTGAGCGAAAATTCAAAGATTAGTAAGCCATTGGAAACGGTTGCTTTTCCTTACGAAGGTATCAATGCAAATTTGCATTGGGAGCAGTTCATCGATATTGAACCGCTGATGGAAAACCCGATACGTGATGCCAATGAAATCATGACAATCATTTATACCTCAGGGAGCACCGGGCAACCTAAGGGTGTCGTACATACGTTTTATTCGATCTGTTGGGCGGCGCAAGCGTCTTTGTATTCACTTGGTGTGAATGATGGCGATAGATTGATGAGCTATTTACCGCTAGCGCACATTACAGAAAGAACCCTCGTAGAATTGTCCAGTTTTTATGCTTGTACGACATTACATTTTGTGGAGTCGTTAGACACGTTTACGCGTGATGTAAAAAGTTGTCAGCCAACATTGTTTATTTCTGTGCCGAGGTTATGGACTAAGTTTCAGATGGGGGTGTTAGTAAAACTGTCTCAGAAAAAGCTCAAGTTTTTATTGTCGCTGCCATTCGTTGGTAAAAAAGTAGCTGAAAAAATTCGCAATGAACTAGGTATTAGTAATGCGCGTTTATGGGCATCGGGCTCGGCTCCACTCGCCCCTGCGCTCATTGAATGGTTTAGTCAATTAGGGATAAACATATCTGAAGGTTGGGGGATGACTGAGAATTCGGCGTTTGGAACCGCAAATGTGCCCTTTAGACAGGACAAAATTGGTTCTATAGGTAAAGCCTATGACGGTGTGGACATTCGTATCGCAGAAGACGGTGAAATTCAGGTAAAGTCTGACTGCAACATGATTGGATATTATAAAGATCAAGAGAAAACCAGCGGCGTGTTTACGAACGACGGTTACCTACGAACCGGCGATAAAGGCGAGATCGATAGCGACGGCTATATACGTATTACAGGGCGCTTAAAGGATATTTTTAAAACGGAGAAAGGTAAATACGTTACGCCAGCGCCGATTGAAGCAATGATTATGGAAAACCCGATTGTTGAACAAGTATGCGTTACTGGCACTAATCTCCCACAGCCAATTGCCTTACTAGTGTTATCTGAAGAAGCTAGGGCTGACGATAAAGATGACATTAGTGAATCATTGCTAAACACGCTAGAGAGTGTAAATGCCTCTCTGGAGAGTCATCAACGTCTTGATAGGATCATTGTTTTTGTACAAGAATGGTCAATAGATAATGACTTGTTAACGCCTACTTTAAAGGTCAAAAGACACGTTATTGAAGAGCGATTCAAAGACATAATCACAGATAAGTATAGTCAAAAAGTCGTTTGGAAAGCATAGTGTTATCTATCCAGTGTTGTTAGACGGTGTAGTGATTGATGTGCAAGTCATCGATTTGGTGCATTAGTGTGATGTTATGCACTCAAATAAGACAAATATAATAAGTGAATATATTTGATATAATGTAAGTCATTGAATTTAAATAATAAAAAATTTTGGCAATACTTTTGCTTTGGTAAAAGTGTTGTGTGTGCTTTAGTGAGTTTTATAGATGGAATCTTGACTAACTAAAGTTTGCTGCACAGGCCGGTGTGTCCCCGGCCTGTGCGCACTTTCCTGAATACCACCTGTTATACCTATTGCTTTTCTACTTGCACTTTTTCGTAGACAACATGATAAGTCTTCTTTGCGGCTTACTGCGCTATCACGTAAATTCGTCAGTATTGCAAAAATAGTATTCTTTTGTGTTTTTCCTATGCCCGTTTTCTTATATGCTAAGGCACCTATTTATGGCTCGCTCGCATGATCAAAATTAACCAATCCATCAAGTTAACACGGACACCTAGGAATTAAGCTTGTTCTATTTTTATCCTTCTAATCGCTTACATGACCTAGCCGAAATGTTAAGTGCAGTTATCAATAGCCGTCAAACTGCACCATTGGTGACAACACAGATATTAGTGCAGCACACCGGTATGCAGCATTGGTTGAGTTTAAAATTGGCTGAGCTCAATAATATTGCAATGAATCTTGAATTTCCTTTACCAACACGCTTTGTTTGGACGTGCTGTCGACAAGTGTTAGGTGATGGGATGATCCCCGAACAATCACCTTATAAGCGTGAAATTATGGTTTGGCGCATCTTAAAACTGCTTAAGTCATCTGACCGTAATGCTCTGCCAAGTGAGCTTCGAAATTTCATATTGGATGCTGACCAAAACGTTGTGACTGATGAGATCTTATTTTCTTTTGCCCGACAATTAGCCGATGTTTTTGAGCAATATATCGTGTTCAGGCCTCAATGGGTCAGCGCATGGGACGAACATTCTTCAATCATCGAACCGGCAAGTGATGACATTGCTAAAATGGCGCAATGGCAGTCATGGATTTGGTCGCAATTAAAGGCAGAAGCGCCTTATCATCCGGTGAATCTTCAGGCAAAAGCTCAAACATTAATACGTCAAGAATCCTTTAACAGCGGCAACAAAAATTTACCTTCTGATGTGTATGTGTTTGCAATAAATACGCTGCCGTTGCAGTACTTTGATTTTTTTACGTCGTTGTCTAAAGTCACAAACATACATTTTTTCATGCTAAACCCATGTGAAAATTATTGGGGTGACGCGATGACAAATACGCAAATTGCAAAACAACTGCGCAAGCACGCCCAATTTGATGTGATTACGAGTAACGAATTAAATCCGCTACTAAGAAACATGGGGCAGCAAGGAAAGGAGTTGTTAAACCAAGTGCTTGAACAAGATTATTTGGAAATTGCATCCTTTCGTTCACATGCAAGTACTGCGCAGCGGAACAAGTTATCCATATTGCAAGATGACATTCGCCATGGCACTGTTTTTGATAATCAGCAAGACCTCATTCAAGCGCATCCGAATACGCTCGATGGCTCTATCCAGATACATGGATGCTACAGTCAGGTGCGAGAGTTACAAGTACTTAAGGATTTCTTGGTTGATGCTTTTGCAAAAAACAAAGACTTACAGTTACAAGATGTGTTGATAATGTGTCCTGCAATAGAGGATTATGCACCATATATTCAGGCGGTATTCGAGTCAAATGGACGTGAGACAGCAAGTTTACCCGTCAGTATTTCTGATCGTCGACCACTTGAAAGTGAAACCGCGGTTGAAAGTTTTATGCAAATTGTCAGTATGAACCAGACGCGGTTTTCTTTGGAAACGGTATTGGCACCCTTAGTCGATACGTCATTGGCGGCTAGCTTCTCTTTATCCGACAATGATATTCAAAAAGTACAATTGTGGCTAGAAAAGGCGGCTATTGTGTGGGGAATAGACGCTGACGATAAATCCAAGCAACTGGAGGCTGTCGGCCTTAATCCTCGGCATACATGGGTAAATGGTTTGTCTCGGTTAATTTTTGGTGCGTTGAACCAACAAAACATCATGTGGGCTGATGATGTTGCTTGTGTTGAGGGGACAGACGGTTTAAATCAGGTGGTGTTAGGGCGCTTTATCGCTTATTTGGATTGGCTCATAAACGTGAATGCTGAGTTTAATACAGCGACAGGGTTAACCGAGTGGACTGACCGTTTACTTAGGGTGTTAACACGATTTAATTCAACGGCTTACGCATCTAAACAGATAAGGCAAAACAAGGTAGATAAAAGCTTTGGCGTTCGGATTGTTGAACAGGCTATTGCGGATTTGCGTCAAAACTTAGCTGCTGCAAACTGCAGCTTAAAAACGACTTGTCTGGCGGTTGTCACTGCCTTAAAACAACTGTTATCTATTCCTGAAACAAAAGCAAAATTTATGGCTGGAAAAATCACCTTTTGTTCCATGATGCCAATGCGCAGCGTGCCGTTTAAAATAATCGGTGTCCTGGGGTTAAACCAAGATAAATATCCACGTAAGTCGGTCATGTCAGAGCTAGATTTAATGTCTGTAACTTCACGAAAAACAGGCGATCGCTCCCGTGCAAATGATGACAGATATCTGTTTTTAGAAGCAATATTATCTGCTGAATCGACGCTTTATTTAAGTTATTTGCACCGAAGTGTCAAAGACAATGCTGAGCGAATGCCTAGCTTAGTCTTGAAAGAACTAATAGATTACTGCCAACAACGTTTTGGTGAAGAACAATTGCAAATACAGGCGCACGGTTTACACCCTTTCTCTGCAGACGAATTTGTGTCTGATAATTCAATTAAGCATTTTATAAGTGCTGATGCTGCTTGGTTTAATAAAGCAATTCATCTTGAAAATCACGCTAGGCGGGCAAGAACGTCTGCACTTATAGGAAATACCGACAACGGCGATACTCTTGTAAAAGAAGGTTTTCATCTTAAACCCTTAAAAAGTTCGATACATTTGAATGAAGTTGTTCGATTTTATCAACACCCTATTCGATATTTTGCGAATAAACGTTTACAAGTATATTTCTCTGCTGTGGAAAATGACGTATTCGAACAAACATTTGACTATTCTAAAAAACACCGGCGTTACGTGCGAAACTTGCTTGTTGATCAGCTTTCATTAGATATGAACAAAATGGAAGAAGGCGCTAACATAAGAGACGATGACAATAGTAATATGGCGCGTTTACACACGTATTTTATGGAAAGCGGTGATTTACCTGATATTACATTTTTGCAAGACCTCATTGATGAAGAGACTATCTTAATGCAGCTTCTGGTTGAGCAGCAAAAAACAGTCGTTGGGCAAATATCTGGTGAAGTAAAAGTACAGAGTATTAGTATTCAGTATTCGTTGGCAGTTGACAGCAACAATGTGCCCCTGTTTTTTAGTAAAGAAGCGGAGCTTTCTGATTATGAACGTTTGGCAATTTGGCTTCATTTACTTTGCTTTGCATCTTCTGGGCATGGTTTACATGCAAAAGCATATTATGCGCGTATGTATCGTGGTAAACCTAAATTAGAAGAAATGGAGATGTCAGTTCAGTCTCAAGAAGACGCTAATGCGCTGCTTGATAAATTTGTTCAACACTTTGTAGATGGTTGCCATAAAGCCCTCCCAATACAATTGTCATTCGCAAAAGAACTAAAAAAAATGGAAAGTGCAGAACAAGCCTTCAACAACGAAAACATTCACACTAGTTGGCGAAAAAGGTCGCAAGTGAAAAGCCGTGCAAACCCAATGGGCATGCAAGACGACGCATACGTACAGTATTTATTTGATGAAATACCTGAATTGTCCGTCAATTTATTGCAAGTATATTTTGATACTTATCTAAGTATGTTTAGGTAGGTATCGCTTGATGACACTCGATAGCAATACCGACAATAAAAATAACGGTAGCACTGATCTGACGCCCGTCGCTCAGCCCTTAGAACCTGCATATATTCCATTATATGGTCGTCATTTAATAGAGGCGAGCGCGGGGACGGGTAAAACCTTTAATATCACTCGACTATATATCCGCTTACTTTTGGAAAGAGAGTTAAGTGTTCAGCAAATATTAATAATGACATTCACCGAGGCGGCAACTGAAGAAATTCGGGGGCGAGTGGCTGAGTATATTGATGAGGTTATTGCTCAGTGGGATGCGCCGTCTGACCCCATTGTAGCGAGTATCCAAACGCGAATAGATACTGCACGCGGTGCACAATTATTACAGGTAGCGCGTTTAGAAATTGATGACGCAAGTATTTTTACCATTCACGGCTTTTGTCAGCGCCTGTTATCTCAATATGCATCGAGCTTTAGATATAACACGGATGCAGTTATTCAAGTCAATACAGATAGATTTTATTTACAAGCAATTACCGATGCTTTGCTTGTTTGGCGTAAGGACAGTGATTTTTTTGCGCAATTAGAACAAGCCTCATTGCATACACCAGATACCTTTTACAAAACGTTCTATGCCGTATTTAACAAAAATACGCGCTTATGTGTCGTTGACCTTTTTGATACCGCAAAAGAGCTAATGCATCGGGTAGAACATCAGTGGGGTTCGTCTCAAGCGCAACGCGAGGAGTTGGCTACATTTTTCCATCAACATCGGCAATTTTTTTATGCAGGCTTGGCCGATAAACCGGAAAACATGCAAAAAATAGACGCCGAAATAGACGAAATAATCCATTGGTTAAATGACAATACTCCTCGCGCAGATAGTGATTATTTAAATGACCCCAACGATTTTACTGAGCTAGTAAGTGTTGCGTTGAAGAGTGAAAAAGAAGCGTCTCTGAACAAGCTTTTTATCAACAGCAAATACGCCTTGCTTACGGCGTCCAGAAAGAAAAAGTATGCCCCAGAATTTGCAAACAAACTCTCAACAGCGTGCCTGAGCGTAGATGAAATATTTTTGGCGACATACCGCATAAATGGCAAAAAAATTACCAGTGGTTTAGCCAAGGTAGAACTATACAAAGTCCTCGCGCCATTTTTGACGTCAATTAAAGATAAAGTATCAACGACACTGGATAAACAAGGACTCATCAGCTTTGATCAAATGATTTATAAAGTAGCGGATGCCTTGGCTTTAAAGACCCAAGAGTCGACAAGTTTAATTGACAAAATTAAGCATAAATACCCAGTGGCCTTAGTGGATGAATTCCAAGATACTGATAGTAGTCAGTATGCAATATTAAAGGCGCTATATAGTGGTGAATACAGCAATGAATATAGCGGTGAATGTAGTAATACGGACTACAGCGACAAAGCTAAGGATGAACGCTCAGCCTTGTATATGATTGGGGACCCAAAACAAGCTATTTATGGCTTTCGTGGGGGTGATGTGTTTACCTATTTAGCGGCAAAGTATGATGCTGACTATTTATGGTCAATGGGCACAAATTGGCGATCAACAAGTGCGATGGTTGACGCATACAACGCCTTGTTTTTCGCAAAAGATTCGAAAAGTAAATTCATGTTTGATATCGATTATTTGCCAGTACTTGCGTCTGATAAAGCAAAGGCTGCAACGGTTCATTTATTTGATACTCAACGCAAGTGTATTCAAGATTCGGCGATACATTTTGGCATTGCAAACGCGAAAGAGATCGCAAGTTCTAAAGAGCAAGAGTTTCCGCAGTACTTGTCGATAGTGCATTGGATGGTCGATGAAATCATTGATTTATTAAACGACTATGTGTTTAAAGATAATAATGTATCTTGTGATCTGGCAGAAAATGGTGAAAACAATAAGCAAATATCAACAATAGAGGTACAGCCAAAAGACATCGCTATTTTGGTTCGTACAGGTCACGAAGCTACCATCATTCGGCGTGAGCTAGCGCGGGCAGGCTTAAAAAGTGTATATCTGAGTGAGCGAACATCGCTGTTTCAGTCCTTGCAAGCTAAGCAGATGTATTACGTACTTGATGCGATAAATACGCTGAATGACATTTCGAAAACTCGCTCAGCCTTGGCGACAGGTATTTTATTACCAGCGTTTCAGAATATTGACATTAATGCGCTCATCGAAGATGAAGAGCATGTGCTCTGGCAAGAAGTATTTAAACAGATTGCAGAATACAAGCGCATTTGGCAGTGGCAAGGTGTATTTGCTCTTCTGAATCAAGTGATTAGAGAAAACATTACGCCTTTGCACGATGCCGAACGAGCGCTCACGAACTTTACTCACCTTGCTGAAGAAATCGGCAGTATTGCGGTTATTCAACAAACGCCTAAAGCACAATTGTTTTGGCTTCAATCGCAAATTCAAGACAGTAGTAACGCCACCAGTGAAATTCGATTAGAAAGTGATCAAGCCTTAATAAAAATAATCACTCAGCATAAGTCAAAAGGTTTGGAATATCCTATCGTATTTGTACCCTTTGCTAACGCTAGTGCGCCATCAATCAATTTAGATGCCATTGTTTATCATGATGAACATCACACGTTAAAAACGCAGTTAGGGTATTCGCATGAGGCCTATCTGCAATCGATAAATGAAGACCGTGCTGAGCGCATGCGACTTTTATATGTGGCAGTCACTCGTGCAGTGTATCGATGTTATCTTGGTATGTTGTGCGCGAAGGGAAGTGAAGATAGTGCCTTGCATAGGGCCTTAAATCTGAGAGAAAAGCTGAGCAATATTGATAATATTAGCGCTTATCAACAAGCGATAGTAAGCGGCATTCGCAATGAATTGGCTGATGCGGGTGAGTCAATACATGTCGGTCTTATTGCATCCGAAGGCGGGCGCCGATTTGAGCCTCAGAGTGATTCGCCTACCTTGTCTTACAATAAAGTGAATATTGATATAGATGATTCGTGGCGTATTACATCTTTTAGTGGCTTGTTAAGAGAGTATGAGATGCAAACCGCCGTTTTGTTGGCAGATACAATACAAGCTAGACTGCCTATGCCTGTCGCTAATATCTTTGAGCGAGACAACGATGCTTTTTCTGTGACACCCGAACCTGAACTAGACAGTCAAAGCGACACACTACGCTTTACTTTAACACCTGGTGCAGAGGCTGGAAATATGCTACATGATTTATTGGAGCTAAGCGATTTCTCGAAGGCTGATTTTAACGATACTTGGCGTAAACTGGAGCATAAGTATGCGTGGTTCGACAACACACAATTTGCATCGCTCGTTGCTTGGTTAAAGGAATGTTTGCAAGCCAGACTATTAGCTGATGGTTTGTGTCTGCAAGATTTGCCTTTGCAAAATACATTACGTGAAACCAATTTCTATTTTCCAATGAATAAAGTCGTCATGTCTGCGCTATACAACGCTGTGAACAAGCACCGGCGGGTTTTATTTGACAGGATTACTTTTGGGAAAAAAAGGTCTACAGAGCTACAAATGCCTGATGAAAAGATAGCTCCCATTCACTTGCTGCCCTGTGCTAGTGACTTGTGGTCGGAGAAAGTACATGTTGGCATGATGCAAGGGTTTATCGATTTAATATTTGAGCATAATGGTAAATATTATGTGGTGGATTATAAATCGAGTTACTTAGGTAAACACATCGATGACTATGCTGTTGAATCATTGTTTACGCATATACAAGCACATCAATATGACGTGCAATACCACATCTATGCGTTAGCCTTACATAGGATGTTGGCACAAAAAATTCCAGACTACGAGTATGAAAAATATTTTGGTGGTGTTTTATATTTGTATTTAAGAGGTATGTCTAGCGAATGTCCAAATAATGTGTCAAACGGGGTTTTTCAAGTCGGTGCAGATGAAATAGATATTCAAGCGCTTACGTCTATATTTGAAGAGGCGCGCCATGAATAATACGATCCATGATTTGCTTTCGGCCGTTGGCAGTCCTTATGCCAATGCGCAAGACTGTGTTGATAAATGTTACGGCGTTGAGTTTAGTGATGTTTATGCAGCGACATTATTGCTCAATAAGTTAGTGAACTTCATTGATGAAGATTCATCAAATGATGCTGAGTTGTTATGTGAGCTATTTCACATATTCTTGGCCTTGATTTATCAGCAAGGCCTTGGCAATAGTTGTTTATATATTGACGATATAGCGGGTAAAACACTTTGGTTAGCGCCAGATGCAAGCAATCAAAACGATGCGTTTACATTCACTCACTTGGCGCAAATACAAACCTATCTGGAGAACGTATCAACAGGGCTGGATAAGCTTGAAGCTATAGAGTTAGCATGGCCCAGACTCTACACTCGACGTTTTTATCACTATGAAAAGGTATTGTGTGATGCCGTATTTTCTCGTGTTGGTCATTCTAGCCTAGGTAAAAATATGTCTGCCGATGCAGATGTGAACGCAAGTGCAAATGACACAGGGGCATTTGAGCAAACACTTAAAGCACAATGGCCGTTGGTATTTGGCAACGAGACAGATATATTGAGTTCTCAAGCCCTTGCCGTATTAAATACGCTCACCTCAACGTTTTCAATTATAACTGGCGCGGCGGGTACGGGAAAAACATACTCTGTGGCACGTTTGCTCTATCTTGCATTTTCTTGTTTGTCGGTGCCACCCTCAAACATGTTATTACTTGCGCCAACTGGTAAAGCGGCGAATCGTTTACAAGAATCAATAAGTGCTGAGCTAATGCGCGTAAAACCAGTTAACGACATGCCGTTGTTTTATCAAGACTTGTTGCAGCTTCAACCACTTACTTTACACCGTGTATTAAAAATCAATCCGAATAACGGCCAAGCTAAGTACAATTTGCACAACAAACTCACGGCAAAGTTGGTGGTTATTGATGAAGCATCCATGGTTGATTTGTCCTTGATGTGTAAACTTATTCTAGCCTTACCCGCGGACTGTCGTATTGTACTCATTGGCGACCCAAATCAGTTACCGTCAGTAGAGGCAGGGTGTATTTTAGCCGATATTGTGAGATATGCTGGCACGACCTTGAGTAAGCGTAAACTGAGCACTTGTTACAGTTTGTTGGGTATGCAATTACCAAATGATGTCAATGACCGTGTTTTTCACACTGAACCGCTAACTTCCGAGCTTGCTAGCAAGAATATATGTGTTGGTCTGACGCAAGGCATGCGAAGTGTTGATGGCATTAACAAGGTTGCTAGCGCAGTGCTTTCGGGTAACGTAGATAAACTGATTGCCATGAGCGAGAATGCAAGTACGTATGCGCGCCCGCCCTGGTCTTTTGTCGAACTGGATGATAGCAATGACGGAAAACATATCCATTTAACGGGTTTCGTTGAAAAATATGTGCAAAATACGCTGGCACCGCATTTTCGGCATGTTGCCGAGCAGCCTAGCTTGCTTGAGGCGTGGAATGCTTTACGTAACTTTGTTTGCCTCAGTGCTTTTCGTGTTGGTGCTTTTGGCACTGAAAAGTTAAATCAACACGTTACTAAACAATTAAATTTTTCTGTCCCTAGCCAATCAGGTTTTCTAAAAGGCCAAGCGATCATGATAGAAAAGAATGATTATGCCTTACAATTGTTTAATGGCGATCTCGGTATTGTATGGCCTGATGAAAAAGGGCAGTTTTGGGCGTGGTTTCCCAATGGCGTAAGTAGCGACGCAACATGTCATCCACTAATGTTTCGGCAGTTTTCTTTGTATACACTGCCTCAAAATAGTGCTGCATATGCGCTAACCATACATAAAACGCAAGGTTCAGAATACGAAATGGTCGATATTTTGTTGCCTGAAATGCAAGAAAAACTTGTTACTCGACAGTTATTGTACACAGCAATTACACGCGCAAAGTCTAATGTAAGCCTTTATAGTTCGAACCGCATTTTAGGCCAAACCTTGCAAAATGATATTAAGCGTTCAAGTGGTTTAGATGCAATGTTCGCGATGAGAGAAGAGAGTATGGGTGAAAGCTAGCAAGTGAAAAACTTACAGGTGACTATATTGCTTCTTCAACGGCTTCGTCTATGTGCAAGCGAAGCGTCAGAATTTTTTTGTCTTTACCCATGTTAGAGAAAATATTTATCAATAAGGCTGGATGCTCAAGCGTTAGCGTATTCCCTGTGGTTGAAAAAAACTGACCCGCGTCTAGGTAGTGACCATGTTCAGTAATACATGCAAACTTATGTACGTCAATGTAATCAACCCAGCCAAGTTCGGTGCCAGCTGCAAGTATGCTACCGGCGTGATCAAATAACGCATCATTAATTGTAACTTCGCTGCCGAATATGGGTTTTTCAGCGATGGCGACGCCAGTTTTATCATCGACTAACAAGGTGATGACGGTTTCAAATTTACTAGAATAGGCAATCACATTATCGAATATTCTTGATTGTTGCATGCTGATTCCTGAGTATTCGCGCATGGCGTGTTTCGCAATTAGATCAATAGCTACTGACAATCAGGCATCGCAAACGATCTAGTGTTGCCATGAGTGATTATACAATTTAAGCTAGTTTACATCCCTTAAAAATTAAACTACTGATTTGGATCAACATCAATTGATGTTGGTTACTATAACCCTGTGCTAGGAGAAGATCGTTGAAGTCACAATACTTATTACAAAAATCAAACGCTGATACGCAAAAACGATTAAGCTCCTTATGCTTAGCATTGTTGCTAATGATTGCAGTGAGCTTGAGCCATATAAATTCCAGTAAAGCTGAGCTGTTAGAAGGTTTTATTGATATTCGCTATGACAAATCTGAAGATAAAGTGTATCTCAGACTTAATAAACAGATGTTGGAGCAAGCCTTCATTTTTCAAAGTAGTCTGCCCCACGGCGTCGGGTCAAATGACATCGGTTTAGACCGAGGGCAGTTGGGGAGGACGCGATTGACGGAATTTGTGCGTTTTGGCAATAAAATTATGCTCAATCAGTTAAATACGACCTACCGTTCTTCATCCCAAAATGCTGCTGAAAAAGCGAGTATTGATGAAGCCTTTGCTGATTCAATCATTGCGGGTTTTAAAATTGACTCTGAAACAGAAGACTATATTGAGTTTGATTACACCTCGTTTTTACTCAGTGATATTCACAATATGGCGGATAGACTAAAATTTCGAAAGCAAGGTAGCTATAAACTTGACGCTAAACGCAGCGGAGTGTACTTAGCGAAAACAAAAGCGTTCCCTCTAAATACAGAGTTAGAAGCGGTGATCACTTTTTCAGGGGAACCAAAAGGCCAGTTCATTCGGCAAGTGACACCCGATGCCCAGAGTGTCACCGTGCACATGCATCATTCGTTTGTAAAATTGCCAGAAAATGATTTTAAGCCGCGCGCGTTTCATCCTTACTCAGGATTTAACAAGCACAGTTTTTATGATTACTCAGTACCTATTGATGCTGACATGGAGCAAAAGTATATTCGTCGACATCATTTGGAAAAGAAGCATCCAGACACGTCCACGAGTGAAGCTGTAGAGCCCATTGTTTACTATTTAGACCCTGGTATTCCTGAGCCAGTATACAGCGCGTTGCGTGATGGTGCTCTATGGTGGAATCAGGCGTTTGAAGCCGCAGGCTATAAAAATGCTTTTCAGGTAAAACGCTTACCTGACGGCGCAGATCCAATGGACGTGAGGTACAACATTATCCAATGGGTTCATCGCGCAACACGTGGTTGGTCGTATGGTTTCTCGGTCGTTGACCCTCGAACGGGAGAAATATTGAAAGGTCATGTTACCTTGGGCTCGCTGCGGGTTCGACAGGATTACCTTATAGCCTTGGGAATGACCAGTCCATTTGCAGATAAAGACGCTGATACTAGTGCGCAGCTTCAAATGGCGCTGAATCGCATTAAACAGCTGTCTGCGCATGAAGTTGGGCATACTTTGGGTATTGCCCATAACTTTTCAGCAAGTGAAAACGATAGGGCATCTGTTATGGATTACCCTCATCCCTACATCCAGTTGACTAAAGAGGGTATTGATTTATCAAACGCGTATGACGACAAAATCGGCGCGTGGGATAAGCATGTTATCAAATATGGTTATCAAACATATGCCGACGCTAACACTGAGTCTGACGCACTATCTTCACTTGTTACACTTGCCCAAAAACAATTTTTGTTTAAGTCAGATCCCGATGCTCGCTCGTCTGACAGACCATCATCAGACGGCCATTTATGGGATAATGGTGCGGATCCTATTGCTGAATTTAAGCGCGTGTTAGCCGTACGAGATTATGCACTGAATAATTTTGGCTCAGAAAGTTTACCGTTTGGCGCACCGTGGTCTGATCTAGAAGAGCGTTTGGTGCCCATTTATTATTCTCACCGTTATCAACTTGATGCCTTAGTTAAACAAATTGGCGGCGTAAATTATCAATATAGTATTAAAGAAGCGAATGACAATACGCCAAAGGCCACTATTGTAGACGGTAAAATTCAACATGAGGCCTTGGCCTTGATGATAAAAAGCGCGAGTGATAAGTTTTTAACATTGCCTCCCAAATTAGCGTCTTTAATCCCGCCGAAAACTTATGGGTCACAACGTAACAGAGAAAGCATTACATCTCGTATGGGGCGAAATTTTGACCCCTTAGCAATGGCAGAGTCTGCAAGTTTTAGCGCACTAAAAAAGCTGCTGACAGCCGAGCGTTTAAACCGCTTAGATTATCAATATAGTCTTGATTCGTCTGTTCCATCTGTTCAGTTTTTGCTCAGAGAGGTCTTCGACAATATAGTTGTTAACGCAACAGCGTCGGGCTTAGCTGCGCGTATTGGCTTACTTGGCTTGCAAGCAAATTTTGATTTGTTAAATGATAAAACGTTAGCGCCGGAGGTGGCGCTAACGATTAAAGCCGAATTGTTACGCTTTGGCGAATCACTAGAAAAACAGCGAAAAAACGCGAAAGCAAAAGTGATACTGAAACACTTGAATACATATTGGCAGCGTGGTGATTTCCCTATGAATATAGACGTAACGCCCATGCCGCCAGGGTCGCCAATTTAGCAAAATATATACAGTTTATCGTATAGAGCGATTGATGCTAGATAACGCTGCTATATCGCATTTGATGCATGGGTTGAGACAGGTACTGGTCGAAACTCATGCATATGTTCCTTACGAGTAGACGGCCTTTACTATGTATAGTTAGCTTGTCATCGTCATTGCTTACTAGAGCATCGTTCACAAAGGTCTCTAGGGTCGATAGGCTTTGTTTAAAATAATAATTAAAGTCGATGTTATGTTTTTCGGAAAAGGCTTGTTTATCGATTTCAAAATTACACATGAGTTGAAGTATTAAATCCCGCCTGATTTGGTCATCAGTGCTTAATACTACGCCTTTTGCAATTGGACGATTATTTTTGTCTAGGGCTGCATAATAGTCATTTAGGTGCTTCTCATTTTGAAAGTACACCTTATCAATACTACTAATTGAGGAAACGCCTAACCCCAATAGTGCTGATCTACCCTGCGTAGAATACCCTTGAAAATTTCGGTGCAATAATTTTTCGCGTTGGACAACACTCAGTTCGTCGCTTGGCTTTGCAAAGTGGTCCATACCAATAAAGTCATATCCTGATTGCGTTAAGACATTTATGGCCAGTGTAAACAACGCAAACTTTTCTTCACTCGATGGTAACCATTCATTCTTAATCTTGCGTTGTGCGGCAAACATGTTTGGCATATGGGCATAAGAGAACAAAGATATTCTCTCCGGATCCATGTTTTTGACGGCATTAAGCGTGTTTGAAAAGGTTTCATGCGTTTGCATCGGTAAACCATAGATGACATCTACATTTATGGATTTATAGCCAAACATACGAGCGGCTTTGATTAAGTTTGCAATGTGTAATGTGCTCTGTGTGCGATTTATTTTTCTTTGAACGCGTTTATCTGTGTCTTGAAGACCAATGCTTAAACGGTTAAAACCAAGTTTGGCAGCAGCTTTGAGATAGTGTTGATCGGCTGTTCTTGGGTCTATTTCAATGCTTAGTTGTGCATCATTAGCGAAATTAAATGCCTGCTTTAATGAGGCAATTAGCCTTGAAAGCTGTTCAACGCTTAAGAAGTTTGGTGTTCCGCCGCCTAAATGTAAATCGGCTACCACTAATTTTTCATAGCTGTTCGCGACTAAGTCTATTTCTTTTTCAAGGTATTCAATGTAACGGTCTGCTTTATCTTGTTGGCGAGTGACAATTTTGTTGCACCCGCAGTAATAACATAAAGTATTACAGAATGGGATGTGGACGTATAAAGAAAGCTGTTTTGATGATGCGTCAACCAATAGATTGTTGTTGGCGTCATCAATATCATTTGTAGATATATCTGGGTGGAATGATACAGCTGTAGGGTATGACGTATAGCGCGGTCCAGACACATTGTACTTTTGTAGCACTGCCTTTTCTAAAAAGTCTAAGGTTTGTGGTTGCTTATTAGTCGTTGGCTTTGGGGGGATTATGGTGTTATGAACATCCCTGATATACATTATATTACTTAAGACCTTATCACTGCGTATTGAAGTAATTATCTAATAAAGTAATGATACGTTTTTTGATCTTAAACAATGTTTTTCTTTGCAGTAGTGGAAATTATTCAGAAAGTAAAAAAGTGACCCCGGGGAGGGGTCACAAAATGGCAAAGATGCCTTTGCCTACCATGTTGAACTTTATATCAACTGGTGATAATAGGGTATTCTTACAGGCGTTCTTGTAAAACCTGAGATACTGGGTTATCAGTTAAGCCGTTGTCGGTTATCCAGGTCAGTAGAACAACACCGTCTTGTTCTGGTTGAGATAAAAGCTTTTTTGGCATCTTCTTAACCAATAGGGTGCCAGCTTCTGTGGCATTATTCTCGATCGCAAGCTTGATTAAAGATTTTCCACCACAGGTAATCCCGCTGTAATAATCTTTGAGCTTTAATTTAAAATTACTTCTTACGTTCTTCATTTTCTTTCTAAGTTCTGCTTTATCGTCGGTTTTCACGATTTCGCAGATGTTCGCTAATGCACTTTGTAATTCCGCATTTGCGCCGCCAGAAAACATAACTACCGCCGCGAATACAGAAGAGATAAGTATTTTTTTCAACATGATACAGTCCTCTTTGGTTAACACTCTCAGGACAAATGTTACTCAATAAAATTATTTGTAATAGATACTTTGGTGATACTTTGGTATCAAATTGAATACTAAATAAATGAGTTTAATATTTCTAGAACTTTTCTCAGATTGAATATAATTGTTATAAAAATTAGATGGTTAACGTTTTTATAAGGATTTTAAATTGAAAAAGCGCTGTTTTATGCAAGCTTATTGATTCATTGCATAAAACAGCGCTTTTTTGCAAAAAAGAAGTAGAAAAAGCGGTTCTTACGAATATGACTACCTTATAGACGTTCGCTCACAACTTGCGCAATTGGGCTTGAATCTAAGCCCTTTTGGGCAATCCAATCACTAAGTTTTATACCGTCGACTTCGGGCTTGTTTAGTTTGGATTTAGGCATTTTTTTGACCAACAACGTACCGGTATTTAACGCTTCACTTAGCAATGCCGTGCGAATGAGGCTATTACCATTGCATGATATACCTTCATAGTAGTCGCCGAGCTTTAACTTGAAGTCGTTTCTTACGCTCTTCATTTTTTTTCGTAGCTCAGATTTATCATCTGTTTTAACAATATTGCATATGTTGGCTAGTGCTGCTTCGATACTTGCGTTAGCTGAAAAGCTCATTGACGAAGCGACGCAAAATAATGTACTAAAAACTATTGTTTTTCCTTTCATATGACTCTCCATAAAATTTTGAGGGACAACATGGCGTTGTTGGGGAGGGAGTCTAAATGTTTTGGTTTTTCGGTCAATTATCGAAAAAATAATTTAGTATTAAAAAAAATACCTAAAGTGTGCAGTTAGCAATTACGCGTCAGGGTTGTATATTTTAGCAACGTCTATGATTTGTTCTCTCATCCATTGGTGGGCAGCGTCTAGATCAGCACTTACATGCCAATATAAACAATAATCCACATTAGGTATTTTGACGGGCAGCTCATACATTGCTAAATCATAGTGTTTTGCCAAGTGATAAGGCATACAAGCTATCAAATCAGTTTTTACTAGCGTGCTAGGTACGGTCAAAAAGTGTTGACCACGCATAACGACATTTCTTTTTTTTCCTATTTTGTCTAATTCAAAATCTATTGGGCCTGCACCAGATTTTCTATGTGCAACATTAAAGTGAGGCAGCGATAAAAAGATATCAAGAGACATACCTTCACGAAGCGCAGGGTGATCTTTACGAGAAACCGCAACGAAGCGGTCAGACGCAATTTTTTGTTTATTTAAATGTGGGTCTGAAAAAGTAGAGGCATCTACAAAAAAATCCAAACTGCCATTTGCCATTGCCGAAACAACTTCATGGCGACTAATTTCATAGTTAGTTAAGGACACGCCAGGTGCAACCGTTTGTAATTTTGCAATTAGGCGCGGCATGATACTGACTTCAAGTAAGTCGCGACTCGAAAAATTAAATGACTTGGAAGAGTTTGCAGCATCAAAGACATGGCTCTGCTGCACACTCGTGCGCAAAAGTGCAAGTGCTTGACGCGCTGGGCCAATAATATTTTGCGCAGCAGGTGTGGGCGTCATTGAGTGACCAGTGCGCACAAATAAAGGATCATTCAACATTTCTCTTAGACGAGCAAGGGAATTACTTACCGCTGGTTGAGTGATGCATAAGACATCTGCGGCTTTAGTTAAGCTACCAGCGGTATAGATCGCATCAAAAACCGCAAATAGATTTAAATCTATTCTATGTAAATTCATCTGTCTATCCCTGTGGATTTAGGCACATATTTTTAAGCACTCTTCACTCTACGAATCTTGAAATGCCTACCTTACTTAAACACTCCAATCGAATATTCTATATGCTCTTTACACTTAGTAACAGGTTTTTAAAGTACAAGTGATATTGATTGAATATTAATTCTCGTGTTTGATTCGAATACTAAATCAGGTAATTTGCTAAATTATAGACCGATGATTCTTTCTTTACGTATTCAATTGTTTAGAAATATTTTCTCAAAAAGCAAGGTCATAATAAATGCACAGAAAGTATGAAAGATTCTTTACTATTGTCTTGTTAAGCATGTGATTCTAATTTCTAAGAAATACGTATTATATTCTTTTACTTAATTTGTCAGAGGGCACACGATGACTGAAAAAGCGAATAAAAGCGTGATTGAAAAACTAGACCAGAGTCAAATTGAAGCGCAATTGGACAAGCTCAATGAAAACACTGTTGGTAACCTTTGGGTGATTCAAGATGACAAACTGCATAAAACCTTTAAATTTAAAAGTTTTATTTGGGCTGTTGGCTGGATGAGCCAGATAGCAATTTGGTCAGAGAAGCTAAAACACCATCCTGAATGGTTTAACGTTTATAATAAGGTAACCGTCGATTTAATTACGCATGATGCGAACGGAATAACTAGCTTAGATTTCCAGTTGGCGGCGAAAATGGATGTTTATGCTCATTAAATTGTGTATAAATACTACATATCGTATGATAAACACGCGAACAGTCATTTTATCTATATTTTTATTGTTTTTTAGCTTGCGTGTCTAAAGTCCGTATGTATAATACGCATCACTTTCAGCGAACACGCAGAAATCACCAGTTCAGACGCGGGATGGAGCAGTCTGGTAGCTCGTCGGGCTCATAACCCGAAGGTCGTAGGTTCAAATCCTGCTCCCGCAACCACATAGAAAGACTCGTCAAAAATGGCGGGTCTTTTTTGTTTTTCAATGTACGGATTTTCGTTAAACTGATTTGCGAAGCTTCAGTGAACTTCCAGTTTAATAGCATCTCCATCTGTTATATGGCTGAATTCGGATCTTATCAATCAAACCCCTAACTCTTTCCTTCAACCCAGCATCAGCCGTTGCTTCAAGATACGATTTTCTGAGAACATCAATCTACGGGTTAGTATGTGGTGTCTTTAATCATAGTAACTCCTTTATACAATTTAGTGGCGTTGGTAAGCTAGAATAATTTATTTCCCAGCAGAGCAGAAAAATATAAACCCATTCCGAATACTGAATGGGCAACCAGACTTTTAAATTGAGTGATATGGGGATTTGGCAGCTTGGTTGCTGCTATTCCCATTCCGAAGCATGGTTGCATTAGACAAAACGGGAAAGCTACTGTTATCAGTCCTGCAGCAAGCGCTGGCGTTAAGCTGGGTGAATTAAGCCAGGCTACCCCAAAAACCAATAGCAGTGCTGCGGCAAAAATAATTCCAATAACATAGTGAGCTGTCCAACCGATGATCGATTCATTTGCAATTGGCGAGCTATTCACAATACCTTGATGCATCAGTTTGCCCCTAGGCATATGTCCAATCCAACGACCTACCATTGCAAAATTAAGACCTGAGACATTGAATGCAACTTTTAAGAAAAGCGTCCAGACATCCATAATCGCAGTTGCGCCAATACCGATATAAATTGCTGGTAAAATTAGGTTTAGTGGGTGTGATAGGTTTTCAAACATTGAGATTCCCTTTTTTTGTGCTTATATGTTCATAAAGGCTTGGTAACTTTGTTTCAGAATCTGCTATGCCATATTCTTCCGCCAAGGTAGGACATTGAATGTCTCTTCCGCTATTGAGTTCGGAAGCTTTGACGCCAGGTTCGACGACCTGTCCATCGCGGACTGTCATTTCTTCTACGCCCGCTGAACTGTAAAACAATAGCATTCTGGCTACTTTATTTGTGTTGTTACGAAACCCACGGGTAGCGCCGGGAGGACACGAAATAAAATCTTCTTTGTTTGCGGTGATTGACTTGTCCGGCAAGTAAAAAGTGACTTCTCCTTCCAAGATGAAGAAAGCCTCATCCTCACGAGTATGGGTGTGATAAGGCGCACCTTGTCCGGGTTTAAGTACCGTCTCCATCAATGAAAATCGGTTGTCAGTATCTTTTCCTTCGGCAATGATTCTGTAGAGATTGCCAGCGGATACAACATAGGTTCCTTCACTTTTTTTCAATTCAATAATGGGAGTCTTTGCATTCATGTTTTGCCTCAAATCGTTAACAGTTGTTCTTTGATCTAATCCATGCTACAACTTCAAGTTAACTTTAAGTCAAGGTTTTTTTTAGGAGTTCCAATGCTCGATATTGGGGAAGTGGCAAAATTGTCAGGTCTTCCAACGTCAACACTTAGGTTTTATGAGGAAAAAAGGCTTATTCAGTCTGTGGGAAGAAATGGGCTACGTAGGCTTTTTGATCACAAGGTAGTTGAACAATTAGAGTTCGTGGCGTTGGGGCGTACAGCGGGATTTTCCCTTGAAGATATCGTCGCGATGTTTTCTGCTAATGGTCAATACCACGTGAATAGAGATTTGCTTAGAGTCAAGGCGGATGAGCTAGAAATCCAGGCAAAACGAATGATGGCTATCAGCAATGGATTGAGGCATGCGGCTGATTGTTCTGCCCCTAGCCATAGTGAGTGTCCTAAGTTTCAGAAACTTTTGCGTGTGGCTGGCAGACAACAGCATAAAAACAGAAGCCGATCCGCATCATAGCTTTGATCCTATATTATGTCGTTCTAATGAGCTAGCCTTTTGTTGATCATAGTCTTTTATATGCGGCATAACGCATATAAGTTCTTGTCGTTCAATGCTCTTGTCTGTAACTATGCATTTATCAAAAAAATATTGACCAATGATGATTTAATTTATAGTATAGCCAAATGGCTATACAATATAATACATCATTAGACCGCACTTTCCACGCCCTAGGTGATGGGACGCGCCGTAAAATTCTTTCGATACTTGCCGGCCAGGGTGCAAGTACCGCTAGCGAATTACTTGCTCCCTTTGATGTGGCGCAGCCAACCATATCCAAGCACTTAAAGGTGCTGGAAAAGGCGGGTTTGGTAAGGCGTGAAGTCGAAGGTCGAATACACCGTTTTGAGCTGGTGACAAACCCTATGGATGAAGCTGAAAGCTGGATATCACGACACAAGCAATTTTGGGAAGGCACATTAAGTCGCTTGGATACCTTTGTTGATCAGCTCGAGAAGCCCAGCAACAAGCAGGAGAAAAACGAATGAGTAGCTTGTTGCATTCGGTGAAGGTTCGACGCTTGATTAAAGCCAACCGAAAACGTGTGTTTGCGGCATTTTCGAATGCTGAAGCGCTTGCTCAGTGGTTTTCGCCAAGCGTTGATATTGCCATTGATGTACAAGTATTTGAGTTTGTCCCAAAAGGCCAATTCCGTGTGCGCTACACCATGCCAGATGGGAATCAACCTATTGTTGGCGGGGTATATGAAGTGATTGATGAACCCAATCAGATTGTTTTTACCTGGGTATGGGAAGCGCCTGACCCACATGCCGATATTCCTACGCGTGTTTTTGTGGAGTTCATAGATCGTGGTGAAGAGACAGAGGTGTTATTAACCCATGACAAGTTGCCTAAAGAGGCTTGCGAGCGCCATATTGCTGGATGGGAAAGCACCTTTGACCGAATTGTCCTCTATCTATCAGCTACGGAGGCAAGGCCATGAACAATGAGAGTGTCTGCCCTTTATTGGGCTTTTCTCCATTATTTCATAGCACGTTATTTGCCTGTGGTCAGCGGGTTGGCTACTCAACCATTATTTATTTTAAAGAGTTATTATGAAACCTTATGACGCTCGGCCTTATTGTTCGACATGAATTCCCGTCTTTGCCGACGCCTTCGATCTTGGCCCGACGGATAATTGTACAAATGTCCTTCGATGGGCGAATTCGATGAGAGGTCGGCCAAGCTAGGAAGTACAAACGTTAACCAAACTATCAAGGAGACTAAACCATGACTGCATTAACCCAAGAACGGCAAACAACACTCGATACCTTTTATAGGGGCGCAGCAATGAAAAACGTTGCCCAAATCAGGTCAGCGCTAACAGATGATTTTACATTTACCAGCCCCATAGGTAACCACGACAATCCCGACGCATTTGCTGAGTCACTATTAAATTTTGATGGTTCGGTCTCTGATTCCAGAATGATTGCTGAGGGCAACAATCTCGTGCATCTGTTTACCCTCGATATTGGTAGAAAAATTCCCATGTGCGATGTGATTGAGTTTAGTGGCGACAAAATATCGTCAATGATGACGTATACGGATTCAAAGCAATTCGAGTTGAACGAGCAACATTAAGTGCCTAATTAAGCGTTTACAGGCTCAGACAAACTGTCGTGGTTGAATTCGCCGGACACCTCAAGAAAGAATAAACGCCTAACTTGAGGTGAACAATCATTAAAAGTCAAAACGCGCTAGAGCGTTTTCAAATAGTCACTAAACTCCTTTCCGGCTTCTCTTGAGAATATTGCCCCAGTGCAATCCACTGATTGCAATCGATCTACACGTAAATTACGAAAAGCCTCGCGTTCTTCACACCAAGCCGTTAACACCCAAACAAGATCAAAGGCCGTTAATCCAAGCGGGCGGATAACTCTCGTACTGCTTCTTCCTTTAAGGTCGAGATAAGTAATCTCCAGTTTTTTGCGCTCTCGTAGAGCTGCACGCAGAGCGCTGAGATGAGGAAGGGGGACTTTCTCTTCTGATTGGGTGGAATACGCTAGTAAAGACTGCTCTTGAAGATTGTGCCGCCCATCAGGCAGCACAGCATTGATTTTTCCTATAGCTCTTTGTGCCGCACCCGCTAAAGGCAAATCGCCACGGGCTGCAACCATTCTCATGCCCAGAATAAACGCATCAAATTCATCGGGATCAAAGTGTATCGGCGGCAGAAAGTAGCCTTTTTCGATTTGGTATCCGATACCCCCTTCACCACGAATTGGCGCACCCATGTCTTGCAGGGTCACCATATCTCTATAGATGGTGCGCATTGAAACCCCGAGTGTTTCGGCCATTAATTCTGCCGAAATAGGAGTCCTTCGGGAGCGAAGAAGGTCGAGGATAGAGAACAATCTTAAGGTACGCATACTCAACCCTGACATAAAATGACAGGGTAGTCCAGTATAGTTAGATGAAACAAACTAAATTGGAGTCTAAAACATGGAAACTAATGCTAGTAATACGTCAATGATGGGATTTGCCCGATATAAGAAGCGCGAGGGGGTGGAGGTGGAGACCCTGATTCAGGCTTGCATGAAGTGGCGTAGCCAGTTTTTAGAGCATCAAGAGGGCATTATTAAGCATTATTTTTTGGGGAACCTTAAAGGTGAATTTGCCGATGCGATCTTTGCAAGGGATCAAGCTGCCTACCAAAACATGGCGCAGCGCTACCCCGAAAACGGAAGCTCTAAAACCTTGATGACATTATTAGAGCCCGGCAGTATTCGTTTAGCGCCAACGACAATTCTTAAGGATAGCGTTAATATAGAAACAGATTTTTCTTGTATTGAATTTGGCACCTTTCAACCCAAGAAGGAGGCTAATTTTTCTGAAGATCAACTATTAGCGGTTTCGAAAAAAATCGAAGATGATTATCTTGCTCAACAGCCTGAAACACGCGAGCATTTTATTGGCAAAGTCGACAAGGCGACGTATGCCGAGGTAGCCTTTGTAAAGACCCTTGGAGCTGCAAGAAAAATTTGTCATAACTACGTCAACGTCCCGATTTGCGGCGAGATGTTGACAATGTTCGACTCCGAAACAGTCGATGTAGATTTTTGGTATTTGCTGGCGTAAAGTACATGACTGAACCATTTAAAAACAAATATAATGCGGAGGTGATTGCTATAATGGGTGATCACCTTAAACGCGTATGGCCCGAGTTTGATACCATTGGTTTTGGCAATATGTGCCGAGACGGATTGGAAGCCCTTGAACTTAAAGAACGCATTGCACGCATTTCAGAAGCACTGAATGAGTTTTTACCTCAAGATGATTTTGATTTCGCTGTATCCGTTATGCAGGAAAGCCTTGCACCTTATGGTGCAGATTGGGAGCAGGGCGTTACTGGATGGGGTACCCTGCCATTTAACCATTACGCTTCCACATACGGGTTGAAGCATTTTGATACATCAATGGCTTTTTTCAGAGAAACCACCTCACATTTTAGCGCCGAATTTGATATTCGTTTTTTCCTTCTACATTATCCAAAGTGCACGCTTGAGCTTTTACATAAATGGGTCAACGATCCAAATTATCATGTGCGTCGTCTAGTGTCCGAAGGCACGCGACCGCGTTTACCATGGGCGATGAAGTTACAGCCCTTTATCGATGACCCATCGCCTATCTTGCCATTGCTCGAAACCTTAAGGGATGATCAGGAAGGATATGTACGCCGTTCGGTTGCCAACAACCTTAATGACATTGCGAAGGATCATCCTGACCTGGTGGCGAGCATTGCCAAAGAGTGGCTGAAAGGCGCAGATAAAAATAGAGAAAGTTTAGTTAAACACGCTTGTCGCACGCTGATTAAAAAAGGGCATAAGCCGACATTGGAGGCT
This sequence comes from Agaribacter marinus, assembly GCF_030160655.1. Lineage (GTDB taxonomy): Bacteria > Pseudomonadota > Gammaproteobacteria > Enterobacterales > Alteromonadaceae > Glaciecola > Glaciecola marina. Next base: position 421,966 of record NZ_BSOT01000005.1, read on the forward strand.
TTGGGTTATGCTGATCCAGAGGTTGTTTTGGAGGTACTGAGCATAAAAACGCCGAAGGTGGAGTTTGGTGGTGCGCTGGTATTTGAAGTGACTTTACATTCTAAATCAGGAAAACCGCAAAACCTCATCATTGATTATGCCATTCACCACCGCAAAGCTAATGGCAGCGCGTTGCCGAAAGTGTTTAAGTGGAAAAATATGGCGCTTAAGGCAAATGATGTTTTAAGTGCCGCTAAAAAACATGTCATCAAACCCATTACAACACGCACCTATTATAACGGAACACATTCGGTAGAAATTTTCGTGAATGGTGTATCGTTGGGCAAGCAAGACTTTGAATTGCACGGGATATAAATGAATGGATGAACGCATTAGACAGTTTTTGGATGAAGTGAAGCCCATCTGGTTAGAACGGTTTCAAAATTCTTCATTCCCTTATTGCCATAGATATTGGCGCTGCTAAACGCCTTCTCGTTAAATATGGCTATTTCTGTAATTCACTAATAACCGCGACATTATTATGCAAGGTTTTGTGAACAGGGCATTTATCTGCGATTTCTAAAAAACGCACTTCTTGTTTTGCATCTAAAGTGCCTACATAGCTTATCTTGCGGATTATTGCCTCTATACCTTGTTGAACTTCGCAATTATCGCAGTCGGCGTTGTAATCTCTAGTATGGCTTAGTTCCACTTTTATATGCTCAATAGGCAACTTTTTACGCTCGGCGTAAAGCCTTAAGGTCATCGAAGTACAAGCCCCTAATCCAGCGAGCAAATGTTCGTAAGGATCTGGCCCCGCATTGTTACCACCTACTTTTTTAGGTTCATCTGCCAACCAATAGTGGCTGTTTGTACTAATGTGTTGCATAAATTTATGATCTTTTTCTTCGACTAATACATGACCTGAAGAAACACTCGCACTGTAGGCGTTACTGTCACTTGATATGTAACGATTTGCCCATGCTGAAATTACTTCTGCCACATATTCAGCATCGTCCTTATTGCTCAGTAGGTGATCTGCATTGTCAAGGCTGATAAAGCTCTTGGGATGCTTGGCTGCTTGGTAGATTTTTTCTGCTTCACTAATGTTGACGATACTGTCTACGGGAGAGTGCATTACCATTAAGGCCTTTTTTAACTTTCCAATATGCTCAGTGCCATAGCTGTTTATATCGTCTAAAAACTGTTTTTGTATGGTAAATTTGCGCCCTGCAAGGCTAACATCAGCTTTACCTTTTGCTTCTATGTCATCTAGGTGCGAGGCGAAGTTGTGCGCAACGTGAGCCGCGTCTGATGGTGAACCTATAGTGACTAGTGCTTTAGATTCAGGCACTTGCTGAGCTACACCTAACACCGCTGCCCCACCTAAGCTATGACCAATAATGAGTTTAGGTGCATGATACTCTTGACGTAGGAAGTCAGCGGCGGCCACCAAATCTTGTACGTTAGATGAAAAATTTGTGTTGGCAAAATCACCATCACTATTCCCTAAACCAGTAAAATCGAAACGCAATACCGCTATTCCTTTTGCCGTCATTGCCCGGCTTATTCTTGATGCCGCGGCTACGTCTTTGCCGCAGGTAAAGCAATGCGCAAAAAGAGCAAAGAACCGTATATTATCTTCTGGCGTTTCAAGTAACCCGCTTAAGGTATTTTCGCCGCTTTTAAATTCTATTTTTTGTCGCATTAGGTGGTCCTAAAAAATATTTTTGTTAGTTTAACCCTAAAATAAAAGAGCAGCGAAAAAGTCTGCTCTTTTTTCTCAATGACTATGCACCGGGTCCGCAATCTATACAATGTAATGGCGGTTGAGGCCCTCGTCCCATTGCTTGAAGTAAGCTACGCAGTGCACTTCTCAACCCTTCTTCAATTACCGGGTGGTAGAAGGGCATCTGTAATATATCTTCAACTGTCATGCGCATTTGGATTGTCCATGCCAGTAGATGAGCCAAATGTTCGTGGCTAGGGCCAATCATTTCGCCTCCTAATAGTGCACCAGTTTCTGTATCGCCGTATAGTCTCATAAACCCCTTGTTTACAAGCATTACGCGAGATCGCCCTTGGTTTTCAAAGCTGACACTACCAACGGCAAAGTCAATGCCTTTTTCAGTAAGTTGATTAAATGATTTACCAACAGTCGCAATTTGTGGATCAGAGAAAACAACACCAAGTACGGTTTTACGAGAACGATGTATAACATTGGGGTAGCGACCGGCATTTTCTCCCGCTAGTCGACCTTCATCCGATGCTTCGTGTAATAGGGGGATGTCAGCATTTGCATCGCCAGCAATAAAAATATGGCTGTCGCTACATTGCATGGACAATGGATTATACACTGGTATACCACGCTCGCTTAGCTTAAGTGTCGTGTTTTCTAAGCCAATATTATCAACATTTGCACGCCGTCCCGTCGCGGCAAGCAAATAGTCAAAGACTTCAGTTTGTTCTTCAGCGTCAGGTGTCGCTTTAAAGGTAATTTGTACGCCTGTTTCGACCCGCTGTATCTTGTTAACTTGCCCGTTACTATGAAAAGGAAATTCAGCCTTAAAAGTCTTTAGGGCATAGTCGCGAACTTCTGGATCTGACAAAGGTCCGACCGCATCTCTTGCGCCAAACAAATGCACCTTCACACCTAACCTATGAAGTGTTTGCCCTAGCTCTAAACCAATTACGCCAGCGCCAAAAACGGCTACTGATTTGGGTAAATCTTGCCAACTAAAGACATCGTCATTGGTAATGAGCCTATCTTCAGCCTCATTAAATATTGCTGGAATGTTAGGGCGCGAACCTGTTGCAATAATAATACGACCAGCGGTTATCAAGTCGCCGTTTGAAAGCGTTAAAGTATTATCATCTACAAACTCTGCGTAAGCCTGAATCTTATGTTTTGGATCGAAATCGTTGATATCTTCCTTTACAAAACCAACAAAACGATCTCTTTCTTCTCTCACGCGCTTCATTATGGCAATACCATCGACGTCTGGAACTGTACCTTTTAAGCCAAACTTAGAAAAATATTCAGCACGATGTCGTGCTTCTGCTGGCGCGATGAGCAGCTTTGATGGCATACAACCTACTCTTGCACAGGTCGTTCCATATTCTCCGCCTTCGATTAAGGCTATACTGTCAGTTGACTTACGAGCTTCCCTGTACGCCCCCATGCCTGATGTGCCTGTGCCAATGATGGCGATATCAACGTGTCGAGACATTCCACTCATAATTGTGTCCTTATATTTGTTTGTTTTTTGATAGGTTTAACATGTCAATTGACAAGGAAATCACCGACTTTCCGGTTATTTTAGATTCAAGAAATAGTTGAATAACTCCATAAAACAGCAATAACAAAGATATAAAGTTAATGCTAAAAACCAGACCTTTAACAACTACCGATGCTTGAACAGCAACAATTGTTTGAGTCGCGAGTAGGTCTATAATTAATGAGCCAATAAGTGCTAACAAAGAAAGGTTTAACAGCCTCAAGCCTTTGCATAGGTAAGATACTCTAGCGCTTAACAACTGGTAACTTTTTAACGATTCCAAATCTGACGGTAACGCCTTTATCAACTCAGTGAGGGCTGCTCTTACATTACCTAATCGCATGGTCGTTGATAAGATGAGTAATGCTATACCTGGTACCATTACTGAAGACAAAATGTTAGACAGCATGATTGTTTGACTCCGGAAATTTCTCCGATAGTGGAATAGAACGACCGTTGTCTTCTGATACAACTCTCGCGTGATGCCTTTTTAATTCGCGTGGTTCTTTAACACCACAGGCGTGAGCAATAATGCCCACTTCGTAATTCATGTTTTTTGCGTAGTCAGCAACGCGCGTCGCTTTATCTTTAGGCACTAAGCCTCTCTGCAATTTTTTATTGTGCGTAGTAATTCCAGTAGGGCAGGTGTTTTTATTGCATTGTAAGGCTTGTATGCATCCAAGTGCGAACATAAACCCACGCGCAGAAACAACAAAATCAGCGCCCATACTCATTGCCCAAGCTACGCCAGATGGCGTGATCATTTTGCCAGATGCAATTACCTTGATTCTCTGTCTTAAGTTGCATTCGTTTAGTTTATCGACTACCCAAGGTAAGCTTTCACGAATCGGTAAACCCATGTAATCCATTAGACTTTGAGGCGCAGCGCCTGTGCCACCATCTGCACTGTCAATGGTAATAAAGTCTGGTGCAGCGGAAACACCTCGTCGGTTTATTTCGTCGAATAATGTTTCGAAGAAATGTTCAGCACCTACTACCGTTTTAAAACCGACAGGCTTACCTGTTACCTTGCGAATATGACTAATCATGTCGAGTAAGTCGCCTTCGTTTCGAATGTCTGGGTGACCGTTAGGGCTAATAGAATCTTGTCCCACGGAAATGCCACGGATTTCCGCTATTTCTGCTGATACCTTTTCACCTGGGAGTATTCCACCTTTGCCAGGTTTGGCACCTTGGCTCATTTTTATCTCAAACATTTTTACTTGAGGGTATGCAGCCAATTCCTTTAGTCGATGATCACATAACTCACCTTGTTCATTGCGTACGCCGTATTTTGCGGTACCAATTTGTACTACTAAATCAGCTCCACCCTCAAGGTGGTGAGGAGAGCAACCGCCTTCTCCAGTATTCATCCAGCAACCTGCTTTAGCTGCACCTTTCGACAATGCGAGTACGGCAGGTTTTGACAATGCGCCATAACTCATGCCTGAGATGTTAAAGATGGAACTGGTTATATAAGGTGTTTCACAGTAAAGTTCACCTATAGCAACGTTGCCGGTAGGCGCAATGTCTTCACTCAATGTCGGAAACGGACAATTGACAAACAAAATTTCGCCAGTAGGTGACAAATTTCTGGTCGAGCCAAACGCTACCGTTGAATCAACATTTTTTGCGGCACGGTAAACCCAAGAACGCTCAGCACGGTTAAATGGCATTTCTTCACGATCCATTGCAAAGAAATACTGGCGAAAAAATTCACCGTAGTGTTCAAACAGATAACGAAAACGCCCGACAACTGGAAAGTTTCGTCTTACTGTTTGGCTAGTTTGAGTTTTATCAATGATGTATAGGCTGACCAACAATAATAACAAACAGCCAAGCACAAATATAAAGAGCAAGGCTCCCCATTCAATAATTTGTAAGCCGATTCCTGACAATGAGTTCATTCAATATTTCTCTTAAATTTAGCGCCATCCGCTGGCTAGAATTTTTTATAATGTCCATAAACAATGCGTTAAACGCTGAGTAAAGGATCTATAAGCGCTTGCCAATCCTCTAGTGACGACTGATGACTAAGGGGCGCATTATTTGAATTGTTAATGAATATGGTTGGTGTTCCCCATACCGATTTAGTTGCTGAGTAACGAATAGGTGTGCGCGCAAGCTCATAAACGTCACTGGCCGCCATTTGCTGAATAAATGTTTCTTTGTCTACGCCGGCAAAATCGTGAGCCGTCGCGGCAACCAATTGCTTAAGATCCTCGTGTGTCTTATGCAAAAAGACATTGTTGTAAAACAAGGATTGGCGTTCATAGAGATAGGTAACAAAATCAAAATACTGCTGTGCATTTCCCTTAGCTAAAGCAAATATACCCAAGCTCATGTCCCAAGCTTGCCGATGATTACTTAATGTAATTAAGTGCAAGCGAATACTGAGTGATTCGTTTTTGTAATGTGCTAAAACATCAAGTATTTGAGGCCATATTGCCTTTGAATGTGGGCATTGAATGTCAACAAATAAGTCTATTTTTACATCTGCGTTTACCGCACCTAGCAGTACACCACTTTCTCTTTTTGGAATCGGAATTGTCATTTAAGTCAACCTCATTTTTTTATCGCGTTAGCGCTTTCGTTTAGGACCCAAATAGATGCAACTAACAGACCAAGGTCTTTTAATAGAAATTGTCCTGGTACCACGGATACCGCTAAACCGCCAACATCTGGTAAAAATACGCCTGGGGTAGTAAAGAAAAACGTACTGGTAACAATGAATGTTGCGGTAGCTAAGATCGCCCCTATGAATGAAAGTAAAGGGTCAATAAAGCGAAGTAATATGAGTACGGCTACAACAAGTTCGACAGCGCCAATTAGGTTTGAAGCGCCTTGCTGACCAAGTAATGGCAGTAAGAATGATACGAATGGACTATTGGCGATAAGCCCTTCAATTGCTGCAGCCTCATAGCTAGTAAATTTCATTAAGCCAAACCACGTAAAGATGATTGGTAACACAATATAGAAGCCTTTTTCTGCGATAGCGCTAACAACCGTTTCTACAGGTTTAGGTAAAAGTATTGACATGCTAGTAGTTTCCTTTTTATTTAGGCGATATAAAAACCGATATTCAGAGATAGACAATCCCTAACAAACTGAATGAAGGCATTTTATATGTGAATTTTTAAGATGTAGTGAATCTATCGTTGCGAATGCTTTTGCCATACATGATAGATTAACAATATTATTGCGGACCAATCAGTAACAATAGATGCAAATATTATTCTATAAAAACAAGAAACGCAAGAAGTTAAGGACCGTTCAGTAACAAAATGCTGTAGTGGTATCATATCGGCAAATGCGAGGAGTCAAGGTATCAATGGCTAGACAACGCGAATTCGATAAAAATATTGCGCTTGAGCGTATTAAAAATACATTTTGGAGACTCGGTTACGTGGGTACTTCTATTAGTGATCTTGAAGAAGCGACAGGGTTAAAAAAGCAAAGTCTGTACAGAGTATTCAAGAGTAAGAAGCAGATGTATTTAGCCGCGCTCAACGACTATGAATCGGTTGAAATTAATGATGCATTCAATCGCTTAGACGGCCCTGAACCTGCCCAGCTTAAGTTTAAACGAATGTTCGATTACGTGATTGATTCTGTTTTTTCAAGTAAGGATAAAAGAGGTTGTTTTTTTTGTAACGCGATTGCAGACCAATCTCAACTCGATGTCGAAATTGGGGCGTTCATCAAAAGTTGTTACGAGCGAATACTAAATAGATTTGTTAAAACCTTAGAAGCGGAACTCCCATATAAAAAGGATCAAAACAGTAGCTTTAAAAAGGCGTCTCAAATTTTAATGAGCTATATTGGGCTTAGGTTGATGATAAAAGCCGATGTAAATAGTGATAGGCTTATGCAATCTATCGATTTGGCTATTCAAACGATATAGAGAGGAATGTGTTAGTAGCTAGTGTACTCATTTTGGCTACCATTTATTGCTCTCAAGAATGATGCGGTTAGTGTAAAAAGCAACTTCAGTCGCTTTTATTTATCCGACGTGTTTTTAAACAGGATACTGAGTGTAAAGAGCCCCAGAAAATGTAGGGCTCTCATATTTAAGTATTTAGCGCTTAACTGATATTAAGCGTTTTTTAAACTCGTCATTTTAGAAATCAACCGTGACAGGCTCAGAACATGCGGTTGTGACGTCACATACCATATAGGTAAAGCTGCTACCGTCTACTCTACGCCCGCGATCTCTGTATATTCCGGTATTCTCAGTTTCCGCAATTAATTCACCATTGCGATAAACTGACACCATATCTGCACTTGAACCAGCATAGGAAAGGTCAACACGTAAGTTACCAAATCTAGACTTGTACGCCCTGACAATTTCGTTCGTAATATTTGAGTCAGAAACACTAATATTCATAGTCACACTGTCATCAAGGCCTTCCACGTCAGTCGCTGTTAGCGTTACGTCATAGTTGCCTGTGGCGGCAAATACGTGAATAGGATTTGTTTCAGAGGAGGACATACCGTCTCCAAAATCCCAAGTGTAAGTGTCTATATCTCCATTGGAATCTGTGCTTTCATTTGTGAATGTCACCTGTAAGCCCTCATCGACATAACTAAAAGCGGCAACGGGTGGGGTTGGTCCAACTTCACCGACAGCGTCAAACGTTAATGACCAGTTGTTAACTTGTCCGTCATCACCGTCAAATGAATCGAGCACATTTAGCACCCAATCACCAGTACCAACTTCGCCATTAAAAATTGGCGTTGAGTAACTTTCTACAATGTCATCAGTTGCGCCCCCCGTGGTTTGCCTTAATGTATACGCTGTGCCTGCAGGGGATGTGAGTGTTAAGGTCAAGTCACCGCTGTAAGTATGGGTAATATCAACAGACACTTCAGTGCCAAATAGCGTTAAGTCATCGGGTACATTGATTGTTAAATCTAGCCCTAAATCATCGGGGTCTGATTCGTTTGGCACTGTTGCAACTGGCTCTCCAAGGTAAGGATAGTTAAAGGTTGTGATCCCTTGGGGAAGTACATATAAGTTTACTGTACTGCTTTTTTCCAAATCTCCGCTCGTGCCAACAACGCTAAAACTGTATTCACCCCAAGCAGTATCATTTTCAGTATCTACATCTAAGGTGAATAGATCACCCGGGAACGCGGTCGTCGTTGATAGCGAGGCGATACCGTAATCATCGTCGATTTCAAGACTGACTTCGCCATCCCATTCTGCTAATGAACCAACAGAGAACTCAAACATCATACTGTCACCCGCAACAATTTCCGCACTTGATGGGCTGACCGATAACGTAAAACTGGGCTCTGGGTCTGTCATTGCCAAGGCATTATTGACGTTAAGGCGCTTACCAGAAACAGTTCTCCCTTCTGCCCATGCATTGTCGTCGCCGGACGTTAGCAATATTTCTTTCATTTCGCTAATGCTTAAGTCAGGGTCTATTGACCAGAGCAGTGCGGCAGATCCTGCGACGTGAGGGGTTGCCATAGATGTGCCAGAAAATACTGAGTAAGTATTGCCTGGCGTTGTGGACAATATTGCTGCCCCTGGCGCGGTTAGGTCAACCGATGTTAAACCAAACGAATCTCCGTCATCTGCGTCATTGCGGTTGGTGTTTGCAACGGCAACTAAGTTTTCGTTATCGTAGCTGGAAGGGTAGTGTGGAGACGCGTCATTATCTGTCCCAGCATTGCCCGCAGCTGCAAAGAACATTATACCTGCATCTCCCGCAGCACTGATTGAGTCTTTTAATGCTTGGCTAAAAGGACCTCCGCCCCAACTGTTATTGGTTGCTTTAATATTGATCCCGGCTATTTTTAGCGCCGTAAAATAATCAATACATTCAATCGCCCCAGCGGTAGAACCTGTGCCATCATCACCCAAAAACTTACACGCGGCAATTGATACTTGATGGTTAACACCAACAACACCAATACCGTTGTCGCCACTCGCGCCTATTGTGCCAGATACATGAGTACCGTGGGCATCGTCGTCTATTGGATCACTATCGCCATTGGCAGTATCGATGCCGTATATGTCGTCAATATAGCCATTGTTGTCATTGTCTATACCGTCGTTTGGGGTTTCATTGGGGTTTATCCACATGTTGTCAATTAGGTCTTCATGCGCATAGTCGACACCGGTGTCAATCACGCCAATGACAATATCTCGTGAACCTGTCGTAATGTCCCACGCTTCGGCTGCGTCTATGTCGGCGTCAGCTGTGCCACCGTTTTGTCCCGTGTTATTCAAACCCCACAAGTCACCATACCGAGTGTCGCTGGGGGTGAGCGCCTTCTTCCATACATAATTAGGTTCGGCGTATGCTACGGCAGCATTGTTTTTCAACACTTCAATTGCTTGTTTTACCGAATAACCGCGAAGCTCCAATTGTGCGACGCGGCCTTGCATTAGGTTTTTGAAGCGGTCATCAATTTCATCACGATTGGCGTCGCTAATTCGAGCACCAACGGAGTTACGGGCTTGAGCTTTTTGTTGCGTCGAAGCGGAAGCTTTGTAGACGACAATAACAGTGTTGTCGTACATTTCTGGATCAGCGGGTTGCGATGACGTTGCCGCAAATGCTGGAAGCATCGCCATCATAATGGCGGTTAACTTAGTTTTCATTAGTAGATTCCAAATTTTATGCAAGCAAAGCTCACACTTTACTTTGCATGAATTAGTATTTAGAACCTTCTCTCAATCAAATCTATCACAACACTCAACACATACAACTTATTCAAAGTTTGGTATGTCTTTCTAGTCATTATGACGAAAAATACTACTTTTATGTGACAAAAAGCATTGATTCGTATGCTAAATGGTACTTTAAGGTGATGCGTTGAATTGGCACTGCGTTAAATTGTAAAGCGTTGTCCTGATTAAAATGTAAATTAATAATGCGTTAAAAAGTTGATTACTTTATTGGTACTTTTGTATTACGCGTTGAACGGTTTGACTGACTAATGAGTACATTTAACGCAATCATTGTGCTGAATTAATACTTTAGGGTGATGGTATCTTGCGACACAAAAAGGTTACATAAAAGGTGTTAGATAATAATAATTAAATCAAGGAAGATGCCAGTTGAATCATTCGCGTTATACATTATTTGAGCTTCGGTATTTACGAATTGCTTATGTATTTTTTGTCAGTTGTTCTATCGCGTTTAACGCAGTTGCTTCTAATCCTGATTTTAGTAATAAACCATCTGACGACCTAGCAGAATCTCCTCTTTCATTAAGTCTAAATGGCCCTGCCATCATAGTCGACGCTTCACACTCAATCATAAGCGTTGGGCAATATGGGTTAAACAACATCACCAACATATTACAAGCCGGTAATGCGTCAAACACGTCGAATGTGTTTCAACGAGGTAATGTAAACATTGCTGTAATTACGCAATTTGGCAGTGGGAATGAAGTGAATCTCATTCAAGAAAATAATGCTAACTATGTCGAAATAATTCAAGACGGGTTTGATAACGTTGCCAATATAAATCAAACAGGTGAGCAAGCGTTTATTGTTCGCCAAATCGGGAATGAAATGGTTGTAAATATTACTCAATATATAGAATAAATGTGATATTACGGCCAAATGGAGAATACCGTGAATACAATTAAAACAAAAATTGCGAGTGCAATTTTACTTACGTTATCTACAACAACCTTGGTGTCAGCGCAAGAGCGCCCGGACACTAAAGACACTGAATTTAATGCAGCTGTAGATCAAGTGGTTGCTGCTGAAGGCAATAATATTTCCTTATCGCAAACTGCGCCGACAGGTAATCAAATTGGCAATAGTTCAATTCTTAGTCAGGAAGGCGATAACAGCAGTATCGTTATTGATGTCGTTGGAGATGCAAATGAAGTAGAAGCGTCTCAAGTAGGTGAGAACAATACTATTTTAGCGAATTTAGTGGGTGATTTTAATGCTGTTGTTGTTAGTCAAGATGGTGAACAAGGCAGTGTTGATGTACAAATAACTGGTTCTGAAAATACTATTGATATATCGCAGCGAGCGGGCAGTGGTCCTTTTGGATTTATTTTTAACCGTTCAATCAATGAAATAACAGGGGACGTTAATACCGTCACTATTGACCAAGATGCCGGTGGTAATTGGGCAAATAATACGCTAAACGGATCATTCAATAACATTGATATTGAACAATCTGGTGAATGGCATGAATCATATGTTCGTTCATTAGAAGGTGATGAAAACGAGATTTCAGTGGTTCAGGATGGTTATTACAATATTTCAAATATTACCAGTGTTATTGGATCTGGCAATGAAATCGAAATTGACCAAGATGGTGATAGAAACCGACTTACTTGGGAAGTGGATGGCGATAACAATACGGTAGATATAGAGCAAGACGGTGACGCAAACGTATTTTCGTCTACACTTTTTTCAGGCTCGGGCAATAGCGTGGACGTAAATCAACTTGGGGATGCCAACGAGACGACTGTCGAAACCTTGGATGGCGTTGAGAATAGTTTTGAAATTGACCAAGTGGGTAACGACAACATTGCCTACGCGGGTGTCATTGGTTTGTTTAATACGTTTGAAATTGAACAGATTGGTGATGAAAATGAAGTGAGTACGGTTAATTTTAACGGGTTTGTAAATACTGTAGAGCTGAGTCAGGAAGGTAATGGAAACTTCGCGCTGGCTCAGGCGAATATTGGCGATGCCGTTTTTAGTGCTGACGCAAATGTTATTTTGCTGTCTCAAGTTGGCGATGAAAATGATGCTTCAGTCGAGTTGGCTAGTAGCGCTGAGTCGAATGGGAACGCGCTGGACATATCGCAAGACGGTGATTTAAATTTGTTAGATTTAGTCATTAACGGCAATGACAATATTGTGTCAATTCTGCAAGAGGGAACAGGCAACTGGATTACTGCAGAAGATGGTGGTCAATTCATGTTAACCGGAGACGCAAATACCTTCAGTATTACTCAGACCGGTAATGACAATTTGGTTACTGGCGGTATTACTGGTATGGGCGGTTCGGTATCAGTCACGCAAGTAGGTGATTTTAACGTTGCGTCAATAACACAAATGTAAATGAACAGCGCCTCGGCGGTTTTTTACTGTCGAGGCGCACACCCGTGATATGAAAATAGGCGATAGCGTAAAACAACTAAAATACATTCTTGTCGTTGCATGTCTTTTGATTTTTGGGCGTGTTGGTGCCAGTGAGTTGAGTTTAGGGGGCTTGTTATTAGACAGTACTATTAGCAGGCAAGGGCACGAGTTTGCGTCACAACTAGGCCAATATTGGAGAGAAGTGCCTTCAGGCACAGGTAAAAATCTTCTTGTGAAAGAAATTGTCGTTCCACAAGCGGGTACAAAACTAACGGTAATTTATGACAATAAAACGGTGTATCAAACCTATATGGGAAGACGCCAAGTACCTATCGAGCAACGCGTTCAGCAAGCGATTTTGCAGGTACTTGATGCTGTCGCTAATGATGATACAAAGCAGAGAAGTCCAGATTTAGCGGAGGACGAATGGGAATGAAAGTAAATAAGCATAGGATTATGACATTGGCTGCTTGCGTATGCGTCAACACGACTGCTTACTCAACGGAATTAGTGTATACACCCAATAACCCAAGTTTTGGTGGAAACCCTTTAAATGGTTCGTTTTTACTCAATAAGGCAAATGCACAAAACAACCATACGGCGCCCTTGCGCGAACGAACTTATGATGAACGATTGCAAGAGTCATTAGAGCGAGCATACATCAATAGGTTGGTAAGAGAGATTACAGATGTTGCCTTTGGTGAGGTGGAATTGGATGAGAATGGCGAGCCGGTCCCGAGTATTTTTGACAGTAATAGTTTGTTTGTTAGCGGTGACTTTGAAGTAGAATTAATTACATCCAATCCTGACAGTATCATCGTCAATATAACTAATGTAATCACAGGTGAAATAACCGTCGTTGAGATCCCCAAGTTTGGTTAAGGAAAACTAAATGAGAAGTATAGTTTGTATATTGGTATTGTTTTTATTATCGGGTTGCCAGACCTTGACAAAATTTTTACCGCCGGAACAAGCATCTGCTCAGGTGATTGAGTCTGGAGAAACCCTAAATGAATTAAAGGCCTTACCTACACCTGTGGGCAAAATACCTGTCTCGGTATATGCATTTAGAGATCAAACTGGCCAATATAAGCCATCAGCAGGTGCCAGCTCTTTTTCAACTGCGGTGACTCAGGGAGCCACATCTATCCTAGTACAAACCTTAGCAGAAACTGATTGGTTTTTACCTGTTGAACGAGAAGGTTTGCAAAATATATTGACCGAAAGAAAAATTATCCGTGCTGCAAATGATGAAAACAACGATAAAGATCTGCCGCCACTAGCAACGGCTCGCATTATTCTTGAGGGGGGGATTATTAGCTATGATACCAATAATCGCACTGGAGGTTTAGGTGCAGAGTACTTTGGCCTAGGCGCTTCTCAACTGTTTAGAGAGGATCAGATTTCAATTTATATGCGCGCTGTAGATGTGCATACTGGTCAAGTATTGCTCTCTGTATCCACAACAAAAAAGGTACTTAGCCAAGAAGTTCGAAGTGGCCTGTTTCGCTATGTGTCTTTTCGACGTTTGTTAGAGGCTGAAGCCGGTTATACAACTAATGAGCCGATGTTTGAATGTGTGAAACAAGGTATCGAAAAAGCCGTCTCTGAATTGGTTGTTAAAGGTATTGAGCGAGGAGTATGGCGAGCTAAGGCCTAAAAAACAAAGGGGATTTACGTGTATGCGTTAAGGTCTTTTGTTGTTTGATATATTACACGTCTTTCAATCAATGTGTAAATTGTTTAGTGTACCATTTAATTAGCCCAATGCGGTTTCGGCACTCGGTTTTCCGAAATATACTATATATGTGTGTTTTGACTGTATTGACGCTAATATGTAGCTCGTTTGCAATTTCTTGATTTTGCGCGCCTTTTATAATGAGTTGTGTGATCGCGCGTTCTCTTTTCGTTAGCACGTCGTTTGATAAGGTGTGTCGTTCGTCAAATGGCGTTTTTGTCAGCAATTCAGAAATAAATCTGTCCATCAGATCTCGACTGAACCATTTTTTCCCCGCTTTTACTTGCTGAATACCTCTAATCACAAGCTCTAAAGGATCACGTTTATTAAATACACCGCTTATGCCGAGTTTTAACGCGGCATAGTGCAGTTCAGTGTGATCCGCATTGGCATTAAAAATCACTTTAATAAGTGCAGGGTATTCTCTCACAATAGGTAAACCTAACAGCACATCAGATTTGCAATATTCTGCGTCTATAAAACATATCTTGATGCTTCTTAAGTTTCTGCTTGTTGGTAGTAGTGCGCCTATTTTGATGGTAAATCCACAGGCATCGACCAGGTCTAAAAAGTGAGTAAAGCTTGAATGTGTTCTGTTGTCGTTATTAATTTTGTTCCTCGTTAGCACATATGCGCTATTAGGCATAAAAAACTCCTTTTTTATTTTAAGATACAACTAATTAGCTGTTTATTCAATAAACTAGCGTACGAAGATTGAGTCATTAATATGGGGTAAATAACTTGCAATTGGGTTTGCTCTTGAAACCCTTACGGGTTATACTCACGTTAATGATTTCGCTACTCCCTGGATCATAGTAGCGACACCTAGCGGCATTTCTGTTGTAAGATGGTTAATGTCCACCAAGGATTTGGTGATTAGAATTCTAATGAAAGGCTCCGCTTGGTTCGGGGCCTTTTTATTTCTCTCGATTAATTTTTATCTATCTGAGAGAGCAAATTGGGCATGTTGCCCTTTTTTTATACGTGTGAGTTGGAGAGTTAAACTATTGTCTCAATTGGAAAATCGATTGACTGAAATGCTTTCACCTGCTGTTGAAGCTATTGGTTTCGAGTTGCTGGGGTGTGAGTTTGTAAGGGCTGGTAAGCATAGTACCTTAAGACTATATATCGACCATGAAAATGGCATCGAGGTTGATGATTGTGCTGAAGTGAGTCATCAAGCGAGCGCAGTGTTAGATGTAGAAGATCCTATTTCTACAGAATATAACCTTGAAGTGTCGTCTCCTGGGATGGATAGACCGTTATTTAAACCAAGTCATTTTAAAAAATTTGTTGGTGAAATTGTGGCAGTAAAAACAAATATGCCGCAACAAGGCCGTCGAAATTTTAAGGGGAACCTACTCAATGCTTCAGATATTGATATCGAAGTAAAAGTAGATAATGAAAGTTTTACGCTAGCATACAACAATATTAATAAAGCGAATTTGATTGCTAGCTTCGACTAGCAGTGCACACTTGCCTACAAAAGGTATGAGGATAAGATGAATAAAGAAATTCTACTAGTTGCTGAAGCCGTTTCTAATGAGAAACAAGTACCGCGCGAAAAAATATTTGAAGCCTTAGAATTCGCGATAGCAAGTGCGACTAAAAAGAAAAATGAAGGCGCAATTGAAGTGCGTATATCCATCGATAGAGAAACCGGCGATTTTGATACTTTTCGACGTTGGTTAGTAATTGAAGACGATATAATTCAAGAAAATCCGTTTGCAGAAATTACTATTTCTGCTGCTCAAATTGACGAACCTGAAATTCAATTGGGTGACTATGTTGAGGAACAGATTGAATCAATAAAGTTTGACCGAATAACTACACAAACTGCTAAGCAGGTCATTGTGCAAAAAGTACGTGAAGCTGAGCGTGCACAGATGATTGCTGAATACGAAGATAACGTAGGCGAATTAGTGACGGGGACGGTTAAAAAGGTTAATCGTGATAACGTAATTATTGATTTGGGCAATAATGCTGAAGGGGTAATATATCGCGATGATATGCTACCAAGAGAAACGTTCAGGCCCGGTGATCGTGTTCGTGGTCTTTTATACGTTATTCGTCCTGAAGCACGTGGTGCACAATTATTTATTAGTCGTACTCACCCGGATATGTTGGTTGAGCTATTTAGACTTGAAGTACCTGAAATAGCCGAAGAAACCTTAGAAATAAAATCTGCTGCTCGCGATCCTGGTGCTAGAGCAAAAATTGCTGTTAAGACAAATGATAAGCGCTTAGATCCTGTTGGTGCATGCGTAGGTATGCGCGGTTCTAGAGTGCAAGCAGTGTCTAGCGAATTAGGCGGTGAGCGTGTGGACATTGTGCTATGGGATGAAAATCCTGCGCAATATGTCATTAATGCGATGGCGCCAGCTGAAGTTGCTTCTATTATTGTTGATGAAGATACACAAGCGATGGATGTTGCTGTTGAAAGCGATAATTTAGCCCAAGCTATCGGCCGTAGCGGTCAAAACGTTCGTTTAGCCAGCCAACTCACTGGTTGGGAACTGAATGTGATGACAGTTGAAGACATGAATGCCAAGCACCAAGCTGAAAATGAGCAAGTGCTTAGCGTATTCACTGAAAACTTAGATATTGATGAAGATTTTGCATCAGTGCTGGTTGATGAGGGCTTTACTTCGCTTGAGGAAATAGCTTATGTGCCAGTCGCTGAGCTTTTGGAAATCGATGGCTTGGATGAAGACATGGTAGAAGAGTTAAGAACACGTGCTAAAGCGGCCTTAACTACTCAAGCCTTAGCGAACGAAGAATCGCTAGAAGACGCAGAACCAGAAAAAGAGTTACTCGATTTGGAAGGTATGGATAGACATGTTGCTTACGTATTGGCGAGTAGAGGTATTACTAACCTTGAAGCCTTAGCTGAGCAGGGTACCGACGAAATAAGTGATATAGAAGAGTTAAGCGAAGAACAAGCGGGAGCATTAATAATGGCTGCTCGTAATATTGTTTGGTTTAGCGAAGAAGCATAGGGTCAAGGGGAGACAACGTTAATATGTCAGAAGTATCCATAGAAAAACTTGCCACAGATATTGGCACTTCCATTGACAAGTTAGTCAAGCAATTTAAGGATTGTGGCTTAGATAAAAAAGCTACTGATTCTGTATCGGAAGATGAAAAACAACGATTGTTAGATTTTTTGAGTAAGCAACATGGCGGCGCTGGTGCGCAGCCACCAAAGAAAATGACATTACAGCGAAAAACTACCAGCACGATTAGTCAAGGTAAGTCGCGTGCGGTAAAAGTAGAGGTGCGTAAAAAGCGAACCTACGTTAAACGCAGCGATGTTGAAGAGCAACGTATTGCTGAGGAAGAGGCTAAGCGCAAAGAAGACGAAGCTAAAGCTCAACGTGAAGCGGAGCAGAAAATTGAAGAAGCGGCCAAAAAAGCGGCCGAAGAAAAAGCAAGAATCGCTGATGAAGCGCGCAAAGCAAAAGATGCAGAGCGTAAAGCTGAAGCAGAGAAAGCGAAAAAAGAAGCAGAAGAGCGCAGAAAATCTGAACCTAAAATGTCGGATGAAGAAAGAAAAGAGCTTGAAGCTGCAAGAGCTGAAGAAGAAAGAATCAAGAAGCAGCAAGAAGAAGAAGCGCAACGCAAACTTGAAGAAGAGGCGAAAAAAGCCGCTGATGAAGCGCGTAAATTAGCTGAAGAGAATGAACGTCGCTGGAAAGAAGAAGAAGAGCGTCGTAAACGCGATGAAGCTAAAGAAGTGCATTTGCATTCAAATCGGTATGCACAGGAGGCTGAAGATGAAGAAGACATGCAAGTTGAACGCAGCAGTCGTCGTCGTAAGAAGTCCAAGAAAAATGCCGGTGAACATTTAAAACAAGGGTTTAATAAGCCAGTGGCGCCAGTAGAAAAAGTTGTAAAACTGGGTGAAACAATCACCGTAGGCGATCTTGCAAGCCGTATGTCAGTTAAGGGCACCGAAGTCATTAAGACCATGATGAAAATGGGTGAAATGGCCACAATTAATCAAGTGCTTGACCAAGAAACGGCTGTACTTGTGATTGAAGAAATGGGTCACAAATACGAGATAGTCAACGAAAATGCACTTGAAGATGAACTGATTGCTGGGGTTGCAAATGGTGATGCTGTTACCAGAGCGCCTGTTGTTACTATTATGGGCCACGTTGATCACGGTAAAACTTCGTTGCTCGATTACATTCGTCGCACTAAAGTGGCTGCTGGCGAAGCGGGTGGTATTACTCAGCATATTGGTGCATACAGTGTTGATACAGATAACGGTAGAATTGCCTTCTTAGATACACCTGGGCACGCCGCGTTTACAGCTATGCGAGCGCGTGGTGCAACAGCAACTGATATTGTTATTATTGTTGTTGCGGCAGATGACGGTGTCATGCCGCAAACCAAAGAAGCTATTCAGCACGCTAAAGCAGCCAATGTGCCGCTAATTGTCGCTGTGAATAAAATTGATAAAGAGGCTGCTGATCCAGAGCGTGTTAAAACTGAATTGTCTCAATTAGAAGTTATTCCAGAAGAGTGGGGAGGTGAGCATCAATTCGTAAACCTATCTGCAAAGACTGGACAAGGTGTTGATGAGTTGCTTGAAGCGATTTCTTTACATGCGGAAGTCTTGGAGTTAACTGCTGTAGACAATGGGCCTGCTAAAGGTATTGTAATTGAGTCTCGCTTGGATAAAGGTCGTGGTCCAGTTGCGTCTATTTTGGTCCAAGAAGGTGAACTAAAACCTGGTGATATTTTATTGTGCGGTGAAGAATATGGTCGAGTCCGTGCAATGAGGGATGAAACTGGTGCTGATGTTAAGCTTGCCGGTCCGTCTACTCCGGTAGAGATTTTAGGCCTATCAGGTGTTCCTATTGCTGGTGAAGATGCACTCGTTGTTAAAGATGAGCGTAAAGCGAAGGAAGTTGCTTCTAAACGACACACTAAACAACGTGAGTTGAAGTTAGCGAAACAGCAAAAAGCCAAACTTGAAAATATGTTTGCGAATATGGAAAGTGGCGATGTTAGCGAGCTTAACATTGTGCTTAAGGCTGATGTTCAAGGTTCAATCGAAGCCATCGCAGATAGTTTAACCAAACTCTCTACGGATGAAGTTAAAGTTAATATCGTTGGTAGTGGTGTTGGCGGAATTACTGAAACAGATGCGTCACTTGCGGCTGCGTCTAGTGCAATCATTGTTGGTTTTAATGTACGTGCTGATGCTACTGCTCGCCGTATGGTAGAAGCCGAAGAAATTGACTTACGTTATTACAGTATTATCTATGAACTGATTGACGAAGTTAAACAAGCCATGAGTGGTATGCTTGCGCCAGAGTTTAAGCAAGAAATCATTGGTCTTGCTGAAGTGCGTGATGTGTTCAAATCACCTAAAATTGGTGCAATTGCTGGCTGTATGGTGACGGAAGGTATCATTAAACGCAACAACCCAATCCGCGTACTACGTGAAAACGTAGTGATTTACGAGGGTGAGTTAGAGTCATTGCGCAGATTTAAAGATGATGTTCAAGACGTCAAGAAAGGTATCGAATGTGGTATCGGCGTTAAAAATTATAACGATGTAAAAGTCGGCGACCAAATTGAAGTATTTGAGATTGTAGAAGTACAACGCGAAATCTAAATACTGGTTTGTTTTAGATAGAAAATGGAGGCTTAATGCCTCCATTTTTGTCCAAGAGATACTGTAAAATAAGTATCTAGATTAAAGAATATAGGAAAATTGATGGCAAGAGAGTTTTCAAGAACTGATCGTGTAAGCCAGCAAATACATAAAGAAATAGCCAGTATTTTGCAGCAAGAGTTTAAACATAGAACACCAGATTTAGGCATGATTACTGTATCTGAAGTAGAAGTATCAAAAGATCTTGGTCATGCAAAAGTATATGTGACGTTTTATTCTGATGACGAAGATAAAAATAAAACAGACTTTATTGCATTAAAAGAAGGTGCTAGTTTTATGCGTGGCTTGTTAGCTAGGCGTGTGCGGATGAGAAATACGCCAGCGATTCACTTTGTGCGAGATACTTCAATTACAGAAGGCGTACGTATAAGCACTTTAGTGGATAGTGTTATAAAAAATGATGAACTAAAAAAAGACAACGAATAAGCTATGGGAAGGAAGCGTAAAGGTCGTCCTGTAAATGGCGTTATTCTGATAGACAAGCATCAAGGTGAATCGTCAAATCATATTGTTCAGCAAGTAAAACGCTTATATAAAGCGCAAAAAGCGGGGCATACTGGCGCTTTAGATCCTTTAGCTACGGGCATGTTGCCAGTATGTTTGGGTGAAGCTACTAAATTTTCGCAGTTTTTACTCGAAGCAAACAAAACCTACGAAGTGACCGCCAAGTTAGGTGTTAGAACTGATACCTCTGATGCGGATGGTGAAGTTGTTGAAGAACACCCTGTAAAGGTTTCCCTAAATCAAATTGAAAAGGCGCTTGCAAATTTCCGTGGCGAGATTGAACAAACGCCTTCGATTTTTTCGGCCTTAAAATATGAAGGAAAACCTTTATATTATTATGCTCGCAAAGGGATCGACGTGCCAAGGCCTACACGTACTATTCATGTATTTAGCAACGACGTTATTAGTTTAATTGATGATGAACTTTCATTAAGAATACATTGTTCAAAAGGTACATATATCCGCACTATCGTCGATGATTTAGGGCAATTACTTGGTTGCAGCGCGCATGTAAAAGCGCTAAGACGGATTAGTATCGAACAATTCGAATCGTTGCCTATGATTACTACAGAAAGCCTGAGCGAAAGCGCAGTGGTGAACGCCGGAGATGAAGAAGACTTTCGGTGGCTGGATAAACAATTATTACCAATGGACATACAGGTGCAATCCTTACCAATCGTTAATATTAGGACGTCTGAGGCTGAGCAATTCAAGCATGGTATGCAAATCGCTGGCGATAAATGTTTAGTGTTTGGGGACAATGTGCGCGTTTATAATATTGATGCGCATGTCGAAGAACAATTTTTAGGTATTGCTAGTGTGATTGAAAACAACATGCTTCAACCTAAGCGTTTAGTTGTCGTACATGAATCAATTGCTTCGTAGATATTTAACGCTAATTATTCCTTGAAGTTTTTATCGTGATCGTTATACTACGCCCTCTTCGAATGGCACTGAATTAGTGATCGGGCCATTTATCATTCATTTTTGGAGAAAACTATGTCACTAAATACACAAGAAACAGCTGCAATTATTGCAGAATACGGTCGCGAAGCTGGCGATACTGGTTCACCTGAAGTACAGGTTGCTTTGTTAACAAACAATATCAACAAGCTTCAAGGTCACTTTAAAGAGCATAAAAAGGATCACCATTCACGTCGTGGTTTGTTAAGAATGGTTTCTCAGCGTCGTAAAATGCTTGACTATCTTAAGCGTAAAGATGTGACTCGTTACCAAGACTTAATCAAACGTTTAGGCCTACGCCGATAGAATATCCATTTATAGCGATACATTGCATATAAATGATTAAAAAGCGCTCTTAGAGCGCTTTTTTTGTGCTTAAGTATTTATTTATTTTCGCTAGCAAAAAACAAAGTGACTTTTGCCATATCGTGAATTTTATTACGGTATGAGACCAACGCTTTGTAGTCCGGATCCTGTCCTACAAGTTTCATATTCTCGGGGTTTTCTAGATTCCAAAAATTTAGACGAACAGCGTGCTCAGGCGCAACGCCCCTCAGCTTTTTAGTAATGTCGTACGATGCAAAGCGTGTCATGCCATATCTTTGAGTTATTGGTGCAACACTATTCTCATATTGCTGCCGGTCATTGACATCAAAGTCAGGTGCCATAACAACTAAATCAGCCAAGATCGTATGTCCGGCAGTTCCTCCAATAGAATCTGGCTCAGCAAAAAATATGGATAGCGCAGCCATATCGTGAATACTATTTCTGAACTCTATGAGAGATTGATAATCCGCATCTTCACTCAGGTTTTTAAGGGCGCCTTTAGGCATATGCCAAACATTTATGCGTATTACACCAGCGAGTAACTCATCTCCCATAATAAACTTTTTTACATTAAAGCTTCTTTCTATCGTCATGTTGTGATTTTTTGCAATACGAAGCATTTTATCGTCATAAATATTTCGGTCACTTATGCCGTGACCATGGCTCATTATCACAAAATCCAACATTCTTATATTGTCTGTATCCGCTAGTTCTGTATCCGCTAGCGCCATATTTGCACAACCTAAAAGTATACATAAAAACAACGTTATTTGACGGAAAGTGGCAGGCGTTTTCATTTTGGGTTCCTTGTTTAAGATATAATATTGTACACTCGTGTACATTTTAGAGTGTATACACATATTCTTCTTGTGTAAATAGTGTACATGAATGTACAATATAGAACTCAAAACAAGTTGGTTTGATTTATGGGAAG
Organism: Agaribacter marinus; assembly: GCF_030160655.1. GTDB lineage: Bacteria > Pseudomonadota > Gammaproteobacteria > Enterobacterales > Alteromonadaceae > Glaciecola > Glaciecola marina. The sequence goes on from NZ_BSOT01000005.1 coordinate 444,460, forward strand.
AGTGGCAAAATTTGATCGTGACAAAGCGATTGAGAAGGTAATGTATGAACTATGGCAAAAAGGCTATGAGGCGTGCTCAGTAAAGTCTCTATCAGAAACTTTGGAGATTACACGTTCTAGTTTTTATCATGCTTTTGGCAGCAGAGAGGCTTTATTTAAAGAAGCATTGACAAAATATTTTGAACAAAGCCCTGCAAAAGCGTTTAATGAAGGTAATAAACAAACCCCTATTAAAGCGTTATTTACGGACACCTTTAAGCATATTTGTTCGGTCGTCGCGTCGGCAAACTCATTAAAAGGTTGTATGTTAGTTAACTGCACGTCTGAGCTTGCAAACATTCACCCTGATTTATCCCCCTATATAAGCGATGCCAATAAATCAATAATGGCTCAATTTGAATACTTAGTAAACTGCGGAAAGGAGCGAAAGGAAATTACTGAACATGCGAATACCAAAGCCCTGGCACTAATATTACAAAACCTGTTAAACGGGATTTACATGATGTCTAAAGTACCTGGAAACGAAGACAACCTATGGTTAATGGCAGAACAAACCTTAAAGAGTGTTGATTTATACGAAGGCTAAGGCCCCGATATATACTCGAGGCAAATGCTTACAGCTAATGATTAAAAGAGTGTTGTCAGCCCTTTTAAACCGTTTTATTTATTACTTCTTTAAGTTGGCTTTCTAACTCGTTTAATTTTTGCAGTAAGTTAGTATTACGACGCTCTAATAATATTATTTTTTCGTTCAGCTCGCGTATTTCTTTTGATTTATCTGCATCTTGTTTATTTAAGTTTTCTTGTTCTACAGTCACCGCTAATAAATTATTCGCTTGCTCAGAAATGTTCCCGTTTATGCTGTTAATACGCGTCACTAGTTGTTGATTATCAGATTCCGCGTTATCTACTCGCTTGTTCACATCGCCAACGACTTTGTTTACATCCGTTTGAAAGTCTTTTACGGAAGTTTGTAAGGCTTTTATTTCTTGTTGGTTTCGGCGCCAAGCGCTAGCCCAGAGCTTATCCATTTGATCCCATAGCTCTTTAGACTTCTCTGTTAGCTCACTTACTTTGACTTGAAGCGCGACAGTGGAGTTACCAATTTCTTCACCTGTAGCAGACAGTTGATTTTCAACAGACAGGATTCTATCGCCATTGCTGACAATGGTTTGATTAGCTTTTTGCAGTTCAAGGTATAAATAGACGCAGCCTGCCAACGCGACAAGGCTCACCAACAACAAAGTACTGACAAGAATATTATTGCTCTTAACCGGCTGCACCACTGTTTGAGTCGGCTTTCGTGCACTTGATGTTGGAATTCTATCATCAACATCTACATTTATGGGTGCAAACTCTTGGTCTTTATCCCCTGCAGTCATTCCTTTTCCTCTTCTTATATTATAGTTACTAGCGATTCATTCTGGTCATGCAGACATTCAATACTCGCAATGATACCTAAACTAAATTTAGGTGCTAGTAAAAACTGCTTTAAACACAAGTGCTAAGTGCATATTTTGTAAAATTAGAGAATTGTTACAAAAATGTTTGTTGGTTTTGTTTTAAATTTTCTTAGTTTGTCTTAAATATAGGCAAAACGGCGCTTCGCTAAGCAATTCCGACGTGCTTATACCGAATAAATTGCAAAATTGTAAAAACAACCATATGATGAAGTTTCAAGTGTTTATATGCGTGTTATATGAAGCTAAATCAAAAGTTATCATTTAAGCTTGGGATAAGAAGCTTAGTACTTCTTGTATTCCTAGGATTGGTAATGGCGTTTTTGCAAACCTTGTTTGATTTTAAACAACGCCAGACGGAAGTACGCTCAAGTATTGAAGCAATATTAGAGTCAGCCCAAACTACTGCATCAAATGCTGTATACCTTCTCGACAAAGAACAAGCAAACAACGTTATTAATGGTTTAGTTTTATTCGATTATTTTAGCTACGTTTCGATTATAGATGACCACGGAAACGTAATGGCGGAGTTTTCTCGTCAAGAGCAAAACATGGTTGAGGAAGACTTTCCTAACCACAGCTCTTACAATCCGATGCTATCCTTACTCACCGATAATTTTACTAAATCAAGTTTGTTATTGTCAGGCCAACCGCTAGCCGCAGGGCGCTCGCAAATATATGGTGAATTGATATATGTGATTGACAACCATGTTGCGTTATCTGGAGTATATGACCGAGCCATTAGAGCGTTCATCATTGCGTCGGCTGGTTATATATTTCTTACTATTGCGCTAAGTGTTGTATATCATTACATGTTAGCTTCACCGTTAATGCGGTTGTCTAGGCGTTTCCAACGCGTCAATACCAAGTCTATTGCGACGCAGCAGATCAATCATTTGGTAGGTCATGAAAAAGACGAGTTTAGCCTTATTGTAAATGCAGCAAACGACATGCTATCCCGGATATCTACAAGCCAAGTACTACTTACTGAGCGCTCCCAGCGCTTTCGGCTTATTTTGGATACGGCTCCCGCACTTATCTTTTCCTTAGATAAAAACTTTGAATTTGTGTTTGCAAACAAAGCTACCGCGGCGTTTTATGGTTATTCTATATATGAGTTAAAAGGCCGTTCTGCGAATGACGTTATCAAACCCATTGACCCTGAATTTATGCGGGCTATTAACTTGTTCTTCGATGGTAAGAAGAATCAAATAAGTAAAACAATTCAGGTCAAAAATGCTAGTGGTGCTGATTGCTATGTCGAAATGACGTTAGTCAAATTTAAAACGCCAGAAAAGCACAGTATTTTGGTCACGGCGACGGATGTTACCAAGCGCGTGAAAGCGGAAGAAAAAATAGAATCATTGGCCTATTTCGATCCGCTTACCTCGTTGCCAAATCGAAACAAAGTGTATGAAGTACTTAGCCTGCCTAGTGAAGGACAAGAAGGCATGTATGGCATAGCTGCGATTGCAGATCTAGACCAGTTTAAACGTATAAACGATACACTTAGCCACAGTGTTGGTGATCAATTAATCGTAAAACTTGCACGTCGCCTTCAAAAAGAGTTTTCGTTTTCTGATTTAATGGCGAGGTTAGGTGCAGATGAATTTTTGTGCATCGAAGAAAACGTGTCTGACAATATACACACCGCGTCAAATGGCGCTGAGGTATTGGGAGAGCGATTGAGAGCATGCATAAATAAAGAGATTGAAATTGGACTGCATAGTTACGCGTTAACAGCATCTATTGGCGTTATTGTTTTCAAAAAAGGTAAGTCTTCTGCGGACGAAATTCTGCAGTATGCCGACACTGCAATGTATGAATCAAAGCGAGCAGGGCGTAACCGCGTTACCCTGTTTAAAAATGAAATGGCGACGCAGGCGGCCGAGTTATTGAAACTCGAAAGGGATATCATGAAGGCGATGTTCCGAGACGAATTCTATTTTGTTTTGCAACCCTTGGTCGACTCAGAGACTCACCAGCTTGTGAGTGCTGAAGCGCTGATGCGCTGGCGTAAAGACGGCGAAATCATAAGTCCTGGCGAGTTTATACCATTTTTGGAAGAGAGTGCGTTAATCGTTGATGTGGGCGAGCGCATCCTGAACGCTATATGTGAGTATATTGCTGATTTAATCGATCGCGGTTTAATGTTTGAAGGCTTCAAAATAGCAGTAAATATCAGTGCGAAGCAGTTAGCGAGACACGATTTTATTGAGTGTGTTTCAAAGGTTTTAAAGAAACACCGCGTTGAGGGACAACATCTAGAGTTTGAAATTACCGAAAGTGTTGCACTTGATAATAAAGAAGACACGATTGTTAAAATTGATATGCTCAAAAAAATGGGGATTAGCTTTTCCCTAGATGACTTTGGTACGGGTTACAGCTCGCTTAGCCATTTAAAAGACTTGGATGTGAATAAGCTTAAAATAGATCGTTCGTTTGTAAATGACATTATGCATGACCCTCAAGATGAAAAACTAGTTCGGTCAATTATTCAGTTAGCACGTAATTTAGATTTAACGACAGTTGCCGAAGGTGTGGAAACCCAGTCTCAGGTTGAGTGGTTAATGCTGCAAGGCGAAGTATTACTGCAGGGGTATTATTTTAGTCGGCCGCTTGTTCCTGAAGAGTTTGAAGCAAAATACCTTAAACAGATGCACGTGGTAAATAAATAATCAGCTCCCTATTATCGCTTGCTTAATAATAAACAGTTATACGATATCGTTAACAATTAAATGGAAACAGTTTACAAGCAGTGAATATTAGTCTGTACTAGAGATTCTACTACTTACTATGGCTTGTAAATTCACGATGAAACGCTTACTCATTGCACTTCCTATTACGCTAGCAGTTTTATTTTCCAATACACTAGCGTTTGCGACAGATTCCTTCGAAATATTCCGTAAACTTGACTCTGAAATTCCACCTGCCAATATTGGCGTTAGTGACGACGGTAGAATCTTTATGAGTACTCATTTGGCATATGGTTCTGATCATAAAATGGTAGAACTGTTAGCTGATGGCAGTTATCAACCCTATCCAAAAATGGATTTTTATCCTGCGCTTAATGGCATATTAGGCACTATCGTCGACAAACATGGCATTTTGTGGTTTTTAGATACGATATGGGGTAAAGACGCCATGGGTAGAGTGATTGGTTGGGATATTAATAAAAACGAACTCTATCGAATTTATTACATTGCTCGCCCAATTGTAAATGATGCGTACATATTAAATGATATGGCGGTAGACAGAGACAATGATGCGATGTACATCACCGAAACGGCAGATGCCACAACATCTGCCTTGCTGGTGTTGGATTTGAAAACGGGCTTAGTCCGCCGTGTACTAAATGGATCATTTGCGACGGTGCCGGAGGATAAAGATCTAATTATTGATGGCAAAATAGTGAATATGCAAGGTAAGCCTGCCCGTGTTGGCGTTAATCCTATTACCATTGACGTAAATAACGAGTGGGTATATTTTTCCCCAATGAGTGGTCAAACATTGTATCGAGTTAAAACTAGCGATTTGATTAATCAATCGTTGTCTGATGAAGCACTGACAAAGCGCGTAGAGGCTTATGCTGATAAGCCCATGGGCGATGGGATTACCATTGATGCAGCAAACAATGTATATGTATCTGATCTAACAAACAACGCGATTGGCGTGATCACGCCTGATCGTAAATATAAAATTTTACATCAAGACGCGCAAAAGTTAAGTTGGGTAGAAGGCTTTTCTACTGCGGGTGACGTAGGTATTTTGGCAACGTCTAACAAACTACATCGTTCACCTGCGTTTAATAACGATAAGCCCACCCCCGACGACTTTTATATCCTAAAGTTTAAGCCTTTAGGTGAGGCTGTTATCGGAAGGTAGGCATTGCAACGATAGATAAGGTAGGCGTTGGTAAACAAGGCCTACCTTTTGCAACTGATACCTTTTCATATTTAGCTCATTGCTGCTTTCATTCAACTGAATCATAGCCATGGTTTGGTCAACATTTAATTAAAGATATTTCTTCTTACTCATTGATTTTGACTATGAGTGTATAGAATATTCGCGATTCATGACTATTCTGGCATCTGCATTGCTTACTCTTGATTGTCGATAAAATCGACAATTAATTGACTAGTTTCTAATACACAACATTGAGGATTTACCATGCCAGAAGTTACAACGCCTGCTCATAAAGATGGTGATTTTTTTGTAGATTACGAAGAAAAGTTGTTTGAAGATGTACAAGCTAAGGACGGTGAAAAAGCGCTCGTTACATTCCATACGGTCGCATTTGAAGGATCTATTGGTTTTGTAAATATGTTACAAGCCACCAGACTACAACGCAAAGGGTACGAAACATCGATTTTATTGTATGGTCCTGGCGTTACACTTGGCCTTCAACGAGGCTATCCCACTATAGGTGCAGAAGCCTTCCCCGGGCATCAAAACTTTACCAATCAACTCAAAAAGTTTATGAGCGAAGGCGGCAAGGTATATAGTTGTAGATTTGCGCTGCAAGCCCTTTATGGTCATGGAGAGCCAGCGTTAATTGAAGGTATTATTCCGGTTAACCCACTAGATGTATTGGACCTAAAACTATTGCATCAACGAGAGAATGCGTTCGTTATCGATACTTGGACCGTGTAGCTAAGGGGCGACTAAAATGTCTCATTCCAGAGTCGTTAGAGTCGCAGCCGCTCAGTTATCTCCAGATTTGCAGTCAGCGGCTGGTAGCCTCGACAAAGTAATTGGTGCGATAGAAGATGCATCCCGTAAAGGGGCTGAGCTTATTGTCTTTCCTGAGACATTTGTCCCTTACTACCCATATTTTTCGTTTGTTTGTCCGCCTGTAAAAAGCGGTAAAGAACACCTTCGTTTGTACGAAAATGCCGTTAAGGTCCCTGGGCCAGAAGTGAAACGCGTTGGTCTATGTGCAAAAAGGTGCGAGATGGTCGTTGTATTAGGCATCAATGAGCGCGACCACGGGTCAATATACAATACCCAGCTAATATTTGACGCAACTGGCGATTTAGTCCTTAAACGCCGAAAAATCACGCCCACTTTTCATGAACGAATGATTTGGGGGCAGGGTGACGCATCAGGTTTAAAAGTAGCTGAGACTGTTGTAGGGAAAGTCGGTGCGCTTGCTTGCTGGGAGCATTACAACCCGCTCGCGAGGTATGCTCTAATGACCCAGCATGAAGAAATACACTGTAGCCAGTTTCCTGGTTCGATGGTAGGCCCTATTTTTTCTGATCAAATAGATGTCACCATTCGACATCATGCCTTAGAGTCTGGTTGTTTTGTGGTTAACTCAACTGGCTGGCTAAGTGAGCAGCAAATAGAGTCAATTACTGAAGACATAAGCTTACAATCGGCACTTAAAGATGGTTGTTTAACAGCGATTATTTCTCCAGAAGGAAAGCACCTTGTCGAGCCAATAAGTGCAGGCGAGGGAGTGTTGGTCACAGATTTGGATATGACGCTCATTACTAAGCGAAAGCGAATGATGGATTCAGTTGGACACTACGCTCGTCCTGAACTACTAAGTCTACTCATTAATGAAGAAAAATACGAAAACAATCATCAAATAGCCACACATAATCATCAATCTGCAGGCCTTAAATTTACTAAGGAAACACCGGATGAGTCATAGTCAACAGATGCAGCAACTAATAACGGATATTCAGTCAAAAGGCGTGCGCTTGTCCTCGACAGAGCAAGAGCACGTGAGTAGAAAAGGCGGTGCAGGTCCAAGTGATCATCAAGCTATCGTGATTGATGGTTCGACGGTAATGGTGCCTGTGCACACGCAATCAGCAAACTATTCACCATATACATTAGCTGATAATGAAGTAGGGGAAGTCACGCTTAAAAATGAAGGGATTCCTATTGTTGACGTTACGTTTGCAAGAGACCCGAAGTTTTATCAGCTAAAAACCAGCGACGGTATACCGTATTCGCACATCGCCACACTGCACAGCACTGATGTATTGGCAACGACTGTGTTGCAAACCTGTATAAGGTATGGCGGCATGAACAAAACATGCAAATTTTGTTCGATTGAACAGTCGCTTGCGGCTGGCAGAACGATTGCCTACAAACGGCCTTCACAGCTTGCAGAGGTTGCTAAAGCCGCGGTAGAACTTGATGGCGTAAAACACATGGTTATGACGACAGGCACACCATCAACGCCTGACAGAGGGGCTAAAGTGCTAACTGAGAGCGTGTCTGCTGTAAAAGCAGCAGTCGATTTACCAATACAAGTACAATGCGAACCACCAAACGATCATCACTGGTTTCAATTGCTTAAGGAAGCCGGCGCAGATGCCCTTGGTATGCACATCGAAGTAGTCTCGCCACGATTGCGTAAATCGATGATGCCTAGCAAATCTCAAATTACACTCGATGAATACATGAAAGCGTTTAAGGCGGCAGTGCCAATATTTGGCTGGGGGCAGGTTAGTACCTATATTCTTGCTGGTTTGGGGGATACCGTAGACGACATTTTAGCGGTATGTGACGAATTGATTGCGATAGGGGTATATCCCTTTGTTGTGCCTTTTGTACCAATTCGCGGCACGCCTTTGGAAGACCATCCCGCGCCTAGCTCTGAGCTAATGGTCGCCATTTTACGTCCGCTTGGAGCGAAATTGGCTGCGGCGAATATGTCATCTGCACAAGTCAAAGCTGGCTGTGCGAAGTGCGGTGCATGCTCTTCGCTGCAAAAGTATGAAAATACGAACGCCAAGCAACTAAATTAACGTTTTGGTAATAGGAACGATATGCTAATGAAGAAACGCCAACATGAGTTTTTCTCTGATTTTACCATTAAATGGGCGACATCAAATTGGGAAATTAGTGAGGCGCATACCTTGCGTCGCCAAATTTTTTGCGCGGAACAAGGTATTTTCGAGCAAGATGACCGAGATGATGTCGATGCTTATGCACAGGTATTGGTTGCGATTGCTAATTTTGGTGGGTGGCATGAACGGATTGTCGGCACGGTAAGAATTCACGATGAAGGCGACAATGTTTGGTGGGGATCGCGACTTGCTGTTGATCCATCGTTTCGCACCCAAGTAGGGCTGGGTGCTCAGTTGATTAAGCTAGCAGTATCAAGCGCTCATGCTTTGGGGTGTAAAATGTTTTTAGCGCAAGTGCAGAAACAAAATGAACGTTTGTTTCAACGCTTGCATTGGCACAGCGAATACGAGCTGAATGTAAAGCGACATCCCCACGTCATGATGAAGGCGGACTTATCAGCATACCCGCCGTGTTATCGACCAACCAGCGGTTTTGTGGTGAGCAACCGCCATAAGCGCGCAACGAATGAATACGTTGCGCCATTCTTAACCCTATGCACGCAGGGTTCGAAAAATGCAGCTTAAACAATTGCTCGATGATTTGCGTGAGTACGCAGGGATTCAACACAAGAAGGACATTAGTGTTGTCAATGGCTTGGTCCGTGAGGCATACAAGCACTCTGACCATCCGAATGGCGATGATACTGCGGCGATAAAAACAGATACTGGTTATGACTTATTGGCAACTGAAGGGTTTTTGAGTGCCTTTGTTCATCAAGACCCTTGGTTTGCCGGATGGTGCAGTGTAATGGTAAATGTTAGCGACGTGGCGGCGATGGGCGGCCGTCCAACCGCAATTGTGAATACGATTTGGGCGCTTAATAGCCCACAAACGCATAAAATATATGAAGGAATGGTCGCTGCATCTCAAGCGTTTCAAGTGCCTATTGTCGGAGGGCACACAAATTTTCAAACGAATCAAACATACTTGAGTGCTTCCATACTGGGTAAAGCCGCGACATTAATGAGTAGTTTTGCTGCGAAACCAAATGATGTGTTAGTCGCAGCGATTGATTTAAGAGGTGCATTTAGACCACCCTTTTTAAATTGGAACGCTGCGACAAAAGCGCCACCAGCTAGACTAAGAGCTGATATAGCGCTATTGCCTTACATTGCAGACAACAAGCTTGCACATGCCGCAAAAGACATTAGTCAAGCAGGTATTTTGGGCACCTGTGTGATGCTACTGGAAAGTTCTGGCGTTGGCGCTGAAATTTCTCTTGATAAAATACCCAAACCGCCTGATGTCACTTGGCATGACTGGTTAAGGACATTTCCTAGCTATGGCTATATTTTTGCAATGTCAAAAGATAATGCTAAGCGATTAATATCTACTTTTACTGCGCGTGGAATATCGGCTGAAGAAATTGGTGATGTCACCAGATGTCCAGAGGTGATGGTTAATTCGATGAGAGAACGTTATCTGTTTTGGAACACTGCTGATGAATCGCTGACCGGCATGACCGATACAAGCAATAAGAAACAAGAAACTACCGAGGTAGGCACAAAAGCAGCGTCTGAGTTTGGCTGCATATCATGAATATTAAGGCATCAAATCCGATATTTATTATTAGCTAGCGTGATAAGGGCGGTATTAAGTCGATTATGAATACTACAACACAAGGCGAGATTATTCCTGAGAACAAGTGTTTCCCCGTCATTGTTATAGGGGCGGGTCAAGCGGGCTTGTCAATTAGTTATTTCTTGAAAAAAGCAAATGTTGAGCATCTAATCTTAGAAAAAGCGCATAGCCTAAATGCTTGGAAAACTAAGCGCTGGGATTCGTTTTGTTTAGTTACTCCCAATTGGCAATGCCGATTACCTGGCCATTATTATGACGGTGATGACCCACATGGGTTTATGGTCAAAGATGAAATCATTGCGTATTTGAATGCCTTTGAAAAAAAAGTAAATCCTCCTGTGTTAGCCAATACGACAGTCACAAAAGTGAGCACGCCTGTTTCGTCACGCTATACCGTACAGACGGACAAGGGGAGCTTCTTCGCCAAGCAAGTTGTCATTGCGGTAGGAGGTTATCACGACGCGGTTATCCCTGACCTCGCGAAGCGCATACCGAAATCTGTATGCCAATTGCATTCAGAAGAATACAAAAACGCTGAGCAACTTCCATCAGGCAGTGTTTTGGTGGTTGGCTCTGGTCAATCCGGGGCGCAGATTGCCGAAGATCTTCATTTGGCTGGTCGCAAAGTATTTTTGGCCACCGGAGACGCCCCGCGTTGCGCACGCTTTTATCGCGGGCGTGATGTGGTTGATTGGTTAGCCGATATGAAATATTACGACATGCCTGTTGATCAGCACCCGCTTAGGGAAGGTGTCAGAGACAATACCAATCATTATCTAACGGGACGGGGCGGCGGGCGAGATATCGACTTAAGGCAGTTTGCTCAGTCTGGTATGGAGCTGTTTGGTTTTATGGATGATTTCGTTGACGGAAAATTGACGTTCTTACCAAACTTAGCAGAGAATCTAGCGCGGGCTGACAACGTGTATAACAACATTAATCAGCGTATTGATGAGTATATTGAGTGTCATAAAATTGACGCGCCGACACAGGTGAAATATGCACCTGTGTGGGAACCCGAGGGTGAAAGAACAAGCGTTGATTTAGCTGAATCTGGCATCTCAACTATTTTATGGTGTATTGGATATAAGCCGAATTTCAGTTGGTTAGACGTACCAGTATTTAATAACATTGGTATGCCAGAGCATGTGCGGGGTATCACCCAGCAAAAAGGACTTTTTTTTATTGGTTTACCTTGGTTGCACACATGGGGGTCTGCGCGTTTCTCTGGCATAGAGCAGGATGCAGAACATGTTGTCGCTCAAATCATCGACAATATGTATTAAACCATATCGTCGATATACCGAATACTAATTGCTTTAAAGCTAGTGTCATTCTAGTCGATACTATAGTCATTATTGTGTTTTATCAGTGAGTGATGAAACCTCAGTACTCTTGGACGTTCTTATCGGATAAAGTCGTTCAAAAAGCATTAATTGAAGAGATTAAAAAGGCCATTATGTTCACATTTAGTAAATCATCGATGTTATTTGGTGTATTAAACAATTTGACATCTCCAGCATTTGTAAACTGTTTAGGGTCCGGTAACAAGAAGGGCCTGGCTTTCGCTAATAAGGCATTGGTTAAAAAGTTAGGCTATGACTCGAGTAAAGACTTAGTGGGTAAACCCTTGTACTTTATTTTAAATGAAGAGCAAGCTGGGGGGCGCTCTCGCGATGACATGATGAGCGAGGGAAAAGAAATACTGTCGAAGCATAAATACTGGCGCGGCGGATTGACATATCGATGTAAGAATGGCTCGACGTTTACGACTTCTGCAATAGTAACGATGTCGTCACACAACTCTACGCCTTATACTATAAGTATTTTGGAAAATGCAGAATTGCTAGAACAATTTACGGGTGACTTTGAAGAAAAAATAGGTGCGTGTACTGTTCAAATTGAAAAAACAGTGGATGAAATGAAACTGTCCAGCCAAGAACTACTAGAAGAAATGAATTCCGTGGTATTAGATGCAGATAATACGTCTTCCGTTACCAAAGCAAATGCTAGCGTTGCAGAACAAGTGACTAGTCAGGCGCAAATGCTATTAGAAAATACCAGTGACATATCTAAAAAAATGCAGTCTGCAACAGAAATTACCTCTCGCGGCGTCAGTCAGGCTTCTCACTCTGATACCTTGATTACTGAAATGTCTAATGCGGCCGGAAAAATTGGTGAAGTAATTGACTTAATCAAGTCAATAGCGGATCAAACGAACTTACTTGCTTTAAACGCCGCAATAGAAGCTGCTAGGGCTGGGGATGCTGGACGAGGGTTTGCCGTTGTCGCAAATGAAGTTAAAAACTTAGCCTCTCAAACGTCAGAAGCGACAGGGAACATCGGTCAACAAATTAACTTGGTAACAAATACTATTGAAGAAACTATCGGTGGGTTGCAGACAACATCTGAAGTATTAATGCAAATAAACGATATATCAAAAGACGTTGAGAATGCGATGAAACAACAGTCGCTGTCTGCCCAAGAGATGTCAGGCAAGTTAAGTTCGTTATCTAACGAAGCGGCTGAAGCCGAAAGTAGCGCAACTAGTATTAAAACTAAAAGTAGCAATGCTCAAAATAAAGCGGCGAACATTGGGACTCAAGTAAACACAATGGCCGATATGTCTGAGCATCTTCACGACCAAGTGAAATATTTTGTTGATCAACTGCAGCAACGCGGCTGATTCAGTTGCGATAAATATCGCTAGTTACGTTGCACCGTCGTCAACGACATGAACTTGTGTTCCATTGGTGCCAAATTAAATGAATTGTCTTGAACATTACCGGTATACAGATTTTTAGCGACAGTGTTTAAAGAAGAGTTTCTATGGTCTATGGTAACGTTTGCCGGCATTTTTCCATAGTTAGTAATCATCATAACGTGGCTACCATCCTCTCTCTGAGCTAAGCGCCATGCTACTGTTTTTACCTGTTGTTGACTGCTTTGTTTAACGGTTATTATGGGCAGGTTATTCGTTTTTTCAGCATGATGTATGACTAATGAATGCATCTCATCCAATGATTCGAATTGAACGAATTTTTGCAAAACATCTGCTGACATCGGTGGGAAACTTCTACCATATTCGTCTTTTAACAGGCTATTTTTGTGTATTAAGGCAATTCCGCCTCGATTTACATAATCCAAAATGGCTTGTCTTTCCGACTGCGTAACTTGCGTGCTATCGTTAATCACTAGCATCGCCCAGTCATCAATCTTCCTATTTAGTATCGTTTCCGTTGCAAACCCAAGTGCAATACCGTCAAAGTGTAGCTTTTCATATGTGGCTTGAATGTCATCCATATATTTGTTTTGAGCCAATGCGCTTGTTTCAGAATAAAAAATCCGAATAGGTTTAGCTTGTCTTTGTAGGCGGACTATATCCTCTCCGTGGGCATTTAGGTCAATGTATGTGCGCGCAATATCATGCAATAAGAAGGGTTGTTGCGTGGCAGATACGATATGTGACGAAGAGTATTCGCCTCGCTTCATCGTTGAGCCATCTTCATTTCTTCCCCATACCCATGTGTTTACGCCAGACAAACCATGCGTTGCAGCTAGCCAGTATATAGTTTTCACGTAGTCTCTACGCACATTTTTCGGTAAAAAACCTGTTGTCATTATGAAGTGATTTTCTGAATCCCAAAGTAACTGTTTTGGGTGAAGTGATGTAAAAAAATCAAAAGAGATGACAGGTTCAAACCAATCGAAACTGTAATGCTCTTCGAAATGCATGGTTTTCCATCCATGCTCATACTGAGAACTCGCGTCAAAGCCAATAATATCGCCCTGAGCAAGCAGCGCTTCAAAATCTAAACCATGGTCACGCATGTTTGAAAGCCATGTATGTGGCATTAATTTAATATGTGTTTTTGCGCTTTCATCACGGCGTTTAACTGCATCATTTAAAAAGGCAAACCAGTCAGTCACACGCACCTGGTTAAACTTAGTCCAATCAAACCAGCTTGGGCTCCCTTTAAGATCGACAGAAATCGGAATGCTTAAGTCTATTTCGTCAAATGACGCGTAATTTTTGTTCCACAGGGCGTTAAGTTGTCCAATATTTTCATGCCTAGCTGACAACCAATGTTTAAATTTTTCCATTGTATAGTCTGATACAGGCCCGGTATTCCATGTGTTTTCTTGCGTATGAAACGTTGGTTCATTAAACAGCATATACCCAAGTTCACTCATTCTTTGATTTTTCACATGTGGTATTAAGCCGTCAAACATTTCTTTGTAAATAAACCTAGCATTAGGGTTATCTATATCAAACTTATGGAACCGACGGCTACCAAGATCAAAATTTTCATATGTATCTGTAGCCCACTGTGGAATTGCAGTGTGTGATACAAACACTTGACCAATTCTTTGCTCATTTTGTTGTTTCTTAATTGACTTGATTTTGCTTTGATCGACACCACCATTTTTACCCGTAACATGTGCCGGTGCAAAAAATTGGCTATTAAGATTGCCAAAGTATTTATTCGTATCTGGGTCGCTAGGTTTCCATACATAGGTTGAAACAAAAACAGGCTTACCCTCTTGTACAAATTGTCCGTTGTCAATGGTTACTTTACTTGTATCTGTTAACAGTGTTGGTTTTCGTTTGATCTGGCCATTCAATACTTGCGAAAGTTCTGCTATTGCTTCTGATATCAGCGTTTTGACAGATTGCCGTTCGAATATTGGCAAGGCTTTGGCATGTACCAAAGGATCCTTCTTATATTCATGGTGAGCGGCATAGAATTGGGCGTTAGTTTTAACGTTAGCTTCATCCCAAGCGATCCATTTATCGAATATCTTTGATGTTTGCAATACAAGTAATTCTCGCTCCACGTCATGGCCTAAAGACTTGGCTTGATTTACCAGTGATTTAAGTTGCGCAACTTGTTCGTCTATTGGTGCTGCAGCGTCAGTTTTTTCTGAAGCAAAAGAAAGCATGTTCATACAAATAATGGTAGTTAATAGACAAGTTACTTGTTTAATGTTCACGGCATATCCTCTTTTTCATGCGCTGTGTTGCTATAAGCCTTTTAAATGAAGGCTTGGCTACAGCTGTAAAATAACAGTAATCAATATCTATGTAAACGTTTAGATTTTTATTGATAGATTATATTCATCATGTTACAAATAAGTGAAATTAATGTGTTTCATGTGGCAATTAAATGCTAGGCGCATATATAAGGCAAATTAGTTTAAGGAACACATGTATATTTCAACAAAGGTAGAAAAATGTTTAGAAAAAGGTTGATGGGTCGTATAACACCGGCAAGGCTGTGTCTGGGTGTGTTGGTCGCTGCGTGTATTAGCGGTTGTGGCGTAAGCGTTACGCAGGCAAATAATGGCGTTGCGAATGAAGGAAATTTAAAACAAACATCGACAGTAAAGCGACAGTCAATAAATGTGCTTGACCGCGGTATTACAGCTAATGATAGATCTGACAGTACATATAAAATAATTGAGATCATTGAAGAAGCTAAAAAGAAGGGCGTGACAAAAATTATTTTTCCGAAGGGGCGCTATGATTTTTATCCGACTCGCGCGCAAGAACATTATTTGTTTATCAGTAATAACGATGAAGGGTTAAAGCGAGTAGGTTTTCCGATTGAAGGTCTCGACCAATTAGAAATCGATGGTCAAGGTTCACAGTTTATCTTCCACGGGTTTATGAATCCTTTTTTGGTGAGAGACGCAAAAGGGATCACTTTTAAAAATTTTTCAATCGACTTTGAACGACCATTTCACCAAGAGGCGGAAATATTAGCGGTGGATGATGGCAGCATGGACTTGGCGTTTGGCGAAGAATTTCCATACGAAATTACGCCTGCAGGTATTCTTCAATTTGTTGGCATTCGTGAAATTCCACCGGGATATCCTATTTTTGAGCGTTTAGAAAGACGTAAAGATGTAGAAAAGAAGTATGGTTATCAGAGCCTACTCGAATTTGACAAGGAAAAACGTGAAACCGCCTATATGGTGTATGACCTATGGATAGGCAATGCGGTAAAGGCTGAACACCTGCCTGGTGAGCGACGGGTTAGAATTTTTCATCCAAAGCTTAGTGGGACGGTCGGTAACATAATGACATTTGCCCCCAGTAGAAGAGATTACGTTGGCTTTACACTTACTGGCAGCGAAGATGTGATCTTCGACAATATTACAATACATCACGCAGGCGGCATGGGTATCTTAGGCGAGAATTGTCACAATGTAACTGTGAAGAATAGCGCAGTAACACCATCTAAATCAAGGTACATAAGTACAACGGCAGATGCAACGCACTTTGTGAATTGCTCTGGTGAAATCAATTTGGTGAACAATTTATTTGAGAATCAAAAAGACGATGCTACCAATATTCATGGTATTTATGCCATGGTAGACACCATTCTTGATGACAAAACAATTGATGTGAGGGTTCAGCATCCGCATCAGTATGGTTTCGAATTTATTGATAAAGGCGATTTGCTAGAACTAGTGCAGGGGCCAAGTATGATTACATACGGTGCTAATAAAGTTGCGGAAGTAGAGCGTTTGAGTAAAGAGATCACGCGCGTAAAATTTGTCGATACACTTGATAAACGTTTTCAGGTAGGGGACTCAGTCGCGGAAGTGAGAGACTATCCAGATGTTTTAATCAAAGGGAATATCATTAGAAGAAATCGCGCACGAGGTATGTTATTAAATTGTCGAGGGAAAACATTGGTTGAAGACAATTATTTTCATTCTCCAGGCGCAGCGATTCTATTTGAGGGGGATGCAAATTTTTGGTTTGAGCAGGGAGGTGTCAGTGACGCAGTAATTCGAAACAACGTATTCGACAACTCCGTTTTTGGGGTATGGGGTAATTCAGTTTTAGATGTGGCAGCTGGCATAAGTGACGAGTACCAAGATAAAGCAAGATATAACAAAAATATACTTGTTGAAGGCAATACGTTTAATGTTTACGACAAAGGGTTATTGTTAGATTTGTTTTCTGTGGACGGTTTGATATTTCGCAATAATAAGATTGTTAAAACGCAAGCTTATCCGGAAAGACAGATAGAAAAAGAGTTTTTTAATATTGAACACTCAGACAACATAAACATTGAAGATAATAATGAGTTTATTGGCTTCGAATAAGGCCGGTTAACATTTACCATTTCCAACCGTGTAATGGCGTCCCATTTTTATTTGCTATATGGGTCGTCATTACATTTTCATTAAAGACTTTTCTATCATCTCATGCTAACTGCACTGTAAAACATATCTGCGCGTTTAGGTTGAAATGTAAACCTTTACTTGTCTAGGGTGTTTTATACCTTGTTGGTATCAGTTTTAATCATAAAAATTAAAATATTTTTGAAAATAACTCACTTTTCTTTCACGAATTAACGCATTAATTCCAATTAATTTACAAATAATTAATAAAAATGCTTTATCTTTAAAATGTAAACGTGTACATTTTAAGGCTAAAGTAACAAGACGTTTCTGATGGCTATATGCTTTCAGTATTCATATTTCTGGGGAGATCTTAAATGGCGTCCAAATTCAAGATAAGCGCATTGACGCTTGCAGTATTAGCTTCAATGAATGCATTTGCTGCTGATGATGTTGCACAAGAAGATAATCAATCGACAGTAGAAGAAGATACCGTTGAGGTTATCAGCGTTAAAGGGTTTAAAGGCAGCTTGTTAAAAGCGATTAACCGTAAACGTTTTGCTGATGGCGTGGTCGATTCAATACATGCAGAAGACATTGGTAAATCAACGGATCAGAATATTGGTGATGCTTTATCACGAATCACTGGTGTTACTGTGCAAGAAGAAGATGGTGAAGGTACCAGAATTTCCGTGCGTGGCGCACAAGCCGATATGAATCAGGTGTCGCTAAATGGCGTAGCCTTAACGAGTGGTTTAAATGGAAATGGTGCGGATCCAGGTTTTGGACAAAGTGTTGATTTAAGTCAGTTTTCCTCGGATATCTTGTCGTCCATCGATGTAATTAAAACGCCGTCAGCAGATCATGATGAAGGTTCGTTGGGCGCTAATGTTATTTTACGTACAGTAAAACCGCTTCAACTTAGTGAACGGCGTGCATCTGTGACACTCCAGGGGCGTTACAACGACTATTCCGATGATGTAAACGGAAAAGTAAGCTTTTCAGTGTCAGACAAATTTTTTGACGACACTTTTGGCGCGATTTTGACATTTGCTGATGAAACCCAAAATACTAGAAGTGACTCATTCTTTTCTGGTTGGAATGAGTTCTTAGCTAATGTCGAATCTGGTCGCGCACGTCACTTGTCAAATGGTGAAGTCATTACAGAAGATATGCGCGCCTTCCATCGAGGGTTCAATAGCTTCGGACTAAATCTAAATGAAAGAAATCGTCGTACCGTTAATTTAGGGCTGCAATACGCACCGACATCTGAATTAGATATTCAACTCGATTTGAGTCGAGCAGAGCAAGATTTAGTATTTGATAGTCATTCGATGAGCGTAAATACAAGCCTTACTCGTGGTGATTCCAATAATGCTGCAGAACACCCTCAAGAAGATTGGTGGACGGTAGATACCGCAACAAGAGTACTAGTAAAAAATACAAACTTTAATACAAAAGGTGGCCTGAATAGAAGTATTGGTGGAAAAGATGTCTCGACCGACGCTGCGACGCTAAAGATAAACTATCAAGCAACAGACGAACTCAGTGTCGAGTTGACTGCTGGAATGTCAAGAACAAAAGATGACAGTAAACGCAACTTAAGTGCATCTACAGCGACATGGAACACATTGGCTGGTGAGCCAAATCTTCTAGAAGGGCAGGCGATTGAGCCCGTTGGCATTGATTGTTCTACTGGACCTTGTAGTTTTGTATTTAACAGTGGCAGTGCGCTTATTGAACCAGGTATTGAGGGGCAAAGAGGGACTTACTATCACACTAGCATGTTCATGCCTTTTGATTTGGCATCACAACATCTTGGCGGGTTAAATCAGCATCAAAATAATAATACTGATACAAATAAGTCGGTCTTTTTAGATTTTGACTACGATTTAGACTTGGGACCTATAACAACGCTCGAATTTGGGGCAAAGTACTCTGAAAGAGTGAAAGACGTCTTTATTGACAAAGCTAGCCTGAGTGATATTTCAGTACCAGCGTTTAATGAAGATGGCCAACAAGTCGTAAATTTACTGTCTCCTCAATTTATAGGTGCTTCTGAGTTTATTAGTCCCAACGCTTTTCCGGTCAATAATTTTATGCATGGCGTCGCTGCAGATGGATTTGGCCTAGAAGAAGGGTGGAGTTTTATTGACCCTGAAAAGGCGTTAAGTATTGCATTTCAAGAACCGAATGTACGCTTAATTCCCAATCCTGCGGGTACTAAGAAAATAGAACAAGATAATCACTCTCTATACGGAAAGGTGAATTTTGAATTGATGGATGGCAGATTACGCGGCGATTTTGGTTTACGTTATGTCAAAACAAAAATGGCAGTGCAAGGCTATACATCAGTAAATTTCGATAAGAATGCTAATCACTTGACGCCTTATGACATCGTTTATCGCAAGGGCTTAGCTAACGAAAGCTTACCGGTTTGTGACTATTCGCAATTGGACGGAAGTGTCGATGACTTAGTTGGCGGTTGTTACGAACCTAGAATTACGCATATTTGGGGAGCAAAAGCGAATGGTCCGACGGACACAATTCCCGTCCCCGGTGCTGATGGTACTGTCTCCGCAGAAGAGTTAGAGCGCACGCGTTTTTACCAAATGTTGGATGTGGTTTATGGCGCAGATGGCAACGTACAGCAAATTTTGCAAAACGATTCATTTCGTGATCACCCTGAATTTGAGTTATTTAGTGGACCTAGATATCCATGGCGTGTTCGCTACTGGGTAGACAATACTACGGATTCTGTAGAAGTAGCGGGTTCAAATAAATTTACCGGTGAGAATGTTGCTAGTAACTGGCTACGTAATTTTTCAGTTGAAGACGGGAGTGAAAGCTCAGTATTGCTGCCAAGTCTAAATCTAAATTATCAGCTAAATGACGAAATCATTACGCGCTTTGCCGTATCACGCACAATGACACGACCAAATTTTAATGATATTTCACCCGATTCAAAAATTGTCGAATCCATTTGGGCAGACAGGGGGTGGGGGAGTGTTGGAAACCCTCAATTGAAACCGCTTAAGTCGGATAACCTAGATCTATCTTTTGAATGGTATTTTGATGATACCGGCTTAGCTGCATTTACGCTGTATAGAAAAGACATGAAAGACTTTATTCAGCAAGTAAATGAAGTGTATTACTGGGCAGATATTCGTCAGCAATATGATTTAGAAACTATTTCTTTAGAAGACCTGTTGATTATTCCAGATGGTCAAACGCCGGCAGACGGATGTATGCCAGTGCGTCAAACTCAATGGCGTTTAGCGCTAGAATGGCAGTTTGGTTGTGACGAATTAAGACTTGGCACCAAACGTAATGGCGCATCAACGACAACACAAGGATTTGAAGTTAACTATGTAGATACATACGATAGCTTACCTGGCGCATGGTCAGGTTTGGGGTTAAGTATGAACTATACGTTTGCAGATTCTGAAAGTGATCCTGAAGCGTCAGAATTGACCGGTGAACTGCTCGATACATTCCCTATGCGATATACGCCTCGCCATTCAGCTAATACAGCCATATTTTGGGAATATGAAGGAATATCACTTCGTTTAGCGCATCGCTATAACGGTATCCAATACACAGGACCCTCTGGTCAATATAGACGTTGGCAGGACGCGACAAACCGTCTTGACTTTAGTGCGTCATACAAGGTAAGTCAAAATGTTAGCCTTTCATTCCAAGCGTTGAACTTGACAGATGACGTCAATCGTCAGTTTGTCACCGCTGATCGCATCAAAGATGGGTTCGTTCAAAATGCAGAAGGTAACTTCCTTGATGATACTGGTGAAGTGATTGGTATCACAGGTGATGACGGCGTTTTTATGCCATCAACGATTGATAATGTTGACACTTCACGATTAGTAGACAACTTGTTTTCTGAAGGTGACCCAATGCGAGACGGCAATGTTGATACTAGTAAAACTACTAGTTTGTCGAAAAGTGGGCGTCAATATCGTTTCAGTGTACGCGTAGATTTTTAACATTGATTAATAAGCAATTGAATGATCAACAACGAGTTACAATGGAGAAGTGCTAAAAGCATTTCTCCGAAAAACGGAGAAGTAAGATGAATACAAACTTACTAAAAAAATTATTTCTTGCTACAGCTGTAGCAACAGCACTCGCTGGATGTGGCGGTGCGGATGAAGGTTTTCAAACAGGTTTGACAGGCACTGCCGCGGTTAGTTGGGATGGCCCAAGAAACATTGAATTAGACGAAGTATCGGGTACACACCGTTTGAGTTTACTTGACGGTGCTAATCTTCAAGGGACTGAGTCCGTGATTATTAGAAGCTTAATTATTCTTGGTGATAACCCTCCACCGCCGTTAGGTATTACTTTCAATGGTACAGATGTGACAGTAAATACCGATGAATTTTTGCACGTTGTGGAATTCGGTAACGCTATTACATATGAATATGAGTACATCATTGAAAACGGAAAAGGTGCGCCACGAAATGAAGATGGCACAGAACAAAGACGGAAGTTGAATATTACGCTGAATGGTGTCTCTCATCCCGTTGAAAGTTTTACATTGAGTGAGCAATCGATGGAAATTCCGCCCACGAACGAGGTCGAATTTGAAGTGTCTGGTGTGTTCGAACCATTTTTTTCGACAAATCAAGCGATTGATTGGACACTTGATGGTGAAACGCTCGAGACGGGCGTAACGATTGGTAATGAATTTGCTAGCTTTACTGTGTTGGAATCTGGTTCGATAAAAATTGTCGGTATTACAGAAGGGATGACCGAATTAGTTGGTGTGCCTCAAGATGACCCAACGAAAGCGGTAACTCTGCCGATTGAAGTAACAAATAACTTCACGTCTTCATATGCAGTATCTTTACATCATGGCGTAGTAGAAGACTCTATTGGTAAAACGCTGACATTAGCTGATTGTAGCGCTCATATGCTATCTGCAGTAAATGCACCGGCTGAGCGTAACTTTGCGGATACTATTACTTGGTCATCTACATCGGAAAAGATTTCAATCATGCCGATGGAAGGCCTAACTGAGGATGGTTCACCGGTATCTGGTGCAAAAGCAATGATATCCATCGCTGATGGTCAGGCAGGTGCAGAAGTTGTTCAAGTGACTGCAAATAGCGAATCGGGTAAGCAAAAAACGATCAGCGTGAAAATTGCTGAAAACGTCATGTGTGATGGTCTACTTAATAGTGACTTTTCTGATACGCTCAAAGGTTGGTATTGGAAAAATAAGGACGGTTTAACGTCTGAGATTCTGCCGAATGTGGGTATTGAGGGCGATGCCCTACACATAACTGGTGATGGCAGTGCATCTCACTTTTTACAAGGTATTCAGTGGGATGCAGCGTCCGAGCCTAATCTTACGATACGTCCACTAGGGACTGGGACGGGACAAATTGGATTTTCTGGCTGGGTGAAAAATCTTGGTGGTAGCGCCACAAAATTTAGTTTAGAGCTTTCTATTTGGACGGGGAGTTGGGCGACGTTTGACAACCCATCCCTTGATGTTGAAGTGTCAGATGAGTGGCAGTTTGTATCGGGCACCTTTGACGCGCCATTGTGGGGCGACGATACGTCAATGCGCTTCATTTATCGTATTCCTCAGTCAGATCCTGCTGTCGCAAGCGACTTGTTGATTGACAATGTGGCATTGTACAAAGTACAGACCTTTTAATGTCAGTATCGCTTCATTAATGTGCTATGCAAAGCCTGTCAGTATGTTACTGACAGGCTTTTTTATAGTTCTCGTTAACCGTTTGATCGAATATGTATACTTCACTTCTCAGCGGCTCAAACTTTTTAGTTCGTATGCTACTAGCCTAGCCAAAACGTTCTCCTCGTGAACAGCTACCAACGCGATAAAGGGTTCACTTGAACCTGCAAACGATTGATAAACAACTGGCTCAAATTGCGAAGAGCGAGCACTAGTCAGCTGTTTAGAGTCAGTTGGGAACTTGTTAAGTGCTGTTGCTACTGCTTTAAGATTATCATTTCTTTTGCTACAAGTGCGGCTGAAGGCAAAAACATTGTTGATACAATACGTTTATCTGCGATCACAGCATATTTGTCTTTTAGGGTTTTCTTATTTTGAGCGATAGCCCCATGCTTATTAAGCTGACTTTCAATAAGAAAAGGCAGTAGTGTACCTTGCTTTGCCCATGGCTTAGATATTTCAGTGGAGTTAGGAAATCCGGCTATTTTTTTACCTTTCACCAAAAACTCCCCGTTAGATAATGTCACGTTTGCGATTCCTGCTGAGCCATGACCACCAACTCCTATGATGCCTTCTGACTCATAGATACGACGAATAATGGAATGGATTTTTTTGTTATCTGCAACATCAAACATTACACCGTAGCCACCACCAATGAATATGCCCCAATAGTCCTTAGGATCGATTTGAGAAGGCGAGAATGAACTGTTCGCTTTTTCTAAGAAACCCTCATGTTTGATGGTATAACTACTTATGCCTAGAGGGTCCATCATAAACTTAACTTCCCCACCTTTTGGTGATACAAAGTCAACGTCAAAACCATGACTAACAAAAATGTGATAAGGAGGTGCAAATTCCCACAAATTATTTCTGGCATCATGCTTTTCAGGATCTCCCATATCTACCATATTAGATGCGACGATCAGTACTTTCTTTGTAGGCTCCGCAATAGCATTTGTGGCAAGCAAGACAGCAGTTAACAAAATAGTGGTTAAGAATTTCATTATTTTCCTTTATAAAAAACTAAAATCACTCTTTAGACGAGACAAATGACGAAAAGGTTTAAATGCTGAGGTACTTAACTTGTTAAATAAACGACAACTATACGTGGGAGATAATCGTGTAGCGTTGCTGTAGTTTTCCTGTAGTGGGTAACAATCATATTATATAACGTTCTGTGGATGACGTTTTCATCCCAAGATCACGTATTTGTTTTTTCAATTTTTCCAATATATTACGCAAACCTTTAACACGCAAGCGAGTCAAGCCGCGCCGCATTTTTGCATCATAGCTTGATTCGCTAGACTATTGCTTAGTGCACGGATAGCTGGAGACCAGTATTAAGTCTACCCACTTGTCGGCATCGATGGACTTATCGAATCGATATTGAATGCTGCCGTCATTGGTTGTTGAACCACCGTGCCCAGTTAACTCCAATATCGCATGTTGCCTTTTGGTGGGGTCGTGAGATATATAAGCGGAATAAAGTATAGAAGGTTGCCCAAGTAGGTCATCAGGCCATGCTTCATTAGTATCTGCAGGAATATTTATTTCCGCGTAAATCACATAGTCTTCATGTGTGTTTTCTTTTAGGTAGTTTTCTAAGCTGAACTGGTGATTCTTAGTTGCCCCAGTAAATTGATCGACTTTCCCATCGCTGTCAATACCAGAAATTAAGGTGTATTTATTGCGCCAGACCGGTAAAACTAGATGCCTAGCGGTTTGTTGCCCATGCCATTCGGGTGAGTCTGAGTAGGCTAATGATGGCGACACGTATAAACTCTCTATCAGGGATCCTGACGTTGATTCTGCCCATACGGCAAAGGCTAGTTTATTTTTAACCATTGGGTGAAAAGCTGCCGTTAACGTCAGTGCGAGGTTTTCGGAGCCTGCGCCGCAGGTTTCATTGGTTTTGATAAGCGAGAATGTTGTTTTCTCAAACGCTGAGTAAACGCTCGACGAAGACCTAACAATCTCGTTGAAGCGTTTATGTTCATAACTATTTGATACAAGCCAATGAATTGGTTGAAGGTTATAGTAGCTGCTAATAACTAAGAACAGTGAGAATACGGCACTTAGCGCTATAAACAGCCTAGTTTTCTTTATATTTTTAAACAGAGCAAACGTAAAAAATGTGTATCGCTGTGCAATATGTATGGAAAAAAATATAATTGCTGCACAAGCAAAGGCGATGTGTACTCTTGCGGTAAGCAGTGAAAATGGGAAGAAGAATGCAAGCACGCCCGTTACTACAAGCGCTAATACAATAAAAATTAAGCTGAAATTTACAAATGTCCGATTCAAAATAGGGTATGCCTTCTTATTTTTAGGGTAGGGTAGCGCCAAAAGGAAAAGGCTGCACTAACAGCCTTTTAAGTTACATAACGTGATTGTACAAGCAGAGCAAAACGTACCCCAATGGGGAAGTTTAGGCTGATGTAGCACGAGAGACCTTACCATTGGCACTCCCTTCTTCTGTATAGCCTATCAATTTCCGCAATTCATCGATGTGCGCTTTCGCCACTGTCCGTGGATTTGTTTTATGTTTTTTGCATAAAGCAGCTGCAAATCCAGTAGCGATTCCCATTTGACCGCAGGTGTTCATCACACGGGGCCCTGCCAGCCCTATGTGTGTACAACTGAAATTTCTACCCGCCATCATTAAGTTGTCTATGTCTTTTGAGTAAAAGCACCTAAATGGTATGTAGTACATTCCAACATTCATAAACAAGGCTTCAGAACGATAATCTGCATGATGCCCATGGTGCTTGAGTTGATAATGTGAATCTAATACACGCGTTTCTTCGACCACAATGTCTGGGAAATCAGGCTTGTCTACGGCATCTCGCATTGAGTATATGTGGTCGCCCATTATTCTGCGAGACTCTCTTCTGCCGCCAATGAAAGCAACAAATTTTAGTTGATACATCTTATTTTTAGGACGCTTTTTGGCATTATAAAAATTTCCATAAACCGCTCTAAACATATGATCTCTTATGCTTTCAGCATTTTCGATTTGATGTAAATTATCATGTGAAAACTCCCAATCCCAATCGCCTTTTAATGCGGCATCTTTGGTAGCAACTGGCATGGCCCATGGCACTTTTGGAAAGTCTGTCGGGTAACGTCCAATATCACTGTTCCATAGGATGCTGGTGCCCATTATGCGATTATCAGGTTCAGATGGGCTCCATAATTCTCCATGCTTTTCCCATACTTCGTTAAATTCACTTGATGCTTCTCGTCCATAACGATATTCGGCGCCTGCCCAATATGCCAACCAGGCATCGCCACTGCAGTCAATAAATTGCGGCGATTTGAAGCGGC
Organism: Agaribacter marinus; assembly: GCF_030160655.1. Taxonomy (GTDB): domain Bacteria; phylum Pseudomonadota; class Gammaproteobacteria; order Enterobacterales; family Alteromonadaceae; genus Glaciecola; species Glaciecola marina. The sequence goes on from NZ_BSOT01000005.1 coordinate 470,563, forward strand.
GAATAATACCAGTGCGCGTATTCCTTGCGTCCACACTAATGATGCGTTTACCTTCCTTTTCAAGCCCAATACAAGAAAAGTTAGGGAAGAGATGTACTTTACTATTAGCCATCGTCTTTTCCCGCTTTTCCTGGTCGAACTTGGCATGTTCGTGACCATTTGGCCAGTGTTCTGTATCTAGCGTACGCAGTAGCGCTTCACCTTTACCATGTATTCCTTCGGTATGCACCCGTATTTCGTCGCTAGCATTGCCACCAAATTTTGGCCTGTCTTGTATCAATGCCACTTTTAAACCTTGAGCGCTGGCTGTCAAAGCACTAGCGCATCCAGCAATGCCGCCACCAACGATAACTAAATCGAAATCATCTTCTTGAATACTCAATTTACTCCGGCCAGACAGTTTATCTTTCCAATGGTATAAATCGTTTGAAGATACAGGTAAATTTGGTGTGGGCGAACGGGAAAAATAAATTGCATCAAAGCGTCCTTCAAAGCCTGTTAGGTCCTCAACTTCGATGTTTATATTGCCGGCTTTGTGCTCAAAAGAACCTGCTTGTTGCCATGCCCATCCCGGTTTTGTACCAAGCACGTTGGGCATTGTCTTGCCGTTGATATGTAATTTAAATTGACCTGGCGACGGCCAATCTCCGGGGCACCAATCTCTTGTTCGAACGAATATATGCCATGTACCTGTTGTATTTAGCTTGATATTGGTTTTAGCATTTTTAACAGGAACACCCATACCATGCGCTAAAAGATGATTGCCGCCCATTTGTTGATAAAATTGTGTATCAAGCAACCATCCACCGAAATCATTAAAGTGACAGGCTTCAACTAATACGCCTTTATCATCAAAACCTTGCGCCCCAAAACCGTATGTAGGAGCAATGGCGGTAACGACCGCTGTCCCACCTACCATACGTAAAAATGTTCTTCTATCCACTTTACTTCCTCAATCTTTAATATTGCATTAGTCACTGAATACCACTCAATATTACGTAACTATTAAATGAATGTAAACGATAACACTCGTTTGGTTTTTCAATACGATAACGAGTAATAATTCTTTATTATGTTAATTTATTGTATACATTTTTAATTTTTATATCTTGGTTTTAAGAAATTTTTGTTAGGTGTTGAAAACTCTAATTTTCACTATTTTTAATGGAGGGTGGTGCTATTCTTATGTGGACGTTATGTCGGTTTTTAAGATCCGAAAAATATTTTTTATTGAGTGCATGGTAAAGTGAATGTTAAATGTACACGTTTACATTATTTGCTTGGTGTTATATATTGATAACACTTGATGAAACTACGGCTGACTAACAAAATTTATGGAAGAGGTTTACGCAATGAAAACTATTAATCTGGGGTTTATTTCAATAGTTTGTGGGATGTTAATTGTTGCTACAGCTTGCTCTGACAGCAAGAAATTATCTGAGCTTGGAGCAAAAAGCGAAAACTCAGTTACAAATGTTATTCCTGAACATAGCGAACCAGTGCGTAAACAGAAAAACATCATTTTTATTCTTGCTGACGATATGGGTTATGGTGATCTTGGCGTATATGGGCAAACCAAGATCGAAACACCTAATCTAGATCAATTGGCAAAAGAGGGAATTTTATTCTCTCAATTTTATTCAGGTGCAACCGTATGTGCACCGTCAAGATCTGTGTTGATGACAGGTCAACATTTGGGGCATACCCCGATACGAGGGAATGGCAGAGTAGAAATGCCGCTACTACCCGAAGATGAAACCGTTGCAGAAGTGTTAAAGTCGGCGGGTTACCACACTGGGATCATTGGTAAATGGGGCTTAGGTGATGAAGGGAGTACCGGATTACCGAACAAGCAAGGTTTTGACTATTTTTATGGATACACTAATCAAGTACACGCGCACAATCATTATCCTGAATGGCTATGGCGTAACGATGAAAAGGTATATTTAGCCAATAAAACTGAACCTACACCGATTATTTATAGCGACTTTATTGCTGGAGTCACTAAACCCGAAAATAGAAAGGAGTATGCGGGTGATTTGTTCTTTGAAGAGTCTGAGGCTTTCATAAAAGACAATGCTGATAAGCCATTTTTCTTGTATTTATCACTTATTCAACCTCACGCAAATAATGAATCCGATCATTACGATTGGGCTCATGGCATGGAAGTACCAAGTTACGGTATGTATGCAGACAAAGAATGGCCCGATACCGCGAAGGGCTATGCTGCAATGGTTGATCATATAGATCAAGGCGTAGGCAGAATTATGTATCAATTGCACGCATTGGGCATCGAGAACGACACAATTGTCATGTTTACATCTGACAACGGGCCGCATAGCGAAGGCGGAAATGATCCTGAATTTTTTGACTCCAATGGCCCATTGCGGGGACAAAAACGAGATTTATATGATGGAGGTATCAGAGTGCCTATGATTGCGTGGGGACCAGGCACCGTAATTAGTAATCACAAAACAGATCATATTGCGTACTTTGGCGATTTTATGGCAACGGCTGCAGATATTGCGGGCGTAAGTACACCGAAGAATACAGACAGTATTAGTTTTTTACCCACTATACTGGGCGAAGAAAATCAATCAATACATGAGTTCCTGTATTGGGAGTTTTATGAATGGGGGTCCGCACAAGCCATAAGGAAGAACAATTATAAAGCTGTACGTAAACCGATGTTTACTGGTCCAATCGAAATTTACGATGTTCAACATGATATTGGCGAAACGAATGATCTGGCCGCGCAACGACCTGACCTTGTCGCCGCTTTTGAGAAGTCGTTTACGGAAGCGCATGTATCAAACCCTAAGTGGTCAATTAAGTAGGGCTTTATCATGAAAAACTCTCTATGCCTTATATTGTTACTTTTAGCTACTGCGTGCACGAGCGCAGATACTCATACTCAAATAAGTGGTGGTAACGAAAAACAACAAACGTTTGCGTTTGAACGAAACATTCCTTTCGACTTCGATTGGCAATTTCACCTTGGTGATGTTTCCGCTGCTAAAGGCGCATATTTTGATGATAAAGCGTGGCAAACGGTCGACTTACCGCATGATTACAGTATTACCGGCGAGTACTCGCAAGCACACCCCGCTGGGTGGCGCGGTGGGTTTTTACCTACCGGGGTTGCGTGGTATCGAAAGAACCTTGAAATCCCAAGTGAGTGGAAAAACAAGCGAATAATTCTGCGTTTTGATGGTGTTTACCTTAACTCAGACGTGTGGGTCAACGGACAACATGTCGGTCATCGTCCAAATGGCTATGTGAGTTTTTCGTATGACATAACTAAATACTTAAAAGGTGTTTGGGGTAAACCCTTTGATTCAGCGCAAATTGCAGTGCGAGTTGATCACGAGCAAGCGCCAACCGGTCGCTGGTACACAGGCTCTGGAATATATCGCCACGTATGGTTAGATATTGTTGACCAAACATTCGTGCCTAAAGACGGCGTATTTGCCCGTACGGGCGAGGTCGACTTTGATAGTCAACAAGCGCAAGTCTTAGTAGACACGGAAGTTCATGGAGCCAAAGGTCAAGGACCTTTTCGTGTGCAGCAAAAGTTGTTTGACGCTGACGGTAAGTTAGTTGCCAATGCGTCTACCTTAGTCAATGAATCAAGTGAAGACGTCGCGCTGGACAAAACAGTGTTGAATGTGCGAGACGCAAAACTTTGGTCAACGACCGACCCATATTTATATTCGCTGCATACAGAGATTTTTAAGGGCGAACAACGCACTGATCTTAAAAAAACGCGCGTAGGAATTCGCACGATTGATTACACAGTAGACAAAGGCTTTTTACTTAATAATGAACCGTTGGAATTAGAAGGCATGTCTTTTCATCATGATGGCGGACCGGTTGGTGCTGCGGTGCCAGATGACATGTGGCGCAGGCGTTTAATGCAGCTAAAAGAGATGGGAATGAACTCTCTTCGTCCAGCACATACGCCGTTTGCGCCCATCTTTTACGATTTAGCGGATGAAATGGGATTCTTGGTCATGAACGAAGCGTTCGATGGTTGGGAAACCGAAAAAGCAGATTACGATTATGGGTTGTTTTTTGAACAATGGTGGCAAATTGATCTTGAGGCCATTATTAAACGAGACAGGAGTCACCCAAGCATAATAATGTGGAGCATTGGCAACGAGGTGATTCGCAAGACATCAGAAACTCAGGAAGAGCTGGTGAAATTTGTAAAAGCACTAGATGACACACGGCCAATAACACAAGGTCGAGGCTATATGCTGGGCTACGATGATATTGCCGGTTTTAACGGGCATGGAGAGTTTAAGGGGTTTTTAGAGGAATATCATGAAAAATACCCTAAGCGCACGATGGTCGGAACTGAAATTACGCATACCCTACAAACACGCGGTGTTTACAGAACGAAAACGGCCTACCGAACACGTGACAACCCTGCGCCTTGGGAAAAAGATGACCCTATAGGTAAGTGGAATAAAATTAAAGACAAGGTGTTTTTGGTTCCCGATTTGAGTGAACAAGAAGTGTTTCCAGAAGCAAGCAAGTTTTATGATTCGTCATACGACAATGCAATTGTGCGGATGAATATTCGTGATGAAATTAAGTTGTCTAAAAAGCTACCTTATTTGTTAGGGACGTATCGTTGGACGGCATTTGACTATTTAGGTGAGTCTTTTGGTTGGCCGGCGCGTACGGCAAACTTTGGGATCATTGATTTAGCTGGTTTTGAAAAGGATGGGTATTATTTGTATCAAAGCCAGTGGTCAGACAAACCAATGGTACACGTGCTGCCGCATTGGACGCATCCTGGCAAGGAAGGGGTAGAGATCCCCATGGTTGTATACACTAACTTAGATGAAGCCGAGATGTTTTTAAATGGAACGTCACTTGGTACTAAGGCGATGACAGATGATATGCAAATTGTTTGGCAAGTACCCTATACGCCCGGCGAGATTGAAGTAGTTGCCAGATCAAAGGCAACAGAATTACGAAAAGTTATACGTACCTCCGGCAAACCTAGTAGTGTGAATTTCTTCGCTGACAAGTCGACGATACAAGCGAATAAACGTGATGTTGTGCATGTTGCTGTAGATGTCATTGATAAGCACGGTGTTATGGTACCAAATGCTGATAGCCTGTTGAGTTTTTCATTAGAAGGCCCAGGAAAAATTATTGGTATCGAAAATGGCGATATTCTTGACCATAGCCATCATGTTGCACCAGAGAGGAGGGCTTTTAACGGTAAAGTTATGGTGTTGATTCAGGCGACAGATGAAGAAGGTGATATTCGCTTGTCGGCGACCAGTGACGGACTTGTTTCTAAGGCGATGATTATTCATAGCGTAAAGAACACTGCGCCAGCTACCTTAGATAATAGCAAACCTAAATTGATTGCTAATCATTAGTCGTCGTTGCTCAACAGAGTAGCGGCGTTAATCAGAATAGAACGTGCGTTTTAGTGTAGTCAAGAGTGGACGGTACAGGTCAAGGGTGAGTTGGCTTTACCGTTTACTCTTGCCCTTGATTTTAGTTGTGTCACGTAAATTTTTCGGGGGCAACGTTTGATGCTGTATTAGATTAAAACTTGTATGTGCGCGTAGCGATTAAAGCTGTTAACATTTAATTAACGGTCTAAGTTCGGTGAGTGAAGGAACCTCTTGAGAGGCTAGTGCTTAGTTGATTGATGCCGAAGAAAGATAAAGGAAATTTGTGAAGAAAGTCAATTGTGAAAATTCTATGTATTTTCTGAGTAAGGTATTGTTTCAGTCACTTCTGCTAATGTTGTGTTGCTTTTCTGCATTTGTAATAGCGAAAGACAATGTCGTTGATGGTAGTTCGAATCAGGTGCGTCCCAATTTTGTTTGGTTGGTGTCTGAGGATAACAATCGTGATTACATGCGTTTGTATAAAGAAGGTGGAGCAAGGATGCCAAATGTAGAACAATTGGCAGCGAATGGGCTTGTCTTTAATCAAGCATTCTCTAACTCCCCTGTATGTTCAACGGCCCGTACAACCCTCGCTTTAGGACTTTATCCTACTATGTTAGGTATGGGCTACCATCGACCTTATCAAACTGTTCCCCTGCCCGAAGGCGTTAAACCAATCAGTCAATGGATGACAGAGGCTGGCTACTACACTAGCAACAATGTAAAGGAAGATTATAACTTCGTAGAGCCAGATGGGCATTGGCATCGTTCTGCGGTGGGAGCAGATTGGCGTGGAAGAAAGGCAGAACAAGCCTTTTTTCATATGCAAAGCTGGAATACAACGCATGAACATAAACTGCATTTTCCGGTAACTGATGTCGGTAAGGTGGATACAAAATATGCCAGCGAAGATATGAAAGTTGCGCCAATTTACCCGAATACCAAAACGTTTAGATATACCAAAGCTCGTTACCTTGAACAGCATGAAAAAATTGATGCGCAGATTGGTGAGGTAATTGAAAAATTAAGAGACGATGGGGTACTAGAAGATACGTTTATTATGTATTTTGGTGATCATGGTGGCGTGTTACCGGGCACTAAAGGGTACATCAACGAACGAGGGCTTGCCGTTCCGTTGGTAGTGAGAGTGCCAAAGCACTTTGAACATCTAGTTCACAACGACTTTAGGGGAGGTAAAGGCCTACGGGTTGATGGTGTTGTTAGTTTTATCGATTTTGCGCCGACCTTATTACAACTGGCAGGCATAGATGCCGCTCAAAAACATATTGGTAAGCCATTTTTAGGCGATTCTATTTCCTTAGCTGCACTAAATAATAGAAATGAAACCTATGGTTTTGCCGACAGATTTGACGAAAAGTATGACATGGTTCGTAGTATCCGATTGGGACCATACAAATATGTCCGGCACTTTTTACCGTTTAATCCAGATGGACTTTATGCGCGTTATCGTTATAAACAGGCAGCATTTAACGAATGGTACGATATGTTTAAGCGGGGAAAGCTAAATGATGAACAATCGTCTTTTTTTAAAGTGAAGTCGGCAGAAGCTTTATACGACCTTGTGAACGACCCCTACGAAACCAATAATTTGGCGGATGACAGGGCGTATGCGAAAGAATTGATTACACTGCGTACAAAATTACATGAAAAATTGGCATCTTTACCTGATTTAGCCGTGCTTCCGGAAAAAGTGTTAATGGAAAATGTCGCGCAAATAGATTTTTCATATGCGCGTGAACAACAACCCTTGATCTCAGCGTTATTAGATATTGCACAATGGCAGCTACTGCCGTGGTCAGAGGTTGAGCATAAAATTAAACTCACGTTAGTGTCTGATAAACCTTGGCATCGTTATTGGGCGCTAAATGTTGCCTTGAGCTTTGGTAAGCAGGCTAAATCCATTTTGCCTTTAGCTAACTCTATCAGTCGGTTTGATTCAGAGCGCCTAAATCGTGGCCGAGCCCTACAATTACTGTCGGTGTTTGGTCAAGGTGATGTATCTGCACAATTTGAACGAATACTCGCAGCTGACAACAACACTATCGAAGACGTCTATTTGCTAAACATGGCAACGCAGATGAAACAAGTGCGTGGAATACCATTTGACCTCAGCATGAAGCCCAGTTGGCAGCAACCGCCAGCCGATATGAAAGACAAAGACCGGAAGTGGCGCTTAGAGAGTGTTCACAATTGGTTAGTCGACCGCATTGCATATCTTACGTCTAATTAAAGAAGTATGACAAATATCTTCACGTTTATTATTGAGCAAGGCTAACAACAATCTTACCTTGTTGTTTATTCGACTCCATATAGGCGTGAGCAGCGTGTATTTGCTCGAAGTCGAACACTTTATCAATCACTGGGCACAACTTTCCTGACGTGAAGAGTGGCATGAGTTTATCACTTGCTTGTCTTAGTCGTTCTTCATGTTTAGTTATTTCAAATAGGGTATAACCTTTAATGACTAACCCTTTTGCCAACGCTGTAAAAAGCGGGTAGGGTGTTGCATGGCTGTCAAGTGCGCCATATTCAATGATCACTGCTTTAGGTGCACATGCGTCAGCTAGTTGCGCTAGTAGTGGCCCACCAACCGGGTCAAATATAAGATTAGCCCCTTTGTTATGAGTTACCTTATTCACTTCGTCTACTAAATTTTGTTCATTAGTAGCAATAACGTGATCCGCACCCTGGGCTAACAAGAATGCATGTTTTGAAGTGTCTCTGCTTGTGGCTATGACTGTTGCGCCTAACGCTTTCGCAAGTTGTATTGCGGCAACACCTACACTGCTGCTGGCGGCAGTGATTATGATGCTTTGACCATGCGTAAGCTTTCCATAGGTAACCAAAGCACCGTAGGCGGTAATGTAAGACATCCAAATAGCTGCACCTTGAATATGATTAAATTGCGGCGGTTGTGCAATGATGGCAGCTTCAGGTACCAACGCATATTCGCCATAAACACCATACTGTCCCATTGAAAAGGCGGGAATTGTATTTACCATATCCCCTATTTTGTAGTGGGATACACGCTCGCCTATATCTTCAATAGTACCGGCAGCTTCATAGCCCAATGTTGATGGAAATACTGGTTGTTCAATGTATTGAGCTTCTCTAAACATTACTTCTGCGCGGTTTATGCCGATAGCGTTAACTTTAATGAGTACTTCGTTTCCTGTTGGTCTCGGCATACTTAAGGTATCGTATTGCAGTACGTCTTTGCTGCCTGCCTTGTGAAAACGAATTGCGTTGTAGGTGTTTTTTTTCATACGGTAAATTATCCTAATAAGTGAAATTGACTATTCATCGCTTGGTCTCGAATAGCGATGATGCCTTGATAATCGTGGCTGTTATACCAAGCCTCGGCGCTCCCCTTGTCTGGAAACTGAATAATTACTTTGGTGGTAAAGTCGTTACCGCCGTGCAATACCGTAATGGGAGATTTGGCAATAAATTCGCCTTTATATTCGGCGATGCTTTTTGCTGCAAGCGCGCTGTATTGAGCCAGCTTCTCGGCGTCATTTACGTTTAAATCAACGACAACATATGCGGTCATATTTTTTCCTTAATGCAATTTCAATGGAATGAAAAGCATAAATTAGGGAGTTAATGTGTACAATAGATTTAAAATTAACTAATTGTTTTGTTTTATGCACAATATAAAGTTGCTCCCTTCCTTGTTAATATTTGTTGATGTAGCAAGGTGTCGTTCATTCACAAAAGCCGCAGAGCTGAACCATCTCAGTAAGTCAGCGGTCAGTCAGCACATTAAACGCTTGGAGTTGCATATTGGTCGACAGTTACTATCTAGGCATACTCGCGGTATGCTATTGACCGATATTGGGGAAAGCTTGTTGCGCCAATGCGAATTATTAAAGTCACAGGTAGATGGCGCCCTCGACACGCTCGATTCAAGTAAAAACACCCCCTCTGGTGATTTTTCTATCACTATCCCAAATTCATTAGAAAAAAACATTGTGATGCCTGCACTAACGCAGTTGTGTGCTGAATATCCTCTTATAGAACCACGTTTGATTGTGACAGACGAGCCGCTAGATCTAGTTGGGAACAAACTCGATGTAAGTATTTATGGTGGCGATTTAAAGGACTCTAACTATAGAGCATTGCCTATAGGCTCAGCGACGGAAGTATTTTGCGCTGCCCCTAGCTATTTGGCGAACAAACCATCAATAAACAGTATCGCTGAGCTTAAGGCGCATAAATTTGTGTGTACGTCGTGGCAAAGTAATCATTTTACCTTATACAAAGACAAGGATTATGAAGATAAATTGACGACGCAATTACGCTTATCGTTTCAGACAAATACTTTGTCTAGCGCGATAGAGTTTGTTTGCCGTGGGATTGGCTTGGCGTTATTGCCTAAGTTTTCACTGCAAGACGAAATACTCAATAACCGCTTGAGTATCGTTTTACCCCACTATACTGGCAGGGAGTGGCCATTTCATTTGGTGCATCGTTTCCAAGGAGATAAGCCTGTGCATGTGTCTCGCTTTTATCAGCTGGTCAAACATTATTTTAATCGAGCGTTGAACCATTGATACTTAAAGCTTTCCTCGTAACTGGTTAGTTGAGAATCGCTATTTATCCGTATTTATTTATTTATCCGCGCTAGGTGTTATCCACGCTAAGTGTCCACGCCTATGAGGAAAGACAGAACAGATGTACGCACCTGTCTTAACAGACGCTTTTTGTGTCGCGTACCGTTAATGTTCTTTATAGCGTTAGGTAAATTAACGCTATAAACGCTACGACAATTTGAGAATTAAGGACATTAGCATGACTGAGTTGCCGATTATCGCCAAGTTACATTTGTACGCAGGTCTTATTACTATGGCGGCAGGATTTATCGCCATTCTTGCACCAAAGGGAAAGTTTATTCATAGATGGATAGGTAGAATCTTCCTCTTTACAATGGGAGCCTTGTGCCTCAGTGGTTTTTACTTGAGTATTACACGTTCATTACAGCTGACGTTTTTTCTTGCGTTTTTTTCCGCTTACCTATTATTCACGGGCTGGTATACGATGGCTCGACGGTCTTCTGAAGCTAACCTTATCGACAAAATAGGTTTTGCGCTTGTCACTTTCGGTGTTTTATTGTCCGGCGGCATAGCCACTGCGGGCATCGTTTATGACCTGCCTAGCCCTGCCACAGAGCCGCCTTATCAAGGCTACTATGTTTTTACTGGATTTGCGTTAATCTTGGCTGTCGGTGATTATCTGTATATATGGAAAAATAACGGCACGCGTGTTTCAAAGTTGATACGCCACTTATGGCGAATGATGTTCTCTTTGCTCATTGCCACATTCATCTTTGTCGGCGGAAATACGCATGTTCTTCCAGAGGCATTGCGCAAAGATTGGATACTATCAATGCCAGTGATTGCCATTATTATCGCAATGGTTTTTTGGGTATTTCGTGTTAAAAAATCCAGACAATCATTTACGCGTTAATGTTGCCACACGCCACCCGAAAAAGGGAAGCGAGGTGTTACCTTGCTTTCTTTTTTCATTATATTATTCGCTTGTGCTACTAGTTCAGGGTGTTTATTTGCAAGATCCTTCTTTTCACTTAGGTCTCTCGACAAGTCGTATAGCTCGGTTTTTAATTTGTCCGCATACCTAATTGCTTTCCACTTGCCTAAGCGAACGGCCTGTCTAAAGCCATTGACAGATTCACCTTCTTGTATTTCCCAGTAAATAAATTGGTGTTTATCTTGTGCTTCCTTAAACAACAAAGGCGCGAAAGAAATACCATCGTTTATAGGTGCGTTTGTGCTGGCTAAATCAGCCAACGTCGGCATTATGTCGTAAAATGCCGCCATATGCTTAGTTTCGCCTGCTTCTATCTTTCCTTGCCAATAGGCGATTGCAGGTATTCTAACACCGCCTTCATATACATCTCGTTTATATCCTTTTAAGCCGCCTGAACTATCAAAAAAGTGTCTGTCATGATGGTTTTCGGCATGAGGGCCGTTGTCTGAGGTAAATAGTATAAATGTGTTGTCTAATTCACCATCCGCTTCTAATTTATCTAGTAATCGCTGTATTTGCTCATCTAGCATGGTGATTCTAGCTGCGTGGCGACGCTCTATTTCTGGCCATTCTTTTGCGTGTTCTTTGTATAAATCGTTTTTTCTCAGAAAGAATTCATGGGCGTGTGGTGAACGATAACTCATATAGAGGAAAAACGGTTTGTCGTCAGATTTTTTGTTTAAAAAATCGATAGCATAGTCTGTACGAAACTCATCTAAACAAGAATATTCATTGTAATCGTAAAATGCTGAGCTCTTTTTACCATTGTTAAACAGCCAATGTTCTCTTTCGTCATAGATCATACCGTTAGCCGATTTACCCCACTGTTCTTGGACGGCATAGTCAAACCCTCTGTTATGCGCCCAAGTACTCTCGTCTTCTGGAATGTCTAAATGCCATTTACCTACCATTGCTGTTTGATAACCTGCATTTTGCAACATTTCTGCGATTGTGGTTTCTGATTTTTTTAGGGGGATACGCCCCCATTTTCCGTCGGGTGTATAGCCTTTATTTCCTCTAATAGACAAATTACCAGTATGTCTCCCTGTCATGAGTACAGCACGAGAGGGCGCACAAACAGAAGTACCTGCATAAAAATCCGTAAATTTAATTCCATTCTTAGCGAGTTTGTCGATATTCGGCGTTTTTATTTGTGTTTGCCCATAACTGGACAATTCACCGTAGCCCATGTCATCCGCTAACAGAATAACAATATTGGGTGCTTTTGTTTGGGTATCATGATTGGCACCTTCTACCTTAGCGTTTACGTCAATAGCGATGTGACATAACACAAAAATTAAAGAGTAGATGGTAAAAAACTTCATATATGCAAAACCCATTCAAAAATGAAAACACTTCAAAGTATAGATGTAAACGTTATCATTTTGAAGCAATAAATTATACTCGTACTTTATTGTTGTTTCATGGGAGTGTATTAACTATTTTGCGCACCCTTTACTTCCTGTTGGAAGTGAAATCAAACCGACATTCTTTATCAGCATGTCCAATTTTCCTTCAGTGGCAATTTTAAAAATATCGGTAATTTGTGAGTAGTCAAAGTCGCCGCCCTTAGCGAAGCAATTTAGAGGCACGGTTAACATTTTCCATTCATCACTCGGTAGGCGCTTTAAAATATGTTTAATGGCAAATTTTTCCTCGCATTTGTTGCTGTTTTTGCAACGCATTGTCAGTGCCACATCTTTACTGGGGTTGCGTAATTTCTTCACTTGAAACGCAATAGCTGCGTTGTCAACTATAGTAGATAGGTCAATTTTATTGCCACTTAATGTAACGAATGACTGATTGAGTGTGTTTCCTCCCCACTGGTTTTTAACGACTTTACCTCGCCATTTTAAATGCATTGCACCTTCTTCATCTTCACTGGGCGAGACAACGAGATTTCCCTTCGCCGTTTCAGCGCGACCTTCGGCAACTGGTATGGACCAATTTAGCGCATTACCAATGGACATTTTCCAAGGTTTTACTATTTCGCCATTAACGATATAATTTATCATTGAATTCGTATTTGCTTGTGCGTTCGCTGCGGCAGAGAGGCAAGCAAATAGTAAGATTGTTGACAATTTCATTTTTATTCCTCCAAAAATATGACTATACTTCTGTAAACGTTAAGATATGAATTACATTTTAAAATGTAAATTATTTGTAACATATGTCAAGTTTTTGTAATTTATGACAACCTTGAATTGTAATTTCAAACAATAATTCTGAACGATTGGAATTATATTTTCATATAGAATGATCGACTTCATATTTAATAATAAGCACAGGGAGACAATTTAATACAATGGCAACGATTAAAGATGTAGCGCGTTTGGCTGGCGTTTCTACTGCAACCGTTTCTCGTGTTGTACATGGTTTAGATTTGGTAAGTGATAAAGCGAGAATAAAGGTACAGAAAGCAATTGCAGAATTAAACTATCGGCCAAATACTAATGCAAGAGCCTTAAAAAGTCGGAAAGCAGAATTAATTGGTATGGTGACTCCTAATTTATCTGCCCCCTTTTTTGGCGCACTTGCATCTGGCATCGAAGAGGCTGCACGCAAACATAACTATAAAGTGATGATGCGTAACTCATTGTATGAAACCGAAACTGAAATAGAAGCCATTGAATCCTTGCGAGAGCATGGTTGTCAAAATATCATATTGCATAGTGATTTTTCTGATGATGAAACGTTAACACGCTTGGCGGAAGAATTTTCTGGCTTAGTTATCGTAAATAGATTTATTCCGGCCATCGCAAATCGCTGTGTATGGTTGGATAACCAAACTGGCGGCCGTATGATGGCTGAGTACTTGTTACGAAGTGGCCATACGGATATTGCATTCATTTCTAGTACATATAAAAACCGAGATCCCGTTGATCGCCTTAAAGGTTCGCAACAGGTGCTAATGGAGAATGGCCTAAATGTGCCAGATTCTCGTGTAATATTGACGGACCCGGATATTCAAGGGGCTAAAAGTGCAACAAAAGCCTTGATAGATTCTGGAGCGAAGGTAAGTGCCATTGTTGCGTATAACGATATGATGGCGGTGGGTGTTATGAATGCCTTACAAGAAGCCGGTATTCAAGTTCCTGAAGAAGTGTCGGTTATGGGCTTTGATGATTTATTCATATGTTTGGCTTGTCATCCACATCTTACGACAATGAAGTATCCTGTTGCTGAAATGGGTGCGTATGCTACCTCGTTAACGATAGAATTGACGAATAAGCCCGACACTGTCCCAAGTCGTACACATTTATTCATGCCTGAATTAGTCGCTCGCGAATCTGTCTTAGATTTAGGCGAGGGTATTGCTAAGAATAAGGGCGATGACTCAAGTGCATCTAGCATTGCGAGCTGAGTTCTATGCTAAACAATGTTCTTGTGCCGCATTTATTGCGGCTTTTTAATTTTTATTGTCTTGATTTTTTAAATGTTAACGTTTACATTTTGTGTAACTTAATTATGCATATTGATCTTCTAGATGTTAAAACAATTTCAAGTAGGGGGGCGTGATGTCCCCTTTTCGCCCGTTCTTATGCCTTTATTTATTGCAGTTTTATGCATACTTTTGCTGTTTGTAGAGGGATGCGTCTCATACGACATAGAAGAAAAGGCAACATCGAGTTATACGCGAACTACACAAAATAGTATTGGCTTAGTCAGTCCTTCAAATATTGTATCGGCCAGAGTTTTCACTAACGAATTAGGGCAACTAAAATATGCGACGTTCTATAAGAACGCGCCGGTTGTTTTGCCTTCTTCTCTCGGTATCACGATAGACGGTGTAGCATTAGGAGATGGTGTAAAGTTGGGTGATATTACTGAAGTTAGTGTTGATGATACCTATGAAACAAGAGGTAACGATGCGATTGCACGCAACCACTATATTGAATATATAATTCAGCTAGCGCATCTTAGTTCGAATCGAAAGTATAGCATTGCGTTTAGACTTTATGATGATGGTATTGCATATCGTTATCTCGTGCCCGCAATAGATACTACGCAATTAGTCACTGGCGAAGCGTCGAGTTGGGTCATGCCCGATAATTCCAAAGCATGGTTTTTTGAAAGAGACAGTGATTGGAAGTTAATGTCATATGCTGGGTGGTGGAAGCAAGCTGAGATCAATCAGATGCCAACGATTTCAAAGCAGGGACCAGTGCAAGGGACACCAATTGTGTTTCAGCTAGGTGATCCTAAAGTATATGCGGTGGCGACAAAAGCGGCGTTATACAATTATAGCGGTATGCGGTTAAAAGCGATGGGTGATAACACGTTTACGGCGAATTTTACCGAGGGTGAAAAAGGCTTTGTTATCGATGGCGAGGTTATAACGCCGTGGCGTGTAACCATGCTTGCCGAATCGTTAAATTCCTTAGTGAATAGCGATCTGATTGAAAATCTGAATCCCGCGCCAGACGCAGAATTGTTTGCCGATACCGATTATATCAAGCCGGGTAGAAGTGTTTGGAGTTGGATGAGTATTCGTTTGGGTACAATCCAAGATCAATATGATTATGTTGATAAAGCTGCAGCACTTGGCTTCGAATATAGTTTGATTGACGACGGCTGGAAAGAATGGCCCTCGCCTTGGAAAACACTCGAAGATATTGCCGGTTATGCAAACGATAAAGGTGTACAGATATGGGTGTGGGTGCATTCTAAAGATATTAATAATCCAGCTGATGACTATCAGCAGATGCAAGATTACCTAGATAAAGTAAAAGCGTCAGGGGCTATTGGCGTTAAAACAGATTTTATGAATAGCGAAGCTAAGGCATTGATTGATTTTGAAATAAATTTTCTTGAAAAGTCAGCAGAGCGGAAGTTGTTGGTGAATTTTCACGGTAGCCACTCAGCTACGGGTGAAAGTAGGACATATCCGAATGAAATGACGAGAGAAGGTATTCGTGGAATTGAAGTTAATATGCATGAAAATCAACACTTACCGCCTTCTCACAACGTTACATTGCCATTTACTCGTTTTTTAGTCGGGCATGGTGACTATACGCCAGTGTATTATACCAATCCTGGTCCTACATCGCTAACACATCAATTAGCAACACCGATCGTCTTTTACTCCCCCGTTCAGGTATACGCCGAAAGTCCCGACATTTTGCAAAATCACCCCGAAATGCAAAAAACTCTGTCGGTGTTGAAGGATATTCCAACGGTATGGGACGAAACTATTGTCCTTGAGGAAAGTGAGCTAGGGCAAGTTGCAGCGTTTGCTAGACGCTCCGGAAATCGCTGGTTCATTGGCGTTTTAAATAACGAGTCGCCTCGGAATATCGAATTGTCATTGTCATTTTTAGATGATGGGAAATATATAGCTGACATTGTTGAAGATGACTTAGCGCGTGCCCCCTTAAATGTAAAAGGATTGAATAAATTAGCCATAAACTATCTAGCAGAGCATGAAAGTACAATACAATTTAGCCTTACTCAGCGGCAAGTAAGGAGTAGCGATATATTGTCGATTAATATGACCAGTGGCGGAGGGTACGTCGCTGTGTTGTCTCAGTTATGATTTGTGGTTTACTGCCCAATAATAATCGTTTATGCGGTGTTAACCACCTGTTTTTATTTATATTAATAGGCGTTGCGCTGCTAAATGTTAGTGCTTGTGAGCATGTTGATGAGGGGAGTCGTGAATATTCACTAATTTCTAAACATCAGGCAATAGATACAAAAAAGTCCCTGCATAAAAAAACGCGTCCGAATATCGTATGGCTAGTCTCCGAAGATAATTCACCCAGTTATTTACGGCTTTATGACCCAATTAAGGGGGCAAAAACGCCTAACATCGAAGCATTAGCGCAAGACGGTCTTGTGTTTCTAAACGCGTTTTCAAATTCGCCTGTATGCTCTACCGCAAGGAGCACCTTAGCGTTGGGTATGTATCCTCCCGAATCTGGCACTATGCATCATAGAGCTTTTGTTCCAGCGGAACTGCCAAAACAAATGAAAAGTGTTTACGCGTATCTAAAGGACAATGGATATTACGTTAGCAATGACGTAAAAACGGATTTTAATTTCACAAGTATTAACGATAGACATTTTTCACTAAGTAAAGAGGGCGCTCATTGGCGAGGACGTGACGGTAAACAAGCTTTTTTTCATGTTAAGAGTTTTAAGGTTACACATGAAAGTGGTTTAATGTTTTCTGAAAGCGACATATCAAAAAATCCAACAATTCATAACTCTGATACCGTGCAATTGGCACCTTATCACCCAGACACACCACTTTTTAAATATATGCATGCCAAATATTTGGACGCTCACGTAACACTTGATGAGCAGGTTGGCGAAGTGATTCAACAACTTGCGGACGATGGCGAGTTGGAAAATACCTTCATATTTTATTTTGCAGACCACGGCGGCGTGTTACCAGGCTCTAAAAGTTTTGCGACGGAAACGGGTTTACGGGTGCCTTTAGTTGTGCGTTTACCTAAGAATTTTCGACATTTATGGCCCAATGGGTATTCAGAAGGTGAAATGGTGAAGGGGTTTATCAACTTTATTGATTTTGCACCGACAGTGATAAGCCTGTCCGGGTTACCAAGTTTACCTCAACATCACGGCTCATCCTTTCTAGGGAATAAGGTTGATAAAGCTGATGTTGAAAAGCGTGATTCTACATTCGGATTTGCTGATAGATTTGGCGAAAGATTGGATTTAGTCCGAACTATTCGAGTTGGAGATATGAAATATGTCCGTAACTACCTCCCACATTTACCTGCCGGCTTGCAGCAAGACTATCGCTATAAGAATATTGCTTACCGTCAATGGAGAGAACTCTACAAAAAAGGTAAATTGAACCGAGTGCAGGAACGTTTTTATCAAGCAAGGCCTGTGGAGGCACTATATAACGTAAAACGAGACCCTTATGAGCTAAACAATTTGGTTTTGGACGTTAACTATGAACAAGATTTACAAGTACTACGTAATACCTTATTTGAACATCAAGCGAATATGCCTGATATGGGGTTTATGCCAGAATCTCAGTTGTTTGAACAAGGGAAAGATATAATTGCTTATGGTTCGCGCAAGAGAGCAGAAATAGGCGCATTACTAAAAATTGCCAATTGGGCATTGCTGCCATACGAAGAGGCACGCCCCGCGTTGTCTGATGTTTTGCAAAGTGGGACTATACTAGAAAAAAATTGGGCGCTAATTTCATTTACGCAATTTGGCGACCTTGCCGCTGATATGTCAGATGAACTCATTAATGTATTAGAAAATGATACATCTATGCTGGTAAAAGCAAGAGCATTAGAAGTGTTAGTTCGCTCTGGCGCTATTGTCAAGTACGCGTGGATAAAGCCAATTGAGCGTATGATTGAGATTTTAACATTAGTTGAAAGTTCGCTTGAGCGCCTAGAAATTATGAATATTGCTGCCGGTTTGAAAGACGCTTTTGGTTACTCTTTTTCCTTTTCATGGCAACCGCACTGGGAAGATGTCCCTGCCATACGACATCTTGACGTTTCCAAAAAAACGATGCTAATCCATTCAATGAAAGTTCGGCATCGCTATTTACAACCCGAATTTGTATATCACCGCTAAAGATTAATTCTCTTATGCCGGAACCAAGAAGCCAAAAAGCCATGAAGCGTCAAATCATTGGTATCGGCATAAGAGCAGCTAAACTGACAACGTTAAATACTAATTGCCGGCGGTTTTTATCATTATGGCATCTAAAACTTTTTGATAATGCGCAACTTTATCCACGTGTTGGTCGGAAAGATCGACTTGTTCGGCGATATCATTTTTTAAGTTGTACAATTGAGCACTGGTTTTTAAGCCTGACTCTATGCCTTTTCTTGTGATCCACGGATGCGTTTTTTCTTCTGGCGCGATGTATTTCCATTGGTTGTGCCGTAAAGAAAAGGTCGCTGATTGCTGCAATAAATATTCTCTTCCTGAAACTGTATGATCAAGCCAAGCGTTTAAATGATTTTCGCTATCGATTGGAGAAGCATCGATGTCTATTTCACTGTAACGTGACGCAAGTGCACCTAAAGATGCATACAAATCGACTTGAGACATAAGGCTATGGCTTACGCCAGGCTTAACTTCATTGGGGTAATGAAGTATTGTAGGTACTCGCGTTCCAGCTTCAAAGGCACTGTATTTCCCACCTCTTAATGGACCTGCTGGCTTATGATTACCAATGAGTGCTACCGCATCATCTTCATAACCATCATTTAAAACTGGCCCATTATCGCTTGTAAATACAATGATTGTATTATCTAACTGTCCAGTCTTACGAAGGTAATCAACAATTTCACCGGTAATAAAGTCCACTTGCGTAATTGCGTCACCGCGAGGCCCCATGTCGGTACTACCCACAAATTTGGCGTTTGGTAAGCGAGGAACATGTATGTCATGGAAAGAAAAGAACAAGAAGAATGGTTTTTCATCTTGAGATGAAATAAATTGCGTTGCTTTGTCAGTAAACACACGGTAAAAGTCTTCATCAATCCATTCTGCACTTTTGCCACCTTCCATAAAGCCAATGCGGCTAATACCATTTATTATGGTATCACTATGTTGAGGATCTGCCTGTTGACGCAAAAGTTCGGGGTTTTCGGTGCCAGTTGGGCGCATGCCAACCTTTTGTTGATAGCTTACAGTTAATGGGTCGTTTTTAGTGTCAAGATTCTCCACATAACCGTTCTCAACGTATACACTCGGCACTCTATCACCCGTTGCTGGTAGCAAATAACTATAGTTAAAGCCTATTTGGTTAGGTCCCGGTTTTATTTCTTCGTTCCAGTTGAGCGCCGTGTCACCTGTGCCTAACCCTAAATGCCATTTACCAACAACACCAGTCACATATCCATGCTGTTGCAACAGACTCGGCAGCGTCGTTTGGTTTTCGTTTATGATAAGTGGCGCATCGCCAGGTAAAACAGATGCATTATTTCTAAACGCATATTCACCTGTTAATAAAGAGTACCTTGATGGCGTGCACGTTGCCGAAGATGCGTGCGCATCAGTAAAACGAATGCCATTCGCAGCCAATTGATCAATATTGGGTGTGGCG
The DNA here is from genome assembly GCF_030160655.1 of Agaribacter marinus. Taxonomy (GTDB): domain Bacteria; phylum Pseudomonadota; class Gammaproteobacteria; order Enterobacterales; family Alteromonadaceae; genus Glaciecola; species Glaciecola marina. Next base: position 490,615 of record NZ_BSOT01000005.1, read on the forward strand.
ACGCGAGTCGCACCATAAGAACTAAGATCACCGTAGCCTAAATCATCGACGTAAAAAATTAGGATGTTAGGCGGCTGTTTAGCTGGCTCTTCAGTCTTACTTGTTTCTTCCAATTTAGTCTGTGTGCATGCAGTTAGTATGCTTATAGACATTAATCCCATGCACAATATACGTATTTTCATTGACTATTTCTCTTTAGTTATTAGTGTTTGACAATGTAAATTCATAGCTATATTTACCCGCTGAAATTTTGTATTTATCAATGGGTGCAGCTTTTTCACTCCATGAATCAATACCACCTACACCAGCCTGTATGAGATCAATGTTAAGGGTGAATGTCTCTTCTTCATTGAGTTCATATGGATGCGTGGCGTCGTCTATCGCTTGTGCAGAATATGGCCAAACTGACATACTCAGTGCTTGTTCCCCCTGTATTTTCAAACCGATATCATTATTCTTAAGGCTTAACCATCGCACACCTGTTCGGTTACTGCTTTCTTGTGGACGCGTATACTGATAGAAAAAGTCACTGACCTTTCCTGCATATTCACCCACTTCTGCGGCTTCATTACGGTCAATATAGTTTTCGAAGGGGCCTTTGCCATAGAAGGTCATTTCATCTAGCGTTTTGCTTACTTTTGTCGTCATTCCTACGCGCAATAAACTCGGTAAAGATGGCGCTGCATCAAGGCTAACGGCAACGTTTATTTTGGCGTCGGCGTATAAAGTATAGGTAGTAGATACGTTGAGTTTTTCACCTTTAGTATGCTGCGTAGTAACAACTACCTTGTTAGGTGCTTCCGTTACTTCAAAGCTTTCTAAGGTAAGCCCTTGAGACGCTTCGTACCAAAATTGTTTGTTTGGCAGTGTACGCCAACCTAAACGGTCATTGTCTGTTTGTGGCCGCCAAAAATTGTGCATGAGCGCGTCTTCAATAAAGGCTTGTTTGTCTGACGCATAGCGCGTTAAATAGCCAGTCGATGTATCAAAGATAAAGGAATGCCCATTGGCTCTAAATGCTTCTGTATTGCCTTGAGTTGCTCTTGCAATATTGCCTGTTGGTTCTGGCATTTTTTTCGCTGGTTTACCGAAGGGGAGTGCTATTTGCTCTTTTGCTAGTTCAAACCCTTTGTTTGCCCACAACGCGTCCTGCGAAAGGTGTAAGCTCAGCCGCAACCAATATTCTTTTCCAGCAACAATATTGGGCATCGTATAAGGAATAGTAAGTCTTTTGGATTCGGAGGGAGCCACATCAACAGAGGGTAAGATCCCCTGTTGAAGTTGTTTCCCATCTTCAGATAAGGCCCAACGTATTTCGTATTTATTCAGGTTGTCAAAGAAGAAACGGTTTGTTAGTGACACTTCATCAGCGGTGCCTTTTCTCAAAGAAAATGTTGCCGGTTGAAACACATATTTTGCCTCAAGTATCTGAGGTTTAGGTTGGCGATATGAATCAATAATACCGTTTAAACAAAAGTTTGACGCATTAGGCGTGTCACCAAAGTCTCCACCATATGCTAGGTATGTCTGCCCCTCAGCATTTTGCGTCTCAATGCCTTGGTCAATCCAGTCCCAAATATAACCGCCAATTAAGTTTGGTCGTTCACGGATCATGTCCCAATATTCACTCATGTTCCCAAGCGAGTTACCCATAGCATGCGCGTATTCGCACATCAATATTGGTCTATCGATAAATGGACTGTCAGCCAAACCTTGCAGTTCCTCTAACGAGGGATACATTCTACTTATGACATCAACAAAATGCGGATCTGTTGGATTTGCCTGAGGTGTGTGGCGTAGCGCTCGTTCTTCTTTTGTTGGGTATTGAGAAGAGTAGGGAATGTATTCTGGGTGTTGAGGATCGCCCTGTGCGCCTTCATAATGTACAAAACGTAAGGGGTCGATGTCTATTAGCCAGCCGGCAATTGCTGCGAAATTAGGACCTGTACCCGATTCATTACCCATTGACCAAGAGATAATTGAGGGATGGTTTTTGTCTCGCTCAACCATGCGCGTATTTCGGGACATCATACTGTAATTCCACTCAGGTAGGTTTGCTAGCAATCCGCCAACACCATGAGATTCTACATTTGCCTCGTCCATGACATAAAGACCATATTCATCTGCTAATTCATAAAAATAAGGGTCATTTGGGTAATGAGAGGTTCTAACTGAGTTAAAATTAAACTGCTTTAGCAGCTTAACATCATCTAAAATATCTTCACGGCTTAAGGCTTTGCCTCTTTTCGCATCATGGTCGTGACGATTGACGCCAATTATTTCTACGCTTTTTCCGTTAACAAGTAGTTCGCCGTCGCTTGAAAACGTGATATCTCTAAATCCAACACGCGTACTTCGAGTTTCAACAAGCTCGCCACTAGGATTAGTTAACGAGAGTACTAATGTATATAAATAGGGGGTTTCTGATGTCCATAGTTTTGGATTTTCAACCGTTGTTGATAACCAATCAAAGCGCATTGTATCTCGTTGAGGGTATTTTAATTGTGTGACTTTGGGGGCGGCTACTTCCATCATTTCGTGATTTACTTTTAGCCCATCTGCATCAAATAATTGGCCTGCTATTTTCCAACCTTTTAAATCAACACCATCTACATTCATTAGTTCTGGATTAATTTGCAACTTACCAATGTCATAGTCGTGGTTTAATAGCGTACGGACGTGAAAATCATTTAATGCTACTTTAGGTTGTGCCATAACGTAGACTTCGCGATGAATTCCGCTAATGCGCCAATGGTCTTGGTCTTCTAAATAGCTACCATCGCTCCAGCGAAATACTTGCACTGCGAGTTGGTTTTTGCCCTCTTTGATATAATCGGTGATATCAAATTCGGATGGCAAACGGCTGCCTTGTGCATAGCCCACTTTTTTTCCATTTACCCACACATAGTATGCAGACGTAACACCACCAAAATGCAAGATTATCTGTTCGTCTTTCCATTCGCTTGGCAGTGTAAATGTTTTTAAGTATGAACCCACTGGATTGTCGCGAGTGATTTTAGGTATTTGAATATCCGTGGGATCATCAAACATTGGATAAACTGAATTGGTGTAAATGGGTGTCCCGTACCCATGTAGTTCCCAGTTTGATGGTACAGGAATAGACTGCCATGTTGAATCATCAAAATTGACGTCATAAAAGGTGAGCGGACGCTCTTCGCTTTTACTAGAAAAGTGAAATTTCCAATCCCCATTGAGTAATTGTATGTCGGCTTGTGTTCGGTCTCTATTCTTGGCCTCCTGTACAGTATCAAATGAATACGACGTTGCTCTTGCTGGGAGTCTATTAATCTCAATGACTTGTGGGTTTTCCCAATCGTTAATGTTTGCTGCTTGCAGTGGGGGAGAGATGAACTGAAGTGAAAGTAATCCTATTGTACTGACGCTCAATATGCTGATATGCTTTTTATACGCTAAACTCCTTTTGACTGCTGTATTTGCATTAGAAAGTCTGTTTAGCCCTAACATTTTTCCACGTTTCAGCTCGTTATCCATATGTGTTTTCACCCTAAATACCTAAATAATTTACATATTAAAAATAGATTTCATATATAATTTAATGTAACCTATTTACAATTTAACAACAATCTATTTTTGTCATTTATACATCAACATTAAAGCACAACTGCGATAGAAATGATTATTTTGTCCCGAGTGGGGATTAACTTATTAGAGGAATGATATGGGTGATACTCAACGCTTTTGCCTTGCATTAGACTTACAAAACGAACCAGCACTAATCCGACAATACAAGGAATATCATCAGCCTGAAAATGCGTGGCCTCAAATTACAACAAATATGAAGGATTTAGGTATTGTCGATATGGAAATTTACCATATTGCCGATCGCCTATTTATGATTATGGAAACCACACTGGACTTTGATCCAAATGCCTTGCCAAAAACACAAGTTGGCCGGGATAAATCTGAAGAATGGGAAGCGTTAATGTGGAAATTTCAAAAGCCATTGCCTTGTGCAAAAGAGGGCGAGAAATGGGTGAAAATGGATAAGATTTACGATCTTAAGCTCGCACGTTAAGTCACTAATGATAATAAAATAATGAGAGGTATCCAAAATGACCTTATTTAAAACTCTTAGGCTCAATGTATTCATATGCTTAAGTTTAGCGGCTTGGACGACTGCCGCTATTGGTGCAGACAAGTCCGATAGGCCCCTAAATGTCGTGTTAGTATTGATTGATGACCTGAGCCATTACGGCGTCACAGCGTATGGGGCAAATCGCTTGCATAGCTACGATGGTGAGTTTACCAATAAAGAATTTTCTACGCCAAATATCGATGCGCTGGCTAAAGAGGGTCTACGGGCAGACTACGCGTATGCTTACCCAATTTGTGAAAATACGCGTATTGCATTTATGAGCGGTAAGCGGAATGATCGCAATTATCTGCGACCTAAAGCGCAACATCGTTCAGACATTACGTTCGGGGACGCCTTTAAAAAAGCGGGTTACGCGACGGGTTTATATGGCAAGTGGAAGCAAACACGTGGCAGTAAAGAAGTACCGGGTAAAGACTATATTTCAGAATTTGGATGGGACGATTATGCGGCTTTTGATGTCGTTACTGAGGGGCAACGTTTTATTAACCCCAACTTGGTCATTAACGGTGAAGTACACAATTACAACGGCCGAAGCGACCTAGATCCAGAAACAGGCCGCAGATGGTATGGCCCTGATATCGTCAATCGTCATGCCTTAACGTTTATTGAAGAGAACAAAGATAAACCTTTCTTTTTGTACTACCCGATGATTCTGGTACATGACGACCATAAACCGACACCGGATACCAAGCCAAACAGTATTTTTGATAACTTCTCGGAAAAAGCGGAGTACCACAATAAAGGTGGTGATGATCGCGAGTATTTTCCGGATATGATCGAATATATGGATAAACTGATTGGCAACGTTGTTAAAAAGCTTGAAGAAGAAGGGGTACGTGATAACACACTTATTGTTGTGATGGGGGATAACGCGACGAAAGAAACGTTTGGACACGTCTTGCCTGATGACACTATTTACCCTGGGCGAAAAGGTGGAAATGCTGACAATGGTATTCATGTGCCTTTAGTCTTGAATTACCCAAATGGAATACCTAGTAACGGAGGTACAGGTTATCGGACATATGATGGATTAGTTAATTTAACAGACATATACCCAACGATTGCTGAAGCAGCCGGCGTTCCATTACCTGACGCCAAAAACGTCGATGGCATGAGTTTCTGGAAGCAAGCGATCGGCGCTTCTAAAGAACACCATCGAGATTACATTTATACTTGGTTCATTGGCAACGATACCTACAAAACGAATGACGTCTTGAGTTATGCATTTACCAAGCATTTTAAACGTTATGCGCCAGACGTTGACTTTCCTAAGGGGCGTTTTTTTGATTTACGAACTGATTTGTTAGAGCGAAAAGGAAAGAAAGTAGTTAAGAAAAAGTGGGGAATTTTGCAATATAGCGGCCTTGAGATAAATGCACTTACTGATGAGCAACGCCAAGCGTATGATTATCTAGGTGCATTGTTAGATGATCATAAAATTACCAATGTCAATGATTTGCAAATTGAGCCTCTCGATAGCTACACACTTAAGCAGGGTAAGGTTAAGCAGCTCATCGCGCAAGCTTTTCCAAGTTATGCGCAACGACAAGGCCTTGTGTGGCATTCAAGTGATACAAGTGTCGCGACCATAAACAAGTTTGGCGAATTAAAAGCTCATACGCCTGGTAAAGTAACGATCAGTGTTTTTTCTTGGGATGATGCGGAACCTTTGTCAGCTAATAAGCCGGAAACGTTCAGGACGTCAGGTATTAGTGATAGCGTTAGTATTGAGGTCTTACCATAATACGCTATAACTTGTTTTGAAACATGAGCAGTAATGCTAGTGCTCTCAGGTTCACTGCATTACTGCTCATGCACAAAACGTACACACATTTCGCTCTGTCCATGAGCTTCAACTACTATCGATGACTATAAAAAGCAAGGTTTTCATTCTGCTATACAATTTGGATTGCAGGTGAAACGGCTTGTTGCTCTGCATTCGCTATTATAGCTTTAGCAGGTTGCATGCCACTAATCTAAGTTTTTGATTTTGCTAATTTAAATTTTGATTATGACATTTTTGTTACGAAGAGCGTAAAAAAAATGGACAGTGGTTAAAGGAGGTCTTGGATTCACTATGTGGGTGTCTCTTAAAAGTGAATTAGTCTTTCTAAAAAGTACAATTATACAGGTAGATTTTGAAACGTAAAAAGGGTGCTATGAAAGCACCCTTAACGAGCTAAAAGTAGGGTGTAATATTATTTACTAATTTTTAATACTTGCGCGTAATTAGATGGGGAGGCGGCTGGCAAGGTGACAACCAGTCCTTCTGGTGTTTGTTCGAAATTTAAAGGTGCATCATGCCCAATTAAACTTACATTCGATATCGTCTCTGGGTAATTAACGCCATTAATTGTCCGAATAGTAACGTTTTCTTCATTGCCAGGCCAAGCCATCATTATAGCGTATAGCGTATCGCCATTTTTGGTAAAACGAACGTCTTTTTCATTGAAGTCTTTACGGTGTTTTTCACCATCATTCGAATGCGTGCCATCCAATACTTCAGTTGGCCCTTCACCAAACGTTACCCAAGGACGAGTATCGTATATTGATTCGCCGTTTAGTTTTAACCAACTGCCAATCTCTCTGAGTAAATCTATTTCTGCCTGTGGAATGGTGCCGTCAGACTTGGGTCCAATGTTAAGTAGCATCGAACCATTTTTACTTACAATATCAATTAGGTCGTCTACTAAAGAGTTTGCATCTCTGTACTGGTGATTTGTCACATATCCCCAAGACGTTTTACTTACTGATGTGTCAGTTTGCCAGAAGTGTTCGTAAGTATCTGACATCTGACCGCGTTCAATATCCAATACTGCAGAGCCAGGTTTATATGAACGGAAGTCGCCCAAGTCTTTATAGTTGAGCGCAGGCATGCGATCCCACTTTGACCCTTCATTATAAAAATAACTAGTAAATAGTTTTACGTGCTCATGGAAAGGCTCAGATGCCATCCACCAATCAAACCATATGAGATCTGGCTCGTACTTGTCGACAATCTCAACGGTGCGAAGTAACCAATCATCCATGAACTCTTTGGTTGGCGGCGTTTTACCAGCTTCTGAGGTTTCACGGCTTACTGCCGGGCCATATAAATCGCGATATGCATCGTCTTGTACATCAGATGGAAAGTCTCTACCACCTGCAAAAAACCACCAGTTTTCAGCTCTGTGACTTGATAAACCAAAATATATACCGGCTTTTTCAGAGGCTACTTTTAATTCGCCAATCACGTCCCGTTTGGGGCCCATTTCAACAGAGTCCCAACGAGTATAACTGTTGTCATACAACGAAAATCCGTCATGATGTTCCGCTACTGGCACGATGTATTTAGCGCCAGCATCTTTTACGACTTTTAGCCAATCATCCGCGTTAAAGTTTTCCGCTTTAAATTGTGGGATAAAGTCTTTGTAGCCAAACTTGTCTTGAGGGCCAAATTTTTCTTGATGATATGTATATTCTTCTTGATCTTGAAGATACATTTTCCGAGGGTACCATTCACCATTGTGCGCTGGCACAGAGTAAGCTCCCCAGTGAATGAATATGCCAAACTTCGCATCATGGTACCAACTCGGGATTTCATAATCAGTAAATGAATCCCATGAAGGTTTGAATGGACCAGCATTCGCCACACTTTTTATTTGGGTCAATTTTTCCGCTGCAGCCTCAGCTGAGGTATTCGTACTTTGTATGGATGTTTGGTTACTATCTGTGGGTTTTCCGCACCCTGCTAGTACGGCGGAAACCCCTAGGGCTATTAAGGTATATTTTAGTTGAGACTGTTTAATCATGGGCTCGTTTCTTGTAGGTTTCTATATTCATTTACAACTATACTGCGATTTACTCATGCTAGGCAATAACAATTTATATATAAAAATTGAAATCCTTTAACAATTGTATTTGCAAATTCGTATAACAAACAAAACGGTGTGGTTGTTTAACCGTCAGCGAAATGGATGGCTAATTTTTATAAGTGCATATTCTATATGGGTTTAATGGGGTGATGGTGGTACTTATAATGCCTTTGGTTTACAAGATGTTATTATAATGTTTGGTTGGATATATAAAAAATAGTAATCATATATAAATGTTAACATTTTGATTGTTTTGCGGTAACCTTATCACTGGTTTTACCTTCCATTGTCGAGGTTTGGTTATCGAGATAGTTATGCGAATAAATCAGACTATGAAAAGTAAAAATAGTAAGGTGAGTAACATGCTTTTTAGCTTTAAAATGAAGCAAATAATTAGGGAATATTATCAATGAAATCAATCCTGTTTGGCATGGTGAAGTGCCTAGTCGTTATTGCCTTGTTTTCGGAATTATCTGAGGCGAAATCTGCCAGTCATTCGAGTATTGAGCAATGGGAAGTGATTGATATTCGCTTACAAAGCAAGATTCTCCCAGAGAACCCTTACAAGACTAATATTTGGGCAACGTTTACACATAAAACGTCGGGAAATACAAGACGCGTGCCGTTGGTGTTTAACGGAGACAATGAATGGTTGTTGAGGTTTTCGGCGTCTACGACTGGCGAGTGGGCGTATGAAATTGAGGCGAATGCACTTGCGCTAAATGAAAGTACTGGTGAGGTAGATGTCGTTAAAAATGCAGACCCATCAAATAAAGGCGCTATGGTATTAGGTAAGAAGCCTCAGACCTTTAGTTATGAAGATGGTAGTGATTATTTTCTTGTGGGCTTTGAGTTAGATTGGCTATTTGCGCTAGATTACAAGAGTAATGAAGGCTTACCCAAAAGCGAACATATGTTATCGCGCTTACAAACGCATGGATTTAATCATATTGTAATGAATATTTATGCGCATGATGTTAGTTGGAAAAAAGATCCTAAATTAGCTAAGTTTCCTGAACATGAGTTTGGCGGTGATCAAGATATATTCCCTTTTTTAGGTAGCAATGAAAATCCAGATTTTAGCAGACTCAATATTGAATTTTTTAAGAAGTTTGATCGTACAATGCACCTATTGCACGACAAGCGCATGGTTGCGCACTTAATGATTTATGTCTGGAATAAAATGGTTAGCTGGCCAGATATGAATACACCTGAAGACAATATGTATTTTGACTATGTGGTTAAACGTTATTCTGCGTTTCCTAATGTTGTGTGGGACATATCTAAAGAAGCTCTTTTTTACGGGCGCGCAGATGAGGCCTACATTAAAAATAGAATCGAACGCCTGCGAGGCATGAATTCGTTTGACCGTTTAGTGACTGTGCATGATTATAAATATTGTAGCAAGTATCCTGAGCAAGTTGACTTTATATCTACGCAAGACTGGGGCTATGATATTTATAATCGGATGTTGAACGTACGTAAACGCTTTCCAGATAAAGTGATTTATAATATTGAGCACGGTGGGTACGAAGCGTCCCCATATTTAGTTTTTCCAGGTGATTACGTTGACCCTGAGGTATCTGTAAGACGCAATTGGCATACTTTATTTGCTGGTGTTTACAGTACTTATTATTGGCAAGCCAGTTCTTGGAACGTAATCATTTATAATCCATTTGAACAACCAGAAGATTTTATTAAACCTCGATGGGATTATTTCACGCACTTAAGTTACTTTTTTAAACAATACCCATTCGATGAGTATGTGCCTGTACCTGGAAAAAATGGTTCAGGGATGACCTTACACAATCCTGAAGATGATAGCTATTTGGTATACGTATCAAAAGACAATTATCAAATGTCACGCCTAAATTGGATCTTAACGCCAAGTAAAGAGCGTCCGCAAAGGAACCTACAATGGTTTAATACATTAACTGGAGAAATGTCTCCTATTTCAAAAATTGAAAAGTCTCAATTGTTTATATCCCCGTGGCGAGGGACAGCTGATGCTGTGCTTATTGCTACTGTTGCAGAGAAATAAAAATGACAAAAACGTCTTCTAAACCAGTGTTGCCTTTATCTTTAGCATCGCTTCCACAAGTGTCTGAATTGGGTGCAAATGTGCCTGACTATAGAATAAATAAAACAAGTAAAAATGGCATTGTACATCTAGGCCCTGGGGCATTTTTTCGAGGCCATCAAGCTTGGTATACCCATAAGGTGATGGAAAAGTTTGGTGGTGATTGGGGGATAACTGCGGTATCAATGCGCTCTGCAGGAGTAAAGGAGGCGCTGCAACCACAAGATGGTTTGTATAGCCTAGTAGAGTTGGATAAGAATATATCTCATGACATTGTCGGGTCGATTACTGACGTATTAGTGCTTGGGCAAGATTATGACAAATTGCTGAATACGTTAACGTCTCCAGATACGCATTTTGTGACAATGACGATTACGGAGAAAGGTTACTGTCTGGATGCTGCCGGTATGTTAGATAAAAAACACCCCGACATCATTCATGATCTCTCTGACAGCAAGGTTAAAACCTCTGCGATAGGCTTGCTTAGTAAAGCCTTAGAGTTAAGGTTTTTATCAGGCACGGCGCCATTTTGTGCTGTTAGTTGTGATAATTTGACGGATAACGGTAAAAAACTTAAGCAGGCACTTGTCGTTTATACAGCGACATATAATTTAGCGCTATCAGATTGGTTGGATGAATATTTTATATGCCCATCAACCATGGTCGATAGTATTACGCCGGCAACTGACGACGCTCTGCGAAAAATGGTAGCTGATGACTTTAATGTAAAAGACAACTGGCCAATTAAGCGTGAATCATTTGTTCAATGGGTAATTGAAGATTGTTTGCCAGAGCATCGACCAGCATGGGATCGCGTTGGCGCGATACTTACTAACGATGTACATGGTTTTGAAGCGGCTAAACTTCGTTTGTTAAACTGCCCGCATAGCACGCTAGCTTATCTTGGTGTTCTTATGGGCATTGAGACGGTATTTGATGCAATGCAGCACACTGGCCTCGTTGCATTTATTACTGACTTAATGGATTCAGAAATTATTCCTTCGCTGACGCCACCTAAAGAACTCAATCCAACTTCCTATAGTCGAGATATTTTAGATCGTTTTAGAAACCCGACAGTCAAACATTTACTTAGTCAGATCGCTTGGGATGGTTCGCAGAAATTACCGATGAGAATTTTGCCTATTATTCAATCTAATTTGACAGACGAACGAGAAATTCGACGACTCTGTTATGGTATTGCGGCGTGGATATTATTTGTCAGACATAGATATACTACAGGAGAAGAGCTTGTTGATCCGCTTGCAGCCCAATTGTTAGAGCGAGCATCTCAATGCAATGATGATGCAGAAAATGATGTCAGCTTATTTTTAGATTTAGGGGCCATATTTCCTGATTTATTGAATAAGTCTGGGTTGTTTAAACAAACACTTGTTCAGGTATACGCTAAGTTGGTGCCGCTACTAAAGTCATCAGAATACGTATGGTTTTAAGCATAATTTCATTTGAGTGACTAACTCAAGCCTAGCGGATACAAAAAAGCCAGCACATAAACGAGCTGGCTTTTTTTGTATAACATGCAGCCTAAAGTATTTTAGTGTGCATTCGCGTGTTTTTTGCGGAGCCTTAAAAGACCTAGTGCAGATAATATCAAAAGGGATGCAGTTGCTGGTGTTGATGCTGCTATTGGCTCATTGACAGTAACGTCGAGAATAGAGAGGTTGGCAAAGTTAATTGAATCGACAAACGATGTACCAGTACTAAACACAGTCGATTCAAAGAATCCAGAAAACGCTAAAGAGTCTCCACTGGCGACTGACATGGTAAATTCAAATGTGCCGTCATCTGTTTCAGGGGCTTGATTAAGATTGGACGTTACTGATGCTTCAAAAATATTCCCGCCCATATCGTCAATACTAAATAGCGCATCAGCAATTGCGTCATCAACCGTTACATCTTCAACTTCTGCGAAGGCAAACATAGAATATTCAAAGCTAAATACAATATCTACTGCTGCAGCTAGCATATTATCTATGGTGACATCAAAGTCATAACGGGCATAATCGAAGTCTATTTCAGTATCCACGCCGTTTAGTGCGCTTGATACGAATAAAACGTCATTTACATTACCGCTAATCGGGTTGCTACCGGTAACCGTGCCATTATCTACAAATGAAGCATTTGCGCCAATACCGAATATATCTTCTTGGGTAGCATCTACAATGAAAGAACTAGCTTCGTCATACTCAATGCTGCCATTAACACTTAGACCACTCGGAAGCATGATAGGCATAGCAGACGCTGCACCCGCGGTAAGAAGGCAAGCACCAATAATGGTAGATCTACCAAATCCTTTAATAAATTTCATTTTTCATTCACATATAAAAGTTGTTAATTGTTTATAAATATTTTTGGCAAGATATTCAAGTCTTTTCAGTATTATTATTACGTTCTTTTTAGATTTTTCCACTAATAACACCAATTAAGCAAAACGATATGGCCTTGAGTTACCGATTTAACAGCAGATCTATCTTATCTTATTGAATAATTTATATATGCGCTTATACATAATGGAATTCAAATTGTAAGTTACATTTATTGCATTACACACAATGTTGATTTGTAAAGGATTTGTCTCTTTATATGACATAAACATTTATGTAAATTTTATTAAACAAATAATTTACATTGCCAAATAAATCTGCAATTATTTAAAAATCATATTTAAATATTAAAATTGAACTATGAAAAATAAAAAGCATGTGTTAACTTATCTTTCGTGTGCAATGAGTAGTTTGTTGGCAGGGATGCCACTAACTGCTTTTGCTGAATCGACCTCTCTTACTATAGACCTATCTAAGCAACACTACATTGGTGCAAACTCTGAAATTCAGAGAAATAAGTTTTTTAATCTACACACCCGACCAGGGGATCCTGGCACTGCTGAAATTGATCTTCTATACATAAAAAACGAATTGAACGCAGGTTTTGGGCGTTTGTTTTGGGGACCCATGTCTGTTGCTGGCAGTGTAGATTATCCAAGCACGGAATTTGCGATTACCAATGGGCCTGACAATATTACGAATATTGAAAGTGCTTGGTCTTACCCATACTATTCAAAAAGAGTGGTAGCCACTGAGCATCCTCGCACGGTCATGTTAGAAGGCAATGATCCTGTGAAAGGTGCTCGTTGGGCGGCAGATTATTTTGAACATTATTTTAATGATGAAACTCGGCCGCTATTTTACGAGCCAATGAACGAACCATTTGTACATGCGGATGATTTTGTTGATGGTCCATGGGATCCGGTGGCGAACGCCGCAGTGCAACGTCAAATGACACGATGGTTTGACGAAATTGGTCGCGAATTTGATGCTAGAGGATTAGAAACGCAAGTTGTTGGGTTTTCTTCGGCATGGCCATCATTTGAATTGAATGACTTTGGTCATTGGGAATCGCGTCAAAAGATGTTTATGGATAATGCGGGCGACAACATGGACGCATTCTCATTTCATTTATACGATGGCGTAAACGTAACTGGACAAGATAATATTCGTTCAGGCAGTAACGCCGATGCCATTATCGATATTATTGAAACATACAGCCATATTAAATGGGGAGAAGTAAGACCACATGCGTTAACAGAATATGGTGGTATCGTGCAAGGTTTCCCTGACGAATATAGCCCTGAAAAGAGTTCACAAGAACTACGATCCTATAACCATATTTTATTTTCATTGTTAGAGAGAGAAGACCGTTTGCTTACTTCTGTGCCATTTATCACTGGCGCTGCGCAATGGTATTATCAAGCAAATAACTTTAACCCGTATTCAGCAACAGTATTTAGGCCTGACCCCGACAAGATTATTGCTGGAAAGGTAAATGGTTTATTACCGACTGAAAAAGCCAAGTTTTTCCTATTATGGTCTGACGTAAAAGGTAAACGTATTGTTGTCGACGAAACAGATCCTGATTTAGTTGTACAAGCGTTTAATTATGGCGACACAGTATATTTAGCTTTGAACAATTTTGAAGATGGCGAGAAAGTCGTAAATCTAGACTTTATTGCGTCGTCTAACGTGTTGGAGTCAGTCAGAATTAAGCGTTTAGTTGTGCCTGAAAATTTGGCGGCTATATACACTGATGAAACGGATGATATCGCACCAACAAGTCTAACAATGGCTGCACATGAAACCGCCGTATTAGCATTTAAGTATAGTGATAACATTAGTCAAGATGAAGTTGTACGAACATCTTCATATTATTCTGATACTTATCTTCAAGCAATCGTTGCAGACTCGACTGTACAGTTCAATTTTACTGATGTGCTCACTGAACAAAATAGTTTGAGCTTTGCTGACGCAATGGCGGCGACGATTCCATTTGACCAGTCCGCTGTGGATGCCATTGCATCGCCTAACGTTAAACGTTATGCCGCGATAATGAAAAGTTATGACCGGTCGTTTGCCCGCATTTTAGCTAAGTATCCAGATAATTGGGAATCGTCTAGTGATTTCCTGCGTTTGGCGGCTAGGGTTGAGCGTTCGAGTGCCGCAAAAGAAGCACTGCAATATCATTATTCTCAGCATGGATACAACGATAGCGACGGCATTGCCATGATTAAAATGGGTATTGCGCGTAAACATGACAAATCGAAGCAACCAAAGTTAGTGTTTAACGGCCACACAATTGGAGTACCCAACGATTGGAAAGGATACGACCAAGCGCCAAGAGACGATTTCTTTGGCACTATTGAAGTCCCTGTGCCGGCAAAATTTGTGAAGCATAATCACAATACCGTTGACATTACATTTAGTGATACACAAGGGCAAGTTAGCTCAGTGATATTGGAAGTAGATGTCCCTGAGCCTATTCAACATGTTGCGGTAGATGCCGTAGAAATGGAAAAAACCTACTTAAGCATCAATAAAGACAAACCATTTCGCTTAAATGCTACGGCACTACCAGCGGCAGCAACAAACAAGTTTTTACTTTGGTCTTCTAGTGATGCCAGCGTCGCAACGGTCAATAATGACGGTATTGTCACGCCTGTATCTCCAGGTGATGTAAGTATTACAGCAACCAGTTACGACGGTGGTCACAGTGGTGTAACTGAACTGACAATACGAGATCAACTGACGGTGAGAAATACTGTTGTTGTGACGACTGACATATCTGAAATTGATCCCACTAACGCGCTTACCTTAGATTTGGACTATTCAACAGATATTCCTCGTGATGTGACGTTTGAGCTTAGATCGCCAACAAACGAATGGATGGGCTTGGCGCGTGCAACCGTTGCTGAAGGGGATGGTACTGTACAAATTACGCTGAACTTTGCAGAAGATTTACCTTCTGGTAATAACTATCGTCTGATTGCAGCATTGCGCTCGGTTGGCGGGGATTGGCGCACAGGTGTCGATAGCCACGTATTTAACTTTAATGTGCGTTCTCCCTATACACCACCAGAACCAGAAGAAGGCAATTTATTTGTTGACAATGGTGGGTTTGAACGCGGTGATTTAGGTGATTGGACTTTAACATATGGATCGACTGGTCTTGCGAAGGTCAAAGAAGAAGCAGCAAGAACTGGACGTTTTGGTGTAGAGTTTGATGCGACAGATGGTGCAATTGGCATTGTCATGGATCAAACGGTTTTACCGACTGATATTATGCAGCCAGATAAACTATACAAACTATCGTTTTGGTTAAAACGTACAACACCTTCTGACCAAACATCTGGCCCGTGGGCTGGGGGTTTTACCCAATTCGTGAATAATACCGATGGCTTTAAGACATCTGGGCAACAATGGTATGGCGGCACTAATGTGGGTGAATGGTTCTTGGTTGAAAAAGAGTTTACGGGGCAAGATTGGCCTGAAGTCGGTACTTTTATCGAGATCAACTTACGTACAGCGGGCAATACTTGGTATGCAGATGATTTCAAATTGGAAGACATTACGCCTGAGCCTCAAGCGCCAGAAAATCTATTGGGAGAGAATGCAGATTTTGAATATGGTAATTTAGACAATTGGCAGATGGTTTTTGGTTCTACCGGAACAATTGACGTTATTGCTGATGCGGCCAAAGATGGTAACTACGGTGCTCGTTTAGATACGACCGATGGGCGTATTGGTATATTCGTCGATCACACGATATTACCAGATGATGTCATGCAAGCAGGTAAAACGTACCGTTTATCGTTTGATATGAGAAGGGTGTCAGGTACTGGTTGGGCTGGCGGTTTTGCACACTTTACGAATAATACTGGCGAGTATGTGCGAAGCCCTCAAGGTCCTTGGCATGGCACGACAAGTGTTGGAGAATGGATCGCAGTAGAAAAAATCATCGAAGGCATTGTTGATTGGCCTGAAAGTGGCACCTTCATTGAGCTTAATATGGTGACACAAGGAGACGGTCATGTGTGGGATATTGATAATGTTGTGCTTAATGATATAAGCGAGATTGATGAGTAGGGAGTAGAGGCTCACGTGTAATTTACCTGTAAATAGCTGTATTTATGAGCTATTTGCTGGTGAATTAATGTTTGTTATTAACAAATGATATAGATAAATGTCGACATATTACTAAAACTCGTTAATATTAAGCTGCTAAAAGCTATGCTGCTAAATTACATATGTTGTAAAAACGATGACAGGTAGCATATATCTACATTAGAAAATAAAAGTAAAATTACAGGAAATACAATGAGTCTGTCGTCTTCAGAGAAGAAATATTCTGCACCTGCATTGGAAAAAGGTTTAGATATACTTGAATTATTATCTAAGGACTCTTCACCACAAAGCACATCTTCTATTGCTGAACGTCTTGGTCGATCTAACGCTGAAATTTACCGAATGATTTTAGTATTAGAGCAACGAGGTTACATTGAAAAGAGTGAAGACACTGATGGGTATCAGGTAACGCGTAAGTTGCTTCAATTGGGTACCGAACATGAACCAATTAAAGATATATTGGAGTATGCGCAGCCAATAATGAGAGAGTTAGCCGAGAAAACAAGTATGTCTTGTCATATAGCGGTGGAGTCTCAAGAGCAGATAGTGGTTATTTCTCGTGTCGAGACGCCCAGTAATTTGTCATACTCAGTGAGAGTAGGGTATAGACGGCCAATTGTTAACGCTGCCTCAGGTCGAGTACTATTTTCTAGCCAACCGACAACCAAAAAAGAATCTATGATAAAGACCTTGTCTAAGCATCATAGCGATGACGAAATCCAAGTGTTTATTAAAGAATGTAAAAAAGTATCTAAACAGGGATATTTTAGAGCACCGAGTGCTTTCGTAATGGGAATTACGGATTTGTCATGCCCGATTATAGATACTGATCACGCGGTAGCTGCGCTAACCATTCCATATATTCAACGAGATCCTGAGTTAATGGGTATAGAGGAAGTATTAGATGAACTACGCAGCGCAGCGAACGATATTTCTAAAGCGTTAACTTATGGCATTGTTCGTAAGCTTTAGGTGCTGTTTACGAATGAATGTTGTTTAATGCTATTCGCTAGTCGTTTACTAATAAGTGCTTACTCGTCACATTGATTTGCAGGCGCTTTGTTTCATGTGAGCCCTGCAATAGTCATAATATTGTTATTCGATAGAAGCTTCGGCACACAATTAAATATTGTCATTTGTTGCTACATCAGCGACTTTTACTGCAGTAAATTTACAATTCTTTTTCATTTCAGGACTATTTCATTTACCTAGAAAATCCCCATTCATTAATTTTGTTTTTTATTGGAATCGTAAAATAATCATTGCGAAGTTTTAAGTGTTTGTTATTTATACATAAAATATTTTTATTATGTGCTTTATTAATATTCTTAAACATATATTACAAGTAAATATAAAAAATATATTTTACATACAAAAATAACGCTCGATTTTTGTCTTATAAATGCTATGATTTCATTGTTAGCGTGCATCGAAGTGCGTTTAAGCTTTGGGGGTCTTCCATAAAATGAAAACTATTGTGTGTATCGAGCCAGGAGTGCTTGAACAACGAGTGGTTGAAAAACCATCTGCTCACGCAGGTGAGGTATTAGTTAAAATTCGTTCAATTGGCGTATGCGGCACCGATATTCATGCATTCGGTGGCAATCAGCCATATTTTCAATATCCAAGGGTACTAGGGCATGAATTATCCGGTGTTATCGACGCGGTCGGCGAGGGCGTTGATTTACCCATAGGTGCGTCTGTTTACATTATTCCTTATATTCATTGTGGTAAGTGTGTTGCTTGCCGTAAAGGTAAAACAAATTGTTGCACCGACATTGAAGTACTAGGTGTGCATCGTGACGGTGGTATGGCTGAATATTTAACGGTACCAAGTTCAGCTGTTGTGGTCACTGATGGCCTTGATTTTAATGACATGGCAATTGTAGAGTGTTTAGCGATTGGCGCCCACGCAGTGCGTCGTGCTGATATCGGACCTGAAGATACTGTGTTTGTTCAGGGGGCTGGACCAATCGGTATTGGTGCTGCTCAGTTTGCGAAATCTACGGGTGCTAAGGTTATCATTTCCGATATCCTTGAAGAAAAACTAGCCTTTTGCAAAGACGAGTATGGTTTGGATGGTGTTGTAGATGCGACCAAGGATATCCACCAACAATTGTCTGACCTTACTGACGGTGAATTTCCTTCTGTTATCATGGATTGCACGGGAAATGTGCATGCGATGGAATCTACTTTTACTAATTTGGCGCATGGCGGAAAGATAGTTTTCGTAAGCGTTATCAAAAAACAAATTTGTTTTTCTGATCCTGAGTTTCATAAAAGGGAAACCACGTTAATTGGCAGCAGAAATGCTACTGTTGAAGACTTTGAACATGTTGTACAGTCACTAAAAGATGGCAAGGTTAAAAGTGGTGCTTTAATTACGCATACTGGTAAATTTAGTGAGTTTGTTGATTTATTTCCTCTATGGGCAAACCCTGATTCAGGCGTGATCAAAGCTGTTATAGAAATGGATATATAACTTAAAAATACTGATATATAAATGGATGTAACATGAGAGTCGATGCACATCATCACTTATGGGAATACCAAGCGAAAGACTATGCTTGGATTGGTGAAAATGAACGTGTATTAATGCACGATTTTTTACCAAACGACCTAAAACATACATTAGAGCAATCCAATATTGAGGCAAGTGTCGCAGTTCAAGCCCGTCAGAGTTTGGATGAAACACGCTGGTTAATAAAGCTGGCGGAGGATAGCGAACTTATAAAAGGTGTTGTTGGCTGGGCAGATCTTCGTTCTGAACACTTGACTGATACATTACAAGAATTTAGACAAAACAAATGTCTTAAGGGCTTCAGGCATGTAGTTCAAGATGAGGCTGATCCGAGATTTATGCTATCAGCTGAGTTCATTCGTGGTTTGTGCATTCTATATGAACAGAACTATGCATATGATATTTTGGTTTTTGCAAAACAACTTCCCCAATGCATAGAATTACTGCCTCAGCTCCCAAAAGATATGCGTATTGTCGTAGATCATATTGCAAAACCAGAAATAAAAAATGCGACAAATATTGAAAGCTGGCAAGTGGGCATGAAAGCCTTAGCGGCGCATAAAAATGTATTCTGTAAATTGTCGGGGATGGTGACCGAAGCGAGTCATGACGATTGGACAGTAGCGCAATTAATCCCCTATATAGAACATGTATTTAAGGTATTTGGGCCTGAGCGTATTATGTTTGGCTCTGATTGGCCTGTTTGTTTATTGGCCGCGAAGTATAAGACTGTGGTGAACATCGTCGAGCAATACATTACTGATAATTACCCAGCACACGTCGAAGATATTATGGGTGGCAATGCGGTGCGTTTTTATCAGTTGTCAGAAAGTTAATTGGTTGAGGAGTAGATATGCAATATCGCCAATTAGGCAAAACTAACCTTAAATTATCCACAGTTAGCTATGGTGCATCACCATTAGGTAGCGTGTTTCGCAACATCAGCGAAAAAGATGGTATTAAAACAGTGCATAAGGCACTTGATCTAGGTGTGAATTACATTGACGTGTCGCCATATTATGGTGCGACAGTCGCAGAAACCGTATTAGGGAAAGCGCTAAAAGGTATTTCGAGAGACAAGTATATTTTGTCTACTAAAGCTGGTCGCTACGGGCCGGATTTTCCTGATTTTGATTTTTCAGAAAAACGTATCAGACAAAGCCTTACCGAAAGTTGCAATCGACTCGGTGTAGATAACGTAGATATCTTATTTTTGCATGACATTGAGTTCGGTAACATGCAACAGGTTAAAGATGAAGCGTTACCCTGCCTACAAGCGTTAAAGGATGAAGGCCATATTCGTTATATTGGCGTTACAGGATATCCTTTAAAGGTATTTAGTGAATCTATAGAAGCGTTCGATATAGACTGTATATTGACTTATTGTCGACATGGATTGCATGACATATCGTTGAAAAACATTATCCCGAGCCTAGATGAGGCTGGTGTTGGAATTATCAACGCCTCCCCAACAGGAATGGGGCTATTAACTGAGCGAGGAGCGCCTGAGTGGCATCCTGGCAGTAAAGCATTACTTGATGCGAGTAAAAGAGCGGTGGCACTATGCGTATCTCAAGGCGTTGATCCTACAGCGCTTGCGTTACAATATGCAATGAATCACCCATCTATTGCGTCGACAGTTGTTGGTACCGCTAACCCACTTAATATTGAAAAAAATGTGAAATGGGCTGAAAACGCGTTAAATGTCGAACTGGCTGAGCAAGTAAGAAGAATATTCGCTGACGTAGATTGTACATGGTCCTCAGGGTATCCTGAAAACCAAGATTAGTGACGCTTTTAAGAATTAACAGGCCATCTAAAAAATGGCCTTTTTTTATGATATTAAAACTAAAGCGTGACGCCACTCTTCCAAATAGCGATTTCTCGATTGTCATTTTCTTCGTTGCGGGTCAAGCGACCTGAAGCAACATCTAAAATATAGCTAAATAAATCATTGGCGCATTCGTCAATGTTTTGTTGGGCGTCTAAAATTGCGCCAGCATTAAAATCTATCCAATGTCTTTTACGTGTCGCTAGGTCAGAATTTGAGGATATTTTTACCGTTGGTACTGGAAAGCCTAAAGGTGTGCCGCGTCCTGTTGTAAATAAGACCATGTTAGCGCCGGCTGCTGCTAATGCGGTTGAAGATACTGCATCATTGCCAGGTGCTTGAAGTAAGGTCAGCCCTCTACCGCCTGCAGTGGACTCTCCATAAGCAATAACTTCATTCACTTCTGCTTGGCCGCCTTTCTGAATGGCCCCTAATGATTTTTCCTCTAAAGTAGTTAAACCACCTGCTTTATTGCCCGGAGAAGGGTTTTCATAAATAGGTTGGTTATTTTTAATGAAGTAGTCTTTAAACTCTTGGACGAGAGCGACAATTTTATCATAGGTTACTTTTGAATTTGCGCGGTCCATGAGCACTTGTTCAGCACCAAACATTTCAGGCGTTTCAGTGAGTATTACTCGGCCACCATATTGTGTCAATTTATCTGAGATTCTACCCACTATGGCATTTGCTGTTAATCCGCTGAAGCCATCAGAACCACCGCATTTCATGCCCAAGGTCAGTTCACTTACAGGCACAGTTTCGCGTTTATCATCTGCCATTACTGCTAGTAATGCTTCAACATGGCGCATACCTTCTTCAATTTCGTCGTCTACTTGTTGAGAGTTGAAAAAACGAATGCGAGAAGTATCAAGACCATCAATACCATTGATAAATGCATCAAGTTGATTGTTTTCACACCCTAAGCCTATGACTAACACGCCGCCAGCATTTGGATTCAGTACTAAACTTTGCAAAACTTTTCGTGTGTTATTGAGATCGTCACCTAGTTGAGAGCAACCAAACGGGTGAGTTTGTGCAATGTAGTCATCTGCTTTTTCAGGGTAGGCTTTTTTACACATATCTGCTATACGGCGTGCAGCATTATTTACGCAACCCACAGTATTCACTATCCAAATTTCATTGCGAATGCCTACTTTGCCATTGCTACGCCGGTAGCCCTCAAACGTCGGCATGTTTGACAAGCTGTTAGTATCGACAAAATCTTGTTTAAATGTATAGGTTTCTGAACCATTGAGTTGAGTAGACAAATTATGACTATGAATATGTTCACCGATGGCTATGTCTTGTGTTGCCTTACCGATTGAAAAACCGTATTTGTAAACATGTTCATTTTTCTTAATATTGCAAATCGCAATCTTATGCCCAGCAGGCACGTCTTGTTTTAGTCTAAATGACTGAGCACTTGGCGATTCTGTATTAATCACCTCACCTGAAGATAGTGCGAATATAGACACTACAACGTTGTCATCGCTGTGAACTTTAAGGGTTTTTCGTGTAGCTTTATCGCTTTTTAACATTCTTTTTTGTTTCTATTTAAAAATGATTAATTATATATAAAAAATATAACATGTTTATACATTGCTTATCTATGACCATTTAGCAATATCAAATAACTCGACACCGAATGTAAATCAGTATATTGTAAAAGCAATGTTAAACGATGTAACATCTTTTTTGATTCTATATGTTTATATATAAAGTTAATAGAACAAAAAGTTCAATACGGATAAGGTATAGGCACCAATGGATACGCAACACACCGCTGATAACAAAACACTAGAGACAGCGACAACTCGTTCTCAAGATTCTAACTCGACTTCTAAGTCTGTAAAAGTACTCGAAGCAAAATATATTTTACCCTTCATTTTGGTCGGAATGTTATTTCCTTTATGGGGCTTTGCAAATGATGTGACCAACCCATTAGTAAAGGCATTTAAAGATATTTTTCTTATTTCAAATGCGCAAAGCAGTTTAGTGCAGTTTGCGTTTTATTTAGGCTACGGAATTATGGCGATCCCTGCCGCTATATTTATTCGACGCTTTTCGTATAAGTCGGGTATTGTTTTAGGGTTAGCCTTATATGCGACTGGTGCAACGCTATTTATTCCTGCGTCAATTTATATGGAATTTACTTATTTTCTGGCGGCGTTATGGATATTGACCTGTGGCTTAGCGCTCTTAGAAACCACTGCTAACCCTTACGTTTTGTCCATGGGGCATCCAGATACCGCGACTCAACGCTTAAACTTAGCGCAGGCCTTTAACCCTATCGGATCCTTAGCTGGTATGTTTGTGGCGTCTAGTTATATATTGAGCGAGCTACAGGTTGAAGAGTTTAGAGAGCAAGAAAGGGCTGCTAATCCAGAATATGCTGAGATGTTGCCCTCTGCGGTCGATGGCAAACTCACAGAGGCATTATCTAATTATGCAGTCACTAATCCAGTTGAACATCAAGCCATGCAAGCGGCAGATTTAATAACGGTTAGAGGTCCTTACATCGCTATTGCTGTTATTGTGAGTGTATTATTGCTAGTGTTTTTATTTAGTAAATTGCCTAAAACTATATCCAATGACAACCCGCTGACGGTGAATGAACTCAAGCAAACATTTTTGCGTTTGATTGGTAATGGACGTTACCGAGAAGGGGTTATTGCACAAGCATTTTATGTTGGCGCACAAATTATGTGTTGGACCTTTGTGATTCACTATGGAATGACATCGGTAGGGCTTACTGCTTCAGAAGCACAGCAATACAATATGGTCGCCATGGGGATATTCTTATGTAGTCGCTTTATTTGTACATTTTTACTTGGTTTTATACGCCCAGGAAACTTGCTGATGGTATTAGCCTTAGGTGGCGGAGTGTTAACCTTAGGGACTATATTCATTGGTGGGATGCTTGGATTGTATTGCCTAATTGCGACGTCTGCTTGTATGTCTTTAATGTTCCCAACTATTTATGGTATTGCACTAAAAGATACAGGTGACGACGCTAGTTTAGCGTCTGCTGGTTTGGTTATGGCAATTGTTGGCGGTGCGTTAATGCCGCCATTACAAGGCACAATGATTGACGGTGATTCGATTATCGGTAGTATACCGTCAGTGCAGACGTCCTTTGTTTTACCGTTAATATGTTTCGCTGTTATTTGTTTTTATGGTTATCGTGCTAAACATAAATACATGGTGTAGCGCGTCCAGTTAAACATTATTTCTCATATTAAAGCGATGTCCTTGTAGGGCATCGTTTTTTTTGTGTAAAGCGTCTTCTGATACGAGGATATTCATGACAAAAACTGTTATTTTTGGTAATTCAGGTTCGGGTAAGTCTACGCTCGCGTCAACCATTGCTAAACAAAAGCTAATTGCTCACTTGGATTTGGACACCATTGCATGGGAGCCAAGTTCACCGCCCGTGCGCCGTTCAATTCGCGACGCCCGAAATCAAATTGGTCGATTCCTAAAGAGCAATGCGTCGTGGGTTGTAGAAGGGTGTTATTCTGATTTGCTTGAAATAGTATTGCCTGAAGCGTCAAACATCATTTATCTCAACCTTTCCACTGACGCTTGCATTGAGAACGCTAAATCACGGCCGTGGGAACCTCATAAATATAAATCTAAGGAAGTACAAGACGCTAATTTGAATATGCTTATTGACTGGATAAAGGAATATCCACACCGAACTGATACTTTCAGTCGCTCAGAACACGAAAGATTGTTTAAGTTATTTGATGGCCCCAAAGTAATGTACTCTTCGAATGAACATATTGCGTAAAGAGTAATATAAAGAAGGCGCATCAAATGATGCGCCTTTGCCAATCTAAGGGAGAACGTTCTTAGAACTTATAGGCAAACTTTGCATTCCAATGACGTGGTAACTCTGGCAACACAATTTGAGTACCGAATAGGTCAGGGAAGTTAGAACGGAAGTAATCTTCGTTCGTTGCATTTTTGAGTGTGAAGTTAAGACTCCAATCATCTGTTTCATAAGACATGCCTGCATTCACCAATGTGTAAGCGGGCAGTGTTAACGCACCAGAAAAGCCAGAAGCTACTTCGTCCACATCAACAATACTCAGACTTGTTGCAAACCCATTTTGGAAATCATAAGTAGCGGTAAGAGAGTATATGTTCTCAGGTATACCCGCTTTGACTGCACTAGTATTGTTGTATGCAGCGTTTCCATTAGGTGTACCACCGAAGAAGATTGATGGATCTGCAATCAATGGGAAGTCTTCTGCACCCAAGAAGCTAAATTGGAAACCTCCGCCATCAACAACCGTAAGGTTAACGACTTCAACTTGGGTATAACCAGCGGTAACGACTAGTTGCTCATTAACAACCCAACGTAACTCAACTTCAGTACCTTCATTATTTGTGGTGTTGTTGGTGACCGTTGATTGGGCATTGATGTCTGTTCTTTCCTGTTCGTAAACAGAAATAGCAAAGTAAAGACTATCATCTAAGAAAGAGCCTTTAACACCGTATTCAAATAGTTCCGAAGTATCAAAAAAGCCACCTGGAATATTTTCGACATCAATATTGGCACCTTGACCCGCAATAATGGTTGATTGCTCAGCAATGGTAATGTACGGAATTAAGCCAAAAGGTGTTTTGTAAGACACACTGGCATTCCAAGACGTACCATTTTCAGAATCTTCGGCATACACGTCATCTGAACCACCAAACAGCGTTAATCCACCTGGTGTCGTGCTCTCTACATCAACAGAGTCATATCGAACGCCTAGAACAAAGTTAAGGCCCCACTCCCAAGTAAGATCTGTCATTGCAGCAATACCAAGGTTTAAATACTTACCATCATCGTAGTTAGAAAATTGATTGTCGATACGTGTGGCAAGTAAACGTCTATCAAGCGCAGTTGATGGGCCGGTTAAGTCTCGGCGATCGAAGTATTCGTTAATAAAGTCATCACCACTTCTAAAATCGGTATAACGAAGTGATGGTGAAATTTGTACTTGGCCATATAAATCGCCGGATTCAAAGTCGAAAGACGCAATAAACTTCTCTTCAAATACAAAAGCGTCATGGAATTGAGAAAAACCATAGGCATTTTCATTCAGGTTTTGGTATTCCTCATAGAACATCTGGTTTTTAAATTCCCAACCCGAGTCGGTATAATAAATGGCGTCAAAATAAAGCGTTGTCACTTCATTTTCTAGCACGTCGTCGGCCGCGATAAGTGTTTGATCTCGACCTAATTGCGTTGTGCCTACGCCAACTAACGCAAGCGATTCACCAAAGCTGCTACCATCTTCGGTCAACGGGTTATCTACGCCGACAAATAAACCACCAGCAAAATACTCAAAGTGTGATATTGAGCCATCGCCGTCGGCGTCCAATGGGCGCGCGTTACCCGTAATATACGTACCGTTATCAATTAAGTCTTGTGTCGCACGGTTCCAACCCGCGTTTTGGTTGCCATCGTATTTGTGGTACATACCACCAAATTCAATACTAAGGTTGTCGGTGAGATCCATATCAAATGCGGCCTGAATGACCGTTTGGTCTGTCTCACTGTTGCGATAGAAACTGTCAGAGTTTTCAATTTCTCCGTATAAGTAATAACCAAAATCTTTGCTACCTATTTTGGAAGGGCCACCCACTTCAGCGGTAATTACGTTTTTATCCCACGTACCCGTCGTATATGACAAAGCGCCTGTGGGCTCTTCTAAATATTCACCTCGACCTACTTTGGCCGATTTTGGGTTGAAGTTTAGGTAACCACCTATTTTGGCTGGGCCGTATATTGGCGACGCAGGGCCACGAACAATATCTACTCGGCTTGATGCGCCAATGGGAGTAGGGTAGTTGCCTGGGTTATCTAAGCGTCGAACACCTCTAAAGTATGTTTCTCCGGGTGTACCGCGGACATCCAATGAACCTGCTACACCAAAAAATGACTGGGTAAATGTGCCTGGCGTAAAAGCTACCAACTCATCAATATCTGACACGTTAAAACGCGTTAATTGTGCTTCAGAAATGGTAGAAGCAGAGCGTGGCGTTTCCAAAATAGACTTACCAAAACCGAATACAGATTCTACATCTTGTCCTGGCAGACTGCCTAAAGAGCCTGTGACTTCGATCCGCTCGACTAATTCAGTATCTTCAGCTTCTTGTGCATTGATTGACGTTGAAATTAAACTGATACTGGCAAGTGCAATCGCCAATCGACTGCGTTTAAATTTATGTGTATTCACGTTATTCCTCTTGAATGTGTCTAGTCTGGTGACTTATTGCGAGTGACAAGCTTGGTTTCTTAAATTTGGCATGTCAAACGCGAATGAACTAATCCATTGTGTTGGTTTCCTAATTACTGTGTTTGTATAGCAGATAGAATGCCAAATAGTTGTACAAATGGTCAGGATTTTGGATTTTATAAGTTATTGAAATTTAAAATATAAAAATGACAATACGATTATGTAACAAAAATATCACACGGAATTTTGTATGTGCGAGTAATGTTGCACTTTTTTAGGGAGGTTGATTTGTGTTTTTGGT
Source organism: Agaribacter marinus (assembly GCF_030160655.1). Taxonomy (GTDB): domain Bacteria; phylum Pseudomonadota; class Gammaproteobacteria; order Enterobacterales; family Alteromonadaceae; genus Glaciecola; species Glaciecola marina. The sequence continues at coordinate 518,049 of NZ_BSOT01000005.1, forward strand.
GCAGGCCTCGTGAGCAAGCGAATGAACGCTTCCTCTTGAGGCTCAATGTGTTTTTCTACCAGAAAATGAAATGCGAGGAGTACAGCAAAGATCAACAAGCCCTAGTATTAGCTAAGGTCAATGCCATCGGGTACTGTCACAAAAATTGAATGCCTAACTTCATTGTTTAAGGCTTTGCTACAATGTCCATCACCTTCAGTATCTTCGAGTAGTAATATATCACCTCCGCTGAAGATCTTCTTTTCACCTGATGAAACTGTGAATTCGGCGCTGCCTTTTAAAATAAACATCAATTGCCTGGCGGGCGCGGGGTGCCATTTGAAATCATAATCTGCAGGTGTTTCTCTAAAAATGACTTTTCCAGCGTTGAATTTTTCTGACAATAGGCCGATCGGGCCGCCATCAGACAATGCCACCTTTACTTCACCGAAGTGACTTTTTCCTTCTTTGTCGTTGTAGATTCTTGGTATACAAATAGTTGTCATTTTATGCTACCTCAGGCGTATTAGTGTAAGAATTTGCGGAAAGTTGCTGCATGAAGTCATCAAAAACGCCCAGCGTCGTAGCAACGTCATTTACGTCAATCGCTTCTTTGGGGTTATGACTGATGCCTTTTTCACAGCGAGTAAATAGCATGGCGACAGGACAAAGTTCAGCCATTGCCATCGCATCGTGACCTGCGCCGGAAAATAAGGTCATGGGTGAAATACCTTGGCTAACAATGGCATTTTCGAGTGTTTTTTGTAGGCGCGGATCACATGTTACCGCTGGCGCACTATGTGTTTCTTCATATGTAACCGTTATGCCTCTGCGCTTCCCAATCTCCTGGCATTTACATAATATTTGATTGACGACAATGTCGCGAAGTGCATCGTCGTCGCTACGGATGTCTAAGCTAAATGTAGTATTTCCAGAAATCACATTGACGCCATTTGGACTGTTATCTAATTTACCAACAGTGGCAACTAGGCCAGCATCTGTTGCCTGATTTTCGATATCTAAAATCATTTCACTTGCGGCAACTAAGGTGTCTTGCCTCAATTGCATAGGTACAGTGCCGGCGTGACCTGCACAACCTGCCAAAGAAAACTTAAATCGCCTCGCGCCAGCGATTGCATTTACAATGCCAACAGGTAGATCGTTTGCCTCTAATACCGGGCCTTGTTCAATGTGTATTTCAAAGTAACCAAGAATATTGTGTGGTGACAACTCGGCGTTTTTTACATTGTCAAATGACAGGCCAAATGTCTGCAATGCTTGGGCGAGTTTAACGTTATGTACATCACGCAGCTCTGCCCATTCTGCTTGCCACTTTCCTGTTAACGCGCGGCTTCCAAGTAGAGTGGATCCAAAACGCGTGCCTTCTTCGTCACCAAAACCAATAACATCAATATGGAATGGAAACTTGATATTCTGCTGGTGACAATATTGTAAGAAAACTAGCGGTAAAACGACGCCCAACATGCCATCATACTTTCCGCCATTAGGCACAGTGTCTAAATGACTGCCAATTAAGAAACGGGGCGCATCTATATCGTCACATGGGTAGCGCGCCCAAAAATTGCCCGCAGTATCCTGCCAAGATTGCATACCTGCATTTCGTGCCCATTGTGCGGAAAGGTCGTTCGCTAGACGATGTTCTTGGCTCAAATAACGCCGGTCAATATAATCAATAGATTGGCTTATTTTGCCTAAGTCATCGCAATAATCCATCACACGCTGAGCTAATTCAGCATAGTGCGTCATTATTTCTCCTCATCTGTGTTTTTTGCTGTTGAATGTTCAGATGCATACACGGCATAAGCGTTGTCAACCGCTTCACCTAGTGGCATCGCGTGTCCATTTCTACGTAATACTGTTTCTAATGATTGTAAAGTTTGATACACAGCATCTGGCCTTGCGTTGTAGCCCATTGTGCCAATTCGCCATATTTTGCCTTGTAGAGGGCCAAAACTTGTACCAATTTCAATATTAAAATCGTGCAGCATTTGATGACGTATAGTTTCGCCGTCTACACAATCAGGTATATATACGCCCACAACATTGTGCATTTTGTGCGCCAAATCACCAAATGGCATTAGGTTTAGCGCTTTTACGCCAGCCAACATAGCGTCGCCAGCGACTTTGTGACGAACGATAGTATTTTCAATGCCTTCTTCAATTAAATTTATTGCGCACTCTCTTGCACAATAGAGCATCGACGCTGCCTCAGTATGGTGATTAAGTCGCTCGCTACCCCAATAATCCATGATCATGGGTAAATCAAAGTAATTTGAGCGGATACGAGAGGATTTTCCATTTTCATGATGACTGCTACGAATGCCAGCTTCGACATGACGACGCTTGCCCACTAACTCTACATAGCGTTCATTTAATGTGATTGGCGCACTACCTGACGGCCCGCCCAGACATTTTTGTAAACCAACAGACACGGCGTCTAGCTGCCATTTGTCAGTTTCGAAAGGGTTGCCGCCAATAGAGGCGGTCGCGTCGCTATAAAACAGTACATCATGGCGCCGACAAATTTCACCCAAATGTTCAAGCGGTTGTAACATGGTGGTTGATGTATCACCTTGCACAATGGCAAGCATTTTTGGCTGAACACGTTTAATCGCGTCTTCAATTTGTTCTGGGGTAAATACTTGTCCCCATTCTACTTCGATAGTGTGGACATCTGCGTCGCAACGCTCGGCGATTTCAGCTAACAAGTGACCAAAGCGTCCAAAAATAGGTACTAGCACTTTGTCGCCAGGTTCGATTGCAGACACCAGTACTGCCTCTATCCCAGCTCTTGAGGTGCCGTCGACCAAAAAGGTTTGTTTGTTTTGCGTCATAAAAACCTGACGATATAAGGCCATCACTTCGTTCATGTATCCGGTCATCACCGGATCATACTGACCAACTAACTGAGTCGACATTGCTGTAAGTACACGCGGGTAACAATTTATGGGGCCGGGTCCCATGAGCAAACGAGGGGGGGGAGATAATGTTTTCATCATTTAGTCCTATAAAAAGAGTTGGCCGAGCATACGTACACCAGTGATCATTAATACCACCGCAAATATTTTCTTTAACTTTTGCGCATCGAGTTTGTTGGCAAGAGAAGCCCCTAACGGCGCAAATAATACAGTCAGTGGCACGATACAAATGAAGCCGATAAGGTTTACTAGGCCAAAGGTGCCAAAAGGTGCGTCGATAGGCGTTGTGCCGACAACTAGCATGGTAAACGCGGCAGGAAGTGAAATAAGTAAACCAACGGCAGCGGCCGTCCCAACCGCTTTGTGCGCGGGGTAATTGCAAAAAGTGAGAATGGGTACAGTTAAGGTACCGCCACCAATACCAACAAGCGAGCTAAATAGCCCGACGTTTGTCGCCATGACGGATTGCCCTGCTGTACCAGGCAACTGTTGTACCAACGGTTTTTTGCTGCCAAATAGCATATTAAGTGCAGACAATGTGGCGATTACGCCAAATAACATGGTTAACCAGTTTCCATCTATGCGTGTCACTAGCCAGCTACCTACAAGCACGCCAGCAAGGATAAATGGTCCCCAGACTTTAAGTAAGCTAAAGTCTACGTTGCCTTTTGCACTATGCGCCTTAATGGAACTAACTGAAGTAGGAACAATTGTCGCTAAAGATGTTGCGGTAGCGATTACCATGGCCGACTCAGGAGATACACCGAAGGCCTGAAACAAAAAATATAATACTGGTACAATTACAATCCCCCCGCCTACACCGAGCAGACCAGCTAATAGACCAGCAAATACGCCGGTGCACATGAGCGCCAGTATGGTTGGGATATTTTCAATAATAAAATCCATTAAAATGCCTTATGTATTCTGCAATGTTGTTTGATTAAGTCCATCAGAGACAATGGCTTTACCATCACTTCGAGGGTCGCTAGCAGCGATAAGTTTGTTGTCGTTGATAGTGGTATCATCTAATCCGCTATCGTTTAAAATAATGGCGCCAGCATGCCCCATTAATTCATTACATTCTTCAACAGTGACGATGTCATGTCCTCTAACACTCAATTCTTTACCTACATACTCAGCTAAGTCACGTTCTACTTTTAAGTTATGTGACGCATCGCCCCAGGTTCTACCAAGTAACCAGCGACCAAGCGCGATAGCCTTGTCTAGTGGTTGGTTATGGTATACGTGTCGCGCAAATAGGGCAGCCTGAGTTTGTGGTTGGCCTTCACCACCCATTGTGCCATATACCATGCGTCTGCCGTCTTTAAGCGCTGCAAACGCTGGGTTTAACGTATGGAAGGGTTTGAGTCCGGGCCTAAGTGCCTGTTTGTTATTTCGGTCCAACGAAAATGAAGTCCCGCGGTTGTTCCAAACAATACCTGTCGACGGACTTACAACGCCGCTACCAAACTCCCAGTAAAGGCTCTGTATATAGCTCACCATTCGCCCGTTCCTATCGCATGCGCCCATCCATATGGTATCGCCATGTTTTGCCTGGTATGGCCAAGGCAGGGCTTTGGATGTATTGATGTTGCTGGCCAATTGTGTGATGTATTCGTCAGTCAATAAAGATTGTAAATCAATTTCCATTCTTGATTGATCCGTGACATATTTATCACGCAAGATAAATGCTTGTTTAGTGCACTCGATTAATAGATGCACCATGTCTGCATCGGACGAGACCTTAGCAACTAGTTTGTCGTAAATCGCAAGGGTTAATAATGACGCAATGCCTTGGGTCGGGGCGGGTAAATTGTATAATTGACCTTTGCTAATCGTTATCGACAAAGGGGTCATGAGGTCCGCTTTATAGTCACGAAAATCTTCAATGGTGATTGGTGAGCCAGCGGCTTGTAAGTCTGCTGCTAGTTTTTCAGCAATTTCGCCGCTATAAAAATCATTTAAACCGTTTTTAGAAAGCGTTTCTAGCGTATTTGACAATGCGCTTAGTTTTAGTATTTTGCCTTTTTTGAGTGCTTTACCTTTAATTAAAAATGGCGAAAAATGTGGGTCAACTGCCAAATCATCAAAGGTCTTAACGCTGGCATCCGACAAGCTCTGTGTGACTTCTATTCCCCATTTTGCCTGGCTAATCGCAGTGTCTAATAGTTTTGATAAAGCAATGGGTGTTTGCCACTCTTTGCTTATGGACAAGGCTTTCTCCCAACCGGCAACCGCACCTGCCATGGTGACAGCAGCGTTTGCACCTCTGGACGGAATTGCATTTTTAATATTCTGGTTAGCGTAGTACTCGATGGTCGCATTTTTAGCGGCTACGCCACATGCGTCAATAGCAATGGGTTGTTTGCCGGGCTCACTAATTAACCAAAATCCGTCGCCGCCTAAGCCATTCATGTGCGGATATTCAACTGCAATAGAGGCTGCTGCAGCAACCATTGCCTCGATTGCTGTACCGCCTTGTACCAATATTTGATTGCCTACACTTGCAGCAGCAAAGTGCGGTGCGGTAAAGGCTACTTTAGATGTCTTCATTATTTAATTCCATCCAGTAATTGCGCCATTTTCATTAGTGTTATATCGCTATGTTTAGGCCCAATAATTGATACGCCACATGGTGCTTCGTTATATATAAATTTGGGGAGATGAATTTGTGGTAAACCTGCCAATCCAGCAAATGCAGTTAAATTGAGTAATGTATTCCGATATGCAGCAAGGCTATCGGCAGACGCATTCAACAACGGCGCTATACCTGGTGTCGTCGGTAATAAAATAAAATCTATGTTTTCAAATGTTTTCGCAAGGTATACGCAAAATGCGTTTTGGCTTATTTTTGCGGCCTTCACTTGCTCGGCAGTGATTGTACTACACCAATCAAAGCGTGACTTGATATCTGGGGCAATATTGGGTTGCTGTTCAGTTAGCCAATTTCCATGTTGTTGCCAAATCTCTGCGCCTTGCAACACTTTAAATGTGTCTGATAACGGATACAAATTTAGATCGATATCGATTGACGAGCATGCAATATTTTTATCTGAGAGTTTGCTTAACCATGTGTTTATCTGATCGCGGTGCTGTGCTGAATCAACGAATGCATCTACGACACCAAATTTAACATTAGTGATATCGGCTTTTATTCGAGCATCGCCAACCTTAGATTTTGTTTGATACTCATCGCTTATTTGAATAATGGCAGTCATTACGTCTTCCAAGACTGCCAATTCCTTACTCATTATGCCGACGGTGTCAAATGATGGCGCTAACGCAACCATGTTATCTGTGGCGATAACGCCATGTGAAGGGCGCATGCCATATAAGCCGTTGTAACTTGACGGTACACGAATAGACCCACCGGTATCTGTGCCTAAGCCAATGTCAGCTTGATTACTGGCAACAGCGACGGCTGAGCCACTCGATGAGCCGCCTGGTAGCCTGTCGGGGTTGCTCGGGTTGCTTGGTGTACCATAATGGATATTTTGACCATTTAAACTGTATGCCAACTCATCTGTCACTGTTTTACCTACATATCGTGCACCTAAACTTAGTAGTTTGAGCACACTACTATGTGTCTGCTGCGGAATGTCATGACTTTTTAACCAATCAGGGTTACCCGCACTAGTTGCTTCTCCGGCCACGTGAAATAAATCTTTGACGGCTAAACGTAAACCATAGAGTGTTTGGTTTTTATCTACGCTGGATGTTTCAAGCGCAGGTGCATGTGTGACAAAAGGAGATGCCATGTTATTTGAGTATCCTACAGTGTTTAGAGTCTGTTAATTGTACTGAATTTGGTACTGCTACTTTTAGTCAAGTAGGCGCAAAGTAAACGTAGAAAACGAAACCTTTAGCATTATATGCATATGAAACAATTGTTTCACTTCAATGTCAAGTGAAACTTGACTGTTTGGTCAATAAAATAATAGCGATGATCATTGCATGAATTCAAAACATGCGTGATGTGTGGACTATGACAACTCGTCAAATTCGTTGTAGAGATCGGATATCGCCGCTGCGCGTTGTTGCCCTTCGCCTGCACAGTATTTAAATACGCGATTGCATATCAACGAAATGACGGCCATCGGCGCAGCGTAACTATCGAATGGCTGAGATTGGCCCAATTGACACACAAACAAGTGAGAGACTTGTTGATTAAATACTTGACCACTTGGATCCGCTAACAACAAGGTAGTTTTGCCATTTAATTGCTCAACCAGCTTAGGAAAAATTCTAGGGCGTCGTCTAAAGCCGAGCAAGATAATAAAGTCATCGTTGGTGAAGCCAACGACATCTTCGGAAATAGTCTGTCCAGGTTGAGGTAACAAAAATACGTTTTCACGCAATTGTTTGAGTTGTTGGCGAAAGTTAATAGCCATCGGATACGAATTCCGATAACCAAATATTATCACACGTTTAGCACTGGATATCTTTCTGGCTACATCGTCAATTTCGTTATCTGATAAGCCTTGAAAGCTGGATTCCAAATTCGCTATTTCTTGAGAGAAACTGTCATTTTTGTTACCCGCTTGAGCGACGGGAAAGCCTTTGTCACGTTTTTGAAGCATGGTGCTTTTTGCATCTTGATGCGATTCGTAACCAAGTTGTCTAAAGAATCTGCTGACCGTTGCTTTTGAGGTTTTGGACGCTGCTGCAATATCGGCAACGGACATAGTAATGACCGCTAAGGGGTTTTGTTGAATAAAGTTAGCGATATTTCGGGCATTGGGTGAAAGGCTTGCATATTGCTTTTCAATTAATTTATTGATGCTCGTTGATTTAGGCAAAGGCTTTCTCTGTCGCAATAATGAAATACTGTTTCATTCTATATAAAAATGAAACAGTATTTCAAGCCATTACTACTCATCAGCGCAATGTATCATTTAAACTAGGCTTATATGCGTTTTATGAATAACTATCTTTTTGTCCTTATATAACTGACCAATAGCCTTTTTGTATGCGTTTTTGCTTACGTTAAAGCGATGTTGAATATCTTCAGGACTACTTTTATCCGTTAAACTTGAAATGCCGTCATGCGCCTGTAAATCATCTAAAATTTGGCTAACAAGATCTTTTCTCCCGCCTTGATCTTGACGCTGTAATTGCAGATCAATCTTACCGTCGCTGCGTATTTGCTTAATGAACCCAGTCATTGATTGACCTATCCGTACTCGTTTGAACAATTCACTTTTATACAGCAAACCAGCATATTTTTGATCGACGATAGCCTTAAATCCAAGGGGGGTTTCTGCGTAAATGAGTAAATCTACTTGTTGTGTGTAGTCCCAGTTTTCGGGTGCATCAGCCAAGTATTTCTCAATTTTGCTGCTTGCGGCTAATTGTTTTTTGTACGGATCATGAAAGAGGGTAACGATCGTTTGCATGTTTTCTTGTACTTTACTGTGTAAATGGTCTCTTGGCATGAAAAGATCAGGCTTAATCCCCCAATCTATAAATGCACCCGCTCGGATAATCGATTTAACCTTTAGGGAAACAAATTGACCCATGCTCAATTTTACGTTGTCGCATGTGCCTTGCAGCTCGCCGTCTTCGTTGTAATATACAAAAGCCTGAATTATTTGGCCTTCAGTATAGCTATCACTAACATACGGAATAAATACCTTGTCTTCTGAATCTTGTTCGTTGTCGATTGCGTATACGCCCATTGGCAGGGTTTCTAGGACTTTCAGTTGGTTATATTTACCGGGAGTTAGCATCTATTTCATCTCATGTTAGTATGCGCGCAGTATATCAATGATTGAGCAAGTAGCCACAATGAAATTAAATGCAGATTTAGGCGAGAACTATGGCAATTGGCAACAAGACGTTGACGCTGATGTCATGCCATATATTGACCAAGCGAATATTGCCTGCGGGTATCATGCTGGCGATGCCAAAACGATGCAGGCTACGCTTTCATTGGCGAAACAATATGGCGTTGATATTGGGGCACATCCATCGTACCCAGATTTGCAAGGGTTTGGGCGACGTAGTATGAGCATTCCAAGAGAAGATTTAGTACCAATTATTCACGCACAAATTGCTACATTAGAAGGGATGGCAAAATGCCAAGGTTTGCATGTTAAATATGTAAAGCCTCATGGCGCTTTGTATAACGATATGATGAAAGATACCGAAGTATTTGAAGATATTGCGGTTGCAATACATGAATACCACACGCAATACCCTCTTATGATTCAGTCGTTAGCTAACAACGATAGGCAAATTGAAATTGCTGAAAAATACAATGTGTCGTTGATGTATGAGGCCTTTGCAGATAGACGGTATACAGCCTCTGGTCGACTGCAATCACGTCAAGGCGCGGGGGCAGTCTTAAATGCGCAACAAACGCTAGCCCAAGCAAAAGCGTTAATAGACTCGGGGACAGTTACCACAAATTCTGGAGAGCAAATACACCTGAAGATAAATAGCCTATGTGTGCATGGGGACAATCCTGAAGCCCTAAGTGTTGTAAAAAAGATCCGCATGTTGTTGAGTGATTAGGGCGTTACATGTTGCACAATGACCTTGAATTGCAGGTAGTAGCAGAAGATGCTTTGTTAGTTTGTTTTGCAAATGCTAAAAGTTGTGTCGGTTTGCCTGAACAGAGCCAACATACGACATTGTCATTGAACGACAAAAATGCCATGATTTCGAGTATATTCAACCATATACTTAACGCTAAACCTACATGGTTAATCGACTTAACGCCAGCATTTGAAACACTCTTAATTACCTATAACATATTTTTGGCTGACCAGTGGCTAGTCAAAACCTATGTTCGCGAAACACTAAATGAATTGAGCAAAATAGGTATGAGTGATACCGGGCGCAGTCCAAATGCTCTCATTCGTCGTATTCCGGTGCTTTATGGTGGTGATGACCCATCGAGACCGCATGACGTAAGTGCTGTATGTGATTTGCATAACATCAGCGAATCTGCCCTCGTAACTTTGCACAATAGCTGTTCCTATAAGGTATATGCCGTTGGCTTTTTGCCTAATTTTGCCTACTTAGGAGAATTATCCGATAAATTGAATACGCCGCGTTTGTCTTCGCCCAGAACTAAGGTGCCGGCAGGTGCGGTGGCGATAGCAGATAAGCAAACGGCAATATATCCACAACAATCTCAAGGGGGATGGCATATTGTTGGCTACACCCCACTTAGTCTAGATTCATCTATTAATAAACAGTCTCATCATCAAAATTTGCATGACCAAGTTGCTAAGATCACCTTTAAAGTGGGAGATACGGTCGAATTTTTTGCAATTGATGACGATGAGTTTGTTGAAATTCAGCAACGAGAGAACACATATTGTGCTGTTAAGTAGCGTTATTCTTTATGTTTAGCATTGAGCAATGTGGTTTTCATATTCAGTTGGTAGACAGCGGACGGAAGTTTTGCCAATTTTTGGGTAACACTCAGTCTGGTCCAATGGATTGGGTCAGTTATCATTTAGCCAACGCGATTGTGAATAATTTACCAGAGGAGAATAGTGCAGCGCTTGAGTGTATAGGCGAGCTTACCCTATTTGCAGAGTCAACAACGACATGCTCGGTCACTGGGGCGTGTGACGACGTTTTCATCAATGACAGAAAACATAAAGCGACAGATTTACTTGAACTTAAGGTAGGTGATAGGTTACGCGTACCCTCTACATCTTTTGGATTACGATATTATGTCGCATTTTCTGGTGGTATAGATGCGCCTAAATATTATGGAAGTGTATGTGATGTGTTTAAAGAACAGACAGGGGGCTTAAGTGGTTTTGGAGAAGGTTTAACCGTTGGAAGCCGTTTCACGCTATTAAAACCTAGCTCAGACCGTCGTTCACATGTTCGCGAGGCCACGTTGAACTCCAGCAAATTGAACGCCAGAAAACGAGACGCGCTTATCTTACAATACTTGAATATGGCAAAACTCTTTTCATCGCCAATAAAAATCCCGTTGATATTGGCTTATCAAGATGCACGTTTTACCTTAGCGCAAAAGAGTTTGTTTTTTAGTGATACTTACCAAGTAAGTCCACAACATAGCAGAATGGGCATTCGCATGTCTGGCAGAGCCCTTCATTATGCTGAAAAATCTTTGTATTCTGAAGGCATAAGTAACGGCAGCGTACAAATTGCTGGAGACGGTCAGCCGATGATTTTATTGGCGGATAGGCAAACCATTGGTGGATACCCTAAAATTGGCAGTGTTGGTGGGTACGGATTAGCTAGACTGGGGCAAGTGAAAACTGGTGATAAGATTATTTTTTATCCAGTAAGTGCTGAAGAATGCCGCCAACAACGCTTAATCAGTATGGAACTACTTCACCAACTTTAAAAAATGCGTATTATGTGCTTAATCACATAACAACGTTTAAGCAATCGTCATGACGGATCAACTTGTATATCTGAATGGTAACTTTGTGCCAAAGACTGAAGCCACTATCTCGCCTATGGACAGAGGCTTTTTATTTGGAGACGGCATCTACGAAGTTATTCCATGTTACGAAGGAAAGCCAGTAGGTTTAGCATTGCATTTGGCGCGTATGCGTCAAGGGTTGGCTGCCTTGGACATAAACTACAGCTTAAACATCAATGAATGGTCAAGCAATATCGACGCGCTGATTGCTCCGTTTGACGGGGATGCAAGTGTATATTTGCATGTGTCTCGTGGTACTGATAACAAACGCTATCACGCTTATCCTTCAAATATACAGCCAACGGTGTTTGCGTATGCTTTTCCTATCGCACCATCTCAACCCTTAGACAAAGACGAAGCAAAGGTGTTTAAAGTAAAAACACAAGAGGATTTGCGCTGGAAGCGCTGCCATATTAAGTCGACGTCTTTGCTTGGCAATGTAATGCATTTTCAGCAAGGGCAGGATTCAGGTGTAGACGAAGTACTTTTATATAACCAGCAAAACGAATTGACCGAAGCGGCAGCATGTAATCTGTATGTTGTGAAAAATAATGTGGTAGCGACACCGCCACTAGACAATCAAATACTGCCAGGTATTACTCGACATATACTGTTGCATGCGATGCGTGACTCAGGTGTCTTAGAGGTGCAAGAGCGTGTTATTAAAAAGGACGAATTGACTGTGGCGGATGAAGTATGGATTTCGAGTTCAAGTAAAGAAGTAGCGGCTGTTGTTGAAGTAGATGGGAAGTTAATTGGTGATGGGCGACCTGGTGATGCATGGCTGGTCGCCCAGAGTATATATAACGACTACAAATTTAAAATGTGACTTAGTTTGTGATGCAAAACCTTAATCGGTATCGTTTTCGCAGTTTACTTTAGTGCATTCACCATAGAGGTACAAACTATGGTTGGTGAGTTTAATGCTATTTTCTTTGGCGATCGATTCTTGTCGCTCTTCAATAACATTGTCTTCGAATTCGATGACTTTCCCACAGGTTAAGCAAACTAGATGGTCGTGATGCGCCTTTTGGCTAATTTCAAACACCGACTTTCCACCTTCAAAGTGGTGGCGATTCAAAATGCCAGCATCATCAAATTGATTTAATACTCGATAGACCGTCGCCAAACCAATTTCTTCTTCCATGTCGATAAGTTTTTTATACACATCTTCTGCACTGATATGCTGATTTTCAGGCTCTTGAAGAATTTCTAAAATCTTTAAACGAGGTAGCGTAACTTTTAGGCCGGCTTTTTTTAATTCTTTGTTTTGGTCCATGAGTGTCCTAAGGTTTTTGGTCTGTTGTCTATTATAAGTAAGATTTAAAGATTTAGCATCATTTGCCGTCAATATAACTTAGAACAATTAGGGCTTGTGATTCATTTCTGCTGCTTTATCACTTCCTTCATGTAGAATAACTACACGACAGTCGTTCTGCATTGCATAAATGAATCACAAACCGCTGCAAAATTGTACAACAAAGATCAACAAGCCCTAATATTTTTTTAAATTAATTCGAGAAAAACCTACAGTTGACTGTCGTTAAAAAAATGGTGGTGGGCTTCGTAATTTTAGCGCTGTCATTCTTGTTGGGTGTAGATACTACTCACCAAGTAAGTGACTAAAATACTATTCAATCAAATTAAATAAGGCCGAGAATGATCGCGGCCTTATTGTTAATTACGCATTCACTTAGTGCGAAAGGTGTGAGCTTATTCTTGCCAAGAAGACAGGCCAATAATTTCACCATTGGGTCCAGTGAAAAAGGTGTATAAATCGTTCACATAATTATCGTTTTCTAATACGTAACCTTCTTCTTTAAGTCTATCGCCGATTGGCCCGATGTCATTCACTCTTAGCATGAAGTGATTATGGTTTGTATTTCCAACGGGGCCTAAAGAACCCATGTGTTGTGGCGGTGTGACCGTCAGCGTCATCATGTAGTCACCCGCTTTTACTTTTAGTACCAGCATGCCTGCTAGTCCACCGCCTAATACTTCGGCATCCACTAGTTCAAAGCCAAGAATTTCTCTGTATAGCTTCATGGTTTTTTCTAGTTCTAGTACGTGTACATTGTTGTAACGTAAACCAATGACTTTCGCTTTCGTTTTACTGCCTTCAGCCTTTGTTTCAGCCATAACGCTTGAACTAAATGCCGATCCCGCTATCAGCGTTACTGCCAAAAGGCAATATCGTAAAAATACTGTCGAGCGAGAATGGTTATTTTTGTTGCGACTATTAAGTGTAATCATAAATATTGTAAATCTCATAAAATAGCGGTTGAGAAAAAGTGTGAGTGTTTTTCCATAAAATGAATCAATACGGACAAATAAACCGTGTTATACGTTTAACTTATTTAAAACGTTCGCTAAGGAGACAACATTTTGTTAACACAAGTCAATAGCTACCTTTTTAAAGATTTTAAATTTCACTGAAAGCCTTGTTATCATTGATGATATCGCTAACATTTATTTTGAGTTTTTAAAACAATGTAAAATGAGTGAGCATGCGTTGAAAATACTGTAACTATATAATTTGCATCACTATTTTTGTAAATTTTTATTTTCTGTAACGGGAGAGCATTCACCTTGTTTGCTCAAAAGTATTCGAGCAAGTTTCAAGGATTGTTCTTGTATATTAATTAATTATATTACTGCAGTTTTAGGGTATAAGCTTGAGGTGTGTGGCAATGATGAATAGTGTAGGTTGAAGTACAACACGATCCGTTTTTAGCGCTGCTAGAAGCTATTATTTCTCAAGCGTTTGGGCTAATTAATACTATATTCAGTTCTATTACGACCTTTGTTCTTTGCCTCATATAACGCAGTGTCGGCCCTTTTCATAATCTGTTCAAACATATTTTTCTTTTTGATATCTCGCGAAGTAAGGTGAGAAACGCCAATACTAATGGTGATATTTGTCTGATAAACAGTTATGTTTTGCATGTTTTTGTGAAGGCGATCGCAAAACTGTACTGTGTTATTCGCATTTGAGTCGTATAAGACAATTAAAAACTCTTCACCTCCCCATCGACAAACAACGTCAGTATCTCTGCAAGATTGACCAAGCACATCAGACACTTGTTTCAATGCGTCGTCTCCCTGAGCATGGCCAAATTTGTCATTTAGTGCCTTAAAGTGATCTATATCAATTAAAATAAATGCCAGAGGAATGAATTTCCGTCGGCTTTTTGAAAGCATATCGTTTATGTCTTCATTTGCCGCTCGTCGGTTAAGTAACTGGGTTAAGGGATCTAAACGGGTTAACACTATTAACTCTTCGGTTTTTTGTTCTAACCGATCTCTCGAATCAATAAGCTCTTGGTATAATTTATCTCTCTCTGTCGCAGAAAAAATTGACCAATGTAAGCAGCCATCTTTTAAAATAATGTTGGCGACTGCAGGCAGCTTTTCATTGAGTCCTTTAATCAAGGTAATTTGTACTTCTATACACTCTCCACTATCTAAAATCAGTGGGCGAATATAGCTTTCAAACAAAATAAGTGTCGCTTTCGATAAAAAATCACTAATAGACTTGTCGAGTACTTCGTTATGTTTCGTGCATAACATTGTTTCAACATATTGATTGCAAGATTTTATCCGATTACTTTCTAAATCTGTTACGAGCAGCAAGCAAGGAAAAGCGTCTAAATTAATGAGTGATCGTTGTTCTCTCAGCAACAAAACGTCCTTATTTTGTCCGCGACAATACTAGGCCTAGTCATATGTAAGCAATGACCATATGCTTGTATTATTTCCATCGTTGATTGCCTGATCTTGTTCTGCATATAATGCCCTATATCGACAGATGCTAAGGAGTCATTACTGCTCTGCAAAATTAGTGTTGGATGTTCAAGTTTGTCCAGAGCACTTCGATGATCTGAAAAGAATGTTGCTTTAGCAAAAGGTTTTGCGAATTTAGGGTCAGTTGAGCAGAAGCTAGATGTCAGTTCCCTGGTCAACTCGGGAGAATTATTGTCGCCCATGACCAAGGGCGCTAAATAATTGGCCCAGCCGATGTAGTTTTTATCCATCAGATTGATGAGCTCTTCTAAATCCTCTCTTTCAAAACCACCAAAGTAGTCTTGAGGAAGGTTTAAGAAGCAGGGGGATGGGCAGATCATGACTAATTTAGAAAACCGCTCTGGTATTTTGTAGGATGCCAGCATGCCAATAACACTGCTTACTGAGTGTCCAACAAAGATAGCATCGACGACATTTAAAGCGCTAAGTATTTCTTCAACGTCCTCTGCATAGCCCGCTAAGTTTTGGTAGCGCTGTTTTTTGTAGGCGGATAAGTCTGACTTCCCGCAACCCACGTAATCAAACAAAACTATACGAAAATCAGCATCCAGTAAAGGCGTTAAAAATCGCCACATGTTTTGGTCACAACCAAAGCCATGCGCTAATATCAAGGTAGTGCTCCCGTTACCAATGACTTTAACATTATTTCGGTGCAGTATTTCTTGAGACGCGCTCATAAGCATATAAATTAGCAAATTTTATGGTTGTGATTAGGTTTGGAGTGTCCTAGGATAACTCGAGTGTACCCATAATGTTTCACCTAAAGAAAGCAATTCACATTGCGCAATAATGACTTTCTTCCATGTCTTACCATTGTCGTCAGAACCATAATGGTTACCTGCAGACACGTCAACTCTAACGCGTTTAGTCATATTGTCGTATGTCGTTCTGGTTGTTAGTTCGTTTTCCAGCGCTTGAAGTGCTTGTTGGCCTTCAGTAGCATTTAAAACTGCTCTTGTCGCCAAAATGGCTGTCTGCTTATCTTTGTATATTGATTTTCCCGCTTCATGGGTGCCGTTAACATGTCGAAAAACGTGGCCCACGTCTTTTGCTCCCGGATATTGAAGGTCTTGGGGTAATGACTTGTCTCGGTGCTTGGGCTTTATGTTTTTCTGAGAAAAGTGTTGATTAGAAATATCGTTTCTTACCATTCTCATTTGATTAATGTTGGCATTGTCGGCTCTGTCTATCGCTGCTTGTGTTTCAGCGATGGTGTAAGTCTTCTTGAGTGGCATTGAGGGTCCCTTACATGAACTATCAAAGATCAACTGCTACTAATAATGCGCTAGATTTTGTATTTCGTCTAGGTTTTGCTCAAATCTATTATGCTAGTATTGTATGGAAGTGATTTATTTAAGCCATTTATTCAGAAAGCCTAAGTGAACTTACTAGTGACAAGAGATAGAGCCAATTAAGGGGTAAAGAACTGTTAAAGAGGGGTAGAGCGTCACGTAACCGATAAGTTTGGCTACGTAACGATAGATATATACAAGTGAAAAGGGAAAGGCGCTTACATTATTCTAATTCAGAAAGGCACATTTCTTCTTTAATTTGTGCGCACCATGCCTTTACTCTGTCGTCAGTGAGTTCAGGTTGTCGATCTTCATCAATCCCCAGGCCGACAAAGTGATCGTCGTCAGCTAAGCCTTTAGATGCTTCAAAATCATAGCTTTCGGTAGGCCATTGGCCGATGAGTATTGCGCCTTTGGGTTCTACGATATCACGCACCATGCCCATGGCATCTAAAAAGTATTCTGCGTAATCTTCTTGGTCGCCACATCCGAAAATGGCGACTAGTTTATCTTCAAAGTCGATTTCTTCTAGATCGGGAAAAAAGTCATCCCAATCACATTGTGCTTCGCCATAATACCAAGTTGGAATGCCAAACATTAGCAAGTCGAATTCAGCGATTTGCTCCTTTGTACTTTTTGCAATGTCATGCACCTCAATTAGGTTTTTACCTAATTCTTTCTGAATCATTTTAGCGACGTGCTCAGTATTACCTGTATCACTACCAAAAAATAATCCAACACTTGCCATTTGATTTACTCCAATTTATGTTTAAACGCCGCTAGACATCCAGAATATTTGAATAAGGCCTTTGGCGACAAAACCCAGAGCACCAAGCCCGAGTACGCCATAAGCGACATAACGCCCAATCATCGGGACGTTATTTTTTTTCATCACATCGTGAACGGCGAAGAACATTAACGCAAATAAAGCCACTAGCGCAAAATTTAATGCTACAGATTCTATTTGTTGAAACGTCTCCGGCGACATTCATTTAACCTCTAAAAATAATTGCGCGAATACTATCATAGTTTGTTGTTGATAATTAAGCCTTCGCCAAGCATTCGAGCATATAGACAGAATAATTAGTTTACACGTAAAAAGTTTGTAATAACCGAGTTAACTATTTGTGGTTTTTGAGCGTGTAACCAATGTCCTGCCTGCACAATTTTCGCTTTTGCGTTGGGAAACATGGGGCTAATCACTGACTGATGCTCAGCCAACAAGTAGTCAGAGTCAGCTCCCTTTATAAACAGAGTGTTGCCTGAATATAGTTCACCTGAATACTGCCAATCACTGAGCAAAGCGTAGTTTTTTTGGATACCTGCCAAGTTAAATCGCCAAGACCATTGCTTGTCTGTATTTTGATATAAACTTTTAAGTAAAAACGCTTGAGTACCGGCATCAAGTACGTGTTCGGCTAATGCCACTTGTGCATCTTTTCTGGAGGAAATACTTGTCAAATCAATATTGTTTAAACCTGCAAACACCTCGTGATGACGAGGGGAATATGCGACAGGAGCGATATCTAGTACGACAAGTGCATTTACTATATGAGGGATTTTGTGGGCGACGGCCATTGCTACCTTGCCACCAAGTGAGTGGCCGAGCAAAATGACGTTTGCCAAGCCATGCAGTTTTAGACATGCAATAACACTGTTGGCATAAATCTCGAAAGAAAAGGTTTTAGTATGAGGCGATAAACCATGGTCTGGTAAATCGATACTGAGTATTTGATAGTCGTTTTCAAAATGTCTGCGAATCATAGACAAGTTGTCGAGATTACCAAATAAACCGTGAATCAACACGATAGTTTGCTTGTTTGAGCTGTTCTCAACGTCATGTTGAACACCGTGTATTACGCTGTTTAATGCTAGTGTTTGCAATCATTTTCCTAAGGTCGTATTTATCTTAGGCATTATAAAACATTTTTGATAGAAAAATCAGATTTGGCAGACATTAACATTTCGACACAAATTTTCAGGTATTTCTTACGGTTATTTAGCGGAAAGACATAGTTTTGTTAGGGGGTTTCGACGTATACTTTTGACCAATAAAAACACAATAATAAGAGTCATCAATGAGAAAAGTAGGCATTCCAGTATTAATTCTCGTTGCCGCGGTGGTTGTCGCAGCAGTGCTAATCAGTATGAAACCGAAGCCAGAGAAAAATGAAGTTGAAACGCCTGAGTTTCTTGTTGAATCAACGCCGATTACGTTTGAAAATGTTGAGTTTCTTGTTTATGCACAAGGCTCGGTTCAACCCAAAAATCGCACGCTTTTAAGTACACAGGTGAGTGGCAGAATAGTTGGTATCGCTTCAAATTTTGTAGAGGGTGGATTTTTTCGTAAAGGCGATGTTTTAGTCACATTAGAAAGTGATGATTACGAGACAGATCTTCTTTTACAAGAAGCTGAGTTAGCAAGAGCTCAGGCCGCATTAGATGAAGAAATAGCCAGAGGCGAAGTGGCTCGAAAAGAATGGAAATCGGTGAATTCTGGCACACCACCAGAGCTCGGTTTACGTAAACCTCAGTTGGCAAGAGAACAAGCAAACGTAAAGGCCGCAAAGGCAAATTTGCAACGCGCAAAACGAAATCTGGGACGTACCAAAATACGCGCCCCTTACGACGGACTGGTAAAGTCTCGCAATATAGATTTAGGCCAATTTTTACCTTTAGGCGGGCAGGTGGGTGAAATTTTTTCTACTGACGTGGCTGAAGTGCGTCTTCCTTTGACTGATAACGATGTCGCCTTTGTTGGTGATATTCGCGCTGAGCAGCCGACGGTTAGTCTTCGCGCGAGTGTTGCTGGTAAACAAACATACTGGCAAGGGCGTTTAGTTAGGGATGAAGCGGTACTCGATGAGAATCGGCGGGTCATTTATGGCGTAGTAGAAGTCAATGACCCTTATAACCTGCAAGGTAATCAACATGATACTCCGCTTAAGTTTGGTCGCTTTGTGAGTGCTGTTATTTCTGGTATTGATGCAGATGATATTGTCAAACTTCCGCGTTACGTGCTGCGTTTGGATGGTACAGTGTTAAGTGTTGATGAAGAAAGTAAGTTACGCATTAATGACGTCGAAGTGGTGCGTACAGATGAAGAATACGTGTACATTAGTGAAGGTTTAAAAGCCAAACATGAAGTGATACTAAGTGCGGTGTCATCGCCCTACGACGGCATGTCTGTTAGACAAGTTGAAGAGCCAAACCAAACTCCTCCTGGGCAAGAAAATGAAGACGAGGGTAGTTTATGAATGATCCTAGTATAGATACTAAATCTGGCATTATATCTTGGTTTGCGCGCAATAGTGTGGCCGCAAACTTACTGATGATTATCATCATCATTGGTGGTTTGTTTGGCGTATTGCAAGTACAAAAACAAGTATTTCCGCAACTTGTATTCAATGCGATATCAATTCAAGTCCCCTATTTAGGTGCTGCGCCACAAGAGGTTGAAGAGGGCGTTGTCCTCAAGGTTGAAGAAGCAATTAAGGATCTTGAAGGTATTAAAAAAATGACCTCGGTGGCTAGAGAAGGTTTGGCGTCTGTATCAATTGAGGTGGAAGATGGGTATGACACGCAAACGCTATTAGACGAAATTAAAGTGCAGGTCGACGCAATTCCTTCTTTTCCTGAAAATACAGAAAAGCCTGTTGTATATAGGGCAAAAGCACAACAGAGCGTACTGTGGTTGTCAGTTTACGGAAGTGTAAGTGAGCGTGAATTAAAAGAAACAGCACAGTCATTACGCGATGATATTGCAAACTTGTCAGGTATTTCGAATGTGAATGTTGTAGGCGATAGGGACTATGAAGTGTCTATCGAAATAGCTGAGCAAGAGTTACAGGCGTATGACTTAACCTTTGACGACCTAGTGAGAGCTGTTAGGCAAAGCTCGGTAGACATACCGGGAGGCTCAATTAAAACTGAAAATGGCGATATATTACTGCGGGCAAAAGGGCAAGCTTACACCGCGTATGAGTTTGCCAGTATCCCGTTAATTAGTCGCCCAGATGGCACGCGCTTATTGGTTGGCGATATTGCAAAGATTTATGACGGTTTTGTTGAAGACAATCAGTTTGCGTCGTTTAATGGCAAACAAGCTATCAGCATACAAGTGCAAGCGGTAGGCGACCAAAACGCGTTAGAAATTTCTAAGTCTGTCAATGCTTATCTCGAAAAGAAAAAATCTGAGTTACCACCTAATATTCAAGCAGATTCGTGGGGCGATTCATCGTTTTACTTGGCGGATAGATTAAATATGATGTTATCAAATATGGTACTTGGTGCCTTACTTGTATTTATCATCCTCACGATATTTTTAAATCTTAAACTCGCTTTTTGGGTGATGGTGGGTTTACCTGTGTGCTTTTTAGGTACATTAATGTTGATGCCACTTGATAATGTTGATGTCTCGATTAATTTGTTGAGCCTGTTCGGGTTTATTCTGGTACTCGGGATAGTGGTGGACGACGCCATTATTATGGGTGAATCTGCGTATGCGGAAATTGACGAAAATGGACACAGTGTTGACAACGTGATCAAAGGTGTGAAAAAAGTGGCAATGCCAGCAACATTTGGCGTCTTAACGACAATTGCTGCATTTTCGCCGATGTTAATGGTTTCAGGTACCTTTGGTGTGATTTGGAAAACGATTGCGATTGTGGTGGTATTTTGCTTGATGTTCTCGCTCGTCGAATCAAAATTAATTTTGCCTGCGCACTTAGCAAACATGAAAGTACCTAAAAAAGGAGAGCGAAAAAAGACAAAACTCCAAGTGTTGCGTGACAGGTTTAATGCAAAGCTTCAGAACTTTATTCACCAAAAATATAAGCCGTTTTTAGCGCGAGCCGTGCAAAATCGATACACCACCTTATCTGTTTTTATTGCCATGATTATCTTAACTATTGGACTATTTAGTGGTGGTATTGTTCGGTTTGTGTTTTTCCCGACAATCCCCAGTGACTTTATGAATGCCCAAGTGGAAATGGAAGCCGGCAGTTCGTTGCAGCAGCGAGATAAGGTGTTAAATGCCTTACTCATTGCAGCAGATCAAATGAACGATGAAACGGCTGAATCTTCAGGTGAAGGGGTTATTAAACATATATTAGCGTTTGACAATGGACCGCTTGCTGGACAAATACTCATTGAGTTGACCAAAGGCGAAACGCGAGAATTGGCAGATACTGACATTCAAGAAATTTGGCGAAAATATATCCCTGAAATGGCCGGTGTTAGATCATTGACGATTGGCAATGCCGGTGGAGGCCCCGGTGGAAACGACCTTGCCTTGGAGTTTAGCTCAAAAGATGTGGATGCACTGCGTGCCGTTAGCCGAGAGTTAAAGGCATATTTAGAAGGTTATGACGGCGTATCAGAAGTTAATGATAGTTTTAGTGGCGGGAGTGACGAAATCCAATTGGCGTTAAAGCCGCAAGCAGAAGCCTTAGGTATTTCGCTCTCACAATTGGCGCAGCAGGTACGCTTTGGATTTTTTGGCGCTGAAGCGCAACGCATTCAACGAGATGATGAAGAAATAAAAGTCATGGTGCGTTATCCAAAAGAAGAACGTAATTCGGTTGGTCATTTAGAGAACATGCGGATAAGGGCGCCAAATGGCGATGATGTCCCGTTTAGTCAAGTAGCTGATATCACCTTAGCTGAAGGATATTCTGCGATTCGTCGAATTGATGGTGAACGTGCTATTACGATCACCGCTAAGCTGAATACTGATATTGTTGAACCTGGTGAAATCATCGGTGAAGTAATGACGAAAGTGGCCCCAGAATTATTGGCCCAATACCCGCAAGTAGATTTTAAGTTGCAAGGTGCTTCAAAAGAACAGCAAGAAGGTTTAGTGTCGTTGCTTCAAGGGTTTATATTTGCCATGCTGGCGATATATGCGCTGATGGCTATCCCACTGAAATCCTATAGCCAACCTATAATCATTATGTCTGTCATTCCTTTTGGTGTCGTTGGCGCCATTATTGGTCATTTAATCTTTGGAAAAGATGTAAGTGTTTTGTCATTGATGGGGATTATTGCTCTATCAGGCGTTGTCGTGAATGACTCATTGATTATGGTTGACTTTGTAAATCGCGCGAGAGCAGAAGGTAAAGCATTACTCGATGCTGTTACTAGTGCCGGTACTCAGCGTTTTAGGGCGATTATTTTGACCTCACTTACTACATTCTTTGGCTTGGTGCCAATTGTATTAGAGAGAAGCCTACAAGCGCAGATTGTGATTCCAATGGCAATTTCATTGGCCTTTGGCATATTGTTTGCGACGGTGATTACCTTACTACTCGTACCTTCGTTGTACATGATTTTAGACGATGTTAAGCGTTTGTTTAAAGGTAAAAAGAGAGAAAATGATGAAATGCGTCCCCGCGATACGCTCAACGATACAACAGATGGCACTGAGACCGTAAGCGACTGATTGCTGCTGCTGTCGAATATTAACTTACTTTGCGCTGTAGACGGCGTAAAGTAAGTTTTCCCATCGCAATCGCATTGCCCACTAATACGAGCAGGACGCCTATTAATGAAGACACTGTCCAGATATAGTTTTCGAAGATCGTCGATATGATAAGCGCCACAATAGGGTAAATAAGGACAACATAAGCGGCTTTGTCTGAGCCTATTTGTTGTACCAAACGCATATATGCACCAAATGCGATAACCGACCCAAAAATCGCTAAATACAACAGTGAATAATAGTAACTTGCCTTATTGGGCACTACGAGTGGCACGTTCGATAGCATGACAATACCTAAGGTCACAACGACACCGTAAAGCATAGCCCAGAAGTTCATTTGCAATACCGACACTTGGGTATCCAATATTTTTTCAGATAAAACGTTACCAATGGCCGCTGAAAAAAACGAGCCTAAGGCAAATAATAGCCCCGCAGCTAATCCTTGTGTTGCTGACATACCTTGTAATTCGGGTACAAAAATTAAACATATTCCGATAAGCCCAACGGTCGCACCAGCAACAACTTCAATGCGTATTGGCTTTTTTAAAACAAAGCGTCTTAAGACAACATTAAAATAGATAACCGCACTACTTAGCACAGCGAGTAGTGCACTGACAATATGCTGTTGAGCCGCATATAATAACGAATAGTCCAAGCAATATAAGAATACACCTGCCATTGCCATTAGTTTATGTTGATGTAGTGTCAGCTTAAATGATCGTTGTTGGATTACACACCAAATACCAATCAACAAAGTGGCAATAGCGAAACGAATACCGACTGAAAGCATTAAGGTTGTTTCGTTTACCTGAAATGTAATGGCGATCCAAGTGGACCCCCATACCAGTACACAAATAGAAAATAGGAGCGCATTCGCGTTTATTAGCGATTTTTGTTGATTTTTCGACGACGATAACAATCTGTTTAACTATCTTTTAGCAATGTTTAAGAACTTGATAGTAAGAATATTACAAAGAGAAAGCCAGTCTTAATATAGGGATTACATTGTTTTGTGCAGATGTATTTCATTTACAAGGTCGATCAACTGGAGAATTTTAATATTAGACAGCTGACGGTAATCAAAATATGGACATATGATTAAGCGCATCTGGTCATTTATTGCAAATTCATGATTTACCCATGTCACGCTTGTGGGCAGTGATAAACTTTTGCCATACGTTTTACCCATTACGATATGTATATCACCATTGGTACGCCTATCAATATTGGTATGTGCGTCGCTATTAGCAACAATTGCTGGCGGTGAATAAAGAAGGGCTGTGTCGCTGTTTGCTTGAAGGAGGGCGTTGTCCCGATAGTCTTGCCAGCTCGAAAAGCGTTGCGTGTTTAACTGTGGCAACGACAGTGCGTATATAAATTTGGCGTAAACGTTAAATACTTTACGCCAACCATTGCCACACGCTTGTCCACATTGGTAAATTTCATTTTTTGTTAACGGATAAATGCCACCTGATTGGTGCTTAAACATAAAATTGGGGGTATTAGCGATGTATATCTTAATGTAAGCATCTTCATCACCAATACCTACCAATTTGCATTTAGCGGTCATGCTGCTGAATAGTTTCCATGAAATCCAAGGGGCAAGTGATAAGGCAGCCAAGCACGTGTGATAGGTCCATCTGATAGCTTCGCAACATTAAAAATGTTAAGGCATGTACGTTTACTCGGCACATGTAAGGCGGTACCAATAAGGTAGCCATTATTTTCATTGTTGTCTTGTGCTATTGGAATGTGTTCTTCCACTATATACTCTTTGCCATAATCGTAACTCTCAACCGTATCATTGTGCCAATCAACGCGGTAAATGCTGTCGCTCCATAAGCCGTCATGCGTGTTACCTACATGGTAGAGATAGCGGTTTTTTAGACCCGTCAAATAGTTACTTACACGAGGAAATTCACTGTTTTCTTTTAGTCTCTGATAGTCAACACTGCCGTTTGCTTTAAGGTGGTAAAGGCAGGTATTGCTCGTTGCTGGTTTTGCGATGTGTTTTCCCTGCATTATGTGACTCATTTCATGTAAGATTTTGACATCGGAATATAAACTTGCGTCGAAGTATATACTGCCATCAGCCTCCTCCCAAGCATTTCCGAAATGAAACGCAAAACCTGGTGGCAATTCGTATTGTCGCGCCAATTTAAGTGTGTTTTTATCTAGTACCATTACCTTCATTGGCTGATGTTTATTAAAACGAATACTCGTAAACATACCATGCGCAGATGCATCCTTTGTAATTGACGGTAAAATCAATAAGATGTGTTTATGTGTAATGAGAAAATCATGCAGCATGCCAGCACGAAAATCGGTGTTGATTAAGCCCACATTTTTTGTTTTGCCTTGAGCAGATAAGTGATACAAGACGATGGTACCGGCAGCATTGTAACCAAAGTTCCAAATATCACCATTTGCTTCAATTTTGGGGTGTGCCGAAAAGGGCAGCCTTTTTAACTTATCTCCGTATTGGCTGTTTTCGCCCAAGTTAGCAAAATTTTTAAAGCTCAATGAGGCTTTGTCAATAACGCTAGCCGACCCTCCTTCCCATAGTGCCCATAAATCATCGCCAACCGGTATGATATTCGTATTTGCGGTATTGATCGTGTCTGCATGAGCAACCGCAGAAGATACTGTTAATTTTGTGTCTGGGCCATCAAACATGAATCGTTTCGCACTTTCTTCGTGTGCGTATTTTGGGGTGTTAACAAACTTCCCAATATGTTTGATTTTTCCTTCGCCAATGGCAAACCGCTGTAACATACCATCGCCTTCAAATAGATGCTGATAGCGTTGTTCACCGCGCTCATGCTTGGCTGGGCCGTTACGATAAAAGTAGCCATGGATATCCTTGGGTAATTTCCCGTCTATCTTTAGGCTCTGTTCTGTATAATTTTGCTGAACGTCGGCTAAACCGATTAACGCATCGTCTTTTTGTATGGCTTGGTTAAACAAGTGTTTTACATTGATAGTATTAGATACTGCCGTTTGTCCGAATACATTCGCATGCGGAAGTGACAAACCGGCTCCTACGGCGGCCATCGCTTTCAATAAATATCGTCTTTGCATGAGTTGCTACCTTAATATTCTCGAAATAGGTGCTAATAGTTCACTGTTGAGCGATTGACTATTTTTGTATTTTCGTCACTAACAGAAAATTTAATATCGCTATAATTTGGTGGCCCAAAGTTAGCTTTCGCGTTATTCGAAAAACCATAACCTTCAGTGGGTATACCTAAAAAATTAGTATCAAATTGACCATCATTGTCTTCGTCATGAAAGTAACGCACTGCATACTCACCTGCGCTTAAGCTGTTAAAGTTCACTGAGACTTGTCCTTCTTTTGCATCAACGATACTCGCTGCGGCAGCAACACCATTCTTGAAATTGTCTTCACCTTTAAATAGTTGAATATAAATTTTCCCTTCATTACTGCTAATGCCAGCAATTTCCACTTGTAAGTCTTGCGCCTGACTTGCAGTAGAAGCGAACACTGCAATGGTTAAGAATGCGGCGGATAACGGTTGTTGAGCTACTTTATTGTCAAAGATGGTGTTAAATGCGCGAGTTAGTTGTATTTTCATTTTTTTGTTTCCTTAGAGGTTTGACTTAAAAGTAACGCCACTAATTGCATGGCGGTACTCGTTTTACGCTGCTAAAGGTAAATTGGAAATTATGTATTTCGAAGCAAACTTTCGTGAATTATGTCAATTTATTCGTGAGTGGTAGACGGCTTGATTGATGTGTATTTCGCGAATCGTGAATTTGTAGTCTTGGAAAGGTAGATGGTAAGGGAGCAAATTATTGGAAGGGCATATAGCAATGCGCTATCTGCCCAAGATAAAAATGTATGCCCAAGATGAAAATGTGTGTCTGTGGCTACTAAGTTGCACCTAACGAGGCAAGTTCACGTGTAGCAGCACTAGCTAAACAACTCACTGATACTATGAATTTGTTCCTGCAATTTTAGGCTGGTTGAATGGGGCATTATGCTTGATTCAATTTTTCCCAGTCTAATTTGCTTCATAACTTCTTTAGCTTCAAAGTCGTAGCCGTAGGTTTTTCTTTCGTCTACAAATTTGTCTACGCAATCATCTCCATCGTATAACTCACAGGTAGTTGCTCGTGAGAAGTGGGGGATAGCGATGATGCCTTTGTCGCCAATGATATGCGCGGCATTCTGTAAATTTGATTTAAAAGACGCTGCAAGAGATGCCTTTGTATCACCACAATCGGCAATAATAATTACGTCTTGGTCTACGCCATTTGGTGCGTTTTCATTAAACACGTGTAAGTTGCTTAAATCCTTCTCCAATAAAAACCAGGCCACTGCTAGTGGATATATTCCCATGTCAAACAAGCAACCGCCGGCAAGCTCTGCGCTGAACTCACGAGAATCGGGTGCGTACGCCATTGGATAGCCAAAATCAATTTTAATATGATGCACTTTGCCAATTCTTCCTTGTGTCAGCCATTCTTTAGCTTTTTGAATGGCAGGCAGAAAATATGTCCACATAGCTTCCATAAGAAATACATTTTTTTCTTTTGCAAGGTCACACAATGTTTTGCATTGAGCTGGTGATACTACTAGAGGTTTTTCACATAGTACGTGTTTACCGGCGAGTATCGCGTCTCTGGCGTTTTCAAAATGTAAGGTGTGTGGTGTACCTATATAGACAACATCGATTTCAGGATCGTCAAACATTGTTTGATATCCTTCGTAGGCCTTTTTTATGCCGTATTGTTTCGCAAATTTTTCTGCACTGTCTAAATTACGAGCCGCGACAGCAACTATCTCTGCATCTTCAACATGTATTAGGTCGCTACAAAATTTGCTACAAATTCTTCCGGCGCTAACAATGCCCCACTTAATTTTTTGCATAGTTTATTTCCCTCAATATGCTTGAGTATTACGTTTAACGTATAGCTATTCGATTGGTTTTTCTTAGATGTTAAATGCCGAATTAACGACAGTTAACATCTCTACGTTGATGAGCAAGTCTCTATATCAGTTTGGCACTGCTTCGGTCGTCGCCTTTTCAGTTTCATTGACTTCAAGCGGCACAGTTAAGGGGCGATTGAAACGTTCAGGATATAATGAAGTATTAAAATCCTTTGCCATGTTTATCATTTCTGGATAAGGGACGTCAGCGGTATTCACAAAGCCGACATTATATGATTCGCCGTCAAAGGCTCTACCGGTTAACGGTGAGTCGATGTACTGAAACCAATGCGCACCGACAAAGTTATCGTGGCCTGAGACACTATCCATATATACACGGTATTTACGCGCTCTGTCAGACTGGTCACTTGCAAATACTAGACCAGGATGGGTCAAACCATTATCACTAATGGCGCCAACATGAAATTCACCGATAACCGCAGGTAAATCCACTTCACGTAAAAACTCCCAATCAAAAGGTTGTAAACCTTCGTCATAAACGTTAAAGCTCAATACGTCAGTGTAAGTCGTTGCCGCTTCAATGGTTTCTTGAGGCATACCCCATGTCGCCATGCGCACTCCCATATACAAATGGTTTGGTAATACTTTTTCCAATGCGTCGTGCACGACTTTAAAATAGCGATTTGAAAGCATTAATAGCATATCAGACAAATCTGCCTCTAGTGCAGCGTTATACTCACTGAAGGTAACGCCTTTCTTTAATGCATCTAAGCTCTCGATCGTGGTTCCCCAGCGTTCATTCATCGTATCAATCGTTTTGTATTTGCCGATTAGATGTTCACTGAAAGCGGCTTTCGCCGGACTTTCTGCTGCATCCATTCCCATTGCAGCCACCGACAAGAAGTAACGACGTTCAACAGGGCCAGTGCGGTATCCCCATGTTTTCTCATTGTCGACAAATACCCCGACACACCATGGTGAACCTTCAATTTCTTTTGCGATTTGCGCAATCGTTAAATCTGCCCGGCGTTCAAATTCAGGGTCGAACACATCTGGCATTGCATGCCATATTTCGTTGCCTGTTTTTATTTCTTTGAAATCACCGATGATCCAACCATTTGCAAAGTAGGGGACTTGTTCGTTGGGGTAGAATGCTGGATCAACCCAGTTTCCCATTGAAGTGAAGCCCCAATCTAACATACGAGTTAAGGTCTTTTCTTGCCAGTCTTTCAAGAACGAATTTTTTGTTGTTTCGCCAAACTTTCTCTCAAGATTTGCGCGGTAAAAACTATACGTTTCACCATGAGGTAAAGGACCACCATGGAACGAACGGCGGTAGCTGTAGTGGTTACCCAGTGGATCATCGTGCTCCGGTAACCAGTTAAACATATTGCGTCGAACATCACTGGCTAAATAACGTGTTGCCAATACCGCTTCAGGAATATCGATAGCGCCAATAGAATCTTCAGGGGTTAATTCTTCTGGATCTCTATAACGAATACTATCATCTTTAAAATCCATACCAGTGACCGTAAACATGTTAGCTAAACGCACATTGGCAATGCCATGCGAGAAAAACAAGTAGCCTTCAGGGTCGACCATCCACCATTTACCCTCTACTTTTTCTGCACGGAAAAAACCAGTTGCGTCTAATTTTGGACCATCTTTCCAGCCCCCAAATCGCGAACGATCTGGCAGTGGTTTACTTTTGTCTAATGCCGCAATTTCTTTGTCATGCACTGACCTGAACTCTTCCATAGAGTGTATTTTTGTGGGGAAATCTACGTTTGCATTTTGCCCATATTCGTCGACAAAATCATGTAAAAACGTTTCATCATATTCTTGATTTTTTCGTAGGCGAATATTGTCAACACGTAAATGTTTGTTAGCCATATTTGTCCGTGTATTCAATGATATACGGGTAACACTGTCATTCGACATAAAATAGTTACCATAGATGAGAATAAACATTAGCTCATCTGTACTCCATGGCTTAGGGTTTTCGCGAAAACCTGAACCAATATTCCAAAACACACCGTCAACTGGCGCAAAAATTGTCATACGTTCACCAGTGGGGATTGCAATATGACGATGCAGTTCAGAACCAGCAGAGTTAATCGAAAGAAACAATTGAATACTTTCATCACCTGTATTTTCAACATCTAGTGCGACATGGTATTCATTATATTTTGTCCAATCCTGAGGCGTTTCGAAATCGAGATGGACACCACTGAATCGGGCAGTGTTTAGGAACTCGATATCTAATTCATTTCCATCTTTGCCTTCGATAACTTTAAAATTAGCATTTTCAGCACTTAAATCTAAATGCACGTCATCAAAATTTGTTAATACAGAAAGGGTTTCATATTCGGGCGTTGAAGAGGATGGTTTATCTATATTTTTTGGCTCAGATGCTTTATCGGAGGAGCACCCGTTCAATAAGAGAACACTTGTCAAAGCGACTACGGGTATAAAGCAACGATTTATTGGTTTCACAAAAATGACTCCGGTTTATCAAATCTAATAAATAACGTAAACATTCAGCGGCTAATTATTGGCAGCAGTGGGCTTACGTATGTACACATAACGAATACAGCAAATACTATTTGCCGTATGTAATTAAATCTGGCAGTAGTTTAAATAACCTCAGTTGAGGTTTTTAAACGCTAATGTAACCAGATGTTAACGTTAATATCTGTCTTCTATTTGTCAATTAGCCTATTAAATTTTGAATAAGAAATCGGAAAAAATTACAACAACATCAAAGTTTTACCTGATGGTTGATAACGGGCTTCTTATTTCATATAACGCAAAACTCAACATTTATATTGACAAGTATGTTTCCTATTTGTAAAAATTAACAACATCTTATGATAGCGTTATCATAGATTTGCATTGAATAAATTGCAATGAATTTTAGTAAGTAAAACAATCTTTATACTTGTTGCATTACAGCAATTCAAGCGTGTTTATTGGCGTTGTACGTAATGTAATCAAATAAAGTAAATGGATGAAAGGTCGCTAAAGGCCTGATGACGTCTGGGTTAATAGAAAATTTAACGTAGATCTCTAACAACGATTTAAAAATACATATAGGTGTTGCATAGCGGCTAGAAGGCGTTTACTCTTTCGGTTAAATGTTAACAATGCGTTTATCGCTTGTTTATTTTTATTTAGTTGTCATTAATTAATGTACACAATCGATTCCCAATATAGGTATCTCAATGAATAAGACTAAGCATTATAAGTTGGCAGTATTATCGACTGCAGTGTCTGCCGCTTTACTTGTCTCTGGTTGTAACACCAGCGAAGTCAGTGAAAAAACGGAAGAAAAGAAATCTCACAAAGAGCACGAAGTATTAGAAATGCTCTATACATTTGATGGTGATTCAATCCCATCCGATGTCAAGTTCACGGATGCAACCGGTGAGCTTGTAGATGATGGTAGCGGTAAGTCAAATGCGCTACGCATAAAAATGGACTCAGCAAGTAAAAAGTACACAAACGTATACTTCCAGCCTGAAACGCCTTGGGATTGGAGCAAATACGATGATTTTAGTATTGCGTTTGATATCAGTAACCAAGGTAAAGTGTCGACACAAGTTTACTTAGACATGTCGGATAAGAATGGCGGTAATTATACACGTTCAGTCGCGATTCCCTTAAGTGACTTATCAGAAAGTAAGACGTTTTATGGAAAAATGCGTGGTCATGACTTAGGTACTCCCGACGGTGACGTGAACGTTGAGCTTAACTTTTTGTCTGGTCTACGTTCTAACCCTGATACATGGGAAGGCTATGACGATGTGCAGTTCATATCAATGTGGGGCCTAAAGAATTTAGATATTAAGGGAATTACGCAAATTTCTTTTAGCGTAACAAACGTCTTGCTCGACAAAGAAATAACCATAGATAACATCCGTCTAATAAAGAACCCACCAAAATCACCTAATTTTCTTGTTGGCTTAGTTGATGAATTTGGTCAAAACGCAAAAGTCGACTTTACCGACAAAATAAGCAGTGAAGCTGAGCTTTTGGCTTACCGTGACGCTGAATTAAAAGAGCTTCAAGACGGTAAGAAAATGCCTGACCGCTCTAAATATAGCGGCTGGTCTGAAGGGCCAAAGCTTGAAGCAACAGGCTATTTTAGAACTGAAAAAATCGGTGGAAAATGGTCACTCGTCACGCCTGACGGATATCTATTCTGGTCGAGCGGTATTGCGAATATTCGTTTAGCGAACACGACGACACTGACAGGTTATGATTTTGATCAGAACTATATTGTGCAACGTGAGCCAGGTGATCTTACGCCAGAAGATTCAATTGGTATGAATAAGGCGAGTGATGAAGCGGTGAAAACACGCTTTGTTGAGTCAGATGTACGTGCAAAAATGTTCGTTGATTTACCGTCATATGATGAGCCAATGGGCGCGCATTATGGGTATCGCCGTGAAGCACATTCTGGTCCACTAGACCGTGGTGAGGTGTATAGTTTTTACCGTGCTAACATCGATAGAAAATATGGTGACATGGGTGATTTTCTTGAGATGTGGCGAAAAGTCACCATCGATCGAATGCTAAATTGGGGCTTCACGTCATTCGGTAATTGGGTTGACCATAAGTTTTACGACGACAACCGCATTCCGTATTTTGCTAACGGTTGGGTAATCGGCGATTTTAAAACTGTATCAAGTGGTAACGACTTTTGGCGGGCACTGCCTGATGTTTTCGATCCGAAGTTTAAAGAGCGTGCAGATGTTACGGTTAGTCAAGTCGCTGAGGAAGTAAATAATAACCCTTGGTGTGTTGGTGTATTCATTGACAACGAGATGAGCTTTGGTCGTTCTGAGACAATTCAAGCGACGTTAGGTATTCCTATTCACACCTTAAAACGTGATGGTGCTGATGTCCCAACAAAAGCTGAATTTACGCGTTTAATGAAAGAAAAATACGAGACAATAGAAGCGCTTAATAAAGCGTGGGACAAGTCAATAGCGAGTTGGGCTGAATTTGACAAAGGCTTCGATTCTACGTTGAACACTAAAGTACAAGAAGAAGATTACTCTGATTTACTGCATGCTTATGCGAGCCAATACTTCAGCGTTATTAGTACTTCAGTTAAACAGTTTATGCCAAACCATATGTATTTAGGCTCTCGCTTCCCTGACTGGGGTATGCCTATAGAGGTGGTGCGTGCTGCGGCCAAATATGCTGATGTGGTAAGTTACAATTCTTATAAAGAAGGCCTAAGCGAAAACACTTGGAAATTCTTGGAAGAAATTGATATGCCGAGCATTATTGGTGAGTATCACATTGGCTCAACTGACTCTGGTTTATACCACCCTGGACTAATTCATGGTGTTGACCAAGAAGACAGAGGGCGTATGTTCAAGGACTACATTCGTAGTGGTATTGATAACCCTTATTTTGTTGGTGTGCATTGGTTCCAGTACTTAGATTCGCCAATTCCTGGCCGTGCCCATGATGGTGAAAACTACAATGTTGGTTTTGTCAGAACGACGGATATTCCATATAAGCCCTTGGTTGACGCGGCAAAAGAAGTACACAGCAATTTATATGAGAGACGCTTTGGCGAACTCAAAAAATAGAGTGATGTGTTAAAACAACGAATAAAAAACGGTCAGCGATAAGCTGGCCGTTTTGTTTTGAAGGCCTTTTTTCCGCATTTTCTGCAATTTCGTTGTTTGCCACTCACATGAGTTGAGATAACATTAGGACAGAAATGGGCAAGTTGTTAATTGTGCGTGGTCAACGAATATGCGTTACACCTCTAATAAGCCCAGCGAATCGGTATTCAGAGTATGTAGTTTCAAAGGGGATCTATTTGTTCGACAAGGATTTGCTATTTAAGAAGTTATTGCATGACCTCGCCATTTTGGTTGGTGTTGGGACGTTTATCGGCTTGTTATCGCCTTTTGGTATGGATGACAACCCGCTTTATTTATCGGTGTTTTATTGGGTAAGTTTGTCCATATTTGGGTATATGCTTTTTGCACCGAGTATTCACGTAAGCGAACATTGTTTAAATAAACACGTCAATTCATATTGGATACGTATTAGTATTGGTGCATTCTTTGCGAGTATTGGCATGAGTTTTTTTGTGCCTATATTGACTTGGTTTTACATGGGTTACCCAATTGACTTGTTTGGTAATTTCTTCCTAATTTTCCCTAATGTGTTAATTATTGGCGCAGTGATTACGCTAATTTATGTGCTGGCTGAAAAATACAAAGATAAAGATGCTGCGTTGACTGTCTCACAGGAAATGCTCCAATCTCAACAACAGGCTTTAAGTGAGGCTAAACAAGAGAATTCGACTCAGCTTATCGAAAAGTTACCAGTGGAAAAACGTGGTGAACTAATTTGTCTAGAAATGTCTGACCACTATGTAAAAGTGTATACCGATAAAGGGCATGAGATGTTGTTGATGCGTTTTAAGGATGCCTTAAATGAATTGAATGGTTATGCCGGTATACAAACGCACCGTTCATGGTGGGTAGCTACTTCCGCAGTTACTGCAAGTGCAAAGCAAAACCGCAAAATAATGCTGACACTAAATAATGGCTTGGAAGTGCCTGTTTCTCGCACATATATAGATAATGTAAAGCGCGTAGGGTTGATTTAAGTTTCAATTGGTCAATTCACACTATCTGCATAATCTTTAGCTTGTTTGAGTAAACGGAGTACGTTGTTTGACCATATGTCGGCTAAATCTTGTTCTGAATATCCTTCATTTAACAGTCGCTCAGTGATTAGTGGCAGGGTAGATATATCCATCATTTCTACAACACCTCCACCGCCATCCCAATCAGCACCAACGCCAACATGTTTAGGTCCTACAACGTTTAGAATATGAAGAAAGTGTTGCATATAATCTTCAAATGAAGCTTTTATAGCAGGATGTTTCTTATCCAGCTGGTAGCGAGCCTGCTTAAGGGCTTGCCATGTTTCTGTGTCAAACGTTGACCAATTGCGCCCAAATTTCTCAAACAGATCTTGATAGGCTTTTTGCCTTTCGGGATTGTTTGGTAGTTTAGTTAAATAGGCGCTATAGGCATTTACATGAATAACGCCACCGCTGTCGGCTAGCTTTTTTAACAATGTATCGTCTATGTTTCGCGGATGGTCATAAATGGTTTTGGTCCCAGTATGCGATAATATTACCGGTGTTTTTGATAGATTAATGAGATCTTCAAGGAGCAGATCATGACCATGCGAGCCGTCGAGTACTATGCCTAAGCGGTTTGCTTCTGCAACCAGTTGTTTGCCTAAAGGGGATAAGCCGCCCCATATACTACCTTGCGGATCAGTAGAACTATCGCCAAATTGATTGTTTTTAAAATGCACAGGCCCAAGCATTCTCAAACCCAGTTTATAAAAGGTGGTAAGTAGTGATAAGTCTTCGCCTAAGGGATAGGCATTCTCCATACTTATATACACTACTTTTTTCCCGATATTGGTAATACGATGCGCATCTTCTGCCACTGTCGCTAGTTCAAAGGTATCTGGATTCACAGAAACCATTGTTTGAATAGCCATTGCGCGTAGTAACGCTGTGTCTCGATTAGATTTGTATGCATCCGCATTGAGTGGCCCTTGAGGCGTGTATATCACCCAAAATCCCCCATCAAGACCGCCTTTTTCCATTCTAGGCCAGTCTACCTGAGAGAAATCGTGGTCATGACTATGCTCTTGCATGATGTCAAAGTCAGGTCTAACTAAGAGGGCAGGAGTATCTAAGTGAGCGTCTAACGTTAGTAGTCTATTGTGGATGTTTACCTTATGTTGCTCAGTGTGGCTTGCGCAAGAGATACATAAAAATACAACTAGCTTAACTATGACAAACTTGAACAAAATACATACTCCTGTTTGTGTAATATGTGACGATATATATTCGCAATGTTGGAGAGCAGCAGTAAACATCGCCGTGATCATAGATGACATAATCAAGAGGTATGCCATAAAGATAGATTACGTTTATTTGGTTGACTAAGTATTCAGTATGATGAACGAAAATAAGTGAATCTGCGGGTGATAGCTGGTGCTATCAAAAATATTTAAGTAGGTAGGCATACTTTAAAGTATTTTTCTTGCGTGAAAAATATCGGTTTTGCGCCAAATGAGGACAATATGACGTTCCTTATCGGTGCAACTAGCAGTATGATTAAATTACGTTGACTCTTGCGGTGTCAAATAACGCTTACGTTTTTTATCAGTTAACATCTCTAAATCGGCAACTATTAGGCCATCAACGCAATATTCGAAGTCTGGATCTACATTAAACGCTGAAAAACTTACACCACCTGGCTTATAAGTTTCGGCATATTGCTTATAAAGGGTTGGAACTGTAACTCCCATTTCGGCGAGCAAACTCTTGAGTAGCGCAAAACCTTCTTTGTATGCTAAGTGTTTAAATGTATTGATAGTTTCAGTAGATACTGCATATTGAATTTTAGGCGCAGCAACGGTTTCTTTGGCAGGAAAGTAATTTGAGTAAAATGCCGCGATTAATTCAATTGCGGTGTTTGGGTACCTATTACTAATAGATACTGGGCCGAACAAATACCTAAATTCAGGATGTTTACGTACGAATGCGCCTAAACCTTGCCACAGGTAGTCTAAACTGCGTTTTCCCCAGTATTTTTTTTGAACAAAACTGCGACCAAGTTCTAAACCATTTACCAGGTATTTTTCCATTTGGTCGTTGTAGTCAAACAATGAAGAGGAATAAAGCTTATTCACATCTTGAATGCCTTTCACATGACCAAATCGGTATGCACCTGCTATTTCTAAGTCCTTTTCATCCCATAACACTAGGTGATAATAATCTTTGTCGAATTTATCGATGTCTCGTCGCTTATTGGTCCCTTCGCCTACCGCTCTAAAGGTAATTTCTCTTAAACGTCCAAGTTCTCGCATGATTACCGAGCCTTGCTGATACCTAAATAAAAATATTGATTTACCGTCACCGGTTTTACCGAGCATTTCTGCTTCGTGTTCAAATGCTTTTACTAGTAATCGTCGATCTTCTGGCAGCGCAATTGCCGCTTGTGTCGGCATTAATGGCGATTTGTTTTTTGCCAGGCGATAAAGATGACGTTTAAACAGTTTTACTTGCTCTTTTAAACTTAGTTTAAGGCCAGCGTATCCTTCATGTGGAATTACTTCACCAATTTTCATTGGTATACTTTTTTCTTTCTGATGCCACATTTGTTTTACCAGGAGCGCGGTTGCTGCTGGTTTAAACAACATGGATACACCATAAAATAGAGGTGAATTTTTTGCGTCAATAAATACTGGAAGAATAGGACTTTGATTAGCTTTTGCAATGCGTAAAAAGCCGGTATGCCATTTTGTATCGCGTATACCTTGCGGACGGAGTCTTGATACTTCCCCAGCTGGGAAAATAATGACGACACCTTCATTTTGCAAATGTAAGTCGATATTTTGAAGATTCTCTTTTTTTGTGCTGCCAGACATGTTGTTAACAGGCAATAAAATATCATGTAAAGCATCGATGGCCATCAACATGTCGTTGGCTATGACTTTTATGTCGTTTCGCGTTTCACGAATTAGTTTGATAAGTGCTAAGCCATCCAATGAACCAATAGGGTGGTTGGCGACGATTACTAATCTGCCAGATTGTGGTATGCGCTCTCTGTGATTGTCTGATACCGAATAACCAAAGCTAAAATACTCTAGCACTTGTTCTACAAAATCAAATCCTACGAAATGAGGGTACTGTGCCGTAAAGTCATTAATTTCCTTTTCACACAATAGACGTTTTAGTACCGCAGTAGTTGGTTTATTAAGTAGCTTGTTTTGTGCCACCTTGGGAAAATGTTGTTCGATGACTTCTTGCGTGTTTAACATTCAATCCACCTCTTGGTTGCGCCTATTATGCTGGCTAGGGTAGGTGAATAAGGTGACAGTTACTTGATCAATTGGTGAAGCTAATATGACAAATGCATTGCAAATTTATTGCAATGCATTTGAGTCTTTAGTTTAGGTCGTGTTTTGTGAGTGTATTATTTACTATACAGTTGCATTTACAATACAGTCGCAATTGCTTGTGCAAGTGCTTCAACATTCTGCTTGTTGATACCTGCAATATTGACGCGACTTGAATCCACAAAATATACACTTTTATCATTTCGCAAGGCTTGCACTTGTTCTGGCGCAATACATAAAAAGGAGAACATACCTTTTTGTCTATTGATAAAGCTGAAGTCTTTGTCAACGCCCTGAGCAGCAAGATTTGATACTAACAATTGACGAAGCGTAATCATACGTTCGCGCATTTCTGTTACTTCAGCGTTCCATTGTGTGTATAACGATGGCGTATTTAAAATAATGTCTACAAGCGCACCACCATAAGACGGCGGCATAGAATAAATACCACGCGCAACAGATTGAATTTGCGATTGGGCGATACGTTTAGTTTCTGGATTTTTAGTAATAATAGCGGCTAAACCAACGCGCTCACGGTATAAGCCAAAGTTTTTACTGCATGAGGCTGCAATGACCATTTCGTCGACGGAATCTGCTAACAAACGTAATCCGTAAGCATCTTCATCAAGGCCTTCACCAAACCCTTGATACGCAATATCAACAAACGGAATAAAGCCTGTTTTTTGCGCCAATTCAGCAACGGCTTGCCATTGAGACTGTGTGAGATCTGCACCTGTTGGGTTGTGACAGCAACCATGTAATAACACGACGTCACCGGCTTTAACCTCTGTCAAACAGTCCATCATTTCATCAAATTTAATACTTGCTGACGCCTTATCAAAGTATGGATAGGTTTTAAGCGTTAAACCAGCATTACCCAATAATGGAATATGGTTTGCCCAAGTTGGATCGCTTACCCACACAACGGTATCTTTGTTACAGCGCATGAACAATTCAGCTAGGATACGCAAGGCACCGCATCCGCCCGGCGCTTGAACAGCAGCGACTCGTTGATCGGATAGCACTTTACTAGAAGCGCCTAGCAATAGGGTCAACATACCATCAATAAAGCCCTGATGACCTTGCGGCGTAATATACACCTTAGAGCTTTCTTTTTCCTGTAAAATGGTTTGAGCTGCTTTTACTGCGTCGAGAATAGGTGTATTGCCATTTTCATCCTTGTAAACACCAACGCCTAAGTCAATCTTATTTGAATTAGTGTCTTGCTTGAATGCCGCTGATAATCCAAGAATTGGGTCTGGAGCAAGAGGAGATAAAGTCTCGAACACGGTAGTCTATCCTTCATAATGTGAGGTTAATAAAAACGTGCACATTATGCCTGAAACTACCAAGAATTCGAGGTTTTTTATGATGAATATTGCTGATTTAACATAGAAGAATTAGCGCTTGTATATATTCCTTTTAATGGCAAATTGAAAATCACATCGATTGGTTTCAATACCATCAGGAGCAAACGTTCTTTCTTGCCAGTAAACGTCTTTGTTGTTGTCAATGAGCAATACAGTGCTTGAACGTGTGCCGTAATCGACTGATTTGATAAATATTGAGGATAATAGTCGTTCTCGTTCGAGCGGTACTCCAGTTTTAGGTAGGATTTCGTCTTCGGCTGGGCGGTCATTTTTCAATAGCTCGAAGAGGTGCTCAACGTTGAGTGGCGTTGGCGCGGAACAATAATCTGCAAGCGCTTGTTTTCCTTTATCAATCTTGGGCCAAGGCGTGTTAAGCATTGCATTTGATAAACCATATACGCCTTTGTTTAGGGACTCATGATGGTCTTCGTAGTTGTTATATACATGCAGGTTATCTAGTTCACCATATAGCAAGTTAAACCCATTGTAAGCGTCTTTGTTCGCAGAAATTTTGGCTAGGTAATTGTCGCTGCTATAATCTTGTTGCAAATAATCGATAACGAGCTCGCCGCGGGTAACAGCATCACTTCGGTCTCTTCCTGGGGCTCGAATATTTGTAAGTGCGGCAATTTTTCCGGTGTGGGTAATGCCCATCCAGCTGCCATTTGCACTTACATCTTTGCCTGCAAGCAATTGATTTTCGGGCGCCCAAAAAGTAGACGCTAAGGTTGGTCGTTGATGAAATTCATCTCTATTTGCGGCTATGATAAGGGGATAATCAGGGTGCTGTTGTACGGCTATAAACAATATACACATTAGTTTTACGTTGGCTTTTTTACAATAAGATATGTCATTTGGCTGGGTATACAATAAGGATTAGTTCGGCTAACATCAAATCAAATTTTTATCACAAATATATCACCACAGGATTTTAAGAGTGAAGCAGTACGCTTTAGATACACACCTAGTACATACCGACCGACTAGTTAACTCGCCTGAAGACGGCGCAGTGCATACCCCTACGTCAAATTCAGTGTTATTTGAGTTTGAAGACGTAGCGGATTTAGAAGCGGTTTTTCAAGGTAAAAAAGCGGGGCATGTTTATTCTCGTTCGTCCTCTGGTTCGGCGGTCGCCTTACAAAATTTGCTCAATGAGCTTGAAGGCGGTGTTGCCGCAACGGTTTTTTCTACCGGAATGGCGGCCATCAGCGCCACATTCTTTAGTTTATTGCGCGCAGGTGACCACATCGTTGTGAGTCAGTTTTTATTTGGTAACACGCGAAGTTTTATGCAGGCACTTGAAGGTTTTGGTATCGAGATAAGCTTTGTCGATATTAGTGATGCTGATAGTGTCGAAAAGGCAATGAAAGAAAATACAAAACTAGTGTTTTGCGAGACGATTGCAAACCCAGTGACGCAAGTTGCCGCAATGTATGAAATTGGTGATATTTGCGAACGAAAAAACGTTCTTTTGATTGTCGACAATACGATGACACCTTTCGTGATGTTTAACTCGAAAGCGGTAAAATCTAGTTTAGTCATTACGTCACTAACTAAATACATTGCTGGCCATGGCAGTGTACTGGGTGGCGTGGTAGTAGACACTGGACTTTACAATTGGGAAAATTACTCAAACATAAGTGAAAAATACAAAGTACCTGATAGCAACTTGTGGGGCATGACCCAAATTCGTAAACGTGGTTTACGAGATATGGGCGCGACGCTAGCTCCGAGTTCTGCTCATGCGATATCTGTTGGTTTAGAAACGCTTAAGCTCAGAATGCAAAAATCTTGTGAGAACGCAATGGCGATCGCGCAATATATGCAATCATCAGATGAATTTAAACGCGTTCATTATCCCGGGTTAAATGTCCATCCCCATCATACGCGCGCGGCTGATATTTTTGGTGGGCAATTTGGCGCCATTTTAAGTTTTGAATTAGCTGACGGTTTAGATTTTAGAGCGTATCTAAATAAATTGAATCTGGTGATTAACGCGACTCATTTAGGCGACACTAGAACCTTAGCCCTGCCAGTGTCTACCACTATATTTTATGAAAATGGCCTGACGCAACGACAGCAAATGGGGATTTCGGAGAATTTAATTCGTTTATCCGTTGGCATAGAGGACACCAATGATTTATTGGCAGATTTTAAGGCTGCTTTTTCATAGGTTTTTTTATAAATAGCTATATTATTTATCAATAAAATCAAATGTTAACCAACAAATAAACAAAATCAGTAAAATATATTTAGATTTTTAATGAACTAATTGGTTAGGTAATGGTACTAATAACTACATCTGATTGATGCTTCCTATCATTAATCAGGGTGTGTTCCTAGTTGAGTGTGTTGATGGCCCCGCGAAAGCGGGGCTTTTTTATGGCTGACTTAAAAATCACTTGGGATTAATTGCTTGATTTATATCTTTTATGAAGTCATCGTCCAAGGGCTTAACTCGGCTCCCGTAATGACCAACAATTTTACCCGTTTTACTCATTAAAAATTTATTGAAATTCCATGAAGGCGACTTTCCAGTCTCGCGTCGTAGCTGCAAGTAGAGTGGGTCTGCATCATCACCACGGACTGATATTGGTTCAAACATAGGGAAGTTCACGCCATAAGTAAGCTCGCAGACTTCAGCCGTTTTTGTCTCATCACTATATTCTTGTGCAAAGTCATTTGACGGAAAACCTAAGATAACCAAACCTTTGTTCTTATAAGATGAATACAATCTTTCTAAGCCTTCAAACTGCGGTGTAAAACCACATTTACTGGCAGTATTAACAAACAAAACAGCCTTACCCTTATATGCATCACAAAAATTAACAGTCTCTTGAGAATTTAATTTTCTTTTCATATGCTTTAATACGTCTGGACAATCTGAGGCTTTCGATGAGTTGGCCTGCGCAATTGAACTTGCCAATAATAATAGTAAGAGATTAGTCGCCATCAGAAATTTCATTACTGTTCCTTGTGTTAGTTAAATCGATTGTTTTAGTAAATATTTTAAAACCCAGGGTTTATGTCAGTTGACATAGGTTTCCATCCTGCTTAAATGCATAGTTGTGCTATTTAGATCACTAGTACGTACCATCAATAAATAATAAAACAAACGACAAGAACTCGATACATGAAAAAAACAAACAATATAAAAAGCGCGATTAAAAGTACTGGGATTACCGCCACAGTGATTTTGCTTGGCGCTTGTGCCGGCTCTCAAGTGACCGCGCCTGATAAACGTGCAACAACGTTGCCAGTTGCACCTATTATTACACAAGTTTCAAGTAACCCTACGCCTGAGGTTAAGCAAGCCGTTTCACTTACCTTGGAACAAATAATGTCTGATCCAGATTGGTTGGGGCGACAGCCGCAGAATCCGAAATTTTCACCAAGCTCACAATCGATTGTATATGAACGCAAAAGGGATGATTCTGTTGTGAAAGATTGGTTTGTTACCAGCGCAGATGGTGGCAATGGGGAAAAAGCCCCGTTAGCTGATTTGCACAAGTTTACATACGACGAATACATCGACGATAAAGATATGCCCTTTGTCGCCTGGACTTTTGAAGGGAATGTATTTGCTAAAGTGCGAGGCAGCGACAGCATTGTGCAATATACAAGAGATACTTATCCCGTTTCCAATATTGCTTACTTAAACAATGACGCGATTTCATTTCAAGTCGGGAATAGCTTTTATTCAGTAAATGTGTCTAGTGGAATATTAACGCAGTTAGTGACTTGGGTGTTTGATGACGAACCAAAAGCGGTCGAAATGCCCGATGATTACATCATGCGTGAGCAATTAAAATTAATTCAATATGAAAATGTTCAGCGTAAAAATAGAGAGGATAGATTTTCACAAAAGCAGGCATTAGCGAGAGGAAATGCATCGATAATGTCCTCAAAAGTGTTTTTAGATAAAACACATGAAACTGTATTAGCAAGCCTTTCGCCAGATGGTAAATGGGTAATTTTGGCTACACGTAAAGCTGAAGAGCGCCGTGACGATACGGATATTATGCCTGATTACATTGAAGAAAATGGGCGTATTGCAGCAAAACCGGTGCGACAACGTGTCGCGGACGCAAAGCCCGAATCACATCAAATTTATCTTATTGATGTCGATTCACATGACCTTTCTAAAGTTTCTTACACAACACTGCCGGGATACAACGACGATGTACTTGCTGACGTGAAGCGTGAAAACGCTGAAAGAAATGGTGAGACTTATACCGATAATCGATTACCTCGAGATATCGGTTTATTATTTGATTGGTATGCGACGGAGGCACCGATAAAGTGGCATGATTCTAGTGAGCAAGTCGCGCTAATGTTGGAAGCTTGGGATAATAAGGATCGTTGGATTGTTACACTTGATCCAAACTCTAAGCAGTTAAGCATGCAGCATCGCATGCATGATAGCGCGTGGGTAAATTATCGTTATAATCAATTTGGCTGGTTCGAAGATTCATTGACCCTGTTTTTATTAAGTGAAGAGTCGGGGTATTCGCAGCTTTATACCAAGCCAATAAACGGTGAGTTAAGGCAAATTACAGAAGGGAAGTTTGTCGTTGATGATGTTTATTTATCCAAGAATGACAACTATTTTTATTATAAAGCGAATAAAAAGCACCCGGGCATTTATGAAATTTATAGAACACATGCGGATACCGGAGAAACCCAAGCGTTAACTGATCTAAATGGTATGACGGATTTTGAAATGAGTCCTGATGAATCACAATTACTATTGACTCATAGTAAATTAAGCATGCCGCCTGAACTTTATAGTGTCTCTTTGCATTCAGAAGCTCCTTTGACCGCCAAAAAAATAACCTCTACGGTGAGTGATGCATTTTTATCTATCGATTGGACCTTGCCAAGCATCATTGCAATGCCGTCGAGTCATGTCGATGCGCCTATTTTTGCTAGGCTATATACACCTAAGGATGTTGATGCGCAAAAGCGCCGTGCCGTAGTTTTTAATCATGGTGCTGGCTATCTGCAAAATGCGCACATGGGCTGGTCTAACTATTTTCGTGAGTTTATGTTTCATAGTCTATTGGTGTCAAAAGGTTATGTTGTACTTGATATGGATTATCGAGCTTCAGCGGGTTATGGCCGTGATTGGCGCACTGCAATATATCGTCATATGGGAAAAGCTGAAATAGAAGACAACATCGATGGCGTCAACTGGTTGGTCGAAAATGCAAATGTGGATCCCAATAGAGTAGGGACTTATGGCGGGTCGTATGGTGGTTTTTTGACCTTTATGGCATTGTTTACTGAGCCAGATTTATATCAAGCGGGTGCTGCATTAAGACCAGTATCTGATTGGGCTCACTACAATACACCGTATACAGCAAACATTCTCAATACACCATCTGTAGACCCAATAGCGTATGAACGTAGTTCACCTATATATTTTGCTGAAGGCCTTAAAAAG
The DNA here is from genome assembly GCF_030160655.1 of Agaribacter marinus. GTDB lineage: Bacteria > Pseudomonadota > Gammaproteobacteria > Enterobacterales > Alteromonadaceae > Glaciecola > Glaciecola marina. The sequence goes on from NZ_BSOT01000005.1 coordinate 562,669, forward strand.
CCACTACTTATTAACGCTCCGATGGTAGACAACAATGTATTTTTTGTGGATGTCGTGCGCTTGGTTCAACGTATGATTGAATTAGAAAAAGAAAATTTTGAAACGGCAATTTATCCAGTAGAACCGCATGGGTTTGTGCAACCTAGTTCTTGGTTAGATGAATATCGTCGAATATACAAATTATTTGAAGAAAACTTATAAAAATCAACTGCGACCTAGTGAGTGTCGACTAGGTCGCGTTGTTTATTTGGCGATTTTTCTGTCGGGATAATGTCAAGGTAATTAGGCCAGCTACGAGACCTAACATTGAACCAATAGCATGGCTTTCTGTTGCAACGGAAATACCGATTAATGCTTCGGTTGTACCTGCTTGGTAGAATCCAAGCTCATATACTATTTTGATGATTAAACCTGCTAACAATATATACGTCGTTTTTCGTTTGCTTTGCATATCGACGATGACCGACCACGCAAACAAAAAATGTAGATAGGCTGACATTCCAAGATAGGTCTCTTTTTCATAAAAAAAGACCATAAGTAAACTAATAGAGATGCTGCCAACAAGAAACAAAATATACTGATTCTTTGCAGAAAAATATTCAAAAAACAACAATATAATCACTACTAGGCCCATCATATTCAATAGGTAATGATTTACATTGGAGTGAGTAAGATGGCCGGTAACAAGACGATAATACGGAAATTCCAATACGATCGTTTTTTTAAAAGCAAACATATCAATAAACGCTTCACCAAAAAACATGCCAATGCCGGCGAATGCGGCAATTGCAATCAATGGCCAAATGTTTTTCAAGCGCATTTGTATTTTTGAAATCACTGCTTTTTAAGGATTTATTTGAATATTCAACATAGCGGTAATTACAACATAAAGTTACGCCCGATGTTTATTATTTGTGTATAGTTAATATTGGTTTGTCACAATAAGAGTCATAAGTCTATGATTTCAATTGAATTAAAAGATGATGTACTTGCTATTACCATTAGGCGGCCTGAAAAGAAAAATGCACTTTTACCGGTCATGTACAAAGATATGGCAATCGCGTTAGAAAGTGTTTTAGCGCAAGAGGCGAAGGTAGTATTAATACAAGGGTGTAACGGCGTATTTACCTCAGGTAACGACCTTAGTTCTTTTGCCCATGCGACTGAGCAAGCGGACATTGAAGACACGCATCGTTTTATGATGGCGCTCATGGATTGTCCGATACCCGTGGTGGCAAAAGTACAAGGTCTCGCTATAGGGATAGGGACTACCATGTTGTTACATTGCGACTTTGTTTTCGCGAACTCAAATACAAAATTCGCGATGCCTTTTATCAATTTAGCCTTAGTGCCAGAGTATGCATCTAGCTTTATTTTGCCAAAAATTTCCGGGCGTTTGTTGGCCAATAAATTGCTTATGCTAGGGGATGTTTTTGATGCAAACACTGCAAAAGATGCCGGTTTAGTTTCAGAGCTTATTGATGATGGCATCGACGAGCAAGTCGATGTATTATTAAAATGTATCGCGTCTAAGCCACAACAAGCAATGGTGCAAACCAAAAAGTTACTAAATAGCGAAGTGGAAAAAGTACGCGAACATATCAATCGTGAACTCGCGCTATTTATTCGTGCAATGAATTCTGCACCAGCTAAAGAGGCCTTTTCTGCATTTTTAGAGAAACGACCGGTAGACCACAGTATTTTTAGATAAACGTAAAATATAGAGAAGAATAATTTATGAAGCGAATGTTATCAGTACTGCTTATCGCCATGGCGCCAGTCATTACTATTCATCAAGCGATTGCACAACAGAATAGCTTGGAGGATAGGGAGCCCGAAGCTGCCACCGGTGTTAGCCTTAAGCAGGCTGTCACAACGAATGAATTTATGGTATCTGCGGCAAACCCTTATGCTTCATGGGCGGGTAAAAATGTGCTCGAAAAAGGCGGGAGTGCAATTGACGCGGCTGTTGCTGTACAAGCTATGTTAACGCTGGTAGAGCCTCAGTCATCGGGTATTGGCGGTGGCGCATTTATATTGTATTGGGATAACAAGCGCAAACGGTTAAGTACGTACGATGGCAGAGAAGTCGCTGGTGCAGCTGTTACACCAGATTTATTTGTGATTGATGGTAAACCAATGTCTTGGCGTGATGCTGTGGTTGGCGGAAAATCTGTCGGCGTGCCAGGTGTGCTAAGAGCCTTAGAAATGGCGCATAAAGCACACGGAAATTTGAATTGGGATGCGCTATTTGACGATGCCATTAAGCAGTCCAATGATGGTTTTAAGGTGTCTCCGCGTCTGGAGCGCTTATTATCATTGGATTACCATCCTGGTTTAAATACGTTTTCCAAATCAAAAGCCTACTTTAAACCGCAAGGTCAGGCGTTGACGGCCGGCACAATTAAGAAAAACCCTGAATTAGCAGCGTCGTTAATTAAAATTGCATCAGAAGGTGCTGATTATTTTTATGAGGGAAAATTAGCTAAGCAAATTGTTGAGACTGTCAATGGTGCGCAAATAAATCCAGGCTTACTCAGTACCTCAGATTTATCAGGTTATAAAGCGCTGAAAAGAAGTCCTATATGTGGTCGTTACAATAGCTATACTGTATGTGGTATGGCGCCCCCAAGCTCTGGCGGGGTAAGTGTATTACAGATTCTGAAAGGCTTAGAAAAGCATAATATTAAGAAGTATGGCCCGCAAAGTGCTGAATTTATTCATTTATTTACTCAATCAAGTGCCTTAGCGTTTGCAGACCGAGAAGAGTACATTGCCGACTTAGATTTTGTTGGTATGTCTGCTGTGCCCTTAGTGAATCCAAGATATCTTTCTGAGCGCGCAAGCCAAGTCAAACTATCGAATGATTGGCGCAAAGCTAGCGCGGGTAAGCCTTATCCAACGTTGGCATTCGCGAAAGACGATGCGTATGAACTGAATAGTACGAGTCATATTAGTATTGTAGATAAAGAAGGTAATGCAGTCTCTATGACCACTAGCATTGAGTTTATGTTTGGTTCGGGCCTGATGGTGGGCGGGTTTTTACTCAATAATCAAATGACTGATTTCTCTATATCACCAACGCGTGATGGTAAGCAAGTGCTTAACGCAGTTGCGGCGAATAAGCGCCCTAGGAGCGCTATGTCGCCCACTATTGTTTTGGACAAAGACAGAAATTTACACTTAGTTGTGGGGTCGCCTGGCGGAAGCCGAATAATTAATTACGTCGCGCAAACCATTGTTAATGTGCTTGATTTCGGTATGGATGTACAATCAGCCATTAGTGCGCCACGGATTTCCAATCGAAATGTGTACACTGCACTCGAAAAGGGTACGCCTTTGGCAGAACAAAAGGCGTCTCTGGAAGCCTTAGGGCATACTGTGAAGGTCGTTGACCTCAATAGCGGTATACACGCGATTCATGTTAAAGACAATAAACTCATGGGTGGCGCTGATCCACGCAGAGAGGGTGTGGCTATTGGGCAATAAGATACTGTTCTAGAAAAGTATTGCAGCGCTTAAGCATCAATTGCCTCTATCTCTTTGATAGAGGTAATTGATACCTTACGGCACAGTATTTTGTACTTTAGCAACTTTCCAATTGCCTTTAACTTTTACCATTAACAAGGTTTTTAATTCAGTTACTTTGTTTTTTTGATACTCGCCGATGATTTTGATTTCGATTTCTGCTTCATCTTGCGCATCAGATAGCAATAGAGCGCCACCGGATACTGGTTCCGCTAGCATTGAATCTAGTCGCAGATTAAATATTTGACGCTGTACAGTTTTCGGAGTGTAGTAGGCTAGTAAAATTTTACTAAAGCGATCAGTTGAGAGCGATACCGCTTGGTCAAGTGTTTCATCTGAGTAAATAGCATTCATGAACATGACAGCAGCATATTGAGGTGTTTCCTCGCCCATCATACCATAGCGGCCTGCCCGAATCTCATCGTCATCTGAGCTACAAGCAGTCATGAAAACAATCGAGAATAGCATCAGTGTTATTCTTTTTAACATAAAACATTACTCCTTAAATCGATTATATTATCGGCAAAGAAACTGACAACTGAATAGCTTAGAAGGTATATTTTAAAACTAAAGTCGAAATTTAAAGTTCACTCCTTTGTTCATATATGGATTAGGATGGTTTGAGTGTAATAGATATTTAACGTTTGGAGGTGCATTGTGCCGATTAGTTGCCAACAATATGATTATGTAGAAATTGCTTGTATGTACAAATATTTACTCGAAGTAAGGTTACAGTCAGGTAAATTGCTTGTTGGTAAGGCCTGCGATACTGCAAAAAATACTGATCGTAATGAGTGCATTAAGCTGGATATAAGCGGTGAATATGTCCTTACTGAACTCGATGAAATACATTCGTTTCGCGCATTGGTCAAAAATCCGCATTTTTCCGAGATAATATTTGATTGAAATTCACCAGAAGAATGACCCAGTGCCTAAGTGACATTGGGTTTCTTCGCTTATACGTTCATTTTCTTGTTTACATTATTGAGAAATGCTCGGTGATCAGGTAGTTTTTTTACTTCACTTTGAATCGCGACAAACACATTTTTAAAAAACTGCGTGGCAAGGTCTTGAGGTATTTGAGGATTTTCAAATGCTTTGTAATCATCCAAGTATTTTTGCCCAACGAGTATTTGAACCCAACTTTCAAAACTAAATAAATCACTCGGATCGAGCTTAATCCTCCCAGTTTGTTTAAATTCTGCAAGCTTGTTTACAAGTTCTGACGGCAAGGTCATTGTTTGGCAATCTCGCCAAAAAGGTAAGTTGTCCTTCTTGTTAATGTGATAATGCATGACTAAAAAATCACGAATGCGCTCAGTTTTATAGCTAAAAAGCTTGTTAAACGCATCGCTATCATTCCAGTTGCCATCATCTAAATTTTTTCTCAATTGCAGTGCGAAAGTATAAATTAAGTGAATACTAGTGGATTCCATCGGTTCCATAAAACCGCTAGATAGACCGATTGCAACGCAGTTTTTTACCCAGGGCCTCGCAAGACAACCGGTTTTAAATGGGATCAATCTTGGCTCACTTATTGGCGTCCCATCCACAGCAGCAAGTAGTTCCGCTTTTGCTTCTTCATCAGATAAATATTTACTGCAATATACGTAACCATTACCGGTTCTACTTTGTAGCGGTATTTGCCAACGCCATCCCGCATTCATCGCTATCGCTTTTGTATAGGAAGGGAGTGGATTTTCATCACTTTTAGTTTGCACTGCGACCGCGCGGTCACAAGGCAGATAATCTGACCAATCCTCGATTTCTTGTTTTAGTTCTTTTTTAATAAGGCGCCCTCGCTCTCCAGAACAGTCTACAAATAGGCTTCCTTTAATCGTTTCGTCGTTATCTAAGGTTAGGCTGCTAATATGTCCTTTTTTTGCTAACGTCACCTCTGTTACGGTTGCATTTATGTGTTTTACGCCGTTGGCAACTGCGTACTCCTTGAGGTAATTAGCCATTAAAGTCGCGTCAAAATGTAAGGCATACGATAGATTACATAGTGGATAGAATGCCTTCGGAGGTGAACCTTTAGGTCTCGGCGCTGGCGGAGAAAATTTGTTGTTATATGCGGCAACTGCTGTCGGAAAGAACGGCGTTAGCGCGTCTATACCTGTGCGATTTGCGCTGGCAAACCAAAAATCTAGAAATGGAATATCTTTGTAAGGTGTGCCTAGTTCCCCAAATGCATGCATATACGATTCACCGGGCTTGGACCAGTTCTCGAAATGAATCCCGTACTTTAGACTGCCATCCACTTTTGACAGTAAGTCACTGTCGTCTATTTCTAGGTATTCAATAAGCGAATAAATCGGTGGGATGCTTGCTTCCCCAACGCCTACTGGTGCAATTTTATCTGACTCGATGATTGTTACTTTGTAAGGTGCGTCTTTTAAGTTTTTTGACAAGATCGATGCAGTTACCCATCCAGATGTTCCGCCACCTAATATGACAATGTGTTTTTTTCTAGTTGACAAAGAAATTCCTCTACACTTACAACGTTTATAGTCCAAATATCAGATAGATAATTTACAATTATGTAACGCTTAGAAATATAAAATTAACGTTTAGTGAGTTTAATGAATACCTTCTGGCTTGCAAGTGTTTTGCATGTTTTCGTAAAAGGCAGGTGTTCTAAAATAATAGTAATTTGATTTTGTTACTTTAGATAATTAAGACTAAGGTCGATATTTTAGTGTGTTTTATTCAATACCTTAAGTTTTTAAGGCTTAAGTATTTGCGTATAAAACGAATACGTTTTGAAAGGATATTAGGAAGATAAGTAATATGAGCATGAAAGCTCCGGTTAGAAAGCTAAGTTAACTATTCTGATATGGAGATGTTGTCTCGCGATGCGTCGAAACCAAATAACGTTAAATAACGAAGTGTTTTTTGATGAAAATCAAGAATTAACATCGACCAATGATACGCGTGGTGTGATTACCTATGCAAATGATGCATTTTGTGAGGTTGCTGGTTACTCAAAGCAAGAATTGGAAGGCAATAATCACAATATTGTTCGTCATCCAGACATGCCTAAGGCAGCTTTTAAAGATATGTGGACGCATTTGCAGGCAAGGGAGTCATGGCAAGGTATCGTAAAAAATAGATGTAAAGTCGGCAGTTATTATTGGGTCGACAAAATGCGCCAAAGTCGAAATGACGCAAACAAAAGCGCATCTCAAGCAGAACAATCGGCTGAATCTATACAGCAGATTTACAGTATGATTGAAACAGTCTCGACCCATTTAAATGACATTGTAGATTCTGCGGAGTCGCAAGATGGAAAGTGCAAAGAAATTGACGGTGCCGTGAGTAACATGCTTGAAACAACCAATTCGAGCGCAGAACTTGCAGAAGAAATGGAAGATAATGCACGTATATTAACCGGTAATATTCGCCGTTTAGTTGGTATGAGTAATACATTCAGTGTTAAATAAGATCTAAGGTGTGAAGATCAGATGCCGACTTTTACACTTGAATAGTTTAGTTGGCGGAACTGCGCGTTCAAAGCAATAATGGGCAATTGCTGGCATTAAATGAACTTTGTAATTTGACGGATATTTGTCAACGCTTATTCGCGTTATGACGCCAGCTACGGTAAACTTCAGCCTGCATTATTAAACCAAGCTAATATTCACGGGACTGTGCCAAGTAAATGGACGTTGTAGTAGCAATAATATCCTCAGCATCACTTTTTTTAGTTGCGCTTATCGCAGCGCATTTTATATCTAAAAACAAAGCATTTTCGTTTTTACAGGCCAGAACACAACGATATGGATGCATAGATGGTTTGCGAGGATATTTGGCCTTGGCTGTATTTCTGCATCATTTCGTTATTACTTGGTATTGGAAAGTAAACGGTTGGTGGGATAGACCGCCAGAAGTATATTTTCAAAATGCGGGCAGAGTTGGTGTGGCTCTTTTCTTTATGATAACTGGCTTTTTGTTTATTTCTAAAGTACTCAGAGATGCTGGAAAGACGGATTGGCTTAAGTTATTTGAATCTCGTTTTTTTCGTATTGTCCCTCTCTACTTTTTTGCAGTTGTATGTATTAGCGTGATTGTTTTCACTGCCACAAACTTTCAGCTCAATGTATCCCCATATGAACTGGTAAAACAGTATTTTAAATGGGCAACATTTCGCGGATATGAAATCAATGGCTTTGAAGATACTAGACTTATTATTGCAGCAGTAGATTGGACGCTAAAGTATGAATGGTTTTTTTATCTGTCCTTACCAGTCATTTCACTATTTATTATAAATGGAAAGCGTTTAGGCGGGGCATGTTTATCACTCCTCACCATACTACTCTATATTTTTCCTATTACTGCATTGGGGATGAACAGTATTTACTTGATTGTTTTCACTGTTGGGGGGATTTCGGCTTACATTATCAAACAGTACCCAGTCGATTACGCTTATTTTCGCAAAACGTGGGTTTCAATTATTGCGGTATTGGCCTTGTGCATATCGATACTTCATCCGAATACAATGTCGATAACACATATTTTATGTATGTCTATATTTTTCGTATTGGTTGTATGTGGGAATGATTTATTTGGATTACTATCATTAAGATCTTCTGTATTACTGGGTGAAATTAGCTACAGTATATATTTGCTCCACGGATTAGTGCTTTACCTGATTTTTTCATTTTTTAATTTTGTCGATTTGTCGGTATTGTCGTTATCTGAAGCATTTGCGCTAATGCCTCTAATTGGTGGCCTCGTTGTTGTTGTGTCAGTACTAACGTTTATTCTTGTTGAAAAACATGGGATCACGTTTGGACGAAAATACAAAGTATCTCAGTTCCTACGTGCTAAAATTGGATATCGACGCAAGTAATCGATTTATTCTATAAGGCGTAAATTAGACAAATTGTGCTTCTCTAATCTATAAAAGCACCTAATTAGGGGGGGAACCAACTAGGTGCTTACTCATTACTTTTAACTACTGAACTTCTTCTAACTCAGAAAACTCACCTGCAAACAAAGGGCTACTTAGGTAACGCTCTGTGCCACTTGCTAGCAATACAACAACTGTTTTGTCCTTGTTTTCAGGCTTTTCAGCAAAACGTTTCGCTGCAACAACTGCGGCGCCAGACGATATACCGGCTAATATACCTTCTTCTTTCATTAAGCGACGAGCCATTTCCATACACTCTTCGTTAGACACACGTTCAACTTCATCAATAATGTCTAAGTCTAAGTTACCTGGAATAAAACCTGCACCGATGCCTTGAATCTTATGCGGAGCTGGTGTCAGATCTTCACCTGCTAATGCTTGAGTAATTACTGGTGAATCTACAGGCTCTACTGCAATGGCGGTTATTGCTTTGCCTTTTGTGTTTTTAATATAACGTGATGTACCTGTGATTGTGCCGCCAGTACCTACGCCTGCCACAAACGCGTCTATCTTTCCGTCAGTACCTTCCCAAATTTCCGGGCCTGTAGTTTGCTCATGAATTTCAGGGTTCGCTGGGTTATCAAATTGATTCATTGGTACATATTTACCTGGATTTGCATCTATCAATTCTTGCACTTTTGCAACAGCGCCTTTCATGCCTTTAGGTGGCTCAGTAAGTACTAAAGTTGCACCGAGGGCTTTAAGCAACTTTCTGCGTTCAAGACTCATACTACTTGGCATAGTAAGGGTTATTTTATAGCCACGTGACGCTGCAACAAACGCTAAAGCAATGCCCGTGTTTCCACTCGTTGCTTCAATAATTTCTTTGTCTTTTGTTAGGGCGCCGCTTTTCTCCGCATCCCAAATCATATTTGCACCAATACGACATTTCACACTAAAGCTTGGGTTACGACTTTCAATTTTGGCATAGACGTTACCGCCAACAATGCGGTTTAGTTTTACTAGCGGTGTGTTACCAATAGATAGTGATGCATCATCGAATACGCTCATTTCTTTTCTGTCCTTTCTTTTATTTGGCAATAGACTCTTCTTACAGCTTCACTGTAGTAAAAGCACAAAATGTTTTAATAAATAGTGTTACTTTTAATTGTACAATTATAAGCTTAGGCGCAAACGTAAAAAACTAAAGTGTTTTTTTGCTATAAGTTATTAACATAACTACTGAAATTTTTGAGCGTTTATATGAGATTAACTGATACGGAAAGTAACATTGCTAACAATGACTAACAGGAAACAAGCAAGAATCTTTCCCCAATTATGATTTACCTTGAATGAGATAAATGAAAAATCTAGAAGCAGAAAACGTTAAAATACCCGCTGATACTGCAGACATCGAAAGAAACACCACTGACGTCGCCGGTAAATATTCCGGTTTTTGGCTTGAGTTCAAAAAGTTAAGTGTACTTGCGTGGCCGTTACTTATTGCGCAAGTGACGCAAACGCTCATGGGAGTGTCTGACACAATAATGGCTGGCCACTATAACTCATTGGATATGGCCGCTGTTGCCATTGGTTATGGCTCTACAATGCCGCTATTGATATTTTTACAGGGGATTTGTTTAGCACTTTCACCTCAAGTAGCAAGGCTTGATGGGGCGAAAAATGCCAATAAAGTCGCATCGTGGGTTCAGCAATGCTTTTATTTAGTGGTAACGATTGGTTTTATTTTCATGATGATCTTTCCGTTCGTGCCGTCATTACTCGCTAAAGTGAATATGGCGGCTGAACTTCGAAACGAAACAAGCCAGTATATACAATTTATATTACTTGCGGCGCCGGGCTTCGCAATCTATCAAACATTGAGAAACTATTGTGAAGGTCTTTCGAGCACTCGGCCAACGATGATAATCATGTTGATTGGTTTATGTATCAACGTTCCTGCAAATTATCTATTTATCAATGGTATTGAGGTAAATGGTGTGCAGTGGATACCTGAAATGGGCGGGGCGGGCTGCGGTCTTGCAACGATGTTAGTCATATACGGCATGGCGTTATCTACGTTTATTTATACTCGCAAGCAAACGTCGCTTAAAAAATATGATTTGTACTCAAATTGGACAGCGCCCGCGCTTAACAATATTAAGACGCTATTGGTATTGGGCTTACCCATTGCGTTTACGCTCTTGGCGGAAGTGACGTTGTTTTCAATCAGCGCCATATTGCTTTCACCTTTTGGAGCACTGACCGTGGCATCGCATCAAGTCGCGTTAAATTTTAGTGCATTAATATTTATGTTGCCGTTGAGTATTGGGATGGCCGTAGCAATTAGGATCGGTTATGTAATAGGTGAAGGGCATAATTACAAAGCAGCGCTGGCATATCGTGCAGCGCTTGTTTTGGCGATAAGTACGGTATTTTTTACAACCAGTTTCACGGTAATTAATGCGTCATGGATTGTGCGTCTCTATACCCCTGAAGTTGAAGTGATAACGGCCGCTATAGGTTTACTAATACTTGCTGCAATCTTCCAGTTTCCCGACGCCATACAAGTCGTAGGTGCAAATTCTTTACGCGGGTATAAAGATAATAAAGCGATGCTGCTTATTTCTTTGTTTGCTTACTGGGGAATAGGGTTTCCTACCGCAATTGTACTTGGGTTAACGGATATTATCGTCCCTAAAATGGCGGCCAAAGGTTTTTGGATAGGGTTTATACTAGGTTTGAGTTCGGCGGCCATTATGATGACCGCACGGGTATTGATCATTCAACAACGAGTTAAGTCCGAGAGTAGCGCCTTCTAATACCTACTATAAGCATAGCTAATAGCGTCAAAATCGAAGTTGTACCGCCACCGCTGCTCGACGGTGGAGGGGCATTATTCTTAACTACTATTGATAGCGTTTGTTTTGAGGTTTGCTCAAATGCATCCGTTGCCGTTATTTCATACGTAAGCGTTTCATCTTCGCTCACGGTCGGTGCAATAAGTCGTGTACCGTTTTCGTCTTGAACAATCTCGACTGCCGTGCCTGACGTTTGCAGCCAAACTACAGAGACAGCATCATCATTTGGATCAACCACTGATATAGGTATATTCAATGTGAGTGTTTCTATTACTTCCAATGTGTTATTCGATGTACCTGAGATATTGATTTCCGGTGGGCCTTCCACTTGTATTTTAGTAAACGCAGGCGGTGATAAAATACTTTCGTACGGTCTGTTGAGCAATTCGCTGTTTATATTAAGTGTTACGGGACCGGGCGCTTTATCGTTTGCGATAACGACATCGAAATTAATACGCGAAGGTAGAGATTCTCGCGCCGCTTTTGTTACCAACCACACGAGCTCATCTGAGCTGATGACGGCATTGCTTGAATTTCCTATTTGCGCAAAACTTGTGCCATCAGGCACTGGTACAACGATTCTATAGTCGCGAGCTTCATCCGTATCATTTCCTTCAACTTCAATACCAACAGATGCAATGTCTCCAGCATTTAGACGAGTAGGGGATGCAACAAAGTTAGTATCTAGTGTATCTATTGTGATATCCAGTTCAATGATACCTAATTTGTCTTTCGTCTCGGTATCGTTACTTAACCCAATTATGCCAAAGAATTCATCGCCGATTGAGGCATCCGGTAATTGATGAATAACATTAATATCAAATGGGACATCTTGTTCTATACTACTAGGCGCAATAATTTGTATAGAATCGTCTTCTTCATTTGTCACGAGCGCAAAACGTAATTCAAAATCGTCAGGCTGATTAGCTGAACCCGTAAAACTTTGTACTGCGATAACGTATTCACCTGCGTCAGGAAAGTTAACACCTATCTCTTCGATTGAGTTTGCTGATGTGCTACGCGCGATTTCTTCTGCACTAGTTAACTCGCCGTCGCCATTTGCATCAAATAAAAGAAATAAATCCAAATCAGGTGCGTCAGCATCAACGATTTTCGTAATCAGCCGTTTGGTGCCGCTTGGGACGGTAATCGGAAACGTAACAACGCCGTCTTCTAAGTCGTCTAAGTAGTCATCGTTATCACTGTCTTCTTCAATTTGATTGTTAATAATTGTTGCTTTGGTAAATGCAAAAGGTGTAACAACAAACTCAGGAATAGAGATAGACTTTATATTTTCGATGCTTACCTTATCAACTGGCCGTGTTGCGTTTGCCTCGACAGACGTAGGCACTTCGCCTAAAGTAGATAAGACGCTGATTGGTAAGTGTAAATCGGGACTACTATCGGAACGTAAGTTAAGCCTGCCGAATACGAACTGTGTTTTTGTGGCTGACAAGCTATTAATGGTCACCACAACATCTTGGGATTCACCCGCCTGAATAGTAAAATTGTTTGGCGATACTTGAATTAATGTGTCGCTATCGAAAGATTCAGCGTCTATATCCCAACTCCCCGCTTTAGTGGCGGTAAATGTTCTTGTCCAAGTACAAATTCCTTTGCACTCAGAATCTGTAATGCTAGGTATATTAAGCGCGCGAGGGTCTCCGCCGATATCGGGATTTGCATCACGGTATTCAACAAATGTTTCATTAAGTAATAATCCAACTTGTGCTGCGCGGTCAAGTTGTATTCTGCCGGCACCCATGTCAAAAAAATCTGCGGCTGTTGTAGCGTCTTCTTTTTGCACTGATGTCGTTGCTGTCATTGACAAAGCTGAGCGAATATTGTCCGGTGTCCATGTAGGATGGAGCGCTTTTAACAGCGCGGCGGCTCCTGCAACATGAGGACTAGACATTGAAGTGCCTGACAAATAACTAAAGTCACCAGCGGCAGGATCACTTCCGTCTTGCCCGAATTGTTGGTCAGCATACGCTGAAAATATGTCGACGCCTGGCGCGGTTAATGTTGGTGTTAAGGTACTATTTGTTGCGTTAGGTCCTCTGGAAGAGAAACGTGCAAGTACATCTATTCTTTCCGGGTCAATGGCTTGATTTGGCATTCCTGCTGTAATTGTAGCTCGATGATTACTGCCAGTAGATAACCAATTTTTTAATGCATTGCCATTTTCTGCAGTTATTTGTATGCCTGGAACGACATACTGATCATTGGCTAAAAATGAGTCCCCGCCATCGACATTGGCGAGCACGTATCCTCCAGCGCCACCGGATTGCACATTCACCGCTTTATCGACTCGCGCGATTGCACCTCTATCACACACCACAATTTCGCCATCAAAGGTATTGGCTGGGAACGGCTCTAGACATTGTGCAGGGTCACCGCCAGAATCATTAGGGTTTGAAAAATCTCCTGCGTAAACAATGTTAGCTGTAATACCACCGGTATTGCTTTGCCCCGATATTGTCGTTGGCGGCGTTGTCGCTCCGCCACTTAGGTCTTCTAAGGTTTTTACAAAAGCATTTTGACGCCCATGTTCAGAGGCTGCTACCGACGTATACCAGGGGGCGTTCTTGTCCGTTGATTCTGGGTTAGGGCCGCTATTTCCAGCAGATGTTGCAACAAATATTCCTGCGTTTTGTGCGGACAAAAAAGCAAGTTCAGCGGTATCATCCCAAGGATCGTCTCCACCACTAATAGAAAAATTAATAATGTCTACGCCATCAGCAATTGCAGAATCTATCCCCGCAGAAATTGCTGCACTAGGGCAATCTGCGTACGTATCACCGTCGACAGCAGTACCACCATAGCAAACTTGATAAGAAATAAGGTTTGCTCTAGGCGCAACGCCGCTCATACGCTCGAAGACAAAATCAGTTTGTACGCCACTACTTTCAACCGTATTGGCTTCAGGGATTGATTCATTGACATCTAATAGGGTGTTACCTACTGCAATAGCGGCGACATGGGAGCCGTGACCACCGTAATCTTCTCCATTTCTGGGTAAGTCCTCTGGAAATACATCTGTATCAGCATAATCATTGGTAATAATCGGGTAGCTGTAAACACCAATAAGTTTATTGTTGCAAAGTTCGGGGAAATTTACTGCACAGTCCCCTAAGAATACGCCATCTCCTAGTGGGTTTGCGTGTATGTATCCGTCACCACTTGTTTCTGCAAATGACGGGTGATCAGTGTTTACGCCTGAGTCAATAATGCCGACGATGACACCTTCACCCTGTGTCTGAGGTAAGGCGCCAATTTGCCCCTGCCAAACGGAAGGCGAACCGATCAATTCAGGCCCTCTGTCTGTATTAACAGAATATATTTTTTGTCGAGTAATGCGTTTAATGTTCGGCAATTTAGCTATCTTTGCAATGTCGACTTGAGTGGCTTCAATAGCCATGCCATTTAACGCGTACGTATATGAGTGCAGCATCTTTAAATCACTACTGATTGATTGAATCTGCTTAAGCGCAGTTTGCTGGGTGTGTTGAAGGCGTTTAACGTATTTATTTAATGTTTGTTGATAGGTTTTTTTATTTGCACTGGTGTTGCGCTTATTCAACACCGATAACATTTGATTGTCTTGCGCAACGGACGCTTCGTTGAACTCAATTATATATGTGTGTTTGCTATTGCCAAGTGCTGGTTCGTATGTAAATTTTACATTGGTATGGGGTTTTGTCGGGTTATCAAACGAAGTGACGACAGACATTCTACTGTGAGTACCATGTGGTTTATGTTTGTCATTCGCATGCGCATCTTTGGCATCGGCATAGGGGGCGGCCATTGTCGCTAATGCCATAGAAACCGCGACTGCAATATATTTCATAAATCTTCTCCGTCGATATAAATGTGTAGCATGTCTGCCTTCATGGGCCCTAATTAACAGGTGTCTATCTGCACATTTTTTGTTGTGTACTTTTATATACGACCAATAGTTAGCATTGTTGCATTCATATTAAAAGTGGGCATATCTATATTTGTTTAAATTGTATTGGCATTGATACACATTTGTGATAATTGATGTGTTGGCTGCATTGCAAAAATGAAACCAAAATATATCACGGTTACTGTCGAATCTTTAATTGAGAGAAACATAAGTTTAAGAAGCGCAAATATCGCAATATCAAATAATGAAACTCGGTAGTCATTGCGGCAATAAAACGCCGGAATGGACGGGGGATTATTTCACTTTTTGCCGACATTACGTTTACTGCATATAAAACTGTTTTGGAATATCGTACTCAGCACGAATAAATGTTGTTAAACTACCTACAATAAACTAAATAGTAGGTTTTACTCATTTGCTAAGTTACCAACACAAGTTTCATGCAGGCAATCATGCCGATGTATTTAAGCACCTTACACTCATTGCGTTAATGTCAAAATTCAATCAAAAGAGTAAACCATACTTTTATCTGGACACACATGCCGGAGAGGGCAAATATCCCTTATCCAGCGTACAAATACATCAAGATGAGTACGCGTTTAACGCGCTGTCCTTTTCTCAAGACCTTGCTGAATTAAAAGCCTATCGAAAAATTTTTAAAAAATATAAGCAAAATGACGAGTATCCTGGATCGCCAGCATTTGCTATCGAAATGGCAAGAGAGCAAGATAACTTGCATTTTAACGAATTGGCGAATGATGCGTTTGGTGATTTAAAGTACTTCATACACCGTACAGGCAGCGTGCATCACCGTAATGCATTTGAAGTGCTGAAGGGCCTAATGCCGCCTAAACCGAATAGAGGTATGGTATTGATCGATCCGCCATACGAAGATGCAGACGAATATAATCAAGTACATGAAGCCGTATGCAGTGCGTTACGAAAATGGCCAAACGGTACGTTTGCTATTTGGTATCCATTGCTCGCTAGCAGGCGAATAAACCGGAAAACGAAGCAGTTGGAAAACACACCAAAATCAGGCATGTCTGAGCAAATGGTATTATCACTCGCGGAAGCCGTTGAATGCCCAATGATGGATGTTACCTTCAACTTTACTGATAATGACGGCAGTGTTGGCATGTATGGATCCGGCATTTGTATTATTAATCCACCATTTAAGGTGGATGCATCGATTCGAGAAATATTATCTTTACTTGAGAGTGAGGTCGCCATGAATGGTGTGAATCAGTCTAGTTTGACATGGTTAAATCCGCAGCTGTAGAGGGGAATTATTGGTGAAAGAAGTCACTCTAACATCACTTTTTGATTTAGAAGTCATTGAGCAAGGCCTGTATAGAGGGCAAAGTTGGGATTTGGGGTTTAGAGCGCTATACGGAGGCCAGGTGCTAGGTCAGTCCGTTATGGCGGCATATAAAACAGTGGAAAGTAATCGCATCATACATTCATTCCATTCGTATTTTTTGTTGCCTGGTAATGCGTCTTTACCTGTGGTTTATGACGTTGAAAATGTGCGAGATGGTCGAAGCTTTTCCACCAGACGCATAAAAGCAATTCAAAATGGAAAGACGATTTTTTATATGACGGCTTCTTTTCAAATCATGGAACAAAGTAAGCTTAATCATCAGTTGGGTGAATTGCCCGATGTACCTGCGGCTGAAACACTCGACCAAGACATCGCGTTATTTCTCGCCAACAATAAAAATATTCCGGCACATTTGGAACAGGCATTGGCTTATCACAAACCTGTAGATATTCGCACTGTAGATGCCTCCAACTCTTTATCTAATAATAAACAAAATCCGTCACGTAAAATATGGCTTAAATCTAGGGAACGCTTGTCTCAAGAAGATATTGCTTTACATCAGGCGGCATTAGCTTATGCATCAGATTATCATTTTTTAAGTACGTCATTGCTGGCACATGGCATTTCACCCATGGATAAAAGACTAATAATTGCCACTATCGATCACGCTATGTGGTTCCATCGCCCGTTTTCGTTTGATGATTGGCTTTTATATTCAATCGAAAGTCCGTCAAGTGGTAATGGGCGGGCATTTGTCAGCGGAAAAATTTACGATAAGCACGGTGTACTGGTGGCATCAACGACGCAAGAGGGTTTAGTGCGCCTTAAAAACGAGGATTAGTCTTGATTTATTCACTTGGCGAAAAAACGGTAAATATAGATAAAACAGGTTATATAGCGCCTGGCGCGCATGTTATCGGTGATGTCTGCATAAAGGCACATGCGAGTATTTGGTTTAATGCGGTAGTAAGAGGCGATTGCGAGAATATTACTATTGGTGAATCGTCGAATGTCCAAGACTTATCTGTGTTGCATACTGATCCTAGTTTTCCGCTTGTCATTGGTAGTGGCGTGACGATAGGACACAAAGTCATGTTACACGGATGCGTGATTGGTGATTATTCGCTCATTGGTATAAATGCAGTTGTGTTGAATGGCGCTAAAATAGGGAAATATTGCGTGATTGGCGCAAATACATTAGTGACTGAAGGTATGGAAATTCCGGACTATTCAGTAGTGATGGGATCGCCGGGTAAAGTTGTTAAAACGGTACCTGATGATAAGCGAATTATGTTAGAGAAATCAGCGGAACACTATCAGGCAAATGCATTGCGGTTCATGCAACAGTTAAAAGAAACGAACAATTAAAAAAAGCTGAACATAAAAAGAAAAAGGCCCGGAACATAAGTTCCAGGCTTAGGGGATTGGCTCATTGCTGAGCCGTGCGCTAACTTAAATTCCTACTTCAGGTACATAAACCCGATACATCTTCCATTTACAACTGGGAGAAGTGTAAACACCGAATTGACATCGGATATTAATAATAGCTCATAAATAGGAAAATATTAAAGTGATTTTTAAATAAATTTTTCGAATTCAGTAGCTTATGCGATCGTATAAATATTATACAAGCTAAAAATTTCATATTATTCAAATGCTTAGCTGTACAATTTTTCCACAAATTATACCGCGACAAACACAGGTAATTAACAAGTTATCCACAAGCTAGTATGTGTAAATTTTTCGTCAATAAACATCCAATGTTTATTTCTATACTTCCCATCGCGTTGTATCTTGTGTGTTAAAACAACCAAAGCACTATCACTTTTATTCTCAATCACTTAGACTTTCCCGAAAGACGTAAAAATAATAAAAAACTGAGAGATAGATGTTACATAAAATTTGGCTGTCATTTATTTTAAGTGCATTTGTGGCAACTTGTTGGCGAGTTTTTGTTGATGGCGACTTAGGTAGTTTTGAAGTTGTTATGGGAGCCGTTTCTGATATGGCGCGCACCAGCGTTAATATAGCAATCGGTTTAATTGGATTGTTAGCATTTTGGTTGGGCATTTTTAAAGTGGCCGAAAATGCAGGTTTAATTGCAAAATTCTCTCGAGTGCTAGAGCCCTTTTTACGCCGTATTATGCCGGATATTCCGAAAGGGCATCCCGCCATTGGTAGTATTACAATGAATATGTCGGCAAATATCTTGGGATTAGATAATGCAGCTACACCCTTCGGTATTAAGGCAATGCAAGATATGCAAAGCCTCACCCCTAAAAAAGATACGTTAACAAATTCTCAGATTTTATTTTTAGTATTAAATACTTCGTCAGTTACTTTATTTCCTATTGGCGTTTTTGTATATCGAGCGGAGCAGGGCGCCGCAGCGCCTACCGATGTATTCATTCCTATCTTACTTGCCACCAGCGCGTCTACACTGGTTGGCCTATTTGTGACTTGTGCAATACAGCGAATAAATTTATTCAATCGTGTGGTAGTGACCTATCTAGTAGGCATATTTAGCTTATTGACTGCTATTATTCTCTATTTCTCTACGCTGGCAACGGCACAACTTTCAGAGCAGTCCAGTTTAATCGCTAATTTCGCACTGTTTCTCTTTATCATTGTTGTTTTGCTGGCAGGGTACCGCAAACAAAAAAACACTTACGAATTATTCGTTGAGGGCGCCAAGCAAGGTTTTGACGTCGCTATTTCTATCATTCCATATTTACTTGCGATGCTTGTAGCCATTGCCATGCTCAGAGCCAGTGGAGTAATGACTTATGTTACCGATGGCGTTGCCTATATGGTTGCTGCGGTTGGTTTTGATACCCGGTTTGTAGATGCAATTCCGAATGCTTTAATGAAACCTCTAAGTGGCTCTGGTGCGCGTGCGTTAATGATTGAAACCATGCAACATCATGGCGCAGACTCTTTTGCAGGTCGCTTAGCGTCTGTATTGCAAGGTTCTACAGAAACAACATTTTATGTCTTAGCCGTTTATTTAGGGGCTGTTGGCGTAAAATACAGCCGCTATGCCGTGGGTTGTTGCTTAGCGGCTGATGCCGGAGGGATATTCACGGCGATAGTCGTGTCTTACTGGTTTTTCGGTTGAATGCCAATAACAAAGAAAAATAAGGCACTACTGCCTTGTGTAAACAATATCACCTTGATTTAATGGTGAAACTTTGACTTTTTGATATTTTTTATCTTTCAACTCTAAAAAAGCAACGTCAGCATTAAATTCGTTAATGTAGAACTCTGAGTCGCTATGCGAATGGACATAGATCTTATTTGACTGCCCGTCATCGAAGTAAAGACCATTTGCATCACTCTGTAGTTCGACTTTGGGTACCATTTTGTTATCTGATATGTATATACCGGCCATGCGTTGCTTTTCTATTTCAGATATCGGTAGCTCATTTCTGCCAAACACATATCTAAGACCTCTAGCAAACCCCTGTGGGTTCACGCCTGAATGCCCAGCGCCCTCAACGATGTCATATCTAATCCCTATGTTTCCATTAAGATCACTCATAAGATCACGAAACATCTTATCATTTTCTCCCATGCCATAGAGCTCGTATTCGCCTCTTGCGGCATAAATTTTTACCGGTGGTAGGTCTGTTTTATCAAAATGCGCTTTTAGCAAATTGTCTATCTCCCTATTTTCCCACCACATAGACGGTGACAACGCGACGATATTGTTAAATAAGGCTGGTTCTTTTGTCATTACATACAAGGAAAATAAACCGCTTAAAGAACTGCCTGTAATGGTGCGACTATTGTTCGTTTTATAGTGTCCCTCGACAAAAGGAATTATTTCTTCTTTCAGCACTTTAATAAAGGCATCAGCGCCGCCTGACAATTTTTGGTTTTTAGACTGAGAGGGCGTAAAATTGAGTAAACGCAAAGCCTCAACGTTAAGATTCTCGCCCGCCCAGCTAATACCTACGGTGATGGCATTAGGTATAGTGCCATCCCACGCATAATTCCCGTGGGCGGCTGAGACTAATGGATAGTGGTATTGACCATCCAGTATATAAATAACTGGAAAGCCTTCCTCTGATTCATTATAACCTGGCGGAAAACGAACGACCAATTTGTAATCTTGTTGTTGAATGTCGGAGCGAAAGTCAATTTCGTAAGTCCATGGCAATACATAAGGTACCGAATCTGCGGTCTTTTTCGTATGCGTTGACGTTTGTTCTTCAGCATAAGCAATGCCAGAGAAATATGTGATACAAATAGCAATACCCAATACAAGTTTACGCATTTAATAGTCCCAAATAATCATCTTAAAGTAGAATCAAGCGTAATTGTGTTACTGGGTTGTGTAAATTGTGAAAATGTAAGGAAGTATGTTAAATTTATTCGGCTTAACCAAGACGTATATTACGTAGTAGGCCAGTACTACCGTCAATATTCGCAACGGTGTCTGTATAGAACAACATATGCAGATAATGCCTGCTTTACAATTGCAGTATTGCTAGTTTAGGTCATCTTTTTAATTTTTGCGCCGAGAATTTTTTCAACGTTTTTACGCCCAACATATGCGATGGGTGCATACGGACTGCGGCGTTTAAACAATTTATGTTGCCATTTTGAATACAGCTTTCCTATTTTCTTTATATGTTGTTGAAATATGTGTTTTTTTGTCATGTCTTTATACCGCTTTTTGTTTACCTAGTAATAATTTTATTGTCATTTCAAACCGAGATATCGCCATTATTTTTGCGATAATCTAAGGTGAAATGCACCTGTAATAAATTTGTAATATTTATATGTTAGCACACTTTACGGTAGTGAAACAATTGATACAGCTTTACAATGTGTTGAAAATACTGTTTCAGTCATTGCCTATAACAAGTAATGATCTGAAAGTTTGGTTTCGTTGTCTTTGATCAGGTGAAAGGCTGTCATATATTAGCTTGATTGGCGTTAGCTAAGTCGATTTATCCCTTTATTTTCCAACATATCATATTCGAAGATGTTCAAGAGACAACAAAACTGTAAGTAATTATCCGTTTAATGAAAATTGATTCCGGCATGCTTATTTAAATTATATGTATTTATTGGCAGGTATTGTGTTGATTATCCTTAAATATTTGATGGGAATGCCGATAGACCGTATATAAATCAAGATCTACGCTTGGTTTCATTATCAATATGAATTAGGGATCACCCTCTTAATATATTGAAAATCGTAATTATTTATAGGTATTAACTTTCGCCACAAGTCTCGAGGAAAGATACAAATGACTCAATTAATGCAAAAGTTCAAAATAGCTACGCGAGTCTGGGCTATTTTAGTGCTGTCAATAGTTGCAATGGGCGCTCTAGCTATCCTTAGCTTTTTTACTATTAGAGAATCATTAAAAGATGCTCGTACATTGTCCATCAGTTTTGTTTTGCAAAGTGCGCACTCGGTTATTACGTATTATCATGACCTTGAAAAACAGAATAAGCTCTCCCGAGAAGAAGCTCAATCGCAAGCAAGTATAGCGCTAGAGAAAATGCGATTTGACGGGGGGAACTATGTTTACATAATTACCAATGACGGCGATATGCTAGTTAATGCAACATTTCCTAGAGATAAGTTAGGTGCAAACTTTTGGGCCCTAGAAGACATTAACGGTGTGCGTATTATTCAGGAACTTGTTGAAGGCGTAGAAAGTAAGGAACAAGTTGAAGTCTTGTACAGCTGGCCAAGAGTGAAGGGTGACGAACCAACTGAAAAGCTTGGTATAGCTCGTAAATTTTCTGATTGGCAGTGGGTTATCGGTTCAGGTATCTATGTTGATGATTTAAACGCAGCGTCTTTCGATAAGTTAAAAGTATTGATACTTGAGTTCTTGATAATCGTTGCGATACTTATTGGTGTTGCCGTACTTGTAATTAACAGTATTAAACGGCCTCTCGAACGAACTACACTGGCAATGAAAGAGCTAGCGACGGGTGACGCTGATTTGACGAAAAAAATTGCTGTCTCTGGAAATGACGAATTGTCAGAGTTAGCGAATGCGTTCAATGCGTTTTCTGCTCAAATTGGCGAAATAATAAAGCAAACAAACTGCGTTGTTAAGCAGCTTATTGCGTCTTCGGAGAATTTAAAAGAAACCTCAAAACAGACATATTCAAGTATTGACACCCAATCATCTGAAACGCTCGGACTAGCAACAGCAATGAACGAAATGGTGTTTACGTCGCAAGAAGTTGCTAGGCACACAGAGGAGACGGCAGAGGCAACGAATGAAGCCGAGCTGCTTACCAAACAAAGCCATAGTGTAGTTGATGAGATTGTTCTCAATATTAGTGCACTTGCTCAAGAAGTCGACGAAATTAGCGAGACGATTGGTAAAGTCGTCACTTCAAGTAACGAAATTGATACGGTGCTAGAAGTCATTAAATCGATTGCAGAACAAACAAACTTATTGGCTTTAAACGCAGCTATAGAAGCTGCTAGAGCTGGGGAAGCAGGTCGTGGATTTGCCGTGGTCGCTGATGAAGTTAGACAGTTGGCGAAGAAAACACAAGACTCAACAGAAGAAATATATAACATCATTAAAAACCTTCAAACGGGGTCTAATGAAGCATCACAGGCGATGAGGCGAGGAGTCGATAAAGCTCGTAAAACAACTGACTCTTCCGGACGAGCAGATGAAGCGCTCAAAGCGATGAATAGTTCGATTATACGGATCCGTGGCATGAGTGTACAAATCGCCACAGCGGCAGAAGAGCAAAGCTCTACCGCTGAAGGTGTTAACAAAAGTACCATTACTATTAATGACGCTACCGTCATTTTTAAGGAAGCTATTGCTGGCATTGAAGAAACCGCTAATAGTATCAGTAGTTCTACTTGTGATTTAAACGAGCTTATATGTCGTTTTAAAGTTTGAGCACCTTATTCAGCGTGCATAAGCCCATCTAAGAGAATAGTGTTCCCGGTTGGAATGACCGATAGAGATGCCTTAAAATTTTCATGAAGATAACGGTTGTTAAGTAACCGTTTTTCTCTTTGTGCAAGACGTGAATGTGTAATCCTCCCCCCTTGAAAATCAAAATATCTACTAAAATACTGTTGTATAAGCGACATCTCTTCTTATGAAAAATGCCATCACTAAATGGGGGAGGAGTAAGTTTCGCTTGATATTACTCATTATATAACGCTTGTAGTATCAGATAACAGTGTCATTGCGTTTTACTTAAGTTGGAAAACAGATGTGTTCTTTTAGCTAGCCGTAAACGGACTAAACGTAAAACGGTTGAGCTATTAAGTGTTACATCTTTATTCGTTTTAGATAGTAGGCGAGGTGTTGATTGTATCTTGAGTCAAATTAAGGCGTGGAAATAAAAAGGCGAGACTCTTGGTATTTAGTGGTTTATATGAAAAATAAGCGGCAAATGCGCCGCTAAGATCAAATGGGGGTACGTAGAGTAGATCGTATTCTATTGCGTAGACTACAATTTGTAAGTGAGCGAAAATTGAGCATAGTTTGAATCTGCATCTTTGTCATCAACTCTAAACTGGCCGAGTTCAAATCCATAGGTGAGTTTATCCGTCAAGTTATCAAATATGTTTACACTCCATTGGCTTCTATCCAGATCGCTTAGGTCAGACACTGCTTTACCAAAAAGAATGGTTGAACGCAGTGAATCGTTCCAAAAGTGTCGATAGGCGACTAGCGTCGATGTGGTGCTTTCAACTTCGTTCCCAATTAAATCAGGGGCGAAAGCGACACCGACATAACGACCTAGTTCTCCTTTATGGAACTGAAATTTAATATCGTTTTTTTCACCTACGTTGATTCGTCCAGCGACCGAACCTGCTACTGAGGTCTCTTTTTCCTCTAAACTGGTATTCAATTGACGTACAAGCGTTGAGACCGAGATTCCGCCCCAATCACCTTTAAAGTCATATCGGCCAATTATGTCAGGTAATACGTCGCTGCTTGTATCGCCGCCCCAAGACTCTGGGTTCTCGATAGCAAATTTGAAGTTGCCATGAGAGTAGCGAATTTGCGCTTGACGAATGAATACCAAACCAACGGTAGCGCCAGCAAAATCAGCTGTTTCGGCAATTGCGCTTGTATTCATAAATGTTGACCATGTTTGCCCTGCCAGAATGTCTTTGTATTTTATAAACGCATGACGGAGGCGCGGTTGGTGAGAGTTGGAGACTATTTCATTGCCTCCACCGCCTAAAAAATCGATTTCGACAAATCCAGTTACTTCGCCATGCTTATACTTAGTATTTAAGCGTGTCTCTGCAACATTCATATTAAACTGAGACTTAGATTCGTCGAGTACCTGTCCGGTCCCGATCCAAAATGGTCGGTAAGCAACATCGCCATCTACATAGCGACTGTCTACTTTTATATACCCGCCAAAGGATATTTCTTGGTCTTCACTAAGCTTTACTTTGTATTCAGAGTGAACAAAGGGACTAAAAATGAAATAGAGTGAAACTAATAAGGTTGTTGTGATGAGTCGTCGCATAAATATGATCTCTGTCTTCGTCTAAGAATTCATGATTTATAACGGCTATGTTTAAAAAAACTTGAAGTTCAAGTATATGCGGTAAATGGTCGAAAACGCCTGTCATCTCAGCTTATAATTCTTGATCGTCACTGCAAATAGAGAAAATACGCCGTTAAATGAAGCATAGGGAGCGATATGAGAAAACGACTACTCAATGGGATTAATGCCTACATTTCTGAGCATTTGACATAGTTTTAGCAGTGGTAAACCAATCAGACTATTCTGATCACTTCCGTCTAGCTTATCAAACAGATGAATACCCAAACCTTCTACTTTAAAGCTGCCAGCGCAGTTCAATGGTTGTTCCATAGTAATGTAGCGTTGTATTTCATGTTCGCTTAGTTGTCTGAACTTGACTGAAAAGCGCTCTACACTGGTTTGCATGCGTTGTATGCTAGGCTGTTGAGTTTGTGGCAAATGATCATTGCTACCGTTTGGCACTAGCAAACATAAACCTGTATAAAAATGAACATATTTGTTATTGCATAAGCGCAATTGCTCACATGCAGTTTTTACATTCCCCGGTTTTGATAACAATACTTCTTTACTATTAAGTGCGAGACAGGGGACTTGGTCAGACGCAATAATGTAGTGTTCGGGGTATAATGCTTGGCAAGCCTGTGCTTTACTGATGCTTAGTCTAAGCGCAAGCGCTTTCGCTGATTCACCTTTGTATACAGATTCATCAATGTTTGGCGCATGAGTTTCAAACTCAACACCTAATTGCGCTAAAAGTGCCTTACGGTAAGGTGATGATGATGCTAGTAAAATTTGTTTGTTCAAGTACTAAATCCTTTGACTCGTCGCATGTAAACCTATATTATGCGCGCGCTATGTCAAATGTGAAACTACCTAAAACGCTCGATCCTGTAAAAAGTGCGCAAAAACGCGCTTCTTATAATGGCATTTACGAATCTTCGCTAATGCTGCGATTGAACGAAGCAGTAGATAGTATTTTAACCGACGTTGCTGTGGAAGTTGAGTTTGCAAAAGACGCGCAGAGTCTTACTTACATCCAGGGAACATCTCGAGTTGAAACCTCACTTATTTGCCAGCGTTGTAATGGAACTTACCCGTTGGAAATTTCGACGGAATTTTGTTTCAGTCCCGTGCAGGGGACCGAACAAGCAGATTCATTACCTGACGTCTATGAGCCGATAGAGGTCAATGACCATGGAGAAATAGATTTACTCCAGTTAGTGGAGGACGAATTGATTTTGTCTTTGCCTATTGTTGCACTTCATGCAGAAGAAGATTGCAAGACTAAAGCAGATGACATGCAATTTGGTGAAATCGAAACGGACGTAGAACGTGAAAACCCATTTGCGGTTTTAAAAGAGCTTAAGCGAGATTAGGAGTAACCTATGGCGGTACAACAAAATCGTAAGACTAGATCAAAGCGCGGTATGCGTAGATCTCACGACGCGTTAACAGCTGAAACATTGTCTGTTGACTCAACCTCTGGCGAAACTCATCGTCGTCACCATGTGACAGCTGATGGTTTTTACAAAGGCAAAAAAGTTATTGCCAAATAAGGCAAAGCGTTGACTAAAGTCATCATAGCTTTAGATATCATGGGGGGCGATCGCGGCCCCCATGTTTTTTCTTCTGCGGTTACAAAAATCTTATCTGAATTTCCATTCGTTCATATTGTCCTATGCGCCACAGAATCAAGTGCAAATGATCTAATCACTAAAGTGCCTAGCCATCTTCGAGCGCAACTTTCGGTAGAAGCGTGCGAACAAGTTGTCGATATGCAAATGAAACCAGCATTTGCTTTACGAAAAATGAAGAATTCATCCATGCGTAGAGCGCTTGATTTAGTTAATAATCAACTGGCACATGGTTGCGTTAGCTCAGGGAATACTGGCGCATTAATGGCGATGGCAAACTACGTCCTTAAGACGTTGAATGGTATTTCACGGCCTGCATTAGTGTCTTCATTACCTACGCGAAAAGATAAAAAAGTCTTATTGTTGGATTTAGGGGCGTCAATTAATTGCGATGCGGAAAATTTACTACAATATGCGGTCATGGGCTCGGTGTTACAGCAGTCATGTGGCGAAGTTGATTCTCCCAAAGTCGCGTTGTTAAATGTGGGGGAAGAGGATATAAAAGGCAATTCGGTCATTAAACATGCAGATGCGTTACTGAAGGAATGTGCAGGTCTTGATTATATTGGTTATGTAGAGGGAGACGATATATTTGCTGGCGAAGTGGATGTGGTTGTCACTGATGGATTTACGGGTAATATTGCGCTAAAAGCCAGCGAAGGTATAGCGAAGTTAGTCATTGAAGAAATAAAGTCGCTTACTAAAGAAACATTTGTTGCACGATGCTTGAGCAAGTTTATGTTGCCGTTATTGAAGAACTTATATCAACGAATGAACCCCGACCAGTATAATGGTGCTAGTCTGATAGGATTGCGCGGAATTGTAATTAAAAGTCATGGTAATGCGAGTGCCGAAGCCTGTTATTATGCTTTGAAGCAAGCTATTTCCGAAATAAACCTATCAGTACCCGATAGGATAAGAACAAAAATAGAAAAAGAATTATTGGAGCATTAATCCATGTTTTCACGCTTTATAGGGACGGGAAGTTATTACCCTTCTGAAGTACGCACAAATGCTGATTTAGAATTAATGGTCGATACCTCAGATGAATGGATTACCGATCGTACAGGCATTAAGGAAAGACGAATAATTGGTGCAGATGAAACGGCTGCAACCATGGGAGCAGAAGCTAGTCGAAAGGCAATAGAGGCTGCCGAAATAAAGCCATCAGATATAGACATGATAGTTTGCGCCACGACTAGCGGGCGTTACGCGTTACCAAGTACGGCGTGTGAAATCCAAGCTATGCTCGGGATTGATAATATTCCTGCATTTGATGTGGCAGCGGCATGCGCAGGGTATTGCTATGCACTAAGTGTTGCAGATCAATACATAAAAAGTGGCATGGTAAAGCGAGTTTTGGTAGTAGGTACGGATTGTTTAACACGCTTAGTCGATCCTGCAGACCGCAGTATGGTTATTCTATTTGGCGATGGCGCTGGGGCGACCATCATCGAAGCTAGTGAAGAACCAGGTATTTTGTCGACGCACATAAATGCGGCGGGATCATGCAAAGACTTATTGTATGTAGGTAATCCTACACGTGGTAATGAAGCCTCTGTTCATGAAAACTGGGGCGTGATGAAAGGGAATGAAGTCTTTAAGGTCGCCGTGACCAAACTAAGTGAGATTGTATCCGAAACCTTAGTCGCCAATAACCTAGATAAGTCTGACATTGATTGGTTAGTGCCGCATCAAGCGAATTTCAGAATCATCAAAGCAGTGGCAAAAAAGCTGAATATGTCGCTTGACCAAGTGGTTATAACTCTAGAGAAGTACGGGAATACTTCCGCCGCTACTGTGCCTACTGCGTTAGATGCAGCCATTAGAGATGGCCGTATTAAGCGAGGACAACATTTACTACTTGAGGCATTTGGTGGCGGTTTTGCTTGGGCTTCTGCGCTCGTACGATATTAGGGTAGAAATGCACTTTTAAGTATTAATAAATTAACATACATCAATCATTTGATATCGCATCAAAAATGTAAACAATAATAAAAATTAGATTTTATAAGGATTTCTACATGACTAAATTAGCATGTGTGTTTCCGGGACAAGGTTCGCAGTCTATTGGAATGTTAGCTGATTTGGCGTCAGAACATAAAAGTATTGCTACTTGTTTTGAAGAAGCATCTGATGCCTTGGGTTATGATTTGTGGGCTTTGACACAAAACGGTCCATTGGAAAAATTAAACCAAACAGATATTACTCAACCTGCGTTGTTAACTGCAGGTATTGCAGCTTATCAGGTGTATCGAGCGACGCATGAAAATGTCCCTAGTTATTTGGCAGGACACAGCCTTGGAGAATATACAGCCCTGGTAGCGGCGGACGTATTGTCATTAACCGAAGCAGTTAAGTTAGTTGAAGTGCGTGGAAAGTATATGCAACAAGCGGTGCCTGCAGGTGTAGGTGCTATGTATGCTATTATTGGTCTTGATGATGCAATAATCATAGATACTTGCGATAAGCTTGCAAAAGAGACTGGACAAGTTGTGTCTGCGGTAAATTTTAACTCGCCAGGTCAAGTAGTTATTGCGGGAAATAGCGACGCTGTAGAGCAAGCCGGGGCAGCACTTAAAGCCGCCGGCGCTAAGCGAGCATTGCCGTTAGCTGTGAGTGTGCCGTCGCATTGTGAGCTAATGTTGCCGGCTGCCGAACAACTTGCTATATATTTGAATAACTTATCATTCAATACGCCGAATATTGATGTAGTGAATAACGTTGATGTCGCCACATGTACCTCACCAGCAGAGATAAAAGATGCATTGGTGCGTCAATTGTCTAAACCTGTCCGCTGGACAGAAACTGTTGAATATTTGTCATCTCAAGGGGTTGAAGAAATCGTTGAAGTTGGTCCCGGCAAGGTACTTTCTGGTTTGAACAAGCGTATTAATAAAGCGCTTTCATTATCATCTTTCAATTAAGTCTGCGTGAAATATAAAATTTACCGGACGCAGTAAAATTTAAATAGGATTTTTATGTTTGATTTATCTGGAAAAGTAGCTTTAGTTACTGGCGCAAGTAGAGGTATAGGAAAAGCGGTTGCATTGCAATTGGTTGAGCTTGGAGCCACTGTTATAGGAACTGCTACTTCTGACAACGGCGCTGACGCAATTTCTGATTATCTTGGCGAGAGCGGTAAAGGATTTGTTTTGAATGTGACCAATGATGACTCAATCAAGGCACTGCTGAGCCAGATCTCCGAAACCTTTGGTAATCCAGATATATTGGTTAACAACGCTGGTATTACTCGAGACAACTTACTGATGCGTATGAAGGATGATGAGTGGAATGATATTTTACAAACGAATCTAACGTCGGTATTTAAATTATCGAAAGCAGTATTACGTGGCATGATGAAAAAGAAACATGGACGCATTATTAGTATTGGTTCTGTCGTTGGTTCAACCGGTAATGCTGGTCAAGCCAACTACGCCGCAGCTAAAGCCGCAGTGATAGGGTTTAGTAAGTCGATGGCACGTGAAATTGCGTCACGCGGTATTACCGTAAATGTTGTCTCTCCTGGTTTCATTGATACTGATATGACGAAAGCATTAACGGACGATCAAAAAACGGCTATTTTCAAAGATATTCCGGCGAACCGCTTAGGTGATCCAAAAGAAATTGCTGCGACTGTCGGATTTCTAAGTTCTGACGCGGCGGCATATATTACTGGTGAGACCATCCATGTAAATGGCGGCATGCACATGGCGTAAGATTTGTTTATTCGTTAATAAAATGTTTATATGATGAAAATTAAACATTTTGTTGCAATAATAAGCAAACAATTGAATTTTGTGGTTTGACCACAGTCTAAATTAACCGTTAGACTTGCAAGGTTGGCGTTTCGGCAATAAAATACGCCGGATAATTTAAAACAAGGTATGTAAGGAAACCTGTAATTATGAGTAACATCGAAGAACGCGTTAAAAAAATTATTGTTGAACAATTGGGCGTTAAAGAAGACGAAGTAAAATCTGAAGCCTCGTTCGTAGATGATTTAGGTGCTGATTCTTTGGACACAGTTGAGCTTGTAATGGCTTTGGAAGAAGAGTTTGATACTGAGATTCCAGACGAAGAAGCTGAAAAAATCACGACTGTTCAATCAGCGGTAGACTACATTAACGCTAATAAAGACGCGTAATCAGTTTTACTAAAAAACGGCTCTTTACGAGCCGTTTTTTTCGTTATGAATAACAATTTTGTAGGAGGCTTAGGTGGCTAAACGTCGCGTTGTGGTAACAGGTCTCGGAATGTTGTCTCCACTTGGTAATGATGTAGATACCACTTGGCAACGAATTCTGAATGGAGAAAGTGGCATCGGGCCAATCACGAAATTTGATACCGAAGGCTTTAATACTAAGTTTGCTGGTGAAGTTAAGGATTTCGATGTAGAGAAATATATCCCTAAAAAAGAAACAAAAAAAATGGATAGATTTATCCAGTTAGGGATAGCCGCAGGTATACAAGCCCTAGAAGATTCTGGTCTTGAAATAGACGATAGTAATGCAAAGAGAGTCGGTATTACGATTGGTTCAGGTATTGGCGGTTTAAGCTTAATTGAGGAAAACCATACTAAGCTTCAAAACAGTGGCCCTAAACGCGTTTCCCCTTTCTTTGTTCCGTCTACAATTACGAATATGATCTCAGGTTTCCTTTCTATTATGAAAGGCCTTAAAGGCCCAAACCTAAATGTTGTTACTGCCTGTACTACTGGCGTACATAATATAGGGATTGCAGCCCGTACTATTGCATACGGAGACGCAGACGCGATGTTAGCTGGCGGTTCTGAGTCTAGTATCACGCCACTCGCGATCGCCGGTTTTGGCTCAGCAAGAGCTTTGTCTACTAACAATGATGCACCTCAGCAGGCAAGCCGTCCTTGGGACAAAGACCGAGATGGCTTTGTTATGGGAGAGGGTGCCGGCGTTGTGATGCTTGAAGAATATGAAGCTGCAAAAGCGAGAGGCGCTAAAATTTACGCTGAACTTGTTGGTTTTGGTATGAGCGGTGACGCACATCACATGACATCTCCGCCAGAAAATGGCGAAGGTGCGGCTGACGCTATGGCAAACGCTATCAATGACGCTAGTATTGATAATGACCAAATTGTTTATATTAATGCGCATGGTACGTCTACACCGGCAGGGGATATTGCTGAAGTAAGTGCTGTTAAGTCCATTTTTGGTGCGCATGCTAACGCCCTTAAAGTTAGCTCGACTAAGTCTATGATTGGCCATTTACTGGGTGCAGCAGGTTCGGTCGAAGCGATTTTTACCATTTTGGCATTACGTGACCAAATGGCGCCACCAACGATTAATTTGGATAATCATGGTGACGGTTGCGATTTAGATTTTGTAGCGAATGGTGCTGCGTCTATCCAAGGTGATTACGCGTTATGTAATTCTTTTGGTTTTGGTGGTACTAATGGCTCACTTCTATTTAAGCGAGCTTAAATTATAAACACTTGGCTGCAATTAAATAATAATGAAGCTTAATGACGTTAATGTAATTTCAGCTGGCTGGCGCTAACGTAATATGGCCAATGCTTCGATTCATTTGAACATTACTAGTCTTGATAGCCATGACCGGTCTTTTTTTTACGGTGATGGCTGTTTTACTACAATGTATGCAGACAATCACAAAATATTCCTTCTTGAACAACATCTTGCACGTCTTAGTGGTGACAGTAGTAAACTGTATATTTCGATTGATAATTGGCCTGAATTGCAGGAACGACTTGAAACACTGTTGATAAATATCACCAGCCCTCACGTCGTTAAAGTGCTGGTAAGCCGCGGGGTTGGAGGCAGGGGATACTCTCCAAAAGCATGTGATTCGCCATCGATTTATATCTATACGTATCCAATTACACTTAACAATTGTGATTTGAACAAGTCGGCTCTCAGTGTTGGGATTGCAGACATCGAACTCGCTGATCAAGCGCAATTGGCCGGTCTTAAGCATAATAGTCGATTGGAGCAAGTACTCGCCAAGCAAGAGTTATTGTCTATGCATGAAGATGGCCTAACGTTTGATGACTTGCTCTTATTGGATACCTCACAACATGTTATAGAAGCATCGTCAGCAAATATTTTTTATCAACTGAATGATATTTGGTATACCCCACAATTGAATAAACAAGGCGTTGCTGGCGTAATGCGTGACTTCGTTATGGATACAATGAAAGCGGCGGGTATTGAATGTCAAGTTGCCTTACATCATATTGATGAGCTTAAGCGTGTAAATGCGGCATTTATATGTAATGCAGTGCAGTTAATTCAACCTCTCAAAAGTGTTTGTATCAATTCACAAGAACATGAGATATCTGAGACGGCATCTCGTGATATATTTAAATTAATTTTAGATGCTTTGTTTCGAGTGTAAATATTAATGTGGATTAAACGATTTTTAATCACACTATTTGTATTTTGCCTATTTGGGCTTGGCGCCATTTATTTTTTGGTAAAAAGCGCCGAACAGCAGATGTCTTTAAGCGCTCAAAATGACGCATTTATATTGCAAGTAAAAAAAGGCGAGAATGCCTTTAGTTTATATTCGACGCTAAGTACCAAATTAAATTTAGAGACAAATAAACACCTTTTTAAACTCTGGTCACGCTTAAACAGAGATAAGCTCCTTATTAAAAAAGGCGTCTATCAAATCGATGCAGACACTAATTTAGCAAGTGTTTTTCAAATGGTTTCTGAGGGTAAAACTAAACAGTTTAGTGTTACTTTAGTTGAGGGACACACGCTTAAGCAATGGTATAAACAACTGAGTCTTACTGATTCCTTATATCAAGATATGCCAGCAGTTGAGGTGTTATTTTCGTCGATGAGCGTACATACCTTTTGTAAAAACGAGCACTCATCTCTTGAAGGTTGCTTACTTCCAGATACGTATTACTATTCTTACGAAGATTCCGCATTGAGCATACTTATCAGGGCACACGATGCGATGAAATCATATATAGAGGACACTTGGCAGCAGCGTTTTCAAGATGTGTTGTTGAATACACCATATGAAGCGCTAATTTTGGCTTCTATTGTTGAAAAAGAGACAGGGCTTGCCAGTGAACGAGGGCTTATTGCTGGTGTTTTTGCTAATCGATTACAAAAGAACATGCGTTTGCAAACCGATCCAACAGTTATTTATGGGATAGGTGATGCTTTTG
Source organism: Agaribacter marinus (assembly GCF_030160655.1). GTDB lineage: Bacteria > Pseudomonadota > Gammaproteobacteria > Enterobacterales > Alteromonadaceae > Glaciecola > Glaciecola marina. The sequence goes on from NZ_BSOT01000005.1 coordinate 596,481, forward strand.
ATGGCAATATTACGCGCAAGCACTTGCGCACAACAACCCCCTACAATACCTATAGAATAAAAGGCTTGCCCATTACGCCCATTGCGATGCCGTCGAGAGAATCTATAATGGCGGCGCTAAGGCCCGCATTAACGGAGTATATATACTTTGTCTCGAAGGGGGATGGTAGCCACCAATTTTCGGAAACACTTGACGAACATAACACTGCGGTAAGACGCTATCAATTAGGTAGAAAACAATGATTATAGACGCGTTAGCCGGGGAACAATTTTAGATGCAAGGCAAATTTATTGTAGTAGAAGGCTTAGAAGGTGCGGGTAAGAGCAGTGTTATTTCACTTATCGTAGATTTACTGAAATCTAAAGATATTGACGTTATTACCACGCGTGAACCCGGCGGCACACCAATGGCTGAATCGATTCGCGCCTGTGTAAAACATAATTGGGATGAGACAGTCACTGAACAAACCGAGTTATTGTTAATGTATGCTGCGAGAAGTCAGTTAGTAGCAAACGTAATTTTGCCTGCACTTGCTAAAGGCACATGGGTTATAGGGGATAGGCATGATTTATCTACTGTCGCTTATCAAGGCGGTGGGCGTGGCATTGCGTTGTCAACTTTACAACAGTTAAAGACAATCACGCTTGGTACCTTTGTTCCCGATTTTTGCTTGTACTTGGATGTTTCACCGGAAACCGGTTTATCGCGCGCAAGAGGTCGAGGAGAGCTTGATCGAATTGAGCTGGCGGGTATTGAGTTTTTCCGTCGCGTACGAACAATGTACATTTCTCAAATCGAAGACATGCCTAATGCTGCAACTATTGATGCTGAGCAAACGATGCAGCAGGTACATGCAGATACTATAACAGCCATTATGCAATGGGTAGAGGCGTAGTATGTATCCGTGGTTAACTGACATTCAAAGCCAGCTCATTCGCCTACTTAAAAATGGTCGTTTACATCATGCTACGCTATTACAAGGCGAGAAAGGTATTGGCGCCGATGTACTTGCTAACGAACTTGCTAAATCGATTCTTTGTTTGGGGGATAAAGCACCTTGTAATGAATGTAAGAGTTGTTTGTTAGTTGATGCGGATTCTCATCCTGACTTACACATTATTCAAACTGAGAAAACGCAAATTGGCGTAGATTTAATCAGAAGTGGCATTGAAAAGGTGAATAAAACTGCGCAGCTTAGCGGCAATAAAGTTGTGCTAATCAATCATATAGACCGCATGACTGAATCGGCGAGTAATGCGTTTTTAAAAACCTTAGAAGAGCCTACTCAAGACACATATATGGTCATGTCTAGTTCTGCAGCCAATAGAATTTTACCCACTATTTTAAGCCGGTGTGAAAAGCATCAACTTCGCATGCCGAGTGTTAAGCAGAGCATTGAATATATTGAAGCCAAAGGCCTTCCGATACCTGATGAGATAACATTGAAGGCGTATCAAAATTCGCCACTAAGTTATATTCAAGGCCTTGACGATGAAGGGTTTAATTTCACAGATTTTAATCAAGACTGGCGACACTTTATTCATTCAAAGACTGAAACAAGCTATGAGTTAAGCGAAAAATGGAAAGAGAAGGCTGAAGATGTCGTCAATTGGTTATTTACCATAATTTCAGCACAAATAACGGATATGTTGGCCACTAACAACCAAGGCATTATAAGCTTATTAGATTGGCAACAAACAGAATTAAACAATGCTAAACGCAAGGTTCAACAAGTCGGTGTAAATAAAAGTGTTGTACTTGGGCATTTGTTTTCAAGTTTTAGACAGCACCAAAACCAGTCATTGGAGTAATAAGTTGTTTGTAGATTCGCATTGTCACTTAGATAGAATCAGTGAGTCATCGGTAGAGATAGATGAAATAGTAAAAAGAGCTGCTGAGGCTAAAGTTGAGCATATGCTTTGTGTAGCTGTCTCTGTGAAAGAGTTTACCTCTATGCATAGCGCAGTTGCTAAGTATAGCAATGTATCAATGTCTTGTGGGGTTCACCCTCTGCATCAAGAAGATGCTTGCGATTACGACACTTTACTTGAATATGCAACGAGAGACGATGTGGTTGCAGTGGGTGAAACTGGCCTAGATTACCACTACAGTGAAGACACGAAGGCAACGCAGCGACAATCTTTTATTGACCATATAAAAGTTGCTAACGTCGTTAAAAAACCGTTGATCATTCATACTCGTGGTGCTCAACAAGATACCTTGGATATTCTGAATGAGTATTATGAGCATGATACAGGGGCAGTGTTGCATTGCTTTACGGAATCCCTTGAAATGGCTGAGGCGGCGATGGCGATGGGGATCTCCATATCCATATCCGGCATCGTTACCTTTAAATCTGCTAGTGAGCTACAAGCAACCGTAAAGCAAATACCACTGGATAAACTGTTAATTGAAACGGATTCGCCATGGCTAGCGCCGACGCCTTACAGAGGAAAAACTAACGAGCCGAAATACGTGGTGAGAGTGGCAGAGTTTATTGCGGATTTAAAAGGGATGAGTGTGGCTGAGTTAGCCGAGGCAAGTAAAAACAATTTTTATCAATTATTTCGCCACGTTAAACGTTAAATGCAAATTCCAGAATGGCGACAACGTTTAGTCAGGAGTTTAGGTTTATCAAGTGACAAACCCGAAGCGAATTACTTTCAACTGGCGACCGTTAATAGCGAAAATCAAGCAAGAAATAGGACCGTGGTCTTTAGAGGTTTTGTAGACAACACCAGCCATCTCACGGTGATTACCGACAAGCGGAGTGGCAAATTTAAAGAACTATGCAAAAACGACACGGCTGAAATTGCTTGGTACTTTGCAAAAACGAGAGAACAATATCGAATTTCTGCCCGTGTTCAGGCGTGTTGTTTGCAGCCTGCCTCTGAAGATAAAACCTTAAATACTCACAACTACTTAGTAGATTCTTTATGGAATAAGCTATCAGAAAAAACAAAGTCCTCATTTTTTAACGTGAGTCCTGCAACGCCGTTTAGTGATGAAATACATAATCAATTAAATATTGGGAGCGATGTTTCTGAAAACTTCTGTGTACTTGTGTTTATTCCCAATCAAGTCGATTACTTGGATTTAAACACTGAGCCACATACGCGCCTAATATCTCGTGTGTCACCTGAACATGCATCGAGAAATGCCTCTGAATTACCTGCGTTTTGGACTGTTGAGCGTGTTGTAGCGTAAACAGAGAATACTCTGTTTACGCCATTTCTTTACCAAATTGCGCAGCTAAACGCGCATGAATTAATTCGGTGCCGCTGGTACGTTGAAGTTTACCTAAATATTCCGCTTGCGCTTGGGAGAGGTCGCAGTCAAAGAAGATTTTTTCGCAGGTGCCAGCTTTTAATAATCCACAAATTAATGCGTATTGACTATGCGCTCGCTTTTTAATTGACAGTATATAAGGGTGTTGAACGGCAAGATTCAAGTTATCTGCAAGGTTACACCACCAACCGGCTTTTGCTACTTGACGCGATGAATATTGCGAAAATTGTACAACATTATTAGAAACCGATGCTTTGTTAACTTGAGTCGTTTGAATCATTTCCATTATTTCCTCGCTGTTCATGTGTGTTTTTATACATACTGTTTTCATATACAGTAATACTGTATAAAAACACATGCAAGTGTTTTTTGTATATTTTTTAACTATTCCTTTATGATGGCCTTGCATTTATCGTTGGATTGCACATCGTATGGCGATATAGCTGCATAAGATTGATTATGGGTATAGTAAGGTGATTCGTCAGAAAACAACGTTGTTTTGACGCTTATCTTTTAATTTGAAAGTAACAAGTGGTATTACTTAGAGGTGTTTGTATCGCGTTTAACTGACGCTTGTTTTTCTTCATTGTACATTGGCTGCATAGTAACTGACCGTTCAGCCATTGACTGCTTTGAAAATGAAAGCATGGCGTTTAGGGGACGCAAATATGCATCTATGAGTGAGGCATGTGTTTTTTCTCTGCTGCCTAAGCCATAGCGAATGCGCTCAATGCCTTTGGACAACACTAAACACCCAAACAACCTATCCCAAACCGCCAATGCAGTACCAAAGTTTTTATCGTAGTGTTGTTTGTCGATACTGTGGTGAATTTGATGTTGTACTGGGCTAATAAACCAACGCTCAATTGGCGTGGGCCAATGCCATCGCACATGGGAGTGCCGCAAGTTTGATCCCATTACATTAAAGGCAAAGATGAATACATTTGCCCCAAGAATATCTAACATGGATAACTGGGGCCCATACAGGTAATAACTAACGCCGACCGCTGTACCTTGTGCAATCGCCATGCGAGTGGCGTACAAGAAGCTTTCAAGTGGGTGAGAGCGATACACTGTGATAGGCGTCATTACAATTGCCGAATGATGTACTTTATGAAATTGCCATAAAAATGGAATTTTATGCATCGCGTAGTGCAAGATAAAACGTGTGAAGTCGTCCAAAATAAATAGCAGCAAGGTAAAGCTGCCGATGACAACAGTGCTATTTGACGTTATCGGTTCAATTGACCCAAACATATACTCTAAGATATCAGTCAAGCCCAGCGCCATAGGCACCATCGTTATCACTATAGGTGCCCAAAGTAGGGCGCGCAATAAGCGATTGACAATGAATAACTGGTAGTCGAGTTTGGCAGACCGATGTAGCCAAAGCTTTTTAGGGAATACGTAGCGAAAAAAACCAAGAAAGGATGAGTTTCTTTTAGCATTACGAAAATAAACAAACCCTGCAAACACAAGCGCGCCAACAATATACCCGATAAACAAACGTTTATTCGGGTCTATTACGTAGTATGCCAGTGCACTAAGTTGTTCGAGGGCTAAGTCCATAAAGTCTGCGTATTTGCTTTACGCGTATATTCAACGTTAATTAAAATGAATACCGGTATCCTAATACAAATTGCCTAGGTTTGCTTGGCCTCGCGCCAAATGGACGACGGCTAACGATGTCATTACTGTCCAATATATTGTCCACTTTTGCATACATTCGGCCCGCTGAACCCAAGTTATAACCTGCACTCAAATCGATATTAAATAGGTCATCGGTCACGACACCTGCTAGCGTACTGTCTCTTATATCGCCGCTTAAGGCAGTCTGGGCTGATTCGGGCATGCCATCGGTGTACGAAATTAATACAGATACATCCCATTTACTTGCTTGCAGCGCCGCATTCATTGAGATCATGTTTTCCGCGAGGTATGGCACTTTGTTGCCCACGTCAACAAAGCCCCATTGATTAAATGGTGAGTAAAAAGTTTGTTTAAACTCGGATTGCGTATGGGTATATGACAAGGTAATCGGTAAAGAAAGGCCATTTGAAAGCTCAAATGTATAAGCGCCTAACGCTTCTAGGCCGTATACGTCGACATCGCCCGCAGCGAATGTGGTGTCAGTATCGCAACCCGCTGAAATAGAACACGATTCAAGCAGATTACTGTAATCGCTAAAGAATGCGATGACTTCAGCGCGGTTGCCATTGTCCACAAAACGATAACCGATTTCAAAATTGTTACTTTGTTCAACCTCAATAGACTCAGGCTGAATGGGACTTGTTGGTACAAAGCCTTGATGAACACCACCGAAAATACCGGCATTATCATTTAGCGCATAGTAAGCGCTAATACTCGGTAGCCAGATTCGGGTAGTTTTATTTTGAAAGTCCTGCTCAAAGCCTGGTGCACGATTTTGATACTCACCTTCAATAAGCTCGCCACGAATACCCGCTGTAATCGTTAAGGCGTCGAATTCAATGGTATCTTCGATAAACACTGACCACGCTCGGGTAAATTCAGTGTTAGTAGTTGTCGACACACGGTCTTCCATTGTAGACACTAGTTGACCGGCGCGCATGAAGTAGTTAGCTTGCGTATGATTACGTTGTATTTCGTCTTCATGCATGCGAATGCCGACATTCAGCGTATGCTCAAGCGCAAACAATTCAGCGCTAGCACTGCCAGACATTTGAATCCCTTGCGAGAAAAACTCACGATCGTTATTCCCAAGTACGAGAATTTCGCGTGCCGTACTGTCTGCTTGTCCGGTAAGTACATTGTAAAAGCCAATATTCTCGTCGCTATTCGGCGATATTAATATTTGCTGCAAGCTAGGAATATCGCCATTAAAAGAACTACCAAATTCATCTAGCTTGTTCCAAGCTCTTTGAAAGTCATGTCGATAAACGCGTGTGGTGAATTCCCAATCTTCATTTGTCGCGACATGGGTCAATTGAATCTGCGTGTGTTCCCAGTCGATGCTATCTAATTGGCTTGCGGCATAACGTCGATTCGGTGTCTTAGCAAAGTCTTCATCTGTGAGGCCAAGATAAGTTTCGTCAGAGATTTCATCGCTATAACCGAGTTTTAGTTCAAAATATTGTTGTGTTGCATTGCTTGCAGACGACAAATCGTATGAAAATTTGGCAGATAAATCATTTTTCTCAAATCCAGTGTCGCCACCGCCATCTAAGTCTTTAAACCCAGCGCTACCAAGCGTGATCCCCTCAAACAAAAAACCGAACTTATCGACTGAGCTCCCATAATAGGTATGTGCTTTGTAATATCCGTCGGTGCCAAACGCTAAGTCTAGGCTTCCTTCTGCATCAGCGGGTATACTGCGGGTAACAAGGTTCAATGCGCCGGCCACAGTGTTGGGGCCGTATTTAATGGTTGAAGGACCTTTTGTTACTTCCACTGCCGTCATTTTACTGACAATAGGAAAGTAATAGGCGGCAGGTGCAGAGTAGGGAGCAGGGCCAATTAAAATACCATCTTCCATGATGTTTATCTTCTTACTGCGCTCCGGCGTAACACCTCTAAACCCAATATTGGGGCGTAAACCAAAGCCATCTTCTTGGCGTATATTGACGCCCGGCACAGTGGCTAGCACGCGCGCTATATCATCAAATTCGTAAGCTTCTAGCGCTAATTCATCGATACGCGCAACGGAGCCTGCGGTCTTGTTAAGTGAAGCTTGGCCACCGATGATGCTAATATGTTCAGTGTTTTCAATATTTTCAGCGGTATCATTTATGTGTTCATTCGCGCTGTCATCCGCTATTGCGGACTGCGTGTTAAAAAGCGCACTTGCGACGGCAGCAGCTAATAAAGTGGGAGATATTTTTTTCATATAAAGCGAGGAGCCTCTTATTAGTCGTTATCGCCAGCAGATGTGGCGGGTAGTTCAAGCGCCAAACTTTGGATGAAATCGGTTTTTAAGGTGTCGGTGACTGTTTTCACGTTTTCGTGCAGGGCTTCTACCTGATCAGCTTGTTCGCTCAACAGTGTTTCGTATGACGAGTTGAGTGACTCAGCAAAGGAAATTGCAGCCGCCAAGTCTTGTTTCATTTTTTCTGCTGTTTCTGCATCACCTTCTTCGACTAAAAAGTCATCGAAGCCGACATCTGCTTCACTACCGCCAAAAAATAAGGTCTGAAATGCCTTTAAATTGGCAATAATGTTTTGTAATGAATGGTCTGAATACACTGATTCGGCATTTTCTACGCAAGGGCTTAAACCGCAATCGTTAGCAAACAAGCCAACTGGCGTGGCTAATTTGGCGTCTTTTGTGACCTCAGTGAGGTAGAACATACTGTCCGAGACATCGTTGACCGCCTCTAAAGCACTGGTAAAGTCACTTAACTGCTGACCGGCATTTTTCAATATTTCACCGTAGCCTTCGCTACCTTGCCAAGCATCAACTAACACATTGGCGTTCTCAACTAGGTCATTGGCGGCAATCAACGAATAGTGACAACGCGCAATCATTCGCGCATCATCTGGGCGATTATTCCAACCGTCAGGCGCGGTACCAAAGGCCGTGCATGAATGATTTAAGTTGGTATTAAATAAGGTGTACTCAAGTGCGTCGAGGCCTTTTCTGCTCGATGTCCTTAGACGAATATCGTAGTCTTGCGCTTCTGCATTAACGACATCTTGGTCGACGGCGCAAGAGGACACATTTGGCCATGAATAAATTTTATTACGTAAATTACTGCCATTTTCAAGCAATGGGCCTATTTGCATCATTTCGGCTAGTTGCCAGGTAGTCATTGCCGTTTGCCAGCTCGCCTGCGCATTTGCTAAATCGCCGCTAGCATCGGTTTGCGAGGACAATGCACCACAGTAGTTATCAATCGCGTTTTGTAAGGCCAGTGCATTTTGCGCAAACTCAAGGTAAGTCGGCACAATTACCTTATCAACTAAAGACGTGAGGAGTGCCGTTTCGTTAAAAGTATTGTCGACGACACGATCTTGTTGTCCAAATTGTGCGCCTGTCTCTGTACTTGTGCTTTCACCACAGCCAACAATAATACTTGCCACTGCAAGCGCGATAGCAGTTTTGACAATGCGTTTTGTCATGCATTTACTCCAGGTGTTTATTTACGTAAAAAGCCGATATTCACAATCGGCTTTATTTTTGCCTGATATTCTCAAGCGAAAGAAAGATGCCTATACATCACATAGCACTGAGAGCTATAGGCTTATTACCAGTTAGCGACATTATCTGCATCAAACGCATAAGCTGCTTCGAGTATATCTCTCGCTGCAAGTAAGTTTGCAATATATGCAGGAATATCAGCTTGTACCAATACAGGTTTATCTGCCATTAAGGTATGTACTTGTACAAAGTCCTCTTTACTTAATGGAGACAAACGATTGAACTGAAGACCAAGGGCAAATGCTTTCATTTCAGACCAATGTTTTGTCAAGTCAGCATAATTGAGATTTTCGGTGCCAACAGTTTCTAAATCAGCAATTGTATCGTTAATATAGTGCACAACTGTGGCTGAAATCGATTTTTCCCACGCTAACAATGCAGTATCACGGTGGCCAAGTAACTCAGTCATTTGGTCTTCGGTAAGCGCTGTACCTGCTGTATCGTTCAACAGTTTTCGGCCCGCTAAAAATGCATTCATTGCATCAGCTGTTAAATCTATGGCGACAGTCGCGCCGCGATCACGTTTGGCGGCGTTGGTAGATTGACCAAAATTGTATTCAGATTTAAAGTCAATTTCACCATCTTCATCTTGGTCATTAAACCCTTGCCAACCGTCGCGCCCGCCTTTTTGTGCCAGCTCGTCGTCAGTAAAACTTAAATAGTTCTTGGCCGCGCCAAAGTAACCAAACCCTTCGTCAAATTGGTGCTCTAGTGGGGTGTAGTTGTTACTGGTGTCGGTGTGATCTGAAAGCAGTCCTTTCTTTTGTTCTTCACTATCGTCGGCATCAAGATAATCGTCAGCGGCCTGAGAATATGCTACAGCCATCAACAAGAATTTTTGTATTAATTGTTTAAGATCTCGGCCATCGTCAGTGATGTAAATTTTGGTAATGTCATTCCCAAAAGGGTCTTGACGAACGATTCCTTGCAACTGGCTGTCTGCATTGTCCGCAAGCATACTAAAAAATGTACGCGTAAGCATTTCTGGTGTTGTACTTCCTGTTTCGCCCCATCCAGCAAAGTCACCATTGTTCCAATCTTGATGTTGTCCAACTGGATCATTACCCGCAATTTTGCCCACTAAGTTTTTATTCGAAGAGGATATTTCATTTAGGGTACTTTGCTTTGCATCTACAGACAATGTGGTAAGTAGCGGACGTTGGGACAACACGTCATAGTCAGGTACATCGAAATAAGAAAGTAAGGCTTCCATCACGTCATCTCTTGTCGTGAATGTACCTGCTGTATCAAAGCTTTCTAAATCACCTATTTGCGTATTAATGAGTGTATTTAAATCATTAATAAGCAAGTGACGCGCCGTTTGGCCACTATAAGACACGGCAGATTCACCGTCTACAAACTTGCTTGGAAAGTCGTAGTAATCGAGCGCATCTTCAATGTCAACTGTAAAGGTTTTTGTGAATGTTGCGTTGCCACTGTCAGTAACGGTGACTTCTACATCAACACTTGGCATTTTTTCATAATCAAACCAAACACCTTCAGCGAAAGACAATGTACTACCAGAAATAGCAAAGTTGCTGTCTTCGGTAGTAAACGTAAATGTATCGCCTGTGTCAGCGTCAGTTGCACTCAATGTGCCTACTTCTGCACTTGCCGTGTTTTCTGCAACGTTAGCACTAGATAAACTTATATCAGTCGGTGCACTATTTGTTGGTGCAGGCGGCGGAGTAGGTGTTGTAGGTGCATCATCACCAGAACTACTACCACATGCGGTTAAAATAAAGGAGCTTGAAAGCGCAAGGGCAATTAGTGATTTTTTCATTTCCATGTTTTTCTCTACGTGTAATTGGCATGTTTATATTTTCTAATTGCGTATAGTATATGTAAATGAGAATAATTATCAATGCTCTTTTGTTTTTATTTAGCTGTTTAGTGTCACGAAACGTTGACGAGAAAATTTAGCGCAGACGGACGGCGTTGCTTATCCCCGAGTTCAGGTTAAATAGTAAGCTTACTAACAGCGGCATGATTGTCGAACATCAATTGCTCGCCAATAAGCATAGTTTTAGGTTTTCTACCTTGGTGAATACCACTTAAAACCTTGCCCTTGCCCGACGTGGCATACACGCTTTTGTTCGTATTGATAAGGCCTGCAACATCTCGCATGTGTATTGTTTGCGCCAGAGCATTACTTGCCAAGTCAAATACATACAACTTGTGTCCTCTTGGGCTACTGACAAATGCTGAGGTCGATGATACTTTTGCGCTTGCTGTGTATCCTTTCATACTTTGCCACGTTGATGAGGGTAAATCGAACGGCTGTAAATATTCGTCGTTGGGTATAGCGCTAAAAACGAGTGGTGTATTTCCATGGTGCTTATGTTGATGCTGACCCGCCACGACAATCTGTTGATTCTCGTTCACATCAACATGGCGAAGACTGACCGCTTTGTTTGGTGCATCAATATGATTCTCTATTTCACCATTGAAGAGATTGACTATTGATATATTGGATTGCATTGAATCAATGTTCAACTTTATTCTTGGATAATCAGGGTGGGTCAGTATGCCGCCATTCGCGACCACAAGTTTAAGTGCATTTATTGCACCAGCTTGGTTTTGTGAGTTTGGTAACACGGCGATGTCGTGAGGGCCAATACCACCACTTTTGCATCGGTTGAGTACCTTGAGTGATTCAGTGTCTCGTACAACCAAATAGCCGTCACCAGCTTCATAAGCATTTTCGGTCGTAACTAAGTACTGATCGTCGCAAATTAATCGACCATGGCCATAAAAATGATGTTTCGCTTCACTAGCAAAGGTCCGTATTATTTTGCCTTCTGCAATATCAATCACTGCCGCAAAAGTGTCAGGCCGTCGGCCGATAACAACTGCTTGATTGGCCTTCGACGTCATCGGTATACAATCGTGGCCACGCACAGGGATTTTAGTTTGAGACAATATGCCTGCTTGTGTAAACGCTACAACAAAATGCTCGTTTTGCCGATTACTTGCGCAACTAATAAAAACGGGCAACTCGCTTTTGCGTATACTGCACCCAAGCATTGAGTTAATTGCAGTAAAACCGGCAAGGGCGCTGATCCTTTTCACAAACTGTCTACGAGAAACAGGCGATTCAATCGTGTTGTTAATCATTTAAAACTCAATCACCATCGTTAGAGTTAAACCCAATATTTAGGTCTAAGGATTGAATAAACCCTGTCGTGAAATGATCTCGATAATCTCGTAAATGGCCAATTAACAGATTTAGTTCTTGTCGCAGCTCTGGATCATTTAAGGCTGCGGTATAGCTGTTTTGTATTGCCAGAATTCTTTCTACTGCATCTTTTGCGCCATTAAGGCTGCGCATGATTTCGTCGTCAATCGTGCCTTGCGCTAAAAAGCTTTTCACAATGTGGCGAAAACTGGTGCTTTCGTCATTGCCATAAATAGCAAGTAGCGTGTTGACATTTAAGGCGATTATCTCAAGAGATTTATCACTTCTAAAATGCTCTGCTGCATCAGGGCGTCCAGGGGCATTTGCAGTAAGAGGAACAATGAGTTTTTCGTCTTTAACTAATTCAATAAACTCAAGCCAGTTAGTAACAAATTCTTCTAATGCGTCATTGATTGATGAAAATTCACCTTCGCCATTTGTAAAGTCACGTTGAGATGTATTTTCCCAGCCATCTACAAGTTCGTTACTAATATTCATCAAATTTACTGTAATGGCTTGAATAAGTTCACAACGTTTATCACGGTTGAACGCACGGTTTAAAGGGTTTTCTTCATTAAATAAGAGATATTCTAGTGCAGGTATGCCTTGTGCACCTACATTTTGATTAGCGATAAACGTTGCATCAATGGGGATTTGTTCAATTAACGCGTTTTCGACACCTCGGCTTACAGCATCATTTCGGTCTGGCCAAAATTGTACTCTAAATAATCTGTTTTCAGACATCGCTGGGCCTATTTTTAGCCATTGAATGCCTTGCCATGCTTTACTAAGCATTAGCCACTGTATTTGGTATTGGCTAATGCTCTCTTCAGTCGGCGCTAGGTTGCTACAATATGCGTTTGTCGCTGTGTTAAAGTCAGAGACGCCTGTTTGAAAGTTGCGGTACGCGGGCAATATTAAATCATCGGCAAGTGCGGCGGTGAGTTCCGCCAATTGATCATCAAGTGTTTGGGGTACCGTCGGCGGACTTGGTGTGGGTGAAGGCTGAGGCGCAGGCATTTGTAAGTTTGTTGAATCTGACCCGCCGCCGCAAGCAAGTAAACTTACTGATACAAATATACAAAACGAGATGAGTAAGACTTGTTTTATGACTGTTGCCATGGAGTTATCCTAAATTGCTCTCAAAAATGTTAGCAGCTCATTTCTTTGAGCTAGTGACATGTGAATAAATGTTTGCTTGCTTTGATTGGCTTCCCCGCCATGCCACAAAATAGCTTCTTCAATACTCTTTGCTCTGCCATCATGCAAAAATGCGGGCTGCGGTGATTGTTCGATAATACCTATTCCCCATAAAGGCGGTGTACGCCATTCCCTTGGTGTTGCTAGGTACTCAGCGGAGGCAGTTTTTTCGCGATTAGCAGTACCGTATGAATCAGACAAATCTTCACCCATGTCGTGTAAAGCTAAATTTGTGTATGGCCAGATTTTTTGATTGGCTAATTCTGTTACTGGGTAGTGTTTATCTGTTACGTAAGATGGCGTATGGCATTGATGGCAAGCTGCCTCGTAAAACAACGTTCTACCATTTTGTGCGGCTTTGCTCATTAAATTACGGGCTTTTGCAGGCGCTAGATGTTGATTAAATGTAAGGACTACATTCAATAATTTATCGGACAATTCAACGTCATCATGTCCTCCAAGCTTTGCTACTTGCTTGCAAGCCAATTGGTTTTTTGCACAAGATTCGTTTGGAAACAGCCTATTGGTAATACCAATGTCATCTCTAAATGCAGCGGCTATTTGTTGCTTTAGGGTGGGGTGTTTAGCTTTTAGACCAAAACGCCCTATATGCATATCTGAACGGGCGGTTTGTTTAGTTTTATCGTTACCTGATAGCAACGGAACTTTATTGTATTTTGGGCTTATCCCGTCGTTGTTGATATCGTTGATATCTTCTTGCGCAATTAAATCTTGCTCCGCAATCGCGTCTAATAGCCCAGTACCAAAGATACTCGGTGCAAAACGAGGCGACAAATGGGTGTTTGGATGCAACGAGCCATCACTATGTTCGAACAGGGTATACGATGGTTGTTGTAATATGTACTTGGTGCCATCTGGATAATTGTTTGTTAATTGCGTGTATTTGACATGTATTTTTACTTCGGCTGCCAATGAGGATATTTTTTTGTTGCTGTTGTCCAATCTTATATGTTCAAAGCCTCGAATAAACAGAGTTTGTATTTGATCACCATAATTATCGTCTACCCACGGGATTTGTGCAAAGTTGAAGAGCCTAAACACCAAGCCCGTTGGCGCATTTTTGGTGGACTCTGGGCGCAAGCCTTTGGCACCTGATTGATGGCATGCAATACATGATCGTGCATTAAACAGAGGCCCTAAACCATCTCTGTCTCTTGTTGAACTTGGCGCAATGACCCAAGGGTCTCTAAACAAAGAAAATCCTGTCCAAAAATTTAAGGCAGCCATCCCATGTAAATTTGCGCTTGGATGAATAAAGTTACCTGACATTGATTTAACTGATGTCGTCTCACCGCCGGGTAGCCACTCAGTGACATCGAAAACTGGAATACTCGTTGTTGAATCACTACTGGCATAGCGCTCATTATCGCCGCAGGCGGTAATGCATATTGCGGAAATACCTGCACTTAGTACTAAGACATTGGTTTTACTTCTAAAGGACAGTAAATGAACGCTTGAAAGAATTTGTTTAGTCAATTGATGCATTTTTGGTTATCACTCAATACGCTCTTATAAGGACTTAAGAAAGCTCAATAAGTCTGCTCGTGCTTCTTTATCTAATGCTAAAAATGCCGCTTGAGCGTCGCTGGATTCGCCTGCATGCCAAAGTATTGCCTCTTCAATTGTGCGGGCTCTTCCGTCATGTAAAAATGTGGCGTTTGGGTTGACTGTTTGCACCAAACCCAAACCCCATAGCGGTGGAGTTTTCCACTCGGAGCCAATCGCATTTCCCTGAATAACGCCATCTGCTAAGCCCTCACAACGTTGCACATATAAACAGTCTGCGCCTGATTCGCAGCTAAGGCCTTGGTCAGTTTCTTGTCTAATCTCACATTGACCACCCATGTCGTGCAATAACAAATCAGTATAGGGATATATTGTTTGTTCAGATAAAAACGCAATGTCTGACGGGTTAGCTTCTAAGCCTGTTAAGGTAATTTCGCCCAATTCACTGCCTTTTGCGATACCTGTCTTATGTCGCGGCGTGTGACAACTCGCACAACCTAATTCAAAAAAGCGCGTTCTCCCTCTAAGAATGTCTTCATCCCAAGCATTGCTGTTTTCGTTGTACCCGCGACGCGCAGGGACAGCGAGCACGCGATTGTAAAATTCGACCATGGCTAATTCTCGGTCGCTCACATCCGGAGTATCTGGATTGCGTTCAAGAGCGGCATCGTTAAGGCATGTCAATTGATTTTGAGTACAATTTTCATTGGGGAACAAGGTAGTCGTAATACCCATATCGCCATTAAATGCTGCAGCCGCTTGTTGCAATACGGATGGCGTTTGTGCCTTGTAAGTAAAACGGCCAATAGCATCTGCATCAGTAATAACATTCGTAACGCGGGATACTTTGCCTGAGATACCGTCGCCATTGCTGTCGCTTTGGTCTGCGAGTGCTTCAATGTGTTCGCTTGGTATTGCTTCTAATAAACCTGCGCCGAACACCTGAGGGGATATGCGCGGTGAAAACTGTATGTCGTCAACAAAGGCGCCAAAACTGAGGTCTCTAATATAGTAAATAGGTTTGCGCAATGTTACCGGCGTGCCATCACTATACTGAAGATTTAGGTCTTCGTAGCGGATAAATACAAATGCTTCACCCAAATTAATCGTTCCGTTAATGCTACCGTCATGTCGAGGCCAACCAGCACTAAAGTCTGAAGTATTAAAACTACTGGCAGAAAACGTCTGTATTTGAGTGCCATATGTCGGATCAGCTTGTCCAAAGGCGTCTGATATTTTCACTAACATACTGGTGAAAGGGTCGTTTTCACTTTTAGGTAATACACCTCGTCCATCATTTAGGTGGCAGCCTTGGCAAGTGCTCGTATTTAATAAAGGGCCAAAATTTTGATTTGGTGTTCTAAAAATATGATCACCGCTGGTAAAGTTACCATCAAATCTAAAGTCTTGCTTTACTGGCGTCGGTCGCCCACTGAATGCATCTTCATTTTTGATAAACACAGTAATAGCGCCACCCGATAAGTGTTCATTTTCGTCTGGGACTAAAGGGTTTATCGGCACTAAACCTGCATGATCTGTCGCTGGTTCGGGGTTCGGAACCAGCGGCTGTTCGGGTTGCACTGGCGTCGATGGGGGAGGGAGTGGAGGACTCTCGGCTCCACCACTCCCACCGCAAGCGCTAATGAAAACACCTGCAGTAAACGTGCATAATAACTTGAACACTGAATTCATTGATGTTTTGTTCAAGCTTATTTATCCGCTTATGTCTTCTTCGGTATCTTGACGTAAATCATCAGTAGTAATAGACAAGGCTTCAATCGCTTGCTCTATTACATCGGTTTGATTTACTAAGCCTTGAATCACTGCAAGAATGTTAGCTTGCTGCACACCCTCTTGCACTAGCACGTCAAATGGCGTGCCTGTTTTCGCTTTTGTGTCGATAACTGCGGCCGCTGACATGGTTGTTTCAAGCGCTGCTCGCAATACGTTTGCCAGTTCAGGGTCACCTTCAACAACGAGTAAGTCATAAATAGATGCGCCGTCGATAACTTCACCGTCTATACGTGTGTAAGTCGCCATGAAGCTGTTTTGAACGCCTTTTGCGTTTAAGAAAATATCACGGTGAGTATTGTCACTGAAGCATGAATGTTCGTCTTCTTGTGAATCTGTGGTTAAGGCGATATTTATTCGTTCACCTGCTAATTCGCCGTAGCTTAGGCGTCCCATACCTTCAAGAATTTTTGAAAGTGATACATCACCACCGCCAATAAAGGCTTGATAATGTACGCCTGCACCGGGCTCCCACGCCTGAACGACACGCGTTAAATCATCAATCAATACATCTGCGGATGCTAATAAATAATCGATTCTACGCTGACATATGTCGTCGGTAGTGCCTACAGGCCCAGAAGTACAAGCATTTGCGTTACCATTTGACGCTGTATAGAAGTCGCTGAGTGGGCGTTGACCGCCAGAAGTATCCCGCGTACCTACACCACTTTGGTCTTCATTTAAGTCTTGTCCCCAAAGTAAGAATTCAATTGCATGATATCCGCTGGTGACATTTCGTTCATCTTCGCCAAACTCAAATGCTCCTTCAATCGCAGCTTTGTCAATCGTTGGGAAGTCAGTTGTGTTAGCAATAATGTTACCATTAATGGCATTCGCTGGGCTTTCAGGGCCGGCATCGCCATCTACTACCGCAGCGACATAATCGATGAGTGCTTCACCCAAAGGCCATGCATTGATTCGTCCCTCTGGGCCATCTCCGTCTTCACCGAGTGTGCCATCGTCATTTAGTGCATCAATTGGCCCCGCTCTAAAGCGGTAAACTTCAGTTTGGCCGTATGGCTCTCGTGCAGCAAGCCATGCCTGTTTGGCGTTATCAAACGTGCTAGTTGTGGGGTTACTTGCCAGCTTTTCTAGTGAGGCTTTGAGTTGACTTGCTGAAATTAGCGAATCTGCATACGCTGCATATGCGATGTTAGCATTTGTTTTTATAACGTCGTCGCGCGTTACAAAGACACTCACACCGTCTTGACCGGGTGCTCCATCTGCGCCTATTGCCCCCGGCGTGCCTGCAGCACCATTGCTACCATCGTCTCCTGAACAGCCCGATACAGCCACGACGATAGAACTAAGAAGGAAAATAGATTTTGTATTCATGATAAGCCTAGTAATATTAATGCAATGCATTTTGCATATGAGAATGATTTGTATTTATATTAAATCATCAATTTTTGTCGATGTAAATGTTTGTTTTATCCGAGTTATACTGAAACTATATTGAAATAGAAACGCCTGCCTATACACCGATTGTGTTTGACAACAGGTGGCGCTCACACATATTACTTAATGTGGACAGATCGGTATTGAGCTCTTTTTTTAACGTACATAGCGACGCAGATGCTTGCTTTAGTGCCCAAGTTAATAAACGCCGTTTGTTTGGCGTTACACTTACTTTTCGTAGTTCCGACATGATTGAATCACAGAGGGTAGACAAGATATTATGCGCCAAGTCATGCTCTTTATTTTGTGCATACAATTCTGCTAGATTTTGATAACTCACATATAAACATGCAATCTGTAACTGCGCATCTTTTTCATCGCTCATTACGTCTTCTACCAGCGCAATGGCTTGTTGATAATAAATCATCGCTGACAGGTAGAATTTATTTTTAAATGCCTCGTTACCTGCGTGTGTATGACGTTTCCACTTCTGAACTGAACTAATTTTAAACATTTTAAGCCCTTAATAATGGAAGTGTTAGACTGAACGTTTATTGTTACAGTCATCCGATCTGATTGGATTTTTTACCAATGCCGCATGTTTTATTTTAAGACGAGAACCGTAACTATTTAGCTGATTATTCAAAATCCCATTTTGTTGATTACTATCTTTTAACAGTAATAGGGTCGCTATTGATGAGCTTATTAATTTACTCGCAAGGCCATATTTCTCTCGTTGTTCTAAAAAGTTTGCAAATCGAATAGACAAGTTAGTTAAACGAGTACTTAAAAAAATGATATCTAATTTATGCTGCCTGAGTAACAAGGTTATTGTTTCAATGCCTGAGCCGAATATAGCACTTTGCTTTCGCTCATCTTGCATCATGCTGGCATATTGAAGTTCATCCTCTAAGCCTTTTATATAATTTAGTGCTTCATCAGGTTGTTCCATAACCCATTGTTTGTGATGGTCGCATAGAAATTTCATTTGCACGTTGCTTATCCTCGAATTTAACGGTGAGCGTAAAGCATAGCGCAGATTATAATTTATGCAAATAGTAATCATTATCATTTGCATAAATAAATTTATATTCTTATAGTAGAAAATAGTGAATGAAACAAAATCTAAGTATGTAAAATTAAATGGGAGTAACTAGCATGTACTCAAACTATTTCTCAATGCTTGAATGCGGTGCACGTTATGGTTGCAATGGTGAGAGTAAAGAGATTATTGCAAGGTATGTTTGTGATGGTTTAAATGAAGCACGAACGTGCGAAACGATGCGCGATACAAAGCGCAACCACATGCGTGTTGTGAATACACTCATGAATGCCTTATGTGATGATTGTGTCGATGTTAAGTGGCGAAAAGAGTGCTACATGTTTTTGCGTAAACTAAAACCGCTGATGTATGAAATGTTGTGTGAAGACGAATATGATGCGTTAGTAAGCGAAATCCAAACGTATTATGTGTATTTTCTAGCACCACATGGGATCAGGCGATAGGTAAATGTAATCGTCTATTTGTTAACGCTTAGTTTTAGGCATGAATTTTTTATACCTAAATGCCAAGAGTATGCATAAAAATACCAAGTAAAATAAGGGCTCAGACCACTCTGATTTTAACGACCACCAAAAATGAATAATCGTTAGTATACTCGTTGGATAAACCCAATTGTGGAGCTTCTGCCAATGACTAGACATCATACGTTTTATCCTTGAAGGACTTGTGACCATTAAGGCGCATAGCATACATAAGGCAACAAAACCTACAGTAATATACGGCCGTTCAATAATTTCACTGAGTATTAAACCCCATTCAAATTGTAATTCGTAACGAATAAACACGTATAAATGAAATAATGCGTAAATGGCTGAATAAACACCAGTCGTGCGCCTAAATTTAAGTAGTTGCCCAAACTTGAGCCATTTGGCAATCGGGCTAATCATTAAACTAATAAGTAAAAGGTTAATTGCACCTTTGCCACTAAATTCAATAAGGTATTGGACAGGGTCGCCGGCGATACTCCCTTTTAGTGCGCCAACATAAACAATAATAAGCCATAACGCGGCGACTACATGGGTTGACGCACGCGTTACGGTAATGACGTGCTTATGCACACGAATTGGTTTTGATATTTTTAGCATGAACGATTATTTACCGATATAAGAGGCGTTTAATAATACTTTGTTAAATCCATATTTTTGTACAGCGAAGCAACTTCCGTATAGCCATTAAATGGCAAGGTATCTAAACGTTGCTGATCACGTAAACCTGTCCCTAAAATTCTGCGCTCACGCGCTTGTGACCAGCGCGGGTGATCGACCTTAGGATTAACGTTTGCATAGAACCCATATTCACTAGGGGCAAGTATATTCCAAGTAGTGGGCGGTTGTTTGTCTGTAAGCGTGATTCTTACAATCGATTTAATGCTCTTAAAACCATATTTCCATGGCAATACCAGCCGTATTGGCGCGCCATTTTGTGGCGGGAGTGTTTTGCCATACATCCCAACACTCATAAAACTTAGGTCATGCAAGGCTTCATCCATTCTTAAGCCTTCAACATACGGATAATCGATACCCCCTCCAGCAAATCGACTGCGTTGCCCGGGCATTTGCTTTGGATCTTCTAGCGTTTCAAATGCCACGTATTTTGCGCTTGAAAGCGGTTTCGCTAGCGCTAGTAATTTTGCTAACGGAAATCCTACCCAAGGGATAACCATAGACCATGCTTCTACACATCGGAGTCGATATATTCGCTCTTCTAGCGAGAATTTGGAAAACAAATCATCGTATCCAATAGTCGTCGGGGATTCTACTAGTCCATCAATTTTCAGGATCCAAGGGTTTACCTTAAATTCTTGCGCATTTTTTACTGGGGCATCTTTACTTGTGCCAAACTCATAAAAGTTGTTATAACTAGTTGCCACTGATTCTTTCGTCATTGGGTCTTTTGCAACTATCGAAGTTATAGCGTTTAAAGGCGATTGAACGAATAATGCTTTGTCTTCATCAGAAAACCATTTTAAAGGGTTTGCACTTGCAGAACTTGATAGTGCACTCATCGCACCAGCAAAGCCCATTCCTTTGATAATCGCGCGACGGCTTTGCCACACTTGTTCATCTGTGACGTAATGTTCTTTAATGTCTGTACTTTTTGTAAACTTCAATCGCATAAAAAGCTGCCTTTTATAAACTTATGATATAAGACCAGCATGATTCTTGGATTATTTCAAAATCATACATCAACGATAAGCAAGCCTTACTATCTGTCTGTAATACGGTGTGACTTTGGTAAAAATAGATTTGCATATATTCGACTAGCATATTCATCCGTCATACCCGAGACATAATCTGCAATAATGCGCATTTCCATGTGACTATTCTTTGCCTCCTTCCAACGCCTTGCAGTGTTTTCCGGCAGTAAACGTTGCGGTTCATTTGCAAATACTTCGAACATCGCCATGATCATCTGTTGGCCTTTATATTCCAATATTTGGATTTCGGGTTTGCGGATCACATGGCGAAAGACAAACTGCTTAAACGTATTTAGCGCAATGGCAAAGTGACTTGGTAAATAAGCATTCGTATCGAGCAACGGTTCCTTAAACGCATTCAACGAATGCATTTTTATTGCAGTAATAAATGCATTGACTAGGCCACCAATGGCATTTTTTCGGGGGAATGTTTTGCCACTAAAGAGTTGTTCTTCTATGCGTAGGGCATTTTCTGACAACCAAGGGATATTAAGCTCTCTTAATGATACAGTTACTTCTTTGTGGTAACGCATTTGGTCTATTAAAGACATTACTACAGCATCTTCTAAATCATGCACTGCATATGCAATGTCATCTGCTAACTCCATTATGGAACAATCAATGGACTTAAATTGCGTTTTTTGTTTGCCGTCTTCTAAGTCAGCTAAAGACATTAGTTGTAACTTGTCTTCAGACGAAAGCGGCGATACTACCCAATCAAATGTGTTTTTATCACAGCTAAAGATACCTTTCGGTGGCACCCAATGCGCCGTATTTACCGTGTTTAATTTATCCGTTTTTACTGGGTATTTTCGCTTTTTGTCTAAGGTCTCTATAAAATTAGGGTATTTAAGGACACCTAATAGTGATCGTCTGGCGAGGTTCATTCCGTCCGACTCAGAATAAGATTCTAGGCTAGTTAGAATGCGAAATGTCTGGCCGTTACCTTCAAATCCGCCATGCGCTGACATCATGTAATGTAACGCTACCTCACCTCCATGACCAAAAGGGGGGTGGCCAATGTCGTGCCCTAAGCAGATAGCTTCGATTAAATATTCGTCTAGAGATAAGTTGGCTGATAACTCAGGTTGAGTCGCTTTTAGGTGAGCAACAATGCCCGTACCAATTTGCGCAGCCTCTAGCGAGTGAGTGAGCCTGGTACGGTAAAAATCGCTGATCCCCACGCCGACCACTTGGGTTTTAGCCTGTAATCGCCGGAAAGACGCCGCGTGCATAATTCTGGCTTTGTCACGTTGAAAAGGCGTTCTAATGTCGCCATCGTGTTGAGACGCCCGTTCTGTTTTACGTGTTAGCCATGCGTTCATGTAATTTACCTATTTTTAATGATATGTCTCAAAAATTGTTATCGAATTCATGCCCATGAAAGCGTTAACCTTCGGACAATTGGTCAACATTTACAAAACACTTATCTGCAAATAGTTGCATAAAAATATCAATTTCAGGCATGTCATTTTTGTATTCATGAATCATCTTTTCCAGTCTAGGTTTTACTTGTTCAAATTCACGATTATGGAAGTTTAATTCGTCACACGCTTTTAAATAAGCTGAAATAAGGTCAGCCGCTTTAACAATTTTCTTGTATTCAGGATCAACATTTTGTTGAACAAGTAAGCCACTGAACTGTGACTGAAGCTTACTAGGTAAGGTATCTAGACATTCTTTTTCAGCCATTTCTTCAATTTTTTTGAATTCTCTTGTTAAATCAGGATTATGATACTTTGTGACATGGTTGATGTCTTGTAGTTTAGTTTCAGATACTTCGTGGTACAAAGCCACTGTTGCTGCGCGTTCCGGGTTTATATTTCCGCCACAGTAGGTATTGCGAATACAGGCGAGTAGGTGAGCAATTACGGCTACTTGATGACTGTGTTCCGCTACATTTTCTCGTTTTACCGCATGCATCAGTGCCCAACGTTTGATAAGTGGCATACGTAAAATCCACGCAAGAAAAGGACTAGATTTCATGAATTCCTTATGAACTGTATTGTCTTTGTCGGTAAAATTAACGATTAGACGTTTAGGTGCTTGCTAGGACAGCGAGTATGCCTTTTTATAAAGGGGTAAACAACACCTTAAACGAGTGCCAGTGTTGTTTATCCTTTGCGTGAGTAGGAGGGGTAGATAAAAGATTTACAGTTGGCGCGAAGCGTTATTTATCTGACTCGCTCATATACGTCGATAGTTGGTCAACATGTCCTTATGTTTCGTCAGTTTTTACCTTTAATCTTAGTTGAATGACAGGAGTGTCTATTTTTTTATAGCGCTCCGCAAAAAGAAATCTTCGATTTTGTTGAGGGCAGGTGACAGGACATCTTTATGTGGTAGGAAGACAAGTCTAAAATAACATCCTTCACGCAAATTAAATGCACTGCCATGCACAAGCAAAATCTTCTTATCTTTAAGTATGTCGAGTATTAATTTTTCGTCAGTATCGACGTTATACATTTGGGTATCGACTCTGGCGAAACAATACATCGCCCCCTGAGGTTTTACGCAGCTTATGCCTGGAATGTTGTTTAAGCCTTGCCATGCAATATCGCGCTGAGCCACCAAACGGCCATCACCTGACACCAAATCGTTAATACTTTGATACCCGCCTAATGCGGTTTGGATTGCGTGTTGACAGGGGACATTCGAGCACATTCTCATCGAGGACATGAACGTTAAGCCCTCGATGTAATTACGCGCAATTTTTTTATTCCCACTGACAAGCATCCAACCCGCTCTGAAGCCGGCGACACGATAATTTTTAGATAAACCACTTAGCGTCACGCAAAACAAATCGGGGGCTAAGGACGCAATACTTGTATGGTTAACTTCGTCATATAGTACTTTGTCGTATATTTCGTCGCTAAAGATAACTAAACCAAACTCTCTGGCGACATCACATATTTGCATAAGCAATTCTTTGCTATATACCGCGCCGGTAGGGTTGTTTGGATTAATAATGACAATGGCTTTGGTTCGCTTACTAATTTTTGCTCTTATATCATCGATATCTGGAAACCAATCAGCGGATTCATCGCATTTATAATGCACCGCATTACCTGAAGATAAATTGACCGACGCTGTCCACAATGGATAATCTGGGCTTGGGATTAGGACTTCGTCATCAGTATCCAACAATGCTTGCATTGACAAAGTAATTAGTTCGCTAACACCATTGCCTAAATACACGTCATTAATGGCAATATTACTGATCCCTTTTTGTTGGTAATACTGCATTACCGCAACGCGTGCACTATATATGCCTTGCGCGTCTGAATATCCTTGCGCTTTAGGCAGCTGTCTTATCACGTCTTTTAAAATATCTTCAGGTGCATCAAAGCCGAAGGGAGCCGGATTTCCTATATTTAACTTTAAGATGCGTTCGCCCGCGTCTTCCATCTTATTGGCTTGTTCTAAAATTGGACCTCGAATGTCATAGTCAACGTTTTTAAGTTTAGTGGCCTGCTTTACTTCACGCATGTAGGGAACTGTTGTCAAAAAATTTGGCCTAAGAATAATGCATCCATGTTGTGCTGTTAAGTGAAATAAACATGTTTTGATACAGTTTTTCAAACATTTATGCAATTTAGTGTCGTAGTATCTTAAAAACATGTGTGACGATAAGAGGTATTTTTATGCCAGCACCATTATTGTGGTTAGGTGCAGCTGCTTTGGGTATCTATGCAAGTAACAAAGCCAACACCGCCAATATGAGGCGAAAAGGGATTGTCTCAATAATGCCTGAGGATGATTCTTTCGGTGTCATCCCTAAAAACGGTACCGTTGTATGTTGTGGTATTTATGAAATTCTTGACCATACAGGTGTATGGGTAGATGGTAATATTTATGAATTAAATGGCAGTGGTTTAGTGCGTTGCGTAAGCCCTGAACGCTTTTTATCCAATCGAAGTGGTGATGCCATTTATGCCGCATGTAGTGACGTCGATGTTATTGGTGATGAGCTTTGCGCACTACGTGCGAAAGAACATCTCTATGCCTTGTACGATTACCATCTTATTCGACAAAATTGCCATCGTTTTGTCGCTGAAATGATTTTGGGAGCGAATAGGGATGTGACCAGTTTTAGTGAGTTGAACGAATTTTTACATCAACAATATTCTACCACCATAGCATGGCGGCCCGTCGTCCAAAATTAATGAGAGGGTAGGTAAATTTAAAAAAATTGACATAACGCAAACAAATTGTGAACAATTTTTGACCTTATTGAGTGCTTTACATAGTATTAAGTGTAGAACGTGAGCTTATTATGCACTGGTTGCATTTATAATTTCATGTTTGAAACGAGAATAACTAGAAATGCAAGTTAACAACACTCAAACGACGAGGAGATTTTTATGTCTCAGAAGTTCGAAGAAGTGAGCGATAATGCAATCACGCAAAGTGGTATTGCTCGCGTCATCCCGTGTAGAGAATTGGATCTATTTGATTCGTTTAAATGGATATCACTGGCCATTAACGATTTTATGAATGCTAAAACGGTCAGCCTTACCTATGGCTTAATTTTTACCTTACTCCCTTTATCGATATTTTTCTTAGTTGCTGCTACCTCTTGGTACCTGGTTATTTTTCCTGCAATGGTTTGTTTTATGCTAATTGGGCCATATTTGGCCGCTGGCTTATATGATGTTTCGTGGCAATTTGAAAAGAATCATAAACCGTCATTGAGACACTCATTAAAAGCGATGTCACGCAATGCTGTGAATGAGTGGGGGTTTGGTATCATGTTAATGATACTAATGATTTTTTGGCTGCGTGTGGCGTCTATCATCCATGCGTTGTACCCAAGTTATATGGAACCAGACTTTACGAACTTATGGCCATTTTTAGTCTTGGGAACAGTGGTCGGTGTGTTCTTCACGACACTAGTGTTTTTCTTAAGTGCCTTTACACAACCCATTTTGTTAGAGCGTCGCGTTGATTTAGCAACCGCCGTGTTAACTAGCATGAATGCTGTATGGCGAAATAAACTCCCCATGTTTGTGTGGGCCTGTATTATCGCACTGTCTGTGTTAATTGGCTTCCTAACCTTTTTTGTGTCATTTTTGATATTAATGCCTATTATTGGCTATGCAACTTGGCACGGTTATATCGATACGATTGATATTAAAAGAGAGAGAAAATACGAATAGAGATTGTTCTCTAACGCGCCCAGAGCAAAGGTTAATGCGCCTTATAATTAAGTAGTATCTTAAGTGAAAAAGCTGCCAAAAAACTCTGTTTGGCAGCTTTTTAATATCAATAGTGCGTTAAATCAATCTCGGTCGAACATGTTAGAAATCCATACCGTCTGGTAAGGCTCCAATACTAAGATTGCTTGCTCCATTACAATATGTTGCTGACTAATCAAATCTATCCATTCATCTGTACCAATTAAATTGATATCAGACAATTTGACTTCCATAGTGTTGTTCGTAATGTTCGAAACACAGAATATACTTTGTCTTCTATCTAAGCTCTGACGCCAATACCCAAATATCTTACGCCCTAATTGCAAGGTAAATTGCGTTGCATTTGGATGGAAGGCAGGTTGTGCACGCCTGATATGCAGTAGTTGTGTTAATTTTGTCAGAACTTGATGATGAAGTGAGTGCACATCATCAAGCTCTTCAACTAATTCTTCGTATACCCACCTATGTCGATTGATAGAGCGATTTTGCCCCGTATTGACAACCTTGTCGTAATCGTTCGTTGTGCCTAGTAAGCTATGAATATACAGCCCAGGTACACCTTCTAGCCCAAACATGATCGCATGGGCACAGATAAATCTTTCAATTTGCCATTGGTCTGGGCCGTCAATGGTGCCTTGCAATGCATCTATTAATGCAATATTCATTTCATACGGTTTTTGTTTACCGTCTTCAGTGCTACGCCATGAGACCTTTCCACCAAATGATTGAATACAATTTACTAGGTTATTGATTTCATTGTCATCTAATAAGCCTTCTGCTGGACGTAAGCCAATGCCGTCATGAGACGCAATAAAATTAAAGTAAAATGTCCCGTTTTGTGCGGGCGGCATGCTCATCATCCAGGACTTCAAATAAAAACAATCGCCAGTGAGTAGGGTGTTGACCAATAATGGCGGCAAGGAAAAATTATATATGCCGTGTGCTTCGTTAGCATTGCCGAAGTAAGTGAGGTTTTGTCTATTTGGAATATTAGTTTCGGTGATAATGATTGCTGATGGGTCAACATTTTCTATTAAGGTGCGAAAAAGTTTGACTGCTTCGTGAGTTTCATCGAGGTTAATACAAGATGAGTTATTCTTTTTCCACAAAAAGGCAATCGCATCCAAGCGGAATATGCGTGTGCCCTTGTCCATGTATAAACGGATGATTTCTGCAAATGCGATAAGCACGTCAGGATTTCTAAAATCAAAATCGACTTGATCATGGCTAAACGTACACCAGACATGTTTTATACCCGCTGCCGTTTTTGTTTCTCGTAGTAGTGGTGAAGTTCTTGGACGAACGACTAAGCTGGTGTCATCCTCAGGAGATGCTGTAAAAAAATATTTATTTCCAGGCGGCACGTCATCTATGAATTGTTGAAACCATGCACTTCTTGCTGAACAATGGTTGATGACTAAATCAGCCATTAAACCAAAGTTTTCGGTTATTTTTTGTATGTGCTCCCAGTCACCAAGCCCTTGGTTTACCGTTGAGTAGTCAATAACTGAAAACCCGTCGTCAGAGCTATAAGGAAAAAACGGCAATATATGCACATGGTTGACGGCTTTTGCACAATATTTATCTAAAAATACTTTGAGTGTTTCTAAAGGCGGGTTATTGCTCGAATCTACCATGTCATCGGTAGTTTCTATGACACTATCGCCGTAGGTAATCAGGACAATGTCTTCTTCAGTCCATAGGTTTGTGTGAGCTGATAACTGTCCTACATTCGAAGAATTAAGCCGCATTGTCGTAATAATTTCGTCGGCGAGTGTCTCATAATCTCTATCTAATTCAATTTCTGCATAGATAGTCGAAAGGTGGAGAATCACTTTTTCTCGTAATTGTTCAAATACTGTTTGCATATTATTTAGCTTCCAGAGAATTCCTTTGTATCTTCTTCAACCGCGTTTCTTAGGCATTCAAACACGTCTGGTTTTGCGCTAACGACACGGTTCCAACTAGGTATAAATGGAGTTTCCATTGGGTTTTCTAAGAAACTACTGCCAGCCTTCATAATGTTTTGGGCAAACATTTCGACGGCTTTTTCTTCTGAGTGAATGTCAAGTTTCAGGCCATTCATGACTGCATCATTATGATAAGTTTCAATGAAATCCAAGGCGATCCTAAAGTAAGTGGCTTTTATTGTTCTAAACGTTTCTGTACTAAACGTCGTCCCTTGCGTCGCTAGTTTACGAAAAAGCGCTTTGGTAATATCGATGGACATCTTTGACAAACCACCTTGGTCGTTATTGAGTGATAAGTCTTGATGCTTATGATCATACGCATCCGCAATGTCGGCTTGGCACAATCGATTGTGAGAGTAGTTTCTGTGCATTTCAGAGAGCACACCTATTTCTAATCCCCAATCACTTGGAATGCGAATGTCGTTTAAGACGTCACGGCGGAATGAAAACTCACCCGCTAATGGATACCTGAAACTATCCATAAAATCTAAGTAATCATTATGACCCACAGAATGCTGCAATGCCCTAAGCAAGGGCGTTACCAGTAAGCGAGATACACGGCCATTAATCTTGCCATCTGCAACACGGGCGTAATAGCCCTTACAAAATTCGTAGTTAAACTGCGGGTTTGCTACGGGATAAATAAGCTTAGCAAGTAATGAGCGGTCATACGTGACGATATCGCAATCATGCAAGGCAACACTCTCTACTTTATTGGATGCTAGTATGTAGCCCATGCAATACCAAACGTTGCGACCTTTACCTAACTCTTTAGGCGCTACACCGAGTGACTGTAATTCTTCGTCGAGTGCCCGTAGTCTTGGCCCTTCGTTCCAAAGGACACGGTGAGGTTGTTTTAGTTGCCCGAAAAACGTCAGTGCACGTTTGTATTGATCTTCAGTCGCTCTGTCTAAACCGATAACTATTTCATTTAAATAAGGTACGTCTTTGATTTGATCGATAATAGCGGGCAGGGCGCTGCCCTCTAATTCAGAATAAAGAGAAGGGAGAATCAAGCCCAAGGGTCTATGCTTGGAAAACTGCACCAATTCGCTTTCTAAATCTTCAACACGCCTAGAGTTAAGATTGTGCAGCGTTGTGATTATGCCATTTTGATAAAAATCAGCCATTTAGTTTTCCTTTATGTTGCTGTGTGTTGGCGGGACCAGTTGGTTTAACGCTTCTGTCCAACCAACCGGCCCGTATCCTTTCGTCGTAATTACGCGTGTCTCTCTCGTCAGTAACGGTGGCTCATGGACAGGAGAGGCAATGCGGACTGCTGTGCCCGCTACTTCTAACATTGCGATGTCGTTTTTGCCATCGCCAAGGGCAATACTGGCGACGGCAGCTTGGTGATGCTGTCTTTTGTATTCATTGATTAACCAAAGTAATGCCTTTCCTTTATTTGTGTCACCACACATGTGTACAAACCGACCGCCTATAAGCGGAGATGCTCCGTATTTTTTTGCTTGTTGAATAAATTGCTCTTGCCTATCCGCACTCGATTTCCAAAGCACCGGTTCGCCAAATTGACGCTGTGCGGCTAACTCTGCATCGCTTGGCTCTAAGCCCGTGACTTCGCAAATACGTTCGTTATTCATCTCTGAAAATGCTTCAAACTCGTTATTAAAGTCTGCGGCCAATTTACTTAATACGCCGGTCCAATGACTTCGCTTAGGGGCAAAAGGTACGATCCAATAGCCAGACGACCATTGTGCGCCACGAGGTTTTTCAGGCAAAAAGTTCTTGGGTATTACAATAGCTGCGCCATTTTCAATAATAAATGCGCCGTTTAACCCAATTTTTTTGTTTAGTTCAATGACTTCAGCCATCGTTTTACTGGTATTGGGGACAATAATAGCCCCCATCTTTTTTAACCTGTCGATGGTTGGGCTAGCAGCATCAAATGAATATGTATAATGATCGAGTAGTGTGCCGTCTAAATCGGTGAAGATAATAACTTTTTGTTGTTCTGGCTTCATATATTGTCGCAGTTACAAATATTTCGGTTGGTGTCCAATTCAAATACATAGTTGCAATATTCTGGTAAAGTTTGCAAGTTTTCTTCAGTGATCCTTTGATAGTATTGTATGAACGTATGGATTTCACTGTCACTCATACCTACTTTAGCACTAGATGAACTCAAACGTTCACGCATTTTATGCTCTTGCTCCAATCGCCATTTATAAACGCATTCGAAGGAAGGGGCCTTTAAAAGTATTAACTTATTGAGCCTATCAAATATTGGCTCATAACGTTGCTTCAATTGCGTATTGACGTATTTTCGCCAATCCAACCCCGGATCATTCAACTCTTCCAAAATGTTTGGGGTATTACTGAGCGTATTTTCGTTTACTGAGCGACTGCCTACGCACCAACCTTCCAGAATGATTATCTTGTATTGTGTACTTCTTTTTACTACTTCCCATGAGGATTTTTCATGTAAATCGTCGTTTGCTTTATTAAATTTCGGGATAAGACAATCGTCACCAGCCAAAAGCGAATCAAGCGTGCTTGAAAGTAGCTGAGTATCGTGAGTGCCAGGGACGCCTCGAGTTTCAAGTAAGGGATGTATGTCAGATGCTAGCTGCTTTCGTTTGGCCTTTGAATAGTAAAAATCGTCAATTGAGAATCCAATCGTCGGGATATTTGCTTGTTCATTGAAGTATTTTACCATTAAGGCTGTAACGGTAGATTTCCCCGAGCCCTGTGCCCCATTTACACCGATCAAAAGTGGGGCGTTAGTACTCAATTGGTGCATCTTCAGTTGCTCAAACATCGGTATGAACCATCTTTGTGCAATCGCCCAGTATGCAGAAGGAAGTTTTTGTTCTTTTAAAAAATGTTCTTTAAGCCTCGAAAGGCTTGTCTCATCTGTCATTTAATACCACTCATTAAACAAAATTTTTCCTTAGTTAGGAAAATATATTTCAGGTATTGTGCCAATGTTGGCAGAAGAGGTATTTGATGAATCATTTGTAGGCAACAAATGTGGCTCTTTTAGGCGAAGGATATCCTTCTATCGTCTTTGCTTTATCTTCTGGGTCTAAAAAGTTAGAGAGCGAATGGTTTGGCATCCACTCAGTTGTTCGTTGTTCGTCGGTAGTGGTCGTATTCATGTCGACCAACTTAGGATCGTTAAAGCCCACTTTTTTTAGCCACACCAGCATTGCCTCACAACTTGGAATAAAATAAACATTCCGCATTTGCGCATACCTTTCACCGGGCATGAGTACTTGTTGTTGATTGCCGTCGATAACTAGCGTTTCTAGTACCAGTTGCCCGCCTTTCACTAGTTGTTGTTTTAGCTGTTTTAAAAACAGCAGCGGATCGAGGCGATGATAGAGTACTCCCATAGAAAATACCGTATCAAAGCAATTAGTGGCGGGTAAGTCTTCTACACCTAAGGGTAAATAGTGTACGTTTATAGTCGGGAGGTAGCGTTTAAAACAATGAAATTGATAGAAGAACAATGCTGTTGGATCAATACCGATGACTTGCGTGGCGTTTTCTTGTGCCATCCTGAAGAGGTGATAACCACTACCGCAACCAACATCTAATACTCGCCGATTTTCGAGTTTATCAATATGCGGAATTACGCGTTGCCACTTCCAATCTGAGCGCCACTCGGTATTAATATCTACCCCAAATAAACGAAATGGTCCTTTGCGCCACGGCATGTAGTTCTGTAAAACTTGTCTGAGCCTTAGCTTTTCACCTTCAACTAAATCATCTTCGGCACCTATAGTAACGATATCACCTAGCGAAAATACACTTGGGTTTATATTGGGTAAATGTGAAAGTTGTTTACGCCACATTTTTTGATCTGCATGTTGAGATTTATCTTCCCAAGCGTTTAGTGCACTTGCTAGGTTATTTAACTGCTGACTTAAATCTGAATCTAGCGTTGCACGATAAAAATCGGTTTTCCACGTATTAATTGACATTATTTAATCGCCATCATTGATACAAAATTAAAATGTTGAAACCATACTGATTGATGTTTAAAGCCAGCTTCGCGCAGTCTGCGTTTGTGCATACTTAATGAATCGATGACCATGACGTTTTCTAAGGCACTTCGTTTTTGACTTATTTCTAGCTCAGAATATCCGTTATCTCGCTTAAAATCGTGATGCAGCTCAATCAGCCTCTCTCTCATAAGCGCATCTTCATCAGATATTTTTTCTGATAAAATAAAGATCCCACCGGGCTTTAAGGCATCGTAAATTTTGCTTAAAAGCGCTTGGCGTTTATCGCGGGAAATGAATTGTAAGGTAAAATTAATAATAACCACATTGCACTGCGCAAGTTCAACTAGACAAATATCGCCTTGTTTAATGTCGATTTTCGCTTGGTAGTTGTACGCACCAATTCGCTGCTTGCAGCGTTCTACCATCGCATCAGAATAGTCGATTGCCTTGATTGTAATGGGGAGGGTTGGGAATGTTCTAGCAATTGACAATGAGGTGGCACCCAAAGAACAACCTAAATCGTAAATGAGTGTGTCACTGTCGATATAGTGTCGTAAAATTTTCGGAATGCTCGAAATTATCTCACCATAACCTGGCACAGAACGGTTGATCATGTCGGGAAATACATCAACTACGGACTCATTAAAACTAAAGGGGGCGACTTCACTCTGCGGGCTTGCAAAAATTTTATCTTCACCGGAATCGGAGGGGGTATTTTTCATCAATATTTAACTTGTGTTTTACTTATAATTAACTGTTTTAAACTTAGCACAAATATAGTCTTTCATACTTCCTGTAATATGACTACAATAGTTTAAGGTTTGCACCTTTTTGGTTTGTACATTGTGTGTATATTATACGTGCACATATTATGATCATGCATTAAAACTCTCTGGGGAGTATACTGATAGATATACATACCAAAGAGGTGTAAACCCATTATGGGAGACATGTACAACTCTTATTGTAATTATAATAATAAATTAGCTGAAATTTAAGGTATCTCAATTCCAACGAAGATAAAGATTCAGCAGTACTTTAGAGGAAACCAAAATTCATATGCTTAAATTTTTAATCGCAGATGATCATCCATTGTATAGGGAAGCCTTAAAAGGTGCCCTTAAGACAGAGTTTGATCGCGTTACTTACTTAGAATCGGATTCTTTTAATTCTACCGTTAATGTCATACGTAATAACAGACGGCTCAATTTACTTCTTTTAGATTTGAACATGCCGGGGTGTGATAACTTTTACGGCTTGTTAAGAATAAAACAAACATACCCAGACTTACCAATTGCTGTAGTTTCTGCCACTGATTCCATCGATGTTATTTCGCAGGTTTTAGAGTTTGGGGCTGATGCATTTATTCCAAAAACGACACCCACCACAGATCTTATTATTGCGTTAAAAACAGTATTAGATGGTGAAAAATGGATACCAGAGCATATTAAAAAGGAGTTGGTTGAAGTTAATTCAGATACGTTGGAAATTGCGCAACAGGTGAAAGAGCTTACACCAAAACAATTTCAGGTATTAAGGTTTATTAAGCAAGGCATGATGAACAAACAAATTGCCGATCATTTGAGTGTGACAGAAGCGACAGTAAAAGCGCACATTAGCATGATTTTTAAGCGTTTGAATGTTAAGTCGCGCACGCAAATACTAGTGGCAATTGAAAAGCTTCAATTAGACTAGCGCAAGACAGAAAACACATGTTGCCATTGATTGATCTCCATCGTCATTTGGACGGCAATATACGGCCTTCAACGATACTGGATATTGCGAGCAAAAAAGGACTGCCGCTCGCCAAACACTCGTTAGCGTCACTTCAAAAACTTATTTTTATACAAGACAAAACGTCTGATTTATTAGCTTTTTTACAAAAGCTGGACTATGGCGTATCTGTCCTCACCAGTGTAGAAGACTGTTATAGAGTTGCGTTTGAAAATGTTGAAGATGCATTTAATGAGGGCTTGTCTTATGTTGAGTTGCGTTTTTCTCCGTATTATATGGCGCGTTCAAACAAGCTCGATATATATGATGTCGTTGATGCCGTTGTTAGTGGTGTACATGCTGGCATGCAAGCATTTGATGTAAAAGTTAATTTAATTGGAATACTTAGCCGCTCTTACGGTGTAAAGGCGTGCTCGAATGAACTTGCGGCAATACTTGCCTACAAAGCCCATTTTGTTGCGGTAGATTTGGCTGGTGATGAATTAGGATTTCCGGCGTCTTTGTTTATACCTCATTTTAAAAAGGTCCATCAGGCAGGCTTAAATGTTACCATTCATGCGGGTGAAGCTGATGGTGCTGGTAGTGTCTGGCGGGCAATAAAGGATTTAGGTGCAAATCGAATTGGTCATGGTGTAAATGCAATTAGAGATCTCGAATTGCTAAATTATTTAGCGATAGAGAAAATTGGGATAGAGGCGTGTTTAACGTCAAATTACCAAACAGGTACTTGGACAAACCTTGAGACTCATCCAGTATCGACGTTTTTAAAAAACGGTATTCAAGTGAGCTTACATACTGACGACCCCGGCGTGTCTAATATAACGCTCAACGATGAGTTTTCACTTGCTGAAAATGTACTTAATTTTTCTGGTGAGCAGATTGAAACACTGAAATCCAATGCAATTGAGCAAGCGTTTTTGTCTACGCGAGAAAAAGCGGAATTGCGGGCATTAACGTCTTAATTGGTGCGTATTTACACGCTTGAATAGTAAAAAATAAAACCGAGTACTAGGGCTTGTTGATCTTTGCTGTGCAATTTTGCAGCGGTTTGTGATTCATTTGTGCAATGCAGAACGACTGTCGTGTAGTTATTCTACATGAAGGAGTGATAAAACAGCAGAAATGAATCACAAGCACTGCCCTTCGGGTTCAAGCTGAGTGCATTTGCTCTTTGTTACTTGCTTTTGACGTAGAATAACTATGCCTGCAATCAAGTGCCGCGATCAAATGCACTCAGATTGAACAAAACTTGTACAGAAAAGATCAACAAGCCCTAGTACTCGGTTTTATTTTTTTAACCACTGAGAGAAGGTAAGCAGGTGGTCAAGCGGCTTTGGTTTTTCTTGCTCTCGTTGTTTTCGCTTTTTTACTGCTGGATGAAACAAGTTCTTTTGTGTCGAAATCATCTACGTTTATTGTACGAAGTCTGCCAGCTTCCGTATCTCTTAGCAGTTGCGCTTCATCTTCACTAATCAAGTTTGCGTCTAACGCTCTATCGGCAAGTTTATCTAGTTGGGTCATTTGTAGTTTTTCCCCTAATCCTTTACAGACCTTATCGAATATAGGTTCAACGGCAATAACGTTTTTGAGGGTCTGTTCAAGATCACCGAATAAGTTCCCTAAATACTGCCCATATCCTAGCCTGTCACGTGCACCGCATGTTGTTTGTAATATTTGTGCAATTTTACTTTCTACGGCATCCGACGGTTTATCAAAGCGTTTTCCAAAAGGCATTGTGATTGCGCGAAGGTATAACGCTACTGATCTTGAAGGGAAATTGCGGATAAAGTCATCTATAGCAATATCTATTTTATGCAGACTATCTTGCAGCGCCCAGTGCACAAAAGGTAAATCTTCATGCAGACGACCTTGCTCGTCATACCGCTTTAATGTTGCACTTGCCAAATATAAATGACTTAGTACATCGCCTAAACGAGCGGACAACCGCTCACGTCTTTTTAAGCTTCCACCTAATACACCCATAGATATATCGGTCAGTAAGGCTAGGTTAGCAGAGTAGCCTTGTAAGGCTTGATAGTATCTAGATGTGTCGTCTCTAAAAGGCGTGCCACTCAGTCTGCCACCAGTAAGCGAAAACCATATTGAGCGAATGGTATTGCTAAATGCAAAGCCGATGTGTCCAAACACGACTTTGTCAAAAGCATTCAGTTGCTCTGTTGTATCGTCTATCGCCGCCGCTTTAATTTCGTCCAGTACGTACGGATGGCAGCGCATTGCGCCTTGCCCAAATATCATCATATTTCGGGTTAAAATATTTGCCCCTTCAACGGTGATTGAAATTGGCGTACCTTGATATGCTCGGCCTAAATAATTGTTTGGGCCAAGACAAATTCCCTTACCGCCATGCACATCCATTGCATCATTTACGCAATCTCGCATTTTTTCTGTCAGATGGTATTTGCAAATAGCACTTATCACTGATGGTTTTTCTCCCAAATCTACCCCTGCAGTAGACAGTGAGGTGACAGCATCCATCAGATAAGCGTTGCCGCCTATTCTAGCCAGCATTTCTTCTACACCCTCCATTTGGCCAATCGGCAAACGGAATTGACGTCGAATACGAGAATATGCACCCGTCGACAATGCGATTTGTTTGACGCCACCTGCAGCGGATGAGGGGAGAGTTATACAACGCCCAACGGACAAACATTCCATTAGCATGCGCCATCCTTTTCCTGCCATTTTTTCGCCACCAATGATATAGCTCAATGGGACAAAAATGTTCTCTCCTTTTAATGGGCCGTTATGAAAAGGCGTATTCATCGGGAAGTGACGTCTGCCTATCTCTAAACCATCTGTATCTCGCGGAATAAGTGCGCAGGTAATTCCCAGCTCTTTCTCGTCGCCTAGCAGGTTGTCTGGGTCATACAGCTTAAACGCTAAACCGACAACGGTGGCAATAGGGGCGAGTGTAATGTAACGCTTGTTAAACGTGAGTGACATACCCAACACTTCTTCACCGTTAAATTGCCCCTTGCAAATGATACCTTTGTCTGGAATTGCGCCAGCATCTGAACCAGCTTCAGGACTCGTTAACGCAAAACAAGGGATCTCGTCACCAGCAGCAAGTCGAGGTAAATAATGATCTTGTTGTTCTTTTGTTCCATAGTGTTGAAGAAGCTCGCCTGGCCCCAGAGAGTTAGGTACGCCGACGGTACTTGATAGTACGGCGCTTACGCCAGCAAGCTTTTGCAATACACATCGCTGAGCATAAGCTGAAAACTGTAAACCGCCGTATTGTTTTTCAATGATCATGGCAAAAAATTTGTGCTCCTTTACATAAGCCCAAATTTCGTCAGGTAAATCAGCGTCTACATGATTAATTTGCCATTCGTCCACCATCGAACACACTTCTTCGCAAGGCCCATCTAAAAATGCTTGTTCTTCAACACGTAGTCGAGGCTTAGAAATATTGTGTAGTTTCTGCCAGTCTGGTTTGCCGCTAAATAGTTCACCGTCCCACCAAACAGTACCAGCATCTATTGCCTCTTGTTCAGTACTAGACATTTCAGGGGAAACGCTTTTGTAAAATGCAAGCAGCTTCTTGCTCAATACATCCTTACGAATTGGTTCATACGCAAGCGGTATTGCAACAACGAGATAAATTAACCAACTAAAAAAGCCAAGTTCTCCGAATACAGTGGCGATAAACAAAGCGACACCTACGGCTACAATTGACGTTTGCAGTGAATACTGTTTGTAACTCACGACACCTAAGGTTGAAAGTACAAACATTAACCAGATAAAATCGGACATAACTGCCTCAAAGGTCAGACCAGAGAATTGTAAATGTTAAATTATATCCAATATTGTAAAAAAGCAAGGTAAATAGTGGGAATAGTAGTCAATACAAGTTTGTCGTATGGCCCATATGCTAAGTTTACCTACGTAGAAATTGAAAACCAAGCCAACCGGCGACTGCGGATATACTTGTTAAAAAGGTGCCCCAACCCCAATCAATTAACATGATTGATAATGAAAAACCGTCAATGATACTATAGGCCGTAAGATTATATGCGCCGTAGCTAGCTATGCCTAACAGCGCACCATCGATAGCGGCGTAAAACCAAGGCTTTTCTCTATTGGGTACGATTGCTAATACAAATGTAACTAAGCCATACATCAAGTAAAATATTACCCAAGGCCAAGTGATAAATTCATTTCTTAACAAACTGCGCATTTCTGACTGATAGATATCTGTTGCCAACCAACCAAGCCATACAGCATCCAGTATGCCAAAGCACAAAAAAATACAAAAGATGGATAAAAAGATATTGCTTAAAAAACGTTGTATATTGGCAAGCATATTAGTCTACTAATTGTCGTGTTGATAATTGGCGTAAATAAGCATTTATGAGGAATGAGTATTCAAAACCAACGCTATTGTACAAAGCTAGATAATTTCATATCACCTTGCTCTTTGCCTTCTTTGAATTGTTGTAATCGAACTAGCGACCAATTAAGAGAGGGAGCAAACCAAACGTAGGTTTTTCGTTTATTTGTTTCTCGATTAATTTTAACTTTAATAGCGTCAATTTCGCCATAGGGAAGCTTAAGTGTTTCTTTATTCATTTTTTCAAGTACGTATCTACGTTTTTCGCCGCGCGAATTAATAAAATGATACGTAAATGTGTCTACATTAGACGATAACCTCTGAGATAAATCGAGCCTTAGTAGTTGACCATCAAGCTCACCATCCCAAGGAAATTTAGCATCGTCGTTTACTAATATTTGCTTGTTTTGTTGATTAAATTCGACGAACAAGTATTTGTTTCTGCCAGTCCCTTTACGTACATATTCATAACTAATGGGGAGCAATTCTGCTGTTTGCGATGTACTAGTATCGACTGAAAAAATACTTGTTTCATAACGTTTGTCGGATAAGAAAAACTTAGATACTTTTGATGTATATCGCATTTTATAGGTATCGTCAGGCAGTTTTTCTAACTGCAGTGTAGCTTTACCTACCTCGTCATTGTCGTGGTATGCCGTGTACTCAGCATTAAAAGGTTTGATTGAAAATGGACTCGCAGCAAATACATTGAACGTTAAAAGGAGAAAGACAATGCTACTGAATATTTGTTTGGAAAATGCTTTAGAAAGTAACTTCATTATGGAGTAATCCATTTCTGGACAGCTTTTCGTCATCGAATATCACGCTGTCATCCTCTAATCGTAATCTCCCACTACAATACCATGCAATGACTAAAGGGTATATGTCCCATTCTCGCTGAGCGACTTTTTTTGCTAAACTTTCCGATGTGTCGTCAGGCGATATACTTACTTCGGTTTGTGCTATGATCGGTCCTCCATCAAGTTCACAAGTAACAAAATGAATACTTGCACCGTGCTTTATGTCACCATTGTCAATAGCACGTTGATGCGTGTTTAAACCTGGATATAGCGGCAGTAGTGAAGGGTGGATATTGAGCATTTTACCGTGGTAGTGTTTAACTAACCCAGGCGTAAGAATACGCATGAAACCAGCAAGAACGATGATATCTGGGCAATAGGCATCTATTTTATTTTGTAAGGCATGGTCGAAACTTTCGCGCGAATCATAGGCCTTATGATCAATAGTAATTGCGTCAATATCGGCTTTTTTAGCCCTTTGTAAGGCAAATGCTGTAGGTCGATTAGAAATGATTGCACAAACTTCACCGCGAATGTCATTACTCTGACATGCCTCGATAATCGCTTGTGCATTTGAACCATTGCCGGATACCAATATTACAATGCGTTTATTTTGCATTACTCAATTATCACAGCTTCATTTGTATTGTTGTCAGTGACGTCACCAATTATCCATGCATTTTCACCTAGCTGATTAAGAAGTGCTGCGCACTCTTCCGCTATATCATCCTCAACAACAAGTATCAAACCTACGCCACAATTAAAGGTCCGATACATTTCATGAGTTGTCACATTTCCGGCAGTTTGTAAAAATGAGAAAATAGCTGGCCACTCCCAAGTATTACCTTGAATATTGGCAGTTAAACTTTCTGGCAATACACGCGGTATGTTTTCCCAGAACCCTCCGCCAGTAATGTGAGATATTGCATTTACCTTGTATTTTTCGAGCAGTGCTAATACATTCTTTACATAAATGCGTGTAGGCTGAAGTAACCAATCTTTAATTGCTTTGCCTTCAAGCGTGTCGTCTACATTGACATTGCCAACCTCAATGATTTTTCTAATTAAAGAATAACCATTAGAGTGGGGACCTGAAGATGCTAATGCAATAATTTTATTGCCTGCCTTCACGTTGCTGCCATCAATGACATCATCCGCTTCAACTACGCCAACACAAAAGCCTGCTACATCATAGTCTTCACCGTGGTACATACCTGGCATTTCTGCCGTTTCACCACCAATAAGGGCACAACCCGATAGCTCACAGCCTTCACCTATACCACTGACTACTTCTGCTGCTGTATCTACATTGAGCTTGCCCGTTGCATAATAATCAAGGAAGAATAAAGGTTCTGCGCCTTGTACTATTAAGTCATTTACGCACATGGCCACTAAATCGATACCAATACCGCTATGTGCTTCTAAGTCCATCGCGAGGCGTAATTTTGTGCCTACACCGTCAGTCCCTGATACCAATAACGGGTTGCGATATTTTGTTGGTAGCGAGCAGAGTGCACCAAAACCGCCTAGACCGCCTCTAACTTCGGGGCGGTGGGTACGTTTGCTTACCGATTTTATGCGGTCTACTAATTGATTACCTGCGTCGATGTCTACGCCCGCGTCTTTATAACTTAATGACGGTTTATTATCAGCCACTTAAACTTCCTCTGGAAAAAATGCGCCGCGATTTTACCAGTTAGCAATGCAAAGTTGTATTAAAAAATGCGGTGAAATTAAAGGTGCAAATAAAAAAGAAATATCAGACAATATAAGCATGGATAAATTGTTGGGTATATTTGTGACTATAAAGCATTGGTTGCTTGCATTGTTAATGTTGTTTTCCACGTTTGTTTCTTTTGCGTCTGATGGGCAAAAGATTAATGTGGGTAGTGTCTTGATTGATAGTCAAGCACGCAGTGATCAACAGCAAGCTGGCAAAAGTGCGTTAACCCAAGTGTTTGTCAAGGTCAGCGGCGATACCTCTATCGCTGAAAATGAAGTAATTTCGAGAGCTATTCAGAATTATGAACAGTACTTAGTGTCAAGTCGCTTTATTCAAAATGGCAACAATTTGATGTTTGAGGCGGTGTTTAATCATCAAAAAGTTGTCAATTTATTAAAAGCTGCCCGCTTACCCGTGTGGGCTTCACTGCGGCCTAGTGCGATTATCTGGGTAGCAGAGAAAAGCCTTAACAACATAGAACAAGTCACACAAAATAGCTCCCCCTTGTTAAATGACACTATAAATATCGAATCAAACGCTAGGGGTTTATCGATAATTACACCTATTGGTGATTTAGATGATGCCATGGCTGTATCTGCCTATGATGTTTGGTACCAGAGTATTAATAAACTCCAGACGCAATCTATGCGTTATGGCACTGATTATGTTATTAACGCGTCTATTAGCCCTTATTTAGAAATTGAAGAAGAACTCAATGCCATTGACGAGTTGTTAGGCCAAAATAACCTGATTTCTGAGGATGTTTTAACAGCGGATAGTTCGGTACTCGATGGGGAAGTAGACAGTGAATTAGATGATACAATCGAGAGCAATGAGACACTCCACGGTGAACCTGAAGACGATGCCAGTATTCTCGTTGACGCGTTATCCGAGCAAGCGCCAGAAATTGTACCTGACGGAACAAGTCACAAACTTGACTATATTATTACCGATGGCACGGAGATGACGGTTGATCGTCTGTATGGCCAGTCTGCAACAGATTTACTCAGCCAGTTAATTAACTTATATGCCGATCGCTTAGCCACTAGGTACGCAAATGTGACACTCAATCAGGACAATGTATCAGATATTGAGTTAATCGTTAGCAATGTCACCAATATATCTGACTACATGTCAATTATTACGCTGATTGACAGTTTTCCGATGACAGGCTCAGTGATCCTGAGTAAGCAAAAGAATGATTTAGCCAGCTTTTCAGTCGAAATGAAAGATACGCCCGAAAAATTGACAGACATACTTAAATTTGATGAGAGACTTCAAGTTGTTCAATATTTTAATACAGAATCAAATTCAATTAATTTAAGGTGGGTGGCGAAGTAGTGCAATTAGTTTTACCTGTCTCACAACATTCAGAGAAAACATTTTTAAATATGGTAACGGGTGAAAACCAATTACTAAAAAATCAAATTGAAACCGCCATTCAAGGCCTATCGCAGGATGATAAGACCAGAATTTTTTATGTTCACGGAAATGCTGGGGTTGGTAAAACACACATACTCCTTGCGAGCGTTGAATTAGCGACACAATTAGGTCTTAGTTGTCGATATGTGGATATGGAAGTGCTTGTTAATTTTCCAACGGAAGTCATGAGTGAAATAAGTGATGATGCACTTATTTGTATTGATAACACCCAACGACTTGCAGAATCTGCCCAATGGCAACGAATGATATTTGATTTGATCAATCAGTGTATTGAAAAATCATCTCGTTGCATACTTTTTAGCGCAAACGCGTCAGTATCGAACCTTAAACTATCGTTGCCTGATTTAGCGTCTAGGTTGACTTGGGGCATGACGTTCAGAATAACTGAACTTGATGATGTAGATAAAGCGACTGCCATGAAGGCAATGGCGCATCAAAAAGGGATGGAAGCGCCCGATGAAGTTGTTGATTTTGTTTTAAAACGCAGCAATAGAAATATGCATGACATCGAGCGTATTGTTGAACATTTAGATAAGGCCTCACTTCAGCACCAAAGAAAGCTAACAATTCCTTTTGTAAAAGAATCGTTAGTTTTCTAAGTGTGCAGTGAAAACTGCGTAGTTGTTGATTAAGCTTAAATTTTCTGGTTTAGGCTCACTTACTTATTGGCATACTGATGTCAAGATGAGGGGGGCGTATGTCCATCCGTTTTCTATATTCTTTTTCTGCTTTTGAGAGGCTGCTTTCAGGGCTTTTTTCAGCTAACGAATTTGTGTTAGAGCTCAAGTCTACTGAACTCACCCAGTCAGCACCGACAGGTAACGTTTGTTCCTCAGGTAAGTTATTAATCAGGCCTCTTGGGTTCGCTAACTCGGGATAGACTCTGGACACAACAAATTCAACACGATTGGCGATTGATGGGTCACTTATCCGATCACGTTGTCCCCACGTTATTGAAAAATCTTCACTATCGTCGGTAATGGCTACATCAGCGCTAGCGCCCAAACGGTAAAGCATAATAAAGCGTTCAAACAGGGTGGCGTAGTCTTCTCTCTCAGTGAAAAATGAATAAAATGAAGACGCGATATCAGGTTCAAAAAAGGACTGAACGTCACTTGGTGAGTAAGCGCGCTGTGTTGCGCTCGGGTCTTCACCACCAAAGCGAACTTTTGCCAGTGCGTGCATTTCATTAGAACGCAGCGGAAATCTATCGACTAAGATGTCGGAATTTGCGCCGTTATTTCTAAAATATTCAAGTGGCGTATTATTTTGTTCTATTGAGGCCCATGCAGTAGACGGGAAAAAATCATTCGCATGCGCTAGTTCGTGATACATAAGCCAAGAAATACTCGCTTCAAGATCTTCAAAGCTACGACTTTGCCGTTCATCTTTTATTCGATACGAACTTAACGGATAATACGCATTATTCTTTACATATCGCCATGGAAAATTAAACTGCAGCGCGTTACCAAAGTCACTGCGAAAATCCGCTTGGTCGTTTAAGGAATCTCTCTCTTCAGGACTAACCCAAAAGTTCCTAGCGTCCAAATAAATTGCGCCCGTTGCCGCCCAGTAAAATGATGGACGAACGTCGTAAGAAATCACTATGGCGGTAACGCCGCGGAGTAAATTTAGCATGTCTGGCCCGGCAAGCGAGTTTTCTAGATACGCTTTAAAACGCTCGCCCATCCACTTATGTGACACGAGGGTTCTATCAAGAATATCTTGAATTTCTGGGGTGGGGGTCACCATTCCAATTAGCGGTAAGCTGGAAAAATTGCAATTAGGTATACTCGGTATTTGATTGCTGTAAACGCAACGTTCCAGTGCATTTTTGTATCTAGAGTCACTGTTGTAAGCATGCATATCTTCACTTACGACGGCATCTGCGATGTCAAAAAATAATCCGTCTCTTAAAATATCGGTATTTTTGACTAACACGTAAACAGACTCAGATGCCTGGTTGCCCGAGCTAAAGCTCACACTTGCATTTAATTGAATTAACTCGTCTTTATTGACTTCCGGCGCATCAAAAAAGATAAACTGCCGGTCTTGATTTAATTCGCCAATGTTAGGACCAGCGACTTGTTCCCAAGCTATCGAAGAAATTTGGCTATTCGTTCTATTACTTAGATGCAAACTTACCTTACCTAATTCTGTAACAGTATGATCAAGCATAATGGAAATATCTGCTTGGGCATCAATACTAAAATTGGCTTCTAAGGTTTCTGATTGCCCATTGTCTTTTTCAATATTTGCAACAATGGTGTAGTCGCCCGCTTGATTGGGTGTTAATCCTATACTTGGCGAATTCTCAGCAAGAATACTCAAATTAGGGCCAGATGTTTGCTGCCAATGAATGTTGTCTATATCGTCATTGTCGCTGATGACGGCAAAACCAAGAGTTTTACCGATAGCGCCGCTTTCTTCTCCGTAAAACTGAATGCCATTTTGCACATAGAGCGGGTCAACACTGCTTGTTTGATTGGGTGGGTTAGGGGGAGGTGTCGGTGTTGTTGGCGTACCTGAACTGGATCCTCCTCCACAAGAAAATAAAGAAAAAACACTTAACATTCCCACTATCTGCTTATACATTTTAATTTTCCTTGCTTGTGCTTTGTTTATCGAAGAGTTCCTTTTCTTCTTTCATAACTGCACTTAGTTTTTTCAGTCCGGTACCAAGTTCTTGCCCACGTAATCGGGCAAATACGCTACATCCTACAAACATACCTAGAGCAAGGAATAATTCAATTATTCCATGCCAAATAAATTG
Organism: Agaribacter marinus; assembly: GCF_030160655.1. GTDB lineage: Bacteria > Pseudomonadota > Gammaproteobacteria > Enterobacterales > Alteromonadaceae > Glaciecola > Glaciecola marina. The sequence goes on from NZ_BSOT01000005.1 coordinate 641,265, forward strand.
TGGTTCAGCATATATGACCGTAATTCCATGTAAAAAGTACAACAACACGACAAAACAAGCCCAAGCATGCGTGTAAGGTTTCGCTGACACGATACCAGGTAAGGGAAGTAATAAGGGGAGAATATATACAAGTAATTTAAATGTCGTACTGTATTGTTGCGCTATATCTAAGCCTAAGTACCAAATACACATCCATAGTGTCAGTAAAATATGGCAAGATAGCGCTAGCCATCGATAAAACCTAACGCGTGGTGACATCTTATTCAATCTTTCATCCTATTTGTCGCTTGCTTGTCGTTGCTAGTCGTTTACCCATTGCGATGGCTAGCGACAATTCGTCATCCGAGAGTTTAGTTGAATGTTGAGTGTTCTGTACAACACTTGTTACCCCATATGGCGTCCCGCCGCTTTTAGTATCATGTAGATTTGGTTCACTATATGGCAAGCCAAGTAATAGCATACCGTGATGAAATAAGGGGAGCATCATAGACAATAATGTAGACTCTTGCCCCCCGTGCATTGACGATGAGCTAGAAAAAACACAGGCAGGTTTATCCACCAAACTGCCTTTTAGCCATAAATCAGACGTAGTGTCCCAAAAATATTTCATCGGTGCCGCCATATTTCCAAAGTGCGTCGGACTTCCTAGGGCCAAGCCGTCACATGTTTCAATTTCATGTTTGCTTATGTAAGGGTAACCACTATTGGGTATTGACGATGCACTACAATCCAAGTTATCTGATACTGGGGGCACTGTTCGCAACTTTACATTTGCCCCGACCTGCTCTGCGCCTCGGGCAATGGCTTCAGCTAAGGCAAATGTAGAGCCATGTTTGCTGTAATACAAAACGACGATATTAACGGCAGTCATTATAATAGTGTCAATATGTCTTCAGGAGGTCGACCAATAACAGCTTTATCTTCTACAAGCAGTATTGGCCGTTCCAATAGTTTAGGGTATTCCGCTATCGCTTTAAGAACATCGTTGTCGTTCGATGATTTTTCAAGCTTCGCTAAGGTAAATTCAGTTTCTTTGGGACGTATCATTTTGTGCGCATTTTCTATGTCTAAGGCTTTATAAAGCGCACTTATTTCGTCAAAATTTAAGGGTGTTTTTAAATATTCAACAACTTCAACATCTACACCGTTTTTTTGTAGAAGCGCCAAAGCCTGACGACTTTTTGAGCATCTTGGGTTGTGGAATAACGTTCTATTGGGCATTATCTTCTCCTAATGCTACATGTTTACGCGATACGCTAACTAACTATGTCGAATTCTTTTAAGATGTTTATTTTCAATACCCTAAATATTACAAAGGCTCACTTGGCAACATTTCTTTATGTCGGAATAGCGTTGTTATCACTGATTGTCGGTATTTGGGTATACAAGTTAAATCAATATGATTTTATTACCTTAGATGATCATAAATATTCGTTGGCAAGTCTAAAAGGAGACTATGTGGTAATCAACTACTTTGCTGAGTGGTGTGCACCTTGTTTGCGAGAGTTGCCTGAATTATCTGCATTTAATCAGTCTAAGGGCGAGAATGTGCATTTATTCGCAATCAGCTATGACAATGTGAGTGCGGAAAAATTAAATGCACTTAAACGTAAATACAATATCGATTTTCCACTGATTGCCGAATTAAAAGGCGAATTCCCATTTGAAGCGCCTAGCTACTTGCCCGCAACCTTTGTTATCCGTCCTGATGGCAGCTTGGCTGGCCAATTACTTGGTGAACAAACTGAAGAAAACCTTCATGAAGTCACTCAGTAAACCATAGTGTTTTTTATTCTCATAAGCTTAAACGCTTCATGTCCTCTTGGAGTTGGCGCATTTGCTCGATTCTGCCTTTAATTCTTTGTTTTTCAATATTGTCATGATTGGCATAGTTATAAGCAAACTGTAATTCGTCAATAGCAAGAGAGTAGGCCGATATAAGCGCATATATTTCTGCTTGTGTTTGATGTGCGTCTTTTTGGTTTTGTGTACGTTGATAAGCATCATGTAACAATTGGTGTGACAATAAGTCTTTATTATTTACCAGCAATAGATCACGTAATATTTGAATGCTCGTGCCGTAGTTTTCAGCTTGTAAATGACTATTAGCTAAATTTAGGGCCAGTACACGATTTTGCGGCTTGAGTTGCCATATTGGTGTAAGTAAATTGATTGCATCACTAAACTTTTCTTGCTTTAAATACACGTCGGTTAATAAATCTAAATAGAAAACGTTTTCTTTGTCATCGAGCAGTAGCGAACGAATCTCTTTTTCAGATTCAATATAATTTTCGAGCTCGAAGTGTGCAATAGCGAGTCCGTACAAAGAAGCTGTATGTAAGACACTATCTGCGTACGTTTTTGACACTGCCCGCGTATAGAATTCGAGTGCTCTTTGCGGGGAAAGCATGTAACGAGCGTTAATTCTCGCTTGTGCTAAATGAAATTGTAAACTTGGCGGTATGCGTCTTTCACCATATGATCTTGCGCGTGTAATGGTTTCTGCAACACGATCTTGTGGCAAGGGGTGAGTCCGCAAGAAAGCTAAATCGTTTGATTGCCCACGTGCCTTTTCAGCTAAGCGGGAAAAAAAAGCAGGGGCGCCCTTGGGATCAAACCCAGCACGGTAGAGAATGTTAATACCAATGTTATCTGCTTCTTGTTCGTTGTTTCGAGTAAAGTTAATTTGTGCCTGTTGGTTGCCAGCGACACTTGCAGAAATAGCTGCCATACCTGCCTGAGGGTCCGCAAGTGCAACCAATATACTACCCAACATACTTGCAATTTGCAGCGGTCCACTGCGTTTTTGGGCTTGCGCTCGACGAGCCAAATGGCGTTGAGTAACATGGGCAATTTCATGCGCAACCACTGATGCAAGTTCGCTTTCTGTTTGGGCTTTTGAGATTAAACCAGAATGCATTCCGACGTGCCCTCCATAAAATGCAAAGGCATTCAATACGGGGTTGTTGATGATAAAAAATGTAAAGGGAAATTTGGTATTGTCGGCGTGAACTACTAATCGATTACCTAAGTCCTGAATATACTCTTGCAACACCGGATCACTGACGATTGGCGCTTGCCCTCGTAGTTGTTTCATTATCGCCTCACCAAGCAACTTTTCTTTATCAATGGTTAGCGCGTCAGAGGCGACAACGCCGATTTCAGGTAACTGGTTTTTGTTGTCACTGATAGTTTGCGCGGAAGACAGCAAAGGAAAAAAAATACAGACAGCCAATACAAAAAGTTTTTTAAACATTACAGACATCGTCATTTTAAAATTAGTAGGCCTCATTCTTTAGTGTTGTATCAAAGTGGCACAACAAGTACTCATTTTGAATAGACCAGAACTAATGTGTGATAGTTTCGTTAATATCATTAAAATATAACAAGCACTTTACCCATTTTCTGTCAAAATAGCATAATATTCTGCGCGAAACATATTTTCAAAAACAATAATAAGGATGATCGATGCTAAAAGTTTTAGGTAACTGGTATCAACGTAAGTTTTCTGACCCGAATGCGTTGATGCTATTGTTGCTAATTTTATTTACTGCCCTGACACTATATACGTTAGGCGGCATTCTAATGCCCGTATTAGTTGCTATTGTTATTGCCTACTTGCTTGATGTCCCCGTCACAAACCTTGAAAAACGTGGCGTAGGGCGAGGGCTAGCGACTTCTTTTGTCTTAATTGTGTTTTTCTTTGTATGCTTTGTTGCGGCTATTAGCTTACTACCGATTATTTCTAAACAAAGTGTCAATTTCGTGAAAGAGATACCAAATATATGGCAGTCTGCACAAGACTGGTTGGCAGCTTTACCTGAAAAATATCCCAATACAATCGAAGTATCTTATATAAAAAGTATGATGTCGGGAGTGAATGAAAAAGTCATTGATTTCGGCGAGACAGTAGTGTCCGTTTCGGTTAGTTCCATTGGTACTTTGGCTGCCATTTTAATTTATATGATTTTGGTGCCGTTAATGGTGTTTTTTATGATCAAGGATAAACGCATATTTTTGGACAGTGTCAGTTTAATATTGCCTAAACAGCGACGTTTAATTTCACAAGTGGGTGAAGAGATGAACGTTCAAATAGCTAACTATATACGCGGCAAGGTGATAGAAATTGTGATTGTTGGCGCAGTAACAAGTATTGCGTTTAGTTTGTTGCAGCTAAAGTTTGCAATTTTATTGGGAGTACTCGTAGGTTTTTCAGTGCTTATTCCTTATATAGGTGCTGCTGTTGTTACGATTCCAGTTGCAATTGTTGGTTTATTTCAATTTGGCCTTACCGCAGATTTTGGCTGGGTGATGCTAGTGTACCTCATTATTCAAGCGCTTGACGGTAACCTGTTAGTGCCATTGCTGTTTTCTGAAGCGGTTAGTTTGCATCCGCTTTACATCATTGTCGCAGTACTATTATTCGGTGGTCTATGGGGCTTTTGGGGTGTGTTCTTTGCGATCCCTCTGGCAACGTTGGTCAAAGCCTTAATAACAGCATGGTCGCCTCAAGTACATAATTTACCGTCGAGTACTGACGCTTGATGTCTTCCTAGCGATACTATGTCTTAAATGTCTAAGCTACGAAATCATTGTTGATTTCGTAGCGTGTATAATACTAGATAGCGTCTAAGACAACCGCATGATGCTCTTTCGTTTTGAATTTATTGAGTACCTTTTCTATCGTGCCGGATTCATTGATTAAAAAACTCAAACGATGAATACCGTCATATTCCTTCCCCATGAATTTTTTCAAACCCCAAACGCCAAATGCATCTGCAATTGCATGGTCTTCATCGGATAACAAATCGAAATTCAACGACTCTTTTTCTGCAAACTTCGCCAATTTTTTAACAGGGTCCGGGCTTAAACCTAAAACCACTGTATTCTTGTCGTTAAGTGTTTCTTTAATGTCTCTAAGGCCTTGTGCTTGAACAGTGCAACCCGGCGTCATCGCTTTGGGGTAAAAGTAGACTAAGACTTTTTTACCAGCGAAATCGCTTAAAGAAACATCTTCATTATCTTGGTTCTTCAATGTAAATAGCGGCGCTTTGTCGCCAGCGTTTAAGGTATTCATGGTTTTCCCTTTTTATTTTGTTCCGCACTTGAATAGCGGTATGTGCTCGTGAATGTCTACTTTCGTAGTCTACGTTATTATCGAAATAGGATAAAACAGGATCAGAGTTTAATTGATAATTATATATTTCCTTATGTTCTCACTGATATTGGCTGTTTATGCTTGTTTTTGTTGGTTTACATCACTACTATTGCGTCTTAAAATTTTGGGGGACTTGATGTTTAAAGGAAGTTTTGTTGCGTTAATCACACCAATGTTGCCTGATGGTAACGTTGACTTTCCGAGTTTGCAAAAGCTTGTAGAAATGCATGTTAAGAATGGTACTCATGGCATTGTCGCCGTAGGCACTACAGGTGAGTCAGCAACCTTGCCAATGCATGAGCATATTAAGGTAGTAGAAAGCGTCGTAAATTATGCGGCAGGCCAAATGCCAGTGATTGCCGGTAGTGGCGCAAACTCTACAGAAGAAGCTATCTACTTGTCTAAAGAAATGGTTAGCTGCGGCATTGATGGATTTTTAAGCGTTGTTCCTTATTACAATAAACCTCAACAGCAAGGAATTGTCGCGCATTTCGACGCCATTGCGGGTGCAACAGATTTACCCGTGCTGTTATACAATGTGCCAGCCAGAACCGTGACAGATATGACGACTGAAACCGTTGTGAAACTTGCGAAGCACCCAAACATCGTTGGTTTAAAAGATGCTACAGGCGACTTAAGTCGTTTACATGAAGAAAGAAGTGCCTTAGGTCAAGATTTCATGTTGCTTAGTGGTGATGATTCTACTGGATGTGAATTTATGTGTTCTGGTGGTGATGGCGTAATCTCAGTGACTGCGAATATCGTACCTGATAAAATGGCCCAAATTTGTAATGCGGCACTGTCAGGTGATTTTGATAGAGCGCAGAGGATAGATAGCGCGTTGACAGACTTGCATCAAGAATTGTTTGTCGAGTCTAACCCTGTAATTCCTAAGTGGGCATTATATAAAATGGGACTTATTGAAAGCCCTGAACTTCGATTACCGATGGTTAAACCTGAACTAAATAGTCAAAAAGTAATCGAACAACGGTTAGAAGATTTAGAGTTAATATAAAAGAATGAATAATAAAAATGTCTTAGCATTAGCAGTTGTAGGTGTATTTCTATCTGCTTGTTCGAGTGTTGACGATAGAGCTGCGGCGTCTGGCGATTTCGAATACCTTGAACATGAAACAGTAGCGCCTATAAAAGTGCCTGAAGATCTCACCGTACCGCCAACAAATAGCCGATATGCTATTCCTGATTTAGCCACAGAAACGTCATCTGTTTTAGTCGGTAACGATATATCAGTGGCCTCTCCACGACTTGTTATTCCTCTGGTCAGTGGATCACATGTAGAAGAGGGCTCAAAAGAAGCGAAAGTACTCTTTGATCAAATTAACGATAAAGAACCTTTAGAAAAAACGATTTGGGATACTGTATTGGCTTATCTCGAATTAAATAACATTGGTGTTGAGTCATTTGATAAAGATACTAATGAGTTAGTCACTGATTGGGTCATTGACCGTCAAGAAGACGATGCTAGTTGGTATGAGTTCTCAAGTGAATACATTGAAAAGGCGCGAAAATTCAAATTGAATTTAGACCTTGCGCCTCATGGCCGCACTGCTGCGTTGACAAGTAAGATGATTAAATACCTTGATGAAGATGGCAACGACAGCTTAGTGAACGTCAATCCAATAGATAAACGTACTGATGAAGTCAATTTTATCAATTTTATCATTGCAGAGTATGACTTTGGTATTCGTCTAGAGAGAAGTCAGCGCATCGCAAAAATTAGAGATGGTTTTAGTTCTCAGATGGGGTTCAATGCTGATGGCGACGCCGCGGTCATGATAGATGCCGTTTATGCTGATGCTTGGCCTCGTTTACAACTTGTCCTGCGCAAAATGGGGTTCGATGTAGTAGATTTGGACCAATCTTCAGGCCTTCTGTTTGTCAAATATAATGGCCCCGATGATTCGTGGTTTTCCGGGTGGTTCAGCGATGATGAATTGCCTTTGGATGAAGATGATTACCGCTTAATCGTTGAAAAGGCAGGGGATAAAACAAGTATTACGTTTAAAGACATCGAGAACGAGCCATTCTCTGCACAAAAGGTCTCTGAAATTTACCCGGCCTTTTCAGAATACATGGCAGCAAGTGATTTAGATATTTAATTGGAGTTACTCACTGATGCAAGACGTGCAAAAAGGTGAAGAGTTATACCGTGGTAAGGCAAAAACCGTATTTTATACAAATGATGCGGACAAGTTAATTCTTGAGTTTAGAAATGACACCTCTGCGTTTGATGGTGAAAAAATTGAGCAGCTCGACCGTAAAGGCGAAGTAAATAACAAGTTCAATCACTTTATTATGCAGCAACTAGAAGATGCGGGCGTAAAAACGCAAGTAGAAGCGCTAATTTCGGATAACGAGAGTATTGTTAAGAAGCTCGACATGATTCCGATAGAATGTGTCGTTAGAAACTATGCTGCCGGTTCTCTGTGTCGTCGTCTTGGTGTAGAAGAGGGACTTGAGTTAAGTCCTCAAACGTTTGAGTTTTTCTTAAAAAATGATGCGCTACACGATCCTATGGTAAATGAAACCCATGCGATAGCATTTGGTTGGGCGACGCAAGATCAAATTGATCAGATGAAGGTTCTGACGTTTAAAGTGAACAGCATTCTTGCGCCCTTATTCCGCAAAGGTGGCATGCTGTTAGTTGATTTTAAGCTTGAGTTTGGTGTCGATAAAAACGGCGACATTGTACTAGGGGATGAATTTACGCCAGACGGTTGTCGTTTATGGGATGCTGAAACGAAGAAAAAGTTGGATAAAGATAGGTTTCGCCAAGGACTTGGTTCGGTCGTCGAATCGTATATCGAAGTCGCGGAAAGAATAGGCTTGTCTTTATAAGTAACCTAAACTCAGGATAAGTAGTTTTATATCCTTATACAAAATTAAAAAGCCGACCTTAAGGTCGGCTTTTTAATAGGTAATTGTAATCAGTAAGTTTGTAATTCAACGTCGCCTACTGGTATGCAGCAGCAAACAAGTACTTCATCGTCGTCAATAAAAGCAAGAGGGTCAATGACATACTCAACCTTTCCTTTGCATATCTTTGTTCTACATGCACCGCAAAAACCTTCACGGCAATGATAGTGAACATCAATATTTTGCTTTTCCATAGCAATCAACAAATTGTCTTCGCCTTCAAATGTGAAACGAGCGTCCTTGTTCACACAGACTTGAGGTTGCTTGCTGTCGACGATCATCGAAGAATAAAATTTATAGCCACATTTTAGACAACCACATTACAGTTCAAATTCTTCGAAATCATCTGCACCGACTTCACTATCAATTTGGCCAACTAAGTAACTACTAATTTCAGTTTCTTGCGGTGCTACTTGAACGTTATCTGAGGACAAATAATTATTCATCCAAGGCAGTGGGTTACTAGAGGTAGCATAAGGTTGCCCAAGCCCAATCGCTGCCATGCGTTGGTTTGCTATGTATTCTACATATTGTGACAGTATCTCTTCGTTTAAACCGAGCATAGAGCCGTCTTTAAATAGATAAGTTGCCCATTCTTTTTCTTGCTCAACGGCCAACATGAAAATGTCTTTGGCTTCTTGTTCCAGTTCTTTGGCAATTTCTGCCATCTCAGGGTCGTCTTTTCCTTTTGTCCAAAGGTTTAATATGTGCTGAGTAGAGGTTAAATGAATGTTTTCATCTCTTGCGATTAAACGAATTATCTTTGAGTTACCTTCCATTAATTCACGCTCTGCGAATGCAAAGGTACATGCAAAAGATACATAAAAACGAATAGCTTCTAATGCATTTACAGAATTCATACAAAGATAAAGTTTCTTTTTTAGTTCCCGCATGTTGACTGTGTAAGTATGACCGTCTATTTCAAACACCCCTTCACCTTTTGTCTGATAAATTTGGGTATAAAAAATAAGATCATCGTAATATTTAGAGATGTCTGTGGCGCGTTTTTTGATCTCGTTATTTACTACTATGTCATCAAACACTTCACTTGGATTAGGGAATAAATTTCTCAATATATGCGTATATGAACGAGAATGTATGGTTTCAAAAAATGACCATGTTTCTACCCACGTTTCTAGTTCGGGCAAAGAGATAATGGGTAAAAATGCAATATTGGGGCTTCTACCTTGCACCGAATCTAAGAGTGTTTGATACTTTAGGTTTGATGTAAAAATATGTTTTTCTGCATCTGTTAGCTTTAAAAAATCAACTCTATCTTTACTTACGTCTACTTCTTCTGGGCGCCAAAAAAATGAAATTTGTTTTTCAATTAGCTTCTCGAAAATAGGGTGACGCTGCTGATCATAACGTGCAACATTTACAGGTTTACCAAAAAACATTGGCTCATTCATTGTATCAACAGCTTGTTGATTAAAAGTGGTATATTTCATTACTTTACCTCAACAGGTGGTTAAATTTTACAAGCGCCGCCAGCACAGCCGTCATCTTCTTCGACAATTTCAACCTGTGCTTTAGGTTGTTTGACTGCAGCACTTGTTTCAGCATCAGATTTATCTGACGCACCGTCACGTGTATTGTGATAGTAGAGTGTTTTAACACCTAATTTGTATGTCGTCAGCAAATCTTTCAGCAACAATTTCATTGGTACTTTGTTGCCTTCATATTTACTTGGGTCGTAGCTTGTATTCGCGGAAATTGTTTGATCAATAAATTTCTGCATAATTGCAACTAATTGCAAATAGCCATCATTGGAAGGTATATCCCAAAGTAATTCATAATTGTCTTTTAATCGCTGATATTCTGGAACAACTTGTTTCAATACACCGTCTTTACTTGTTTTTATACTAATGTGACCACGCGGCGGTTCTATACCATTTGTGGCGTTAGAAATTTGTGACGAGGTTTCTGACGGCATTAATGCTGAAAGCGTACTGTTACGTAAACCGTGTGCTACGATATCTTTACGTAAGGCATCCCAGTCGTAATGTAAGGCTTCATTACAAATTTTATCGAGATCCTTTTTGTATGTATCAATTGGCAAAAGACCTTTAGCATAAGTCGTCTCATTGAACTTAGGACATGCGCCTTTCTCTTTTGCCAAGTTATTTGACGCTTTTAACAAATAATACTGAATCGCTTCAAAAGTTCTGTGAATTAAACCATTTGCACTGTGATCAGAATATTTAACGCCATTCTTTGCCAAGTAATATGCAAAGTTGATAACCCCTATGCCTAAGGTTCTTCGTCCCATGGTTGCAGTCAACGCTGCTGGTACAGGGTAATCTTGATAATCAAGTAAACTATCTAGTGCTCGTACGGACAAGTCAGCTAACTCTTCGAAGTCATCTAAACTTTTAATAGCGCCTAAATTGAACGCAGATAAGGTACATAAGGCTATTTCGCCCTCTGCATCATCAACGTTCAATAGAGGTTTTGTTGGCAACGCAATTTCTAAACACAAATTGCTCTGACGAACAGGTGCGACGCTAGGATCAAATGGACTGTGAGTATTGCAGTGATCAACGTTCTGAAGATAAATACGGCCAGTGCTAGCTCTTTCTTGCATAAACAAACTAAATAGTTCAATTGCTTTAATGCGTCTTTTACGTATGCTTTCGTCGTTCTCGTATTGTACGTAAAGTTTTTCGAATTCTTCCTGGTCTTTAAAGAACGCGTCGTATAACCCTGGCGTATCTGAAGGACTAAAGAGCGTAATGTAATCATCTTTAATCATTCGGGTGTACATTAATTTATTGCATTGTACGCCATAATCTAAGTGTCTAACTCGGTTTTCTTCTACGCCGCGATTATTTTTAAGAACAAGTAGGTTTTCTACTTCCAAATGCCACAATGGGTAGAATAGGGTTGCTGCGCCACCGCGAACGCCGCCTTGTGAACAACTTTTCACAGCAGTTTGGAAATATTTATAAAAAGGAATACAACCGGTATGGAAAGCTTCGCCGCCTCTTATTGGGCTGCCCAATGCGCGAATTCTACCAGCATTTATTCCGATTCCTGCGCGTTGACTTACATATTTAACAATGGCGCTTGCCGTCGCATTAATGGAGTCTAGACTGTCACCCGTCTCAATTAATACACAAGAGCTAAATTGACGAGTCGGAGTACGAACACCGGCCATAATAGGTGTTGGCAGTGATAATTTAAAATTAGAGGCTGCATCATAAAAACGACGAATATAATTCATTCGCGTTTCAATAGGGTATTTTGCGAACAAGCATGCCGCAACTAGCACATATAAAAACTGAGCGCTTTCATATATTTCACCAGTTACTCTATTTTGTACCAAATATTTGCCTTCAAGTTGCTTCACTGCGGCATAACTAAAATTCATGTCACGTTGGTGATCGAGAAATGCTTCCATTTCAGCAAATTCTTCAGCAGTATAATCACTCAATAAGTGTTCGTCGTATTTTTTCAGCGATACCATTGCTTTTACATGGTCATAAAGTGCTGGCGGCTCAAATTGCCCATATGCCTTTTTACGCAGATGGAAAATCGCTAAGCGCGCTGCCATGTATTGATAGTCGGGCGTGTCTGTAGAAATTAAATCGGCCGCTGATTTAATCAGTGTTTCGTGAATTTCTTCGGTTTTAATCCCATTATAAAATTGTATTTGCGCCTTAATTTCAACCTGTGAAACAGATACATTATCTAAGCCTTTTGTGGCCCATGTGACGACTTTATGAATTTTATCGAGATCGATAGCCTCTTGCGTGCCATCTCTTTTAGTAACTAAAAGATCATTATTCATTCTTGTTATGCTCTTATTGTGATGTTGCCTGCTTTTAAGCTGAACGGCTTACGGCCAATCTAGTTCTATTTGTTTTATTTTTATAACTAAGCGCAATGAAAAAGGGTGACAACATGCTGCGTTGTTTCATTCCCTGTATTGTAGTATTACACAAGATAATGAGTCTTAGATAGCTTTGCAACCACTATATCTTGTGTTTAGGTGTCAAAAATCCTAGACGCTAATTTTTGTTAGTGGCGGCTAACCCATGACTCATTTATTGAATTGTTGTCCGTTTGTTGCAAGTATTTTTTGCTAAATTATTTAAAAATATTTTATTTTCAAATGACGTCATTTTTAGTTTAAAACTTGGTCAAACGGCATTTGCAATTGTTCGCTATAAGTTGGTCATTGCTTATGATGAAGTACATACAACGAAATAATTAACATCGACATTCATGTTCGATAAAAAATACTGTTGCTTTATAGGGTTAAAATGCAGGCCGGTCATGTCACTCACTTGCAATTGTGTTGTCTCTATCATGTTGAGCAATTCACTCGGTTTTATAAATTTTGCATGATCGTGGGTACCCTTAGGCACCATGTTAAACAAGTACTCCGCGGCAGCAATAGCCATTAACCAAGACTTTGGATTACGATTTAGCGTAGAAAATATTACCATGCCACCAGGTTTAACGAGTTTAGCCGCCGCTGCGACAATTGACTCTGGGTGAGGGACATGCTCTAACATTTCTAGACAACATACAATATCGTATTCGCATGCATGTTGTTCTGCCCATTGCTCGGCGGTTGATAAATGGTATTGCACATGTAAACCAGATTCTAGGCGGTGAAGGTTAGCGACTTCTAAAGAGGCTTCAACCATATCAATACCAGTAACGTTCGCGCCTTTAGTGGCGAGTGCTTCACTCAAAATACCGCCACCACAACCAATGTCGATTATTTGCTTGCCAAATATACCATTGGCTTGGTTTTCTATATAATCGACACGCAAAGGGTTTATGTCGTGAAGTGATTTAAATTCGCCGTCTCGGTCCCACCAATAGGCTGCCAACTCTGCAAATTTTGACAACTCCTCTGCATCCACATTCGCGGATGATTGATTAGAATTCGACAAATCGCTCACTTTTTACTCCACTTGAGATTACGTTACAACACATTGGTATTGTTACATTTTTTTATATTGAATACGAATCGCATATCGAAATTTTTACATTTTTTTGAAAGTTTTGTGTTACCATCGAAAGAGTTAAAAAGGTAATAATAACAAAGTAACAATCCAGACAATACAAGCACCTAATTATTGCTAAATTTTTATGCATTGAAAAACGTGTTTTGTAAGTGAGACGTAGCTTCATTTTTAGGATGAATATGGTCACTCAAACGATTGATTACATTAACAAGGACCATGCAGTTTATGACTGACAATGCCAAAGAAATTTCCCCCATTAATATCGAAGAAGAGCTTAAAAATAGTTATTTAGACTATGCAATGAGCGTTATTGTAGGTAGAGCACTTCCAGATGTAAGAGACGGTTTAAAACCGGTTCATCGCCGTGTATTGTTCGCGATGAACGAACTCAAAAATGATTTTAATAAACCCTATAAAAAGTCTGCGCGTGTAGTAGGTGATGTCATAGGTAAGTATCACCCTCATGGTGATTCCGCTGTTTACGATACAATCGTACGTATGGCACAGCCATTTTCTCTTCGTTATATGCTGGTCGACGGGCAAGGTAACTTTGGTTCTGTCGATGGTGACTCAGCCGCTGCAATGCGTTACACCGAAGTTCGTATGGCAAAAATTGCGCACGAACTCCTCGCTGATTTAGATAAAGAAACAGTAGATTTTGTTCCAAACTACGATGGTACAGAGCATATTCCTGATGTATTACCAACTAAAGTACCTAACTTACTGGTTAATGGTTCTTCTGGTATTGCTGTTGGTATGGCGACAAATATTCCACCGCACAATTTATCTGAAGTAATAAGTGGTTGTATTGCCCTAATCGAAAACCCTGATTTAAGTTTTGAAGAACTTATTGAGTATATTCCAGGGCCGGATTTCCCCACTGCTGCAATGATAAGCGGCCGACAGGGTATTATTAACGCTTATAAGACAGGTAGAGGTAAAATTTACCTGCGTGCAAAAGCAGACATTGAACAAGAAGAAAATGGTAAAGAAACCATTATCGTTCACGAAATACCCTACCAAGTTAATAAAGCACGTTTAATAGAGAAAATTGCTGAGCTTGTTAAAGAAAAACGAGTGGAAGGTATTTCTGCTCTGCGCGATGAGTCTGACAAAGACGGTATGCGCATTGTCATTGAAGTTAAACGAAATGAATCAGCAGAAGTATTGCTTAATCATTTATATGCCAATACTCAGTTACAAACGGTATTTGGCATTAACATGGTCGCTTTGGATAAAAATCAGCCAAGAGTATTTAACCTCAAAGAAGTGCTAGAATTATTTATTCTGCACCGCCGTGAAGTGGTTACTCGCAGAACTGTATTTGAATTGCGTAAAGCAAGAGATCGCGCCCATATTTTGGAAGGTTTAGCGATTGCACTGGTGAATATTGACCCAGTCATCGAGTTGATCAAACAGTCACCCAGTCCATCTGAAGCTAAAAAGGCACTCGTGGCAATGGGGTGGGAACTTGGTGATGTGTCTGAAATGCTCGCGAGAGCGGGGAATGACGCGGCACGCCCTGACTGGTTAGCACCAGAATATGGTATTCGTGACGGCCAGTACTACTTAACTGAAGAACAAGCACAAGCAATACTCGACCTCCGTTTAAACAAGCTTACGGGCTTGGAACATGACAAAATTTTGGAGGAATACCGTAATCTAATTGACGTGATTGCAGAGTTACTCAAAATTCTCGGCAGTTCAGAGCGTTTGATGGAAGTCATTACTGAAGAATTAGTGGCTGTTAGAGAAGAGTTTGGTGATGAGCGTCGTACAGAGATTACGGCTGCGTCACACGATATAGATATCGAAGATCTTATCGAGCGTGAAGAAGTCGTTGTCACACTTTCGAGGGAAGGTTACGTAAAATACCAAAAACTGTCTGATTACGAAGCACAGCGCAGGGGGGGCAAAGGTAAATCTGCAACTAAAATGAAGGATGAAGACTTCATCGAACGTTTGCTGGTTGCTAATACCCATGACCACATTTTGTGTTTTTCTACTCGCGGACGTTTATACTGGTTGAAAGTATATCAATTACCATTAGCTAGCAGAAACGCCAGAGGCCGGCCTATTGTCAATATCTTGCCGTTAGAAGAGGGTGAGCGAATTACGGCTATTTTACCGATTCAAGAATTTGAAGAAGGTAAGTATGTGTTTATGGCGACTGCGCAAGGAACGGTTAAAAAGACTGAACTAACGCAATATTCTCGCCCAAGAGCTAATGGCATTATTGCTGTCAATTTAACGGAAGGAAATGAGTTAATTGGTGTTGCTTTAACTGATGGCAGTAGTGAAATAATGCTGTTTTCCGATGCTGGTAAAGTAGTGAGATTCTCTGAAGATCAGGTGCGTCCAATGGGACGGACGGCAACAGGCGTTAGAGGCATTAGATTGCAGGAAGATGAGCGCGTTGTTTCGTTGATTGTACCAGAGGAAGAAGGTGATATTCTTACCGCGACTGAAAATGGTTTCGGTAAACGTACCCCAATCTCAGAGTATCCAGCGAAAAGCCGAGCGACCAAAGGCGTTGTTTCAATCAAAGTATCTGAGCGAAATGGTTCGGTCGTTGGCGCGGTTCAAGTGACAGAAGCAAACGAAATCATGTTAATTTCTGACCAAGCGACCTTGGTCAGAACTCGTGTTGCGGAAGTGTCTATTGTTGGCAGAAATACGCAAGGCGTTAGACTTATTAGAACAGCTGATGATGAGCACTTAGTAGGTATTCAACGCATTGATGAAGTTATCGATGAATCAGAATTATCTGACGATGATAACTCTGATGACAATATTGAAGCGGCAATTGATACAGATGTTGCGGAAAGTGCAGCGGATGATGTTGAAAACATAGATAAACAACAACCTGACAATAAAGATTAGGAATATTAGAAAACACCCTACGACAAAAATAGTGTGTTTTACAATAACAACACATGAGCGGCCAAATGGTCGCTCTTTGTGTTTAGCCTAAAAAATATTTACGTGTGTAATTTTGAGTAGTTATATAAGCAAATGAGCACAGTGAAAATATACAGTAACACTTAGTTTTGAGAAAAATATGCAACAAATTTTTAATTTTAGTGCTGGCCCAGCGACTTTGCCAAAACCTGTTCTTGAAAGGGCACAGGCCGAACTATTAAATTGGAACGGCTTAGGCACGTCAGTGATGGAGGTCAGTCATAGAGGCAAGCCTTTTATTGCTTGCGCAGAAAAAGCCGAAGCTGATCTTCGCCAATTAATGCAAATTCCCGCCAATTATAAAGTACTTTTTCTTCAAGGCGGAGGCCGAGGCCAATTCTTCTCAGTACCAATGAACTTAGCTGGCCGGGGTGATTTATCGCAACACCTTGTTACAGGGCAATGGTCTCAGATAGCCGTTACTGAAGCTGAAAAGTACATGAAAACCGAAATTGTCGCGAAAACACAAACAGCAAATGGTAAGTTGTTTGTGCCAAAACAAACTGATTGGGAACTAAACACTAAGGCTGCGTACTTTCATTATTGTACGAATGAAACAGTAGATGGTATTGAAATTGATTGGGTACCTAATTGTCCTGATGTGCCTATTGTTGCTGATATGTCATCGAATATTATGAGCCAAGTCATTGATGTGTCTAAATTTGGTATTATTTATGCTGGCGCCCAGAAAAATATTGGCCCGTCTGGTCTCGCTGTTGTCATCATACGAGAAGATTTACTTGGTTTTGCTCGGAAAGATACACCTGCCGTATTTGATTACCAGCAACAAGTAAATAACGACAGTATGTATAATACGCCACCAACATTTAGTTGGTACTTGGCCGGCTTAGTGTTCGAGTGGTTGCTGGAACAAGGCGGAATTGGCGAAATAGAGAAAGTAAACGCAGAAAAAGCAAGATTGCTTTATAGCACAATAGACAATTCAGACTTTTATCGTAACCAAATTGCCAATGAGAATCGCTCAAAGATGAATGTGACCTTTCAAATGGCGAACAGTAATCTTGACAGTTTATTTTTGCAACAATCAGCAGAACAAGGCTTACAAGCACTAAAAGGCCATCGTTTTGTCGGTGGCATGCGGGCAAGTATATACAACGCAATGCCGCTAGAAGGTGTAAAAGCGTTAGTAGAGTTTATGAAAGAATTTGAAAGAGTGAATGGATAATGGAACAGTTAGTATTATCACCAATTGCCAAAATTGATGGCGAAGTCAGATTACCCGGCTCTAAGAGCCTTAGCAATAGAGCGTTGCTTCTTGCAGCATTAGCAAAAGGTAAAACGAAACTCATTAACTTACTAGATAGTGATGATATTAGGCACATGTTAGTTGCCTTGCAAAAGTTAGGCGTAAGTTATGAATTGAATGATGATAAAACTGAATGTTTGGTAACAGGCATTGGTGGTAAATTTAAATCAAGCGAACATTTAGAACTATACTTAGGGAACGCCGGCACCGCGATGCGTCCCTTGTGTGCCGCGCTTGCTTTTAGTGACGTTGATGTTACGTTAACCGGCGAACCTCGCATGGAAGAGCGCCCGATTGGCGACCTAGCGGATGAGTTAATTAATGCTGGCGCCAATATTTCTTATCTAAAAACAAAAGGATATCCGCCGTTAAATATCAGTAAATCCTCTATTGATACCAGTAATTTTACAATTGATGGTAGCGTATCTAGTCAATTTTTAACGGCACTATTGATGGCTGCACCATTATTAAAAAAAGAAATACGCATAGATATTAAAGGCACTTTGGTATCAAAACCTTATATAGACATTACCTTGGACAGTATGGCGAAATTCGGCATAAAGGTAGTTAATAGCAACTATGAATCTTTCACTATATTGTCGGGGCAAGAATATATTGCACCAGACACATTCTTAGTCGAAGGCGACGCATCTTCCGCATCATACTTTTTAGCCGCTGCAGCAATAAAGGGCGGCTCTGTTAAAGTGACTGGCGTTGGTCGCTCGTCTATTCAAGGCGATAAGCATTTTGCTGACGTGTTGGAAAAAATGGGGGCAAGGGTTACGTGGGATGATTACGCTATTACGGTCAGTGCGGGCAAATTACAAGGTATCGATATGGACATGAATCATATTCCCGATGCTGCTATGACCATCGCCACCGCTGCATTATTTGCTGACGGTGAAACGTGCATGCGAAACATCTATAATTGGCGGGTAAAAGAAACAGATAGATTAACGGCCATGGCAACCGAACTGAGGAAAGTCGGAGCGACGGTTGAAGAGGGCGAGGATTTTATTCGCATTTCGCCGCCCAGCGTTATTCAACATGCAGAAATTGATACATACAACGATCACCGAATGGCTATGTGCTTTTCATTAGTTGCTTTAGACGATAAATGTGGCGTGACTATCAATGACCCCGGATGCACTGCAAAGACCTTTCCTGATTACTTTTCCGTATTTGAATCTGTCAGTCATTCTTAAGCGCCTTTTTAGTATTCACGAACGACTTTAAAAGACAGTTTCATGAAAGTGTGAATATTTGTATATAAATTCACACTTTCGCCATTGCGCATTATGTTTAGCTTAGTATAATTGCGCGCAAATTTTCATACCTCAAACCTGAATATAAGTAGGCTTGCATGGAAAATGTGCCAATAATTACTGTGGACGGCCCAAGTGGCGCTGGGAAAGGAACACTTAGCGCAAAATTAGCATTCTCTTATAAATGGCACTTTCTTGACAGTGGGGCTATTTACCGCGTACTGGCTGTTGCCGCTCTTCATCATGGCATAGAACTTGATGATCAAACAGGTTTATCACCATTGGCTTCAGGGTTAGATGTTACCTTTGAATCTTCTGACATCGGTACTCGTGTCATTCTTGAAGGTGAAGATGTTACTGAAGATATACGAAATGAAGTCATTGGCAATGCGGCCTCTAAGGTAGCCGCTATTCCTCTTGTGCGGGAAGCGTTGCTGCGTCGTCAGCGAAGTTTTGCAGAAACGCCAGGCTTGGTTGCTGATGGCAGAGATATGGGGACAGTGGTTTTCCCCAGTGCAGTAGCAAAGATTTATTTGACGGCTAGCCCTGAAGCTAGAGCACAGAGACGATTTGAGGAGTTGAAAGCAAAGGGACTTGATGTTAAAATCTCGCGCCTTTTGGAAGATATAAAGGCTCGTGACGCAAGAGATGCTGGTAGAAGCACCGCTCCTTTACGCGCCGCAGAAGACGCCTACGAGCTTGACTCAACAGGTTTGAGTGTTATTCAAGTGTTTGAAAAAGCAAAACAATTTATTGATTCTAAACTGTTTTCTTAGCGCCTTACAATTCGATTGATCAGCACAGGATGACGCTGGTTTTGTTAACAACCCCGTCACTTAGGATTGAGTGAGCGGACTTACTTTATATGAAATTTAATTAAATATGACTGAAAATTTTGCACAACTTTTTGAAGAAAGCCTCCAGCAACTAGAAACTCGTCCAGGTGCTATTGTTAAAGGTACTGTTGTATCTATTGAAAAAGATATCGTTTTAGTTGACGCGGGTCTTAAATCAGAAAGTGCTATTCCAGCGGAGCAATTTAAAGCTGCAGACGGCACACTTGAAATCGCAGTAGGCGATTCAGTAGATGTAGCGCTTGACGCTGTTGAAGATGGTTTTGGTGAAACTATTCTTTCTCGTGAGAAAGCTAAGCGCCATGAAGCATGGCTTGAGCTTGAAACTGCTTACGAAGAAAAAGCGACAATTAAAGGTATTATTAACGGTAAAGTTAAAGGCGGCTTCACTGTTGAAGTTAATACTGTTCGCGCATTCTTACCAGGTTCTTTGGTTGACGTACGTCCAGTACGCGAAACCACTCACCTTGAAGGTAAAGAGTTAGAATTTAAAGTAATTAAGCTAGATGCTAAGCGTAACAACGTTGTTGTTTCTCGTCGTGCTGTTATCGAAGCCGAGAACAGTGCTGAGCGTGACCAATTACTATCTAACCTTGAAGAGGGTGATGAAGTTAAAGGTATCGTTAAGAACCTTACAGATTACGGTGCATTCGTAGACTTAGGTGGTGTTGACGGTCTTCTTCACATCACAGATATGGCTTGGAAGCGTGTTAAGCACCCAAGTGAAATCGTAAATGTTGGTGATGAAATCAACGTTAAAGTATTGAAGTTCGATAAAGAAAAATCTCGTGTTTCTCTTGGTATGAAGCAAATGGGCAATGATCCGTGGCAAGAAATTGCTAACCGTTACCCTGAAGGATCTAAGTTAAGTGGTGCAGTAACTAATTTAACTGATTACGGTTGTTTCGTAGAGATTGAAGATGGTGTAGAAGGCCTTGTTCACGTATCAGAAATGGACTGGACAAACAAAAACATTCACCCATCTAAAGTGGTTAGCCTTGGCGATGTTGTTAACGTTATGGTACTTGAAATTGATGAGGAACGTCGTCGTATTTCTCTTGGCCTTAAACAGTGTATCGACAATCCATGGGAAACTTTTGCTAAGTCACACGAAAAGAGTGACAAGGTTACTGGTAAGATCAAGTCTATCACTGACTTTGGTATCTTCATTGGCCTAGACGGCGGCATCGATGGACTTGTCCACTTATCTGACATTTCTTGGCAGAAGACCGGTGAAGAAGCTGTTCGTGATTATAAGAAAGGTGATGAAATCACTGCAGTGGTACTTCAAGTTGACCCTGAGCGTGAGCGTATTTCATTAGGTGTTAAGCAAATCGAAGAAGATCCGTTCAATAAGTATCTGACAGACAACAAAAAAGGTGCTATTGTTAATGGAACGGTTATCGAGGCCGATGCTAAAGGTGTAACTGTTCAACTTGCTGAAGAAGTTGAAGGTTATATCCGTATTGGTGACCTTTCACGTGACCGAGTGGAAGATGCAAATGACGTTGTAACAGCGGGCGACTCTATTGAAGCTAAATTCATGGGTGTTGATCGCAAAAACCGCGTAGTAAACTTGTCTGTTAAAGCGAAAGATCAAGAAGATGAAAAAGAAGCTCTTGATAAAGTTAACACACAGGACGAAAGTGGTTTGAGTGCAATGGCAGAAGCGTTTAAAGCTGCTAAAGGCGAATAAATTTATTCTCCCGAAAGAGCGGCTTTTAAGCCGCTCTTTTTTTATGTCTAAAGGTTACCAACTTTCATCGATATTTAATTGGAGAGTACAGCAGTGACCAAATCTGAGCTTATTGAGCGTATTGCCGTCAAAACGGGCAATTTACAAGGCAAAGAACTTGAATCGGCAGTAAAAGAATTACTCGAACAAATGGCGCAAACACTTCAAAAAGGTGACAGAATCGAAATTCGTGGTTTTGGCAGCTTTTCACTTCATTACCGAGCACCTAGAGTTGGAAGAAACCCTAAAACAGGTGATACCGTAGAACTTACCGGTAAGCACGTACCGCATTTTAAGGCCGGTAAAGAGCTAAGAGACCGCGTAGATTTGTAAGGAGCTCCCTTCACGAAAGGGATACGCATGAGAAAAATACTAATAATAATTGTCGTTGTTCTGTTGTTGTTATTGGCAATTGTTGTTGGCTCACGTAATACTAACGTGATAACCATCAACTATCTGATTGCTCAAACGGAATTACGCATCTCAACATTTATGGTTATTTCAGTTGTTGTTGGCTTTTTATTAGGCTTTTCGACAATCTTAAGCAAATATTTAAGTTTAAAAGTCAAACTTGGTTTGCTTAACCGTAAATTAAAAAAATTAACGAAAGAAGAGTAGGGCTATGTTAGAGTTACTCTTCTTATTGCTGCCTGTGGCCGCAGCTTACGGCTGGGTCATGGGGAGAAACAGCCTCCGCAGCGCGCAACGTAAACAATCCAGTATTTTATCAAATCACTATTATAAAGGCCTGAATTTCTTATTGTCCGATGAGCCTGACAAGGCTGTTGATACTTTCATGAAAATGATAAGTGTCAATAATGACACTATTGAAACGCATATTGCGATGGGAAATTTCTTTCGTCATCGAGGTGAGTTAGATAGAGCCATAAGAGTGCACCAAAACCTCATCAGTCGAGAAGAGATAAGTAAAAAACAAGAAGCCCTAGCACTTGTCGAGCTGGGTACAGATTATCTGCTTGCTGGTTTTCTAGAAAGAGCAGAAGGCGCGTTTATCCAACTGCTTGAAAATGAAAAGCATTTCCCAGTTGCACAACAAAAGCTTTTCAGTATTTATCAAGTCACAAAAGAGTGGCATAAGGCGATAGAATTAGCGACTAGAAGCTTAAAAATAACCCCAAATGATAAATTTATGTATCTCTTATTGTCTCACTTTTATTGTGAGCAAGCCGTAGAGTTACTCAAAGAAAAAGACATTGCGTCTGCGGAAGAAACGCTTAAGAAAGCCATCATGGTTGAAGGTAGTGAAGTACGTTCTTGGTTAGAGCTTGGTAAATTGGCCATTCAGAAAGAAGATTACTCAATGGCAATTGATTATCTTTCAGAAGTACCTAAGCGTGATGTAAACTGGTTAAGTGAAGCGATTCCTTTACTCGAAATTTGCGCCTCAAAATTAGATGCATGGGAGCGTTTAGAAAAGCTGCTAGAGCCGTATTGGGAACGCTGTGCGTCATCCTATATTGCAAAAGTAAATATACTTGCTCGTAGCGGTGAAACCCAGCAGGCCGCTGATACCCTAACTGAACAACTTAAAACGCACCCGACCATGCGTGGTTTTAAGGCCTTGTTAGGATTGTATCAACAACTGTCAAGTGACGATCGAACACAGCAAAGTATGGGTGATTTACAACTATTGATAGATAAACAAATAGCTATCCGCCCTAAATACCGTTGCCAAAGTTGTGGATTCTCAAGCCGGCAACTGTATTGGCTGTGTCCGTCATGCAAGAAATGGTCGGTCAATAAACCAATTAAAGGCCTTGACGGCGAATAGTATTTTCGCCAATTGCCTTAATATTATTTCCGATAAAATAATACGAAGAATTTATACATGCACCAAAGTAAATCAACAATGTTATTAGACACTAATCCAATTGATAGTAAAAGAGTCATTGTTGCGTTGGATTTTGACAACCTAAACGCAGCTATGGCGCTTGTGGACCAATTAAACCCTGAAGAATGCCGTCTTAAAGTTGGCAAAGAAATGTTTACTTTATTTGGCCCTGATTGGGTTAGGCGCTTGGTAGATGAAGGATTTGATGTTTTTCTAGATCTAAAGTTTCACGATATACCAAATACTGTTGCCAAGGCAGTTAAAGCAGCTACATCACTAGGCGTTTGGATGGTAAACGTGCATGCATCTGGTGGTCCAGATATGATTGAAGCTGCAAAAGACGCAGCCATGTCCTCTCATAATCCGTCACTATTAACGGCAGTTACAATATTAACTAGCATGGATGAACGTCAATTTTCTGCGGTATATGATGAAAATCATATCGCTAACAAAGTAACAGAGCTTGCTTTACTCGCTCAAAACTCTGGCGCTGATGGAGTGGTGTGCTCTGCCAAAGAAGCTATACTTCTTCGACAACAAGTAAAAAGCACATTTAAACTGGTAACACCTGGTATTCGACCTACTGGGAGCGACGTCAATGATCAAAAAAGAATAATGACGCCATCTGACGCTATATCTTCAGGCGTTGACTATTTAGTTGTCGGTAGACCGATAACACAAGCAAAAGAACCAACCAATGTATTAAGCAGTATAAATGCATCGATAAAAAATATAGTTTACGAAAACTGAAAGTAACCGCAAAACAACGGGCATTGGGGCGGTTTATCGCATATTGGCGCAAATAACGATTTTTAACACGCTTGTTTACATATTCACTGCGTCAGTTGCTTCGATATATTTCAGACTTAGTTGTTCACCGAGTGCGTCAACCACGGCTTTGTAAGTTACAAACCCTTTATGTACATTCAGCCCATTCATTAAATGTTGATCATCCAGGAGTGCTTGCTTTACACCTTTATTGGCAATTGCTAAGCCGTTTGCAAGCGTTGCGTTATTTAGCGCCATTGTAGACGTGCGTGCAACGCCGCCGGGCATATTCGCGACGCAATAGTGTACGACGTCATGTTCAATGTAGGTCGGTGCTTGATGCGTGGTTGCTCTAGATGTTTCAAAACAACCGCCTTGATCTATTGCGACATCGACGAGAACAGCGCCCGCTTTCATATTTCGAATATGTTCTTCAGTAAGTAGTTTGGGCGCGGCTGCGCCAGGAATAAGTACAGCACCAACGACGAGATCTGCACGGGAAGAATAGTGTTCAATTGCATCGGCTGTACTATATACGGTATGCAGTCTGCCGCCAAAGATGTCATCTAATTGCCTTAATCTGGGCAAAGACCGATCGAGTATTGTTACATCCGCGCCAAGCCCCAATGCCATTTTTGCTGCATTGGTCCCTACAACACCGCCGCCAATGATAAGTATTCTCCCGGGCGCAACGCCAGGGACGCCACCAAGGAGTGTGCCGTTGCCACCATGTGCTTTCTCTAAAAAATGAGCGCCTGCTTGAATCGACATTCTACCTGCGACTTCAGACATTGGCGCCAATAAGGGGAGACCGCCATTTATATCGGTAACCGTTTCATATGCAATACATGTTGCGCCAGACTCAACTAATAACTGTGTTTGTTGTGGGTCTGGTGCTAAATGCAAATAGGTATATAAGGTTTGCCCTTCGCTCAGCATTTTACATTCATTTGCTTGAGGCTCTTTTACTTTGACAATAAGTTCTGCAGAGGTATATACATGGTTAGCAGAGGGGGCTATTTCTGCACCAGCATCTATGTATTGCTGATTGTCAAAACCAACACCAAGCCCTGCGCCGGATTCAACAATAACTTGATGTTTATACGAACAAAACTCTTTTACTGCTGCTGGCGTTAAACCCACTCGGTATTCATGATTTTTAATTTCTTTTGGTACACCAATTATCATTTTATTTTTTCCTTAAGGTAAGTTTTTAGCCACGTCTATTTAAGAAAAAATTGTATATGAATTCATAAAAAGTTAAATTTTGAATAATCTAAAAATTTAGAATAATATGCTGAAAATATGAAATTATTCAGAATATTGTATGCTTGTAAATACACCTAAACATATTGATAGACTAGACAGAAAAATACTTGATACCTTGCAAAACGATGGACGAATATCCAATGTCGAACTAGCAAAAACAGTGGGCTTAAGTGCTAGCCCATGTTTAGAAAGAGTGCGGCGGCTTGAGTCGCAAGGATATATTGATGGTTACTACGCCAAAGTGAATCCTGAAAAGTTAGGTGCTGCAATGCTAGTGTTTGTCGAAATTACACTCAGTAAGACCTCTGTAGACATATTTGCGGAATTTTCTGCGGCTGTGCAAGAGCACGAGGATATACAAGAGTGCCATTTAGTATCAGGCAATTTTGATTTCTTACTCAAAACTAGAGTGGCCGATATGGCTAATTACCGGAAACTGCTAGGTGATACTTTACTTAGGCTGCCAGGTGTCAGCGAATCGCGAACTTACGTGGTAATGGAAGAAGTAAAACACACGTCAAACATAAAAATTAATATGAAACCCTAGGTTCAGTTAAGTTTTTGCTGTATGAGTAATTAGAAATACTATGATATTCTTGCAGATGTTCCATGTTGCGCTAATAAACCCGTTTATTAAAACGGGAACATAAAAAATAAAATAAAGAGACAATTTTACACTATGCCACGATTATCAGGTGTCCAAAGGCTATTGGAAGTAGGGATGATTTTATCCTGCGCCTTTGCATTTTTCTTGCTCATTGCTTTAGCAACCTTTCATCCGAGTGATCCAGGGTGGAGTCAAGCCGGTTTCGAGAGTGAAGTCAATAACATGATGGGAGCGGTCGGCGCGTATTTCGCCGATATTCTGTTATTTACCTTCGGCGTTACTGCTTATTTAACACCGTTTGCGTTTGCGTTTGTTGGTTGGTACATCTTTTTGCATATTCGCAAATTGACCGAGCTTGATTATCTGACAATCTCACTCCGTTTAATTGGCATTATTTTGCTCATTTTCGGTTTTACGGGGATCGCTAGCATTAATTTTAACGACTTTTATTCCGTGTCTGCTGGCGGCGCTATGGGAGACATTATTAGTGCAGCATTGATGCCTCATTTCAATTTTGTCGGCTCGGTTTTATTGTTGCTTTGCTTTTTTTGCACAGGTTTTACGCTGGCAAGCGGTATATCGTGGATGAAAATCATAGACAGTGTGGGTGCCTTGGTGTTTTGGACAGGCAACAAAGTCATTTCATTGCCGAGAGAAATGTCAAAGTTATCTTTACCCGCGCCGAGCAAAAATTCGTCAGACGTGGAAGAAACACGCACTGACACTGGTTCTCAATTTAAAATTACAAGCTTACGACCTGAGCCGCCTGTCGAGAAAAAAGAACCCGAATTTACAATGCCAGATGAAGTACTGGCCAATGTTGAAGATAACCCTGACCAAACGACGCAAAAGAACAGTATTTTTAGTCGGCGTAGTAAGTTAAAAAAAGCCCCCAGGCAAACGGCTGAATCTACTGAAAGTACACAAAACGATGATTCCGTCATTAGAGATGAACTATTTCAAACCGACGACCCTATATTTCCTAGTGCAGGTGCGTCTGATGACGATATTGGTCAGCTCACCGAAAAGCAACAGAATAGAAACGCAAGCGAATCAGCCCCAAATAATCCAACTACGCCGATTAAGGGCCCAGTACCCGTAAATACGACAACAGTAGATGCGGTGTCTATCGAACCAATGCCGTCATTTGATTTACTTGAGCGCGCGGATAAAAAGCAACATCCAATAACCCAAGAAGAGCTTGATCAAGTATCACGACTTTTAGAGGCTAAACTTCTCGACTTTAATATTGAAGCAAGGGTAGTCGATGTGTTGCCTGGACCAGTAATTACGCGCTTTGAATTAGATCTCGCGCCGGGCGTTAAGGTGAGCAAGATTACTGGGCTGGCAAAAGATTTAGCGAGGGCCATGTCTGCTATTTCAGTACGTGTTGTTGAAGTTATTCCTGGTAAATCAGTGATTGGACTTGAATTGCCGAACAAACACCGTGAGATGGTGCGTTTAAGTGAAGTCATTGAATGCAAGGAGTTTCAATCAAATGACTCACCGTTAACGATGGTATTGGGTGCAGATATCTCTGGTAACCCTGTTGTCGTAGATTTGGGCAGAATGCCTCACCTTTTAGTTGCAGGTACGACGGGTTCTGGTAAATCGGTTGGCGTAAATGTAATGATATTGAGCCTGTTGTATAAATCAACGCCTGATGATGTTCGACTAATCATGATAGACCCTAAGATGCTCGAACTTTCTGTATACGAAGGCATTCCGCATTTACTTGCTGAAGTCGTGACAGATATGAAAGAGGCGTCTAATGCCTTGCGCTGGTGTGTCGGTGAGATGGAAAGAAGGTACCGTTTAATGTCAGCACTAGGGGTGCGAAATTTAAAAGGTTACAACAAAAAAATTACGCAAGCTGCAGAGGCAGGTGAACCGATACTGGACCCCTTATGGCAAGCCGAACAGAGTATGGATGAGCATGCGCCTGAATTAGAAAAACTGCCCTCTATCGTCGTTATTGTTGACGAATTTGCTGACATGATGATGATTGTTGGCAAAAAGGTAGAAGAATTAATTGCACGTATTGCACAAAAAGCTAGAGCGGCAGGCATACATCTAATCCTCGCAACTCAGCGGCCTTCAGTGGATGTGATTACCGGTCTAATAAAAGCAAACATTCCCACAAGAATTGCGTTTCAAGTATCGAGTAAAATAGACTCTAGAACCATTCTTGATCAACAAGGTGCGGAATCTCTATTAGGCATGGGAGATATGTTGTACAACCCGCCTGGCACAAGTATAACCACGCGTGTGCATGGTGCATTTGTTGATGATCATGAAGTTCATGCCGTCGTGGCAGATTGGAAGGCGCGCGGAGAGCCTGACTATATTGATGAAATTTTAAACGGTGAATCGGCCGGTGAAATATTGTTGCCTGGTGAACAATCAGAGAATGCGGAGCAAGAATACGATGCATTTTATGACGAAGCGGTTGTTTTTGTGACGCAAGGGCGTAAGGTTTCCGTCTCATCTGTGCAACGCAAATTTAGAATCGGCTACAATCGAGCGGCGCGTATTGTTGAACAAATGGAAATGGATGGCGTCATAAGTGCAGCAGGCCACAATGGCAATAGAGAAGTATTGGCGCCGCCGCCAATTAAGGATTGAGATGAATAAGCATAGTCAACACATTTACTTATTAGATAAAAGAATTGGCACCGGAGTGTTTTTTACATCAATGTTACTGATGCTGCTGGCCGCGTCGTTTAACGCCATGGCAAATAAAGATGCGTCTGAGGCCTTAAGACTTAAACTAAACAACATTAATAGCTATCAAGCTGCGTTTTCTCAAACGATAAAAGATGCTCAAAACGAAATACTCTTAGAATCTGAGGGACAGATTGTTATCGGAAAACCCAATAAATTACGTTGGGAAGTGAGTGCCCCGGACGAATCACTATTAGTTGCAGACGGTGATACGGTGTACAACATCGACCCATTTGTTGAACAAGTCACCTTATTGAGTCAATCACAAGTTATTCAAAATAACCCCTTGTCTTTATTAATATCTGATGACGAAGAGGTGTGGGGAAATGTGGCGGTAAGTCGCAAAGATGATATTTTTACAGTTGAGTCTCAGGATGAAAATGCGAGTATCTCTTCAGTCATATTAACATTTGATGGTGAACGACTAATATCTTTGTCATCCATTGACGCGCAAGAGCAAACGAATAAGATTGCTTTTTCTCAAATCAAACAAAATCCAATGCTTACACTCAATTTATTTAGCGTCAATATCCCTGAAAGTTTTGAAGTGGACGATCAAAGGTAACTAGTGGCACTTGTAAACCCTTTAGCAAACTTACTTCGTCCTAAAACACTTTCAGATTATGCCGGGCAGTGTCATTTGTTGGGTGATGCTGGTGTTTTAGCACCGCTAATAAAGAATAAACAACTGCCATCCATGATCTTATGGGGGCCGCCGGGTTGCGGTAAGACTTCCTTGGCACATGTAATAGCCGAAGAAACACAAATACCAATGCACTTTTTATCTGCAATAAACAGCGGTGTAAAAGACATTAAGCAAATTGGTGACGCTAACCAACAGGGGTTATTAAGTGAATCGTCGTTAGTATTTGTTGATGAAATACATCGATTTAATAAAAGCCAACAAGATGCCTTATTGCCATATGTAGAGGCTGGAAATATTATTTTGATTGGTGCCACTACCGAAAACCCTGCGTTTTCCATCAACAAGGCGCTACTCTCAAGAATGCGCGTATTTACGCTTGAAAAGCTAGACGAAGATGCGCTGCTTGAATTGTTGTTAAAAGCATTGAATAAAACGGGTATGCTGCCATCGGGAGTTAGCCTAAACGAAGTAATGCAGCAAGCGTCTATTAATGCAATGCTTGATGTGTCTAAAGGTGATGCGCGTCGTTTGCTGACGACTCTTGAAGTAATTATCGCAAGTATTCAAATCGAAAATCCTAAGGTTAATAATAACGATCAAATAAGCGCCATAACGCCTGAACTCATTTACAAAGTGGCTGGGGAGCGCATTGCGAATTACGCCAAGGGCGGGGATGAGTATTACGATTTACTTTCTGCATTTCATAAGTCTATTCGCGGGAGTAGTGTGGATGGTGGGCTTTTCTGGTTTGCAAGATTACTTCAAGTCAATAGCGATATCGTGCCGATATGTAGACGCCTCTTAGCCATTGCGTCTGAAGATATCGGCAATGCAGACCCTCGCGCCTTAGAGATTTGTCTAAACGCATGGGATATTTATCACCGAGTCGGACAAGCTGAAGGTGAGAGAGCCGTTGCTCAGGCGATTGTGTATTGTGCTTTGGCTGCCAAGAGTAATGCCGTATATAATGCTTTTAAGCAGGCAGTGAAGGCTGCTAAAAACTATGCCGATGAGCCCGTTCCATTGCATTTACGAAATGCGCCGACTGCCTTAGCAAAAGCAGCGGGACACGGTGAAGGGTATAAATATGCACATAATTTTGAGGGCGCGTATGTGCCAAATTATGACTATTTACCAGATGCAGTAGGTAGACCTAGATTTTATCAGGCAAGTGATCGTGGACTAGAGAAACAACTCTCTGCAAAAATTAATTACCTACAAGAAAGAGATGAGTGGGAAGCAAGCCAAAAAGAAGGAAATACGTAGTGCAAACCCTATATTTATACCTTGCCGTTGCAGGCGGCGGTGCGATTGGTGCGTGTATGCGCTTATTTGTCAACCAAACGAGCATAAACCTGTTGGGTAAAGGGTTTCCATTTGGTACTCTTGCGGTCAACGTGGTGGGGTCTTTTTTAATTGGCTTACTATATGCTTGGTTTGAACAACAAGAAGTTGCCAGCCCCATCTTAAAAGCGTTTTTAACGGTTGGTATGTTAGGCGCATTAACTACTTTTTCAACATTTTCTTTAGACACAATATTGCTGATGCAAGCCGGTAGTGTGTTAAAGGCAATTGGAAATATAATTTTGAATTTGAGCCTATGCCTATTATGTGTATGGCTCGCAATAACTCTAGCTAAAGGATGATATAGGTAATGTTAGATCCTCGCTTGTTGAGAAACAACATCGACGAAACCGCAGCAAAGTTAAAGGCACGTGGCTTTATACTTGATGTAGATACGTTTAAAGCCTTAGAAGAAAAACGTAAAACACTACAAGTACAAACGCAAGAATTACAAAATGAGCGTAATGTACGATCTAAGTCCATTGGCAGAGCAAAAGCTGCTGGCGAAGATATTCAACCACTATTGGCAGAAGTCGATGAATTAGGGGCAAAATTGAGCGCTGCCAAAGGCGCATTGGATGAAGTTCAGACAAGTTTGGAGAATTTATATCAAGGTATCCCAAATTTACCCGCCGATGGTGTGCCTGAAGGTAAAGATGAAGACGATAATGTTGAAGTATTAACTTGGAGTGAACCTAAATCCTTTGATTTTGATGTGAAAGATCATGTGGATATTGCCGCCACTTTAGACAGTGGGCTTGACTTTGAGATGGCCGCAAAACTTACAGGTTCAAGGTTTGTTGTCATGAATGGTGCCATCGCTAAGTTGCACCGTGCAATTGCGCAGTTTATGCTTGATTGCCATACACAAGAGCATGGGTACCATGAAGTGTATGTCCCTTACTTAGTCAATTCAGACAGCTTATACGGTACGGGACAATTGCCAAAATTTGGGGAAGACTTGTTTCATACTCAGCCTGCAACTGAGGAAGGACAAGGCTTATCACTCATACCCACCGCTGAAGTACCTTTAACAAATATTGCGCGAGATAGTATATTTAATGCAAAAGATTTGCCTATTAAGATGACCGCGCATACCCCATGCTTTAGAAGCGAAGCGGGCAGTTATGGCCGTGATACTCGAGGCTTAATCAGACAACATCAGTTTGATAAGGTAGAAATGGTGCAGCTTGTATTACCAGAAGATTCGATGCAAGCGTTAGAAGAGCTGACTGGGCACGCAGAAGCTATTTTACAAAAGTTAGAACTTCCTTATCGTAAAGTTGTGCTGTGTACCGGTGACATGGGCTTTGGCGCGTGTAAGACTTATGATCTTGAAGTGTGGTTGCCAGCACAAAATACGTATAGAGAAATTTCTTCTTGTTCAAATATGTGGGATTTTCAAGCTAGGCGTATGCAAGCAAGGTATAGAAAACCTGAGATGAAAAAACCAGATTTATTGCATACGTTAAACGGTTCTGGCCTTGCGGTTGGTAGAACCTTAGTGGCAATACTAGAAAACTATCAACAAGCGGATGGCAGTGTAAAGGTGCCGACTGCTTTAGTGCCTTACATGCACGGTGTAGAGCTTATAAGACCTAAGGCTTAAAGACATTTTGCGGGTTTAGGTAAACCCGCAATTTTTGTAGCTATCTTGGCAGGGCCATCCGGAAATAAGCGATGAAGATATCGACTGTTACCGATTTCAGGCCCAAAGCTTTCTTTCATGGTCTTAACAAGTGCTCTAATTGCCGGGCTCGTGTCATATTTTATATAAAACTCTCTCACAAAATGAATGACTTCCCAGTGTTTGTCTGTGAGTTCAATATTTTCTAGTTGTGCAAACGCTAAAGCAACGTCATGGTTCCAATCGTCAATCGACGCAAGATACCCGTTGTTTTCCAATAATATATCGCGATTGTTTACTCGTAAGCTGTTGCCCATAAAACAATTTGTCTCTTTTGTAGTTACTTATTACTTATACTTATCTAGCTCAAATTTACCGCTATTGAATACTTATAACAGGTTGGTGAGCAATACAAAGGGCTACCCATTCAACGTCCTCAATGAGAGTCACGTCACTTTCAGTCAATATTTCCTTTGGTAATCCACTCGTCGCCCAATCGGATGCAATAACAGCAATGGATATATTCGCAAAGATATGGTTGTTTTTAATCGCGGGTATCGAAAAAACAGCGTCTTGTAATAAGATTATCTGGGACACCTCTCCGATGTATGGAAGTAACGCATTAATGTCATTCTTAAATAACTGTATAAGCATTAGAACACCAACACTTGTGTTGCATTCTTCGCAATTTTAGCAAAGCGATTGTTGTCAATGACTGTTAGTGAGAGTGCATCTGTAAGCCAGGGCTGCACACATGCAGTCGGTAAACTTTCACGCGATGATTCAACAACATAAATATCTTCTACATCATAAATGGGCAGCAATGACAGTTGTTTAAGATGACTTTTATGCGAAATTGCGTTGCCTGTCTGGTTATCCATAAGCTGAAAAATACCGTTTTCAACAAAAGCGAATTTAACTGGCATTTCAACATTGCTTGCAGACAAAGCGACTTCAAGCGCATCTTTCGCATGACTGCTATGATAGGGGGCGTGTTGTGACACTATAAGTAAGTACGACACTAAAACTGTATACCAATGAAATTATTGGCCTTAAGAGCAGCAAAATACTCAATCATGCCAACAGGTGAAAATGCGGGATCGTAATTATCAAATGCAAGATTGTCGTCTTGCGTCACTATTCCGCGCCGGGCGCCGGCCGTAGTACAAACATTTAGTGGTACTTGATGCTTATTAGCGAAACGCTTCCATCCTTCTCGTTGATTTACTTCATCTGAGTTTGGTAGCAAAAGGTTTGACGCCGTGTGAACGGCAGCGGCATAAAAAAACACTTGTACAATTGTATGTCCACTCGACGTTGCAGCATAGCAAAACTGCAAAGCACTTTCGTTGTTGCGGCTATCGTAAGGCGCCTTAGTGACAAAAATACTGAATTGTTGATGCATGTGTCTTAGCGTATTAAAGGTATTTTGAATGGATTATAAACGTCTAGGCGATTCAACACCACAAACAAAAACGCCCCGATAAAGGGGCGTTTAACATTGCGTTATTTACTAATCTTCAGCTGCGCCAAGTAGGGCAAGTAAAGAGGTAAATATATTATAAATGCTAAGATATAAGCTAACCGTAGCCAAAACGTAGTTTGTTTCGCCGCCGTGGATTATTCTGCTGGTGTCAAACAAGATAAAACCAGACATAATAAAAATAATGGCTGCATTAATGGCTAATGATACCGCTGGCATCGCAAAAAAGATGTTCGCAATTATCGCCAGAATTACAACTACCATTCCTACCATTAAAAATCCACCAAGAAAGCTGAAGTCTTTTTTACTGATTAATGCGTAAGCTGAAAGTGATAGGAATACAATGGCAGTACCAGCGAGGGCTTGTGCGATGACGCCAGTCATGCCTGCAGCTACATACATACTTAATATAGGCCCTAAGCAAGCGCCTAGTAATCCTGTAAATAAGAAAACCAATGGCAGTGATGCAGCGGAGTTCGCTTTTTTGTGAATTACAAATAATGTGATTAATGCGCCGATAAACATGGCGAAGTAACCAATTGTACCAACGCCCACAGCCATAGAGATAAGAGCCGTGATAGCACTGAACCCTAACGTGAGTGAAAGTAACATATAGGTGTTGCGAAGCACCTTGTTAATTTCAACTGCAGGACGAGCCGCAGAAGTATTGTAAGCAGTATGCCTTTCCATTTTTCTCTCCAATTAATGCTTGAGTGTTTTACTAAACTATTCTTAGTCTCTTTTTAGGGTGTTTGGTTCACTTTTTCAAGTGTTAAGTCATTATATTTTAAAGATAGATGTAAATTTCGTCGTCGAATGCATGTTTTATGTGCAAACAGTAACAAAAACGACATTTTTTAAAGATTAAGGCTTTACAATCGAATCAATGCTCATTAATATTCGCAGCACTTAAGGAGAGGTGGCAGAGCTCGGTTTAATGCACCTGACTTGAAATCAGACGTAGGTTCATCCCTACCGGGGGTTCGAATCCCTCCCTCTCCGCCATTTTAACAAGAACCCGCTTTTTAGAGCGGGTTTTTTGTATTTTGCGTAAATATGTCAATGTTGACTACGCTATTCATCGCTAAATTCCCTTCTACCACAGTCACACTTCCTATCTCTTTAGTTCACTTATAGGTACTTAATGCGAAGAGAACTAATAAGCTAATACTTTCAGTCGATACATACATTGATTTATTTACTAGTCTCCATGAAGCTAAAATATCACTTTTTAAAACCGATGTAATTTAACGACTTAGCAACATTAGCCTTTGGGCAGCAATAGTTATGATTGCATGATTTTTCGACGTTATGGCATTGTTAACAAAATAATACAAAACTGACTTAATATTTGTCAGGTTGTATGATAATGTCACCACATATTAATATATAAAACACTTACTTAACTGGTAGGTTAACAGGTTCAAATACGACGTGATCAAAATTTTAGTAGTGGATGACCATGAGCTCGTAAGGACAGGGATAAGCCGTATTTTAAATGACGTAAAAGACTTTAACGTTGTTGAAGAAGTGGGAAGCGGTGAAGAGGCCGTTGAGTATTGTCGGAAAAATTCTCCCGATATAGTCCTAATGGATGTTTCTATGCCAGGTATTGGGGGCTTAGAGGCAACAAAAAAAGTATTGCGCTATTGTGAAGAAACTCGTGTGATATGTTTATCTATGCACAAAGAGAATCCAATACCCGCTAAAATAATGCAGGCAGGGGCGTTTGGTTTTCTAACGAAAGACGCGGATCATTCTGAAATGATTGATGCAATTTATAAAGTGTCTTCGGGACAAAAATATATATCGCCAGAAATTGCACAAAAAATTGCTATTGGTCAATTGGACCTTTCAGCTGAAAATCCATTTGATCAATTAAGTGAACGAGAATTGGAAATTACCTTGATGCTTACTCGAGGTGTGAAAGTGACAGAAATTGCTAGTAAACTCACGATTAGTGCTAAGACAGTGAATACTTATCGTTATCGAATGTTTGATAAGCTAAATATAGGTTCAGATGTTGAGTTGACGCATTTAGCCCTAAGACATAAATTGATTCAAACCAGCGCATAACGCACCTATTAATCAAACGACAATAAACACGCTACAGATGACAGAAGATGCCAAGGATGAATTTGACCACCAACATTTTTTAAAAAGTGTGTCCTCATCCCCAGGTGTATACAGGATGTATAATCTGCATAACGACGTTATTTATGTTGGGAAAGCAAAAAATCTTAAAAAAAGACTGTCAAGCTACTTTAGAGCACAAGTAGATAGTAAAAAAACACAAGCGCTTGTATCGAATATACACAGTATTGATGTTGTACTAGTGAGTAGCGAAACAGAAGCCTTTTTGCTTGAAAACAATTACATAAAAAAGTATCGCCCTCGCTTTAACGTAGTACTCAAAGACGACAAGTCATATCCATTTATCCTAATAAGCGAACATAAACATCCTCGTTTGAGCGTCCACCGAGGCAATAAGAAGGTCAAGGGGCAATATTTTGGGCCTTACCCGAGTGCTTGGTCAGTAAGAGAGAGCCTTAGAACCTTACAAAAACTGTTTCCAATACGCCAATGTGAAGATAATTATTATAAAAATCGTTCGCGTCCATGTCTACAGTATCAAATGCAACGTTGTTCAGCACCTTGTGTTGAGGGGTATGTAAGTGACCTTGAATACGACGAACAAGTTAAGCTTGCAGGCATGTTTTTAAAAGGAAAAAACTCAGAAGTCATTCATTCGCTGATTGAAAAAATGGAAAAAGCAAGTGAGACCCTCAATTTTGAAACTGCGGCTAAATATAGAGATCAAATAAGCGCGCTAAGAAAAGTGCAAGAAAGCCAAATTATTACGAGTACTCAAGAACAATTAGACGTATTCGGTTTTTCTCACAAAAATGGTATTGCCAGTATTTATGGTATTTTTATTCGAGATAACCAAATTTTGGGCAGTAAAGCTTTTTTTCCCAAAATACCTAAAAACTCTGACGACCATGAGATTTTACAATCTTTTTTACTGCAGTTTTACCTCGCGGGAAACAAGACAATTCCTAAACAAGTCGTACTGCCATTTAAGATTGAAGAAATAGAAGATGTACAATCCGTGCTTTCAGAAGAAGCGGGAAAAAAAGTACATTTTTTTGAAGGTGTACGAGACGAAAAACGCAAATATTTAGCACTTGCAAACAAAAATGCCCAAAATGCGCTAGAAACACAACAAAACCAGCAGATGTCGTTGTTTAAACGGTTTATGGATTTAGAGCAGTTACTCGACGTCGACTCACCACTAAAACGTATGGAGTGTTTTGATATTTCGCATACGTCAGGCGAGCAAACGGTGGCGTCTTGTGTTGTATTTGATAGAAATGGACCGAAGAAATCTGATTATCGTACCTTTAACATTGACGGTATTACACCGGGCGACGACTATGCTGCAATGGCACAAGCTCTTAGGCGCAGATACAAAAAGCCAAACGAAGATGCGCGAGTACCCGATCTCTTGTTAATTGACGGTGGGAAAGGGCAGCTTACTCAAGCAGAAAAACATTTTCAAGATTGGCCTGACGACTACAAACCAATGATTGTGGGCGTTGCAAAAGGCACTTCTAGAAAGCCCGGCTTAGAAACACTCATAATGGCATATTCGCATACCACAATACCGGTGCAATCTGACCAACCAGGTTTACACTTAGTGCAGCATATTCGCGATGAGTCACATCGTTTTGCTATCAGTGGACACCGAAATAGACGACAAAAAGTGAAAACGACATCGCCGCTGCAAGGGATCCCAGGCGTTGGCGCAAAAAGGCGTCAAGCGCTGCTAAAACATACGGGCGGTTTACATGGACTTAAAAAAGCAAGTAGAGACGAAATTGCTAAGATTCCAGGTATAAGTGCTGAATTAGCCGAAACTATCTATGATTATTTACATGCGTGAGCATCTAAATTTGCTATCATGCATTTTGTTATTTTATTTGATTGCTGAAGTATGATTTGGACAGTACCAAACGTAGTTACATTTTTTAGGGTCGCATTAATCCCTGTTTTTGTTAGCGTTTATTTCCTTGAGTGGGAGTGGGCGAATGAACTTAGTGCATTCATTTTTTGGTTTGCGGCTATTACTGATTGGTTTGATGGTTATCTAGCAAGAAAGCTTAAACAAACAAGTGCATTTGGTGCCTTCTTAGATCCCGTTGCTGATAAGCTTATTGTGGCAGCGGCGCTCTTAATGGTAACGCATATGTATTCAAGTGCCATGATTGCTATTCCTGCAATCATAATTTTGATGCGTGAAATATATGTTTCTGCCTTGCGCGAACTTATGAGCCAACAAGGTCGTTCAGGCGATGTTAAAGTAAACTTTATAGGCAAAGCCAAAACGATGACGCAAATGTTGGCTCTCATTGGTTTATTGTCCGGTTTAGATAGCTTTATGGGTTTTCCTATATATTGGGTGTTTTTAGGCAAAGTATTGTTGTGGATTGCAGCAATATTGTCTGTTTGGTCCATGCTTATTTATTCTGCTGCAGCGTGGAAAACCCTTAAAACGTTTAAATAAGATTCTGTAAACGCAACAAATTTGGACATGTTGCTCAATTTTTGTATGAACGATTCATTTTGCTAAGATTTGTTGTTGACAGTTTTGTGAATGTCGGTAGAATTCACGCCACATTTCAGAGGGGCAAAGCTTTTACACTGTAATAGCGAGTTCTAAAGAAAGTAAATTTGGTTTGTCGAAACCATATAAATCGATAATTTTAAACAAATTAAATGCGGGAATAGCTCAGTTGGTAGAGCACAACCTTGCCAAGGTTGGGGTCGCGAGTTCGAGTCTCGTTTCCCGCTCCAATTTGTTTGAAGTGTAGTCAAATTGGCGCTGTGGCAGAATGGCTATGCAGCGGATTGCAAATCCGTACCATTCCGGTTCGAATCCGGTCGGCGCCTCCACATCTCTTGCGAAAGCAAGCACCCGTTGCCCGGGTGGTGAAATTGGTAGACACAAGGGATTTAAAATCCCTCGTCAGTAATGACGTGCCGGTTCAAGTCCGGCCCCGGGCACCATTTCTTATTTAATTGATTTTCTCATAACGCATTGAAATATTAGTCATTTTAAGTTCAAGTCTCATACCGTCTCATGTATTAATGCTTTGTAGGGGGCGACTGGTTGAAATGGACTAGTTACGGTCGGACCTACGGTTTGAATCCATAGTCTTCTTTACAACAAGTAGCAGACATTTAAAGAATTAGGTCAGACTTATTGTGGTGCAGGATGGGAGATAGTCCACTTTCTCATCAAATAGAAAAAGGGTAAGGGCCTATCTCCAAGTCTAAGCTTTCAGCTTTGTGTATGTTCGCCCCAAAGCCAAACAAAACAGACCGACTAACATTATGGCATGTGAACCAGGCGCATTGACCGCAACCGTGCCGTCGTCATAAAAGTAGCTTCCGCCTATTTGCAAACGAGCGAATCCCGAAAACGTAAGTGGATCAGAAAAGGTGAGTCTAAAGTGCGGCAATTGGCTTAACAGCAAAGAATTAACTATGTCTTTAGGGATAACAATCGTTTGAAAAGAGGTATCGCCTGAGTCCAATAGTGGGCTTGTAGGGTCAAGGTCTGCATTAGTGCGGAACACAGTCCCTAATACATTTCCACTAGAAGAAAGGGTGACAAAATCCAATGGGCTAGACAAATCCAATGGGTTAGACGGAATAACACTGCCTGAAAAAATGGTGATTGTGGCGTCAGTCGCAGAGCTAAATGCATTGCCCCCACTGTCTGTAATTGATGTTGTCAAAAAGAAGTCTACCGAAGTACCGGCCGTAACGCCAACTCCTATCGACTGCCTTACCAGTTCCACTTCAATTAAAACGGCTTTAGCAAAGGAGGGTAAACAACATAGTAAAAAAATTATTATTTTTTTCATTTGTAGGTTCCTAATATCGATTACAGATGTTTTTGGTGAAGCCCTTTTATCAATCTTGCACGCAAGCAGAAACCATACCGAACTTTTAACCCTTTGATTTAAGTTGTATTTTAGAGTTCAACGTTTCATCGTACTACTAGACTGTAAAATAACCTGACTGTTAGTCTGTGAATTCAAACATCAGCTTAGTTTGCTTCTGAATCAGGGGGGCAGCGAAACAAAAGTACTGATTTCTGGTTTTACCTAGTAGAATGGAGAGGTTTTCGTTCCTTTTCTCAAGAGTGCAATGACTAAAACGAGCAGCTAACAATAATAAAGTGCCACCTTTTATCTGTCTAAGGGCCTCTTTACGTACTCAGTGGATCCTCATGTATTCAGACTAGAACGACAGACTCTGGTACAGAGCATCTTGATTCAAAGGTTTAGTTTACTTAAAATTGTGTGCTTGTTTTTCTAGGGCATCATTTATTTTTCGACGCCACTCCATAATACTACTCTGTTGTCTAAAAACCTATGCTCTCAATACTACTTGGTAAATATGATGAGCTAAAAATCAACAAAAAATCAGAAAAACGTCATGTTTTCCGCTTTGATTTCCTTATTATTCCCTAACACTCTACTGGCGATAAGGACCGCGCTCAATGCCAATTAAAAAATATACGGGAATAAAATCTTTACTGCTTTCTATCTTTATTCTTGGTTTAGCTGTTGGCTGTCAAACCAATAAAACAGCTTCTTCTCTACCTTTATCCATTATATACGGGCATAAAGATGAAGGTAACAAAGCAATTTATTTGAGTGATGAAGAAGGGAAGATACGCGTAAAAGTTGTTGATGCTCCTGTGAGCAATACTATCGGCTATCCTGCTGTTTCTCCCACAGGAAAGCAAATTGCTTTTTATAGTAAATATGACAAACGCAGAACTTGGTCAATCCACACCGCTGATATAGATGGAAGCAATATACGTCGCTTGACCAATGTAAAAAATGTTTGGGATAGCGCCCCAGCTTGGTCTACAGATGGAAAAACTATCATATTTGCAAGAGAGTACGAAGACGTTAACGAAGGTTGGCGAGAAGAAATTTGGCTTATGAATGCAGATGGCACTGAGCAACGCCAAATTCGATCACTTCAAGGGCGCGCAGCTGAATTTATGCAAGACGGAAGAATACTCTTCCAATCTAAAGCCAGCCCTAGTCAAATTAGCATTGCTAATATCGATGGTAGCAATGTAATTCAACTGACTGATGATGAGTCGAATAATATGTCGCCAAAAATCTCACCAGATGGCTTACAAATCGCTTACCTTTCAAATAGAGATGGAAATCAAGAAGTGTACGTTATGAACATCGATGGCTCCAACCACAAGCGCCTAACTAGAAATCGCGTAGAAGAGTGGGATCCCGCTTGGTCTACTGACGGTGCTAAGGTCTTTTTTTCATCACAAAACGTTTATGGGTTTTATGATATTTATAAGGTAAACAAGGATGGTTCATCCATCAAGAAAGTTTTGAATAGTGGTTCTCAAGCAGCAACAGTGTTTCACATTGATAAAAGCTATTTGGAAAGGTTTTTTAAGACCAGACAACAATATAAACAATAAGGATGGAAGTTTTTAGTAAGTGCAGCTTACCTTTCTGGTTTAGACGCTTCCCAGCCAATAATAGCTGACTTTCGAGTATTTCCCCACATGTAACCGCCAATCTTACCGCTGGCTTGAATGACTCTTACTCGATAATCTTCAACACGTATATCACTATACCCTGACGTAATGAGCTTTTATATTTTCCACCCTGTGTTTTACACGTGATTACGAGTAACTCAATTCGATTACATAAATTTAGTCAGTAAATCTCAATATTTATACTTCATCGCGTAAATTACTATTATGGGCCGATATTTATAGATTTTTTCTTAATTTATTTAACCAATAAAAACATATATTTACATATAAATTCAAAAAATTTCAAAAAAAAGCTAAAAAAAATCTCATTTCGTGGAATAGCTCCTATACACAACGTTTCGCAGTAAGGCGGAGCGTCGAACATAGCTAGTATGTAAAGGAGCACCACGTGGGCGCAATAATCACAGGACAATCACTCGGTTTATTTAATTCTTCATTGGCGGCGCTGGGCGTGCAAGGCGCGATGGGGCAAGCCTCGGTAGGGCAAGGTGGCGAGCGGGTATATGTGAATGCGTCGACGGGGAACTTGGTGGTGCAAGGGCAAGATGCCCGGCAATCGGTGCTTGGGGCAGATTTAAGTGCCTTGCGCACCTACAACAGTTTAGGCGATGTTGACGATGGCTTTGGCGGCGATGATAACTGGCGTTTGGGCTTTTTAAGCACGCTTAGCATTGACGGAGATACGGCCACGCGGGTAACGGCGGATGGCGCCACTCAGCACTTTACGCGTCAAGGCGGCGGTAGCTATGTGAGCAGTGATGGTGCAGGTGCCCACGACACCTTGCGTTTAACCGGCGGTGTTTGGGTTTATCAAGAAGGCAGCAGTTTAACGCGCAGTCATTATGAAAACGGTGGGCAGGGGCGCTTGCTTGCGTTGCTTGACCAATTTGATAAGGGCCAGCGTTTTTATTACAGCGGCTCGCCGAGTCAGTTAACACGCATTACCACTGACACGACGACGGGCATTGAAGAGACTTTGCTTGATTATTATACGACAGGCGCCAGTGCGGGCTTGTTGCGACAGGTGCGTTTGGCCACGGGCAGCGAGAATTACAGCGCCCACACCTATACTTATGATACACAGCAGCGCTTGCACAAGGTCATTGTAGATTTAACGCCGGACAATAGCGCCGACGATAAGGAGTATGAAACCACGTATGCTTATGAGTCAAGTAGCAGTCATTTACTCAAGAGCATTACCCAAAGTGATGGGCGTCATGTGGCCTTTAGTTACCATCCCGGCAGCGATAAATTACACACGGTAACGAGCGGTAGCGTCGCGGCCGTGGCGGCGGGCGACGGGCACGTCACCCGGTATATGTATACCGACAATACCACCACGGTGTCTATGGCGGGGCAGCAATACACGTATACCTTTGAGGATGTGGGAGATAACAGCAGTCCCATCGATGCGGTTAGGCACCGGGTCACGCAGCAGGCTATCGTGAATAGTCAGGCAGCCTATACGCAATATACCGAGAGGGGGGAACTTTCGCTTGTAGAGCAAACATATAGTCTCAACCCACGAGTTGGAACAACTTTGTTTCAGGGAGTGTCTATTGGTCAAGACCATACGCAAACTTGGGATAACGTAGGGTGGTTAAATCTTCAACGTCATGAATACAATGATATTGGTTATCGAACAAAGACCTTAAACTATTTCAATGGAAGCGCATTTCTCGATTCAAATAGCACACTAGAGGACATACAGGTTGATGACAGGTTATTAAATTCTGTAAAGAATGTTCAAACCTTTGACTTTAGCGATAGTGGTAAAGTGCAAAAAGTCACCACGAAAGGCTTTACAGAAGGCGGAGTTAAGACAGAAATTAATAGAGGTCGAGCAAATTCACAAGAAGCCATAATTGTTGAAAATGAAGTAAAACTACTATTAAACGAAACAAACTATGAATACGATTTGGGTGGACGTTTAGTAACGCAAAGCTACGAACAAGTAAATTTTGAAGTAACTGAAAATGGAAATGCACCGGAGCCAACCGAAGAGATAAAAAAACTTTTACGAACCTATAATTATAGCTATGAAAACCGTCAGTCTTATTTAGAAAAAATAGTAGATGGTAAAGTAGAACGTACACCTAATGCGGTTATTAGACCAGGTGAAGAAACTGTTCAGTTAACAAGCGCTACAACACGTT
Source organism: Agaribacter marinus (assembly GCF_030160655.1). Taxonomy (GTDB): domain Bacteria; phylum Pseudomonadota; class Gammaproteobacteria; order Enterobacterales; family Alteromonadaceae; genus Glaciecola; species Glaciecola marina. The sequence continues at coordinate 684,521 of NZ_BSOT01000005.1, forward strand.
CATTTTATGATGCGAATGGCAACCGCACAGTGGTGGAAGAAACACTTAAAATAGGTGGCGACGTAGAAAATATCAATGGGCGCTACTTTACCAACTCTGCCGATGGATTGTTACTTCGTAAATCAACGGGAAAACAAGATGAAAGCCATACCAAAGCTTTTTATACGCCAGAATATATCGACCTCGAAACAGGGCAGACAGTTGAAGCAGTAACAAAAGCAAAGTCAATAGGGTTTGAAATTGACGAAACCAATTCATTGCATACGCCAGGTGAGAAAGCGCCTACAACGAGTCATTATTTATATTCTGGGGGCCAATATTTAGGTGAGTTAAACGAAAATGGCGCTATTAATGTTAGAAAGGCGCACTTCAATGGCTTAGATAGGCCTAGTGCTTCGTCTAGTCGTTCGCATGCAGTCCGGCAGGGCGAAAGCTTACGCAGTATTGCTATTCAATATTACGGCAATGCTGATTTTTGGTACATTATTGCCGACGCAAATGGTTTGTCTTCATCAGGTGATGCAAATGATGCCTTAACTGCAGGGCAGTCGCTTGTTATTCCTGAACAGGTAAACAATCAGAACCGCTTCGATACATTCACACCTTACAATGTAAATGAGCAAATTGGCGATACGACACCTAATTTGCCAGTCATCCCTGCACCAGCTGAAGCAGGGTGTAACTTATTAGTTACTGTAATTATTGTTGCGGTAGCGGTGATAGTGACTGCGGGCGTCGGAGCGGCGTTAGCGCCAGCCGCAGGAGCTACAGGCGTAGGAGCAGGTGCGACTGGTGCCGCTGCTGGCGCAGGAGCCGCTACTGCAAGCTCAGCTGGGGTGTTTGTTACTGCCTCAGGTGGTTTGTCTGCAGTAGGTGCAGGAACCGCAGCTGCAGCGGGAAGTGTAGCCAGTCAAGGGGTAGCAATTGCGCTGGGTGCCCAAGAAAATTTCTCATTTAGTCAAGTCGCAGTAGCCGCGTTTACTGCGGGTATTTCAAAAGGTATTTCAAATGCTGCTGGCGTTGGTACATCAGCGACAGAGGTGGACAACATATTAACGACATCAACAAAAGTAATTAAAGGCAGTAGCGTTAGCTACGTAACAAAGTTAAATACCCTTGGAAGAGCTGTAAACAGCGCTGCCTCAGCTATAAGTGGAGTATACACAAATAAGCTCTTTGGCAATGCCACAAGTTTCAGATGGGCAAATATTGCAGCCAGTGCGGCAAGCGCCGCGTTTGGTTCGCCTTTGCCGGGTGAAACAAATAGCAATAATTTTGTTCCAAACTTTATAAATAATGTCGTGGGCGCTGGTGTAGGGTATGCTACGTCAAAGCTTGTAAACAATGAAGGCAAGTTTGATGTTGAAAATGTGGTAGCTGATGCCTTTGGCAATGCGCTGGGGAATTCGATAGTTTCTGCCGCACAGCGTAGTTCACGGAACAACGCCATAGAGGGAAAATTACGACAAGCCAAAGTTCAAGGGGCTGTAACTGCTGATAGCAGATTAGGTTTTATCCCTGAAAACCCTGAGGGCTTTAGCCCACATGGAGAGCTCCGAGATTCCCTTTTAAGAAAGTTTGGTCAAAGTGATAGTGAGCTTGGACAGCTTAGTGATGAGCTAATTATTGAAGGTGTTGAGTTAAATGAAATCAGTGCAGCGATTACGAATGATCCAGAAAGCTACGCTGCTTTAGTTGAAGGGTTGAGAAGTGCGGATAATATTGGTGACAATCCGCTATACAACGTTTTAGCTAGAGGCATTTTAACTGACCGATATGGAAATACGCAGACATTTAGTCGTTTAGAAGATGAAGTAGCGTTTGTTCAAGACTTTATCAGGAATAGTTCTGACTCTTTAATTGCACAAGAGCTTGATTCTGGGCTATTTGCTACTGCATTGAGTATTGATCAAGTGACCACAGCAATCAGTGCTTTCGACTATGGGCAAACAAATAAATTCCAAAATCCCGAGTTAGCAAAACTCCTAACAACAAATGACTTAAGCACACTTGGTGATACTACTTTACTGGGTGATATCGCAACAATTATACCGCTTACTGGGTTAATACAAGCGAATGAGCTTGTTAAGGATTTGGGTCCAATTCAAATATTAGGGGAGATAGGTAAGCTTTCCCCTACTGAGGTAGTCGTAAGGTCAAATAATGCGACAAAAGGAGCCGCTCAGTCCTCTATTTCATCTACTTTAGGTGGCCTGGGTAAGTTTGGACTAGCCGCAGATGCTTTAGTGCAGTTTGGCGGTGATTTAATAAATCCAGCGGAAGCGGCTCCGCGCAGAGGGCGAGTTAGTTCAGGGCTAGCGCAAGGCAGTGTTAAGGAAGTAAGTGTTGCACAAAGAGCGGCAAGAGCTGCTTGGTTTAAGTCTTTACAATCAGGTAGGTTAAAGCACGCTCTTTTTAAAGCGGATAATATCTTGGACTTTGCGAGGGTGGGTCGACAGCAATTGCATGAGGGAGGAGATTTTTCAGTTGAAAAAGCTATTCGTTTTACCCAAGGACCAAATGCTGGCTCTGTGGTAAGCGTTCCAAGAGGCGATAGACCTTTTGCTATTGGGTTACCTGACTTGGTGGATTACAGGAATGATGTTATTGTCGATCTGAAACCTAGAGGAGGTACTCAGGACTTAACTGAAATTAGGAACTTCTATCGTGATTTGTATAGAGCAGCAACAGGAAGAGAAGCAAGGGTAGAGTTTGAATACTATGACAGATATTAACGATCCAACCTTAGTTAAATTATTAAGTGTTGACCTTTTTTTTGATATTGATGTGTACACAAAAATAGAACCATTTACTTTAAGGCAAATGGCTATCGATTATGGGCTTTATGAGGATGAAGTGCTTTGCAGGGTGACCGCATTCAATAAACTGGGAAAAGCAACCCGAGGTAAAGTGAGCAGTAAAACTGCGGTTAATAAAATCAATAAATTATTTTCCGAAGACATATTGCGGACTGCAATCTTTCTTGAAGATGAAAAGTATGAATGTGATAACCAAGATACCATGACCATATATACCAGTGCTTATAACAACTCAGGTTTTAAATCCTATATTAGTTTTTTAATTTCAGATGTCAGTAAAATTTCGGAAATAGAGACGTTTTTTAGAGACTTATGTGAGAAATATTCACCAATGTATGGCAGCGCTGCATTGTATATTCTTGACCACTTTCCAAGAGTGATTGAGGGTTTGAGTAAAATTCAGGAATTGAATCTTACTCATCCTATTCATAGCCTGAATATTAATCGTTATGAAGGGTCGCTGAGTAAGGGAATTGTCAATGATTTCCATTGGCTGAATTATTTTTCTAATAAGTACTTTAGTAAGCTTCAGCTATCCAGTTTAAGAAATGAAGAGGTTATTGATAACTCTGAAGAAGGGAAGCTTATTCAACTTTCTAAAGGCCCTTTTTTAACTGAAGAAGAACTAGAGAGGATTACATTGCTTAGAAGTGAAAATACTGAATATCTGGATATTTTTAGATAAAAAGAAATGCATCTATTCGTAAACCGACTGTTGAAACATTTTCTTCGATAGCTGACAGTAAACTCAGTATTGAAGAAAAGTTTAATGAAGCTATCAAACGTAAAACTGCTATTGGCTCCTCAAGCGGTGATAATGTTTCAGGAAGTGAGACAGATAACTGTCGGTTTGTGACAGATTCAAATGGTAACCAAGTTGAAGTGATTCGCGTGACACCGTCTGTTTCGCAATTTTAGATAAGTCAGTCGGGTATGACTAAACTGCTTCAGAACCCGGAATTTTATGCCAAAACTATTGCCAATATCAGACGTCTTGAGCATGATAATGAGTTACATGATATCCAAGGTGGCAACAATCGACTTTTCAAATCCGATCTGAGGTTTAAGTTTGAGGAAGCTCATAATCGAATAGCGCTGACTACCGGGACTTCAATTTTTAGTACTGTAAATACAATTTTTGGTAATATTACTTCAGTATTGAGAAGTAAAAGAGTTACAGATGTCACGTAAAGAGGCACTAAAGATTTGGCAGAAAAGTTTGTGTCAAAGTGCGTAATGAGCTCCAGAAACGTTTTCGATATGTTTGTTGCAGAGAGCGAGGGTGAAGGGTTCGAACTCTACTCCACAGACATATCAAATAGTTTTAAATCTATGTTGGAACTTAAGGTTGATGCCCCAGAATCAATTGAAAACGTGTTTGATCTAGAGACAGTTATATTTGACATATGGTCCAATATAATTGGTTTAGGTAAACTTCAAATGACCGCCTCAAAACGTTATAAAGATGTATTTTTATTTCGGTTCTTATGCGTGTTCTCTGAGGAAAAGTGATTAATGGCACTTTATGTGTATATGGAGATAATTGTAGCTAGATAAGCTCCTTGCTATATGGAATTATTCTGATAATACTCACCGCCCAACACTCAACGCAAACTCAATCTTAGCCATTAATTGTTTAAACGCAGGGGTGCCTGATGCCTTTTCACCCAATATCGATTCAAGTGTTTTTACTATATATTGCTTGCGCTTAGCTTCGTCACTCATGTCTTTGTGCGTATCAATACTTGCTAAAATACGGTCTACAAGTTTATTGGGAGTTTGCGTGTTTTTAACCGTAGATTGCGTTTTATTTACTTTACTCGTTTGTTTTTTTTTGGCCTTATTGACCGTTTTTTGCGCTACCTGATTGTTTAACTTGGTGGGGTCAATCATATCTTAGTGCTTTACATCATAGATATCGAGTAAATGAGATTTATCTTGTTCGGCAGTTGCACCATCATTAATCTCGTCAGCATGGGCGCTGTCGTCGCTTATTGTATCGGCATTAGCTTGTTGCTCTGCACTTGCACCATTTATTCTGTCGAGCATTTCGCGCATGTCTTTATTTAAATTAGGGTTGTCGGTATTTCGCTGAATACCTTCTTCAATCGAAATAATCGCGTTACTATTGTCACCTTGAAAAATACAAATAAGCGCATTAGCAAATAAGGGTAAATATTCATGTTCTGTATTTAACAAGGGATGTAAACTTTGCACAGCATCGTCGTATTCTTCTAAAGTTGCCTGTAATAAACCGAGTTGAAAACGAGCAATATATAAATCTGGACTTAAACTTATGCTCTCGCTATATGCCTTTTTAGCAAGATCATAATGTTGTTCTTGGGCATAAATAGCGGCTTTCAAAAAACAAATAAAGCCACTTGCCGGAAACACGTTAAACGCGTCTTCAATTAGCGCTTTCGCCGCCGCTAATTGACCATCGGTCATTAATGCCGTTATTTTTGCGATGTACTCTTGTTCTTGCAAAACACAAACTCCCTTTATTTTATTGTGTGCTTACTCGTCAAACCAGTAGAGTCTATATTAAAGCGTGAGGTTTTTTAACTACTTTAATCCGAATGACCATATCTACAAATAACTGACGATGGAATTACAGCAATCCTAGTAGTGATTGCACCTCTTTAGTTTTAAACGCATAGCATTCGCTAAAACCTTCAGACGCATTCTTTTTTGCATACTCAGACGGTTTTTCAATGTTTGGATAAATTTGCGTCACCCATTGCTTACGTAGTGATGGACTTAAAACATTAGTAAAAACATGATGCCCAATCTCATGTAACAAAATGTGATGTAATTCTTTTTGGCTGGTAAATTTATGAATGAGCACATGATCAAGTGGGCTTTTAGAATATAAGCCCTCCGCACGATAATTAATCGGTTTATATTCAACATAGCTGCGCTGATACATATAACCAGGATCATACACAATGGCGGTTAATCCAACTAAATGCGACTTGGGTACACGCTTAACCATGCATGCAATGTCATCTACATGCACCAAATTTTGTTTCGAAAATCCTTTGATTAATAAAGACATAAGTATTATTTATAACAAATAAAATGGAAAAACATAAAATCTATGCCAAAAAAGTATTAAAATATTTTTTTGATATACTACGAAAAAAAACATCCATAAAAAATAACGACTAAACAACAACATAAAAAATACTGACGACAAAATACCGCTCATCGCCAAAAATCTCTCATTCTTTATAAAAAGACCAATAAATCGTTTAAAATCTTATTGTTAGCACCAAATTTCATCTGCAGACTGTATCCAATAGGTAACACATTGGGTGTTTTAAAAAATTTAAATATGTATATACTTTCATACATTGTTATCGAATCTAACACGATTTGATGTTGTAGCAAACCGTCATGGAATGCCTGATTTGCAGACGTACTGCAAGCAGTTTTTAGGGATTAAGCAATGGAAAGTGCATCAAAAATAGAGCGTTTATTGCAGTTTTGGAATCAAGACCCAACAAACGCTAACCTATGTATCGACATTATCACCGAGTACGGTAAACAAAAAAATATTGAGCAACTGACCCAGTTTTATCATGGGCTTAGCGAGGCTGTTTCCCAACAACCACTCATTATTTGGCAGTATGGACGAGCCTTAGTCGAACTCGGTAATATTGGCGACGGTGCCAATGAATTCGCTAAACTGCCTGACGACCAAAGTGAAACAAAACCATATAGCATTGCGCTTTGTTTGTTTTTACAGAACCAATTTGCTGATGCTGATAGAGTAATTTCTGATTACGTTGAAAACATTGGCCAGTACTCTTCCGCACAGTTGTTATTGCTTCATTCAAAAGTTAAGTATCACCTTGGTGACTTACAAAATGCACTAGCGCTTGCTGAGCAAATTCGTCATCAATTGGGCGACAGTGCAAACCAAAATACAGAGCTATTGGGTTTGCTCGCAATGCTAAACTTTGATTTGTTGCAAATAAGCGACAGCGAAAAGTATGCAAAATTACTGTTGTCAATTGCCCCCAAACACCACGATGGCTTGTTAGCATTGGCATCTATCTATACATACAATCAAACGCTTAAACAAGCTGCAGATACAGCCAGTATTGGTGTCTCAGAATTTGCTAACAGCGGCCGTATGTGGTCTGTACTTGCGCAAGCGCTCTTTGCGTTGGGAGACCGTGACTCAGCCTACAATTGTGTTATAAATGCAACTAAGTTGATGCCAAATCACATTGGTACGTGGCATGTTAGAGCATGGTGTGAACTTGTTGCAAATGATTATGCACAAGCAAAAGCGTCATTTAGTGCATCACTGGAGCTTAATCGTAATTTTGGTGAAAGCCATGCAGGTTTGGCACTGGTGGCATTTTATGAGCAGCAATTTGAAGAAGCCAAGCGACTACTTACGATTGCCCAGCGCCTAGATCCCAATAGTTTTACCGCTAAATACCTTGAGAGTTTATTTTTAACTCACCAAGGAAAACCTGATGCAAGCAAGCAGCTAATAGAAAATCTGCTTGATCAGCCATCACACCTTTCTGGCTTAAGTTATAAGCAATTAATCGACGCATTAAAAAGGTAGATTACGTCGTGGATTTAGACTTTGCCATAGGACTAATGGGTCAAATGTTTAGCATGGGTCTGCAAATTGCAGCACCTATTCTAATTGTTACGCTACTAGCGGGCGTTACAATTAGTATCTTTCAGGTCGTTACGCAAATCCAAGAAATGACCCTAACGTTTGTACCCAAAATCTTCATTTGTATTGCGGTGTTATATTTTGCCGGCAATTGGATGTTATCTACTTTAGTGGCCTTCGCCAGAGATATCATCATTCAAGCAGGGAGCTTTTAGTGGACGCCGTTGTTGCTTTTATTCAACCGTACTCTTTGGTAGCAAGCCGTTTGTCGCCGCTATTTATAGGTATGAGCATGACGCCAGTCGCTAGGTTTCCCACTACAGTAAGGCTCATGTTACTGCTGATATTTACAATTGCGGTTACACAGTTAACGTCTTCTCAATGGCAAGCATTACCAAAAACAACATGGATGTTTGAAATGTTGGGAGAGTTTGGTTTAGGCGTACTAATGGCGCTTGGGTTTCAGCTAATGTTTGCGGCCATTCAAATTATGGGGCGAGTACTCGATATGCAAATTGGTTTTGCGGCCGCAGGGGTTATAGACCCTATTAGTCGCAATAATGACCCGCTCTTAGGAACCATGCTAACCCTATTCATGACGCTCTTAATTTTGGTGACCAATACGCATCATCAAATATTGGCCGTCATTGTCGAAATATTTACCTATGTACCCCCTGGGAGTTGGAATGGCGAATTCTATTTTGCCAACATCATGGGGTACTTTTCTGCTCAACTTGTCTTTGCGTTCTTGTTGTTTGGCCCAGTCATGATGGCGCTTTGGATGCTTGATTTGTTCAATGGCATCATTGCTAAAACCATGCCTCAAATGAACGTATATTTTGTAATGTTGCCGCTAAAAATTGGTGTCGGCATTTTATTAATGTCGGTGGCTATGCAGTACATGAAGCCACTTATTTCTCAAATTTTGCAGTCACTTATCGAATGGTTTCGATTTGGGTGGGTATTGTAATGGCAGATGATTCAAATAAATCAGAAAAAGCCACGCCCCATAAACTCGAAGAAGCGAAAAAGAAGGGGCAAGTAGCTAAAAGTAACGAAGTATCTAGCTTACTCATATTTATTGCGTTTTGTGGTGCAATGTTTATGACAGGGGGGCAAATTTGGGATGGCTTGCAATCGCAAATGCGAGAGCTTTTATTGCAGTCAGGGCAAATAGCTATTACCCCTTTATCGCTTAAAGGCTTATTTTTTGATGTGTCTATGGTAGTTTTTGAATTATTTGCTCCTTTACTGGCAGTAATTGTATTAGGCGCAATTTTGTTCAACATTATTCAAACCGGCCCAATTTTTTCGACGCACCCAATCACACCCGATTTCACTCGGCTAAACCCAGTACAAGGGTTTAAAAAATTGTTTGCAATCAAAACTTTATTTGAACTACTAAAGGCATTGTTGAAAGTCGGTATTATTGTCTTAGTTTGGCTCAATATTGGTGAATATTGGCTGGATAAAGTCATGCAAAGCTACGGCATGACTGAAAAAAGCTTTGTTGTACATTGGTCAAATATGTCGATTGTATTGGCGTTAATGATTATTGGATTAATTTTGCCACATGCATTAATCGATTTCGCATTTAGCAAATGGGATTTTGGTCGCCAAATGCGAATGAGCATGCAAGACATCAAAGATGAGCACAAAAAACGCGAAGGTGACCCGCAAATTAAGCAAAAACAAAAGCAGATTCAAAAAGAGCTATTGAAAAAAGCGGCATCCCTAAAAAGTGTGAAAGATGCAGATGTCATCATTACCAACCCAGAACACATTGCAGTGGCGTTGTCATATAAACCAACGGAAATGCTAGCTCCCAAAATTTTATCTATGGGGGCGGACAAAAGTGCCGCAGTTATTCGAAAAATTGCACGACACCACAATGTGCCTATTTTTAGAAATATACCGCTCGCACGCGCGATATACAAAAACAGTGTTATTGACGGGTTTATCCCAGAAGATTGTTATCAGGGCGTCGCTGAAATTTTAAAACAAGTACTAAAATTTGATGGCGTAGCGCATTCAAATCATCAACAAGGAAGTCAATCATGATTGGTTTGTTTAAACACGGAAAAAGTGAATTGGCATTGGTATTGGCCGTTGTCGCAATATTAATGTTGTTGTTTATACCTGTGCCCGCTGCATTCTTAGATTTGCTGTTGCTAATGAATTTTAGTTTGGCCTTAGTAATCTTACTGCTAACATTTTATACAGATAAACCTCTCAGTTTTTCAACGTTTCCGTCGCTCATTTTAATTGCAACCTTATTTAGATTGGGACTGAACGTATCATCTACGCGTTTAATCTTGGCAGACGCTGATGCCGGTCAAGTCATCAGTGCTATTGGGTCGCAAGTGGTTGACGGCAACTATGTAATTGGTTTGGTTGTATTCCTCATTTTGATTGTGGTGCAGTATGTGGTCGTCACAAACGGCGCTCAACGGGTGGCAGAGGTTGCTGCCCGCTTTACGCTAGACAGTATGCCGGGCAAACAAATGAGCATAGATGCTGACTTGAACATGGGGATTATTGACGAAGTCGAAGCAAAAGAAAGACGCCTTGCCATTGAGAAGGAAGCTAACTTTTATGGTGCTATGGACGGATCAACCAAATTTGTTAAAGGTGATGCGATTGCCGGTATCATTATTATTCTCATCAACATTATTGGCGGTTTGTCGATAGGCGTAGCTCAACACGGTATGAGCTGGGGTGAAGCAATGCATACCTTTACGCTGCTAACAGTAGGTGACGGTATTGTTACTCAAATCCCATCGCTTATCGTGGCAACCGCCACAGGTATTATCATTACTCGTGCCGCCTCAGACTCGCAGTTGGGTAAAGAGCTTACCAAACAAATTACCTCACAGCCCAAAATACTGATTATCATCGCGGTAACGCTAGGCATTTTAATGTTTATGCCCGGACTCCCTACATTACCGTTGTTACTTTTGTCAGTGGTGTTTGGCGCAATTGCATATTTTGCTCATCGAACAAGTGTTGCTAAAACAAGTAGCGAGTCAACACAACAGAATGAATTAGACAGTGCTAAGGCACAGACCGAAGACGGCGCAGATTTATATGCATTGACTCAAATCAATACGCTAGAATTACGGTTGGGGTTTGAAGTAAATGCATTTATTAATGAGGAGCAAAGCACACTTACCTCTCGACTGAATAGCTTTAGAAAACAGTTTGCAATGGAATTTGGTGTGGTGTTGCCAACAGAAACCATAATGGTTGACAATACCATGGACGCTAACGAATACCACTTGTTCATTCAAGGCTCTCAGGTAGCTAAAGGTGACGTGATGGCTAATCATCATTTAGCGATAGACCCCTCAGGCAATCGAAACGATCTCAAAGGCAAAAAGACCAAAGAACCCACTTATGGGTTACCCGCAATTTGGATTGATGACAACGACGTAGAACTGGCACGCAATGGCGGTTATACGGTTGTAGACCCTGAGACAACGCTACTCACGCATTTAACCGAAACACTAAAACGATATAGCCCCGAATTTGTCACGCGGAAAGAAGCAGAAAAGTTATTGTCGCGCATCGCCGATTCTCAATCAGGTCTGATCGACGAGTTAGTGCCCAATATTTTGTCTTACTCTGAGATCCAAAAAATATTGCAAACACTCCTACAAGAAAAAGTGTCGATTCGTAATTTACCAATGATTTTGGAAGAGCTTGTTGATGCCGCGAAGTCAGACAAGTCAATTCACTCATTAGTGGAAGCGGTAAGACGTAAGCTCAGAAATCAAATCTGCCAATCGCTGGTAGACAAAAACGGGACCTTAAATGTACTCACGTTTGAGCCGAGGTTTGAGCAACGTTTAGTGTCTGGTGTAGTTGATGGCGACAGCAATATGTCTTTAGCCATCGATGCGGCGACTACCGAAAGTTTACTTAAATCGTTGTCGAGCAATGTAGAAAAAATGATGGGTAAGCGGGTAAAACCGGTCGTGCTTTGCACGCCAATACTGCGCCGGCATTTATTCTTATTTTGTGAGCGAGCATTGCCACAAATGCACATATTGTCACTAAACGAAATTCCAACAACAGTAAATGTGCAGTCTTTCTCGATAGTGTCAGACAATCCATCAACAGATAAGGCGGCTTAATAATGAGTTCAGATGCTATCGATATTGTCCTAAAAAGCATTCAAAACAATGTAAAGCAGGTTGATGTTGTAAGTCACAATATTGCAAATGCAAATACACCTGGCTACATGGCCACCGAAGTATTTGCAGAATTTTCTGCCGATGCCAGCAATCAACTTCGTGAAACAGTATCGACTAAAGCGAGTAGTGCGGTGATTACCTCCAATAGGCCGCTAGACGTTGCAATGATAAATGATGGATTTTTGTTACTTGAACTGGCAGGTGAAGCGGTACTTACCCGCCACGGTCGGTTACACGTTAATGCACAAAATGAATTAACACACTTGTCAGGCGCGCAAGTAATGGGGGAATTTGGGGCTATTGTATTGCCAGAAGGTGATATCCAAATTGACAGTAAAGGCGTTATCTATGTTGATGGCCAACGAGTAGACCAACTAAGGTCAGTTACGATGGATAAAGGCGCACAAGTTACGCGCATGGGTAACTCTGTTTACCGCGCCGAGTCTACTTTTGAAGTCATTGAAAATAACATACAACAAGGCGCAGTGAATGGCGCAAATGCGGAAGTATCAAAAGACATGATCCGCATGATTGAGCTATCAAGACATACACAAAGTTTACAAAAAGCAGTATTGGCAATTGACCAAGTGGCAAATGCAGGCATCAATGAGTTAGGGAAAAGATAAAAATGATTGAATCACTTTATATTGCAGAAACAGGGATGACGTCGCAGCAGCGTCTCATCGATGTTATTTCAAACAACATCGCAAACGCGTCTACACCGGGTTTTAAAAAAACGAACTTGAGCTTTGTCGATCTTGTATACCAAACACAAGCGACACCAGAGAGCAATCAAAGCAGTTTGTCGTCATCCGTCAATAATGGCGCAGGCGTAAAAATAATGACGGGAATGAAAGATTTTACTATTGGTGATTTAAAGCCAACTGGTAACCCATTTGATCTTGCAATTCAGGGCAATGGATTTATTGAAGTCGAAATGCCCTCGGGTGACTACGCGTACACAAGAGCAGGAAGAATGCGCCTAGATGCCGACGGTAACTTAGTAACAACACAGGGATACAAGTTGTCTACGAATATTCAAATTCCACCAGACGCAAAAAACATGACGATTTCAAGTGACGGCAAAGTCATGGTCGAGCTTGATGGCACAGATGAAATACAAGAAGTGGGTCAACTAGAATTGACGAAATTTGTAAACAATGAAGGCCTCGAAACACTAGGCAATAATTTGTATGCGGCGTCAGAGCGCGCAGGCAATGCGATTTATAGTAAACCTGGCGAACTTGGTACTGGACAAATACTTCAAGGCTCAACCGAAGTAAGCAACGTATCGATGACCGAAGAAATGGTGAATTTGATGCTTGCACAACGTGGCTATCAGCTTAATGCACGGATCATCCAAGTATCTGACCAACTACTAGATACGATAAACAATTTAAGACGATGAAAATTAGCTTCTTTCTTTTATTGGCTTGTTTGTTGTTGCCTGCATTGAGTAACGCATCTGATGTGCGCTTTATTCAATCGGTAAACAGGCTAACGGCACCGGCAATGTTAGTCGATGTGGTTGATACTGAGTCTGCGGCACTTACGACGCTAGCATGGCCTAGCGAACTTACCGGTTGGGTTACGCAGCAACAAATCACGCATTGGTTAAATAATCAAATGGCGGACAGCGTCAAGCTTACGTGGAGTGGCAGAAATAAGACCTGGGTGAGCTTGTGTTTTCCAATAAAAGAAAGTGAGTTACGCGATAGTGTGACATCTGAATTGTCTGCACAATTGGCTAAAAAGCACGTCGTGTTGGAACAGCTGTTGTTCGAGAAGTTACCTTGTGCAAATTCGTCTGAATACAGCGTTCGTTTTGTATCGCTGAAACGATTGGGTCAACGAAACGCTATCGCAAAATTTACTGTGTTATCCGATGAAAAAAGCAACTCAGATATAGATGTAACACTTCGCTATTCAGCGATGATTAACGTGCTTGAATTAAATCACAGTGTGGCGAAGTTTGATGCCGTGAATAAAAGTGATTTTTCAATTGTAAAGCAATTATGGACAGGTAAAGAACTGCCAGCTGAAGCGGTGCTAACACGCCATGAATTTAAAAAATCAATGCGAAAAGGGCAAGCCGTAATGCTGAGTGATATTCAGCTAAAAAATGCTGTTACACAAGGGCAGATGGTTAAAGTGATGGTAACAAATGGACCAGTGGTCATTGAAGCAAAAGGAAGGGCGATGACAAGCGCTAACGAAGGCGAACAAATTAAAGTCAAGGTAAATGGTAGCAACTCGTTAAGTAATGCCGTTGTAGTTGCGGAAGGAGAAGTACATGTTTCGGTATAAGGTGTTAATCGCCATGTTGTTGTGTAGCAGCTTTGTTAGTGCGCAATCGTTGTACGACGAAGCCAAATTTAAGGCATTACACGCGGATAAAAAAGCGGTCGATATTGGTGATGGAATCACCGTATTGGTATATCAAAATGTTCAAGCGACATCTAGTGCTGGCGAAGTAAGCGAAGGGCAATTTGGCTTTAACGGTGGTGCATCGGTTGATGACAGGTCGTGGAACAGCGGCGTTAGCATTGGCTCATCTAACGAAGGCAATGCCGGTACCAACAGGAATGGCTTTGTGCGTGCGCAGTTAACAGCTGTAGTTGTTGGTAAAAAAGATAACGACACTTTGATTATAGAAGGGACGCAAAAGATTACCGTCAATGAAGAGCAGCAGATCATTACGATAAAAGGCAATGTGCGACTAGAAGATGTTAGCAACAACAATATGGTGCCGTCATTCCGTGTGCAAAATGCTGAAATCGTTATCGAAGGTGAAGGCGAAGTAACATCAGGTAAAAATGGCAATGTATTCACGCGTTTTATTGAATGGTTGGGGTTTTAGTATGAAAAGTTTGCGAATACCACTGAGTATCTTTTGTTGTTTTTTGTTGTTGGCGAATGCATCTGCGTCATCAGTGCGTTTAAAAGATTTGGCACGCATTCAAGGTGTGCAAGACAACCCACTTATTGGCTACGGATTGGTTGTTGGTCTTTCGGGGACTGGTGACTCAAATAGTAATCAAGCAACTATTCAGTCATTGAGCAATACGCTCCAAAGTTTTAATTTAATTGTAGACGCAAATCAAATTAAAAGCCGTAATGTTGCCGCGGTAATGGTCACCGCGTCTTTGCCGGCATACGCGCAAAGTGGAGATACGCTAGAAGTAAATGTGTCATCGATTGGTGATGCCCGAAGCTTGCAAGGTGGCACGCTGCTATTAACGCCGCTTGAAGCAGCTAATGGTGACATATATGCCCTAGCGCAAGGTCCCTTAAGTGTGGGCGGGTATCGTTTTGATTTTAATGGTAATCGCGTGCAAAAAAATCATCCGACTGTCGGCGTCGTACCTAATGGCGCAAATGTAGAAAAATCAATAGATTATCATTTTGATATCGAAAATAGTGGGCTAACGTTAGTGTTGAATGAGCCTGATTTTACGACCGCTCAACGCATCATCGACGCTATTTCAACAAAATTCCCTAGCAGCAAAATTGAATCTAATCACCCTGGAAAAATCAATTTGCAACTATCGTCAAACCAACCGCTTATGCAACTGATGTCGAAAATTGAGTCTATCGAAGTTCGCCCAGATAATTTTGCCAGAGTCGTAATAAACGAGCGTAACGGCACGGTGGTCGCAGGCGCAGGCGTACGTATAGACGACGTTGTAATCAGTCATGGTGAACTAAAGCTTAGAATAGAAACCGAGTTCTCTGCATCACAACCTAATGGATTTTTTCGTCAAACCGGTGAGTCAATCGGTTCACTCGTGATAGCGAACTCGGACATCGAAGTCACTGAAGGCGGAAAGGGCGAAATTCATGCGCTACCAGGAGCCAGTATTGGCGAGTTAGTTGATGCACTGAAGGCGTTGAACTTATCAACTCGCGATTTAATTTCGGTATTGCAAGCGATTAAACAATCGGGCGCGTTGCACGCTGAACTGATTATTCAATAAGGAAAACAATAAATGGAACCCGTAACTTTTGAACTTGTAAAGTTTGCGTTGGATATGCAATCAGCGCAACAAAAGATGGCTGCTAAAAATATTGCAAATGCCGATTTTCAAACACAGATGAAATTAGACTTTAAACAGCCACTAGCGCGTTTAGACGCAATGAATAATGAGCAACGCCTCGACTATTTGAAGGTATTTAACAGTAACGCAGGCAATATTGAATCACTTGAGTATGACACGGGAAACGCAGTTGATTTGGCAACTGAAAATTCTGACTCGACAAAAGCGATGCTTGAATTTCAAGCCTTGGTAGAAGCGTTAAATAGACGTTTGAGTATTAAATCACTGGTATTAGGAGCACAAAAATAATGGCTGTTACCGAAGTGATGAATGTATCTGACTATGGCATGCACTATCAAAAAATGCGTATAGATGCGGCCACTATCAATATTGCGAATGCAAACGTTATTCAACCACTAAGTGGCAATGGATTCCAAGCGCTTACTGTGCAGCTTGATAACACACTCGATAGTGCAATGTTTGACAAAGATAATGTGAAAATGCAGACAACCAATGTAGCAGACAGAAAGGTATTTCAGCCAGATCATCCGGCCGCAGATACGCAAGGTTTTGTGCATTATGCAAATGTAGATGTAGCTGAGCAAATGGTCATCTTAACTGAGGCTACTCGTGCATATGAAGCGAACGTTAAGGCCTTTAATGCCCAAATGAGTATTAACAGCAAAGCGCTTGAAATAGGAAAATAAAAGGAGTTAGTAATGACAATTGAAGCTGTTTCTGCGATTAACGCAACGGAGATTACTCCATCGTCAGATCTGTTTATTGAGCAACTAAATGTGGCACCAACGCAAAATTTTGGGCAAATACTCACTGACGGATTACAAGACATAAGCGCGAGTTTACAACGTGCTGATCAGGTACTTACTGATATGGCATTAAACAAACCTATCAGTACTCACGAAGTAATGATCGCTATGCAAGAAGCAAAAAGCGAATTACGCCTTGCAGTGGAAGTACGGAATAAGCTGCTCGAAGGCTATCAAGAAATTATGAGAATGCAGGTATAACATCATGACCGAAGTAATTAATGCAATGGACAGTAAAAAGCGAACGTCATTTTTTGTGATTATCGGAGGTGTTGCCTTACTTTTTATTGCCGCAACAGTTTGGTTGTTGATGCCAAAATATAGCCCGGTACTTGAAGGGCTCGATGAACAAATGGCTACCGCCGCTATCGCTAAATTAGACGAGCAAGGGGTGATGTACGAGTTAACGCAAACAGCAGATGGCACAACCCTAATGGTCGATCAGAATGTGGCGGAAAAGCTACGCGTAACACTAACTGAAAGCTTGGGACTGCCTGACGTTCAAGGGTTAGAATTGTTTGATAACGCTGACTACAGTATGACGGACTTTTCTCAGGACGTCACTTATAAGCGCGCTATTCAAGGTGAGCTAGCAAGAACAATTTCCTCAATGCCGGGAATTAAAACCGCGCGTGTACATATCACGTTTGCTCCGAAACGATTGTTCTCAGCGAATAAATCTGAGGCCAAAGCGTCAGTCTATCTAGAGCAATTGCCCGAAGCAAACATTGGTAACGAGCAGGTACTAGGTATTAAACGACTGGTAGCTAATGCAGTGGACAAAATGCTATCGACAAATGTCGCCGTGTTCGACAAAAACGGGTTGGAATTGAATCCGCCAGATGAACAGGGCCTAACAGCAAATTTAAGTAAAAAGTACGAAACTAAACTGCAAATCGAACAAATGTTAACAGAGAAAGCGTATCGAATTTTAACTCTGTTTGTGCCGCCTGAAAGTGTAGCGATTTCGGTTGATGCTGCTCTTAACTTTGACCAAAAGAGAAAGACTACGCAAGGGTTTGCTACTGGGCAGAACGGACAAGGGCTTGTGGTACGAGAAAAAGAGTCGAAAGTATCCGCAACGCCTAGCACCAATAAACCTGAAGAAAGTAAGGATGTCTCACTTTCTCAAGAGCGAGAAACTGAATACCGTCATGGTCAAGAAACCGAAGAAACGGTTTATTCATCAGGTGAAATTGAATCATTAAGCGTTGGTATTGCTGTTAATGCAGATTTAACGGATGAACAATTGTTAAAGTTAAAACAAGTACTCGCAGCAGGTATGGGAATTGATGAAGCGAGAGGCGATACCTTTGCGCTTGAAGTGCTAAATATTACGCTACCAACGGCAAATACAAATCAGCAAAGCGATACCAATCAAGCAGATATCGCGACTATTGCAAACAGCAATGCTAATGACCTTGCAGCGACGCCCGTTGCAAATATAGCAAATACCGCAAATACAGATAGTGCAGTGGGTTTAACTGATGACTCATCCAAATTTATGGCAGTGGGCGCAATAGTACTATTAATTGTTTTAATTGGGGGCGCAGTTGGTTTGTCTCGTTACAAGACGGCACAAAAGCAAAAACGAGAAAAGCTGTTACTTGAAGTGAATGAGTGGTTAGCGCAAGAGGAAGATGTTTATGCCTAATGTATCTCAAGACAAGGTGATGGCAATTAAATTGGCCAGTTTAAACGACGCTGACTGCGCATGGTTACTTGCTCAAATGAACGATGAAAGACGTATACGTTTAGAAAAATACTTGAACGTTGCTAAGAAGTTTACAAGCGTACAACGCGACATAAATCTAAGAACGATAAATGAAGAGAATAAAGCGATGCCCGCTAAAAAAGAGGTATTTAGCCGTTCTTTAAGTCGTTGGTTTAATGCTTTGGACAAAGACAACGGAGAATTATCTAGTCATGCAGTTGGGCGAATAAAAGCATTAGAACTAGAGGTCGTTAACAATGGCTGAAAGTAATGTGTTAATCCAAGGTTCAGTGGCATCATTTATTCCCGGGTTGTCTCCAGTTGAGCCAGCAAGCAAAGCGCCAGGTGTCATTGTACCGACCGTTGACAACGTAGAGCAGGCGACACAGGCGCTTAATGCACTTAGCCATGAAGAACGAACAACGATACTTAAGACTTTTTTTGCAAATGACCTAGAAATTGCGAAAAAACAAGCGAGTACTGAAGCGTATCAAGCCGCATTTGATAATAGCAAACATGAACACGAAGAAGCTCTAAATGCAAAATTAAGTGCTTTAGATGAACACATCGATGCGTTTTCAAGCGTTGTGGATAACATGAATTCGCCAGAAAAATGGCAAATTTCTGATGAATCGGTAATAAAAGAACTTATCGTAAAATCTGTTTCTACCATTACGTCTAATTTAATTGAATCACCCGAGATCAATTTGGCGCGCTTTACTGCACTTGCCAATGAACATATCGCGGATAAACCGAAAACACTGTATATCCCGCAAGGCCTACACACGATCTTAGTCCGCACAAAAAAATTGGATGCGATAGAGAAAGTGGTAACCGTTAAGGCAGACGTAACGCTTGAAAAGGGTGATTACAGAATTGAATTCGAGAAATCAGGCATTGAATATTCGTTAAAACAAAGCTTACAAAATTTTGCATCAATGGTTGCAGATGCAAATATTTCTGAAGAAGGTCAGTAACATGAAATTCGCAGATTTAGCCTCCCGTGTATCAGCTATGACCGTTCACAGCACTTATGGATGGGTGACTGATTGCGTTGGGTTAATTCTTGAAGCAGATGGCCCTAAGGCAAGCATAGGAAGTTTATGTGATATACACCTCCATTCTGGTGACGTGATAAATGGCGAAGTCGTTGGTTTTAAACAAGGACGACTATTAATTATGCCTTATTTTGGCACTGCAGGTGTGAGTCGCGGCGATAAAGTCGTATTTAACCACCAAGTAGCTAGTTTGAAGGTAGGAAATAGTTTACTCGGACGGGTTATTGACGCATTTGCTAACCCTTTAGATAAACAGGGACCTATAAACGAGCTCCACACAATTGACGTTGGTCAGCGAAAATCCTCTAACCCACTCGATAGAGCGCCAATTGACGAAGTATTAAAAACAGGGATTAAGTCTATTGATGCATTTACCACTATTGGAAAAGGGCAGCGTTTAGGTCTGATGTCAGGGAGTGGGGTAGGGAAAAGCGTACTGCTGTCTTCTATCTGCAGAAATGTAGACGCAGACATTAATATCGTCGCTCTTATTGGCGAACGAGGGCGTGAAGTTGAAGAGTTTGTACATTCAACACTAGGTGAAGAGGGGCTGAAAAAATCTGTAGTGATATCAGCGACCGCGCAGGATTCTCCGTTAGTAAGAGTAAAGGCAGCGTTTAATGCCGCAGCGCTTGCTGAATATTACGCTGCGCAGGGCAAAAACGTATTTTTTACGATGGACTCTGTCACCCGTTTAGCTTCAGCATTGCGGGAAATAGGTTTAGCCATTGGTGAACCACCGACGGTAAAAGGGTATACGCCATCCGTATTTGCCGTATTACCCGAATATATAGAACGTTTTGGAAAATTTAGAAATGGAGGCTCTATTTCAACCTTGTTAACCGTATTGGTTGAAAGTGATGACTTTAATGATCCTGTTGTTGATTGCGTAAGGGCAGTGCTTGACGGACATATTGTGCTAACACGCGAATTGGCGGAACAAGCGCATTTTCCTGCGATAGACATCAGTAAAAGTGTTAGTCGATTGGCGACCAAATTACAAAACGATGAATTCACTACTTATACAAAGGCATTACGAAGAATTTTTGCGGACTACCAACAAAATAAGGATGTACTTGAACTTGGTTTATTTGAGTCAGGTGAGGGCAACAATCGTGAAAAACTCAAAGAGAATTGGGGGATTTTACGTGAGTTTTTAGTGCAAGGGATCAATGAAAGTTTAGATTATGACAATGTTTTACATGAAATTGCGCGTATAGGAGATATTGTTAATGCTGCATAAAATGAAAAAAGACATGGGCAAGCAAACAATGTTCCTCAAATACGCTGATAGCCAGCTGTCGCAAATTAGTCGTGAATTGTCTGCGTTGATAAAACAACGTGAGAGTTTAGAAGACAAAATTATTCAATTAAACGAAAGTAAAAAATCGCATATGTTTGATAAAGAAGCCTATCTGGCTGGCGTCACTATATGCCCAATTCGTTTATCTGGCTTCAATACGCGCTATTTGCATTTAGAAGAGAATATTCGCTCTCTCGGTGCAGAAAAAACAACGATAGAAGAAAAAATACACGAAAAACGCCATGCTTTTAATAAAGCAAAAAAACAACAAGAACTAACTAGCGATGCAGTCAAAAAAACGAAATATAGCATATCGTCTTATATTAGTAAGAAAGAAGATGAGAGTGTGATGGAGTGTAATTATAGCAGAATGGAGGCAAGTAAATGATCCCGCAACTCGATGTAACTACCTTGTTACTACAAAACGTAACGGCACAAAGTCTTAATTCTGATAGTAAAGGGCAGCAGTTTGGTGAGTATCTTTTTGGTAATGCAATTGAACAGCCACTCGCAGGCACAGCAGATATGCAAGAGCAAAGCGAATACTCTCCGTCATTGATAGCAGGCCAATTGCTTAAGTTAGGTATTAATACCAGTGAATATGCAACGAATAGTCAGCAACAAAATGTACTTTTGTTGAACGAAAACGCTAATAATGCAGAAATATATTTGTTAACTGATCAGGTAAATAGTGTCAATTCAGGCGTTAGTGGCAGTGATATTTATGAGTTTCAAATAAGTGCTGACGGCACCAGTCTTCAAGCGGCCTTTACTCGTCAACTTGAGCTTGGCGCTATTGGCAACGGTGTACTTTCATATCTTTCTCCGGGTCAATTGATGGCATCAGAAAACGCCGTGGGGAAAGCAATTGATGCTTCAAAGAGTTCGAATACAAATTCTCATGCAATAGTAAACAACGGTGCGACATTCACTAGCAAAATATCTAATCAAAAGGTCGCTTTTAACGCTGGCAATATGGCGTTACTTGCAAACAATGCCGCACGCGCTGCGACAAGTGTATCCGTTAAGGCAAAAAATGTGGACGCCATTCAATTTGCCGCAACGCCACAAATGGCAGAGCTTACTAAACGTTCCTTATTATTCACAGAAAGCAGCATGCAACGCACCTTATGGATCAGAGACTATAGCCTAACTTCTGAATCATCACTGCAGGTCTCAAAACGCATTGCTGCATTTGTACAATCACAAGACTCGCAAATAAATCGCGTGTTCTTAAATGGAAAAATTTTATGGGATCAAAAAGGAGATCTTAGATGATAGAAGCAATTGGGGGCAACATCACCACCGAAAACCAACAAATAAACAATTCTTCTATTGGCCAAGAAGAGTTTATTCGCTTGTTTTTAACACAATTGACTAACCAGGATCCATTGGAACCGGTAGACAACAGCCAATTTTTGGCGCAGATGGCACAATTTACTTCGTTGGAGCAAACGCGTTTATTAAATGAAAACATGAACAACTTGCTAGCAATGAACTCAACCAATCAAGGCGTAAATATGCTTGGAAAACAAGTCGAAGTAATTAACGGTAACGCATTATTTAACGGCACCGTTGAAGGACTTCAGTTTGGCCAAAATGGAATATCACTTACTGTCAGAGGGACAGGTGATGAATTTTTATCTGATGTGTCACTGACAGACATTAGACTTATTAGGGAATAGGAGAGCATCATGTTTCAATCTTTTTTTACAGGTTTATCGGGAATGCTATCGTTCTCTCAGAACCTAGATAACGTAAGTAACAATATTTCGAATTTGAATACTCCTGGATTTAAAGGCAGTGATACCTTTTATTCTAGTTTGACCTCGGGCGATAGCGCTTTTGGTACGCAAATTTCTGGACAACAGCAACGTTTTACTGAAGGCGAAATTCGTCAAACAGGTAATCCTGGCGATTTAGCAATTGCTGGCCAAGGTTTCTTCATTTTGATGAACGACGGAGAAATAAATTATACCAAAGCAGGTCAATTTATTTTCAATGATGATGGAGTATTGGTTGATTCGGTGTCTGGTGGCAAAGTAGCTGCAATAACGGACGAGGGGAAACTTGAAGAAATTAATATCAGTGATGTCGGTGTTTTAGCGCCACAAGCGACTTCTCAGGTTGATTTTATCGGTAACTTATCAACAGACATGTCGAGCTTTACCGTTGCAGATGTTGAAGTGTTTACGGGCTTGGGCGAGCAACGCCAATACCGTTTTGAATTCACGAATAATTCTGCTACTGAAGCCGGCAGTTGGAGTGTGCGGATTGTTGATGACAATGGCGCCGACGTTCATACCGGAGAAATTCGATTTGATAGCCAAGGTACGCCGGTAAATACCTTCAGTAAAGTAAGTTTTCAAGTTGAAGACTCACTTGGTGGAGAAACAACTGTAGAAATTGATTTTGGCGAAAATGGCAGTTTTGCAAAAGGTACGTCGGTTTCTGGCGGTGACACATCGACGCTACGTGCGTCTGTCGTTGACGGCTATGGCGTGGCATCACTTACTACCGTTGATTTTACTGCAGACGGTCAGCTAACACTTAATTATTCTAATGGAGAAGCGGTTGACGGGCCATTCATCGCATTAGCTAACTTCACTAACTTATCTACATTGAGTGTCGTACAAGGCAGCGTTTTTGAAGCGGGTGACAACTCGACACGTGTAATTGGGCGCGCAAATGAATCCGGTTTAGGTAGTATCTTGTCTGAGAGTATCGAGTTATCAAATGTCGATTTATCTAGAGAATTTGCAGATATGATAATTATTCAGCGCGGATATCAGGCAAGTTCTAGAATTTTAAATGTAGCCAATCAGTTATTGGAGCAGCTATACGAGAATACTAGAGGTCGATAATGCTCAATCGTGTATCTATAGTTGGGCGTGAACATCGCGCCCCAGTAACACAAAAGCTAAGTGCGGCGATCGAATCTTGGGCAAGTCGATGGTTTGAGTGTCCTGCAAGAGTTGATATTGATTTTAATGAACAGCTATTTAATGGTGTGAATATTGAGTCAACGGATCAAATATTTCCAGGTAAAAGCACAACATCTAGTGGCTACTTAGTTGTAAAAGGCGGACACTTCCTTTTTGAAGAGTTTATTCAATCACTTAGTGGTAAAGCGTTTGATATGGCGTTTGACGCAGATAAGTCATTGTTGGAGAAGCTTAGTTCAGAGATCCTTTTTGACTTGTTAAAACCACTAAACGTTGATATCCCAATTCACAGCGGCGAGATGCCTTCCAAGTGTTTGAATTCGTGCGTCACAATACGTATTCGCATAGGCGATATGAGCAACGCTCTCAACTTATATTGCGACAATGCATTCCTTCGGCATTTGGGCTTGGCTGATAACGTAAAAACAGATGAACGTAAAGTTTGCACGAGTATTGGTGACGCACTAAAACCCGAAAAGCTTAATATTGAGGTGGGTCTTGACAATCTCTCACTCGATATTGGCTCTTTAGCGCATTTAAAACAGGGGCAAATTTTGAAACTTTCCCACAAACTTGAACAACCAGTAAATCTAACACTATCTAGGCGAAAAGTGCCGGTAGATGGATATTTAGTAAGAAACAACACTAAAAAAGCAGTGTTAGCCACTATAAAGGAGATGTAATTATGACGGAATCTACTGCAAAACGCGTTGAGCTGTCTGAAGTAAAAACCGAGGTACAAGACACATTAGCGCTCAACCAACGTGATTTTAGTTTAGTAAAGTCGGTACCCGTGAGCGTTGAAGTCAAACTTGGCAAAATAGAAGTATCCGTCGAACAACTTTTTTCATTAAAAGCCGGCGAAACCTTAGATATGAACAAGGACGTAAATCAACCAATCGAGCTAGTACTAAATGGTGACACCATTGCGACAGGAAATCTTGTTGCTATTGATGGAAATTTCGGTATCGAAATAATTGATGTAAAGAATTAATTGTGACAGACATTGGCTTTAAAACAGAATCGGCGTTTTCGCTTAGTCAGCTAGGCATTCTCTTTGTTGTTATTGCTGTGTGCTTGCTGATTCTTTTTTTCTTAAAAAAGAAGAAGGACGAGATACCTGCATGGTTAAGTTCGTTTAAAAAGCAAGAAAGTATTGCAATAGTTGAAAAACAAACGGTAGACAGTGGCCTTGTGATATATAGCGTAAAAACCGCTGAGCATAAATACGTCATCGCCAAGTCTAATGATAATTTGATAATGCTGGATAAAGTCGAGCAATCTAAAAAGTAGTAGTTGTAAATGATTTATTGTAAATGGATTTTTGTTGTGGCGTGCCTAACGATGAGCCCGGTACTTATCGCTGATGATGGTTTTTTATCGTTGGTAGAAAACAGCGAAGTACTTGATCAAATGGCACCCGAAGTGCGTCTGCTAATTACCATGACAGTGTTATCAATGATCCCTGCATTGCTAATTGCCGTCACGGCTTTTACTCGGATTGTCATTGTTCTTTCATTGCTAAGGCAAGCCTTAGGTTTAATGCAAACACCACCGAATGTAGTAATAATAACCTTGTCTATATTTTTGACTTGGTTTGTGATGCAACCGGTATTTGAGCAAGTTGATAAAGCGGCGGTAACGCCTTATTTGTCGGGTCAAAAATCGCTTTCACAGGCAGTAGACGACGGAATTAAACCTTTCCGAGCGTTTATGATTGAGCAGACCAAAGAAGAAGACTTTGCCGCAGTACTCGAAATGGCGCAAGCGGAAGTCCCTAGTGCCGCAGAGGACGTGCTTATTGAGCATTTAATTCCCGCGTTCTTATTGAGCGAACTAAAGACTGCGTTTCAAATTGCATTTATGATATTCATCCCATTTTTGCTTATTGACCTCGTGGTTGCAAGCGTATTGATGGCCCTAGGTATGATTATGGTGCCACCGATTTCTATCGCATTACCAATAAAAATTATGCTATTCGTGCTTATAGATGGTTGGACATTAGTCACACAGTCATTAGTTGGAAGTTTTTTGACCTAATGAGCGAAACTATGGAAAGGATTTCTATACCGATAAGCAGTATTAATTGGATTGGCCATATAGAAAAATGGCCAAACAAAACTACAAGCGACTGGGGTAAATCTCGAATAAATTTATTTAATAGTCATGCTAAATGGGCAAGGGCAATTGGCCTAAAAGTGTTCGGGATGTATAGAATTTATGGCGTGGACGTTAACGACTATATTAATTTTGCTAACTTAGGATTATTGGAATCCATTGACAGCTATAATCCGGGTAAAGGGGCAACATTTAGAAGCTATGCTTTTAAGCGGATAAAGGGAGCTATATTAAGTGGGATCATTAAATATACCGAGTATTCGCAATCAACAGATTGGATACGTCGACGAATGAAAGAAAGGATGCGTTCAATCACTAACGACAAGCCCCAGAATGATGATATTGAATTAATTGAAAATATCATTGCATTAACAATCGGCTTTATTTTAGAAGACAATGCCTTGATGATTACGGATACTCGTTTATCGGGCACTTATTTCGATTCACAAGAATTGGTCGTTTTACAAGGTAACATTAAAAAGGTTGTCGATGAATTGCCTCATAGTCAACAAGAAGTCATGTCTATGCATTATTATGAGCTAAAAAGTTTTTCGGAAATTGCTGAAATCAGAAATTGTTCCATTGGTCGAGTATCTCAGTTGCATGCGCAAGGCGTGAAGAACATACGAAAAAAACTCACTTGGGAATAGCACTTATAGTACGTTGTTTAAACTGTTCACAAAGGAACAACCAGTGTTCGAAAACGTACACCAAGTGATAGATATTTCCTCTCATTCCCGTTAGCTCACACGGATATTTTTTCTTAAAAAAATTAAAATTTAGTTATATCAATTACTTAAAAATATTTTTATTATTAGCCGTGACAAAATCCGCTACATTTCCAATATGGCATATCATTCGCAGCATTTCATTTTTTATCCGTTAAATTCAACTACTCTTTATATGTCAAAATGTTTTCAAAAGGCTAAATTCATGAAATCCACCTATTTAAGATTCAGGCTTAGTTTTACCACATTATTATTTTTTGCATCTGCTATTTTCGTCAATACAGCTAATGCGCAATCTGCGGTTGCGGACACGCTAATGTTGTTTGATTTTGAAAAAGCCGTCGAGTTGAAATCGACGGATACCAAAACTCGTATTATCAACAAAGATAACTCTCAACAATTACTCATTGAAACAGGAATCAATTCAGGTTCACCAGGAGTAACCATAAAAAAGCCAAAGGGCAGTTGGGACCTCAACGCTTATTATCACGTAAAAATGGACATTACCAATCTGGGCGAACATCCTGCGCGAATAATTTTTAAAGTAGGTGACCCAGAAGACGGAATGGAAGCATGGCAAATGGAGATTCGTTTTGACCTTGCGCCTGGACAAACAAAAACTGTTGCCGACGATATTGCCACGTCGCCTTGGCGTTTTTCTGAGCCGCTTAAATTGCTCGCGATGCGCGCTGCGCCTGGTCAAGCAAAATCTGATTTGAGTGCAATAGACCAAGTGAAAGTGACAATTAATTATCCTGAAAACAAACACAAACTTTTAATTGATAACATTCGGGCAACCAATCCAGTTCGTTTGGTAGATCCTAAGGGCTTCTTACCTTTCGTTGACCGATTTGGGCAATATAAACATGCACATTGGCCGGGTAAAACATTGTCAGTCGACGATTTGCGCCAACAGGCAATTGTGGAAGAGCGAGAGTTAGCAGCGTATCCAGGACCTGCAGACTTTAATCAATATGGTGGCTGGCTGGATGGTCCGCAATTGGAAGCGACAGGCCGCTTTAGAGCAGAAAAGTACGACGATGTCTGGTGGTTAGTTGACCCAGATGGACGATTATTTTGGTCGCATGGCGTAGGAGTTGTGCATCCTGGCACGGCTATCACCGGAACGACTGACAGAGAAGACTATTTTGAATGGCTGCCAAATAAAGAGACACCATACGGTGCCTTTTATTCTAAAGCTGGCCGGGCATCCCATGGATATTACAAAACGTTAGATGAACGCGAAACATACAATTTTACGGCCTCAAATTTATATCAAAAATATGGCAAAAATTGGAAGCAAGCATTCGACCGCCTCGCACATTCTCGGCTACGAAGTTGGGGGATGAATACATTAGCGGTCGCATCAGATCGTCAACTTTGTGAAGCAGGTATCACCCCATATACTGAAACTGTCTGGGTAAATGGCACGAGAAAAATAGAAGCATCTAAAGGGTATTGGGGAAAATTTCATGATGTGTTTGACCCTAGCTTTCGTAGGCAAATTAAGCGGGCATTGTCAGATCGCCAACATGCAATTGATGACCCGTGGTGCTTAGGTTTCTTTATTGAAAATGAGCTATCTTGGGGAGCTGAAGGATCGCTTGCCATAGCGACGTTAGAGAGCCCACCTGATCAACCTGCCAAAAAGGAATTCTTAAATGACTTGAAAGCTAAATATTCTTCCATTTCAGCTTTGAATAAAGTATGGGGGACTAGTTACAGTTCTTGGAAAGCCTTACTTAATTCAACTGATACGCCAAACAAATCGAAAGCATGGGCTGATCTAAGTGCCTTTTATGCAAAGATTGTGGAAACATATTTTTCGACGGTACACGATGAACTTGAAGCAGTTGCGCCAAGTGCCATGTATTTAGGTTGCCGTTTGGCTTGGGCTAACAGTGATACAGTTATTCGCACCGCCGCTAAATATACCGATGTAATCAGTATGAATAAATACCAATACAACGTGTCTAATGTTGGCTTACCGACAGGTGTTGACAAACCAATTATGATAGGCGAGTTTCATTTTGGAGCGCTTGATCGTGGTGCCTTGCACCTCGGTATCGTCGAGGCCACTAGTCAATCACACAGAGCAGCGCTTTATACCGATTATGTCGAAAGTGCACTACTAAATCCTTATATCGTCGGTACTCACTGGTTTCAATATGGCGAACAACCGCCCACTGGCCGTGGTGACGGTGAAAACTACAATGTAGGGATTGTCGATCTCGCGGACAAACCATTTCCAGAGTTAGTGAATAGTGTCAGAGAGCTAGGCTATAGAATGTATGATTTTCGTAGCAACGCGGCAAAAAATGGCAATATTGTTCAGCCTAAAAAGCCAGTTAAGCAAAACGTTATGCAAGAAGACACAGACATGCATACACGTTCTAACTAAATGATGTATAGAAGTTTTAACCTGATTTGCAGAAATGTTGAAGTGCTCAAATTCCTTTAGCGTAATTGAGTGCTTCTATCGCCACGACCTAAAAAGCATTAGATCTAAAGTTTTATTCACAGATCAATCAGTTTAATACGTGTCGCTTGAATTCGTTTTTGGCTTGTAGGGTGTATGCGTTTAGCTGAATGCTCTATCTTAAGCCTATGAGCTACTATAGCGAATGCATCTGTGCCGAGACTAGTATGAAAAAACTCCTTTATTTTTGTTCCTGAATGCATAGTAATCATACTTGCCTGTCCCGCACCGTGTGGCGCGATAACTTCTTCTGCCGAGAAAAAGGCCGAAAATTGTTCTAATGGTGAAAGTTCTCCAAGAACGATTCTGGCAAACCCCCGTTTTTCTAATACTGACATTACGTCGTCTTCATTTTTGACCATTCTTAGTTTAGCGTCAGCTCTAGATATATAAATTTTTCTACACTGTTTGTTATCTTTTACAACTTGCAAAAGCTGTTTTCGCATATATGAAAAAAGAGTGGGTTCTAACAACTTCATCGGATGAGCAAAGCCATCAGAATGATCATTAGTTATGTCGCAACTCACATATAGCTCTTCGCAATTAACAGTAGTTCGTTGATCTATTTCCATGAAAGGGATATTAAAAACTTCCAATATAAATAGATGATATTTGCTTATACTGCCTTTTAGTAAAATTAATACACTGCATTTCTGGGGGTCATGGAGTCTTAAAGATAAATAGCGTCCAATAACGTCATACATGAAGTGGGTTATATTGCCGTTTCCAAACCTATCAGAGCAGAAGACACCTTGCTTTATTTTTAGAGCAGCTGGCTGCTTTAAGTGATGCTTTTTTAGTAAACACATTGATATCGGATCAACTAACCCATTACGACTAATAGACAATCCCGTTTTACCTAATCTTAAGTTTGTATTCTTAAAACAATAAAAATCCGATGAAGGACGAACTAAATGAAGTTGGCTTAAATGATTTATTTCTGGCGTTACTCTTACATTTCCAAAAAACTCATTCACTGATGAGGGTAAAACCGTTAAAACGTCATCAACTAAGGAACTGAAACTAGGCAAACCTTTAAATTCTGATAAATTCAATTTCTGATATGTATTTAAAGCACCTAGCCTAAATGATTGTCCGTTTGATCGTTCTCGAGCCCATGAAAATTGAAGATATCTTAGGCCCGGTCTATTAATTACTCCCTTGTAACTAGGAATATCAATTTTGTCAGATCGTAACCAAAGTCGTTTAAAAAGGTCTAGACTATTTTCTTCCACTAAAAACTTCACCCTTTGAGCTTTTCTAAAAAAACGTTTTGTCACAAATCATTGTATTATACCAACTATAACGGTTTTTCGTGTGATTTTTGTTTTACCTGTTAACTTTGAACGCTAAACCGAATATTTGCAGTACATCCACTTTCCAAGTTGTTATGTAAACTAAATACCCAGTCATATTTTTTACAAATATCTTCTACCAACACTAAACCAATCCCAAAACCGTCGAGCCCACGATGACTTGATTGTAAGGCAACACCGTTGTCGACAATGTCGATACCCGATGCGCTGATAAACATCATAACTTTCCCTTGATTGGAACAAATCATTGCATTACTTAGTAAGTTTTGTATTGCGACTTTGAGTAATAATTGATTGGCAAATAAGCTAAATGATGATTCCAATTGCCAATGAAACTCAACTTGATTCGCGTCAATTTTATCTTCTAGCTCGTTCACTGCTTGACCAATGAAGTCTTGATTTATTTCCACGCATTCTTTTATTGAAGAATCGTCCCTTGCTAACATCAAAAACGTGTTGGTTAACTCATGCATCTGTTCTGTTGCATAACCAATCTTATCGATATATTTTTTGACGTTTTTCTGCTCATTCAAACGGATGTTGCTAATGGAGCCTTTAATAACGGTCATGGGTGTTCTGAGTTCATGGCTGATATAGCGAGTAAATGACTGTTCCCTAGCTATCAAATTCTTTAACCTCGATCTATAGCTGTTTATCGCCCGTATAATTTTTTCAAACTCAAATGTCTCTTTTTTAGTCACAATAAAAGGAGAAAAATCATCCATATTTGCAGATTCTAAAGTGTGGGCTAGGTCATGGAATGATTTTGCCGCGCGTTTCACGGTGCTAATCATATATGTACTTATCAGAAGAAACAGAAATATGCCGACAAATAGCAAAGACAATTCAAACATCACTAAATTTCTATCACTCAACTCAACGGCGTCTGAATTTTCTAAGGCGTACACAATTCTGTTATCTATGGGGGTGTTAATTTCCATGGCAAGCAGTTGTAATTCAGTTTCGTCGCTGAAGGTCAGATGCAAGTATCCTTGCCACTCTTGCGATATTTTATTTCTAATTTTAAGAGGTAGCAGAGCATATTGGTCATAAATGCTTAAAAGAGGGTCTATTTCCAAAACGCCGATTTGTCCCTGCTCAAAACGTTTAAAGTGATAGGGGGCAACAATATGAATACGACGCTCCATTACCATATTTTCGGTTTCTATAATAGATATGCGAAAAAGCACTGCATAGAACACCAACATAAGGCCAGCGCCAATGAGAAAAACTTTTATAACAACACTGCTAAAAGCAAATTTCTTAGGCATTATTCATACTCAATTAAATATCCTACTTTGGGCAATGTTTTGATAATGTGTTGATCAAACGGCTTATCTAAAATTTTCCTCAATTGATAAATATGTTTACGTAATAGGTCATCATCAGGTAGTTCATCTTTCCATAGCGTTGACGCTATTTCTTCTCGGCTTGCAGGCGCTGGATATTTCCGTATTAACAACGCTAATATAGAAAAACAAGAGGGATTGAGACTAATATCAATCCCTTCTCTGGTAACTTTACGAGTTGTTAAATCAACAGTTAGAGGGCCGCATGCTAGGAGTTTTTTAAATCCGTCTTGACTTGTTCGTCTGACGACTGCGTTAATGCGTGCTTCTAACAACTCTAAGTCAAATGGCTTAACAATATAGTCATCAGCACCATAACGAAACCCTCTTAACATATCTTCATTCGTATCTCGTG
Source organism: Agaribacter marinus (assembly GCF_030160655.1). Taxonomy (GTDB): domain Bacteria; phylum Pseudomonadota; class Gammaproteobacteria; order Enterobacterales; family Alteromonadaceae; genus Glaciecola; species Glaciecola marina. The sequence goes on from NZ_BSOT01000005.1 coordinate 716,410, forward strand.
CTGTTAACATAATGATAGGTGTATTAAGACCATTTTCTCTTAATTGTTTACATACGGTTAAACCGTCGATTCGAGGCAGCATAAGGTCTAAAATAATGCAATCATAAAAATTTTCAGACGCTAACAAAAAGCCTTGTGAACCCGAAACCGCGTAATCCAATGCGAAGTGTCGTTGTTCAAGGTAGTCGAATATTAATTCTGCAACGTCTTTTGCATCTTCGATGAGTAATAATTTCAACGCTTTTCTCTATCTCCTTTACAAAACAATAATTGACGTATATTGCTACTCAGTATTTCAGTGCAATTTCCTTTTAAATGAGGCGTTTTAATAAGCGTAAGATGTTTGTCTTCAATGGCTAAAAAAAAGTCACCCTGAGCATCAATGACTTGCTGTAATTCATGCGTATTCGCCAAAAGTTTAGCGTTACCATTTGAATAATATTGCGCTGAAAATGGTCGATGTTGCCAGTAGTAGAGTGGTGTGCTTTCAAATGTTGTCGAATTTCGACCGAGTAAATGTAACTCACTCGATTTTGATACATTACCCGTCAGGTAAATACCAAGCAGCGTAGCCAACAGCACCACAGTTAAAGCAGCCGCCGTTAAATGACGTATTTGAAATTGACAAGTTAACGCGATGAGTATCGACATAGCGCTAAATCCCGGCAATACGTATGCACTTAATATATTGCCTGACAAGGTAAATAGTAACATTGGTGCAATCATCCAACATATCAAATATGCATTAAACCCACTTGGGCTGCAGCGTGTTTCTGATGTAGCCACTAGCATTCGTTGAATAAAAGATGTTATGAGTACAAAAGACCAAGGAAACGCGGCAACTAACCAATAAATCCAGATTGTGCCTCTTGGTTGGTCGTGTGCGCTGCCATATAAATCGCCTTCCCATCCAGATACGATAAAACGTTGAAAGTGCTCTCCTATTATAAAGTATTCTAAAAAACCAGGCGTTCTGTACTCTGCCATCAGATACCATGGTAGCGTTAATAACGCGAATAAAGACACGCCTGTAAGCCATGGCAAACAGGTCAACGCTTTTATTAACTGTCCTTGCCATATACTCCATACTCCTAACGAAATAGCCACAAGTACTATCGCAACAGGCCCTTTTACCAACATACCTAACGCTAAACTGGCAAAAAAAATCAAACCGTAAAATTTATCACTGCTGTCGGCATATGTTTTCCAAAAGCTGATCATTGCTACGCTAGTACTCAATAATAGGGCTATATCTGTCATTACCATGCCCATACCTACAATGAAGCCAATACTCGAAGCTAACACCAAGACAGCGAGTACTGCACTTTTTTCGTCATTCATTTCTTTTACAAATCGAAAAACCAAAAATAGTGTTATTAAGCCGCATGCAAAATGAGGAATGCGAGCACCAAATTCGGATACACCAAAGACCATAAACCCGCTAGCGCTCAACCATGTATGAAAGGGTGGTTTACCCCAAAATGGTTTTTCATAGTCAATCATCGGTGTTACCCAATTATTGGTTTCAAACATAATTCTGGCTATTTCTGCATACCTTGCTTCTGTTGTGTCATATAAGGGGAGAGCACTTAAACTAAAAAAGCGAATAAGCAACAACACAAGTATAAGTAGCAGAGCGACAGAGTATTTATCAACAAGATGAGTTCGGTTACCCATGTTTGTTCACTCTACTATGCGAATTTGCAACACTCGACTCGGAATCCATCAGCAAATATACTGGGCGCGCTTTTGCTTCTAAAAAGATTCGCCCGACATACTCTCCGACTATGCCTATTGCAATTAATTGCACACCACCCAAAAACAACTGAATTAATAGAAGGGTTGGATATCCTGCCACTGCTTCACCAAATAACATCGTTTTGGTGAACACCCAAATCGCATATATAAAGGCAAAAATAGACAGCAGTGCGCCAGCAAATGTCGCCAATTTTAATGGTTTTACGCTAAAGGCCGTGATGCCCGATAAGGCTAAACCTATGAGTTGCAAAAAAGACCATTTACTTAAGCCTGCCACTCGCTGCGGCCTATCAAAATGTAAGGTGGTTTGTTTAAACCCCGGCCAGCTCATTAATCCTTTCATGTAACGACTTCGCTCAGGCATTTTTTTTATGTGGTTAACTATACGCTCACTCAGCATGCGGAAGTCTCCCACGCCTGTTTCAATTTGCCCATCTGACAAGCTTTTGAAAAGGCGATAATATTGCTTGGCGCAAAACTTCTTAAAGAAGGACTCCCCAAAACGTTGACGACGTTTCATATTAACGACGTCGTAACCGTTTCTCAGTACTTTAAGCATATCAGGCAATAGTTCTGGTGGGTCTTGTAAGTCAGCATCAAGTAATACAGTAGCTTTACCGTTAGCGTGATCTATGCCTGCTGTCATTGCCGCTTCTTTGCCAAAGTTTCTGCTCAGATTCAATCGCACAATGTTGGCAAAAGGGCACGTGAGTGCCTGAATCATTTCCCAACTTTTGTCGCTACTGCCGTCATTTATATAAATGACTTCTATTCGTTCGTTGTGCATCTGAGCAATAACTTTACACAATGCATGGTGAAAGGTGCGGATAACCTTTTGCTCGTTATACACAGGGACAATGACGCTTAAATCAATATGTAGCTTTTCTTGTATGTGTTCTGGTCGTATTAATGGCGGCATTAGCTGCATAAACATATCCGTATTTCGTGTTTAATGCAGAACATATCAGACTGAATGTCGAAAAAATGTGAATTGTCATTGACAAATTTTAGACATCGCTAAAATTACAATACGGGTAAAACATCGATATTGAAATTGGCGTAAAAATGCAATTTGTCCGTTTTTGTATTATCGGCACTACCGTATTTGCAATCGACCTGATAATTTTTAGTATTTTGCTAAATACTCTGGAAAACCCATACATATCAAGACTGCTCAGTTTTTGGATTGCTATTTGTTGTGCCTGGTTTGGCAACGCTACCTTTACATTCAGTCAGCAAAACATTTTTGTGGCAATGTGGGAGCAATTTTCCAAGTATTTTCTTTTATGCCATTTGACCGGTGTATTAAACCTTGCGATTTATGCCGTGACCTTAGTTTTGGGATTTCCTACGCTTGTCTGCTTTGTTTCAGGCGTAGTGATTGCGATGATTGCAAATTTTGCGGTGACTAAACGTATATTAGTAAATTAACGCGTGTTGTTTTTTTAGATAACTGCAATAATCTAGCAAAATAAAAAGCGTAAAAGAATGTAAAATGAAACCAGCCTTACTCGTTATCGATGTGCAAAAAGACTCCTTTAAATTAAATGCCACCGCAGAACACACGCTTGGTAGAGCAATGGGTTTAATCAATCTGTCGATGGAGACTTTTAGAAATCGGAAACTGCCAGTTGTTATCGTCAGGCATATCAATGAAGAACAGGGCTTTGCGCCAGGGAATGAAGACTATGAATTTCCTCCCTCGTTAGCTATTGACGAATCAGATATTTATATTCAAAAGCGGTACGGCAATGCATTTAACAAAACTTCTTTGGCTAGCACCCTAAAAAGTTTGAATGTAGACACAATATTCATTACCGGGTTTTGCGCAGAAATTTGTGTATTATCTACATATCGCGGTGCAGAAGACGAAGACTTAACGCCAATACTTATTCGCGGTGCACTTGGCAGTGGGAATCTTGACAACTTAGCGTTTGTCGAGAGTATTCACAATACACTTACTTATGACGCTACTAAGGCTATTTTGGCCAAGTAGAACATAAGCCGGAAAAACAGATAGGGCAATCACCAACGCCTACTTACTTTGTGTTAATGCTAATCTTAGTGTAGCGCTTTTTGCATTATACAGTCGTTTAGTTTCATCTTCATATGCCAAGTCTTTCGCCTTTAACAAGGACTCCATGGCTTTATTTTCATAGCCTTGAAGATACTGAACTTTTGCTAAGCCAAAATAAGCTTCATGTAGGTAGGGAGCTAACTTTGTCGTTTTTCTGTAATATTTTGTCGCTAACCAGTAATTATCATTTTGAAAATGTTCGTTAGCGATGTCCAACCAACTATATGGGTTCGTGTCTTTATTTGCATCAATATCGGCAAGCAAGCTTGAGGCCTTTTCTCCTTCACCTCTGGCCTTGAGAATATTGGCGTAATTCCATATTAAGTTAACGGTTCTAGGTGTGAACTGTACTCCGTATTCGTAAATTGACGCAGCCGCCTCAGATAAGCCCACTTGATTAAGTAGCACTGCGTACGTATTAAGGCTATGTGGATTTAAGTGGTTAAGCTGTAGCGCTTTTTGAATATATGAAAATGCCAAATTATAGTTTTCTTCAACTAAGGCTTCACTCGCTAGATTTTGAAAATACATTGCCGTAAAATCATCACGCGAAATAAACTCGCCTTTTACATCACCAGCGCTTGGAAAATAATCAATAATCATGCGGCTTCGCAAAAGAGTGCCTGGTTCGTCTTTAGTTTTCTTTTTAGCAAGTAATATCGTTCTCACATGGCCAGCGGTCGTGGTCACATTCGCATATCGCCTATAAATAGGGCTTGAGTTGACCGTTTGAAAGCGGATGTCCAAATCAACAAGATCGGCTAACGCGGTAGTGAGCATTGCCAATGATAAGCAGTTCCCCTCATTATTTAACAAGGCTTCTTTCGCAGTATATGTTCTGCCTAAAAAGCTAAAACTATTTAGTTTACGTTGTAAAAAGTTAGAAACCCTCTCATGCTCTGAAAGATGTGAGTTTTTTGCAGAATTAAAGTACAGTAAAAAATCAGTCGATTGCTGCGGCGTAAGTGTAAATAACGCGTCTTTGTCAATTACGTTTTGGGTTTCAAAACGACTAACATCGACTTCTGGCAGTTTGGGTTGGTTAGTAGTGCTTTTTTCGACAATAGGCTCAGATGATTGGCAAGCGAATAATAATAGGCAGGTGATTACTATCAATGCTTTATTGTTTAGTTCTCGCAAGGGCTGCTCCTTAACATCAATATTATTAGCTATTTAAAATGCATATTAAAATATATCAAGACAAGTAAATACTTGATATAAATAAATACAATTACGTGCATTTGATTTAACTATAGCTAGCAAAAATACAGGCGCTTAGCTTAATGAGAGCTAAATAATGTAAATACAATGGGTTGTGCTTTTAACATTTGGAGTTTTTTGTGTCGACAATATCAACGGCAGAACTGGCAAAAGTTCTGACAAAAACAGAAGAACAAGGCCTAAATACGCGCTTACTTTTTACCACTATGAAACAAAGTGCAGTCAAACCTAAGTATTCAAACATCATTTTGGAAAACCCTAATAGATATATTGCCGATTCAATATTATTTGATTTTCAGGATGATATTGTCGACGTCGCTAGCAATATATCCAACACAATGCCTTCGCTCCAAGTATTTGAAGATAAAGTAAAGAAGCTAGGTATCTGTAATGAAGACTATATCGTTGTATATGATGATTTTGGTAATTTTTGCGCTTCACGGGTTTGGTTTATGTTTAAAACTGCGGGGTTCAATAATATTTACGTTCTTTCTGGTGGATTACCTAAATGGTTAAATGAAGGCAGAGACACAATCGAAACACTCAAAAACGTCAATAAAATTGGGAATTTTACGGCAACACCGTCAAACAAGTACAAGTTTGTAGATAAACGCTATGTATTGGCATTAATTAACAAGCAGCAACAAATAAAGAGTTTGTTCGACGCTAGGAGTCTATCGCGATATTTGGCGACAGAAAAAGAGTCTAGGCCTAACTTACGTAGCGGGCATATTCCCACTGCAATATCGCTTCACTACCAAAATCTGCAAAATGAACTGGGGGAATTTATCTCAAAAAGTGACGCACCAAGTACCTTACTTAACGCTAAAAGTGGCGCTGTATTTTCTTGTGGCAGTGGTGTCACCGCTTGCATACTAGCCCAATATGCAGACCTGCTGGGCATAGCACCAATATATGTTTATGATGGCTCCTGGTCAGAGTGGGGCGCTGATGCAGAATTGCCGATTGAGACTCAACTTGAACACTAAAAATAAGGAATAAGCGGCTCAATGGGATTTGATATTGGAGTATTGTTAACGGTAGCGCTGATGCACGCGGTAGCAGTAGCGAGTCCAGGACCTGATTTTGCTATAGTATTAAAACAAAGTCTGCAACAAGGCAAAAAGGCCGGTATTTGGACAAGTATTGGCGTTGGTGCTGGCATCTTGGTACACGTATTGTATTCTCTACTAGGTGTGGGTTTACTCATCCAAACACATGACTGGTTATATCTTGGGTTGTTATATGTTGCGGCGGCTTATTTAGTATGGATAGGTATTGGCGCATTAAAAAGTGCGCCGACTACAACACAAGCAAATGAAGAACTCAATGACGTAGAAGCGCGTAGCCACTACCCAAATAAACAAAGTAAACATGCGTTTTGGTTAGGTTTTGTTACGAATGGCCTAAACCCGAAGGCGACGTTGTTTTTCTTAGCCTTATATTCTCTTGCAATTCCATTAAATACTTATCTGTTTGTAAAAGTAGCCTATGGATTATACCTGGCCGTCGCAACGAGTCTGTGGTTCATATTTGTTACTTTTTTAGCCAGTCGCGATAGAATTAGACGGATTTATCAACAAAAAGGGCATTGGTTCGATCGCGCGATGGGAGTCGTGATAATATTAATGGCAATCTTACTCGTGATAAATCAATAGATGAAAATAGACGATGAATCTATACAGCATGTGTTAAGGGGTGAAATCCCTCTTGACGTAAAAAAAGTGCTAATACAAGCACGTGAGCTGACCAGCAAAAACATATTTACACTAGCCTTTTCACTCATCATCATATTGGCGATGTTTTTTATTTTCGGCCTATTTTTAGTGAATCACTATGATATAAAAACGATGGACGACATTCAGCAACTGCAAACGCAAGGCGGTGCCATCATTGGTTTTGTTTCCACGCTAGTGACCGCACCATTATGGGCCGGTGTGACAATGATGAGTTTGCGTTCTTTGCAGCAGTCTCCTATCAAAATTAGCCACGTTTTTGCATATTATCCGCTAATGCTAGCGTTAGGACTTGCAGCACTTATTGTAAGTATTTTTTTAGAAATTGGTTTGGCACTGCTAATTCTGCCAGGGCTATACGTATTCATCGCATCTGCGTTTGTCGCTCCCCTTATTGTCGAACGCAAACTTGGGCCAATCAGTGCCATTGTATTGTCAATCAAGGTGACAAACGCATATTTTAATAAAATTGCGATGATCTATTTAGTCTTACTATTACTAATGATCGTGGTTATATTTAGCTTTGGCCTCGCATATTTTCTTGTTGGGCCATATTACTTCAATGTGAAAGCCGTTTTGTATCAAACGCTATTAGTCAATGATAAGCCCGAAAAATGTGAAAATGGCAACGATACATCGGCTACTCATGATTCAGGGATCTTTAATGCCTAGTCATCAAGTAAACTTTATGCAACAAGGAAAGCGGCATAAACTTAAAGTCATTTTAGTCGCAATTTCTTTTGTGAGCGTGGTGATATTGGCGATAGTTTTATCTCAGCCTAAGAGTATCAATGTTTCTGAGATACCTGCTACCGAACTCGATAAAAAAATAGTTCCTGATTTTTCTCAATATTCAAATACGCAAGAAAAAAAACGGGCGTTTTTTGAATACTTACGGCCTGCAATCGAATCGCAAAATGAATATATACTAGCGGTTAGGCAATATGTACAAGGTCTGCGAGCAAAACATCTTATGGGTGAAAGCCTAAGTAAGAGCCAAATTGAACAGTTAAAATGGCTACGACAAGAATATAGAATTGAGAAAAAAGCGAATAGAAATCAGGTATTCCAAGGTTTATTAAAAAAAATCGACTTGATACCTGTCGAGTTGGTTTTAGTACAGAGTGCTAACGAGTCAGCGTGGGGCACATCTCGATTTGCTCGTGAAGGGTTTAACTTTTTTGGCCTTTGGTGCTTTGTCGAAAACTGTGGGTTTGTGCCGGCAAGGCGGAATCCTGGAGCCATTCATGAAGTCGCAAAATTCGATGACTTGTCTACAGCAATGTATACCTACATGCGCAATATAAATCGCCACCCAGCGTATGCAGAACTTAGAAATATTCGTGCACGGCTTCGAGAGAATCAGCAAGAAATTTCGGCGACTAAATTGGCGGAAGGGCTAACTCGATACTCAGAGCGGGGCGATGAGTATGTTGATGAATTAAAGCAAATGATAAGAGTGAACAAGGATTTAATATCTACATGAAGTATAAAGCTTTCCTGTTAGTGCTAATGCTAGCAAATATGCTGGGTAATTTTGCGACCGCTGAAGAAATCACAGTAAATTATAAGAGCTTTTACAGCCACATACGTAAACTCAATAATGACGACTTAAACGCATTACAATTTGCCTTTGGTTTCCAACATATCCGAGAACCTCGTTTGTGTAAGGTGTCGTCTGCAAAAATTAGTACTGAAAAACAACAAATTCCCTTAGTTGTTACGGACGAGGGAAGATTTACCGTACCCAGCGAAAAAGCGTTGAATTTGGCAAAAGCAAAAGTTGTTATCAGTTTAAAAGAACAAGCAAATTTATGTGATATGTCAGTACAGTTAGAAACCAAACCTGAATATTTAAAAACAACCTACCAACAATCAGAACTTCAACATATATATAATCAGTATGATGCGTTCTTTGATAAGATGGGGAGTTTTTTATCCTTTTTGATGCCTAGCGTAATAGGGATATCATTGCATGTAGAAAACGTCTCAGAAGAGGAACTCCATTTTTTAGGGCTAGGTGAACAAGTAAAATTTGATGGAAAGAAAATTGAATTTACTAAAGATGCATTGTCCAACATGAGTGAGATTACACTCCCTGAAAAACCGTTACGCATAACCGCTCTAACCGACAAATAAAGGTATCTCAAGCAATATACGTTAGTTGTTTCTGATGTCTAATTGATATTCAATTTGTCGCGCTAAACGTTCTACAGATGCTCTCCCTTGATTAGATAATTCTTCTGCTCGGTGAAACTCCAGTAAACCAACATCTCTCAGTTGAGGTTCAATTAAGATATCGGGAGGATCACCTGCTAACCGTGACCGAGTCACTCTTGCTTGCAGTATTTCCAAAGATGAGCTCATCACTCCCATAATGCCCGGCGGCGATTTCTTCTTACTCTCTTTGGGTGCGGGTGAAAACCATTGTTTCATAAAACCAGAACTTCCTTTTTCCATAAATTCGTCTGTTTTTAGCTGATTCTTTTCATGATCATCTTCAAATTTTTCTATGAGTTGTGGTCTGAAATCAGCTGACAAATTTACAGCAATAACAAAGTCCGCACCTAACTGCCTGCATTGATTAACAGGTACAGGGTTGACCACCGCGCCATCAACTAACCAACGGCCTTCGTGCTCAATTGGCGCAAAGAGTGCCGGAATTGCGCAAGACGCTTGAATTGCATCGTTAATGTCACCCTGGTCAAAAATTACCTCTTTACCTGAATATAAGTCAGTTGCGACGGCTGTAAACGGCTTTTCCATCGTTTCAAAAGAAGGTGCACAAAAATCGTTACGGTGCTTTTCAAACACTTTTTGTCCACTGGCTAAGCCGCCGCGCCGAAAGCCGATACCCAACAAACCAAACACTTGCCATTCAGTGAGGGTATACGCCCATTCTTCAAGTACATCTAATCTTCCGCTAGCATACGCGGCCCCAACATACGCACCAATCGAGCACCCCGCAACAACATCTATTTTTACACCAAGCTCTTCCAAGGCCTTAATTATGCCTATGTGCGCCCAACCTCTAGCGGCACCAGCACCTAGCGCAAGTCCAATTTTCACAACGATGTCCTTATATCTAATTTCAAGGTTATTTTAACTCTATTATAGATACCGAGGTGGTATCTATTTTATCTTGCCGCTTTAAGGTCGTTTCATCCTCAAAAATAGGCGATATATCGATTGGATCAAATGCCGTGTCTCCTTCAATCTGATTCAACACTTCGTGGTCATTTGCATTTAGTGCCATAAAGTTAAAGAGTGAGTTATCGAGCAAATGAGACGGTGTCACATTTTGTAATGCAGTAAACATTGATTCGATTCGCCCTGGAAAACGAGATTGCCAATCTTGCAACATCATTTTAATGTTTTTTCGTTGCAGATTTTCTTGAGAACCACATAAATTACATGGAATTATTGGAAAATCCATATGGTTGGCATACTTAGCTAAATCCGTTTCTTTACAATACGCTAGCGGTCTAATGACCACATTATTACCATCGTCACTGACTAACTTAGGCGGCATCGACTTTAATTTACCGCCATAAAACATATTTAAAAATAGCGTTTCAAGTATGTCATCTCGATGGTGTCCGAGGGCAATTTTTGTTGCACCTAATTCTTGAGCTACTCTATACAATATTCCGCGTCGAAGCCGTGAGCACAACGAACATGTCGTTTTACCTTCAGGGATTTTTTCTTTTACAATTGCGTAAGTGTCTTCTTCAATAATGTTGAAATCGACACCAAGCTCACTTAAGTATCGAGGTAAAATATCCTCAGGAAATCCAGGTTGCTTTTGGTCTAGGTTAACCGCAATTAAATCAAATTTTATTGGTGCTACACTTTGTAAATACATCAATGTATCAAGCAGGGCATAACTGTCTTTCCCGCCAGAAAGGCAAACCATGATTTTGTCACCATCTTCTATCATATTGAAATCGGCAATTGCCTTACCCGTTTCTCTACGAATTCTTTTTTGTAATTTGTTTGCGCTGTTAGACTTTTTTAATTTTACTGACATGTAATAACTGTTTATCTTAATTAATCTATAAAAAACGCCGAAAGTATACAGTAACTTTCGGCGTTTTTTTAGAGAAGATATTCGTCACTTTCTTTCAGTTCAAGTGATTGAAAAGAATTTCTTGTATTAATAGTTCATACAGCGACATCAGCTTCTGGCATACGATCTTTTATCGCTTCGGTATCAAGTATAGTGATCAATTTACCTTCTACTTTTATTAAACTATCTTTTTGAAATTTAGTTAACAAGCGACTTATCGTTTCGACAGTTAGGCCCAAATAATTACCAATTTCATTTCGCGTCATAGATAAATTAAACTGCTTTGCAGAAAAGCCTCTTTCATCAAAACGTTGCGACAAGTGTGAAATAAAGTGCAAGAGTTTTTCTTCAGCACTTCGCTTACTCAGTAACATCATTAGTTCATGGTCATGTTTTATTTCAGCACTCATGAACCGCATGATTTGTTTACGTAATTGAGGATACTTTGCCGACATTTCATCTAAGGTATCGTATGGTAATTCGCAAACCATTGCGGTTTCTAGCGCTTGAGTATAACTCTCATGCGTTTCATTTTTTAAGGCATCAAAACCAATAATATCACCCGGAAAATGAAAACCGATTATTTGTTCAACACCATCTTTGTCACTAATATACGATTTGAAGGATCCCGAACGAACAGCATACAAACTCTGAAATTTATCACCACTTCTAACTAATTTATCTTGTTTATGGAAGGGTTTTTTACGCTCAATAATGTCATCTAATGATTCCATTTCAGTCTTGTTTAAAGACACAGGCAGACACAGGTGACTAAAGCTACAGCTCTGGCAATGAATGGACAAATTATGACTATTTGACATGCGTTACTCGTTACGTCTACTTTGAGATAAATGTACTCTCATATTATGTAAAAATCAAAAAAACAGCACTTAACATTAGGAAAAGCGCAACAAGATTTCTCGTTACTTTGTGCTGCATTAGTGGCAAAAGACTGTTTGCGCCAACACTTATCGCGATAAGTGACGGTAGCGTACCCAAACCGAAGGCCGCCATTAGCATAGCGCCCTTAATAGCACCACCTGATGCAAGACTCCATGTCAGCGCCGAATAAACAAGACCACATGGCAAATATCCCCAAATCATGCCGTACATAAACGCATATTTCAGGTTTTTAACCGGGATAAATAACTTACTTAATGGTTGTATTCTTTTCCACACATGGCTACCAAGTTGTTCCAGAACACTTAAGCCTTTCCATATGTCGCTAATATAGAGCGCAAGTAATACTAAAAAAGTAATACTAATATAGTCTAAAATTGGTATTTTAGTATTCGTAGCACTACTCACAATAGTACCGATATAACCGGTGGCCGCACCAATCATTGAATACGAAAGGATTCGACCAACATTGTAAGAGAGAACGAAATGGTGTTTATTGGCATCTTTAGGTGCAGCAAAGGTAAATGCACTCATTACACCGCCACACATGCCTATGCAATGCACACTGCCTGCAAGCCCAATGAGAAAGGCCGCAATCAGGTTAATTTCGTTCATCTGTTTGCTTTACTGCATTGCTTTCTTTCGTTTGTTTTGGTGAATCGATATCATCGTCAAATAGAATGCTATACCCTTGACGTTCTAGGTCATCGAACTGATTATTTCTCACCGCCCAGAAAAATACAGCAATCCCTATGCATACAATTATTACGGCGAGAGGAATTAATACATAAATAATACTCATATCTTTCTCATTTCATTAAACGGGTTGAGTTGTAAACAACGATAATTGAACTTAAAGACATGCCAAGCGCTGCCTGCCAAGGGCTTAAAAGGCCACTGATCGCAAAAGGTAACACCAGCATATTATATCCTAGCGCCCAGGCAATATTTTGTTTTATCTTTGACTTGGTTTTCTTCGCCATTGTTAACAAATCATCTAAGGCATTCAGTCGATGACTTAATAATATGACGTCCGCCGCATTTTTGGCTAAGTCTGATGCGTTACCTACCGCAATAGACACATCTGCAGCGGCTAAGACCGGTGCATCGTTAATACCATCTCCCAACATGATCAATGATTTGCCTGCAGCTTGTTGTTGCTTTATATGTTTCAACTTACCGTCGGGCGTATTGTTACCAAAAGCGTTTGCAATATGTAGCTCGTTAGCCAGTTTGTTCACATTGTGTTGCTCATCGCCACTTAAAATAGACAATCGATAGCGACCAAGTTTCTCAACTAATGCTTTTGCTTCAGGTGCGACGGTATCTGTAACAATGAATGTCGCGACGATTTCTTCATTAATCATCAGTACTACGTTTGCGTCATCTAATGCGCCATCAAATGTTCCATTAGCATACATCATTTCTGCCGCTTGGCATTGCGCTTGAATAAAGCGCCTAGAACCCATATGGCAATTGAACTCGTTGACTTTAGCACTGATACCTTTACCTACATGGACAGTAAACGCAGACATTGAGAAGTTGTAATTGGCATAGTCATGCAAAAATGCACCTGCAATAGGGTGTTCAGAACGACTCTCGATAAAACTACCTAAGGCTAATATGAAATCTTGTTCAGATTGATCCTCGGTACTTTTTTCAATCTTGTCGTTTCGAATAGAAACATTTTCTTTTACAAAGGCATCGCTAAAAGCAAACTCGCGTAAAGAAAATTCACCTTTTGTTAAGGTGCCTGTTTTATCAAATACAATATCAGTTGCAGTTGTTATCTGTTCAAGTGCGTCAGCGCGTTTCAGTAACACGCCCAATTTATTTAACTTTGCCATCGCGCAGGTTAACGCAGACGGTGTCGCTAATCCTAAAGCGCAAGGGCAGGTCGCAACCAATATTGAAATGGTTATCCAAAATGCATCTGGGTTGCCTACTGACCACCAATACCAATATGTTAAGCCACTGACAAGCAGTACCGCGATAACAAAGTAACGTGACACTTCATCCGCTACTTTGGCAATTTTTGGCTTACTCATCAATGCGAGCTCTTGTAGCCGCAGGATTTGATTCATTACAGCGTGCTTAATAGTACTTGAGACCTTTACATTAATACTGCCTTCTTGATTAAGTGTGCCCGCATAAACCTTGTCACCCATCATTTTTACTACGGGTTCAAACTCGCCAGTCAACATAGATTCGTTAACGGTAGACGTTCCGCTTTCAATGATGCCGTCGATAGGCATCGACTCACCCGGTTTTACTAACACTAGGTCATTTACTTGTAATTGTTTAGCAATAACAGACGTCCAATCACTCCCATCCCATTTTAAAGCAGTGACGGGAATCAGTTTAAGCATGTTTGATGATAGTTCACTAGCTTTATGACGAGAACGATGTTCCAAAAAACGACTAACAAGCAAGAAAAAAACGAACATGCATATAGATTCAAAATACACTTCGCCGTCGTTATTGTTAACCGCCAAAACACCCGCAATGTAGGTCGCAGCTATTGCAATGGTTACAGGAACGTCCATATTGACTGTGCGCGCCTGAATCGCTTTCAGAGCGCTGACATAAAAGATACTGCCAGAGTAAAGTACAACGGGTGTCGTTAAGAGTAAACTTACCGCATTAAAATAGGCAATGGTTTCAGCGCCTAAATTACCAAAGACGTCAAAGTATTGGCCAAAAGCCAACATCATCACTTGCATCGTCATGATGCCAGCAAGCCCAAGCTTTTTTAAATAGCTTTTTTGTTCCTTTTTATATGACGCCTCATGCTCATCCGGCTGAAAGGGGAGCGCCTCATAGCCAATGTGACTTAAGCGCTGCAGTACACCTGATAACTTAATAATGTCATTATTCCAGGTAATTAACGCCCGTCTAGCGGCAACATTTACCGAGACCTGTTTAAGCCCGGTTACTTTGGCCAGTTGTTTTTCAATTAACCAACCGCAAGCGGCACATGTAATACCTTCAACAGTGAGTTGAATTTGTTTATCCGTGCCATGCTCAAAAACAAATTCTTCTTGCAACTCCGGTTCATCATAGACCGCTAACTTAGACATCGTTGCATCTAACGCGGCATCGCCACGTGCAGCTAGTTCGGTACGAAATTCATAATAATTCTCAAGGCCATTGTCCACGATAGCACTTGCGACTGCGTAGCAACCAGGACAACACATGGGATAACTTTTATGATTGATTTCCACCATAAATCGTTCACCTTCCGTGTTCGGTAGGCCGCAATGAAAGCATCCATTTTCTGGTATTACTACACTCATTATTCTTGGTAATTACCTTAGGGTCTAAATTGAATAGGGGATGCTTGAGGAAGACTTAACTTTTGTTGTAATTTCCAAGTGTCATCCATTGGCGTTAAACGAATTCGCCACTTACCTTGAACATTGAATGTTAGCGGTGCACGGTATTTGCCACTAGCATCTCTAGCAAGCAATAATTCGATATCACGTTCAGGTTGCGTGACATGGTAAAAATTTAACTTTAAAGCCGTCCCGTCTTTTGGTTCGCCAGAAGAAAAAGACAATACTGCTGAAGAGTTTTCAAACACTAGATCAGCGGCAATACCTAATGCTTGTGCGTTTTCAACTTTGTCTAAGCGCGCATTTATTGATTTACCTTCTTTGTAGTAATCATCAACAACCAAACTATTTGTACCGTCGGTGGCAAAATTAAATACAATGCTTCCGACAACGACTGACGACATCGGTATGGTAATCAAAAACCAAGGCCAAAACTGCTTGTACCAAGGTGTAGTATCCGTCTGTTGCATAAGCCTCTCAATACGATAATAGTGATTAAAATTTACATAAAAAAGCCTCGATAAACGAGGCCTTTTTCGTCCGGTTTTTATAATGCTAATACATCATATTAACCGACTAAAGAAATGTGCTTAGTTAGATAAACTATAAACGTAAGTTGCCACTACGTGAATTTTATCTTCACCCAAGGTATCTTTGAAAGCAGGCATTACCCCGTTTCGGCCATAATTGAGTGTTTCGGTAACAGCACGCTCAGTACCACCATACAACCAAATATTATCAGTCAAGTTTGGTGCGCCAAGGGCTTGGTTACCTTTACCATCCACCCCATGGCACGCAGCACAAGCCGCAAATCGAGCCTTACCAGCACTCGCTAAGTTCGCGTCTACGTCACGGCCACTTAAACTTAAGGCATAGGCAACCACTTCAGAAATGCCTTGCTCACCAAATGAATCCAACCAACCTGGCATTAAGCCTTGGCGACCATTAATCAGCGTTTCTTTAATTTTTTCGCCAGTGCCACCATACAACCAATCATTATCGGTAAGGTTAGGGAAACCACCACGTTGCCCTCGGGCATCAGAACCATGACACTGAGCACAGTTTTGCAAAAACAATCGTTTGCCCACTTGGACTGCTTCGTCATCCTTTGCCAATTCTTCGATAGGTATTTTTGCATACGCTTCAAAAATTGGGTCAAACTTTTCTTCAGCAAGTTTTACTTCAAGTGCATATTCATTCCATGCACCTTCCTCAATATCTTTGCGTAACTCTTCTTCAGATTCAGCTAACGACAAGATACCTTGGTTTGAGCTTTCCCACCCCAAAAAGCCTTTGTAAGCGCCAAGGCCAGGGTAGGCAAGTAAATATGCAAATCCCCAAACCATTGTTATCCAAAAAAGAATTGTCCACCAACGTGGTACCTGATTGTTTAACTCAACGATGCCATCGAACTCATGTCCCATTTCATCGCCTTCTTTAACACCTGTTTTATTAGCAAGTGTCCAGCGGAGCAGAAAATAACACCCTATGATTGTGCCAAGGCTAATTACACTGATCCAAATTGTCCAAAACATACTCATGGCTTAAGACTCCCGGTCTTTCTTATTTGTTGCATCTTCGTCGTCATCAAATACAAGGTTTGCGGCTTCATCAAATCGATCTTTGTTTCGACTACTGAATGCCCAAATCACTACGCCAACGAAGCTTACGAAAACGATAACAGTAAAAATACTGCCAATAATTCCCTGATCCATTATTTTAAATGCGTTCCAAGTGATTGAAGATAAGCGATAAGCGCTTCCATTTCGGTTTTACCCTTAACAGCAGCTTTAGCACCTTCAATATCTTCATCCGTATATGGCATACCAAGAGAACGATGAACAGACATTTTCTTAGCAATATCTTTACCTGTCAGCTTGTTTTCAGCTAGCCATGGATAACCTGGCATATTCGACTCAGGTACAACGTGTCTGGGATTAATTAAATGCACGCGATGCCATTCGTCACTATAGCGTCCACCGACGCGGGCTAAGTCAGGCCCAGTACGTTTTGACCCCCACAAAAATGGACGTTCCCAAACAGACTCACCAGCCACAGAATAGTGGCCATAACGTTCTGTTTCAGCTCTAAAAGGGCGAATCATTTGGCTATGACAACCTACACAGCCCTCACGAATATAAATATCGCGTCCTTCCATTTCCAAGGCTGTGTATGGGCGTAAACCTTTTACTGGTTCAAGCGTTTGTTGCTGAAACATAAGTGGCAGTATTTGAGCGAGTGCACCAAAGCTAATTGCTACTAAAATTAGTATCGTTAACAAACCAACATTTTTTTCGATTAACTCATGTGGATTCTTCATTTGGCAACTCCTAAGGCTTCATCACCACTCACTGGCTCATTCTTAGGCGCAAAAACTGTCTTATAAGTGTTGTAAGCCATAATAAGCATACCTGCAACAACAAAAACACCACCGATAAATCTCACAACATAGAACGGTTTAGATGCTTCAAGCGATTCCACGAAGGAGTAGGTTAGGGTGCCGTCAGCATTTACTGCTCGCCACATTAGACCTTGAAGTACGCCTGACATCCACATTGCTACGATGTATAAAACAACACCAATAGTAGCAAGCCAAAAATGTATATTTATAAGTTTAGTACTATACATTTTAGGTTGCCCGAACAAAATCGGAATCAAGTGATATACAGACCCGATAGACACCATAGCTACCCAGCCTAATGCCCCAGAGTGCACATGACCAATTGTCCAGTCAGTATAGTGAGATAGTGCATTTACGGTTTTAATGGCCATCATTGGGCCTTCGAATGTAGACATGCCGTAAAATGAAAGCGATACAATAAGGAAACGTAAAATCGGGTCAGTACGAAGTTTATGCCAAGCGCCAGATAACGTCATAATACCGTTTATCATACCGCCCCAAGATGGTACAAACAGAATGATTGACATCACCATGCCTAAAGATTGCGTCCAATCAGGCAGCGCAGTGTAATGTAAATGGTGGGGACCTGCCCAAATATAAAGCGAAATGAGTGCCCAAAAGTGAATAATAGACAAGCGATATGAGTAAACGGGGCGACCGGCTTGTTTGGGAACAAAATAATACATCATCCCCAAGAATCCAGCGGTTAAGAAGAAACCTACAGCATTGTGCCCGTACCACCATTGCATCATGGCATCCACAGCACCTGCATAAATCGAATATGATTTAAAGAAACTGACTGGAATCGCCATACTATTGCCGATATGCAATACAGCAACAGTCAGCATAAACCCGCCCAAAAACCAGTTTGCAACATAAATATGCGACGTCTTACGTATGATTAACGTACCGAAAAAATTAATTATGTAAGCTATCCAAACCAATGCAATCAAAATGTCGATTGGCCACTCTAGTTCCGCATATTCTTTACTTGACGTTAAGCCTAGAGGCAATGTTATCGCCGCAGCCACAATGACAGCCTGCCAACCCCAAAAAGTAAATGCCGCTAACTTGTCGCTAAACAAACGCACTTGGGACGTTCGTTGTACGATGTAGTAGCTGGTTGCAAACAGCGCACAACCACCAAACGCAAATATAACAGCGTTTGTATGAAGGGGTCTTAAACGAGAGTAGGTTAGCCATGGAATGTCAAAGTTTAATGCAGGTGCAAATAGCTGTGCAGCTATCAGAACACCAACCGACATACCCACAATACCCCATACAATCGTCATGATGGTAAACTGCCTAACTACTTTATAATTGTAGTCTGGCTTCACTTGACTTGTTTCGCTCATAACTAAAAATTTCCGTGTATAGAAATAAAATGGAATTAGAACAGGGCGATTTTACTTTTTATTGTCGTCCTAGTTGAGTGGCGCACGTAAGAAAAGTAAACTCATATCTATTCAGGTGTGAATGATAAAGTTTTTAATAACAAAAAGATACACAAAGACTAAGGTGATTGATCTCAGTCAATAAAGGAAAGTTTACGGTTAATGAATTGTGAATAAAAAGAACGTAATTGCGCCCTCTATTTTCTTAGCATGCCTAGTAATATTAATGCTTTCACGACTATTTGAAAGCGATGTTAATGATACGTTAAATGCAATGCAAGAATGCAGATTAATTAACGAGCAATGCGCCATCGAATCAGATTACGGTAAGATCAGTGTGAATTTTATGCAACCTCCAATTTCTGAGGAAGAATTAGCGCTTCAGTTTTCGATTCCTGCAGGGTATGCCTTAGGTACTGTGCAAATAGAAGGTATTAACATGTACATGGGTAAAACGCCGGTACTATTTGAAGATACACGAAGACCTGCACTTGGTGTCACATTTTTAGGCGCTTGCAATCTAGACGAAATGCAGTGGAAAATGACATTCAAGCTAACAAAAAACGGCACTATATTAGCGCCGCTTTATACTGTGTACTTTAGTACTACTAAGTGACAACGTTGATTGTCAAAGTTGAGATTGCGTATAGTTCTGCAGGCCGATACGCTTGATTAACCCTAATTGTTGCTCTAGCCAATGTGCATGATCATTTTCAGTATCATCTAGCAAAACAACTAGCATGT
This sequence comes from Agaribacter marinus, assembly GCF_030160655.1. GTDB lineage: Bacteria > Pseudomonadota > Gammaproteobacteria > Enterobacterales > Alteromonadaceae > Glaciecola > Glaciecola marina. The sequence goes on from NZ_BSOT01000005.1 coordinate 736,045, forward strand.
CTCTGCTGACATAATCTTTTTCAGCTTCACAAATACTAATAACATCTCTTAACTTACTTGCGACTTCGTACTCTACACGCAAATCACTCGACAACATTGCCTCGACATCGTTACCAATCTCTAACCCGGTGCGTGTTTTCATATCAGGCACGCCGCCTAAAAACAACATTCGTTCAATTAGTTTGGTTGCGTGACCTTTTTCATCATCAAACTCATGATTTATTCGTTCATAAAGTTTGTTTAAACCCCAATCCAAATACATTTGAGAATGAATAAAGTACTGATCCATCGCCGCCAATTCATACGCCAACAACTCATTTAAACCCTGAACTACTTTTTGACTGCCGTTCATAACCTTACCCCTCTATTTGCGCTTGAAGATAATTAGAAATACCCATTTCTTCAATTTGGTGTTCTTGGGTTTCTAACCAATCCAAATATTCTTCCTCATCGTCCAATATCGAAGAGAGTAGTTCTCTACTCACATAGTCTTTCTGACTTTCACAGAGCGCTATTACATCTTTCAACTGTACAATTTGATTGCTTTGAAATTTTGAATCACAAGCGATGCATTCTTCTGTGTTTTCGCCAATAAACAACTTACCTAAGGCTTGTAAATTAGGTAATCCTTCCAAAAATAAAATCCGCTCTATTAGTTTATCTGCTTGTTTCATATCGCAAATAGACTTTTTATATGCAGCATTATTTAGCTTATTGAATCCCCAGTTTTTGTGCATTCTGGCGTGCAAAAAGTACTGGTTTATTGAAGTTAATTCAAAGGTCAAAATATCATTCAGCCCCTTGATTACATTTGTGTCGCCTTTCATTTTTCTACACCTACGATTAAACACATGTGAAGTATACGCAAACCAGGGAGGTGAAGTCAATTTTTCCTTATTTTTCATACGTTTACAAAAGTAAATCATTATCATTTATGGTTAGATTTAACTTAGCACTTTGCTTTGTTGTTGTTTTAATATATCCATACTTTCTTCAGCAAAACCTAAACCGGCATCAGTAAAGAAATTAAAAACGTGATCTACACCTTTTTCTTGCAGCGGTTTAACTTCATCATTGTAGCGAGCAATGGCTGCAATCTGCCCTTTATAGCCGGCATTTCTTAACTGATTAGTAACGTTACCTGAGTCTTCAATAGAAGGGAGCGCAAGTAGTACTAACTTGATATTAGAGATATCCACGCTTTCCCATAAATCGATGTTTTCACCATCTCCATTTATTGCGTTGAGTCCTTTTACCTTTAGCTTTGCGACCTTGTCTTCGTCAGCATCCATTCCACAAACAGCGTTGCCGAGTTCAGCAGATAAGGCCCGGAACGCACCTTTACCGACGCGGCCCATACCTAAGACAACAACTTCTACCTTGTTAAAACTGGGGTACATGTCTTCAATCAGCGGTGTTGGATGCTGAAAACCGTGCATTAGGTGATTGGACTCGTGATAAATATCATGAGACTTGCGATAAAAAATACTTGTGATAACAAATGAGAACGACACACTTATGGCAATAATTACTAACCATTCCTCAGTTAGCATGTTTAAACTTACCGCTAACGCGGCAACGATTAAACCAAATTCGCTATAATTTGACATTACCGCCCCAGTAAGAAAAGACGTACGTGCCCGTAAACGAAGTTTTGAAAACATCGTAAAGAAAAACATGAATTTAAATGGAATAAGTAGTGTAAACAATAAGGCCGTCATAACCATATCAGTATTTGGTAAGGCAGTTAGTCCGATAGACAAGAAAAAACAAATCAAGAATAAATCTTTAAAGCTCAACAACGACTTTGACAACTCGACAGACTTTGAATTGCCAGCAAGTAGAATACCGAAAACTAGTGCACCAAGATCTCCCTTAACACCGACCAACTCAAACAGTTGATATCCGCCAAGTGCGAAGACAAAACCACATAGTGGTAACAACTCGCCATGCCCAACTTCTTTTAATAGTCGTTTGAATATTGGTGCAACTGGAATGAGCAAAAACAGCGATAGTGCATAAACAGAAGGCATCTTGCCTGTAGCAAAGACCAGAAATAAAACCGCGAAGATGTCTTGCATGACCAATATGCCAATCGCAACTTTTCCGTGACGCGTTTTACCTTCTCCACTTTCTTCTAGAATTTTAACGACACACACCGTTGAACTAAATGAAAATGCAAACGCTATTAACGCCGCTTGCTGAATACTCAATTCAGAGAAGTAGGGCAGAGAAGCAATTGTGAATAACGTTATAATACCCGTGAGAGAAACCACCCACACAATACAATGGCCAATACTGCCAAGCCAAATTTCGCGCTTAATTAAGTCGGCCACGTTTAGCTTAAGCCCAATTGTAAACAGCATTACTGTTATACCAAGGTTTGCAATTGTGTCGATAGTGTCGTTTGACGAAAAACCAAAGGCATTCATTACAAAACCTGCGGCTAAAAAACCGACAAGTGGCGGGAGGTGTATATATTTACAGGCGAGTCCGCATAAAAATGCGATTAGTATTAGAACAAAGTCCATGCAATAAGAATCAACGGCGCAGTGAAAAGTGTAATTGAATTAAACCCTTACTACGCCGAATACGCAATATAAATTATCGTTTTAGTTTTACCTAAGGTAAAAGCGCAATTTACTCACAAATGACTACTGCGTTAACACTCTAAGGTCTTGTTCGCTCAAGCTATCTTGAAATGCAGATACAAACATCGTCACGTAGTGCTTTGGGACCGCCTCGACTTTTTCTAGTGCGCGCAAGGTCGCCAATTTACAATTAAGTCTAGTCGCAATACAACTCAAGGGAATACCGCGTTTACCTATAAATTTTATAAATTCACGTCCGGTCATCACTTCCTCCAAATTTGCTTAAGGACAATTGCAAGAATACAACAATTGTTTATATATCACTCACCGGAAACCATACTTTGGTATATATTTTATACGAATTAACAGCTACTGATTTTATGTAGCCGCTAATCTAATGAACATTATTTGTAATGTAAATGTAAAATTATTGTTTTGATCAATTATTGGTCTCGAATGCATAATTTATGAGCGAAAACGGGTTATGCGTAACCTATAATTTAACATTCAGTTAAAATTATAGGTGTTTTTACGTAATTTTCCTCACAAAGTTCTAAACTTTTTGTAAATAAAAGAAATTCAGAAAAAATGCATTGTTTGCGCGTGTCTTAAGATTGATTCGAATAGTGAAAAAGTGATCTAGCAAGCGAAATAGCAAACATATTTTCCACCAAACACACGATTAACCAAGGTTAAAAATATGACGCTTTAAAGTACAAAACTATGATGTACAAATCAGGCAGAAACATAAAAACATAGCATGGTCGTGCTTACGAAAAATAAAGAGTGTTTCACCAAGCACTCAAAGCATTGATTTACAGATTCATGGCTGAACTACCGTATAGGTCACTAATTTACGATATTATAGTATAAGCCATTGATTAAAATGGCTTATATAACAGAAATTAAATTGATACGTCTCTCATCTGCTTTAATGTAGACCCAAATTGGCTTCGCACAACTGGGTTAAATTCATATATACCCATAAAGTTAATGTGCGCCCAAGCGATAACCGAGCCAGTCGATATTGATTCAATGACATTCGCACGTTCATCATGTGAATCAAGAGACAAACAATAGTCAGACAAAAATAAGTAGTTCCATAGAATAATCATATTGCGTAACAAGGTATTACTGGCCATGACCAATTGAATCTCGTCCTGCAGACCGACTTGTAACTTACCATTTCTTCCAAACAGTACTTTGTCAGCAAGTTTTTGACCTAACTCGACTCTGTTAAGCTGCTTCTGAATATTTTGCCTAAGCGCTTTATCGTCTACATAGTTTAAAATGAAGTGGGTCTTTAGCAAGCGCCCGAATTCTTTAAAGGCTTTATACAGAGTGTTGTCTCGCTCACTACTAGATAACATTTTTAACATTTGTGAAGCACTGCAGCGCTTCAACTTCATAGATGCCATAAGCCTCAATATATCATCCCAATTTTCCAATATAAGTTTCTTATTGATTTGCGTCTTCGGCGCTAATGGCGAATCAGAGTATTTGCTGGTTGTTTTAGACTCATAAGCATAAAGAGTCTGATGATGAACATTTTTAATGCGTGGTGCAAAAGACACGTCCATGAAATGCAAACCCGCAAACACAGCCTCAGTATAACCATGCGTGTCGGTGCTATGAAAGTGCTCCTCTATATCGTATTGCATCAATGCATGTTTTGATGAAACTAACCCTTCCAGGACATAAGGCGCCTCGCGATCTGATGACGTTAAAACATTGACATGAAAAAATGACTGCTTTTCGTCAAGAAAACTATTAACGCTTATCCCTTGTTCTTTGCCGTAATATTTGTATGAATAATTTGCAAGCAGAGAGTTAACATTAACCACGACTTTCTTACCATCGCTACTTGAATGTAATCTGCCATCATTTTCATTATAAATGGTGGGTAAAGAGAGAGATTGGATCGTTTTGACTAAAAGGTCATTTGCTCGTTGAAAGTTTTGAGTAGATATCCACGAATTTTCAGTATCTTTTAACGCTTTTTCTGAAAATAGCTTACTTGCCCTAGCGAGCTCTGTATGACCCAAGTTTGTCCCTAAACTTAATATTGTGGCGAACAGTAAGCGCACGTCTACTTCAGATTTACCAGCACGTGGAAGACGATTACGAAAACAGCCTGAAAAATCAGTATGCCGGTTTATTTCGAACATGACATCTTGAAGCGTAATTGAGCGGGAAGCGCCCAACAGCGTGGGTATGTATTTCGCGATCGAAAATTCGGGGTCTGGATATTTAATCCGCCAAGTACCATCTTCTTTTGTCGAAAAATGTGAGTTTTCATTGTTGTTAATCCGCTTAATGACGTCCTCAAATTTTCTCGTTACGCCCTGACCAATGTCGGCAAGTACCGCTTTTCCGTCTGCAAACTTTTCAAGCGATGCTGCTTCCAACAGCCTTTTTCGATGATGACGCCACTCTTCGATACCAATCATATAACTTGGCGTTTGTCTGTAACGATAGGAATAAGTTAACGTTAATGACTTGTTCTTTAGTCCCTTCGCCACGCTCATGAATAGGAACGCCCGATATTTGTTTATTGGATTGATATCGTCTTCTTCATTCAGGTGAGCCAGTTCGATTTTATTTAAGAACGCAGTAGGTGAGTCTTCATCAATACTTTTTGGCTGGGATAAGTAGAAGGTTATGGCTTCCAACAATCCTTGATCCTTACTTTGCGTGTCAAAGCTCATAGACTTAATAAGCGGACCTAGTGTGCGCTGGAGTTTGATGCTGTTTTCAAACAGCGAGCGATAATAATCAGCATGTGTAGCTAGTTTAGTAATACTGTTCCCAACACGTTCAATATGCTTTTCAAAATCAGGGTTTTCGGCATTAAAAAAAGCACTTATTAATTGGTGTGCACGCTCGTTTCGTTCTTCAAAAGACAAATCCGCATCTTGGGTGATGGAATATACTAGCTCTAACACTCTCTTGGCATCTTTTGCACTATTTAGTACTGTTTTGTTAGCCTCAAGTGTACTGACTCGTTGCTCGTCGCGTTTGGTCCGCTCATTACCTTTTGCTTTGTTTGTAAATTGTTTAACTACTTTCAAAATAGCATCTGCAGCAAAGTCATGGCGCTTATAAAACTGATCATAAATAAAAGACAAATAGTAAAGCGACTGTTTGTTGTCATTTTTCAATCGCCGGATTTCATCGTTGTTCCCTAAGTAGATCGCATCTGAAAAATGTTTAATCGCTTCGTCTGTGAGCCCCATTTTTTTGTAAACAGGTGATAGTTCAAAAAAGTGCACGCCAAACACCTGTAGTATTGCCGCATTTTGATTGAGGATCCTCTGGCCAAGGCCTTGATCGATTCTTTTTAGCTCTCTGATGCTATATAGATGCGATTGCGCAGAAAAAAACTGCAACAGCGACTTTTTCTTTTTGAGTGATAATGACTTTTCAATCAAATCAAGCATCCGTGTTTCATAAGAATGAAAAGCAGTCGAGATAATGTCAACAAACTGATTATATGATGGGATCTCGACGCGGCGCATCCAACAATACGAGACAAGTGCAAACAACATATCTTCTTTGTTCATGCGGATGGATACTAAGCTGTCTGCATGCGCTGCTAATAGTGCATTCGTGTTAGATGTCATCGCTTGCCAGTTGTATTGCGCAAGTATTTGTTTCTTTTGCCGAGAGGCAACTTCTGGCGAATACGTCGATAAATCAATAGTGCTTTTAAGTGATAGTGCCTTTGTTGCCCTTTTTATATCGGCGTCAATATAGCGACTTGTTTCAAAAAACCGTCCCTTTGCTTGAAAGTAGGCCTTTGACACTAAGTAACCCACCTTGGCAACGTCAGATTGCATTTTGTTCAATATCTTTTTAGTGTCGACATCTAAAGTGAAATAGCCAATAGTTGCTTCTTTAGTTAGTTTTGGTACGCTATCAAATGCTCGCTTTCTCGCTGAAGAAAGTACTTTCATTTTCGCCATTTTATCATTCCTTTTAGTTATTAAAATCAACCTGTTAATTACGTTATCCCTAAAAACGTGCAGTGTACACTGTTGTAATTTAAAGAAATGGTAATTAAAACCGCAATATATATAACTGTATCGTCTTACTAAGCTAGTCATTTTCGTGTAGTGTACAACGACTAATATGTCATTAATTCACGGATGTGCATCAGCAAAAATGTCGCCCACTAACGAACTCTATGCGCCTCTGATAAAGGCATTTGACCACTTTAATCGCGCATTATTTAATAACGAATTGCCGCCTGTCATTTTTACAGTCCAGCGTAAGAAGAACGTGATGGGGTTCTTCGCGGCAAAACGGTGGGGGAATGCGCAAGGTGAGCTCTGCAGTGAGTTAAGTATTAATCCTTCCTATTTTGCTTCGTCGAGAATAATAGAGGTTTTTCAGACCTTGGTTCATGAGATGGTGCATGCATGGCAATTTCATTTTGGTCTGCCCAGCGAAGGTCATTACCATAATAAAGAGTGGGCGCAGAAGATGATGGATATAGGCTTGATGCCCTCAGATACCGGGGAGCCGGGTGGGGCGATTGTAGGACGCAATATGAGCGACTTTATTATGAAGCAGGGCGCGTTTATGCAAGCGGCTAACGAGCTTCTAGATGACAAAACATTCAATTTACGCTGGGTTGACCGCTTAGCCTTACCTAAACTTCACGAGCCGATAATTGTTGATAATCCAGCATTCAAACCAAATTCGCAAGTCGAACACTGCGCGCATGCAAGTGATATCATAAACGCAGATGTCATTTCGCTGCGGGATGAAGCGCAGTTTGCATCATATGCATCTCAGCGCGAGGGCTTTTCGTCAATGCCGGATTTTTTAATCCCAGAAGTAGCAAAACGCCAAACACGATCAAAGTATGTGTGCCCTAGGTGTAGCACTAAAATTTATGGCAAAGCGTCACTAAATGTTATTTGCGGTGATTGCGAGTTACCTTTCATAAAGGAATAACCGCTACTCGGATTTAGCATGTTATCTCTAGCCACGAGTCTATTTGTTTTATTTTCACTTTGCATGCCACCAATAGTTTAGATTGTATCATCCAAATCATGTCATACTGATTTAATCATCTTATAAAAGTTCAATTGCATGTAATTAGCATAAATTAATATGTTGCCCTTACCGTTGGTCCTTTGAACTTAAGTTGCTTACGTTAATGCTACCTCACTAGATGTTGTAAAAATATACAGTTATCATTTCGCGATTAAACGTTAAATAACAATGAGGCAATACGTCGCTTGACCTTATGCGAGAACATTGAATATTTTTTATAGTAGAAGATAAACATTGACTTCTTAGCAGTCTCCCTTCAAGCCTTCTAAAATTGGGCATTCGGGTTGTTCACTCGATTTGCATTGCTTGACCAACGATTGCAAAAATGTCATTGCGCTTTTCAATTCTTGTATTTTTATTTGTAAATCTTTCTTCTTGTGCTCCGAAAGCGCCAAGATCGTTGTTCTGTCTTTCACAGAATCGAACTGTATGAGTTGCTTGATTTCAGCAATAGAAAAACCTGCTAACTTTGCATTTTTTATAAATTGCATTTTTTCTAAGTGTGATAGGGTATATTGACGAATACCAGTTTGATTCGAAGGTATGTCTAACAGTTGCTCGCGTTGGTAATAACGTATTGTTTCGACGCTCACATTCGCTTTGTTAGCAAGTTCACTAATTTTCATTTTGTTATACCTCTTGACTCCGTACCTAACTACGTAGTTTATCATGCGTGTTATCGTAAATTAAGGCAAAGGTTATTTATGAGTAAAACAGCGACATTGTATAGAATGGAAACCGCAGAGCACACTTGCCCCTTTGGTTTGAGAGCTAAGGATTTACTTAAGCGGCAAAACTATCATGTTGACGATAGGGTTCTAAATAGTCGTGAAGAGATAGAAAAGATTAAAGATAAGCTGAATGTTGAAACAACACCGCAAGTTATTATTGATGAAAAAAGAATAGGCGGCTTTGAAGATTTGAAGCGTTTCTTTGGTAAATCCAAAAAAGAAGACAATACCTCATATTTCCCCGTAGCTGCTTTATTTTCCATTGCCGCATTATTGGCGACCGGTTTATCGTTTCAATCATCCTCTGCTTTTCAAGTTGCAGATACCATCATGCTCTTTATCGGTCTGTCGATGATTATGCTTGGTTTACTCAAGTTACAAAATATCGACGGGTTCGTGAATGGCTTTTTAGGGTATGACATATTAGCACGCCGTTATGTGCCGTACGCCTTTGTGTATCCGTTCGCAGAGGTCACCGCTGGGCTTTTAATGGTTAGCGGTTTGTTTCCATACATCTCGGTTCCGTTAATGCTGTTTATTGGTGGCGTGGGCGGTATTTCAGTGTTTAAAGCCGTGTATATCGATAAACGCGACTTAAAATGTGCGTGTGTAGGAGGCGGATCAAATGTGCCATTAGGCTTTGTTTCATTTTCTGAAAATGCAGTTATGGTTGGTGCGGCGATATGGATGATAATGTAGGATGCATCTTCTTGCGATGGACATATTCACTGACGCGCTGCGCCTACTACCCAAACGAACTTACCCAACTGTAAAATTTGGTTTATAATAAGACCATGAAAAGACATTGTGTAGTGAAAAGCTTAATAATAATCGTTGTCTTGCTAGCATCACAGCTTGGCAATGCATTTGTTTTTGCACCGCCCATGCAAGACTGTGGTATGGAAATGTCTTCTAATACTTATCAAAGCTCACATGAAATGACGACAGATATGGCAAAAACCATGTCGAGCAAGCATCATTCGCCATCACAAGATAACATGCCAAGCCAAATGGACTGTTGTGACATGACTGCTACTATGTCTTGTTGTGAAGGAGAGTGCCAGTGTAGCTCGCTTATTTCAGCGAGTGCGTTTGTAAGCAACAGTAGCTTGACTGTAGAAATAAACAGTCAATTGCAGCCATCCATCCTTTTTATGACGACCCCATTAGGTCCGTTTTTACACCAACCCAAGCGCCCCCCAATTAACTATATCTCGTAACGTCGTTAAAAACGACGGCTTATTTAACGTGTCGAATAGGTTTGCGCCTTTTGTAAAGTGCGCCTACATGTTCACTATCGTTGTTACACTCATTTATTCTACGAGAAAGTTTTATGTTGACATTATTTCAAAAAAACAGACAGAGCTGGTCTCAGCACCTTACTTTTAAACCTTGCAATGCACAGGCATTCAAAACAGCTAAAGCCTTTATCGCTGGTTTAGTCTTTGTACAGTCATCCTGTCTATTAGCGCAATCACCCTCAAACCAACCACAGCAAACGTTAACGCTTCAAGATACGATTGAAATAGCACTTAGCAATGATGAGTGGCTAACAAAGAGTGAATTAACGCAGTCGAGGCTCAATGTGCTCAGTGAAGGTGCAGACGCAATGCCTGATCCTACTTTTAGTTTGGGCCTATTAAATTTTCCGACCAATGGCTTTGCCATTAACCAAGAGCCAATGACGCAAATAAAAGTGGGTGCATCGCAAATGTTTCCTCGCGGTGATTCACTATCGCTTCAAGAGAAAAAGTTTACGTTAATCGCTAATGAGCAGCCCTACCTTCGAGAAGAGCGTCGGTTAAAACTAACACAACAGACGACTCACTTATGGTTAGACGCATTTGAAGCATCGGCTAGCTATCAACTAGTCAATGAGGCTCGTCCTTTATTCGATAAGTTAGGCGATATCGTCAGTGCAAGTTATGCGTCATCAGCGGGTAAAGCTAATCAACAAGATATTATTAGAGCTGAACTTGAGTTAGTGAGGTTAAATGACCGACTGATTTCGTTGGATACAAAAAAGCGTGTGGCATTATCTACGCTATCGAAATTTTTATTGTCGACGAGTAACAATGTCAAATACAGCACTTATATCTATCAATCTAAAATGCCACCACACCTAGATAAGGTAGATGCAAGTACCATCGAAAAGCTGATGATATTAGATAGGCATGACGAACAAGGCTTGTACGAATTTATTGATACTCATCCCCTCATCGATGCTACCGAGCAGCGTGTTCGGGCATCAAATGTTGATATTGAGTTAGCCGAGCAAGCTTATAAGCCTCAATACGCTGTGAATGCAAGCTATGCGCTTAGAGCCGATGCTCCCAATGGGCAAAGTAGGGCAAACTTCATATCCATTGGCGCGAGCGTTAGCGTACCACTATTCTCAAAAAAGAGACAAGACGCCAATCTAGCAGGTGCAAAATTAATGACTGAGGCTATACGCACCGAGAAATTGCTAATTATGCGTGAATTGATGTCAGGTTTAAGCAGTGCGTATCAACAGTACACCGGGCTATCTGAACGTTTTGCCATCTATCGAGACACCATTGTGCCGCAGATGAAACATCAATCAGCGGCTGCACTCAATGCTTACACAAATGATATTGGAGATTTTGCTGAGGTGGTGAGAGCAAAAATAGCCGAGCTTGATGCGCAAATAATGCTGTTGAACATCGACGTGTCAAAGCGTAAAGCGCTTTCAAATATTGATTACTTTTCTCCCATTCGTTCAAACACATATTCATCTGCCAAGGCATTGCTACAGACTGAAAAAAAGGACAATATCCATGACTAAATCGACACTAAAAACACTCGTTTCGGGTATATCTATTGGTTTAATAATAGGCGTGGGCGCTTTTTACACGGTTACATCAAATAATCATAGTAATCATTCAATGGAAGAAAATACAGAAGTAGGCGGTAAAGATCCGCTCTACTGGGTTGCCCCGATGGATCCTAATTTCAAACGCGACAAGCCAGGCAAATCACCAATGGGGATGGACTTAGTGCCTGTTTATGCAAATGAAGATACACAAGTTTCAAAGGGCACGGTGCAGATTGATCCTGTGACGGTGCAAAACCTAGGGGTAAAGACGGAAGTAGTAGCAAAGGCGCGACCGCAATTGACTATCGATACCTATGGAGAACTTGTGCTTGCCCAAGATAATATCGTGCATATCCATCCTCGTGTTGAGGGATGGGTAGAAACCTTGAGTGTGCGCAGCGTAGGCGACTTTATTGAGCAAGGTGAGGCGCTATATTCATTGTATGCTCCCGAACTCGTTAATGCGCAAGAAGAGTTGTTAATTGCGTTGGGGCAAGATAACGAGGCACTTGTTAACGCTGCGCAATCAAGACTAATATCGTTAAATGCGCCACAAAGCCTTATTAATGCCATCCGCAAAACGCGAAAAATCATGCGTACGATCACCTACTATGCGCCTCAAAGTGGCTATGTTAGTCAACTGAACATTCAAGAGGGTTTTTATGTGAAGCCCAGCACGACTATGCTGGCTATCGCTAGTCTTAAAGACTTATGGGTATTGGCTGATGTGTTGGCAAGTGATGCAAGTCATGTAGCGGTTGGCCAGACAGCGCTTATAAGTAATGAGTATTTACCTCAACAGCGCATTAGCGCCACGGTTGACTACATCTATCCCGATATTGACACGAATACGCGCACCGTCAAAGCAAGGTTTACGCTAGATAACGCTGATTTATCATTAAAACCAGGTATGTACGTTAATGTTGCAATAGACGCCTTTTCAAATGATGGTAATAATCTCGACAATTTAGTTACTGTCCCGAAGCAGGCCGTAATTCGAACAGGTGATTCTGACCGCATCGTGCTCGCTTTAGGCGATGGAAAATATAAATCAGTTAATGTCGCATTAGGGCGCGCTTTTGATGATGTCTTTGAAGTGTTAAACGGCGTTCATGACGGGGATGAAGTCGTAACGTCGGCGCAGTTTTTATTAAATTCAGAAAGCAGCATTAGTTCTGACTTCATGCGATTTGAAGCTCCAAATAATGATGATACTGCTCAGCAGGAAAAAGACAGCGACATAAGTTCATGGACACATGCCACGGTCAACGAAGTGATGATGGAGCAAGGCATGGTCAACCTGATACACGGGCCGCTTGAAGAATTTAACATGATGGGCATGACCATGAACTTTATGGTGAGCAAGACGATTGATATGGCTGATTTTACAATAGGGCAGGAAGTACATGTCGAAATAATAAAGTCTGATACGGGAATGTATGAAGTAAGGACTGTTCATTTCATGGACGACATGGGCAAAGTCAATGTTCAAGGTGACTCTCAATGATTTCAGCCATTATACATTGGTCCATCCATAACCGCTTTTTCGTTTTACTCGCTACGCTAATATTAGTGGGTGCAGGTTTATATTCCATCAAAAATACGCCTATAGACGCTATACCCGACTTATCGGATGTGCAGGTGATTGTAAAAACATCGTATCCAGGGCAAGCCCCACAAGTTGTTGAAGACCAAGTGACCTATCCATTAACAACGGCGATGTTATCTGTGCCGGGTGCTAAAACGGTACGAGGGTTCTCTTTTTTCGGCGATTCTTATGTGTATATTATTTTTGATGATAGCACCGATTTGTACTGGGCTCGTAGTCGCGTACTGGAATACTTATCACAAGTTATTCCTAATCTACCAGAATCGGCCAAGCCACAACTGGGGCCCGATGCCACTGGCGTTGGCTGGGTATATATGTATGCATTAACAGATCCAACAGGACAATACGATATAAGCGAGCTTAGAAGCTTACAAGACTGGTTTTTAAAGTACGAGCTGCAAACGGTTCAGGGCGTGTCCGAAGTGGCCAGTATTGGCGGGATGGTCAAACAATATCAAGTCATGGTCGACCCACGGAAACTTCAGGCCTACAACATTCCCTTATCACATATACAAATGGCCATTCAACGAGGAAATCAAGAAACTGGCGCATCTGTTGTCGACATGGCCGAAGCTGAATATATGATAAGAACAACAGGCTATATTGCCAGTCAACAAGATATAGAAAATATTCCCGTTGGAACGGGAGCAACTAAAACAGGCACCCCTTTGTTAATCAAAGATATTGCCCAGGTTGAAATTGGGCCGCAAATGCGGCGCGGATTGGCTGATCTCAATGGGCAAGGTGAAACGGTCGGTGGCATCGTAGTCATGCGCTTTGGTGAAAATGCTCAAGCCACCATAAATGGCGTAAAAGCCAAATTAGACACGCTTAAAGCCAGTTTACCTGACGGTGTTGAAGTCACTACCGTGTATGATCGCTCAGCCTTAATTGAGCGGTCGGTGAATAACTTAAGCAAAAAGCTGCTTGCAGAGTTTGGTGTTGTGGCATTGATATGCGTGATATTTTTGTTTCATGTTCGCTCATCGCTTGTTGCTATTATTAGTCTGCCTATTGGTATTCTAAGTGCGTTTATTATCATGCATATTCAGGGTATCAACGCGAATATTATGTCTTTAGGCGGTATTGCAATTGCCATAGGGGCAATGATAGACGGCGCGATTGTCTTGATTGAAAACATGCACAAACACATCGAGAAAACGCCTCTAACCAACGAAAATCGTTGGGAGATAGTTGCCAAATCTGCATCTGAAGTCGGACCTGCGCTATTTTTCAGTTTACTCATCATCACAGTAAGTTTCGTGCCTGTTTTTACCTTAGAAGCGCAAGAAGGTCGTATGTTTTCGCCCCTTGCCTATACCAAAACTTACGCAATGGCCGCAGCTGCGGTTTTGGCTATTACCTTAGTACCGGTGTTAATGGGATACTTTGTGAGAGGGAATATTTTACCTGAACGCAAAAACCCAATAAATCGCGCTTTGATGAGTGCTTATCAACCTGTACTTAAGACAGTTTTAGCTTTTCCTAAAACAACCATTTTACTGTCGATTGTTGTTTTGATGGTGGGTTTATGGCCGCTTAACAAGATTGGAAGTGAATTCATTCCGCCATTGGATGAGGGCGATTTGATGTATATGCCAACGACTTATTCTGGGGTGTCGATTGGTGAGGCGCGCGATATTTTGCAGCAAACTAATAAATTGATTAAAACGCTGCCCGAAGTTGAAACCGTTTTTGGGAAAGTGGGCAGGGCGGATACCGCAACCGACCCAGCGCCTTTAACGATGATAGAGACCTTTATTCAACTAAAACCTCAATCACAGTGGCGAGCAGGCGTAGATACTAAAGGCCTAATAGATGAGCTAAACAACTTAGTGGATTTCCCAGGACTCACCAATGCGTGGGTGATGCCCATTAAAACCCGCATTGATATGCTGGCAACCGGTATTAAAACGCCTGTGGGGATCAAAATTGGCGGACCTGATTTGGCAGTGATTCAACAAATAGGGCAAGACATTGAGCAGGTATTATCGGAGGTAGAAGGCACCGTATCTGTCTACGCAGAGCGTGTGGCTGGCGGCAGGTATATCAATATTGATATTAACCGCCTTAAAGCTGCTCGATTTGGCTTAAACATTGCTGACGTGCAATCATTTATAGCTAGCGCTGTAGGTGGCATGAACTTAACGACCAGCGTCGAAGGTTTAGAGCGTTACCCCGTCCAAGTGCGGTTTCCACAGTCTTATCGCGACTCACCGGAACAGTTAAGAAAATTACCTTTTGTCACCCCATCTGGTGCACATATCGAACTCGGTGAAGTTGCAAATATTGATATTATTGATGGGCCGCCAGGTATTAAAAGTGAAAATGCGAGACCCAATGGCTGGGTTTATGTCGATATCGAAGATGTTGATATTGGCAACTACGTCAATAAGGCAATTGACGTGGTGCGTGAACAAGTGTCATTGCCGGCAGGCTACTCGATTACATGGAGTGGTCAATATGAATACATGCAACGAGCGGAAGCGAAATTGACCTATGTTGTGCCACTTACACTCGCGATTATCATCATATTGTTATATGCCAACTTTCGTAGCTTTCCACAGGTGGCCATGATTATTGGCACGCTTCCCTTTGCCTTAATTGGCGGTATTTGGTTGTTATACCTAGAGAACTTTAATTTTTCAGTTGCAGTGGGGGTAGGCTTTATCGCCCTTGCAGGCGTGGCAGTGGAAATTGGAATAATTATGCTGGCATACATAGACAATAAAGTGAAAGAGTTAGGCGACAATTATAACCAAGATGATTTAAAAAATGCGGTGATTGAAGGCTCTCAAATGCGGATCAGGCCCGTGATGATGACGTCTACTTCCATAATATTTGGTTTGCTTCCAGTTATGTATGGCACGGGTACGGGATCAGAAGTGATGAGCCGTATTGCTGCGCCAATGGTGGGGGGAATGGTCAGCGCCTTAATACTTACGCTTATTGTGCTGCCTGCTGTTTACTATTTGTGGCGGCGCAAATAAATAGACAGTATAAGCGGCAGCAGGCTCTGTCGCTTATATACTTAGTAAAAACCTAAACTCTTATTACTATTTAATTGGTTGACGCTCGAGAAGTAACGATATTATCCAACTGCTGTAAGACGCCGCAGTCTTTTACTTTTTTATCATCCTCACAAGCTGAACGAAATGAGAGGAGTGTCTTTTGTAATGCATTCAACTCAATGATGCGACTTTCGATATCTTCAATATGCTTATCAATTGTCGCATTGACACTCTCGCAACTATAGTCTGGGTTCGCGCGCGTTTCAAGAACTAGATTAATCTCTTCAATAGTCATATCTAGCGCACGGCATTGCTTAATAAACAGCAACTGCTTTAGCGCTTCGTCCGAGTAAAGTCGATAATTCGATTGCGTGCGCTGTGGTGCTGATAACAGCTTCTTTCGTTCATAAAAGCGAATAGTTTGGATACTTAGGCCTGTTTTATCTGCTAACTGTCCAATTTTCATTTTTCTTTACCTGATGCGCTTGACTCTATACCAAGTATAGAGTTTACACTTGTGTCATGAGTCAGTAAAGCGAGTGTTTTTATGAGCGGCTGTGGGTGCGACATTGAAATCAAAGACCAAGAACAAAAAAGGGTGTTGTATTGGTTATTAGGCATTAATGCAGTGATGTTCGTCGTTGAAATGAGTGTAGGGTTATTGGCTGACTCAACCGCGCTTATTGCAGATTCACTGGATATGCTTGCGGATGCGGTGGTGTATGGCATTGGTATTTATGCTGTGGGTAAAACCATCATTCACAAAGCAAACGCCGCAAAAATTAGCGGATATTTTCAATTGATTCTAGGCCTCATTATTTTATTTGATATTGCTCGTCGTTCGATATTAGGCAGTGACCCCGAGTCATTGTTAATGATTGGGATGGGTTTTGTTGCCCTAATCGCTAACGTTATATGTTTGGCAATCATAAGAAAACAGAAGAGCGGCGAAGTACATATGCGAGCGAGTTGGATTTTCTCGGCGAATGACGTTATTGCCAACGTGGGCGTCATTGTAGCGGGAGTGACGGTTTATCTATTTGACACTCGCTGGCCTGATTTAGTGATTGGCTTTATTGTTTCAATTATCGTCTTGCGGGGTGCAATCTTAATCTTAAAAGATGCTAAGCAAGAACTTCGTAATAACAGCGCATCTAATGGAGAAGTTTTATGAATTTTACTCAAGCAGCAAAGCCTTACGTAACCCAGAAATTAAACGAAGCACATAAGTCATTTACAAATAAAGATGATGAGGCTGGATTTACAGCATTGGAAGATGCACATGTGATTGGTCAGCATTCAACTTATCACCATACCCTAGTGCACTATGAAATGCTCAAATTTGGATTAAAACGCAAGGATACTAAAGAAGTCTTTGGGCAACTTTTCAGGCTGATTGGTGCTGTTACCAAAACGGCTGTTGGTTTGTTGCCAGAGGGCAATACTGGCGGGGCAAATGTCAGCCCGTTTAAACCCATGCCTATTTCACAAGCAAATAAAGCAATCTTGGATAAGATTAAACATGCACAGTCATAATCATTCACATAGCCATACACACTCAGATGGCAATTCAGACGATGCATCAAGGCGCATTGGCTGGGCGTTCTTTTTAAATGTGGTGTTCACCATCATCGAGTTTATTGGTGGTTGGCTGACCAACAGCACCGCTATCATGGCAGACGCGGTGCATGACCTCGGCGATAGTTTGTCAATTGGCACAGCGTGGGGATTGAATAAGCTTAGCGATAAATCAGCTAATAAAACCTTCTCATATGGATATAAGCGCTTTTCTTTATTGGGCGCGTTGATTAACGGTTTAGTGCTCACGGTAGGCTCTATTTGGATATTGTTTGAAGCGATCCCTCGTTTGGCTGCGCCTGAAATGCCCCAAGTAGAGGGGATGTTAGCCCTATCTATTTTTGGTATGGCAGTAAACGGTTTCGCCGCTTATAAACTAAGCGAAGGAACGTCGTTAAACGAACGAGTGCTTAATTGGCATTTGCTAGAAGACGTTCTCGGTTGGGTGGCAGTATTTATTGTATCCGTCGTCTTAATGTTTAAGCCTTGGGCGATTTTAGATCCCATCTTATCCATTGGCTTCACTTTGTTCATCCTCTTCAATGTGTTTCGTAACCTTAAAGAAACCCTGATGCTATTTTTACAGGCAACGCCAGATGAAGAGCAAATGTCAACAATCCGAAACGACTTGCTTGCAAACGATAAGGTAAGCGACCTCCATCATTTTCACATTTGGTCTTTAGACGGAGAGCGCAATGTGATGACCGTCCACCTTGTCTTAAAGGGGGAAGTCAGTGTTGAACACATTCAGTCATTAAAAGAGAGCATACAAAGCTCATTAGCCAAATATCATTTTGAACATACTACAGTAGAGCTGGAATTTGCCGATGAACAATGTCGTGACGAAGTGAAATAGGCTTGGTAAACTAGCACTTATGGGAAATTTAAAACGAATAAGTTACATCATGATCTCGCTGATACTCTTTCAGTCGTTTTCTGCTGTGGCCAATTCATTAGATTTTCATGCAGTAGACACACAACATTTGCAACATGAACATCAGCATTCAGAGCACAATCAAGCTTCAAACGATATTCCAACTAAAGTGCTTGGTGAGTCAGCAAAAGCTGATCACCATAACCCTGCCGATTGCCATCATTGTGGCCACTGCCACGGTACGCATGCGCAGTGGTTAGGTCAGCACGACATTAACAATCTACAATCTGTGGTGTCTACCCACAACTTTAATTATTTGGATGCGATCATCGACGCACCCATCAACCGATTACTACGCCCACCCAAAACACTATCCTAATATCGCTTTCGATAGTGTCTCGCTGAAAAAAAGCGCGTCACTGAATATTGAAAAATTATCAGGATATTCTAATGAAAATGTTTCATATTTTTGTGCATGCACGCGCCATGGCGTTCGCTTGCATGCTGGGCTTAACATTGAGTCCAATTACCGCACAAGCGGTGCAAACTAGTCGCTATTTAGATGAAGGTGATCAAGCGCCCTTGCGAGAAACGCTGAGCCTTGAAGATACAATAAGACTTACACTTGCCAATAATCCAAGTTTGTATGAGTTTGAATTTAGACAGCGAGTAATTGACGGTGAATCAAAAACCGCCGTGCTTAAACCCGCGCTGAATGCTGGGATTGAACTAGAGAACTTTATGGGAACCGGCGAGGTGTCGGGCATTAAGGAGCTCGAAGTCAGTTTGACCTTGTCATCTGTACTACAGCTCAACGACAAGCCTAGTGCAAGATTAGACGTACTCTCTGAGCGTAAAATACAACAAGAGGTGGAAAAGAAAATACGCACATTAGATGTCCTTGGAGAGCTGAATCGTCGTTACATCGAAGCACTCGTATTACAGGCCACCTTAGACGTGCAAAACGACGCAGAGACACTTGCACTCTATACCTATAACGCAGTTTCTAAGCGCGTTGATGCAGGCGCGTCTCCATTGCTAGAGCAAAAACGCGCCCAAGCAGCGCTAGCCCAAGCAAAACTCGATGTTAAATTAGCCCAAGAAGCTCTTCAATTTGCATTGCGAAGTCTTGCCATCATGTGGGGCGAACAAACGCCCACTTTTAAGCGTGTGGAAGGTAAGCTTTTTGCGTTTCAAGACATAGGGTCATTCGAGATGCTTTCTGCCGCTATCCAAAGCAGTCCGCATATAGAGTTGTTGGCAAAACAAAGCCGTGTTCAAGCAGCGCAGCTTAGGTTAGTGCAAGCCAACAATCGAGCTGACATTGAGTGGACAGCGGGTGTTCGACGAATACAAGGTATTGATGAAACTGCTTTAATAGCGGGGATCAGCGTGCCATTGTTTCAACAAAAACGAAACCTAGGTGAATACGAGGCGCACAAAGCTCGCCTTGATGCAATAGAGGTGCAAAAACAGAGTAATGTGCGCAGTCTTTTATATTCAGTTAATCAAGCCTTAGGTGAGCACACCCGCGCATTATTAGAGGTTGACGCTATCCAACAAACTGTCATACCGCCTCTTATAGAAGCTTTGGATTTAGTCGAAAGCGCCTATTTAGATGGCCGGTTTAGCTATTTGGAGTGGGTATCTACTCGACAAGAGTTCTTAAATACGCGCCTGACATTAATTGAGGCGGCGTCTCAAGTGCACCTAAGCAAAACAGAAATTGAAACGCTAACCGGTCTCGCACTTAAGGCTTCACAAAGCAGCACTGCAAAAACGGATACTGCAAAGAGCAGCGCTTCCAAAAAGTTAGCGCACAACATCAATATGCGGCAACCATCAAACATTTCGATAAGAAGTAACAATCATGAATAAATTTACTCAATTAAAAACATTCACAATATTAAAAGTACTCGTTTTAAGCGTCACGCTAATGATGATACATGGGACGGTGAGCGGCGGAGACAAACATGCAGACGGTGATTCTCATGAGGATGATAAACACGCAGGTGAAGTGATTACGATGAGCGACGAGACTGCTGTGCAAAATGGCATTACCACCACAAATGTCATTGCTGGCGACATTGCACTCTCGACCACGCTTTATGGCCGAATAAGTGCAGATCCTGCTTCTTTGAGTCATATCAGGGCGCGTTTTGACGGTGTGATCAAAGATGTCAAAGTCAACATTGGCGACACAGTTAAAAAAGGAGATATTTTAGCGGTCGTAGAGTCAAATGAGAGTTTAAAAAGCTACTCAATTACATCTCCATTTGATGGCAACGTAATAGCGCGGCATGCCAACAATGGTGAGTTATCAAACGGACAAGTACTATTTTCCTTAGCCAACTACAAGGATGTGTGGGCACAGTTAACCGTGTTCTCGCAGCACCTCGGCCAAATTGAAGTTGGGCAAGCTGTTGAATTAAGGCATGCAAACTTTGAACAGCTATCTGAAATTGCCTACCTTACGCCATCTGCCGATAGTAGTCCGCATTCGCTTGCCAATGTCACTGTTGACAATAGCAGTGGCTATTGGCCATTAGGCACTTTGGTAAAAGCACAGGTAACGACAGCCACCAAGGCCGTGAGTCATATGGTGCCTGTGACTGCCATTCAAGAGTATGAAGACAAGCAAGTGGTATTTGTTAACAATGATAATGAATATAAACCACGCCCCGTGCAGCTCGGTGTAACTGATGGTCGCTATATTGAAGTCATAAGCGGCATTGAAATAGGTGAGCGTGTGGTGGCTACCAATAGTTACCTGATCAAAGCAGATCTGGAAAAATCGGAGGCCGGTCATGACCATTAATGCCTCAATACAACCCGAATATACATGTTTGCTACTGCAAGGTTTTAAGGGAGGCTTAACATGCTAGCTTCCATTATTCGCACTGCAATAGACAGGCGCGGTATATTTTTGATGCTGAGTTTTTTAGTCATTGGTTTTGGCTTATTTAGTTATCAAAAGCTGCCCATTGACGCCGTACCCGATATCACCAATGTCCAAGTTCAAATAAATACACAAGCAACTGGTTATTCGCCGCTTGAAACTGAACAACGCATCACCTTTTTGGTAGAAAACGCCTTAGCGGGTTTGCCAAACTTGGATTATACCCGTTCACTATCTCGTTATGGCTTGTCACAAGTTACCGCCGTATTTGAAGAAGGCACCGACCTGTATTTTGCCAGAAACCTCATTAATGAGCGGATAGGCATTATCAAAAGTCAGTTACCTGAGGGTATCGAGCCAGAAATGGGGCCGATTGCCACGGGTTTGGGTGAAATCTACATGTACACACTCAGCGCTGAGCCAGGTACATTGACGACTGACGGCAGAGACTTTGATGCGATGGCACTAAGAGAGATGCATGACTGGGTGGTGAAACCTCAACTCGCTTTAGTAAAAGGTATTACAGAGGTTAATGCTATTGGTGGATTCACCAAGCAATATCATGTGAATCCTGATCCTCAACGTATGCTTAATTATGGTGTGAGCACTGACGATCTGCTGCGGGCATTGGCGCGAAACAATGCCAACCAAGGTGCCGGATATATCGAACGTAACGGTCAACAAATACTGGTACGCTCTCAAGCACAGCTGGCCACAATTGAAGATATAGGTAATGTAGTGGTGTCACTTACTAACCAATCTCCAGTGACCGTCAACGATATTGCCGAGGTGGCTATTGGCAAAGAGCTTCGAACGGGAGCTGCGACACGAGAGGGTAAGGAAACTGTCTTAGGCACTGCTATGATGCTCATTGGTGAAAATAGTCGTACTGTGGCCTTGGCAGTGGCTGACAAAGTGGACGAAATTCAAGCTAGCTTGCCCGAAGGTGTAATAATAGAAACCGTTTACGATAGGACAGCGCTGGTAGATAAAGCCATCAATACCGTGCGTAAAAACCTTGTTGAGGGCGCATTACTGGTAATCGTGGTGTTGTTTCTTCTACTTGGCAATATAAGAGCCGCCATCATTACCGCCGCTGTGATACCGCTCGCTATGCTCGCCACAATAACGGGGATGGTGCAAACAGGCGTAAGCGCAAATTTAATGAGCTTAGGGGCGCTAGATTTCGGGTTAATTGTAGATGGTGCGGTTATTATCGTTGAAAACTGCGTTAGACGCTTAAGTGAAGCACAGCGGCGAACTGGCGCGATGCTGCCCATCAAGGAAAGACTTGAAGTCGTGTATGAGGCAACCAATGAGGTGATCCGTCCAAGTTTATTCGGCGTGATGATTATTACTATTGTGTATATCCCTATTTTCAGTTTAACAGGGGTAGAAGGTAAGATGTTTCACCCGATGGCGGCCACCGTCATCTTGGCATTACTTGCCGCGATGGTGTTCTCAATCACTATTGTGCCAGCAGCCGTTGCGATGTTTATGTCGGGTAAAGTCAGTGAAAAAGAGAGTCCAATCATAGTAGGGGCGAAATCAGTGTATCGTCCTGTTCTGTTATGGGCGCTGAAACTACGTTGGTTAGTAATAGGCTTAGCGACATTACTGGTTATTGTGAGCGTTTGGTTAAGCATGCGTCTTGGCTCTGAATTTATTCCACAGCTTGATGAGGGTGATATTGCCTTGCACGCTATGCGAGTGCCCGGCACTGGCATTGAACAAGCCGTGGATATGCAAAAAAGGCTTGAAGACGTCATTTTGCAGTACCCACAAGTGAGCACTGTCTTTGCTAAAACCGGCACGGCAGAAGTTGCCACAGATGCGATGCCGCCTAATGTTACCGATACGTTTGTGATGTTGAAACCTATCGACCAATGGCCAGATCCTACTTTATCTAAAGCCGAATTTGTCGAGCAAATGGAGCGTGAACTTCAAAGCGTGCCCGGCAATAATTACGAGTTTACTCAACCTATACAAATGCGGTTTAACGAATTAATTAGTGGCGTTAGAGCCGACTTAGGTATAAAAATTTATGGTGACGATTTAGATAAACTGCGCGATTCGGCCGGTGATATATTAGCGGTACTGCAAGATATACCCGGCGCTGCGGATGCACGCGTTGAGCAAGTTGATGAGATTCCTATCTTTACCGTGAACCCCAAGCCTTATGCTTTAGCGCGTTATAATTTGGACGTTACTGATTTGCAAATATGGTTAAGCGCATCGATTCGCGGCAAAGAAGCAGGCTTGATATTCGAGGGCGACAGGCGATTCGAGATGGTCGTTCGCTACTCAGAGGATATTCGCAATAATCTTGATACGCTAGGCAGCATAGCTATTATGACAGGGACTGGTGATTATGTGCCTATAGCAGAGGTTGCAACACTTGAATATGCCAGTATACCCAGTCAAATCAGCCGAGAAAACGCCAAGCGCCGTATTGTGGTAACGGCGAATGTAAGAGAGCGCGACCTAGGCTCGTTTGTCACTGAAGCAAAAATGCAGATAGCAGAAAATGTCGCATTACCAAGTGGGTATTGGGTGGACTATGGCGGCACGTTCGAACAGCTTGAAAGTGCGAGTCAGCGATTGAGCCTTGTTGTCCCAGCGACGCTATTCTTAATTCTTGCATTGCTAGTCATAGCCTTTGGCTCCGTGAAAGATGCATTGATAATTTTCACCGGTGTGCCTTTAGCATTAACAGGTGGCGTTTTTGCGCTATGGGTAAGAGACATGCCCTTGTCTATATCAGCAGGCGTTGGTTTTATTGCGCTGTCTGGCATTGCTGTGCTTAACGGTTTAGTTATGTTGTCGTTTATCCGTCAAAGGCTGGAAGAGACAGGAGAGTTAATTAACGCTATTGTTGATGGTGCATTAACGCGTTTGCGGCCGGTACTGATGACGGCATTGGTTGCAAGCCTTGGTTTTGTGCCGATGGCGCTGAATGTAGGGACGGGAGCAGAGGTACAACGTCCGTTAGCGACGGTAGTTATTGGCGGGATAATATCTTCTACCTTACTTACATTAATAGTTTTACCTGTTTTATACCGACTTGTGCACAGCAGGAAGAATTAGCCACATTTGGGGCATTAGCCGTTGTTAGTTAATGCCCCAATTTCACTTATTACACTTAAACGTCATCAATATGTGTTGACCCTATATTAAGTATAGACTTTATAATCATATTTTTATGATATGACTAATAAGGGTAGGTATGATTTCTCTCGTGTTGATAAGTGCTTTTATATTGCTTGCAGTAGTTGCTCGAAGCTTTGTGCAATATAAAAGGAATGGGGATTTTGGCATTAGAGCAGCCTCGCTGAGCGCTCCGATGATAGAGATTTTGCCCGGTACTATTTTTGTGATTACATTTTGCCTAGCGTTTGGTGTAGTAGTCATGGGTTATTTAGGACAAGTGACCCCTTTCTTTGTTGCTTCTTTGCCGTTTCAATCTTTGGGTTTCGTGATCGGGACTTGTGGAATACTCGTCACGCTCTTATCTCAAATCCAAATGGGTGATTCATGGCGAATTGGTGTCGACAAGAAAGAAACGACGACGCTCATTACGCATGGTATTTATGCAAAGTCTAGAAACCCGATTTATTTCGGGATTTTTATATTTTGGCTGGGGTTGTGTCTCACATTCCCACATCTACTGCTATGGGCTTGCGCATTAATATGCTGGATTTGCATTGAACTGATTGTTCGAGAAATTGAAGAGCCATATTTAATAGAAGCCCATGGGGATGAGTTTCAAAAGTATATGCGAGAGACTAATCGATACATACCTAAGTTATGACGTTCGTTTAATTTTTACAAGTCTACGATGTGAGACTTGATTTATAAAAACTGAGCACCAATGTATACTGTATATATTATCAGTAGGGTAGAGGGAGTCACATGGATGTATTAAATGTTGAAAACGAACTTCGCGAAGTTGTAGCCAGAGTAGTGACTCAAGTAGAGCTTGCGAGCAAGCAAGGCCGCTTAGACATAAATTTAGCGATGGAAGATGCTTTTATTCCCATCCTTAAAGAGTTGTTTCACCTACCAAAGCTGCACAATTTGAATGCCAAGCAGAAGAATTATCCTGGAATAGACTTAGGAGATGAATATGATCGGGTCGCATTTCAGGTAACCGCAACTACAGACCTTGAAAAGGTCAAGAAAACACTCTCAATCTTTATTGATAAAGACTACCAGTCAAACTTTGATGAGCTCTTTATTTTGATGCTTGTAGGCAAACAGAAGAGCTATTCTCAACAGGCCATTGATAAAATAACGGGACCGACATTTAGCTTTAATGCGAAAACGCAGATCATAGATTGCGGTGACATTTTGTCAAAACTAACAGACTTAAGAGTAACTGCACAACGTCGCATATTGCATGAATTTAAACTCATTCTTGGTGAAATTGATGGTTATTTAGCGCTACGCGAACCCAAAACTGATGTACCAGTTGTATTCACGTCAAATCTAGCGCCCATTAACTTTCCGCCAAAGGTTTTCATCGCTGAGACAACAATAAACAAAAAGGATGTGCTTTCCCGAGCAAAGAAAGAACTAGAATACAAGGGCAGAAAGTCAGATATGCTCATGTGCATTCGTCTTGCTCTACAACTTGAAGGGTCTAGATTTGTAGGATGGGCCTTTCATGATGGGAAAATTTTCACGTTTGATGACTTCGAAGCTAACACTGCGCTTAAGTCTCTAATTGATGTCGGAACAATCGAGGAAGTCGGTAGTGATGAGTTATATAACTCAGAATATGTCGAATATGAAAATGTGTTTAAGTCGCTGCTTCAAGGTCAAATACGGGAGCAACTGCTACCACATAATGTAAATTTCGATATGTATGAAAAGCAATTTTATTTCAACAGAGAAAGCGAAAAGCAAACTCATAGAAAAGAAACATGGAAAGGCATGAAAACAGCCCATAGAACAGTTTTTGAGCGTGTTGATAGTAAAAAAGAGCCAGGAAGTCTAGCGCATTACAAGCACTTAAGCTTTAAATTAAGGTTTATTTATACAATGGGTCACTACCATGCCTTGATTGTGCCAAGTTGGCTTTATACCTATAACTCTTTTCGACGAAGCCGTTTTCACGACAAGCTAGTAACGAAGCAGAAGAAGCTTGAAAATAATCAAGCTGTTCGAAATTTAACTCGGTTCATTGCTTTTTATCTTTCTCAAATGACAGACCAAGAAGTTAAGTTTGGCTCCCTGATTCAGCTTGTTCCAGAAAACATCACTGAAGATGTAGTCGATATCGATGAGGAGGAATAACGAGTGAAGGTTACCGTAATTGAAGAGCCACTATTAGAATTTGGTAAAGGAACTCATATTTGTCCGCGTAATGGAATTGAACGAATGGGTGTTTATGATACGAAGGATGAACTTAGGCGTTCAGAGCTTAGACTTGGAATAGTAGGCAGGGGAGAGGGGGTAGATAAACTAGACGTTTGGTTGGACTTATGTCGCAATGGTATCGTCGGAAAAGAAAGTGAATTATCAAACCTGTTTAAAGGATTTGGTGGCGTTTCGGCGGACTATGGTTTTTTCACGCGATTATTATCTTCACCAAGTTTTACTCGTGCAATTCAGAAATCCTCAATTGTGAAAGTTAGCCGTATCAAAACAAGAGAAGAGCGAGTAGTCACAGCAGTTAACTTATATTACGAACAAGTCCAATTTCTCGCAGAAAATCGAGCCATTGATGTCATAATATGCGTGATACCAGAAGAGCTATTCGTGTCATTGACGCAGAAAGATTCTGGCTCAAAAAAAGATACCGGTGCAATAGAGCAATACATGGAGCACGACTTTAGACGCCTGTTGAAAGCCAAGTGTATGCACCTTGGTATACCGTTGCAACTTGTTCTAGAGAGTACGTTGTTAACAGGCAAAGCGAATAGGGGCAATCAAGACGATGCTACTCGTGCCTGGAATTTTGCAACGGCTTTGTACTATAAAGGCAACAAGACTGTCCCGTGGAGATTAAAAGAAGAACGATTTAAGCCAAAAAGTTGTTACGTCGGTATCGGGTTCTACAAGAGTCGGGATGGTGAGACTATATCAACAAGTCTTGCGCAAGTATTTGATGAATTTGGTCATGGCGTTATTTTGCGCGGAACACCTGTAGTCATTGACAAAAATGACAAGCGACCATTTATGTCAGAAGAACAAGCATACAATTTGTTAAGCTCAGCGTTATCTGAATACGATAAAGCGTTGATGCAAATGCCAGCCAGAATCGTTATACATAAGACTTCAAAATTTCGCGACACAGAAATCAGAGGGTTTTGTCGCGTGCTAGAAGAGAAAAGCGTGCGTTCGAAGGACTTTGTTTCTATCACGAATACGGATATACGATTATTTAGTCAAACAAGCTATCCACCAAAGAGAGGTACATTACTTTCAATAAATGAAAATGAAGGCGTTCTGTACACACGCGGCACCATCGATTTTTATCAAACTTATCCTGGCGCGTATGTACCTAATCCATTGAAAATAGATGTGTATGAAAACGATTCATCATTAGAAGAATTAGCAGAGGAAATTCTGGGTTTGACCAAAATGAATTGGAATAACACACAGCTAGATGGGCGACTACCGATAACGCTTGAGTGTGCCAAAAAAGTAGGCGATATAATGAAATATGTTGATGTAGGCGAAAAACCTCAAGTTAGTTACAGTTTTTACATGTAACACCCCGTATGTCTAATACGGTTCAGTATTAGACATAGGGTGTAAGGGTACGTTATAGTGTTGTCATCTTAACCTACAATAAAAACACACTTGGCCAACACTAAACCCACACCGTTGTTTCCCACGTATACTGAGCTGGCAGAACTCAGTCTGTCTGACTATCCACAGCTACGTTCATTCTTAGATAAGCAACCAACATGGATGAGACAACACTGGGACTGGGCGAAAGAATATCTTTTATATATCGGTCGCAACAAATCACAACACACCTATGTGCGTTTTAGAAATGATATCGAAAAGTTTCTACTGTGGGTTTTCATGGTGGATAAGCAGCCAGTAGACGATTTACGCAAATCAGATATTTTGCGATACATTGATTTTTGTGTGGCGCCACCGGTTAAATGGATAAGTACGCAGCTCCATGATCGATTTAGCCTCAATAATGGTTACTTTGCTTCAAACCTTAAGTGGACGCCGTTCAGACAAACGCCGCCTAAATACGATAAGGAAAGAGTGCTTGATCCGAAAAAGTACCAACCGTCATTGCAGACCCTCGAATCTACCTTTGTGGCATTAAGCTCTTTTTATCGCCATCTCATCGATGAAGAAATTTGTTTCGGCAATCCTATTCCATTAGCAAAACGTGACTGTAAATATTTGATAAAAGACAGTCAGGTGAAAACGATCAGTCGATTAACAGAACAGCAATGGCAATATCTCTTAGATACCGCAGTTGAGATGGCTGATAACGATCCGCTTGTGGAGCGCAATTTATTCGTTATTGCTACCATGAAAACCCTATTCTTAAGGCTTTCAGAGCTCTCAGAACGCCAAGATTGGACACCGTTGATGAGTCATTTTTGGACAGATGAGGATAACAACTGGTGGTTTAAGGCCTATGGAAAAGGCAAAAAGATTAGAGATATCACGGTACCACCGGGTTATCTTACGTTTTTGAAACGATATAGAGAATGGCGTGGACTGTCACCGTTGCCATCCAAAGGTGAACAAACCGTGTTGGTCGAAAAAATACGAGGTCGTGGAGGTTTAACAAGCCGTCAAATATCCAGGCTCGTGCAGCAAGTATTTGACGCAGCTTTCGATAAGATGAAGTCAGAACAAGGAGTAGAAGCCGCACAGAAATTAAATGAAGCAACGACACATTACTTGCGTCACACCGGTGCCAGCATGGAGATTGAACGTGACAGGCCTTTGAAAGATTTATCTGAGGATCTAGGTCATTCAAGTAGTGCGACCACTGACACAGTTTATGTGCAAGTGGAGCGAAAACGCCGAGCAGCATCAGGTAAAGATAGAAAAGTTCAATAGCTACATTTGACATTTAGTTAGGCAATATCTCGGCTTAAGCCCTTGATATAACTACTTGTGTCTTACAATTATATTGTAGAGGTGATTCGCTTATGTCAGGGACAATCGGAAAGATTGCAAAACTAATCGGTGTGAATAAAGAAACTATTCGCTTTTATGAGCGCAATGGCTTAATCAGTCAGCCACAAAAGCCCTCTGAGGGTTATCGAGTATATCCTAAGGAAACGGTTGATAGGATCCGATTCATAAAACGCGCTCAAGAATTAGGATTTACGCTTAAAGAAATAGAATCTCTGCTGTCGTTAAATAGCGAGTGCTGTAGCAAGGTAGAAGCGCTAGCAAAACAGAGACTTGCATCTGTGCAATCTAAGCTGGAAGACCTAAAACAATTAGAGCATGCGCTATTGGAGAGCATCACTAAGTGTCAGACGAATGATGATGATAGCCATTGCCCCATTATTAATGCCTTGTCACCAAAGTAAATGTATCTAACTATCTAGAGCATCCCGCTAACAAATCACAATGAAATAACTAATCAAGCTTGACTCTGTACTAAGGTACATACTTTATACTCGGTGCTATCTTATCCAATATCGAGATTAAATATGATCAACGACGACTCTAAAATGCCGATGGTGGGAGGTATTATCGCGGCGATCGGGGCAGGCATTTGTTGTGTAGGTCCGTTAGTCCTATTGTTGCTTGGAATAAGTGGCTCATGGATTAGTAGCCTAACCGCTTTTGAACCATACCGTCCAGTTTTTGTAGTGACCGTCATGCTCTTCCTTGGCTATGCAGGTTATAAAATCCATCGGCCGATTGAAAAATGCCAACCAGGCAGTGTCTGCGCAATTCCGCAAACAAGGCGTCGTCGTCAAATTGCCTTTTGGATAACGTCATTAATAGCACTTGTTTTGGTCACAAGTAACTATTGGCTAGTTTGGTTAATCTGATTTCAAGAACCTTACACAATCCCTAAAACATTTTAAAACAGGAAAATATTATGAAAAAACTATTACTTACGATGGCTTTACTTTCAAGCACCACCGCGTGGGCAGAGTTAAAAACAGTCACGCTAGAAGTACCAAGCATGAATTGTGTTACTTGTCCCGTTACGGTCAAATTAGCACTGAAAAAAGTGGAAGGTGTGAAAACAGTCGAAGCCACATATGAGCCAAATGAAGCTATTGTTACTTTCGACGATACGAAAACCAATACAAAAGAGTTAATGGCAGCCACCGAGAATGCAGGCTATTCGTCAAACGTAAAAAGTAGCGATTAATCTATGAACGCACAAGGCAGCTCTAATTGTTGTGCAAGCAAGGCGAAGCAACTTCATGTTGCTATTATTGGCAGTGGATCTGCGGCATTCTCGTGCGCCATTAAAGCGGCAGAAAATGGTGCAAGGGTCACCATAATAGAAGGAGCCGACGTTATAGGCGGGTGTTGTGTTAATGTCGGCTGCGTTCCATCTAAAATTCTCATCCGCGCCGCTCAATTAGCACATCAACAACGAAGCAACCCTTTTACAGGCATTGAAGACCACGAACCTAAGATAGACCGCACGCTTTTATCGCATCAACAAATCAGTCGCGTTGACGAATTGAGAACTGCCAAATACCAAAATATACTGAAAAACAATCCGGCATTAACCTTGATTAAGGGGTATGCGCGGTTTAGTAGCAAAAATGCGCTGAACATTACCCATGCTGACGGTACAGAAGTAACACTACTTGCAGACAAATTTCTTATTGCAACAGGCTCAACACCCACTTTCCCTAAAATAGAAGGACTACAAAACACCCCCTATTGGACTTCAACAGAAGCGTTGTTCGAAAAAGAGCTACCTAAGAGCCTTGCAGTAATTGGCTCATCGGTTGTCGCTGTAGAAATTGCTCAGGCATATGCTCGATTAGGTTGCCAAGTTACTATTTTAGCGCGCAGTACCTTGTTGAAAAGTGAGGATCCACTGTTGGGTGATAGATTAAGTCAGTGTTTTGAGAAAGAGGGCATTGAAATAATAAATAATACCCAAGTCACTCGAATCACTCATGATGACAATGGTTTTTTCATACAGACCGAAGATGAGCAAGTGCTCTGTGAGAAGTTATTGATATCTACAGGTCGTCACGCAAACACTGTAGGACTTGATTTAGATGTAGTAGGTGTCAGGACCGATGGATCTGGCGCTGTCCTTGTTAATGAAAAGCTTGAGACAAATGTTTCTCATATCTACGCTGCAGGTGATTGCTCAACCATACCTCAATATGTGTATGTTGCGGCGGCTGCAGGCAGCCGTGCCGGTTCAAATATGACTGGTGATAACTTGAAGCTAGACTTATCAATCATGCCTGCCGTTATTTTTACCGATCCGCAAGTTGCTACCGTTGGGTTATCAGAAGGTGAAGCTGAAAATCAGGGAATAAGCGTTATTAGCCGCGTATTAGAAATGGAAAATGTGCCAAGAGCCTTAGCCAACTTTGAGACAGACGGCTTTATAAAGTTAGTGGCAGATAAACAGTCTAATAAGCTTATCGGTGCGCAAATCTTAGCACACGAAGGTGGTGAGCTAATACAAAGTGCAGCCCTTGCTATACACAATCAAATGACAATTGAAGATTTAGCAAACCAGCTTTTTCCTTATCTAACCATGGTTGAAGGTCTGAAACTGTGTGCGCAGACTTTTAATAAAGATGTGAGTGAGTTGTCTTGTTGCGCTGGATAATAAATATAATTCTATTCACGAATTAACGCTACTCGACGGAGTATTTTTATAAAGTCAGTAAGAATCCAACAATAAAATCAGTTGCTTACAAATATTCATCAAAATTTAGGGACCTAAACGGTAGTTCAGCCATTCATCTATAAAATTCGAATAGTAGGGGCAAGTATTATTTTTTTAATTTAACAACAAACAAATACGGCTTAGAAAAAAGCGCTAAGAAAACCCCAAAAGGGGATGTTTATTGAGAGATTTGTGGATACTTTGTGATTAATATTTAATTTAACATAATATACATTATGCGAAATATCTATATGATGTGTATAACACTGTATGGACTCAAATGGCGCTCTGATACGCTTATGCTTGTGTTGCTTCGCGCTTCCGCTCACGCACACTGCAACGCGTATTTGATTATGTTAAAACGAACAATGTTGACGTATTATCGTCCAGTCCAATTAAAGGAACCTTCCAAATTTGGGTTCCTCCATTAATCGGGTCTGCTTCTTAGTCATACTATGTTGTTCAAAACGGTATTGCCTAGACTAGCTCGTTAGCAATTGTGTTATTTGAATTTGAGTTCATGACGAGAGAAAAACTGCCATAAAATCTCATTCGCGGTGAAATCTTGAGATGTATTACCTAGCCACGTCACTGGTTTGTTGCCAGGCCAAGTATGACCACCATTTTTAACAAAGTAATACTCTACGACAGCATCTTCATTACATCCTTGATAACGATACATAGTGGTTCTTGTGCCATCGTTAGGTGCTTTATCTTCAAGTAACTTTACAACTGGCATATCAGAACAGTTATAAGTTTCGACAAACATGCTTATTGTTTCTTGCACTGGCCGTAAATTAGACAACTGCCCTTTTTGAGGTGGTAACAGGTCTTTTTCTCCATGAATAAATGCAATAGGTGTTACGTGGCGTGGCACACAATCACTGTGTGCGGTTGAACCTATGCCTGCAACAGATGCCATGGCAGCAAACGTCCCATCAGCCTCGCATACTAAACGAGATACCATCATGCCACCATTTGAAAAGCCAGCAACATACGCCTTTTTGGCGGAAGTTTTATATTGTTCATGCACGCGACTAACTACGTTCTTTAAAAAACTCACATCATCAATACCTGAATTTACATTCAAAGCATTCCATTGAGTCATTAATTTTCCATCCAATTCAGTTGCAGCACTTTGTGGAAATACGACGACAAAGTTTTCACTATCAGCTAACGAATGCCAACGTTGAGACTTCATTAACGCATGGCTTGTTCCTGTGCGACCATGAAGTGACAAAACTAAGGCTGATTTATTATCTGGTTGGTGGTTTGTTGGTAAATAAACAATATAGCTACGTTTAATGCCATTGTGATTAAAATTATGTTCAATTATCTTCCCACTATTACCATCAAAAGTGTGACTACCCTTAATATTAGTAGGTTTGAATACGTGGTCACTTGTTTGAGTGTTTGATGTACACGAAGTAAGCAATAATATTGTTAAAAAGGCGGCAATAGTTAGCGTTATACTCGATATATATCTCATCACTGAACACTTGATAACACGAAAGTCTGCTTTTTCTGTCTGTCAACATACCGTAAAACATAAATCGACATGACGCTTAAAACCAAAGCAAACAGAATCAAAATAACCACAATATCTGTTCGATAAAAAGCTGAAATCACTAGGCCAATAGCAATAATAAACATAGTTGTTGCGGAGAGAGTCAATGGCAGTGTATCAATATAAGTCATTGCTACTTTCTTTCCATCTTGCAAATGAACACTTTCTTTGTGTGAAATGAAACGCTGCCAACCTTCATGTTCTTTATTACTTAACTTCTCAATAATTAACAAGGTAATAAATGGAAATAAAACCCCGACAAAAACATCTGCTGTACGTGTGTTAAGTGAAATCCATTCAATGTATGGTGTAAATATTTCAAATGAAGACAAGAAGCCTTGCTGCGACAAGCCAAATTTAAGAATAAACGAAGCGATAAATCCAAAAATCATGGTCAACCATACTGCTAATAAGCCAATTCGCTTTGAAAACAAGCCCCAAAGGGTTGGTAAAACCAAAGGTACATAAAGTAAGGTATTTATATCTAAAATAAACTTGGTATAACCATATTGCGGTATTAGCAGTGCACCCAATAGTAATATAGCACCTAAAACTACCGTTGCTAATCTACCCACCCAGATTTGGGTGGCGTGATTCACACAATAATTTTTATATCGACAATAGATTTCAGTAAACGCACCGGCAAAAACATTTAACCTTGTAGTTGCCATACTTGCTGTCGCAGAAAGCATGGCTGCCATCATAAGCCCCATTAGCCCCGCAGGTAATACATATTGACATGCTAGAATATAAGCTTGCTCGGCATCAATATTAGGTTCAATGGCTCTAAAAGCTAGCGGCGGGATCATCCAAATAATAGGAGAAACTATATACATTACGCCAATAAGATAAGCTGATTTTTTCGCAGACTTACTGTCGGGTACACATAAGTAGCGTTGGATAAAAGCCCAGTCACCGCCTAAGGTGACAAAATTCAATACTAACCAACCAACTAAAAACCAAACGGGGAAATCTAATGTCGTCAGCGAAAAATAACCTTCAGGCATTTGATTAACAAAACTGTCAATACTACTAAGTTCACCTAAGATCAGTGGAACAACTAATAGCACTGAAACAGTTAATACAATGAACTGAAGAACATCTGTCATCAGAACCGCCCACAAGCCGCCACTAAATGCAATTAATACGACGACTATACATAGCACGGTTGACATAATGGCGACGGAAAGATGCCCTGTTGCAGGGTCAGCAAGCCAATGCCCATGAGATAAAGGTATCAACGCACTAACAATTTTAGACAATGCATATATAGAACCGCCAGTCGTAAATATGGTTAATAGACCTTTAAACCACGTATAAAATTGAACAATAGATGAGCCAAAACGTAATTGTAAAAATTCAGACGCAGAATTTACACCAGCCTCTTTCCATTGGCCCGCAATGTATCTGCCAACAAGTAATGCAGCGATGCCGTAACAACAATTAATCGCTATCGCTACTAAACCATATTGATAAGCAATCCCGCCCCATACTACAAAGGTACCTGCAGAGAACATGGTCATAAATGCAGAAAGCCCAGAAATCCACCAGGGGGATTGCCCTCCGGCAGAAAACATATCGTTTGCATTTTTCATTCGCTTAGAAAACAAGGTGCTAATAACAAGCATGCCCAGCAAATAAATAACAACAACAATATAGTCAACAGCTTGCATTACATTATCCTCAGGCTTTTTTCATTGATGCCAACATTACATCACTAGGTTCAATGCCCAAACCCGGCGCATTCGATAAAGAATAATAACCAGACATCACAGAAATGCCTTCAGTTGTCATCTGTTGATATTGATCGAAGACAGCGTGCTGATATTCGTGATAAGTGACATTTTCGAGGCAGCAGGCCACTTGTAAACTAGCGGCAAGAAATATTCCTGAACCAATAGTCGCATGTGGAATAATTTGCAAATGATTAGCTTGCGCCAACGTTCCCATACGCATAAATTGAGTAATGCCAACATGTCCCATCTCAGGCTGAATAATATCAACTGCACCAGCAGATATCCTTGCTTGAGCATCATAAATAGTGCGCCACTCTTCCCCTACGGCAATAGGAGTAGTGCCTGAGTTTTCCACTTGTTTTAATCCCGCAATATTTTCGGTAGCAACGGGAGCTTCTGCGAACCATAAATTATATGGTTGCATGCTAGCAATCATTGCTGATGCTTCACCCGCTGTTTGCGCCCACTGTAGATCGCACGCTATTTTTACTTCCGTTCCCAATGCAACACGTAATTCTTTCATTTCTAAACCAAGATCAGGACCTGCTGCCGGTGATGCAAATTTAAATGCGACAAAACCTTTGTCCTGCCATGATTTAGCAAATTCAATTCGTTGGGCTAATGTAGGCTTAGGTAAACCAGAAACATAAGCGGGAATTTGTTTCCGTCGTTGGCCACCTAACAAATTATAAATAGGTTGCTGATGAATCTTACCTAGGACGTCCCAAAGGGCGATATCAATAGCCGCTAACGCATCGTGGTAATATCCTCCGTTATAGCCTCGACAGCGCATCATGTTGTAAATGTTTTCGTAAATAATCGACACATCAGCAGGATCTTGGCCAATCACAAATTCAGCCATAAAATCATTAATAAGTGCGATTGTTG
Source organism: Agaribacter marinus (assembly GCF_030160655.1). GTDB lineage: Bacteria > Pseudomonadota > Gammaproteobacteria > Enterobacterales > Alteromonadaceae > Glaciecola > Glaciecola marina. The sequence goes on from NZ_BSOT01000005.1 coordinate 772,263, forward strand.
CTTCAGCACATATCAACCCATAGGTTTCTCCCCAACCGACTACGCCGTTACCCGTTTCTATACGAACAATAACCGTTCGGTCTGTTGTTGCGTAAACCGTTTTATTTTCTTTTAAAACAAAATACTCGCCACTGCCTTTAAGGCTTTTATCACCAATATAAGAAGACTCGCGAGAAGCTTCGAATATAAAAGCTTCAACTTTAAGTACTTTATTTGTCATCACAATTCTCTATATAAGGCGACAATAAACTCAATAAATGATTTATCTCTAACTTGTCAGCATCATCAAACATCGGCAACGGGGCTCGCACAATATCGTTGGAAAGTACGCCTCTAGCAGTCAATACAAACTTAGTTAGCCGCATGCGATAAATCGCCTGAATAAGTAACATTGGTAAGGTTCTCATATATAAATCGCGTGCAGATGATTCATTACCATCGCAGTACAACTGCCAGATCTTAGCATGTAAATCAGTTATTTCCGCTGCAGGCATAGCAGCAATGGCTCCACGTTTCATTTCGTCAATAAGGTAACGCGCACCGCCGCCACCAATAACGCCCTGTAAATGTTCGGGTGCATGCTTTAACAATTCTGAAATACGCGCACCTGAGGGTAAGGCTTCCTCTTTGATATACTTTATATTAGGTATTTTTCTAACAATTGATGCGACAGCTTCTGGTGACAAACCTGCACCAACTGGCTGAGGAGCGTTCTGTAAAACAATATCTACTTGAGGGACTGCTGAACAAATTTCGGCCATAAATAACCGTGCTTGCTCGACATTGTTTGCAAATTGGTTGGGAACAAGAATCATCACCGCACAAATACCAAAGGGAATGGCTGCTTGAATGTTTTTAATAATTTCGTTCGCTGTTCCTTTGCCGCCGCCACAAATAATAGGTAAACGTCCCCTATTGGTCTCAGCGATAATTGACAATAGTGCAATTCGTTCAGCTTGAGACAGGTGGTCATACTCACTAGCGACGCCTGGAAACACAAGGCCATTGGCACCGGATTTTATACAAAACTCAACAACACCTTTCATTGCTTGACTGTCGACCTTATCGTCCGAGTCATAAGGTGTTGGTAATACAGGTAAAATTCCATTCAATATAGTATTCATATGGTCAATGAATTCACAAATTTAAATTAAACATATATAGACTTGTTACAACCTCAATAACATGACACATAATTAATGTAAAAATTATGTATAAAATAAAAGCTCGGTCAATAAAGCGTTAAAATGTTGTTTTCGACTAACAATTCCATTTTCCTATCGTTTATATGTTACAAAATGATTTCACCCTTACATATAATGTTATAACATAGCAAAACCACTAATAATGCTCACCTCCCTGAGTGTAATTAATGTTAGATTTAAAATTTTGAAATCGTAAGTTGTTTATTCTATTCATGCTTGATAAGGGAACTAGAACCATGTTCTATAGGCTCGTCAAAATCACAATAATTTCATCGTTCTTGTTCCACAATCTTACTTCATTTGGCAATGCAAGTATGCGGGCAGTCAACGAATTTGATATTTTACTCAATCATAAAATACCGGTGAACGATAACGTTAATTTGGCAGTGACGGCATGGATTCCTGCCTCATCCGCTAAGAAGCATCCAACAGTATTAGTATCGACGCCTTATGTTTCCAATGAAGCACACCCTAGAGCTCGTAAATACGTCCAGAGAGGGTATGCCATGGTGAGTCTAGATCTAAGAGGAAGAGGCGCTTCTGAAGGCATTTTTGTACCACTTGACGACCATGGTCATGATGTTTGCCATGCTATAAAATGGATAAAGCAACAAGCTTGGTCCGATGGCACAATATTAATGCGGGGAGGCTCATATCGTGGAATGACCCAATGGATGGCCGCAGGCACGTGCCCAGAAGAAATCACCTCAATGATCCCAACCGCGTCTGTTTATCCTGGGCGTGACTTCCCCACTATTTCAGGCCATCGTATGCAAAAGTATGTGGCTGGTTGGCTCGGGTTTGTTTCAGGTGCAGCATCAAATATCAATTATTATGCTGACTCGTCATATTGGCAGGCTAAAGAAGAAAGTACATTTAAAAACCATACCCCCTTTATCGACTATATAGACGATATAGGCGTATCAAGTGAGCACTACCGAAAATGGATAGAACGACTGTCTAGTCCTGCAGATTGGGAAACATCGTCCTTGAAGGCAACAGACTACGAGAAAATGAAGATGCCTATCCTTTCTGTAACTGGCCACTATGATGGGGATCAACCTGGCGCATTGCGCTACTATAATGATCATAACAATAGTAACGCTACAGATCAGGATACAGTACACTATCTTGTCATCGGGCCATGGGATCACGGTGGAACAAGAACTCCTCGAGCCGAATTGTCGTCAGACATTACTTTTGGGTTAAACGCTGCATTTGATATGGACATACTAAATATTGACTGGTTTGATTGGGTGCTGGGAAAAGGCCCAAAACCAAAATTACTCGAAAAAGCGGTTGCGTTTTATGTTGGTGGTGAGAACAAGTGGCGGTATGCAGATGATCTAAATGCCATTGGATTAGACAAAAAGTTGTTCTATTTATCAGCAGATAAGCTGGAAAGTTATGATGTATTCAATTCTGGCCATTTGATCGAAGAGCCGATTGATAATGAGCCGACACATACATTTTTATCAGATCCTCTAGATACTCGATTTTTAGACGTAACAGATACGGACTGGAATGCGATACGCGATGGAAATTTAAGAGCAGAGTTCCCAGCGTTCCTCCCTGAAACATTAGTGTTTCATTCGAAACCGTTTGAGACACAAATAACAATGGCTGGGCAAATTTTAGTAACACTGTTTCTGGAAGTTAATACGCCTGATGTCGATGTGTTCACAACCGTCTACGCCATTTTCCCTGATGGGACGCCACTTTATTTGGGCGGTGATGTCGTGCGCGCGCGGTTTAGAAATGGATTTGAACCTGAATTTTTGGAAAAAGATAATGTTGAAGAGTTTGTCTTTAAAAATTACCTTTGGAACGCATGGTCCTTTCCTAAAGGTACTCGATTGCGCTTGTCAGTTGGTCCATACAATGATCCTTCAGCACAGAAAAACTACAATTCAGGCGGAAAACTTGGTTTTGAAACGAAAGCTGATGCGAAAACTGCTACCATTACATTACACCACAACAAGGACTTTCCGAGTCGATTAGCCTTTCCAGTGGTAGAAAACTAAAGTTTTGCAAAGTGGCTTTACTCCAAATATACGTTAACAAAAAACGTGGCACTCAGGAAATGTCCAATTTAGTTGAAAACATTCTAGCTCTTAAGTTGTACATTTTCTCGTATTGAACGTCTTGACCAAGTAAGTAATATTTATCCTAAGCCCAGAACGGTTTATGTACTAGTCTTTCATTTCCGCCATAAATAATACACCACAGGCAAAACAATAATCGTCAATATCAGCGCACTTATCATTCCTCCGACCATCGGAGCGGCAATTCTACTCATTACTTCAGATCCGGTACCAGTGCCATACATCACGGGCAACAAGCCAAATATTATCGACGTAGATGTCATCATCACGGGCCGAATACGCATTGCAGCGGCTTCCATCACGGCTTTCTTTAATCTGCTATCTTCTATGGTCTTACCGGTGTCCGAGTCTTCGCATATGGCGTTATATTTTGCATCCAAATAGGTCAGCATAATGATACCAATTTCAACGGCCACGCCTGCTAACGCAATAAAGCCTACCCCAACGGCAACAGAAAAGTTAAAGCTCTCTAGGTAAATCAACCAAATACCGCCAATAAGTGCAAATGGCAAGGTGGCGATGATCATTGCGACTTGAGGAATACTCTTAAAGCTCATGTACAACAGCACAATGATAATTGCCAATGTTAAGGGGATCACATACGTCAGTTTGGCTTTCGCCCTTGCCATGTATTCGTATTGCCCACTCCATGTAATCGAATAGCCAGCCGGGAGTTCAATGTGCTGATTTACGGCCTTGATGGCGTCGCTAACATAATGCCCTACGTCGACATTTTCTGTATCGATATACACCCAACCATTGGGGCGCGCGTTTTCACTTTTGATGCTAGGTGGGCCACTTACAATATTGATATCTGCAATATCACCTAGCGTAATATGCGCGCCCTTTGGTGTGACAAAGGGCAACAACCGCAGTTGCTCTGGAGAATCTCTGTAAGATTCAGGAAAGCGCACTTGTACAGGATAACGTTCAAGGCCCTCCACACTGGTAGTCAACGCCATGCCACCGACAGCACTTGATACAAAGGACTGCACATCAGCGACATTTAAGCCATATCGCGCGGCATTTAGCCTGTTAACATCTATCGCAATATAACGGCCGCCAGCCACTCTTTCTGCGTAGACAGACGCTGTGCCCTCAACGTCAGACAAAATGCTTTCTAATTGTTTGCCAATATCTTGGATAACAGAAAGTTTCGGGCCCCCTACTTTTACGCCTACCGGAGTTTTGATGCCTGTAGCCAGCATATCAATACGCGTTTTGATTGGCATTACCCATGCGTTGATTAAACCTGGAATGTCTACTAAAGCGTTTAATTCAGCAATGAGTGACTGCGTTGTTAACCCTGCTCGCCATTGCGATTTTGGCTTAAGTTGAATAGAGGTTTCTATCATCGTAAGAGGGGCTGGGTCGGTGGCCGTATTTGCCCTGCCGACTTTACCAAAAACCGTCGCCACTTCAGGCACCGTTTTAATGAGTTTATTGGTTTGCTGCAAAATGTCTCGCGCTTCGCCAATTGACACCGACGCATAGGTAGTTGGCATATACATTAAATCTCCCTCATCCAAAGGCGGCATAAACTCACTACCAATTTTTGTCACTGGCCAAAAGCCAACAATCAATATAACAATAGAAAGTAACACCGTCGTCTTAGGAAAATTTAACACCACGTTTAAAACAGGATGGTAAACCGCCAATAAGCCCTTGTTTATCGGATTGTCTTGCGCCTTTCTAATTTTACCGCGTACAAAGTAGCCCATCAGCACAGGTACCAATGTAATAGATAAAGCGGCTGCTGCAGCCATGGCATATGTTTTGGTATAAGCCAAGGGCGAAAACATACGGCCTTCCTGTGCCTCAAGGGTAAATACCGGAACAAAACTCACGGTAATAATGAGCAAACTGAAAAATAGCGAAGGGCCAACTTCACTTGCAGAGCGCGCAACAACTTTCCATCGATTCTCTTTGGTTAGCGGAGTTTTTTCGATGTGCTTGTGCATATTTTCAACCAACACAATCGCGCCATCAATCATCGCACCTATGGCAATGGCAATACCGCCTAAAGACATAATATTGGCATTAATGCCCTGCATGTACATCACGATAAAAGCGACGAACATCCCCACAGGTAGGCTAATAATCGCGACTAAGGACGATCTAACATGAAATAAAAACACCACACATATCAAGGCCACAACTGCAAACTCTGCTAACAGTTTTTTACTCAAGTTATCAACAGAGCGTGCGATTAATGCGGAGCGATCATATACTGTCACCACGTCAACGCCATCAGGTAAGCTTTTTTTCAAGTCGGCAAGTTTGGCTTTGACTCGATTGATGGTTGCCTGCGCATTTTCGTCAAATCGCATCACCACAATACCGCCTACGCTCTCACCTTCACCGTTTAATTCTGCGACGCCTCTGCGCATTTGCGGTCCAATTTCAACGTGTGCCACGTCTTTAACCGTAATGGGTACGCCATCTGATGCCAGCATACCTAGTGGAATAGATTCAATATCAGTTTTGTTTTTAATATACCCCGTAGTGCGGATCATGTACTCTGCTTCTGCCATTTCGACGACTGACGCACCCGATTCTTGATTCCCCCTTTGAATTGCTATTTGTATGTGAGACAGGGGTATATCAAATGCTTGCAGTTTAATTGGGTCAACAATAACTTGATATTGCTTTACCATACCGCCAACTGACGCAACTTCAGACACGCCTGGCACCGTTTGTAACTCATACTTTAAAAACCAATCTTGCAAACTGCGCAGTTCACTTAAGTCTTTCTTTCCACTCGGGCTGGTTAGCGCATACATGTACACCCAGCCTACCCCCGTCGCATCTGGACCGAGTTGCGTTTTAGCGGTATCTGGCAACGTCGGCGTTACTTGAGACAAATATTCCAAAACGCGACTTCTCGCCCAATACATATCGGTTTCGTCATCAAAGATGATGTATACGTATGAGTCCCCAAAAAACGAAAAGCCTCTCACCGTTGTCGCTCCGGGGACTGATAACATCGCCGTCGTGAGTGGATAAGTCACTTGGTCTTCGACCACTTGCGGCGCTTGGCCTGGATAAGAGGTTTTGATAATCACTTGCACATCTGACAAATCAGGAATAGCATCAATCGGCGTATTCTTTATAGAAAATATGCCTAAACCAATGATAATAAGTGTGCTTAGTAACACCAAAAAACGGTTATGAATGGACCAATGGATGATTGAAGTAATCATTGGTGAACGTCTCCGTCATGTTCCCTATGTTCACCGCTTAATAGCGAGTCGTTAGACACTTTATCCTTCATTTGGTCAGCCTCTTTTTCCACAAAATGCACGGTTTTTATCTGATACATACCCGATGGCAGTTTCACTATTTCAACCTGCACTTCTTGGCCTTCCTCAAACTCAGCAATATCAAGTGTTTCGGATACCATGAAGTTCATGGTCATGCCCATCATGTTAAACGCATCAAGTGGACCATGCGTCAGATTTACCATGCCATCTGAAAGCATTACTTCATTTACGGTCGCAGATGTCCTTGCGCTGGTATTGTCGCCGTGGTTAGCCATTTGGCTACTCATTTGGTTACCCATTGTCATGTCTTCCGCCACAGCAACACTTACCATGCGATTGAAATCAGACGTAATACTGCTCTCAGAATCCAGTAAAAACTGAGCGGATGTAACGACTAAATCGCCTTCTTGCAAACCACTTACAATCTCATAATAGTCTCCAAGTTTGCGTCCCACGCCAACCTCGATTGATTTGAACTTACCTTCACCTAGCGCTAGTACGACTCTGTCTTGTATGCCCGTTCTTATAACTGCTTGAGTGGGCACGGCTATTACACTTATTGCTTGTTCGTCCGTGACGTTTTGTGATGAATCTAAAGGCGTATTTGCTTGTATGAAGACGTCAACAAACATATCTGGCTTTAAAGCAAGCCTTGGATTGTCTAACAAAAACCTTACTTGTAAAGTAAGCGTCTTACTGTGTAATGACGGATAAATATAATCGACTTGACTGCTAACAGAGGTATTAGGCAAAAATTCGGAGGTAATTGTTGCTAATTGCCCGACTTTTATAAAATCGGCTTGCTGCGCAAATACGCTTGCGATCACCCAAACTTGTTCTGTCGAAGCTACCGACAGCATGGTGTTACTTGGCGTAACAAAAAATCCTTCTTGTATCTGCAAGTTATTGACAAAACCACTTTGTGGTGACGTAAATGTCACCGTGCGTTGTACTTCTTTGCTCTGTTTTAATTTGTTTATGAAGGCCAATGGCACGTTTAACGCTTCTAATCGCGATTGTGCAGCTTTTATTAGCGATGCATTGCTTTGTTTCAATGCGATCAGTAATTCCTCTTGCGCGTTGACTAATGCAGGCGAATACAACTCATACACAGGCGCCCCTTTTTCAATGTACTCGCCTGCACTGCGAACATATAAGGTCTCCACCCAACCTTCCACGCGCGCATGAATATGCACCATGAGATCTTGTGCATATTGCACACGACCAAAAGCTCTTATATCTATAGACGGCGACAATAAAGACACGCGCGCGGTTTTTACGCCAAGGTTCTGTACGGTCGTAGGATCTACCTTAACGGTGCCCGCAGAGTCTTGGTTACCTTCACTTTTATAAACAGGCACTAAGTCCATCCCCATCGGAGATTTACCCGGTTTGTCTCGTTTAAAATTTGGGTCCATCGGCGCAACCCAATAAAGCGGTTTATCATCAGACGCTTGCTTCTGGGCGTTGGCCTGTTCTTCCGACATTAGTGCTGGCGACGCTAAAGCTAAAAATACCCAATAAATGAACACACTAATGACGATGCCCACGACTGCACCTATCGCTACACTAGGCCATTGGGACTTGGGGAATGTTATGTTATTCATAGGAGACAATTTCCAGCGGCAAATAATAACGAATGGTCGCAATGGCCTTATGTTTTGCGACCTCCAATTTAAGTAATGTCAACTGTGCATCAAGCTCAGCTATTTTAGCGCGAACTACTTCAGCAAAATCGCCGTTATCGTTGGTATAAGCGGTTAACGTTGCATCTGAATGCCGTTGCATTTGCGGAATAATGCGCGTCTGATAAATGCTTAGTCGTTCACTCATGCCCTTATATTCAGCGTAGGCGCTTTTAACCGCGGCTAATAACTCACGCACCAATAAACGTTTTTCTGTCTTGATGGCCTCTGTCATTTGCACGCTACTTGATATGTTTGCATCCTGTTTTGCAGAGGAAAACAATGGCATTGACATGTTCACGCCTACCGAAAGAAAGTCAGCTCTGCTTTGTCCATCGGGGGCATTGTCACGCAAGGCATAGCTTGCATTAATAGCATACTGCGGCTTTAAGCCTTCTTTCGCGATTTGTGTATCTACTTCAAGTGCCTTTACACGTTGTTCGGTGGCAAGTGCTAATGAATGCTGCAAAAGCAATTGATAAAGCTGATTGTCATCTTGGGCGCTTGAAAGAGACAGTCGTTTCATATCGCTTTTCGATATCTCATTTAATTGATTGGGCAACACGATTTTGCCGGTCGTTAACGACCCGGAAGAAACCGGCGTATCGCCACTAAACAAATACAACGATAACTTTCTAAGCGCGACATTTTTTTGCGTAGCCAACGCGACTAAGCGCTCCTGCAATCGTATTAATTCTAGCTCTGCACGAATGATATCTTGCTGGCCTACGTTGCCAACTGAAGATGCGTAATTGACGCTCACAATTTCTTCTAGTTTATCAAATAAAGGGCGAGTATCTTCCACCAACACATAACTAGATTGCGCATAATATGCGTCTAACCAAAGGAGTTCAGCATTTAACGCGACCTTAGCTTTTCGGTCTTGCCGCAAAAATGGTTGCTCTTTTGCGGTTATTTTATGTTTTTGTTGCTGAAGTTCTAGTGTATTACCGCGTGCAAATTGTTGACTTGCTCCAACCTTCAACTGCGTCATTTGTTCTTGGTTGAAAGCAAAACCATTGGTTGGCAAGTTCAATATACTTAAACTCACTACCGGATCAGGCAAGGCTGTTGCGCCATCACTTAGGGCGTTCAGTCCGTTTTCAATAAATTCGCTTTTTAACAACCAATCGTCGTTTTGTTGCGCAATGTTGATAGCTTTTAACAGTGTTAATGGGGCCGTCTCCGTTTGGCTGATAGCATAAAATGACGCGCTACTCAAAAACAAGGACAAACAAACCTTCGTTATTAAATGCCTATTGATAAGCGCAAGCGAAAATAGGTGCTTTTTAGAGCATTTAAGCAATGCTTGATTTATTAACTCACTCATTGGTTATTCTCAATTATTAGTTGTACACAGGACTAACATGACGTTATGCGACATTCGCATGTGTTTTTGCACACGTTTTACGCGTATTTTTACGGGAACTTTACGTTAGCCACGTTCAATAAGCCCTACAAATTTCGGGTAAAGTTTGAGTAATGAGCGTTAGATAATTGGCGGGCGGTTGGTTGGTTTAATGTCGGCTGATGGAACGTGAAGTGCATAAAATGCAATTAAGGTATTGGAAGGTGCAGACTGAAAGATGTTTAGCGAAGATGTAAGCATAACAATAGAACTAACAAGGGAGGAACACTCACATTGACCATCGCAACATAGATTTTCTTCAAAAGAAATTAACGCCGCAGCGTCTGTTGTATCGCAGCAATCCATTTGCTCCGTTGACGATACATTCTCGTCCATAAAATCGTTTGGCGACTCCGTACCAGTACTGTCAACATCTTCATCGGTTTGATTGGCGGCAGGCATCGACATTGTCTGCATATTACAATGGGCTGCCGTCTGAATAGTCGCGTACGCTTTTCCGACTTGACTCATCAACAAGCTAATGATGATTAGTACGCATTTGGCTAGGGAGTTTTTATTCATGCAAGTAGTGTAATCCAAATCCTTGTTGTGTCAATTGTTCCGATACGTTTACACTGACTCAGCACTGCTAGCTTAGCTGTTGTGTGCAACAATTGAATCACTCTTCATCAACGTCCCGATTGCTTGATATTAATTTAAACTCAAAAGGGCTATTCATATCTTTTAACCATTGATGCAGGTATGAGCGACGGCATTTAGGCAAAATACTTAATACGTCGTCTTTCAATTGTTCAGGCAATTTTTCACACAGAATTGCGTGATCAAGTTTGTACTCGCCGGCCAATACAATAGCATTTAGATTAATTTTCTTTTCATTCTTAACTAACTCATTTAGTAATGACATTGAAGAATATTTATATGCAGCAGTTTCGACAGAACCAGTGCTAGTATGTATTAGGTCGAATTGATCGCAACCAGCCAAATAAACCACGGTATCCTGCCCGCTAACTAGTCTACCCTCTAACTCAGTAAATGTGCTTCGCCAAGAATTTAAGTATAAATGGTTGTCTTTATTGACATCACCAACCGATATGTATTCTTCTAAAATCTGTTGATACATCAATCGAGCACTGTAGTTTCCATAGTTCACATCCTCATCGCATATTACAAACTTAAAATCCTGAGTTTCATATTTAGATAGTACATGCCGTATGATAGCCTTTACTGCTCGACTGTACGAAGACATTACTATGTATACATTTCCTTTGCGTTGCTCTTCGTTATGCTTGCTATAGATTAACTCAAAATATTCTCCGAAATTGAGTCCGATAGACTTTCTCTGTTCAGAGACGACACCATCGGCTTCGTCATGCCAACCATCGAAGCTCTTTAACATATCTTGAACTTGTTGTTCTGTGAGTAATTTATAGTTGTCTGATAAGTAACTATCACTAAGACATTTCACTCGATTTAGTAACAGCGTTTCATCGCTCTCATTTGCACTTTCCCCCAAATCAATATATTTCGAAAGTGCTAGCCCAATTGCTTTGTGAGCAGAAGAGCCAGTCCGATGTGCTTTTTGTAAATCGATGATCAATTTCAAATCTGCTGCCGACCGAATGTTATTGTTTTTACTCTCTTTCTCAATGAATTTAATCAGCTGTCGTGTTGCACCAGATATCGAGCGAGTTTGGAAAATAGAGACAAAGTTATTGAGATTTATTTGAGTATGCATCAGCTGCCACAAATGGGCTTTTATACTATCAAAATACAGCTTAATCGCGTTTGCATCTCGATTTGCATTGGTATTTTCTAAATTTTTACGAAGGGAAATTAAATTCTGTAAGTCTTCTAACTTAGTGCATCGATTGATGAAAATACTCCCGCTAAATTTTAAAAAATCATCTGCAACTTCTCTCGGTGTTACCTTCAACCGTTCAGCTAATACCACTTTGGTTTCATCGCATATTGCAAATGAGTCTTTCATTCTTTGGGTTGCAGAAACTAACGCTGAATCTTGATCTATATATCTATAAACATATTCAACAACTCGATACGCTTCATAAGCGGTATTTTTAATGAAGTCTTCATCCGTTACCTTCCCGGAATGAATGACTTGCGCAAACTCTTTTGCATTTACTCTAGTGAGGCTAAAAGATATAAAGGGGGCAAGAAGAATTATTATATAAAAGTAAATGGCAAAGCCCTTTAAAAAATCTAGACCTCCTTTACCTTCTTCTTTAGTGAGTCCATAGACGGTCCCTACTATGGCAATCAACAACGCGATAATGGCTAAAAACCTTTCAGAATTTATTAAAACAGCATTTATGATGATTTTGCGGTCAGCAAAGTAATGACTCATCGGCGTAATCATGCGGTAAATCTTGTCTTTAAGGCCCGTTTTACCTCTTAGTTTTGGCGCAATTGTGTCAGCGACACGTTTATAGTTGCGTTTACTAATGTAATTAAATGATTTAATCGCATTGTTCACAAAGATCTTTATCATTTTTATTAAGCTAAGGATTTTGTCTAAGACCGACATGTTTATTTCTCTTCCCAATTGTAGAAAATGAAACAAGAAATATGAGGACGCTAATGTTCCCTGTGTTACATTTTTACGTTTTATTTACAATATAACGGAAGTACATCAACCATGTAATGAGTGTTTGTTTTTTAGTCAGAAATTATATATACCTTTTTTATATTAGATATTCTCTTAAACGCAAAATGGGCAGAGTTAATTTGCCCAGTATAGTCAAGTAAACATTAGCATTGCCCGCACATGCATTCTATTATGTCGTCAGAGCACAATTGGTACAGTCGGTATATGACAGATAAATCAAATATGGAGAGCAACAATGAACGCTAAACGTAGCAAGTGTTTGTTTATCCTAGTTGCAAGCATCATTCATTTCTCTTTTCTTCCAGCCGCGCACGCTGATAGTTTACGTTGCGGTAATAAACTTGTGAACATTGGCAGTACAAAGGCTGAAGTCAAATTAAAATGCGGGACACCAATAGATATTGACGATGTTGGGCAACTGTATGATAAAAAAAGAAAAGTACTATATAGAATTGAACGGTATACCTACGCATTTGGCAAAGGTACATTGCTTAAAATTTTAGAATTCAGAAACGGCAAACTTTACGCAATCGAGTATGGCCCTCGTATTTAAGCTTGAATACCGTTGAATTATTTCAATATTGCGTTCGACTAACTACATATTTGCGCGTGACAGCGCGGAAAAGGTTCGCACCTAATAGGTGCGGCTAAGAATAGTATTCATGCTGATACTATGTCCAGCGAAACAAAATATAAAAATAGCTGAACAAATTTGTTGTGTGTTCAATAAAGTAGGTTCAACTGGCAATAACCTGTTTGGTGAATAGCGCTATGACTGCTGGAACTAAAGGATATGAAAAACATGTTTCTCGCTTCGTCCAAATTAGTAGGGCTTTAGACTTTCATGAAGTGTGTAAAGACTTTTTAAGTTTTTTACCTAACAAAAAATCGAATGTATTAGACGTAGGCTCAGGTGCAGGTCAAAATGCAGTGGCGCTCGACAAAATAGGTTTTAACGTTACAGCGATAGAACCTTTACAAGAGTTTGTAGACATATCAAAAGCTCACTACAAAAATACTTCAGTGAATTGGCTTAAAGGATCTCTGCCTGATATGGATTGCCTCAAGAATAGCAACTGTAGTTACGACTTTGTGCTGATTGATGGTGTTTGGCATCATCTTAATCAAGCCGAAAGAGAAGAAGCGGCAAAGAAGCTTTCTAATATTATCAATAGGCGGGGAAAATGTGCTGTTTCTCTAAGAAATGGGCCTGCTGGTATGGGTAGTCTTACTTACCCAATTGATTTAGATGGAACAATTACGCTATTTGAACGCTATAATTTTAGATGTATTTTTAGTATCAAAAATCAAAATAGCATTTTACCCAATAAAGAACAGGTCAAATGGGCACGCATTGTTCTAGAGAAGTACTGACCCATGAAAGCTTATAAGATCAATTATTTCCCGCAAAACTATCATTAATTCAATGCATACTTATTAAAAAATCTCAAAACAGTTGTGAGTACTCTTCATTTGTATTTTCGAGATGCGCAATCCCCATAGCATGCAAGTAATCTTTTAGGTAGAAAGCATTGCTGCTTTTTCTTAGTTAATACCCAATAAAGTACGCAAAAACTAGGCTGACGCAGCCAAGCAGTATCATTAAACCGGATGTTTTTTTTAATGTTGGAATAGTCAAGGCCAGCACTACACCACTTATCATTGTTGTCAACAAACTTAGGCCTAGCATAATCCCTAATATAAGGAGAAAGATTCCGGCGTGGCCTTTATGTATTAGCATTAATTGCTGTAAAAAATCGTGTTGAATGAGCAATAAACGCACTGTGTTTGTGTCTTCCGTTTTCAACAGTAGTATTTCTTGTTTATATCCATACCAACTATGCCATTCATGCCCTTTATCAATGTAATAGTCGGGTGGAAACGGTAAACGCTTGTGCTTTATCACATAGGGTTCAACGATATCTTTCGCCGCTTTTTCGTCATCAGGCCATGATGCTTCGATTGGTATTATGACTTCTACTTCCTCCGCACTCTTTCCTTCTATGCCTAAAAAATACAAAAGACCAGTGATTACATACAATATAAGAAATGGTATGAAGAAACACGCTAAATAGGTGTGAATCTTCATCCAGAGTGATCGAACCCTACCTTTCATGAGGCTTTCTCAAACTAAATTTTATCGATTAAAATCGGTAGGTAACAGACAGTCGAATATCTCTGCCAGCTTCATATAAACCTGCTACACCTTCCCAATCGGGAATGTGATTGTAGTCGCCAACACTTGAATGATCTCTGTAATGTTTATCTAACAAGTTTTGCACCGCTAAATTTACTGAAAACTGTTCATAAGGCATCCACCGCAGATAGGCATCGACTAGGGTGTAACTTGGCTTATCAACAAACTGCGTGTTATCAATCCAACCTAACTCAAGCCCTCGTTGCAGCACTTCGATGTTATTTAACGCTGACACATATGTAATATTAACGCCCAGATCCAAGGAATCACTTGCAATATAGTCCGCAGAAAAATTCCACGAATCTCCCCTCGAATTACCTAAACCGATGTGCTCATAACCTTCGATAACATTGCCATTAATTTTAGCATCATTGTTGCTATAGCTTGCATTCAGCCTTAATGCATCTAGCTGGTATGTGGCTTGTAGTTCAAAGCCATCGGACACCAATTCTCCAATATTTTCGTAAAATACACCGCCACCAATCTGGTCAAAAATAACATCATCAATTTTACTTTTGTAAATCGACGCGCTTAGTTGAATTTGTTCGTTAACATAACGCAGACCAGCTTCGGTATTTGCCACTTTCTCTGCCTGCAAATTAGTGGCAATGGACATATCTGTTGGCGCCATTTCTAAGGTAAACGCATCACCGATTTCTTTTCCTCGTATCGCGCGGGCATGGCCGATATTGAAAGACAGACGATCCGTA
Source organism: Agaribacter marinus (assembly GCF_030160655.1). GTDB lineage: Bacteria > Pseudomonadota > Gammaproteobacteria > Enterobacterales > Alteromonadaceae > Glaciecola > Glaciecola marina. The sequence goes on from NZ_BSOT01000005.1 coordinate 787,420, forward strand.
AATGAATACTCAACACCAATATTAGGACTAACACCATTGCTGCTTGTTTCATTCATATATGTAAGTTGTTCTAAATCGTATGAATCATATCTAGCACCCATACTGAGCAAAATTTTTGAATTTACCTGCCAATGGTCTTGTACATAAACAGCAAACACGTCGCCTTTTTCCTTGAATTCACCGATTGAAGCATCCCATGCCCAATCGGCCCAAACAGACGGTTCTGCAAGATATTTGCTCGTTACTTCGTCTCGCCTTCCTTCGATGCCATATGTCAGCGTATGCTTTTTTAATATAGAGGTATTTCTTAAATCAAAACCAGTCGACATGGTCTCACCACCATACCTGCCCCAGCGATCAAACCGGTCTTGCACAACGTTCGAAACTGTATGGTATAAAACGAACTCAACATTTGTGAGATCGCTTTGATTTAGGCCATAATTGAGCACAACGGTTTCTCTTTCGCCATCAATGGGAAACAACACCTCTCCCGCTAACGTTGGCCAATTTGGCCGCTGGCCAAATTCTCCTGATTCTTCTCGCCGTTCGTAGCTAACATGTAAAGATTGTGATGACGTTAAATTGCCACTTAGTTTCAAAAATCCAAGCGTTTGGTCAGCCGCTGTGCCAAACAATGTATTGTCATCGCCGTCTTGCATATTGTTTCGGCTGACATCAACGAAAGAACCTAGCAGCCCCCAATTTTCTGTCAACTTGCCGTAAAGTGTGGCACTTGTCTTATGACCGTCATTAGAAAAGTATCCAGCGTTAAGCGCACCACCAAATTGCTGAGTCGCATCAAGTAGATCATCAACATCTTTTGTTTTAAATCGTATTGCACCACCAATTGTTCCGAAGCCGCTAGTCGCTTCACCAGCTCCAGATTGCACTTCAACTCGCGCTAACAACTCTGGCTCGATAGATACTCTGCCAATATGATGAAACAGCGTACCTGTTTGTTGTGCGCCATCAACAGTTACGTTCAGTAGTGTATCTTCAAGGCCTCTAATATATATTTTTTGGGCGATCCCTAGTGAGCCACCAACTGAAACCGACGGTATTACCCGAAAAATATCCGCGAGATCATTTGCTTGCTGCATTTCTAGTTGATTTGGTGTGATTTCAGTATTGCTAGGCTCACCAACGACGGTAATTTTTTCAATATTAGCACTGTCACTGGCGACGACTATTCCTGCGTGCAGCTGCAGCGCTGACAAACATACTAATGGAAAGAATTTCTTATGATAAAACTGCTTAGACATGGTTTCTCTGTATTACACACTATATGTAAATGATAATTATTCACACATACAGATTGATTGGTAGCATTGTTGCATCTGTTACATTTAAACTATTTCCTCTTAGCGTAATGGAAGGTGAATTGTAACAATAAGTCCCGTTACTTGCGTGTTTCTTGCAGCTCGGTTTTGCGCATAAACAGTCCCGCCAATTGACAAAATTTGTCTTTTAGCTAGCGCTAAACCCATACCAAAGCTATCAGAGTTTGGACGCCTAGCGTTATCTAAACGAAAAAAGGGTTGAAAAATCGCTTCCAACTGATGCGTTTCAACACCCTTCCCTTGGTCACACACTTCAATTGCAATGTTGGTAAGTGTTTTTTTCACAGATACCTCAACGGTTGAGCCGGTAGGGGAATACTTAAGTGCGTTTCGTACTATATTCTCTATGGCTGGACCGAGTGCTCGATGATTTGAGTTTTCAACAACACAGTCATTTGGCAACAAGGTATTTACAATATGTGTTGGAAACTCAAACCTTGCGTCATCTATTATTGAATCAAGTAAATCAACCACATCATATGATTCATCACCCATTCGTTTATGCTCATTTTCGAGCCAAGCAAACGTTAGCGTATCTTCAACTAAGTGACGAATAATATGTGTTTCTTTTGTAATACGAGACAAACTTACTTCGTCTGTTTGCGTGTTACACAAGTTTTCGATTGCAATATCTAACCGTGTAAGCGGAGTGCGTAATTCATGAGAAAAATCTCCAATTAACTGGCGTTGAGCAACTAATTGCTCACCAATCCTTGTGGCCATTCCATCAAATGTAGTGGCCAATTGCCTAAACTCTTCATGTTCACTTTGCATTTTATTACTAACACGCACATCAAAATTACCCGCCGAAAAGTCACTCGTGGCACGTTTAAGTAACAGCAACGGACGCATAATATGCCGATAAATAATGAGTGACAAAACAGATAAAAATACCAGAGGGAAAACCAATTGAAGGATAACTTTTGTTGTTTGCCAATAACTACCTGGTCGCATGTTGTCAGGTAGACGTATGAGGAAGCTAGTATTCCCTTCTGAAAATGGGAGCTCCATTATTGGATTTTCATGAAAGTACAAATGAATTTGCCAATCAATATTTCGGCCTAAATTGTATCCTCGATAATACTCTCCACCTTCTTGCCCTCCTGCAATTTGCTTTGTCTGATGTTCGACCACAGCCGCCCATACAGAGTGCTTATATTGCAGTTCAGCTAACCATTGTTCTAAGCCCATAACATCTTGTGAGCTATAATACGATTCGGCTACTTGTCCCCACTGTTTTAATGTATTTTTACTCTCTTCTGAGAGTAAACTCATCTCACTTTCGGCCTCAGAGCTTACATAGTTGATTAAGGAAAAAAAAGATACAACGCTCATTGATGTAAGTAAAACTAGGTACCATAAAAGACGCCGGTTCATTTAAAAACAAAGCCTTTACCATGCACAGTAGTAATTTTTTTATCAGTGAACGCCAAGTCATTCAGTTTTTTACGAACTCGGCTAACATGCATATCGATACTACGATCATAGGCACCCAATGGTCGGCAAAGCACGGCTTCAGACAAATACGCTTTACTCAATACTTCTCCAATATGATTTGCAAACTCCCACAATAAATCGAATTGAATATCTGTCAGCTCCATGACTTGTTTTTTAACAGACGCCGTTTTCGTCTGCCTATTTAAATTCAAGTTCATTAACGATAAGTTGAACGCACTATTAACACAAATAGGCGATATTCGTCTCATTAACGCATCAACTTTTAACGTTAGTTCGGTTAAGTTAAACGGTTTAGATAAATAGTCATCTGCGCCCTGTCTCAATCCAAGTATGCGTTCCTCTTCTGCCCCTTTCGCACTAACAATGACAACTGGCGTATTGCTTTTTTTACGTAAGCTTTTCAGTATGCGTAGTCCATCAAGACTCGGCAACATGAGGTCTAACAATAGCGCATCATAGTGATTTTGTTGAATGGCATTCCATGCTTTCATCCCATCAGTAAACGTATCAATGTAATAGCCACTTTTCTCTAGTACGGTGCTCACTGCAACATTAAGTTCTGCATCATCTTCAGCTAGGAGTAACCTCTTAGGCTGATTGCTCTCAACTATATTTACCGCGCTATACATCTCAACTTACTCACTTATGATAGTGCTACTTAGAATTTACCCCGTAAACTAATACTCAATTGCCGTGGTTCCCCCAGATTAACGCGAGACACACGCTGCCCAGCGCCGAACGGCGCAAGTGCCTCGTATTGTTTATCAAAAATGTTTTTACCCACTAGATATACGCCAAACGTTGCCCATTCATAGCCAAGTTGCGCGTTAAATAAGGTTCGGCTATCGTTTTGCAAATCAAATTGTTCGTCGCCTTCTCGCAAACCTCTGCGAAACGGGTTAGTTTCAGCAGGAGAGCTGTCTGCATAATTCATACTAACATTGGCAAACAGGCCGCTGTCTCCCTTATATACAAATCCACTTGTTGCCGTCCATTCTGGTGCATCTGCAAAACTACGGCCAGCAAGATCAAAGACCGTATCGCTTTGTTCGCCAGGGATAACAATGGTAAAATCTGTAAACTCGGATTTGGCTAAACCAACAGACACGTAACTCGACAAATTTGTGGTCACGTCATAATTTATTTCTAACTCAAAACCTTTAACCGTAGACGCACCGGCGTTAATCACTTCACTATCGAATGAGTTTTCAGACAACTGCACATTGACTTGTTGGTCTTTCCAGTCTAGGTAAAATACATTGGCATTCACAAATAGCTCATCATTTAGCCACGAAGATCGAAATGAAAATTCGTAATTAGTGGTAAATTCTGGCGTGAATTGATATACATTGGCTCGCGCATTATTTACGCCGACACCGCCAGAGCGATACCCCTCTTGTAGGGTAAAACTTGTGCTCACATCATTTGACCAATGATAACTTAGCCCTACTTTAGGAATAACTTCTGTAAAACTGGTATCCACCAACGGAATCGACTGATTAGCATTTTCAACGTTGGCGACAAGCTGTTGATTTATGCCTGCAATTAACGTGTTTAAGGGCGCAGGGTACAGACTAGGATCAGGTATTGACGCAATATTTACGATTGAAAAGACTTGTGCGCTTTCGTTTTCTTGCGTTTCTTTGTCCCAACGTACACCTGCAAACACATCCCACTTGTCATTAATTGAATACGTAAAGTCTGTGAATATTGCTTGCGTCGTAATATCCTGTTGTGTAGTTGCATCTTGCCTCAATATCGCTGGGTCAAATTGCGCATACTGAGCAACGACAAAATTTGCGGTATCTGCATCTAAACCAAACTGAGACTGAAAAAATGGCGCACTCACGCCGACAGAGGACAGCCTAAAACGAGTATTGCCGCCAAAGCTACTTGGAACGTCTTGTTTAAAATAATATGCCCCGATTACACCATTAAGCTTTTCATATTCAAATGAAAATCGTAGTTCTTGTGTAAAGGTTTTATTGTCTTCGTCAAAATAACGAGTACCGCCATCAATAGGGCTATTGTCATCGTCATAGTCTAACCATAAAATATTTACATCCGTATGTGTTGATACTGCAGACATACGCCAGATATCATTTATATCGTAATTTGCAAGCAAGCTTACAATATCGCCTGTTGTTGTTGTTTGTTGTGGGTCATTATTTGTAATCACACGTGTTTCAAATGACTGCCCATTCTCTAGCGCATTCACTGCGTCGTCACCAAGCGTATTTTCAGTGCGCGTAAAACTCAGTTGTAATGATAAGTCTGGCAACGCTGAAGGTGTGTATAAAAATTTTAAACGATATAGCTCGTTATCAATAAAATCGGCATTTTCATTACGAGTAGGATTAAAATTAAAACCATCGAATGATTCCTTTTCACCACTAAAACGAAATGCTAGCTGATCTTCAACAAGCCCGCCGCCAATCGCAATAGCGCCTTCTTGTTGTCCATTCTGACCTAGCTCAAGCCGATATTTTCCTCCCCATTCGTGCGCAGGCGCTTGAGATGTCATTGCTACCGCGCCAGCCAGTGAGTTTCTACCTTGAATTGTGGACTGCGGCCCCCTGTAAATCTCAACCTGCGAAATATCCCAGGTCGAAATACCCGCGACCATTAACCTATGTGGAATAGGCGCTTCGTCAATGTAAACGCTTGCCAAATTGCTATTCCCAGCACCTGAAACATTCTGATTGTCAATGCCCCGGATATTAAAACCATTCGGTGTAGATTGTACGTTCGCTGTTTCAAACAATATTTCAGAAAAATCATCAACATCAAGGTTTTCTATTTTTTCTGCGTTAAACACAGAAACGCTAGCGGGTACCTCTTGGAGTGTTCTCATATATTTTTGACCAGTAACTACAATCTTCTCTAAATCAGCTTCCGCTTCTTCTGCCGTGGCATATTGATGATTAAATCCTAATAGCGCTAATAAAATTGACGTAGATAGTGTTTTCAGTTTGAAGTGAGAACTTTTGCTCAGATTGTACGAGCATCCTTGATTGGTCATGCTAATTCCTAATAAATATTCTATGTGTTGTGTTGAAGAGGCTAAAGAAGGTCTTTATCGATTCTCTGGGTCACCTTTAACTTACTTCGATATAATATTGATAATTATTATCATTTGCAATATTGTTATTTGCATAATGCAGTAAATAGAAAGTAAATTACCCACTGAGCGCTTTGCTTAGCTTACTTCCACTTATCTTATGCACTAAATCGGCGAAAAAAAATGGACGAAAATAAAGAATTAAAAAAGGCAGGACTGAAAATAACTCACCCAAGAGTATTGATTCTAAAGCTTTTTGAAGATCCAGAAAATCAACACATATGTGCTGAAGAAGTATATAAATTGCTGCTTGAGCAAAACGAAGAAATGGGCTTAGCAACTGTTTACCGCGTGCTTAATCAATTTGACGATGCTGGTGTATTAGAACGTCACCATTTTGAAGGTGGCAAGTCAGTATTTGAACGGAGTAATCAGCATCACCATGATCATCTAGTATGTTTAAAATGTGGCAAGGTTGTTGAATTCGAAGACGACATCATTGAACAACGTCAAAAAGATGTGGCTGAAAAATACAATATGTCATTGACTAATCACAGCCTATATCTTTACGGTGAATGCCTTGATGGTTGTAAGCAAACAGAAGTTTAATGCGCGGTCTTCATTTCCCAATTTCATATAGCTACCTTGCTCAAGATGGAGAAGAATGCGTTATCTGTTTTCTTTTTAAATGTAAAATTACTCGCCCATAAACCTCTTTTTTGTGAACCCATCCAAGCTGCTCAGTACTCGTACTCTGGGAATTTTCACCAGTTAAAAGTAATGCACCAACATTATTTCTCTGCTTTACGCGCTTGATGATTTTACCAAACCTAGGATGATCCACAATAACGATCATGCCTCGTGTTACCTTCATACTAGGCCATTTACAACTGATAACGTAGTCACCGTTACAGATTTTAGGAGACATACTATGCCCCCTTATTTTAAGAATGAATAAGCGAAACACTAGACTAATTTAGGATATAAAACGTTGAGCTTAGGTGGGTAAGGACACATTGCAGTATATGCCGATACGCCTTTAGTCTCCCAAAATGCAGCGGCAAACTCATTTACTAAAGAAACAAGCTTAACGCCTTTTCTCTGTCACTGTGCTGTTTGCAGGCCGAACTCGTAAGCATAATAGTATGAACTAAATCATGCGCCCCAGAAAACTGTTCGAATTGCGCTTGTACTAATTGCTTCATTTATAGTAGAAGCCAAACCACAATATTGCAAATGATTATAGTTATCATTTGCAATATTAAATCCGTTGAAATAATATCTGCGCAAAATTATTATCAATGAGTAAACCTAGATATGAAAAAGACGATAATGGCTGTGAACATAGGAGCGCTATTTGCGTTGCCCGTTAGTTTATTTGCACAGGAAATCCAGAATGAAGATGAGCGTTCAGTAGAAACGATACAAGTCATTGGGGTAACAAGTAAATTTAGTGCGCTTAAGTCAGACACGCCAATCATGCAAACTGCGCGTTCGGTGTCTATTGAAACAAGCGATGCATTTCTAAACAAAGGTGCGCTAACGCTAGATGATACGCTTGCATACAGTGCGGGGGTCGTCGGCGATACTTTTGGCTTTAGCACGCGTGGCGATTTCGCCAATGTGAGAGGTTTCGACGCGCCAGAATACAGAGACGGTATGCAGTCCTTATCTGGAAATTATAATAACGCACGTCCTGAAATTTATACATTAGAACAAGTAGAAGTGCTCAAAGGGCCAGCATCCGTGTTGTTTGGCCCAGGTGCGCCGGGTGGAATTGTAAATATTGTAAGCAAGCGTCCGACTTTAGGCAAAGACAATGAAGTCAGATTAGATCTTGGTAATAACAATAGGCGTCAAATTGCGACGGATATTCACGGTACAACACCAAATGACGATCTACTTATGCGTTTTGTTGGTCTTTATCGAAATAGCGATACACAAATAGCACAAGTGAAGGATGATAGTTTTGTTTTAGCGCCTTCGTTTACATACTACCCTACTGACTATACTGAAATAACACTTCTGGCAGACTATACAAAGCGAGAAAGTGATACCGCGCAGCAGTTTCTGCCTTTAAGTGGCTCTTTGCTGCAAAACGCTAGTGGCCTAAAGACTGACCCGACGGTTTATGTCGGTGAACCAGGCTTCAATCGTTATGATACAGAATCATGGGCGTTAACATTACTTGCAGAGCATCAAATAAATGAAATGTGGTCAGTTGACGTAAGTTCTAGATACCGCGATGGCGAATCACAATATAGACAAACCTGGATATCATTCATAGGTGATGGCGTGCCGCGACTTGATGATGCAGGAAATGGCCCGAGGTCATGGTTTTTGCAAAACGGGTTTTCGACGCAATTTCAAATAGATGCGCGGGCGCGCGCCAAGTTTGATGTCAAAGCAACTCAGCACAATTTGCTCATAGGAGTTAGTCATCAACGTATCGATAACCAAAATGATAGTAGCTTTCTATATGGGTTAGATTTTAGTACTGGTATTCCTATTCCGCAGGGAGGCCTTATCAACGTCTTTGCACCAGTGTATGGTTTTACTCCTTCACTTCCCCCAATTCAACAAGGTATTGAAACGCAAGACCGTATATTAGGCTTGTACGTCCATGATGAAGTTATTTGGAACAAATGGGTATTTAACGCGGGCATAAGATTCGACGACGTAAAACAATCAAATATAAATGTATCGAATCAAGAAAATGAAAGCAGTATTAGCGTGAGTGCACTGTATCAATTTGACAATGGCTTTCGACCTTATATTAACTACGCTGAATCTTTCCAGCCAGTATATGGTATCGATTCAGTAACACAGAAAACTCTCAAACCTCAGCAAGGCGAACAAATAGAAGCTGGTATAAAATATCAACCAAGTAAATCTGATCATTTGGTTACGGCGGCATACTTTGATATCGAATTAAATAATCTCACTAACCCAAATGGTTTACCAAACGCACCATCGCAGCAAGAAGGTGTGTCTAGCGTCGATGGTTTCGAACTGGAAGCCATTTTAAACTTCAATGAAGTAAACGTTGACGCGTCTTTTACTCTGTTTGACAGTGAAGACCCCAACGGTAATCAACGAGCAAGTATTCCCGAAAGGCTAGCATCAATATGGATAAACTATATACCAGCTGACTTACCTAACTTTCGTTCAGGTATTGGCTTTCGTCATGTCGGCGAAAATGAAAGCACAGGCCTTTCAGTAATTACACAAGAACCTCAAACCATAGCAACTGCGAGCTATTCTGTGCTCGACTTGATGTTAGGGTATACGATAGACAATTGGGATTTTAGTATTAATGTTCGAAACCTCAGTGATAAAGAATATTATGCAACGTGTTTATCGCGCGGTGATTGTTTTCCCGGGGAAGTTCGCAGTGTAAATTTAAGCACTAAATACAGTTTTTAGCCTGATAGCAGCATGAACCATATAAAAACCAAACCTAGGGAACACCGCTTGCGTTTGGTTTTTTATTTTGTGTACCCCTCACCTCTTTATCAAATAAATAATAGTAGTAAATAACGCATGCGAAAATCAGTGTTTAAAATACATTCTTGGTTAGCGATGATTTCTTTTATCCCAATTTTAATCATTTCACTTACAGGTAGTGTGCTTGTATTTAAGTCAGAGATCGATCATTGGCAGATGCCTGAAAAGACAAAAGTGGGTGTACATAATGAAAGAATCCCCCTAGATGTGCTGCATCTAACTATAAGGACGGCTCACCCAGACTACATCATTGGCACATGGGAAATATTTAGTGATGATAAAGCTGACACCGTGTATTTGATAAAGTCAGGCACGCATGATTGGTACAAAGTACATATTAATCAATACTCTGGCAAAATACTTAGCAGACCCGTTGGTTTACATAGCGATTTAACCGACTGGCTACTCAATTTACACTATACATTTTTATTGCATGACGCAGGATTACTTGTCGCATCGCTATTTGCCACAGCGTTTGTTGTCTTAGGCATTACCGGAATCGTTTTATACCGGCGTTTTTGGGTACGCCTTTTACAAGTGCGATGGCGAAGTGCAACCGTCGTCCTGTTCACCGATTTACATAAATTCGTGGGTATTTTGAGCTCGCCTGTCATCTTAATACTTGGCATCACAGGCGTATATTGGAATATTGCTGAATTTGCGCACGAATATACTGAACATCCCCATGAATCAAAGGCGCTTTCGACGGCCCCTTACAATCTAGACTTACCTTTTCAATCACTCGTTGACCAATCTACTCATTACTTGCCCGGATTGAGACCAACGTATCTTGTATTTGCCTACGAACCAGATATGCAAATAATGGTTTTTGGTCATATGCATACCACTAATCCACTCTATAGTGATTACAGTAGTGGCGTAATTTTCGATAAATCGTCAGGCAACTTTATTTCCACCTGGGATATTAGAACAATGCCTACCTTAGACAAGGTAGTCGATAGTTTTAGAGAACTACATTTTGGGACATTTGGCGGTATATGGACACAAATTATATGGTGTATCGTAGGCTTAGCGCCAGTAGTGCTAACCATCACCGGTATATACCTATGGATGGTCCGCCATAAAAAAATTAAACCAACACGGAAAACAACATGCGTTTCTTAGCCCCTACCTTCCACTATTATTGGATACAACATACCCAACAAGCTGATCAGTGCCAAAGATACAAATATGCCAGCCAAGGTACCAAACGCCAATACTAGAAAGAAGGTAGAGGCAACGAATACGCAATATCCAGTAATTTTTCTAGCGCTTTTGGGCGTATAACTATTGCCGTCCTTCATTGAATATATTGCAATAATTTGCAGTAAAATTGCGACAACAACATAAATACTCGTCATGATTTAAGCCTTTTGGTCTTGAATATCTGAATTTATAAGCGCGTTATTATCTACGTTGCTATCTGCTTTAGTATCTGCTTTGTTATTGGCGTTTTTACTAGCCTTTGATAACTTACGAGTCATCATAAAGGTCAACACACCAAATGATAATAGAGCTACGTCAGTTATTCCCGCCGCCCATTGTTTGTTAAACAACATGGAAATAAGATTGTCGCCGGTAAGTATGATATTTAAAAACGGAGTAACGGTTAATACGCCAGCAATTGCGAAGCAAATATACGTCGCAGCGGTCTTAATTCGTTTAGATATAAAAGCGAAAACGATACTAAAAAGCCACACAGAAAAGAATACTATGCCAAAGTTAAACGCTGTATTTGCAGTAAAGCTTAAGCTATTTAAAATTAATTGCGTCGGAAATAATAAAGAACAAGCAAGCACGACGCCACCACACGTGCCTATAACTAAACGATTAAACCGCGCATAAGTGCTTTTTGGGTAGGTGGGCGACGCAGATTTTTGACCACGTTCAATCCACAACATCATGCCACTTAGCGGAAGCAATGCCGTACTTAACCCCAAAATAGCCCAAATAAGCTTCACAAAAGCCCCGCCAAAATTACCAAAATGTAAGGGAAACATTAAATCTAAAACAGCAGTAGAAAACCCACCTACTTTTCCAAATTGGCCGAATGCTTCAGTAAACGCTCCTGACCCCCCCTGATATTGAAATATCTGACGGGCGACCGCTTCGCTCCCGACAGCGCTAATATAAATCACGGCATTCTCATCATTGTAGCCATATATTGTTACCACTTCAGGAGTCATGTCACTATCGTATGCATAGATATGCTCAAGCGCAGGCGCAATTTTAGTGGGCATAAAGATCTCTGCTAAGACTGGTTCTGGCGTGGTTGTAAAGGTTTCAATGAGCTTTTCTTGATCACCATTGAAACTAACAAATGCCGCCGCTGGAATTAACAACACTGTTGCCAAGCCTAAAAAGGCGCCAGAAAACGCAATAACACCGTTAAAAATCATTCCCCAAACGCCAAATAATTTGTGACTGTCCGCTAGCGTAATATCGAACGTTTTTTTGAATCGAAAAGTAAACAACTGTTTCAGCTTTTGTCGGTGAATAATAAAACCAGTGACAATAGACGCCATAAGCGTGAGACCCAACAAGCCAGTCAATAGCAAACCAACGGGCCTACCAAGGTGTAAGTCGGCATGAAAGTCCACAATAAAGTCAGCAATGTCTGTTTTGTTACCAGAAAAAACCGTTTGAGTATCCCCTTCTTTCTTAGCAATCAGTTCAAGGGTGTCATTATCAAACGTTAATAAGACTGCCTGCTGGGCTTCATGGTTTTCAAAAAACAAGGTAAGGTTTGGAAAAGAACGCGCACCAGGAAGAAAAATCAGAATTTCTTCTCTATACGCAGCGGGTAAAACTGCCGCCTGCTCTGCGACTAACCGTTCAATTGCGTTTTTATCTATGTTGATTTCGCCGCGTATTTCAGGATTCGCCCAAATCTTGATTTCGGGTCGCCCAAACACTGACAGTGCGCCGGTAAATGCAATTACAAACAACAAAATCCCTGTAATTAGCCCTACCCAACTGTGGATAAAATAGAGCTTTTTGATATCGATACTCTTCATTTCTACCTCTTCATTTCCATATATAAATTTTGTTGTTCATAATCACTATCATGGCGTTCAGAACGTGTATTGACCGACGCTACTAAGTTAGCGCCAAATAAGACAGAACTGCATGACTGAATAGTAATACAGTCAATACGGCCCATGCATGCCAGCTCTTTTTTGCCATATAGCTGTATATGAATAAGCCGACCCAAATAAACGAAAATAGAAATATTGGTAAACCAATTTTGTCGCTCATTGGCAAAGGCAAATACGTTGTCATACCAGGAATCATTACTGTCGCTGTAATTAACGACATTAATATTGCCGCGAAATGCCGAGATTTCGTGCTTGAAAATGTATATTTTTTTGATGTGTTGCTCATTGAGGCTTCTCGTTATTATAGCGTGACGTAAACTACTGCAAAACACACTAGAAGTAAATATAATTGATAATGAGAATGGTTCGTAATAATATAAAAATATAATATTACCCACAAAAATTATTAAAAAAGGAATTACCCATGAAGAAATTACAAACACTAATAACAACGGCATTTGCGCTTGGGCTATCAATGTCAGTATTGAATCTTGCAACCGCAGATGAAAAATATAATCACTTCCCGTCTCTGGCTGCGCCGGATTTAAAAACAGCCTTATGTAATTTAAGTCAGTACAACAGCAAGTTGAGTGACATCACGTCCAAAAACGAATTATCTACAGAAGATATGCTTAAAGTACATGAACTCACCTATACCCTAGAGAATGCCTTAATTCAGCTTACAAAAGACCTAGAAACAATGGCGGTAGAGCTAGAAAAAGTACACAAAGCATCTGAACGCTTAGACCAACAAACGATAAAAACATCTGGTGAAAAATACGCATCGGCAATGCAACAAGTGTTTGCGCAAACTAAGTGTAATTAGTCGAGTGCTTACTAATATATTGTTTTTAACGATGACAACTGTTCAAAAATAAAGCAAAAGTATTTTGAACTTTGTGCGATATAAGGCTATACCCTTCTTACTGAGGTTAGTTAGTATCGCCAATCATACCGCGATTACCTCTTATTAATGCGTTACTAAGAGTAAACGATGGATGAAACATTTTTGTGACTTGATTAGCAGTTGTATTGGTGAAAAAACGCCAAACTATGCTGCGTTAAACCTCCCTTTAGTAAACGAGAGTGCTAATTTGGCATGCCAACTGGCTCTCTCACAATGCGATGCAAAATCGGCAATGGTCATAGTACTCATTAATGATCAGACGTATTTTTTATCGACAAATAAAACATCTGCGTCTTCAATAGCCCTTCCAGAAACGCTCAAACGCCTTGAATCACAAGTTAAAGCATTAAACACAGCCTCTAGTTACTCTTTTGCTAAACACATTGTTATACAAGGGAGTCCAACCACAGTCGCCATGCCAATCGGCTTTGGTGACATAAAATGTAAAACACTATTAGTCTTAGAGCTCTACGAAGCACCTCAGGAATCAACCGCCTTGGAAATGTCGCTAGAGTTCATTTGTAATGGCTTTGTATCCACCGTTAAAAACAGAGCATTGCTCACTGAACAACAACAAATACAGGAATTACATCAGCTGATTTTAAAACACAATCGTGATTGGATTTTTGTTAAGGACAGAGATTTTAAGTTAGTTTACGTGAATCAAGCGTTTTTAAACCTGTACCCAAAAGAGAAGCATGACCGAATTATTGGTTTTACCACATTAGAAGAATATGAACAAAAAGATATTGACCTGTTTTTGGCACAAGACAAAGTGGCATTTGAGCATGGCTATAGCCACGTTCAAGAAGACATTACCATGCCAGACGGTAGTCAACGTAAAATAGAAACAACTAAACGACGATTTACAGATGAAAGTGGCGCCGAATATATCCTTTGTATTGCGCACGACATTACCGAACAGCAGCAACTGATTGAGGGCTTAAAAAAGGCAAATGCTGAATTAGATGAATTTGCCAATATTGCATCGCATGATTTAAAGGCGCCATTGAATGCAATTCAGCGCTTGTTGCAATGGATTGAAAAGGATTGCGAAAATATTTTACCTGAAAGCGCTAAAACAAATTTCTCAATGGTGATGCAACGTGCAGAAAGAATGAAGCGTCTACTCAACGATATGTTACGGTATGCCCGCCTGGGCCGCGATGCAGAAACACTTGAAAACTGTGATTTTGAAACGTTTTTGAATGATGCGCTAGAATTTACAGATGGCTCAAAGAAGATTGAACTGACAGCCAACTCCGGCTCCATTTTAGCGCCCCCCACATCATTAAAAACCGTATTGGTAAATTTGGTGTCAAATGCCGTTAAACATAACGATAAACAAATATGTGTATTAGATGCACATGTTAGCGAAACTAGGCATTACTACAAAATAACTATTGAGGACAATGGCCCTGGTATTGCTGAAAAATATCACACACGAATATTCAAACTATTTCAAACACTTAAAACAAGAGATGACATGGAAGGCAGCGGTGTTGGTTTATCGCTTGTTTCAAAAATTTTAATGCAATTAGGTGGAGATATCAGCGTGGAATCGGACGGTAAACTGGGGACTAAATTCGTTATCAAATGGCCTAAACAATCTAAGAATGAGGATAAGTAATGTTATCGAAACCGCCACAAATATTTGTTATCGAAGACGACGATGTTGATTTTAGATTATTAGTGCATGCATTTCATACGCAAAAGCTCATTAATCCTGTCGTTAGAGCAAAGGACGGTGAAGACGCGATAGATATGTTAAGCAATATTGCCAAAAATGGTCCATTTATTATTCTACTTGATTTAAACATGCCGCGTATGAATGGCCATGAATTTCTTCATGAGCTGCGCAAACACCCAAAGTATGCAAAAACAGTAGTATTTGTCTTAACGACATCTGCTGACCGAGATGATATTGAAGAAAGTTTCGATCATCATGTGGCAGGTTATTTTCTCAAGGACGACGCGGGCGAGAGTATTAATCAGGTGGTAGACGTGATTAATGGATACTGGCAAATCGTACTATTGCCTGAGGTAAAGTAAGGTGCGCATATTAGTTGTAGACGATGACCAAATCGACAGAATGGTTACGCGCAGAGTACTTACTTGTGATAGCCAGTATCGTGAAATATTTGAAGTTGAGTCTGTCCAACAAGCCTTAGATGTAATCAATAGAGAAACATTTGATATTATTTTGCTCGACTATCGGATGCCTGAAGCTGATGGAATCGAGCTATTGATTGAATTGCGCTCTCGAGACGAACTTGGTGGTACCGCTATTGTTATTGTAAGTGCATCAGAAGAAACTGACTTAGCCATTAACTGTATTGAGGCTGGCGCGCAAGACTTTATTTCCAAATCGGATCTAAATCCAACGGTATTGAGCAAGGCCATAGTGCATGCGCATAAACGTTTTGAACTAGATAAAAAGATGCATAACAGCTATCTAGAAACTAAACGATTAGCAGAACGAGATCCCCTTACAGGCTTATCGAATAGGTATCACTTCGATGAAACACTGAAGGTTATGATCACAAATAACAAGCGAATGTCTGCCAGTGTTGCATTGTTAGCGATAGATTTAGACAACTTTAAACATGTAAATGACACACTAGGTCATGCTGCGGGTGATGAATTGTTAGTTCAAGTTGTCAACCGCATTAATGACTGTTTGCGCACCAATGAAGGTTTTGCTCGCTTAGGTGGCGATGAATTTGCCATCGTATTAGGCAGTATATCTTCAAGTATGGATGTGTCTTCAATTGGTACTCGAATTTTAGAGCAATTTAAACAACCATTTTCTATTACCAACACTGAAGTCTATACTTCTGCGAGTATCGGCGCGGCACTTGTACCAGCGGATGCGCTTGATTCAGCAAATCTTCAAAAATGCGCAGATATCGCGATGTATAGAGCAAAACAAAGCGGCAAAAATAAGTTGTGTTTTTACGAGCAAAAATTTCAAGACGAATTTAATCAAAATTTTGTAATTCAGACAGCGTTACGCTCGCTAAAATTTTCAAACTATTTTACCTTGGTATATCAACCTATTTATGAGTTGGCAACTCAATCAATTTCAGGGTTTGAAGCACTTATTCGTTGGCCTAAAGACCAGGGTGCACACTATTCCCCAGATATATTCATTCCCGTTGCAGAGCAAGTAGGTATGATAGATAAAATTGGGACTTGGGTTATCCATACAGCAATTAAACAATTGTCAACGTGGCACAAAACGCTCGACTCATCATTTAACATGTCTATCAATATTTCACCTATTCAGTTAATCAATTCCAATTTACTAGAAATCCTGAAAAATGAATCTGACAAATATGGCATTGCCCCAAACCGCATTATTTTGGAAATCACCGAAACAGCTTTGGTTAAAAATGCAAAAAAAGTAAATTCAACACTTAAGGCCTTAAGTGATGCCGGTTTTTTGATTGCGCTTGATGACTTTGGTACGGGTTTCTCATCAATATCACACTTAATCGAATACCCAATCAATATTGTAAAATTAGATAAATCAATGCAAGACCATCACAACATTCAGAGTAAAAAATACAAGATTTTAAAAGGCTTAGGTAAAATGTTAAACGAACTCGACTTCACCGTTGTTGCAGAAGGTATTGAAGAGGCACAACAACTCGAAGTATGCAAAGGTTTACCAATTGATCGCGTGCAAGGTTATTACTTTTCAATACCGCTGCCGGCAACAGACATCGAGACATTTTTTGAATCCGTTTAATTGTTCAAACAACAACATTCCAGCTACAGACGTTAAGTAAAGTTCTTTTGAAATACCGTTTCAAACTCTTTTGCAGGTACAGGCCGCGCAAAATAAAACCCTTGAATTAATGTAGGGCTATCTTTACAAATCATACTCACACTATCTAGTTGTTCTTTTGTCTCTACACCTTCAACAATAATATTTAAATTGAGGGCGTTAGCTAAGGCCGATATGGCACCAACTATCGCTTTATCTTCTTCTTTAGAAGAGATATCTGTGACAAACGAGCGGTCAATTTTCAAGGCATCAATAGGGAATCGTTTTAGATAGTTCAAGGAAGAGTAGCCGGTGCCAAAATCGTCAATAGATAACTTAACGCCAAGGGCTTTAATCTCTTTCAGTCGAATGATATTGTCTTCAGCATTCCCCATCACGATACTTTCGGTCAATTCGATTTCTAACAACTCAGGGTCAACATTAGTCTCTAGTATGATCTGCTTCAAGCGTTTCACAAAATTCACTTGATTCACTTGCCTACCCGACACGTTCACAGAAATACTTACGCCTTTGCCAAATATCGTTTGCCATTTCACTATTTGTAAACAAGCGACGCGTATGACCCAGTAGCCAATATCAACAATTAGCCCTGTGTCTTCCGCTATTGGAATAAACTCCCCCGGCGAAATCAAACCAAACTCTTCATGGTGCAAGCGAATTAAAGCCTCAGCGCCAACGGCTCGCCCGCAACCTGCATCAACTTTTGCTTGGTAATACAATTCAAAATTATCTTTTTGAAGCGACTCCCGCATATACTCTTCAAGCTTAAGTCGATTTAAACACCTGTCGCTTAAATCATGTGAATGTAGTTTAAAACAATTTTTTCCGCTCGATTTTGCGGTATACATGGCAGCATCTGCATTTTTAAGCAATGTTTCAGCGTCCTCGCCGTCAAACGGATAAATAGCAATCCCAATACTTGCTGTTACGACCAGGCTGTATTGGTCAATGATTATTGGCTCACTTAATTTTGCGTTAATGCGTTTTGCTATTTCTACAATACTGGCATCTTCACCGCAATCATTAAGTAAAATAGTAAATTCATCGCCGCCTAAACGTGCGACCTGAGGCTCATTATCAACTAAACTGCCGCGGGTAATAATGTCCCCTTCCCTAAAGTGCTTATTTAGTCGACTAGACACTTCTTTCAGAACAGAGTCGCCGTATGTGAAGCCCAAGGTTTCATTTATTCGTTTAAAACTATCGATATCAATAAACATGACCGCGAGTTTATGTTCGGCACGTTTTGCAATACCAATAAATGTCTGAATTTGTTTTTTAATATATTGTCGATTGGGTAATTCAGTGAGCGGGTCAAAATAGGCTAAATAACGTAATTCTTCTTCACTGTCTTTGAGGCTTTTTTGTATATCAAAAGACCGCAGCATATATTTAATACGGTGCTTTATCAGCGGCCATTTTATCGGTTTTGGTAAAAAGTCAGTGGCTCCGACTGAATACGCTTGTTCAATAGATTCGTGATCATCAGAGCCAGTGATCATAAGCACAGGAGTGTCTTTCCCTAACTTTGTGCTCCTTATTCGCTTACAAACGCCATAACCATCGATTTTTGGCATGTTAACGTCTAGTAATACGATATCAGGTGAAAATTCATTATATAAGGATACGGCTTGCTCGCCATCCGCCGCTTGAATAGTTTCATAGCCTTGCGATTTAAGCGTTTCAGACATGAGTAAAAGATGCGTTTTATCGTCATCACAAATTAAAATTAATTTGTTGCTCGCTACCAAATTACTCATCATTACTCCGTATAAATGAAGAAAGCTCTATTATTGTTTGTTCAAGTATATCTTCTAATTTGCCCACAGCATCTGCGCATTTATCAAAATCGTTATTTGCGGCGGCATTTTCTATGTCACCGGATAACTCACGAACAAGCTGAGCGCCAACATTCCCGGCCATTGATCGTAAAGCATGGGCACTACTATATAGCACTGGGCCCTTTCGTTCTTTATGTGCAGTTTGCATATTCAGCAATAGCTCTCTTGATTCTTCTGCAAAAATTGACAATAACTTCGGCAACATGTCTTGCCCTGTTGCTGCTTCCACATCTCTTATCGCACTTACCGTACTAATATCCGTGTACTTAAGATTGCGTGTATCAAAATCAATGTTTGCACGCTGCGTTTCGTTATTCTGCGTTCCATTGCTCGGCGTTGATGCTTGTTCGTCAATTAACTCAATGCTGCTCGACAAATATTTTTTCAGCGTAGCAAGCATTTCAGCCGCTGCAAAGGGTTTTGACATAAAATCGTCAACATTTGCTTTTCGCCACTTTTCTTTACTAGCAATACTTTGGTCAGCAGTCAATGCAACAATAATTGTTTGTTTATTATGAAGATTATTTTGCTTGATAATTGTAGTGGCTTCAATACCATCCATCACAGGCATCTGATAATCCATTAAAATCATGTCGTAATATTCTTGCACTGCCATTTCAACGGCTTGCTTACCATTCTCGGCAATATCAATTGTACAGCCCAATTGCGCTAAAATACCCTTGGCAACTTCTTGGTTAGTTTTCACATCTTCAACTAATAATATTCTTGCATTCACTTTATGGCGTAAGCCAAAATCCAATGAATTAACGCCCGTATTTCCCTTAGAACCTGAGTGAAGGTAATCAATTGCGTCAACTAAGCCTTGAGTAGTAGGCAGTGGCGAGAGACGCCCAATACTTGTATAAACTTTACTATTTGCCGCAATTTGGTCTGACACGGCCTCCACTAACAAAATTTGCGCTTCATATCGATGCACGATAGAGGCGTCACAGTGACTATTAACAATCGACTCATCAATTAAGACAAGCGTATTTTCACCAATGAGGTCAGCTACATCAGTTCGATACCCTGAGAGTGTTTCTATACTCGATTCCAATCGCAATGTAACGGTACATTTCGCCCCAATTCTTTGTAGTAAGTTAGTATAATTATCTAGAGAAATTGACGGATGTAGTACCAACAAGAAGTCTGACTGTTTAATGCTATCTATCTGCGCACAGGCATTAATTTTATCCGGTGTATCAACTGTATTGATTGGCAATGTAACCGTAAATGATGTGCCCTTACCCATTTCAGAGCTCACATTGATAGAGCCACCTAATAATTCTACTAAATTCTTGGTAATATTTAAGCCAAGTCCTGACCCGCCAAATCGACGAGTGGTGCTAGATTCAGCTTGCTCAAAGGGATTAAAGATACTTTCTAATTTGTCGTTTGGAATACCAATACCTGAATCTGTAATCTGAATATTTAAACCAAAGTCATTCACTGATACGACCGTTTTTACAAATCCAGATTCTGTAAACTTAATCGCATTACCTACAATATTAATGATTATCTGACGCAACCTAATAGGATCATTAAATATAAATTTAGGGCACGCTTGTGAAATGTTTAAACCGAGCGCTACACCTTTCTCATAGGCTCTGGTGGCAATGTATGAAATCGCATCTTCAATAGTACGATGCACATCGGTGGGTACATTCTCAACGGCTACCTTGTTCATTTCCATTTTAGAGTGATCAAGCACGTCATTAATCATTTCGAGAAGCATTTCACCCGAACGATAGGCAGTCAATGCATATTTGCGCTGAACACTGTCTAGCGTTGTATTTAATAAAAGCTCCCCCATTCCAAGAATACTGTTCATGGGCGTGCGAATTTCATGGCTCATTGTGGCCAAAAATATCGACTTGGCTTCTGCAGCAGATTCGGCTTCTTCTTTAGCTGCTTGGGTTTCTGTTACCGCTAGCTCAAGTTGATGATTTGTTTTACTCAATTCGGCTGTGCGTTCATTGACTTGCGTTTGCAACTCACGTTGAAACGCTAATTGACGCCGCATTTTTTGCTTATATGAACGAAATACTACCGAAATGAATATACCAATCATCAGTAAATAAATAGCGTATGCAACCGAACTTCTCCATATGGGAGGGTTTACAACAATAGGTATCGTAATTTCATTCCTTGTACGCACACCATTTGCATTCGCCCCCCTAACTTTTAGCTTATATTCACCATCAGGCAAGCTAGAAAAATTTATATCACCACTGGTACCGTTTGAAATGAATTGTGGATATAAGCCTTCAAGCGTGTATTCGAAGGTGTTTTTTTCTGGTTGGGAATAATCTAATACGGCAAACTTAAATCCAATGAACGTCTTATCAAATGCCAACTCCAAAACACCATCGTCATTTAACGCACTATCAAGTGAGATGGGTGTATTCGCGACTGAAAAAGAAATTAAATTTAGGTTAGCGGAATGTGCATGTTTCTCAAGTGTTTTGGGATTAAACACATTAAAACCATTAGACCCACCAAAGAAAAAGTTACCGTACCTGTCTGCATATGCCGCACCGGACGTAAAATCACGCCCTTGAATGCCGTCGACAAACGAAAAATTATCAATGGCTAGGGTGGCAAAATTGATTTTTGACATCCCACGAGAATGACTTAACCAAACCTGATTTGTATCATCAACTAAAATACCGTAAATAGAATCACTTGGCAGTGAGGTGGATTTATCAAAATAGACGACATTCAATTCCGTTTCACTAATCGACGGTTTGTATATTTGGCCTAAACCAGTCTCTTGAGTTCCAAACCACATATGTGATTTAGTGTTATGAAGTACAAAAATATTATTACTTTTTAAGGCGCCGTTTTCTTTATTCAAAAAGGAAAAGCTTTTAATTTGGGGGTCGAAAACGTTGATACCGCCACCAATTGTCGCAATCCAGAGTAAACCATCTTCATCTTGCTCTAAATCAACTAATTGATTGCTGCTAAGCGAATCCCCCGTCGCATCGTTTCGACTGTATCGCGTAAACCTGCCATCCGGCGCCAATATATTTAATCCTCCGCCAAAGGTAGCAACAGCGATATCTCCTGAAGCTAAGGGTAAGACGTTGCTGACCGCGCTATGACTCAAGGAATACTCATCATTAGGATCTGGCTTATAATGCATCAGTGACGAGTCAGTAACAGAGTATTTAAACAAACCAGAACTGAATGTGCCAATCCATAAATGTCCATCGTTGTCTGCAGCAACGGACATAACGTTATCATCAAATTCAGCATACTTTTGAGTATTTATAAAAGATATTTCTTTGCCGTCATTTGCCAACACACTGATACCGCCGCCAAATGTAGCAACATAATAAATATTATATTGCTCATCATACGTAAATGAGGTTACCACATCGGCATTTAGAGTAGTCTTACCAGCAAAGCTTTTTTCAATGTGGTTGAATTTTCGTAGTACGGGATTCCATCGACTAATACCGACCATTGTCCCTATCCACATGACGCCGCCATTGTCACTAAAAATCGAGGTAATACGATTGTCAATAAGGCTATTTTTGTTACCATCAGTTGTTTGATACAAATGTGCGTCGCCGGTAAACGAGTCGTAAGCACAAAGCCCCTTATTTGTAGCGAGCCACAATAAACCACCATTGTCCGCAAACAAATGCGCTAGTTGTGTACCGCAAACATCTGAATTAAATTCCCGTATTTGTAAATTTTGGTTATCTAAGTCAACCTCGTACAACGCGCCGACTTTATCTATCGCCCGCAAGATATTTAACTTTGGTTCATAAGTTAAACGAAACCTGCCGCCATCATAAGCAAAGGTATTGGATTTATATGCGATGAGTTTATTGTCGTGAAAGCGGAAGATTCCACGATTTTCGATAGAAATGAACTCTCCATGAGGTGTCGTAACTATATCGACGATACTATTTGAAGGAAGATCAACATTCTGCCCTAGCTTCATTAATTGATCAGTAGTATTTGCAGTAAAGTGATACTCTATTCGATCGGCGTCAGGTGTAAGCGAAAAAATCCCATTGCGTTCGGTGACAAGCCAAATTGTGCCATTTTCCAATTCAACAATCGCTTTGTAGGAAAATTCTTTAGGTAAGCCAAGCGCTTTATCGACAGAAATGAAGCTGTCCGATTCGGACAAATAGCGATCAACGCCGCTTCTTGTCGCTACCCAAAAGCGTCCAGATGAATCATTGTGAAGATCCAAAATCCAGTTGCTAGACAAAGTATTTGAGTTTGAAATTTCAACATTATAATGAATGAACCTTGTACCGTCATACTTCTCTAAGCCATCCTGCGTACCAAACCACATGAAGCCTTCAGAGTCTTGCTCAATTGTATTGATGACCGGCTGAAAATCATGATCTTCTGGGTCAATATTAACAAACTTAATGGGCTGAAATGCGGGCTCTAATATATCATTCGCTCGCGTGTTAAAAATACATACCATCAACATGATACTTAAACATATGTTGCCAATTTTGCGCGAATTCACGCATAAAGAGTGACACCGCCTAATATATAAGGAGCTTAGTAGTCTATTCAAATTTTTTTCGAATCATCAACATGGTATGCCTTTTTATCGACATGTTCGTATATATTTTTACTCACTATAAACAAAAAAAGCCTTGAGTGAAAACACCCAAGGCTTTTTAAGTAGCGAATAGTTAATACTTATTCGTGGTCAACCCAGTCATTCAGTATTGAATTACTGCTAAAACTTCTACCGCGCCATAGCTGAGAACTACTATTGAA
This sequence comes from Agaribacter marinus, assembly GCF_030160655.1. Taxonomy (GTDB): domain Bacteria; phylum Pseudomonadota; class Gammaproteobacteria; order Enterobacterales; family Alteromonadaceae; genus Glaciecola; species Glaciecola marina. Next base: position 811,189 of record NZ_BSOT01000005.1, read on the forward strand.
GCTATTCCCTCTCCAAAGCTGTGAATCAGCGCTAAAGCCGGTATTTCTCCAGAACTGGGAGTTAGCACTAAAACCCGTGTCCCGCCATAGCTGTGAATTGCTGCTAAATGACGTGTGTCTCCACAATTGAGAATTACTGTTGAAGCCAGTGTTTCGCCACAGTTGCGAATCACTAGAAAAACGCCACAACTGTGAATCACCGTATACACCAGACCATTCTAGCCCTTCAATACCTGGAATATAATAGTCACCTTCATTTTCGTGACGTCTAACCGGACCGATGTAATGCGCCTCTCCGGATAAGTCCTTCTCGATGTCCATATTGTTGTTAGCACAGGCAAAATTTGCATTTGTTACCGCTGCGAAGGCGTCTACTAAACCCGCACCTTGTTGAAATATGCTGAACGCTAAAGAACCGTCGTCAGATGTCGCAGCCTTAGCAGTAGATATTAAGCGACATTTTACATCGTCAGGGCTTAAATTAGGGTTTGCTTCTAGCATTAAAGCAACAATGCCGGTAGTAATCGCTGCAGATTGAGATGAACCCGACAATGCAAAGTAATCCTGTTTTTTGTTCGAATCAAAAATGCTGTATGTTTTTCTCAAAAGAGAATTCTTATCCATTATTCCTTTAATGTGGCCACCAGGTGCAACCAGTTCAGGTTTGACAAAACCTTCATACGTTGGTCCAGCACTTGAAAAGGTCGTGACGTAATCGTCGTTAAGATTACCCGGCGTGAAATTGTCTGAGACTGCACCTACCGTAATAACGTATGGTGTGTTACCCGGCACGCCAATTGTCATTGCATCAGGCCCTCGATTACCAGCCGCGGCAATGACCGTAATACCCACTTGCCACGCTCGCATAATGGCCTTATTTAGCGGATCGTCCCAATAGTATGAACTTGGCATCGCACTGAATGATAAGTTTAATACTTTGATATTGAGCACATCTTTGTTTTCTATTACATATTCAACGGCCTTTAATATGTCTGTGTAGTTTGCGCGACCTTGTGCGTCAAACGCTTTGATTGACACAAGGTTTACATTTGGCGCAATACCATTATATCCGTCCGCTGGATTTTTCTGTGCGTTAGCAATAAGACTGGTTAGGTGCGCTCCATGGCCATTGTCGTCAGTGGCACGCTCGCTATTGGTTAAAACGTTAACCTCTGTAATATGTCGCTTTTTATTGTTAGCGTTTGTCTTCAGATGTCGTGAATCTGTATAACCAGTATCGATGATGGCGACGGTAACACCTTGACCGGTATAACCCATCTCATGCACTAAATTAGCATTAACTAGTTTGGGATAATAGGTATCCACATCTTTGGTTTTTATCACCTCGCCAGTTGCGCCTTTCGTCGCGTTAACGATGCCATCTGAGTATGCTAATGAGAGGGCGTAATTTGTGCGGTCTACATTTGCTAAGGTGCTAAATTCAACAACTACGTTCGTTGCTTTATTCGGCTTCAGGTCTACATAACCAAGCAGCGCAATTTCGTTTTCTGACGTCTGATGAAATAGCACATTTTCGCCGTTGATGACGATTGATTCTATTGAACCGTTTTCGGTCGGCGCCTCAATGAACAAAGAGGCCAGCTCTTTTGTACCGGTCTCGATATTTTCAACTTGCCAGCTTACCGCATTAGATTTAGTTAAAAATTTAAGCGTGTTCGCCAGTGGCGTATTTGATGAACTCGCTGTGTTACTGCTAATGCTTAGATCGTTTTCAGCAAAAAAATGTAATTTAGCGTTACTGCGTTCAATCGCCTGTTTTTGTTGATCGCTCAACAAAACAGCAACAGCATCAATAGTGTCGTATTGATATGTCGGTTTAATACCTAATGTGCTCAGCGACGCCTTAATGTTTTCTAATTTATCACCATGCACGATGTATTGATTAAGATTAAAAGCCGAGACATCTGCGGCTACACTATGTGGTTTAACTGAAAGCATATGCGATATTTTTGCACTTGAAATAGCTGTTGCTACAAATAATGCAGCAATTATCAGATGTTTTTTCATTTAGTACTTCACCCTATGTTTAGGAATCGAAATGAACCTTCACTACGATCTTAAGAACTAGCGAACTCATATGCTTCACCGCAGAAGGCGTGCCAACTTAGAATATGAGAAAAAAAGGCGAAATTTGTAAAATCTAGCGGGTTTTTAGCGGCAAACACCAAAAATATGAACTGCCACCTACCAATGAATAAATATTTGAACTAATTTACAAACAAATACCTAATAAATGAACAAATTTTTGAATATAATCGATGTGCTCGTTAATCGTCATTTAATAGTCTTACTTCCCGCTGCGGGAATGGAATCGAAATATTATGTTGTTTTAAGGTTTCTAAAATAATTAACAGTAAATCGCCACCTACCCTATTTTTGCCATCGTCAATGCCCTCAATCCAAAATTCGACAAACATATTAATACCACTGTCCCCAAAGCTATCAATCTCACAATCAGGGCGCTCTTCAAATGGCACCTCTTCTCCGCCAATCACCTGCGGATGTTGAGCAACCGCATCTTTGACTAGTTCAACCATCGTACGCACGTCAGTACTATAAGCCACGCTGAAGTCGACTCTGTAGCGTTGCTTAGGGTCCTTATGCGTCCAATTCACAAGCATTGACGATATGAAGGTTTCATTTGGCACCAATATATCTTTACCGTCATATGTCTCTAGCACCGCGTGGCGCATTTTAAACTCTCGAACAAAGCCTTTTTTGCCGTCATCTAACTCAACATAATCACCAACTGTGAGCGATTTATCTAACAGGATAATGATGCCTGAAATAAAATTTGAGGCAATCGCCTGTAAACCTAACCCTAGGCCAACACCTAAGGCGCCACCAAAAACAGCGAGCGCCGTTAAATTTATCCCCATGATGTTCAGTAGCAACAAAAATATGATACAGAACAAGCCTACTTCAAACAGTTTTGTAAAGACTTCTCTCGTACTGACATCCAAGTTACTTTGATTCCGAATAATGTCTTTACCGACATTGTTCGAGGCTCGGCCAAGCCAAAAGAGTAATGCGCCAAAAAATAACACTCTGACAAGGCCAAACAGGGTGACCCTTATATTTCCAACTGAAATTGCCATTGACTCTAGGGCTTGTATGACAATTGGCAAGGCGCCTAACAAATGCAGGAACATAACGGGTATGCCAAACCAAATAAAGAGACCAGCCATAAATGGACTGGAGACAAACTCACGAATAGAAGAATAAACCAAGAGCAAAATAGCAATTGTAATTGCTGCATCCATCAACCATATAACATGACCGAAGTACTCAGTTACTGACAGGCAGATGCGCAAAAATATAATGGCAAATAATGGAAAAAGTAAGCGACTAAGCCTCGGTAACAAACGCGTGAATGGATGTTCTAGAGGGATCTTTGACAAGCGACTCCCAACACGCTTTTTAACGCCAAGAACATAAATCCAATATGCGGCTATATAGCAAACAAGAATTATTGAAGCTTGTACATAGGTTGATCGTAAGCCGACAACCGTTAGCGTCATATTCCATAAGTGCAATATCTCGTTGAAAATTATATCCATGTTCACTCACTAGTTGCGTGCGTTGCATTTTTATTCATTAAATTAAACCTTACCACTATCATGGATGTCGGGTAAAAAAATAAACAAATATTATGAAAAGTTTTTGAACTGCACTTGACTACCTATCAATAGGTAGATATTATACTTTACAAATTAGACGACACTGACGACTCTATGCATATTGTCAGGGTCCAATTAATTATGTTTTAAACATTAACGTAAATGAGGTAATAAAATGATTGGATATACAACAATTGGTTCTACAGATTTAGATAAAGCGGTTTCTTTTTACGATGAATTGCTAGCATTAGTTGGCGGCAAACAGCTTATGGCATTGGATCGCATTAAATTCTACGGCACTGACGCTGGTGGCGCCATGCTCGCGGTATGTATTCCTGCCGACGAAGGTTCACAAAGCTGTGGTAATGGACAAATGATTGCTATTCCTGGCGGTTCACCAGAAGGCGCAGACGCACTTTATCATAAAGCTATTTCGCTAGGCGCAACTGACGCTGGCGCTCCTGGTCAACGTTTCCCATTCTTTTATGGCGCTTATGTATATGACCTTGATGGCAACAAGCTGTGTTTCTACCATATGACGCCAGACGCATAATTAATATTTAGCGCTTATTATCACGTATCAACCCGATCGAAATCTAGTTGTGCGCAAAACGATAGAGGCAAACAAAACAAATGAAAGACCGACATTAACGTCGGTCTTTTTTATCAACATATAGACAACGAATACCTACCAGTAGATAATTGAATTACATATTAACTCATTATGCTAACAAGGGGGTAAGCATGACAGTTAAACTCGCCTTACTAAAGGAAGCTGAAAACAAAGTACGAGAAGGTGGCTACAACAATTTTAGTTTTAGAGAGCTCGCCACCAAAATAGGCATTAAAAGCGCTAGCGTACATTATCACTTTCCGACGAAAGAAGATTTGGGTGCTGAATTAGCGCGATATTACACCGACAATTTTATGAATGCGCTAGGCGATCCATACTCCCTTGTTGAAAATAAAAAGCACCCAGTTGACATATATATCGACCAATTTAGGCATGCAATTCTAGTTGATAAACGTATGTGCTTATGCGGTGTATTTGCCTCGGAAACCGATTGTTTACCCGATAAAATTAAACAGGAAACCACCGAGTTTTTTAATCGCAACATTCAATGGCTAACCAATGCCTATGTAGCGTCAGGCAACTGCACTACACTTGAGGCTGAAAAGAAAGCAATTCAAACCTTGGCACTATTAGAAGGCGCGATGTTGATTGTTAAGGCTTCAGAAAAATTTGATAAAAGTGATGCGTTCTTTGAACAAGCATGTGAAGCAATCCAAAAGCTGTAATACAAAAGTTGTTTTGCCACGACTTTATATTTAAAACACTATCATCAGGAAGGTACATGAAAATTGCGTTTATTGGTTTAGGTGTCATGGGTTTCCCTATGGCGGGTCATCTTGCAAATGCTGGATATGACGTTTGCGTGTTTAACCGCACCCAAGAAAAGGCGGAACGTTGGTTAAATGCTTACAAAGGGCGAGCAGCTAGCACACCAGCATTAGCAGCAAAATATGCAGATGTTGTTTTACTTTGTGTGGGTAATGATGATGACGTTCGCAATGTTACGTATGGTGAAAATGGCGTATTTTCACAAATGAAATCAGGCAGTACATTGATTGATCACACCACTACCTCAGCAGGTCTGGCACGTGAGCTATATTCAGCGGCAACCGCACAAGGCTTGAGCTTTCTGGATGCGCCAGTATCCGGCGGCCAAGCAGGCGCTGAAAATGCCAAACTAACAATCATGCTTGGCGGTGAAGAAGCAAGCTATTCAAAGGCATCAAAAATACTTGACGTATACGCGGTTAAACATGCATTAATGGGAAATGCTGGTAATGGACAGTTAACCAAAATGGTGAATCAAATTTGCATTGCCGGTGTCGTTCAAGGCTTGTCTGAAGCCTTACATTTTGCTCAACAAGCCGACTTAGACACAAGTAAAGTTATTGACGTGATTAGCAAAGGTGCTGCTCAATCGTGGCAAATGGAAAACCGCGCCTCAACAATGGTGAAGAATGCGTTCGATTTTGGTTTTGCGGTGGATTGGATGCGTAAAGATCTGGGTTTCGTTCTAGATGAGGCCAAACAAAATAATAGTCGTTTGCCAATAACAGCCTTGGTAGACCAATTCTATGCGCAAGTGCAAGCAAATGGCGGTGGCAGATACGACACCTCCAGTTTGATTAGCTTACTAAACAAAGGCTCGCACGATTAATCGGCATTAAGCTTTTGCAAGCATCCTGTCCAAGGTATCTGCAAAGGCTTTTTTATCTCGTTGCCCATAGGGCGCAGGCCCTGAAGTTTGCACCCCACTTGCCCGCATGGTTTCCATAAAGTCTCGCGTATTTAGTCGAGATTTAATATTTTGTTTATCTAAGGTTTCTCCCCTAAACGTAATTACGTGAGCTTGTTTATCAATAACTTCATCCGCGAGTGGAATATCTGATGTCACAACAATGTCGTTTAACTCACAGAGTTTAACTATCTCATTATCTGCGACATCAAAACCGGCAGGCACCTGCAAAGAAGACGTGTATGCTGACGGCGGCAGTTTAATAAAATGATTAGCAACAAATATTGTGTATACTTTTTGACGCTCCGCAGCGCGACAAATTATCTCTTTAACTACTGTGGGACAGCCATCGGCGTCCACATAAATTTTTATGTCTTTTTGCATGTATCTCACATGTATTGTTCTGTAACGAATGGCAGCGATAAAGTGCTGTATGTCAAGTTAGCGTAATTATAGTACGTAAAGCATCAGACTATAAGTAAGTAAGCCGACTAATATCGAAATCGCGAAACTTAATACCGCCCCTTCTTTAATCATGTCACTAATGTCTATTTCGTTCGTACCATAAGCAATCGCATTTGGTGCCGTTGCTACCGGTAACATAAAGGCACAACTTGCCGCCATTGCTGCCGGAATCATAAGTACCGCCGGGTCAACTCCGTATTGAATTGCCACCAAATATAAAATGGGCATCAATAAAGTAGCGGTCGCTGTATTGCTTGTAATTTCCGTTAAATATGTCACGCATAAGCACAAAAGAAGGATCGTAATAATTAACGGGAACTGAGTAAAACTTGATAGAGCATGCCCAATGATTTCACTTAAACCCGACGCACCAAAACCTTTCGCTAAGGCTATGCCGCCAGCGAACAGGAGTAACATTCCCCATGGAATACTTACGGCGGTCTCCCAGTCAAGTAACCTCCCCTTTTTTCCATTTGGAATCATGAACATAACTACGACAGCGGCCAATGCAACAGTCGCGTCGCCAGCATCAGTGATACTAAATAGTTCACTCCAGCCACCAAAAGGCGCCTTTCTGGTGATCCATGCTATTACCGCGATGGAAAAAACAATTAATGTACGAATTTCTTCTTTGCGCCATTCACCTTGTGCTGGCAACCCACCTTGAAAAGGCCCAGATAAATTGCGCGTTAACCAAAGGCTCATCACTGGAATAGCAACAAGTACACAGGGTATGCCAATCATCATCCAAGTAACAAAACTAAACTCTTCGCCCGTTTGCGCTTCATATAGGCCAGCGAATATAACGTTTGGTGGTGTACCAATTAGTGTGCCTAAACCACCAACACTCGATGCATACGCGATACCCAATATCAAGGCAACCTTAAGCTTTCTGTCGTCTACACTTGCTAGTAATGCCAATGCCATTGGTAACATAATTAGCACAGTTGCGGTATTTGATATCCACATACTGATAACAGCGGTAGCCAACATAAAACCAAATACCATGCGCTTTTGACTAGATGTACCAATGAGCTTAATCATTAAAATCGCTAGGCGACGGTGTACGCCAGACTTTTCGAGGGCTTTTGAGAGAATAAATGCCCCCATCAATAACAATATGACATGGCTGCCTAACGCAGAAGATACATCTTTATGATTAAGTACGTTAAAAAGTGGAAGTAAGGCAAACGGAACAATAGAGGTGACAGGGATTGGTAATGCTTCTGTCACCCACCAAGCAATTGTCACCACAGCGATACCCGCGGTGACCGCTGCAATATATGGCATACCGTTATAATCACAAACAGCATACGTGAATAGCGCCAAAAGTGGACCTATCCACAACATATGCTGATTAAACTGGCTAGACATCATTACTTCCCTGTAGATAGCTGGAATTAAAAACGGACAAAAAGGCAAATACACGTATTAGCCATGCTAAAAGCAAACGGGATTGTTTTCTAAAAACAAAAGCAAACAAATTCATTTGCTTTAATCTATAAACATACTACTATAAATATAATTACATTCTTTGGGTGCTTGTCAAATGATTATTGGGGTTGAAACGACAGATATAGTCCATTCTACTAAATTGGATAAGGCTAGCTTTTCACTGATAAGTGACAGTATTGACGATGAGTTAAACGATAACCGCGAAGCCTTTAATTATAATTTTCAGCGTTTTAGAGGTGACGCTTATCAAGTCAGTTATTCTGCGCCTGAGCATACAGTCAGAGCTAGCTTACTCACTCGGCTAGCGGTATTCACAACCTTGCCAGACAAAAGTGTGTTGCTCACACAATCAATTATTATTGGTAAACAAGATGTAAGCGACACAATGGGAGAGGTATTTATTGCGTCTGGTAGACAATTGGATAAGCAAAAGCGTGCAGGCTACACGGTTGAATTTATAAATTCATATATCACCATGGCATTACCCAGTCAATTTTTACAAACTTTGCTAAACGGCCTAACGCGTAAACAAGCAGACACGCTATATTGGTACATCAAACTTGGATTTCCTGAGCATCAAATGATTGCTGACAAACTAAAAATGTCGAGACAAAACGTGAACACACATTTGCAACGAGCAAATAGCGAACTTGTAAAAGCGTTTATCGATACCTACGAACGTAACATCCAGTCACTTTTGCATAAAAATGATGAAATATTAAAGGAAGATACAAAGTGATCATCTTTTTAACGCTATTTATAGCGCACTTAATCGCTGACTTTTTTTTACAACGTGATGCATGGATAGCGTCTAAGATAAAACATAAGATAAAAAGCATCGGCCTGTTTAAACACATTTTGGTGCATTTAGCGTTTAACGCCATATTGCTGTTAATTTTGCTCGATGGCCTCTCAGTGACATATTTTATGGCGTTGGCGGCGATTGTACTATCCCACTATGCAATTGATATCTGGAAGACCTATCAAGTGTTTTCCATTCGTGCTTTTTTAATCGACCAGTTTGCCCATGCCATTATTCTAGTTTTAGTAAGTGTTTGGCTTTCCGGGATTTCGTACACGCAAGCAAGTGCCGCAATTAAAGACTTTTTAGATATTCAAGTACTTGCCGTATTCGCAGCATTCATCTTTTTAAGCAAACCCTTATCTTTTATTATTTATTTAAGCTTAGCGCCCTATACAAAGGCATTTGAAAAAGATGAAACACAAAAAGGGTTAGCGAATGCCGGCGAACTTATTGGCATATTGGAACGTTATTTGGTGCTCATTTTAATATTAGTTGGTCAATATGCTGGTGTTGGTTTTTTACTGGCGGCAAAAAGCGTATTTAGGTTTGGTGACATGCGACAACAAAAAGACCGCAAACTCACTGAGTACATCATGCTGGGCACACTACTGAGCATCACCGCAGCATTGCTTGTCGGTTTAGCCGTCAAGTGGGTGTTTTCACTAGAAGGTAACGGTTAAGTCGTGAGAAGTTAGCTCGTAAGCGTTACTTGAAAACTTACGCCCCTTAGTCAGACGCTTCCTCTTTCATTGCAGCAAATGCATCCAGTGCGCGTTGGCGTGACAACTTTAAATCGACTAAGGGTTTGGGATAATGCTTTCCCAATGTGACTCCAGCCGCCGCAAGCACATCATCTGAGGCTTCCCACGGCTTGTGTATATATTTTTGTGGTAACTTAGATAACTCAGGACAGAATTGCATAACATACTCTCCTTGCTTATCAAACTTTTCCCCTTGGAGAATAGGATTAAAGATACGAAAATAAGGTGCAGCGTCAGCGCCAGAACCAGCCACCCATTGCCAACTAGCAGCATTACTCGCAGTATCCGCGTCTAAAAGACAATCCCAAAACCAGCGTTCGCCACGTCGCCAGTCAATTAATAGGTTCTTCACTAAATATGAACCGACAATCATACGCACACGGTTATGCATGTAACCCGTTTGCCAAAGTTCTCGCATACCTGCATCTACAATAGGTACGCCAGTCTTTCCTCGTATCCACGCCTTAAAATCAGACTCGCTATTGCGCCATGTCACCTTATTAAACTTTGCATTGAAGTTTTGGTGCGGCATTTGCGGAAAGTGATAGAGTAAGTAATACGAAAACTCACGCCAGCCAATTTCACTTAAATAAGTATCTACTCCTTGCTGAGACACATCGCCACCAAATGCATCATGTACCGCATACCAAATTTGATGAGGAGAAATTTGACCAAAATGTAGGTACGGTGACAGTTGCGAAGTTCCTTTCACCGCAGGTAAGTTGCGAGCATCGGTATATGCTTGAATGGCTGAACCAATAAAATTCTTCAACTTATTCTTAGCTGCATTTTCACCCACTTGCCACACATTTTTAATTGTGTCGTCCCACGGAATATTCGGTAGTAAATTTAAGCGTGATATTGCACTGTCAGCTTCACTTTTTAGCGTGTGAAATAATGTGAACTTTGGTTCAGGTAGCGGGTATCGGGGGCTTGCTCTGCGTAAACACCCTTTTCGATAATAAGGTGTAAACACTTTATAAGGCGTGCCGTCATTTTTAAGTACGTCCATCGGTTCCCATAACAAAGAACCGTTGTAGCTTTTTGCTTCAATGCCATTTGATTTAAGCGTTTTTTTGATTTCGCTGTCTCGTTCACGCGCCCATGACTCATACATGCGGTTCCAGTAAACGGCATCAATGTCGTAGTCTTTACAAAGCGACTGAATCACATCTAAGGGTTTACCCGCTCTAACAATTAATTTGTTATCAAAGCGCGCAGCTAAATCGTTTAAGGCATGATGCAACCACCACTTAGAAGCGCCGCCCAAGCTTGCTTGCTCCTCAAGTGATGTGTCGTATATATAAAGAGGAATAATCTCGTTTTTGGTTCCGCTATCGTCACATGTATTAATGCACTCGCAAGCGGCGCATAGTGCAGGGTTATCAGCCATTCTCAAATCTTGTCTAAACCAGACCAATGCTGTTGCCATGTATATTGCTACCTCCATTCATTCAATAGCATTTGGTACTTAATCACAGCAAAAATCGATCGGTTTTATAGATTAATTTGTAACAGCATCAATAGATACTTACCTGATTTGGATAGCTAGTGTATTGCCTATTCATAGAAGAATCCGCCAAAATTGCAAGGGAGAAACTATGGACATTCAAAAAACGCGATGACGTTAGAGTAGAGGCTAAACGTATCCTATTCAGGCACTCAGCTCCTTCTTAGTAAGTCCTCGATCGCGTCACAACTGTAACTATCCCCTAAAATAATACAACCTTCACTGTGGCGATGTACTTTGACTTTGTTACTACTGGCCTATGACTCATCCTCTCCTAATGAGGAAGTATCAGGGATACTGCGTTTAAGTCTACGCTTACGTTCGTCATCTTGAATCCATTTATTCAAAAAACGGATTTGTCCATTTTTATACGCTGCATAGGTTATGCGTAACGAATTTGATAAAATTTCGCTATCCGTCCAACCTGTTTTTTCTGAAATTAGCTTGTAGTCTTCTTGTGCTTCACGAGATATATAGCCGCGCACCATTTTTTTACCCAAAGCCTTTTGCTTCTCTCTAAAGCGCTTTTGCTTTTCTGCATTTGCTACAAGCTTTTTATTTGCCATTTACCCAAAATCTCTTTTCAAAAAATAACGAACTGAAATCTACGCAATATATTAGTTGTTCATCTGTCAGCAAACAATGAATACATCCACAATATATAAGATATTTAAATAAATTGACTGTTCAGAGTTGTTTAGCGTACAAGTGTACGCTAGATTAGCGTCCTAGTTTTAATATAAGTAATCAAAATGACCGAAAAGAAAAATAGCTTTAACAGAGATGACTTGCTGTCGTGCAGCACGGGCGAACTATTTGGCCCAGGTAATAGCCAGCTTCCCGCACCAAATATGTTAATGATGGATAGAATCACTTCTATCTATGAAGAAGGCGGTGAAAACAATAAGGGCTATATAGAAGCCGAACTTGATATCACACCCGACCTCTGGTTCTTTGATTGCCACTTTCCCGGTGACCCGGTAATGCCTGGCTGTTTAGGTTTAGATGCAATGTGGCAGCTTGTGGGTTTCTTCCTTGGTTGGTCAGGTGGCCCAGGCAAAGGACGCGCATTAGGTGTAGGCGAAGTTAAATTCACAGGACAGATTTTACCTACCGCGAAAAAAGTCACTTACAGAATCGATTTTAAGCGCGTTATCAAGCGTAAACTATACATGGGCTTGGCTGATGGCAGTGTTGCAGTTGATGGACGTGTAATTTATACAGCAAAGGATTTAAAAGTAGGCTTGTTTCAAGATACTTCATCTTTTTAATAGCATGCTCTTTACAAGTTAAAAGCCCTTGCAACAGGCAAGGGCTTTTAGTATTTAAAGTTAATTCGAATTTATCAGTTACATCACCTAAGAGATAAACCAATTTGCCGGTCTGATAGCGCTTCCCGCCAACCACCTAACCATTGTGAGCGAGCATCTGACGTTTGAAATGGACATACATCTTTTGAACGTCCATTAATACCAGCTTGGTACCCTTTAGAATGTGCTCTACTCAATTTATCTCTCTTTTGTCTTTTCATCGTTTACCTCTCTTGGTTATTGTAAGGTGAGTATTTGAATAAACGAATTTCTCCGATTAATGTTGAACTCGTATTTAGTAATACTCCGATGAAATTATGAATGCAATACTGTATAGGTATGTCGTATTATAAATATATATAAGTGACTGATATTTATATGTTTGTGATTTGAATCATTTTCGCCTAAAAAATTGTTTTTTAGTAAATAAAGTTATTAAGCAAAAAATTTAAGTTTTTCAAAATATTACTGAACTTTTTCAGTTTTATTCAACCACAAAAATAATAAAGCCATACCGATTTATCGCTTAAGTTACTACTATTCAGTAGTTAAACATACTTCAATCTATTAAAGTTTTGTTAAAAGTACAATATAAGTTCGTTTCTTAATTCATTTTTTAAGTAACACTCTGTACTATAGTAAATGTGGAGTATTAACTCCACATTTAATCATTTTAAAAGAAAGAAATATGAGAAATTTTAGAACCCTAAGCTTCATTGCTTCGTCATTTTTAGTTGCATTTAGTTCTGTTGTAAATGCTGACTCAGCTATTAGAGCATATAACTACAATCCGAATAGCCTCACTCAAACGGAAATTCAAAAATGTGTTACTCCCTTAAACACCTTTTCAAACGTCTTATTAACTCCCTGTGCAGCCCCCTCTTCGCAGCTACCGCAAGGAAATGAATGGACGTTTAAAAGTGTTTCTAATAACACATATGAAATATCAATTAATGTATTTCACAATACATCACCGATATCGGTGCTTTCACAATGCCTTGACGATCACGGTGGAAGCGACAACGTCATATCTTGGGATTGCAATGGTGGAGGAAATCAAAAATGGAAGATCGGCACATCTGTATACCAGTCACCAACAAGCGTGCCGACCCCGGTTACTTTAATAACTGGCAATAACTGGTGTTTAACAAGGGATCTAAACAATGTATTCGTTAAGCCATGCGATGACTCGGCGTCTCAAGCTTGGATAATACCTAATATCTAAAAGTAATCGTGTATAAGGCACTGACATGCTGTCAGTGCCAAACTAATAATTCAGCGGCGAAAACGGAAAAACACAATTGTTCCCAAAGAGGCTAAAAGCCAAAAACTAAATGACGCTCCTTGCCGCTCTCGGGAAACTCTGTCGTCTTCGGCGCAATCTGAAGGTGTATTTCCTGTTGGGCTAAGTTTTACACTGACAACAGTATCCAACGTTAGGGCCTCACCACTTTCGTCAGTTATCACAACACCTCTGGCATTCTTTCGAGGCACAGTAGTAAAGGCGTCAGCAATGATTTCATTGTTATCGTTAATATCAACGGCTGAAACAATTTTATAAGGAGAATCACAGGGTAACAATGTATTCAAATCCGTAAAGGTATCACTTTCTATATCATATATAAAACCCACTCTAGGGCGTTGCGCCGAGGATATAGATGCTTCCGATTCCGCATCGCCAACGACAATATTATTGTTATTTAGCGCTCTAGGAACAGTAGCTGAGCCAACGAAAAAGCCCTGAACGACATTCATCTCATTAGTATTGCGATCAAAAGTAAAAAGTTTGTTCCTTGGTGCACCGTTAATAAATTGTCCGACATAACCAACTATATAGTTATTATCGTTAATATTAGTCGCAAAACTTGGTAAGAACTCGTCGTCATCAGATAATCTTGTCGTCACACCGTTTTCAAATATAGCCGCAACAGGGCCAGGAGGGCGATCTTCTATCACCAGCACACTTGAAAACCCAACCATCACTCCTGCGTTGTTTACGTCGAGTCCTCTTGAATGATTTGAATCACTAAACTCATCCGGCTCATATAAGTTATCAAACAGTTGTGTCGATACTATGTTACCCTCTGCATCTAACTGCCAAAGGGTAGCTTTAGTTTCATAATCGAGATTGTCATATATTAGGCCGGCAATGAATGTAGATCTTGTATCGGCTTGATTAAATCTTACATATTCACAAACCTCAACAGGAACGTCACCCCGTTGTTCGTCGTCTAAACAAAGCGCCAAGGCTTCTTGAAGTGATTCAGCACTGGCAACAGAACTAACACCAGCTACCTGTAAGTTCGCATTTATTTGATAAGCTTCGCTAAAGCCGCCACCGTCAATATTGCCTGGTGCTAAAGGCGTAACCCTATCGCCAACTTGCACAAATGCTCTATTCAAAAACTCATTAACAACAAAAAATTGTGCTTCATCGTTTTCATTTACGTAATCAACCCTAGAAAATGGTCCGGCCATATTGCCAATAACATGTGTACCAAGTGCCGAATCCGTCAGGCGAACATTTGACGAAAACGTGAAGCCATCGGTACCGTCCATTTCTGAATCAAAACCGTTAACGTATGTTACATCTGTACCATCCGTTTTATATCCAATATCCGATGCTAATTTTTGAAACCTAGCATCAGGCTGAATTGTGCCTAGTGACGCTCGAGCTTGTAATAATTGGTCGATCACCAAAGTATAATCAAAATCATTGAAATTCCCTGCTGCAGCCGCGTCAGGATCGGTCAAAGGAGCATCATCAATATTTAAAAGGCTTAAGTCAATCGGTTGATTAAATAGGTCACGTGCAGTAACCAAACTCAAGCCGGTATTGTCAATCGACGTACCAAAATGCCTTTGTGATACATCACTTAGAGGTAGTACATGCACCTCATAACTAGCAGCATGTGCTGAATTTGCAACAGACGCAGCGCCAAATAGGGCTAACAAAAGTGCACTTACAATAGGTTTTCTCTTCATTAATAATCCTGCTTACTGCGCGTTATTATTCTTATCTTCTAATATCTGCCAACGTTCAAATGTCGCATCTAGCTTTTCTTCTAGCTTAGCTAATTCATCCAATACTGGCTGGGTTTCATCAACGTTTTTTTGAAAAAAATCTGGATGGTTAATCTTTTCTTGCAGAGTTTCAATGTCTGTTTCGATGGTATCAATTTCTTGAGGTAACAATGTTAGCTCTCTTGATTCCTTGTAAGATAACTTTCCACTTTTATTATTACTGTTTGACGACTTTTGAGGCTTCTCTTTTTCTTTCTTTTCGCTTTCGACAGTCGCCTGAATATGTTTTTCTTGTTGCGCATACCAAGCAGCCATATCTGCGTACCCACCAACAAACTGGCGAATATTACCATTGTTTTCAAAAGACAAACAGCTTGTTACAACATTGTCGATAAAAATACGATCATGACTGACCAACAATAGCGTTCCTTCATAATCCATTAATAATGACTCTAGGAGTTCGAGTGTTTCGACATCCAGATCATTAGTTGGTTCATCCAGTATCAATAAGTTATTTGGCTTGAGCATGAGCTTGGCTAGCATTAGGCGGTTTTTCTCTCCACCTGAGAGCGCTTTAACCGGCACATTTGCGCGTTCAGGCGTAAATAAGTAGTCTTGTAGATAGCTAATGACGTGACGATTATGTCCATTCACAACGAGATCGCGCTTCCCATCTGCAACCGTATCTATCACTGTTTTTTCCAGATCTAGTTGACTACGGTGCTGATCAAAGTAAGCCACTTCGATATTCGTCCCACGAATGATCTCGCCTTTATCTGGGCTAAGCTCACCCAGCAATAATTTGATAAACGTCGTTTTACCTGAACCATTAGGGCCAATAAGCGCCAGCTTGTCGCCGCGACTGATCAATACGTTAAGCCCATTCACAATTGTTTTGTTTGAAAACCCATAACTCACGTTTTCTAACTCAAAGATACGTTTACCGGAGCGCGTAGTATTTGTTGCAGTAATAACCGCATTGCCACTTAGGTTTCGACGTTCTTTAAATTCATTTCTAAGTGCCTTTAACGCTCTGACTCGTCCTTCGTTGCGTGTCCGCCGAGCTTTGATACCTTGACGTATCCACACTTCTTCTTGCGCTAACTTCTTATCAAAGAGTTTATTTTGCTCCGCCTCAACCTCTAAGTCGTGGGCTTTTTTAACAAGATAATCGTCATAGTTTGTGTCGTAAGATGTCACTTTACCGCGATCAATATCTAATATGCGTGTAGCAACACGTTTAATGAATGCCCTGTCATGACTGATAAACACAACGGCACCTTGAAAAGACATCACAGTGTCCTCTAACCATTTGACGGTATCGATGTCTAAGTGGTTAGTCGGTTCATCTAATAGTAAGATGTCCGGCGATTGTACCATGGCACGCGCAAGTGCCGCCTTTCGTCGCCAACCGCCAGACAGTGCGGCTAGGCTTGATTCTGGTACAAGGTCAAATTGCGTCAACAACTGGTGAATCCGCTGTTCTAAGCCCCAGGCATTTTTAGTTTCCAGTTGCTCCTGCAAGGTCTGTAGCTTATTGAGGTTAGTCTCAGAGGGATCGTCAACAACAAGTGCGGTTTGTTTATTATAACGTTTGAGTAAATCGGCGTTATCTTTTAGCCCTTCTGCAACGTAATCAAATATACTTACATCTGTTCGTTGTGGCGGATCTTGCGACAGTCTTGATATCACTAACTCATGGCTAAACAACAATTGTCCATCATCTAGCTTAATGTCTTTGCTCAACACTTTAAGCAAGGTCGATTTTCCGCTGCCGTTGCGTCCTAAGATACACAAACGCTCATTTTCATGAACGTTAAAATTGGCACCATCCAATAGCGGTGGCTGCCCAAAAATAATGCTGCCGTTAATTACTTGCACTAAACTCATGCTAAAAATTCTTCAAGTTGCTTACTATCAAAAATCCATCCTAATTCTTTTTTACTATCGTCACGTTTTAGCACCGGAATACGCGCGCCATACCGGTGATATAAATCAACGTTATTGCGCACATTAACTTCTTCAACAATCAAATCATCTCTACCGAGCAAGCTTACAAGCGCCTTGGCTTGTAAGCATAAGCCACAATTTGGCCCTGTAAACAGAATTAACTTCATAAACTTAATACCCAACAGTGATGAATTTTTTGATTTCTCGAAAAATCTTCAGGGATACTTTGTTTAGTTATATTTTGGATCGTAAACCCAGACGCGACTATCGCTGTTTCGTCTAACTGAAAACTACGTAAATTGTTACTAAAGAAAATTTTGCCGTTTGGCTTTAAAATCGCTTTTACCGATTCAATCAAGGCAATGTGATCGCGTTGCACATCCCATGTATCCTGCATTCGCTTTGAGTTAGAAAATGACGGTGGATCTAAGAATATTCTATCGTAGCGGCATTGTTTTCTTTGCTGCGCTTGCGCTACCCATTCAATACAGTTTGCTTGCTCAAATACATTGGCGCCTTTAATGCCGTTTAGCACAAAGTTGTCTTTTGCCCACTGTAGATATGTGTTCGACATATCCACTGAGGTTACCGAACGTGCACCACTAAGTGCTGCATGCACTGACACGCTGCCAGTATAACAAAACAAATTAAGTACATCTGCACCAGCGCATTGTGCCGCAAACATTTGCCTAGTTTCTCGATGATCTAAAAACAAACCAACGTCTAAGTAGTCTTTTGGGTTAATCCAAAATTTAGCGCCATACTCATGCACGGTAAAACGCTTGTGTCTTGTCGAAACTTCTCGACTTGGTTTAGTTTTGTTTTTTTCGTATTGATTCTTGCCGGCCTGTTTTTTACGTGTTTTAACAACTAACTTTTTAGGATCGATACCGAGTGCTTTGGGCACATGCAAAATGGCATGCTGTAAACGTTCATTTGCCACTTTTTCAGGAATCGATTTAGGCGCTTGATACTCTTGCAGAATCACCCAATCGCCATACCTGTCAATCGCAAAATTGTAATTTGGTAAATCTGCATCGTAAACACGATAGGCGTCTGTGTGACCTTTATTAATCCACTTGGATAGTTTTTTTATGTTTTTCTTTAGGCGATTCGCTAGTTCGCTGTTCTCATCGACGACTGAGAACATTTCTAAATTCCCTTCGGTCATCTCATATAACGCTAGCTGACACTCAAGCTTACCGTTGAACAATTGATAACGTTTATGTGCCCGCAATTTTAAAGCTTTGAGTAGACTTTGTTCACTACAAAGTAAGGCGAGTTGCCAGTTGGCAAAGTGCGTCTTAAAATGTTCCCCTAATTCATCATAAAGCGGTAACATGCTGGCAAATTCACCGAGTCGTTCTCCGTAGGGCGGATTAGATACGATTTGCCCACTTTCTGTCGGTGGACGTAACTGAAGTGCATCCACTTGCTTAAACTCAATATAATCGATGACATTTGCACGCGTCGCATTTTCAATGGCTTTTTCTACCACTATCATGCTGACATCCGAGCCAAAAATTGGCATCTTGGGCTTGCTAATTTGTGCTTCAGCCTTTGCTTCTATTGCTTGCCAAGTCCGTAATTTATGCCCTAAATAAAAGTCGAAGCCCCACATGTCACGATGCATATTCGGTGGGATATTGGCGGCCATCATGGCAGCTTCTATCGCGATGGTACCAGAGCCGCACATAGGATCTAGCAATGGCGTATCGCCATTTGGTTGCCACCCACTGCGTTTTAGCATCGCAACGGCCACATGTTCTTTTAGTGGGGCGTCGCCAGTGTCTAAGCGGTATCCTCGCATATGTAAGCTATTACCGCTAAAATCAACGCATATATCAGCGTGCTCTCTAAACACCCTTACTTGAAACTTTATGTAAGCGTTGCTTTTGTCCACATTTGGACGCGGCAATTGTTGCTCTTGAAAACTATCGACGACGGCGTCTTTTACTTTTTGCGCAATAAACTGCGTATTACGCAACTCCCTATTGGCGCCCCGCGCAGTGATTAAAAAAGGCGTATCGCTGGCAAACACGTCTGGCCATTTAACACTACTGGCTAGAGAGTACAGCTTTTCTGCATCGTCAGCTCTACCAGAAGCAAGCACTACAAGTACTCGGTTTGCGAGTCTGCTGTGCAAACAAAGCGTATACGCTGCGCGCAAATCAGCGCTAAAACGACATTGCCCGGGCTTAACTCGGATACTGTCTAAATCTGTCTCATCACATAAATCCGCAATTTCAATTTTGAGTAATTCTTCTATACCGGTTGACGTGGTAACAATAATATCAGGCATTCACGAGCTCTTTAATTAGTTTGGGGCCTTGGTATATAAAGGACGAATATACTTGTAGTAAGCTAGCACCTGCATTTATACGCGCTTTGGCGTCATCTGTATTGGTAATACCACCAACCCCAATAATGGGTAACTTCCCGCCCAGTTTATCCGCAAGTAAGCGTGTAATTTCTTGGCTTTTATCTCGCAGCACTTTACCACTTAGCCCCCCCATCTCATTTGCGTGTACATGCCCTATAACAGTGTCGCGCGCTAAGGTTGTGTTTGTGGCTATAACTCCATCCATTTCAGTCGCTATTAATTGTTCTGCAATTTGAGCAATCGCGATTTCGTCATTGTCTGGGGCAATTTTAACTAGCAATGGTACATATTTCCCTGTCGCTTGTTGTTGCTTAAGTTGCGCTTCTTTTAAGCCACAAAGTAAGGTTTCCAGCGCATCACCAAACTGTAAATTACGCAATCCCGGTGTGTTTGGCGAAGAAATATTGATCGTGATGTATGATGCATGTGGGTAAACTTTATTTAAGCATATTAAATAATCATCAAGGGCACTCTCTTCAGGTGTGGTTTTATTTTTACCAATATTAATACCCAAAATACCATCAAATTTACTTTCTTTTACACGTTCAACTAAGTAATCAACGCCTTTATTGTTAAAGCCCATGCGATTAATAATTGCCTGATGCTCAGGTAAGCGAAACAAACGCGGTTTTTCGTTCCCCGCTTGAGGTTTAGGCGTTACTGTGCCGACTTCAATAAAGCCAAACCCCATTGCGGCAAACGCATCTATGCACTCAGCATTTTTGTCTAAACCCGCAGCTAAACCAACCGCATTTGGAAAATTGAGACCAAAGCACGTGACAGGCTTATTGGGTACAGTTTGTTTGTAGAGGCTATTTAACACATTGTGTTGAGAGCGTTTTAGAAATCCAAGGGAAACATCATGGCTCCACTCAGGATCGCAGCGTAATAAGGTTTTTTGAACTAATGAATACACAGTTTTCTCATAAAAAAGCCCTGCAATGCAGGGCTTGTTTTGCACTTGGTGCGCTATTTTAATGGTTAGTGCTTATACTTAACAGCATCAATTCACGTAAAGCGACAGAAAATTTTGCAAACTCATGGTTATCTGACGTTTTAAACTCAGACATCATATGATGCCAACGCGCTAACTTAGGCTTATTAGCTTGTGTCCAAGCATCTAAAATCTCGTCTGCACTTTGTTTCTTGCTACTTGAGTTTAATATAACAATAGCCAAAGCACGTTGCTGCCAATCAAGTTCTTCTCGGTATGAAGCCCTTGCCAATGCTTGCCAATGATTGGCAACGGATTGGTTATTGATCTGTTGTAAAAACCAATGTAACTCAAACTTATTACCTAATTGATAATAAATTCGCGCCACTAGTTCTACGTCATATGACTCTTCTTCTGCCACTTGTGCCAAGTCCAAACATGAGAACAAGTTACTTAAAGACGCAATACGCTTAGCTTCCGACTCTCCCACATGGTTGTCAATAAGCTCTTGTGTGCGCTTTTCAACTTCTTGCACTTCTTCGTTAACCAAGAAATTGTGTAAATTGGCGCTAACAACTTCAAATGCTTTTCGATACTTGGCAATGGCTTTGTCGATGGCCAAGTCTTTTTCGCCATGACGTATAAACCAACGACATGTTCTGCGTAATGCTCGACGCATATCATCAAGCACTTCGAGTTGAACATTTGCATCAATGACATTATCCAAATTTTCTACGGCGCACCATAAATCAGACATTTGGAAAACACCTTTTACTACCGAAAATGCCTGCACAATGTCAGCCACCTCTGCGCCGGTCTCTTCCTTAATACGATAAACAAAGTTTAAGCCCATATCGTTAACAATTTCGTTCGCAAGTTTAGTGGCAATAATTTCGCCACGTAATGGATGCTCCTGCATTTGCGCACTAAATTTACTTCTCAACACCCCGGGAAATGCTAGTTCTAGGTGCTGATTATAGTATGGGTTTTGGGTGATTTCGGGTATATTGAATTGCTCTTTTAATACCATTTTACCGTAAGCAATCAATACAGATAATTCTGGCCGCGTTAACCCTTTACCAGTCACCACTCGCTCAGATATTTCGTCATCGCTCGGAATAAATTCGAGTTCACGATTTAGTGCACCCTCGCGTTCTAGGCCATGTATAAAACGAAGCTGTTCTTTTATTTGTTTTACACCGCCAAGCTCGGTGATAGAAATAGATTGGGTCTGACGATAACAATCCTCTAGTACAATCGTCGATACGTCATCCGTCATATCATAAAGTAAGTTGTTTCGTTGCTTAACGGTTAAATCACCGTTACTAACAAGGTTATTAAGTAAGATTTTGATGTTTACTTCGTTGTCCGAACAATCAACCCCGCCGACGTTGTCGATAAAGTCGGTGTTGACACGGCCGCCATGTGCCGCGTATTCAATGCGGCCAAGCTGCGTTACGCCAAGATTCCCGCCCTCGCCTACTATCTTAGCGCGGACTTCATTCCCGTTCACTCGTAAACTATCATTGGCTCTATCTCCTACTTCCGCATGAGACTCCGCAGAGCTTTTGATGTATGTGCCAATGCCACCATTCCAAATAAGGTCTACGGGCATTTTTAGGATGTTATGCACAAGTTCATTTGGCGTCATTGTTGCCTGCTTAGTACCTAAACATTTCTTCATTTCGGGACTGAGCTTAATCGATTTTTCGCTACGTTTAAAAATACCACCGCCTTTGGAGATGAGTTTCCGATTATAGTCATCCCACGACAAAGAAGGGTCTTCAAATAAACGTAGACGCTCTTTGTAAGTAGTTTTTGGGTCTGGGTCCGGGTCGAAAAATATATGTAAATGATTAAATGCAGATACCAGTCTTGTGTATTCAGACAACAACATACCATTCCCAAATACATCACCAGCCATATCGCCAACTGCGACGCATGTAAAAGGTGTCGTTTGGCAATCGATACCAATTTCTCTGAAGTGGCGTTTTACCGACTCCCAGGCACCACGGGCAGTAATCCCCATTTTCTTATGGTCATAACCTACGCTGCCGCCAGAAGCAAAAGCATCACCTAACCAAAAATTGAATTCATCAGAAATACCATTAGCGATATCTGAGAACGTCGCTGTGCCTTTATCTGCCGCAACGACCAGATATGGGTCATCTTCATCTAGACGAACCACACTTTCAGGGTACACAACTTTGCCATCTACAATGTTATCGGTAATGTCCAGTAAACTCCGGATAAAGGTTTTGTAACACGCTTGCCCTTCTTCCTGAATTGCCGCTCTATCGGCGTTCTCTGGCATACACTTACATACAAAACCACCTTTAGCGCCGACCGGCACAATGACGGTATTTTTAACCTGTTGTGCTTTTACTAGGCCTAAGATCTCTGTTCTAAAATCTTCCATTCGGTCAGACCAACGCAAACCACCACGCGCCACTTTACCCCCACGCAAGTGCACACCTTCAATTCTTGGGGAGTACACAAAAATTTCAAACTTTGGCATGGGCAACGGCATGTCAGGAATAATTTCAGGTAATAACTTAAACGAGATATAAGGTTTTGCGTTACCTTCATTATCTTTTTGATAAAAATTAGTCCGCAACGTTGCCTTAATTAAATCTAAATAACGACGAATAATACGATCATCGTCCAAGTTAGATACCGCATCTAAAGACGCTAGTATCGCTTTTTCAGTACTGTCTATTTTCTTCTGATTACGTTTAATTTTCGGGTTAAAAATCAAATCAAATAAACTAATAAGTGACTTAGCAATATCGGGATAACTTGCCATTGTATTGGCAATATAGTCGATACTAAATGATGAGCCAATTTGGCGCATGTATTTGGCGTAAGCGCGAACGATCGTTACCATCCGGCCAGTAATACTCGCCCCAAGTATGAGTCGGTTAAAGGCATCGTCTTCTAACTTGGTATCCCATACATTGGCAAAACCGTCTTGAAAAAGCGCCTGTGCTTTTTCCATGTCAAAATCGCTGCTACGTTTATGTAGCATACTAAAGTCCATTACCCAATTCACAGCACCATCTTCACTGGTGACTTTGTAGGGGCTTTCGTCAATCACCCGTAAACCAAAATTCTCAAGCATCGGCAACACATCTGACAAATGTATTGGTTCGTGCCGATGATAAAGTTTTAGTTTCACAACATCGCTTTCACTACCTTCCTCTTGAGGTCTGTAAAAAAGAATATCTAAGCAATTGTCGTCACATAATTCTTCGATTCGTTGTAAGTCAACTAAGGCTGCACTTGGCAGATTTTGATCGGCATAACTATGGGAAAAGGCGTTGCTGTACTTTTGCTGAATACCTTTACCCTTCTCTTCACCGTACGCAGAAACGATTTTAAGATTTAATTTGTCTTGCCATGTTTTGGTTAATTCGACGATATTGTTTTCAATTTCGTTCACATCGAACTCCATATTATTGTTATCAACACGCGCAATATAATGCGTTCTCGCATACACAGACTCAGAGAAGTACGTCGTAAACTCAACATCACCTTTCGCCTTTAGAGACCGTTTCAACAGGGCCTGCGTTTCACGCCTTAACTTTGTGTTGTAACGTTCTCGTGGTACGTACACCATGCACGAAAAAAATCGTCCAAAAGCGTCTTTACGCACAAAAAAACGGCTAATACCGCGTTCCTGCATTTGAAAAATACCCATAATGATCTTGGCAAGTTCATCATCGGGGGTTTGTATTAGCTCATCCCTAGGGTACGTTTCGACGATATTCACAAAGGCTTTATAAGCATGTGTTCCTACCTCAAACCCAGAAATTTGACACATGCGGTCAATTTTTTCTTTCAACATCGGTAAATCTGCGGCGCTGCTATTGTAAAATGCTGCAGAGTAAAGGCCTAAGAAACGATGCTCACCACAGACATTGCCGCTACTATCAAATACCTTAATGCCAATATAATCCATGTAAGCTGGACGGTGTACTTTAGAGTATGAATTCGTCTTTGTTAAAATTAACGGCTTGTTAGATAAAGCTTCTTCACGTGCACTAGCAGGTAAATTTGATAGCAATCTGTCACGATCGTTAATTGAGTTTTTCATCAAACCCAAACTGCTATCGTTTTTAGGGATCCATCGGTGATCGCCTTCAACGGCTTTTACATCATAATAACGGTAGCCCATTAAGGTAAAATTATGATCATTTAGCCAGTTTAAAAACGTTTTACCTTGTGATTTAACGTCTTTATCCGCTTTACTTTTTGACTTATCAAAGTCTTTTGTCACATCCGCTAATTTATCGCGCATTGGATGCCAGTCACTTACCGAAAGTGAAACATCACTTACCACAGAATCTAATTCGGCAGTTAATGCTTCAATATCACTCGCGCGTGATTGGCGGTCAATCTCAATAAAGAATACGGTTTCAGACACATCATTCTTTTTACGAGATGAAGCGTCAGAAAAAGCGCTAACACGATTATGTTTGTCACGGCTTATATGCATTGGTGCATGCAACATCAAGTGTGACGTAATATTCATACGATTGATGGCCATTCGAATTGAATCGACCAAAAACGGCATGTCATCGACTATCAATTCAATAATGGTATGTGATGACTGCCAGCCGTGTTTAGCGATCTCAGGATTAAATACTTTGATGATGGATTTACCTGAATGCTTATCTTGTAATTGCTGCCATAAGCTCAAAATAGCGCCATACAAATCGCTATCGCTGCGTCCTTGGAGGTCGTCGAAGGACATATTTTTTAAAAGTATTTGTCCAAATTGTTGGACTAAACTTGCTTGTTCAGGATTTACTTTGCTGTGTATTAGTGAAAAAACTTGCTCCAACAGCACCGAATTTTTTTGCTTGGTCACCGTCATAAATTGTCCCAAATTCTTCTGTCGTTAGTGTGATTAGTGAGTCTTTAAAATAAGTAACATTCCGTATCACTTATTACACGTATTCTATTGAATATAGACTTCTATCGGACATTTTCCTAAAAATATTAATAGTTTACTACTAAAAAATAACCAATTTTTTACAACTTGCATGACTATATTCTTTTATTGCATAAAAAAAGCCCCTTAGGGCTTTTTAATAAATACTTAAGTAAAAATAATTTGGAACAGCTTATTTGCCAGGTGATTTTTTATACCATAGCAAACGCGCGATCGCAGGCAAGACAATGATCGCGCCGAGCATGTTCACTAAAAACATAAAGGTTAAAAGAATCCCCATATCAACTTGGAATTTTAGAGATGAGAATACCCAAGTACTCACGCCTATCGCTAACGTGATGCCGGTAAACAACACGGCACTGCCGCGTTCTTTCAGTGCCTCATAATAAGCCTGTTGGACGCCTAAGCCTTGTTTTAACTTAGTATTCATCGTTGACAGTATGTAAATACCGTAATCAACGCCGATGCCAACACCCAATGCAATAACTGGTAAGGTAGATACTGTGAGTCCAATGTCTAAGAATGTCATTAGCGCTTGCGCTAATATGGATACAACATAAAGCGGAATGACGACGGCTAGCGTTGCTCTTAGCGATCTAAAGCTCAACAGACATAAAAGAATGACTGCCCCAAACACATAAAACAACATCGGGATTTGTGACGATTTTACCGCTTCATTTGTCGCCGCCATTACACCTACCGGGCCTGACGCCAATCTAAACGCGAGATCCTCGGACGAATATTCGTCTCGTAAGGCTTTTACTGCATCCACGATGGTGTTTATGGTTTCTGCCTTATGATCTTCCATAAATAAAATGATCGGCATTGCCGAGCAATCACCATTCAACAAACCTGAAGACGTTGGCACTCTCGACACAGCTTGCACCATCGTCGATTGATTACGAGGCAGAACGTGCCATTTTGGATTCCCTTCGTTATAACCAGCGTTCACTTTTTTTGCTACTGACGCTAAAGATATCGCGGATTGAACACCAGGTACATTCTGCATCCGCCATTGAAAATCATCTATCGCCGACATCACTGAATGACTTGTACAGGCTTCTGGCGTAGCCTCAACAATGACTGATATATAGTCGACTGTAATTTCGTACCGATCAGTAATCAAAAAAGTGTCTTGATTGTATCGTGAATCTCCATGCAAGGCTGGCGCACCTGCATGTAAATCACCAATTTTAAGCTGTTGTGATTGAACGTAGCCAAGTATGAATAATATAGATGTAGCGATTACGATTGCCGGTGCATATTTTTTACCTGCAAACCCCGCGATAAATTTCCAAAACTCACCGCCATGCGACTTTTCCAAATAATGGCGTTTATTTTTTTCAGATAGACGTATGTACGACATTAAAATGGGTAGTAACAACAGGTTTGTTAAAATAATGACAGCAACCCCCATTGAAGCAGTGATCGCAAGCTCTCGAATAATGCCGATATCGATAACCATCAATGTCATAAAACCAATAGTATCAGACAATAAGGCAATGCCTCCCGGCAGCAACAAACTATTAAACGCTCGCTGCGAGGCTGCTTTAACTGACATCCCTTGCGCCGCTCGCTTACCTACTGCATTTATCATCTGTACGCCATGGCTAACGCCAATCGCAAATACTAAAAATGGCACGAGGATTGACATCGGATCCATCCCAAAACCAAATAAGGTTAGTAGGCCCAATTGCCAAATAACTGCAATAAATGAACATACGATGGGTAAAAACGTTAATGTGACTGAACGGCAAAAGAAAAACACCATAACAGCCGTTATACCAATAGCAATAGCAAAGAAAATCAACACATCTTTTGCGCCGTTGGCAACATCACCAATCATTTTCGCAAAACCGATTATATGAATACTGATACCATTAGATTCGAATTCACTACGTAATTGAGCTTCCAATTCTTCTGCAATCATCAAGGTATCAAGTGGTAAGCCTGATTCTGGATCAATATCGAGCAATTGTGCAGTCACCATCGCGCACGAAAAATCACTTGCCACTTGTCGACCAACGATACCCGCTTTGCCAATGTTCTTTTTCACTAAGTCCAGTGCGGCGGGATTAGACGAATCAAAATCTGCGGGTATTACTGGACCACCAGAAAACCCACCCTCTACAATTTCTGTAAAACGTGTTGACGGAGAGAACAACGAAACGACTAAAGAACGGTTAACGCCATTTATAAAAAATAACTGATCGTGAACACCTTTTAATGTATCAAAGAATGCTTGATTAAATATGTCAGAATCAGTATCACAAACCGACACTAGAATATTATTCGCGCCGCCAAAGTTATCTTTATACTGAATATAGGTCTGCATATATTCATGGTTTAACGGAATGTTCTTAGTAAAACCGGCATCTAGCTTAAGCTGCGTTGCTTGGTAACATAGAAATATAGTGATTAACGCGAAAATGGCAAATAAGCTATTCCGATGTTTAAATACAAGCCGCTCGCTGCGGTCAATAAACGTATTCATATTAATTTGTCACCACTACTTTTTTTATACCTTCTTGCGTTACTAAACTTAGAGACTCGTTAAATACGAGTCCATTCGCGATGGATGACGATATATTACTGGGTAAGCGAGTCACCGCTATATGCGGTTGACAATTGTCGTTAGCATGGCGCGTTCTCGAATTATGAGACGCTCGACCAACATAGTTAAGTTGTTCAGTATCTATATATAAAATGACACCGTCATTACCTACCACAAAAGCACCATTATCCTGACTAATGATAGCGTTAAGTGACGTAGTGACACAGGTATCTAAAAAAAACCAGTTGCCATTGTCAATGCGCGCAAACATATTTCCGCGAAGTCCGACGGCTAACTGTGTATTGTCTGATATTTGCGCAAAGTCAAAAAATGACCCTTGATAATCCATATCCATGCGCTGCCATGACGAGCCACTGTCGTCACTTAACGCGAGTAAGCCTGCCTCACCAGCCAGCATCAAACGTCCATTGGCATGCCGTATTCGATTAAAATGCGGCAAAATATATGCAAGTTCTTCCTGATAAAATTCAGGTTCATTTTTAATACTGTCGAGATAGTCAATATCTTCTTTGCTTAACACGGACGCATGCAATTCAGGTAACCACGTTTTTCCGCCATCGATGGTTCGATAAAACGTACCATAGGCTCCGACCGCGATACCCTCAGTTGGAGATAAAAATAAGATATCCAAAAATGGGCGGTCTAAAGCAACATCAGAATAAACCAAGGACCAAGAATCACCATTATTGACTGACTGTAGAATAGTTGCGTCATGCCCAACAGCCCAATAGTTTTGTTCTATTTGTGTTATCGCAGTTAAGGTAGCGGTAGTAGGCACTGGTACTTGTTTTACGTGAACTCGCATCGTTGTGTCGGCTGGTTCTTTAGCGAGATCAAATTTAACAATATGCCCTCGTTCACCTACAGCAATAGCGTGATTGTCACGGTTCTCTAAATCCAATAGCAACGAACTGCTTACCAACGGCGCCATGAATGTCTGCAGCGCGGACGTGGAATAACTAGTATTAAACAGCCCACAGAATAGTAATACAGCAATGAGTAAGTGTTTTTTTATCACACACAACCTTTCAAAATGATTTACTACAAATAAAAACGGTTGGCTAGGCCAACCGTTTTTATAATCTAACGTTTGCCTTCACGTCTCAGTGCTTGCGGTGTAAAATCCCGATCACTGGGTCGCACAGTAAAATCATACATACGTTCTTCGTTATCTAAGCCTAAGGCTAAATATCTGCGCGAATTAAGGTCGTGATATACGTCCATTGTAGACCAGTGCGTACGCACATCGTAGTAGTTAAGCCCATACGCCAACGCTACTCTGTATAACTCACCACGGTTATCATACATATCAGCGACATGAATTTGCCAGCTGTCTTCATCAATATAAAACACGCGTTTTTGATAAATATGTCTAAATTCGTCTTTTAATGTCGCTTCAACCACCCAAACACGGTGCTTTTCGTAACGCGTTAAATCAGGATTAATGTGCCCAGGTTGTAATATTTCTTCATATTTAACCTTATCACTATGTAGTTTATAACTGTTATACGCAATAAAAAGTTCTTTTTTACCTTTTAGCTCCCAATTATAGCGATTTGGCGAGCCATTAAATATATCAAAATCGTCTGTTGTTCGTAAACCGTCAGCGGCAGTTCCCGGTGCATCATAGGCAATATTGGGGGCTCTTCTTACGCGACGTTGGCCCGTATTATATGTCCAAGCCTGACGAGGTTCTTTAATTTGATCAACCGTTTCGTGTACTAGTAATGCAGTACCGGCAAGCCTCGCGGGGCTTGTCACAGATTGCTTAAACTTAAACAGCACATTTTCTTCAAGCAATCTTTCTGGTGTCATCCCTGATTCAGAATATTTTAGTAATAAGGTTTCGTCAAACCCAATAACATTATAGTCACCACCAGCCGTAACAGCTGCTTGCCCACCATACCGTTGTACCCCATACCCACGATACCTAAGTGTATGATTCCATATCGCTTCTACCCCAGATTGTGGAATAGGAAAAGGAATACCAATAGCAGCGCCTTTAATGCCGTTGCCACCATCTAATAATTCTGCACTGACGGCATTTGCCTTTGTCGCATCGTAAATTTCTTGAGGGGTTGAAGCCGTCCGTCGAGTAACATACACAGGCATCCTAAAAGTATCAGGATAGGCTTCAAAAAGTGCTTTTTGACCATCACTTAACTGGTCGCCGTATTCTTTATAATTACTTGAGGTTATTGTAAATAGTGGTTTATCTTCGGGAAAGGGATCAATATGGAAATCTCCTTGCGAAAAACCAGCGGGAGCAGCGGTAATACCGCCACTCCATGCTGGAATACTGCCATCAGCATTACCCATTTTTTCACCACCTAGCGGCGTTAATTCGTTACCTAGTTTTGCAGCTTCAGCGTCAGATACTTTTGCAAGTGATGTTGTGCTAGAGAACACAATCGCAATACTGGCTGCAATCAGCCCTATCTTTTTAATCATATTAGTGTCCTTAAATTGCGTACTTGATATTAAATGATGCAAAATCTCTATCTGCAAGACCGTTAGTTGTACCTAAGCCTCCCCAAAAAGAGCTGTAAGACGCGGAAAATGACCATTTATTCAAGTAATCGAAGGTCAATGATAAATTGCTAGATTTTCTGTCTTCTTGGAATAAAAACAGAGGATCTGGCGTTGTGCCGTCAACATCGTGAGAAAATGTACCTCTCACGCGTAAATTAACACCTGAGAACACGTTATTGAAATCAGCGACCGCCAAAATTCGATACCCCCACGCATCATCGGTAGAGAATGGATTGGTTTCAGGCCCATCAGATAATCCAATGTGCAGGCCTTCTCTGAAGTTTGGTGGATTGCTACCAGGCACAGGCTCTAAAGACGCTGTGCGCGCCGTACCTGGCGCATTTAGACGAATAAGGTCGGGGTCAGGAAAGTCTTCAACCTTCACGTATCCCGCTTCACCCAATAAAATAAAGTTGTCCGTTCCCAATATTGGGCCAAACACATGCGATGCTGTCATCTGTAACTGCATTGTGTCAGAAAGCAAGAAACCTTCCGCCGTTTCACCCGGACCAACACCACGACCAATATTATTCAACTGCGAGATGCCCGCTAAATCTGGACGTAAACCAGCGTTAGCAAGCTGTTCAGGCATACCTTGATACAACAACTCTACATCATCTATTTGTAAAGGCTCATCAATACGGTAAGCAATTTCACCCGCAAGCGCAGTCTCACCGACATTGGTGTTAAAACTAACGCCGTATAATTTAATATCTTCAGGGTATGTAAAACGCGCTTCCGTAAACGCCTGCAAATCTGCCAAAGTATCTCTTGTCACACCTTCAGTTACGAGCATATTCAAATCACGACCAATACTTTCCGGTGTGAAATTAGACGTCACGCCCGAGATTAAAGGCCGCTGACTATGGTAGTTTATATGATAGAAGCCAAACTCAGTTTCATTCAAATTTTCAGCAAACCAACCTAACTTAATACCGTATTGACCTGAGTCACTAGCTTCTTCATGCGCGGCATCACTTTTCGCGCGGACAGCAACTTTTGTCGGGTAAGCCAAGTAAGCCTGACTTGCTTGGGCTTGCGAAATCATGCCGGAAGACAAGGCTTGCCCAATCCCATTTAACTGCGTTATCAAGGTATCGGCATCAATGTCAGGGTTGCCAGTAAAGCCCAATTGAACATTGTTGAAAGAACCACCCTCGCCTGCAAAGTCATTGCCGGCAAAATAGCTGCCTGCGACGGGTAGCAACGAACGTTCATATTCATACTGATAGTAAGCCGACAAGCTCATAGTATCTGTAAACCCTATATCGGCAAACACCATACCTACTGGGATAAAGACTTCTTTGAGCTCAGCCCCTGGTGCCCTTGCACGAGTAACATCGACTGGATTTGTCGTATTTATACCATGCTGAATAAATGTGCTCTCTCCCCAAGATACCACTTGGTCACCTAGGCGAATACTGATTGGTACATCACCAGCATAAAAATCAGCATAAACGAAGAAGTCCAATAATCGAATATCTCGACACAACTCATCACGCGCTTTATCATCGCGACAAGGATCGACTGTATTACCCGTTATCGGATTTTGCCAATCACGGTCTGAGTCCATCAACTCAAAATCATAAAAATAGAAACCTCGCGCAAAAAATCCAAAGTCGCCGTACCTCACATCTAATTCGTGTAACCCGACGACTTGCGTTGAAAATGCCTCACCAGGATCGAAACTTAAGTTACCTAAATCGCCATTTGTAGAATATGCGCCATTTCCTCTCGCCCAAACATCAGCACTAGGATAAATTACGTTTGTCGCAGCGTTATAACCACGCCAGTCAAATTGAGGGCTGTTACTATTTCCGATCAGGCTTTGATCTCTGTCTTCGACACGAATGCTGGTAGCAAGCGTGAAGTTTGAATCTAAAGTGACGTCTAAATCACCGAAATTCCAATTTGCTGCATTTGCACTTAAAGATGCTGCGGATAATACTGCGGCAACTCCCACTGCTACTGTCGTTTTATTATATGCACGAGGCTTTTTTGACATGCGTGTACTTTCTCCAATTTAAGCGATACTACTAATTAGTGTAGACACAAGTTCTGAATTAACAAAAATATTACATTATTTTATATTAATCGCAAGAACTAATCGTACCAGTTGAAGCCAATTACATCTACTACTTTGATTTTTATACTTTTTGCACTCTACTAAGATAATCTGATGAGTGTTTTGAAGTTGTTATTTTCGTCGACGATGAGTTTAAATACACCAAAAATGCCAGATGGGGTTAAAAACTTGAGAATATGCTTTTTCAATAATTGAAGACGTTTTCCATCTTTGTCTTCAACGACAATGTATTTGATATCAGTAAGGTATAAATCCTGACATTGGGCATAATTCATTGAAACCGAAAACGTAAACGTTTTATCCATAAGCGTTGAAATCGTAGAGGGTTAATAGACTAGTCACTGACTAAATATAATGCGCGAATACGTTAGTTAGCGCTAGAAGTAAGTGCTTTGCTAGCTTTTTCAAATAGATCTCTGCTGAGGCCTTTGCTAGTAAAGATTCGCTCAATTTGAGACTTCATTAGCGACTTGTAAGGCTCGTTAAAACTCTCAAATTGAAGTAAGGGGGTGACAATTCTACTAGCTACTTGTGG
Organism: Agaribacter marinus; assembly: GCF_030160655.1. Taxonomy (GTDB): domain Bacteria; phylum Pseudomonadota; class Gammaproteobacteria; order Enterobacterales; family Alteromonadaceae; genus Glaciecola; species Glaciecola marina. The sequence goes on from NZ_BSOT01000005.1 coordinate 844,421, forward strand.
GTTCACTTTATCTAAATCCAATAAATAATCACCTAAATATTTATATCCCGCCCCATGTTTTTGGTGAAACCCAAGCGTGTTGTAAAATGCAAAACTACCGATTAACGCCCTAACTTTGTTAGGGTTATTAATCGTAAATTGACCATGTGCTCGAAGTAAATCTAACTGTGCAAGAATATCGACGCGTTTTGTGGTGGCGTGTAAGCCAAACCATTTATCCATAATCACCGCATCGTGTCCAAACTCTTGCTCAAAACTAGACATCAATTTATCGAATAAATCAATATTCTCAATTTGGCAAACCTTCAGACAATTCAGCCTATCGGTCATGTTGTCTGATTGAATATAACGCTGCTCAATCTCAAGTAGTGCAGCATTGCGTGTATCTTCATTCAATACAGCTAACTTCAACCAACTAGCATTTAATGCTCGCTGGTTCACCTGCTCAACTGAATACTGATATGTAGCTACTTGACTAGCACTAAGGCACGCTAACGCATGACCTCCTATATGTTCGGCAAACGATTTTTGCACATACTCACTCGCGTCTTCAAACGCAATTGGATCTATCGTCTTAAGGCCTGTTCGCGCTGTTTCTGTGCTTGGTAATGACAATAACTCAACGAGTACGTCACCCTCTATATCTGCATTGACTAAAACGTTCGCGTACTCAGACAAAACACCCTGAACGTCAAGTGTGTTTCTATTATTGATGAGTTTGTCACCTCTCGGGGTTGCGTTGCTTATTTGCATAGCATAGCGCGCTTGAATACACGCACTAAAAACGCGTTGACTAGCGTCCCATTTGGCATAACTAGAACTTGCATACCTAATAATATGAAGTAGTTCAGGTATTGAGTAGTCATAATCTATGACGACAGGCGCAGAAAATTTATCTAACAATACAGGCGTTAAATTTGTCCCTTCGACTGAAAACGAATTGTGTTGCTCATTCACAATAATGCTACTATTGGTTAAGCTAGGGGCGTCAACTACCTTGCCAGACGTATCTAAAAACTCAGCAACTATTGGCACAAATAAAGGCGATTTCTCTTTTTGGTCAGCCGTTTTAGGGTTTACTTGCGTAAACGTAAACTCCGTTGTTGCGGCCAAGTCATTTTCTTTTTTACTTACCGCAATCAATGGCGTGCCACTTTGCGAATACCATTGCCTAAAATGCTGCAAATCCATATTATTTGCAGTTGCCATAGCATCAACAAAGTCGTCACAAGTAACGGCCTCGCCATCATGGCGAGCAAAATACAAATCCATACCTTTTCTAAATCCCTCAGCAGACAACAAGGTATGTAACATTCTGATTACTTCAGCGCCTTTGTCATATACTGTAACGGTATAGAAGTTATTCATTTCCATCACTTCATCAGGGCGTATTGGGTGGCTCATAGGCCCTGTGTCTTCAACAAATTGATGTTCACGCATAACTTTTACTTGGGAGATTCTTGTCGACAAGTAGCTACTCATATCCGCGCTAAATTGTTGATCTCGAAATACCGTTAAGCCTTCCTTTAAGCTTAATTGAAACCAATCTCTACACGTTACCCGATTCCCTGTCCAGTTATGGAAATATTCATGAGCAATGATAGATTCAATATTAAAAAAGTCTTCGTCAGTGGCTGTTTTAGCATCTGCAAGTACAAATTTAGAATTGAAAACATTGAGTCCTTTATTCTCCATCGCCCCCATGTTGAAGAAATCAACAGCAACGACCATGTAGACATCTAAATCATATTCAAGCCCGTAGGTATCTTCATCCCACTTCATTGCTTTTTTAAGCGAATCAAGGGCGTGTTGACCTTGTTGCAAGCGACCTTTTTCAAGATAAAGCTCTAGGTTAACTACTCTGCCTGAGCGCGTAATGAAGGTGTCAACTAACAAATCAAAATCGCCCGCCACAAGCGCAAATAAATAACTTGGCTTTGGATGGGGATCGTGCCAAACAGCAATATCAGTATCACCTTCTTTATATCGCTTCACTAAATTGCCGTTAGACAAGAGATACTTATTTGGCGCATCCGTCGTGCGTATTGTCACAGTAAATATAGAAAGTACGTCTGGCCTGTCTAAGTAATACGTTATTTTACGAAACCCTTCCGCTTCACACTGTGTGCAATACGCGTCCTGCGTATAATATAAGCCTTCGAGTGAGGTGTTCTGTTTAGGGTTTATTTCTGTGACAATTTTTAGCTCTACAGAATCGCAATCTATGCATAGTTTTAACCCTGACGCATTTAATTCGTATTCGTCTGAGGATAGCGCTTTATCGTTAACACTGACAGATACCAGGCACAACTCTTCGCCATCCAAGGTAATATGACTTGCCTTTGTATTTTGCCGCTTTACCAGTAGTACACTTGTGACGACGGTTTTTTCAGGAAATAAATCAAAGGTTAACGCTGTTTCACTAATTAAAAAGTCGGGCTTTTCGTAGTCAAGCCTGCGCTTTACAATATGCTCTGCCATGATGAATATTCCTGAAAATTATTTTGCTATCTCAACTTTTGGCGGTGTTAGCCTTAAAATTTTGATACCGAAGAAAGCGTAAATCACGGCTAGCACCGGATTAATAAGGTTAAAGAATGCATAAAAAACATAGTCAAGTGGACTGACTTGAAGTACACCGTGCATATAAGCGCCACAGGTATTCCAAGGAATCAACGGTGACGTAATCGTGCCCCCATCCTCTAAGCTACGAGATAAATTTAACTGGTGAAGATGGCGTTTTTCATATTCTTCTTTATACATGCGCCCCGGCATTACGATAGCAATGTATTGGTCAGCAGTAACTAGGTTGGTACCAATACAGGTCAAAATTGTTCGCGTAACCATATCTCCAGCGGTGGTAGCACCTTTTAGAATTGCAGACACAATTGCTTTTAACAACCCAACGCGTTCCAATACAGCGCCAAATGACATGGCGCAAATGATTAACCAAATAGTATTCAGCATGTTCGACATGCCTCCTCTCGACAAGAGGTCATCTAAGTTACCATTTCCCGTGGAAAAACTTACGCCGTCAAACATCGCAACCCAAACAACTTGTAAGCTCGTAATAAAATTGCCGTGCTGATTTTCTAACATGCCTAACACAACATCTTGTTGAAATAGCATCGACCAGATTCCACCGAGCGCGGCGCCAATAGCAACCGCAGGGAACGCAGGCATTTTATTTATCGCCAATGCCAATAGTACAAATAATGGAATAAGCGTATACCAAGCGATATTAAAATTCTGTTCTAACAACGTTCGCATTTCTGCAATACGCACGTCAGAATTACCCACGTCTTCTTGTAAGCCCAATATGACGAACAAGACCATCGCAATAATAAAGCTGGGGACAGTTGTCCATAACATATACTTGATATGTTCAAACAAATCTGTACCGGCGATGGCGGGGGCTAGGTTTGTTGTTTCAGACAGTGGCGATAGTTTATCACCAAAATACGCACCAGAGACAATCGCGCCAGCCGTAATAGGTAACGACATATCCATACCAGTTGCAACACCAATGAGAGCGACACCAATGGTGGCTGCCGTCGTCCATGAGCTACCAATACTCATTGCCACCACTGCACAAATAATACATGCTGCTGCATAAAATAGACTTGGATTTAGCAGTGATAGGCCGTAATAAATCAAGGTGGGCACGGTGCCAGCTAGCATCCATGTGCCAATGAGCGATCCTACGGCTAATAAAATTAAACAAGCGCCGAGTGACATCGATATGCCAGTCACAATGCCCTTTTCTATCGACTTCCAAGAATGGCCATTTTTTAAGCCAATTGTTGCGGCGATGAACATTCCGATAAGTAAGGCAATTTGATTTGGTCCGTAGGAAGAATCAGCACCAAATAAATACACTGCACTTCCCATAAGGATAACCAGAAAAACAATGGGAATTAAAGAATCTACCAGCGATGGCTCTTTAAGAGGTAATGCTTTTTGTGTTGGCTCTTGCATGGTTTAAAATACCGAAAAATAGAAGTTGATTGCAATAAAGGCAGGACAGAAAATTTTCACGTACCAAGGCCAAATTTTCCAAAATAACGTTTTATCTGCGTGCTCATCGCCATGTTTCAACTCTTCAAGGATTTCATTTCTATTCCAAATCCATCCCGCAAAGATACAGAGTATTAAGCCGAGTAGTGGCTGACTGTATTCTGTAGTGACGGTGATAACGACACCAAATAAGGCATTAAAATTCAAGACAATGGTAGCACTTGCTGCGAAAACCACCGCGGTAAGAATTAATGTCGCTTTTTTTCTCGCGACGCCTTTGTTATCAACCAAGAATGCCACTGGCACTTCAAGCATAGAAATAGACGACGTTAATGCAGCAATAACCATTAATAGGAAAAACGCGCTGGCAACAATTGTTCCCACGTAACCAATACTATCGAATAGAGACGGGAGTACTTGAAAAATTAAGGTAGGTCCAGAAATCAAGTTACCCCCTTCATCCAATATGCTTACGCCGTTGTGCAAGGCAACATACATTGCTGGAATAATGAGCATGCCAGCAAGAATCGCGACGCCAATATCAACTAAGGCGACAGACGCACCTAACTTAGGTAAGTTTTCTTGTTTCTGAATGTATGAACCATACACCAACATGGTGCCTACGCCGAGTGACATAGAGAAAAAGGCTTGTCCCATTGCATCAAGCATTAAGGTCGGACTAAACACTCTTGAAATATCAGGCACTAGCAACGCCTTCCAGCCATCAATAGCGCCGTCTTGGGTACTGACGTATATGATTAGCGCTATGATCAATAAAAAGAGCGTTGGCATTAGTCTAACTGACCAACGCTCAATACCCGCGCTGACGCCCCCGGTGACGACAACACTGGTAAAGATTAAAAATACAGCCATGAAGACTAAATTGCGAGGAGTTGACGATTCGATTAACCAGGGAACATCCACTGTTAAGATGCTTAAAAATGCATCGACTAAATACGACATCATCCAGCCAGCAACAATTGCATAAAAAGCTAAAATAAGTACAACAGTGATAGCGCCAACACTACCCGTTATCGTACCAAATACGTTGCCGGAGATACTTTTAAGCGCATCAATCATGTTCGCACGTTTAGCACGACCAATGATCAACTCAGCCATCAATACAGGATATGCAAGTAAAAATGCCATACCCAAATACATTAAGATAAAAGCAGCGCCGCCGTTCTCAGCAACCTTTGTGGGAAATCCCCATATATTGCCAAGGCCAACGGCAGATCCTGCAGCGGCTAGGATAAACCCCAACCGCGAAGAGAAATGCCCTCTCGAAGCCATAAAAACCTCTTTATTATTATTGTTATTTTTCCAGAGCGTTTTTAACTATGAGCGTGTATTTAGTGCATAACTACCTGTTTTGATCATATCATTAGTAATATTTACTGCTTCAGTTAAAAATGGGTCTATATCATCTAACTGCTCCGGTAAATCATCGTCTAATGATTCAATCTTAGCTAAGCCCATACGCTCTAGTCGTTCATTTATTCTAGTAAGTCGCTTCGTATCATTTTCCTTGCTTTCAGCTTTTCGTTCTGAGGCAACCAATGAAATAAACTTCTTGTCTTTATTCTTTTTATATTCTTCTATGTCTTTGTATATATATTGAAACTCAGGATCATTCGCAATTCGTGCATTATGCTTCGCTGTTAACACGTCCAACATGTTGTGGCTATTTGTCACGGTTGTATAGTTAGCTCGCTTGATTTTATCCCAAGGTAGCGCATTTTCTTCTTTACTCTCTCCCCACTCTTCAGGGTCAATAGCGGTTGGGTAGAGTATATCTGGTTTCACACCTTTATGTTGCGTACTCCCCCCGCTAATACGATAAAATTTAGCCATCGTATATTGCACCGCGCCGAGTTTGTTTTCGTAAAAATCGTAAATACGACCAAGTGAACGATGCTGCTGAACAGTACCTTTACCAAAGGTTTGCTCGCCAATAATAATCGCGCGATTAAAGTCTTGCATAGCCGCAGCAAAAATCTCACTCGCTGAGGCACTAAAACGGTCTACCAGCACGGTTAGCGGGCCGTCATACATGACAATACCATCACGATCTCTATTAATTTCAATATGACCGTTTTCGCGCCTAATTTGAACAACAGGCCCTTTATCAATGAACAAACCTGAAAGTGCAATTGCTTCGGGCAATGAACCACCACCATTGCCTCGTAAGTCTACAATAATACCTTGCACTTGTTTCGTTTCTAACTCATCAAGTAACTTAATCACATCAGCATGCAAACGGTGATAAAAAGAAGGGATCTCAATCACACCAATCTTCCTGCCATCTTCTTGCTCTATCACATCTGATTTAGCGGCTTTGTCTTCGAGCTTAACCTTGTCTCTGGTAATTGCGATATCGACGACTTTTTTGGTGTCAGTTCCACCTTTTTGTACTTGCAGTTTAACTAAACTACCCTTGGGACCTTTTATCAGTTCAACCACTTCATCTAAGCGCCATCCAACAACGTCGATGTAGACTTCCTCATCATCTTGTGCAACACCCAATATCTTATCTTGAGGCTTAATTTCCCCATTTTTATCTGCAGGGCCGCCAGCAACAACACTTACGACAACCGTATGGTCGTCTTCACTACGCAGCACTGCACCGATGCCTTCAAGTGATAAGTTCATGTCCATTTGGAATCGTTCGGTATTTCTTGGAGACAGATAACTCGTATGTGCTTCAATACTGCGCGCAAATGAATTCATAACAGTCTGGAAAACATCCTCACTGTTCGTTTGACTTAAGCGTCGAATAGCACGTTTGTATCGTTTAGTCAGTAGTTCCTTAGCTTCTTCGATAGTTTTGTCAGCTAACACCAAATTCAAGGCATCATACTTTACACGCTGTCGCCAAATTTCATTTAACTCTTTAACGTTAGACGCCCATTCCGCGTCTTCACGATCATAGTAAAACTTGTCATCAGCTTCACTAAAATCAAATTTCTCGTCCAATAATGACAACGCATACTCTAACCTAGCCTTCCTGCGCTCTAAGTTGAGTTCGTACATCTCGTATGCAATATCCAAATTACCTACTTTTACCGCCTCATCAAACTTTAACTTGTTTTTTTCAAACACGCTGACATCAGACGCTAAAAAGAAATGCTTACTGTTATCTAGGGATTCCAAATATCTCGTAAACATTTTTTCAGACAACGCATCATCAATTTTGACTTTTTTATAATGTGCGCGAGTAAACAATTCTGAGATACGCGTTGCAGCTTTGGCGTGCTGTTCTTCTTGTGCTAAGCTGGGAATTTCAACCGATTCAGAAGCGACTTTCGCAAGCACTTGAGATGATGCAAAAGTCGTTAATCCAAATATCGTGCTTGCTAAAAACAGCTTTGTAGCTGTGAAACGCTGTAATCTCATTAAATTACCTCTATTAATTTTTAACCAGTGTTCTCAATTGCTCATGCTGAACTTTGACTGACATTCCTGAATTAAGTTGCACAAATATACCGTCTTTACCTACTTCAGTAATAACGGCAGGCATTGGCTGTTTACCAACCTTTACAGATACATTGAGACCGGGCTTTAAGTCTTGTTCTTCGATTTTTACTGCTTGTGGTTTTGCAGCACGTTGTTTAAAACTAGTTGTTTTTGCTTTAACTTCTTTATCATTTGTTGACTTGGGTGCCGAAGCATTTGTGCGGCTATGTTTAAATTTAGGGTTTCGTGCTTTGCGTTTATCCGCCTTTTCTTGTTCACGTTTCTCGGCAGCTCGCTTTTTACTTTCTTTTAGTTGTTCTGCAGCGTGCTCAGCATGTTCTGCCTCAACCTTATCACCCGGTTCGCCATTTAAGTTAACTCGCGCATTGCCTTGCTTAACCGCACCTAAATATTTCCAACTACTGGTATAGTGCCTCAAACTCATTCTCAGCAAGCGCTTGCTGACAATCTCAGTTTCTTCAAACTCAGACGCCAAGTCTTTAAATATTCCAATCTTTAATGGCTTAACGTCTCCATTTAAAATAAAACATTTTGGAAATTTTTCGGACAAAAATGTGAGTGTTTCTTTTGTATTTGTTAGCTTTTGCTGTTCCATCAATCGTATCTATAGTAACTTTTAGTCTCGCGTTTATATTTGCATTATTTCAGTTATTCAGCAGATGATCCACCCAATCGACCAAATCATCTGCATCAACATCGGTTAAATTAGCGTCCGTATGCCATTTTTCCCAAACCTCAGCTAGTTTTTCGTTTAACTTATCGCTATCAATATCATCGTCTGCTCTATCATACGTAAGATGCAGGACCATATTAAGGGCGTCGCTAGCATCATCCGGGTCATCATGCCAATCTTCCATGTCTGCGGGTGTGGACAATAATGTATGGATATCAATTACATCTTTCATATATAAGGAAATTTACTCGTTAATTTTTGCTGTTTATGCGATATCGTACAAGGTAGCAATTAAATTGCTGATCGGCAGCAAGCCAGCCGCATCTTGCTGATCAAATCGACCTACTGACGGGCTATCGATATCTAATACGCCAACCAAGCCTGTATTTGTCACTATGGGTAACACGATTTCACTGTTTGACGCAGAGTCACACGCTATATGCCCATCGAAAGTATGCACATCGTATATCACTTGTACTGTTTCAGTTTCTGCCGCAGTGCCACACACGCCCTTGCCCATGGGTATTCTAATGCAAGCAGATTTGCCTTGAAATGGCCCTAACACTAACTGTTCTTCTTTATATAGGTAAAATCCAGCCCAATTTATATCGTCCAAACCATAAAACAATATTGAGCTAATGTTCGCTAAGTTGGCGATGATGTCGTTTTCACCTTGCGTAACGGCTGCAATTTGCTGTAAAAGAGATTCATAAACGACACTTTTATTATCCATACTAATAACTACCTAAGATATTGTTTTATTTCGCTAAAGCAATCAATGATGCCAATAGGCTCGTGCTTTAATAACCTTTCTGCTTTATGTACGCCATACGAAACTGCAAGTCTTGGCATATTTATCGCTTCCGCCATTTGCATATCGTAAACGGTATCACCCACCATTAATACATTTTCTGCATCGACTTGCCATTGATTTAGTAATTGTAACAACATGTCTGGTGATGGTTTAGACAGTGCTTCATCCGCGCATCTGGAGGCATCAAAATAGGATGCCAAATTACACGCGTGCCAAGCCCGCTCTAAACCGCGCCGTGCTTTTCCTGTTGCGACACCAAGTGTGCAATGGTTTTGCAAATCACTCAAAGTTTCAGTGACTGTGTCAAATAGAGGACACGGTATGTGATCTGCCTTAATAAATGCTGTTTTGTAATATAAAGATACCTCTTCCGATTGCTTCACATCTATATCAAATAAACGTTGAATTGCAGGTATCAGGCTAATACCAATGATGTTCTTAACTTCGTTGTCTGCGGGGATTGGCAAATTGGCAGACGCTGCAGCAGACTGCATACAACTCACAATTTTATTTGCTGAGTCCATCAGCGTTCCATCCCAATCAAAGACGATATGGCTAAACTTCATCACCATGTATTTACATCCACTTTGTGACGACATTTTTTAGCTGCTTGTCATAAGGTGCAGTAAATGTAACCTTTTCCTCTGTATGAGGGTGAATAAAACTAATTTGATAAGCATGTAAAAAAAGGCGATTACAATCAAGATCTTTTACAATCAAATCAAAATGCTTGTCTCCATACTTGCTATCATTTGCAATTGGATGGCCTGCGTGTAAACAGTGCACCCGGATTTGATGTGTTCTTCCGGTAATCGGCTTACATTCAACTAGTGACATTCGTTCGTGAGCCCTAAGCACCTTATATAGTGTAAGACTTGTTTTACCCTCGGGGTTAACTTGCACCATTCGCTCTCCGCCTTGCAGCGTATTTTTGAATAGCGGAGCATCTACCTTTTGGGTTGTTTTTGGCCAATACCCTCGCACTAATGCATGGTAAATTTTGTTTACTTGATTGTCTCTCAGCTGCTGATGTAGCGATCTTAAGGCTGAACGTTTCTTCGCAATGAGTAAACAACCAGAGGTATCTCTATCAAGTCGATGTACAAGTTCTAAAAACTCATGCTGTTTTCGAGACGCCCTTAAACCTTCAATAACACCGTAATTAAGTCCACTCCCACCATGTACGGCAATACCGGAGGGTTTATTTAAGACGATGAGCCTATCGTCTTCATACAAAATACTGTCATTCAGTAACTCAACCACTTTATTGGACGGTAATTTTTTTGCATCGTTACTTTCAAGACGGATTGGTGGCACTCTTACTTGGTCGTCAATTTGTAACTTATAGTCTGGTTTTATCCGTTTTTTGTTAACCCTTACCTCACCTTTACGAAGTATGCGGTATACTTTACTTTTAGGCACCCCTTTTAATTTAGTCACTAAAAAGTTATCAATCCGCTGAAATTGATTATCTTCCGTTATGTGTAAAATCTGCACTTGTTGAAATTTTTCAGTCATGAATACTCAAAAGTTGTAAAATAATTCGACATTTGACGTCTTAATCTATATGTGAAAAAAAAATATTGTGATATTATCGCACGGCTTAGGATTGACCTAAATAAATTTTGCTTTTTCAGTACGTTAAATGTAAGAAACGATGAAAGAAGCAAGGCAGGTTAAATGCGGGATGCTACAAACATGCAATCTATAACGCCCTAAGCACAATAGAATTTTTATGACAACTAATGACGAAAGAAGAAAAGAAACCAGATTTATTAGTTGTCTTGGGTTAAAAAAAGACCTAACAGCGAATTTAGTGCAAAAAGCACATTGTATTGAAAATAGAAGTATTTGAATATTAAGCAATAAACAATTGAAATCTAATACATAAACAATGAAAACTAACACAGTCGTGAGACTCTGAAATGAAATTTAATTTGCTGCTAGGTCTGTAATAAAACAGAGTTAGACAATATGAAACGTATGTTAATCAACGCAACTCAGCAAGAAGAGTTACGTGTAGCCCTTGTAGATGGCCAAAAACTCTACGATTTGGATATTGAAAGTCCTGGACACGAACAAAAAAAAGCAAATATTTATAAAGGTATCATTACTCGCGTAGAGCCTAGCTTAGAAGCTGCATTTGTAGATTATGGTGCTGATCGTCATGGTTTCCTACCAATGAAGGAAATCGCTCGCACTTACTTTCCTGATGGTTATCGATTCGAAGGTCGACCCAATATAAAAGAAGTTATCTCAGAGGGTACTGAGGTAATTGTGCAAGTTGATAAAGAAGAGCGTGGACAAAAAGGCGCTGCGTTAACGACCTTCATATCGTTGGCAGGTAGTTATTTAGTGTTGATGCCAAATAACCCTAGAGCTGGTGGTATTTCTAGGCGCATTGAAGGCGAAGAAAGAGCCGAGCTTAAGGCAGCGTTAGACGAGATTGAAGAACCCAAAGGCATGGGATTGATTGTCAGAACTGCCGGTGTAGGAAAATCTGCAGATGAGCTCAAGTGGGACTTGGGTGTCTTAAAACATTATTGGGAAGAAATTTCTAAAGCGGCGGAATCTAGACCTGCACCATTCCTCATTCACCAAGAAAGTAATGTTATTGTCCGTGCTATTCGAGATTATTTACGTCGTGATATTGGCGAAATTCTTATTGATAAAGAGCGCGTGTATGAACAGGCGCTAAAGCATATCGAATTGGTGCGCCCTGACTTTGTCAACAAGGTAAAACTTTACCGCGGCGAAGTCCCGTTATTCTCACATTATCAAATTGAAAGCCAAATTGAGTCGGCGTTTCAAAGAGAAGTGCGCCTCCCTTCTGGTGGTTCCGTCGTTATTGACCCCACCGAAGCACTTACGTCAATTGACATCAACTCCGCTCGTGCAACAAAGGGTGGAGATATTGAAGAAACCGCGCTAAATACGAATTTGGAAGCCGCAGACGAAATTGCACGCCAATTACGTCTTCGCGACTTAGGCGGTTTAGTTGTGATCGATTTTATCGATATGTCTCCTGTTAAACATCAACGAGAAGTTGAAAACCGAATGAAGGACGCTGTTCGCAGCGATAGAGCACGTATTCAATTAGGTAAAATTTCTCGTTTTGGTTTATTAGAAATGAGCCGCCAACGTTTACGACCTTCGTTGGGAGAATCTGCCCACACGGTATGCCCGCGATGTGACGGTCATGGTACGATTCGAGGAATAGAATCCACCGCATTAGCTGTGCTTAGAATTCTTGAAGAAGAAAGTATTAAAGATAATACTGGGCAAATTGAAGCGCAACTACCAATATCTGTAGCAACATACTTGCTAAACGAAAAACGTGCAGCAGTACAAAGTTTAGAAAAACGCCAAGACGTTAATCTACTTATTATTCCCAATCCAAATATAGAAACACCTAAGTTCCAGATAGTTAGACGTCGTACCGCAGACGTATTGACGGAACAAAGTTACAACTTGGAACTTGTACAAGCCAATGAAGAAGTAAGAGAGTCGGCAAACACGCAAGTTGTCAAGCGAGAAGAACCAGCGCTACAAGGCATGACCGCACCAACACAAGCTCCCGTAGTTGTTAAGCAGGAAGAAAAGCAGGCACCAGGCCTTATTAGTAAAGTGCTTGATTGGTTTGGCAGTTTACTTAAAGAAAAAGAAGAAGAAAAGCCAGCACCTAAAGAGCGTCAACAACACCGGAGAAACAACAAAAACAAGCGGAGACAAAACACTCGCGGTAAGCAAAATCGGCACTCACGAAATAATGAAAAAGTTGACGCCAAAGATGGAAGTAAGCCTGAACAACACAATAAGGTGGATAGAAACCAACGACAAGATCGCGCTAACCAAGAACGTGGTAAGCAAGATAAATCATCTTCTGAACAAGATAAACAAAATCAGAACAAAACTCAGCAACGGAAGAAACCTGCGCAAAGACGAAATAGACGTAGCGAACGCCCTAGTGTACGAGTAAAGGATGATGCACAAGTAGCAGTTACGAATACTTCAGATGCTCAGCCAGCTGAAATTCAAGTCGTTGACAATAAGACTGCCCCGAAAGATGCTTCAGTAAACGACACAAGTGTTAAGCAAAAACCGAAAAAGACGCAAACAAAATCGCGCACCAAAAAGGATGCCATTCCTGACGATGCAGCTACGCCAAATGTAACGGAAGCGACATTGAGCGACACGATTGTAGATAATGCATCTACGCAAGGTGCTGCTATACTTGATGGCAATGAAAAGTCGGGCATGCTAACTAGTGAAGTAACAGATGCTTCAAGTGTTGAGCACACAAGTATTAATGACGAAAAATCTACAGGCAGAGTAAGAACAAGACGCACGCCTAGACATGCTAGAGCTGCTGGACAAAAACGCAAACAATCAAAAGATGAAAATGTTACTAGCAATGAGGAAGAACAAAGTGAAAGTGCGCTGAGTGATACTCATGAAATACAAGAAACTTCATCTAATGCGCCGATAGAATCGAAACAAGAAGATGTGCTAGACAAAAACGCGACTAGTAATGCGCAAGCTGAGTTGTCATTTGATGCCGACACATCTGCGACAAAAACAGTGGAGCCTAAGAATGATGATACGCCTATTCAAGCTGAAATTCAGCTTGAGGACGATACAAGTGAAGAACGTGTCGTTACATCTGCAACAATTACTGAAGTAAATGACAATGTAATTGCGGCTAAAACCAGGCAAAGTTGGAAGTTCACGTCTCATCCGACTGCTCGCCCAGAAAACATTGCGATGCCTGATATGGCTGAAAGTCATTCTATTATGCAGGATAGTGACCGTATTCAACTAACCGGTAAATTGACGACCGCAGTTATTGCAAATGCAAAATCTAATGTAAGTGCACCAATCACAAGGCCAACGTCGACTGATTAATGCAATTTAATTCTAACGAATACTAGAAATTTAAGCCCTTGTACTTATGTCCAAGGGCTTTTTATTGTTAACCGCAACTAGAGTAGCAATTAATGGCACAACAAATACTAGATCCGTCTAAACATAAACGTTTAAAAATAAACACCGGTCACGGTGAGACGTTTGGAGAAAACACTCATTTTTTACCCGTTGTAGCAGATGAATTACGCTTTTTATGTATTGAATATCCAATATGCTTTCTAAAAGATAGTCGCACTGGAAAATTTGTATTAAATGCAATTTTGGGCTTCAACAAAGGAGAGAATTTATACTTAGATGGGGATACATGGCGTGCCCAATATATTCCAATGCATATTCAAAGACAACCCTTCTTTATTGGTGGCGTAAAATCTGACAGCGACAAACGAAGTGTTGTAACGCTTGATACAGATCATCCGAGAGTAAACGAGAATGATGGTAACTCCATATTCACTGATGACGGAAAACCGACCGAATATTTAATGCGTATACAAAAGCTGCTTTCTTCTCTAAACCTAGGCACCCAAAAAACTGGAGAGTTTATCGAGGTGTTATTAACACATGGCTTAATTGAACAAATCCGTGTTACGGTAAAAGATGCAGATAACAAAGCGCTTGGGTTTGATGGAATATATTCTATCAGCGAAACTAAACTAAAAACCCTCAGCGATGATGTGATTTTGGAGTTTCAATCCAAAGAGTACTTGCAGGCAATACACCTACTTTTGGTATCAATGGGACATTTTCAAAAATTGGGTCGCTGGCATAAAGAGAAAGTATAAACGCCCTCTTATGCATAAAGTATGAAGTGTTTTACCTAACTTGCGTCATCATATTTGGGCAATCCATATTAATAATGCAAAAAACACTTCAAATGCTTATTATATTTACACTAACACTTAGTGACGGCTTCATCTAAGGTAACAATGCTGATAGATGATATCTCTAGCTCCATCTTTCCTGACGTTTGCAACATGAATGGCGTAGTTACTTTTGAAAAATCAATTTTATTTTGGTCAAAACAAGCCAAAGGAATTGTCACGTTGGACCATTCGCCTTTTGGTAATCGGCTCAATGCGCCTTTTAATTGCACACTATCACGACATTGCCAATCCCAATTACACTCCATTGTTAATTTTACGAAGTCATCTGGTTTACGAAGTACCTTTGTACGCACATTTATTGCCTTTTGTGCATAGTCATCGGCCAAATTTTCATGCCTTTGACGATTAATGACTGTGATCGTTTGTACGTTAGTATCAACGCCTCCCCATTCATTTTTTACACCACGAGGACGCCATTTGAAACGTACGCCCGAAATACCATCGTCGGAAAAAGGCGTTGCAATTAGCGAGCCCTTCGTCGTCTTTTGCTTTTTATCAGTAATCACCTTTTTACCAAAAGATAGGCTTAATTCATAAGGTGATACGGACTTTCCTTCTTCTACAACTGAAATCATTTGTGCTTGAAGTGAAAACCCAAAAACTAATATGCTCGTGCTTAATACTATTTTACTTAATCGGTTCATTATAGATCTCCAATAACTACCTTATTTGTGTGCGTGAATAACGTATAAAACTCTATTCATTACTCCAATTAATCAACTTTTGAATATGTGAACCTGAGCTCATTATCAGGTGGGCAATCTGCAGCAAACCTTCGTTGTGCGCTAGTTGAAGTTCATCACCATGTAGTGCTGCCAAATTGTCCTTATTTATACTATATAGGCCATTTACCACTAACTCTTTGCCTCTAACAGAATCAAATTTAAGGCTAACAGATTCAATTAAATTCAGTTTTGCCATCTTTTGCATGCAGTCTTTGGTATATTCTGCCCCTCCCATAATTTGAGAAAAAGTTTGCTTCACTCTCTCTAAATAAGCAGTTTCGTTACCACTATCATCGAATAACGCTTCCCCTTTTCCTGCTTTTACTTGCTCACTCTGCATATCAATGGCTATACGACCACCTGAAAAATTATCATCTTCTTTCAGCATTGCCTGAAATGGCCTTCTAAGTACGTCTAACGGTAAATAATTTGCGTGCCATTTGTTGTCTCTGATAAACAAGTTTTCACCCGAATGTAGTCCCAATAAGACAACAAGTCCAAATTGCCCTGTATTGGCGTCTTTCCGAAAAAATATTGGATATTCATGACTCAGGTTTGCAATTTCGTTAACGATAATATATGCCGCATTGACTTGGTTTACAGGTATGTTGACTAGCGAAGTATCCACTTTTAAATTTTTATGGCGTACGCTGTCGAGTAGCTCAATTCCATCACTATTCATATAATTCTCTTATTAAATGGTCGATAAACCATATTTATAAATTTTTTCCAAAAGCTCTCTATTACTAGGAAGCATAGCAACAATTTGCTTTCGATTTTTTTTATTTTGTTCAATATAAGACTTAACAAATGACACCGCATGTTCATCTGCAGTAAAGGGCGTTTTCGTACTAAATTTATTACCATACAGCACAAACTGATAACTCATAAAATTGAACAGTTCGCCAATTGGTTCAAAATCATTAGCATCAGGCACTTTGTGTTCCCACAGCTGCATTAATTCTTGTAGGCTTTCAGGAATGGATTCTGGGTTACGATTGTCTTGCCAAAATGGCGTATTGCGATGACTTAACACATAGTGTAATTTTAAAAAGTCTACTGCCCGTTTCCAATGATAACGAAACGTCTTATTAAAACGAGACTCAGCTAAATGCATGAGGGCATTTGTTCTCGGTAATTGTTCCGCTATTTTCATTGCAGATAACTCGACCAATACCAACGCAGACGCTTCTAAAGGCTCTAAAAACCCCGCAGACAAACCAACAGCAACACAATTTTTGTGCCAAAACTTGTCACGGTAGCCAGAAGTAAAATTAATTTCTCTAACGTTTAAGTCCGATGTATCACCACCCGTATTTTTTATATATGCCAATAACGCAGATTTAGCTTGTTCAACAGATGCGTACTTACTAGAGAACACATAACCGACGCCTCTGCGCGTAGGTAAACCAATATCCCAAATCCATCCCGAACTTTGCGCTGTAGACTGCGTATACGACATGATCTCGTTACTTTTGTTTGAGTACGTTACTTGAGTCGCTAACGCGGTGTCAGCAAATAAATGGTCGGATACTGGATTAAATGGGACATTTAAAGCTTTACCAAGCAATAAGGACTTGAAACCTGTGCAGTCAATAAATAAATCGCCGCTGAGGGATTTATTGCCGCTGAGCGTAACTGCTTCAATATTACCCGCCGTATTAATCAAAACATCTTCTACATCTGCCAAAATATGCTTAACACCCAGCTTACTTATACAGTGTTTTTGCAAAAATGCAGAAAATTTTGCTGCATTTAAGTGATAGCCATAGTTCGACTTCGCTTTGTACTCAGGGTCAGTGATGTTTTTGGGTGCCAAGTTTTCTTCACAAATTGCTTCTTGCAACGAAAAATGTCTCGCAAACGATTCGTCTGAATTTTGAGAAAGCCAATACTCAGCAAATGAGCCGTTACTCCCCTGCCTTAGCTCTTCAAATGGGTGGTAGTAAAAACCACCCGACGCTTCTTCGTCCCACTCGACAAATTTAGAACCTTGTTTATAAGAGGCTTCACATTCTCTAAAAAAATCTGTTTCTGATACGCCGATGTCTCGCAACGTAGATGCCATGGTAGGCCATGTACCTTCACCAACACCAATAATTGGAATATTAGGCGATTCGCATAGGGTAATGGTTAACTCATCATGTTTAATTCGTGTGGAAAAACGCGAAGCCAATATACTCGCGGTTAGCCAGCCAGCGGTGCCGCCACCAACAATGACAATAGACTTTATAAAGCTTTCCATTACATCCTCTCTATGGATAAAAACTAGAGAAAAAAAAACCCACACGAAGTGGGTTTTTCACTTCATACAGAATTTATCTGGCGACATCCAACGTTACATTGTCGAAGTTATAATTCAAGCCTGTCGCATCACCTGCAACATTTGAACTAGGCACTTCAATGACTAAGGTAACATCTTCATCTACCCAATTTGGACTGTCAATCTGAGTATTTTCATCTAAGTTTATCATAACAGATACATCTCTTGCCCAGTTACCAAACTCAGTAAAATACGTAGGTAAACTTTGCCCAGAAGCTGTTTTAAGATACGCCGCGTATCTTACATTTCCTTCGGCACCTGCTTCAAAAGAATTGACATTCATACTTAATCGATAACGTCCATCTGCTCGAACAGACTTTCCAATTAGTGGTATCGACACCATAACTGTCGACGCATCAGTACTAACTCTCAATCCATTTGTACCATCAACACCGATACCAGTTAATATTTCTACAGCCCCTTCCTCACTCGTTCCAGGTACCGCTAAAGCATCTTCAAAGGAGCCCATGTCACCAGCAATAACATCGAAATCTTTTGTTGTTTCAATTGTATAGTCGACAAATCGAATATCATCAAAAAAGCTAACGCTATTTGTTTCATCACCTGATGGACCATCCAAAATCGAGAAGACCGCATCATTTATGTCAACAAACTCTGGCAATACACGACCAATTTGACCACTTGGTATGACAGTACCTTCGGCAGTACTAATATTAAAGTAAATTTCTTCCCAAACATCAGTTGTTTCAGTTGAAACGCGCTCACCGCCAGACCACCATGCTCTTCCAGCAGCACTAGATTGGGCATTATAGTGTATATTTGCTGCGGTATTTGTGCGCTTGACCCACAAAGACACGTAATAGCTGCTGTTAGCAGCTAGTGACGGTAGATTGAAAATAAACCCATCCTGACCGCTATCGGTCGAGTCTAAGGCCAAACCAAAGCGACCTGTTCTCGCTGCGTCTTCAGTTACTTCACCTGTACCAAAAAAGTCTGGCAATGCACGTTGAGCTTCAAAGTTATAATCAACATCTAACTCGCCATTTCCATCTCTATCCAAATCAACCAGAAGATTTAAATTCTTGTCAGTTAATGTAACAGTATGAACCACCCTACCATCAGACTGATTACCTTGGTCATCTTCAACATTAAACGCTATTTCAACGATGCCAGTACCGCCATTTCGTGCATGATGAATAAAGGCTGCTGTATCGAAAGACAAGGTAGTATTTTCGACAGAAATTCCGACATCGTAGCCCACGACACCGTCTACCGTTATGCTCGATACTTGTATTTCATTTCCTTCCTCGTCCGAAATACCTTCGAGTAAATCAATTGTTTGTACACCCGAATCTTCTTCAAAGTTACTGCTAGGGAAGTAATTTTCTATATCTGGCGCGCCAGGTAAATCTGATACACCTAAGACACCTATCTCAATATTGCGAGAAACTGTGTTATTACCATCCATAATATCGTAGGTGAAATTAAACTCAGTCAATTGTCCAGATGGTATCAAATCCGCAACGGACGAAACATCCACGACTAACTGATTATTTTCCAAAGAAACAACTAAATCATAAGGATTATTCTCTCCAACCACTAAATTGCCAGTAGTTAAGTCATCGCCATCAGCATCAGTGATATCCTGAAGCGCATCTAATGTAGACTCTTCCAAACTAACATCTTTAATGAAACTACCGGACAACGGACGCCCTTCTGCAATAACTGGCGCAAAATCCTCACCGGTAATATTTATCGTCGCAGTACGAGGCGTACTTAACGTACCGTCAGACACATCAAACGTAAACACCATTGTCTCGGTATCACCAGTATTTAAGGAATCAATTAGCTCAGATGGCCTAAGGAGCAGTTGATTTCCGTCAATATCCACGCCCAACATTGCGTCAATCTCGGCGATAGAAGGCGAAATATTTTCTACAGAAAGAAAATCACCATCTAAATCAACGGCCCCTGCAAGTAAATCAACAAATTGAAATATGTCTTTTTCGCCAACCGTAATATTAATATTGCCATTTACGGTAGGCGCAACGTTATTTTCTTTTACTGGTAAATCGTAGTCATCACCAGAGCAACCGAACAAGAAGCTACTTACAGCAGCCGCAACTAATGTAGTTTTAAAATTTTTCATAATGTCATACCAAATTTGGGATGGAAGAAGCCGTTTGGGCTTCCTCCAAAATATCTTTAAAAGTTAACGCGAACACCAAGACGGTAGATAGCACCCACTTTATATCTGTCGTATGTACGATCAGTTGGTGCGTCACCTTCAAGTGGATTCCCTTCTTCAAACGCTTGAAATGAAACCGCTTGCGTTTCAGGATCTACCACTCTGTCAACCTCCAACTCTCTACTTGTAAAGTAGGTTCTGTACTCTTCGTCAGTCAGGTTAATCGCTTGAAAGTTAACAGATATATCTGGATTTATCTGATATGACATAGATAAATCTAGTGTTGCTCGTCCTTCATTCCAAATTGAGCCACCAAACCAAGTTCTACCGCGTTGGTCTTGACCTCGGTTCCAGTCGACACCAACAAGTGAATCAGACGTTGCACGATAACTTAGACGCACTTGATGTCCATCTTGTTCCCAAAATGCCGTCGCATTAAAGCTATGCTTAGGCGTATCTGCTACTGGCGCAGACGGTAATAGTCTTCCAGGTATTACCGTTGATTCTTGTTGTTCGTATTCACTGTCTTGGAACGTATAGTTAACAGTTGCACCAAGACCACTCATCCAGCCAGGTAAGAAATCATAGACTTGACTATATCCAAGCTCAATACCTTTAATCGATGCAGAGTCCCCATTTATTTTGTTATTTATCGTATGACGCAAACAAAGATCTCTGTAATCATCAGAAATAACCAGAGGGTCATTACCTTGGAAACCTAAGTCTGTGGTTGTTCTCACTGGTGAACAATTATTTAGACCAAAGTTATCAGCTTCACTATCAGTAGCTTCTAAGCGCAGATCTGCAGGGTCAAATACGCCATCAACTTGTCTCAAATCAGCGATATACTGGTTAATGGTAGATTCTGTTTCAACAAAGTTGATAATATCTTTTTGGAAGTAGGCAATACTTACATAAGAAGAAGGATTAAAATACCACTCCAAAGATAAATCTAAATTATCAGACTCAAGTGGTTCTAATTGCGTATTAAATAAGTCAACTGTACCTCGGCCAATATCGTCACGATGACCGCCGCCCCAATAGGTAGCCCATTGCTGATTAAAGCTAAAGCCCGCACGTGTATCCTCTAACTCTGGACGAGTCATTGTACGAGAAATAGCAAATCGACCTACTAGCTCATCACTAATGGCGTAATTCAGGTTTAAACTGGGGAGTACATTTGTATAACTATGTGAACCCGCCGTTGGAAAAGATACTAGCGAAGCATCTCGTGTATTTAGTACAGTATAGTTAGCCCAACGGCCATCGGTTACGCCATTCCACTCAACATTTGGTGATGTAAGCGTAGGATCCCAGCCATTATCAGATGTTACCGTTACATCCGCGTAACGCCACATGGTTTGCCAACCAATTGCTGGTCCATTATATTCAGTGCCATTTCGTTGCGCATCTGCCCAATCCGCATAATTAGCATCGTGACAAGCATCTTGTATGCCATCGCCATTTGGATCAAATACAGGGATACGTGTCCAATCAGCTGGATCTGGACTACCATTAGTCTCCCACCCTGTACCATCAATACGACTAAATTTCTCTTCGTATTGTAAACGGTTGTCGGGATCAATATAAGTTGCCGCAGGACATTCAGGTAAACTTCTATCTCGTAAGTCTTTTAATGTAAGCCAATCAAATTCTGATTCATCCGCGTGCTGAGGGAAATCATGGAATTTACCACCAGAAAAGCCTACAGTTTCGATATCGGTCTTAACATATCTCAGGCCTATATCACCTGTTAACCTATCGTCAAATAAGGCAAAGTTAACTTTTAAGTATGCAGCCTGTGTATCAATTTCAGTAGAGCGCGTATCTGTATTGTCTACATTCCTGACCAAGCTGTCTGTATCAGAAACTAGATCGAACGCTCTACGTACATCAATGATAGTAGGATTTTGCGTAATGCCCGATCTTGGAATACCAAGCGAATCAAGAAAATCACTGACACCGATCCCATTGGGATCTAAAATATCAACCGCTCGTATATTATTTAATGGGCCAGAAGGACGGCCAATAACAACACCTTCATTATTTTGAACAGGTTCACTTTTTGTAATCGAGTTAAAAGTAAATTCTTGGTCATCAACCAATTTTTCACGACTAGTTACCTTAGCACCAAACTCAATTTTTGTAATTGCATAATCATAAAGCTCGTAGTCAAAATCGACTTGTGCGCTTTTTATTGTGTCTTCAACTGTGACCGCGTCTTCGGTAAAACTACCCAATGAAAATGCATTAGGATCTGAAGGGTTAAATCCTGTTAGAACATTAGAATTGTCAAACCACCCAGGACGATTGATAGTGCTACCGTCGTCTTGAAGTTCATCGTAGTTACCAATATTTTCACCAATATCTATGAGTTCAGTTCCAGCAACAATTATACATTGGCCACTTGTACAATCGACACCAACTGGCTGTACATTTCTTCCTGCTTGTTCAATTAGCTGGTTAGGCACCTGCAAAAAGTTTTGAAGGTTACTAAAGGCATTCGGTAAGTTCTCTGATTTAGAATCAGAAACACCAACTTGCGCACTCATAAATAAATTATCAGTAAACTCATGTGTCAAATTTAGTGAAAATGCACTGTTTGTATTCTCTGTTCCGCCATCAGAACGTGAGATATCACCGACAGCAAAACGGTCCAATCGTCTAACTAAGGAATTTGTACGCGTATCAACATGATACCAGTCTTGTTGTGGATCGGTAAATGGCGCAGGTAGACTTGTAGAGTCACTTAGCGGAACAACACCCTCAACAAAATTCTCTTGACCAGGAAAACGAACAGTAAGACCAGTGTAGTTGGTTTCGCGAGTTTGCTTGCTGTATGTCGCGTTAAACATCAATTCAGTTACGTCACCCAGAATGTACTGAATACCTAAAGAACCACCTTGTCTGTCACTGGTATTCTGATTGAGGCGATAATCTAAGCCACTCGGTTCTATCGCTCTAACATTGTTGATGATTCTTCCATCCCAGTCTGTAGCGACTCGATAATCTGTTGATTGACGGAAAGTATTAGCAATGACTTGGTCTTTACGATATGAGTTTGTTTCATCACTTATAGAAAGCGCGAAACCCAAAGTTTCATCAAGGAACTTTTTGGTTGTAGTGAACTGAAGTTTGTGATCATACTCTTCAGATAATTCGTTAAAACGCCCTTGAGCAGTAACAGACACTACGTCGTTAGCGACATCCAGTGGACGAACAGTAATCAGGTTCACACTGCCACCTAGTGAACCTTCGTCTTGATCAGCGCTTGAGGTTTTAAAAACCTCTAATTTAGACAAAATATCAGCAGAAAATGAACTTAAATCAACACTCTGGTTAAAATCAGTTGATGATAGTTGCTGTCCATTTAACGAAATATTGTTTTGCGTAGAGCTAGCACCGCGAATACTTACCTGAGCGCCTTCCCCGTCACGGCTAACAATACTAACACCAGTAACCCGACCGAGTGCATCAGCAATGTTTTGGTCTGTGCTTTTGCCTATATCTTCAGCATTAATTGTATCGACGATGCTAGATGAGAATCTCTTATCGTTGATGGTTTTCTTTAAGCTGCCGCGAAATCCCTGCACGGAAATCGTTTCGACGTCTTCTGCTACCGGAGCATCTTCTTGTGTTGCGTCATTCTCTTGAGCATATACATTTGTGCCCATTGCAGAGATTACAGCAGCACAGACAGTGCTCAGATAAAACTTCTTGTGTGCGTCTACCATTTTGTCTAATCCTAGTAGTTTATATGTTTGTGTGTGGCTTATTTTGTAAATAGCTTGTGTGTGTTCTATCTGTAAAAAAGCCTGTTTTAAAACCAGTGTGTGAATGGCTTACTATAAAGGTCGTTTTAAGAAATCCTCATAAAGTTTCTGTATTTACAGCTATTGTTATACAAATGTAAATTCATAAGAGGTAAGTGTCAACTATTTTTGTTAACAATTTTCAATATTATTGTAAACAAGAAAAAATCAAGATTAAGTATTTTTTATATAATTAACAATGAGATACAAAAAAACAATAAAAAATATTAAATACATAATTATTCAATTTATATAAAAAATATTGATTTTATTGATGAATTAGCTAAAGCGCTATAACAATAAAGTTAATCTTTAGACCAAATAAAGTAAATGCCTAATTCCAGTCGTAAGGTATATGTGAGAGGTTTTGGGTATATTTTCTCATATCATTTAAATTACCAATACAAAGGCAAATTTAAATATGATTTTCTAGTCAGGAAATGGCTTCAACAACATACCTAATAGCTTGCTTATGTAATAAAAACTTACAAATGATTTGCAAATGTGTCTTTACATTTACTGATAACAGTGGGGTAACATCGTGATGTAAATTCAGAAAAGGGGTTATAAAATAGAAATTCAAGTTAGGTATAGTATGTATAGTTAGTCAATATCTTTAACAAACATTCACTATCAATCTCGAAACAAAATTTACAAAGAGTGATGTGACACAACTTAATTTGGCATCACTCTTTGTATAATAAAATTTATTTGGACGTTATTACGCCCATTTATTTTGCTTTTTTACGTTTATCTTCGACCACCCATTTCCCATTTGAATGCCATGCGGCCCACCCTGACGCTTTAGGCTTTTTTTCCTTCGCTGATGACTTCTCTTCTGACATTATATACTGTTGTTTAGTCTTGCGACTATATCTAACGATACTGGGGTTCCCATCAGGATCTTTTTCAGGTGCGTCGGCTAAATAATAAAATTTAGGGGATATTCTTTCTCTAAAGCGCTTTAGCTCACTCACTAGAGGCGCACGCGTTTCTCTAGACTTAGGAAACGTAGATGCGGCTAAAAATATGCCAGCAGCGCCATCCCGCAACACAAAATAAGCCTCAGAGTTTTCGCATTCAAGTTCAGGTAAGTGCACAGGATCCTCTTTTGGTGGTGCAGCCTCACCGCTTTTTAGTAATTTACGTGTGTTTTTACACGTCTCACTCGTGCAGCCAAAATACTTACCAAAGCGCCCGTTTTTAAGCTCCATATCGCTTTGACACTTATCACATTCGATGATTGGCCCGTCATAACCTTTGAGCTTAAATGTACCGGCTTCAATCTCAAAACCGGTGCAAGAAGGTGTATTACCACACACATGCAAACGACGTTTCTCATCAATCAAATAGCTGTCCATTGCAGTATCGCATATTGGACAGCGCTTCTTAGCTCTTAATACTTCGGTTTCTAACTCTTCTTCGGACGCACTTACGACTTCTTCACCGGGCGTCAAGTTCATTGTTGTGGTACAACGTTCTTTTGGAGGTAAGTTGTAACCTGAACAACCTAAAAATACGCCTGTACTAGCCGTACGTAAATTCATTTGTCGTCCGCATTTTGTGCATTCAACATCAACCGGGACTGCTTGATTTGGGCGCATACCGCCCTCATCAATATCCAATTCAGCTTTACTTAGTTTATTTGAAAAGTTCTCATAAAATTGGTCGAGTACCTGTTTCCAACTCAGTTCTCCATGCGCTATATCGTCGAGGTGTTGCTCCATATTCGCGGTAAAATCATAGCTAATTAAGTCAGAAAAATTATCTACTAAGCGATCATTAACAATCTCTCCCATCTTTTCAGCGTAAAACCTTTTTGCATCTAATCGAACATATCCTCTGTCTTGGATCGTAGAGATAATATTCGCGTAGGTAGATGGACGACCAATGCCACGCTTTTCCAATTCTTTAACTAACGATGCTTCATTAAATCGCGCAATTGGCTTAGTAAAATGTTGCTTGGGATCGAGGCCATGTAGAATAAGTGCATCGCCTGGTTTCACGTTCGGTAATTCTGCTTCTTTATCGTCTTTTTTCTTTATCTGCGAAAGTACTGCCGTCCAGCCATCAAAAACGAGCACACGCCCTTTGACTGTTAACTCAAATTCTCCACTTTCTTTTGTCGGTATTGCATTCGCTCGAATAGTCGTTGAATCATATTTTGCATTTGTCATTTGGCATGCGACAAATTGGCGCCAGATTAAATCATAGAGGCGCTGAGCGTCTTTCTCCATGTCTGACAGACTAGCAGACTTAACAACGACATTACTCGGCCTAATCGCTTCATGAGCCTCCTGCGCACCTTCTTTGCTACCATACTGTATAGCGTTAGCTGGCATATATTTATCACCAAAGTGTTTACCAATATATGATCTACACGCTTCAACCGCTTCGGTACTTAAGTTGGTCGAGTCAGTACGCATATAAGTAATGTGCCCGGCTTCGTATAGGCGCTGGGCCATCATCATTGTCTTCTTAACGCCAAAACCTAAACGTGTGCTCGCTGCTTGTTGCAGTGTAGACGTAATAAAAGGGGCTGATGGCCTACTTTGGGTCGGCTTGGAATCTCTACTTACAATTTCATAGTGGCTTGACTCTAGCGCGGCTACCGCTTCATCCGTTTGAGATTTACTCACTGGTTTGAATGCTTTGCCATCGCGCTTTGCAACGAGCATGTTAAGCGCATCGCCTTTTGCTGTATTTAGGGCAGCATGAACATCCCAAAACTCTTCAGGCACAAAGGCCTTAATCTCTCTTTCACGTTCAACAACCAGTCTGACTGCAACCGATTGAACTCGACCAGCAGATAAGCCCCTTGCTACTTTTTTCCAAAGTAACGGCGACAGCATAAACCCAACAACTCTATCTAGAAAGCGTCTAGCTTGCTGGGCATTCACTCTTGAAATATTAACGTCACTGGGTTTTGAAAATGCGTCTTGAATAGCACTTTTGGTTATTTCATTAAAAACCACTCGCTGAAACTGCTTGTCATCGTCTTTTAGCAATTCCTGCAGGTGCCATGCAATAGCCTCTCCCTCTCTATCCAAGTCGGTTGCGAGATAGATAGTGTCAGCATCTTTTGCGAGTTTTTGTAACTCATTAACGACTTTTTCTTTACCTTGTAGTACTTGATAATGCGCATGCCAGTCGTTTTGAGGATCAACGCCCATCCTGTCGACTAACTTTTTATACTCATATTCCTTTAAATATTTTTCTTTCTTCGCATCCGTCCACTGCTTCAATTCTTTTGCAGGTTTTTTAGGCGCAACCTTGCCAAGAGATTTAGTTGGTAAATCTCTCACATGTCCGACACTCGACTTCACGATGAAGTTTTTACCTAAATATTTATTTATTGTCTTTGCTTTCGCAGGTGACTCTACTATAACTAGTGATCTACCCATTTAAAGAGGAAACCTTATATTATTTATATACTTACAACTTATTTGAACAACTTTCCTGCAAGTATGAGTGAATGCTTCTTTTTTAACATATATCTATAAAGTGCATAGAAAACAAGTTGTTCTATATAATTATCTTGCAAAGGTAAAGCAAAGTAATTGTTTTTACTATACTTTTCTATAAATAAGGATTGGAAAATAAATTTTTGGCCGTATAATCGGCGTTTTCGCCACAATACTGTGTAATATTCAACCATATTCGAGAGGTAAGTAAATGTCTGCAATCGAAGCAAAT
This sequence comes from Agaribacter marinus, assembly GCF_030160655.1. Lineage (GTDB taxonomy): Bacteria > Pseudomonadota > Gammaproteobacteria > Enterobacterales > Alteromonadaceae > Glaciecola > Glaciecola marina. The sequence continues at coordinate 871,914 of NZ_BSOT01000005.1, forward strand.
TTTGATGGCCTAGTAGGGCCAACCCATAATTATGCAGGCCTCTCATACGGCAATGTCGCATCTCAATCAAACGCGACAGCTATCAGTAACCCCAAGCAAGCCGCATTACAAGGTTTGGCTAAGATGAAGGCGCTTGCTGATATGGGCATGATACAAGGTGTGTTAGCCCCACAAGCTCGCCCAGATACGAATATCCTTAGACGTCTTGGATTTTCAGGAACTGATGCACGTGTATTGTCTGATGCTTATCAGCGCGCACCATATTTACTTATGGCGGCAAGCTCAGCGTCAAGTATGTGGACTGCAAATGCTGCGACAGTGTCGCCAAGTGCAGATACCCAAGACAAGAGAGTGCATTTTACGCCCGCAAATTTAACTAACAAATTTCACCGTTCCATCGAACCGCAAGTAACTGGCAACATCTTAAAGGCAGTGTTTAGTGCGGATGAATATTTTATGCATCATGATCACTTGCCCGAAAACGATCATTTTGGCGACGAAGGCGCTGCGAATCATACGCGATTTTGCGCCGACTATCATGATGCTGGCGTCGAGTTTTTTGTGTATGGCAAATATGCCTTTGATACAAGCAAACCTGCCCCAGAGAAATATCCGGCTAGGCAAACATTAGAAGCCAGTATGGCCATTGCTAGGTTACACGGATTAGATTCAAATATGACCGTTTATGCTCAGCAAAATCCAGCGCTAATTGACCAAGGTGTTTTTCACAATGATGTCATCGCAGTAGGTAATAAAAACGTTATGCTTTGCCATGAACAAGCATTTTTAAGTAACCTAGACGTTAAGCAGCAATTAACCCATTTATTCCGAGAAGGTGACTTTCATTTTATTGAAGTTGCCACGGAGGACGTTAGTGTTGAAAATGCAGTAAAAAGTTATCTGTTTAATACACAAATAATTAATTTACCAACGGGTGAAATGGTCATTATTGCGCCTAAAGAATGTGAACAAAATATACAGGTAAATACCTATCTAAATAAACTAGTTGAAAACGCCAATCCGATTACCGCAGTCCACTTTTTTGACGTAAAACAAAGCATGCAAAATGGCGGAGGGCCAGCGTGTCTTCGCTTAAGGGTTGTATTAAATGAGTCTGAATTAAATGCTACGAACGCCGCATGTTTGATTAACAACAAGAGTTACGCGTTACTATGCAGCTGGGTAAATAAACATTACCGCGACCAATTATCTGACAAGGATTTAGCCGACCCACTATTGCTAAACGAATCCCAAACAGCGCTAGACGAGTTAACGCAATTATTAAATCTAGGTTCAGTCTATCCGTTTCAAAATTGAGCATTAATTGGCATTAAATGAAATCCTCGACACGTTTAACTTAAAAAAATGTCCTGCAAAATTGCAAGACATTTTATTCATGTTAAGTTGTTGTGTTAATTAGTCCAAATCGTTACAGTTTGCACTTTGCCCGAATGGATTTGGCGGTGGTGGCGTTGAGCGCTCAGTCAAATCATCTGCAGCCACTGTTAGAGTGTAGCGTTGGAATTCTGATGATTCAGTTCCTAACGACTGGCCGAACACTTTAGCATCAATCGTGACCCAAGGCGCAAATTGTTTGGCATAGCGAATTTCTATTGTCGCTTGACCAAATTCATTTGTTCTTGCAACACCGTCCTTGAAAGAAACGGTAGCAACGTTACCTGGCGTTAACTGGCCATCGTCATTCAAATCTTCACCCATGTCCAGTCGATTATTAGCTTCAATAATACTGTCTTCAGAATCACATACAGCAGTTACAAACGTTTGCCATACGTTCTCATCAGTATTCCAAAGCCAAAACCCTTTTCGATATGCATTGCGCAATGAAGGCGTGCCAGATGCAGTCAAATCTGCATCATTTACTGGACGACCTGCAGCATCCGTCACAAATACGGCAAACTCTTTCAAATAACTTGCATCGTCTGGGCTTTGAATTAAGTTACCAGTACCTAAAGAAATATCAAACGCACGATCACCAACAGTCAATGCAGTTTCACCTTGCGCGTTACCGCTAAATGCACGTATTAGGATGCCATTTTCAGAACTCACTGCATTAGATGTATAAACGGTGCTCGCGATACCATTGGAGTCTGTGGTCGCGGTATTTGGAGAAATACTGCCGCCTGTAGAATCAGCAACAATCGTAAAATCTACAATTGAGCCTTTCACCAAGTTACCGGCACTGTCTCTTACGATTGCAGTAATTGTAGATGTTTGTCCTTCCGGTCCAATTAAATCAGGTGTTGCATCAACGGCAATACTATTTGGTTCCGTCGCAATGAATTCAATGGTGGCTCTAGCCGTTACCGTTTCTCCGTCACTATCTGTGCCCACAGCCGAAATGGAAGCTGGACCAGCAAACGCTGATTGAATCTGGATAACGGCAATGCCGTCACTATCCGTTGTTGTCGTATTTATATCAGCGCCATTTACACTAATAGTGCCTCTAGATGCGGTAACAACAATGTCTCCATTTGCAAATGGCGTGCTGTTTTTAAACCAACGTAATGATATATCTTCTGGCGCATTTAATTCTATTTCTTGCGTTGGCAAGTCAACAAAACTAAAGTCATCCTGTTGGATTTCAACATTAAAAGATGTACTTGCGTTCAATGCACTGGCGGTTATTGTCGCCTCACCAGAGACTGATGAAGAAAATTCCACTGTTACTTGTCCATTCGCCCCTGTTTTTGCGATTTCAGTAGACAAGGCGCCTAAATCTGTACTTAGTATTATGTCTTGATTGGCAATGCCCACCCCATCAGAATCAGACACAATAATGGTAATGGGAGACACGTCATCAATGATGATAGATGATGCACCGTTGACATTAATTTCAGTACCGACGACGCTGATGTTAATTTCTTGAGATAGATCTCCCGTAGTTGCAACTACGGTAATTACGCGATTTTCAGGGTCATTTTGCGTTGATAGTAAAGCTCTTGCTGTGCCGTCTTCACCAGTACTCAAATCAACAGATGACAACGAGGCATTTTGATCTGCAGAAAACGTCATCGGGATATTATTTAATAAGATGTTTTTATCATTTTTTACAACAGCAATCAGCTCAACACTATCCGAACCACTTGATGGTAATTGGACGATATTAGCAAATAACTCTAGACTAGACGCTTCTTGCTGACGAGTACCTGTTGAAGTAAACCCTATGTCATCGGAAGCTCCAGCGTCGATGGTTGCTGAAATAGTGCCACTACCAGCGAGCGCTTCTGCATAAATATTTATTGACGCAACGCCATTCTCATTCGTTAACGCAGTACCAGTATCATTATCAAAACGAGCTAGTCCTGGCTGATTAAATGAAAATGTCACCAACTCATTATTTATAGTATTGCCATCTTGATCGCTTAGCGTCGCACGTAAAGTAAGTGGGCTGCCGTCATCCACTTGAGTGGATACGTCACCTTCAGCATTTACCATACTCAAACTTAAACTTACGACAGGTTCACTAGGTGTAACCGGAGGCGTAGGTGTATTTCCATTGTTTGTTCGCTCTAATGGTTCTCCCCCACCGCCACATGCGAAAAGGAACAAGGCTACTGCTAATAACCCAAATATTCGTATACTGTGTTTCATGTTTATAACCCGTATTATCGCTCTAAAAGCGCAGTTGGCATCAATATCAAATTAATTTAGCAAAGTATCTTTTGCTTTTAAGCCATTGTTGTTAACCTTTGGTATCAAGACACATAACCAAAATAATAAGGTCTGCATATGCCCCACTCGTCCAAAAAATCAAATTTGACCCTTAAAATCTTTATCGGCATGGGAGCCGGAATCATAATAGGCTTATTGCTTCAGGGGGTTCGCGCCCTGTTCGGCGACGGAGATGAAGATTTAATATTTTCAATACTAGGTTTTACATTTTCTACTTACGGATTTTTTGTAGAAGGTATATTTAATATTGGAGGGAGCATTTTTGTTAAAAGTTTAAAGATGCTAGTTGTCCCATTAGTATTTGTTTCATTGGTATGTGGTGTATCCAGTCTATCCGATCCGGCTAAACTTGGTCGTCTCGGCGGAAAGTCTGTCGGCCTATATTTAATGACAACTGCCATCGCGGTCTCAGTTGCACTAAGTGCCGCTCTAATCATTCAACCTGGTGCTGGATTTTCTCTCACTGAACAAGCCAGTTACGTAGCTAAAGAATCGCCTGGTTTTGCTAACGTTGTGATTAACATGTTTCCATCAAACCCCATTGAGTCAATGGCAGAAGGCAATATGCTACAAATTATTGTCTTCTCAATTTTAGTCGGTATAGCAATATCAATGAGCGGTGAAAGCGGGAATAAAGTTCGCTCTGGTTTTGAAATGCTCAACGACGTAATAATGAAAATCGTCACCATCATTATGAATTTAGCGCCTTACGGCGTTTTTTGCTTGATTGCCAAATTGGCAAGTACTATTCGCTTAGAAGATTTTAGCAGTATTATTCAGTACTTCGTTCTAGTCTTTGTTGTACTGATTATACATGCAATTGTCACTTACCCTATTTTACTGTCAGTATTTGCGCGCTTAAATCCAATTAATCTACTTATAAAAATGAAAGACACCGCAATGTTTGCTTTTAGTTCATCCAGTAGTAACGCTACGTTGCCCATTACGCTAGCAACCGCCAATAAACGACTAGGTGTAGACAATAGTGTTGCGTCTTTTACCGTACCATTGGGTGCAACCATTAACATGGATGGCACCGCCATAATGCAAGGCGTTGCGACAGTATTTATAGCGCAAGTATATGGCGTAGATTTAACAACGTCACAACTTTTAATGGTGGTTGCTACAGCTACACTAGCGTCGGTAGGCACTGCTGGTGTGCCAGGTGTCGGCTTAATAATGCTAGCGATGGTATTGCAACAAGTAAATCTACCTGTTGAAGGTATTGCCCTAATTATTGGTATAGACAGACTGTTGGATATGACCAGAACGGTCGTCAACGTGACGGGTGATTGCACCGTCACCTGTATCGTTGCAAAATCTGAGGGCGCCCTTGACGAAACGGTTTACAATGATATGTCGTCATCGATCGAGGTTGTTCCTACAGAGAAGCAGTCGGCGTAATTTAATGAAGATTAGCTGCTGGCTTTACGCTAGCAGCTTTATTCGCAGGGTAAAGGGTCGCCAATAAACCAATTAACACAGCGACCAAAAAAGTACCTGCAACATTCCACCAAACAACTTTAGAGGGAATGCTACTTGTAAAATAAACACCTGCATTTAGTATTTCCCATCCAGTAAGCATTTCTATTGCATTTACCAAATCGGGTAAAAAAATACTCAACATAGTACCCAATGTACAGCCAATGAATGCACCAACAAACGTGCTTTTTATACCTTTTAAAATGAAAATCTGGCGAATCTGTTTATGACTGGCGCCCATCGTTTTTAGAATAGCGATGGCTTTGCTCTTTTCTTTTACAGACATCACCAAAGAAGAAACGACATTAAAACAAGCAATACAAATCAATAAAAACAACACGATATATATGACTGTTCTGACCAACTGTATGTCGTAAAATAGATGTCCTTTTGTCAAAAACCAACTCGACATGTATACCGCTTGATTAAATTGGTAGCCGTATTCCCTAACAAATGACTGAGCGATGAACGGATCATGTAGAACAAATTCGATGTTACTCGTCATTTCGGGCGAAAACGCCATTAATTCGCCAAGTTCCTGAGTATTCACAAACGCAATAAATGCATCAAGTTCGCCACCTAGTTTCACATCACCGACAACAGAAAACCACGCACTAATAGGCGCCTTAAAGCTTAAATCTTTACTTGTTTGAGGAAGTAAAAGCTGTATTTTGTCGCCTACCTCAACATCTAAGGCCTGCATAATACCTTCGCCCAATAAGATTGGTTTTACTTTGTTACCTGCCGTATTGATATCGAATAAATCAGCAGCATTAAATAAGTTAGCGTATTTAGCTTGGTAATAATCAGAATTAATACCGACAATTTCAGCAGACTTAATACGATTCCCTCGCTGCAACAAAGCAGATGCCTTGTTTAATTGAAAAACATGTTTAAGTCTTGCATCAGCGCTCAGTTTGTTTTTAATGTCTGTTGGTAAGTTAATACCGCTACCATCAACATTGATAAACTCTGCGTGGGGAATCAACTTCAACAAATTTGTTCGAAGTTCGTATTCGAAACCATTCATTACTGACAATAAGATAATTAATGCAGCGCATCCTAAGCCAACGCCAATTGATGACATTTTTGCCACAAAACGGATAAAACCCTGTCCTTGACTAGTTTGAAAACCTTGAGCAAGTAGTCTGACTGCGTAAGCCATTATTTTATCCTTCTACAAAAGAACCTTTGTGTAACTTGAGCGTACGATCCAATTGTGACGCTATGGATTGATCGTGAGTAACAATGACAAATGCTGTTCCTGAAGTTGCATTAATGTCTTTAATTAGATCTACAATTGATTGGCTTGTATCGGCATCTAGGTTACCAGTGGGTTCGTCCGCCATAATAATACTTGGTTCATTAATGAGCGCTCGTGCAATAGCAACGCGTTGACGCTCACCACCTGATAACTGATAAGGTTTGTGGTTCGTTCTCTCAGCTAAACCAACCTTAGTAAGTAATGTAGATGCTCTATCTAACGCCTCTGACTTATTTTTGTTTGCGATAAACAGAGGCATTGCTACATTCTCAAGCGCGCTAAACTCCGGCAACAAATGATGGAATTGATATACGAACCCCAAATGCTCATTTCTAAACGCGGCTTGTTGATTAGCGCTTAAATCGAGTAAGTTCTGTTTATCAAATATTAGTTCACCTGCATCAGCCTCATCCAGAGTACCCATGATATGCAATAAGGTGCTTTTACCTGAACCAGAACTGCCTAGGATAGCTAGCATTTCGCCATTTGAAACATGTAGATTTACGTTTTTTAGCACATGTAGCTTATTTTCGGCTTCTTGAAAACTTTTCGAAATACCATTACAGGCAAGTAGTACTTGATTCATTTTAGGTTTGTTATTGTTTTTGATAGAAAATATTATGAGGGGAGTGTAACGAAACTAATTGTCTAACCCAAGAAAATACTACATAAATATTCACTTGATAAACCATAATGGCGGAGTGGACGGGACTCGAACCCGCGACCCCCGGCGTGACAGGCCGGTATTCTAACCAACTGAACTACCACTCCAATGGTAGATATTTTTTCTGGCGGAGTGGACGGGACTCGAACCCGCGACCCCCGGCGTGACAGGCCGGTATTCTAACCAACTGAACTACCACTCCTCAGAAAAAAGTTGTTTGAAATGGCGGAGTGGACGGGACTCGAACCCGCGACCCCCGGCGTGACAGGCCGGTATTCTAACCAACTGAACTACCACTCCTAATTTCAAACTGCGCACTCAATTATTAAGTCATCCTTGAGTGCGGCGCAGATAATACGGTGCTGCAGAGCACTAGTCAACTGGTTTTTTTACACTTTTGTGAAGTTGACTAAATAAAGCACAATGCGACTGTTTTTTATGCTTTATTTTCCGCTTCTTCATCTTTTTTGGGCTTTCTTTTTACTTTCAAAGAGAGGCGTTTAAAGAAAGGATTTTCAGGATTTTTGCGTTTATCCAGTATGATGAATATCACACCACACCCGATGAAAAGTATGCCAATATTTATCCCTAACACGAGTGCAAGCGTACTGCCAGTCGATTCTTCAACGGGCGTTTCAACAACCGTTAACTCTTGAGCTTCAAGCGCTTCCTCGTTAACAATAGGTTCTTCGAGAATTGGCATTTTGTGATCAAAAGTATACTCCGGCACATTCAACACGAGGTCTCTACCCGATACAGAATTTGAAAATACCGTCATGTTAATTTTATATTCTCCATAGCCAGCATTTATAATATCAACGATACGTGCATCTTCAGATATTTCTGTCACCGAAAAACGCTCAATATCACCATTTGGATGTTCGATAGTACCATCAAGAAGCAAGCTATGGATATCTACATAATCCCTATTTACATCGACATGCAGCAAGTGATAACCAGCCGTTGTTTCATCTAGGGTGTGTGACACCGAGACTGGGCTTTCGAGCAACACGACAGGTGCTGGTAATTGTTCCCGTGAAAACAGAGGTGTCCGCACAGTGAATATCGGTTGCCATTCACCTGGTGAGATTTTTAAATCAAACTGCCCAGTAAAAATGCCATCACCATCTTGCTCATCGTATCCTCGTCCATTGTCTTCAAACCTTGCAACTGACTTTGTGCCTAGCCCAAAGTTCTCATAATTGGGGTTGTTTGTACTCGAAAACTCTACTGATAACGAGACCACATCTTTAAAGCCGCTAAAATCAATTTTATTGCCCGCATTTTGCAGTTCAGATGTAATTTTTATCGTCTCTCCGGAAAATACAGGTGACGGAACGGGATCTGTGTCTAAGGTAATGTCCGCAATAACCATTACCCTACTTTGAGGTAAAACACTACCGACCGCCTGCCAGGGGCCTGGCATTGGATCATTTAATGAAATCATGTCGTAGGTATCAGTGTCATACCAATCGTAACTATCGTCTACGCCCTCATTATCTAAATACAACTTAGAACCATCGGGGCGGACTAATACAATGGGCGCACTGCCGTATTCACGGAAAAAGATTAATGTGACCTTCTTAACGTCACTGTCTATTCGGAAACGGTTATTTAGCAATTGAATACTGTTTTGATACTCGTTTCCGATTGGATTTACTTTTTCAAGGACTTTTCTTGCATCTAAGTCTGCTTGGTATCTTTTTTCCGCATCAGATGTTTGTGAGTTTTCTGTGGTTTCCTGAGCAAATATATTTACACTAAAAACAGCACAAAAAAGAACAAATAACCAAAGGTATTTATCCTTAAGAAAGTGTATCCGCTGAAAGCGAACGCCAAATAACTTTTTCCGCTTTTTTTTCAATGCCGTCTAAATAGTTTTCATGCTTTGATAATTCATCGGCAGAGGCACGCAAAATCTTTAAATTTGGTTTATTTATCAGCTTTTTAACTTTTACCTCTGAACCGCCGAGTGCACCGTTATCTTCTTCCGAAAGGCTTAATGCTGTCTGACCACCGGTCATATACAAATAGACTTCGGCAAGAATTTCACTATCTAATAATGCGCCGTGGTATGTTCGATGGCTATTGTCAACATTGTAAACTCTGCACAAGGCATCTAGGTTGTTTTTCTTACCCGGTCGCATTTTGCGCGCAAGTTCGAGAGAATCAAGTACCCCACAAATGTCAGCCGTCATAGGCAGATTTCGGCCACACAACTTGAATTCGTGATTCATAAAACCTACGTCGAACGGCGCGTTATGAATGATTAACTCAGCCCCTTCAATGAATTCAATAAAAGCATCAGCCACTTGATTAAACCTTGGCTTGTCTACCAGAAATTCATTCGTAATTCCGTGAACATCAATAGCCTCCTGCTCAACTTCTCGTTCAGGATTAATAAATTGATGGTATGTGTTGCCGGTCAGTTTACGGTTTATCATTTCAACACACCCAATCTCGATGATTCGATGGCCATCTTGCGGATTTATGCCCGTAGTTTCCGTATCTAGTACTATTTGACGCATATTATTTTACTTGTTGTCTCTATTAATGACAGTATACTGCCGTTTGCTTACAGAGGATACGTCAACTTGTTTAGAAACTGCGCAATTAAATGAAAAAAGTAATCGTATATACAGATGGTTCTTGCTTAGGAAACCCTGGCCCAGGAGGTTACGGCGCCTTGCTAATGTTTAACGGCCACGAAAAAGAGTTAAGTCAAGGGTTTACCATGACGACGAACAACCGCATGGAGCTATTAGCAGCAATTGAAGGCTTAAATGCGCTAACAACAAGCTGTGACGTGACACTTTACACGGACAGCCAATACGTAAAAAATGGTATCCAACAGTGGATTCACAACTGGAAGAAAAATAACTGGCGCACGGCTAGCAAAAAACCAGTCAAAAACGCAGATTTATGGAAAAGGCTCGATACTGTTGTAAAAACTCATCAAGTCACTTGGCGTTGGGTCAAAGGCCACTCTGGTCAACCCGAAAATGAACGTGTAGATGACCTAGCACGCTTTGCAGCAGAGTCTGATGACCATATTGTCGATACAGGATTTACCGAATAAATGCAGCTACAAATGGTTTTAAAAGCAGGTAAAGAGAAATCTTTAAGCCGAAAACATCCTTGGGTATTCAATGGAGCAGTTGACAAAATCATTGGTAAGCCCCGAATAGGCAGCACAATAGATATCATCAGCGACAAAGGTGATTTTTTAGCAAGAGGCGCATACTCTCCTAATTCCCAGATTAGCGCACGAGTATGGACGTTTGATGAAAACGAAAGTATTGATGATGTTTTTTTCAAGCGCAAAATTGCGACTGCAATTTCTGTTCGTCAACGATGGTTAACATCAGCAAACACAAATGCCTATCGCGTTATCGCAGCTGAGTCTGATGGTTTACCTGGCATTACTGTCGATAAATACGCAGACGTCATCGTGATTCAACTATTGAGTGCGGGTGCAGAAAAGCACCGAAGTAAAATTGTCAACGCGCTTAAAGGCGCTTTTCCTGACCATGTTGTACATGAGCGCAGTGACGTTGCTGTAAGAGAAAAGGAAGGTTTACAGCCAATAGTACAAACGCTAGAAGGTACGCTTCCAGAAAAAGTGGTCATCACTGAAAATAATGTAAAAATTGAAATCGACCTAATAAATGGACATAAAACGGGTTTCTATCTTGATCAACGTAAAAATCGCCAAATTGCGGGCAACCTCTGTAAAAATAAACGCGTACTTAACTGTTTTAGTTATACCGGAACGTTTGCCTTATATGCACTGAACAATGATGCAAATGAAGTCATTAACATGGATGTTTCTGCTAACGCCTTAGAAACATCTAAGCGAAATTTGTCACTTAATTTTGATGCCGAAAGGGCTGGAAACGTTAAACATTTGAAAGTTGACGTATTCGAGCAACTAAGAAAATTTGATGAGAACGGCGAAAAATTTGATGTGATCATCATGGATCCTCCCAAATTCATCGAGAATAAACACCATCTCGAGAAAGCAGCAAGAGGCTATAAGGACATTAATCGACTAGCCTGTAAATTACTCCATCATAACGGCTTGTTAATTACCTTTAGTTGCTCAGGACTAATGCCTGCCACTCTATTTCACAAAATCATCGCCGACGCCGCATTAGACGCGGACACCGAGCTAAATTACGTAGAATATCTGTATCAAGATAGCGATCATATGACCGCTAGCTTTTTTCCAGAAGGGATGTACCTGAAAGGTTTAGTGTGTGTTAAGCGATAAGTTTTACTTTGCGTAATCGCGAGACAATTATTTCATCTCGGTAATTTCGACGCCAACTAAACATGTCTCATCTTCACCTGCGTCGCATCTCACCACTTTAGCTTTTGCTTCAAGTGTTGGGATTTGGTCGCTATTAGATTCGATTGTAATTTCCAATGCTGAACCCATCTCAACACTGGGTAAGTCAAGTTCAATCGACATACCAGTCGCACTTATGTCACGACATACCGCTGACAAACTGGTTACCGATGGTTGATCCAATAATTTCACATCACACGGCGAATTAACCATCATTCGATAAAAATTCCGTTTATCGTCATACCCTAACATCAGGTTACCTCTATTTAGTAAGAATGATTTCCCCCCATTTATAGGGGTATGTGTAAAACGTGTCAACTATTAATTATGTATAAAAAAGAGCTTTTACACATGCTAGTTACAATTCATCAAGCTTATTTTTTATACGTTTCAATGATATAGGATAATTAGTTCCGAGTTGTTGCGCAAACAATGAGACTTTAAATTCTTCAAGCATCCACTTCACTTCGTCTAAGTCATCTGTAGATAGCATTTGTTGCTTGCGTTTATTTAACGCTGATTGATATAGGCCTTCCGCTTTATCAAGCTCAATTTGATTTAGCCTATCGCGATTAGGATCAATTTTAAGTTTTTCTGCCCGTTGCAATAAAGCAAGTAAGTAGCGGTTCCAGTCGTTGAGTTTTCCTTCTCCAAAATGTTCAACAAAGCCTTTAAATACAAGTAAATCTAGTTGTTTTTTCACGTGCCCGACACTAGTGATCATGTTTAAGGGGACATTTCCTTTAATGAGTTTTTGGATACTGTTCGCAGTAGCAAGCCCCAGCTCTACGTCTTTTGCAATTTCAAGTGCCTTATCATTCAAATTCATTCTGCCATGTTCAAGTAAACGATTGAAGTCAATCGTTTCGCGTACCGCTTGTATGGGCATTAGGTCGTTGCATAGACTGTTTAGAGACGCATAAATAATGTCGTCAATTAAAATGGATATTTGTCCAAATGGATTAAAATATAAACTCAATTTTGCTTTATTGGGCAGTTTTTGTTGCAAATATTTTACGGGGGACGGGATATTTCGCTTTATGAGTGTTAAGACGCCATGTGCGTGCGATTTTTTAGCTAAACTCTTGTCGCTCAATACAACCACATCAACTTTATTGTTGTTAACCTGTAGCGCCGGAAAGCCGTTAATTTCAAACCCGGCCTGCTTACGTTTGTAAACTGTGGGTAAGCTACCGATTGTCCATCGCTGCAAATCTTTGTCTTCTATCTCAACAGACGCAACCTCTTCAATGGTTTGTTTTACTTCACTTTGTAGTTTTTTCTTCAAGGCATTTAACGACTTGCTATGCGAAATAATTTTGCCTTTCTCGTTTACCACTGCAAAATTGAACTGCAAATGTGCAGGTAAATTCGTTAACTCAAAATCTTCGGCATTAACACGCACACCAGACATCCTAAACAGTTTTTGAGCGAGTGCGTCTAGCAGAGCAACTGCTGCACCATTTTTATCTTGCCACTGTATCTCAGACAAACATGCATGCGCATAATCAGGCGCCGGCACAAAATTGCGACGCAAGCGTTTAGGTAAGGCTTTTATCATATTTACAACTAGTTCGTGACGCATGCCGGGTACTAGCCAGTCAAAACCAATGTTATGCACTTGATTCAACACGCTAAGTGGAATGTGCAAACAAACACCGTCGATATCTTGATTTGGTTCAAAATGATAGCTCAGTTTGAGTGTAAGATTACCTTGCTTCCATTCATCTGGAAAGTCGGATTTACTGATACCATCAGGTGTTTTCTTTAATAAATCGTTGTAATCAAAGTTGAGTAAATTGGGGGATTTTTGCGAGGCTTTTTGCCACCATTTTTTAAAATCAGCTTCTGTGTTAATACTCGGTGGAATTTTTTCTTGATAAAAGTCACTTAACACTTCTTCATCAACTAAAATGTCTCTGCGACGCGCCTTTTTCTCGAGCAATTCTACTGCGTCAATCTGTGATTGATTGTGACGTAAAAAGGCGTATTTCAAGCGGGTGTGACCAAACACTAGCGCTTCTCGAATAAACAGTTCACGACTAACGACAGGATCCACCTTTGAATAATCTGTACGTCGACGATTTACGATAGGCAAGCCAAAAAGTGTAATGGTTAGAAATGCTTGCGCGCAGCCCCTTTCTTTACTCCAATAAGGCTCAGCGTAATGTTTCTTGGCAATGTGTTCACTTATCTGCTCTAGCCACTCAGGCTCAATTTTTGCGGCTTGACGAGCAAATAATTTTGATGTTTCAACGAGTTCTGCCGCCATTACCCATTTAGGTTGAGATTTGACAACGTTAGAACCTGGGAAAATCATAAATTGACTATTCCGACATCCAAGGTAAATTTTATTTTTGTCCTTCATCCCAATTTGCGATAAAAGTCCTACAGCGATTGAACGATGCACAGCTTCATAGTCGGCTGATGACGAGTTAAGGCGCAAATTCACTGCGACAAGGGTTTGTTTTATTTGACTAACAATATCTTGCCATTCGCGCATACGTTGAAAGTGAATAAAATGATTTTTACACCATTTACGCAATTGATTATTCGTTAAGGCCTTTTGCTGTTGTTTAAAACATTCGTATAAATTTAATAGACTGATCAAGTCAGAACTTTTATCTGCAAACTCCGCATGCGCTGTATCAGCCTGTTGTTGTCGCTCTTGAGGTCGTTCACGTGGGTCTTGCACACTCAAACCGGAAGTGATGACAGCTACCTCATACACTGCATCATGCTTTGATGATTCAATCAACATACGGGCATATCGCGGATCTAAGGGTAACTTCGACATTCGCTGACCAATATCTGTTAGCGCCCATTGTTGCTTTCGTCGAATGATAGCATCCAGTTCTTCTAGCAGTTTAATACCGTCGTTAATCTGCCTTTCATCTGGCGGCTGAACAAAGGGAAATTGACTAACATCACCTAAGCCTAATGATAACATTTGGAGAATAACGCTAGATAAATGAGTACGCAAAATCTCAGGATCGGTAAAGCCATCTCGACCATCATAGTCTGATTCAGCATACAAGCGAATAGCGATACCGTCAGATAACCGACCGCAACGTCCAGACCGTTGATTTGCCGAAGCCTGTGAGATGGGCTCTATTGGCAAACGCTGTACTTTACTTCTAGCACTGTATCGAGAAATCCTTGCGAACCCTGTATCAACCACATATTTAATGCCTGGTACGGTAAGCGAAGTTTCTGCAACATTGGTAGATAATATTATTCTTCGCCCACTGTGTGGCGCAAATATTCGCTGTTGTTCACCAGCCGATAAACGCGCATATAATGGGAGAACTTCAGTATTGCGATATGCTCGTTTACGTAACACATCTTCCGCGTCGCGAATATCACGTTCACCGGATAAGAATATTAAGATATCACCAGGCGCTTCTCGCATCAATTCGTCAACCGCTAGAGTAATGAGGCCTAACTGGTCCAAGTCATCGTGATCAACAGGATCTTTATAACGGATCTCGACGGGGTATGTACGGCCGCTAACTTCAATAATTGGCGCGTCATTGAAGTGCTTGGAAAATCGCTGAGGATCGATAGTAGCAGAGGTTATAATAACCTTAAGATCCGGTCTTTTTGGTAATAAGCGTTTTAAATAACCTAAAATAAAATCAATGTTCAGGCTACGTTCATGCGCTTCATCAATAATTATGGTGTCGTAGTCGTTTAAAAAACGGTCATTTTGAATTTCAGCTAATAAAATACCGTCAGTCATCAATTTAACAAGACTATTGCCACTAACCTTGTCATTAAACCTGACTTTAAAGCCAACCTTGTCACCAAGTTCAGAATTAATTTCATCCGCAATGCGATTTGCAACACTTCTCGCGGCAAGTCTGCGTGGCTGAGTATGACCAATATAGCCATGCACGCCCCGCCCTAACTCTAGGCACATTTTTGGTATTTGAGTTGTTTTACCAGAGCCAGTCTCCCCAGCAATGATAACCACCTGATTGTCAGTGATAAGTTGTTTAATCTCTTCCTTTTTATCAGACACTGGCAGTGACGGGTATTCGATTGCAGGTAATATTGACTGTCGATATGTCACGATTTGTTGCGACGCAGATACTCGATTTAAAAACGCTTCCCACTGCGCTTGAGAAATAGCATCAGTAGGTTTAGCTTTCATCTGAGTAAACTGCTTAGACAAACGAAAACGGTCTTTAATCGCGCATTTAGAAAGCGCTGTATGAATATCAAAATCAATCATGGGTAATTAAGTGCTTTCTTGTAGAAATTGAGAATACTAATTAGCAGTAAAATGTAGGTGCAGTTGAGGGTTTTTCAAGGTTTTTACTAACAAAATACACGTGAAACAGGGTTTTAAATCAAAACAAAGAGTAATGTAAGGCACAGCGTTTTACATAAATTTAATTTGCATCAAGCAACAAAAACACTACTTGATGCAAATATAAAAATATCATATTTCTTACAGAACTGTAAGCATTAACGACGAGATGCTATCGCTTGCCACTTACTTAACTCTATCTGCGGTGCGACAGAAGAGAGAACATTCTGTTTAAAATCATCAAAATTCGAAAACTCGAAGTCGCGAGACCCCATTAATTCGTTATATACTAAACGCAGTTTTCTCATTGAAAAAAACGGCGCGACAACGCCTCCATTGCTTGAGCTACCAACGAAATACTGGTCCATATAATCTTCTTGTGTATTAAATGTTGCTGATTCGTTCATTAGCATTCTCCTGTAATGTTCTATTATAGTTTATCCCCTTCTATCAAAATTTTTTTATTCCATTAAAAACTGAAAAAATGGATATTTATTCCTTTTTTGTTCTTGCTTTCTTGAAAGTAAACCCATGATGAGCATGCGTAGGTGCGTCAAATGATTGACACTTAGCGTGTATAAAATTTTAGTCTTAAAAGCTAATCATTAAGACCCATATAGACTAATTTTAAAAACAAGCACTTAGCAAAGTGATGCGTGCTATACAATTGATTTTTATAACAATAAATTTATATAAAAAAAGAAAAGAAACACATTTATGTAGATAGAAAACGTCAGTAAGTATATCGAAATATTGTAAGCTCAATGTTTTCATCGCTTAAAAACAAGCTAATGCGCTTCTTACATTGTTAGTGACTTTTATTAGAGCTTGTCCTGCTTTAGCCGAACGAAACAAAATCAACGCTTTCTACCAGTTATACATTGATGCCAAATAAAGTAATATTAAGAAAACAAGCAGTAAAAAGCAACGCGCTTTAGCATAACAACAATAATTGATGGGTATTAATGAAAAAAGACATTCAACGTACAGAAAACGCTACCGCGAGCATACTCTGGCACGATTATGAAACCTGGGGAACTAACCCACAACTTGACTTCCCAGCGCAGTTTGCAGCGATTCGTACCGATGAAAATTTAAACATTATTGGCAAGCCCATTAATTGGTTCTGCCAAATACCGAATGACTATTTGCCGAACCCTGAGGCCTGTTTAGTGACAGGTATTACCCCACAACAGAGCTTAAGAGACGGTTACATAGAAGCGGAATTTTGCAAAAAAGTACATGCTGAAATGGCACTAGCGAATACCTGTACAGCTGGTTACAACAGTATTAAGTTTGACGATGAAGTTAGCCGACACATGTTTTATCGTAACTTTTACCCCGTATACGAACGAGAATATGCCAACGGAAATAGTCGCTGGGATATCATTGATTTGGTAAGAGCCGCATATGCACTCAGACCGGAAGGCATTCAATGGCCCGAATATGACGATGGGCGTCCCTGTTTTAAACTTGAGGCATTATCTAAAGCCAATAATATTCAACATGAATCCGCTCATGATGCGTTATCTGACGTATATGCAACCATTGCTATTGCAAAATTAATCAAAGAAAAACAACCGAAGTTATTTGATTTTTACTGGCAATTACGCCAAAAACATCAAGTAGCAGCGCAAATAGACTTAGCAAATAAAAAACCCTTTTTGTATATTTCAGGTTTTATCCCTGCGCAGCAAGGCGCGTGTACATGGATGATGCCCGTTGTACAACATCCTACAAACAAAAACGCCGTAATATGCATTGATCTCACTAAATCAATAGATACTCTGTTAATAAATGACGCGAACGCCTTACAATCTGCAATATTTAGTAAAGAAAAAAATGATTCAAGGCCAGGCGTCCAAATGATCTCGATAAACAAATGCCCATTTGTTGCGCCAGCCAAAATGTTAGATAAAGACAAAGCTGTACGCTTAGGCATAGATAGAGATAAATGTTTAGCAAATTATAATCAGCTTAAAGCGCTAGGATACTTAGAATCCTTGCTTTCGGACCTATACACTCACGACAAATTTCAAAATAAACAGCCCGTTGAAACAAGTGAAAATGTCGACACACTGTTATACGCTCGAGATTTTCCAACTTATGCCGATAAACATTGGATGGAGAAGGTTAGAAATTCGTCAACTGAAAGTTTATGCTTAATGTATGACAATACTGAAAGTGAGCTTTACAGGCGACAACTGTTTCATTATCAAGGACGTAACTACCCTGCAAGTTTTGAACATGAAATGCAGGAAAAGTGGCAACAGCATCGTCAACACCGTTTTTTACTGGGCGGTATTGAAAATGGCAGCCTATCTGCAACAGAATTTTTACAAAAAATTTCTATGCTTGCGGATAGCTATGCTGAAGATACGAAAAAAATTGGGCTACTTAAATCGTTAGAGGTTTACCTAGGCTCTTTATGATACTTGAGGTCTATTCCATAAATGAAAGGCGTGACATTTAGCGAAAACACCGAAAAAATGCAACTCGATGTAGAAATCGATCCATTGCTTATTGAAGACGTGCTAAAAGCAGACGTATTCATCAACTATATAAAGACGACGTCATTTGCTGCATTTTATATATTAAAGAACTCGATACAAGAGCTCGTAGGCACGGTAAATACCGCCCGAGATGAAGGCAAAATGAATATGATCACCTGGAAAATAGGTGAATATCGAGATGCTGAATTGTCTACGCACGCCTCTAAAGATCATATGAGTGTTGAAATCACAATTACATCTGCGTACAAAGGAGATACGCCAGATCTTGAAGATGTGATAGATAGCTTAAATCGCCAAGGTGTCGTTCGCGGTATTAGCAAAAAACGTATACAGCGCTTGGTAAACGCTAGCTTGGAAAGTGAACCAGGAAGTAAACATTCCGATATTGTTGCTATTGGGCTGCCACCTCGACGCGGAAAATCTTCGCATATCATCCCCTTGGTACAAAATGCACTAGACCGAATACTTAGCCCTCGACAGGCAGACAAAGATAAAGTCAACATGCGAGACTTAGGCGAAATAATATGTGTACCAGTGGGCACCGCTGTCGCGCGAAGAGTCGCACCGACTAATGGTCGAGTAGGGTTTACGGTTAAGAATCATCCTGTCAATGCTGATCCTGGTGAATGGCATCATATTAAGCTAGGCCAAAATACTACGATCGATAAAGATGATGAAAACATCATCCGGTCGACCGTTGCAGGTTTACCGAAGTTTGAAAAATTAGTGATGAATATTGATGATACCTTCGTTACCGAAGGTGTTAACGTAAAAACTGGCAATGTGCACTATAAAGGCGCAGTGATTGTAAATGGCGATGTAACTGAGCAAATGCAAATCATTGCAGATGGCGATGTAACGGTAAATGGCTTTGTAGAGTCAGCGCTCATAAAAGCAGGCGGTGACATTATCATCACGCATGGCGCCACCGGGAAAATGGATGAAGATGACTGCCAACTCTATGCTGACGGTAATATATTTATCCAACATGGCCAAGGCCTAGACATTGTGGTTGATAAAAACCTGACGGTTAAAAAACAACTGGCGTATTCTAAAGTGAAATGCAAAGGCAGCATTACTATTGGCGATCCAAAGAAACCAAGAGGCAAGTTATTCGCCAGTAAAATCAATTGCGCAGGTATTATCCGTGCCGGTTGTATTGGCGCAATATCTGGTTCATCACTTGAGATTGATTACAGCGAAGCATACAACAAACTTTGCGGTCGCGTTGATGCAATTGGAGATTTACTGAAAGACTTACAGCGCACAAACGCGAACCATGAAATACGGATGACTGAAGTGCACGGTAAACGCATACATAATGCCCTACTCTCGAAATTAACTAACCTGACAGACAAGTTGGAATCCGAACGTGTACTCCTTGATTGGTTACGAAACTCGGAAAAAGAATTGCGAGAGGCTAAAGTACAATACGAAGAAAGCGCGAGAGTACTCGCCTATCAAGAAATGTACCCTGGCGTAACAATAAAACTTAACAATAGAATTTGGAAAGCAGAAAAAGAATATCTTCGTTCTCGCATCGCCTACGAAGGCCGAGTGTGGAAGTATGAACCAATCATTTAACTGCACTAGCCCAAAGTAGCTTAAAACGAGGCATCACTGCACTCTAGCCAATAACACTGTTTTAGTGCTAAACATCTGCATGCGTGAACGCCGTCCTATGCATCTTTAATATTATTCACTTTGCACTTTCCCTTTTTTATCACTTAGTATTTACTTTGTGGTTATACTCACTATAAAAATATGTCTCAAAAATTTGACGACAAAAATCATTGCCCTGAAAGCGAAAAAGGATACTGACAAGTATGCAAAATATTGAATTTGAGATAAATGCAATAAATGTTGCAGTAGTAACGTTAAATAGACCAAATATTCACAATGCCTTTGATGAAATAACCATCGCTGAACTAATGTCTGTTTTCGATATTGTCAACGACGACAATAATATAAGAGCGCTAATTCTTCGCGCGTCGGGCAAAACGTTTAGTGCAGGCGCAGATATTAACTGGATGAAAAAAATGGCGTCATACAGCCAATCAGAAAACGAGGCCGATGCACTGCAGTTAGGTCGAATGCTACATAAGCTGTATACACTAAACAAGCCAACCATCGCACGAGTACAGGGAGCGGCCTATGGCGGTGCATTGGGCATCATCGCCTGTTGTGATATTGCAGTAGGCTCTAAATTAAGTAAATTTTGCTTAAGTGAAGCTAAGTTTGGTTTATTGCCTGCCACTATCGCCCCTTACGTTGTTAAGGCCATTGGCGTACGAGAAGCCAAGCGGCTATTTATGACGGCTGAGGTAATAAGCGCGCGCCGGGCTAGGCGTTTAGGTTTACTTAGTGAAATTGTGAGTGAAAGTGAATTAGACAGTACCATTGGTTTGATGATTGGCAGAATTCTGAAAAATGGTCCGCGGGCAGTATCACAAGCAAAGGCGCTTGCATTAATGGTAGACGAAGCGGCTATTTCAGAAGAGTTAATGGAAAAAACCAGTAAGATAAATGCCATGGCTAGAACCTCAGAAGAGGGTCAAGAGGGACTTTCATCTTTTTTGTCTAAGCGCGATCCGTCGTGGCTAACAGATGTTTAAAAAGCACATGACTAAGCAGTAGGAAACGAGCACCGATATGGATCAAAACAACTATCCAACGAACGTAAAATTAGTGGAAGTTGGCCCTAGAGACGGCTTACAAAACGAAAAAATCACCTTATCGGTTAAAGATAAGGTCGCGTTTATTGACGCCCTATCAAATACCGGGATAAAACATATTGAAGCGGGCAGTTTTGTATCTCCTCGTTGGGTACCACAAATGGCAAATAGCCAAGAAGTATTTACATCAATAAACAAGCATATCGATCTTACGTATAGTGCGTTAGTGCCAAATTTAATCGGCGCACAAGCCGCTGTTGACGCAAATGTGAACGAAATTGCAATTTTTAGCGCCGCATCAGAGACTTTCTCAAAGAAAAACACTAACTGCTCTATTGATGAAAGCATTGCTAAGTTTGTCCCTGTATTAACACTCGCCAAATTACACAACATTCCTGTTCGAGGCTACGTTTCGTGTGCATTTGGATGCCCTTATGAAGGCAAGGTCGACCCGTCGCTTGTATTAAGCCTCAGTGAAAACATGTTAGCGATGGGTTGCTACGAAATATCATTGGGTGACACGATTGGCGTCGGCACGCCCAAGTCCGTTTATCGTCTACTTGCGACAGTTTTATCCCGAGTAGAAAAAAGCAAAATCGCGCTGCATATGCATGACACATATGGTCAAGCACTAGCCAACGTGCTGATTGGTTTACAAGAAGGACTGACAACATTCGATGCAGCTGTTGCTGGTTTAGGGGGCTGTCCTTACGCAAAAGGGTCATCTGGCAATCTAGCGACCGAAGATTTGGTATACATGCTCCAACATATGGGAATTAATACTGGCATCGATTTACATGTATTAACAACGATTGGCGATAAAATATGTAAAACACTCAACAGAAAAAACCAATCAAAAGCAGCGAATACCTTGCTAAATTTGAAAAGAACGTAGCATGATTTCATCAATGTGCTCCGACCACCAGCCACTAGCGCGCTTTATCGACATTTTTTGATCAACATCACTTTATTAATCAAATTATTAGACCTATTATCAAGTTGAACGAATTTTTCGTACTCGCGTTTAATACTAGTGGAAAAGCCTAAGATGATTCTATAAGATTAGGTTAACAAGATGTTAAGGAAGCTTCATGTCGACGAATAATAATCGCTACATCAGTAATTTAACAAGAGACACTTACGCCTTGGTCTTGGCAGGAGGTAGAGGTTCTAGGCTGCACGAATTGACGGATTGGCGTGCTAAACCTGCACTCTACTTCGGTGGTAAATTTCGTATTATCGATTTTCCTTTATCCAATTGTATTAACAGCGGAATAAGAAATGTCGGAGTATTAACCCAATATAAATCCCATTCGCTTATTCGCCATTTGGTGCGCGGTTGGGGGCATTTTAAAAAGGAACTTGGCGAATCAATTGAAATCCTGCCCGCATCTCAACGCTTTTCCGAAGACTGGTACCAAGGTACAGCAGATGCGGTATTTCAGAACATCGACATTGTAAGAGATGAACTACCTAAGTATGTGATAATTTTGTCCGGCGATCACATCTATAAGATGGACTATGGTCCAATGCTTGCCCAGCACGTAGAGTCAGGTGCCAAAATGACGGTATCTTGCATGTCAGTACCGATAACAGAAGCTAAAGGCGCATTTGGCGTCCTTTCTGTTGATGAAAATAATCGTGTAACCGATTTTACTGAAAAACCAGAAAACCCGTCGCCATTACATGACGATCCAGAATATTGCCTTGCGTCAATGGGGAACTACGTATTTGATACCGACTTTTTGTTTGAGCATTTAGAACGAGATGCATCAACATCAGACTCGGCCCATGATTTTGGGAAAGATATTATTCCGAGTATTATAGATAAGCACAAAGTACTGGCTTTTGACTTTAGGAAAAGTGCAAAAAATGATGCTTATTGGCGCGATGTAGGTACTTTGGATAGTTTTTGGGATGCCAATATGGAGTTAGTTGCGCCCATTCCCGAACTCAACCTCTACGACAAAACTTGGCCAATTTGGACATATCAAGAACAGCTGCCACCGGCAAAATTTGTATGGGAAGAAGAAGATAGACGAGGTGAAGCGCTCAACTCGGTAGTCTCCGGTGGTTGCATCATATCAGGCGCCACGTTGCGAAGAAGCATATGCTTCAGTAACGTTAGAGTGAAATCATATAGCGTCGTCGAAGAAGCCGTCGTACTGCCTAACGTTGAAATTGGTCGACGTTGTAGAATAAAAAAGGCGATCATCGACCGAGGTTGTAATATTCCCGATGACATGATTATTGGTATCGATCACGAAAAAGATAAAGCAAGAGGCTTCCGGGTGTCCTCTGGCGGTGTAGTGCTCGTGACTAGAGAAATGTTAGAAAAGCTATAACGATATACCCCATATCTTCACCCCGGTCCCAGTGATAACTTGCTAAGATGGCGGGTTATCACTGTTGTCTGAGCCACTCCCATTAGCTAATACGCCTTTACTATACCTGTTATTCAATACATTAATCATGCAAGAGTAACTTTAGCGTTATCAGACTAAAATTATTAGGTACTTGTATTCATGTATATTTTGTCCTAAAGTTACATCTCATCCGACCAGATAACATTGATTCAATTATGCCGTCAACAAAACAAACAATAGATGAACTACTGCATCTCGCCAGCCTTCACAAAGACGTGCCAGACGCGAATTACCTTGTAGATAAATACTGGTCTCAAGGACGCACTGTATATGGTGGGTTAAGTGCTGCAATGCTATATATGGCAAGTAAAAGCCAAATCCACTCGTTGCGTGTTTTACGTTCAATATCAACTAACTTTGTGGGTCCGTTGTTGGTAGATGTGCCTTTTACAATCCAAGTAGAAGTAATAAGAGAAGGGAAAAACGTATCTCAGGTGCAAGCAAGGGCGATTCAAGAAGATAAAGTGGCGGTAGTGGCGCAATGTTGCTTTGGAGAAAATAGGGCGTCAAAGATCAGTGTTAAAAATGCAGAACTTCATGACTTACCTACGCCAACTAACGCTAAATTCATCCCTCAAATCCCGAAAGTAACTCCGAAGTACTTTCGACATATTGATTTATCGATAAATGACGGTGGTATACCATTTACCGGTAAAAGTTCAACATCTTACGGCGGATGGATGCGATACACCACCGCCCCCGAAAATATTACTGATGGCCATATTATTGGCTTAATAGATGCTTGGCCTCCGACGGTTATTCAGATGTTAAAGTGGCCTGCGCCAGCCAGTACCATTAATTGGAATTTAGAGTTTATTCACCCTCATAGAGATGTAAAACCAAAGGATTGGTTTGCATACAAATCTCATACACGACATGCTGATGCAGGGTATGCCCACTCAGAAGCTACGATTTGGGATAGTCACGGAAAGGTTATTGCATTATCTCGGCAGACAATCGCAGTATTCGATTGAATGAACACTTCATAAGGCTCAATCAGCAAACAATGAAACCGTTTCTTGCGTTTGGTGGCGCGCATCTTCTAAAATATCAGTTACTCTATTTAAATCTAACCCGATACTTGCATGGAGAAACTCAGGAAGCATTAAATTAATACGGTAGTATTCAGGATAAGTTGCCACTAAAGAGAGCACATAAGAAAGCTGTAAAATCTGCACCTCATCTATTGGCGCAGGCGTGTCATCGTGATGTTGCATTGCCACAGCCGAGACTATCGAATCAGGTAATAGCCATTTTTGAAGCAACGATGCTGAGATTTCAGCATAACTAAACCCTAACAAGTCTTGTTGGTGATGTTTGGGTAACTTGAGTTCCGAAAAGCCTTGGCAGTCTTTTGCTAGTCCAGGATTAATTCTGAGTACCGCTAGTTCTCCAATATTATGAAACAAGCCCGCCATAAACAGACGAGAAACATCCTTTTCTTTGCATGCTAATGCAATTTTTTTTGCTAATAAACCACAGCATAAACTTTGAAACCAGAAATTTTTAACATCGATAAATTTTCGATGCTCACGTGTTAAGGAATCTGATACAGAAAATGCCAAAGCAAATTCATAGACAGAATTAACCCCAATGATTTGAATCGCCTTTTCTAAACTCTCTATTTTTCTTGAAAAGCGATAAACGGCACTGTTTGCAAGTTTAAGTACGTGCGCAGCTAAGCCGGGGTCACCAGCAATAACTGTCGATATATCTTTCATATCCGCTGTACCGGAATCGGATAACTTCTTTATATCTAAAGCAGTTTGCGGTACTGCAAATAATTTCGATGCTTTTTGTGCATACTCAATTGCATTCATTAACCCTACACTCTCCAAACAAAGCTATTTGTGCGATTTCAACAAGGAATCAAATCGTTTCAATATGTCTACGTGAGTATCCGTCTTTCCGTGCTCACGTTTTTTTATCAAGGCGGTGATTAGGCGATTTCCTGGTGCTGAAATATCCAATTTAGCGGCCTCGTCAATGACCTTACCGTTGATAAAATCGACTTCCGTTGTTTTATTTGCTGACAAATCCCAAAACATTGATGAGCGAGCCAAGGGATCAATCGTAAGCATTTTTTGCGCAAGCAAATTAAAAATGGCATTGGGTAAGCGCAAAAATACTGGTAACCATTTATTCGGCAAATTTGTGATTTTCGGTAGTTTAATTTTTTGTTTTTTCGTTACTTTTAGTAGTTCATCCATCAAAAGTGCAATTACTAGTCGGTATCGCCTATCTTGCAACATCTCTTTTACCGGTACATCGATTAGTGCATTTACAGCATTACTTAGGTTAAGTTGCAGTTTTGCCCATTGTAATGCTGTCATTTGATAGGAAATGTCTATTGGTAGATTGTCCGAGGCTAACTGGCTTACTAACCACTTAATCGATGTTTCGATAGTAGAGGTGACCTCTAAGGTTAGATTGCCTTCAGAACTTCGATGAAAATTGCCGGGGTGTTTTTGCACGACATTAAATGGCACCATTGCCCGAATGACTTCGTTCTGAGGAAATGCTAGCTTAATGCCCTTATGGGTATTCACCCCATTTTGACAACAAATAATTATCGTTTGCTCGTCGATACAGTTTTTTACTTCTTCAATCACGTCTTCTAGCGACGTACACTTAACTGTTAGCCAAAGCACATCCGCTTTTTCATGTAAATTATCAATGTTATTTTTATCTACTAAATTCGGTAAATTACTGACAGTGTAAGTGTTTCCTAGATAGTCACTGATTGAGTAATGCGCGTGTAATTCATCCGCTTTTTCTGGCTTTATATATAGACTAAGTAATTGACGGGATTTAATAAGAGACGCGCCTAAATAGCACCCAATCAAACCCGCCCCAAAGACAATGTGATGAGCATCATGTTGTGGTATCTTAGGCATTTTCACGACTCCTAGATAAATGAATCAATAGGCACTTTAGTTGATTGTCTGTCTATTTATCTCAACCGCTTAACGGACATTTTCAATGTTGACTATTTATGTTGCAAGTGATGACGCACGCTAAAACCGCTATTTTTATTGGTTATGTATGGCCAGAACCAAATACGACCGCTGCTGGTCAAAATATTCTTAGTTACATGACGACCCTTGTCGAAAACAATTGGCATGTTCACTTTTGGTGTGCAGCGGATAAAGGCGTGCACGCCGTTGATTTAGAACAACATAATGTTAATGTACAGCAAATAAAACTGAATGACGACAGTTTCAATCAATCATTAAAAACTTGCATGCCGAGCATTGTCATTTTTGATCGTTTTTTAACGGAAGAACAATTTGCATGGCGGGTAGCAGAAACATGTCCTGATGCTCTAAGAGTACTGGATTGCGAAGACCTACATTTTCTGCGTCACGGCAGAGAAGTTTTGCATAAACAATCACTAAAAATTAGAAAAAAGACCTTAAAAGCAACCCAGCCAGAACAATATCAAACAAGCAACGATATATTTGCCGAGGTATCACTTTCCTTATTACACACACCACAGTTTCACAGAGAGTTAGCGAGTATTATGCGCTGCGATTTGGTAATTACGCTCTCTTCATTTGAGAGGCAAGTACTGCAAGATAAATACGGCGTAGCAAAAGATAACACAATGCACCTCCCCTTTATCAGGCCTAAGCCTAAAGGTCACTCACCCACATTTGAAGCTCGACAAAACATAGTAACCATTGGTAACTTGAAACATCGACCAAATGTTGTCGCAATTGAGCATTTGGTTGAACGCATTATGCCGCCCCTACGTAAACATATTCCTGGCATAGAACTGCATGTTTATGGTGATTATGCTCCCCCCAGAATATTGCAATTACACAACCCCAAGAAAGGCATTTTTATACTGGGCTTTGTGAAAGATCATATACACGTTATTAGTCACGCTAGATTACTTGTTGCTCCCCTGCACTTCGGTGCAGGTGTGAAAGGGAAGCTTTTGGACGCAATGACATGCATGACACCTTCTGTTACTACCCCTATTGGTGCTGAGGGAATCAATATAGTCCATTGGCCTGGTGCAATTTGCACAGATGACGCAATGTTTGTAGATAAGACAATCGCCTTATACACCGACAAATCTCTGTGGACAGAAGCGTCTGAATTTACTCGAAGTCAAGATAATGTGCATTTTTCTATAAGCGATAATCAACGATATTTGATCTCTAGGCTTACTCATGCGCTAGAAAATCGTCATCTCTACAGAGCAAAGAACTTCCTACAAGGCATAATGATGCAACAAGGCATGCAAGCCTCAAAATATATGAGCCAATGGATAGTGGCGAAAAACAAACTTAAAGTACTGATTGAAGACGAGAAATAATTTTATTAACGCCGTCTCTTCTACCAACGCTAAAATATGAGGATAACCCTAGCTCTTCTAAATAATTAGAGTAGTTTACCTTATTACCCGCTTTAGTAACATAAAGAAGCAATGCCAGTATTCCTCGAATGACTTTACTGTCTGAATATGCCTGCCACCCATGTTCAACATTAAACCTTAGCCAAACAGCCGCTTCACACCCATCGATTGCGCTTAATTCATTCCGCTCTTCCTGTGGCAGTGTCTTGAGACATTTGCTTAACAACAACAATGCGCGGTGTTTTGTACTCCAATCAGACGCTTGAATAATATCGTCAATCAGCGCTTTTTCGTTTGATGGCCTTTCCTGCATCTCGTTTTTGAGTAATAAAGACTTTTTGTCATTGTTTTTGATATCACCAAGTGAATGCAATAATGCAGAAATAAAGCGGTCTACATCTGTTTTGTCATTATATGCACCCAAAGATATGCGTAAACACGCACCAAGCGCTAGACTACTGAGCAATGGCATAGCGCAATGATGGCCGTAGCGCAGCGATATATCTTGATGCCATAGTTGCTCGGCAAGGCTATGATTGTCTGCACTTTCGTGGATAAATGAGACGATGCCAATGTTGCCTTCTGGTGCCTCAATATTCTCATTTGTATTAATTTGTGCGCTTTCATTCAGTACACTCGACAACCCGATATTGCCCAATATTCTTAAGTCATTCACCTTGCGTAGTTGCTGCAATAGGTATTGAGATAGCCTTCGCTCGTGAGAAATAATTTGATGGAAATTTTCCATCAAAAATAACGCGGCATGTTTTATGCCGATAACACCAGTGATGTTGGGTGTCCCCGCTTCAAATTTCAGTGGTGGTGGTTGTGCAGTAAACGTTTGATAAGATACATTGCTCACCATTTCTCCACCAAGTTTAGATACCTGCATTGTCGCTAGTTGGTGATATTTACCAAAGAGGATCCCAACACCCGTTGGTCCATACATTTTATGCCCACTAAATACATAGAAGTCGCAATTCAAATCTGTCATATCGACACTTAAGTGGGCAACGGCTTGCGTACCATCAATCACCGTGATGGCGTTGTATTTATTGGCAAGCAGACACAATTGCTTAATCGGATAGATGTTGCCCAGTACATTTGAAACATGCGCACAGGCTATTAAACATACATCCTCATCGATAAGCTTCACCCATTGTTCAAAAGTCGTTGGAGAAAACGTACCATTTTCAGACAGTGGCAATACTTCAATTGACAAATCTAAACGCTTAGCCAATTTTTGCCATGGCAATAAATTAGCATGGTGTTCACTCGCGCATACTAGAATTTTAGTGCCCACTAAATTGGATGTCGATAGACCATCTGCAATCATATTGATGCTTTCTGTCGCGCCACTGGTAAATACTATTTCGTCGCTATTGGCATTAATTAGCTTGGCAAGCACTGCTCGTGAACTTTCATATGTTTCCGTCGCTAATGTCGCTTTGCGATATGCAGCACGGTGCACAGTTGCATTATCTGTCGCTAAAAAACGTTGGTTTGAATCAATTACATGCTGCAGACGCTGCGTTGTAGCAGCACTGTCTAAGTAAGTCACAGAGGGGTTTGCAGTAAAAAAAGGAAAATGATGCTTCACAAATTTTTATAACTTTTCTTTATAATCTTTTTACAGTATAAATTGAACACTCAGGATGACCAAAACTTTGTTTCAAAGTAGATGTTATATTTAACGCAACACTGACATAATTCACGACCTTTGCGACTGACTTTGATACACTATTTTACTTACACAAACATATTACCCACCAATCACCTATTCAAGTGATTTTGTTATACGGGATGACTAGTGACATTTATTCAACTCATTTGCACAATAACGTTCTGTGCCATCTTTGCATACGCCGTTAAAAATACCGAACTAAGGACGTTGACGAAGGATAAAAGGTTACAACATCGATTATTTGGCACATCAACTGCCTTATTTATCCTATGGTTATTTAGGGTCAGTATTCATGACGGTTTAGTAATGCACTTCTTAGGTTTAACCGCTCTTACCCTTATCTTAGGTTTTCGATGGTCACTGATTAGTGCAACGGCTGTTTTGCTAGCACTAACAGGTTTAGGATACGAGAACCTTGAATCCTTCGGTGTAAACGGGCTACTGGGTATATTGTTGCCGTTGATTGCCAGTTACAGCATTTATACTGTAACGTTTCACAAAATGCAGCGGCATCTATTTATATATATCTTCTTATGTGCATTTTTAGCGGGCGCTATTTCCATTGCCTTAAAAATGGGGTTAATGAGTGCATATTTTTATGTTGACGGTTTATATGCATGGGACGTCATTGCCTACAACTATACGCAAATGATTATCTTATTGGTTTTTCAAGAAGCATTTTTTAACGGTATGCTAATGACTTGCTTAATCATATACAAACCGCAATGGGTTTATACTTTTAGCGATAAATTTTATTTAGACGGTAAATAACCTGATGTGATAGTTAAATAATAACTAAGGCAAACGTAATTTTTCCCTTAACGCGCCATCTTCCACCCGTTTTTTGTTCCAATAGTCTGTTTTTAAGGTGTCGATATACTCCGCGCTTGTCGTCATATAGCTTGCGGCTTCGCCAAAACCACTCACATAACTTTCATACCAGCTCATAATTTTATGTGGGAAGGCACGTTCAAAATTAATCACTAATTCACGTTCCAATTCAGGATAGCTAATTATGTAGGTGTATTCCTTTTCATTCTGCGTAAGTTTGGCGTCTGCTGAGTAGGCGGTAACTTTTTCATGTCTCAAGCGCAGATACTCAAATGACGGTATTATCGAAATGTTCCCTTGGGGCAAAGCGCTTGGCGCTATGCGAAGTTTTACCCACAACTCACTTTCTAAATGCGTTGGCGTTAAGTTAAGTGAGAAATCCCCCTCAGATTCAAAATATGAAAAGCCTTGAATCTCATAACTTTCACGATGATTAAGTTGCGTAAACACATGACCACACCATTCCTGGACACTTGACGTTACCTTTAACGCGTGGTCACGCGATTCAACAGGAAAAAATACGCTTGTCATAATTGAATATGGGTACAAACCTGTTTCAAATTTTTTAGTGGCATTTAGT
This sequence comes from Agaribacter marinus, assembly GCF_030160655.1. Classification (GTDB taxonomy): domain Bacteria; phylum Pseudomonadota; class Gammaproteobacteria; order Enterobacterales; family Alteromonadaceae; genus Glaciecola; species Glaciecola marina. Next base: position 902,758 of record NZ_BSOT01000005.1, read on the forward strand.
TTTAAGGTATGAATATTGTCTTTTGCAGTATAATCATCTGCTTTAATCTGGGTCGTCGGATTAGTTGGTTCTGTGACATATATCAGGGTTGATGTGCCTTCGTGAATCTCGCCATATCTAGCCTGCTTTAACCGATAAGAACTCAATTCCGCCTGACCAGAATACCAATAGGATTTAGCGGGTTCAGACCAAATAGAGGTATTCCGCTCTTCAGCTGCGTGATGCGCAATAGCATTTGCATTCCAAACAACAATAAAAAGCGTTAAAAGAATAAGGGTGGCGCGATTTTCAAAATAAGTGCGGGCAGTGTCCATAAGTATCTAGCTTAGCTATTTGCTTCATTTGCAAAGAATCATAGCGTTAACTTACAACAGAAGCACAAGTGAATTTATAAAATTTCTGTAAAGAATGTCTGTCAAAACCTTATAAATTCAATGCCCTAAACGCACTGTATAGGACGACTGCCTGATTTTAAACCTACTATTTGGCTGTTAAAATATCTAAAATTGGTGCTAACTCTTGCTTGCCATTCATTATTTCTTCAGGCGTTAAACCAGATAGTTCATGCGGGAAAACCAACCATTCGCTACTTTCATGTACGTAGTAATCAGGCGTAATGTCGGTCTTGTTATTTTGTGGTTTATACCAAGGCGTCGCGACGCGGATTTCTTTTGGCGCATTTAGGCGCATAAGTACGTTAATTTGACTAACCAAGGCTTGGATACTTCTACCAGAATCGAATACGTCATCAACGATTAGTAATTTATCTTCGGCATTCGCATTTTCGACAAGGTAGTGTAAGCCATGCACACGAATTTCTTTAGATTGCTGATTAATACCATAGTAAGAGGACGTGCGAACAGCAATGTGATCAGTGGGTGCATTGCGATATTCGAAATATTCTTGAACAGCAATACCAATTGGTGCACCACCGCGCCATATACCTACAATAAAATCAGGTCTAAAGCCGTCTTTATACGCTTTATCCGCGACCAAAAAAGAATCTCTCAGTAACGCGGCAGAATCGATAAAATGTTTATTCAAACTTAACCCTTTGGTTTCATGTACTTTGCATTAATGCACAAAGTCAAAATCACTATGGCGCGAAGTATAGCACCAAATATCATAAGGTGAAGTGCTTATGCCGTTCGCAACCCATTTGCCGGTTTTATGGCCGCAGCCATTTTTGCCGGATATAAAGAAGCCAGGCCACAAAGTAAAATGGTACAGGATAAAATTAGGGTAACTTGTAGCCAGCGCACGTCAATCGGCAAGCTCTGTCCATTGTCACCAAACGCCAAGCCGAAGTTCATCAAGTCTAACAGAGGATTCAACAAATAAACGCCACCAAGGCCTAAAATTACACCCCCAACTACGCCCACACAGCCATTAAAAATGCCGTTAAGGACGAATACTTGTGTTATTTGTCGAGGCAACATGCCTTGTGTTTGCAATATGGCGATATCGGCTCGTTTTTCAGCGACGACCATAACTAACGCCGACACCACATTAAAGCCAGCGACTAAAATCACTAGCGTAAGCATCAAGGTCATCATGTTTTTTTCCATCTTAACTGCGTCGAATAACGCCCCCTGACGCTCTCGCCACAATGTAAAGTCGATATTTGCGTTACGTAAGGTACGGACTATTTTTTCATATTCAAAAGGATCTTGTAAAAATAAACGAGTAGTGGCAATTATTTCCGGTTTTTTACGCATCAACTTAGCAGCATCATGCCAATGTACGACAACTACCTTGTCATCCATTTCAGATGCCACATTAAATATGCCAGTGACAGTAAAAAGGCGCTGGCTAGGCAGCTTACCAAATGGCGAATGTACGCTCGTTTGTGGGCTAATTAAGCGCACCTTTTGCCCAACGCTCACCGACAACTGATTTGCTAGCGTTTGACTCAATACTAGGTTAAATTCACCCGCCCCTAAACTGTCGTAACTACCCTGTCTCATTGACTGCGCAATCATCGAATATGCTGCATTTTTCTCAGTATCGACACCTTGTAAAATCACACCTTTCACATGTGTACGTGACTGCACAACAACTTCCTGTTCAAGATAACTTGCCGTGCTTAATACACGCTCGTCGTCAAAATTCAATCCACTTACTTGATTTGGTGATGCACTCGCGACAACGTGAGGCAAAATACCCAATATTCTTGATTTGAGTTGTGCTTCTAGGCCATTCATCACAGATAACACAATGATGAGTGCCGCTATTCCTAGTGTGATCCCTAAAATCGAAAAACGATTAATGAACGCGACAAAACTACGTTTGCTTCCAGCTCTTGCATACCTAAGCGCAATAAACTGCGGTAACAGCATGAAAAATTAACCTTTTATTTCTGAATTACTTAAAGTTTACTATCATTTACTGGTCTTTGTATGAGAAAATTTAAGGCTACAAAAGAAAACTAACAAAATAGGAATTTGCTTTGGATACCTTAGTCGAAAAACAAGCGCAATTTGCGTCTTTCTTTTTAATGGAACATCCATTGCCAATTAATATTCTACCGGCAAGCTCTGCGCAAACTACTGCGAGCATGCCTGAGTTTGAGCAGTCAATGCCTTACGCATTTAGAATTGCCGCAGAAATGTCTGAAATTGAAGCACAAGCATTGCGCCCATTTCGCAGTATGGGCGATAAATTTGAAGAGCTAGTGACCTACCTTCAACTCCAAGCAAAAAAAATGGACTTGATGATGTCTTATATTTTGCAGGAGCAAGATGATCCAGAATATCGCCATGTTACGCAAAAGTTTGGTGGTGGCGGGATTATTGTCCAAACACAAATGCAAGTAGAGATAGGCGCAGCGGTTGTTATTAAATTATTTCTTGAAGATGAATCAGCTGCAGTTTTTTGCCTTGCAGAAGCGGTGGATTCAGTAAAAACAGACGACGGATACGAAACCAGTTATTACTTTACGCATATTCGCGAACAAGATCAGGAACTCCTTGTAAGAGCCAGCTTGCATCTACAAACTAAATTATTGCGCAAACAAAAATCGAAAAATAACAAACAATAGGCTTTACACCCAAATTATATGAGCTTAAAAACCCCAAGATTACCTAAACTTTCAGCAACAAATACCGACCATGTCCATTGGTCTTCTCTTGCAGGCAGCAGCCAAGCGATGGCAATCGCACAAACAAGTGTACAGCACAAAGGTTCGCTGATCGTTGTTACTGAAGACATGGCACATGCCTATAAACTCGAAAAGGAAATAGCATTTTTTCTCAATGAAAGTGAAGGTGCAAATGTCCACTTGTTCCCTGATTGGGAAACTTTACCCTACGACGCATTTTCGCCGCATCAAGACATCGTATCAAAACGTTTAGAAACACTCTATTTGCTGAGTAAGAACCACGCGAGTATTTTTTTATTACCGGTTAACACGCTCTTGCAACGATTGGCCCCCGTTGAATACGTTGGGCAACATTTGCTGTATTTAACAGTCGGTGACAAATTAGACCCAGCAAATTTTCGTCGAACCCTAGAAAAATCAGGTTATTTGCATGTCAGCCAGGTCATGTCTCATAGTGAATTTAGTATACGTGGGTCAATCATTGATTTATTCCCAATGGGCAGTGATCAACCATTTAGAATCGATTTATTTGATGACGAAATTGATACTATCCATTACTTCGATACAAGCTCTCAGCGAAGTATGGACAAAATAAATGAAATTCGTTTGCTACCTGCGCGTGAATTCCCCACGGATAAGGCGTCAATTACTCGTTTTAGAAATCGTTACTTAGAAAAATTTCCAAATGCAAACAATGGAGACCAAGACTCCGTATTTTATCAGGTGAGCCGTGGGACGATGCCTGGCGGAGTCGAATATTATCTACCATTATTTTTTGAACAAACGGCGACACTGTTCGATTACTTACACGATGACAATATAGTCATCATTAACGAACAGTTGGAACCGGCTTCAAACCGTTTTTGGCAAGATTTAATTCAACGTCATCAGCAATACCAGTTTAATTTGGCTAGGCCCTTGTTGCCTCCTGAAGATTTGTATTTAGATACGATTAGCCTGCTCACTGCTTTAAAACAGCGACCGCGTATTACCATTACGACAAAAACTGGGGGTGATGCTAAAGGGTTTGCTGATTTCAATACTAAGCCCATTAATAATATAGGCATTGATACCACTGCGACCAACCCATACAGCGCTATACAAGCTCAAATAAAAGCTGCGCATAATGCAAACTCACCAGTGCTGTTTGTCGCTGAATCTGCTGGGCACAGAGAAGCACTCATAGACATATTGCATAAAGCCAATATAAAACCTAAGCCTATAGATAAATTCTCATTAGATAACACAAGCTCAAATGATGTGCTAATTACTATTGGTATAGTTGAAGATAGCTACCGTTGTGAAGATAGAGACGCAAAACACCTTGTAATTACAGAAAAACAACTACTTGGTCACAAGGTAAGCAAACGTCGACATGCTAAACGTGCGAAACACGTCGACGAAAGCGCTATTATCCGTAATCTTGCTGAACTGTCCGAAGGCTCCCCCGTGGTGCATATGGAACACGGTGTTGGGCGTTTTCTCGGGATGCAGACATTGGATGCAGGCGGCGTAACAACGGAGTTTTTGAGTATTGAATACGCAAAACAGGCAAAACTCTATGTACCGGTTTCGTCGTTGCACTTAATTAGCCGATACAGTGGCGGTGATGTAGAACAAGCTCCCCTGCACAATTTAGGTAATGACACTTGGAGCAAGCAAAAGAAAAAGGCCGCTGAAAAAGTAAGAGATGTTGCAGCTCAACTGCTCGATATTTATGCAAAACGTGCCGCAAAGCCTGGCTTTGCTTATCCGCTAGATTGGCATGATTATCAAACCTTTGCTGATAGTTTTCCTTATGCTGAAACCGACGATCAAGCCTCTGCAATTAATGCCGTAATACAAGACATGGCAGCGAATAATGCCATGGACCGATTAGTCTGCGGTGATGTCGGCTTTGGTAAAACTGAGGTGGCGATGCGTGCAGCGTACATTGCCGCTTCATGCGGAAAACAAGTGGCCATATTGGTCCCCACTACCCTGCTTGCCCAGCAGCACTATGATAATTTTAAAGATCGCTTTTCTCAATTTCCCTTTAAAATTGATGTTATGTCACGCTTTGTCACTGCAAAAGAACAACGCAATGTGATTGAAAATATTACATCAGGCAAAACGGATATCGTTGTTGGTACCCATAAACTGTTACAAAAAGATATTAAATTTAAAGATTTAGGTTTAGTTATTATTGATGAAGAACACCGCTTTGGCGTTCGTCAAAAAGAACAATTCAAAGCCTTGCGTGCCGACGTCGACATACTGACATTGACAGCCACGCCCATTCCTAGAACCTTAAATATGGCAATGAGCGGTATGCGAGATTTATCCATCATTGCCACACCGCCAGCAAAGCGTTTAGCCATTAAGACCTTCGTACTTCAAAAGAACAATGAAGTGATTCGCGAGGCTATCATGCGTGAAATTCTGCGCGGTGGCCAAGTATATTTCTTGCATAATGAAGTAAAGACGATTGAGCAAACTGCCGCAGATATCGAAGAAATTGTGCCAGAGGCACGCATCGCGATAGGGCATGGCCAAATGCGAGAGCGTGAACTAGAAACCGTCATGAATGATTTCTATCACCAACGGCACAATGTACTTGTATGTTCTACGATCATCGAAACAGGGATAGACATACCGACAGCAAACACCATTATTATGGATAGAGCAGACCACCTTGGCCTTGCACAAATGCATCAATTGCGTGGCCGTGTTGGCCGTTCGCATCACCAGGCGTATGCCTATTTGTTAACGCCACACCCCAAACGCATGACCAAAGACGCAAGCAAACGACTAGAGGCGATTTCTTCACTTGAAGGACTCGGTGCAGGTTTTGCCTTGGCAACACATGATTTAGAAATTCGAGGTGCCGGAGAGTTACTTGGTGATGGCCAATCTGGACAAATCAACTCTGTTGGTTTTTCGATGTACATGGACATGCTCGACAAAGCAGTAGATGCATTAAAACAAGGCAAAGAACCTAGCCTACATGATGCAATGAGCGAACAGACTGAAATAGAGCTTCGTATTCCAGCCTTGTTGCCAGAAGATTACATTGGTGACGTAAATACACGCTTATCACTATATAAAAAGTTGGCAAGCTGTGCTCATCAAGACGATATTGATGACTTCCAGATAGAATTAATTGACCGTTTTGGATTACTACCACAGGCAGCCAAAAACCTTGTGAAAATTACTAGTTTCAAACTGAACGCATCACGCCTTGGTGTTAAGAAGGTAGAATTCACAGAAGTCGGTGGTATGATTGAATTTGATGCAAACACAGTGGTTGATCCTGGTTATCTAATTTCCCTCATTCAGCAAAAGCCGAATGTATATAAATTTGATGGCCCACAACGCTTACGTATCAACAAAAAATCGACAGAAAGTGCTGAACGGATTGAGTTTGTTGGAAATTTATTGGCGACGTTTTCGAAGGAATCTAATGGGTAAATTAATCAAGCTTCGCTATGTAGGCCGTGTCCGCCTATGCATCATTTCTTTTTTGTTAATAAGTAATGTAATGAGTATTACAAATGTGCATGCGCAGGACGAACAAGCGTGGTGGTTTGACGTAGAATTTGCAGTATTTAAACGTCAACTCGATGGTTCATCAGTTGAAGATTTTAGCGCAGCGGCATTTATACCGTCAAATGACGTAGGGATGGATCTTTTTAGTTTGCCAGTACTTGAGCAACAGACACCCTATCTAAGCATTCTAAACGCGTTACCTAATTGTGAACCTGCTCCCATGCCTCAAATAATAGATATGTCTGCGACTATAGAAGAAATATCTGCAACACCCATAGATGCACTAAATAAATATCTAGCCACTCAAGCACTCAATAATGTCGATACACTAGGGAATCCGCAAAATACTCAAGCTGAAGCAGTATCATTTGATGTATTGCCAACACTACCCAAGCTAAAAATACCACATGGAGAGTTTGCTCAAACCCTTTGGCGAGACATAGCAAACCTTCCCCAGCAGCCCATGGCGCACGAAAGTCAGGTAAGCGTTGATAAAGGTGCGCTAGAAAATGAAGCGCAAGACCTCGAAGTCATTACTCCCAGTTTAGACATTTCTTTGAGCTGCAACCAAAATAAACTCCCGCCTGCAATTGACAAAATGCCCACGACGTTGTTTTCAAGCACTGCCTACATTGTCGGCAACAATTCAATAATCAGCGAAGACGCTCTGAAAATGAAGACATTCGTTGAAAATACGTTTAGGCAAAGAGACATTGTTCCACTGCTTTATACTGCCTGGCGTCAACAAGTCGTGTTTGGCGAAGAAAATGCCCGCTTTGTACGCATATTCGCCGGTGAAAAACTAACGAAGACGCTCGATGATAATGTTGATCAAACACAAAGTACCGACAACATTGACATGACGGATGACTCAATTTTGTCTGTCTTAAATAGTATTGAAGCGGCGCTAGGCAGTAATAAAGACATCCCTTGGGAAGACGAAGTCCTTCCATTAAAAAACGAGAACCTTGAAAGTAAACAGGACTTTTCTGCATTTGAGGTAGAAGGATTGTTTAAAGTGTATTTAGACTATGTAAACCGCGTACCCTACTTGCATATTGATAGCGAGTTTATGCATTATCGAATGGAATTAGATGCCAACGGTGAGAGCAGAATTGAAGAATTTCCCTTTAAACAACGGCGACGAATAATTAGTAAACAAATTCATTATTTTGACCATCCGGCGATTGGTATTTTGGTCAGGCTACATCGCTATAAGCCACCCGTCGAAAACCCAATAAATTAGCGCCTAAACAAGCAAAAGGTAAACATAAGTGAAAACAATAAAAATACTTAGCTGGTCGCTAATCATCTTGTTATCTCTTGCTGCATTGGCATCTTTAGGGGCCTACTTAAGCTTGAAATCTAGCTTACCTATATTGGATGGCAAAATACTGAATGCCAATGTGTCTGCTAATACCACGCTACAGCGAGACCGTTTAGGCACAGCTATTATCAACGCACCCAATAAGCTCGACAGCGCATATGCCTTAGGATTTGCCCATGCACAAGATAGATTATTTCAGATGGACTTACTGCGCAAAAATGCTGCAGGGGAATTGTCGTCTATCGTTGGCAGGCGAGCATTAAATGTAGATAAAGCGCATCGCGTTCATCAGTTCAGGCAACGCGCACGAAGTATATTCGAAAAACTACCGGAGCAACAACGTGCCTTGCTCCAGCACTATGCCAATGGCGTAAATGATGCCGTAAAACAGCAAGACGTTTCAGGCTTTGAATATATTCTGACAGGCACAAACTTTACTCAATGGTTACCTGAAGACAGTTTACTTGCCACATTTAGTATGTATATAGATCTTCAACAAGGTCAAATCGAAAGAGATTTTCACTTCACAGGCATCCAACATTTTACAAGTGAAAATTTGCTGTCTTTTTTTACACAAGCGAGTAACTACCAATCAACGATGGACTTCAGCGTCGAAACAAATGCGCCGGCTGAAATCCCTCCCCCACCGCGCATCAACAATGAGTTGGTGACGGCTTACAAAGACCTCATAGAAGTCCCCGATATCGGCAGTAACAATTGGGCGGTTGCGGGTGATTTAGTGGCCAAAGATTTAACGAACAATACGTCAACCACAAGCAACACCAGTGCTATGCTTAGTAACGACATGCATTTAGGTTTACGAGTGCCAGCGCTATGGTATCGCGCTCAACTTAACTATATGCACAACGACAGCAACGTAAGCGTTACTGGTGTTAGCTTACCCGGCACACCTGCGGTAATAGTTGGCAGCAATGGCCACATCGCGTGGGGGTTTACAAACTCGAATGTAGATAATGTGGATTGGATAGCGTTATCTGACAATACTGCAGTACGTCAGCAAACGGAAAGCGTTACCTTGCCCAATGGCGAGATAGAAAAATTTACAATTGCTATCAGTGATTTTGGCCCTGTACGCAACATTGACGGAATAAATTACGCGCTAAAATGGGTAGCACATGAAGATTACGCTATTAATATGTTAGTTGCGGATTTGGCTGAAAAAACGAATATTCATGATGCATTGTCTTTAGCCAAACACATTGCTATTCCAGTGCAGAATATGGCAATCGCCGACAGTATTGGTGAAGTAGCGTGGCAACTAACTGGCGCAATTACATCTCGAACAACGCCGTCTAAAGTAGCGGTTATTGAAGAGAATTTTGACCCTGCATGGAAATTTGCAGAACAAGCACCTGCGAATATCGTTAACCCTGAGCATGGCCGAATATGGAGTGCCAACGCGCGCGTTGTCAGTACAAAAGACTTACCTCGTTATGGTGATGGCGGCTATGCTCTAGGGGCAAGACAGCAGCAAATTGCCGACAAGCTAATGGGTGGAAATAACTTTACTGAAGATGCATTTTATCAACTACAGCTCGACAATCAGGCGCAATTTTTAATGCCTTGGCATCATTTGTTATTGAGTACACTAAAACAGAATCCACAACGCTACGAAAAGGATATTGCGTTACTCGATAGCTGGCAAGCATGTGCTTGCGCTGATTCCATTGGTTACACGCTTGTGAGACGCTTTCGGTCACGCTTCATCAATGAAATATTAAAACCGATAAACGGTGCAATTAAAGCGCAAGATCATGCAAATGTTGTAAAAACACGTTATTTATTGCGCTCAATTGAACCCGCTATCTGGCAATTAATAAACAATCAAGCAAATGATTGGCTTGATGCAAAGTATCCAAATTATGATGAAATGATAAAAAATGTGTATGTTCAAATGAAGCATACACTAATGGCGCAATTTGACGCTACTGAAGAAGATTTATCTGCACTTGCTTGGGGCAACGTAAACGCATTGACGGTTAAACATCCATTGGCATCGTCGCTAGGATTTATTGGAGAGTATTTGAATATGCCAACGGTGCCAAGTTTTGGTGACAGCTATATGCCAGCCGTTCAGTCTCCTGCTTTTGGCGCCTCGCAACGCTTAATAGTACAACCAGGGCATTTAAAAAATGCCATACTTACTATTCCCGGAGGACAATCGATGCACCCGCTGTCACCCTTTTATTTTTCAGGGTTTGACGAATATGCGACACATCAAAAAACGCCTTTATTGCCTCAATCAGTTGAACATACGCTGCAATTCAATAAAAAATAAGCAAGACACCAATTAAGGATGAGGGATAACCGAGGCTACCCCACACTATAACTATAATTAAGCGAGTTGATTCTCACCTTTATTTTCTTTTTGGTGAATAGTCACAGGCCAGCCAGTAAATTGATTGCTTTCTTTGCCGTCTGTTACATCCACTAAAAATTTGTACGCCGACATAGTGTAAGTTAACGCCTTAGTATCGAAGGTAATGAAACCAAACCCACTGCCTTTTTCATGCGCTTTTACATATCTATTCCCAGATTTACCGACATCAGGATTACCAACCGCATATACATAAATGTTATTTCCAAAACTGTCTAGATACTCCCCCGTTTGTGGAATACCATGTTGCGGTCTGTTTTTATGCGCTAAACCGACATCGTCTGGTAGCCACCACCTAGGCCAACCCGCAGATATCGCGGGCGTGCAAAATGCCCAATTGCTATCACGTTGCTTGTTTACCCCGTATTGGGATAATGAGCCAAGGTGAGTATCACCGCAGATGTGTAAAGCCATAGAGGGACGCATGCAATCAATCGCTCTGTTTCTAGCGGAGGCCGGCCATCCGCTGCTATCAAAATCGTATTTTAAGTAACGATCTGGTTGCGGTTGATGAGTAGATATGCCAGCAAATACTGTTTGGCTTAGTACCGCTTTTAACTTGTGTCCTCGCCAATCATCAGACCATTGTTTCAAAAACTGCTCTTGGCGGGCGCCTAGCAGTGCCAAACTATCATTGTCATAGTTGGGGTTCACATAGCTCGGCTCTTCATCCTGCCCCGTTTGCCCGACATCAACATTAATACGTTCAGGGCCGCTTTTCCACTGACGGTCAGCTAAAATAGCAAACCCAACATTTCCATAAACCATATCGCCATAATATGAAGTAATCCCGTTGGTGGGTGTTGGGTCAAAGGCATCAGGGTGGTGGCCAAGGCTGGTTCTGTGTACGGTATTTACGACCCGAGCTGGCTCTATATAGCCACCTAATATAGATGCAGAATAGTCTTTGTTTATATTCTGCATCTTGGCGCCGCCCTCTCCCCATAAGTTGCCTTGCAGCACATCATGGTCGTCGGGCAAGCATATGGTTGGACAATTTCTCATTACTTCTCTGAATGCCCAACCAAATTGATAAAATTTACGTAAGTAATTTAGTATCGCTAAATTTTCAGGCTCTCTAATGTAGCCAAAGCCGCCATGTTGCTCATACAACTGATCACCAGAGAAAAACACAAGGTCAGGATCTAAGTTCTGTACGTTGTCGGCAACAGGTTGATAAGGGTAACCGTAATCGTTTTGACACGTTAGCGCTGCCATACGCAAATCTCTATTTTCAGGGTTAGCCTTTATTACGCCCGCAAAATATGAGGGGGTACTTGACCCATCTGTATGATTTTCGATATAGACTGCCCGATACTTAACATCATATTTTGCTTGCCAATTTGGGATGCGAAATGTGGTCACCCAACCATCGGTATTTAACGCTTGTTCACCAATAGTAAGCCACTGAGAATCTTTATAAATCTGAAGCGTTACGTTTTGATTGTCTTGCTCGCCGATTGGCCCAGTGTAAGCACTTAGTTTCATAACAAAGCCTTCGTCTGAACGAGAGTCGCTTAATGAGTACATTGTCCACAGCAAGGGACCAAAGCGTTGCTCTTCTTTTACTTCAAACGCTTCACCTTGCATACGCCATTGGCTAAAGCGATAACGATTACCTAACTTTTCTTTAGCAGGATGTTGATGCTCAACAGACTCAATAGCGAAGTTACTCACTACAGCAACGTTACCTAGTAGCTCGTCTTCAGACGCTAAATGAGAAATACTCCCAATGCGTATACTATCGATTTGAGCGACTAATGTAATTTGTGACGCACCAAGTTGCGGCTTGGCGCTCAAAAGTAAGGTCACATCTTTATCTTTAACATCATCAGATAACGCTATACTTTTGTTGCCTAAAACTAAGTTCCCGCCTTTTATTCCGGCGTCATACCCTGATTGCACAAAACAATTACTGCGATATTCATTTAATTCGCTTCTCGCGCCTAATCGGAGTCCAGCACCACCGTCATTTTTGCTTGAGCTTAAACGGCGTATTGTAACAGACATAGTAAAAGCTTTATCTATCCTCGTCAGTTGATGAGTTAAGGAATGCACACTGCGATTGCCGCCATTGCTTAAACATTCAGCACCACCATCAATGACACGCCAATCTTCCATCGGATTAGCCCAATACTCACCGCCTAACCACACGCGATCATGCGTTTTAGACCAATTGTCTGTTTTCACTTCCTTTGCATATTTTGCAGAAGAAGTATTTTTAGTAGAGGAATTCTCGGCGTGTAATGGTTGTCTAGCACACCCTACGACACCTGTCGAAACCACACCGGCAGCGACAAATTTCAAAGCATCGCGACGTGAAACTTTTTTACTCATAATCTTCCTATACAGCAGGTATTTACATTGTTGTTTGTATATTGTTAACTAAATGAAACATAGGAGGCAAGCAAGGGCGAGAGATTATGCAATATGGTAAATTTAAAAATAAAATTCTTAAATCTATACACGCAAGTTACACATAAAGTTGCTATTGATTGTGTTGTGACGAATTGTGTTGTGACGAATTGTGTTGTGACATGGCTGCCTGCCATTGGTTCTTCGCTTCAGCCAAAGTATCACCAGTATAGCCGCGCTCTTCCAACGTCACTTTAGTTTGCAAAATGAGTTGGTCACGTTTACGCACTAAGTCACGCCCTTTCTCATGCAATGACTCAAACGCAGGATAAGTGACAAATACTTCGTTTACATCTTCAAAGTTAAAAAATGCCTTATCAAACGCCTCTTGATAATTTATCTTCATTCCCTGAAACTCAAGAAACATCAGCCCTTGCTTACCACTTATTAGCTTTCGTTCAGATGGCACTAAATACACTTCATCTGCGGCAGATAACAAGCGTGTTTGCCACGTTTCTAGTGCAATAATATCTTTTGTTATACTGGCATTGGCTAAACCTTGCCGAACGTCATCAGCTGCAAGCAGCTCACTGAGGCTAAGTAATGGTTGTTGCGCTTCAGTTATCTCAACTGATGTATTTTCAGGTGTATTTACGGCATCAGAACAAGCAACCACAGTAAAAAAAACGCACATAAAAAATGTGCGTTTTACTATTTGAGTAGCGTTGTAGAAAACTGAAACTGTACTAATAAGCATTAATACTAAGCATCTTTCCTAGGGATATTTTCAACTCTTGATTTGAGCTTTTGCCCTGGGCGAAAGGTAACCACTCGCCGAGCTTTAATTGGTATATCTTCACCCGTCTTAGGGTTTCGCCCAGGACGTTCGTTTTTCGTACGTAAATCAAAATTGCCGAAGCCCGATAACTTAACTTGCTCGCCAGACTCTAAGCATTCTTTGATTTCCTCAAAAAACAACTCTACTAAGTCTTTAGCTTCTTTCTTGTTTATGCCAAGTTTATCGAACAAATGTTCGGCCATATCCGCTTTGGTTAATGCCATATTGACTAATCTCTCAATGTTGCACCGAAGTGTTCCTCTAGATGACTAACAACGTTATCGACCGCTTGTTGGATTTCTTCATCTTCAAGAGTACGTTCTTTACTCTGTAACCACAAAGAAATTGCGAGGCTCTTTTTACCCTCAGCAATACCCTTACCTTGGTATACGTCAAATAAGTTTATGTCAACTAATTCTGATATGCCAATTTTTTTTATACTTTTTAGTAGTTTACCGGTTTCAACTGTTTCATCTAGGCTAAATGCAAGGTCTCTTCGGTTCATTGGGAACTTAGATATTTTGCTCGCCCAAGGTAATTTTCGTTGTAAAATTGCATCCAATTTCAATTCAAATGCAAACGTTCTACCGTTAAGGCCTAGTGGTTTTTCTAACTGAGGATGTATCGCACCAAATATTCCAACTTTATTTCCATCTACTAAAATATTCGCACTTTGCCCTGGATGAAAAGCTGACTCCTTTGAGCGCTCAAAGCTAAACTCAACACCGTCACATGCGCTAGCCAGTAATTGTTCAACAACACCTTTTACGTCAAAGAAATCCAACGGTGTATTCGAAATATTCCAATGCTCAGAGTGCGTATTACCAGACAACACACCAGCAATCACTGGGTATTGTGCTACGCCTGCTTTTTCAGTCTCATCCGGTATGAAAACCAAACCAGTTTCGAACATTTTCATGTTCAATTGCTGACGTTTTTGATTGTATGACAAAGCGTGCAGTAGACCCGTCAACAAGCTCACCCGCATTGCCGACATATCCGCAGATATTGGGTGTGGAAGCAGTTTCCCTTCTAGGGCAGGAAAAAGTAAATTCTGCTTTTTAGGATCCACAAATGAATACGTAATAGCTTCATTAAAACCCGCTTGCAAAAGCGTACTTTTAATTGAACTTAGGCTCACATCAGCTTCTTTGTGAGGGATCATATTCAAACTGGCTACAGGTGCTTGAGTTGGAATGCTGTTGTACCCATATACCCTTGCCACTTCTTCAATGAGGTCTTCTTCAATCGCGATGTCAAAACGATAATTCGGCGCACTTACTTGCCATTCATTATTATTAAACGATGGATTTACACCCAAACGAGTAAGAATATCAGTCACACGCTCATTACTTAGGGTGACGCCCAGCACTTTATCTAAACGAGACTTACGCAAGGTGATATCTTCTCGCACCGGTAAGTGGTCAGCAGATACTGCTTCAACAATATTGTGAACTTTACCGCCCACAATGCTCTGCAATAGCGCTGTCGCACGCTCCATTGCTTCACGTTGAAGAGAGAAATCTACGCCACGCTCATAGCGATGGGATGCATCAGTGTGCAAACCGTATTGTCTTGACTTACCTAATATGGCATCAGGTAAGAAAAAGGCAGATTCTAGAAAAACGTGCTTAGTATTTGACGTTACGCCAGAGTGTAGGCCACCGAAGATACCAGCTAAAGCAAGAGGTTTTTCGGCATCAGCGATGAGCAAAGTATCTGTATTCACCGTTACTTCTGTTTCGTCCAACAGAACAAGCTTCTCGCCTTTTTGTGCCATCCGTACAACGATGTCGCCACTTAATGCATCGTTATCAAACGCGTGCATCGGGTGACCCAGTTCCAGCAAGACATAATTGGTTACATCGACAACAGGGTCAATACTGCGGATGCCACTACGACGAAGTTTTTCTTGTAACCACAAAGGGCTACTTTTTGTTAAATCAACACCTTCAATTAACCGCCCTAAATAGCGAGGGCAAGCGTCAGGGTTCTCGAGTGTTATGTTTCGCGTGTCGTTCCCCGCTGTCGCTACGTCAGGAATATTAGGATAAGACACGTCTAATTGATTCAATACGCCTAAATCGCGCGCAACACCTTTAAGTCCAAGGCAATCTGCACGATTCGGTGTTAAATCAATTTCGATGATATTGTCATTTAGTGACAAATAATCTCGGATATCTTCCCCAACCGGCGCATCAAGCGGTAATTCTACAATACCTGAGTGGTCTTCACCCATGCCTAACTCAGAAAAACTGCACAGCATACCAAAAGACGGTTGCCCTCTTAGTTTCGCTTTTTTAATCTTAAAGTTTCCGGGAAGCACAGCGCCAACTTTTGCCACGGCAACCTTTAGCCCTTTACGACAATTGGGCGCACCACAAACAATATCAAGCAGCTCTTCGTCGCCAACATTTACTTTGGTCACTTGTAATTTATCAGCATCAGGGTGTTGGCCACATTCAGTTACTTCGCCAATAACTACACCTGAAAACTCGCCCGCCACTGGCTCAATGCCGTCGACTTCAAGGCCCGCCATACTTAATTGTTCACACAACGCATTTGTATCTAGTGATGGGTTTACCCATTCTCTTAACCAAGATTCACTGAATTTCATCTTTTACTCTGCTTACTTAAACTGCTTGAGGAATCGAACATCGTTTTCGAAAAATGCACGAAGATCATTTACACCGTAACGCAACATAGTCAGGCGCTCTACGCCCATGCCAAATGCAAAGCCCGTATATTTTTCGGGATCAATATTTACTGCGCGTAATACATTTGGATGAACCATTCCACAACCAAGTACTTCTAGCCATTTACCATTTTTACCCATGACGTCAACTTCTGCCGAAGGTTCAGTAAATGGAAAATATGATGGTCTAAAGCGAATCTTTAAATCTTCTTCAAAAAAGTTATGTAAAAAATCGTGCAATATACCTTTCAACTCAGCAAAGCTCACATCAGTGTCTACCATCAAGCCTTCCACTTGATGAAACATTGGCGTATGCGTTTGATCATAATCATTCCGATATACGCGCCCCGGAGAGATAATACGCAATGGCGGTGTTTCTACTTCCATTGTACGAATTTGTACCCCAGAAGTTTGTGTCCGTAACATCACATCAGGACTAAAATAAAAAGTATCATGGTCTGCTCTTGCAGGATGATTTTTTGGAATATTTAAGGCATCAAAATTATGAAAACCATCTTCAACTTCTGGGCCTGATTTAACTTGAAATCCAAGATCAGCAAAATAAGCTTCAATACGTTCAATGGTGCGACTTACCGGATGTAGATTACCAGCCGTAACACATTTACCTGGTAACGTAACATCAACAGCTTCTTGCGCAAGTTTCGCATTGAGCTCAGTTGCTTTAAGCGTATTTAACTTTTCGTTAATTAAACCCTGTACTTGCTGTTTGATTTTGTTGATTGCCTGCCCCGCTTTTGGCCTCTCTTCGGCAGTCAACGCACCTAAACCTTTCATTAGGTCAGTAATTTTACCCTTCTTGCCCATGAAATTTACGCGCACGGCATCAAGCTCATCAGGCGTATTGGCGGTTTCTACCGCCAATTGAGCTTCATTAATTATCGCTTCAAGCTCCATGTGTTCCTCTTTTTTGGGTTTTCAATGTCGTATCAGAAAACCGCGATTTCAAATTAATTCAATAAGCCTCACATTTTACACGCTTTTTTGTAGATTAAGGTAACACTTTTAAGGATTTTTTGAGTTTGAACCGTGGGGGCAGGAATGCAATATAATAAGCAACGAATTTCAAGCAAAAAAAAGACGAGCATCCTGCTCGTCTTTTTCCAAAGAGCTTAAATCTATTTGTTAAACGTTAACTTAAGCTAACGCGCCTTTGGCAGCGTCTGCTAGTGCAGTAAACGCTGCTTTGTCATGTACTGCGATGTCAGCAAGGATCTTACGATCGATTTCAACAGACGCTTTTTTCAAACCGTTGATGAAACGAGAGTAACTGATACCGTTTTGACGTGCCGCAGCATTAATACGTGCAATCCATAATTGACGGAATTGACGCTTACGCTGGCGACGGTCACGATATGCATATTGACCTGCTTTAGTTATTGCTTGAATAGCAACGCGATATACACGACTACGAGCTCCGTAGTAACCTTTAGCTTGCTTTAATACTTTTTTATGACGTGCGCGGGCAATTGTACCGCGTTTTACTCTAGCCATTATTTAGTCTCCTTAAGTACAGGTTATACGTACGGCAACATACGTTGGATAAGTGCGGTATCATTTTCATGAACCAATTTCTTACCACGTAGATGACGTTTACGCTTAGTACTCTTCTTGGTCAAAATGTGACGCAAGTGAGACTGTTTACTCTTAAAACGACCAGAGCCAGTCTTGCGGAAGCGCTTCTGCGCTCCACTAACAGATTTCATTTTAGGCATTGCTAAAACTCCGCATTGTTTAATTAACTGATAGTTGCAGACAAATCAGTTGTTGATATTTACAGCAAGGTGATTGAGGTTGTGCAGACCTTAATACTTTAGACCATTACTGCTTCTTAGTTGGGGCAAGCACCATGATCATCTGTCGACCTTCCACTCTACGAGGGAAAGACTCCACTTGAGCAATTTCTTGTAAATCGTCTTTAACACGATTTAGTAAGTCAATGCCGATGTCTTGGTGAGCCATTTCTCGACCACGAAATCTAATCGTGACCTTGGCTTTATCACCACCTTCGAGAAAGCGACGCAGGTTGCGCAGTTTTACCTGGTAATCGCCTTCATCAGTGCCAGGGCGAAATTTAATCTCCTTGACCTGAATTTGCTTTTGTTTTTTCTTTTGTTCTTTAAGAGCTTTACTCTTTTCAAACACGAACTTCCCGTAGTCCATAATTTTACAGACTGGCGGATTTGCGTTAGGGCTAACTTCTACTAAATCTACCCCGGCAGCTTCTGCAGCTTCAAGAGCTTGTCTAATTGACACAACGCCGGCCTGTTCGCCTTCTGCATCAATTAATCTAACTTCATTAACAGTAATTTCTTCATTAATACGAGCTTTATCGCCCTGTGCTTTATTAGCTCCGCCTTTAATACGCGAGTCCTCCGAGAACATTAAAAAACAGCATAGCCATGTTCATTTTTTGTACGCCATGGCTACACGAACGGCGTTATTATACCGATTCTATTTATTTGTGCTATTGAATTTTTTTAGAATTTATATCTTCTAACAACAGTGTTGTAAATTCATCAACGCTCATTACACCCAAATCTTTACCTTTACGTGTGCGAACCGCTACAGCACCCGATTCTTTCTCTTTTTCACCAATCACAAGCATATAAGGTACTTTCTTTAAGGTGTGCTCACGTATTTTAAAGCCAATTTTCTCATTTCTGACATCACGTTTCACTCGAATACCAGAAGATTTCAATGCAGATTCCACTTCAGATACATATTCCGCTTGGCTATCCGTAATATTTGCAATTACCACTTGTGTTGGCGACAACCACGTAGGGAAAGCGCCTGCAAATTCTTCGGTCAAGATACCAATAAAACGCTCCAAAGACCCTAATATTGCGCGATGGATCATCACCGGCACTTTACGCTCGCCATCTTCATCAACAAACGTAGAACCTAAACGTCCAGGCATTGAAAAATCTAATTGAACGGTACCGCATTGCCAAGCACGGTCTAAACAGTCATATAGGGTAAATTCGATTTTAGGACCGTAAAATGCGCCCTCACCTGGTTGATACTCAAATTCAATATCATTGGCTTTTAACGCATCTGCAAGTGCCTTTTCTGACTTATCCCAAATTTCGTCACTGCCTACACGCTTTTCAGGACGTGTGGATAACTTAACGGCAATTTTGTCGAAGCCGAAAGTACCATAGGTGTCATATACCATTTTGATACACGAACTAACCTCATCGAGGATTTGCTCTTCAGTACAAAAAATATGTGCATCATCTTGCGTAAAGCCTCTCACTCGCATTAAACCATGCAGTGCACCAGAGGGTTCGTTTCTATGACAACAGCCAAACTCTGCCATTTTTAACGGTAAATCACGATAAGACTTTAGTCCTTGATTAAAAATCTGTACGTGTCCAGGGCAGTTCATCGGCTTAATTGCATATTCGCGCTTTTCAGATTCCGTGGTAAACATGTTTTCTGCATATTTATCCCAATGACCAGACTTCTCCCAAAGAGAACGGTCCATCATCAATGGCCCCTTCACTTCATCATAATCATATTCGTGTAATTTACGGCGTATAAAACTTTCAAGCTCGGTGTAGATTGTCCACCCGTCGTTGTGCCAAAACACCATACCTGGCGCTTCTTCTTGCCAATGGAATAAATCTAGCGTCTTACCAATTTTACGGTGATCACGCTTTTCTGCTTCTTCTAAACGATTTAAATACGCTTTGAGTTGTTTTTTATCCGCCCATGCTGTGCCGTATATACGTTGAAGCATCTTGTTATCGCTATTGCCACGCCAATATGCACCGGCCACTTTCATTAATTTGAAGTGTTGGCAAAATTTCATGTTTGGTACATGAGGACCACGGCACATATCAATATATTCTTCATGATGATACAAACCAGGCTTGTCAGACTTCTCGATGTTTTCATCAAGAATTTGCATTTTGTAACTTTCGCCGCGAGATTCAAAGGTATCGCGCGCTTCCTGCCAACTCACGACCTTTTTTATCACTGAGTAGTTTGTCTTAGCAAGCTCTAGCATTCGCTTTTCAATTTTATCAAGATCTTCCTGATTTAGTGGCGTGTCTAAATCAACATCATAATAAAACCCATTGTCGATCACAGGGCCAATCGCCATTTTTACATCAGGGTACAACTGCTTTATTGCATGGCCGACCAAATGCGCACAGCTATGTCTTAAGATTTCTAAACCTGCGTCGTCTTTCGCCGTAATGATTTGTAAATTTGCGTCTTCTTCAATTAAATCGATAGCGTCGACTAACTCGCCATTCACTTTACCAGCAATAGTCGCTTTTGCTAAACCAGGCCCAATGTCCATCGCGACATCTAGGACACTTACTGCATTTTCGAAACTACGTTGACTGCCGTCAGGGAGGGTAACTATGGGCATATTATTCCTTTTCAGTGGTGACGCCTACAATGCGCCACTTGATATATTTATTGTGATCAGTCACTAGAAATTACTAGCATTCGTTTTTATTCATTTTTTTGAGCGCGAAATTATACCGATATGCTTTAGCCACTTGCAAATAAAACATATCCAAATTTTCCAATTGTTCTTTTAACTTCATCGAAACGCCCTGAGAAAGCAGTTTATTCAACGATATAAGCATAGCTACGTCGCTTTTACCTAACTTAGGGCGCACGCCAATAATTAGCTAATTGAACCTTTACCGTCGTTCAGTATCAATCGCAGTACTTGTTGATTGGTAGGTGGGTGTAGTTTTTCTTCAGAAAATGTAAAGCCATGCGCCGCGTAAAAGTGGCGGCCTATTTTGTTTGATTTAAACACCTCAACTTCTAAACTTCCGTGAAGCTTTTTGGCTTTATCCATCAGCGCTCCCCCAATTCCCTTGCCATGGTCATTCGGCTGTACAAATAGTGCAGCGACTTCGCTCCCGATTAAACTGATAAAACCATTAACGCCGCTCGTTGTTTCTGACACCCATGTATTGGTTTTTGGTAAATATATTTCAGCAATATTCTTTCGCTCTTGCGCTATGAATGCGTCAGTCATGAATGCATGTGCTAAACGCGTCGCTCGGTCCCACGTATTAAGTACATCGTCTAAATCTGCTGGTTGATATTGCCTTATTTTGTATTTCATTCGTGTTTTACGTCTCCAATCAAAAGAGAATGCAGTTTACATATATCATTCAGCGAAAGATTGAAGAAAAACGACAAGATTAGGTAAATTCAAAACTCCCATACACATCAATGGTTAAATCTCTTTTTAACGCATACTCGCGGGGTGTTTCATTAATACAAGATTTAAGGTACCTAATAAGATGAGGTTGATCACTAAATTCATAGTCGGCGGCCAGCGTCCGCCAATCGATATGCTTACTATCCTGCTTATATAAGCGGCTCAGCAAATTTTCTAACCGGAACATCGATTTACACTGTTTCAAAGTCAAACCTGTCGTCCTCAAGAAACTGCGCTCAACCGTGCGCTGGGCACAGTGCAATTTATCACCTAAGGCAGCAATTGACGTTGTACATAATAAAGGTAACACCTTGCGCGTTAATTCGCTGTGTCTGTCTTCTGACACTTTTGATACGCAGGGAGTCAATATTTGATCTAGCAAGTCACGGGTTGCTACCTTCTCTTCCGCTGAGGCACTCAAGAGCCTTTCAACGACCGCATGCTTTTTACCCAATAATTTGCCGAAATCAATCGCTTGGATTGTATCTATATCAAATAAGGAGTTTAAATGTTCAAGAGAATAAAACGCACCAACCTTAAACTTGATACCCAAGATTCTGAAAGGTTTTTGATGGTCCATAACAAAAGCGTTACGGTGTGGGAATATCAAATGACTTCCGCACCCACTATAAAGGTTAGTTTCAGTCTCATAGTGAAAATAATGTTTATTGTCCGCAACAATCAAATGGGTTGCAGGGTCTGGATATAGTTTAGGCCAACTATGCCCTGAATCGCTTGATTCTTTTTCCAAAAACCAATACCACTGCACATATTTAGCAAGCTCGGTATCTTTTGGTGCGAGCTTCCAGTTTTTCATCATCCCGCCTTATCAACTGATTATTGATACCGCATCACAATAACTCAACCAAATATATGTTAAACATGTCAACTTAACAACGTGAGTTTATGAGCCTTATTACCGATTTTTTTGCTATTTCTATCTAGAATATTGGGGTGACGACAGCGTCAGAAAAAACCATTGAAAATAGAAGCAATATCGTAATGAATCCAAAAAAAGATGCTAGTACCATGCTCTGCTTACCCTTTCCTAAATGAAACAATAATGTACTACCGCCTAAATTAGACACTAACCCCATCATAGCAATACCCCACGAAAAATGCCCCTGCTGGGCCAGTGGTATTGCACTTCCATATGCGACTAACAAGGCCATAATTGCCACCCCATAAAGCCGATAAAATAATACATTTTCATGAGTGCTACGGGTAATAATTTGCAATCTATCTTTCGACAACAATAAAAAGGGGATTCCGACAAATACAAGCGACACTAAGATTTTCAATAATAATAAAGCAGTAAAGTACGTCATTCATTTGTCCTTAAGAATTCGGGTAAATGTTCAGGTTCAATTATAAATATATAAAAACAACCTAAGTATCAATTTAGAACCTAGGTATATTTGCACGATCAAATACCTTATGTCAAACTCGCTTTATATGAAGAATAAAAACATACGGAAAAATTCCCCCGTACCACTCAAAGAATGCGGCGTATTTTCTGCCGCCGATTTAGTTGGCGACAAGTGGACACTATTAATACTTAGGGAAGCATTTTATGGCATCGTCAGGTTTGACGATATTCGAGTTGATCTAAATATCCCCCGCTCAGTGCTGACTAATAGATTAAAAAAACTTGTGGCGAACAATATTATGTATCGCGAACCTTATCGCGAAGACAACAGCCGGACGCGATATTTATACATGCTAACGCCACAAGGTGCCTCGTTAGCGCCTGTCATTATTGCCCTAATGCAATGGGGAGATCATTACATAAAGAAGGGAAACTCTCCTCTCACACTATTACACAAAGAAAGTGGCGAACAACTAAAAGTGGCTATTGTGCGTGAGAACGCAGAAGATGTTTCGCTGACAGACATTTCTATCAACATTAACGAATAACATCCAGACCATGCATATTCAAAACTGATTTGGACGTTTCTTGGGTATTTAAAGATCGAAACATGCTAGCTTAGTCAAAAGTGATGTTGAGGCAAGCGTTACCCATTTTGGCGACGAAAAACGCAGACCGCACACAAAAGTGCCATAAACAAAAGTAGCATCAAACATTTAAACGCCGTTAGTAAGCTAGTTTGATGAGATAACTCTCCAATGAAAGCTGGCCCTGCTAACACACCGAAATATGCAACAGACGAAACAATGGGCACCGCTTGCGCAGTCTCAATCACACGTTGCTTCGCTATTGCTGAAAACATGATAGGGACAATGTTGGCGCAACCGATACCCAATAGCGCATATCCAGCGATAACCCCTATTGGCTTATCAAAAGCTGTTATCATGAATACACTAACAATTGCCAATATCGTTCCCGCTACTACCATCGCTCGTTCGCCCAGACGTTCTATTAAGCGATCACCAGAAAATCGCATAATTGTCATTGATACAGAAAACGCCGCAAAGCCTATACCTGCCAATTTAACAGGAAAATCTAAATACTCTTGTAAAAATATCGCGCTCCAATCCAATACCGTGCCTTCGACAAGAAACAGTAAAAAGCAAACAGACCCAATCAACAAAAGGTAAGATGTTGGCATCCTCCATGCTTTTTTCCGCAATACGCCGTCCTCATTCTGAATCGAATAACTGACTAAATAGCAAACAAATATCGAAATTACAGCAAACCCTAACACAATAAAGATGAGTGGAAAACCGACAAACATTAGGCTCACAAGGCAAGCACTACCAACAATCCCTCCTGCGCTATAGCAACCATGAAAACCTGACATGACTTTAGTACCCAGTTTACGCTCCACAATAATCGCGTGCATATTCATAACACAATCTGTTGCGCCAATACTCATACCAAATAAACAAGCGAGTACAAATAATTGAATTTGATTTTGGCTCATCAATGTAAGAGTTAGGCTTATCACCATTAATATACAGCTAGTAGTTAATACCCTTCGACAACCAACATTTTGCACTAAACGTCCAGATAGCGGCATTGCCACCATCGCGCCAACCCCCAAGGTAAGCAATAACAAGCCAACTTGACGTTCATCCAGTGCAAACTTGCTTTTAATTGACAAGATAGCCACTGCCCAAAAAGCAGCCGCCGCACCTGCCATTAAGAAAAACGCACGCGTGGCCCAAAGCATTGCGCTTCCATCATTAAGGTACTGCTTCGCACTCAAAACTCTCATTGATCTATTCCTAAACATAAAAAATACTTTCAGTACTTTACATACAAAAATAAAACGATAAATTAGATATAATCTATATATAAATCGAATTTTTAAAATGAAAGCATACGCACACTACCCGTATTTTTTAACTGTATGCAAGTGTAAGAGTTTTTCAGCAGCAGCTGAACAGCTAGGTATGGCGCAGTCGAGTATCAGCTATCAAATCAATCGTTTGGAGGATTTGCTGGAAACTAAATTATTAGTAAGGACTCAAGGCACAAAAATACAACTCACTCCAAACGGGCAATTGCTATTTAATGAGTTACTGAAGACTGACAGGTTATTGCAAGATGTCGTCAGCCATATTTCACCGAAAATGGGAAATAAGCGAATTACTATTTCCGCGCCCGTGGATATTGGCACTTACTTGTTAGCGCCCCTTATAAATCAAATGTCAAATAAAATACCGACGTTTGAGCTAACACTAGATGATGCTAGTCACGATTTATATCATGAGAACGTAGATCTGGCCATTAGGCGGAGAAGCGAAAAACGTTGCGCATTAGAATACCTTCCGCTCTTTTCCGCATCAAACGTATTGGTCACTAGTCGCAACTTCATTCAAAAATACGGACAGCCAAATTCACTAAGAGAATTATTAACACTACCGATTATTGTTAGGAATGCCAAAAGCAGTCAAACATGGCAATATTTTTTAAAAGACACGGCGTGCACGTTTGCACAATTTACCAACTTGCAATGTGTATCCAATACCATCGCCATTGCACATGCGATCTCGGCAGGAAACGGCATAGGAATTATTCCTTCATACTTAATGAAAGAACATAATTTTATTCCCATTGAGTTAAATGATGCCCCAACATATGCACCAGTAAACTATTTTGATATTGTTCATGTCGATACATTTTTAACCAGACAATGGGCTGACCAACTAAAATCTACCTTATATGCAGCCTATCATTCAGACACCAATATTGACTTCATTTGAAAACTTTTATCGAAGTATTTCGTATGAAAAGAACAATATTTAGCGCTTTTCATGCAATGCAAACACCCTATCAAATTAAAAATTTGTACCTACGAATCAATCACTTGAAAGATGTATTTGCTATTCTTACGATGTCGATTATTGTCAGTGCATGCAACGAAAACCAACAAATTCGGCATGATTTAGAAGCACTACATGAACGTTTAATAGACTTTACAGATATTTCTGCACCGGTACTAGATGCAACAGTGCAGCTAGATGCGCCAAGGAAGTCGTCACTGCGCCTTACTACGACTGACATTCAAATAAACTTAAGAGAATTTTATGCCTTGAAAGCATGCCCGTTGAGCAAAACAATTGCTGAACGAAATACTTCATTAGGAAAAACACAGTTACCGTCTATTCGCTATGCCTACGAAAAATCACTTATTAGTGCATTGCAAAACTGCATGGACATACTGCCTGACGACAATCAGATGAAACTCAAATTAAACAATTGGTTGACGCAAAAAAAGCAAGCACTGCCAATTGTGTGGGCAAATATGATTACTCAAAGTAATGAAACGTACAATGCGTTTGCGATATCAGCTGATTTTATTTCGGGGACAAATAGTGACCAATTTCATGCGTCAAGGCTAGCGCTGAATTACATAGTAAATAGCAATGAAACAACAACATTAGAATCGCACTTAAAAACCTTACAAGAAAGCCGACTTTTCGCTCGAATGTGGCGAACACAATGGCTTATAAGTCAATATCTTACACAAATGTCACCCTTATTGACTACTTACCTTGAACAAAATACATGCAATACAAAACAAGAGAAAGAAAGTGTAAAAATTATGCAAAATATCTTTCGTCTGTTTTTTGCAGAAAAAATTCAACCCGTCACGAGTGAACTCAATAACTACCACTACCAACTTTCCCCTTTGTTTGCTGAACTTAGTCATCGACTCTCAAATATAGACGACAAAACCGTCGCGTTTGCGATGTTTATTAAAAACCAATACGAACTAGGCCATACCGAATATAAAGCAAGTATTCAACAGTATGTGCAACTTTGGCAACGTGTGTTTATACACTGTACATAGTTAAGAAAGCAGTAACGACGGTTTATAGAATTGTGCTAAATTAAATTTGAGTTCAAAATAAGCTTGAATGCTCTCCCCTCCTGAATAAGAATATGCTGGACGTTTCCTATGTGAAACATATATGTCTTATTGTAAATGAAAATATTTGGCACTGAGTTAGAAGAAACAAGAAAATTACAGGCAAGGCTAACATGTACGATATTCCTCGCGTAAGTTTAAAAGGTAAAGTTTCAGAACAAGAATGGTTAACTCGAAAAGAATTGGCTGCCTGCTATCGGCTGCTAGTTATGCATGGTTGGGATGATTTGATCCATACACACGTATCCGCGAGGATCCCTGGTACTGATGATTTATTGATTAACGCGTTTGGATTAACATTTGAAGAAGTAACAGCCTCAAACTTAGTAAAGATTGATGTTGAAGGTAATATTTTGGACAAAGATAGTCCTTTCGATATAAATCCAGCAGGGTTTACTATTCATAGCGCAGTACACAAGGCAAGACATGAAGATCAATGCGCGATGCATTTACACCACCCTGATGCAATTGCAGTAGCGAGCCTTGAACACGGTTTACGCCCTTACTCACAGTATGCGGCCTTTGCACTTGCAAGTATTTCGTATCATGGTTACGAAGGCTTAGCAGTAGAACATGATGAAATAGCTCGCCTACAAGCCGATTTGGGCAACGCGAATTTTATGTTGCTACGTAATCATGGCGCACTCACCATGGGTTTGACCATTGGTGATGCGTTTATGCACATGTACGATTTGATTCGCGCTTGTGAGATTCAAGTAAAATTACTCAATTCAAATGAAAACATCATTGAAGTAGAGCAATCCGTAATCGACGGTATTAAAGCACAGGCGTCAGTTGTCCATACTGGCATGACAGGTGGTCAAAAAACATGGCCTGCAATGGTGCGTCGCGTTAAACGTGTGTACCCAGATTTTGATGATTGAACATAAATAAGTAGAAAAAATGAAAATTACCCAAGTAGAAATTTTTGATATTCACTGTCCAGAGCGCCCACCTTGGAACCCAATATTTGTTCGCATATATACTGACGAAGGGATTACTGGCGTTGGCGAGGCTGGTTTAGCTTACGACTGGGGTCACAGCGCCGCCGCGGCAATGATTAAAGAAATAGCAGAAGCAGTTTTGATTGGCTTTGACCCATTTAAAACAGAATTGCTTTGGTCTCGCATGTTGCGCGAAAGTTTTTGGGGGCTTGGTGGCGGACCAGTTCTATATGCAGCGATGAGCGCAATTGACACCGCCCTATGGGACATTAAAGGGAAAGCCTTGAACGTGCCGGTATATCAATTGCTTGGCGGTAAAACAAATGACAATTTGCGTACGTATGCGAGTCAATTACAGTTTGACTGGAGCCAAGACTGCATAAAAATGCTTACGCCAGATGATTACGCCCGTGCCGCTGAAAAAGCGATGGCCGAAGGCTATGACGCGGTAAAGGTGGATCCGATCGTTTATGACGAAAATGGAGATTCTAGCTTCGATCGTACTAAACTATTTACACCGAAACAAATGAAGCTCTTCGGTGATCGCTTAAGAGCAATACGCGAAACTGTGGGTGAGGAGGTGGATATTATCTTTGAAGCACATTCGTTAATGGGCTGTGCGTCAGCGATTCAAATGGGCGCGATCGTTGAAGAAGTAAACTGCATGATGTTTGAAGAGCCAGTCAATTACTTGAACTCCGCCGTGCATAAGAAAGTTGCAGACAACTTACGCGTGCCCATTGCGGGTGGTGAAAGACTATATCACCGATGGGATTGTCGCCCGTATTTTGAAGATCAGAGCATTGATGTACTGCAACCTGATGTCGGCTTGTCTGGCGGATTTACGGAAGCTAAGAAAGTCTGCGATTATGCTGATGTATACGATATTCGTGTTCAGGCACATGTATGCGGAGGGCCAGTGGCTACCGCTGCTGCTCTGCAACTAGAGGCCGCTATTCCCAATTTTTTAATTCACGAACACCATACCTATGCCATCAAGCATTGGAATAGAGAGCTATGCAAACAGGACTACCAGCCGGAAAACGGTGTGTTTAAGGTGCCAGATTTACCTGGTATTGGTATTGAATTAAACGATGACGTCGTTAATCGTTCACCCAAAGTCATCGTAAAATAGACCTTACACATGTATTGCTTAATGATGACTGAGTATTTAGATGATATTGAAAGCTCAGTCTCATTATTTTAGACGGCAACACCATTTAAATAATAACACCATTTAAATAATAACACCATTTAAACAATAACGTTATTTAGACAACACCTCCATTTAGCCAAAATAACAGCGCTTGGCAGTATCATGAATCAACGTGGAGCGCTTCAGTCCCATCGAATCAATGGCCTCTATCACCAGTTGCCAATAGCTTGAATACGTGGCACTAAATAGCGTTAAGGGAAAGTTTGAAGCAAACATGACATTTCCTTCGCCAGCGACGTTTAGTGTGTCATCAAGGCTTCGCTTTACATGATCAATAGTATAATTTCTATCTTGCATTTCGAAACCCGACACCTTCACGTAAGCATTGTTGAGTTCACACAGATGCCGCATGTTTTGACACCAAGCGTCCAGCTCTTTTGTCGATATGCGGTTATGCGCGCCATTAAAGCCACCGGCATGATTTACGCTTAAACGCAGACTTGGATATTTTTCTAACACTTTCATCAACGCGCTAAAATCGTTTGAATTCGCCATATTCATTTGAAGCTCAAACAGTAAACCTAGCTCGTCCAATAGACTAAAATTTTCGTCCGTGTTGTCTGAACTTAAAATGTTACATGTCTCGTCATCAAATATGTGTCGAATACCCGTTATTGGTTTTGCACAAAACGCATTACGCTCCTGCTGAGGGGCGTCATTCAGCGCCAATGCGAGCATCAAAGATTGTCTAAAGCGCTCTGGGGACACCCTTAAATCTGCGAAAATCATAGCTGTCATAGGAAGTGTTGCTTTCTCAAGCCAATATTCTGCTTCCTTAAGGCTATTTTCGTTATCGAACCCAGCTTCTACATGCACATACGCACTAAGATTTAGCGGCGCATTCACAGATAAGTCTGATTCACAATAATCGTTGTGAATCAGATTTTTGTCTTTCCAGAAAGGTGGGTTGTCCGGTTTTAGCCAAGCGTATTCACCTGTTGCTAATGCAAAAAAGTGGACATGAGGGTCAATGAAATCAATCGTCATCAGCGTGCAGTATAGCCGCCATCAATAATCTGTAAGCTTCCAGTAATAAAGCCACTACTCTTCTTTGCCAAAAAGCTAACGTATTCAGCAACTTCCTCGGATAAACCGACACGCCCGACGGGTTGCAGCTGTGCTTCTTCAATATGCACCTCTTCAACGTCACGTCCAGATCTATCACAATAATTCTGAATCGCGCGACGATAAAGCGGCGTGTCGATTGTACCAGGACATACTGCGTTTGCTGTAATACCGTAATCAGCATAATCTAGCGCAGTTGTCTTAGCGATTGACGCCAGCGCATGTTTAGTTAGATTGTAAGCGAAGGAATTGGTCTTACCAACAATGGCTTGGTCAGACGCGACTAAAATAATACGACCAAAATTATTTGACTTCATCGATGGTAAACTAGATTGAATCGCTGAAACCGCACCTTTAACATTCAAGTTAAACAAGGCTAACAATTCTTCTTCACTCGTGTTTTCAATAGTCGCAGATAAATGCTTGCCCGCATTGCAAACAAGCACCTCGATCTCATGTTCTGATGAAATACTCTCAATAGCGGACTTTACAGCAGCATAGTTACTCACATCACATTGAACATGATGATATTGACGACTAGCATCGTTTTCGACTTGAACAGATGCATCACAATTGTGAACAGTCCCAGCCACTATATCTAGATTAAAAACTCTATAACCCAGCGCTAAAAACTTTTGGACAATAGCAGCACCAATTCCGGAGCTGCCGCCAGTGATTACCATCGATGTCGTCATCTACACTTTGTATTCTGTCTTTAATAAATCTACCTAAAATTTATCATATAACAAACACTAAGCATATAAGCGTTGCGACAAAACTACGTCAAGCTTACTGGATATAGCAGTTTAATTTTGCTTTTTGGTATTCATTCAGTTTTAGACCCATGGTGGTTTTACGCCAAATGAGTTCTTCAATGCTTAAGTCTGGGTTGCCATGCACCAAATAATCGATTTCATTCTGATAAATTTCGGCACCAAAGCTGCTACCCATATCATCAATATCATAAACGCCCGCAAGAATTGTATATGCATCATTCGCATATTCTTTAACGTAACGTTCGAGCAAGGATTTACTCAGAAATGGATAATCGTGAACAAGTTGTTCATATAAGGAATTGGCCGTATTAATACTACTATTTAACTCTACTGTTTCAACTTGCTCGTAATGCATTTCGATTCCCCTGTGTCGAAAAGACAACGCTTGAGGTAAGCACACACACATACCTAAGCAACCCGTTAACGACATATTAACATTCGAATTCGAACTTTCAAGCTCTTTTTCGAACATTTTCGAACATTTCTTAAAAATAATGTTCGTAAAAACCTAAAAATCAGACAATATGCAAATTTACTTCACTTGCTTTTAGTAGTTCAGAAATGGAGTGCGGTGGTTGAGTATCTGTAACAAAGTCATGTGCTTGGTTGATATTGCCTAATTTTACCATGGCAAATCGCCCAAACTTAGAACCGTCAGCGCCTAAAATTACACGTCGAGAATTGCGAATAATGGATTGAGCAACCCTAACTTCTCGAAAATCAAAGTCAAGTAAAGAACCATCCTCATCTATCCCGCTGATACCAATAATACCAAAATCCATTTTAAACTGACTGATAAAGTCTTCTGTCGCTTCGCCGATTATGCCGCCGTCTCTATGACGTACTTCACCTGCTGCAATTAACACCGTAAAGTCTTCTTTTACCGCTAAGATTGAAGCGACATGCAGGTTATTGGTAACGACGCGCAAATTTTGATGTTGCAATAAGGCCCGAGCCACGGTTTCCGTTGTAGTACCGATATTGATAAACACAGAAGAACCATCGGGGATCATAGTGGCAACATGTGCAGCAATTTTTTCTTTTGCTACTGAATCCATAATTTTGCGTTTAGTATATTCGGTATTTGTCACACTAGACACTGTGCCTGCGCCACCATGATGGCGACGCACTTTATTTTCGTTGGCTAGCTGATTTAGGTCTCGCCGAATAGTCTGAGGAGTAACATTAAAATGCGCAACAAGATCGTCTATTGAGACAAAACCTTTGTCCTTTACCAGTGTTAAAATGCCATCCTGTCGTCTTTCTTGCGCCATAAAAGTTCTAAAATGTTCGTTTTAATTCAAAACGAAAGTCTACACTACTTTACGCTTTTCGGCTAATCTATGTATTATAGACGCTACTAATGGCATACAGCACAATCGAAAACATATTTTACGCTACAATGATTTGACTGTTTGTATCAACCTAAAGGACTTAGTTTGAGAAAAGGTATTGCTTCGATTAGAAATCTTGCACACTTTGTCTTTGCGACTGCGATGTTATTCGCCATCAGCATGTTTGCCGCCCCAATTTCAGCGTGTGGGCTAACAATCATTCACAAACCCATTGAATCTAAAACCGATATTCTCACCATTGAATTACTCCAGTTGTCCATCGCCAACGTCCGCACAGATGTCTGCTATCAAGCCGAACAACACGTTGTCACTGATACTCGAAAAACAGCAAATGTTCTAAGCGGTAGGTTGAGCTTAAAATGGGGAAGCCTATCAAAAGAACAGATGGATATGCTTAAAGTTGTGCCTATTCCAATTTTTAAAGGCTTGTTAGGCCACCGTGTCCTAGTTATCCGAAAAGGCGAACAATTGCGTTTTGACAATGTGTCTACATTACAGGATTTACAAAAGTTTATTGCGGGTAGCGGCAAAACATGGGGCGACACAGCGATATTTCGAAACTCAGGTATTGAGGTAGTTACAAGCCCAAGGGGACGTCAACTTTGGGGGATGCTTGAAAAACATCGTTTTGATTATTTAGCTTTGGGCATATATGAACCTTGGGAGCACATTGATGCACACTACCCTCAACTAGACGTAGAAAACCGATTATTAATTGTATACCCCATGGCACTTGTATTTTATGTTCACCCAGAAAACTCTCAGTTATATAATTTAATAAAAACCGGCATGGATGCAGCTATCAAAGATGGCAGTTACGACAAAAAGCTAATTGCGTCACGCAACTTCCAGATAATAAAACAACGTGCAAATATCAATCAACGTCACATTATCCGTTTGCCTAATCCTGATTTCCCAAGTGTCTTAAATGCACAATCACATAAATACTGGCTCGACCCACAGTTTTTTTCTGAAAACAACTAGGGCGTGTTCAACCATTCCCTATTTGGGAATTGCTGATCATTAAGCCAAGACAATACACTTAATTCAATGACAGTATGTTCGGAGAATAAATATGCATTTACGGAATGAAATACCAGTATCAGTATCGTCTAAAAGGGCTTGGGAAGTAATGGGTGAAGAGTTTGGAAATATTGGTTTATGGGTCGCTTCGCTAGAGTCATCACATTTAGTCGGCGATCTAGGCGTCGGTGCTCATCGAGTATGTAATGGCTTAGGGTTCGGCCCTTTCCCACCGAGTATCGTAAAAGAAAAGCTTGTACATTTCGATCCCCAAAAGCGAGAATTTTCATATGAGCTCACCGAAGGTAATCCTTGGTTTATTACGCATGCACGAAATAACTGGACAATAACGTCTGTTGACGAAAACAATTCAATCATCAAGGCACACGCTGTCGTAGACATTATATGGTTTATGAGGCCACTCGCTTGGGTGTTACCCGCATTGTTAAAAAAACAATTGGCACTATTTACAGAAGAACTAAGCTATTTCATTGAGTCTGGTAATATTCATCCACGTAAGCAACAGGTACTAGGAAACACATAATATGACACAACTGACACTACTAGGTGACCAATTGCGCTCTCACCGCAAGCGATTAGGTATGTCTCAACTAGCCTTGGCCTCTGTAGCAGATTCAACATCTCGATATATTTCATTTATTGAAACCGGGCGTTCTCGACCAGGCAAAGCGGTCTTACTAAAAATTGCAAAGGCGCTTACCTTAACACTTAGAGATACTAATGCATTATTGCTATCTGCAGGTTTGCCCTCGATTTATGTGGAACCCGCACTTGACGACGAACAAATGGCACCAGTAAAGCGACTAGTTAAACAAGTGCTCGAAAAACACGAACCCTTTCCTGCTTGGGTAATAGCGCCGGGCCTAAATTTTATCGATTCAAATGCCGCCGCAGAAAAAATATTTCCAGGTATAGTAAATCAAGCACCTGAGCACATGATTCATATCTGGTGCTCTAGAGAAACGCACCTTACTGAAGAAACAAGAGTTGAAACAGTATTCCAACTGTTAGATGGCTTACGCAGCGAAGCTTTTCATTACCCGCATCCGCGTTTACCCGGCTTGATATCTATTGCCGAACAGTATGCTAAAGGCTTATCCCGGCCAAATGATGTGAATGTAGATTCACCGGTATTGTGCCCCAAATTGTTGATTGGCGACAAAGAGGTCAATACACTGTCTACCGTGATGCGCTTTGACAAGGGTACAAACATCACCATGGCCGAAATCCGTATTGAATTAGTATTTCCGGCTGATGACGAGAGCGAAGCCGTGTTCAGAAATATGCCTTAGTAGCCAAAGATCTCTACACCACCGACCCGCAACATTTAGTCAACTACTGGCATCTAAATCAGTCACTGCTTGTTTAATGTAGAAGTCAATGAGTTCTATATTAATATCATCACATGGGAGTATTTTTAAGTGACGCCTTTTTTTACCCTTGCCTTCTAGCTTTCCGTGCTTGTCGTTAAAGTCAGCGCCTCGACTAAATTCAATTGATATATGTTTTTTGTAAATATATATCCCACCGATTAGGTCGTTTGAAATACTAAATGCAATACCACCATACTTAATGCCTTCAGCCAAATCACTTTTTGCTGTAAAGAACAGCTTTCGTATGGCTATAACTGTATTAAATTGAATACTCGATATGCGTTCAATATCGAGTAAAAATTCATTCACTTCTTTAACAATAGATATGCTCATAAAATCTCATACGTAAAATAGACAGCAAATCAACGTTGCCGAGACAAAGACAGTATATTCAAATAGATGCTACATTAATTTCAACTAAAACGTATATTGAATTTGCGTTTTACGTCGTTATTGTCTGTTATTTTCATCTTTTATGGGAAGTCCAAACAATTTCCCTATTAAATACAACTTTAAGGGGCATAAAAAGTATTTAAAGAAACCAGACTATTGTCGATTTAGATAGGAAAGTGGTGCGTCTACCCTGACTCGAACAGGGGACCTCTACCATGTCAAGGTAGCGCTCTAACCAACTGAGCTATAGACGCATTCTGTGAAGCGGCGAGCATAATAGCAATTTCGATTATTTTGGCAAGTGCTTTTTGTAAATTTACCGCTTTAAGTCAATTGCTTGCACAAAATTTGCTATATTTTCGCTTTCTATCTGAGCAAAAAAGCTTTCAGCTAAACGTTCCGACTCCTGAATAACCTGTTGCCAATAAGGTATTCTTTGCGCTGGAGGCATTCGAGTAAAATCTTTCCTATCGCTAATTTTACCATAGGGCAAAGATGCTACGAACTCATCTGAAGGTGCAAGTAACACTACATTGTCGTAATTGTCTTGCCTACAGATTCGGTGTTTAAGGTGTTTATCAAACCAGCCGGGAATAGGTGTTTTAAAAAAGTGAGGGTATAACACCAATCGCTCAGTATTAATCTTCATATCAAAATGATAATCAAGAATACCACCATCACGAAATACTCCCTTTGACGCACCAGCAATATCAGAAATCCCTTCAATAATAATAGGAATTGACCCAGAAGCCACTAAAGCGTCATGCACGTTTTTGTTCGATAACTTAATATATTCGGTTGAAATATGTGGTTTTTCATCAAAATTTAATGGTATGTCGCCACTATAAAATACACTTCGCGTAAAGCTCTTTTCCAATGCTTTACGTGACCGCAAGTTTCGTAAATTTGCTAGCCCCAAACCCGCAAGCTGAACGATACGATTTTCGCTTTTCATTAATCCATGACAGCGTGACGCAATAATATGAACTGCGCGCTTATTGTTACTCAATAGCTGATGTGTACCAGCTTCATCCAATACGTGGTTTAATAAGTCCCTGCTTTTTTGAGTAATTTCACGCGCACTTGGCTTTTCGGAATATATTGTTGTACTGTATTTATCAGCTAATCGTTCTATGGCCGTTTTTGTATCGGTTTGTGCAAAACAAGCGCTACGGAATGCCCCTGCTGACGTACCAATAATATCAATTTTTTGCTCCGCTTTAGCAAAAAACTCACTAAACATGATTTTATCTAAACCAGACAATACAAACCATTTAGGGCCGCCAGACGCTCCCATAAAGGCACTAAACATGTCAGCGGTAAATCCTTTGTCTTGTATTGCTTTTAGTGCAGTCTTACCTGCATAAATTTGAAGTGCCTGTGTTTGCACCTCTAATCTTCCAATAACGAGAAAATTTGTAGCTTGTTACTAGTCACCTTTTATACCTTACCCATTAGCAGTCAAAATATTGTCACTTTGCTGATATAATGAGCATAATATATTTTTCATAAAATTCATACACTTAACTAGTAACACATATGAAGCCCACACACTTATCCACAGTTATCGGGGATAAGTAAGGAAAAAAGTGGATAACAACAACTTGTTCAAATGTTCAGAATATTAACGATAAGACGCTAGCATAAGTCACCTCGCCATTGACCGCTTTTGTTCAGCAACTTAACGATGTGTTTAATTACTCGAATAACATTAGTAACATTTTTTGATGGAGGATGGTTTTTGTTGGTTATCGCAAGTACTCGTCGACGCATCTCTGGTTCAACAATTTTAATTGACTTAATTAAAGATTTTTCTTCCAAATGATAAGTCGCAGCAGACGGCAAAATCGTGAGCCCTTTTCCCATCATGACTTGCCGTAAACCTGTCATTAAATGGCCAGTGTAACTGGGATCGTGGACTAATTTCACCCCTGTATCAATCTCGTACTTCTCTATAAATTTGCCCAAGGCGTCTCGCCGGCTGGGGATCAATATTTTATGTTCGCTTAAGGCCCAAAATGGAATCGTTTCTTTTTCTATTAAGGACTTATACTCAGTACGCGGTGAGTCTATGCCAACAACAAGATACATAAACTCTTCCAAAAGCGGTGTGGCAACCATAAAATCGGAAGAGAATGCTTGCTCATACGTCAGTGCAATATCAATTTTATTTGCTTGCAACCAACCAGAAAGTGAATAAGAAGGACCCGTGCTAATGTCGATTGAAATATTAGGAAAATCCTCTCCTAGTTCGTCGATAAGCGGCATCGACATTGCGTTACAAATCGACGGCATCATGCCAATTTTAATTTCTATTTTTTGTTCAGACGAAAGTTCACTTAACTTAGATTTAGCAATACTGACTTCTGACAATATATTCTGCGCATGCTCTGCAAAAATTTCCCCGGCAACTGTTGGCGATACACCTCGAAAGTCACGGATAAGTAAAGGAACCCCCATCGAGCGCTCTAAATTTGAAATTTGCTGACTAATTGCCGGTTGCGCAACGTCCATTTCGCGGGCGGCGGCTGCAATACTCTGTTTGCGTACGGTTGTTAAAAAGTACTCTAACTGCTTTGTATTCATTTTTTATTCAAACCTGAGGCACGTATTTAGTTTTTGGATACATCGGACGTAGCAAGACCACTAGTTACACTCAGCAATTACTATTCCATATTATGGAAATGGTAAAATCATGAAATGTTAAAATGCAGTTAAGTTCAAATTTTGCAAAAAATATTTTTTTTTATTATTTTTATTTTTTTTAAATAATATTCAAACACTTAACTAAAGCTATAAGATTTACATATACCCCTCAACATTCTTCTTTCTTCCTTAAATCAACCTCTTTTCATTAGTCTGAGTGAGACATTACACATAATACCCACACAAAAATTTAGTGTGGTTGCGAACCAAAACAGGGCGTCGAACCTGAAGATAATAATGAAAATGGGGCAATACATGAAAAAACACACGTTAAACAAGGTTGTTGTAGCTTTACTAGCCAGTTACTCACTCGTGGGAATCGCTCCGGTAAATGCACAAGAAGAGCAAGTCGCACCTGACACTGACAATACAGAAAAAATTGCTGTTGTTGGCGCGAGAGGTGCGCCTCGTTCAGTCGGTACGTCGCCAGTACCAGTTGATGTGCTCAGTGTTGAAGACATTGAGGGCGTCGCATTCTCTGATTTAAATGATGTACTGAAAACCTTAGTGCCTTCTTACGATCTATCACGCCAACCTATCTCTGATGGCGCCACATTCATTCGCCCAGCTACTTTGCGCGGTATGCCAACCGATAAAACACTTGTACTAGTAAACGGTAAACGTCGCCATCGTTCTGCATTGGTGCAAATTGGCGGTTCTGGTACACAAGGGCCTGATCTAGCAACAATTCCATCAGCAGCCTTAGGTTCAGTAGAAGTTCTTCGCGACGGCGCGGCCGCACAGTATGGTTCAGATGCCATCGCAGGTGTAATCAACTTCCAATTAAAAGAAAATACCGAAGGTGGCACATTTAGCGCTGAATATGGTCAATTCTTTGAAGGTGACGGAGATTCTATCACCATTGGTGGTAACAAAGGCTTTGCACTCGGTGAAGAAGGCTTTTTGAGCGTGTCGTTAGAGTATAATGACTCCGAATCTACTAGCCGTGGCGAGCAGTATTGTGAGTCGTGGTTTTGTGTAGATCCAAGTTTAGAAGGTTTTAACCCTGACGCAGGTTATGCGCAAAATGTTACTCCAGAATTTTTAGCTGCAGCGCAAGAAATGGGGCGACGCGTGCACGGCGCAGATGTTGTGCAACCATGGGGACAGCCTAATTCAGAAGCAATTCGCGTATTCGTAAATGCTGGATACGATATTTCTAGTTCAATGTCTTGGTATGCTTTCACTAACTACACTAGCAGTGAAGGTGATGGTTCGTTCTTCTATCGCTACCCTTTTAACAGTGTAATGCAAGATATTAGATTGCAAGATGGCAGCATTTGGAACCCTCTTGAAATTTATCCAGGTGGTTTTACTCCTAGATTTACAGGTGAAATTGAAGACTATTCATTCGCGACAGGCCTAAAAGGTACGACCGAAGGCGATTTAACTTATGACCTTAGCGCACGTTATGGTTACAACGAAATCGCTTATACCTTAGCCAATACGATTAACCCTTCGCTTGGTGACGCTTCAGGAACAGAATTTAACCCCGGTACTCTGTCTAATGAAGAAATGCAGATCCAAGCGGATTTTTTATATGATATCAGTGACTACACACTTGCCTTTGGCCTGAGTTACCTTGATGAAACCTATGATATTGCTGAGGGGCAATTGGAGTCGTATATCGATGGGCCATATGCAAAAGCGGATCCTTGGGGATTTTGTTCTGAAAATGCACCGACTACGGCTGGTTTAGCTGTAATAGCAAACGGTTCAACACTCGATTGTGCTAACCCAGATGATGCGGTATATCAAGTCATGGCCGTAGGCTCGAACGGTTTCCCTGGATATTCTCCCGAGTTTTCTGAAAGTTATACGCGTGACTCATATGCAGTATATGCAGATATAAGCGGTGACATCACCGACGACTTATTTGCGCAAGCGGCAATCCGGTTTGAGGACTATTCAGATTTTGGTTCTGAGGTTGTATACAAACTAGCAGGTTTTTATCAAGCGACAGAATCAACCGGTATTCGAGCATCTGTCGGTACGGGATTCCGCGCGCCAACACCTGGACAGCAAGGCACAACAAACGTATCTACGCGTTTACCTAACGGCACACCTGTCGCTGTAGGTTTGTTTCCAGCTGCCGGGCCTGTAGCGCAAGCACTAGGTGCAGATGCGCTAGATCCTGAAACGTCAACAAACTTCACATTTGGTGTGACTAGTGCTCTTGGTGACCTAAATATTACCTTAGATTATTACTTAATCTTGCTTGAAGACAGAGTCAATGCTGTATCAACAAGAAATGTATCAGCCGACCCTACTGCTGGAGCAGCTTACGATAACTTCTTAGCCCTTCAAGCAGCAGGTGTTGTTGGAGCGGAATCAATCGGGGGAGTCAACTACTTCCAAAACGCGTTCGATACTAAAACGTCTGGTATTGATTTTGTAGTGACCTATGGCATGGACAGCGATTATGGCGACACGATGTTTACTGGCTCTTTGAACTACAACAAAACTGAGTTCGATTCTGATCCAAGTGCTTTCTTGAATGCTGAAAACCAATTCGATTTCGAAAATGGTACGCCTACTATGCGCGGCGTGTTTTCTGCCAAACACAGTTACGGTGATATTCAAGGCTTGGTTCGCGTCAGCTACTACGGTGACTATGAAAACGTTGAAAGTAGTGCTGCTGACAGTGATATTCAGAAATTTGACCCAGAATTCTTCGTTGATATCGAAGGGACCTACTTCTTCACCGATACTTTGTCCTTAGCGGTTGGTGTTAGAAATTTATTTGACAACTACCCAGATCCTTCTGAGCTAGGCGGCGATTCATGTTGTGGCCGAATTTATCGTTCTGATTCGGTAGTCGATTGGCAAGGTGGGTACTACTACACCAAGTTAGTCGCTAAGTTTTAACGGCCTATAACAATATGGATGTAAATATAATTTGGTTTGTAATTGCCCTGTGTGTAGCTGGCGCTGCCGCAGGGATTACATCGGGGTTATTTGGGAACGGCGGCGGTTTTGTCGTCGTTCCTGCGTTAACTGCGGTGTTCCCGTTATTCGTAGTGGAATCAGGAGAATTAGTAAAAGTCGCCATTGGCACATCATTAGCCTCAATCGTTATTTCAAGTGCGCGCTCAGTATTAGCCCACAAGAAAAGAGGCGCTGTAGATTTTGATGTTTTGAAATCATGGTCTGCATGGATTGTTTTGGGGGTACTTGGTGGGATCATCTTAGCGAACCATAGTGATAGCTCTTTGCTGATGGCAATATTTGCCGGGGGGGTTTTGGTGTATTCCGTGTATTTCCTATTCCCGACATTGATAGTCCGAGAAGGCGTAAGCATGTCAATGCCACAAGGTGCTGTTAAAGCATCTTTTGCATTTGTGTTAGGTGGTTTTTCTGCCCTGCTTGGCATAGGTGGCGGTACACCTATGGTAATTACCATGGTGATGTGTAAACGCAGCATTCAGCAAGCTGTTGCAACGGCAGCAGGTGTAGGGTTTTTAATTGGGTTGCCAGGCGCCATCGGCTTCTTGTTAATGGAGCAAACCCCCAATGCCCAATTACCTGTCGGCACTGTTGGTTACATAAATTTGCCCGCGCTACTTTTCATTAGTATAGGTTCAATTTTAACTGCACCCTTTGGATGCAAATTAGCACATCATTTTAATGAAAAAACATTAAAACGGCTGTTTGGTGTGTACCTTGTGGTGGTGTCTGCCGCCATGTTTTACAAGTATTTCAACGGCTAAAAGGCCGACAAAAATAACAAAGGAAATAAGTATGACTTACAATCGTTCAAGAAGATTATTTTTAGGCCGCAGCTTGGCTGCTTCAGCCGTTGGTGCGACAGGTATTTTAACCAGTTCTGGTTTGGCAATGGCAAACAAAGCGGCTGTTGATAAACTTTACTATGGTCCTAAGCCTGGTATCGCTAAATTAAATGCAAATGAAAACCCTTTTGGCCCCAGCCCTGATGCCTTAAAAGCAATGACAGAAGCAGTTTCTGCAGGCGGTGCATATTACGCCTACCCTGCAGCAATTAAGCTGATTGACATGTTAGGTGAATATTATGGCCTTGAAAGAGAAAACATCGCATTGAGTGCTGGTTCAAGTCCCATCCTTTCTTTTGCGGCAATGGCCGCCACAACAAAAGGAACCATACTTGGGCCAGATTTATTTTGGGATACAACATCCAAACTCCCTATTAAATCCGGCGGACCAGAAATTAAACGAGTGGCTAATACCGCCGACTTAGCGATTGACTTAGATGCGTTGTATGATGCGATAGACGATAAAGTAGGCATGGTACATGTGTGCAACCCTAATAACCCGACAGGACGAATCGTAGACCCTGTTAAACTCAAAGAGTTTTGTATCAAGGCATCTAAAAAGACACTTGTGTTGGTTGATGAGGCATACAATGAATTAATCGACGATCCTGTTAAACACTCTATGGTGCCATTAATAAAACAAGGCCATAACATAATCGTGGCGCGTACCTTCTCTAAAATATATGGGTTAGCAGGCTTACGTGTAGGTTACATGCTTGGCGCCGCAGAGAATATCGAATGGATCAATCGATATGGGTTGGGTGGGTATACAATTAACCAAGCGGGTTTAGCCGCCGCAATAGCTAGCTTTAACGACCAAGCCTTTATGAGTTTTTCTCGCGACAAAATTGCCGAAGCAAAAGGTATCATTTACGATGCGGTTAAGGCTAACGGTTTAACCGCCTTACCTTCAAGTACAAACTTCGTGTTTGTAAACTTAGGCAAAGATGGCGACGCCAATACTTTCCGCAAAGCTATGGAAAAGGAAAACATACTAATTCGTGGACAATACCGAACGTACAAGCCGTGGTCTAGAGTAAGTGCAGGCAGAATTGCGGATGTTAAACGTTATGCTGCGGCAATGCCTAAAGCGTTAGAAGCGATGGCAAAAAGCACCTAGAAAATACTTTACTACAGATGGTCAGGTTTCTCCTGACCATTTTTTACTACTCTATCAAGAACTAAACCTAACCCGAACATCATAAAATCAATTTAGTAATGACTCAAAAATAGAGCAGTATTAGGTGCTTTATCCAGCAAGTGTTTTTTGCATTTTTTTATCCACAGTCAAAAATACGTCACATTGCTTGTATTCTAAACAGTAAACTTTTACTATATTTTTCATAAACTTACTAACTAACCCAAGTGTACTGCACAACCTTATCCACAGAATTCGTGGATAAGTTACGGTTTACGGTGGATAAATGGAAAAACAAACACTTTTGGTAATGGAAGGCAAATATGCTATCCACAGTTTGCGGGCTGAATCTGAGATACCGCGTGAAATTTTTGACGCTGACATTTACTTTATTGGTAAAACGAAAGATGAACTATCGCTTGTTGTTCCGCAAACAATAGCAATAGATGCTGAAGAAACCGATCTCAATTGGCGTATATTAGAAGTATTAGGTCCTTTAAATCTCACCATGTTGGGTATAATGGCGGGCATTAGTAAAGTGCTAGCCCATGCTGAAGTGAGTATTTTTGTGGAAAGTACGTTTGAAACAGACTATGTACTTGTTAAACAGGAAAACTTAGACAAAGCCATTCAAGCATTGTCTGATGACGGCTATACGCTTCGGCTAGAAAAAGTTAATACGTAAATTGTAAATAGAGGAATGAAGATGGCAGTTGTTTACGGCATCCCCAATTGTGACACAATTAAGAAGGCGCGAAAGTGGTTAACAGATAATAACGTGGAATATGACTTTCACGATTATAAGAAGCAAGGGGTTAATGAAGTACTGCTAAAACGCGCTATCGAAGAGTTTGGCGTGGATATCGTGGTGAATAAACGCGGCACAACGTACCGACAGTTACCTCAGGAAACAAAAGATAATCTTAACGCAGAAAACGCTATTGCTATTGTTAGCGCAAACCCATCAATGATTAAACGGCCTATAATAGATACCGGTAAGCAATTGCTAATTGGTTTTAATGCGAACGAATATGCTGAGGTATTTTAGACGTGCGTGACGTGATTGATTTGACCAAGCAACTTATTAGTAAACCTTCCGTTACTCCAGCAGACGAAGGTTGCCAAGAGTTAATGAAAGATATACTAGCGCCTCTTGGTTTTACGAATGAAACAATGGTGTTTGAAGATACAACCAACTTATGGGCGCGCAAAGGCACTGAAAAACCAGTCTTTTGTTTTGCAGGACACACCGATGTAGTCCCCACTGGTCCAGTTGAAAAATGGCAGTTTAACCCTTTTACCCCTACCGAAAAAGACGGTTTTTTATATGGCCGTGGTACTGCTGATATGAAAGCGTCGTTAGCGGCAATGCTATGTGCAACCGAAAGGTTTGTAAAAGACTACCCCGATCATAAGGGGTCGATAGCTTACCTAATTACGAGCGATGAGGAAGGTCCTTTCATCAATGGTACGACACGCGTTATTGATACTCTAGAAGCAAGAAACGAAAAAATTGACTACTGTATTGTAGGTGAGCCTTCGAGTACCAAGGTAACTGGCGACATTATCAAGAATGGTCGCAGAGGGTCTATCACAGGTGAACTAGTCGTGCGCGGCATACAAGGACATGTTGCTTACCCTCATCTGGTCAAAAATCCTATTCATTTATTTGCGCCAGCATTAGATGAACTCGCCAGTACCGTCTGGGACGAAGGCAATGCGTATTTTCCGCCCACAAGTTTTCAAGTATCAAATTTGAATGCGGGTACTGGCGCAACCAACGTTGTCCCTGGCGAAGTACACGTGAATTTTAACTTTCGATTTTCGACAGAAGTTACCCATGACGAATTAAAATCCCGTGTTACTACCATTTTAGATAAGCATGGCCTTGATTACTCCATCAATTGGATTT
The DNA here is from genome assembly GCF_030160655.1 of Agaribacter marinus. Classification (GTDB taxonomy): domain Bacteria; phylum Pseudomonadota; class Gammaproteobacteria; order Enterobacterales; family Alteromonadaceae; genus Glaciecola; species Glaciecola marina. The sequence goes on from NZ_BSOT01000005.1 coordinate 947,269, forward strand.
TAAGTGGCCAACCATTTATCACAGAAGTTGGTAGTCTTGTAGACGCATGTAAAGAAAGCATTCATGAAGTAATGGGCTTTGAAACAGAGTTATCTACCGCCGGCGGGACCTCAGACGGACGATTTATTGCACCGACGGGCGCGCAGGTCATTGAACTAGGCCCAGAAAACGGCACTATTCACAAAGTGGACGAATGTGTGAATATTAATAACGTAAAATCCTTGGAAGAGGTTTATTACCAAGTGCTAGTAAAGCTGCTTGCGTAAATAAAGAAAAATCATCGACAACATGATAACGAAAGATCAAATATTGGGTATTGATGACGCTCATCTGGTAACCCTGCCCAATGGGCATCAGTTAATGCCTGAGGTGGCTGAAAAGTTTGCGCAAATGCAAGCGAGTGCAGCATTAGATGGGCACGACTTACAAATATGCTCAAGCTTTCGCAGTTTTGATCGTCAGTTGTCCATTTGGAATAGAAAATGGCAAGGCGAGTTACCCCTCAACACGCTCAACGGCACACAACTAAACGCCAACGAGCTATCAGACGAAAACAAAATACACGCCATTATGTTGTGGTCAGCCCTACCAGGTGCATCTCGCCATCATTGGGGGACTGACTTCGACGTTTACGATAAGAGCAAAGTCGATTTATACACGGCAGAGACGCAAGGTTCATTTGAGCTGATTCCTGAAGAATACGAAGGCAACGGCCCTTGCGCTCAACTTTCACTTTGGCTATTAGAAAACGCTAAACGCTTTGGATTTTACTTTCCGTATGCATCTTACCGTGGCGGCGTAGCGAAAGAACCGTGGCACCTATCATATCGCCCGATTGCTGAAAATATTATTGCTGATTTTTCACTGCGCGGACTAAGCAAACAACTTAATATGGCAAACTTTTTGGGTAAAGAGGCCGTTATCCCTTCCCTATCAACATTGTTTTCACGCTATACCTTAAACAATGGAACACAGTAAATAAACGACTACTTAGCCAACCGCTTCCCTCGACTATTGCTATAAGTACAGTTTGTTGTTGACGTTACCTTCCCATTTACTCAGTTAAATTTTGTCGTCACTTAAGAGCACAAAGTCTTCACTTAAGACAAATTCGTCGTCAGTTAAGCTATTTATAGACTAAACACCGTCATTCGTTCATGTAAATAATAAGTGAATGTTGTATTTCGGGGCGCAGCAAGTTGTACCTTTTGCAATGGATTTGTTGGATATTCAGATTATGTTTGATCTATCTATAAATCTTTAAATTCGGGATAAATGCATAAGGGTTTATTGGTCTCCAACAAAATCTTTTGAACTAAACAAGGAACGCTAATGCAAACATATTCACAACGATGTCAACGAAAACTACAAGTGCTGCTGCTATATTTAACAGCAGTATTATCAGTGACTTTTTCATTGCAAGTCCACGCTCAATCACTCGTAAACGGCGGTGAAGTGTCGGGTGCAATCGACTTTGCAGGCGATGTAGATACTTATACGTTTACCGTAAATGCGGGCGAATATGTTCTGATAAGTGCGGCAGATCTTGCCCAAGACACTTTGTCACCTCAAATATCCTTATTTGCACCCGACGGTGCCTTAGTGAGTTCAAACACAGGGAGAAGTGTTGCAAAAGTATCCATGTTCGCCGCGGTATCAGGTACGTATTCCCTTAGTATTAAAGACAACAGTGCTTCAAATGATAATGACAATGAAACTGGTAATTACCTCATTCACTATGTAAAAGCCCCAAGCGCCAACGAACACGGCAGTCTCATCAACGGTGATTTTGTAACAGAAACCATTACCCTTGGTGATATCGACTCATGGACACTTGACGCTGAAGCCGGTGAGTATGTGCTATTGTCTATTGCAGACGTTACAGAGGGCTTATTGTCGCCGCTAATTGCGATTTATCACCCTGATGGCTCACGCATCAATATAGATGCTGGTAGAACCGTCGCTAAAGTATCCATGTTTGCCCCTGTGACGGGAACTTACACTGTTGTCGTCAATGACAATTCTGCGAGTAACAATAATGATACCGGTACTGGCGATTATCAACTTCATTACGTTAAAGCCCCCAGTGCCAACGAACACGGCAGTCTCATCAACGGTGA
>NZ_BSOT01000005.1:949545-2111787 GCF_030160655.1 Agaribacter marinus
GGTAGAACCGTCGCTAAAGTATCCATGTTTGCCCCAGTGACGGGTACTTACACTGTTGTCGTCAATGACAATTCTGCGAGTAACAATAACGATACCGGTACTGGTGACTATCAACTACATTACGTCAAAGCTCCAAGCGCCAACGAACATGGCAGCCTCATCAACGGTGATTTTGTAACAGAAACTATTACCCTTGGCGATATCGACTCTTGGACACTTGACGCTGAAGCCGGTGAGTATGTGCTGTTGACTATTGCAGACTTAACAGAGGGCTTATTGTCGCCGCAAATTGCGATTTATCGCCCTGATGGCTCACGCATCAGCATAGATGCTGGTAGAACCGTCGCTAAAGTATCCATGTTTGCCCCTGTGACGGGTACTTACACTGTTGTCGTCAATGACAATTCTGCGAGTAACAATAACGATACCGGTACTGGTGACTATCAACTACATTACGTTAAAGCTCCAAGTGCAGATGAGCATGGCCCCCTATCTGGCTCAGGCTCTCTCGACGAATCGATAACTCTAGGAGACATAGATAGCTATGCGTTCTTTGGTCAAACAGGCAACACTGTAAGTTTTGCAGCGATAGATATTGACCAAACCAGTTTATGGCTACAGCTATTGGTCATAGATCCTCTTGGTAACTTAATTGCAAGTGATAACGATGGTAATGTCGCTTCTATTAATAGTCTTTCGCTACCACTCGAAGGGAATTATACTTTAATTGTAATAGACAACTCATCGTCTAACACGAACGACACTGGGATTGGCCCATATCGACTCGATTACAACGTACCGCCTATTTCACCTCCTCCACAAGCGCCAATTGCTGTAATTTCGGCGCCAAGTGCGGTATTTAAAAATCAACAAATTACGCTAGATGGCGGGCAGTCATTTGATCCGGATGCTGGCCCACAAGCGCTAAGTTATGAATGGACACTTGTCAGTGCGCCCAATGGTTCAGCGCTTAGTAGCAGTGATATTGACAATTCAAGTGACGTAGTTGCCACCCTTACGCCAGACATCATAGGTGAGTACGAGTTTGCCCTTACGGTGTTTGATGGCGCTGACGCAGGTCAAGCACAAACCTCTGTAATGGTTGAAAATCGCACCCCTGTCGCTGACGCTGGCGATAATACAGAGGCCGAAACGAACTCCCTTGTAACGCTTGACGGTAGCCAAAGTATGGATGCCGATGGCGATATGATCACCTACCAGTGGATGGTGAGTTCACAGCCGGACGGCGCTGACCTTACACTCGACGACTCAACCACCGTTGCACCAAGCTTCACGCCAACAATAATGGGTAGATACGAGATCTCATTAGTGGTCAATGATGGCGCTGAGGATAGTTTGCCAGACCTTGTAATTATCGACGTGACTGACGCAAATATTGCGCCAATCGCTGAGATTGAGCTTAGCGGTATTATGCAAGTGGGTGAAGTAATTACTTTAAACGCGGGGAACAGTCGTGACCCAGACAATGGGCCTATTGCATTGAGCTATGCATGGTCAAGCATTGGTGCTATCAACGCGGTTCTTAGTTCAAACAATGAAATAATCACTACATTTACGCCGACGCAAGCAGGTACGTATCGTTTGCAATTAACGGTATTTGATGGTGAAAACTCTGACAGCGTTCAAGTAGATATTTCAATAAATGACGTCCCTGCAAATCAAGCGCCTATTGCCGCCGCAGGCGAAGACCAAACTATAGAGTTGGGCAATATAGCTAACTTGAGTGGAATAGCCAGCAATGACCCAGATGATTCGCCCACACCACTCAGTTTTGAATGGCGTTTTGTTTCTGTTCCTGCCGGCAGTAGCTTGACTACCTTAGACATTGTAATGCCTGCTAACGTCTCAACTTCGTTTATGCCTGATATAGCAGGTAGCTATGTCATCGAGTTAGGAGTTACAGATGGTGATTTAAGTGATACAGATAGAACAACTGTCACGGTAACTGAAGTAATCCAGCCGCCACAACGGTGTGATGTAAATGCGGATGGCAGTGTTGATAGGCTGGATATTGCCGCGATATTTGGGCGTAGAAACACACCAGCCAACGGCATAGATGATCCGGCGGATTGGGATGGTGATGGCGTGATTACGATCCTAGACGGTAGAGGCTGTGTGCAAGTCTGTACCTTACCGAGATGCAATACCACAACACTAAATTAATAAAACTACGGCGCTCAATTATAGATATGTTGAGCGCCTCTCAAGGAAAACGAAGAGGAATCATAATGAACAAATGTAAACAATTTGTGTTAGTCAGTAGCTTTCTAGTTGCTCTATTCAGTCATGCTGCTTACGCTTTACCAATACTGTCATTTAACCAAAGCACCGATGATTTGATTGAATCGATAGACATAGGTGACAGTATCGATTTAGAGTTATGGATAAGTGGCATCGATATAGTCGATGACTTAGGCGGATTTGATATTCTGTTAAGCATCGATACCTTAGCCACCAATTTTGACGCTTTCCACTATGGCTCATTACCTGAGTTTGATATTTTGAACCCAGTGAGCATTGCCCCTACCGTGAACATAAGTGGTTTGTCGTTCAGCCCAGATTTAAGTACTCAAGCAGATAGCTTTAGCCTTGCGACACTTTCTTTTACCGGACTACAGGCAGGCATTAGCAACATAGATATTAGTACTGCCATACTGTCGGATCCCTTTGGCTTTAGCTTAGATTTTACTAGTTTTTCCGCAATGATTGAGGTCTTAGATTCAACTCAAGTGCCGCCACAAGTAAATTCACCAACGCTATGGTCAGCTACCATATTGCTAATACTCTGTTTACTTATGGTAAGAAGAGTACAATAGTTTATAGCGGTAAAGCGTCTAGTGTAGCTCTGGTGAGTGTTCGTAGGCGGGGCATATCGATGAAATTTGGGAAACAATCGCTTGTTTTTGATTGTCCTCGCCTATCTTGCCAGCTAGCCAAGCTAAATGGCTTTTAGCCTTTAGACCTAAGCGTTGTTGGTTGTCGAGAAACGCTTTCACCCGTGTTTCTAGGTGGCTCATTTGATATTCAGAAGGTGCTAAGCTTTGTAGCTTGGCTTGATAATACAAGGCATGAAGTTTGTCATCATTATTTGCCGATTCTAGCAATAGATCTCGCTCAACATGCTGCAAGGCGCTATAAAAATAATCGTAGGCCTTTTCCTTATTGCCAAGTAAGCGATAAATTTCACCAACAGATCCCCACAGTTGATGAATCGAAATCTCAGGTTGCTCTAATATGGCCGTAAGTTTATTTGCAAGCGCTTTATTAAAATCATGCATAAACAGATAAACAGTGCCTAATTGTTCGTAAGCAAGATAAGTATGCGTGTCAATATCAAGCAAGCTTTTGTAAGTAGTTGCGGCCTGTTCAAACTCGGCAAAACACAACTGTGTCGTGCCTAAATTGCTTAACATAACTCCATGTTTAACGACTTTGCTGCCTTGTAAATAATTCGCTTTAGCCGACCCTATTTCCCCTCGCCTAAAATAATAGTTTCCCAGCTCATTGTATGCGTGCCAATGCCTACTTTCTAAGTCGATGGCTTTTTCAGCGTAATACAATAACTTCTCTTCAATAGAGTTAAGCTTTTCCTCACTGTTAGTCAACACATTATCGTCCAATGACACCGAGGCGTATAACTCGACAAGTAAGGCATAAAAATCTGCACTTTCAATAAACATAAAGGCTTCGTCGTTAAGTATTTGCTCAGCAAGCAATATGGCATCAACTAACTGACCAGATTTTGAAAGAAATAAAATTTTCGCTGCCAGTGTGTCTTGGTGTTTGGGGGCTAACGCTTCAGCCTTATCACAATACTCCCCTGCGTCTTCCAAGGCTTCAATTGAGTCGTACAAAAAACGCATACGAACTTTCGTTACGCACATTAATGCATATGCATTTGCAAAATTCTCATTTAGCGCTATGACTTCACTTACTTGCTGTTCAACTGCTTGCAAACCCGCTTTTGATTGACTTAAAAACAAATCATTCAGCGCCAGTAAGTGGCGAGAAAACACTTCAGGCCTACCAACTAACTGCTCACCTAATGGCTGTCCATCCACAAAACTAAGCAAGCCTTGCATAATGCGTTGGCTAATGACATCAGTAGATGCTTTGATTTCACTATGTCGAGCAAATATGTTTGATAAAACGCGCTGATGCGTGGGTGACGAAATACTTACTTTAAGACCTGCATAAAACTCAGTATTTTCTACAGAAAGACGCATTACGGCATGTGCTTTCAATTGCGTAAATACCTCATCGTTGCTAAGAAAATAGGCACTTGGTGATTCAGGCAACATGACGTTTAACTCGCTCATTGCTTTACTCTGTTCAACCAAGGCAAGTGCCAGTTTGTTAAGCTCAGGCGGCGACTGCAATACAATTAACACCTTGCCCAATGGTGTCTCTATCTTGGTGCTTTGTAACACTTGATCATTGGTACTATTTGCATAAAACCACAGAAAAGCCAAGCCTAACAAAATGACTAGACCCCATAGATAGGCGTGTTTCACACCAGCTTGTTGTTTAAACAGTGGAGAACGCTGTCCATTTACCGCTGAGGTGTTCGTGCTTAATATTTGTTTAGCGTCTAGATTCTGCTTAAGGCCATTGTCGTCACAAACCAAATTTTCCGACTGCACGACAGTGTGATGGACTAAGTCCTCAGTGTGACCTTCGCTGTCATTGCTCAAGAAAATTTCATGCGGCGCCACCTTGAGAGCCCTAGCCACACGCAAAAAGTTTTTCTCAGAAACGGCCTTTTCATTAAAGACTTTACTCACTAAGTCTTTTGGTGGTTTTGCTAAACCTTCTTCGCTAGCAATTGCTTCGGCCAAGGCATGTTGTGTTTTAAATCCGGCGTTCTCTATAGCCAACGCCAGTTTATCTCTCGACGCTCTTAACCCACGCTTTCGCTTTCTTGATTCCATAACAGCCTATTCTAAACTCATGTAACATTCTTGCCTCTTAGCTATCGAAGCAAGAATAAAGTCCATATTACAATGGCGATTTGTTACGCTAAGATGGCATAGAATCAACTAAATGTTAATCAAAAATATACAATTCTCGCCGTCAAGGATATGCGTTCCCTATAGTTTAAGGTATGGTGGTCGAAACGATATGGTTACCTAGGAGTTAAGCGATGAGCGCTTTATGGCTTACCTTATTAGTTATTCTGGTGCTGGGCATTATTGTCGGCAATATACTGCTATTGCGAGACAGTAAAGATTTTAAGATACCTAAGGGCTTTAAGCCGCGACCAGACAGCGACTATGATGGCGGTGATGGTGATTATAATGACGGCCATAAAAAAATCGAGAAAAACGATAGTCAAGACGACAAATAAAGCATGCCGTCTTAAAATTTTTGGTTTACAGCGCCGTACTAATTAGCGCGTCGTCATGAATAACGCCGCGGTTAAATGAAAAAGTAGATTTTTACGCTGGCACAGATCTAACCGCAGTACCACTGATACTAACCATTAGCATACTTCCGTTTTGCCCAACTACTTCGTAGTCAAGATCGACACCAACAATGGCATTTGCACCCATCATTCTGGCTTCACGCTCCAATTCTTCAAACGCGACTTTTCTGGCCTTAGTCAACTCAGCTTCATAAGCACCTGATCGGCCACCGACAATATCTCGAATAGAAGCAAATAAATCTTTAAAGACATTGGCGCCCATAATCGCTTCGCCAATTACAACACCATAGTATTGCTCTATTTTTTGTCCTTCAATGCCATTTGTTGTAGTAATGATCATCCTATTTTTCCTACGTTTGTATGTTAGCTAATAATTCTTTTTTTATCGTTTGAATACGCAGCACTTTACTGTTGTTATCATAAGCTTGCATTGGGTGTTTACCCCATATTGGCGCAGGCCATGCCTTATCATTCTTGTACCTCGCAACATGATGAATATGTAATTGAGGTACCATATTACCAATCGCCGCTATATTCATTTTTACCGGTTCAAACAACCTAATCATTGCCAGTTCGATTGCCCGAGACTCAAGCATTGTCTGTGTATATTCTGTTTCACTTAAGTCGGATAGTTCTACAATGCCATTCAATCTAGGAATAAGTACAAGCCAAGGGTAATTGGCCTCATTTATTAAACGCAATTGGCATACGTCCAAATCGAGTACAAACTCGCTATCTTTTTCTAACTGCGGATGTAACTTAAAGTGCATATGGCACTACCGTTAAAAGCGCTCGTTGGCCTAACGCGACATTTGCATTTGGAAAAACAATGGCTTCATCTTCATATTCCGCACGAAATTCCTTACCCTGTTCACTCGCAAGCAATTGCCCGCGCTGAAAAGACGAAAAGTTTGCAAGGTCATCGTCAAAGTGCAGTGTAAAGTCGTCTTTCGTTTTATTTATCACTTGATTCACAGTAAAAACTTCCAAGGGGCAATCTTCAAAACAACTAGTGCTAAACTCGTACATTCCAATCAATTGCTTTAGCATCAAATTCATATCAGTAAACTTCGACATGTCATTTTTTCCAAAAGGATATACTTTGCCTAACTCAACCGTAAACGAATGAGCGCCATACTTTCGAGACGAAAAATAACTAAATGTCGTTGTTGGTGATTGAGATAATAATATAGTATTTACACCGCAGTCAGACATAAATTGTAACTGTTCTTTACAATATGTCTTGCCATGCAAATAAGGATAAACCGCAAACTTTTCATTTTTAGAGGGACGAATAGCCGTATGTAAATCATAATGTATTCTATCGCCCTCTGCGTCTGTAAAAAAGCAGGCAACTTGCTGCATGAGTTCTTCAGCTCTGACTTTTTCTATACTATATGCTTCATCAATCTGTTGATGGCTGCATGAATTTTCTGCGTTTGGATCAAACAGTCGGTTAAGGTTTTCATCAACAAAACGTTTCGCAATCTTCATTGCTGGCAAATTGCCAAAAATAAACATTACCTTGTGTTTACAATCTATTTCTTGGTTATAGATTTGTTTGATAAGCGCATTGCATATTTCAATCGGCGCAGTTTCATTGCCGTGAACTCCACAAGACAAGATTATCTGTTTGGTATGTGCACTGGGGGTGTTGTTAGGCATAAACGTCAAAACACCAGGAACGTCACTGTTATAACGTATGGATGTACCTATATTGCCGGATATTTCATGCCAATTAGTATAGTGTTCTAAAGAAAAAGAAAGAAAATCATTGAGGGGGGTGGTCATACTGGAATTAATCAAAATTTACTTATTTTATGTCATTATACGCCTTATTATCCTAGCATGTTCGCACTACGTTTTACTAAGCAACACCAGATGATTTATTTTTATAAACTATATGAGAAAAATCTCCCACTTTTATTTGCTCTAAAAAATCATGCATTGGCACCGCTTGAGAAAACAAGAATCCTTGCCCTTTAGTAATACCCATCGATTGTAAAATAGCGAGCTGCTGCAAGGTTTCTATACCTTCAGCAAACGTTTCACATCCTTTCGCGTCACATATCACTTTCGTCGCTTGAATGATCGCTGAATTCACTGGCGAATCGCTCAGCTCAAAAACGAACGCTTTATCAATTTTTATTGCATCGAGATCTAAATCCCTCACGAATGATAGATTTGAATAGCCTTTCCCAAAATCGTCCATCGACAATGAAATACCTAAGGCTTTAATTTCTGATAGCTGTCGTTTTACTAAGAGTGAATTGGTTAACATGACGTCTTCCGTCAACTCTATTTCAATATAGTTGGCTTCAATATCATAGTCTCTAATAAACTTTCTAAGAGTCGGTAACAATCGTGGATCGTATAATTGCGTTGGTGATAGATTCACTGATATCGGAATATCAAACCCTTCTTGCCTCAGCATCGCTAGACTTCTAAACGCGTTCTCTAAAGTCCAATATCCTAGCTCATTCATCATGTTATATGACTCAGCTGCTTGCAATAAAGTACCAGGAAATACAACGCCATCCAATGGATGGTTCCAGCGAAGCAAACATTCTCCACCAATTATTTGATAGGAATTCAAATCGACCTTTGGCTGAAAATACAACTCTAACTCTTCGTTATTTAGTGCCCGCGTTAAATCTGCTTTTAAGGCTAAACCTTTTCCGTGATTCTCGTTAGTTTCGTCAGTGAGTAAGGTAAAATTAACATGTCGATTAGATTTTGACTTACGTAACGCGCTCTCCGCTAATGAAATAATCGTGTTCACATCTGAATCGTTAGACTTTCGAATGGCCGCGCCAACATTAAAGTCAGCAATAAATGCCGTGTTATTCACGTTTAAAGGCGATTTAAAATGAGAAATCAGACGCGCATGTTCGTTTCTAATATCTTTGTCAGAAACCGCATCGTCAAATACCACACCAAAAATATCACCACTTAAACGCCCTACTGCACAAGCGTTGGTGAAAATGGCGCAAATGTGATTTACGATTTGAAGTAAAACTTCATCACCAGATTTATGGTCAAAAGCAGCAGATACATCCGAAAACCGCATCACGTCCATAAACATAACACTGAAACGGTTTTTCTTTGCAGCAGTTTTTTCTATCAACTCAATAAAGTGATATCTATTTGGAATTTCGTTCAAATGCTGATGTATGCTTCTAATCATAAAATCCACTAAGTAATATTGGCAGGTTGCTTTCATCCAGAAAAACAATAGGTCTCCCGCGTACTAAATTTGTTATCGTAGATTTAGTGATTTTCTTTACAAAAAAAGCCAGTTAACACCGGCTTTTTGTTCTTTAGTCTAATATGGCCTGCAGGCCTAGTCGCTACTTCACGCCGCAGCTATCCAACTTCCAAATCTTGTTCACGTAGTCCTTGATTGAACGGTCCGACGTAAACTTACCCATTTTAGCCGTATTTAAAATAGCCATTTCTGCCCATTTCGATTTATCTCTATATGCCTTGTCTAACTTAATGTTAGCGTCACAATACGCCTCAAAATCAGCTAAAACCAAGTAAGGGTCGCCACCATCTAACAAACTCTGTTTAAGTGGAGACAGCGCATGCGGGTTACCTGGCGTAAAATAATCACTGTCCAACCAATCGAGGATTGATTTTAACTCTTCGTTTTTATAATAATAGTCATAAGGCTTGTAACCCTCGGCTAAACGCTGGTTCACTTCGTCAACCGTTAAGCCAAAAATGAAGATATTGTCTTCCCCTACTTCTTCAGCGATTTCAATGTTTGCGCCGTCAAGTGTGCCAATGGTTACCGCGCCATTGAGCGCCAATTTCATATTACCGGTACCCGACGCTTCTTTACCTGCCGTTGATATTTGCTGTGACACGTCAGCGGCAGGAATCATTTTTTCTGCTAAAGACACACGATAGTTGGGTAAAAACACTACCTTTAACTTCTTGTTCACTCGACTATCATTGTTGATCTTATCAGCGACCTTATTGATTGCATAAATAATCGTTTTAGCCAACGCGTAACCGGGCGCTGCTTTTGCGCCAAAGATGAAAACGCGTGGATGCATATCATAATCCGGGTCTTGCAGTATGCGCCGATATAAGGCCAGTATGTGTAATAAATTTAAGTGCTGGCGTTTGTATTCGTGTAATCGCTTAATTTGAATATCAAAAATTGCTTTTGGATCGACCGTAATATCCGTTAATTTTTTAATTTCTTCAGCCAACGCAACTTTGTTTTGCTGTTTTATCTTCATAAACTGATTTTGAAACGTTTTATTGCTCGCGAAGGCCGAAAGGTCATCAAGCTTATCTAAATTCAATATCCAATCATCACCTATTTTCTTGTTGATCAACTGCGAGAATAAGGGGTTGCACGCTTTTAACCACCGCCTAGGCGTGATGCCGTTCGTCACGTTTGTCAATTTGCCCGGATATAGTTCATTGAACTCTGGAAACAATTGACTCTTGACTAGCTTTGAATGAATTTCTGCAACGCCGTTTACCGCAAACGAACCTATTACAGATAGGTTACCCATCCTGATCATCTTTTCATTGCTCTCTTCGATAATCGACAACTTCGCTTTTATTTCATTATCTCCAGGCCATTTGGCTTCTACTTCTGTCATGAAGCGGTGATTAATCTCGTAAATAATTTCTAAGTGCCTTGGCAGCACTTTTTCAATCATTCGTACAGGCCATTTTTCTAGCGCTTCAGGCAATAAAGTATGATTTGTATATGCAAAGGTTTTGGTACAAATGCTCCAAGCGGTATCCCAGTCTAACTCAGCTCTGTCTACTAATATCCTCATTAACTCGGGAATAGCTATGGCTGGGTGAGTATCATTTAGTTGTATGACTACTTGCTCAGAGAAACGGCTCCAGTCGTCACCATGCGCGCGCTTATAGCGACGGATAATGTCTTTTAATGAACAGGCACTAAAAAAGTACTGCTGAATTAATCGCAGTTCCTTTCCTGCGTCAGTTTCATCGTTCGGATAAAGCACCTTCGAAATTGTTTCAGATTCAACGTTTTCACGTTGTGCATCTACATAACCGCCGGCGTTAAATACATCCCAATTGAAATACTCGGATGATTGACTTTGCCATAAGCGCAATACGTTAACTGTCTTACCACCGTAACCAACAATAGGAATGTCCCATGGAACACCTGTCACTATAGAGCCCGGGTGCCATTCTTTTTGGATGGCGCCATTTTTACCATATTTTGTTTCAACGTATCCATACAGGGAGATTTGCTGTATGGATTCAGGTCGGCATATTTCCCAAGGGTTACCAAAATCACGCCAGCTGTCAGGGCGTTCAATTTGCGCACCATTTCTAATTTCTTGTCTAAATAAGCCATGCTCATAATGGATCCCATAGCCGATTGCAGGAAACTCCATCGTCGCTAGCGAATCGATGAAACATGCAGCCAAACGACCTAAGCCACCATTGCCAAGCGCCATATCAGGTTCTTCTTCAAGCATATCAGTTAGGTCAACACCTAACTCTTTCAAAGCACTTTGCGCAGTTTCGAACAATTCAAAGTTGTGCATGTTATTGGATAACAAACGCCCCATTAAAAACTCAGCAGAAAAATAGTGTACGGCGCGTGTATCATTTAGGTAATGCGTTTTCTGCGTGGTCCTTAAACGTTCAAAAACAAGCTCTTGCATTGCCGCACTGGTCGCTTTCCACCAAGCATGATTATTCGCTTTGTTTTCATCAGTCCCCAATGTGCAATGCAGGTTTTTTACTACTGCTTGCTTAAATGCGTCTTTATCCAATTGAATGGCAACAGCATCAGACGCTGTTACGGTCGCACTTTTCGCTTTAGCCACTTTGACTGGTTTAGTTACTTTGATTGGTTTAGTGCCGGATTTGCTTGTCGCTTTTTTTTGAGCAGGCATAAATGCTTTCCCGTAGAGTTAAATCAACGAGGAAAGTGTATTACATGTTTTTTGCTAACACTATAGAAAATGAAGGCTAACATACGTATGCATGTTAGCAAAATGTTAATTTTAAATATCAAATATTTATTTTGTTTTATTTTTACTCAATATATAACAATTAAGATCTTTGATTTAACACCTTATAAACAATTAAGTTATTTTAATGTATCAGTAACTAATGATTGAGCTTCTTCAATGAGTATCTTTAAGTGATTTTCATCCTTAAAACTCTCAGCATAAATTTTGTATACGTCTTCAGTACCTGAAGGTCGAGCCGCAAACCAACCGCTTTGAGTAGACACTTTTAATCCACCGATATTGGCATTATTGCCTGGCGCTTTACTTTGAATATTGGTAATCGACTCGCCGGCAATGGTTTTGGCAGTAATAACGGATGCATCGACTGATGACAAGCGCTTCTTTTCCGCCAATGTTGTAGCAACATCGATACGCTTGTATGCTGGTTCACCGAAGGTTTGAGTAAGTGTCTTGTAATGTTCACCGGGATCTTTTTCAGTCACGGCCGTTATTTCTGCAGCCAACAGGCACAAAATAAATCCATCTTTGTCTGTGGCCCATGTATTGCCATCACGTTGTAAAAAAATACCGCCAGCCGATTCTTCTCCAGCAAAACCAATCGTTTGATTAGACAAACCGTCGACAAACCATTTAAACCCGACAGGCATCTCTACTAGCTTTCGGTTTAACTTGTTGGCGACACGATCGATCATCGAACTAGATACAAGTGTTTTACCAACGCCAAGTGCGTCAGACCATTCGTTTCGATATTGATACAAATAATTAATGGCAACGGCCAAATAATGATTCGGATTCATCAAACCAGAAGACGAGGTTACAATGCCATGCCGATCGAAATCAGGGTCATTACCAAAAGCGACGTCGTAGTTATTCTTTAACTTTATTAAACCAGACATTGCAAATGGCGAACTACAATCCATTCGGATTTTGCCATCGTGATCACATGGCATAAAAGCAAAACGTTGATCGAGACTAGGGTTCACTACATCAATTGAAATATTGTACTTATCCGCGATTTTGTCCCAATACGCGAGGCCGGAACCGCCTAATGGATCTGTGCCTAATTTAATCTTTGCCGCAGAAATTGCTTGCATGTCAATGACACTGTCCAGCGCATTAATATAATCATCAGAAAAATCTATCTCGTTCACTCGACCTGAAGCAAAACATTGGGAAATAGTCATGCGTTTAACGTCAATGAGTTTATTGGCTATGATTTCGTTAGCACGTTGTTGAATTTCATTTGTGGCTTCACTGCCCGCGGGACCGCCATGTACTTGATTGTATTTAAATCCACCATCTGTAGGCGGGTTATGCGACGGTGTAATAACAACACCGTCCGCAAGCCCGTTTTTACGGCCTCTATTATAGCTCACCACGCGCTGAGAAATAACAGGCGTTGGTGTAAAACCGTTGTCCTTTTGAATGAACACTGTCACGTCATTTGCACATAATACCTCTATGGCAGTCACTAAGGCCGGTTCAGATAATGCATGGGTATCTTTACCAATAAACATTGGCCCGTTGACATTATGTCTAACACGATATTCAGCCAATGCTTGGCTGATTGCGGCTATGTGAGTGTCGTTAAAAGAGCAATTACTGGATGTCCCTCTATGTCCAGATGTACCGAAACTGACGGCTTGCGTTGCCTCATTAGGATCGGGTAATAAACGGTAATAATCAGTTACCAATTTGGCAACATTGATTAATTGAGCTTGAGCAGCCAGTTTACCCGCGGATGAATGTTGCGACATAGATTTTCCCTGAAAGTAAAGAGTGCTTAAATAGGCGTTTAAGAATGACTTACCGAACGGCAAATCCCTCCAAAGCCGATTATAATAATTTGTCTGAATATTATCATATACCTTGGTATTCAGAAGGATAATTACATGCTATTTTTATTCTTATATTATTTATTCGTTGATTTATCAAAAAAATAAGACAAATACCATGCGTTCTGATATCCGCCAATGTATAGACAAAATAGGTAATATTGTAAGAGGGAAACAAACCCAGATTGAGTTGAGCCTAGTATGTATATTGGCCAACGGCCACTTACTGTTAGAAGATTTACCAGGTATGGGCAAAACAACGCTCTCTCAAGCACTAGCAACAACGCTAGGCCTTGACTATGCCCGCATACAATTTACATCAGATTTATTGCCAGCCGACATGCTTGGCGTAAACATATTTAACCAAAGCAACAATGAGTTTACTTTTCATGGCGGCCCTATTTTTAACCAAATTGTATTAGCAGATGAAATAAATCGTGCCAGCCCAAAAACACAAAGTGCCTTGCTTGAAGCTATGGCTGAGCGTCAAGTAACCATCGACGGAGAGACATACAAACTCCCTGATCCATTTTTTGTCATCGCCTCGCAAAACCCGCTTCACCAATCAGGTACTCATCCATTGCCTGAATCTCAGCTTGACCGTTTTCAAATGCAAATATCATTAGGTTACCCAGACTTTGAGTCTGAAAAGCAAATGCTGCTTAGGCAAGACTCTCCGTTAGTATTGGATACAATGCTACCAATAGAAACACTCACAGCGATGCAACAGAGCGTTTCAAAGGTCATCATGAGTGATTCCGTGATTAATTATTTACTTAAGTTAGTCAGGTTAACAAGAGAAAGTAGTGATTTTCCAAATGCTTTGTCGCCACGGGCAACGAAAGCAATATTTAGATGTGCCCAAGCATATGCGTTTATTAATAGACGTGACTTCGTTACGCCCGAAGATATCCAGTTTATTCTCCCATCGGTAACAGAACATAGACTGCGTGGTCAGCTATACAACCAAACCGGTTCTAGCTATAGCGAACACCTATTGCAACAGGTTGACCCGCTTGCCGCATGATTACTTCAATCAAAAAGCGGTATTGGGCGATACACTATGAGTGGGTTGTAAAAAAAGCAGCGGCACAGCAGGCACAAGGGTTTGGTCTACACAACACGTTCATTTTACCCACTAGTTTTGGCTGGTCCACTATTGCAGTGGCAATATGTTTATTTGTGCTGGGTACAAACTACCAAAACAATATAGTACTTAGTCTGAGTTATCTTTTATTGGCCTTAAATTTACTCTCGTTATTTCATAATTATTTCTTTTTTACGCAGCATAAAGTGGACGTTACGCGTCCAATTCCGGATTATGCAAACCGAAAACCACACCTAAAATTGAGTATAAGTTCTAGTGGCACATACTCCGGAGGAGAACTTAACTTCATCATCGAAGGACTTATTTATAATTACCCTGTCAGTATTAAAAAAGGGCATCATAAAGACAATTTTGATATTCGTTTACCCAAGCATCCTCGGGGTATTCACTATTTGGGAAAGATTACTGTAAATGGCATTTACGGTTTTGGGCTGTTCAAATGCTGGAGTTACATAGTGCCTGATGACCCACTTGTTGTATATCCTGCAGTAGAAAAACAAGCGGCAATATTGCATAAGATGAATGATGACGTATCAGGTAAAGAAGCATCAGATTCTCAAATATCTATTTCTGATAACCTACAAGGGATTAGACAACATCAAAAAACCGATCCCTTACACCACGTATCATGGAAACATGTCGCTAAAGGACAGGGTTTGTTAAGTAAGGATTTTAATGAAAGTACAGGTATTAGTGGTTGGTTGCTATTGCGAGATTTTCTGGATTTACCTATCGAAAAGGCCTTAATGATCCTTTGCTTTCAGGTGCAGGAACTAAGCCGAGATAAAGTGAGCTTTGGTTTAGACTTGGGTTCACACAAAATACTACCCAACTCTGGCGAAAAACATTTAAAGGAATGTCTACTCAGCTTAGCCAGTTATTCGGCAGAAAGTAACAATAACGCAAAAGCAGCCACTATAGCATCATGAGCCAACAAATAAGCCCATCTAAATTACCTGCCCTCATCGCTGTCGCGACTTTCTGTTATACCGTAATGCCATTAGCGTCACCTATCATGGTCTGGGTTTGGGTCTTATTTATATGTGCTGTAGGTATTGCGGGCGCGCGTGCATTTTATGATATACCGCCTTTAAAGAACATGACCTTAAACCTATTTGCAGTGTTCTGCTTGGGTTTGTTGGTTGTGTTTTCAGACGACTACGGTTTATTGTCAACAATGGTCAATTTATTGGTGGTTGCCTGTTGCCTTAAATTTTTAATGTTGCATAAAAAGTCAGATCTGCACGTTATTCTCGTCGTACAAATATTCTTAATTGCATGCGGCTTTATATACCACCAAGCCGTAGGCTTCGCTATTTACTATTCCATCGCTATTTGTAGCTTGTTGTACGTGGCTTTTTTGCTAAATGCCGGTAATTTACGGTCTAAACCTAGCTTTCGTCAGACCACAAAGTTATTGATACAAACCGTGCCTATTGCCGTTGCCCTATTTTTGGTTGTCCCGCGATTACCGCCTTTTTGGCAAACGCCAACCGAAAGTAACACCAAAACAGGATTAAGCGAGAGTGTCACACCGGGCGATATTGCCAACCTTGCGCAATCAGCAGATTTGGTTTTCAGGGCTGAGTTTAATGGCGAGATACCAGCACCGGCAGAACGATATTGGCGTTCAATAGTACTAGACTATTTCGATGGCGCGACTTGGACTATCGGCAGTGAAGCAATAGCAAACGACAATCAGCCCTACTTGCGTTATGAAGGTAACGTATTCCGTTATTTAATAATGGCAGAGCCAACGCAAACTAAATGGTTATTTTCTTTAGATATTCCTAGAGTAACAGATGTAATGAGTTCTCAAAATATCTACATGAATCAGAACTATCAACTACATGCTAACGGTGCAGCAACGCAGCCAAGCCTATATGTCTTAGAATCCTATCCAGGCATGAAGCTGGATCACTATCAAGATACGCTGAATTTTGAGAAGTATTTGCAGGTACCAAACAATACAAATCCGCAAACAAATGCGTGGATAGATTCTCTCAACTTAGCAAACAAAAACACCTTGGAAATTATTCAGTTACTAACATCAAAGTTTACCCAAGAAGCATTTTCATACACATTGAAACCGCCGCTTATGCAGAACGAGTCAGTCGATCAGTTTCTCTTTGATTATCAACGCGGTTTTTGCTCTCACTACGCCTCGGCATTGACCTATATGCTTCGTATTGCAAACGTGCCAGCTCGCATAGTCACGGGTTATCAAGGCGGTCAAGTGCAAGGCGACGCGATTATTACAGTAAGGCAATATGATGCGCACGCATGGGTAGAAGCTTGGGATGATACAGTGGGTTGGATACGTATTGATCCTACCTCTTTAGTCGCACCTAATCGATTATTGTCTGGTTTGTTTTCATCACTTGATGATGAAGATAGTGACCTCATCGAAGGCAATGAGTTATTTAGGAACATGGCAAGTTTTTGGGGCCTAAAACAGCTAAATGATTTAATTACTATTGCCAACCATAACTGGTCACAAATGGTATTAGACTTCGACCAAGACAGTCAACGCAGTATACTTGAATCTCTCTTTGGCGATGCAAACGCTAAAAATTTAATTACGTTTTTGATCGCAAGCTTTATTGCCATTGGCGCATTCATTACTTTTCTATTTGTGCCATGGCGGCGATGGTTTAGCGCGGGAGAAGTGTCTGCTGACGTCTTACTTGTTGAGGCCCTTGAAAACAAGGGGTATGACAAACACGTAAGTGAAACACTCAAGCAATTTTGCCAACGTATTTCACCTGAGCTTAATCGCGAGCAAAACAACTTAGTAAACAAGTTTATTGATGCGTTTTATACTTACCAATACTCGACGGAATCAATAAAATACTCACAAGTAGAAGCGTGCTTAATGGATAGCTTAAATTGTTTAACTAAACGAAAAAACAAAGCTAGTAACGCTAACTCGTAAGGTTTACATATATAGAAAGCATAAAAAAACCCAGCAAATGCTGGGTTTTTAAAACTCATTAGAAAATCAGCTTATTTAGCAGCTTTTCTTGCTTTAGTCTCTTCAATGACTTTTTCGGCTACGTTTTGTGGACATGGGTTGTAGTGTGAGAACTCCATAGAGAACTGACCACGACCAGATGTCATCGTACGTAAATGACCGATATAGCCAAACATTTCTGAAAGTGGTACATCAGCTTTAATGCGCACACCAGTAACACCAGCTTCTTGGTCTTTGATCATACCACGACGACGGTTAAGGTCACCAATAACATCACCTACGTGATCTTCTGGCGTAAACACGTCGACTTTCATGATTGGTTCAATCAACTGAGGGCCAGCTTTAGGAATTGACTGACGGAAAGCACCTTTCGCCGCAATTTCAAACGCTACTGCCGACGAGTCAACTGCGTGGAATCCACCGTCAAACAACTCTACTTCAACATCTAGTACTGGGAAGCCAGCGAGTACACCTTCGCCCATCATGCCCTTAAAGCCCTTCTCAATCGCAGGGAAGAATTCTTTAGGTACGTTACCACCAACAACTGTTGAGTTAAATACAAACCCGCTGTTTGGTTCACCTGGACGAATTTTATAATCAATTTTACCAAACTGACCAGAACCACCAGATTGCTTTTTATGCGTGTAAGAATCTTCAACAGGCAACGTGATAGTTTCACGATATGCAACCTGTGGTTGACCGACTTCTAGTTCAACGCCATAAGTACGCTTCAAGATATCTACTTTAATATCTAAGTGAAGCTCACCCATTCCCTTAAGAATAGTCTCGCCAGAATCTTCGTCTGTTTCAACTTGGAAAGAAGGATCTTCAGCAACCATTTTACCAATAGCAATACCCATCTTTTCTGTAGAGCCTTTATCTTTAGGTGCTACTGCGATTGAGATTACTGGCTCTGGGAAGATCATTGGCTCAAGTGTACAAGCATTCTTAGGATCACAAAGTGTGTGACCAGTTTGTACATTTTTCATACCTACGATAGCAATAATGTCACCCGCTTGTGCAGAGCTTAATTCCGTACGATCATCAGCGTGCATTTCTACCATACGGCCGATACGTTCAGTTTTACCCGTCGCTGCGTTAAGGATCGTATCGCCTTTATTTAATACACCAGAGTATATACGAATAAAGGTCAGTGCCCCAAAACGGTCATCCATGATTTTAAATGCTAACGCACGGAATGGCTCTTCAGTAGATACAGTCGCTACTTCACCTGTAGGCTCACCTGTATCCTCATCAGTTAACGGCTGAGGGTCAACTTCAGTTGGGCTTGGTAAATAATCAACAACAGCGTCAAGTACGTTTTGAACACCTTTGTTTTTAAATGCAGAACCACAGTACGTTGGGAAGAAGTCAAGCTTACGTGTACCTTCTCGAATACAACGTTTGATATCGTCAATAGAAGGTTCTTCACCTTCCATGTACGCCATTAACAAATCGTCGTCTTGTTCTAATGCAGTTTCAACTAACTGCTCACGGAACTCCGCCGCTTTTTCTACTAAATCAGCAGGAATATCTAATACTTCGAAATTTTCTGGTAAGCCAGTGTCATCCCATACGTAAGCTTTTTGCTCAAGTAGATCAACAACACCAACGAAATCATCTTCGATGCCAATAGGCAATGTCATAACAAGCGGGTTTGCACCAAGTACATCTTTCACTTGTTTAACAACACGGTAGAAATCAGCACCCATACGGTCAAGTTTGTTCACGAAAATAATACGTGCAACTTCTGATTCGTTTGCATAACGCCAGTTTGTTTCTGACTGTGGCTCAACACCACCAGAACCACAAAATACACCAACGCCACCGTCAAGTACTTTAAGAGAACGGTAAACTTCAACAGTGAAGTCAACGTGTCCAGGAGTATCGATGATGTTCATACGATGGTCTTTCCAGAAACAAGTCGTCGCAGCAGACTGAATAGTAATACCGCGCTCAGCTTCTTGTTCCATGAAGTCAGTCGTAGATTCACCGTCGTGAACCTCACCCGTTTTATGAATTTTACCGGTGAGTTTAAGAATGCGTTCTGTAGTGGTTGTCTTTCCCGCGTCTACGTGGGCGAAGATACCGATGTTTCTATAATGCGATAGGTCTGCCATAGTTCCACTTTAATATATTTGATTCGAAAAAATTTGCTGGCGGATTATATAGATTATTTAGCTACAATTACAGCTCTTTTCGAGAATAATTATGGTTATCATCTTTTTAGTACTGCGCCAGACTCTCAGTTCCTCACATAATAACGAAAAAACGCATTTTGAAAGGCACAATAAATCGAAGTTTAAGCATCTAAAAAAATCAAGTTAATTCAAATAAGGCAGCATTTTTGATTATCGTGACGGTAACTTCATCCCTGTTGTGGTATAGGTGCTTAGCTTTGAGTATAACGCCACTGTCTTGATGCAGTTCGTTGTTGATCTTACTTATTAGCATATCGACCGTTTGATAGCGCTTTTTCATGGGTAGTTTCAGATTAAAGATTGTCGCACTAGCCCAGTTATTCTTCAGCCATTGAAGCATTAATTCAGCCACTTTATCCGGTTTTTCAATCATGTCGCAGACTAACCAATCCACATGTCCGTCTTGTGGTCGATAAGCAAATCCATCAAGCGCATAGTGCTTCACCATGCCTGTCGAGATTAAAGATTCAGCAATCGCGCCATTATCAACCGCTTCTACCTTTAATCCGCGTGATACAAGTTGATAAGTCCATCCGCCTGGGCAGGCGCCTAAATCAACCGCCGTCATGCCTTTATTAAATAACTGTGCTTGTTGGTCATTAGTATAAAAAAGTGAAATAGCCTCTTCTAACTTAAGTGTAGAACGTGAGGGAGCATCATGCGGGAACTTCAAACGCCGAATGCCTAAAAAATCCGAGTTACGGTCTTCCGCATTCGAATAAGCAAGAACGCAATGGCCGCTTTGTTCAAAAAATAAATGTAAATACGGTTTTTTGCTATTTTCTTTTTTTGTTAGACGCGCATGTTTACGCAATGCTGAACGCAATGGCACGGTAAATTTTTTACAAAATTTGGCAATAGTTCTGCCTTCTTCAGTATCCGCATATTCAAGATATACGTCGCCAAACATAGGTAAATCGAGTGCGTCTAACGCCGTTAAAATACTTAATATTCGGTCTTGAGTATCGTCAAAAGACAAGTCTTTAAGTATATGTAATTTTTGTCTAGCAAATATTAAGTTGTCGATATGCGGTAAATCAATATGTGGCAAGGCGCTTTTTGATTGTAAAGAATAACGTAAAAAACCTTTATTCTTTATCAGCTTAGCAAAGCCATAGCCGCCTTTTTTTGCAAGCTTATCGTCAATTTCTGCCGCCACATCTGCTTCATAACCCGCTCGACAATATAACAAATAATCAGTCACCTATATCAACCCTTAATAATCTGTAAATCAGTATCATCCATGCCACTATAAAAAAGATGCCACCTATTGGCGTAAAATAAGCGAATGTTTTGAGGCCACTGAAAGCTAGTAAATATAAACTACCGCTAAACAATACAATGCCGACCGAAAAACATAGCTTTGAAATAGATAGCTTTAATTTGAGTTGAGTGCTGACGATAGCCACCAGCACAATCCCCAAGGCATGATACATCTGATAGCGCGCGCCAGTTTCAATGATACCGAGTGCATATTCAGATAATGTTGCTTTTAAGGCATGCGCCGCAAACGCACCAATAGCCACACTGCTTAACGCGAAAAACGCGCCGACACTTATCCATTTACGATTCGTCATTCGTTTCATCCCCTACTTGACTTAGCATCCACTCGCTGAAAACTTGTATTTTACTCTTTTCGGCATGAGCCTCTTGGCAAACCAAATAATAACTTTGCTTACTTTCAATTTTTTCTTTAAACGGACACACCAATCGTCCACTATCTATATCGGGTTTCGCCAACACGGTATCAGATAGGGCTACACCTTGCCCTATAGCTGCTGCCTGCATAACCAACATTGTATGACTAAAGATAGGCCCTTGATTAACATTTACGCCTTTGACGCCAAACTGGCGCAACCAATTTTTCCACGCACTTCGAGTATTATCGTGCAACAGCACGTGATGAGTTAAGTCTTCTAAGGTAGATAGGGGTTTTCCTGATTGTAACAAAAAAAATGGCGAGCACATGGGTGTTAAATACTCAGCAAGCAGTTTTGTCGCATGAAGGCCCGACCAAGTGCCTTTGCCATAGTAAACACCAATATCAACTGAGTCATCCATAAACCCGTCATCTAAATCCACCGCTTTTATACGCACGTCTATATCAGGGTGTAAGGTAGAGAACTCATGTATTTTAGGCACCAACCACTGACTGGCAAAACTTGGAGGTGTCGCCACCGTTATTGCGCCTTTTGCTCCCATTGCAAGTAAGCGTTCAGTTGACTCTTGTATCTGTACAAAAATATCTCGTAGTTCCTGAAAATAGGACTGCCCTTCCTCAGTTAACAGCAGTGAGCGATTCTTTCGGTGAAATAGCTTTGTCGATAAAAAACTTTCTAATGATTTAATTTGATGACTCACAGCCGCTTGCGTCACAAATAACTCATCTGCAGCCTTTGTAAAACTCAGATGCCTAGCAGCTGATTCAAAGGCCTTAAGGGCGTTTAGAGGGGGAAGTCGTTTTGGCATTCAGGCACCAGTTGTTATTGTATTTAAACATGTATTAACGAATTCGCAATATATTATTTTTTCTAATCCGAATTAGCAAATAATATTGTTTAATATTTATTCTTTTTAGCCGTAACATCAGCGTGAATTTTAAAATAACCATATAAAATTCAATACGTTAAAAACAATCAATTTATTTGTTATTAAAACTAACAATTAAACAATAAATTACTACAATTGAGGAATATAAATGAAAAAATTTATTGCTGCGTCAATATTTTCTGCTGTCGCATTTACGAGTACCGCTAACACTGCTGAAAAAGCGATTGTCGAAACTGACTTATTAGCTAAAAGCATTAAAGTCGAGTTACAAAAAGAAATAACGGCGATCAAGACTGTGGAATTGAAAAAAACCACGACACCTAAAGCGTTATATATTGCTAAACAGAACGTTGATAAACAAAAGTTCAAAACTCAATCAATCGGTATGATAATAGTTGCCGAAGATGAGTAAGCATTGCGTCGGTGAGTATTAAGTATTAAATTGCATATGCAATCAGAGATACTCACCGAACACCTCTGGTTTGATACAGACACAACGATAACCATTCAAAGTAAGCATTTGCCATTAATTTAAATAATACAAAATACCAAACTAATCACATAAATCTGCCAATACTTCAATTGGATGTTTGGGTCTAAACCCTTCCAATCGTTTAACCTGACTTCTACAAGAATATCCCGTGACTAGTACTTGTGCCTGTGCAGATTGTGCGAGTTGTTGCTGCCAACTCAAATTATAAATACCTTTAGAATTTTCGAGATGTTCGCTTTCATGGCCATAAGTACCCGCCATTCCGCAGCAACCAACCGAAATTTGCTCTAGCGCTAAACCACAACTTGCAAAAATCTTTGCCCATTGTTGTTCGCTCTTAGGTAAAGACGTTTTTTCTGTGCAATGCGCAAGTAATTTGTAGCTAATATTACTGCGCAAACTCAGACTAAGGTCTTGCGTACAAAGCCACTCAGTCAAGGTGTCGACCTTAAAGTTGCCCCGTTCAGTGCCAAGTATTTTACTGTATTCATCTCGGTAACAGAGCACTAAAGACGCATCAACACCAATCATCGCAATGTCTAAGGCAGCAACCTTATTCAAAAACTGACTAGTTGTTTTAGCCGTTTGTTCAAATGCGTGCAAAAAACCTTTAACGTGCTGAGGTTTGCCATTGGGTGAAAATGGCAACAACACGGGTTTTTTACCTATTTTACGCAAGAATATCAGCGTTTTTTCAACTAATTCAGCGTCATAAAAGCTAGTAAAAGGGTCCTGTACAACAAGTACATGTTTTTGTTTATCCGTATCAGATAAACGATTTAAGGCGTCAAAGTTATAATCGCAGTCCAGCGAAGAAATACGCGCATAAATATTTGGAGACGACAGCAGCGGCGCGTCAACATAACCAACCCATTTATCCAGCGCCCACTTAACAGGCGTGGCTTTTAAAAACACGTTAAATAAAGCCGGCGCCCTTGCCATTATCGGTGCAAGGCGTTCCACGTTAGCAACAAAAAAATCTTTTAATGGACGTTTATATTTTGCGTAATAAATGGCGAGGAATTTTGCCCTAAAATCTGGTACATCGACGTTAACAGGGCATTGATTGGTACAAGATTTACATGCTAAACACCCATTCATGGCGTCAAATACTTCGTGCGAAAAATCGTCATCATTTCGCGCCTCACCAAAAAATGAGGGTTTAAAGGACTTATAGTCTAAATCGCCTTTGTCATACCCTGCCTTTTTCAGCTGATACAACCATTCCCTAATTAGCCCTGCTCTGCCCTTTGGACTATGCCTTCTGTCGCTGGTGACTTTACTCGACGGACACATCGGCGAACTAGTGTCATAGTTAAAACATAGACCATTGCCGTTACAGCTCATTGCAGGTGCGAATGTGTCTTTAAATGCTATCGGAATTTCTCGGTCATAGGTCGCCCGTTTTACGTCAGACACCTTAACTAATTGAGCGTCAGTCCCATAAGGCGTGCATATCTTTCCCGGGTTCATTTGATTTAACGGGTCAAATGCGGCTTTAATTTTACAAATTTCGTCGTAAAGTGCTGGTCCAAAGAATGCCGGCGCATATTCACTTCTGTAACCCTTTCCATGCTCTCCCCACATCAGGCCACCGTACTTAGCTACCAAGGCAACCACTTGGTCAGAAATAGTATTTACTAGTTTCTCTTGCTCAGGATCACACAAGTCTAATGCAGGCCTTACATGCAACACACCTGCATCAACGTGCCCGAACATTCCATATTGAAGTCCGTAAGCGTCCAACAACGCTCTAAATTCCATAATGAAATCAGCAAGATTTTCGGGAGGGACTGCCGTATCTTCTGCAAATGCCAGTGGCTTTTTACTTCCCTCCGTTTTGCCAAGTAAGCCTACGGCTTTTTTACGCATCGCATAAATCTTTTTGATTTCCGCTTTGTCGTAAGTAATTTGATAGCCAATAACGCCGTTTGTTTCAGATTGAATTTCACTGTCTAATCGTGTGCACAGTTCGTCTATTCTGGCACGAATATCAGCTTCGTCTTCGCTGTTATACTCCACCATGTTGAGTCCATCCATGGTTTTATCAGGAACGTTCTGAATGAGATCTGATACGCTGTGCCATATAATATCTGAACGTGCCAACCCCAGCACTTTACTATCCACTGTTTCTACCGATGTTGCATTTGCTGCAATCATAGAAGGTGCATGGCGTAAGGCAGATTCAAATTTGTCATACTTAACGTTAACCAGTGCAGTATGGCTTGGAATTGGTGTAATATTTAGTTTAGCTTCAGCAATAAAACCAAGCGAACCTTCTGCACCCGCAACTAGTCGGCCCAAATCAATAGTGTTGCTGTGCGAATCGAATGCATGCTCTAAGTCGTAACCGGTTAAAAAGCGGTTTAAACGCGGGAATTTATCGATGATTGCTTGACGTTGTTCAACACACGTCGCGATAACCTGCTTATATATTTTACCCAACGAAGACGGAGAATCAGCCATTGACTTGGCGGTATCTAATGGCACAGGCTCTGAACGCAATACCTCACCGCCTGCTAGTACCGCCGTTAACGACAACAAGTGATCACTTGTTTTGCCATAAACTAGTGAGCCTTGCCCTGATGCATCAGTGCTTATCATTCCGCCGATGGTGGCACGATTACTGGTAGATAAATCTGGCGAAAAGAAAAATCCATACGGCCGTAAATAGTCATTTAGCGCGTCTTTCACAACACCCGATTGGACTTTTACCCAGCCCTCTTGTGTATTTATCTCAAGGATTTTTTTCATATACCGAGACGTGTCAACCACAATACCCGGTGTAAGTGATTGTCCATTGGTACCTGTGCCGCCCCCCCGCGCACTAAATGACACCATAGGGTTTTCTGTAGCTAGTTCAGCAATCACCACCAAATCTTCTAATTTTTTAGGGTGCAATACCGCTTGAGGGACTTTTTGATAAATTGAGTTGTCTGTTGCGACAGCCATTCGACTCGAATAAGTAATTTCAATATCACCTTTGTATTTACTATTTTTTAATGTATCTAAATAAACACTTACGTCTTTCGAAATGGTATTTTCAGGTGACAATTTAGGTAATGCAGTCAACGAACTCTCCGATACTAATAACTCAGATATGTTTATTTTTTGGAAATAAACGGATGTGCTGTAATGGTCTTAATTTATTGAATAACATGCAAGCAAATATACAGTGGTTTTTGTTATAAGGTGTAAAGTTTGACATTTTTAGAAACATTTTAAGACTAGCCTCAACCATAAACCTGTTTATAATCTGTAAGACAAACTAATATTGGTGCACGTCACATGAAACTAGTTCGCACAATATCAGGGATTTTACTGATAGCGTTCAGCGTAATATTTTCGATTCTACCGGGCTCTATTCTATTCACCTTAGCCGGTCTAGTGTTGTTAAGTATTGATTACTTAGCGCCAAGAAAATTGCTACGTTTTACACAAAAGAAGATGAGTACAACGGCCAGAAAAGCAGACGCTTGGTTATTTGCAAGAAAATATCGCTAATACGTATTTTTGTTTACGCTACTATACGAGATAAGACGCGAATTATGTCTTTACCTTTTTATCTGGGCTGATTCGACCGCCTGTTACCTTGTCGGCTCGGCCTTCTTCTTTGGCCCTTTGCGCCCGCAATTTTCTAACCTCTTTAGGATCAGCAATTAATGGTCGGTAAATTTCGATTCTATCGCCCTCTTTGAGTTCCGTGTCTAATTTACAGACTCGACTCCAAACCCCTACTTTAATAACAGACAAGTCGATATTTGGATACATAGCCAAAATACCTGATTGTTCAATTCCTTGTTGTACTGAACTATTTGGTTCGACAGACAAATTTAGCAATGTTTGCTTATCAGGCAATGCATAGCTCACTTCTATTGATACTTTATCAGACATTTAGTTGTACACCTGTTTAGCGCGCTCTGTAAAAGCCTTCACCATATTGTTCGTGAGCGACGTAAATATTTTACCAAATGCCATTTCGACGAGCTTATTCTTAAACGTAAACTCTAACGACAATTCAACTTTGCATGCACTTTCACTTAACGGCGTAAACGTCCAACCGCCGTTAAGGCTCTTAAAAGGCCCCTCGGCTAATTGCATGTTAATTTCGCGTCCGTCGACTAATGTATTTTGCGTCACAAGTTCTTTTTCGATCCCGGCTTTGCTGAGGACCATTCGAGCAGTCATTTGGTTTTCAGCTATATTTAATACTGTACTGCGTTTACACCCTGGTAAAAACTGATCGTAAGCATCTACATCATTTACGAGACTAAACATTTGCTTGGCGCTATATGCCACTAATGCATTCTTATTAATCTTTGGCATAAGACCTATTTAAAATTATCAAATTGCCTATAACTATGGGGGGAGATTTTATGCGTTCAATCGCATAAAAACAAACTTCATTTGATTGGAGCTTTACTTGGTAGGTATACTACGCACATGAAAAAAAATAAGAATTCGAACTCAAACACTATTGCGCAAAATAAACGCGCTCGACACGAGTACCACTTATTAGACAAATTTGAAGCTGGTATGCAATTGCAAGGATGGGAAGTAAAAAGCATCCGAGCAGGTAAAGTAAATTTAACTGATGCTTATGTTTTTTTGAAAGATGGAGAAGCATTTGTCACTAATATTAATATAACGCCACTTAGCCAAGCATCGACCCACGTCATATGTGCACCAACGCGTCAGCG
This sequence comes from Agaribacter marinus, assembly GCF_030160655.1. GTDB lineage: Bacteria > Pseudomonadota > Gammaproteobacteria > Enterobacterales > Alteromonadaceae > Glaciecola > Glaciecola marina. The sequence goes on from NZ_BSOT01000005.1 coordinate 976,843, forward strand.
TAAATTACTACTCAATCGAAGGGAGCTAGATAAGCTCACTGGTGGACTCGATCGACAAGGTTTAACAATAATTGCTACAGCAATGTATTGGAAAAAGAGCTGGGTTAAGGTAGAATTGTTTTTAGCGAAAGGAAAACAATCTCATGATAAGCGCGATGCCCTTAAAGATAAAGACTGGGCAAGGCAAAAAGAGCGTATCATGAAACACAGTTAGCACTGAGAGTAAACAATTTTAAGGCGGTGGATAATGGACGCACCGCCTTAATTTTGTTCCCTTATGTTAATTGAGAAACAAACAACTCGGGGCTGCTCTGGATTCGACAGGATTCAATGATGCCGGAGGTGCATGCAGAGGTGCGGTTTGCCTCTTTAAAAAGCCGCAAAAAAATAGTCGCAAACGACGAAAACTACGCACTAGCAGCTTAATACCCTGTTCAGAGCCTCTTTGCCCTAGCTTCCGCCTTTAAGACGGGGAGTTCAAAGAGTCAAACCCAAAAAGGATCGTGTGGATGCTCCCACCTGAGAGCTGAATCACTAAATTTAATTCAGGTTAGTTTTATGATGGCGTGTCTGTCCGCAGTCATAGAGTGAATGTAAAGACTGACTAAGCATGTAGTACCAAACGCTGACGCTTTCTGGACGCGGGTTCAATTCCCGCCAGCTCCACCACTTTGACTATCAAGGCCGTTCTAAACGGCTTTTTTGTATCTGCAATACAGGCATATTTATCTAGAGTTTTTAGAGCAATACGCGCGAACCCTCATTTGATAGATAACCCCAAGAAGTACCACAAGGAAACAATACGCATGTGCAAGGGCGACAACAATCAGTAACTTGGTTTGTTTTTGTCTCTAATCTAGCGAAGAACATTCCAATTCAAAATGTTGCAGTGGTATATTGTTTTGATTGAAGGAAACGGATTAAAAAAACAAATGGACGAATTACAAATATACCAAAGTGAAGACGGTGCACTAACGCTTGATGTTGCCTTAACTGATGACACCGTTTGGCTGAGCTTAGATCAAATGACTGTATTATTTGATAGGAATAAATCTACAGTTTCTAGGCACATAAACAATATTTTTAATGATGATGAGTTAGAAAGAAATTCAGTTGTTGCAAAAAATGCAACTACTGCTAAGGATAGTAAAACCTATCTAGTAGATTACTTCAATCTTGATGTGATTATTTCAGTCGGCTACCGAGTAAAATTTCAGCAAGACGTTAAATTTCGACAGTGGGCTACCAGAACCTTAAAACAGCATTTACTTCATGGATATACCCTGGATAAGAAAAGACTCTCTGAGAACGCCTTAGAGCTGCAAAAGGCACTTGAACTAGTTAAGCGTGCATCTGCACTACCAACCCATCGAGCAATGGGTGCAGGGCTAATCGATATCATAACCAAGTACACCAATACCTCTTTGTGGTGTTCTGGTCAATGATGGCTAACAAAAGTATTTCATCGAAAATTTACTATATGAGTACATCGAGGGTCTTGGTATGAAGTGGTTATGGAAAAGCGCGCCTGCAGGAAAATATAGTGACCAGTTAACTCGTATTAAGAAAAAGCTAGCTAAGGCAAAAAGCTTTGATAAGGACCTCAAAGTCTTTGGGGCAGATTCCCATAAGTATAAAGTCGGAAAATGTATATCAAAAAAGCAAATTGCAGCATTTGAAGAAAGGTACTCTATTGGTATTCCAGAGTGCTACAAATCATTCTTAACTCATATTGGTAACGGTGGTATTTCATATTGCGGTTCGTCCGCGGGGCCTTTTTATGGGATATATCCTATGGAGTACGATGTTAACGAATTTGTCGATAATCCAGAGTTAAGCCTTCATAAAACGCCTTCTATTTTTCCTAGAATGTCTGATAACGAATGGGAGTTGTTAACAAGTAAGATAAATGTCGACGATATTTCCGATGAAGAGTACGAAGAAGAATGTCATAAAATATACTCTGGTTTACTCTGTATAGGTAGTCAAGGTTGTCAGAGCTACCATGCGCTCATATTAAATGGTGAGCATGCAGGTAGAATAGTGAATATAGATACTGAATTGAGTAAACCGAAGTTTGCTTACGAGGATAACTTTTTAGACTGGTATGAGAGATGGCTTGATGAAATTCTCTTAGGCATCTTGTTGCAAGATGGACCGAGTTGGTTTGGTTATACAATGGGAGGAGATGGCTCCCAGTTATTAGCCTATTACTTTTCTTCACAGACAAAAGAAGACAAAATTGAAGCTCTCGCTGGTCTCCTTAAGTTAGCTGATGTGACCGAAAAAGACTGCAAGCAGCTATTAGATATCGGCTTAGCAGAGAAATTAGAAATCAGGCGCCAAGCCATTCAGATATTAGCAAAATTCAATTATTCAATGGCTAAGCGACCACTCTCTAGGCTTCTTCAAGAAAACGATGCCGACTGCCTAGCTGGTTGTCAGGCGATATATTGGTACGCAAAAGACAATGCAAACGAGTGGGTCGACATATTGAGGACCAGATTGCCATCTGTTGAAAATGAAGAAACTTATCGTTTCATTACTTATATTTTGGCTGAATCAGGTACAGATTATAGTGATGCCCTAATACCTTTTTGTAGTAACCGTTCTGAAGAAATAAGAGTAATAACATATTATGCATTAGGGAAATTGAAAGATAAATCATCTCTTGTGGTTGTATTTTCCAATGGATTAGCTGATGAGTCACCTAGAGTTGTGCATTCAACTCTTCAAGCATTTCGCGGGTTAAAAGATAAGAGGATTTTTAAGGCATATCGGCAGATTATTGAGCGCTTTCCTAAAGAGGAGCATTTCATTTTAATTAATTTAGGGCATCACTTGAAAGAGTTAGGGTTTTCTGGAAGAAAGGACTTTGCTCATCGTTATGATGGTGGAGAAATATAGGGCCCCAACTTCAACAAAATCGCTTCCCACTCAAATAAATAAGCCGAATACAACAAAGTACTTGCCAAAAGTGTTTCACTAAAACGAATCCCCTTGCACTAGCGTATCCGCTCCAAATACTCTTCATGCCCCAACGCTTTGCCTGCGCTGTCAATCAAGGCTTCAGCAGCACTAGGCAGTGCTGAGTGAATTTTTTCTGCAACCGATGCATCTACCACCGGATCGTATGCATTGGGGCGTACTCCCATGCCTTCGAGTACCGCGTACCAACTGTCTTGTGAAAAAAGATCCGACTTGTCTTGATACAAACGCCCATACTCTTTAAACAAGGCAATTTTTGTTTGAAGGCTGTCTGGAATAGAAAGGCTCTGCCACATTTGCCAATACGGTGTATCCTTGCGCGTGGTTGCACAGTAATGCAACACAATAAAGTCTCTAATGCAGTGGTATTCATGGCGCATAAGGCGGTTATATTCTGACACAGTGAAAGGTGACGGGTCTTTAGTTGGTATTGACTGAACAAAATTTAGCATTGCGCGCATGATCAAATATATGCTGGTCGATTCTAATGGCTCTAAAAACCCTGACGATAAACCAACCGCTAAACAGTTTTTTTCCCAACACTTGTCTCGCATGCCAGTAGTAAACTTAAGACAACGCGTGTCTGTCAGTTTTTCTCCAAATACATTCGATTCAAGCAAACGCATGGCGGCATTGTCGTCACAAAAGTCACTACAATATACATAGCCATTCCCGGTTCTATTCTGTAGGGGTATTCGCCAACGCCAACCATGCGCATGAGCAATAGACTCCGTATACGGTGGCAACGCGCCTGAATTTTCAGTTTGGACTACAGCCGCACTGTCGACAGGTAGATACTGCTGCCAATTTTCATAGCCAACTCTTAGCGTCTTACCAATCAATAAGCCTTGCTGACCAGAGCAATCAATGAAGAAATCCCCAGACAGAGTTTTATTATCATTAAAAATAAGCTGACCAATATTACCCGTATTGTCGCGTTTAACGTCCTTTACATGGGCTTTATGTATTTTTACGCCACGCGTTTCACAATAATGTTGTAAATATTTGGCCACAAGTGCCGCGTCAAAATGCAAGGCATATGATGATGACGAAAGATTAGTTGGCTGTTTAGGATCAGGAATAAAAAACTTATTTTGTTTAGCTAAGGCGATGGCAGGCGAAAAATCAGTAAAACTTAGTGCCCCTCCTTGTTGTTGATACTTCAACCAATGTTGATAAAAAGGCTTACCGTCTATTTCATTTCCGATATAGCCAAAAGGATGCCAATAATGAGCGCCCTTTGCGTACCAATCCGTGAATTTAATTGCTAACTTAAAGGTCGCATTCGTTTTGTTAATAAAGTCTTGCGCGGGAATATTGAGGTATTGCAACATATCCATAATCGACGGAATAGTTGCCTCACCTACACCAACAGTAGGCGTATGTGGTGACTCCACTACATGAATGTTTACTTTGGTATTCACTAAAGAGCGAATCAATATTGCGGCAGATATCCACCCTGCCGTACCACCGCCAAGTACAACATATGTTTGTATTGCGCCGTGATTAGTTTGCTTATCTGAAGCAGTATTTATTGCACTAAAATTCAAACCTTTCCCTTAACTTACCCTTAAACAAAAAAGCAGCTCCATAGCCATAGTCTCGCATGGAACTGCTGTTAACAAGCCAAATAATGGATTTAAAACTTAGCTGTTACACCAATTTCAAATCGACGACCAGAGTATGACACCAACGTAACGCGTTCACGCACGTCTGCGTACTCTAATGCGTTTTCATCGGTCAAATTGATGACCTCCCCTTTAATCGTAAAGGTCTCATTAATATCATATGAAGTACTAAAATCTAGCTGTCCATAGGCTTCGATATGTTCTGGCAATCCGTTTGAACGGTTTCCTTGACGCAAGCTGAGGAAGGTATCTCGCCAGTTATACGCTAACCTCGCCTGAAAACCATCTTTGTCATAAAAACCAATCACGTTATAAGCATTTTTTGAGAAACCTTCTAGGCCAGTACCGGGTGAAGTAACACCCGCTTGTTCAAAAATGTCAGCATTTTTATCTTCACTGTCTGTATAGGTATAATTAGCTTGAATCCCGAAACCGCTCGCCCACTCAGGTAAATAGTCAAAGTAATGCAGGCCCGCTATCTCAACCCCGTTAATCTCACCACCGGTGCGATTGCCCTTTTCAGTAATGGTTTCAATTAAGGGGCCCCAACCATCAATAACAACACCAGTGTCTTCCTGAAAGGTAAGGGTTGATATAAACGTATCAATGTCTTTTCTAAAGAAATTCACGGCGTATGAACTGCCAGAATCCGCATAATATTCAAAAGACACATCAAATTGAGTCGCTTTATATGGGTCTAAATTTGGGTTGCCGCCAGTACTTCTAAAGTCTTCAGCACGCGCGTCTCTATAACTACGATTTACGCCAATGTCTTCAAGCGCTGGGCGCGTAATAACTTTAGATGCCGCCAACTTCAAGAAAAAACCGTTATCAAAATCTAATGAAAAGTTCATGCTAGGCAATAATTCTTGATAGTCTTTTTGCGCAGTCAACACTCCAGGTTCGGTATAGTCTACTGCTAGTACAACACCGTCAGTACTATCCGGTCGAGCAGGATCAACAAAACGTTGAATGCTTATACGCTCGCGTCCAAAACCAGAGGACGTTGTTTCTGTATCAACATAACGTAAACCAACATTTCCGTTCCAACGATAGTTGTCGATGTCGCCTTCAAAATTAAATTGGGTATACAAGGCCAGTATTTCTTCGGTATTGGATACCGTTTGGTTTGCGCGAATGGACTCAGTATCCCAGTCTGGTTCATTCCTCAAGACACCAATATCGTCTTTAAACCTTTCTAAGTCAGTAATTAACACAAAGTCTCTAGGGAATTGACCAGCCACATCACTTAAAAAGCCATTGTTACTGTTAATCTGAAAAAGGTCATCATCTAAGTCTTTAGATGTGCCGCAAGTATTCGTCAGTGCTCGTAAGTTTAAATCTTCAATTGAATTGTTAGCGCAGCCACTATCAATCAAAAAAGCAACTTGTGACTTTTCACGATCAGAATACGAAATGCCTGCTTCAACAGATATTAATGGGCCATACTCAAGCGCATAGTCAACGTCAAATCGCGCCTGCAATATTTCGTCGTCAAGCTCTTGATGACGAATGTCATTCCAGTGCGCTCTTACGCTCGAAGGGTTCGCCCAATCAATGGTAGACGTAACACTGATTACATCACCATTTCGGCTATCAAACTTAATATTGTCTTGGCCAATAATTAAACCTAAATCTTGGTTGGGACGAAAGTTGGGGTCATCGGGGCTAACTGACTGATCAACAGTATGATTCACATAGTGCGGTACAAAGGTATTGCCTCGCGGAGACGCTTCTGCCTTGGAGTAAGAAAGGTCACCTTCAAATGTCCAATTACCTGTCATATGCACATGATTAAGACCCACAGAGAATGTTTCTGAATCTTGCCCCACCTGCTGGAATAAACCATCGATAGGACTAGCATTTTTGGTTGCCGCGAGCGCAGTTCGGTTTTCGGAAACAATCACTTCTTCCCAACCGATTTGTTGCAATGGTACCTGCATACCATTTGAAAAACCTTGTCGACTTAAGTCAGAATAAATAAAATCGAGCGTAGTAATTGAGTCATCATTAGGTGCATATTGTAAAGTTAAATTGGCGCTGGTGCGATCTCGTTCTTCTGTTTCAAGTGAATATTGCGCGCGGCCGGGGTACCAAACCACGCCTTCAGTAATCTCGCTGCCGTCAACACTAGTGACTGTGCCCGGCACAATCGCTTTATTGCTTGCATCAAAGTTCGCCCACAATACGGTGGCCGCGGAGTCAATTCGGTTGGTCGCCTTTAGTTGCGAGAAACCAAACAACACACCTATGGTATCGTCGGCAAAGGTATTGCTAATAATGCCCGATACTTTCGGGTCGTACTTTTCTGACAAGTCGTTGTACTTGAGACTCGCTGAAGCCACGCCATGAAATCCGGGGTTATCCAAAGGTTTAGCGGTTGTCACATTAACGTATGCGCCTAAGCTACCTTCAGTAATATTTGCACGAGACGCCTTTACAACGTCTGCGCCAGAAATCAGTTCAGACGGCAGCACCTGAAAATCAAACTCTCGCCCCCTATCGGTTGTTGCTAACGTTCGTCCATTTAGATTGACCGCATTAAATTTAGGCCCAAATCCCCTAACGGTTATTTTGGAGCCCTCCCCGTTAACCCTTGATATCGATACACCTGTAATACGCTGCAACGACTCAGCAACATTTTGATCTGGAAATTTACCGATGTCTTCCGCCACAATACTGTCTTGAATAGACGGCGCATTTTTCTTTAGATCCATCGATTTCGTTAAGCTGCTGCGAATACCGCTCACTTGTATAACCTCAACAAGTGGCTCATCTTGACTTTCCTGTGCTATGGATGCTTGCTGATACAAAGCGCCAGAAACGGCGATGGCAATCGGAAGAAACGTAAAGCGTGCTGTTTTTTGTTTCATTTAGTGTCCCGTAATTTTAAATTGTGTAGTTGTGTGGCCTTGCATTCACCTAAACTTATAACAGCACAAATAAATACTAATTTTTATATATAAATGTAGATGTATTATGATATTACCTTTAAGAGTAAACTCTCAAAATATATAGATCAACTTATTTACATTTTTTTCACATAAACCTTAAATATCTAGATAATGCAAAAGCACTTAATAAATTTGTTATTTAATAAATAAGTTGTTTCTATAGGATGATGAAGGCCAAAATACGGCAAAGAATAACGTCAATAAAACATTTTTAGAGATGTTAATTCACTAAAGTGTATGAGTTGAAATTGAACTTGAAAAATAAATTTATATATAAATTCACTTAATAGAGTTTGATTTTTTAAATCAACAATTCTAAATAGAAATGATACACCTCATCAATAAGCTAGTTTTCTACAGTCTCCACCTTCCCAATATTAGATCGCTTTAGAAAAGCATGTATAAACCGTGTCTTATGACATGTCTTTTACACTTGTTGAACACGAAAAAAATCAACGAAAAATCATATCTAATTGATTTTAAAGAAATTAATAGTTGGCACATTTCCTTCAATAGTCTCCATGCCACGATGTCGTAAGTTCGTAGCAGACTAGATATTTATTATTTTTTAATTTAACGACAAGGAAGGATTTATGGCTACTTCAGACAATAGTCAAGAACTCGATGAACAAGTGAGCAAAATCGTCGACGTTCAAGAACAAACCGAAAGTCACTTACTTCAGCTAGCCAACGTAAACGGCGTAGGTATAGGCTATAAAGTAAGTAAAAATAAAACGAGCGATGAGCTTTGTTTAATCGTCTTTGTAACAAGCAAACTTAAAGCAAACGACTTAGACAAAAAAGACACCATACCAACCAAAATTGAAGGCGTTAAAACGGATGTAGTGGAAGTGGGTGAAATTGAGGCGCAAGCCTACACCGCAAAACTGCGACCTGCGCAACCTGGATATAGCATCGGTCACTATAAAGTGACAGCAGGTACCTTCGGTGCAGTCGTGAGAGATACTTGCTACCCATGTCGCTATTACATTCTTAGCAACAATCACGTATTGGCCAACAGTAACGGGGCGAGAATCGGCGATCCTATTCTGCAACCCGGGCGCGTAGATGGCGGTAAAAATCCAGCAGATAAGATAGCCACATTGCAAAAGTTCGTCCCTATCAAATTTGGTAGCGTGAATAACTACAACTTAGTTGATGCAGCAATCGCAAGGCCGACTGACATTAAATATATATATGCGTCAATCAAAAATCTAGGGATCCCTAAGGGAATTGAAGAAGCGACACTCAATATGCCTGTCATTAAAACCGGTCGTACCACGCAGACCACGACAGGCACTGTAAACGCAGTAAATGCAACCGTAGCGGTCAATTTTGGTAGCGCAGGTGTGGCATATTTCAAAAATCAAATCATGACGAATGATATGTCTAATGGCGGAGATTCGGGGTCAGTATTACTCAATCGCCGAAACCGTAATGTCGTGGGTTTACTATTCGCAGGTTCGAGTACTGTCACTATTTTTAACAACATACACAACGTCATGATGGCGCTTAACGTTACGCCAGTAACGGCAAGTTAGATTTTTCGATGAAAAAAGGAAATTTACAATGAATACTCAAACAAAATTACATGAACTACACAAAGAGCTAATTGAAAACATTGAGGCAGAGCAACAGCAAGAAATCGCCCTGAGTCAACAGGAGATATACCAACAGGGACTTGAAGCACAAGGTCATTGTGCATGCGACAATGACTCTTTTGACATTGCAGGCATAAACACTAAGGCCTTATCCGAGCTTGAAAGCAGAATAAGTGAACAAGACACACAAGCTTATTTAGAAACCGATGCGATTATGGCACAAGAATCTGAATCCGTTGGCGTTGACAATGTGCCCGATATCGATACGAGTCTTTTACCCGAAGGTGCACAAATACTCACTCCATCATGGTCACAAGTGTTTAGCGATAGCACCCCACACGATGAAATGGCGCAAAGCACCGATATTAGTCCACAAGCCATTATTGGTGGCGGCAACTGTAAAAACGTATGGAACTGGGCAAAAGGTGGCGGTGGTGGTTGTATTGGTGGCGTTGGCCGGAATACGCAAACCGTATACTGGACATTTTGGTTTAAACCCAAGGTTAGCCGTTTCTATTCTATAAAACCCAGATTCCAGTTTAACGGCTATTACATTGCGAAGGCCAATGACAAGTGGTACAACTGCAAAAATACTAGAGTACGAGTATCGGCACGGACGCAAGCGCACCAGTACAACTGGAAGCACAGAGACTCTGTAGATTTAATTAATATTAATAGCAGTAACATTAATATTAACAAACGCTTAGATGACAATCGTTTTACCAATTATTCCACTTTACTTGGTAAAAACGACTGGACTGCCATTGTATGTTCTGTTCAATTGCAAGTACGTGCACAAGGTGGTGGTTCTTATGCTAAGAACGACTTTTCTACTGGCGCCAATAAAGTATGTGTACCTTATGTGGTCGTTACATAGTTATTTAACCGCATAAGTTTTTAACGCGTAAATGCTTGAACACATGTCGCGTATGTGCCCGCCATCACGTAGCTCAAGCTTCGGTGGGCACCTTTTAGCTACATACAAAGCAAATGGAGTTAGGCATGATAAATAAAACAACGCTTACTTTTGAACAAATTGAGTCAATTGCGATGGCCCTCTCTCACGTCGTAGGCGTAAGTGACGGTATCACACCGACAGGTGACGCCGTAGTCAGAATACTGATAGATTGCCCAACAGAACAATTTGACTTGCCGGATACTTTAATTGCGTGCGATATCGTCCTAGACTATATAGGAAACATTCGCGCAGAATGATAAACAATTGCGAACATGTCGGTAAAACCGAGTAAACATGCAACAAGGTGATAATAATGGACTCCCCGACCTTGCAACACATTCCTAGTGGAATGAATGCTAATGTACAACAGCAACAATTAACGCTGACAATTGCGTTTCACCCTGATACGACACAAATTGGAAAACAATACCGCACGAATTCAAGGCTGGTCGAAATATCCAGGTTGTCGCCGTTGTTTAGCGTCAACCAAACCCATGCGGAACAATCACCATTGACTGACCCCTATATCAGTCGCACACCCATATCATTAGAAAAAGAGTCGAAAAGCAATGCCGAAAGCATGTGGGTACTAAATAAAAGAGGCAGCACCACAAACATAGCGAGCGTTACCAACCCAGACATACAATCGATTAATATGTCTGAATCTGAACTAAAAAGCGGCGTTGCCATTACTCTTGGTGGCCGTATAGTGCTTATTGTCCATTTAACCACACCGGCCCCAATGCATACAGAATATGATATGGGTATTATCGGTGTAAGTGACGCGACACGCCAAGCGCGAGATTTAGTGACAAAAGTAGCGTCCTTAAAAATGCCTGTACTTATTCGAGGCGAATCGGGTACGGGTAAGGAGCTCATAGCACAGGCAATTCATTCGTGTAGCCCGCGCAAGTCTGCCAAATTAATATCTATCAATATGGGCGCGATATCTAAAGAGTTAGTGAACGCTGAACTATTTGGCAGTGTTAAGGGAGCGTTTACCGGTGCGGTATCTCGTAATGGATGTTTCTTAGAAGCAAATAATAGTACCTTGTTTCTCGACGAAATTGGTGAAGCGCCTGTAGAAGTGCAAGTAGCGCTATTACGCGCCCTTGAGACGGGCGTGATTCAGCCTGTGGGAAGTGAGCAAGAAATCCCTTTAAACGTGCGCATTGTTGCCTCTACTGACGCTAATCTAGAAGCACTCATCGGCCAAGAGTCTTTTCGTATGCCATTGTTACAAAGACTATCTGGGCTTGTCATCGAAATGCTACCATTGCGTCGGCGACGCGAAGATATTTGCTGTATTTTGCGTCATTTCTTGCTTCAGTCACTGAAAGAAACAGGGCAACTAAACAAATTACTGCACTGTGAACCCAATGGCCTTTATTTTTGGGCGTGGTTTTTTGCACAATGTAGTACGTTAGAATGGCCAGGTAACGTCAGGCAACTTAAGAACGTTGCCACCCAACTTAGTGTCGCACTAATGGGGTTTGATGATGTTAGCCGCTTTAACTGGCAGCATTTTGTTGAAACAGTTATCGAACAAAGTAATGTTGCCCAAGCTGCTCGCGATAACGCCTTGAATAATATGACCGAACCGTCACAAACAGAGGCGCTATCGCAGCGCAAACCCAAACAAATATCTGATGAAGAAGTGCTTGCGGCGTTACAAAAGTACCAATGGCAAATCAAGTTAGCGGCGACCGCATTAAATATTTCGCGCACCGCCTTATATCAAAAAATAGACGCGAGTGAACATCTACGCCGCGCAGCAGACATTCCCGCATGTGAAATACAAACAGTATATGCTAACTGCGCAGGTAACCTCGATAAAATGATCCCCACATTAAAAATTTCAAAGCAAGCACTTAGACGAAGGCTTCATGAATTAGGTCTATATGCGTAGCTGATTCGCGCCACCTAGCCCCACAAATTGCGATACCGGATACCACACCGGAGGATAGATTAAAGCCTCTGTGCATTTATTCGACATTCCGCTATCTATGAGCTACATTATTAGTCGCTTGTATTTGATTTTATGAAGGTTTGCAGCGTGCAGTTCTTCTCCTTACTATCTCTTTGCCCTAGCTAATTTGAGACACACATGGACGACCGACCTGATTACATTGGTATATACTCAATTGATGCCGAAATAGGCTCAGGTGGCAGTGCCCGAGTATTTAAAGCATACGATAAACGACTATTGAGATGGGTCGCAATCAAAGTCTTGTATGACTACCAGCAACAGGACCTAACAAGAGAAGCACAAATACTTGCAAAGATAAACCACCCCAATGTGGTATCTGTGCTGGATATCGTTGAACAAACAGACTCGATTGCATTGGTAATGGAATACCTACCAGGTAAAACACTCGCCAATGCGCTCCTAGAAACACGCCCAACACTAGAAAAAGCCTTGCAGTACGGCATAGAAATCGCAAAAGGGCTGGATGCCATCCATCAAGCGGGCTTAGTTCACCAAGATATTAAACCAAGTAATATTTTCTTTGACACTAATCAACAGCTTAAAATTGGCGATTTTGGCATCGCACAAACGCTTACACATGACACGGAAAAAATAGATTCACTAAGTGTCGGTAGTTTTTATTCCTTAAGTCCCGAGCAAATAGCCCAACAAGAAGTAACGACAGCAAGTGATATATATTCATTGGGCATATTAATGTTTGACCTGGTTGCCGGCGCGCATCCGTTTGCACATGCGGGTGATATTGCAAACTCACTCGCTGAACGTACCACAAATCCAGCACCTCAACTGCGCTCAAATTACTCAGCAGTCAACCAACTTATCATGCAAATGCTAGAGAGAAACCCTAGTAAGCGCCCGGTTTCTGCTGCTGAAATTGTGCAGCGAATAAAAACAATACTCACGAGCGACTTCAACCCACTAAACCAACACACGATTGAACAAAACAACCCAATACTCATTAGCGCACACCAAACAATTTCACAGCGCAGAAAACGCGTATTTTGGGGCAGTATAGTAAGTGTCGTCGTGCTTATTGCGCTAACAGTTTGGTTTCAGTGGCCTAAACAAATCAATTACATTACCGTCATGCCGCCTGAAATAAACCAAGGCTTGGAACTACCTGATATCCCACTTATTCAAGCATCGGTTCACCAAGCAACCGTTAATGTATTCCAATCCATTGATACCTTTAAACTCGTTGCCTCAAGTGAAGTACCTGACACTCTCACAAGTATATCCGACATTCAACGGATCACAGCGGCTGAACATGTATTGTTTACGACGCTCGATTGCACCTTAAATGCCTGTGCTGTCACCTTTAGCTTTTGGGAGGAATCACCGGCAATACTAACCAAACAAGAACAGATTCAAGTCCCAACAGATAGGCTATTGTTCGTAAGTGATATTGTGCAAGAGTTTTTGTACAAATGGGTAAATGCATCAATAACAAACAGTACTGTAAAGAGGAAAAATATTAATGAGCAGGAATACCGAAAGTTTCTTGCATTAAAAAATAGCTATCAAACACAAAGCATCAATGCTGATACATACATTAGCGCATTAGCGTCTTTGACGGATTCTAGTTGTCAGTTAGAAGCACTATGCCATGCACTACTGCTCCGTTACAGAGAACAATACTTTGTTACCAGGGATGATGTTTGGTTGCAAAAGTCGAGAGCATTGTTAAAAGATATCAACGATATTCAAAGGAAAAAACGTTTGATGTCAGCAGCAGCTGAGATTGAGCTCGCAGCCCGTAACTTTGATAAGGCTGAAGAATGGCTATTATTGCTTGAAAACAAGGATATTGTCGATGATTCAGTAAGGTCAATAAGGGCTCGCTGGTACTTTTCTCAAGGGTTGGCTGAAAAGGCAAAAGCCTTATTTAGCACGCTAGTGGAAGACAGACCGTCTACCCAGCACTTATATAACTACGCACTGATGTTGTTTCGCTCAGGCGAAACAGATAAGTCACTATCAATTCTAACGCGTTTACTCACACGTGCGCCTGAGCATGTTAAAGGCTTAGAGTTACAGGGTATTGCGCGCTATTACACGGGTGACTGGAATGCAGTAGTAGCATCTTACCAGGCATTAATTGAGCTCAATCAGGGTGATAACGCCACTACACAGAGTAATCTGGGCTTTGCCTTTTTAATGAATGGTGAAACTGACAAAGCTGTGCCCCATTTACAAAAAGCAGTAGAAATGGCGCCAAACAATCCTCAAATTCTGATCAATTTAGCCGATTCAATGCTGATACAAGGCAACGAGGCACAATCAAACATCTTGTACCAACAAGTTATTTCACAGTTACTTGCGATTGAAAAGCCAAGTCAAAATGACCTTTTAACACTCGCTCAAGCATACGCGCAGTTGGGCCAAAAAAACAAAGCCTTAAAGGTACTAATTGAAGCCGAAAACAAAGGCGCAAACGATCCGTTTACGCTTTACTTCCTATCCCTTGTCTATGCCATCCTTGACGAAAACGCGACCGCCATTGCATACAAAAATAGAGCGAGTGAGCAAGGCGTGCCCATGAGTTGGTTTAACATTATTTGGTTTGAATCTCTTACAAGCTCAATGTAGGCCGTGGTAATACATTCTTATCTCACAGGTTCCCAGTCAGGCAGGATAATCATAGGATCATAAGACAATAATATATTTTCTTCTTTATCTTGAAGTACAAACCTAAACCCAAACTTGCCTCCACCGACGGCCTTGCCACCTGAACTCGTTTTGAGCCAAAATGCAGAAGGCAATATGTCTAAACGAAGCTCTCGTCCTCGCTTAAGAATACTGGTTTTAAATGCTTTCACTTCATTTAATTCTTCATTCCCTGCCGCAAACAACAAGCCATCAAACGTTTGACTGCAACCGACTGCGCCGGCCTTAGCAAAAGTAATGGATTCATCTGCGCTATTAATACAAATGTCTAACCTTGCTCTTTTTCGCTTATCTTGCGTCTCTATATAAGCCACAAAATCATCGACGACTTGATCAGACGAGGTCATGTACCACTTACTGGGAGTCGACTTATCAGGTATATGCAAATATACATCTGCTTTTACGGGACCTTGTCTAGCGTCAAGGTGCAGTTGCCGGTGTGTCTCAGTAGACGTAAAAGGTTTAATTTTCGGAAGTGTTTTGAGGGATCTCTTTCCTGTTGCTTTCATAATGTCGTCCTTTTGTCATTAGATAAATTTTCTTTTAGTGACGTTCAACAATACATCAATGGCGAAACAACAAACCATTAACTTTATCCTAACACATTGAGTAAATAGACAAGCCCGACCAGTATTCGGTGCATGGCGCCCTGTAAAAGCCTAGAGCTCTCGAGCATCAATCATGCTACCTGTAGCAAAAAATTCGTATCGGTATGCACCTGCACACTCTTGGTCAGTATATTTGCGTTTTAACCAATACTCTTTCGCCTGAAACCCTGACGCATAACTTTCATCAAATCTAATGAAAATCTTTTGATCGTTCGGCGACCCAATCCATTGGCCATATTTGGGAAGTAAACTGACGCTTTTCCACTGACCCTCATTTTCATATCGATATTGAAAATCTATACTATTGACCGTATTGTTAATAATGCAGGACGTATAATAGTAGGGCGGCTCATTCACCGCGTGTGAATCTTTTTCTGCGCTCGTGTGCCCGGCTGAATCAATCAACTCTTCAACAAAACGTATAACATCTCCCGCCCACTTGGCGTCAAGCGCGTTAGCCACAAAAACGATAATGGCTGCCCAAAATACAAATACTAACAGTACTTGAAATACTTTAACGGCAAGCTTTACGGCGTAATAAATAAAATATGAAGCGACGCCCGCAGCAATCATAGAGACTATGCCTGATATCACCGCTTCTTTCACCGACGCCTTCTCGTCGTAAACAATAAAAGCGACTATTACACCCACAATAATGGCGATACCACCAATAACGTCCTCTACCTGCTTTTTTTGCTGAGAAGCTGATTGACGTTTGTTTGTATGCGTACTTTTTGTTCCTTTAGTGGCAGTATTAACGGCCGTTTTAGTTGAAGTTTTTTGAGGTTCTGCGGCTTTGGTATATTTGGGGGTAGAAGGCGCATCCGGTACATTTTCTACACCCGTACCATAACATTGCCAACACTGATCTTTACGCGTCGTGCTTGAGTTGCCAGAGCCACCACAAGCTGAGCAGTTCACGTCAGTATATGAGCCGTGACCGCTACCGCCACACGAATAACAACGTTCGTATTCGCCCGAATCTATATAGCAAGATCCAAAACACATTGAACATGTTTTTGTCGCCATAAGAATCCCTCCACTCCCTGTGCAACATTCACCGATAATTTATTTTATATTTTCGCTATGTAGCTTTGCCCTAGCGCAAATCAAGCATAGCGAAAAAACGTACATAAAGTAAACAGTTCTTTGCAAGATACCTAACGGCAAATTGTATGGCTAACTGGGCTGAAAGTTTTTCTAACAAAAGCTTGCCAAATACAGGAACTAAATTGAGTAAAAAACGAATTTATGATTGGTTAACTTATTTATTTGGAGTGAGCTGAAAACCGATATTTTCAAGAAAAGCTCTACACATTTCCTGTAACAACGCTTCACTGATACCACTTTTGGAAAATGTACTAAAACCCGACATAAACGCTAAAATCATATTTCCCGTTGCCTCTGCGTTGGTATTAATGGGTAACTCTTCTTGAATTATGGCCCGTTTTATCAGGCTAACAATGAATAATCGTTTTTCTTCATACATCGCTTTAAACGAGTCTCCTAGCTCAGATTGGCTGTTCATCAACTCATTAAGGCAATTTACGCCAAAACAGCCTCTGCGTTTTTCGTCAGATGCCCAACGCTGACAACCTACTTTAAACACTTTAAAAAATACGGGACCAACCAGCTCTCCTTTTTTGATATGTCGTAGGGCAGTATCCGGCGCTTGCGCAAAGTATACATCGAGTGCTTCCATCAGTAGGGCTTCTTTGCTACCAAAAGCGTTATACAAGCTCGCTCTTGTAAGGCCTGTCTCTTGCGATATTTCGTTAAATGAAAGTGCTTTGTAACCACTTGTCCAGAACAATTGAGTGACCTCTTGAATGAGTTTATCTCGGTCAAAAATACTCGGCCGACCGCGCGTTCTCTTCTTTGTCTGTTTATTGGTTTCTCTATTTTTGGTTGTTGTCATTCTTGCTCCTCTATGTTTGTAGATTAGCAAAATTCTAATTTTTATACAACGAAGAATAAAAATCCTTGACACATATTGTTTTTATACAATATTGTATAAATTAATAAATAGCGAAAGGAAACAAAATGTACACACTTTATACAATCCCAGGCTCATGCTCGACAGGCATTGCCGTTTTAATGAAAAAACTGGAACTTAACTTCACTTCTGTTAACCGAGATGATGTAAGTAACTATGCAGAAATCGTAGCAACGAATCAGGTACCAGCACTACGAACAGATGAAGGCCATGTAATAACAGAAGGGGCGGCAATTGCCCTCTACCTTATTGAAAAACATAATCAAGATGTATTGCCAAAAGATGTTGCCGAGAGAGCTGAATTTTATCAATGGTTAAATTTTATCTATGCAACACTCCATCCAGCCTATGCAAAAATTTTTGCAATAGCATCGAATGAAAATGTCGCAAACGATATCAAAACGTTAATTATGCAAGAGCTCGCAGATAAGCTGTCGCCGTTATGGCAAATACTGGATATACGCCTATCAACACATAAGTTCATTTTAGGTGATACCCCATCGCACATGGACTATATGGCAGCGGTCTTTAGTGCATGGAACAACTACTTCCCAGATACAGAAATAGTACTTGGCAACAACGTAAAACGGTTAGTGAATGACGTTAAAACGCTCCCTGAGTTTGTATCGGGTTTTGAGGCTGACAAAGCTGAATTTACACCGGCGGCATAGTTAGAACTAAAGAGGCCCATCATATGGAATATACACATTTAAAAAAAATAATAACGGCGGTTATTTTCGGCTCACTTACGTTGTCAGTAAGTATAGTAAACGCACAAAATAGCACGCTCAACACAGCGTACAAGCTGCTATTAAAAGAAGTGGCGGAAACCGCGTTTACGAAAGACAAGTTTGTAAACGTCAAGGGCGTAAAAATGCACTACTCAGAAGCTGGACAAGGGGATCCAATCTTGTTTTTGCATGGCAATCCCACATCATCGTACCTATGGCGAAACATTACGCCTATGGTGGAAAAACAGGGACGAACAATCGCTGTTGATCTAATTGGTATGGGGTATTCCGACAAACCAGATATTGATTATAGCTTTGCCGACCATGCGTCCTACCTAGAGGCCTTTGTTAAGGCTTTGAAATTGAAAAACATAACAATTGTCGCTCACGATTGGGGAGCAGCACTCGGTTGGCACTATGCGACAATACGTCCCGATAATGTGAAGGCTATTGCATTTATGGAAGGTGTGTTACCTCCGCTTTTTCCATATGCAAGTTTTGAGGCAATGGGTAAAGAAATGGGCAACATGTTTCGAGCGATGAAAACGCCAAAACAAGGCGAGAAAATGATCATTGACCAACACATGTTTGTCGAAGGTATTTTACCTCAAATGATGTCTCGTAACTTAGGTGAAACAGCGCATAATGCGTATCGCAAACCATATGTTGATATATCGTCTCGAAAACCCTTGCTAGCTTGGCCTAGGGAGGTACCAATCGCTGGCGAGCCTGCCCAAAACGTCGAGTTGATGGAAGAGATACATGCGTATATGGCAAAAACCGAAAAGCCTGTGCTCTTAATCTACGCAGACCCCGGTGTCGTTACACCGCCCGAATTAGTTCCGCACTACGAAAACACGATAAAACACCTCGAAACAGCGTACGTGGGTCAAGGACTTCACTTTATTCAGGAAGATCAACCACACGCTATAGGTCGCTCATTGTCAGACTGGCTTAGACGCATTAACGAATAATTGTAAGTAGAGAAAATAAAATGTCACTGAATGAACAAATTCGAGAAAGCATCGCGTCGTTTAGAGAAAATTTACCGCCTGAACTTGTATCGTTAATTGAACAAGGTGCCGGTGAAATAAGCGCAATGGCGATCGTAGAACATGCTATCAATGTGGGAGATAAAGTCCCCGACTTTACGCTAAAAGATAGAAATGGGAGTTACCGTAGCTTAACTGAATACTTAACGGATGGACCATTGGTCATTACCTTCTACCGTGGCGTTTGGTGCCCGTTTTGCAATATGCAACTTGCAGCTTACAACGCCGTACTTAACGACATACATGCAACTGGCGCTCAGCTTGTGGCAATAACACCGGAAACAGAAAACGCGATGGAGGTTTTGGCGCAGTCGAATGCGCCGAGTGAGGCGAAAGAAAGCGCCAAACGTGTGGTCGATTTCGACATTTTGCACGACGCAAAGACAGAGGTAGCCCGTAAATTTGGCCTTGTTTTCGAATTACCAAGCTCGCATAAACGGTTATTGGATATGCTGTCATTTGACGTTGAACGAGCGAATGGCGACAACTCATACGCGTTTGCTGATCCAGCAACATACGTTGTTGGTGCGGACGGCTTTGTTAAATGGGCATTTGTGCCTAACAATTATCGTAAAAGAGCTGAACCTGAAGATATCTTAAAGGCACTTAACAACATTTAATCTGACACCCCAAATTTACATTTTAATTTATCACAAAATATAAGGATCAACGATGAGCGCATTTTTTGTTTCAACCGTAACGGTAAAAGACGTTGAGAAGTTTCAAGCGTATGCTAAAAAAGCAGGTCAATTAGTTACACAATTTGGCGGCGAAATGCTTACACGAGGCAAATACTTAGGCAGTTTTACGCCAGAAGAAAGAGCGCATAATGCCGTCGGTATTATAAAGTTCCCTGACATAGGCGCGATGGAAAGCTGGTATGAGTCAGCAGAGTATCAACGCATTATTCCTTTACGGGAAGCCGCGTCGGATATGGTAATTGCAAAATATGAAGAAGTTCAATAATAACGAGTAAGTTTAGGTACAAATATGTATCCCTCATTTTTTACAATCGAGAAACACGCTCTCCAACGAAAGGGAAGCTGCGCGCTCTTCTTCCCAAACAAGTATTACGCCTGACGTTATCGCTCAACTATCAGACCGGTATATGCTGGCAGAAATGACTAAGTCTATCTTTCAAGCAGGATTTAATTGGGACGTGATCAGACAAAGATGGCAAGCGTTTGAGGATGCCTTTTGGCAATTTGATATCACGCGTTGCGCTAATATGAGCATCGGCGATATACAGCAGTTAAGTAACAATGAGCATATCGTTAAAAACCGCGCAAAAATTGAGTCGGTCCAAAAGAACGCCAATATGATTTTGAACGTTAGCAAACACCACAGTTCGTTTGCGTCGATGATTGCTTATTGGGAAGAAGATGACTTCATTAACTTATTGGCTTATCTACAGACACACGGCGCACGGCTGGGGACAAAGACAGCGCAATTTTTCCTTAGACACATCGGAAAAGATGGTTTTTTGCTGGGTGAAGACGGTATCAGGGCGTTGAAACACTTTGGCATCATAAAAAACGCACCCGCTACCAAAACTGAAATGCAAACCGTGCAGAATGTATTTAATCATTGGAATAAAGAAACTAGTTACGGCTTGGCTAAAGTCAGTGCCATATTGGCACTGTCTATTGATAATAGTTAATGCATTTATAAGGTATTTAACAGGTGTCTTAATTAACCTATACCCGTTGAAACATTAACGACCAATTTTTACATCGGCTATTGCATTAAAACGATATATATAGAAAGGCGGTTTAGATTCATCATATCCAGCGTTTAAAGGCGCAGAACGGTTAAGTTGATTTATCGTCCCGACTATTGTCCCTTTAGGTGCTGTAGACAATCCATCAGGCCATATAAATGTATCTCGGTCCGTAAATAGACGTCTGTATTTGCCGTTAGGTGCTGTAACGCCAATACCGTAACCTTGCAAGTCGGTCACATACACATTGCCAGCTTCGTCGATAGAGATGCCATCACTCACTGGTTTGTCGCCAAATCTTTCGATCGTTTTTTTCAACTGACTAGGGCTCAAAGTTTCATCATTCAATGCACTTGTTGGAATCCGGTAAATCGATGTGCCATGCATAGCGCCGTAATATACATACTTATTTTGCGAATCAATGGTAATCGGATTTACACCAATTTTAGGCGTTATGATCTCAGCGTCGGTCTTCATTCGAAGACCTCGCCCGCCAATGATGAGATCACTATCAAGTTCGGCACTCGTGCTTTTATGGCCTCTTAACACTGTTCTCACGTCTCCAGTTTGGATATCAACAACAATCAAACCGGCACCTTGATCACCAAATATATCAGCAATGTACACTTTCTTATCTGATAAATTCACGGCAAGGTCATTTATCATCGTGTTTTTAGGCGTATAACTACCAGACGATAAAGGATATATGCGCTTTAAGCGCTCGTTTTTCATATCCCATGCAATTAAACGCGGCGGTGACGATGCATTGTCCAAAAGCCAAAGCGTTTGATTCTGATCAATCACCACACCAAGTACGGCATGCGTACCAAGTTCTTCCTCCCCGTTGGGTGGCCTAGCCCACGCCTCAGAGGGGTATGGGCGAGTAGTACCGTCAGCCATCAGTTCCATTACGTTGATGTCAGGGCTATACATTTGATGCAAACTGAAAATGATCCGCCCTGTCGGGCCAACTGCGACATTTCCTGGTCCATGTTCCAACTCCGCAATTATTTCATATGGCGCAGGCCGACTCTCCTCGGCAACTACTGGCCAATATGAAATTGATAACCCAAATAGACATGCAATGCTTAGCATACTTTTGTCCATAGTTTCCTCGCTTACTATGATTGTTCAATATCAGTCTATATCCTGAAGATATTGATCAGTGCCTTCTAACCAGTCCTTGCGAATTGGAGAGAAAACATCAATCTCCACAGTATCAACTAAGGCTCGCCCTTTGTGAGGTACATGCGGTGGGATCACAATAATATCCCCTCGTTTTAATCGATATTCCTTCTCATCGATCCCTACCGTTAATATCATCTCACCAGAAATGACATGTGATATTTGTTCGGCCTCATGTGTATGCCATGGTACTTCGGCCCCTTTAGCTAAGGTGAACCATGCAAGCATGCCATTTTGTCCACTGATAAATTGGCGTTTTACTTTATCGCCAAAATGGTCAAACTTAAGCCCCGTTAAACTTGTTTTTTGTGTACCTTTGGAGCCCAACTGCGGTAACTCTTCGGGTACCTTTGTTGACGTATTCGGGTCTTGAGCCAATGCGGAAGCCGAGACTATTAGCAAGTGTGAAAGAAGTAATGCACTAGATATTTTAAACATAAGGTAATTTCCATTCTTTGGATTTATATAAGCCAATAATTAAGTAAATTGATGTTACGCCGTAGCATTCATTGATGGGTAGTCGGTATACCCTATGGCGTCATTTGTATAGAACGTTTCTTGGTCTGGCGTAGCCAATTCACCACCAACTTTAAATCGTTCGACAAGATCTGGGTTAGCTATAAAAGGGATACCAAAGGCAATACCATCCGCAGCACCAGTCGCAATCGCTTTGTCACCACTGGCTTTAGTATATCCACCATTTGCAATTAGATTCCCCTGATAAATGGAGCGCAATTCAGGTGTCAAATAATCGATAGTTTCCATTGGGTGCCCACTGTCTGGTTTTGGCTCCAAAACGTGTAAATACGCAAGGTTGAAGCCATTTAATTTTTCCACCAAACGAGAAAATGTTGCGCGATAATTGCTATCATTGATACCCCAAACCTTGTTGGTTGGCGAAATACGGATACCGACTTTACCTGCGCCTATGGCTTGAACCGTTTTATCCACAATTTCTAAGGCAAAACGAATACGATTATCAATTGAACCGCCATATTCATCTTGTCGCTTGTTGCTACCATCACGAGTAAACTGATCAATTAAAAAGCCATTTGCTGCGTGAATTTCAACACCATCAAACCCCGCGGCAATTGCACGTATAGCTGCATCTACATACTCTTGTTGTACATCTGGAATATCTTCTAACTTAATGGGACGAGGTTCACTAAGTGCTTGCTTGCGTCCTGTCGGTGTTCTTATTTCTCCAGACAAGTTTACATTTGATGACGAAATAGGTAATTGCCCATCGAGAAAATCAGTCGTAACAGCCGCTCCCATGTGCCAGAGTTGAATGAATATTTTTCCATTTTTATCGTGCACAGCTCTCGTAACCTTTGCCCACGCGGCCTGTTGCTCGTCGTTCCACATACCACTTGTATCTAACCACCCCAACCCGGTTTTAGATACCGCGGTTGCTTCCGCAATAATTAAGCCTGCGCTTGCCCTTTGAGAATAATATTCGGCTTTGAGTTCAGCCATTGGTACAGCACCAATAAGTGATCTCGCTCTGGTTAACGGTGCCATAATGATGCGATTTTTGAGCTGGTAATCACCGATGGTTACTGGCGAAAATAAGTCTGTCATCTCGTATTCCTGTTTTGAATAAATTTAATAAATACTGTGCGGAAAGTTGAAATCACGTCATAGCGCTTCAACCTTTTATACAATATTGTATATTAAATTGTTTTTCAATATTTTTGTACATTTATGTATAAAAATAAATATGACAACAGCGCATGACGAACATTTGTTTTCGTAGACCTATTGCATTAGGTGTTTACGGGAAGAATAAATAAGGGTGTAGGTATTATGCGGACAAAAAGTTAAATGACGATATCTTGTATGACATCAACCATTGAAACGAAAATTAAATCGACAAGAATAATGTGTGAGACTAACAACAGGAAGAAGGCGCTAGCACGAAAAATCTACGTGCTAGCGTTAAATATAGATGTTATCTGCGGCGCTGTTTAAAACCGAAAAAGCCAAATTCAATGATTTGTTCTGCTACAAGCTTAGGTACAAGCGATTCCCACTCTCCCCTGCCAGACTTCAGCTGTTTCAGCACATCTCTTGAATAGATGTTGAATAATTCAGTATCACTGGTATCTAAGCCGGTCAAAAAATCATTCTCAAGTAAGTGGCGATACAAGAAGCGTAAATGTTCTTGGGCTTTAAAATCATTGTAATCTCTAATTTCACCTTCTGTGTTTAATTCAGGGTAAATAAACATGCGGGTGTTATCTGGGAATAATTTACCAAAGCCTTCCAATATGCCGCCTTCGACTCCTTGATAAGAATTTTCATCAAAAATCTGTTTAAGATTAATCATACCGACCACAATACCAATTTCCATTTTGGTATACTGACGGAAATACGCGCGCAAAGAGAAATAACGCGTGTAATCCGAAATCATCACGTTATATCCAAGCGAATTTAATGATTGCACACGCTGCACTAAGTCTTCTTCAGGTACGTGATTGTCATTACCCTTGACGTCATTTAATGAAATCTCGGCGATCACCACCGTGTTATCTTCGGTTACGGCTTCGTGTTCGAAAAATGCCACTTTGCCTTGCTCAATCATATCCAAATTTAAATTGGTGACGGGCCTGAAGGAGCCACGAATAGTAAGGACATTCTTTTTGTATAACATTTCAGCTGGGACACATATGCTGCCATCCGGTCTAAACATGATGGCGCGAGTTTTCCAGCTTCGAATTAGGTGCATATTAATTGCACGATTGTCTATATCTTCGAAATAAGGGCCAAGGAATTCGATAGAATCAATTTCGATACGTCCACGTTTTATGCTATCACTTAGCGAATCTATGAACATTTTGGGATTTTCAAAGTAATAATAAGCAGCATAAATTAAGTTTACGCCTAGTACACCTAAGGCTTGCTGTTGCGCCTCAGCATTGTCATCGCGCATGCGGACATGCACCTTAATATTCGAAGGCTCAGCCCCCGGATACATTTGGATACGCACGCCGCACCACGCGTGACATTCATTTTGACGATTAAAGCTCTTGGCTGCTACGGTCGCAGCATATGCGAAGTAACGCGAGGACTTTGAACGCCCCTCACTAACACGTTGAAGCACCAAATCAAATTCTTGCTCCATCATCGCTTTCACACGCGCTTTACTTACATACCGTCCATCTTCTTGCACACCATATATCGCGTCAGAAAACTTCATGTCATATGCCGACATTGTTTTAGCGATTGTGCCTGCGGCAGCACCTGCTAGAAAAAACTGCCGAGCAACCTCCTGACCAGCACCAATTTCAACGATAGTACCGTATTTTTTGTCGTCCAGATTTAAACGAAGCGCTTTTTGCGAGGTCGAACGAGAACTAACATTTTTATGTTCCATGAGAAATCCTGAAAGAGTGTGCTTAAGCTAAAATTAGGTCATTTAGCTTAACTTATGCGTCAGAGATATAAGGATTATCGACTGATTTAATAAAACTTTCAATACAATCAACCTATCTTTTTAGTTAAATAACTAATTGATAAATTTATGGAATTGCTGTGCTTACACACGCTATAGCACTAGCTAGATACTCTATTAGAAACGACATCATCAATATGGCTTAGCCACTGTTGTTTTATTGTTTCTGGCAGAAAACTCCCATCAAAACTATGCTTAGCCAGTTTAATCATTTGCGCATCAGACATAGATAATGCATCGTTTAATGCGACAAAATTATCATTCATATACCCACCAAAATATGATGGGTCATCTGAATTGACAGTAACCAACAACCCTTCATCCAATAGTTTGAGAATATTGTGCTCAGCCATATCATTAACTACACGGAGCTTTAAGTTGCTTTGTGGACACACTGTCAGTGGGATTTTTTGCGCTGCTAAGTGCGTCATCAACTTAGGGTCTTCTGCGCTACGCACGCCGTGGTCAATTCTATCGACCTTTAACAGCTCTAAGGCTTGCCACACATATTCTGGCGGCCCTTCTTCACCTGCATGCGCGACACATTTGAATCCAAGCGCGCGCGCTTGTTCAAACACGTTTACAAACTTTTCTGGTGGGTTGCCTAGTTCTGAACTGTCGAGGCCTACCGCGATAAAGTCCTCATAATAATCGTTGGCTTGCGCCAATGTTTCAATGGCATCTTCTTCGGATAAATGACGTAAAAACGACAAAATTAAGTAACAAGAAATACCCAGTTCATTTTTTGCTTTTTCTATTGCGCGCGTAAACCCTGTCATAAACACGTCGAAACCAATGCCTCGACTAGTATGTGTTTGCGGGTCAATCATCATTTCAGTATGAACAACATTGTCTTCTTTACAGCGCAACAAATACGCCCACATTAATTGGAAAAAATCGTCTTCGTCGCGTAATACATTAGCGCCTTGATAATACAAATCCAAAAAACTCTGTAAATCATCAAATTGATACGCCTTAGCGATATCGTCAACGCTGTTGTACGGTAGTGTAATTCCGTGCTTTTTGGCTAAGGCCCACATCAACGTAGGCTCCAAGGTACCTTCAATATGCAGATGCAACTCTGCTTTTGGTAAACTCGCCAATAATTTTATATCTGCCATTTCAGTCCTCCTCCATACTTCATATTGCACCAAAATATTGCTTCATCGCTTTTTTATGCACCTGTTCAGTCCCTATAGACACGTTCATGTGTGAAATTCTTCACATAAATTTAGGTCAACTTAACCAACGTTGGCTTGGTACAATGCTTTATATCTATTTATATATCTATGTATTCGCGTATCTTTGCAGGCTATGCGTTTGACAACAGGGAACAATGCTTAAATGCATTCTAGCAGATATTAGACCAACAAGCTGACTACTTGGTCAACTTTTTGCTTGGTACTTTTATAGTCTTTCCTAGCATTTGCAGTTAACACTTGCTAAGCATATGTGTTATCAATAGTTTATATTGGTAAGAAATTGAGTAACAGTGCGCGATACTTGGTACGAGTAAATAAAAAGTACGCGCATAAATAAAAAATAAAAAGCTTTTTAAAAAGCAGTGGAGGCTTATGTCAATCTCGCTTATCGACCGCGTGTTTAAATTACAAGCACACGGCACAACAGTAAAAACCGAAATTATTGCAGGTTTAACCACTTTTGCGGCAATGTCTTACATACTTATTGTAAACCCAAGTATTCTTGGTTTAAGCGGTATGCCGGTCGCAGGGTTAATTACGGTAACTGCCCTAGCGGCATGCTTGGGCACACTGCTCATGGCTGCGTTTACCAACTACCCTATAGCGTTAGCCCCAGGAATGGGTTTAAACGCTTTCTTTGCCTTTACTATTTGTCTTACGCGAGAAATCCCTTGGGAAGCCGCATTAGGCATCGTGTTTTGGAATGGAGTATTATTTCTATTGTTGTCCGTCACGGGCGTTCGAACAAAAATTGCTGAAGCGATACCCGCTGCGCTAAAAATTGGTGTGCAATGCGGAATAGGTTTATTCATCGCATTTATTGGTTTAAAAAACGCCGGATTAATCGTCGACAACCCAGCAACACTTGTTTCACTAGGCAACATGTCTGACCCTGCGGTATTACTTGCACTTGCCGGTATCATTCTTACCGTTGTGTTAATTATTAAGCGCGTCACTGGCGCAATATTAATATCCATCATTGTCTTAACCTTAATTGGCGCTATTACTCCCTCAGGTGACGGATACCTCACCAGCGCCCCTGAGGCGGTTATTGGCCTCCCTGAATCCGCAAGTGACACCTTTCTTGCCATGGATATTTGGTATCCGATTGAAAACTTTGCCCAGACATGGGACCTTATTTTTGCCCTCATGTTCGTCAACATGTTCGATACCATTGGTACCTTGATAGGCGTCTCAAGGCGAGCCAAGCTATTAGATGAAAACGGAAAACTACCTAAAATTGGTGGCGCAATGAGTGCAGACGCAGCGGCAAGTGTCGTAGGCGCAGGACTGGGCACATCGCCAGTGACGAGTTATGTGGAGTCAGCAGCTGGGGTATCAGCAGGCGGTAGAACGGGTCTTACAGCGGTCGTCGTCGCAATATGCTTTGTACTAGCACTGTTCCTTACACCCCTGATGAAAGTAATTCCGTTAATGGCAACGACACCAGCCCTCGTCATGGTTGGTATTTTTATGATGGACTCCATTCGACAAATTGATTTTGACGATATTGCGAGTTTAGCTACTGCAACTATTGCACTATTAGCCATGCCACTGACCTTTAGTATTAGTGAAGGCATTGCCTTAGGATTTATTACCTACGTCGGCATAAAAGTTGGGACGGGAAAATTCAAAGAGGTATCGCTCATCACTTATTTAATGGCAGCGGTCTTTGTGTTGCGTTATGTATTTGACCTTAAATAATACGTTCGACCATAAATAATATATTCGACCTTAAATAATCTGAATTCAGGATAAATGGTTGTTGACGATACTTGTTATCACTAGATAAACAAAAGAGAATGACATTGACGAAGACGCTGCTGCTCATTTCCGTGCTGCTTGCATTGACAGCTTGTCAGTCGCCTGACTGGCGAACCGCTAGCCGAGAACCGGCCGGTATCGCTATCAATCCATTGGAGCATCAACCCGCGGTAATTGAAGTTTATGCGGCAGATGCGTTTAGCTGGCGAGGCTGGTTTGCCGTGCACACTTGGCTAGCGATTAAACCCAAAGCCAGTAAAGCGTATACGGTATATGAAGTCGTTGGTTGGCGAGTAAATAGTGGTTTGCCCGCGTTGAGAACATACAGCACGCCTGTCCCCGATAGATATTGGTACGGAGCCAAACCAAAAAAGCTTTTAGAGATTACAGGAGACAAAGCTACGCGCCTCATCCCACAATTAGAAAATGCGATAGCAAACTACCCTTGGGCCAACGAATACAAGGTGTTTCCTGGACCTAACAGCAATACCTTTCCGGCATGGCTAGCATTGCAAGTACCAGAAATGGGGTTGGAACTCCCTTTTAGAGCAATAGGTAGCGGTTACGCTAGCAATGCTGAGTAATCAGAGATGTAAAAAGCCATATGCACATCTAACGACAAGCACTCATGTCTTTGTATGGGAAATGCTTCAACCAATGTTGCGCGATATCCGCACGTGTACAACACCACACATCATCAAACTCACTGACATAGTCCATAAACCGTTTGAGTGCCATAAGCCTGCCCGGCCGACCAATAATTCTGCAATGCAAGCCTATAGACAGCATTTTTGGTGCACTCGCCCCCTCGCTTCGTAATACGTCAAATGCGTCCTTTAAATAATGAAAAAACTGCTCGCCACTATTAAAACCCTGCGGCGTCGCAAAACGCATATCATTAGTGTCTAAAGTATATGGCACCATCAACAGAGGTTTATTGTAGTGAGTGTCATAGTAAGGCAAATCATCAGCATAAGAATCTGCGCAATACAAAATATCATCTCGCTCAGAGATAAGTTTTAAGGTGTTCGGGCTAGTGCGGCCAGTATACCAACCCAATGGTTTATCACCGGTTAAGGTTTTGTGGAGGGTTATTGCGTCTTCAATTTGTTGACGTTCAGTATCTATATCCATGTCTTGATAATGTATCCAACGCATAGCATGACTAGCGATTTCCCAATTTGCAGCCTGCATTGCGGCAACCGCTTCCGGATGCCTAGCCATCGCCATCGTCACGCCAAACACAGTGACAGGCATTTTGTATGAAGTAAACAACCGATGAAGTCGCCAGAAACCAGCCCTACTCCCATATTCGTATATTGACTCCATACTCAAATGACGATCAGGATACGCTTGCGCACCGACTATTTCAGATAAGAACATTTCGGATTGCGCATCCCCATGCAGTACGCAATTTTCACCACCTTCTTCATAATTGATGACAAATTGTAATGCAATTTTGGCATTATTAGGCCATTTAGGATGCGGCGGATTTTCGCCGTACCCAATGAGATCACGGGGATAACAATCGTTAGACAAGGGTAAAGTATCTGAATTTTTACTCATAGTTACCTTCAAATTTTATATGCGTCTGGAACCTGTAAACCACAACCTTGAAGTATTAAACTAACTAAATGCGCTGTCGCATCTGTATAATCAGTTTTTTTCATGGTGCTGCCGCGCAAATTAGTAATTTGCGTTGCAAAATCAGCGTAATGCTGGGTAGATGCCCAAATATGATAAAGTAAGTAATGTGCATCTATTTTCGGCATTTTTCCACCTGCTACCCATGCATCAATGACATCAGTGCGCCCTTGCATCCACTCTCTATGTTCTTTTAAAAAGAAACCATGCAAATTAGTCGCGCCGTTTATAATTTCCATAGCAAATACTTTAGACGCAAATGGCCGAGTTCTAGAGACTTCCATTTTTTCAGCAATATATTCAGCGAGCGTTTCTGCTGGATCATCATTGACAGTAGCTTTGTCAAAGCTAGAATTCCAAATCGCCATTATTTGCTGCAGTACTGCTAAGTAAACGCCTTGTTTAGACTTAAAATAGTACAACACATTTGTTTTTGGTAAACCTGCGCCATCTGCAATTTGTTGTACCGAGGTACCTTTAAAACCATGCTTTGCAAACGCCCGCTCTGCAGCCTTTACGATCGTTGCTTTATTTTTAGCGCCAATACGCCCATCTAAAGCAGCTTTTGTTGTCATTCTACATTTTCCCTTTTAGAAACTTCAATCTAATGATTTCAATACATAAAAAACGATTAGAGAGGCATCCCACCTTCATTTCGATATAAGATCATATTTTATGCATAGCGTCTCTTAATCGGCTGCGCATAACTATCCTAATGTTGCCATAACTCTGTGCAAATTCAATATCTATCGCCCTAATATGAAGCACATTCGATTGCGCCTTATCTCTAAGCAAACAGATTAAAAAAACCGAAAGCTAGCAAAATTAAGCGCTACCACAGTAGATCAACTTATTTTTTGTAAATCATCTATGCTTAGGTATATAACTTGCTAACATAAACCGCAAGATTTTTTTGACCATTTGGTCTGTTTTTTATAATGAAACACATATATAGTAATGACTCAACGATATCATGAAATTTAAGAGAGTGCTCGATGATTGAATTTTTATTAAATGATGAGCTTGTGCGTATCGAGCACGAAAGAGCCGATTTAACCGTGCTAAATTACCTACGTGATTCACGCGCGATGTGCGGGACAAAAGAAGGTTGCGCGTCAGGCGATTGCGGCGCCTGCACAGTTGTCGTTGCCGAACTTAACACAGAACAAGCATCGTCTCGACGCTTAAACTACTACTCCCTAAATAGTTGCGTTACATTTTTATCGGCGATTCACGGCAAACAGCTCATTACGGTAGAACACATCGGTAATACCTCAAACATGCACCCGGTGCAACAAGCCATGGTAGATAATCATGGCTCACAATGTGGTTTTTGTACACCTGGCTTTATTATGTCGATGTTTGCACTTTACCATTCAGATAAAACAACAAACACTGAAAAAGAGGCGACCTTAGCGCGACACCACGTGACAACGGCTCTCTCTGGGAATTTATGCCGCTGCACTGGCTATCAGCCTATTATTAATGCCGCACTGGAGGCATGTTCAAATACACCAAATGACGCATTTACGGCAAATGAAGCGTTCACTATTACTCGTTTGATTGACATAAACAAAAATACTGATATCGGTACCGAACAACTCATCCTTCCGACCACAAGAGCTTTGCTGAAACAAGCATTGAACAAATATCCCAGAGCTCGATTAGTCGCCGGTAGCACCGATTTAGCATTGGAGCATACGCAGCAATTAAATGCGTTAGACACACTCATTAGCGTATCGCATATACCAGCGCTTTCGCGCATTGAACAACGCCCAGATAAACTAGTGTTTGGTGCAGCGAGTCCATTAAATAAAATCCATGACGTACTCACGCAGTATTTTCCGATGCTCGACGAAATCGTCGAACGTTTTGCCTCACTCCCTATCCGCAACCAAGCAACATTGGGCGGTAACATTGCAAACGCCTCTCCTATCGGCGATATGCCGCCTGTTATGTTGGCCTTAAATGCTAACGTTTTAGTCGATAGTGGAGACAGTGTGAGAAAAATACCAATAAACGAATTCTTCGTAGATTATCGAAAAACTAAGCTCCAAAAAAATGAATGGATTGATGCGATTGAAGTACCGCTGCCTGAAAGCAAAAACCAAATTAGAGCATATAAGATTTCGAAACGTTTTGAAGACGATATTTCCGCAGTATGCGCTGCATTTAATTTAGCATTAGATGAAAAAAATTGTATCAAGGCCCTTTCGACAGGATTTGGTGGCCTTGCGGCTACACCGATACAAAGTAGCTTGCTGCAAGACTCGCTCATTGGGAAACACTGGGCGTCTAAAGAAACCTTAACCCTTGGAAAGTCGATACTGCAAGATGCCTTTGCTCCAATTGACGATGTGCGTGCTAGTGCCGCGTATCGAAAAACGGTGGTAGTTAACCTTTGGCATCGCTTTTGGTTAGAAACCAACACAAGCACTCAGCAAATTGCTACGAGGGTGATTGAACATGCGTAAACTGGTAGAACAAAGCGCTGTTATTTCTGAAAACCTTCATGCCAATAAGCAAGTAGGTAAAAGCAAAAGACACGAAAGCGCCACGCGGCAGGTCTGTGGCAACGCGCGTTATGTCGATGACATGCCCGAGCCAAGCAATACCAAATACGCGGCAATTGGCATTAGCCAATCGACAAGTGGCAAAATTTCAAATGTTAATTTGGAGAAGGTCCGTGCGAGCGAAGGCGTTATTGACGTCATCACCGCTAAGGACGTACCAGGCCATGTTGACATTGCCCCGGTATTTGATGGCGACCCGGTGCTTGCTGACGGCGAAATAAAATTTAATGGTCAAGCAATATTTGCGGTATTAGCAGATTCGATAATGAATGCAAGACGCGCTGCTTTGCTTGGCAATATCGACATAATTGAGACGCCACATATTTTAGACGTTGATGCGGCTCACGAAGCAACTAGATTTGTGCGTCCATCACACGAAATGCAGATGGGTGACGCAGATAAAACAATGGCATTGGCTGAGCTTACGCTCGAAGGCAGCTTATCCGTTGGCGGGCAAGAACATGTTTATCTAGAGGGACAAGTATCACTCGCCGTGCCTGAAGAAGAAGACCGCATGCATGTTTATACCTCAAGCCAGCACCCTAGCGAAGTACAAAAACTTGTGGCCGAAGTATTGGATATTAAGCTTCACAAAGTAGTGGTAGATATGCGCCGCATGGGCGGCGGTTTTGGTGGTAAAGAAACACAAGCGGCACAATGGGCATGTATTGCTGCGCTTTTGGCAAGTCGCAATAATTGTGCAGTTAAAATTCGCTTACCGCGACAACAAGATATGATGGTGACAGGTAAACGGCATCCATTTGAAAACAGCTTTAAAGTTGGTATTAACAACAATGGCATAATTCAAGCAACCCAAGTTATTGTTAACGGCAATTGCGGACATTCTCCGGATTTGTCCGACGCGATTGTCGATCGCGCCATGTTTCATGCTGACAACGGCTACTACTTAGGTGATAGCCACATTGCAGGGCATCGTTTGCAAACAAACATGGTATCACATACCGCCTATCGCGGTTTTGGTGGACCACAAGGCATGATTATGGCTGAAGCCATAATGGACGCCATTGCACGTAAAACAGGGCAAGATCCGCTGACCACACGACTTAATAACCTATATGACGATGCAAAGAGAAACACTACGCAATATGGCATGACGGTCGAAAATAATTTACTGCCAGATATCTTAAGTAAACTTGCGGAATCAAGTGATTATTGGCAACGTCGCGACAGCATCAAAACCTTCAATCAAACTCACGCTATTCTGAAAAAAGGCTTGGCGATTACACCGGTTAAATTTGGTATTTCATTTACCGCTAAGCATTTAAATCAAGCGGGCGCATTAGTGCATGTTTATACAGATGGTAGCATACAGGCAAACCATGGCGGCACTGAGATGGGGCAAGGTTTACACACTAAAATTGCGCAAATTACTGCAAATGAATTTGGTGTTTCTGTTGATGATGTAGATGTTACTTCTACACGCACCGATAAAGTACCTAACACCTCGCCAACGGCAGCGTCGAGTGGTACTGATCTGAATGGCAAAGCAGTACAAAATGCTTGCTTCAAAATTAAATCTGAACTTGCGCAATTTTTTGCATCACAACATCAAGCAAAAGCAGAAAATGTGAGATTTGCAAACAATAAGGTTTACGTCGATGAACATTGCATCGACTTCGTTGCGCTTGTACAGCAGGCATATGTTGGTAGAGTCTCTTTATCAGCCAATGGCTTCTATAAAACGCCAAAAATCCATTACGATAGAAGCACAGGCAAAGGCCGCCCGTTTTTCTATTTTGCCTATGGTGCTTCAGTGTCAGAAGTAACTATTGATACCCTCACTGGCGAATATGTTGTCGATAGAGTCGACATACTCCACGATGTTGGTGCCAGTCTAAACCCAGCAATTGATAAAGGACAAATTGAAGGCGGCTTTATACAAGGCATGGGTTGGTTAACCACTGAAGATTTGCGTTGGCATGAAGACGGTCGACTAATGAGTAACAACCTTGCCACCTACAAAATACCGGCAATAGGCGACACACCTAAAATATTCAATGTCGACTTATACGATCGGCCGAATACAGAAGACAGTATTTATCACTCGAAAGCAGTAGGAGAGCCGCCTTTCATGTTAGCCATATCTGTTTGGTGCGCACTGAAAGATGCAATTTCGAGCCTAAGTAACTACACGGTAGATCCACAACTGGATACACCAGCAACCGCTGAACGCGTGCTAAACGCCGTGAATGATATGCAAGGTGGTATTTGATGAACAATATGGCAAGCATCCCTGTCAATACGTGGTTTGAAGCTTTGTATCAATGCCAGCAACAGGGACGATCGTATGTACTAATCACGGTATTGCAAACCGCCGGTTCTACTCCCCGCGAAGGCGGTACCAAAATGCTTGTTACCGAAGATGCTCAGTTCGATACCATCGGTGGCGGGCATCTTGAATTTGACGCCATAACAAAAGCAAGAGAATTGTTAATTCAAAACGAGCAACAACAATATATTCACTCTTATCCGCTCGCAAGCGCCCTAGGCCAATGTTGTGGTGGTGCAATGAAAGTACTATTTGAAGTACAAGTACAACATACGCAACATATTGCTATTTTTGGCGCTGGGCATGTAGCACAGGCTTTAGTCCCTATATTAGCTCAACTGCCACTGCAAATACGCTGGGTTGATAATCGCGCGTCGTTACTTGAAGAGTTTATAGGCACTATGCCGTCAAATGTCGAATGTGTCATAGATGACGACCCAAGCGCTGAGATGGCATCGCTCCCTAAAGATGCATGGGCAATAGTGTTAACCCATAATCATCAATTAGACTATGACTTAGTTGAATGTGGTTTAAAAACGAGCCGACTTAACTTTTTGGGTATGATTGGTTCAAACGCAAAAGCTAAACGATTCAAAACACGTTTAGCAAATCGAGGGTTTACCGAATCTCAAATTACATGCCTTAGCAGCCCGATAGGTAACTTGGATATTTCAGGTAAACGGCCAGTAGAAGTCGCGGTGTCTATTAGTGCACAATTAATAAACCTCCTCAACAATACTAGCAGCAAAAAAACCGAAACGCCGCAAGAACCTGCGACGCACAAAGCCCAAATTAATAACACTAGTGAGCAACTAGTATGACAATGACGATTAATACCTTGAATACACTGACGACAGTGGACGCCATCAATTGGTTTATGCAAACCTGCACTGCCTCCCGCTGGTGCAAATTAATGGCGAGCAATCGCCCCTACAACGACACGATACAATTAAAAGAACAAGCGTTGCGTTGTTGGGGCGAGATGCAAACTGAAGATTTTTTAGAAGCGTTTGGTGGTCACCCCATGATTGGTGATTTAAGTACATTACGTAAAAAATATGCAAACACCAAAGCATTGGCATCAAATGAGCAAAGCGGCACTCAAGAAGCAAGCGACGCAGTTTTACTTAATTTAAAAACGCAAAACCAAGCATATTTGGACAAACATGGATTTATATTTATAGTGTGTGCTAGTGGGCTTTCTGCCCAAGCAATGCTCGATATGTTAAATGCACGCATTACAAATACTACCGAATCTGAATTTGTCAACGCGGCGGCAGAACAGCTAAAAATAACCCAACTACGCATTGAAAAAGCATTTGGAGAAAAAAGTGCATGAATAGCTTATCCAGTCACGTATTAGATACTACGACAGGTAAACCTGCTGCAAATATGCAGATTAGCTTAACCGCGCCAGACGGAGAAACGGTATCATCCATCACAAACGCAGATGGAAGATGTAAAGAGTGGGGAGAGATAACATTTGTTGCCGGTACCTATTCTCTTCGCTTTCATTGTAAAGAGTACTTGTTAAATACTCACAGAGAGAGCTTTTACCCACATGTCGATATTGCCTTTGATATCACCGAAAACGGCGGGCATTACCATGTCCCCTTACTCATATCACCTTATGGTTTTAGTAGTTATAGAGGTAGTTAGTAAGTGATATCAACGCCATATATATACAGAGCTAATATTGCGCATTTTCCCAAAGTGAGTACCTCACCCAAGGATGATTTAATCTATCAAAAAGATGGCGGTTTGGTAGTGAAAGGCGACAAAATAATTGCGTTAGGCGAATATGCCGCAATAAAAGCAGCATATCCTGACGCAGTGACAATTGACTACAGTAACAAGTTAATTGTGCCAGGCCTAATTGATGGACATGTGCATTTTCCGCAAACAGAAATGATTGCTAGCTATGGCGAACAGCTGCTGACATGGTTAGAACAATATACCTTTCCAACAGAATGCAAATTTTCGTCGTTTGATTACTGCCAAAAAATGGCTGATATATTTCTGTCGCAATTAGTTGCAAACGGCACAACGACCGCCCTTGCCTTTTCTACCGTTCATTCCCACTCTGCTGATGCGTTATTTGCCGCCGCCTCTAAGCGCAATATGGCAATGATCACCGGGAAGGTGTGTATGGACAGGCACTGCCCAAATGAACTCAGTGATTCCGCTGAAAGCGCCGTTTCAGATAGCGAAGCTCTAATAAAAAAATGGCATGGCCTGGGACGAAACCTATACGCTATTACGCCAAGGTTTGCGCCAACAAGTACAGACGCACAGCTCAACGCCTTGGGCGAATTGGCCGCCGACTATCCAGACGTATTTATTCAGACCCACTTGTCTGAAAACCTTGAAGAGATTGAATGGGTTAAACAACTATTTCCTGCACGCAAAAGCTACTTAGATGTGTATGCACATTTTGGCCTATTGCGGAAAAGAGCGGTGTTTGGCCACTGCGTACATATGACTGACGATGATTGGCAAAGTTTAGCGGATGCTGGCGCAACCGCCGCCTTCTGTCCTAGCTCAAACCTATTCTTAGGCAGTGGTTTTTTCGACAAGGCAAACGCCGACAAATTTAATGTAAATATTGCGCTTGCCAGTGATGTGGGCGCAGGAACAAGTTTTAATTTATTACGCACCTATGGCGAAGCATATAAAATTAGCCAAATAAATGGTGCACCAATAGACGCATTAAATGGACTATACATGATGACGCAAGGCGCCGCTGCCGCGCTAGATCTCGAGGCAGACATAGGCAACCTAAATCCCAATAGTTTTGCTGATTTTGTCGTCTTAGATCCTCATTTTAATGACTTGTCTACCTTGAGAATTGACGCAAACGCTGAATGTGCAGACATTCTCTTTGCCTTATCAATTTTGGGCGACGAACGATGTATTAAACAAACCTATATTGCCGGTGTCGCGCAATTGGGAACAACCAACTCTCATAAGGAATCCGTAAATGCCGTGGCTTGATTGGTTATCACTCGCCGTAAGATGGTTTCACGTAATCGCAGGTGTCGCCTGGATTGGTGCGTCATTTTATTTTATATGGCTAGACAATAGCTTACGTGAACCCCCTCAGTGGAAAAAAGACAAAGGCATTAAAGGCGATTTGTGGGCAGTACATGGTGGCGGGTTCTACGAAGTAGCAAAGTATGCATACGGCCCTGAAAAAATGCCAAGTACGCTTCATTGGTTTAAATGGGAAGCTTATACTACATGGATGAGCGGCTTCGCCCTGCTTATTCTGGTGTATTACTTTGGCGCCTCTGCTTATCTAATTGACCCAAGCATTAAAGCAATGTCGGAAAGCCAAGCTATCACAATGGGCGTTGCATATATCTTTGTCGGTTTAGCCGTATATGAAGTCGCATGCAGAAGCCCTTTGGGCAAATACCCAAAAATCTTTGCATTAGCATTAATGTTGTTTATTACCTTTGCTACATGGTTAGCGACACAGTGGTTTAGTGGGCGCGGTGCATACATTCATATGGGCGCACTCATTGGCACAATCATGGTTGGAAACGTGTTTTTCAATATCATGCCCGCACAGCGTAAAATGGTAAACGCTGTAAGCAACAAGCTAGACATTGATCCTGCATGGGGCGCAGGTGCAAAGTTACGTTCTGTGCATAACAACTATTTCACGCTTCCATTGCTATTCATCATGATAAGTAACCACTACCCTATGACTTATCAACATGAATTGAATTGGTTAGTTTTAGTGTTGATCATTGCCATTTCAGCTTGGATAAGACATTTCTTTAATTTAAAGCACTTAGGTATTGTTAAACCAGCAATATTAGTATCAGGCTTCGTTGCGATGCTTGCTTTAGCTGCATGGGTATCATGGCCTAAATCGCCAGCACCGGCTACAACTGAACATTCGCATGTGAGTGATGGCGGCTTAGCCAATGTTAACATACCTTCGAAAGAAACCGTGCAAACGCTTATCAAAACTCACTGCGCGGGCTGTCACTCCGCAGCACCGACTGATGAGGTGTTTAAAATCGCCCCATTAGGCGTCATTTTAGATACTTGGGAAGATATTGAACGTTTAGAAAATCAAATCATCCATCGCACGACTGTCACGCGAGACATGCCATTTATGAATAAAACGAAAATGACAGACGAAGAACGAAATTTGTTGACCATTTGGCATACGCGAGAAAAGCCCTAGTTGACAACGCATCATTTACGACGCGCTTTAAACACTTCAAACAAGTCGGCAGGCAGTTTTTTTGCTGACTTGTTAATGAATGTTTGGTCGTTTTCAATAGCGCTATTTTCACTTAATGCTGCATGCCCTCCATTCCGGCGACGGATTTTTTTATTCACTTGGTTTGCAACGATTTTCACATTCTTAGTGGATGTAAATCGGTATTCGATGGCATTTGGATAAGAGTGTAACAACACTACCTTATTGTTTTTAACGATAGTGTTAGGTGACTCTTCTAAAACAATACCAACATCAGCACTGGGGTGCGTTAAGTCCGCATGAACAATCATATTATTCATAATTACGCCAGCCTCGTTTTTTAGTCCTTGCAAGCCAAACCCAATACCTCTGTCTGAATTAATAATGAGATTATTCGTCACTACATTATTCGCGCTGCTATTCCACAAGTGAATCGCATGTTCAGCGACGCGTTTTTCTGGGCTTGCAATGCCAAAAAACTGATTATTGCGAATAAGCCATTGTTTTCCACCATGCATATCTATCCCTCCAATGTAATATTGAGGTCCAACACCCGCGGTATATGCAAATACGCAGTCTTCAATGCGCCCGAGGTCTGATGATACGTTTTGCTGTGCATTCGAGCTCACTTTAACAATCTGCTCTCGCGCATTTTGCAATCGACAATTTTTAATGGTTGTGAAGTCTGCGTCAGACTCACCGGCAATTTGTATTATGTGGTTGGGCGAGCCTTCAGCGGTCAAGCCACTAAGCGTGAAGTATTTCCCAGATACACGAATGAGATTAAATACTCTAGGCATCTTAATCATGCCAGGGCCTTTTAATACCACTGATGATGGCGCATTGTCCGCTGAGCGAATGGTAATATAATCACCAGTAACATTTAATGTCGAGTGTAATAGATACGTTCCGCGTCTAATGACTATTGCTGTGCGCGAATTAGCATTTGCTTGAGACACAGCTGCATATAATTCCGCCTCATTTTTTACGACGATTTTATCTAGCGATACCTTTGCGCGATGCAGCTCTGAATGTGCCGAATCAACGTTAGCGATACGTTTGTCGACAGCGTTTGTTTCTGCATTTACCTTAACGCTGATAACGCATGAAACGAGAGCCAAACACAGATTAATGAAGCTAAACGCCTTTATTATTCTTGTCATTGATTAAGGTCGTTTTCCACGCCATATTTTTTTGCATGCTGAATTAGTTGCTCACTATTTAAGTCGTCGGCAAAACAACAATTACGTCCATTCGCTTTGGCTTTATATAGCGCAATGTCTGCTCTTGATATCCAGTCTCTAGCACTTTCATGTTCCAAAAATTGTGCAATGCCAGAAGACACCGTGACATTTAAGTCAACATTACACCACGTCGCTTTATTTACCTCTTGCCCCAAATACATCGCCAATTTTACAGCGTCTAAAATAGCGGTTTGTTCCAATACAATCACAAACTCTTCTCCACCGTAACGAAACTCCTGGTCCAATTGTCGATACATCCACCCTAGACTATCTGCTTTCTACCATACTAATGTAGCATAGTAGAAAGCTGACACAAGAACCTCGCCCCTAGGGTGTTTGCATTAGGCGTTCACTAATAAAACTTGTATGCGTGGTAACCACATAAACGCTGCGGCACCGATGACACCAATTGCAGTAACAGCAGTACCCAAGCCCATCATTATGCTCACACCAACTACGCGAAGTGTATTGCCTTGTTTTCTAGCCCAAAAAACGAGCTCAACTATCAGCATCGGCAATAGGTAACAGGCGAACGAAAAAAACATGTCTGCCGGACCATCAAAAGTATTGTTATTACCATTTGGACCTTGGTTTATTATAAACCATCCCATCATGTATAAACGTAGCGTCCAAACACCATTCACAAGCATGAAGCTATGCACCGCCCATCGTTTGTGCGCATCAACTCTACCCTTGCGGGCATATCGCCATGCCAAATAAACGGCAATAGGAATTAATAAACCATTTATGGTAACACCAACTGCGCCAATATCACTGAATCTAGACCCTCTGATCCACGTTAAATATAAACCTGTTAACGCGCCAATCAGGCCCAATAGTAAAAAAAGACGACCATTCCAACGATGAAAGGCTGGGTAGCGCAATTTGATGTGTGGCACAAGTTGTAAAACACCACAAAAACTCAATATTGCGGCCGGTATCAAATGCGCAAACAATATAAAATTGCCTTTGTGATCCCCCACAATTAGCCCTGTTATCATGTGCGAAAAATCGGCTGACATAGGCTTACCTGAAATCACAGGCAATACCGATATTAAAAAAACGTAAACAGCAAAAAACCACTGTCCAACCAATGCCACAACAAACCATGACTTCACCAAGGTATTCAAGGATTGTTGTGGACTACTTAGTCTAAAAAAGGCCAATGTATTGTGTAGCGGAGCTGTTGTATTTCCATTCATACTGATTATCCAATATTGCTTAAACCAGCAGAAATTATCGATACAATCGCATATATATTCTCGCCGAATTCGGAATTTGATACCAAAAACACAAAGGTATGGGAGTAAATTGAGACACATTGCTTTACAAATGCTATTCGCGTTTTGTGCTAACAGCCAATAAACTACTAACACAATGCTTGACTGAATTTATGTAATCATATGTCTCTTCACTCTATCTATTTGCTTTTTTTAGTCATTAGTTTAAGCATGCTTATTGCCCAACTAATGGTAAAAAAGAAAAAAGCCGTTCATTTAGCGTTTGCAGCATTTAGTGGTTCGATGGCAATGGTCGCCGCTCAGCACCTTAGTGCAGAAAGTTTAGGTCCTTATCAGTATCTCATTGCACTGGGCACCTGTGTGACTTGCAACGGTTGTTGGTTAGTTGCAAGAGGTTTGTTCAGAACGCAGAATGCCATTCAATTAAGACATATTGTGTTTGCCGGCATCATTGGCATATTGGTTGTATTTATTCAAAGCATAAAGATGGCCGATGCATTTGGTGCAGGCAGTTCAACACCACTAGATACTATTTCACACTTTATTGGCGCCATTACAGAACTATTGTCTTCCACTGTATTAATGCTCACTGCTTGGGAGGCGATAAGAGGCTTTAACAATGACACAAAAATAATGCGTTACCAACGCATGATGTTTTTAGGCGTATTCGGCAGTGCTGTATTTGCGTGTTCAGTCATTGCGACAACGTTTATTGAGCCTAGTCGTTTTAGTAATGTTTTTCCTTGGTTTGTAGTTGTTTCGGCCATTAGTATTTTAGTGACGATTCAAGCAATTTTACTTTGGCAACACTATGATTCAATTGCAAACAAACGCAAATCATTGGCAAATACTATTCCTCAACATTGTAATGATACCAGCAGTCAGAATGCGGCGAAAACTAATAGCGTATTAACAATACCAGACGACGAACAACTGCTGATTGATGCTCTAAAACGTTTACTAATTGACGAAAAACTCTTCTTGCAGAACAACCTAAAAATGCAAGATATAGCCGCTCGGCTAAACGTACCTGAATACAGAGTAAGTAGAATAATTAGGACATATTTTGAAGCTAAAAACTTTAACCAATATGTAAATCAACTGAGGGTGGCCTACGCTAAAGACTTACTTGAAACACCAGATTACAATCATTGGACAATACTCGTCATAGGCTTAGAAAGTGGTTTTGCTTCAATTGGACCATTTAATCGCGCATTCAAAAGTGTATTTAATTGCTCTCCCAATGCATATAGACAAGACTTTCACAACAACAGTAACAATCGTAATTTAGAATTTAAAATCGATGAAAAAGCACCTATAAACAGTTAATAGGTGCGTATTCTATTCATCGATTTTTTCGAGGGAAAAAGGAACATACCCGAAAACGAACAAATAATAATAATGAATTCTAAAGATATATTTGTCAGTTTAGCCAAAATAGCACCTGTCCCTGCCCCTAAAATAATACTATTTATAAGGACATTCGAAAATTTAGGTGCTAATAAACAATGACAATGAGGACAATTAAAGTAATCCTCATTGACGTTTTTTCTAATCCAATTAAAAGATATTTTTTGCTTACAAGAGGGACAACGCCTACTAAACATATTTTTATCCTTTTGTGGAAACCTAGTAATGGAAGCCTTATTTTATAGAAATCCAGTGCTCTAGTTCAGTTAAAAATAGCGCTAGAACAATCTACTATCTCCTAGCTCGCACAACATATCGACTGAAAATTAACAGTGGCAAAGAACGTTCTAATTGAACCATATTGCAGAGATTTAAAGTAGGTAGAATTGCGACATTTCGAAAACAGTTTTTTTAAATATGTTGAGAGAGTTACCTAATTGATTCCTTCTCGGCTACTTAGCCAGTAGTGGATCTTCCTTATAGATTAAATACCGATAGCCGTTAGCAAAAATAAATGAAAATAGGAGTAAAGATAAATGCGCGAATTAAATATGAACGAAATGAGTGATGTCATGGGTGGCGTCAGAGCGGCAGTTGCGATTAGTGTATTAGGCTATATAGGCGGTCGAATTGCTAATAGCGTTGAATCGTACATTAAAAATAGAGAAAGAACGGAAAGCTCTGGTGGGCAAATGAATCAAGGTAGACGACTATCCCAATAAACAATTTTCTTTAATAGATGGGAATAAGGTAAACTTATTCCCGATTAAGAGGCTGCCATCTAATAGAGCAGTTAAATT
Organism: Agaribacter marinus; assembly: GCF_030160655.1. Lineage (GTDB taxonomy): Bacteria > Pseudomonadota > Gammaproteobacteria > Enterobacterales > Alteromonadaceae > Glaciecola > Glaciecola marina. Next base: position 1,020,765 of record NZ_BSOT01000005.1, read on the forward strand.
ACGTAAATAAGAAGCAAATTGGTTACAGTTTGGAGAATACTTTTTGAAAAACACACATACAATAAGCACTTGTTAAGCTCATGATCACCTTTCCTCCGTACATTGTTATTTGGATAAAAAACCTTGATTTTATACCCTATTGTATAGTCGTAGGTTTAATCAGTTTTATTGGCGCGTATACCATTTCACTTGGGGCAGAATTCTTCGGGATCAATTTGGAAGGCCAATTAAACGAATATACGACAAGTATCGATTTATCGATGCGTGGCCTGCTAATTATCATGTTTGTTGCGCCCATTGCCGAGACAATACTACTGTGCGCTTTTGTCAGTTTGCTAATAAAAAGTAAACTAAGCAATCAACAATGTTGCGTAATATCGGCTTTGGTTTGGGGAGCGCTACACGGACTTTTGGCACCCATCAAATTCTTAACCGCGACATGGACTTTTTATTTATTCAGTATTAGTTACGTCTTTTGGAAGCGGAAATCGCTCAAAAAAGGGCTCATAGCAGCCGCTATACCTCATATTATTTTAAATACACTGGGCATGGCCATTATACTATTGTCCTAGCAGCACCTCGCTTTTTACCAGCTATTTAGGTCGCTGAACGACAAATGGTTCAGTAATCCCTGCATATTCATTTGCGCCTAAACGTGCAAGAGGATGTACCTTTTCGGCATGCACTTTTAAGCGTAATTTATCGTCCATCGACGTTATATCTTCGTTAAGATAAATATGCTTTATCTCAACAAAAATTAACGCTTGGCTGGTGTTATCTAAATACTTAACTTCAAATAAATCACATGCAAAAGCAATGTCACATTCTTTTAATCGAGGCAGTTGAAAACCTTCAAAATCCACCGTAGTCAGGACATTGTCAGGCGCGTGACTGTTTATTGCATCTAGCTCTGACTCACCGTGTGCTAAGGTAGCTGCAGACTGCGTCACGGCTGTGGCTTGCTTAGCGCATGGAATGTGAATGACCATTTTTTTATTTTCAAGCACATTACTTAGCGTATCCTTATTTTCACACGTGGGTTTCTTGCCGACAGACAACATTAATAAAGCTGGGTCACTGGATACCGCCGTAAAATATGAAAACGGCGCTAAATTGAGTACACTATCATTGTCAATTACAGACTCAGTCAATGCCCATGCAATGGGTCTTGGAATAACGGTTTGCGTCATCAAGTGGTAACGTTCGCTGGCTGAGTATTCTGCAAAATTTATGTTCATATTCCGGGCATCTTCATGTAAGTGTGTTTTAATTGATGTATTATTTTATTGACCTGTATATCTGATTTATGGACACGTGCTATTCAGCGTCATCCTCATGAGAAGTATCATCAGAATGCGCTAGCGCCTCATCTTCAGTATTGTATTTTGCGTCAATTGATTTGGTGGTGTTTACACCTAATTTTTTAAATGCTTGCGCTTGATTAATTAAGTTACCTCTGCCTGTAGATAATTTGTTCATCGCTGCATCGTATGACCTATTGGTTAACTCAATGTTTTTACCGATTTTTTCCATGTCACCGACAAAATTCGCAAATTTATCGTACATTTTTCGCGCTTGCTCAGCTATTTTAGCCGCATTTTGATTCTGATATTCATACTGCCAAATATTGTGAATAGTACGCAAGGCCACTAACAAATTGGTTGGACTAACCAATAAAATCTGATTATCTAAGGCCAGTTTAACTAAGCTTTGGTCACCTTCAATAGCCGCAATGAATGCCGACTCCACTGGTACAAACATCAGGACGTAATCAAGCGTTTTAAGGCCTTCTAGGTCTTGATAGTCTTTTTTACTAAGCCCTTTAATATGTCCACGAATTGAGTTCACATGCTCTTTAAGTGATTGTTCTTTCACTGTTTTATCTTCGCTATTTACATAACGCTCATATGCTACCAACGAAACTTTTGAGTCAATGACAATGTCCTTGTTATCTGGCAAGTGAACGACAACGTCGGGTTGATAGCGCTTCCCCTCTTGATTAACAGTACTCTTTTGCACTTCATACTCATGACCGCTGCGTAAACCGGACTCTTCGAGTACTCGTTCAAGCACGATTTCCCCCCAATTTCCTTGCTGCTTATTGTCGCCTTTTAGGGCATTCGTTAAAGCAGCGGCTTCTTCGGTAATTTTCTGGTTTAACTCTTTTAAGCCTAAAATTTCAGACTTCAGCGCCGCGCGCTCTTTGCCTTCAGACACATATTGGTCAGTAATTTGCTTTTTAAAATCATCTATTTGCAATTTTAATGGGCTCAATAACTGATGTAGTCCTGATTCACTGGTTTTGGTAAATTTTTCAGACTTTTGTTCAAATATCTTATTCGCAATATTTTCAAACTCAGTCCCCAAACGCTTTTCAGCCTTATCTAACACATCCAACTTTTCTTGCATGTGTTCGCGCTCTTTTTCGATAGATGACTTCAAAGCTGAGTTTTCAGCACTAACTTTCTGTATTGTTTCTAGTTGCATTTCCAAGCGAGCTTGCAAGTCTGCTTTATCTTGCACAAGCTGATCTAAGTGGCTCACTTTTTGATGCATTTCACCCAATACACGTTGATTGTGCGTATTGGTATTTTGTAATGCATCTATCTTCGCGTCGTTTGCTTGATTATCGATGACTTTTTGTTGTTTCAATTCCGCAATTTCTGCTTGCAAGGCTTCGATTTTATCTACTGATTGTTGCTGTTGAAAATGCCATATTTCATTGTTTTTCTCTGCTTCAATACAAGCATTTCTATGCTTTTTATTCGTGTTCATCAACACAATCAAATAGATGATACAAACGATAAGTAAGATGATCGGTACAACTATGCTTATTTTAAACAGTGTCGATAATGCCAAAAATGCGTCCATTGAGCTTGCTCATCTCCATATTACTCTTTTAGTAAACGAAACAAAAAAGGCTCACAGCAACTGTACTATAAGCCTTTAACATAACTGACAAGTTTAATGCGGTCAGTACTACTTAGAAAGCTCAGTGTCTAAATCAGCAATTTTAGCTTTCCAAATGGCAGGGCCAGTTTCGTGAGCATTAGCCCCTGTACTATCAACGGCCACGGTCACCGGCATATCTTCAACATCAAATTCATAGATTGCTTCCATGCCTAAATCCTCAAAGGCGACTACCTTTGCATTTTTTATTGCTTTAGAAACCAAATACGCCGCGCCGCCAACAGCCATTAAATAGACAGATTTATGTTTAGCGATACTTTGTACTGTTGCAGGGCCTCGCTCTGCTTTTCCAATCATGCCAATAATGCCTGTATCTTCTAGCATCAAATCCGTAAATTTGTCCATACGCGTTGCCGTCGTTGGCCCTGCAGGCCCTACCACTTCGTCACCCACTGCATCTACGGGTCCAACGTAATATATGAATTTGTTACTAAAGTCGACGCCTTCTGGCAAACCTTCACCATTGTTAAGCATGGTCTGAATACGTTTGTGAGCCGCGTCACGACCCGTTAACATCTTCCCGCTCAACAACACCGTTTCACCCACCTTCCACTCTTGGATATCATCTTTAGTCAGCGTATCCATATTAACTCTGCGAGTGTCTTTGCCAACTTCCCACGTGACTTCCGGCCAATCTTCAAGCGCTGGCGCTTTTAATTCAGCAGGACCACTGCCGTCTAGGTAAAAATGCGCGTGGCGTGTTGCCGCACAATTAGGGATCATCGCAACAGGTTTAGACGCTGCATGGGTTGGCACGGATTTGATTTTTACATCAACGACTGTCGTCAAGCCACCAAGCCCCTGGGCACCTATACCTAATGCATTCACTTTATTGAAGATATCAACGCGTAATTTTTCTTCTGTTGTCTCAGGACCCCGCGCCAATAACTCAGGCATGTCAACTGGATCCATCAACGACTCCTTAGCAAGCACGGCCGCTTTCTCTGCTGTGCCACCAATACCTAAACCAAGCATGCCGGGAGGGCACCAACCTGCGCCCATCTGTGGCAAGGTCTTTACCACCCATTCAGCAATATCATCGCTTGGGTTCAGCATAACCATTTTAGATTTGTTCTCTGAGCCGCCCCCTTTTGCAGCTACCATCACCTCTATTTTATCACCGGCAACCATGTCGATATGCACCACTGCTGGTGTGTTATCTTTGGTGTTTTTACGTGCACCTGCGGGATCTGACACGATTGATGCACGTAAAGGGTTATCTGGGTTGAGATAAGCGCGGCGAGTCCCCTCATCTACCATTTCCTGTACTGTCATATCTGTTTTGTCCCACTGAACGGCCATGCCTATTTTAACAAAACAAGTTACAATCCCGGTATCCTGACAAATAGGGCGTTTTCCTTCAGCAGACATCCTAGAATTAATGAGAATTTGTGCCATCGCATCTTTTGCCGCTTGGCTTTGTTCTTTGTTATATGCATCCTCTACCGCTTTCACATAGTCTAGGGGGTGGTAATAGGAGATGAACTGAAGCGCGTCTTCAACGCTATCAATGAAGTCTTGTTGACGAATAGTGGTCATATCTTCCTCATAAAAGTATGTTGCCGAGAGATTTTCGCAAGTATACTACCGTTAAAGTGTCGATAGACCAACAAAACCAATACTTACTTTCGCCAGTTTTTAATTATCGGGAGTAAAAAAAGCGTTGTCGGCGTAAAATTTAGGCAAATCGCACAATTTGCATCAATACTACGTTACGAATAAACGTCGATGAAAACACATCGCAGAGAAGAATGTCGCAGCAAAAAATACAAATTACAAAAATAGACTTGCCGTATTCTACAAGTCATGAATTGTTTAGGCATGTTGAAGCACAGGCGTGGTCAATATTACTAGATACGTCAAATAACCGCCTAAGCGACGGACGATACGATATTATCGTGCACTCGCCAACGTTTACGTATGAGTTTTGGGCAACTACCGGCTCAGGGAAAAGTAAAGTCACAACATACAATGAACATCACTCCTTACCTAACGTAAGTACGCAAACTTGTCCGTATACCGCCTTGTCGATACTTCAAAAAGCATTTGATGCCAAGGTAATAAAAGACATTTCAGACGAAAACGAAACGCTGTCTAATTTACCCTTTAAATTAGGTGCAATGGGGTTGTTTGGTTACGACGTTAATACTGCTACGGATAAAATCAGAGACAACTCGCCAACGCAATACGCACTGCCCGATATTGCAGTCGGTTTTTACGAACAATCACTTATTTTCGACAATTACACTGGGAATATTTATCATTGCAGCGCCGTTAGCAATACTGATGCTTGGTTAGCGCCTTTTTTCAGGCGTTTACCCAAAACCCCAACGTCTTTTCAATTGATGTCGTCTTGGTCTTCTAACATGTCAGAAAAAAGTTACTGCGCTAAGCTGGCAGAAATTGATAACTATTTGCGAGCAGGCGATTGTTATCAAATTAATTTTGCGCAGCGATTTAATGCGAGTTATTACGGCTCTGAATGGGAAGCATATCGATTGCTTAGTTCAAAAAACAAAGCGCCGTTCTCTGCGTTTATAAGACTAGAAAATGCCGCCGTACTAAGTGTGTCGCCTGAGCGCTTTTTAAAAGTCAAAAACAGACATGTAGAAACAAAGCCGATTAAAGGGACACGTAAGCGTGATGATGATCCCAATGTCGATCAAGCGTTAGCAAGTGAACTACAAGCCTCAGAAAAAGACCGTGCAGAAAATTTGATGATCGTAGACTTGTTACGCAATGACTTAAGTAAGCACTGCAAACCATTTTCAGTTCAAGTCCCATCGCTATTTTCTTTGGAAAGTTACCCCGCCGTTCATCACCTCGTTACCACCGTTATTGGCGAACTAAAAGAAGAAGCAAGCCCATTTGAACTTTTAAAGGGTGCTTTTCCAGGCGGGTCTATCACGGGAGCACCCAAAGTTCGTGCGATGCAAATTATTCAAGCGCTTGAGCCAGACAAGCGAAGTATATATTGTGGCAGTATCGGCTATGTCGGTATTCATGGAGACATGGACACCAACATCTGTATTCGTACGGTACTTGCAGAGACAGCAACTGATGGAAGCAAACAAATGTATTGTTGGGCTGGCGGCGGCATCGTGTTAGATTCTAAAGCAGATGCAGAGTATCAAGAAACCTTCGACAAAGTCGCTAGAATACTCCCCGTATTTGAACAAACACTTGGTAATCATACCAGTAAGAAATCTGCTAACAAGGACAGTTTTTCTTGAATACGAATGACTTCATCAAGGCTTTTCAAAGACCTTGGGACTATAATTTACACCAAAGGAGTATTTTTCCCGAGGCAAATCGCCCTGCTGCCGTATTACTTTGCTTAAATCCACAAGATACTGAACCTCACGTTATTTTTACAGAACGAGCACACCATTTAAAACATCACGCGGGGCAAATCAGTTTTCCTGGCGGAAAAGTAGAAAATTCAGACAAAGGGCTGGAACACACGGCATGCAGAGAAGCGGAAGAAGAAATAGGTTTGTCTTCCGAATTAATTAACGTTGTTGGCGCAATGCCAGAATACAAAACCATCAGCGGATTTGCAGTAACGCCAATTATCGCTTACTTATCGTCGATGATAAATATTCACAAAGATTTACGTCTGGACGAAAACGAAGTCGCCAGCGTTTTCGAAGTACCTTTGTCTTTTTTACTTTCACATGAAAATTATGAGACAAAACAGTTAACGCGTAAAAACCAACAAACGAATGTACACTATATCAAATATCAACAACACACGATATGGGGCGCAACAGCCGGGATGTTGTTCCAATTAAAAGAACACATCTTACACAAATAAGTATCAAGCCTACCGTTATTTGTTCGTCGAAATATTTATCTCTGGGTAAGTTGCTGACTGTCGCTTTACCAACTCAAAATCAAGAATATGACGATGCCCCCGCGCCAAAAGTTTATTCGTTTGCATCATATTTGATGTCAATAGATCTACGGCAAGTTCGGCCATTTCCATAATTGGTTGGCGAATAGTGGTTAAATGCGGAGACATTGTGACCGCAAGCTGTGCATCGTCAAGTCCCCCTACAGACAATTGCTGTGGCGTCTTAATGCCAAGTTTGTTTGCGACGGATATTGCAGCCGCAGCCATTTCATCATTTGCGGCAAAAATAGCAGTCGGCCTGTCATCTCCGGCTAACAACGCATGAGATGCCGGAATACCGGAATCGTAAGTGTAGTAACCTTGGACTATATATTCCGGTCTTATTTTTAGGTTATTTGCTTGCATAGCTGCCTCAAACCCTTCTTCTCTCAAGCGGCTAGCGGCTTGGTTTGGGTGCCCTTTTATATGTGCAATTTTAGTATGGCCCAAGCTAATTAAATATTCAGTCATCGCATAACCTGCCTTGAACTCATCAATAGCAATGAGTGGCGATATATTTGAATGGTCATCTGGTGATATTCTTACAAACGGTATCTGCGCATTTTGCAATAGCTCAAGGATTTGCGGATTGTTACTTATAGGTGCAAGCAAAATGACACCATCAATTTGTGTCACATCAATCAATTTTTTAACGGCTCTGTAAAACTCATCGATATCGCCGTCAATGCCATCAGGCACCAAATGGTGATCAACATTTCGGCAACTTTTCAGTGCCCTCAATAAAAATTTACTGACGTAAGAAATATCCAAGTCTTGATACAATAGACCAATCATGTATGATTTTTTACTGGCAAGGCGCCTGGCCGCCGCATCTGGACTATAATTTAATCGTTCAACAGCATTCATTACCGCTTTACGTTTTACTTCGCTGACTTTAACACCGCCATTCAAAACTCGAGAAACGGTCATGTTCGATACGCCAGCAAGCTCCGCGACATCCTGGATACGCGCTCGTTTTACTTTTTCCATAAACTAATAACTAACCTTATATATACGAGAAAGATTATATCATTCGACATAAGCCCACAAGACTGCCTTACATCAAATTCTACAACGCCTAAACTTACTTTATCCGTTATTGTCTTTACTAAATTTCAAATCACCAACATTTCTTTACACCAATACCAAATGCTCTCGCGGGGTTTACTGTCAACAACTGGTCTATATCTTCCATAGTAAACCCTCGTTTCATTAATTGGGGAATCAGTTTTGTAAAAATATGTGTGAATGGTTTTATACTTTGCTCGGGCCTCTGAGGGTCGTACCACCCAGCATCATGCGAGAGCAAAATGCGATCTAGTATATTATTCTGTTTCGCAAATACGAGTTTGTTTACATGCAAATCAACATCCCATGCGACGCCATCGAGTCCTATCCACATGCCCTCTTTAGCAGCTTGGATATATTCGGTATTGTTTTTTTCAAATTGGGCGTGCACCCAAACAAACGCCGCAGGAGAAACCCCCTCTTTCTTTAATATCTCTATTTGTGGCCATAACCCGAGCGCAGGGCCTGTATGCGATAGTATTGTTAAGCCTGTTTTTAAATGCGTTTTTGCAGCAGCATGTACCAACTTACTGTCAATCGGGTGAAGGGGTATTGTTGCGTCAACACCAATCTTAATGAAGCCGGGCCTTATGCTTGTTCCATCTATTCCTTGTTCGTATTCGCTAATCCATTTTGCTGCCAAATCGGTGTCTGACATAGATTTTACATACTGAGGAATGAATATTTTCCCGCGAGCGCCGTACAAGCCCGTATTTGTTAATATCGCGATATCTTGCGCTGTAGACACTTTCGCCAATAAATTTACGTCACGACCAAGGTATTTTGGCGTAGCATCTACAAAAAACTGTACGTCAAATTGTTTGACTGCCTCTAATTGTGGCTTCATCGTTTTCACAACGACATCGTGATTCCAATCGGCAGCGCTAATTTTATCAGCGCCGATAAAATCCACTAAAATATGTTCATGCGTAAGCCAGATAGAATCTTCTGTGACTTTCATCCCACCGCCAACGGTTAATATTTGATGAGGAGAAATATAGGCATGCTTAACGCATGGATCATCCATGTTTTTTAACTCTGCATAACTACTCTTTATCGCGATGGCTAACCCGGCCAAAACGCCAAATATAAACATATATTTTGTTACACTCTTTATCTGTTGTTTGAGCATAATAACCACCTTGATTTCATTTCAAAGAGTAAATTGTAAACAATTAAATACGTACAACCCTTATCACTCGTTCACCTGTTTAGATTCACGTTGAGATTTTGCACTCACATCTTTATCTTTTTAATTTATATAACTATTTTCTTTCATTGTGCATTTTAAGCACACATCCTAGTAAAAATCATATATGAACAGATACGTTTAAATTTTATCAAATGTTTTACTTGAAAATAATAAAAAAACCTCACATATAACAAAAACAACATTTTACAAACAAAATATTATATAGCGCATCCATCTGCAAAACTTTTCTGTATGTTTGATAGCGTTCAAATCCTGTTGCAAATTCGATTTAGAATCTTCAAAAATAAAAAATCTATTAAAATCAATGTAGTTGAGAGTTACATTTAATTAACATACACAGCATTCCCAAGGCACCAAATACACTTAAATATGTTAACGCTATCACCATATTAAACAATAGCTGAAGATCCATTTGATGCAAATTTTAATTTCACATAACAAACTGCTTGACGAGTGTTAAGTAAATGTTGTCTCCTTTAAAGGTATTTGTAACAAAACCTAAACAAAAGCATCGCAATTCGTAACGATTAAATTCACCTCTTTACGATGCTGATTGTTGTAAATGCAAGATAAGCACGTTGCACAGTAGTTTCGTCAACTTTGTTACTCGTGAAGTTGGCTGAACACAAATATTTACCCATTGGGAGACACACATGAGTAATACTGGAACACGATTCAAGTTGAGTGCTCTGACGCTAGCGATGATAGCGGGAGGTGCCAGCCACCTTGCTTACGCTCAAGAAGAATCAGAAGTTGAAGTACCGTCCACACAAACCAGCGAAAATGCTGCGGATGCTGAGGACAATGTAGGTACAGAAGTTATAAAAGTTGAAGGCTTTAGAGGCAGTTTGTTTAAAGCGCTTAACGAAAAGCGTTTTTCAGATACAGTATCAGATTCAATATTTGCTGAAGACATTGGTAAATCTACCGATCAAAATATTGCAGATGCACTTGGCCGCGTAACTGGCGTTACCGTGCAGTCCGTTGATGGTGAGGGTTCAAGAATTACCGTTCGAGGTGCTAACCCGAATGAGAACATCATTACATTAAATGGCGTGCAATTAGGTAGTTCAGATTTTAACCAATCGGTTGATTTAAGTTCATTGTCTTCAGATATTCTTTCGCGTATCACCGTTAAGAAAACGGCGAGCGCGGATGACGACGAAGGCTCATTGGGTGGTACAGTTGAACTGGCAACAGCAAGGCCATTAGAAATTTCTGAAAACTTACGCAGCGTTACCTTGCAAGGGCGATATAACGACTTTTCAGAAAAGTCTAACTACAAGCTTTCTGGCTCATTCTCTCAAAGTTTCTTTGACGACACGGTTGGTATACTCGTTACCGCCTTCGATGAAACCCTAGACGTACGTCGCGATCAATTCAGTGTCGGCAACTGGCGTGCACAAGATGTACGTATTGCCCGAGATTTAGATGGCAACATCATTTCAAATACCAAGGCAATCACTCCATCAGGTATTAGTTACCAATTGTGGCAAAACACGCGTGATAGACGCGGTTTTACGACTACCTTACAGTGGTTACCGACAGATAGCACAGATATTACGCTTGATGTGACATCAAGTAAGCAGAATGTTGCCAATTCATTTGACCAATTAAATATTGCGTCTTTTGTTCAAAACTTGGAAAACTTAGAAGCAGGCGTTCCCCACTCAAATCAGTTATTTGGCCGTGAATATATCCCAGATTTTTCTGACCCTCAACAAGACTGGTGGACAGTAGATACTGACAATCACACTATAGTAAAAGCCATAAACCGATTCGCCGATGGTGGCTTTAATAATTCGAGTAACGAGCAAGAAGTTACTAACAACGTATTTACGCTCAACATTAAACAAGAAATTACTGATAGCTTCCGTGTTGAAGCGCAAGTAAGCAGTGCAGAAACAGAACTTGAACAACCACTAAGTTTCAATTTAAACCTGATTGCAAATGGTGCGACGCCTGCAACGAAATTACAAGCAGGCCCTTTTGGGACGCCGCACACTGGTATAGACCCAGCAGGTTTTGATTGTACCTCAGGTGTGTGTAATGCAGTGGTTAGTACCGGTGTTGGTTCTCAACTTAACCCCAATACACCATGGGACAACCGCGGTGTTGCGTCATTTAACCCGTCCGATCTACGCTCCATTTTCATTAACTTAGGTATCAATGGTACCGAACAAACCGTTACAGATGAAATACAAACCGCGGAAATTGATTTTGATTGGGACTTAGATTTTGCAGGTATTACCACAGTAGAGTTTGGCGCTAAATACACCAAGCGTGAAAAGTTTGTTGATAACCAAGCCCAACGCTTCACAAACACAAACACACCAATAGAAGTTCTCCAATACGATCCAGATGGCACTATTATTGGTACCCGTTTAGTAGCTGCAAACATTGGTCTTGGCAACATTAGTGCGGATAACTTGGCCACTGGTGAAGAATTCCCATATTCTGATTTTATGCAAGATCTTGGATTTGATTTGCAAGGTTCAGTGGCTACTTGGCCTTTGTTATCTCAGGAAGACTTACTAGCAAGAGCTTTTGCCGAAGAGGAACTGTCGATTGCCGTAGATGATTCTCAAACCAGAAGAGCCGAGGTAGAAAGTCAAGCAGCCTATTTGAAGTTTAATTTTGCATATTTTGATGACAGATTGTCAGGCAACGTCGGTGTTAGATGGGTAAGAACTACACTAGAAACATTGGGTAGTTCGGGTTTTCAATTTGATAACAGCGAGCCTGTCAACAGACGTTACGACCCCTTCTTATTCGCAACACTGCGTGATGTGACTAATCAGTCTTTAAGTCCTTGTGAATTTACCAATGTGTTCGAGCCAAACCCGAATGCATGGAGAAATAGAATTGACGGCACGGGTTGGGATAGAAATGGTACAAACGACGACCCGTCTGACGATACACGAATTCCAGTAGACCCTGCGGGCTACCCTTGTTTTGACGAAGGTCTATTGCAAGGAAACCTAAACGAGTTCACTGCAAACAGGCACATCGACATTACCCGTCAGCAAACTTGGCAATGGGGAGACGATCCTTCACAAATTATTGACAATACCTTAGTTGTTTTCCCCACGGCAGGCGACAATGAGTATGACCTTTTCTTACCCAGTTTATCTTTAAACTATCAAGTAAGAGACGACTTAATTGGCCGTTTTGGCCTATCTAAGACAATGTCTAGACCGAACTTTGAAGCGGTAAGAGCTGGTTTCAGCGGCGGTGAAAACATTTGGGCCGGTCAAGGGCAATTGCGTGGAGGTGTAGCAGAATTCAACCCAAAACTTAACCCGCAAGAGTCAGTTAACATTGATTTATCTATCGAGTGGTATTTCAATCCAACAGGGTTATTGTCAGTCGCATTGTTCCGCAAGGACATGACTAATTTCTTAGAAACAGAACTTAGACAAGGTTTCATCGACGACTTAAGACGCTTAGACACGTCGGTACCATATGACACTAATAACTTATTTAAAGATGCAGACAGAGTAAGAGCGGATTGGGCTGCAAATCCTGAGTTACTTACTGGTTTGGGTCCAAATGCATGTTTCCCACATAGAGCAAACTTCTTTGATGTTACTGGTAACCCAGAATGGATGTTTGATGACTCAGACCTTACAGAATGGTGTGCAATTTACAACTCAACTCGTCAACGCAACGGTGACGGCGCAGTTATAAATGGTATTGAAATTGGCTATCAACAGAACTTTGATTTCTTACCGAGCTTCTGGTCCGGCCTAGGGGTTACCGCAAACTATACCTACCAAGAAAGTAAGTTAGATGCAGAAGAAGGAGAGGACGCAGAAAAATTCCGCTTCCCTCGTGAACTAACGCCTGAACATACCTACAACGCCACCGTATTCTGGGAGCAGGATGGACATCAACTTAGATTAGCTTATCGAGCTAATAGCGAGCAGCTTGCACAGCGTACCTTTGGTCAGGGCGCACTCTGGCTAGACGGCACGGAAAGTTTAGACTTTTCCGCCACATATAATTTGTCTGAGAATGTCGACCTAACCTTTAATGCGATTAACTTGACCGACGATGCTCCAAGACAGTTCTTTACATCGCGCACATTCGAAGTGTTACCAAATGGCGATGGAACATACGCCCCATTAGATGAGAGTAATATTTTCGAGACTGGTGCATACCAAGGAAGAACTCAAACATTAAGTAAGACCGGGCGTATTTATCGTTTAGGCATTAGAGCGAAATTTTAGGAGTTATGAATATGAAATTTACACATAAAAGTTTGCTAGCTACAGCGGTAGTTACTGCACTAACTGGCTGTGGCGGTTCTGATGGTGATTCATCTGCCCCAAATTCTGCACCGGTATTCGATAGAACTGTTGTTGAGGCGAAAGACTTTTCCGATGTAGTAAGTGAAACTGCAATTGCCAATGGCGATTTTACAACCGCTGTGGTCGAAAATGGCGAAGACGTGCAATGGGAAATAAATGTTTCCGAGCGGGTACGTTTTTTTACAAACCCAATTAATGCGTCAGCGGAACGAGTTGACTATTTTACAGTTGACCTACTTGAAGGAGTTTCAGACCCTGACGGTGATGTTCTTTCAGTCAAAGAAGTTGAGTTTATCTGGCCAGGACCTGACTGTTCTGACACCTTGTCAAATGCAGTGCAGTTTGACTTTATCTGCGATGACATTTTAGAGCCACTTGGTTACTCAGCGGGTCAAGAAGGCTTAACCTTCATTGACATTACCAGAATTCGTGAAGCGCAAAACTTGCCATTAATAGACGAACCGGTATACGGATTTGATTTACGCCAAAGCGAATTACGAGTATCTCCTCGTTTATTCGCCCCCCTGTTACGAAATACGCAAACCGCTCAAATGCACATGCGTTACGTTGTAACCGATGGTGAAGAAGAGATAGTCCGCATTGTCAAAGTCACTGTTGACGGTTGGGATAGTGCGCCATTATTTGTTGAAGTTGAAGATGACGGCTCACCACGCATGGAAGGTGGCGAGTTTGTACCAATCCCTGAGATGGCGTCACAAATCTCAGAGAAAAGCGATGTTGTTACTATTGACATGTTAGAGGGTGTATTCGACCCAGACGTGTTTAACACGGAAAATATAGCCGAAGAATTTGGTGACCTAACAGAACTCTACGACGGCAGACAGACGTACCAACCTGAATTGATTTCAGTTGTGAATGCGGCGGTAACAACGCTAGACGGCTCGGAAGTGCCTGAAAACTTTGCGTCGACCTCACAAGTTTTTAATCCTCTCACTGAGAAGTTTGAGTTTACGCTTACCATAGACCCTTCTGTTTACGCTGACATCCTAGCAGGCGGTGAGAATCAAGAGGTCATAATCACTTATCAAGTCACTGATGGCGATAATTTTACGACACGTTCTATACCCATTACGGTGTTAGGCGCGAATGAATTTAATGCACCTATTTTTGATAGCGACTTAGCATTATCTATCGGTACGAATGACTTCATTACGGAAGTGGATTTACGAGATGGGTCGGTTGACCCTGATGGCGACAGTATAAGTGTTGTTAACCTCACACCACTGCCAGGCAGTGAAGAGCAATATGGTGTCGACCTGTCAAAAGAAAATTTTGTGACGATTGACCCTTATGCCTTTACCAATTTAGCAGAAGGTGAAACACAAACCCTTTCGTATACTTATGTATTATCTGATGGTGAACTTGCATCGCAAGAACGCCGCGTAGATATAGAGATAACCGGCGAAGCTGCTAACCTGATATACAAGGATCCTGGCTTTGAACAAGGTCCTGGTTCTATCGGTAATGGTCAGGAAAATCCAACACCGGAATCGGGCTGGGTATGGCAGTGGTCGGCAAATAGCTTCGATTTACTCAGTGTTAGCGCTGACGCCGCCCATTCAGGCGATTGGGGTGCGCAAATTGGTGACCAAGCCACCTTCCTAGCAATGCATAGATCGGGCATTACTCAAGGTGAAATTGTTGAAGGCAATAGGTTCTACTTGAGTTACTTCTCAAAAAGCCTTGATCCTAACGCTGCAGCAGATACGCGTATTCAAACGTTCTTAAACAAAAACGGCGTGTTTAGCGATTCTGACATCTTAGAGTTCAGATTCTTAGGCAGCAATGAAGCGCCTGTTACTGAATGGGGTGAGCGCATTGCGACTTATGTTGCGTCTAATTTCTTCGATAAAGATTCGACACCAGACTTTAACTTTACGGTACAAGTGAATACTGACTGGGTACTTGATGACTTTAGGTTGATTAAATTTGAATCCCCGCTTGAAAGGCAGCTTATACCTTTTGGTAACTTCAATGCTAACAGCAATGAAGGCTGGAAAGTGGAAGGCGACGGCGCAACACTTGCGGTAACAGAAGAAGCTAACCGTAACCCAGATCCTGACGGCGTAGAGTATGGCTTGCAGATTGAAACGGGTGACACAGGCGGCGCATTAGTGTTGGACGCTGACAACTTTGCTCAAGGAAAAGTAAAGTCAGGCATTCGTTACATTGTGCAATTTGATGCCCGAACGGCGTCAATGGCCTCTTTCCCATTTAATTGGAGCTTTAGTGAAGTAAACGGGTCTGACAATTTCACTCGACGTCTGCAAGTGGGCGAGCCATCGAATACTGCGTGGAACACGTATTTTATCCACCTGGATACTGGCAGTGATGCGTTTGACTCTCAAGGCCCAGTGAATTCAGATCTGAATTTCAACTGGTCTGACGCAGAAGTTGAAGTACGACTGCAATTACCACCAAACTCAGAGATTCAGCTAGATAATATTAATATCTATCCTGTTCCTCGTTATTAATTTAGTGGAGTAAAACTCAACTATACAGTTGTGTGTGCAATAAACCTCGTTCCGAGCTAGTGTGCGAGTTCGGTTCGGGGTTTATTTTTAATTTAAAGCATATAGGTTGTTGATACTGACTTTTGAATGGTGAACGAATCATATATATTTGACGCAACAACACGCAGTTAACGAAGGCCTACAAGTGTTACCAATTCCAGAAAATATCGCCATTGTTGGCCTAAATATCGAAAGCCTCATAACGGCATTAATACTAAGAAAAGCGTACCATAGAGATTTCGTTAATATACGAATCGTCAATATCGCAAACCCAACGCCGCATTCAAACATTAGCTTAGTTGATAAGCAGCTAAATCAATTACTTACCCATTATGAAGTACCAGAAGCCCAATACTTAAAAACGCTCAAGGCCGTCCCAATTATCGCGACTGAGTTTGATGAATGGTCAAATACTGAATTTATTATTCCCAAAAAACATGAGGCTGATATATTTTTTCATCCATTACTTCAAGAGATTTCATCGTTAAAGCGTCAACATTTTGATCTACGCTTAGACACAAACGACTTTTTCTTTTCTCATTATTTGTCTGCAAAGAAACTACAAATAACTTCAGAAAGTTTTCCTTTTGCTATAGAAAACGGCTACCAAGTCGATTCGAACGCACTCCATGAATTACTCGTCGAAATTGCTGAGAACAACCATATACAAATAGACCGCAAAGACACATTTGATTTTAGGCTTGATACGTCTGGAAACATCTTTTCAGAAGATTTTGGTGACGGTAACGACAACGAATATATATTTGATTGCTCGGGTTTTAGCCAGATACTGACGTCTAAGTTACCCGGCTACTGCCAAAAGCAGTTGCCGAAAATCAGACAAAATAATAGATGCCTAAGTGCAACACTAACAAACACCCATCAAGACAGAAAAATTACCTGCGTCGCCATGAAAGCCGGCTTTTTAACTATATGCAACACTGAACAAATCACTGAAATTCAGTACTTTTACAGTTCTCAATATACGAGTGATGAAGACGCAAAAACTGAGTTGCTGGATTACATACAAAATAAAAAGCATACCAACGTCGCCAGCCTTAACTTGTACTCTTCAGGCCAACACCTTGTCGCAGCACCATGGCAAGGCAATTGTGTCGCCCTTGGGTTAACAGCAGGTTTTAATCAACTACCTGTCGTAAGCAGTATTGAGCATTTAATGCTCTCGGTGACTGATTTTGTTGACAGCATACAAATAGATGCAAACGAAGATGAAATAAAGGCGGCATTTAACGCGCGCGTTACAAAGCGATATGAGTACTGTCGAGCGTTTGGTGATTTGAGTTTGTTGCTGCAAAGCAAACTAGATTTCCCGTACTGGCTCATCCCTCAAGACAACACACTATTGAGCGAAGTATCAGGAGCAATGCTCGCCTTATGGCGTAAAGGGGAAGATCTAAACGCTTTGTCAGTAGCAGATATAATAGGCGAGCAAGCATGGTATGCACTCTTTTGTGGCTTAGATCATTTTCCACAATCAAACCTCCAAAAGCACGTCAATGAAAACGCAATTGAAAAAGAAGTATACGAAATGAAACGCCGATTTGAAGGTTATAGTAATAACTTCACGCCGATAAATGACAGTTTCGACAAACCCGCCGACCAAAAAACAATTGAAAATAGCGCAGTGAGCGAGGAAGACAATGTATAAAAATATCGTCGTTTTAGGTGGCGGCACCGCTGGTTGGATGAGCGCCGTATATATCGCTAAAAAATGGGCGCACAAAAACTTTCGCATTCAGGTCATTGAGTCTGATGCAATCGGCACAATCGGTGTAGGCGAAGGCACTGTGCCATCCATCGCAGACTTCTTTGACGCCTTAGGCATTCCTGAACATGAATGGATGCCTAAGTGCAACGCAACTTATAAAAACGGTATCCGCTTTAAACAATGGTCTTCTGTAGACGGTCATGAAGACTATTTTCATCCTTTCTATTCAGAACTTGATGCATTTCACAAACAAGCACTTTTAACTAGCATCGCGTTAAGAACACAAGGTTTTAATACGTATGCTCACCCTGATGTATTTTCGGTGGTTAGCAAACTTGACCAAGAAGATAAATCGCCAATATCATCAGAAAACTACTTGTTTAAATCAGCATATGCTTATCATTTTGACGCCGGTTTATTAGCTGATTTTTTGAAAAGCAAAGCAATTGAACTTGGTGTAGAGCATACCGTCGCGACCATCTCTGACGTCAAACTAGACAATACAGGGGCTATCGCTTCAATAATATCTAACGATGGGACCGAATTTTTAGGCGACCTTTTTATCGATTGCAGTGGCTTCAAATCGATGTTGCTTGGCAGAGCGCTCGGCGTTGAATACATCAGCTTTAATGACACCTTATTAAATGACGCAGCGGTTACCGTCGCTACCGAAATGGACAGTTCAATTCCCAGTGCAACATATTCCACTGCGCTGTCATCCGGTTGGGCTTGGCAAATCCCGTTAACGCATAGATACGGCAACGGGTATGTTTACTCCAGTAAATACATAAGTCCAGAACAAGCCACAATAGAATTACTAGAACACTTAAATTTACCCGAAGGCACGCCTGTAAATCACGTAAAAATGCGCGTTGGACGGTTTGCCAAAGGTTGGGAAAAAAACTGTGCAGCCCTCGGTCTAGCTCAAGGCTTTGTAGAGCCTTTAGAAGCCACGGCGTTACATTTTGTTACTCAAAGCGTCATTGACCTAGTAAGCGCGATAGAGGATGCAAATTATAGCGATGCTAACCGTGATATTTACAATAAAAAACTCGAAGCTAGATTCACCAGTACTCGAGACTATATCGAACTACACTACTTGGCAAATAGTCGAACTGACAGTAAATACTGGCATGCAGCACGATCATTTACACCAAACAGGCGATTACAACGACTAATTAATGCTTGGCAACGCGGTGAAAACATAGCGCATGTATTGAACGAAGAAAAAGTTAGCTTGCAATTATTTAGTCTAGAAGCTTGGGTGTATTTACTTGCTGGTAAAGGATTCTATTCGACGACAAATGAACGAACACTAAAAGTAGCGCCCGACAACGTAAACGTAAATATTGAACGCATAAAGCAATTTGTTAACATCAGTGCCACACATTTTAAAAGTCATAAACTTTCGCTAGAAAATTTGAAACCTTAACATCGACGACTGTGTACATATGATAGTTATATGTTTGATATTATTGACTTTTAAAGTAAAAACCACACTATTTTCACTCACTAGGTCTTATGTATTTCATTGCAAAACATTTTATCTAATGTTACTTTATTGTAAATATGATAACGCTATCATATTGATGCACACTGAGTTTAGAAGTAACAAAGGACGTATTTAGAATGATTAAAGTTAAAACACTAGCACTGAGCTTAATTGCCATCAGTGTCATTACGGCTTGTGGTGGTTCCTCTTCATCAGATCCCACACCAGCGCCTGAACCTACGCCAGCACCTATGCCTGATCCTGCACCAGAACCAGAGCCAGAACCAGAGCCAGAACCAGAGCCAGAACCAGAACCAGAGCCAGAGCCAGAGCCAGAGCCAGAGCCAGAGCCAGAACCAGAACCAGAGCCAGAGCCAGAACCAGAGCCAGAACCAGAGCCAGAAGGCACGCCTGTATCAGGTGACTTTATTTTGCAAGCAGAAGACTTTGTTGCTAGTGGTGGTGACGGTCGAATTGAGCGCGGAAATGGCGACATTATTAACTGGTTTAACGCTGGTGATTACGTTGAATTCGTGATTAACATCGATAAAGGCGGCCTTTACGAAGTATCATACAGGGCCGCGACGCCCGAATCTGACGCAGCGGCTGAATTGCTGGTCAGTAACGCGAAAAAGACAGGACTTGTTTCCATTGGTAAAACGCAAATATCTACTGGTGATTGGGGCATATTTGAAGACTTTAAAGCCAGTGCTCAATTTAATATCTGGACGGCTGGCGACAATACGATTCGTCTCGTAGGTGCTGGGACGTCGGGCTTCCAATTTAATACTGATTACCTAGAATTTACTCGCGTAGGCGACGTCGATACTAGCGTCGATACGGATGATGACGGTGTCGGCGATTTAGACGACGCGTGTGAAAACACACCTGACGGTGAAACTGTTGATGCCGTTGGTTGTGCTGCGTCACAACTTGATTCAGATGATGATGGCATTAAAGATGACGTCGATCAATGCCCTGATACTTCCAGCGACGTTGTAGCAGATGCAACGGGTTGCCAGCATACCGGAAATACCATCGATGTGAATATGGCAAACCCTAGCCTCCCTTCATTTGTGACCTTTAGTCAGACTACCCCAGCAGGTAAACGTTGGGAGAAAGTAGAAAGCTTATCGGATGAATTTGAAGGCGATTTCAATGCCAGTAAATGGGCAAAATCGTTTTGGAACTATGCTGACACACCTGTAGATATGCAAGCTGATAACTCCGGTGTTAGCGACGGTAATATGTGGATAAAAGCGACGTTAGCGCCTGACCACGAAACGAATACACAGTGGTTTGAAACCGCACGTGTTGTTTCAGTTGATAAAATTAAGTTCCCGATGTACACAGAAAGCCGCATAAAAGCTTCCTACATATCAGCCTACAATACGTTTTGGTTGAACAACGGTGATGCGGACAATCGAGATGAAATTGACATTATCGAGAATAACGCTAAACCGTCCTACACTGGCGTTGGCGGTAACTTGAATCAATTTGTGTACGCTGATTTTCCATGGAAAATGGCCTCTCAATACTTTATCGTCAAAAATGGCGTGACCGAGCGCCGAGATGATAACGTTAGCAACAGAGACTTGTCTGACGAAAACACCTTAAAAGGGATTGCTTGGAATGAGGCATATCACGTATTTGGTGCATGGTGGAAGGACGCAAATACGGTCCAATTTTACTTGAATGGTGAAGAAGCGGGCTTAGTAACCACAGACCAATCCTTTACATTAGACCAACAATTGCTGTGGGATCTTTGGACTCAGGATTCACCTTGGGTAGGCGGACTGCCCGAAAAAGAAGAACTTTTGGATGACAATAACAATACTATGTACATTGACTGGGTGCGTACATGGAAATTAATCGATGAGTAATCACTAGTTCTGATTTACAAATACAAACCGGCAGTGATAATCACTCGCCGGTTTTTTTCTTAGTAAACATGTTTACGTGACTCTTTCGACAGAGGGGTAGTACTTTCTATTGGCGACACTAGCCTTGCGTATTGAAGCTATTAATAACCATTTTTTCGTTACTTTTTTGGAGTTTATCGATAGCCTCCTGACTAAGCTTAGTGTGAGATACATCGAGATTTAGCAGGTTTCCAGCACTTGCAAACCTTAACAATTGTGTATCTGTAATTGAACTTTTACTAAGCTTTAACCACATTAGATGTTCATTAATTTTAAGCAAACTTTGCAGTTTTTCGTCGCTAAACTCCTTGGCATAGTCAGCGTAAATTACACTCACATAAGGCTTTCCTTGTTGCACTCTACTAATATGAAAACCCGCTTGCTCGAGTTCGGCAACCAACTGTGGTGATATCTCATCTATCGTTTTAATCACTTTCAGCTCGCCAAGCCCAAGCGTTTCAATAAGCAAACTAGTTAAATCTTCACTTGTATTTAAGCTACTCACACTAGTAATATTTTGCGCGCCATTTTCGATCCACCAACCTATCAATGTCACCTGTTGCTCAGTTAAGGGCGTTTTACCGTCGGCAGGCATAAAGTCGTCATGGTATTCAGGCAGAGTGATTCGTCTGTATAGCTCACTATTTTCTAATCCCCCCCTTGTTCCCACCGCCATCATAGTGGCTTCATAACTGGCAACACTGTATTCACCTTTTGCTTTTGAGTCATTGTGACAACTACTGCAGCGTTGCTGCAATATTGGCTCAATGATATGAGGATAAACACTAGCCTCGTCTAACGAGCTGGGATTATCACCTTGCACTTCCATGCCTGTTAGTTTTTTTACAAAATTCGGCGCATGCTCCACAAGAAACGTTTCACCATGTGTCATATTTGCACCATAGTGCCCTGTCGCAAATAATAAAAACAACTGGAGTAAAGATAAACTGACGATAGATTTTCGATGCTTGTGTTCATCTTTCGTCGATATCTTTCCAAAATAAAACCAGCAAAGAAATGCACACAAAATTACGCCTATTGCCCAATTCCTATGGGTAGCAATGGCTTGTTCGTTATATCCGCCGCCAAGCGACAAAAGATAACCCAGCAAAGCAGCTCCCGCAGCACTTATTGCTCCCCACAGCCATACAGTCTTAACTAAGGGGGGACGCGCTTGTTTTTTATAAACTGCATAAATCTCTAAACAGGCCACCATTAACAAAATGCCTAAGGGTAAATGCAATAAGAGAACATGAAAACGACCTAAAAATTGTATTAAGTCCATATAAAAACCTCGAAATCAGCTAAATAAAACATTTAGCTCGGAGCTAAACCAATAGTTCTTTAACTACATGACCGTGCACATCAGTTAAACGAAAACGGCGTCCCTGATACTTGTATGTTAGGCCAGTGTGATCAATCCCCAATAAATGCATGATCGTGGCTTGCAGGTCATAAATATGCACAACACCTGGTACGTAGTGATGTTTATCTCCCGCAATGGGTTGTCCATCAGCATTCACAATGTTGTATCCATAGTCATCTGTCTTACCGTATATTAAGCCGGATTTGACTCCTCCTCCCGCCATAAACATAGTGAAACACCGGGGATGATGATCCCTACCATAATTTTTTTCTGTTAACTCACCTTGACAATAACTTGTACGGCCAAACTCTCCTCCCCACACCACAAGCGTATCGTCTAACAGCCCACGTTGTTTCAAATCGGTAATTAAACCAGCGGTTGCCTGATCGACATCTCTTGCTTGTTTAGGCAATGCTCCTGGCATATTGCCGTGTTGATCCCATCCAGTGTGATATAACTGTATGAATCTGACATCTCGCTCGACAAGACGACGTGCCATTAAACAGTTTGCTGCATAGGTACCTGGCGTCCGCGCGTCCTCACCGTAAAGTTTAAAGGTATGCTCAGGCTCATCCTTTAAATTAGTTGCATCAGGTATAGAATCTTGCATGCGATACGACATCTCGTACTGAGATATACGAGATAAAATTTCATGGTCACCACTACGCTGATATTCTTTTTGATTAAGTTTCATGATCGTATCGAGCATTCTGCGGCGTGTAAGCCCCTCAATTCCACTAGGGTTGTTGAGGTATAAAACCGAGTCTGCTCCCGAACGAAATTGCACACCTTGATAATCTGATGGCAAAAATCCACTTCCCCAAAGCCTCGAATATAAAGGTTGGCCATTTGGTCTGCCCGTACCTCTCGAAGTCATTACAATAAATGAAGGTAGACTATTATTCTGTGACCCCAAGCCATAGCTTACCCATGCACCAAAACTAGGGCGCCCAGGTAACATGAAACCCGTTTGCATAAGGGTTATTGCCGGATCGTGATTTATGGCATCTGTCGCCATCGAATTGATGATGCACAAATCATCGCTTATTCCCGCAATATTTGGCAATAAATCACTAAACCATGCGCCGTTTTCGCCATATTGTTTAAAATCCCATTTAGAGCCACAAATGGGGAAAGAGTTTTGATCTGCAGTCATCCCGGTAAGGCGTTGTCCGTTGATCACCCAATCCGGCAATTCTTGTTTGTGCTGCTCTCGTAACAATGGTTTGTAGTCAAATAAGTCTTGTGTAGATGGCGCACCACTTTGGAATAGATAAATAACGCGTTTTGCTTTAGGTAAAAAGTGAGGAGAGCCAAGATAACCATGATCTATCCCCGCATTGGCTAACATTGGCACACCACCACTCATTGCAGCCGCACCAGCCATTAAACCAGCACCTGACCGCAAAAATTCTCGGCGACTTATAGATTTAGCATTCGTCATTATTATTGTCTCGTAATAAATTCGCTAAGATTCATAACTGCAGAACTTAATACTGCGTAGGCAGCAATATCAGCCTGATATTCGTTTGTTATCTCGCTGTTGTAAGCCCCCACATTCAGTAATGCACGAGCACGCTCTGGATCGGTAATAAACTCTTGATTAACTTCATCATAGAAGCGCAACAATTCCTGCATTTCTTCGCTTCCTAGATCTCGGTTTAGCAAACTTCTTGCAATATAATTAATTCGTTGTTCTGACCCAGAAGTGTGTTCATAGGCTTTATGGGCTAATACCCGAGCCGCCTCAACATACTGGGGATCATTAAGTAACAACAGTGCTTGTAAGGGAGTATTTGTACTTTGCCGACGAGATACACAATAATCTTTTGTTGAAGCATCAAATAAAGTCATGGAAGGCACACCCACTGTACGTTTCCAATAACTATAAATCGAACGTCGATAAAGTCCTTTACCACTGCTTTGTTGGTAAGTACCTTTGGCCGCAATCGCTTCCCACAAACCATCCGGTTGATAAGGCTTGACACTAGGGCCACCTAGCTCGTCAACTAACAAACCCGAAGCCTGCAACGTACTGTCTCTTATTGCTTCAGCGCTCATCCTAGCGCGAGTGCCCCGTGCAAGAAAAATGTTCTCGGGGTCGTTAGGTGTTATACCTCCCGGAATATCTGAACTTTGCCTGTAAGTACTTGACAACATCATTAACTTCATCATGTACTTAACGTCCCAACCTGATTGTTTAAACTCGATCGCTAACCAATCAAGTAGTTTAGGATGAGATGGCAGTTCACCTTGGTTGCCAAAGTTCTCTGAGGTAGTGACAATCCCCCTGCCGAAGATTATTTGCCACAATCGATTAACCATTACCCTCGCTGTCAACGGATTGTCGTCTGAAGCTAACCATTTAGCCAGTCCTAATCGGTTTTGAGGGTACTCTCCTTGTAAGTCACCAAAATATGAAGGAATGTTGGCTTGCAGAATTTCAGATTTCTCTGGCTGACTATAGTCCCCTCTGCTAAGCAAATATGTAGGGCGAACAGGGTCTTCAGTTGGCGCAACATCTTGCATTACCATAGCAACAACTGAATGATATCCTTCTAAACGCTGTTGCTTTTCCTGAGCGATAAAATACTCCGATTTCTCAGATAAGTAGAGTTTATTACTACTTAATTGCTCTGTTGGGTACGCTTCATTGCGATTACCCTCTAGTCCCCAAGGAGACAAACTTGCAAGTTGTGCTACAGTTTTCTCATTTAAAGTTGTTTCAAAAAAGCGTACTTCATCAATATCTCTGCCGCGGTATTTATTTGGCTCACTAAAAGGCGTCGCGCCAAAGTTCAATCGAGTCCAACCGGGATCGGTATCACCACTTAAATTGTCTTGAATCACTTTGCTCTGAAGCTTTTTTCCATTTAAAAACAGGCCGACACCAGAGGCTTTTCCATTTCCGTCATATTGAACATAAACATGTTGCCACGCATTGTCTTCAGGTAAAGAGTGAGAAACCACTTTTAAAGCTGATTCAGGCCAGGCATTGATTACTGTAAACTCCAACTGATTTTGCAAGTTCAAGCTTAGGTCAAATCCCCTGTTCGTAGTATGTGATAGCATCGACGCAAGCTTGAACCCTTTAGAAGGCGCTGAATTGAGTTTCACAGCGGTTTTATCTTGATATTCTGGGATGCTGTCGAGAATGGCTAGTTCATCATCGGTAGGACTGCGAGTCCAAAGACTTACGCCAATGGCTTGATTATTCTTAAAGCTCGGGCGGTGACGTGATTGTAAGAACCCAGTATATTTTCCACTTGCAGAAAAGCGCAGGGCGTTACCGTATTTTCCAGGCACAATCAAGGTATTCGCAAGGTCGATATTTTCATTTTTACTGTTATAACGTTTATCAAACGCAAAATATCTGCCCTTATCATGACTCAAGCTGTCTACTAGCGCTTTATCAAACGAAGAACTTTTATATTGAACGTCGTTCTGATTTTCAAATATTTTTAAATCACTACCAATGGCATTGATTTTTTTTATCAACCGCTCAGCTAACTGTCTATTCTCGTCCTCAGCGTAATAATGAACATAAGGCTTAGACGTTAGACCATTAGCCTTTCCCGTTTCTGCTGTATTATTAAAGAATGCAAACATTCTATAATAATCTCTTTGGGACAGTGGATCATATTTATGATCGTGACAACGGGCACACGCCATGGTCTGTCCCAAAAATGTAGTAGACGTCACATCTATTTTGTCGGCAATATATTCAACCCTAAATTCTTCAGGAATAATGCCACCTTCATTGTTTAAAGACGTATTGCGATTAAAACCAGTGGCGATTATTTGCGATTTACTCGGGTTACTCAACAAATCTCCAGCAAGTTGCTCCGTCATAAATTGATCAAATGGCATGTTTTCATTAAAAGCGTTTATCACCCAATCGCGCCAAGGCCACATATTTCGTGGACCATCGTTTTGGTAACCATCCGTATCTCCATATCGCGCCAACTCCAGCCAATAGCTAGCCATTTTCTCGCCATAGCGGGGCGACGCAAATAAATCCTCAAGTAAAGTTTCATAAGCATTTTCTGAATCATCACGCAAGTACTTATCCATCTGTTCAGCCGTAGGGATAACTCCTGTTACATCAATAAATGCACGGCGAATTAATGTCGCCTTATCAGATGTTTGTGTAGGAGTTAAACCTTTTTGTTGCATTTTACGCAGCGTGAAAAAGTCAATGTCGTTACTCGGCCAGTCACTTTCTATTTTGGGTAACGCTGCTTTCTTTGGTGGAATATACGCCCAATGCTTCTCATACTCTGCTCCTTGATCTATCCAAGCTTTAATTATTTGTATTTCTTGCTGAGTAACCGTTGTGTGGGATGAAGGCGGCGGCATAATATAATCTGGATCTTCGGAAATGAGTCGTTGATACACGACACTTAATTCTGCATTACCCGGGACAATTGCTTGAGAACCATCTTTAAACTTTTTATAAGCCATTTCTGGTGAATGAAGTTGTAAATCTGCTTTGCGATTGTCGGCATCTTGCCCATGACAAGCAAAACAACGGTCAGACAAAATTGGCTTTACTTGCAAACTATAACTTATTGACTCATTTGGATTAAAACTCTCACCAAAAACACTTGATTGCGTTTGTTGCTCGCTGTTACATGCAACTAAACCAATATAAGCAATTGCTACCCAAATTGGCTTAGTCAATAAGTACAGTCGTACTCTCATATTTACCGCTCATACTCTAAATTGTCATTTATATTAAAATATTGTCATGAATGTTAAATTTGTTTCCTTAAATTTATATTTATTTCAATTATTTTTAACAATATAGTAATTACTGGAAGTTAACGGCTATGTATAAACCAGTCAAACCTCACTTCATGCGCATCGCTATTCAGTCGCGTTGCTTGTTTTTTAAAATCATTGCAATCAACCCATTTATTATTTAATTTTTATACAGAAAGAACAACATGCACTATTAACACTGATGAGAGTTTCTCATTTTGCATCTTAGCGCCGACTAATCATGCTCAGTCAGCAGTGCTATAGTGAGCGAAAAGGCCTAAACATGATAAGCGTACTTGATATATTTAAAGTGGGGATTGGGCCATCGAGCTCGCACACGGTTGGGCCGATGCTGGCAGCAAAAACGTTTTGTGACTACCTTCAACGTGAGCAAAAATTAACTGACGTCACACACATTTATACTGATCTCTATGGTTCTTTAGGGCAAACTGGCATAGGCCACGGAACAGGGAAAGCCATAATTTTGGGGCTACTTGGCTATACGCCAGAAGACGTGCCCGTAGATAAAATTGACTCTCTTCTTCAGACCGTTGCAACACATCAGCGCTTGAATATAAATAATCAACACGATATTGATTTTCCTAGTCAAGGTGCAATTACATACTTTCGCCGAAAAACACTTCCTAAACACGCTAACGGTATGATTTTTAGAGCATATTCTAACGACAAGATATTGTCTGAAAAAACCTACTATTCAATTGGCGGCGGCTTTGTAGTTGAAGATAGCGAGTTTGAGGCACAAAAGCTGGTAAAACTTTCAGAGCAACACAAAGACGTGCCCTACCCGTTTACGACCGCAGCAGAATTATTAGCCTTATGTTCTGACGAAAACATGTCTGTAAGTACGTTAATGCTGAAAAACGAATCCGTGTTTTTGGACGAAACCACCTTGCGGCAACACTTAATTCATATATGGCATGTGATGAAATCTAGTATCCAAAATGGTATCAGTAAAAAAGGGGTTCTTCCTGGAGGCCTTAGAGTCAATCGGCGAGCATCGTCTTTATACCAGAAATTACGCTCCGAAAGCTCGACGACCAAAAATAGTGATGTAAAAGTGGCTAACGATCCTATGCAAATACTTGATTGGGTGAACCTTTTTGCGTTAGCCGTAAATGAAGAAAACGCTGCTGGAGGCAGAGTAGTTACCGCCCCTACAAATGGTGCAGCAGGCATTATTCCAGCTGTCATGAGCTATTTCGATGAGTTTGTAAAACCATTAGATGACGACACCGCCTGTCGCTTTTTATTAACAGCAGCTGCGATTGGCATATTGTACAAAAAAAATGCCTCAATTAGCGGCGCAGAAGTTGGCTGTCAAGGTGAAGTTGGCGTCGCTTGTTCTATGGCTGCTGGCGCATTGACCGAATTGGTTGGAGGAAATATACAACAAGTAGAAAATGCCGCTGAAATAGGCATGGAGCATAATCTTGGCTTAACGTGTGACCCCGTGGGCGGCTTGGTACAAGTACCATGTATAGAACGCAATGCTATGGGCGCAGTTAAGGCCATTAACGCGTCTCGCTTGGCTATGCGAGGTGACGGACATCAAAAAGTATCTTTAGATAAGGTGATAAAAACTATGTGGGATACAGGTAACGACATGAAAAGCAAATACAAAGAAACCGCCCGTGGCGGTCTCGCAGTAAACATAATCGAGTGTTAAGTATTAATAACTTAAGAGCAAAACTTTATTTTACAGGTAGGGTCAAACCTTTGAACATTTTTTCAACTTCGTCGTTATTTTTTTGCATCATTGCGCGCTCTACAACATCTTTTGTCAAGTGCGGTGCAAAACGTTCAATAAAGTCGTACATGTAATTCCGTAAAAATGAGCCTTTTCTAAAACCAATTTTCGTCGTACTGTAATCAAACAGATGGCTCGCATCAATTTTTACTAAATCAGAATCCAAGTTTTCATCCACCGCCATTGAAGCAATTACACCAACACCGACGCCTAATCTCACGTACGTTTTGATCACATCGGCATCAGTAGCTGTGAAGACTATTTTGGGTTCTAAACCTGCTTGAGTAAACGCGCGGTCGAGTTCAGAGCGGCCAGTAAAACCAAACACGTAGGTAACCAAGGAATATTTTGCAAGATCTTCGATTGTTATCGAGGTCTTTTTAGCTAAAGGATGTGCCTTGTTAACGATAACTGAACGATTCCAATGGTAGCAAGGTAACATGACTAAATCGTTGTATAAATGCAGCGATTCGGTCGCAATTGCAAAATCTGCTTCACCTTTTGCAGCTAAATCGCTAATTTGTGACGGCGTTCCTTGATGCATGTGCAGCGATACTTTTGGAAACTTGCTCATAAAGCCTTGAATCACATCAGGTAATGCGTAACGCGCCTGTGTATGCGTAGTCGCTATATTGAGTTTACCTTGATCTGGTAGTGTATGTTCTCTTGCAACCGCTTTAATACTTTCAACTTTTGCTAAGATTTCACGAGAAATATTAATAACTTCATTACCAGCATCGGTAACATGTGTAAGGTGCTTACCACTTCGACCAAAGATTTGGATGCCTAACTCATCTTCGAGCATTCGTACCTGTTTACTAATGCCTGGTTGCGATGTGTAGAGATTTTCAGCCGTCGCTGAAACGTTCAAATTATTATTTAATACTTCGACGATATAGCGTAATTGTTGTAGCTTCATGCAAAACCTTGTTGAAAATATCCAATGGCATAGATCGAGTTTGTCATTCGGTCTAATTTTTTCGGTACAGCTGCCGATAGTTTGTTACAAGAACTCGTTACTGATAATAGCGAATATAAAACTAAAATGCATAAGAAAATTACTTTTTTATCTGCATTTATTACTTATTAATTTTCATAAACGACGAATTGGCCAAATAACTATGTCGCAAATATCTTCTACAGACGCTGGGAACGCACCTGAACAAATTGAATTTACGTCGGTAATTGCGGTTGCAATTCATGATATGAAAAACAGCTTAAGTTTACTGATGCAGTCTATAGAACAAATGGCAAATAATTTTCCAGATGACGCAGTTGACGCCCTTGATAACTTAAATTCAGTTCATTACGAAGCAAACCGCATGAACACAACACTTGTACAAGTGTTAAGCCTCTATAAAGCGTCGGTAGACGCTTTACCCATCAATGTGGATGAAGTGTATGTTTGCGATCTTATTGAGGAATTAATCGACTCGAATGCTGTTTATGTTAAACAAAAAGATATTCAAGTATTGTCTGACGTAGATGAAGATTTATCGTGGTACTTTGACAGAGATCTTGTATACATGATGGTTTATGACGTAATAATAAATGCCATCCGCTATGGCTGTAGTAAAGTATCGTTAAAGGCCTTTATGGAAGACCAGAGACTGACCATTCAAGTAGAGGATGATGGCCCTGGGTACCCTTCGTCCATGCTTGAAATGTCCACTATCGAACTTACGCAGCAATGCATTAGTGAAGGACGCACAGGACTAGGCTTGTTTTTTGCCCGTTTGATCGCCCAGACACACAAGAATCAAGGTAAACAAGGAAGTATCACTCTCGCCAACAGTGATATCACTGGTGGTAGCATCTTCACGCTACAGTTACCGTAATAAAGGACTATTCATGAGTTACACTATTATCATTATTTTAATTACCGCCATCATTGTTGGTGGTATTGCTGCATCTGCTGTACAACAGCATAATGAGCGAAAAGAAGCGCAGAAACGTGATGAAATAAGTAAACATAAAGCTATATTAGATGAGACAGAAGTAGCAGTTTCAGCAGCTTCACAAATGCCCGTATCTAAAAAACTTATCGCGATATTACGAAAGCGCTCATTAATGGCGTTAAAAGGCATTAATGCACAATCTCCGTCCGCAGACATCAAAAATAAAATTAAAGAAACCACTAGGCTCATTGAAGAACTCAACGTAGAAGAGCCAGCGCCAGATCTATCGACTTTCAACCTTCCCTCATCGGACAAAATGATCATTAAATATATTCAGGCTGTCAAAAAGCTACGAAATATACTACGTGTTGAAAACGCCAAAGGGAACATTTCGGTTAACGACTACAAAGCAGAAGATAAAACCCTAGAATGTCTGCAACTCAGAGTAAATGTAGAAACGCTTAATAAAAGAGGGAATGATTCAGTGACGGCTGGTTTACAAGGCTCTGCGCGCCAATATTTTGAAAAAGGAATTGCTGCGCTTAAAAACCATAAGCCACAAGATGAGTATACGCAAGCTAGAGCAAGTGAACTAACGAAACAGATAAACCAATTGGAAAGCACAGTTAAAGATAACAATATGCAAGAAGTTTTAGCTCAGAAGAAAAAAGAAAGCGAGGATATCGACAACTTATTCGCGCCGAAGAAGAAATGGTAGGAAGCAATTAAGTTATTTGAGTAAATACCGTACATTGAAAAATATGATGAAAGCGCTGAATTGAAAAGTTACACAGAATTACTGGTAAAAATCATAAATTATTAACAAAATATTTTCATTCTTCCCTCATTTAGTTCACGATAGGATAGTCTTCTTTTCGCATCTCTCAAATTTGAGGCTCTCTAGTGAACAATTCTTGGTACATCGCAGGTTTACTGTGCGCATCTACAATTTCATGCACAACAACGTCTACTGAACCCTTAAACGGATCGTCGACGTTAACAAGTAAACATTTGGTAGATACGATAGTTGAAAAAGACGCCATTATTGTATTTGAAGCGGAAAACTATGCATCTCAAACGCTAAATGAATCAAGGCAATGGTTAAGTTTCAGCGAGACAAACAGTGAATCACTCTCTCATAATTTTGCTGACGCTGACCTTCCGCATCTAGATGGCGCAAGTAATGGTGAATATCTCGAAATATTACCAGATACGCGAACAAATCATGATGAAGCACTTATACCCGGGGAGAATTTTACGGACAAGCCTGGAGAAATGGCAATACTCAGTTACCCAATTTATGTAACGACTCCGGGACGATACTATGTTTGGGCCAGAGCATATAGTACGGGTACAGAAGACAACGGTATGCATATTGGCTTAAACGGAGACTGGCCGGAAAGCGGTCAACGTTTGCAATTTTGTAAAGGTAAATTTGCCTGGACATGGTCTAGTCAACAGCGCAGGCCAGATAACCACTGCGGAGACCCAACGACGCTCTGGATAGATATAGACAAGCCAGGCCAGCACATGTTGACTGTGTCGATGCGTGAAGATGGCACTGAAATCGACAAATTTATCTTAACGCAAGACAAGAATTACACACCTGTTGGTATGGGCCCTAGCGTAACAACATACAATGCCCCCGAATTAAGTGAACGTACCGCGCTAAAAGATATTACGCACTACTACAAAATATTGGATGCAAATACTTATTTTACGCCCAATGATGCCAGTAAAGAGTATTTCTATTTCGACGAATGGCGAAAAGCAGCGGCAATCAATGCGGGCAAGCCAGATGCTCGAAATATTTTCGTGCGTGCGAGCTATGAAGTCCCTGCGAAGTTACCTAGCAAAGCTCTCAATATGCAATTAGTAACCTTGTCAGAAATTGACGGAGAATCTTCTTATCGGGTATTCATCAATGACCAACTGATTGGCGAGTTTACAAATGCTGAAACAACTATCGACTATAGTGAAAATACTTTTGATCTAGGTCTGCAATCATTAAAGCAAGGCGACACTATTCACGTAGAAGCAAATGCTGTCACCAATGGCAAGATACCTGAAGGCGATATTACCGCATTTTCAAGAGGTAGATGGCGTGCGCTTGTGCTGCAGCATCCACTGAATAAGCGCTAGCCGCAGTACTAGTATTACGACTACTTGCAATAACACTACGAGTAATAAACATTGTTCATGCATTCTTTTTTACGCATTTAATTAAAGTGAATACTTCAATATGAAAAAAATAGTTATCGGCATTTTTTGCCTAGTCATTGCATTACCTAGTATTACGGCGTTCGCAAACTCGTCAATTGATGCGCTCCTTGTTACTGGCCGAGCAAATAAATATCACAACTGGGAAGCAACAAGTGCAGCAATAAATCAACATTTGAACGATGCTGGGATATTTAAGGTAACTAAAATTGTTACTTCACCGAGCGGAGAATCTCTCGATGATTTTAAACCACAGTGGCACAAGTACGATGTCGTTATTTTAGATTACGAAGGTGAAGAATGGATTGAATCCACAAAGTCTGCCTTCGTCGAATATATTAAAAATGGCGGTGGACTTGTGCTACTGCATGCGAGCGACAATAGTTTTCCTAATTGGAAAGAATACAATGATATTATTGGCATGGGTGGTTGGGGTGCGGCTAGTCTTCATTCGCCGCAGTTGTCAACCAAAGGCACACCAAAAGGCGGTAGCCGAAACGAAAAATGGGGCCCTTGGGTTTACTATCACAATGGTAAACTTGTAAAAGATACTTCTCCAGGCGGAACGTTTCACCCGCCAGGTCAAGATTTTTTAGCCACAACACGCAATTTTGAACACCCAATTACAAAAGGCATGCCTGAAAATTGGTTAATCAGTAAAGACGAATTGTATTCTCGCTTACGAGGCCCCGCAAAGCATATTGATATATTAGTGACTGGCTTTGCAGATCCTGCCAAAGGGCGTGCATCGCTGTATCATGAACCCATTCTTTTTACCGTTCAGTATGGTAAAGGACGAGTTGTTCACAGTACGCTTGGACATGCTGGATTAAGAGACACTTCAGATGCCGAGTCTCTCAATAACTTAGGGTATATTACGACATTACAACGCGGCTCAGAATGGGCTGCGACAGGTAAGGTTACACAAGAGTTACCTGACGATTTTCCTACCGCTTATACCAAATCTAACAGAGTGACATCGTCAAGCCATTGGACAAACTTGCTTGACAACGACTTAAGTGATTGGGAAATATTTATGGGCGTTCCTCACGCTAGCGTCGAATTTGATGATGACTTTTCTGTTGAAGAAGGAAAACCACTCGGTGTAAATGTTGATCCCAAAGGTGTATTTTCAACAAAACAAGAAAATGGCGAAACCATTCTACACATTACGGGTGAAGTATTTGCCGGATTAACAAGTAAAAAATCATTTAAGAACTATCACCTGCAAATGAAGATGCGTTGGGGCGACAAAAAATGGGAGCCGCGCTTAGATAAAAAACGTGATTCTGGCGTGTTGTATCATGCACATGGCGAACATGGCGCATTTTGGAATGTGTGGAAAAGCAGCTTAGAGTATCAAGTACAAGAGTCAGATATGGGCGATTTTATCACCCTTGCAGGTCCCAAAGCTGATGTTCGATACAGTAAGCAAGGAAAACGTCATGTATTTGATGTATGGAAAGACTATCAAGAATGGGATGGTTATTTACATGCTCAGGTTGAAGCAGATCGCCCACACGGCGAGTGGAATACCTTGGATATATATGTAATTGAAGATCAGGCAATTCATCTAATTAACGGTCGTGTCGTAATGGCCCTAAAAAATGCCAAAGATAAGAATGGACAACCATTGACGGAAGGTCAATTGCAAATTCAGTCAGAAGCCGCTGAAGTTGACTATAAAGATATCCGTATTAGACATATCCAGCACTTTCCAGCATTGTTAAAACAAAAAGCGAAGTTATAGCAAGCTTATCGTTATTCGCTTCGAACAGGAAAAATTTGGCGCCTAAACTCAAGGCGTCAAAAAAAGGCGCTAGACCAATTCAGAACATAATTGTTATTCTTTTGTGAAGATCTTTGTGTCTAAAAAATAGATGATACTACCATCATGACTTTTTAATGTAATAAGGTGTATCTCGATGACGACAAATAGGTCAACATTATTTTCGCTAACGCTCGTAGCTTCTTTTGTCCTAAGTGCCTGTGGCGGCGGTGGCAGCTCTGATACTAGTGCTCCTCAACCAACACCACCACCTGTTGCACAGCCTGCGCCTGCTCCACCGGTTGAACCAGAAGCACCAGCGGAACCAGAAGCACCAGCGGAACCAGAAGCACCTGCCGAGCCAGAAGCACCTGCCGAACCTGAAGCGCCAGTTGAACCTGAAGCGCCCGCTGAAGTGCTCACTGGTATTTTTGTAGATTCAGCTGTTCAAGGCTTGTCATTCAAAACAGCATCGCAAGACGGGCTTACCAATGCCGACGGTGAATTTACCTATGTAGAAGGTGAATCCGTCACGTTTTCAATTGGCGATATAGTATTTCCCGAAGTCAACGCCAGAGAAATGATGTCACCTCTAGACATATTTGACGTAGACGATGTTAACGACATTCGCGTCAGCAATATGGCAAGGTTGCTCCAAACCTTAGACTTAGACGGTATACCTGGCAATGGTATTACGATTACTGATGATGCGCACAATCAGGCAAATGGTGTTACTGTCAATTTTGGCGCTGATAATTTTGATGAGCAAGTCAATGACGTTGTTGCAAATGCTGGTGCAAATAAAACGAACTTGATTACCGCCAGCGAAGCAATAAGTCATTTAAATGTGACCTTAGGAAACATGCAAGCCAATTCAAGAGACTGTAACGCAGAGACGCCTAAAAAAGGCTACACAGGTGAGCTCACTAGCTTTGCTTATGAAGTAGCAGGCACTGTGACCGTTGTCGATAATTGCACACTTGAAGTAACGATGTTTACATATGTAGACGGCGGCGCACCAAATGTACAATTTTATACGGGAGAAAACTTAAATTTTGAGACAACAAATGCCTTTGGCTTTGGACCACAACTAGAAGGCAGAACACTCAGAAACGAAACCATTCGCTTGCAATTGCCTGCTGGCAAAACGGTTGACGATTTTGACAGTGTTAGTGTTTGGTGCATCGACTTCAACGTTGACTTTGGCAGCACCGTTTTACGCGCGCCCATATAGGCGTTAACGTTAGCCAGAAGCCCTTGTTAATTTAAAGGGCTTCCTTCGTTTTGGATCCAATTAAATTCAGAATATTTGCTGGAGTCACAAGTGATATGCAACGTAAATGCATGTCGTGATTTACTGGAAAGATTAGGCGCGCTAAAGTGAGGTAATAAGCCGTTAAATACAACGAGAGTACCTTTTTTTACGTCTAAAACTGTCGCTGATTCATCTTCTGGCCAAGGTGTTTCATCGAGCACTTTAAGTTCGGTGGTGTCGTCGGGATAACGCAAGAACTGCTCTCGTAACGGCGTATTAGTTGACGCTCTTGATTTATCCGGCGTTTGTACCCGCAAACAACCATTTTCAATTGTCGCGTCTTCAACTGCGACCCAAAAAGTAACTACCGAAATAGGATCGGTGTAAAAGTATGTTGCGTCTTGATGCCAACGTATTATTCCACCAATTTTTGGCTGTTTAAAAATGTACATCGATTGACGAATACGGGGGGTTTGTAAACCCACACTTTTAGCTACTTCTGCAATTTTTGGAGAGTGACTAAACGCGCTAAATGCCGGGTCCAATGTATGCAAAGCATGTCCTATTTTATTGATACTCAGAGACTTCTCTTGCACTAATTCCCCATTGACCGAAAATGCATCTTCTTCATAAAAACAACGTATTTTGTCACTTGAACTTAAAAAATAATCATTTCTAGTTTTATCATGATCTTTGGTCGAAAATATTGAACTCGTTGAACTCGGGTCAAAGTCATCAACTATTTTATTTGCGGCATTCTTAATAGACGACATTTCGTCATTCGAGAAAAACCCAGGTAACACTAGATACCCGTTATTCATATATTCTTGCTGCTGCAGCAGTGTTAACATTTGTACATCTTCTATAGGATTAGTTATTGTGTATGCTTCTTAAGGTACGCTATTGACAAATTTATTCGTCATTCATTCATCAATTGATCACCAACCATAATGGTGCTTCCAATGCCTTTGGTCAAAATTGCGTTTCCACCAAAAAATGCCCCAGGATGATTTTCAAGCGGATTTAATTCTCGTAAAACACCCAATGGTTGAGTTGGTTCACGGCGCTCGCCGGTTTCCTGATCAATCGTGGTTACAGGGCAACGCTCACACGCTTTACGGATAGACAGTTGATATTGCCCATTAACCTCGCTGCAGTTTTGGTAAAACAATTCGTGAAAAGCTGATTCGCAATTGTCTATCACGACATTTGGACGAAATCGTTCAATGCTGACTTCAGAAAACCCACGCGCTTTTAACTGCAAATTCAATGCGTGTAAACTCACCAATGAGGTAATTAGGTATGGAAACCCATCGGCAAAATACGTATTCGCCTCTTCTCCGTCAAATAAATATTTGTCTTTGATAAGGCGCCGGTCTCGTTTGTCAAAACGAACCAATTTTAACTGATGTTTTCTGAACAAGCCAAGTGCCTCAGTCAACCAATCACTGACGTGCCCGCCTTCATCAATCGCACTTACTTGGTTTCCCCAAACAGATACTGTTCTCACGGACTTAGATTCATCTAACACAAGAGGAATACTGATGCTGCCAGCAGATGGATGAGATAAAACCAAGCTATCCGCACTAATGTTAGTGCCTATTGTCGCCATTGAAGGCAGTTGACGTTGCGTAACAAAATTGCCTTTAACATCAACCAACATCCATTCTCGATCGTGAGGTAGCCCTTCGGTAAACAATCTACTTTTTTGCAATTCAATACCACGTAAACCTTTAACTGGATATACGAACAAGCGTGTAATTTTCATATCAACCTTAGAAATAACATTCTCTTATTGATAGTAAACCAGTACTCATGATTTTCAATAGTAGAAACACATATCGAGAATAAAATTGTACAAAATAGCCCTTGTAAACAATACTTTCGTGAGGGTGTTAAATGTGTAACAAGGAAATACATGGCAGGTTTTAACAAAGTTGTGAACAACTACGATGACGCAATGCAAGGGCTTAAAAATGGCATGACCATAATTGCTGGCGGTTTTGGCCTTTGCGGAATTCCTGAAGGATTAATCGCTGAAATTAAACGAAAAGGAACACGTAATTTGACCGTCGTGTCTAACAATTGCGGTATTGACGGTTTTGGTTTAGGTGTTTTACTCGAAGATAAACAGATAATAAAAATGGTGTCATCATACGTTGGAGAAAACGCATTGTTTGAGCAACAACTTCTGAATGGCGAATTGGAGGTAGAACTTACACCGCAGGGCACGCTCGCGGAAAAAATTCGTGCCGGCGGCGCAGGTATCCCTGCCTTCTATACATCAACCGGCTATGGCACACCAATAGGCGAAGGCAAAGATGTAAAGCTATTCAATGACCGGCCATATATATTGGAAGAAAGCATCACCGGCGATTACGCCATAGTGAAGGCATGGAAAGCCGACGCTTATGGAAATTGCATTTATCGCCACACAGCCATGAATTTTAACCCGCTAGCAGCGACCGCAGCAAACGTTACCGTCGTTGAAGTAGAAGAGATTGTTGAAATAGGTAGTCTGTCTCCCGATCAAATTCACACACCGGGTATTTATGTTGATCGCGTGATAAAAGGAACGTTCGAAAAACGGATTGAGCGCAAAGTGATTCAACAAACTGCGCCGTCGAAAGGCACACAATAATGGCCCTATCTAGAGAACAAATGGCAATGCGTGTTGCAAGCGAATTTAAGGATGGCGACTATGTCAATTTGGGCATTGGCATTCCGACGCTCGCCGCTAACTATGTGCCACCAAACATTAGTGTAATGTTGCAATCTGAAAATGGCTTACTAGGTATGGGCGCCTACCCTACGGAACAAGAAATTGACCCAGATATGATTAATGCAGGCAA
Organism: Agaribacter marinus; assembly: GCF_030160655.1. Classification (GTDB taxonomy): domain Bacteria; phylum Pseudomonadota; class Gammaproteobacteria; order Enterobacterales; family Alteromonadaceae; genus Glaciecola; species Glaciecola marina. The sequence goes on from NZ_BSOT01000005.1 coordinate 1,059,792, forward strand.
AGAAACAGTTACTGCATCCATTGGCGCGTCAATTTTTAACTCAGCCGACAGTTTTGCGATGATTCGAGGTGGGCATATAGACTTTACTGTACTTGGTGCCTTTGAGGTCGATGTAAAAGGTAATATCGCATCTTGGATGATACCAGGGAAACTGATCAAAGGAATGGGCGGCGCAATGGACTTAGTCGCGGGAGCAAAAAATATCATCGTCACGATGACACATACTGACAAATACGGTAAATCAAAGCTCTTGACGACATGCAGCCTGCCGCTCACTGGTGTAAATTGTATTACGCGAATCATTACCGATTTAGCCGTGCTAGAAATTAAAAATAACGCATTCTATTTGAAGGAACGAGCACCGGGCGTTAGCGTGCAAGAAATTAAGGATAAAACGGACGGCGCATTAGTCATCGACGGCGTGATACACGAAATGAAAGTATAATGCTTTAGACATAGGGGCAAACCTTATATAATGGCCGTCAGATCATTAAAGCGAGCCTCATCTTTGTTATTTTCAGACCTTCCACTTGACTACAAATTAAAAAAAGCCCTTGAATTGCAGGGATTTTCTGAACTCACAGAAGTTCAACAACTTGCCATTGCAAAAGCCATACTTGGTCAAGATCTTATGGTTGCGTCTAAAACTGGATCAGGAAAAACCTTAGGCTTTCTAGTCCCAGCCATTAACCGTTTACTTTCACAAAAACCTTTATCTAAAAGAGATCCAAGAGTGCTAATACTTGCACCAACGCGAGAATTAGCAAAACAAGTCTTCATGGTTGCTAAAAAGTTAACGCAAAGTACGCGTGTTTCTTGTGCCCTTGTCGTCGGCGGTGAAAATTTTAATACCCAAGCAAATCACCTGAAAAAGAATCCTGATATTGTAGTAGCCACCGCTGGACGAATGGCTGACCACATTAATGCCAAGCACGTTTTTTTCCACGGTTTAGAATTACTAGTGCTTGATGAGGCAGACCGCATGCTCGAACTCGGCTTTCAATCGCAGCTTGAATTAATACATTCGCAGGCCAATCACAGAAAGCGCCAAACGATGATGTTTTCAGCAACCGTAGATTCTGCTGACATCAACCAAATGACAGACACCTTACTCAACGCACCTCAGCGTATTGTCATTGATAAGGTGACGGCGCCACATAGTGGGATTGAACAAGCCTTTTACTTATCGGATCACGTTGAACACAAAGATAAGTTACTGACGGCATTGCTAAAGTTGGACAATCGCCAACAAGCGATTGTATTTACTGCCACCCGAGATGATACAGCACGCATTCAAGCGCACTTAAATGAAAATGGTTATACTGCAATATTCTTGCACGGCGAATTACTGCAGAACCAACGTAACGCCGTTATTAATGATTTCATAAATAATAAAGCCGATGTATTAGTCACCACGGATTTGGCGTCTAGAGGACTCGATATTCGAAATGTTGCCTTGGTTATCAACTACGACTTACCAAAACACGCTGACGAATACGTACATCGAATTGGCCGTACCGGTCGTGCGGGAGATCAAGGACAAGCGATTTCTTTTGTTGGTAAACGCGATTGGTGGAGTTTTAAAGCAATTCAGTCACGACTCATGCAAAGCTTTAAGTTTTCTGAGCTTGAATCATTAAAACCAAAATTCAAAGGCTTAGTATCGGCTAAAACATTGGCTAAAAAATCGATTAAAACAAACGAACAAAAACACAAAAAAATTGATAAAAGCCAACAAGGCAAAGCAAAAATAGTCCGCAAAAAACGTGATGTAGATGCGACTGATGTTGGCGCAATGCCTATGCGCAGAAAGAAGCAAGACAGCGATTAAATGCTAGGGTCTCTCGACCCTACAAGCACTAAAATTTGGTTCAGAAATACCAATCCATTGTCAATTGTAAATGATCATCTTCCTTCAAACCGTATAGAAGATCACTACTTTCGCTGCTTTGAATAATACGAATATCCGCACTCACTTTAATACTATTGCCGACTCTGCGAGTAAACTCGAAAATAAACGAAGAAGCATTGTGTTCCAAGTCGGTACCAATGCCCATTAACAACTCACTGCTTTGAGCATCGTTTATTGCTAATCTAGCGCCCACATAAAGATCATTTTGAAAGTTAGTTGTAACCTCGTTTTCATCACCTTCTCCACGAGAATCCCACGAATGCTCCATCAACAAACCTAGATCTACTACCGAATCAAAAACACCGTATAAAGTATGCTCAAAACCGGCCTGTGTTGCCCAATGGTTCTCAGTGTTAGTATTTCTGTATATAGTTTCCAACTTCCAAAGCGTATCCCCTGCAATCATTTGTGCATCTAAACCAACTTGCTCCATTTGTTGATAATATTGCAGCAAAGCAGGTGTTTGACCGTCCGCACCAACATCCAGATGTAAAATGGGCTCGCGATTGGTCCCTCTAAACCAATGCGTACCAATATCAATATTACCAACGCTATGGCTCCAACGAATGGCTAAATCGATATGTTCATCTTCTTTTGACGACTCATAGCTAACATTATCTTCATCTATGATGATTGGCGCACGTAAGCGACCATCAACACCTGGAAATGTGCGTTCTCGAAAATTCGGCAGCACAAATACATCTAAAATGCCCCAGTCATACACGCCTGAATAGTTGATCATTAACTGACCAAGCTTATCTTCACCATCAAAGTCTTCAACGGTATCGGTCTGATTAATCACATCGACTAAATGCTGAAACTCCGTAACTCCCCAAAACTCTTTACGGATGCCTGTTCGCATTTCCCAGCCATTGTCACTGGCATAAACGTAAGACAATTCGCGAATGTCACCATGGCTGCGCGCGGTGTCTTGACTGTCTTTGCGATAAAAAGGTTTAAATGTGAAACTTTTACTGCCATCATCTGATTGCCAGTAAAGTTCAGGCTCTATCACCAACGACGCTTGTGTTTGGTCAAGTTGACTTTGTAACAGGGGTTCGTTAACAAAATAACGCCCCTCTACACCAATTTTTCCGCTAATTTCAAGCTCTGCCGTATACCCAGTCTCGGCATACGTCAGACAAAAAATTAAACTACTCGCCCATAGGCGTTTACTACAATTCAACATTATTTCGCTCGTTTTAATGCATTCCTGTTAAAATCAGCGTCTTGCAAGCCTGTTTTAAATGCATAATTTGTCCATTCTAAGGTAGTGCTTTTGCCTGTTTGGTGATTTATCATTTCCGCTTTATTTGCACGCCAATACTTCGATAAATATTGTTGATAATCTTGAAAAGTGAGTGTCTTCAACAAACTATTTTTACGATCATAAAAATCCGTTTTTTGGATTCGATATTCGTCTTTGTCCAACCAAACTATACGCCTAGTATAACCTGAGTTCTCATCGACAGGATACTGCTCTACGACAAAGTTATCTAGACCGTTGAGCGTCTCGTCACCAATATATTTATAGGTATATTTTTCGACCTCAAAAGAACTCAAATCTTCAAACGAGAATTCAGTCCCCATAAATGGGCCAGACTTATTGCTTGAAGATATACGTTTGACTCGTTTTAAGGCCGGTAAATATAACCATTGGTCATCTGGCCCCACGGGATGAGAAAAACTCAAAAAAGCCGTGCCTTTAACATCTCTTGGTTGGTTAAATATGGTAAGCGCCTTATCTCCATCATTTTCAACTTCCAAGGTTTTAGTCACGATTTCTCTAACGCTTTCTTCACCTTGTTTGTTACGAAGCACCATCCGCATATTTGCGGAATTGTCTTGCCACCCTTTATCTCTATTTTTTGCTTCTTTAGAGATTGCTAAACCTTGTTCTTCTGGGGTTTCAGCCACCACTCCAAATGAAATGGTAAATGTCGAAACAAGTAAAACAACCGGTAATACTTGCTTAGATAAATGAGCCTTTAACGTGTTTTTAATAAAAAGCATTGAACTGTCCTGTAAATTATAAATTCGAATAAACATCTATTTGACTTGAGTTAGGGTCACCTGCGCATCCCCGACACTATCATTCTTGGCGTGTTGACCAGAGCCACTCTTTTTATCCAACCAAATAAGCAGTGGCGGTAAAAAGAAGAAATCTACAACTAACGCAATCACAATAGTCATCGCAGTAAGCAATCCCATATCTGCATTCAGCGCAAAACTCGATTGTGCGAGTACTGCAAAACCTGCCGCAAGCACAAACGTCGTAACAATAAGTGCACGACCCACATTATCAAACGCATAATGAACTGCATCTATCGCATCTAAGTCCTTTTCTCTACGAGCACGTAGGTATTTACTCAAAAAGTGCACGGTATCATCGACTACAATGCCTAAGGTCATACCCACCACCACAGACAACCCTAAACCAACGTATCCGTAAAACAGCCCCCAAATACCAAAACCGACGGCTGCAGGCACAAGGTTTGGGATCAAACTTATTAGGCCATAACGCCAACTCTTTAGGGCAATACCTAGTAATAAAGATATTAGTAACAAGGCCAATGTTGTGCCAATTAACATACTATATATACTGCGCTGGCCAATATGCGCAAACATTACACTTGGGCTTGCTACCACTGCATTATATCCTCTGCCGTTGTTTGCAAACCACTTATTGATGCTATCTTCCAAATAAAGCATTTCGTTACTCGTAATGTTCTTTAAGGTAACCGAAATCTTCGACGCTGACTTATCCACATTTAATTGATTATTTAAGTCGAGCCCGTAAGGTAAAGACATCTCATACAAAAGCAAATACTGCGCTGATAGCGCTTGATCATCAGGTAATTTATACCAAGCGGCATCATCACCGTGCATGTTCTTATTTAAGCGCATTAATGTGTCAGTTATTGTATTGACATGATCAACCTCGGGTTGTTGACGTAACCAGTCAGTAAAGTCAGCGACGGTTTGTAAGTATTTAGGGTTGTTAATTCCGCTACTCTCACCGGTTTCTACTGAGACTTCAATTAACGCCATCCCCGAAATATTATCTTGCATAAAATCAGCCGCATTACGAAAATCTACGGTTTCATCAAAATATTTTACGAAATCATCATCCAGCTCATTCTGCGGCAGAAAGATAGAAGTACTTAAAATGGCCAAAGCCATTGTAGGCAATAAGACTCTGCGCTTAGACACCACGAAATCTGACAACTTAGACATATTGCTTACTTTAGAGCCATCATCCACTTTTACACGAATAGGTAAGACTCGTAACATTGCAGGAAATACAGTGACAGAAAAAACAAAAGCTAACATGACGCCCAATGCGACTAAATTGCCTAAATCTCGGAAAGGTGGAGAATCAGAAAAATTCATGCTTAAGAAACCAATCGCCGTAGTAACACTCGTTAAAAATATTGGTTGTAAGTTAACTTTAAGGCTACGTTTAATGGCATCCTCTTTTGATGCACCTTGACGCATTTCATAAAACATGGAAGTAAGCACATGTATGCAGTCGGCGACCGCTAGCGTCAAAATCATAGTTGGCGCAGAAGACGAAGGCCCAGTGAGATAAAAACCGGTCCAACCTGCAACTCCCATCGTTGTCGCAATACTCATAATGATAATAACAACCGTGGCAAATGTACCCGCAATAGTGCGTAGCAACACACCAATAACCACAACAACGATTAAAAACATCAAAGGCACTAAGGTGGCACTGTCTTCTAATGCCGATTCCGTAAACGAGGTGTTCATCATCACCATGCCCGAAAGATATACCTCCGCGTCAGGGTTTTGCGCAAGATAAATTTCTTTTATTTCACGCGCACTTTTTGCCACTTCAGGAACTTCTAGACCGACATCAATGCCAGGCAATTGCACGGTCACATTCACTACCGACACATGCCCACTTGGAGAGACTGTTTTATTGACTAAAAGTGGTTCATTTACTGCAACTTGTTTTATTTTCGCTAAGTCAGCGTCACTTAAGTTGCCCGTACTTAGCACAAGTTTTTCCACCGTCATATCATCTTCTTCAGCGTAGGTATGCTGAAAGTTTGTGACAGAGTCTACTCTTGTGGAATAAGGGATTTGCCAACTTGCTTTGGTCAATACCTTCAGCGATTCTAGATGCTCAGGGCTAAATACATTGCCGTCTTTGGGTGCCACAACAAACGCAACATTATCAGTCTTACTGTAGACATTCTGCATAGATTCAAAGGCGATCAATTCTGGGTTCTCATCCCCAAAAAATACGCGATAATCGCCTTTAAAAACTAAGTTTTGCGCACCTGACGCCACCAAGAAAGCGAACAATAAACTGGTGACAATAACCCATATTGGATGCTTGTTTATAAAATCAAAAAACCTGCTACCCATGACTCCGTTCTCCTTTTTTGTAATGACGAATCGTCACTTTAAAACCTTTAAAAACGACTCATCGAGTCGTCAATCTTTTTAAATTATAAGAATAAAGCTATTAAAAACGTAAATCTCTACCTAAGGCTTTTAATGCTTTTAACTCTTCTGAAAACACCAAATCAAAGTCTTTAAACATGGCGCTTTTATAATCTCTATCTTTTGACAAAGGTAACCACCCTAACCCGTCAAGTAACAAGTTGTTATTGTTAAACAACTCTAGCTCAACACTTAATCCTGCGCGCCCTTCGCAGGTTTCAACATGTTTCGACAACAAAGAGATAATCCCATAGCCCATAGACCAATTAGAAAAACAAATTTGTTGCACATCTATTGATTCAGGAAGGACTAAATAGCCTTGTTCAATTCCCTCCATAATAATACTACCAATAGTAAACATTAAATGGGTTTGCATAGCATCTTGCTTATCAATTCTGTCCTGTCCGCACTTTTCAATCACACTTGGGCTTCTAGCACATAAGTCAACCGTAAAGAGTACAGGGTGCAAAATTGAATAAATCAAATAAGCAAAATTTAATAACAACATTCTTTCTCTAGGGCAAGCATCAAATTTTGCGACACGCTCAAACAAATCACATAAAATGACTATAGCTTGATTATTAATTGCCAATATTACATCTTCTTTACCACTGAAATGCTTATATACAGTACCTTTTGAAAACGGAACCAAATCCACCACTTTATCAATGGTTAAGTTTTCAATACCTTCTCGCTCTATTACGATTAAGGCAGCGTCAATAATAAGCTGTTCTCTCGCGAGAAAACTTTGCTCGTCTAAGACTCTAGGTGGCATACGCTCTCTTTAATAATTTTACTGCTTTGTGCATATTAAAGCATTTATAATGACGAATCGTCAACATAACATTAAACCTTGAAATGAATCATGTCAAACAAAAATAGGAAAATTTAATGAACAATAAATTTTCACATATGAGAACACACATATAAGCATATTTAAAACATACTTTTTACATATAAACACACATTTGTTATGCTTAACGCTTAGTTTAGGCGCATATCTGTTTTTAATAGGTAATACTACAATGAAATTTATAACGTTAGTTATTCTAGCTGCTACCACTATCGCACTTGCTTCATGCTCAGTGGTGGATGAGCAAAGAAACGGCAGATATCAGCTCTCAGACAAATGGCTACCTTTACTCGATAAAGAGTTATCCAAATGGGAAGTTTGGATGGGTGTGCCACATGCTTCAGTCAAAGGCTTACCTTACGGCACATACACAACTAATAATATGAATGTACATGGCCAACCTGAACGAGCCATGGGCCTTAACAACGATGTAAAAAAAGTGTTTGAAGTGATTGAAGAACGCGGAAATCCAGTGCTAAAAATTTCTGGAGAAGTATACGGCGGCCTAACGACAAAAGCGAGCTATGGCAATTACCACTTAACAATGGAAGTAAAATGGGGTCAAAAAAAGTGGGAACCACGTTTAGATAAAAAGCGAGACAGCGGTGTTTTATTTCACTGCCAAGGCGCTCATGGTGCTTTTTGGAGAGCGTGGAAGGCCTGTCAAGAAATGCAAATCCAAGAATCCGATTTTGGTGACTACATTCCTCTAGCAGGACCATCTGGCGTAATACAGACGGCGACTGAAAAACCACTGCCTAACAATAATAAGTATGATCCTGACGGCAAATACAAACATATAATTTCAGGATACAGCCATGCTAGCTCTGAGCCAGATTTACCCAACGGCCAATGGAACAAAGTTGACATTTATGCTGTGGACGATAAGGCAGTGTTTGTTGTTAATGGCGTTCTGGTAATGGCGATAGAGGATTCAAAAGGTGCCAACGGCCTCCCCCTTACGTTCGGACAACTGCAAATTCAGTCAGAAGGCGCAGAAGTATATTATCGTGATATCAATATTAAGCGTATTAATAAATTACCGATGATATCAACAACACCACTCCAGTTAACTCGCCCACCAAAAGGGTTTACTGCGAATATTCCAGCGACTGAATTTATTAATCGTCAAAACCAGCAATTTCCACTGTCAGATCAACAAAACGTAGGTAATTGGACATTAAGAACTGATCTTACGGATGAATTCAATGAAAGCGAAATAAATACTCAACGATGGTTCCCAAACAACCCATATTGGAAAGGCAGGCAGCCCACTTACTTTGACAATAGCAATGTTAGTTTTAAAGAAGGAGAAGCTATTTTTAGGGTTAATCAGCATGGCGATTTGCCGCTGCCAGAAGGCTACACGCACAGCGCTGGCTTTTTGAAAAGCAAGCAACGAGTTTTGTATGGCTACTTCGAATCAGAGGCGAAATTAATGGATGCGCCATGGGTATCGGGGTTTTGGTTGACAATGGTCGAAAAAGACTGGTGGACAGAAATTGACATTGCCGAAAATTGCCCATGCGTAGACGGCCAACGTCAAACAATTAATAGCAATGTTCACGTCTTTAGAGCACCGGCAGATAAAGGAAATGTAAAAAAACATTTTTCGAAACCAAAAAAATACGTTTACCCAAAAGAACTTCAAAATGAATACCATGTTTGGGGACTTGAATGGACGCCTGATTTCATACGTTTTTACATAGACGGCTACATGTTTAGAGAAATAATTAACACGCATTGGCATCAAGCCTTAGCAATTAACCTCAATAATGAATCCAATAAGTGGTTTAACGCTATACCAGACGATAACCGGCTTGATCAAGAGTATCGCGTCAAGTATGTTCGGGTTTGGCAAAAACCCGAATAAAGTAGCTCACAGAATCTGTTACAGGCTCCAGAGATACAATCAATTTAACATTCAGTGGATTTAGACAAATGGCTGAACGTCTTTTCGCTGCATGGAAAAACTTCGAACCTAGTTCTGTTTAGTCAAACCACTCCTATTGCAGATAACAGGAGTCGGTTTCCTTATGTTCCAGACCTAAGTTATCCGCTATAAGTGGTTTAACATCATTGGTGTTAAAGAACCGCATTAGCTCTAGCAAGTTCCCTGCTTGTTCATCTAAAGATTCAGCTGACGCAGCCGCTTCCTCTACCAACGCTGCATTTTGCTGCGTCATATCGTCCATTCTTTCTATACTATGACTCACTTCTTGAATACTAGAAGACTGGCCTTGGCACGCTGAATCTATATCTTTAACGATACCTGAAACTTCGTTAACTGAACTCACAATATTCATTAACGTTTCACCAGATTGTCCAACTAAGCGAGTGCCATCTGATACTTTCGCGACACTTTCTTGAATTAGGCTCTTTATTTCTTTGGCTGCATCAGCACTTCGTTGTGCTAAAGTTCTGACTTCCGAAGCTACAACCGCAAAACCTCTCCCCTGTGAACCAGCTCTAGCCGCTTCAACCGCAGCATTCAACGCTAGTAAATTTGTTTGAAAAGCAATCTCATCAATTACGCCAATAATATCCGCAATCTTATTGGAAGAAGACTCAATCTCACTCATTGCGTCAACAGCATCACCGACAACTTCCCCCCCTTTTTGGGCGAGATCTTTAGTACTATCAGATACTTCTCTAGCCACACGCGCGTTTTGAGCGTTGTCTTTAACGGTGCTAGTAAAATTCCCCATACTCGCAGAAGTTTCCTCAAGGCTTGATGCTTGTTCTTCAGTACGTTGGCTAAGGTCTAAATTACCTTGCGAAATTTCTTTTGCCGCGCTTGCAACATGGCTCGCAGATTCAGTAATCTCAATGACCATTGATTTTAGCTTGTCCATCGAGTTATTCATTGCAATTTTTAAATCTTCAAAATCAGGATCGACGTCTTGATTAATCTTGTCGTTAACATACCCTTTAGACAAGGATATTAGTGCTCGCCGTATCACTAATATTGAATGTTTTCGAGCAGTGATGTCATTCGCATATTTTACGACTTTAACCGGCGTGCCGTTCATATCAAAAATGGGGTTGTAAGAGGCTTGGATCCACACTTCCTTTCCACCTTTACCAATTCGCTTGTATTCTCCGGATTGATACTCGCCATCATTGAGCTTTTTCCAGAAGTCTTTGTATTCCTCACTTTCTCTAACGCCAGAATCTACAAACATACCATGATGTTGACCTTTGATTTCTTCCAATGAATATTCCATTGCATTTAGAAAATTATCATTTGCATATTGAATGTAACCATTCATATCAAATTCTATCACGGCTGACGACTTACCAATGGCTTCAATTTGTCCTGAAAAATCTGCATTTCGCATTTTATCTTGCGTAACTTCTACAGCGTATTTAACCACCTTGTAAGGTTTACCATACATATCCAGAATCGGGTTATATGATGCTTGAATCCATACTTCTCGTTCACCTTTGGCAATGCGCTTATACTCGCCAGACAAAAATTCGCCCTGATTCAACCGCTTCCAAAAGTGCGAATACTCCTGACTCTCTCTCAATTCATCACTCACAAACATGCGATGATGCTTACGTTTAACTTCGTCGAGCGTGTAGCCCATCGCACTCAAGAAGTTGTCATTTGCGGTAATGATAGTGCCGTCCATTTCAAATTCTATTACTGCATACGATTTCCCTATAGCTTCAATTTGCCCCGAAAAATTAGCAAAATCCGGATCAGCCATTAAATCTTCCCATTGAACGCACGTACCTAAACGATTCTCATGTTCATCCTTTAATGCAAAAGCAGTCAATCTGAATCTTATTCCACCGATGTCTATTTCAGACTTCAACGGTAAGCTTTGCTCATTTTGAAGTATCCCGCGTTGATGCGCTGGCTTTTTATGAAAAATATCAATATTTTTACCAACTAGTTCATCAACCTTAAAATTGGGGAAAACTGATTGAAGTTGAACTTCTCTTCGCTTCAACAACTTATGCACGGCTGGATTCAGTGAAATAATATTTAAGTCGTTATCAGCCATCATCAAAGATACTTGCGCATGCTCAACAACAGAAGCCAATCGCCCCACTTCATTCATTCGATCGGACAGGGTACTTTGCATATTTTCAAATGCTCGAAACAATGTCGAAAATTCATCTCGACCACCTGAAGGTATATGATTATCTAGCCTACCTTCAGATATGTTTTTACATAAGGTACTCGCTGTAGCCAAAGTAGTTGTGGTATTTCCAACTACCATTCCCCCTATAAACAAGGCCAATAAAGTAACAATCGAAATAGACGCTATTTCAGTATTTCGCTCTGCTGTCAATGCAGCAACTCTATCGTTGAGCCTGTCATTCAAAGCAACAGTGAGCATATCTAAGTCTTTATATACTGTGCCAATCGACAAGGTCATTCTATCGAAATATGTTGAGGCGCTATAGCTAAGAGCATCTGCAAAAACGATGTTATCTTCCGTTAGGCGAATAGATTCATTAATTGCACTCTTCACCCTTTCAAAGTCATCCGCTAATTGAACTCTAAGGTTCTCTCCTTGGCTATCACTATAATCAAAAATTTTGTTTTCATAATAAACAAATGTTGCTAACAACTCTTTCAAGTTCGCTTTTTGTGATACCAATGAAATTTCCTGCTGACGGTTCATGCTACCTGACGCAAGTGCGACACTGCCGTTAGCCCGCATCTTTCCTAATGAGTTGCCAATTTTAGGAAGATTTTTTGTAATCAGGAGAGCGAGGTATTTTGCATCTGCATTCACATCAAATGTAAGCATAGATTTTGCAGACATATTTGAGGAAAGCATTAACAATTTATCTATAAGCGTATTGTGTTTCTTAATACCATCTGCTGGCGATATTTTTTGGCTGTCATTTCGCAAACTTTCCCAAACAAACTTCAGATTTTCTGCATTGTCATAAATTTCAGATGATCCCGTCGATGCACCCGAACCAAAAACAGTGCTTTCGTCTAAAACAGTCAATAAGTTAGAAAACTTTTGTGAGGTATTTTCAGCAGCATTTCGCAACTCACCTATTAGTGAGGCATCACCACCAGCAAAACGGGAGTGTAAATCTCTGTGTTCAGAGGTTGATTTAAGCAATTCATATACTGCTTTTGAACCTTTCACCCCTTCAAGTTCATATTGAGTATCGTGAATAGCGACGTTTAACGAGTGTACCAACAGATAAATTACAAAAACTAAAGGGATAAGCAAAAATGAGAATGCCGCTATCAACTTGTATACCATACTTACATTTTTTAACCAACGCATTATCTTGGGCTCCAAAAATGTTTCGACAACAAGTCATTTTGCATTTTCATGCCTGACCAACGCAACATTACACTAAAATATTTTATAAACTTTAGTATATAACGGGCAGTGCATGAGTAACTTTAGCGAAATAAGTTGCGCCTCGAACTTGGTTAGACATAAAACGCGTAAATTCAGCATTAAAAAGAGATGACAAATGTAGAACATTTATGGGGTACTAAAAGATATAAATAGGCTAAACACCTTGATTCAAGCCTAACTCGATTTGCTTTTTCTTACTCAAGCCAAGAGAGACAATACGATATGACTCCGCGATGTAATACTTAAGTTCTTCGTCTTCGGCTTCCGTGCCAAGGTACTGCTGTATCCATTTCATACCTCGTGACGCAAGATAAGGCGCGGGCCGGTAGCCATCCTTTTCACACAGAAAATAATAATTTTGTTCAGATGTCTTAAATGTAAAAGCCGGCTTGTTTTCCTTGCTCCAACCACCAACAGCAAAGACTTTTGTATCGACTTTCCAAACATGCGAATTACCCCATTGCACCACATGGTTGGTCGCCTTAAGTGACTTGCAGAAATCATTAAATTCATCGTAATTCATGCCTTATTCCTTAGCCCTTTATTCCTTTCTACCTTCCGAAAAGATAGCGACTCCATCATCCAATTTACACCAACTTGCTTTATAGCTTGTGTAAATTTGTGCGTCGATTTTTACAGGAATATCATCATCAAAAAGTGCGATGGCAATTTCCATATTTTCAATCCTTTCTCCCTTTACTCGAAAACCAATGCTCGACCCACACCGAGTACAAAAAGTTCTGATCGTGCCATTGGGTGCAACATACTCACTAAGCTTTTCAAAACCACTATTCCAAATGAGCGCTCTAACGCCAACCAATGTACCATAAGCCGCACCATGAAATTTACGGCACATTGAGCAGTAGCAATTTGCCGCTTTTTGACTAAAGTCGTCGACTGAAAAGGTAATGTCGCCGCACAAACAACTTCCTGAGTATGTTTTTGCCAATCTATTGCTCTCCCGATTTACGTTTGCTATTTATAACAACTGCACACCAAGAACAATATACCAAAGCCAGCAAGCTTTTCTAGCCTACTGACTTTATCAATTGATTCTTTATTAATTAAAATCGATAGCTTATTCCAATGTTACTAGTCGATATTTCTAAATCACCCGCATCTTGATATTGAATACCGGCGTTCATGCCAATACCATTGTCCCATCGATACTCCCAACCAGCTTCAAGAAAAAGGCCAACGCCATCATCATCTGCGACTTTAGTTTTTTGTAATGTTAATTCATAATTATAAAAATTAGCGCCTAATTTACCATATAAACTATTACGCTTAGACAACGCGATATTCCCTTTAGCGGCAATAACAAACGCGCTGTAATCTAACTTATCAGCTTCGATATTCAGTATTTTGTCATTTTTCTTCGTGCATACCCATTCATCATCGGAATTTCTGTCACATTTCCAGTTATCCACATCGGTGAGACCCGAGAAGCCTAATTCAACTGAATAGTTGTCCGCAAACTGATAGTTATAATAGATGTAAGCGCCGCCAATAACATTATCATCCGCATCACCTTTATTCTTATAGTCTGCGCCACCAGCAGATAGTTGAACGCCAACACTATGTGGCGAGTTTTTGTCTAATTTTGTTGAATCAGAAGCGGCGGTTGCCAAGCCCATAGGCAAACTTAGACCAAAAGCAAATACGGTACAAATTGATAATTTTTTCATGTTTTTTCCTGTTCATTGTTGATGAAAACAATTATCGAAAAAAACGGGCGCAAATACTGTTTAATAACTCATAGGAAAGTGTTCAACAAAATGAAACATATTGTAAGTTTTAGTAAGGCGACGTAATTTTTTTATTCAACATTTACATAATAGGCTTGGGTAGTTTTCGCCCAGTGCGTAAAAAATGTGCCCAGTCCTCTCTCTTTCTCAGTTGGCTCGCTTTAACGGCCGACTCCACATCATAAGGCACTTTAATGAATTGCACGTTCCAAGCACTCGACGGTGAGCTGCTTTGCTTTTCAATTATCGCGTAAGCCGCACAGCTATTAAAATTTTCCATTGAATGAATAACGGGTGCGTCATCAGTATACGCCTGTAAACCGACGCTACCGGGATTTACTACGATTTGACCTGAACTTAAACTAACTGCCCGCGAAATATGCGTATGGCCACAACAAATGACAGTGCTTTTTTGTCCCGCTAATAAGCCCAATATCTCTTCGTCTTGTCTAAGGATTGGCTGTCCCTCCTCAACATTTTCAAGCAAATAAATTTGATCACTAGTTGGCGAGCCATGGCACAGGTAAACTTCATTAGTAAGTTGGTGATCAAATGGCAAGTGTTTTAGCCAATTTAACGCATCCTCATTTACATCATCCAAGATGAATTGAAGCGTTGGGTTGCACTCGATTTCTTTAATGCTGGATTCATAGATTTGACGGTCTTGGTTTCCCGATATCGTTATAAAGTCATGCTTCATCAAAAGATTATATGTTGCCTGTGGTGCAATGGGACCATATAAAATATCCCCCAAGTTTACCGAAACATCTACGCCTCGTTTACGAATGTCTTCAATGACGGCCGTCAGCGCAAAGACGTTGCTGTGAATATCAGATACTAATGCTATTTTCATTCGACATTTGTCCTTTGAAGTGTCATCAATCAGTTCCCAATGCCAAATTACTCAATTTTTAGCAGAATTAAACGTAAAGTCATGTTTGGTTATTTGGTGTTGCCTATGGGCCTTTCCCATATTCACTATGGCTCAGTGAGCTGTAAATATTAGTTAAACTCAAATACCTCTAGGTCAAACACCACACTAACTGACGCTGAGAACACGATGTTTTCCTGTAAATACTGGCCTTTACTACCTGATTCATCTAACTTCATACCACTCACCGTTATCATCTCGGTTGCGCGATTGCGACCAAATCGACCCATATTATTGCTACTGTTTAGATTAATACTGTAAATATTCCCTAATTTTGCATCAAACGCTTTGGCAAATGACTTGCCTTTTTCTTTGGCATTTTTGACAGCGAGGGCATTTACTTCATCTTTTAACGCGGTTTCTTTAGATGACTTCATATTAATGTTCCCAATAGAGTTAATTTTTACGCTAAGCGCAAAATCCATTAAATCACTTAACCGGGTGATATCATTCAGGGTCACTTTTAACTCGCGGTTCGCTGAATAACCGTCCACTTGACGCTTATTTCCTTTAGCGTAGGTGTACACTGGTTGAGTGGAGATGCTCGACGCTGATACATTGTCTTCATCAATATCAAATTTATCTAGACCATCTAAAAATAAGTTCACGCGATCATCTACGTCTTTTTTGGCCGCTTGACTGCTATTTTGTTCACTGTGTAAAGAAAACGACACCACGGCAATATCAGGCTTGGCTTCAAGCTCTGCCGTGCCAACAACGGCAATGTGCCGATGATTAGGTAATGGTGAATTGGCAAAAGTCATTGCCGAAAACGAGAATAGACTAAGCAATAGCAAATATTTCATCAAAAATTTTCCCTTTATTTTTAATTAATAGTATCTGGTTTTGGGGGCTGCAGTAATTAAATAACAATTATTAGCTACTTTCTTACATTAAAAAGCCTTCAAATAAATAATAAGCTTCATATGTTAATTATAGTAGGTAATAAAATGTTTCTTCCAAATATCAAAACATCAAAATTCATGCTCTCGCTGACGGCACTCTTAGTATTCGGCTGTGGTGACAATAACAGTAAGGTGCCTAATCCAGAGCCTGTTGTCCCTCCCTCTGAGGAGAACTCTCCTGCTTCGCAGTTCCCCGAGGGTGTTTGGGTGCAGCTGGGTTTTGGACGTGCAATAAAGGTTACTGGTGACATCATCGATATTTATGACTACACGCGAGAAACCTGTTTGCTTGAAAGAAATACCACTCAAAGGGAACTTGCTAGCCTTTTAACAGTAGATTCAGTTGATGTTGATGGCTTTATCGCAACGGAAGATGCTGGAATACTCGCATTTTCTAAACGAGATTCGATGCCGCCAGCATGTCTGGATAACAGGCTAATCACTGAATACGAACCAGTATCTACACTTAACCACATCATACATAACTTCAATGATTATTATCCATTTTTTGAGCTGCGTGGCATTCTAGATTGGGAAGAGCGCGTAAGCACCGCAAGAGCTCAGGTACATAGTCTGACAACGGATGAAGAACTATTAACAATCCTTATTACACTGTTATCAGGCTTAAACGATGGGCACGTTACCATCACTGCGGGCGATGATTTCGAATATACACCCGCCAGCACGGATGGAACGTTTATCGATATTTTTGAACTTGGTTTTATTAATCAATCAGAGATTATCGACTTCAATGACTATTTGAGCTCGCAGTTTAAAATAATGGGCGACATTCGTGATAGTTATTTCGACCCTGACAGTCTAAAAATGGCTGGCGGTGAAAGTCAGGACGTTTTCCAGTGGGCAACCATTGGAAATGGTGTCGTTGGATATTTAGAAGTTAATGGTATGGCAGGTATATCTCCGGGTATGACAGAAAATGATGTAACGGCCACTGAAGAGTTGATGGATAGCATTCTCACAGACCTAGCACACACTGAGGCCTTGATTATAAACGTCATGTTTAATGGAGGGGGCGATTTAGCGGTTGCTGACGCTATTGCTAGTCGATTTTCTACAGAAAAGGTAATTGTAAGCGCCTATGAAGCGATTACTTATGATGATTCCCTAACACCACAACGCACCCCACGCATTCATCGTGAACTAGCACCGACAGAGCGTGTTTCGTATAGCCGACCCATTGCCACCATTTCAGGCCCAAATACATATAGTGCTGCTGAGCATTTCTTATTGTCAATGCGTGCACTGAAACATCCGGTATGCTTTATTGGCGAACCATCAGACGGCATTCTATCAGCTATCCTAGATAAACAGCTTCCCACTGAAGACGTAAGCTTGGGCTTATCTAATATGATAATTTATGATCATACAGGGCAGTCTTTTGAGGCAGTGGGTGTACCCGTTGACATTGAATCGACAACGTTTGAAGTGGTAGATTCAAACTCAGAAAGAAGCGGCGCTATTGATGCAGCGATGACGGCGCTTGGTTTTGGGTACCTTGTAAACCAAAGCGCACCGGCAGCCGATTGCGCATTTGTGGATGCCAGAACGCGACTTGAATCAAGTGCGCCTTAAACGTCGCCGGCTCCATTTGATTCTTAGCAATATGCGCCAAAATCAAGGTCTTGTCGGATAAAAAGATAGAAAACTTGTAAGTTTTTGCTAACTACATTTACTAATCACCATAGATAATAAAATTTGGATAGCATGGATGGTAAACTTTCAAGTAATGTTAAACATGGCTGGGCATCAAACATGGAAGTAAGCCCTTCATTCGAAGAAACGATTGCTCAGCACCATAAAATGCTAGAAAAAATCGCCGCCACATTTGAAGCAGATTCCAAATTACAACAAGACCTATTGCAAGAAATATTACTGTCAGTATGGCAAGCTCTTGAAAGATTTAAAGGCGAATGTGCAGTAAAAACTTATGTGTACAGGGTTGCCTATAATCGAGCACTAAACCATGTTGCTAAACAAAGCAGAATAGCGCTACATACTGAATTTGAGGATGACTATTCATGTTGGCAACCCGATCCAGAGCAACACACCAAAGGGCAGCAGCAATTACATCAACTACTCTTTGCCATCCGGCAACTACCGATCATGCAAAGGCAATTAGTCACGCTCAGCCTAGATGGCCTTAGCTACGATGATATCTCAGTTATTACCGGTTTGAGTAAGAACAACGTGGGAGTAAAGCTCAGCAGAGCAAAAAAAGCATTGAGAGATGTCTTGATACACAATTTTGGAGAAAAGTGATGAGTAAAATAGAAAAATATGATCAATACGCTTGGTCAGAGTTAATGGCTGATTGGCGGCAAGATGAAAAACCAATAGGTATCAATCAAACTCAAGAAGAAAGGCTGGACACATTTGCTCAAGCAATGATAAGCAAAGTAAAAAGAGAGCGCGCACGTTCAAAAGTTAGTACCGCAGTAAATGTAATTATGGCAACACTATCTGGTGCATATATAGCAAATGAAATACGTCTTGGACTACCCTCCCAATTTGATTATGCCTTGTATTCATTAATGCTCTTATTGATTGTAATTTTTAGTTTTTCTGTTACTTGGTACCAAGGCGCACACTGGAAAGCTCGCACTGAGTCCAGTGGTGACTATGCACAATTAATGCTAGACCAAAACATCAGCGCATCAAAAATTGCAAAAGCGACCACGTGGTTTGGTTACAGCATTTTGTTCATTTTTTATGGCGTCGTTTTATGGGCGTTTTTCCCAAGTATACTCGGCGGCACACTAGTTACAGACCTAAGCAATATAGCTAAGCCGATACTCGGTAGTATAATACTTGGAAGTGTCACTCTTGCAGGACTAGCGACAATATATAGTGGTCAAAAACAGCAACGTTCGCTTAAACAAAAAATTGAAAACCTGCGTAAGTTAGTGAAGGACTTTCAGTAGTACTATAATAATTTTGAGGCTGCTTAAGCTTGCTCCGCCATAGATGCAACTTATCTATCGACTCAACTGTTTATACGCAAACACCCTTTGCATACTACCTATGATAACTCTTGGGTATTTACTCTAATCACATGATAAAACAAAGAACACATGCAGATTAGCTCGTGTCTGAAGAAATAAAAGTACGGCTGGGCGCAAGCGCTGGCAAGCAAAGATTACTCAAGTTTTAGCAGAATTACACGTCAACTACTGGTAACATCCGGCGCAAAAATATTATTGGATATGAATAATGGCATCAATCATTAGAAAAGAAACTAAACAACGCATGAGTCGCATTGTTATACATCAAGGTACTGTCTATTTATGTGGGCAGGTTGCGGCGGATGCATCTAAAGGCATTGCTGAACAAACGCAAACAATGCTTGATAAAGTAGCGGCCTTATTACTTGAAGCAGGTAGCAACACAGAGCATATGTTGTCTGCCACTCTCTACATTAAAGACATGAAATATTTTGCCGAGATGAATGCCATTTGGGATGCTTGGGTACCGGCGGGTCATGCGCCAGCAAGAGCGTGTGTTCAGGCATCTATGGCGAGACCTGAACTCTTGGTGGAAATATCAGTGGTAGCGGCGCAGATATAGTCGCAACTACTGATATTTCCGAAACACCATTTTTCAGAAACACAATGCTAGAGGCAGAAAACCAGCAAATAATTAACTCACCAATGCTTTTTGTTCTTCTGCCGTCATGACTTGCACAATATTAACCGTTTCGTCTTTCTTCGATTGGTCTATCACAGCATCAACCGTGCCGTTTTCAAGTTTAAGTACGCCTCTTGGGCAAACAGAAGAACAAACGCCACAGCCAACACAGGACGAACGAACAATGTCTTCACCTCGCTGAGCGTAAGCTCTTACATCAATACCCATCTCGCAATAGGTTGAGCAGTTACCACAAGAAATACACTGACTTCCGTTAGTAGTAATGCGAAAACGAGATTTGAAACGTTGAATAAAACCGATGTAAGCCGCCAAAGGACAACCAAAACGACACCATACCCTATTCCCCATTTTAGGATAGAAACCTGTTCCTACGACGCCAGAGAATAATGCACCGATATAAAATCCGTAGGCACTTCTTAAGGTGTATGTATCAATGCCAGCTAACGTTTTAACACCAGTAAAGTAGGTATACAAAATTGCACCTGTCATCACCACCGCAAATACTAATACGCCGTGAACAACGACACGTTCTATGCGCCACGCCTTCATTGATTTGTCTGATAACTGTCTGTATGGATCGCCTGCAGTTTCCGCTAAACCACCGCATCCGCAAACCCAAGAACAATACCAACGCTTACCGAAAAAGTAAGTAAACAGAGGCACACCGACAGCAAATAAGGTGATCCCCCATACTAGTATGAACATACCAATACCACCGCTTGAACTTAAACTATCAAGGTTCCAGGCATCAAAAAAATCGTAGTCTAAGGGCCACATATTTTTTAAATCAGTAGAAGGCTGATTAAGCTTAATCAAAATCTCAGGAATCAAAAATGCAAAGCTCGATTGAAAAAAGATGAGTGAAGCAGTGCGAGCGATGTGATAGTTGCTGTGGCGATATTTGATAAACATACGTACACCCATTACCACAATGGCAAGTGTATAGATGAAACCGTAAATAGACCAAGAGCCAGCACCGCTGCCATTTAACACTTTGAACATTGGGTCAACTAACGATACCCACTCAATAATGTATTCGGGGAAAAAGTATAAGGCAATGTATACCACTACCAAAAATACGGTGACAAGTATACCAATCAACCCGCCGTTAGTGGCTGAATTGGTAAATACATTGTTATTTTTGATACCCGCTGGCCCGGTGTACTTTTCAGGAATGATGTACATCAGTGCACCTAAAGTGCCTAACAAAACCGACAATACAAAAAATAATCCGACGTTTTGTGCAACAACGCCTGAAGACGCGTTTTTGGTAATCGCATAAAGATATTGGCCTGCGTCATAATCGTAGATACGCTTTCCATTAGTTACGTCACTTACATTGACGTTAATTTCAGCCGACTTCTCGTTGACGATTTGTTCGATTTCACTCAGTGGTTTACCCTGTGGTCCAGCTAACCAACCTGTATAATCAGATAGCTTTTTAGCTTTATAAATACCCGCGTCATTTTGCCCACTAAACACGGTATCCAGTATCGCTAGTTCGTAGTGCCCCAGACTTTCAACCTCTGACATGATCGCCTCAATGTCAGTAGCAGAAATCGTATATCGATCATTAAGCGTATTATTGTATTCACTAAACGTCGAACGAAGGGTCTCAATAAAAGTGACTTTGTTCGAGACGGTTGTGTCTATTAGGTCTGACAAGTGTGGTTGTATGAGCTGGCGATGTGAGTCGTTACCTACTGCATTGCTTAAGGCACTTTCAGTTAAGGTGAAATTATTTGTAAACAACATGCCCACAAAGACGACAAACCCCACTAAAAACAGTGATAAGCCTGATTTTTTAACGGGGGCTATCCAAGTCAAATGATTATTTTGCATGTGCTTGCTCCCTAGTAAAACGCTTGGTTAACCAATGCAACGGAGATAATGACAGTTGTGAGTCGGCGTGCTGTGCATTAAACGTGTTAATCACGTCTTGCTCGTATCGACGATAAAATTCTGGGTCAAAATTAGCATCTCGTAAGTGCTGTAAAACATATTTTAACGTACAGTTATTTGCCAACCACTTTTCCCACACTTCATGACGCATACGAATACCGAATGTGTTGATACCTGTTACCACTTGCGTGTCAGTTTGATAGTTAATACGTATACATAACGCTTGTTCTGGATGCTGCCAATAAAAGGATGAGATATTGTCTAAGGGTGCGTTAGCTACAAAGCCATATGTTTGGTATTCAATGTCAAAAAACTTAGCGGAATTAAACCAAATACCGCGGATATATTCAGTTTTATCACCCGCTATTGTCTTACCTAGCGCTTCACCTTGCATTTTACCGGTGTACCACAACGGTTCGATTCTATTGCGGCCTTCTGGTACCTGTATTTCTGCGCAATCGCCTACTGCATAAACGTTAGGAATATTAGTCTCAAGATAATCATTAACTAAAATGCCTCGTCCTACGGCTACCTTGCTTTGAGAAACGACGTCAATATTTGGATGCACACCAGCCGATAAACCGACAAAATCACAAGCAATCTCGTCGCCTGATGTGGTAATAACAGATTTCGCTCGGCCATCTTCTCCTGCGATGATTTCACTTAACTCGGTTTCAAGACGAAATTTAACGCCATGCGATTCTGCATGCATCTGAACTAACGTAGCTTCCTCCGCTGGCAGAATGTTTCCCCAAAAACGGTCTTCGCGAACAAGAAAAGTTACCTCTATTCCGCGAGACAATAGCATTTCGGCCATCTCAACACCGATAAGCCCCCCACCCACTAATACCGCATGTTTAGCATGCTGGCAGTTGTCTTCCATCAATTCGAGATCTTGATAGCTAAATAAGCCCTGTACACCAGGGAGATCTTGTCCCGGCCAACCAAACTTATTTGACTTTGAGCCTGTCGCTAATACTAAGTCAGCATATTCAATCTGTTCACTTGACGACAAGGTAAGACGTTTAGCGTCGGTATCAATGTTAGACACAAAACCTTGTTTAAGATCTATTCTGTTTTTCTTCCAAAAATAATCTTCGTACGGCTTAGTATGCTCAAACTTCATGTGCCCCATAAATATGTACATTAAGGCCGTGCGGGAAAAATGGTGTTCAGTTTCTGAAGATATGATTAAAATCTCCATATCACTGCGTTTTCGGACATGACGGGCAACCGTAACGCCAGCCACTCCATTCCCAATGATTACAAGTTTGCTCATAACGCGTTGATTCCATTAATTTTGTTAGCTTGGTTTTATTAACATATAACGTTGTCTTAAAGAAAATAAGATTTCACATATGCATTGCATGCAGTCAAAGTACGATCACACGACTTAAAACGCAACGCATGGACAAAATTGTTATGAAATCGTTATGTTCAAATGACGTCAGCCACTAACGACGGACGTATACGCAGTTTATCTTCCTCAACGTTCTCTTGGTTTTCACGTAAATAATGATTGTGTAACTATCATGAAGAGCACAGAGTGCTTTAAGGGAATATCTATGTATGAAGAAACGCAGTAGGGATTTCAGCCAATAGGGTTTAAACTGACAGCAGCTTAAATTGATCACATCTTAAACTATCGCTACGAATCACACAGCTCAGCAGACAGCGAAACAATTGTGCAGCCACTTTCAAGCGTATCGTATATCAAAACTGCTTCACTACTATTGTCTAGAGTGGCTACGCATTCTCCAACGGTATTCCAAACGGCGCTGCCACCGACTGCTGTAAAGTTATCACAAGGACCAATGGCATTTGACATTATCACGTGTATGCCAAAGCGTTTGGCTACTTGCGAATAGTGCACATTGCCGCGCTCTACACCACTCATATTTTTAGCAACACTCGCTAAATAGACACGCGCGCCATTCTCATATGCCGCCTCAACATGACGATTTAACATCGATTCGTAGCATATAGCAGGCGCTAGACGCTCCTCGCCTATTTCAATGAAAACACTGTCGTCACCAGATACAAAAAATGGATACTCATCGGCATGCAAAATTTGTTTAGCGTAGATTGCTCTGGCCTTATTTGGCTGAAATATCATTTGCCCAATTTGAATTCCATGGGCTGCACGTATTGGCATACCAACGCAAATGACAATATTATTGTCGTCGGCATATGTTTGTAGAATAGCGAATTGTGGCGTCTGCTCACCTGATGCGAGGGATTCAGCTAAGTGCGGCTCGTAGTTTGTTAATGACAATTCAGGGAAGAAAACGAGGTCACATTTATGCTTAATGGCAATATTTATAAATGCAATATGACGAGAAAGGTTTAATTCAACCTCTCCCGCTGTTGATTTGCATTGTACGGATGCTATTTTCATTTTTGATGATTTGAGTTAATTGGAAAATAATCAAAAATTATTTTAAACGAACAAATTTATCGGTTTAAAAGATAGAGTAAGGCTTAACGCATTTAGGCGCTAGTATTCCCACCAGCACTCATTCCACCAAGTCAAAAACTCTTCAAAGTCGATGTAACCATCACTGTTACCATCGATAAGATTAAACCCTTCTTCAACATGACTCGCTTTAGTTTTTGGCGACAATATCGTCAACAACTCAATGAATTCTTTTAAATCAATTTGGCCATTTTTATCTTGGTCAAAAAAATCAAAGTCTTTTCTGATTGAATCAATTTGTTCTTGGTTTAATTTGTTTTCGGCTGTCGTATCACTCATCAGCGTATTCCTATAATGTGCTGTAGCCTCAAGTTTACTCTGATAAGCGAGTAAGTGTCTACAGAAAAACTGAATAGTATTCCTAAAATCAAGCAATTAGCTCGCGTCATTCTTCGATTGATTATTCTTTTCCAACGCTCTCGTTCGTTGTTCTTCTGCTTTTTCTTGGCGCTTTTGTAACATCACATCGCGTGCGCCGGTACCCACGTGTTCTTCAGCCCGCTGTTTTGCCAAATTCACCTGCTTTTCACGTTCTCTAAATCGAGCAAGTTGCTCATCTGTATGTGAACCGTAACATTTTGGACACGTTACACCTTTTTCATACATCGGGCTTTGTTTGTCTTCTTCGGTAATAGGCAAGCGACAGCCATAACACTGATCATATTCACTTTTTTCTAAATCATGATTCACTGCTACGCGGTTATCAAACACAAAACAGTCACCTTCCCACAATGTTTCTTCTTTAGGTACGTCCTCTAAATACTGTAAAATCCCACCTTCAAGATGATACACTTCGTCAAAGCCTTGTTCTTTCAAATAGGCCGTGGACTTTTCACAACGAATACCACCCGTGCAAAACATCGCAACTTTCTTATGTTTTTCTGGATTTAGTGAATTTTCAACATAATCAGGAAACTCTCTAAAAGACGCTGTTTCGGGGTTAATCGCGCGCTTAAACGTGCCAATTTCGATTTCGTAGTCGTTACGCGTATCTATTACTGTTACGTCTGGGTCAGAAATCAACGCATTCCAATCTTTTGGTTTAACATAAGTACCCACCGTTCTTTTGGGGTCGATACCTTCAACGCCCATCGTTACTATTTCTTTCTTCAGCTTTACTTTAGTGCGATAAAACGGCTGTTCATCATGCCATGAAAACTTATGAGAAATTGGGTTTATGCGTGCATCTGCATTCAAATAATCGAGGAGTTTTTGTATATTTTCACGCGTACCAGACACAGTGCCATTAATGCCTTCTAACGCCAGTAATAGCGTACCTTTTATCTTGTTCGCTTCCATAAAGTCACGAAGCGGCTCGCGAATGTCTTGATAATTTTCGAGCGTGACGAATTTATACATCGCACATACGAGGTAGTTTTTCATGTTATTTCCTTTGCTTGTTGGAACGTAAAACCAATGCAAAATTGCGGCGCGAAAAATACCATAAAGTGTGCAGCAAATCGAGAGCACTAAATAAAGAACTAATAAACAATTGATTTATGTCAAAAATATAGGGGATGAATTAGGAATCAGCGCGCATCTTCAGGGTTTGCAAGACATCGTAGAGCTTAAGTGGATCTGCTACCATGCTCTCAGATACATCCATGTTGTCGCCATGACGAATGGTTTCTTGTGCATGCACTGACGCGTTTGCCACAACCTCGTCATCCAAACGATAGGCATCGTCATATTGTGACAGTAGCATTGGCCATAACATACGGGATAGATTGAAATCCGCTAGGTGTCCTTCATTGAGCATTTCACCCAGCTTATTCTGTTGAACAATTTGTTGAGCATCCGCCTTTAGAGCGACATTATTGTGAACATTAACGTCTATGAAATCTTCGATAGAACGAAACTTTTCTTCATCCTCAACATGAATATGGTCACGTACGAGGGCATCTTGAAGCATACTCGAAAACAAACTTAAACGTGCAGTTTGTGCAGATCCCGCGCTATTTTGTCCCTCTTCACTTATGTTATCGACGGCACCAATCGCTGAGCTCACCTTTCCTTGGTGTTCAATAAATGTTCTGAGTGATACAAATTGAGCCATATTATTTTTAGAGTACAAATGGGTTGTCGACTATAAGTGTATCGACAAATATGTGATTTTCCTCAAGGGAAACCAGATTGGCGCGATATATTCTTTAACATCCATTTAAAAGTCGCGACCTCGCACTTTCCTATTTCGAGCAAATAACAAGTAAACTATTCAATGGAAAAACTGGATTATTCAGACAAACGCTGCCTGGTTGTAGAAGATAGACGGCCATTTTTACTCTTACTTAAAGGGCTATTGTCTAACCTCGGTGCAAAACGTATAGCAACAGAATTATCAGCTGAGGCGGGTCTAAAAGCGTGTAAAAATACGCGTTACGACATCATCATTTGTGATTTACACTTAGGCGCTAACCGTAAAAACGGTTTTGAACTATTAGAAGAAGTAAGAAAACGTCGACTAGTAAAACCTTCAACCGTTTTCATCATGATCAGTGGTGACAGCGCAAGAGGAATGGTATTGGGGTCGATTGAAAAGCAACCCGATGACTACTTAATCAAACCCTTTTCTCAAGCGCAGTTAAATTCACGAATCACCAGAGCAACAGCACGACGTATTACGCTAGCATCACTGTATAGCCAAATTGATTATGAGAAATATGACCTTGCTATCGAAAATTGTAAGCACTTTTTGGAGGTAGAGCCAAGATATACGTCACATTGTTTGAAAATGTTAGTCAATCTTTACTGGAAAACCAAAAAGTTTGACGCTGCAGAAAAAGTACTTCAGAAAATTTTAGATGAACGCCCCATGCATTGGGCAGCTTGCTCAATGGCAAAAACGCAATTACTGATGCAAAATTATGAGGACGCCATAGACATTGGTAAAAAGGTTATCGACAACTCTGCCAACAGTGTTGAAGCCTACGATATTGTAGCTGAAGCCTATTTACAGTTAGACAAAAAACCCGAAGCCTTAAAGTACATACAAGACGCCTTAAGCCTGTCGCCACTGTCCATTGAACGGCATTTTAGCGTATGTGAAATAGCGAGAGAGAACGACGATTATGAACTGGCAATGGCCAGCGCAAAGTCAATTTATGACCTATCTCAACGGTCTGTGCATAAAAATGTTAATCACTTATGTGGTTACGTTCGAAGTATTCTAGACGTTGCAGAAAATACTAACGACAAAAAGGCAAAAAACCGGCATATGCAAGAAACCTTGTTAACGATGCAGCGATTGCAAAACGATGACCTAGTGAATAGGAAACAAGACGACTTTGACTTCAAAATTTTTGAGTCAATTGTTGTTGCTAGAATGCAATTATTAGATGGCAAGCAAACCGAAGCCAAGCGTAGTTTAGAAGAAGCGCAAATAAGAATAGAAAAAGAATTTACCGAATATCCTATCTCAATGGCCGCCGATAGCCTAAAACTAATGATAGATATGGGTGATTTTGAAGAAGCAAACAAACTCGTAAAGTTGCTCAAAAAGAATACACACAAAATCGATGACGCAATTCAATATTTAATGAATACCGAACTTGAAAATGCGGAAGTGTCCCGCAACAAATATATTGAACATACTAAAAAAGGCATTGCGCTATATAGCAATGGTAACTTTAAAAGTGCATACGACGAATTTAAGCAGGCCAAGACAGTTGCGCCCTTAAACATTGGCGTTAACCTTAATTTGCTACAATGTACCGTTAAGCTTATAAAGTCTGTCAATAAACCTGAAGAAGGACTACTGTCCGAAGCAAGGGAAACCCATCGCTTTGTTAAAAATATGCCGCTTAAGAATACCCATTTAAAGAAATACGAAGAAATGAAAACGGAAGTAGAGGAAACGATAGGCGCTTAGTTGTACTAGCTTAGTATCGGTTTAACACGCCAACGCAGATGTGGCGTTATACGTATGAA
Organism: Agaribacter marinus; assembly: GCF_030160655.1. Lineage (GTDB taxonomy): Bacteria > Pseudomonadota > Gammaproteobacteria > Enterobacterales > Alteromonadaceae > Glaciecola > Glaciecola marina. The sequence goes on from NZ_BSOT01000005.1 coordinate 1,087,939, forward strand.
CAAAAATTAGACTCCTTTAAACATTCGAGAAGAGAATCTGTATTATCCCAAGGACTGATAGAAGAATTCTTGCGCTCGTCTGGCGGATTGTCAGGTAAACTTTCTGACCAACCGCCATGCCCTACCAATGGAAAAAGTGGTCGATTGTGGAGCCATGCTAAACATACTTCAGAAATTGTACCTGCACGCCCCCCAACTACAATACAGGCGTCACCGGAAAGTGCCATTAATAGGTTTCTAGCATCACCCATTCCACAAGGTATTAACACGTTACATGGCCAATCTTCAGCATCTATGTTCGCATTTGGTACAATACTAATTACGTTCCCACCATTCGTATGTGCCGCTTGCGCTGCAGCTCGTGTTGCGGGGCTTCCGCAACCGCTAATTAAAGTAAATCCAAGTTTAGCGATTAAAATCCCTGCTTGTTCCGCCATTAAATAGGCACTTGAGCCTCGCTCAGCACTCCCCAATATACTAATTTGCGGCGGCCGATTTCTAAAATCTCTCATGAGTTATCCTTAAGTTGTTTATTTTCCATACAAATATTACATGCATTACGGATATGGCTAATTAAACAGCCTCAACGCAGCATATTGAAGCAACATGATGGTTTTAGCATCTTTAATTAAACCACTGTCAATCTGCTCTAGTGCTTCAGCAATCGATAGTTCAAACACCTCGATATCTTCCCCCTCTTCAACGTTCCCTCCGCCGCAACTTACCCGGGCTGTAGACTCGTATGACGCAATAAAGAAATGAAGCTTTTCTGTTACTGAACCTGGACTCATATAAGCTTCCAACACTTTGACAGGCTGTTCGATAGCAAACCCCGTTTCTTCTGCAACTTCTTCTCTAATAGCGTCTTCAGGGCTTTTCTGCTCAAGTAACCCAGCAGGGGTTTCAATTAACATACCGTCTTCATTGCCATTCACAAAGGTTGGATATCGAAATTGCTTAATCAGTATTACTGACTGCGTTGAGAGGCTGTAAAGCAGTATCGTTGCTCCGTTTCCTCTATCATAGGTTTCGCGGGATTGGCGTTGCCAACTGCCGTCATTGCGTAAATAATCGAATGTCGTTTTATTTAATATGTACCAATCGTTTGACAACGTTTTCGTTTCAATGACGTTTACTCGATTTAATTTTGACATAACAAACCTTTGCATTATTTCAAACAGACATTATCATGCATTATCGTGCAATTTCATGCAAATGCAAGTAAGGAATATTAAAGTGTTAACTAAACAGCGTAAGCAAATGATTTTAGCAATCCTTGCAAAAGAGGGAAAAATCATCGCAAAGGATGTGGCTTCTAGCCTTAACTTATCTGAAGACACCATTCGTAGGGATTTGCGGGAACTCGCTAAAAATGGCCTATTACAGCGTGTTCACGGCGGAGCATTACCTGCATCTCCGGCGGTAGTAAACTTCGTCAAGCGCGAAGAGATATCTAATGAACAGAAAGTCAATATCGGAAGAAAATGCGCTTCCCTAATTAAGCCCGGTCAAATAGTTATTATCGATGGAGGAACAACAGCGGTCCAGCTAGCGCGGCATTTGCCTATTAACCTAAGCGCAACGATTGTAACTCATAGTCCAAACGTTGCCGTCGAGTTAATTAGTCACGATAAAATTGACGTTGAAATCATTGGCGGGCGCCTTTACAAGCATTCAATGGTTTCGATGGGCGTCAGGGCACTTGAAAACCTAGCACATATTCAAGCAGATGTTTATTTTATGGGAGTCACTGGTGTGCATATAGAAAACGGGCTCACCACAGGTGACTTAGAAGAAGCTTATATGAAACGAGCACTTAGCGACCATGCGGCGGAAACAATTGTTATGGCATCAGATGAAAAAATTCATACCGCTTCAGCATATTTAGTACTGCCAACCATAGATGCAAGTGCGATTGTCGTCAATAAATCTATCGGACAGCAAAAAATGAAAGCGTTTACGGATTTAGGTATAAATGTTATTTATTCTGAATAATACTAACTGTTAAGTCTGCAATTGAAACTTTTTATCAAACACTGATAACCTGCTTTTAGCTACAAAATTTGCATCCCATAAGGAATTTGTATGAAAGGATTCGTGCTTTTATTAACTTGTTTTTTCTTACTATCATGTTCGTCAATTAACGATATATTGCATCACACAGAATGTTTTGACACTGAAAGCGACGCGCAACGCATCGGTGATGAACTTTTTCAGCACGGATTTAATAATAAAGTGAGTTATTGGTTAACAGGGGATTCAAACAATAGAATTCCTGGACTCGGCCTGCAATATGGGGGATTTGATCCAAAACCTTAATGCCCAAGTGGCGGGTATCCAATTTTAGTCTATTTCGACAGCAGTAAATCCCACTTAGATACAGATAACGTTCAACGCTGGTCGAAAGTAGTATTAGATTCTATGTTGCGTGAAAGGACACGAAATTAAACCACAGAAATATACAGGTTTTACTTAGGCGTTCTGCTTGTTCTTTTACCCATACTCGCCACCATCGCGCCAATAATCACGAATATGGCACCAATGTACGCTAGGGTATCCATTTCGGCGTCAAAATAGACGTCTGGTGCAATATAAATAGCTAACTTGTTAGATAAATACGTAAAAATTGGCGCAATAGAAATAACCGCACTTACTTTAGATGTATCCCAAATGTGCATTGCACGAGTAAATGCGCCATAACCAATAACGGTGTTAAAACAACAAAATATTAGTGCTACCCACTGCCACTCAGATAAGTTAGCCAAACTCAAAAATTGGCTAAACGGGATAAGCAATAAGCCACCTAATACATAAATAACAAGCGTTAATTGACGACTAGTAAAGGAGACAAGTAAACGTTTTTGGGCAAGTGCATATGACGCCCAAGCAACAGCAGAAAATACAACTAAAACCACTCCTTCAATTGACTCTTGACTAGATGACAAAATAATTGGAATACGTTGATTAAAGAACAAACCAAGGCCACCAAATAGCATTATTGCACCAATAAGCTGTATTCGGCTAAAGGTTTCTTTATATAAAAATACCCCACCAAGCAATAATATGAATGGCGCAAGTTGCAATACTAATTGCACGGTAGCGGGACTAATATACGCCAACGCCTCGACATTGGTGATGTAATTCGCCAGCAAAAATATAGTGCTGATAAAAAGTAAACACCATATAAATCGGCTCCCCTGCCGAAGTTTAGGCATGTCTTTAGCAATCAACACACTGAACAAAACAAACAATGCAGAAAAAAGAAACCTGACAGCAGTAATCGTATAAGCATCGGTTGTTACCAACAGCAATTTCAGCACAACCGGCAACACACCCCACATAAGGGCAGTAACAAATGCTAATAAAAAACCAAGCGCAGAATTGCTCAACCTACTTGACCAAGCTCTGGCAACTTACAACGATAAAAAGCTAGTGTAGCAGCGAATATTATTTTACTTCCCATTCAATAAGATCAATGACATCCTGACGATATTCACCAATTTCTTTAACTAGTTTATTTTGTTGCTTTTCAGATGACAGTGTCAATACTGTTAATAACATTGATACCTTTGCGTGTGCGTTTTTCTCGAAAACATCTACTAGTGCCTCTGAGCGGTATTGTTCAGGGTTATTAATCAGCTCATACAACTCAGCCTTAAATACTGCTTCATTCTGACGCCCTAAAAACGCTTGCTTCAATACGGCTTGATAATCTTTGTAATAATCAAGCCATAGTTGCCTGCTAGGTAGGAAGCTTGAATAACTGTTTTTAACAAATTGTTTTTGCTCATCATTCAAGCGCCCTATCCAATCTGAAGCATCATCTTTAAACGCCTTAAACCAATTATTTTGTTGTCGAGATGCTGTTTTTGCTAACTCATCAGCAAGTTCTTCCTGTTCTTCCTCCAATTTTTCAGCCAAGGCAATAAAAAACTCATCTACTTGTTTATCATTTAATGACATTGCCATATCTACTAAGTCGCTAGAAATATGTGCTCGAATGCGTTCCCAATGCGCCCGCGCTTTATGTCGGTGATACAAAATGCGCTCAAAACTCATTTGTTGCGACCCTAGATCTGCTATGACTTCATCTAAATGTGCTAAATATTTGGGCATTTCTGTTGATTTATGCCATATCAACCAATTGTGTAGATGTTTGTCGAAAGTGGCCTCTTGCTCATCTGTAAATTCAATATAGTCGTCTAGGTACCAATAAATTAACCAATCAAAATTTTTGTAAGTGAATTTAGTTGAACACCCAGCAAGCATGAACACAGATAAAAGCACCATTAATATTTTTTTCACGCCGACATTTCCTTCAGATTTATTTTTATTGTCATTTTTTGCTATCTTATTAAGCGTAATCGTTTGAATTTACGTATGGCATACCAAAATACGAATTCATTGCAGGTAGTTAGATTTGCTTTTTCAATCCTAGTGAAAAATTAGCAACATCTGCATGTAGCAACTTGCTTCCATTTGAACTTTATTACTTAGTACGACCAAATAAAATAAAAAGGATTCATATGGCTATAAAAAAAATTGCGGTACTTACCTCTGGTGGTGACGCACCGGGCATGAATGCTTGTATTCGCGCAGTATGTTTAGCCGCTATTAGCGTTGGCGCAGACGTTATTGGTTACAAATACGGTTACAATGGTCTGTTAAAACAAGAATATATTCCATTAGATCAGTATGTCGTTCGAAATCTACTGCAACGCGGCGGCACCATTTTACACAGCGCGCGTTGCGAAAAATTTAAGCACCCTGAGCAAATAGAACTTGCTGCAAAACACTTGGAAGACATCAACGTTGATGGGCTTGTGGTGATTGGTGGTGATGGCTCTTTCAGAGGGGCAAAAAAATTACAGGCGGTCTGGGATAAACCGGTTATTGGTGTGCCAGGCACTATTGACAATGACATCACAGGTACTGATTACACGGTTGGGTATCACACAGCAATCCAGACTGCGGTAGAAAGCCTAGACAAAGTGAGAGACACCGCAGAAGCATTTGAACGTATTTTCGTCGTAGACGTTATGGGTAGAGAAGCTGGATATATCGCCTTAAACTCGGCCATTTCTGCAGGTGCTGACCATGTATTGCTGCCAGAAACATTTACATCCGCCGCAGAAGAGTTAGTAAAAATATTAGATAAATTAGACAAGCGCAGAAAAAACCGCGCAAATAAAAGCCATATTATAGTGATAACAGAAAACTTATGGCCAGGCGGCTTAAATGTGTTGGCGGATTCTTTACAAGCAGAGTCTGGTGTCGATGTCAGAATACTGACTTTAGGTCATGTTCAGCGTGGCGGCTCACCGGTTTGGCAAGATAGATTGCTAGCCACTAAATTAGGCACTTATGCAGTGGAACTCATTCAGCAAAATGAAAAAGGCATGATGTCGGCTATTAGTCATCGCTTACCCGCAGCAATACCACTAAACGATGATACTTTAACACGCAAAGAATTGAACACTTACTCAATGAAAATTAGAGACGAAATAACACTTTTAGGCTAGCTAAATCTAGCTAGCCTAAAAGCATTCGACCGCATTAATATTGGATATTGGCGCGTTTAAACCAATGTACCCACCACCACATAGGACCCACTAGCAAATAACGCAAATCTTCCAAAAATGATGGCTGTTTACCTTCAATTTTATGGCCAACAAATTGAATAACCCACATAAACACAAACAATGCGATGCAAAAATACAAAACATTAATGCCCGCATTTGCCAACGCGACTAACCCCACAAAAACTCCTATGGTTAACAGCGTCATAGCGGCACCCATGGCACCTGATAACTTGAAGTAATACATTAACACTGGTACGGCTAGTATATGCGCCCAAGTAATATTCATTGCTGCAATAAATGCTGGTACCGGAATAAGCCAAACGAGTCCAATCGTGACGAAGTAAATACTCGGTACTGCAATCGCGTGAATTAATACATTTGTCCTGTTTTGGTGGCTTTCACTATAACGGTTGATCAACCGTTCCACTTCTCTCATGACATCACCTCCAACTTTTATGGCAACACAACCACATAAAAACCATTCAACAACCGTTAACATTTACATTACATAAATAACACTGGTATGACAAGCGTATTATTTATGCTAATTAGCGAGCCGATTGAAAAATCATATGCTGCAACTTTTACCATCTAGCGGCGTAAATCGCTTATGAAAACTAACTTTAGGAGTTTTTCTGATGAGCGATACCAGAGCTGAAAGCAAATTGACATGGAGCGTATGTATTTTATTTACGCTTGCCTTTATAATGTTGTACAACGCGTTTGGCAGCAACGAAAAAAATACTCAATACCCGTCACAAGCTATTCCTCAACAACTAAAAGAAATTGTTGAACATGATACGTTGACACCTAAGAACAAGGAAACGATGCTTCCTGCCGCTCAAACACCAGAGAAAACTTTTTTAAAAGAAAGTTTAAAGTGACACCTGACAGATATTGCGGAATATCTATCAGCTACAATCAAAATACCCAAGCTATTCACTTCCCATAAGTGACCTTGAACTGACTCGCTTACCCGAGCCTTTTGAAACTAACAAGGATAATTTATGAGCTGTTTTAAATTTCTGCCGTATTAAGCCGCATGCTTACAACTATTAAAAACGACAACTATAAGAAACGACAGGGAACAACAATGACAATAAAGCAGAATAAATGGCTAAAGGCTGCAGCGAGTGCTTCACTGCTCGCTTTGGCTTTGCCCAGCATAGCTGACGACCATAAACAAACTGATACAAAACAAAGCACTGAAAGTGTTTTGACGTACAAAGACTTGTTCAATATTGAATATGCCGCCAATCTGACCATGATGCCTGATGGCGAACATGTGATCTATGAACGCCGCAGTATGGATATTATGACCGATAGCCAGCGCATCAACTTATGGAAAGTGTCGCTAGACGGTGAAACTCACTTACCTTTGTTGTCTGATACAAAAAACCACTTTAGTCCCGTGTTTTCAAAAGACGGAAAAAAGCTTGCTTATTTGTCGAGTAAAGAAGGCAACGTACAGATATATGTGCGCGACCTTGCTACGGGTAGTACTGCGCGAGTAACAGATGTCGCGATGTCACCTAGCGGGCTGAGTTTTTCACCCGATGGCAAGCAACTAGCCTTCGTGATGTTCACGCCAGATAAACCCAAGCCATTGTTTAAACTAGACTTTAAACCAAAAGACGCAAAATGGGCGAAGGACGCGCAATATATTGACCAAACATTATTTCAACGAGATGGCAGTGGTATGAAGCGCCCGGGTAATATGCATGTTTATGTTGTTCCTAGTATTGGTGGCACACCACGCCAAATTACGTCGGGTAAGCATGATTTTGCAAATACCATTGCTTGGAGTATGGATGGAAAGCACCTTGTTGTGTCGGTTAACTTGCGTGAAGACAGCGATTTTGATGTGTTTAACTCAGATTTGCATAAAGTAAATGTTGAAAGCGGAGAAATAACATCACTGACGACAAGCAGCGGTCCTGAAAGCTCACCAATGCTTAGTCCTAAAGGCGATAAGATTGCATTTATTGGGTTTGAGGACAATGGTAAGTCGAACCAAATTACTCACCTGTATGCAATGAATGCTGATGGCAGCAATATTGCGTCTTTAACACCAGATTTAGACCGTTCTGTGTCTAACATCAACTGGGCAAGTAATGGCAAAGGCTTATATTTCACCTATGATAGCGAAGGCAAAAAACACCTAGCCTACGTAAGTTTGTCCGGTAAGATGAAGGTGGTATCTGATGCCCTTGGTGGACAGAGTATCGGGCGCCCTTACACCTCAGGCGACTATGCTTTTTCAAGTAAAGGCGAGGTTGTGATTACTTTGTCATCAGGTGATCGCCCTGCCGATTTAGCACTGGTAAATAAGCGCGGAAAAGTATCTACGCTTACTGATTTAAATAGTGACGTGTTTGATCATAAAACGCTAGAGAAGCCAGAACTTATGACACTGAAAAGCACCGTTGACGAGCGCGAATTGATGGCGTGGATTGTAAAGCCACCAAAATTTGATCCAAATAAAAAATACCCGCTGATTTTGGAAATACATGGCGGCCCGCACACGGCTTATGGTCCTGAATTTTCAGCAGAAGTGCAAATGTTTGCAGCAGCAGGTTACGTTGTCGTGTATGGCAATCCACGTGGTTCGACTTCACAAGGTGAAGAGTTTGCTAACTTAATTGATAAAAACTACCCATCGCAAGACTACAATGACCTGATGGACATGGTCGATGGCGTGATTGGGAAAGGCTATGTAGACGAAGAAAACTTGTTTGTTACGGGTGGCTCAGGCGGTGGTGTATTGACCGCATGGATTATTGCAAAGACCGATCGCTTTAAAGCCGCAGTGGTTGCAAAGCCAGTGATTAACTGGGTAAGTATGATTGGTACGTCAGACATATACACCTTTATGACCCGCTATTGGTTTACGGACTTACCCTGGAATGACATAGACCAATATTGGAAGCGCTCACCCTTAAGCTTAGTTGGCAATGTAAAAACGCCAACGATGGTACTTACCGGTGAGTTAGATGTTCGAACGCCAATGGCAGAAAGCGAACAATATTATGGTGCATTGCGTTTAGAAGGTGTTGAAAGTTCGTTAGTCCGTATTCAGGGCGCATATCACGGCATTGCCGCCAAACCCTCTAATTTAGCGCGAAAAATAGGCTATATTGTTGCTTGGTTTGATAAATATAAGGATGAGGATGTAAAACAAAGCAATTAGACTTGTCGTCGTATAGTACGCAAATGCAGCCCTATAAAGATAAATAGTGTTATGTTCTTTGCTCAACGAGATGTGATTGTTACTATGCGGCACATAATAACTAACACAAATATGAGTCTGTTGGATTTATCTGTATGACTAAAGCTAAAAAAATCACACGCGACAATATCGCAGTAAAATATAAAGTTTCACCCACTAGCCTTGCAGAACATATTTTTTCTGTGTCGTTAAGCATATCTGCAAACGAGTTACGCTCGTTAACGCTTAGCCTACCTGCTTGGATCCCTGGCAGTTACATGATAAGAGACTTTGCTCGCAATATCTTAGACATATCCTGTACCAATGAAAAAGTTCACATTACACCCATTGATAAACAGACTTGGCACGTAAGCAATAAATCCGATATAGCGCTTGGCGATATCCAAATAAATTATCATGTGTTTGCGTTTGATTTGTCAGTCAGAAGTGCATACATCAACGACGAATATGCGTTTTTTAATGGCACCAGTGTTTTTCTTAAAGTGCATGAGTTTGAAAACAACAAACATATCGTCACGATTGATAAAACAGACACAATGCCTTGGGCAGAGATTGTTACGTCGATGCCATGCGATGATACATCCTCCCCTAGTGACAATTTGCGGGTGTTTTCATGTGACAACTACTGTAGTGTCATCGATCATCCCGTACTTATTGGTAAGTGCACACGAAAGTCGTTTGATGTGGATGGCGTAACGTTTCACTTAGTATTTACGGGTGAGCACGATTTAAATATGTCACGCATGTGCAATGACCTTGCGCCTATTTGCCGTCATCACATGCAGTTATTCGGTGATATGCCAGTCGATGAATATTGGTTTATCACGCTACTATGTAAAGATGGTTTTGGCGGCTTAGAGCATAGTGCGAGTACTATATTGCAATACGCGGTTAGCGCCTTGCCAAAATCTAACGAACAACAAGGCATGGACGACGGCTATCGAGACTTTTTGAGCCTATGTTCACATGAACTATTTCATTTATGGCATGTAAAACGCAATAAACCTGATGTATATGTGCAACCAGATTTAAGCCAAGAAGTGTATTCTCCACAATTGTGGATTTATGAAGGTTTTACATCGCTTTACGACGATTTGACCTTGGCCCGCACAGGTATAATATCACCAGAAGGTTACTGCCAAATTCTTGGTCAAAATATCACTCGCCTGCTACGCAATCCTGGCCGACATAAACAAAGTGTTGCGGAATCTAGTTTTTATGCGTGGACCAAGTTTTATAAACAAGACGCCAGCTCAGTAAACCATATAGTGAGCTACTATTTAAAAGGCGGTATTGTCGCATTGGCTTTAGATATTAGAATTCGTGAACTGAGTAAAAATACGTGCAATTTAGATACAGTAATGCAAGAAATTTGGAAGCAATACGGTGCAAAGGATATAGGGACGCCAAATACACTTATTCATGATATCTGCCGAGATAGTTTAGACATGGATATTGCGCCATTCTTAGATACTGCTGTCGAAACCACGATGGATTTACCCTTATCTCAATTATTAAATGCATTGGGCTTGCACTTGCACCTTCGCGCTCGTTCAGGAAACGACGACAAAGGCGGAAAGCCAGCGGAAATAGAGATAGCGAGAGACTTTGGCGCATTAAGCAAAGATCAACCGGTTGGCACCATGATAACGCAAGTGCTAGAAGGACGAGCGGCATGCGACGCTGGATTGCAATTACAGGACAATCTAATTGCAATTAACAATGTAGAAGTAAATAGCAAAAACCTAGGCAGAGAGTTAAATGCCTTACATATTGGCAGTGAATGCGACCTTTGTGTATTGCGAGATGGGCGACTACTGCATTTGAAAATGCCGGTCAGAGAAGCAATTAAAGATACATGCTACATCACTATAGATGACGCAGATACATTTAAAAAATGGCTTACTTTACTCTAGTGTATCCAACAAGAGCGCGGGATCAAGGCGCTCTTTAAACCAGTTAATACGCCAATCCAAATGCGGGCCCGTTACACGGCCGGTTGCTCCTATTTCTGCAATTAGTTCGCCCTGCTCTACTCGCTGCCCTTCTTTTACATGTATTTTACTCAAGTGAATAAAAGTGGAAGATACGCCAAATCCGTGGTCGATTAATAGGGTACCACCAGAATAATACATGTCAGCATGCGCTAAGGTAACAATACCGCCAATTGGCGCAACCACTGGCTCACCGACCTTATTCGCTATGTCCAAGCCAAAGTGTGGACGCTTAGGCTCACCATTGAAGTAACGTTGACTACCATAAACGCCTGAAATTCTGCCTTTTGCTGGCATAATTAAATCTGACAAAAAGTCATTTAAGTCACTATTTGTTTGTCTTGCTTTGGCAACAGCGGCATTGTCGTTGCGGATCCTTGCTAACACCGCCTGTGGTGGGCTAACGTATTTCTTTGCCACACCTTCAATTTTGTCTATCTTATAAATACGCTTTTCTAAATTAATAAGGTGTTTACTAGGCAATTCCATACTAGGTGATTGCCATTTTAAGACGTTTTTTAGCGTGGCATCACGACCAAACCCAATGACAAAATCACCTGTCGAAGATACTTTCACCGGCTTTTCGTTCAGCCAAATTTGCGTACCTGCTTCGACTTTTCCTCGAATTAAGCTGCCTTGTGTTAGTTTTCCGTTCAGCACTGGCTGGTGAATGTGTGCATCCGATGCATACGTATATGCATTCGTCAAAATTAACATCACACAACTGAAAAAGACGCTACGCACCGGCGACAATCGCTCCTTTCCCAACACCTTCAAATGCTCGGACTTGAATACTATCGGGGTTACCATGCTTTAATACTTCGTATACATGTTGCGCTATACATTCGACAGTTGAATCGTATTCAATGAGATCACATGCACTTTTAGGCATCGCTAGCTCAAACTTTCCTTGAGACGCTTCATATTGAAAGCATAAGTGTGTTTCGTCACTAATACCTGCTTGCTTCACATCTAATTCATCAGCGGTTATAAGATCTTCCGTCGTACCAATGTAAATATCTCGCCAACGATCTGCCCATTGTTGCTCCAACAAAAAATCACGTTCGTCATTACGATAAATCATTATTTTTGAACGATGCCCGTGCGCTATGCGTTGACAATTACCTTCATGCTTTTTAAGCCCATGCGTGTAATGATAAAATGGAGACGTAATTTCTTCAGCTCTCAGAAATATATCAATACCCTGTACATTTTCTGGTAAGTGCGTCGCAATAATATCTTTCAAATAAGCAATAACACTCGGCCTATCGATAATTGAGGAATACACAAACGCATATGCCTCTGGTGGGCAAAACAAATGAATCGTCTTATCATCAGCATATGTAAATTCAACGTTTACACGCCCAAGTTCATCATCATGCGTAATTTGGGTACCGTCATATTCTGCGGGAATCACTAGTTTGTGGTCAACGTACTCATCAATGATGCCTTTCAACTGCTTTTTTACGATACCAAAATCCTGGATCATACTTTCGTCATTTAAACCGCCATCAAGAATAATATCGACTATCCAACTTTCACCTACCATGCCACGTTCAGGGCATAAATAAGAAAAATCCATAATAGTTAAATCATTCACAAAAAGCTTCATTCGTTGTTTTCCTGCGCTTGTTGTTCAGCCTTGAGCAATTGGTCTTTTAAATTTGGTGGTATCCCTTGAATCGTAATTCTGTCGTTTACTACATCAAAATGCACCCTATCGCCCAGCAACTTACGATCAAAGCTGATATTTACGCCAGCGCCCGCGCCTGAAAACTTTTTCATCGCGGTAAGCATACTTCGGTCGGCCTGAAAGCTTTTCTCTAGGGGCTCAGCCTGCTTAGCATTGTAAGAAGAAAAGCTTGCTTCAGTAGTATCATTTTTAGGCAGAACATCATCTAACTCAGCAATATATATGTCTTCGCCAAGGTCAATTTTTTGTTTGTAATACTGTGCAACGGCTTCACGATGTTGGTGTTTTTCATTTGGATCGACCTGTTCAACCGCTAAAAACTCGTCAACTTGCTGCACGAGTCGTTTGTTCTGTTGCTTAATATCGACTAACTCTTCACAACCCACAAATTGCATGAAAAAATCAGATACTTTACGACCCATTCTTCCCTTTAAAAAGGAAATATAGCGATTAAGTTCAGGCTGTATCTCAAAATCCGTTAAATCTATGCGAATGGCAATTTGCATTTTACTCAAATCTAGATGTTGACTCTGGCTAATTTCTAAGTGCTGATTTACTTCAACATGATCCTTGGTATCAAGCATTGCGATCAATAAATAACGGGTTGCTAAGTATTCATATTGACTAAATATCACATAACCGGTTTCAACCATGCCTTCATTAACAATGCTTTCTAGTAGGCGACTACCTGCTTGCAAGCTGAATTCGTGGAAATCAACCGTTTCGGCTATGCAACTTTTAAGTAAGTCGTTAAAGTCAGGGTTTTCTTCGACAAAACCACCCACACCTTTACCCGGCTTAGCATTAAAAGTGGAATGAAGTTGTTCAGCCAAGTTACTGATGTGCTCATTAATATCGAATACACTGCCACGAGGCAAAAAATGCAATTTTCCATCATCTGATAATAAGATGCGATGTACAACGAACTGCTCAACACTCGTACTCATATATAAAGTAATAACCCTGTTTTAATTAGAATGGCGAATATTTCATCAAATTCGAACGAAATACGGCCGAAAACGACAAAAGTTGGTGAAAGCCTTAACTGGCTTTATACTATCCGACTATATTTGGGCAATTGTAACGAGTTTTCGTTAAAAAAACAGGACTATTAATGCCAATTCAGTCTCGCTATACCAATGAAGAATTTGAACGCCTTATGCAAGAAGTATTTATAACCTTGGAGCGAAACGAAGCCGATCGAGACTTGTCATTAATGGCCCTAGGTAATGTGATTGCAACTATATTTACTCAACAAGTGAATGAAAACGATAGAGATGCTATGGTAGAAAAATTCTGTCAGGTATTAAAAAAATCTGCATCATCTAAGTAATACCTTAGTTGGGCCGTCCAATATTGAAGTAATGCATTATCTGAGCAATAGAATAATAATATGATTTATACAGAATCACCGCGCCGTAAACAAATCAATAAGCACGTAAGCTGGGGACATTGGTTTGCCTTTGCCAATATTTTTATCGCTATTGGTATCTCTTCTATCTATTTGTTTTCAACCCCAATTGCAGACACACCAATTAGTTTTTTATACCTGATTACCACGTGGTTAGGGCATACCAGTTTTATCGCTTTCTTAGGTTTTATAATACTCGTATTACCGCTTTGCTATAAAGTCACAAGCATGCGCGTATTGAGAGCTGGCGCATCAACTATTTCTGCGTTAGGTCTCGCATTGCTGGCATTTGATGCCTTGGTGTATAACAAAACTGGCTTTCATATTAGCTTTAGTTCGGCTGAACTATTGCGTTCAGAAACGCAAGTGCAAGTCAGCGCCTTTGGTTGGTTGCAGTGGTTTTACCTGATATTACTGTTTATTATCTGGTTAATGTTGCAGTTAGTCATGGCAAACGCAATATATAATCGCCTATCTAGGATCAGAAACTTCAAATTTACTCCCTACCTGAGCACATTCTTAGTTTTATGCTTTGTCTCAAGTCATGGCATTCATGTATGGGCAGATGCGAGGTTGTATACTCCCGTATTGAAGCAGGACAATATGTTTCCATTGTCTTACCCGGCAACAGCTAAAACCTTGATGGCAAGGTATGGACTGCTAGATTTAGAAATGCGTGAGCAACAAGAAGAATTACAATATCAGGTAGGTAGTGGCTTTGTTTATCCGCCTAAACCGGTTTATTGTAGTGTAAATTCAGGCATCAAAATGGTGATTTTAAGCGCATTAGAAGCGTCCAATTATTCACAACTCGATGCCTTAAATAGTAATGACTACCATTTAGTGCCACAACATAACGCCAGTAGTTTTATGCGTAAATTAGCATATGGCATACCTAACAATATGGCGCGGCTAACCTCCGTTCCTCCTGTTATGACCGATCTACTCAATGCCTTTGATGTACCCAACACAACGTATCAGTACAACAGTGAATCGGCGGCCGAAAATGCCACACAACAAAAGTTTGATTTTAGTGGATTCAAAGAGAGTATCGAGCGCAACGACAGCGGGTTATTTATAGGCTTACTCAATGCTGAACAACTTGAAAGCATAGACATTCCATCACTTGGCGACAATATTGCGTTAATGGTTATTGCAAAACAAAATAATGCGCCCCATTTTAAATTGTACTCAAATTTTTTGGATACTAAACAAGCCTCTTCAAATGAGGATATTCCACCGACTGTATTACAGCATTTTGGCTGCTTGGCTGAAGTTGAACGCTTCTCTACTGGGCAAGCTTTGCAATCACCTTCTCGCAATTGGCTAGTAAGCACCAATGGTGAAAATTTAGTGATCTTTAAATACCCCTTACTGACAGAAGTATCGAGAGACGGCAGTTACAAGGTATTCGACGTAAACTTGCAAAAAGAAATTTTAATAGACATCGATACTAATATGTTAAGCAGAAGTATAAAACATTTAGAAAAATTCACCCAAAAGTAGTCACACATGCGGCGTTACAATGCGCATTGTGTTCGTTTCAGTCATTATTCTACTTCATACTTGATTAAACATTGGCACTTGCAATACAAGTATGAAGCAGTGAACCTCCTCACCATTTTTTAAGATTTTTAGGAATAAAAACTCTCAAATTACGGTCTTCCTGTCACGAATCGTTACAATTCTAACGAAACTATCAAGAAACGTTTTTAATTTGTTCACTTTGCACCTGAGCATCTTGCGCATTGCTGAAGTGCTGTTTAGAGTGCATGTCACACGCTTTTTGACAGTTACACTAATTTACTGATTAACGGAAAATTCTCATGATAGCCAAACCAATGACTTTGAAAAACATGAACTATAAAAACAAACTATGCTCTCTCGGTGTTTTGATTGCGCTGACTGGCGTTAGTCAATTTTCACATGCTGGTGCTTGGGTTGCAGACAAGGGCAAAGGGTATAATAAGCTATCTTATAATAGTTATAGTGCAGATGAATTCGAAGGTGAAAATGCGGATTTTGGTGAATTCGATAGCACTCAAATCACTTTTTATGGCGAATACGGGCTTGGCAATAATTTTGGTATTTTTGGTTCTTTGTCTCACCAAGACTTAGAACAAACTGACGCATCAGGCAACGCAACCACTGGTAGTGGCGCAAGTGATTTAGAATTAGGCATCAAATATCAATGGCAAGCAGACCCCTTTGTTTTATCAACATCACTGCTAGTTAAACTCCCTTATTTATATGATGAGAATGATCCACTACCAACGGGTAATGGACAAGAAGACGTTGAATTTAAAGTACTAATTGGTAAGAGCCTTTACCCATACGGTTATTTCGGTGTCGAAGCTGGGTACCGTTATCGTGCAGATGCACCGTCTGACGAATATCGGTATTTAGTCGAATATGGCTATGATATATCGGAGCAAGTTTATTTCCGAACTAAATTAGATGGTATCCTTAGTGCAAACAATGCGGATGTCGATACTAATGCGCCTGTCGGCAATTTGTCATTAGCTCCTGAGTTTGACTTAGGTAAGCTCGAAGTTACATTTGGTTACAATTTCGACCAAGGAAAGAGTAAATCTAAATGGGGCGTTGAGTTCACTTATACAAATGAAATTTATGGCGACAACGCATTACAAGGCGAAACACTTTCACTAGGGATAACGCGTGTTTTCTAACGATTTACCTTTATGGGGAGCAGTTCTGCTGTCTCTCCATCTCTGTTTATTAATCATCTTATGTTTTTTTGGCATGCATCGATTGTCGATGGTGTTTCGTTGGTTTAAGTACAAAGACAAGCGAGAAATCATTACGACTCAGTTCGAATCACTGCCCAAGGTAACGGTTCAGATCCCACTATACAATGAACGGATGGTTGCTGAACGTATTGTTGATGCAGTATGTGCGCTGGATTATCCATCCGAGCTTTTACAAATTCAAATCGTTGATGACTCAACGGATGAAACTATCGGTATCACCGCAACTCGTGTGCAACAATATAAAAAACAGGGCATCAACATTGACCATGTCACACGCACCAACCGCCATGGTTATAAAGCTGGCGCACTGAAAGATGCAATGGAAACCGCCACTGGCGAATTCATTGCTATTTTTGATGCTGACTTCATTCCACACCCATCAATCATTCTTGACACCATTCATGAATTTACAGATGAAAACGTTGGTATGCTGCAATATCGATGGGAACATCTAAATCGTCACAATAGTAAAATGACTGAAACACAAGCAATGATGTTAGATGCGCATTTCAGTTTGGAGCAAACGGTAAGGTGCAATAGCGGTATGCTATTGAATTTTAACGGTACAGCTGGCATCTGGCGCACTGAAACTATCATTGACGCTGGTCACTGGAGTGCAGACACGCTCACTGAAGATTTAGACCTTAGCTATAGAGCCCAACTTAAAGGTTGGAAAATGCATTACCTAAATGATGTAGTTTGTCACGGTGAGTTGCCTGCGGATATGAATGCATTCAAGAGCCAACAGCATCGCTGGGCAAAAGGTGGCATTCAAGTAATGAAAAAGATGCTCGGCACTGTTTGGCGCTCGCCCATCTCTTTGAAAAAGAAAATTGAAGCTAGCTTCCACTTATCAAATAACCTCGCATACTTTGTCATGTTGGTTGATACGCTGTTCTTCCTACTACCCAGTTTATGGTTGCGTGAGAAGTATCAGACCGACCAAATGTTATGGTTAGATGTACCTCTTTTATTGCTTAGCTCTGGCGGCCATCTCGTTTATTTGTACTTTGGGCAAATAGCGCTAAAACACTCACCTTGGAAAGCATTTTTACAAATTCCAAGGCTAATCGTTATGGGTATACGTCTGGCATTCAATAATGCCAATGCCGCTGTCGAAGCACTGCAAGGTCTTGAAAGCGAATTTGTACGTACACCAAAAAGTGGCGAACTAAGTGAAGTTGACGTGCCAGTGCCTGAAATATCCAACAAGCCTGAAAAATCTAACTTTACGCTAAATCTTTACCAAGCAGTTCCTCCTAAAGGTGCATTCTTTGAATTGGCGCTTGCAGTTATCTATTGCATTGTTTTCGCTTGGGCGATTGAACAGGGTTTATGGTTACTTTTGCCTTTTATCTTTTTACTAATGTGCGGTTTTATAAGTGCAGCAAAGCAGAGCTTTGTTGGTCAATTAAAACTGTCGAAACAGTAAGAGGATTGTCGTGCTTGCGAACTTACCATTTGGTAAACGATATTTAGGCAGTATAAATGGTGTGAGCCTTATCGCACTTTTTATCGCCATTGTCACAAGCGCGGTTAGCTTTTTAATTGCCGATACAGATTGGGCAACTAAAAATACTGTTGGACTCGGTTGGGTAACGGTTGCTCAATACCTTGCCCTCAGTTTGTGTATGTTTGTGGTCTGGAAGTTTGGACCACAAAGCAATCGACTCAGAGACTTCGTAGGCATTATTACTATAGCGATAATTATCAGAGCTATTTTAGTACCTGTTAGCCCCTACACCTCAAATGACGTGGACCGATACCTATTCGACGGCAAAGTTGCATTGAGTGGGTTCGACCCATATCGTACCAATCATAACGCGCCAACACTTAAGGCGTTGCGAGCAGAATGGCCAACACCGGAAGAACATGCAAAATACCCGACGCTATACCCACCGGGTGCTATTGGTCTCTACGCGCTATCAGCTGCCAGCGGCGCAGATAATGCTGCGTTGGTGTGGAAGTCGCTATCATTTTTTGCGAGTGCATTGACTGTCATATTTATGGCCTTGGTATTGCTATCTGTCGGCAACCTGAAACATTTATCGCTTGTGGCGCTTTCTCCTATTTTGATATTTGAAGCTGGTGTGGGCGCACATATTGATGCCTTTTCCACATTGGCTGTTGCCGCATCACTTTATGCATATCAGCGTAAGCTCTTTGTTTATGCTGGCGTCGCCATAGGTTTAGGCACCTTGAGCAAACTATTACCGGTGTTATTGCTGCTACCTTTGTTTTTTTCGATGAATAAACTTAGAGATGCTACTAAATTAGTCATTGGTGCGCTTGCAACAGTCGGCCTTGGGTATGTAATTGCAATTGTATTGGGAATGCAACCAATTGGAAGTACACCAGTATTTTTTGAAAAATGGCGTAATGCCGCCCCTTTATTTGACTTATTAAATATATTCTTAAGTGGATATACCTTAGTGTTTTTCATTGGCTTAATTACTGTGGGTGCTTTTGTTATTGTTACGCTTTGGACTTGGAATCAAAGCCCTAAAAATGAAAAAAATACCTTATTAGCAATTTCTCCTGCGCTTCAATGGGTACTAATTGTCCCATTATTACTCAGTCCCGTAGTATTTCCGTGGTATCTCATGGTATTAGTGCCTCTTTTCGCACTACGCCCAACCTTCTTTTTGTCAGCTTGGTTTACCTTGTTACCACTTTCCTACTTGGTACTAAATAAATTTGCATGCTGCGGTATATGGGCACCACTTGAATGGACCAATTACTTACTCGCCGTCGGGCTTGTCTTGGGACTGTTGTTTGATCAGCTATTTTTATCTTGTAAACCGACGGAATCTTGTAGCCATGGCCAAATTGCTTAAAAATCACTCGCGTCTTACACAAAGGGCCGATTGCAATACATACACCTTATCTACAACAGATAAGTCGGATAAACGTTCATGTAGGTTAAGCAACCTACCTCAGTCTGATGTTGATCATCAGGCGCAAGCGTAAAGGATATTTGTTATGTATCAGGGTAAAAAAATTAGTGTTGTGATGCCAGCCTTAAACGAAGCATTAGCAATTGGCAAAGTAATACGTGCATTACAAGCGCTAAACAGCAATGGTAATGCAGTTGTAGATGAAATTATCGTTTGCGACAACGGCTCAACTGACGGTACTGCCGCAGTCTGTATGCAATTAGGAGCGACCGTTGTCGAGCAAGCAATTGGCGGTTATGGCATTGCCTGTTTAACAGCGATTTCAGCAATTACGAGTACAGATATTGTGTTGTTTGTTGATGCCGACGATTCATGCGACATATCTCAGGCACGTGAGTTACTTGAGCAAATTGTACAAGGGGCAGATTTAGTTATTGGTTCTCGAGTGCTAGGTAAAGAAGAAAAAGGTGCGCTTACGCCATTACAAAAATTTGGTAATGCATTATCAAGCGTACTTATTCAGCTAATTTGGCGACATCCAATCACCGACTTAGGGCCATTTCGTGCAATCACTATGCGCGCACTACGTCAAATAAATATGCAGGATAAAAAGTTTGGCTGGACGGTCGAAATGCAAGTTAAAGCCATACAGTTAGGCTTAACTGTGCGGGAAGTACCTGTGAATTCAAAAGTACGAATTGGCGAGTCAAAAATTAGCGGCACAATCCGTGGTTCAGTGGGCGCGGGTGTCGGCATATTATCCATGATTGCAAAATTAAGGTGGCAACAGAAAGATTTTAGAGCACAGCAAATTAGTTCGTCTCAACGTTCTTAACTTTATTAAATGGCAAGGTAGTGAAAAATAAAATGAGTAATAAGCAAAGCCTATTAACAATTGCAAGTGTCTTGTTTTTGATATTGATTTCTCTAGTCGCTTACAAAGGGTACGGATTTTATAAGTTGAAAGATCCCGACCCGCTAACGTTTTGGGATGTCAGCGACGAAGACAATGGATCGGTCATTGACCATGATTTGTGGCAAAGCATCCTGACCAAATACGTTAAACCTAATAGCAGCATGGGGATTAACCTATTTGACTATGCAGGCGTATCGGATGAAGACTATGAAGTACTCGAGACGTATATAGATAACATGGCGTCCATTGACCCTCGTGAATACATGAAAGAAGAACAAAAGGCCTATTGGATAAACTTATACAATGCCATCACCATTAAGGTCATTCTTGATGAATACCCTGTAGATACTATAAAAGCGACAGGGAATGGCCTAATAGGGCTTGGCCCGTGGGATGACAAAGTAGTATCCATTGTAAATATAGAACTGTCACTCAATAACATTGAACATGGCATATTGCGGCGTATTTGGAATGATAATCGGATCCACTATGGTATCAACTGTGCAAGTATTGGGTGCCCTGACTTGGCTCCCATCGCCTATACAGGAGCACAATTGGATTCGCAACTAGCGCATGCCGCAAAGGTATTTATTAACAACCCGCGTGGTGTAAATTTCGTCGATGACACGTTAATACTATCAAGTATATTTAATTGGTTTGTTGCCGATTTTGGAGACAACGAAATTAACTTACTCGTCGATCTACAAAAACATGCGACACCCGATTTAGCAAAAAAAATTCAAGCGCATAATGGCCCAATTGAATATGACTACGACTGGCGTTTAAATGACGCAATATTAGCTAACGCAACCTCCTCTAACAACAACGGAGCAAACGAATAATGCAGTTGACACAAGTTCATGGTGAGCTCCCAACATTGGTTATCTTTTGTAAACGACCTATGCTTAATCAAGGAAAAGCTAGGCTTGCAGCCACAATTGGCGCTGACAGTGCCTTATTAATAGCCAAACAACTACTTAACTGCGCACTAGAAGACGCAAACGAATGGCCTGGTCATATTGTACTCACAGTATCCAATAAAGAAGATGCCGAGTGGGCGGAAACACTCTTAACTCGTCACTTCGATGTGTTAGCCCAAAATAGTGGCAATTTGGGCGAACGAATAAATGACATCGACGTTACTTTGCGTTCAGCTGGGCATCACTCACTTGTATTTATTGGCACAGATGCGCCAATGTTAGATAGCGACCATTATCATCAAACTATCCGAGCCTTACGCGAACATGACTACGTATTCAGCAGAGCGCAAGATGGCGGCGTAGGTATTATGGCAAATGCAGTGCCTTGGCCAAATATCTCAACATTATCATGGAGTACTTCAACCTTGGGTAAAGAGCTAGCAGATTGTTGCCTTCAATATTCTGACAAAAATACCGACAAAACTAACAGCCAAATAACGTATGTAAAAAGTAGCTACGACATAGACGAAGAGGTTGATTTAACACAACTATATGCCGACTTAAGACAAGATAAGCGCCCTGCCCGCGTAGCACTAAGAAACATAATAGAAGACTTAGACTGTATTAAGGAAGATAAGCGTTATGCGTGAACAAACAAGCAATCAACAAGTACAGGACGATGTTAAAGACTATTACGGAAAAGTACTGAGTAACTCAAACGACCTGCAAACGGACGCATGTTGTACCGATGCACACATGCCTGACTTTGTAAAAAAAGCGTTGATAAATGTTCATGACGAAGTACTGATGAAATATTATGGCTGCGGTCTGATTTTACCAGAACACTTAGCAGGTAAAACTATTCTAGATCTCGGGTGTGGTGCAGGCAGAGATTGTTACGTACTCGCGCAACTTGTCGGCGAAACGGGAAAAGTCATTGGCATCGATATGACCGACGAACAAATCGCAGTTGCTAAACGGCATCAGGAGTATCATCAAGAAAAATTTTCGTATAAATCATCAAATACGGAATTTAAACAGGGTTATATAGAACGTTTAGATGAGCTTGATTTAAAGGACAACAGTGTTGATATCATTGTATCAAATTGCGTAATAAACTTGTCGCCAGACAAAGAAAGCGTGTTAAAAGAAGCATATCGTGTTTTAAAACCAGGCGGTGAAATTTACTTTTCTGACGTTTATGCTAGTCGCAGAATTTCGCGTAAATTGGCTAATGACCCAGAATTATATGGTGAATGCTTAAGTGGTGCGCTGTATTGGAACGATTTTCACAATTTAGCGAAAAAATCAGGCTTTTTAGACCCTAGGCTAGTGACAGATAGACCCTTAGAAATAAACAACGAAACCGTTGCCGCCAAAATTGGACACATTGACTTTTTTTCTGCGACCTACCGCTTGTTCAAATTACCCGCCCTTGAAACTCACTGCGAGGACTATGGTCAAGCAGTGATATACAAAGGCGGCATACCACATCACGAAGAGTGCTTTGTGCTAGACAGCCATCATACGATTCACAAAGGTAAGGTATTTCCGGTATGCGGGAATACATGGCGAATGCTGAAAGATACGCGGTTCGCCGAATTCTTTGAGTTTATTGGTAACTTCGACACTCACTACGGCATATTTCCTGATTGTGGCGATCTAATGCCTTTTTCACAAACTAAAACGGGTACCCTTGCTGGAGGTGGCTGTTGTTAGAACGCGCTGAAGTACATGCAGTAGAAACAATTGAGATAAAAGAGTTACAGGCGGATACAACACGTTCAAACCGATGGAAATACACACCTAAAGGTGACAAAGCAGGTTATATTCAGCCATTACGACTACAAGAACTTTGGTTTCATACAGGCACAAAGTGCAACTTATCCTGCGATTTTTGTCTAGAAGGTTCATCGCCCAGTGATAAACGCCTCGCTTCTCCAAAGTTTAAAGACCTTAAGCCATATATTGATGAAGCGTTAACTTTAGGTACGCAACAGTTTTCCTTTACTGGTGGTGAACCGATGCTTGTCAAAGATATCATTGATATCTTGAACTACGCCTCTTCAAAAAAACCTTGTTTAGTGTTGACCAATGGCACAGACCCTTTAATGAAACGTATCGAGGCACTAAAACCCCTGCTCAACAATGCCCATCCAATTTCGTTTCGCATTAGCCTCGATTCATATGATGCTAAAATACATGATCAAGGTCGTGGAAAAGGTGAATTTAACAAAGCCGTTATTGGTTTACGCACCTTGCACAATTTAGGCTTTCCAGTATCGGTTGCCCGACACATAAAGCCTGGAGAAAATAGTACAAACGTTAACCAAGCGTTTGAAGATTTATTTGCCTTGAATGGCTTACCCCAAAACATACATATCGTTGCATTTCCAGATTTTCTAACACCCGGATCTTTACCCCAAGTACCGCATATCACAGAAAATTGTATGACAAGCTACCAGACTGAAGAACAACGCAATAATTACATGTGCGCCACTTCAAAGATGATAGTTAAAAAAGACGGAAAAATGCAAGTATACGCTTGTACCTTAGTAGACGACGACGAGGAATATAGCTTCGGTTCAGATCTTACTGCAAGTATGCAGCAACGCATTAGTATGAAACATCATAGGTGCTACAGTTGTTTTGCCTTTGGTGCCAGTTGCAGCGAAATGTAAGCACCATCTCATCTACACCTTTTATAATTGAACCCGTAAAATCCAAGAAGGAACACAAATGTTAGGCATTATCGGCGGCACTGGCCTCTATAACATTGAGCAAATTGTTATTAAACATGCTCACGATATCACGACCCCTTTTGGCAAACCGTCTGCGCCAATAATAGAAGGCAAGATATCAAACAAAACCGTCTTTTTCCTACCTAGGCATGGTACGTCTCATGATCTACTTCCCCATGAAGTCAATTACCAAGCAAATATTTGGGCACTCAAAAAACTCGGCGTTACACACCTTGTAGGCGTGTCGGCAGTCGGCAGTTTACAACATGATATTGCCCCTGGAGACATTGCATTACCGGAGCAATATTTTGATTTTGTAAAAGGCAACAGAAAAAAAACATTCTTTGGCAAGGGCGTTGCTGCACATGTATCTACAGCCGAACCTACTTGTCAAATACTTGCTGATAGCATAGAAAAAGCCGGTAAAGCCGCAGGGATTTTGGTTCACAGAGGTAAAACCTATGCTTGTGTCGACGGCCCAAGACTAGGTAGCAAAGCAGAAAGTAATTTTTTACGTGGTCCAGCCGCCTGCGATTTAGTGGGGATGACGAATGTACCAGAAGTGTTTTTAGCGCGTGAAGCACAACTCTCATATTGTACAATTGCTATCGCAACTGATTATGATTGTTGGCAAGATGATCCAAGCTTACATGTATCCGTTGAACAAGTTATTCAGCGATATGGTGCTAGTTTAGAAAAAGCGAAAAAATTACTACTCGCTTTTGTCGAAAATGATGACTTAATAAATTCGGCTGACGTTTGTAAATGCAGAACATCTCTCAGCTCAGCACTTTTGACTCCGCTTGACAGTATTAGCGGTAATCAGCGAATCTGGCTAGATACATTGCTGCGTTAGCGTTGCTCTTCAAAAGCATCTTAGGTTTATAGAAGTATTAAAACTAAAAAAGGCAAGTCATATAAAATGACTTGCCTTTCAAATGTGTAAAACAATCAGCTGTATTACGACACGCTTATAGCGCTACGATGTTCTCAGCTTGAGGGCCTTTTTGACCGTCAGTGATCGTAAACTCAACTGCTTGACCTTCAGCAAGCGTCTTAAAACCTGAACCAGTGATTGCACTGAAGTGTGCAAAAACGTCTGGGCCATTTTGCTGTTCGATAAAACCAAAACCTTTAGATTCGTTGAACCATTTAACGGTTCCTTTAACTGGAGTAGACATAATAATATCCTGATATTTAATTGTAAAAGTGCCACGAATGGCTATGTATGCTTAAAAATGGAGACTTAAACTTAATACACTGCAGGACGGTTTTGTTACGAATAAAACAGCGAAATGTAGTTATTAATTGTAGACTTATTTCTAGCTTGCTGCGCAGGTTATAGAGTTTATTTAGCTTTGTCGAGCATTATTTGCAGATAATGCATAAAATATTCAGAAAGTCGTAAATTCTTTGTAAATTAACGTCTTATCTAGCATTTTTCATACCTAAATTAGACGCATAAAGGGAAATAAAATTACCTATACTTTCGCGAGTAAATTTTATAAATCAATAGTAAAGATAAAATTTAGGCCATGGATGTTTCAATAACATTTAAAAAACGCTTAAATCCACCATGAAGTTTTCGCTGTGTTTTTTCACCATCAATATAATAAGGTGCTCTCATCCCAGTGTATTCGTACAAATGGCCAATTCGTTTTAATTGAATACCAAAACAAGCCAAGCTGCGCGCGAGCTGCGGTGTCGTAATGATAAAACCATGCGGTCTGTTGGTATTTTTTGCAATGATCATAGTCCCTAAATAGAGAGCAACCGCAATGAACTTGAAGTTCTTCAACTCTTGTCGGTCTTGTGCATTAACGGCTTGGAAATCTGTCGCGCTTTTTTCATATTTCGTCGTTTTATCACTGCTCTTTTTACATTGGTAATGCTTGTTTACGCGCGTTCGACCTTTAATATTTTTCTTTCGATGCTTTTGCGCAATCACTAGCCTAGAGACTTCAGCGACCTCATCGCTATTAAAACACTGAGGTAACAGGGCGCAATCTTCAAAGTAAGTATTGCAAGTTGACTCAATCGGCAAAGAGTGATTTGCTTGTTCGATTACGACAAAACGCACCGCACCAACAACTTCCCCCGTTGACTTTCTTTTTACAACACAAAATTTCGCATGCTTGTCGTACTGATCCAGCTCTTTTTCTTCCTGCGAATTAAACGCAAACCCCAACTCTTTACAATACACCTCGTGACGCAAACGACACATCGCATCAAAGTCTTCATTTGACAATTCAGACGTTACTTCAAAGTAATTCAGAAATGTTTTGGCTACGGTTAATGACTTGATATAAAACTTGATAGGCCTCAATGCTTTTTTTATTGGATATTCAGCATTCGTTTTTATCACTCGCCCAAGTCGAGCAGACATTTTGCTTGTACGGCTAAAGGTAAATCTTGAAGATGCCAGTGAAAGAATTTGCATATTACCAAACTCCATTTTAGTGTTTTACCCACGAACCAATTAGTACAAAAAACAGGCAAATAAGTTCAATATTTGTGCAAACACAGATTCACAAAGTACTTTCAGCCATTAAAGCCCACACAAACTATTTTATTAACAAGCACTAAAACCAAAAGCGCCGATACTCCCAATTACCTACAATATTCTTGCACTACTTAGTTATGCGCTAAGCCTTTTACAAATTGCTTTAGTCGATGTAAGCCTTGACCAAGCTCCGATTCAGAAGTAGCAAACGATAGGCGAATAAATTGATCGGCCTGTTGCCGACCAAAGTCATTCCCAGGTGTTAGCGCAACATGCGCTTCATGCAGTGCGCGTTCACAAAAGGTCATTGCTGATAAACCCGTCTTTTTTATATCAATATATACGTAAAAAGCACCGTCGGGCATCACTGGTATACTTAAATCCTTCAGTTCACCACCGTCAAACGCAGTTACTACCTGATTTTTTCGTTCAACAAATACTTTCCTGCGCGATTCACAGACCGCAATCGAGTCTTTTGTAAAGCATTGCAACGCCGCTTTTTGTGCGACCGTCGAGGGACATATGTAGTAATTTTGCGCAAGTTTTTCTACCACAGATATTGCCTCCGTAGGCACAATACACCAACCCAGTCGCCAACCCGTCATACCAAAATATTTTGAAAAACTATTAACAATAAATGCGTCGTTATCGAACTTTAAAGCCGTGGTAGGTGGCTGTTCGGTATCTTGGTGATGCAAATTCAAATATATTTCGTCAATTATGCGCCATGCCCCTTTTTCTCTCGCATATTCGCACATAGCTTTTAACTCAACCGCTCCTACAGACGTACCTGTCGGGTTAGACGGTGTCGCCAACATTAAGCCTTTTGTGTCCGAGTTCCAGTATTGCGACAGCAGCGATGCATTTAGCTGAAAGCCGGTATTACTAGATGTTGGAACAGACTGAATTTTTCCTCCGAACGCCGTAATAAAATGCTGATTGCAGGGGTAGCATGGATCGCCCATGATGACTCTATCATTGGAGTTAACCAGTGCAGCAGATAAAAGTAAAAGTGCAGCGCTCGCCCCCGCAGTCACGACAACACGGCGCGAATCTAAATCTATTTGCTGCGTATTACCATAAAACTCGGCAATCGCAGCCCTAAGTTCAGGCAAACCAAGTGCAGATGTGTAAGGCAAGGCTTGATTGTTAGCTAATGATGCCATTGCGCCTAATACACCTGGTGGCGCACCAAAGTCTGGCTCACCCAAATTTAGCTTAACGACATGCATGCCTTTAGATTCTAATTTCGCCGCTTGTTCGCCAAATGCCATTGCATAAAATGGTGATATTTCTTGCGATCGTTTGGAATACTTCAATGTAAATCTTCCTATGGTATCGGGCATCAAAAAAGTGCTATCTTGCCATGTTATTCATGGCAAAACAGTCTTTTTCTACAGCATCACCATTGCTGTGCTCATCTTTGCGAACAAGTTGCATTTTAAAGAGTATATTGCGCCGAAAAATAATTTATTCAATAACATACGTCTCACGACTTATAGCATCCTGCTTATTCTGCCTAAACAACTCGTCATAAAACTGGTTTCGCACTTCGCTATATTCCCATGATTGAAGGAGCACATTATTCATATTTTGACTATTCCATTGATTCCATAATCTTGCCATTTCAGATTGCGCCATCAATTTCGTGTCAACAATATTATTTTGCTCTTCAGGGTCATTCTTCATATCAAAAAAAGAACGCCCTACACCCGGAAGTGGTTGTCTCATGTATTTTGCATCAGGTGTTCTAATCGCATAAATATGATCAGCTTCTTCGAGTCTCCAGTACAATGCGTGATGAGGCGTCCCACTTTCTAACCCCGTTAAATACGGAACTAAATTTACACCATCAAGTAAACCGTCTGATGCGTTAGCACCAGAAATTTCTACTGCGGTAGCAGCAATATCTAACGAAGATACTAACCCTTCAAATATAAAGCCTTTTGGTATTTTGGCCGGCCAATGTGCAATAAATGGTACACGTATCCCCCCTTCTAACAAAGCTACCTTCCCTCGCCTAAAAGGACTATTATCAGCCCAATTAGCATTTGGCATCCAGTCCTCTGGGTATACACCTCCGTTATCAGACAAAAAGAAAATTAAGGTGTTTTGATATTGGCCGGTACGCTTTAGCGCATCAACGATTTCCCCTATTCCTTGATCCATTTCATCAATCATTGCAGCATAAATTCTGCGATTCTCGTCTTTGATATCTTTATATTTAGCGATAGTTTCTTTAGGTGCCTGTAAGGGAGTATGGGGTGCGTTGTACGCCATATACAACATGAACGGTTGTTTTTGATGATCTTCAATAAATTTTACAGCATCTTTACTCAGCGCCGACGTTAGATAATCGTCAAACTCAGCAACGCCTTCATTTCTCATAAGCGGTAAAAAATAACTTCCTCCGCCAATAGTCACCTCGTGAGGCATGTAATTATGCCCACCGCCCAAAAACCCATAAAAATAGTCAAACCCACGCTTATTAGGTTGAAAACGTGGGGCGCCACCTAAATGCCACTTACCAATAATTGCAGTTTTATAGCCAACTTCCTGTAATCGTTTTGCAAAGGTCTTTTCTGTTAATGGTAAGCCCATATGAATATCATATGGCGAGTAAGACACATTATTTTCCATACCAAAGCGAGCTTGATATCTACCGGTGAGTAAACCGGCCCGAGAAGGACCACAATATGGGTGAGTAACGTATCCATTCTTAAAGGTGACACCGGTGTTAGCTAGCATATCTAACACTGGTGTCTTAATGTCTTTAGCCCCATTAAAACCGAGGTCTGCATAACCTAAATCATCTGCTAGAATAACAATGATGTTAGTTTTATTCTCCGCTGCATAGGTTGTTGGAATTATGCAAATTGCCCCAAAAACATAAGTGGAGGCACCGAATGCAGCGATTAGCTTCACAATTGATTTCATTTTTCTGTCCTATGCTTATTTTAATCCAACGTGTGATAACGAAAATTATCCATTCTTTCCATTGCTTTCCCTTCATACTCGCGTTTGAGCTGCCATTTAGGGCGTTGCAATCCTAACTCCCACGTAAACAGTTTTTTATACAAAGACTCGACTAAGAGCGTTTTTTTTCTTGCGACATTTTGCGTTTCAGACAAATCATGCTTCAAATTATATAGCTCTGCAGGGCGGTCAGGGTATCGCAATAGCTTCCAGTCTCCATCCCTGATCGCTGCTCTATTTTCTTTTTTCCAAAAAAAAGTTCGAATCGCTGGTTCCTGATTTGAATGTAAAATAGGTAGTAAGTTTATGCCATCTAACGTAATCAACTTGTCTGGTTCGCCATGCCCAGCGGCAATGAACGTCGGTAACAAGTCTAACGTCGAAATCGGATAGCGGTACTTTGTATTTTTACTCAAAACAGAGGGCCAACTAACAATGAATGGCACCCGAATCCCTCCTTCCAAATGATTAGCCTTGGTCCCACTTAGCGGAGCATTATTTGAAGCATTTTGATCTGAAGGACCTCCATTGTCATTTGTAAAAACAATAAGAGTATTCTCACGAATACCGCGACTATCCAGATGTTTTAGTAGTCGACCTATTGCCTTATCCATTGAAAACGTCATCGCGGCCAGCGTTTTTCGTTTCCCTACTAGTTGAGGAAACTTAGCTAAGTCTGATTTTTCAGCTTCCATTGGAGAATGTACTGCGGTCAACGATAAAAAGAGAAAAAAAGGGCTGGCATCACTACTATCAATAAAGTTTATTGCCTTATCAACGAATGCACTTGTAAGATACTTAGATGGTTCGTTAAACACTCTAAAACCTTCTTCTATATAATCTTCCTGCCTATGATTCTGGTTGTTCTCACCAAATGCGTAGTAGCTTCTAGCGCCACCTCGAAAACCATAAAAGTAATCAAACCCTCGCTTAGTTGGATGGAATCTGTCTGCATGTCCTTGATGCCACTTACCAACTAATGCAGTAGAGTATCCTAAACTCTTCATATACTGAGGTAGAATCGTTTCCTCCAGCGGCAACCCCATATCATCCCCCGTTAAGCCTGATGCGCTCATATAACCAGGTACATTATTTTCTTCATATCCAAACTTTTGCTGGTAACGGCCGGTAAGAATACCTGCTCGTGAAGGCCCACAAACCGCAGCAGTCACATAAGCTTGTTCGAATAAAATGCCATGTTCTGCGAGTCGATCCAGATTGGGTGTCAGCATAGTTCGACTGCCGTGAAAACCAAAGTCGTGATAGCCAGCATCATCAGCTAAAATTAGTATTATATTTGGTTTATCACTATGGTCCGCCCCACCCATCATCATTGCGTCGGGTGTTATTACTTTTGCACCGGCTACTTTTCCAAACACAGTTAATAGTATCGCTAAGAAATATGCTTGAAGGAGCCGCTTAGTTATGATTGTCATCTTTAAACTATATATCACTCACCGGAATTGAGATGAAATAAGTCTATAGACAATCTACGTAAGGAACTTCAAATATAGGCTGAAACGCTTTAAATATCGGATTTTTTAATAAAAATACGCAATAATTGTAGAAATATTCACTGTGGGGTGGTCCCCATAACTGACAAGTAGTATGAAGTAAGGTAAAGAATGGGTATCACTGATGTTTCTTGGGACGTATTTGTTCGCGGTATATTGCCATTCACATCGGCGTTTCTATATTTATTGATATTGATATATTTCACGTTGTTACGAGAAGAAGTCAGGGCATATAAGTACTTTGCAATTTTTTTCATATGCTTTTCTCTATTCTTAATAGGGCCAATGGTAAACATGTTGCCTTTGAATGTTATGCAAAAGTACTTTGACTTACTCCGTAACATACTGTTTTTCTCTTTTGGCATACCATGCTTGGTTCTTGCTCTTCTACTTGAAGCAAAAATACATACTCCTAGGCAAATTCAAGCCCTTCCGTTCTTATTAGGTATCATATGGAGCATCTATTTTGCTGCTTCGCCGCCATTAAAAAGTGGCGTTATATTATCATTCCCTTGGGGAGTGCCTGACATCCCTGCTTCAGATATATATGTCACTCAAGCTGTCTTCATATTGCTTGTGCTATCTTCACCATGCATAGTAATCTTTAGAAACATGAATCAATACAAAGACGTATCAACACAAAGGAACATATCAATTTTGTGTCTAAATATTCTTTGGCTTTGCATCTGCATGTGCGCAGGGCTAATATTTCAAAAATGGGAGTTATATTACGGTGGTGCTAGTAGCACGGCTATAATTTGGGCGTACGCACTATTTCGTAATATTCACCTCAATCGACTGAAATTCAAACAGACTCCTAATTTGCAATACTCTTTGCAAAAGAGAGATATTTGTGATGAAAATATAAATACTGGTATATCGTCAGAACAGATGCTTGTCGATAAAATAACTAACTATATTCTCAGCAACTATCAGAAAAACATTAATTTGAACGACGTTATTGATGAAACAGGTATAAGTAGGTCAAAAGCGACAAAAGTATTTAAAGAAGTAACTAAATCTACAATAAATGAATATCTAACAATGGTGCGCATAGAGCATGCAAAATCATTATTGTTGACTAAAAGTGTTACGGTAACGGCATTTGATGTAGGTTTTAACAATCCATCATATTTCACGACTGTATTTAAAAAATATACAAAACAGTCTCCGACGGAGTATCAACATCGCGCAAAAAAACCCAATGCCATTAGCGTTTAACATCAAACTACCTAATATATAAAGGGCATTGCATTCGCTGACCTATTGTTAAAGTTTCACGTCAGTGAACGATTGAATGCTAGAAACTGGGATTGCTATACGACGCAAGACGTCTAATGTTGTGGAAGGTGCTTCGTTATTTCTGAACAAATAAGCGTTAGCCAAACCCGCAGACTCTGCGGCCAGCATATCACTCAACTTGTCACCAATCATTATGCTATGGCGCAAATCAATATTAAGCGCTTTTGCTGCGTTTAAAAGCATTCCTGGTTTAGGCTTGCGGCAATGACATTCTCTCAAGTATGGACCATGCGCCTTTGTTGGATGATGTGGACAGTAATACACTCCATGAATTGTCCCTCCTTGAGCAGAAATTTTTTGGCACATCCACTCTGATAAATTTAAGAAGTCACTCTCTGAGTAATACCCTCTGCCAATACCAGATTGATTTGTCACCACCACAACTTTGTAATCTAGTTTGGCTACTCTTCTAAGCAACTCCCAAATACCATCTACCCAGTCAAACTCAGCACGTGCGGACACGTAACCGTGATTTACATTAACAACGCCGTCACGGTCTAGAAATAAGGCTTTTTGCTTCACAAGAATATTCATTCAAAGAAAATATGCAGATAGTTTACCCTCAGCGATACTCACAACCAAACTAAAGCGACATTTTATCTAAGGGATTTAAAGGCAAATCGTTGTTTTTGAAGTAATCGAAATGTGCATTTATAAATGCATGTGGCACTTTCGCCAACTGTTGGTAGCGCCATTTTGGTGTTTTATCCTTATCAACCAATAAGGCCCGTACGCCTTCTTTAAATTCACCAACGGCCATGCAGCTATACGCCATACTTAATTCCATTTTAAAACAATCGGCTAAACTCATTTTATCCCTTCGCGCACGCAAAAGTTGCTGAAACACCAAATGTGCGGTGGTCGGGCTACCATACTGAAAACTCTTGAGAGCACGGTTGATGTAGTCACTTTGATTCAACTGACCTAGCGCTAGTAGTTCATTAGCGGCTGCTTCGGCGTTAATCGCTTTGTCTAACACAGATACATGATCCAAAAAGGGTAAAAGAGCAGCAGGCGCAAACAACGACGTTCTTTCGGCATTGGATACTTTTGAAATAAATGCATCCAATGATTGGTGAAACGCATGACGATCATTTACGTTTGCTTGAACTAAGAAGCTTAAAAACACGGCTTTATCAGAATTTGCCAATAAATGGGTGGCAAAATTAAGCGCAATTGCATCTAACGCATTTATCTCGGCACCAGTAAACCCTAAAAATACACCCACACCTGCAGGCAACTCATTTAAGAAGTAACTTGCGCCAACATCTGGAAACAAGCCAATACTAATTTCCGGCATAGCGATACGCGTAGTTTCAGTTGCAATACGAATACTCGCCCCCCGAAAAAGCCCTAAACCACCGCCCATCACAACACCATTCCCCCAAACAATAATAGGCTTTGGGTAAGTATGTATTAGGTAGTCTAACTGATATTCTTGCATGAAAAAATCAGCAACCGATGCAGGAACATTTGTGGCATCAGTGACCTTGTTGACGCTCTCTTGGCATAGTTCATTGTACAGACGCACAATGTCGCCACCGGCACAAAACGCTCGTTCGCCAGCACCGTCGAAAAAGACAGCAGACACTGAATCATCATTTTTTGCTTGTTGCAAATAGTTGGTCAGCATTATTACCATGTCTAAATCTAACGCATTTAATGCTTTTGGTTTATTCAGTGTTAAACACAATATTTGGCTATGTCCTTTGGACGCTATAAACCTTCGTACCACCGTTTTTTGTTTCAACGACCTCTATACCCTACTTTAAATTAAACGTGCAAAGTGCCAAATGCTTAAGAACGCTCAATTAAACATTGTCTTTATAAATAATATACACACTATTTAGCGAATGAACGAATAACTAAAGAAATTGGCATTTTGGGCGCTAACAGAGAGTAGAATTATAGGATAATTTTTTGAGTCGGAACCTTTGAGTGATTTAAATCCCTTAAGAATTGCAATCGTAGAAGACAATGCTACCGCAAGAACCAACCTTCGTAGTCATTTGTTAAGCTTAAAAAGCTACGACATTGCCAGTTACAGCAACGGAAAAGAACTGCGCAACGGCCTACGCACGGCCGATTTTGATGCAATTTTTATCGATTATCATTTGGGACAAAACAAAAATGGCGTGGAGTGGATTCAAGAACTACGAGACACTAACTTACTCAAAGCATCTACCGGTATTATTTTTGTAACATCTGACTCCATGCCAAATACTATCGGCCAGATACTCGATATGTATCCTGACCTTATTATCATAAAGCCTTACACGATTAGAAACCTGCTTTCTTCATTTACACATTACGAAAAAGTGCGAGACAAAATAAAACCAGCACTCGACTACCTAAATAAAAAATCATATGAACTTGCCTTAGATTTTATTGATGACAAGCTAAACAACGGCATAGAAAACCGCTTTAGGTCTGATTTCATTAAGCTAAAAGGCAGAGTTTTATTACAAGCACAAAAATACGAAAGCGCAGCAGACTTATACAACAAGGTACTCAATAGGTCGCAAAATGTAATGTGGGCACATTGGGGATTGATCAAAAGTGAATTTTTTATCGGCAAATGGAATCATTGCCAAGACATGCTCGACCGTTTAATTGAACAAAGTTTAACAAAAGACAAGGCCTATGAATGGCTTGCCAGCGTCGAATTGGGTAAAAAGAACTACCAAAAAGCAGAAGCGCTCTTAGACAAAATAAAAGAAAGTGAACTGAGTATTCAAGCAACAAGATTAAAAACCATGTGTTTCAAAATGCAGGGCAAAACAGACGCGGCAATAAAGTTACTTGAGCGCAAAATCCAAGGGAATTTAAGCATCAGAGAGCGAATGGTGGACTACACCATGGAGTTAGCAAGATACCACCTTCACTTAGCTGATCAAGTAGCAAAAAATCACCATAAACAAGATGAATTAAACGAAGCCAAGAAGCTTATTGGTCGTGCGAGTAGAAACATTTTAGATAGACACGCAGAAATGCAAAAAGACTATATGCTCGCCCTCGCGCATCTGATGGAAGATGATGCGCAAAAAGCACATAAAATTATGTTAGCCAATGAACAACACCATCGAATGGAAGACGCCAGTATTGTCACTAAAATTGATGCAGTAAAAGTATGGTTTGGTCTTGGTGAAAAAGGCAAAGCAAATGAACTACTGGAATCTTGTGACGAAACCCTTATGTCCCAAGTAAATCACATTGACAGTATTGTCAGTACAGAACTCATATCAAGCACAGAAAAATCCTTGGGTATTGAAAAGAACCGCGCCTTAGCGATTAACGAAAAAGGCATGGCGCACTTCCAGAAGAGTCAACAGACAAAAGCACTACAGTGCTTCCACAGAGCTTACGTTATGTTTCCTGGTGTGCCGGCGTTTGCATTAAACTTGTTACAGAGCCTTTATGAGTGCGGCCAGTACGAATACAAAGGCGTAAACGCAGACACCATCATTAATGATCTTCAAAATCTTGCATTAAATGACAAAAATCAACATAGATTCAATATGTTAGCCGATGCACTCTCTCATAGGGTGCGGGCATAGCGGCTCAAATTGGTCAATATATATTACAATGTACATAAAATAATACCCGCATAACTTATACATTGTATACTATATATTTACTCACTCTCTCATCAGATGATAAAAAATGTCAATTTCGAATCCGAATAAAAATTTAGGCGAATTTGAACAACTCATACTCCTTGCGATTCTGCGCGTTAATAACAAGTCGCACGGCTCCGAAATTGCCGACACAATAGAACAATACGGCAATAGAAATACTAATTTTGGGGCACTCTACACCGTACTTTCAAGGTTAGAGCAGAAGGGCTTAGTCGTGTCTGAGGTAGGAGAAGCTACGGCGAAAAGAGGTGGCCGCGCAAAGAAATATTTCAAGGTCACTGGTGCTGGTGAAATTGCGGTAAAGCAAAGCGTAAATACTATTTTAAATATGTCGAAGGGCTTGAACTTGCTCTTAGATAAAACCATGAGCATTCAATAGTGAAGAAGAATAAATCAAGCTCAAACTCGCAAAACTATCGGATACCTCCAATCGTTATTTCAATTGTCGACTGGTGCGTACCATTTGAACTAAAAGAAATAATTAAGGGGGATATATCTGAAGGTTTATTCAACCGCATGACAAATACAAAACTGACCGCTTACGTTTGGCTATTCAAGCAAATGATCGGGATTTTAAGGCATTTTTCTCCAATAAATCAAAGAGGATCAATTATGTTTATTTTTAGTTTCTTAGTCGTTTCAAGCATAGTAATAATGACATTTTGGTTAGGTGGCTCGCCAAGCATGTACTTCAACCTTCCAAGTATAATCATTGTAGTTATACCCGCATTGCTAGCGCCATTTATGATGCAGCATAAAAGTGATGTTTTTGACGCGTTTAAAGCCTTAGTGGACAACAATTCTGCAATAGACAGCATCGAAAAATATATAAGAACATTTCAGGCAATTGACAAGGTAGCCATGATGATGGGTTGGTTTGGTGTTATTAGTGGCGCTGTCGCAATGGCCAATAATATTGAACCTGAAGTATTTCCCCAAGTATTTGGGCCCGCATTTGCCGTAATGTCTTTAACTTTAATGTATGCCCTGATAGTAAAAGTACTTTGTCATTTAGCGGTATTAAGATTAAGTGGTATGCAGTCAACTAATTTCGTCAATATGGATTGAAATTCAGAATGTTTATACTAGGTTTTGGCGTAATATCGAGTAGCATCTTAATGGTATTCCCCCCTTGTTTACCGAACTCTGACTCAGGTACAGATATCCGGTTGAATCCAAATGAGGAATATACCTATCAGATACTCGTAAAGTGGCCCCTGAAAAGCTTAAAACGGTATTGCGATTTCAGGCTACACGTGCATGAGCAGATTAAGCTACGAACAATAGTAGAATGAGGGAGTTACTCCAGTATTTTGTCTAAACATATAAATAAATGAAGAAGTTGATTGGTAACCTAGATTCAACGAAACATTAGCTACCGAAACACCAATAGACAGCTGAGATATAGCAATCTGTATACTCAAGCGCTGCTTCCATTCAATGAAAGTTAGCCCTGTATCTCTTTTGAACAATCGTGTAAGCGTTCTCGATGATGCGCCACATGACTGCCCCCATTGCTTCAGTGTTATATTACTTGATGGGTTGACTTGCATCGCTTTTATCAAACCTTTTAATCGTCTGTCTCTTGGATAGGGCAGTTGCAATTTTTCAGTTGGCGCGCCATGCAATCTATCTAGAATAAGTCTCAACAACCGACCAT
This sequence comes from Agaribacter marinus, assembly GCF_030160655.1. Classification (GTDB taxonomy): domain Bacteria; phylum Pseudomonadota; class Gammaproteobacteria; order Enterobacterales; family Alteromonadaceae; genus Glaciecola; species Glaciecola marina. The sequence continues at coordinate 1,125,686 of NZ_BSOT01000005.1, forward strand.
CAGTGCCTTTCCATTCAAAATCTTGACTAATTTTATCAGCTTCAATAATGAGTGATTTCAAAAACATACTAACTTGTAAAACACAGCAGTTATCTGGCAAATCTTTCAATAGTGAACTAGCAATATAGAAACTGGTGAGTTTCAAATCCGTTATGGCTTCAACTTCGTGAACAGTAGTTGGCGTTATCCATACCCCTTGCTCTGGAGGAACTATAAACCTAAACGATGGAGTTGAAACAGCGAGTACACCTTTATGTGCATAAACGAATTGCGCCCACTCATGACTGTGCTTCATAACAATTGACCCCATGGAAATGTCGCGACTAACTAATGTCACAGGGTTTTTCAGCTTTTGTTCACTTTCTTTCGAAGGAGGTATGATTTTCAATATTGGCGTAACATCTACATTTAATGGCTATTTGTCGACATATTACCAAACCACAACAAGTATACAATCCATATTCATGTTTGAATTGGAGTTAGTATGTTTGAGGTTGATTTAGTTATTTATTTTATAATTTTGGGCGTAACTGTCGGCTTTTTTGCCGGACTACTGGGCGTGGGAGGCGGCGGGATTATGGTTCCAGTATTAAGCTTTATTTTTACATACAATGAAGTAACAACATCAAATGTGATGCATTTGGCATTAGGCACTTCAATGGCAGCAATTATTGCTACATCATTTTCAAGTTTAATGGCACATCATAGAGCTAAAAATGTCGATTGGAAGCTAGTAAAGATAATGACGATATGGGTTTTGCTTGGTACTTATTTATCTACATTTATTGCAGTTGAGTTGTCATCTGTTTATTTGGCAGTATTCTTTAGTTTGTTTATGCTCTCTGTTGGGGTAAAAATGTTTATTGGAAAAAGCGATGCCTCGTTAAAAAACAAAATCAATAAAGTACATTTAAGAGTTACTTCGACATTCATAGGCGGAATATCAGCATTGGTTTCTATCGGAGGAGGTTCTTTAACTGTCCCTTATTTGTCAAGCAAAGGGGTTGATATAAGGAAAGCAATTGGCACTTCAGCCGCAATTGGTTTTCCCATTTCGCTAGGGGGGACGTTGGGCTATGCGGTTCATGGGTTAAGTATGCCATCGCAAAACGGAATATTTACCAACATTCATTTACCGGCAGTAATCATTATATCGATACTGAGCTATTCGACAGCCCCTTTGGGAGCGAGATGCGCAAAGGCAATACCAGTTAACATAATGAAAAAAGTATTCAGTTGTATGTTAATACTACTGAGTCTCAATATGCTTTTTACTATGCTTTAGAACCAGAGTATTATCTCAAATTTAACTAATGTGCTGTGTCCATCCATTTGCTCTCAAAACTAGCAAGAGACTATTGAATTTGGTTAAGTTCGTCATTCAAAGTCATTGAACTAAGTCAAAGCCAATACAATTGGGTTTTGTTAACACCAAACGACTTTGTCGCATCTTTATTGCCAAAGTAAACTGTCGGTCCATTTTTAGTAATTTTCTTTAATCGATACCATTCTACTAACCAAGTTTAATTTCTCTGTCCGCGGTGGCGATTGTTTCTTGGCGGTGAGCCACGCTAATTCGTGTGATTTTCATCTCACTTAGTGTCGCAACCACTTTCTTTTCCATGTCAGGATCAAGTGCCGACGTAGCTTCGTCCATAAATAGAATCGACGGATTGGCATATAAAGCACGTGCAATTAGTATTCTCTGCACTTGGCCGCCACTAAGCGAACTACTGTGACTACCGGCAACTACCGTATGAAATTGCATTGGCATCGCCATAACTTCATCGAACACGTGGGCACGTTTTGCCGCTTCATATACGCGCTGTTCATCAATCACCATATCGGCAAACGCTATATTCATGTAGAGCGTACCCGATATCAAACCTTCTTGCTGACTAATAATAGCTACGTGTTTACGGTAATGACGTTTTCCAATGGCAGGTAACGGAATATCGTCGACTAAGATTTCTCCATCATTTGGGTCAATGACACCAGCTAAAAGCTTTATCAATGTGGTTTTACCCACACCAGAAGGGCCGGTAATAACTACATGTTCCCCTTCTTTAACGTTTATATCTAGGTCTTTGAATACGGGAACTCGTGAACCATCAAACGCAAAGCTCAGTTTTTCTGTTTTAACGCCACCTCGAATTGGTCGTTTAATTGCGCTGTCACCCAACATATTCTGCTCAACATCTTCCATTTCAATGTCAGACAAACGGTCTAAATCTACTTTCAATATCTTAAAAGTTAACACATTGTCGAGTAACGACTTACTTTGTTCAGAAAAAATCTCTCGATAAGCAATATACGCAAAAAGCATTCCCAAGGTAATTTCTTGCTGAATGACTGCCAATGCCCCGATGTATAAAATCACCAAACGCTCAGCATGGCCCAATAACTCATTGCTACTGGTGTACCAAAGCTTCAATTTAGATTGCACAACATTTGCGTTCATTTTTCGCAGATAAAACGCTTTCCATTGCTGATAACGCGCGCCTTCACGCCCATACAATTTTACGGCAAGCATATTGCTAATCGTTTCAAAAAACGTATGCGATTCTTTAACGCTTTCCGTAAAAAATGTCCCCGCAAACTGCACTTCCTTGCGCACAAGATAAATACGAATTAACGAATAAATAAGGAAGAATCCTGCGGATATCATTGCCATGATTGGCATATAAATAAACATTACAACAATGGTGACCAAGGACATCATGCCGTCAATAAAACCGTCGACCAACTGCTCTGTAAAGCTCTCTTTTAATTGGTCAAGAACTCTAAATTTAGTGTTAATATCTGCAATATTACGTGATTCAAAATACGTAATTGGCAACCTAATCAAACGCTGAAAAAAATATGATGAGAAGCCAGAGTGCCAGTGATAACCAATCACAATTGACGACCAGCCTCTAAATAAACGAACAACAAACACAAAAAGGGTTAAGCCAATCCCACCCGCAATGACAGGTAACAAGTATCGTTGTTCACCAGCCCCAACGAAATCATCAATAACCACTTGCGTTATTAAGGGAATACACATTACCAGCAGTTGCGCGATGAGTGTCAACGCGATTAAATTAAATAAGCCTTTACCCAAGCCATGTGAACGTGAAAATAGTTCTGTAAAGGTAAGGAGTTTCTTACTCTTTTCATTTGCACTTTCCCAACTGGTTTTAGCGACAGCAAAAGCCTCAGGTTGACCAATTTCTAACATCATTGCATAACCGGTAAAGTGCTTTGACACCTCATCTTCGGTCAAAACTAGTTTACCCACTGCTGGGTCGTGGATAGTGTACTTTTTGCCTCGTATTTTTTTTAGCACGACAAAATGCGATAAATCCCAATGCAAGATAGCAGGTAAGATTAATTCGGGCATATGCTCCATACCCAACTCATACACATCACCAATCATGCCTTCGCTTTCGCAGATACTCGATAGGTCGGCGATAGACATTCCATCCTTGCCAAAACGGTATTTACTGCGCAATTGATGAAGAGATACATCTAAACCATGATGTTGAAAACACATCACAAGAGAGGCTAAACCACATTCAGCAACTTCATTTTGGAGCACAACAGGCAGCTTATTGCCATTACCAAAAAACGAAATATCCATGTACTAATATATCTCCAGAGGGCTAAAGCGGACGGTCATGGCTAAGCTTCAAAATTAAACATTAGGTCAAACAACGACGTTCTATCTACAACGATGTCTGAATCGACTGCCATACCTGTCACCAACGTCACGTCACGCGGCACATTATCAATTTCGGCTTTAACGACAAAGTACGTAGTGTCTCCCAAGCCCTGCCCTTTTTTGTTTATCATATTTCCAGGCACTGGCGAGTTAGAGACTGATGTTACCGTGGCGTTTAGTGCACCATACTTATTCGATGGATAAGCCGCCACTTTCACTTGAATATGATTGCCGATTTTTATCTCTCTGTATTGTTTGGCAGGTACGTACAAAATCAAAGACGAAGTATCTCTGGCTTGCGACAATGTCAAAACAGACTGGCCAGATATAATCGGTAAACCTTTTTCAGTGAACAAGTTATCAACAATGCAGTTGCAAGGCGACAGCACTTGCAAACCATTTGTTAATCTCTCTTTACTTAAGGTCAGCCTTTCTATTTGCGTATTACCAGTGCTTTGCTGTTGTTTAAAGTTTTCTTCAACATTAAGCATGCGTAGTTCCAAACTGGTAATATGGCTTTTTTCTTTTATTAAATTCCCTTCGATTTGCGCCACTATTCTTTTTTGGTCATCTTCGAGTGTAGCTGCAGTTAAGCCTTGAGCAACATTCTGTTTGTATCGTTTAAGCACTTTTTTTTCGTTAACCAAAGCGTTTTCTATTTGGTTTATAACTGAGTCTTGTTCGACTAATTGCAAATCTATATTTTGCACCGTATTTAAATAGTAACGCCTTGATTCACTTAGTTGTTGTTCAATCGCTTGGATTTGTAAGCTAATATCTCTTAACTCGGTTTCTAACGACACCTTATTGCGACTTTCCAAATGCAATAAAGATTGCCCCTCACGCACTTCGTCGCCTTCGGTAACATGTATATTAGCAACAATTTGGTCATCTTCATTGATAACAATTTGATGATAATCTTTGCCAGCAATCACTTCACCAACCGCTAAAATATGAATCGGCAATTTAATAAAATAAAGAGATGTAAAAACAAACGCCAACAACACTAAAAATGCAAACGTATAAGCCGTGAGCGTTGGCGGCGACTGCACAAAAAATGGCTTTCTACCCTGTGAAAACACATTGTCTACAGATTCTTGGCGAAATGATACTTGCTCATCCGGTGACTCGGGATTACTCATCAATGGTACTCATAATAATTTTCGTATTAACAGGCGCTAAATAAATGAACTGCATATAAAGTACGAAAAACTGCAAAAAAATCATATCAATAGCGTAAAGACGGTAGAAAAGAGAATAAACGCTATATACCTGTAATTCAACCAAGGCTTACATTTGCCCTCATCATGGCTTGTTATGTGTGATTCATCATACGTGATTCATCATGCGTTAAGCACAGTCTGTTTAGCCAATGCGACACACTATTGTGATAATTCCGCTTAATTATCACACGCTTACATTGTATTGTTTACAAATTGTGAATATTTAATTTACATATCCATCTTATACTTTATTTACATTATTAGTTACCTGCTTGCTATGCCATGTATAAAACATTAAAAAAAATAATTGTTGCCGTGTCTCTCGTTACAACATTTGTCACAATATCAACTGCTGCTTTTGCGTTTGAATGGAACATCACCTCACTTCGAACGACCGTATCGAAACCAGATACCAGCCACACCTTGATTTTTGAGCCACCAAACAGCACAGACCAAAAAACAGCTTTTTTGTTGACACCTGTAAACAACGAAAGGCTCGGTTTTTTTGTAGATGTAAATGGTATTGAGATAGGCTATGCAGTGGACGTATTTCATGACGAAGTAGAAACCAAAACTCAAAACTTCTTATTCTCATACCGAAAGTTAAAACACGCCAAAATCACCTTAAATTATCAAATACTAAAAGGCCTGAATACCGAGATTGAAGACTTAAGTATTGGCAATACGAATGTGGGCTTTGAAAGCCAATTTCTTGAAAATACTAAATCTACAAAAATCGAGCTATTTGGCCAACACAACTTGTATACATTTAATGATAAAGCGTCGGTATTTGAACATTTTTTTTTGAACCGACCAAAGCTAAGCAATCATTTTGATTGGTCTGTCAGTATTGTTGGCGGTTGGTCGTTTAAACATTTGTCATTAGAAAGTCCAGAATCTATTTTAACGCAACCTAGCTTTTTAAACGATGCAGTACCTACAGTTGGTAACTTAGAGTCAAACTCGTTTAACGTAAATGTGGGGCCATTTCTTTCAGTAAATTTACCAAACAACTTTAACGCCTTTGCCGAATATAAAGTAGGCAGAGGCCATATTCGCAATACCAGCGCAGAAAACGGGTTAAAAGAGTCAGGGGACGAAAAAGCCAATGCGATAGGCGCAGGTATTTCTTGGACATCCAAAGACCAAAAAACCTTAATACTCTTACGCGGCTGGAACCAAAAAGGGCGTCATATTGAAACGTCATTTGGCGATTTATCAATAGTACGGTTTTTCTAAACAGCAGTAGCTAAAACACAAATAACTTGCAAAGGGCCAATAAAAAAGCCAACCGAAGTTTCGGTTGGCTTTTTGCATTTTTAAAGTACATCAGGATACATATTAATATCCGTGAGTAACCATGCGCTTAGTAAGTATACTTCGCTTGTAAGTACCACGTTCCACCATTAAATCCGAATGGGCTTGCTTCAGAATACAATTGACCGCTGCCGCCAGCACCTGGGTTCTCTTCTGGATACGCATCGAATAAGTTATCAACACCTAACACAAACTCAACTTGATCAGAATATTGATAAGCGACTTGTGCATCAACTAGCACTTCAGCACCTATACCATTCACGCCATTACCTGTATCGTCCCAACCACCATAGTAATTAGCACGTAAAAGCGTTCGTATGTTGCCATCAGTATGGCTCCAAGATACGTTAGCTCGAGTATTTGGTAGCAAATCTTCAATAGCATTTACGCGTCCAGCACTAATTGGGTTTACATCACCAACGCTGTCCACTTCAGTTTTATTGTAGTTAGCAGCAACAGTGATTCGAGAATCTCCACCCATGAAATCAAAGTTAATATTACCTACGATATCTATACCCGTGGTTGTGGTATCAAAACTGTTTGAAAAGAATCTAAACTGCGATAAATCATCTAAGCCAATAAAATCTTGGCGATTGATAGTACCTTGTGCGTCTAAGCTAGTTAATGCTTCGGATACGGTACCAAAATTAGCACCACCACCAGCAAAATTAAGTGCATCGAGGAAATCTACGTTAGCTCCTAACGCGACGCGATCAGTCAATTCAATATTGTAGTAATCTACTGTCCAATTAGTACCCGCTACTTCAAAACCGATACCAAACGAAAAGTTAACGGCCTCCTCAGGACCTAATTCAGGACGCCCATTACCCGCACTTTCAACAAAGTCAGCAGCTAATTGACCGGCAACCGAAGACAATGGCAATGTGCCTTGGTCAATCAACACCCCCCCAACGTTTTGCGTTGTCACGTTAGTGATGTTTGCTTGGCCAGCAGTCGGCGCGTGGAAGCCAGTAGAATAAGCTGCACGTAGCCTTACTTCATCTGTTAGATGATAAATACCAGCTAATTTAAAATCGGTCGTGTTACCAAACTCACTAAAATCTTCTGCACGAATTGCCGTTTGGAGCGTCAGGTTTTCTGTAACATCCGCCTCTAAATCGATATAAAATGCAGTACTGTCTTGAGACGCCGTTGTTGTTTCAGGGAAGCCACCGAAACCGTTGGAACTTGACGCAAAACCTTGGCTTGCCAGAGGCCCTAAAGCAAATGAAGCCGCATCACCGGCGTACAAATCAAACTCTTCCTCTCTGTATTCAGCACCAAACGCAATATTTAAGTCAGAGTACAAGCCAACATCTTGGGTATATACAAAGTTAGCATTAAACAATGTTTCCGATTGTTTTTGCCCACCAGGTACAAAATTTCTAGGCGTATCTGGGCCTAGTGACGCGTTAATCGAGTTGTTGATGAAGAAATCTGTTCTATTTGACCCTTGCTGTGCACTAACATCATAATACAAGCCATTCCCGATGCGTAAGTCGCCTTTAACACCAATCGTAATAGCTGTGTCTTCATTCGTTCCGCCAAAACGCGGTACAAACCCCGCAGGAATGGTTTCAATGAAAGAGAAACAATTTGCATCAGCAGTGACTTGCGCAAGGAAGGCAGGATCAGGGTTAACCCCGCCTTGACCACCAAGAGGAATGCCATCTATACAAGCGCCACCAGCGCCCAAACCATCTAAATCACCGACTAATACAGACGGTACACCATCGTCAGCTCTAAGGCCTGTTGTGGGATCAACTAGAGGACCTCTATAAACACCGCCGCGCTGACCAGATGGACCACCGACAACATTACGGTAAAAGAAACCACCCGTTACCATACGTTCGCCATAGTTACCAAATAAGTAAGCCGTCGCTTGCTCACTAATATCAAATTCAGAGTTGACAAAAAACTTAATGTCATCCTCTACATCAGGCTGTCCCCAATATTGCGGCACTTCGTTGGTGTAAGTATTGATTAGTTCAAAATCAGACACAGCGGTATAACCGTTAGCAATTTGGAATGCTACATCATCTCTCACGACAGAGCGTATTGTACCGTCAACTTCTCGCATTTCTGCAGTTATATTTACGAAACCGGCATCACCTAAGGGTAATCCTCCATTCGCTGATATAATAAAGTTATCTCCATCTCCTTCATAGGTAGACCCATATCTCGCTTGAACTTCAAAGCCTTCAGCATCATCCTTAAGAATAAAGTTCAACACACCGGCAATGGCATCAGAACCATATTGAGAAGAGGCACCATCTCTTAATACTTCAACTTGCTTAAGTGCCATCGACGGGATAGCAGAGATATCTACGCCTTGTGCGCCGTCAGATATACCACCTCCCAAGAAAGAAATAATGGAGCCACGGTGACGTCTTTTGCCGTTAAGAAGAACCAATACGTTATCTGGCGATAGACCACGTAAGTTAGCAGGCCTAACGATCGTAGCGGCATCACTGATAGGTTGAGAATTTATGTCAAACGATGGTACGGCAGTACGCAGCATATCCTGAACATCAGCAGATGAGTTTTGTCGAAACTCTTCACCACTAATGACATCAACAGGTACAGGAGAATCTGCCGCAGATCGGTTTGTCATTCGAGTACCAGTGACAATAATTTTTTCTGCTTTTAATTCTTCAGCATTTTCTTGAGCAAGGGCTGGAAGCGTTATCGCAATTGTGCTTACTGCAGACGCAGCAATGGCGCAACTAATTGCTTTAGTCAATTTAGACATGGAGGTTTTCATTGTATTTTCCCGGTTATTATTTTTTTATGATGTTGTAATTTATTTTTGTTTACACTTATTTTACAACTATCTATTTATTTTAGTTTTGAAGGTGCTAATTTTTTATTAGCACTTATCTTTATATACATCAAATAGTTAAAAAACAAATGATTTATATGATAAATGTCATTTTTACGATGAATCGAACAAAATTCGCGGTAAAATGTCATCCATTGGTAATATACGCTTCTTATTATTTGTCACATTATTTGATAGGTAACGAAATGTTAATTGCTATTAACATCAGGAAAGAACTACGTGCAAAAAACAATCAAATTAACTGTCATTTTAATATGCCTGTTTACCACAACATTTATTTACGCTTTTGACATCATTGCGCATCGCGGCGCGTCTGGTTTTTTGCCTGAACATACGAAAGAAGCGCTAGTTTTAAGCTATATGCAAGGTGCGGACTATATAGAACAAGACTTAGTCGCCACTAAAGACGCTAAATTAGTTGTGCTACACGACATCCATTTAGAAACGGTAACAAATGTAGAGCAACGCTTCCCTGACAGAAAACGCACCGATGGTCGATATTACGTGATTGACTTTACCTTCGAAGAACTTCAGACACTCAGCATTCATGAACGTGAGAACGCTGATGGTACAAGGGTATTTATTGATCGCTATTCAGGCTATGGAAATTTTAGCATTGCCAGCTTTGAAGAACACATAGAATTACTGCAGGAGTTAAATATGCGCTTTAATAGCGATACGGGGTTTTACCCTGAAATTAAGTCCCCTGAGTTTCATCTTCGTGAAGGCATAGATATTACAAAACTAACCATGGATGTGTTATCTACATATGGCTTAAACGCCAGAAATGCGAAAATTTACGTACAATCCTTTTATCCCCCTACGTTACGGCGAATCAGAACTGAATTCAAAAGTGACGTTAAGTTGGTTCAGCTACTAGCCGACAACGACTGGAATGAGTCTTCAGCCGATTATACTTGGCTCAAATCGATAGAAGGAATAAAGGATATTGCCACATACGCTGACGGTATTGGCCCATGGTTACCTCATATCTTAGAGGATGGGTATGGCAAACCAACAGCGTTGATTAAACATGCAAAATCCCAGAATTTGAAAATACACCCCTATACGTATCGAAAAGATGCAATGTTCGGTGACTTAAGCCCTGAACTTTTTTTTGAAACAATAAAGAACAGTGGGGTAGACGGCCTTTTTACAGACCATATTTTGCCGTTTATGGTAATAGACAAATCACAGGTAACTAATTAACCCGGATTCTGGTTACTTAAGACTTCGCCATACGAATAACTACACGCCTATTCTTTGCGCGATCAAGCTGATTGTCGTTAGGCGCAATATGACGCTTTTCACCGTAACCGTTAACTTCAATGCGTTCGCCGTCGACGCCCATTGATGCAAAATAATCTCTGATTTCATTTGCCCGCTTTATGGACAATTGCTCGTTTGCCCAACTACCACCGTAACTGTCAGTGTAGCCGGCCATTAAAACAAGTTCTAATGCCAAGTCTTCTTTTAAATAATCGCCAATCATATCAAGCCGACGTTGCGAATATTTAGTGAGTTCTGCACTATTTTTTTTGTAACTCAATACAGTATACGCAATGTCTTCGAAACTATACGGCAGCAAGTTGCTGATACAATTTGAGAACGTGCTATATTGGCTGTCAAAATTGCTCGCATTTAAACCAACTGCAACTTGATCATTTGGATTTAACCAGTCTTGATAAAGAATCGTCGGAAAGAATCCCTTCTCTAACTCAGTTAGCATTTGCCATGTCGCATCTTCCGGCAAATCTGCACTGTATTGCTTACGCAAATCCATACTTGCTAAGCGACGAGTTGCTACGCCAGGCATCCATTTGGGCGGTTTAGAATACAAGGTTGCAATATCGTACCTAGACGGTAATCGCTTCATATCAAGTGTAAATTCTACATTCAGTTGCTTTGACGCTTCAGACACAAATAATGCTTGGCCATATCCAGGTATTTCATGACTAAGTTCACAGGTTAACCGTGTTTGCTGCGACATTGACCAAGTCGAATCTTCCACATTTGCTTGATATTCGCGCATATTAGCATCCGCTGAACTCACTTTTAGTACTAAAACTAAACAAGTAGTCAGTAATGTCAGTTTTGGGAATAGCGTAGCAATGCTTTTTGTCATAATCTTTGTAATAATATGCGACTGTTTATCTGAACAGGTTATCGGCTTGAGACGCAAAAACTTAATGCCAATATTGTTGTCTTAGCACTGAATATGCTCTTAGTAAAAAAGGATGAATTACCCCTTATGTCGCTTCCCGATTTCCAAATTAAAGATAGATTTAGAGGCTACTTTCCGGTCATTATCGATTTAGAAACCGCTGGTTTTAACGCAAACACGGATGCAATCTTGGAAATCGCTGCAATTACCTTGGGCATCAAAGATAATTGCTTTGTTATCGACGAGTGTTTTCATGAACATGTGATGCCATTTGACGGCGCGAACATAGAACGCGCCGCCATTGAGTTTAACGGTATTGACCCTTTTTGTGCTTTAAGAGGCGCTAAAGCTGAAGACGAAGTATTTAAGTCACTCTGTAAGTTTATACGTAAAGCACAAAAAAAATCTGACTGTCAGCGCAGCGTTATTGTTGCTCACAATGCGGCGTTTGACCAAAGCTTTGTAAACGCCGCGATAGAGCGACATGATATTAAACGCACTCCCTTTCATCCTTTTGTGTCATTTGACACAACATCGTTAGCTGCAATGAGCCTTGGACAGACGGTTTTAGTTAGAGCGTGTGAAGCCGCGGGCATTAAGTTTGACCAAAATGAAGCACACTCGGCTTTATACGATACACAAAAGACTGCCGAATTGTTTTGCCACATGATAAATAACTACCATGCGCTTGGTGGTTGGCCTGTCGCAAAGCCACAAGATAAAAGTGCGAATACCTAACTAAGTCATTGCAAAAACAAGCAAATAAGAATTATTCGCAAAAAAGAACAGTTTTCACTTGCAATGAAACTGAATAACAACTATTATCATTTGCAATGAAATTAATAGGAAGTTTTAATGTTTGTTTGCATGTGCTACGGCATCACAGATTCACAAATTGAAGAAGCAGTACGTGACGGTGGTATTGGCAATATGCGTGAACTTAAAAGCAAGCTTGGTGTTGGTAGTCAATGTGGTTCTTGCGTACAAATGGCGCAACAAATTATCGACACCACCATTGTAGACGAATCTTTGTTCAAAGACGTCGGATAGTAACGAGGCATTTATAAACGATAGCGTCAATGGATTTCATAACGGATTAGACATAAAAAAAGTGGCGATGCCACTTTTTTTATGTCTACCCTATATATTTACGCCCTTTAGAAAAAGCTAACTACTTACTCGCTTTCTCCAACCGCTTCTTTAATTAGCGGCTGTAATTCACCTTGTTGAAACATTTCTAAAATAATATCGCAACCGCCTACTAACTCACCTTTTACCCATAGCTGTGGGAACGTTGGCCAATCCGCGTATTTAGGCAACTCAGCGCGAATATCAGGGTTTTGCAAAATATCAACATACGCAAACTGCTCGCCACAAGACATTAATGCTTGCGATGCTTGTGAAGAAAAACCACAACTTGGCAATTTAGGTGATCCTTTCATATATAATAAAATTGGATTTTCACTAATTTGCTCTTTAATTTTATCAATCGTTTCCATAATCATCGCTCTGTAATTTCATTAGCGTAAAGGTAAGGCCGAATGCCTCGAATATCAAGATGTATGAATAAATTTATCGCTATATCTCATAATAGGTGATCTAGATGATAAGAAAAACAGAAAAAACAGTACTAGATTAAAAACTTATAAGCGTAAGGGTTTAAAAATTCGATACAAACCCCTACTCTTTAGTTGCTTAGAAAACACATTTATTTAATGGAGAAAACACATGGCTTTTGAGTTACCAGCGTTACCGTACGAAAAAAATGCATTGGAACCACATATTTCTGCTGAAACTTTGGAATTCCACCACGGTAAACACCACGCAACTTATGTAACTAAACTTAACGGTTTAATTGAGGGCACTGAATTTGCGGGTAAGTCTTTAGAAGATATCGTAAAATCAAGTGATGGCGGTGTGTTTAACAATGCAGCTCAAATCTGGAATCACACCTTCTATTGGAACAGTTTAAGTCCAAATGGCGGTGGTGAACCAACTGGCGCTGTGGCAGATGCTATCAACGCTAAATGGGGTTCATTTGCTGACTTTAAGGCAGCTTTCAACGACAAAGCGGTTAATAACTTTGGCTCTAGTTGGACTTGGTTAGTAAAAACAGCTGATGGCAGTCTTGATATTGTGAATACTAGCAACGCTGGTACGCCAATTACTGAAGCAGGTGTTGTACCACTAATCACTGTAGATTTATGGGAACATGCATACTATATTGATTATCGCAATGTTCGTCCTAATTACTTAGAAGGCTTCTGGTCACTAGTAAACTGGGAATTCGCTGCAGAAAACTTAGGTGCGTAATCAACAAAATATGAATATTTTGCTCCTTGTAATATGAGCTTATATATTTCTCAAAGGCGGCCAATTGGCTGCCTTTTTTATTTATCTTTTAACTAGGGCTAAACTATTGCCGTATATAAAACATACACTGACCTTCTTGTTTGTTATGTTAATTGCAGGTACCGCGGCCGCAGCATTAACTGACTTAATTACACAGAAAAGCGTCGCGCCTATACCAGAAGCCGTCAGCAATAACGCAGTTACCTCCGTTGTTGTTGGTGATCAACAGTATATTTTGTCTTTTTCTGGCTTGGGCAAAGGTAAAAAAGCCCCTAATGTACACAACAGAACGTATATTTTTAACGTTCAAGACAACACATGGAAAAGAGGAAAAGATGTACCCATTCAAGCACCAGTGATATCTATTGATGATTCGGGTGAAGAGCACCGACTATTTGGTCGTTTGGCGAGCGTTGCGACAAGTATTGGTAAACATGCATATGTGTTTGGCGGCTATACAGTTGGCTATGACCATACCGAAGTATCCATACCAGATGTCTACAAATACGCAGTAGACACTGACACATTCACGCAGATGTCGCCTATGCCAGTCCCCGTAGACGATAGCATTGCACTTACGTATCAGTCTCGCTACATTTATTTGTTTAGCGGTTGGCACAACGATGGCAATGTTAACCTTGTTCAAGTGTTCGATACACAGCGCGATACATGGCAACAAGCATCTCCTTTCCCCGGGAGGCCCGTGTTTGGCCATGCCGGCGGTATTGTGGATGACACCATCGTTATTTGCGATGGCGTGAGTGTTAAATACTATGCCAATAAGCGACGAAGTTTTACCGCTGAACCTGCCTGCTTTATAGGAAAAATATCAACAGACAATCCAAATAAAATTGATTGGCGAACCTTGGCTCACCCAACCGGTAAGGCTAGATATCGAATGGCCGCCTACGGCGATGTCGAGCGTCAACAGCTTATGTTTGTCGGTGGCAGTGACAATCCGTATAACTATAATGGCATTGGGTATAACGGTGAACCATCAACCGCCGACGGCAGCGTTTGGATTTATGATATACACAAAAACACTTGGTCAGTTAAGGCCGGAAATCTTGAAACGATGGATCATCGCGGACTAATCAAGTTATCACAAAAGGACAAAAACAACTTCGCCACCATTGGTGGAATGAACAGCCAGCAAGAAGTATTAAATACCGTCAACATTCATTTTGAGCAATCAAAATGACGTAACGTTTAAATATAGATAAATTGAACTGTCTCATTAACTAATACTCAAATCAGATACAAATATAAGTAGGATTAATTCATGCACAAAATTGCGCTAATTACTGGCACTTCAACGGGTTTAGGGTATTCACTTACAATAAAACTTGCAGCGCTTGGCTACCAAGTATTTGCCACCATGAGAAACCTCAGTAAGGCTGAAAAGCTACGAAGTGAAATATCTGATAAAGGTCTACCGGTTGAAATATTGCCGCTCGACGTTCAAGACGAGCAAAGCGTTAAAACGTGTATTGCTAGCGTTATAGCAAAAACAGGAAAAATTGACGTACTCATAAATAACGCAGGCGCAGGATTCGTAAAAACAACGGAACATGCAACACCCGAAGAGATTGATTGGGTAATGGACGTTAACTTTCATGGGGTTGTACGCTGCACCAAAGCGGTATTGCCACATATGCGAGAAGCACGACGCGGGCATATTATTAATATTACGTCTGTTGGCGGTTTAGTTGGTCAACCGTTTAATGAATTTTACTGCGCGGCTAAATTCGCCGTCGAAGGGTACACAGAGTCACTTGCAAGCTACGTACAACCAACCTTTGGTATTCACTTTTCTGTCGTTGAGCCCGGCGGCATAAGTTCAGAGTTTGCAAACTCTGTATTGACACAACTAGAGCAAACTGGTGGCATGCCTCAAGGTGATTATTTACCTGTATTGCAACAATATATAAGCAATGCACAGAGCAGAGCTGCAAATAATGGCGCTTACCAAAGTGCCGACGAAGTCGCAGACAAAGTCATCGAAGTGCTAACAAACGATAATCCCCCCATTAGAGTAAGAACATCGGAATGGGCTGAAAACTTTGCCAAACTCAAAACACAAGCAGATCCTGATGGTAAAAAGATTCAACAGCAAATTGTTGAAACTATTTTGTGAATGATTCATTCATTGCCAAATTAAACGGCTACTGCGTTAAGACTGACTAAAGTCAACAAGGGTATCTCCTGCTAGTTGATACCCTATCCATTCGCTTTTTGGCTTGGCACCTATTGATTCGTAGAACTCGATAGATGGCGTATTCCAATCAAGTACACTCCATTCAAAACGTCCGCAACCTTTACTTACCGCTATTTTGGCCAGTTGTTTTAACAAGGCTTTCCCGGCACCCAGACCACGATATCCAGGTGAAACGTAAAGATCCTCTAAATACAAACCGTTTTTTCCTAGCCAGGTTGAGTAATTATAAAAGTAGACAGCAAAGCCAATTGCTTCAACGCTACCCTTATCTTCCTTTTCACATATGAGTGCTGAAACAGTAGACTCTTCGCCAAATATTGAGCGCTTTATATCGTCTACACTAGCGATTACTTCATGTTCTGCTTTTTCATATATTGCGAGTTCAGTAATGAAATGGTGAATTTGCGCAGCGTCATTAACGCTCGCTTCACGGATTATAATATTCGACATTGCGTATGCTTACCTTAGTGTTTCGCCAAAATTTTGGTGTATAATTTCAAATGGTTAAGTAAACAAGATAGCACTTAGTGAATACAAAAAAACGAAAAATAGTACTTTTTAATAAACCATTTATGGTACTGACACAATTTACCGACCAAGAAGGTCGAGCGACTCTCAAAGACTATATCGATATTCCCAATGTATATGCGGCAGGACGTTTAGATAGGGACAGCGAAGGTCTTCTTGTACTTACTGACGATGGAAAGCTAGCAAATCAACTTACAAGTCCGAAAAAAAACACAAGTAAAACCTATTGGGTGCAAGTAGAAGGCATACCAAACGCACAAAAACTCGCAAAGCTAAGTGAAGGCGTACGTCTTAAAGACGGTATGACACTCCCTGCCAAAATTAAGATAATAGACGAACCACAAATATGGCCGCGTACCCCACCTATTCGAGAGCGCCGAGAAATTCCAACGAGTTGGTTGTCAATCACAATCACCGAAGGGCGTAATCGTCAAGTGAGACGCATGACTGCGCATATTGGACACCCTACGCTACGTTTAATCCGTTACCGAGTAGGCAGTTGGACAATTGATGGTATTGCAAACGGCGAGTACACCGTTATTTAATACCATAAATGCACATAAAAAATGCATAATAGATAGCCTAGAGCAATATCCAAAAAACACATTATCTGCTATACTCCGCGCTCGAAAAATTTACGTAAATTTATTTATTAATTTCTTAGGTTGATTTGTCTAGCATTTATGTATCGTAAGCATTACAGCCTCAGCTAAAGAGTACCCATTACTGAATGAATACCTCAGTCACAACAAGCACAAATT
Organism: Agaribacter marinus; assembly: GCF_030160655.1. Taxonomy (GTDB): domain Bacteria; phylum Pseudomonadota; class Gammaproteobacteria; order Enterobacterales; family Alteromonadaceae; genus Glaciecola; species Glaciecola marina. Next base: position 1,142,794 of record NZ_BSOT01000005.1, read on the forward strand.
CTGCCACAACAGGCAACGCCAACATTAAGGTTATTGTTGGTATGTCAGGTGGTGTTGATTCCTCCGTATCTGCCCTGTTATTGCAACAGCAAGGCTACCAAGTGGAAGGCTTGTTCATGAAAAATTGGGAAGAAGACGACAACGATGAATATTGCGCCGCCGCTGAAGACTTAGCGGATGCACAAGCAATTGCAGACAAACTCGGGATTAAATTACATCGCATAAATTTTGCAGCGGAATATTGGGACAATGTATTCGAGTATTTTTTAGAAGAGTACAAAGCTGGTCGCACACCAAACCCCGATATCATGTGCAACAAAGAGATCAAGTTTAAGGCTTTTTTGGAGTTTGCCGCTGAAGATTTAGGGGCAGATTACATTGCCACCGGGCATTATGTGCAACGCCGCTTGCATGATGGGAAATGGCAGATGATCCGGGGCTTAGATCAAAACAAAGACCAAAGCTATTTTTTGTATACCCTTAACCATGAGCAAGTGGGCAAAACGTTATTCCCTATTGGCCATTTAGAAAAGCCGGACGTACGCAAAATTGCGGAAGAAAACGGATTAGTGACGCACAATAAAAAGGACAGTACCGGTATTTGTTTCATTGGCGAACGTAAATTTAAAGATTTTTTGAGTCAATATTTACCCGCGCAACCCGGTATTATCGAAACCGTGGACGGTGAAGAAATAGGCAAACACGAAGGGCTCATGTATCACACGCTTGGGCAACGCAAAGGCTTGTACATTGGCGGCACAAAAGACCATGGTGAAGATCCATGGTACGTTGTCGGCAAAAATCTTGAGCAAAATGTACTTGTTGTCGCACAAGGCGCCAATCACCCCTCGCTTTACTCAAACGGATTAATTGCCTCTCAGCTACATTGGGTTGACCGCACTAACTTTAACGAACCAACGAGAATGGTCGTTAAAACTCGTTATCGACAGAGTGACATTGCTTGCATACTTTACCCAAATGGTGAAGATTGCATCAAAGTAATATTTGATGAACCACAAAAAGCCGTCACCCCCGGGCAATCAGCCGTATTTTACATGAACGATATATGTCTTGGTGGCGGTATTATTGATGCCTTTCTTAAAGATTCAGACAAACAAAGCGTCGAAAATGACGGTATGAGCACTCACTATTCAAGCGCCGCTGTAGAAGAAAATAAATGATAACAAAAGACCAAGAAAGACAACTTGCGCTAGCGGGAGCATGCCAAGCAGCCGCATTGGTAAAATCCATTGCAAGGCGCGGCGTAGTAGATGCTGATGCGCTTGAAGCGAGCATTTCAAGTATTTTAGTCACCTCCCCTGAGAACACCCAACAAGTGTATGGCGCAAATTCTAATTTGCGTGTTGGCTTTGTAACACTCGTAGCACAGTTAGATAATAGCGGGCAAAAAGATGCAGAACTCACACGGTATATCGCCTCAATTCTTAGTTTAGAACGTAAACTGGCGAAAAATAAGAATGCACTCAACGAGTTGGCGCAGCGCGTATCGCATGTGCAGCGTCAATTAGCACATGTCGACTTTGAGCATCAACAAATTATCTCCTCTCTAGCGAGTATATATTCAGATATTGTTAGCCCGTTGGCACCTAAAATTCAGGTAGCCGGTAACCCGGAACATTTAGGTATTGAATCAAATCAGAAAAAAGTACGCGCCTTACTGCTTGCAGGTATTCGATCGACGGTGCTGTGGCGACAGTTAGGTGGGCGACGCAGAGATATACTTTTTTCACGCAAAAAAATTGTTGCATCGGCTCGCGAAGCCATGCGTCTTGTGAATTAACTTCTAGGAAATCTAATGGATTTATCAAGCTTAACCGCGCTTTCTCCCGTTGATGGTCGTTACGGTAGTAAAGCCGCCGATTTACGTCCTTTTTTCAGTGAATTCGGACTCATTAAACACCGCGTTGAGGTAGAGGTGCGCTGGCTTCAAACGTTGTCTGAGCAGGCAGAAATTATTGAAGTACCCGCCTTTAGCGACGACGCAAATGCCCTACTAAATAGCATCGTTGATAACTTCAGTGAATTAGATGCACAACGTATTAAAGATATAGAACGCACAACTAACCATGATGTCAAAGCCGTTGAATATTTTTTAAAAGAAAAAGTAGAAGGCCTAGAAGAACTTAATGCCGTCAATGAATTTATTCATTTTGCGTGTACTTCCGAGGACATTAATAATTTGTCCCACGCGTTAATGTTAACCAACGGCTTGCAGGCAGTTGTCATTCCTCAGTGTCAACAAGTTATTGATGCAATTGTCGCATTGGCAAAAGAATATCGCAGTATGCCGATGATGTCGCGCACCCACGGACAGCCAGCTTCACCATCTACGATGGGTAAAGAAATGGCAAATGTTGCCGTGCGTTTACACAGACAGTTAGTACAAATTAAACAAGTCGAAATATTAGGTAAAATCAACGGCGCTGTTGGCAATTATAATGCGCACCTCAGTGCATACCCTAATTTGGATTGGCATGCGTTCTCACAAAATTTCGTTGCGAGTTTAGGCCTCACACATAATCCATTTACAACACAAATCGAACCACATGATTACATCGCCGAACTTTATGACGCAATTGCACGTTTTAATACCATCATCATCGATTTCGATCGCGATGTATGGGGTTATATCGCACTAGGGTTATTTAAACAAAAAACCATTGCCGGCGAAATTGGCTCGTCGACAATGCCGCATAAAGTTAATCCAATTGACTTCGAAAACTCAGAGGGCAACTTAGGTATTGCAAACGCAATACTGAACCATTTGAGCGCAAAATTGCCCGTGAGCAGATGGCAGCGAGACTTAACAGATTCGACTGTATTACGTAATCTTGGTGTTGGCCTTGGTTACGCTGTGATTGCTTATCAAGCGACATTGAAAGGCATCAGCAAACTACAAGTAAATGAACAGGCCTTGCTTGATGATCTTGACAATAATTGGGAATTGTTGGCTGAACCAATTCAAACCGTCATGCGACGCTACGGTATCGAAAAGCCATATGAAAAATTGAAAGAACTCACGCGAGGTAAAAAAGTAAACGCCGAGATCATGGCTGATTTTATAGACAACCTTGAGCTAAGTACTGAAGTAAAAGCAGAACTTAAAACACTGACACCTGCTAATTATATTGGTGATGCAATCCGTCTGGTAGATCAGTTGGAAGACGCACTCAAATAAGCCACACTATGCTCACATTTGGTCATCATGGAAGAGACGAATGTGAGCAATCGCGTCGCACACTCCCCTTCTCAATACACACAATTTACGCGTCACCAAATACTTTCTAGAATCATACTAATTCTATGTTCGATTGTTTCAATTCAATCACTTAAATTAGCATGGTTTAATGAACACCATACGCACTTGGTCAACATGCTAATACATCTTGTCGGCTTTTTAGCTTGTTGGGCATTATTACAACAAGGGCTATTTAAGATAGCTCGCACTCTATTGTTTTCTTTATATATCAGTTATATAGGTGTTGCCTGTTACCTCTGGCAATTAAACCTCAACTTACAGTACTTCTACCTATTGGCAATATTCATTGCAAGTTTACTTTATAAAAAGCATGAATCGAACGAGTTTTACTGTGTGTTAGCGCTGCTCTTAAGCTGCTTTGTTTATTTTCATTTAAGTGTCGATCCCCTTTCAACTAACAAACCTAATTTAGTGCATTTAGCCGCAATCAATAGTTTCACTCTCATGCTATCTTGCGTCGCTTGTGCATTTCATTTGCGCTTTATGATTAACGCCAATTGGCAATCATTGCAACAACACAACAATCAACGGAAATACATTGTCGACAAACTTATTCCAATAAGTTTTCAATCGGGTTTATCTGAATTAAGCGGCGCTGCTAAGCCAAGCTTAGACGCCCCGACGACGAGCAATATGCAGGCGAACTATTGTAGTGTCGGATATATCGACTTTGTAAACTCGACAAATTTAATTCACAGTATTGGAGAACAAAAAGCACTCACACATTTTCAGCAACTATTTGTCGCTTTTGACCATGAAACACAAAAATACAACGCGCACCGAGTAAAAACCAATGGAGACCAATACATATTCGTTATCGGCCTAAACCAAAATATTGACGACGGGACGAATTGTAAAACACAGGCAATAGATGCTTGCAAACTCAGTGCAGCCCTGCAAGGTATTGTAAATTCATCGCCATACTATCCTGACCTGAATTGCAGAATAGGTATTGGCAGCGGTATCATTTACGCAGGTGTTATTAATCCCGCTCATCCAAATTTCGATATCTGGGGAGAGACGGTTATTCGAGCCGCTAGATTAGAAGCCTATGCCCAAGCTGGAGAGGTTTTAGTGGATAAAAACACACATCAATTGAGTGAAAGTGATATTAAATTTAATGCCTTAAATAAAGTTGAACTTAAAGGCTTAGGGTTGACTGAGTTTTCATCTTTTGCTCATTCGGAGTGAGTGAGCAAATGCTTAGTTATGAGCTTATACACGAAGATTTACAATATTCGCCCAGATCATATACTGGGCGTAGATAACGCCATGTGTTATTGAATATCCAAAGGCTCAAAACTCTTCACTAATTCATCAATAGATTTCATCTGTCGCAGGTAAGGTTCAAGTTTATCTAATGGCAAGGCACAAGGTCCATCACATTTAGCGTCGTCGGGGTTTGGATGAGATTCAATAAACAAACCCGCTAAGCCTAAGGCCATGCCACTTCGTGCTAGTTCTGCAGCTTGGCGTCTGCGACCATCCGCAGAGTCGCTTCTACCACCTGGTTTCTGCAGGGCATGCGTTGCATCAAAAATCACCGGTGCCATTGGCTTCATTTCGTCCATACCGAGCATATCGACCACAAGATTGTTGTAACCATAACAGCTGCCGCGCTCACACAAGATAATTTTCTCGTTTCCACCCTCTGCAAACTTTTTAATGATATGACGCATTTCATGAGGCGCTAAAAACTGCGGCTTCTTCACATTAATAACAGCATCAGTTTTTGCCATAGCCGCCACAAGGTCAGTTTGTCTAGCCAAGAACGCGGGCAATTGAATAACATCTGCAATCTCAGCTACGGGTGCAGCCTGATGTGGTTCATGCACATCGGTAATAACAGCCACACCAAAGGTATTTTTTATTTCTTCAAAAATCTTTAGGCCGTCGTCCATACCCGGGCCGCGATAAGAATACATTGATGAACGATTGGCTTTATCGAATGAGGCCTTAAACACATAAGGAATATTTAATTTTTGCGTCACTTCAACATACGCTTCGGCGATTCGCATAGCAAGATCACGTGATTCCAATACATTCATTCCACCAAATAAAACAAACTGCTTATCGTTGGCAACGTGAATATTACCGATGTTCACTTGCGTGATCGTACTCATAAAATTTCCTTAATTAAAATAAACTGTTTTTTGAAATAGCGACGCTTGCTGTAACGGCTAGCCATACGATAGCGCTGATTAAGCCCACTACTCGCATCATGTTGTTTCTTGCCCATTTAAGCGCAAACGACACAGACAGCACATACAACACAAAACCTAAGGCTTTTGATGCCAGCCATTTATGATCATACGCCCCTACTTGGACAATCATAGTTACCGCCGTGATGATGGCGATGGTGTATAGAATGTGTGGAAGTATTTTTAGCCACTTTTTTTGAGCAAACGGTAATTTGAACATTATTGCTGCAAACGCCACAAAAAAGATCACTAAAGACAAAACCATGGACGTTTGGTGAAGGTGTTTCAACATCATGTACATTGTAAATCCTTATTTTTATATTTCTTATATATTCAATGTATAAATACTAGCATTTTAAATAAGTAGACCACCAGTCACTCGGGGCTGAAGATTTAAATCACATTTGGTTTCAATTGACGAAAAACCATGTTTAGAGAAGAGTGTTTGCACTGCATGTGCTTGTTCAAAGCCATGTTCAATCAACAGCCAACCTTTTGAATTCAAGTGCAAAGGCGCTTGTTCGACGATTTTTTGAATATCAGCCATACCATTGTTTTCTGCTATCAATGCCGAATGTGGTTCAAAACGCAAATCTCCTTGCCTTAGATATTTGCTATCAGGCTCGACATAAGGCGGGTTGCTCACTATCAGATCAAATGCCTTTGGTGTTTCGGTTTCTAGTACAGAAAACCAGTCACTCTGCACAAAACTGACGGACAGTTTGTTCATTGCAGCATTTTGCTTAGCTAAGGCAACGGCTCCCTCGATACGGTCGAGACCTGTTACCTGCCAACGAGGTCGCTCTTTGGCAATAGCTAGCGCAATTGCACCAGTGCCAGTACCTAAATCTAATACTTGTGGCTGCTCAGCTATATTGAGGTTAATCGCCCACTCGACCAATGTTTCCGTATCCGCTCGGGGAATCAGTGTATGTTCGTTGGACAATAAATCTAAGGTCCAAAATCCTGTTTTGCCAAGTATATAGGCGACTGGCCTACCCTCACTACGCTGTTGAATGAAAGAAAAGTAGGTATCCTGAAGCGCATCAGGCAATAAATCATCCGACGCAAGTATGTATTGTGCCGGGCTAATATCGAGCAAGGACTGCATTAGCAATTTTGCTTCAAATACTGCATCTTGCAATGCGACCGAGTGCTCGCCTTGTGCTTGCGGCATTTGTTGCGCCTTTAACAGAATATCTTTGCCGCGCGCGACAGCTTCTCTAATTAGCATCGAGCGTACGCCCCCTGCTTCTTATTGCCCATCGCCTGAAAGTGCGGCTAGTAAGTCCGCTTGATGCTCTTGACGAATTGGATCAGCTAAGGCTGCCAAGTCACCCGCAATCACGTCATCTAATTTATACAGGGTTAAGTTAATTCTATGGTCAGTCACACGACCTTGCGGAAAATTATACGTGCGAATACGCTCTGAGCGGTCACCGCTTCCAACGAGTGAACGGCGTGTACTTGCTTCTTCAGCGTCACGCTTGTCTTGCTCTAGTTGGTTTAAGCGCGCTTGCAGCACTGACATCGCCTTAGCGCGGTTTTTGTGCTGACTACGTTCATCTTGACATTCAACAACCAAGCCGGTTGGTAAGTGGGTTAAACGAATCGCAGAATCGGTTTTGTTAACGTGCTGCCCACCAGCCCCAGAAGCTCTAAACGTATCTATACGCAAGTCACCAGAATTTATTTCGATTGCCTCTGATTCAGGAATTTCGGGCAAAACGGCAACCGTACATGCTGACGTATGAATACGCCCCTGAGACTCTGTTTCAGGCACGCGCTGTACCCGGTGACCGCCGGATTCAAATTTCAAAATACCATATGCGCCATCGCCAGAAACATTGGCAATAACCTCTTTGTATCCTCCATGTTCACCTTCATTAGCGCTCATAAGCTCTACGCGCCAGCCTTTACTTTCAGCATAACGTGAATACATTCTAAATAAATCACCGGCAAAAATACCTGCTTCATCGCCACCTGCCCCCGCCCGAATTTCAAGAAAACAACTGTTATCGTCATTCGGGTCTTTTGGCAACAATAAGACTTGTAAGGACGTATCCAAGTTTTCAAGGTTTGCTTTTGCTACCTTTAATTCTTCTTGCGCCATTTCACGCATTTCAGCATCGTCTTCTTGTAACATTTCATTCGCAGACTCAAGGTCTTCCTGCGCCTGTTTATACTCACCAAATTGTTTGACGACTTCTTCTAGCTGCGAATATTCTTTTGACAAAGCCTTAAATCGATTTTGATCACCAATAACGTCTGGATCACCTAATAGTGCCTGTACTTCTTCAAAACGCTCAACCAATGTTTCAAGTTTGTATATAACAGAGTCTTTCATTTATATCCTGTTTGTCTATTCGTCATTATTGACGTTTTTATCATCAAGCATTAATCCGTTTTTTAATACGTCGATTGCGTCCATATTCTTCGATTGAATGCCTAACTGTATGGCTTTTGTTGGGCCATGCATTAACTGTTTAGATAACTTATTTGCCAGATTAGATAGCACCTCTGATGGGTTCTCTCCCTGCAAAAGCAAACTTTGGCTTTTTGCCAATAATTCTTCTGTCAGCAATTCTGCCTGTGTTCGGTAACTGCGAATTAAATCAACATGCTTAGCATGCTCTAGCCATTGCAAAAATTCCGCGGCCTTTTCATCAACAAGTGCGCTCGCATGGGCTGCCGCTTGCTCTCTATTTGCTAAATTTTGAGAAATGATATCTTGTAAATCGTCTACCGTATACAAATACGCGTCATCTAAGGCTTCGACTTCCGTCTCAATATCACGTGGCACCGCTAAATCAATCAGTAACATTGGTTTATGTTTGCGTTGCTTCAGTGCAGTACTTACCATGCCGGTGCCAATCAAAGGTAGTGAGCTTGCAGTAGAGCTAATCACGACATCCGCACCAGCCAAATGTGAAGGTATCTGACTAATAGTAATAGCTTCACCATTGAGTTCGTTAGCGAGGCGTTGTGCATTTTCAAGTGTCCGGTTAGCCACCACAATACGCTTAACGCGTTGTTCTGACAGATGCCGACCAACTAATTCAATGGTTTCTCCCGCACCGACTAACAACACACTACTTTTTTCGATGGAAGAAAATATCTGCTTAGTAAGTTGTACGGCAGCAAAAGCAACAGACACGGCATTGGCTCCAATGTCCGTTTGCGTGCGAACTTGTTTGGCCACTGCAAAGGTTGTTTGAAATAGTTTATTTAATTGCGTACCGACAGTACCTGCGCGCTTTGCTTCACCATATGCTTGCTTTACTTGCCCTAAAATCTGGGGCTCACCCAATATTAGAGAATCAAGGCCGGACGCTACCTGCATTAAATGCGTGATCGTGCCTTCTGTATCATGCTTGTATACATGTGGTAGCAAAGCATCTTTATCAACGCTATGAAAATCTGCTAACCAATTTTGCAGCGCATTTTCGTCTAAACCATTAGCAGCATATATTTCTGTACGATTGCATGTAGACAAAATAACAATTTCTTGCTCACTGCCAGTATTCACAAAACTAGATAATGCCCGCATTAATTTATCGGGCGTAAACGCTACACGCTCCCGCAACGCGACAGAAGCAGAGTTATGATTAATCCCGATAGAAACGAACGGCATGGAACTGATTGAAGGTACCTTTATCTAAAATCGTCGCATTGTAGTAAAATACTGGGTATTTTAAAATAAAAGATTAACAAATGCTTGATAATGGAACATATTTTTTGTCATAAACACTATGTCTTTTGTCGTAAACGTTACACCTTACATTAAACGAGAGAAAATGCAGAAACAACAAACAACAATAGTAAAGGAAGGCCAATGACGAATAACACTGCATTGCGCAGTCTTTGTATATTAGTATGCGTTTGGACGTTAGGTGCATGTGTGAGCAAACCAGATCTTAGTCAGCAGAGCATTGTTAGCAATCAACAGTCACTCCCAGCAAAGTGGCAATTGTCCGGCAAGCTTGCCGTCATAACCCCTGAGGAAAGAAAAAGCGGTTATTTAAGTTGGCAGCAAGAAAATGCAACTTACACTATGTCACTCAACACCATTGTTGGCTCAACCGTTGCGCGATTGGCGTATGATGGTCAAATAGCTACATTAGAAGCAGACGGCAAAGAATGGCAAGACACGTCGCCTAATCGATTGATTGTAGATATCACCGGGTGGTCAATTCCGGTCTCCTCCTTAGCTGTTTGGATGTCAGGCCAAGCTCAAATAAATGATACTATTTCGCGCTACGACAATGGTTTAATTAAAACACTCACCCCCAGTTGTTCGGGATGTGAAGTATGGCAAATAAGTTATGGCAGCTACGGTGAATTTGCATTAGCACAAGAGTCGTTGGTATTACCTAGCAAATTAACGCTAAAAAATAGCATAGACGGCACACGCCTGATTATCCGAATAGATAAATGGAAAGGGTAGTAAATTGAACGTAACATGGTTGCCCTCACCGGCCAAAATTAACCTTTTCTTGCATATTTGCGGCCGTTATGAAAATGGCTATCACCAATTGCAAACTTTGTTTCAACTTTTAGATGTGGGTGATGAAATCGGTATTGAAGTCAATTCAACAGGCAAACTATCGATGACCACCCTGATGCCTGGTATCCCAGAAGACGATAATCTTATAATAAAAGCCGCTAAGACATTACAAAACTATACCAAGGTGTCGCAAGGTGCGTCTTTTCATGTCAAAAAACAGTTACCAATGGGAGGGGGTATTGGTGGTGGCTCATCTAACGCAGCCACGGTGTTACTTGGCTTAAATAAGTTATGGCGACTTAATTTACCTATAGATACTCTACTCCCGATTGCCGCCTCATTAGGTGCAGATGTACCGGTATTTATAAAAGGGCAAACCGGCTTTGCAGAAGGTATTGGCGAAAAAATCATCCCGGTAAAGACATCCGACAAGTGGTTTTTAGTCGCCAATCCCGGCGTACATGTAAGCACGTCAGAAGTGTTTCAACATCCTGATTTACCTAGGAATACTCCGCTTATCTCTTACGACAAATATACGTACAAGCACACTCAGAATGATTGCCAGGAACTAGTGTGTAATCTGCAACCTAAGGTTGCAAAATTATTACAGTGGTTGGTACACTACGCACCGTCGAGAATGACGGGTACGGGAGCGAGTGTTTTTGCAATGTTTTCGACAGAAGCAGAAGCCCATCATGTACTCCGACAACTACCAGATGAATTTACAGGTTTTGTCGCAAAAGGCACTCAACAGTCTATTTTGCATACACAACTTGAAGGTATTCTTAGGTAATAGTCAACACCTAAAGACGTTACATTAATTTTCAATGTTTGCCTTACGCCAAATCAGACAACATTGATTCAATATTGCACTGAGGAATATCTTGTGCCAGATATGAAGCTATTTGCAGGAAATGCTGTTCCTGAACTTGCTCAAAAAGTCGCCGAACGTCTATACACTAAACTTGGAAATGCCAGTGTAGGTCGCTTTAGTGACGGCGAAATTTGTGTTGAAATCCATGAAAACGTGCGTGGTTCTGACGTTTTCATTATCCAATCAACATGTGCCCCCACAAACGATAACTTAATGGAACTGATTGTCATGATAGATGCTTTTAGACGCGCATCTGCTGGCAGGATTACCGCTGTTATCCCTTATTTTGGCTATGCCAGACAAGACCGTCGTGTTCGTAGTGCCCGTGTACCAATCACCGCACGTGTTGTTGCTGATTTCTTATCAAGCGTCGGTGTGGACAGAGTACTTACCGTTGATTTACATGCTGAACAGATCCAAGGATTCTTTGATGTACCGGTAGACAATGCCTTTGGTACGCCAATCTTACTTGACGATATGTTTAAGCGTGACTTTACGTCACCCGTAGTAGTATCGCCAGATATTGGCGGTGTTGTTAGGGCGCGTGCCACAGCTAAATTATTGAATGACGCTGATCTTGCCATTATCGATAAACGTCGCCCTAAAGCAAACGTTGCTCAGGTAATGAACATTATTGGGGATGTAAATGACCGCGACTGTATCATTGTAGACGATATGATTGATACGGGTGGTACACTTGCAAAAGCGGCGGAAGCACTTAAAGAACATGGCGCAAAACGGGTGTATGCATATGCAACCCATGCAATATTTTCGGGAGATGCCGCGAAGAATTTGGAAGAATCTGTTATTGATGAAATTATCGTCACCGACAGTATTCCGTTCTGTAAAGAAATCCAAAAGCTTGAGAAAGTAAAGATGTTAACGCTGTCGGAAATGTTGGCCGAGACAATACGTCGTATCAGTAATGAAGAATCTATCTCTGCAATGTTTGAATACTAAATGTATTGGTAACTAACAGAGACTAATAGAACCGCATGGGGTATTTGAACTTATGCGGTTTTTTTATGCCTGATGTAATACAACTTAGCCTAGGTGGACATATATTAGCACTTGAATATATAGCCCTTATTTTAGCCAAATTAAGTGACTGAAAGATGAATAAATGTTTTGTAGCAATGTTGATACTGCTTTTTTCAGTGATGATAAATGCCTGTGGTTCAAGTACAAAAAATAATGAAAACAATACCGACGAAAATCATACGGATATAGCAATGCAGCTGCCCTCTATAGATATAATCAAACTAAAAGGCAAGATTGAATATAAACACTTTGAAGGCGGATTTTACGCATTTATTGATAGCAAAGGCAGTAAATATACCCCTATCAACCTCGATAAATCATTTAAAAAAGATGGCTTAAAAGTGCATATTGTCGCGCAGAGAAATTTAGACATTTATACGACGACGCAATTTGGTGAAGCGATAAAAATCATACAAATTGATTTAATAGATAGCGATGACGAAAGAATTAATACAACTAAGGATCGCTAAATTTACTAATCGTATAACGCTCCCTCCAACAAATGATATGTCAGGCAAATTAGTACCCATTTTATGACACATTTTTGTTCATAAAAAACACTATTGCTGCTACCTTAGTAAGCCAATATATTTTATTTGATCGTGGAACATGAATGACTAAAAGTATGATGGCACAAGAATCTGCTGAAAGCAGTGTTGCCATAAGCAACTTGCTTACACAAAATCAGCAAACGTTTACTCAACTCGCCCAATACCTCCAAGAAAATCCGCCGCTGGGAATCGTTATGATTGGCAGAGGGACTTCGGATCATGCGGGTGTATTCGCCAAATACCTATTTGAAACTCAATGCGGTATCCCCGTATCCGCCGCAGCTCCCTCGGTAGCGAGTGTATTTGGTAAAACACTTTCATTACATGGTTTTTTGGCCATTGCGATTTCACAATCTGGGCAAAGTCCTGATATTGTTTCACAACTATCTGAAGCTAAAAAAGGCGGCGCATATTGTATTGCCATCGTCAATGATGATAGTTCCCCCTTAGCTAAGGTGTCAGATATAACGCTGTCGATGCATGCGGGAAAAGAGAAAGCGGTCGCAGCCACCAAAAGCTACCTATGCTCATTGGCTATGTTATTAGGCATAAACGCGTACTGGCAAAATGATACACAACTGCTGAAGGCACTTACCGGTCTTCCTGAACTATTGTGTAGTGCTGTTCTCGATGCGCAGCCATTACTTACCAATGATAGTTTTACACCACCAAATAGATGTATTGTGATCGGCAGAGGGTTTGGCTATGCAATTGCAAGAGAAGTCGCCCTAAAACTAAAAGAAGTGCTAGGTATTCAGGCTGAAGCATTTAGCAGTGCAGAATTCTTGCATGGACCGGTTACCTTGGCAGCTCAAAAACTTTTCGTTGTTTCTATTTCGCTCGACGATGCAACCGGTTACATCCATAAAAAAATTGTTAGAGACGTCGCGGAACGAGGCGCAAACGTCCTCACCTTATCTGCGGATACTGCGCCGCATTGCTTACTGCAACCACTATTAATAATGCAGCGCTTTTATTTAGATTTGGCGCAATTGGCGTCTACCAGAGGATTGAACCCAGACCAGCCGCCTGGCTTAAAAAAAATCACCGAAACTAAATAGCGCCCGCTTTACGGGCGTTTATTAAAGAATATGTAGTAAGAATTTAAGGAAATAGAGAAATGCTTCCCATCATAATTATTGGCGTGCTGTTTTTTATATTTGGCTTTATCACTTGGTTAAATGGCGCACTTATTCCATTTTTGCAGATTGTCAGTGACTTAAATGAGTTTCAAGCATTGCTCATTGCCTTTAGCTTTTACATTGCATATACGGTAATGGCATTACCAATGTCATGGATACTTGAAAAAACAGGCTACAAACTCGGTATTGTCTATGGCTTGAGCTTAGTAGGAATGGGCAGTTTTTTATTTATCCCTGCCGCAAAAACACAAATTTTTGCCGTATTTTTATTTGCACAATTTACCATGGGAGCGGGATTAACCCTATTACAAACCGCTGCGAATCCATACATTGTAAAATTAGGCCCAAGCGAATCAGCCGCAGCACGTATCGCTGTTATGGGAATATTAAACAAATTGGCTGGCGTGCTCGCGCCACTAGCATTTACCGCCCTAGTACTTGCCGAATTTGCTGGAGTAAATGCTGCAAGCATAGCAGCATTACCCGCCCTTGAAAGAAAGATACAAATTACAAATATGGCCAACAACTTGATCATGCCCTATTTTGCAATGGGCCTGTCACTTTGTTGCTTAGCGCTAATCATGTGGCGTATTCAAATGCCAACAACTGACGACAACGCCGGCGCTGATACCAATGATAAAACGACCGTGTGGCGTCACCCTCAGTTAATTTGGGGGGCAATTTCTCTATTTTTCTATGTCGGTGTAGAAGTCATTGCAGGCGACACAATCGGTTTGTACGGCTCTTCACTGGGCTTAGATAATGTCACTGCGCTAACCTCGTATACCATGGCTGCGATGGTGCTTGGGTATTTCATTGGCTTAGCTGTTATTCCAAGGTTTGTGCAACAACACACAGTATTGGTGCTTTCTGCGATTGTTGGCGTACTGTTAAGTGTCGGTATTGTTCTTAGCTCGGACACCAGTACGACGGTTGCCGACGTTTTGTGGGGGTGGAGCAACATTCCAGTATTACCAAACTCTGTCACGCTAATTGCGCTATTGGGCATAGCTAATGCCATGGTATGGCCCGCAATTTGGCCGCTGGCTTTGGCGGATTTAGGTAAACACACGGCAAAAGGCTCGGCATTGCTAATAATGGGGATTGCCGGAGGCGCAATACTCCCACTCGTATACGGGGGATTAGCAGAATTGACAAACCCAAAGCAAGCGTATTTATTCTTACTTTCAGGCTACCTGCTTATTGGTTGGTATGGCCTGAAAGGATACAAATTACGCATTAAAGCATCGTGACTTTAATCTTCAGTAACGAACAACAAATCGCCACCAGTGACTAAGGTAGTATGGTGAATTTGATGTTGAGTAAGCACCTTACCATTGAAAAGAATGCGTTTAACTGGATTGTCGAGTGGACCTTGTACCCGAATAGACAGCGGCTTACCGCCTACATCAAGCGTCATATGCGCAAACTCAGGGATGCCAAATACATAATCACCGCTGGCAGGGTTCACAGGATAGAAGCCCAGCGAACTCATTACATACCACGCCGACATTTGACCAACGTCGTCATTGCCGGCCAAACCGTCAGGTTGGTCAGTGTACATAGTATCGCGAATTTCTCGAATCTTCTGCTCGCCCTTGTAAGACTCACCTGCCAAGGCATACAAATAAGGCACATGATGCACAGGTTCATTGCCATGCGCATACTGCCCAATTAACCCTGAAATATCTGGCGACACATCTGCCCCTTGCATTTCTGAACTGATAGAAAACAATGTATCAAGCTTATCAACAAAGGCTTTTTTACTGCCAAAAAGTTGAATCAATCCATCCACATCATGTGGCACAAACCACGTATATTGCCAAGCGTTCGCCTCGGTGTAATCTGTGTTTCTATGCTCAACGTAGGTCGGATTAAAGGGTTCTACCCAATGTCCGCCCTTGTCTTTCCCTCGCATAAATTGCAGTTCTGCATCAAATAAGGTTTTATAAGCGTTCGCCCGATGAGAGAAGTAATCAGCGTCAGCCTTTGCATCCATGCTTTTTGCTAAACGCGCAATCGCCCAGTCGTCAAATGCGTACTCTAATGTTTTAGAAACGGCTTCAACTTCTAACTCAGAGGGGATATATCCATAGTCTTTAAAATAGTTAATACCAAACTTATCTTGCATAGCAGATGCCTTACTTGCCGCTAAGATACGCTCAGGCGCTACACTCGTTAAGCCTTTAAAATATGCATCTACCAGCACAGGCACCGCATGATAGCCAATCATTACGTCCGTTTCATTGGCCATTAAATCCCACGTGGGTAATAGGCCAGTTTCGTCGTAAAATGACAGCATTGAATGCATCATTGGATCAACAAGTGTTGGGTGGGTAATGGTCAATAAAGGGTGTAAAGTGCGAAACGTGTCCCATAACGAAAACAAGGTATAGCGCGGCAGTTTTTCTGGCGCTGTGTAGCGCTTCCCATCGGCACCAATATATTGTCCTAATGCATCGCTATACAAATGAGGTGCAATCATCGAATGATAGAATGCAGTATAAAATTTAGTTTTTTTGGTGGTATCTGTACTTTCTACCTGAATGATGTTTAATTGTTCACGCCAAACGTCTTGCGTGTCTTTTTTCACTTGATCAAAATCGAAACTTGGTACCTCTTGCACTATGTTTGCTTGCGCCCCGTCTATACTCGCATAAGAAATACCCACCTTAACGACTAAGGCATCGCTCAAAACACCGAAATCTAACACCGCTTCGGATAGCACTCCTTGATGAACGTCCCCAGGTTGTTCAGTCTTATTTTCATAATATTGGTGCGTAAATGGATGACTAAACTCTGCAACAAAATACACTTTTTGACGTTTTGCCCATCCAGTAGATTCTCGGTAGCCGACTAATTTTGTATCGCTAATTTTAGTAAAGGACGTCTTTGTCGCTTCATCATAATTTTGCGCATAGCCTAAGTTAAATATGAGTTTGGCATTGCTGGCACTATCAAATTGATACCGGTGCACGCCAACGCGTGGCGTCGCAGTTAACTCCGCCTGAATACCAGACGATGACATCAATACCTTATAATATCCGGCTTCAGCATATTCATTTTCTTTAGTATAGGTGTCGTACAACAGCGGCGTGTTTTTAGAATATTTGGTAAAAATCGAATTATCTTGGCGATTGAGCTTTTCTAAATAGTCGCCTTGAAATGGCAACACAAGGATATCTAAAAGATCACCAACACCAGTACCCGATAGGTGAGTGTGACTAAAGCCTAACAGGGTGTCATCTGAATAATGATACCCAGAAGTCCAATCCCATCCTTTTGAGGGGTTATCGGGGCTTAGTTGTACCATGCCAAATGGCGTCGTTGCACCAGGAAACGTATGACCATGCCCACCTGTACCAATAAAGGGGTCAACATAATTGAGCACGTCGTCATTTTCATTTATTTGTGTATTATTCTTTATATGTTCGACAGGCATATGAGCACACGCACTTAACATTAAAAACGCGGTACAGCTTGTCAAAAACTGAGGCAAATTCTTCATCATTTTCTCTATATTTATTACTATATTCTTCACTACACCTATGCCTCTAATTTGTCATACCAAGTACGTTTTAATATATAACTTGTCAGTGCACATGTAAGTACAGACAAGGCTAAAGGTAAATAAGCTTGTAAAATCAAGTACATTGCAATTAACACTAAGCTCGTTTGCCAAACGATGCCAATCGCGACGTTAAACAAATCTCGTGAAGGCGCTGACGCTACGAATGCAGGGTTTTGTGCTTGCACATGCGCTTTGATTGGTCCCCAGACACCCCAAGGACGAACCGTTTCATAAAACTTACTAAGCACGCGAATATCATCAGCAGGTGTCAATATCGATCCCAAGATTGAACCAAGTGCGCCTGCCAATAACAAATATGGAAAAGCGTACAAGGGATGCAATGCTGGAAAAAGTATCGGCAAAGCTAAGGAAGCCACTAAGCCGCTAGTCATACCGCCAAAGTAGCCATAACCATTAAATCGCCACCAGTGCCACTTCAGTACATTCGCCGCCGCATAGCCACCAAAAAGTGCAGCAAACACCCATTGCATAATGTCATTAATAGAATCTAATACCCAACCAAAACCAACCCCCGTCATCACCAATATTAATGAGACTACGTAACTTAACTTCACGTAATGGCGCTCGTTTTCATTTGGCTTTAAGTAGCGTCGATAGATATCATTTACAAAATACGCTGGCGCTGCGTTTACGGTCGCGGCAAATGTGGACATAAATGCGGCAAGCAAACCCGCGATCAACAAGCCGACTAACCCAACGGGAATAAAATGACTAATGGCATAAGGCAATACTTGTTCAAAATCAAACGATTTGTTAGACGCTTGAATTTCTGGCCCCATGAAAACCAAGGCCATGACAGCCAAGCCAACTACCATCATATAGCGTGGGATTAACATAACCAGTGAGACAACACCGCTCATTTTAGCGGCATCTTTAGCATCTTTACACGCAAGTATGCGCTGCATATCATAACCAGGTACAGGGCCAGCCATACTTGCCAATATCCCCTTAAACAACATCATCATGAAAAACAGGCCAAATAGGCTAAAACCATCGGCATCTATCTTCTCGTTTACACTGTCGATAAGCCCCGTCCAGTCCAAATCTAATTCCCAAGCAAAGCCCAATGACAACCATCCCTCTGGCACCGCATTTTCAATCATACTAGGAGTCACAAGAGACAAAGCAATTAAACCGACAGCAATTGCTGCAATCGTCATTAGCACAAACTGGATAATTTCTGTGACAACGACACTGATCATTCCCCCTTTCACCACGTACGCAGTGGTTAAGACGAAAATAGCTAAGGCATAGGTATTTGGCGACCAATCCCAAGGTAAGAAGACTTCTGCAAATTTACCAATGCCTTTAAAGGCGTAAGCAATAAAGCCGATCGCACTGATGAGTGCAAAAATAACAATAATTGCATGAGACAACTGCGTGCCTTTTCCTTCACCAAAACGGCTTGCAAGCCATTCTGCACCTGTCATCGCATTTGAACGCCGAAGCCAAGCCGACAAATACATCATCAAAAATATTTGGTTAAAAACGGGCCAAATCCAAGGCAACCATGCGCTCTTTACACCATAGACAAACATCATAGAGACGAGCCACATTGTACCTGCAATATCAAACATTCCGGACGCATTTGAGACACCTAAGGCCCACCATGGTATGCGTTTACCGCCAAGGAAGTAATCTCGCATATTGGCACCGCTGCGCCTTGAAACCCAAATGCCAATCACTAATGTGCAAAGCAAATACAGACCAATAATAAGGCCGTCCAAAAAAGATAACTGCATATTTATATCTAATCCGTATTGTAGGTATCGTACAACGACACGATACGCAAAGATTCCGCAATTAATTCAACGCCTTGACTTGCTAATGTAGCATCTACTAGCGATACCGTTTTTGGGATATTAGGCACCAAGTCAAAGAAATTATCGCTGAAGTTTTCATCACATATGGGAAACTCCACGTGCACGTAACGTGCTAATGAATTTGCTGTAAGTGTAACGTAAATCACATCACCATCAACGTCTATATCTGGATGAATGCGAGGCTTTGACAAAGACAAAGATTTATTTTCAGTAAAGTAACTTGTATGTATTTCTCTATCATTTTCACCTTGCCATTCTACTGCAAGAAAAACATTCTCCGCACGGCGGCCATCGAGCAGGTCATTAACCCCCATACTTAAGACTTTGTTGCTCGTATTGTCTCCGGCAATATAGGTATGTTCGGAGCAAAGCAGTATTTCTCCGGCTATCGACATTAGTTTGATTGCAATATTGAATATACATGCGCGCGGCGTGTCATTAATAGCATAAACACATACCTCATTGTCGTTAACATCAGCCGCGACCAAGGTATTTTGAAACAATCGTTTAGCGGCATAGTGGGACGCTTTATATTTGCCATAATAGTCAATACTCGACCAAGAGGTGACTGGCCAGCAATCGTTAAACTGCCAATACAAGGTACCCATGCAAAAAGGCCGAGCGGCTCTATGCGCTAAGAATGCAGTACCCAATGCTTGCGCTTGCAATAATTGACTCAGGAATAAAAAGCTCTCAAAATCTTTAGGCAGATTAAATTCAGCGTCAATATGTTTTTTAATGATGTTGTTGCCACGGGGATGCTTTTGGTGACTTAACATCGTAATAGAATTCAGGTCATAATCGTTTTCTGGACAAAATCGGCGTATAGATGACAATAATGGAAACGCTTGAAAGCCATATTCTGACATAAAGCGAGGAACACGGGTTTTAAATTCAGAAAACGGCAGTTCTCCATGCCAAACTCCCCAGTAATGGTTGTCACCAACAGCGTCTTCTTCTGGACGCTCCCAAAAACTAATCGGCGAAGAGGCAATATACGCAATATCAGGCTGTAAGGCTTTTACAGTACTCGGCAGCAACTGATGAAATAATGTATGGTAATCTTGTTTCAACTCGGCATATTGGCTGTCTGAATAAGCAAATTTTTCAGGCCATTCCCAACAATCAATGCCCATTTCTATTTCGTTGTTTCCACACCAAAGGGCAATACAGGGATGAGAACGAAGTCGTTTAATATTACATTCGGCCTCATTTCTCACATTTTCTAAAAACGCCTCATTTGCTGGATATAGCGTGCACGCAAACATAAAATCTTGCCAAATCAAAATGCCATACTTATCAGCCAATTCATAAAAATAATCATCTTCGTATACGCCACCGCCCCAAACTCGCAACATATTCATGTTGGCTGCAAGCGCATCTTTAAAGATTTTCTCGTATTTATGCTTAGTGACCTTCGGTAAAAAGCTGTCACTTGGAATATAGTTAGCGCCTTTCGCAAACACCGCCCGCCCATTCACATTAAAATAAAATGACTCGCCATGGGCATCTGGTTCTTGCACTAATTCGATAGTGCGTAAACCAACTTTTTGTTGATGCGTAAGGTAGCGGTGGTCATCGTCAAGTAAACTCAATGAGAAATCATATAGAAACGGTGTGCCCTGCCCAACCGGCCACCAAAGAACAGGATGTTCTATCTCAATACTTAACTCGACTACCAGACGACTATCTGCATCCACTTTTACATGCTTTATTGATTGCGGCACCTGCGCGTTGTGACAATTGATGACAGCCGTTAGCTCAGTGGACACAAATGCATCCACTGAAACAAAAAAGGTAACAGTCACACGCTCTGCCTGATGTGTTTGGCTTACATAGACATCAGCAAGACTAATACCCTCTACTGGCATCAATCGAATCGGCCGCCAAATACCACTAGTGACAAACCTAGGGCCCCAATCCCACCCATAGTGATACGGCGCTTTTCTCGTATATACACTTAATTTATCCGATGATTTGTCATTTTCTGCAGGGTAAATAAATCCGTTTTTTTCGGGTAAATGGCTTGTTTTATTTATGGGTGAATAAAACACAATGCGAAGGGTATTTTCACCTTTTACTAAGTAATCTTTACAACGAACTCGATGACTGACGAACATATTCTCAGAGCTAAACAATGGTTTATTGTTGAGATAAACATCACAATATGTATCCAGCCCATCGCACAGCAATTCCCACTCAGTACACTGTAAATCTTTATCACTTAGTTCAAATGTGCACTGATATTCCCAATCTTTGTGCTCAATCCATTGTAAACGAGCCTCTTCATCAGCATAAAATGGGTCAGAGATTAATCCATGATTAAGTAAATCGGTGTGATTGCAACCGGGTACCTTGGCATCTAACCAAGTACTGCTGCCCGACTGCTTAAAACGCCACTGGCATTCAGATAATTTATCTACCATCGTGTGCTCAGATTTTGTTGTATTTTTCATTGAGTCACCTGCAGTAGGGGTTGAAGACGATAGCCTACGAAATTCATTCAATATGCAACCCTCCTAGTAGGAACGTTTTCTTTTTGTTGCCAGCATTTACCTGAAGACTAATTCGCGTCAGCGTTTGACCAATATTCGCTGACAATACTTGCGAAGAGCTTGACCACTCACCAGTAGAAAAGGCCGAATTGGCAGCAAGTGGCACGCGCGTTTGATTGCCATCACTGAATGAGAGCAGCAAATACACTTCACTTGCACTTGCTTCCTCTGACTTAACGTTTGCAATTAAACGCGTATTATTTGACAGCAGGAGCTGAGTCTTAAACAACGGGATTTCAATATGCTCGTCCGCAAAAGGCGCGATCGTAAACCGTAGCGATGACCCACCGTTGTACGCGTCACTAAAATCATACTGAATATCGACCAAACCTTTAGTCATAGTATTTTGAACGGCAAACTGCCAAGTCGGTAAAATGTCCTGTTGCGCGATGTCATGCCAATCATCAGCACTCACTTTTTGGCCGCCCTTCATGCGCAATCGGCCATGCCCGGTATTAAAGTACGTTGAAAACGGCAGTGATGAGATGACACTTCGCGCGGCTACGTGCGCACCAATGCCCGGCCATTCTTCATAGTCTTTAATAGCGACATTTAAATCGTTGCCCGCAAATAGACGTTGTTCGGTTTCATAAAACCGCTCGACGTCATTTGGATCTTGCTGATATCGACTATATGCAGGGAGCTTATCTGTGCCGGAAAAGTTAAAATTCACGTTGTTAGCAAACAATGCTAGCGATGTCTTTGCTGGCGCATTTTTAGGAAAAATTGCATCCAACCATGTATATGTACTAAACGCTCGTTGCGCCTTTCTTTCTGGCCAAAGGTCGGCCCCAAAATATACGTCATAGGGTGAACGCCCCTTTTGCTTAGCTAACTCGGCAGAGTCATTAAGCATTTCGCCATTCCACCAATAATTGACAAACATTGCATCTGCACTGCGCGGACTGTCTTTGTCTTCCTGAAAAAACGGTAAGTTTTTCTCGTTAAGTGCATTTTGCCATCGAACGCGACCGTCCATAATCATCGAATCGTACCAATGAATTTCGATATGTGGTGGGGCTAAATTGGTTAAGTAGCGCATAAAATCTTGCATTTTTAGTGCAAGCTTTGCAGCACGTTCTTTGTCTATCTCGCCTGGAATAATATTACCGTGCTCATCCTTTACTGCTTGTAAGTTGGTTTCTTGATTAATTAGCCAACCATCAAAGCCATAATACTCAGCCATTGCGACGAGTTTGTGAGCGGCAATAAACCTGCCTGCATCGTCTTGCACAAGCAATCGCTCAACGGTATCTGCACTCCCGCCCCACTGTGCGATGCCCAGAAACACAGTGCCTAATACACGCACACCGTTTTTGTGTGCAGCTTCTACCCATGGCCTCGCAGGGACATTTACTGTTTGATCGGCTGTACCCGCAAACCAGTTAAGGGTGTCTATATACGCCCAATTGGTAAAATTGTATAAGTTGAATGAATCTTGTTCGTGTAAATAGTTGCCAAAATTATTCATGCCATCTGGCGCAAGTAATATACGTGCATGACTGTCCAAATTTGCCTGCAATGCGCCTATACGCGGATCGATACGCGTTGCTAATGGAATACGACTCACGTTATCCTTTGTGGCAAATTCAGATGTTTCGTGCCAATCCAAGGCCTGCGACAAGGTAAGTGAAAACGGCGGTTGGCTATGTTTTATTTCGGCATGTAAAGCACCAGAACAGAGCGCCGCAAGCACTATAAACACGGCAACATATTTCGAAAAAATGGATTTACGCAAGCTTACTCCGTGAATCAATAAGTTGCGCGCCAGACTTGTCCTGTACGGCATAGTTAAAGCCAGATTGAATTGCATATGCACCAACGTCACCCTGTTTATTGATCGCCAAGAAACCGACTTGGTATTGGCGATAATCGTCTAATTTAGAGGCGATCCGCTCTACTGCTTCTTTACATGCTTCTTGAGGCGAGGCACCTTGACGCATGATTTCAACGACCGAAAAACAGCCCACTGTTTTCATCATTAACTCACCCATGCCCGTCGCTGTGGCTGCACCAATATCATTGTCAACAAATAATCCTGCGCCAATAATAGGCGAGTCACCCACACGACCACGCAACTTAAATGAGGCGCCGCTAGTGGTGCATGCACCCGACAAATCACCGCGCTCATCAACGGCCAACATGCCTATTGTGTCGTGATTTTCTATATTGATTTGCGGAGGCCAGGTCGGATTTTTTCGCCATGTTTGCCATAACTTTTTAGCTTTGTCAGTTAGCAGATTCTCTTCACTAAATCCCTGAGATTTAGCAAAGTTTAACGCGCCTTCACCGACTAGCATCACATGTGGCGTTTTATCCATTACCTTTCTGGCTACAGCGATTGGATGTTTTATATTTTCAAGAAAAGCGACCGAACCACAATTTTGCTTGTGGTCCATAATGCAGGCATCCAGCGTCACCTTGCCTTCGCTGTCGGGATAGCCACCATACCCAACGGTCATCACATTTGGGTCAGCTTCCGGTATCATGACGCCTTGCTCTACTGCATCAATTGCCTTGCCACCAGAAGATAATACTTTCCAAGCGGCTAGATTTGCTGGACCACCGTGTTCCCAGGTAGACACTACAAGCGGCCTATTTGCTACTTTATCTTTAGCAAACGCGGTTTTACCTAACGTGGGTAAGGCAGCCAGCATGCCTGAGACCTTTAAAAAATGTCGTCTACTATGCATTTTTATAACCTTTATTGTAGAAATTTGGATGCACAGGAGGGAGTGCCCCCCTGTGTAAAACTTGACTAATCGTTGTCTATACCAATTAGCTCAATTTCTGCAATTTGCATGAGGTTACTGTCACCAAAATTCTTGGTAATATTGAAACGATACGTCGTATATGCAAACCCATTTGCAATCGCAAATGATCGGCGTTCGAATCGATTATCAAAACTCTCACCAATCCACGTACCAACAACTTCCCATGTATCACCGCCGTCGTTAGAGCCCCATAATTCAAAGTTTTCAGGATCTCTTTCAGGCGCGTCATTCGCACTAGTAATGGCAAGTGCACTCACTACTTTTGCGACAGGCAAGTCCACCTGCACCCATGCTGGGTTCTCTGCCGACGGCACGCTGGCGTTATCTAACCATTTAGTACTGCTGTCGTCATCAAACACCCTATCTTCGTTTTCCCCTTCACTAATGCTCGCTCTTGCGCTATACGTCGCGCCGTCTGCACTGGAGTGATCAACACCGATATATTGCGGGCCAACAAAACCAATTTCAGCAATTTGCATGAGGTTACTGTCACCAAAGTTCTTGGTGATGTTAAAGCGGTAGGTACTGAACGGTAAAAGGTTACTAAAGACAAAATTGCGCTGTTGGAAACGCGCATCAAATGACTCACCAATCCAACTACCTAGTTCAATCCAGGTTGCACCTGCATCATTTGAACCCCAAACGTTAAAGTTTTCTGGATCTCTTTCTGGGGCATCATTAGCACTGGTAAGTGACAATGTATTTACCGTTTTTGCCGTTGGCAGATCTACTTGAATCCACGCTGGGTCTTCTACCGACGGTACACTTGCATTGTCTAACCATTTGGTGTTTGCATCACCATCAAACGCTCTATCTTGGTTTTCGCCTTCGGATATAAAGGCTCTGGCCACATATGTAGCGCCATCGGTCATTGCGTGATTTGCGCCAGCGACTTCAGGGCCAATTAACTCAATTTCGGCAACTTGCATTAACGAGTCATTCCCAAAATTCTTAGTGATGTTTACGCGATAAATGCTGTATGCCAATTGATTTTGAAAACTAAATGACTTGCGCTCAAACCGTTCGTCAAAGGACTCACCCAATACAGTACCAATTTCCACCCATGCATCAGTATCAGCATTTCTGGCCCATAGATTAAAGTTCTCAGGATCACGAGACGGTGCATCATTCGCACTCGTAATTGCCAAGGTATTCACCGCGACAGGCGTATCAAAAGTAACTTCTACCCATGAAGGATCTTCGACAGATGGAACACCTGCGTTATCTAACCACTTAGTCTGCGGGTTGTTGTCGAACACCATGTCTTGATTTTCGCCGTCACTGATAAAGGCACGTGCAACAATGGTTTTTTCGTCAACATCTGAATGCTCAACATCTGTAAATACAGGGCCTAAATAATCGAATTCGGCCACTTGCGTGAGTCCAACATCACCAAAGTTTTTAGTGATATTGAGTCGATAAACCGGAAATTTTAAGCCGTTACTAAATGAAAATGACTGTCGTTCAAATCGCTCGTCGAAAGACAAGCCGACAAACTCTCCCAAGGTAATAAAATTCACGCCATCAAGAGACGCCGTAATATTGAAATTCTCTATATCTCTTTCTGGTGCGTCGTTAGCACTTGTTATAGCAACGGTATTTATTGCTTTTGCTTCGTTAAACTCAACTTGAATCCAAGAAGGGTCGTCCACCGAAGGGGCTGGCCCAAAGTCGTTGTGATCCAGCCATTTGGTTTGAGCATCTCCATCAAACGCCATTGTTTCAGCTTCTGCGTCACTGATACGGTTTCTTGCCGTAATCGTAGCACTGGCAATGTTAGCGTCTGTTGTTATCTCTTGAATTGGCCCGCTGCTTACACTCTCTTCAATAAACGCAAGTTCCAGATCAATCACCTCTTCCGCATTGAGGCCAAGTTGCGTTAAAAACGGCACGGCGGAAACACTAGTAAGCAATCTTTCGCGCAACGTATCTAAAGGGACAGTGTCACCATCGATTGCGGTTTGAATCGATGTTGATGCTAGGTTCATCATATCGTTAAATGATTCGCCTTCAGCAATGTTTGCAAATGCTGCATTGGCTAACGATGCTTTTATTAATGATGGCGAAACTAATTCGTCTGTACATGTTTCGATGTCATTTTCAGTTACGCATGTTTGTCCAACAACAAAGTTATCGTATGATTCAGCACTGATGAGTTTTGTTGTGAAAGCATTCACGCCCGGCGCAAATACCCCTAGACCTTTCAATGTCGTTTCAGAAAACTCCAGCATCGCCGCTTCAAACAGTTCTCTTACGCCTACGTTTCTTCCAGCCGCGGCAGCATTATCAATTAACACAGCTGCCACTGTTGTCAGCGCGTTCGCCTGGAACGAGGCATCTTCAGTACCATCTGCGGCACTAGCATAAGGTACACCGACATAAGTAAAACTGCGCAGGCTAGTACCTTCAAGGGCACTACCGTTTACCGTCTCACCCATTGCTGCGTTCCCGCACATCGGCGCATCACAAACCATACTGGCATCTGCGTCAGCCGTGATAACTACCTGCATCATACTGTTTAGGCCAAAACCGGCGTCACCTTGCACTTCTATATTAATACTGCCGTCATCAGCAGTCTGATTGTCGTTTGTAATGCTGATGTTGGCACCATTTAACTGTGTGATAACCACCTCAGCGTTGGCAAGCGTGCCTTTAGTCGCGCCGCCAATGACATCCGCCGATGTGAAGGTGGATACTGGCGCCCGTGCCGGTAATTCTTCAGAGTTTGGGTCATCCGCACTGCAACCTACTAAGCTTGTTATTGCCACTGCGATAGCCGCAGACAATTTAAGTTTTGTAAACTTTTTCATAATTATTCCTCTATTCAAATCCGTAGTTCTATTCAGCGCCATGATTAAAAACGATAGTTCAGACCAACAAAGAAGCGGCGACCGCCGTACCCATTGCTCAAGAATCTGTCTTTTGTATCATTGCCAACATGGGCATAACTTTCAGACTTGGTTAGATTAATTACAGATGCAGTTGCCGTTAACTGCTCGGTAATGTTGTAGCTAGCATTAACATCAATTTGATCATAAGTATCAGTATAAAAATTGAGAGTTTCTCCGCTAGACAGTGTCAGTAAAGATTGTCCGCCGACCGTTGGGCCAGTTTCTACATAAGATGCTCTGACACTAAAATCTTCATTCTCATAAAACGCAGACAAGTTAAATGAGTAATCGGCCGAGCCAACAAACGGTCGTTCGCCAACAATTTCACCGTCTTGCTCTACCTCTGCAGAACTTGCTTCATTGTCGGTATAATTGGTATATATACCAAAGCCATTTTCAAAGAAGTGCTGCCACGCTATTTCAAATCCTTTTGATGTCGCATTGCCACCGTTACCGGTCGTACCAAAATCAGTCACTACAATGTCTCCGCCTGGCGCAATAGTGTTGCCATTCTGCAATGTAAATTCACGTACCGGAACATTTCGTTGTACGTCAAGCTGCAAAGGTACGCTAAAGCCGTCAACCTCTTTATAAAAATAGGCAAAACTCAATCCCGAACCTTCGCCATAGTAATACTCAAGTGAAAAATCAAACTGATCTGAAGTTTCTGGTTTTAACGTAGAATTACCGCCAGAGCCAGTCCACCCTTCTCTATCAATCAGCGGGTTAAAATCTGGCCTTGAACTAGAGTCCGCCGCCCATTCTGCCGACCGGTATACAAGCGATTGAAATCTGCCCAGCGCATTGTATGACGGTCTCGCAAGTGTTCTAGCTAGCGCTACACGCGCTACCCAATCATCACTGAAATCCCAAACAATGTTGAAACTAGGTAAAATTTCGGTATCGGTTTGCTCTTTGTCAACAATCACCGTATCTCTTTGAATAGCAACGCTTACGGGTTGCGGGTTACCTTGATCATCACTTCTATCTAAAGCATAAACAAATCGGTCGCTAGCTGAGGTAGTGGTAGTGGTATCAACAAAGCGCACACCAAAGTTCCCTCGAAAGTCGCCCCACTGATAATCAGCTTGCACGTAAGCGGCAAATATTTCTTCTTCTACTTCGTATACAAAATCATCTTCAAAACGTGTATATCGCACAAAATTTTGATTAAGAATTTCTGCATATCGATGCCAGTTGACCGCAGGGAAGATATTTGTGTTGATTGCACCAGATATATTGCCTAAAGGTTGGTCTGCAATTACGTCCGTAAGTAACGGAATACCACCATTTCTTGAGTAATCATCGTCTAAATCTATACTCCCTTCGGCTTCTCCCGCCGCAATATCAAAATCTGGAGATAAATAGAAGGTATTACGTGTATCGCGCCTGATCCCGTTTTTACGGTATTTGGCACCAAAACGAATCGCTTCAATAACGCCTAAGTCAGCAAACCAGTCAACATCAAATTGCGCATAATCTTCTTCTTGAGTCCCCGTTTCAAAGCTTGAGTCAGTGGCGCCAATATCAGCTTGACCGCCAATGCCGCTCAATAAGTTTTGGTGCATGGCCGGGTCAATGTAGGTAATTAAGGACTTATCTTCAAAACGCCACCCATAAAAGCGAGATGCATTAGTATTGCTCACATTCGACCCTGAGTAGTAGGCAGAACGGTATTTTTCCGTTGGTCCCCCTTCAGATTCCGTATGCCCAGCTACCGCTCTAATCTCAAATGAGTCGGCTTCATAGGTCGCAAAAAAATCGAAGGTATCTGAGGTAGACTCTTCTCGAACAAATTCACCATTAATACGCGGTATTTGAGCAATAGCTTCCGTACCGCCTGCCCCCACAGAATAATCAATGCCAACTACATACTCTGCTTCGGCGTTTACGCTTACATCAGTCCAATAATTCGGGTTGTTATGCCACTCAGGGTATTCTAACTGGTGTAAAATAGAATCAAGGCCTAAGGTAAATTGAAAGTAATTGACACCTAATTCCAAATTATCAGTCGGTCGCCACTGTGTGGTAAATTGAATACCAGTTCTTTCGCGATCCTCTTCAATTACATTTTGTACAAAGCTTTGTGGGGAAAACCCTGTGGCGCCGCCTTCAACTGGCTGTCCGTCGCGCAACTCTGAATATCTAAAGTTACTGTTCAATATATTTACTACTGAGGATTGGGAGCGATTCAAGCGGTCTTGTTTTACGTAGCCCACTAATACGCCAAAGTCTTCTGCTTCGTTTTTCCAAGAATAAATACCGCTTAACTGCGGTTCATACTTATCTGTGACGTCCGCGTAGGTATACTCCAAATTAACCGCGCCAGAGTTACGCTCCATATCAAGTGGTTTGCGGCTATGCACAACAATTGTTCCGCCAATGCCGCCTTCATCAATTCGCGCTTCTGGTGTTTTAAATACTTCTACTTGGCCGACTAGATTTGAAGGCAATAATTCAAACGAAAATGAACGTGATGGCGCACCAGGGCTCGACGCAATATAGTTGCCGTTTAGTTGGGTCAGGGTTAATCTGGGGCCCAAACCACGAATACTTACTGTAGACCCTTCGCCGCCATTACGGGTAATCAAAACGCCAGGTACCCGCTGCAGTGCATCTGCAACATTTTTATCAGGAAACTTACCAATGTCTTCGGCAGTAATTGCGTCAACAATTGCGTTCGACAGGCGCTTAGTCGCTAAGTTTTCTGCTGAAGAAGCGCGAATACCTCTTATTTCAATTTGTTCAACAACCTCTCCATCTTCTTCTGCGTCATCGTCTGGGGACGTTTGTTGGGCGTTCACAGTGCCAATAGAAGACAGTATTGCCGCAGCTAGGAGTGTGCGTCTATATCGTGTTTTTTGATTGCCTAAATGTGAGTAAACCTTGTTGTAAGCTGTCATTGTGTTTCCTCTGTTTAAATTTTGTCCATCATTTTTTACTGTAAAATAGTAAAACCAAGACCCAGTAAAAGATGATTGAGAAACGCTTTATTGTTCTGCTTTGGCATCGTTTCTCATTTGCATATGCATACAATCTTGCATTAATAAAACATTGACGCGTTAATCTCACGTCTAGAACATCCTTAATCCCAACCCTTTGTAACCGGTTGCAATCCATTTTAAGTTTTCACCCATGCAACCGGTTACATTTACAATTACGTTAAGTGGGTTATTTTTTAATCTATATCGCTAAATTAAATTTCGCAAGCCTAAATTCACATAAATTTAATATTTAGACGTTTTTATCACTATTTATTTCGGCGCCAGCCCAGTGCTGTCACGGACTAGCAAAGTATAAGGTTTAAATTCCGTAATATGCTGAATAGCGTCGCCATTGATCAACTGGTAAAGTATTTGCATTGCTCGCTGCCCCATTTCTACCGCTGGCTGGTCAACCGTTGTCAGCGGCGGATCTATGTATTCACATATATCAATGTTATCAAAACCAACAATTGAAATGTCTTGCGGTATTCGCAATCCTGCATCTTTGATAGCCTTAATGGCACCGATTGCAATTTCGTCGCTAAAACAATATACCGCAGTGGGGTACTCGCCCATAGAAAGCAGCGCCTCCATCGACTCCTTTCCGCATTGCTTAGTATAGCCGCCACGCATAAACCAGTCGTCATTAAACGGGATATTGTGTTCTTGCAATACGCGTTGTAATCCACCTAAGCGGTCGCTCGTCACTAAGCTATCATCTTTACCAGCAATGGCACCAATTTTCGTATGTCCTAACGAAATCAAATGTTTAGCAACATCCCTACTCGCCGCAAAATTATCAATCGTAATATATGGATACTCATAATCACCGTCGATAGCATCACACACACTGACCATCGGCACTGTTTTGGCAATTTCTTTGTCTTTGTCTTCAAAAGGGAACAAATGGTCTAGTTGAATAAGCCCGTCGGCTTTATTGTTAAGCACCATTTCTGCGTATACGCGTTCTCGATTAATGTCATCATTAGTATCCCCGAGTAACACTGAGTAGCCTAGTTTTTGTGCTTCTTCCTCTACACCTTGCACGATGCGCGAGAAAAATGGGTTGGTGAGATCGGTAACAATCACTACCACTGTCTGCGTTTTTCCCGAAGAAAAGTTTTTCGCTAGAATATTTGGCCGATAACCCAGCGTTTCGACAGCTTTCAAAACCTTTTCGCGCGTTTCTGGCAATACCATCTCAGGGTTTTTAAGCGCCCTTGATACAGTCGCAGTAGATACACCAACCAGTTGAGAAATTTTACGCATTGTTGTCATGCACAGATCCCTTTACTCTCAAAATTTCAGCCAGTAATACAATAAAAATCTTTATACTACCTATACTTACTTATCATACCGAAGTTTTTACATTCGCCAATTAAAATAATTTAACAAAATTCATTTGACGAATGCAATCGGTTACATTAGGTTTATAGCAGGTGATGAGATTTTGTCCAACTAAAGATTAATAAATATTTAAGAAATATCCAAGGGGAACTTGTATGTATTTTAAGACAGGCGCAATATTACTGGGTTTAAGTTGCCTCATGGGATGCTCCCAAGCACCTGCCTTATCTGACGAAGCATCTCAGGCGAATAGCTCGTCTGGCACAACCATTAACCTCGTAGATAAAGACAATCTAGTCCAATATGTTAATCCATTGGTGGGTAGTGACTCCGAATTTATATTGTCAAACGGAAATACTTATCCTGCCATTGCACTGCCATGGGGGATGAATTTTTGGACACCAATGACCTCAAAGATGGGGGATGGTTGGACGTACAAGTACGACGAATACAAAATACGGGGATTCAAACAAACGCATCAACCAAGCCCGTGGTTAAATGATTACGCAGCATTTTCGTTTATGCCAGTGGTTGGTGAGCTAAAATTTGAAGAAGAATCCCGTGCATCATGGTTTTCTCATAAAGCAGAAACGTCACTACCTCATTATTACTCGGTATACCTTGCAGATTACGATGTTGTCACCGAAATAACCCCCACGCAACGCGCCGCACAATTTCAGTTTACGTTTCCCGAAACCAATGACGCCTATATTCTCTTAGATGCATTTCACAAGGGCTCCATGGTAAAGATACTGCCGAAAGAACGAAAAATAATTGGCTATGCTAGGAATAATCATGGCGGAGTGCCTGATAACTTCCACAATTATTTTGTTGCTTATTTTGATAAGGACTTTGAGCTAGCCCAAACATGGACAGATGGTTGGAAGCTTACGGCTAATAGCACCGAGCAAACTGGCGATCATGTCGGTGCCATCATAAAGTTCGCGACTTCTCGCGGCGAAAAAGTGAATGTAAAAGTAGCCTCTTCATTTATTAGCTTGGAACAAGCCGAAATTAACTTAGCGCGAGAGCTTGGTAAAGACAGTTTTGAAGTGACTAAACAAAAAGGCTTTGAGGCTTGGCAAAAAGAACTGAGCCGCATTCAAATAGAAAGCGCCAACATTGACCAAGTAAAAACCTTCTATTCCTCACTTTACCGATTACTGCTGTTTCCACGTTCATTTTATGAATATGACAGTAACAACGACATTGTTCATTACAGTCCCTATAACGGGCAAGTGCTGCCGGGCTATATGTATACCGACAATGGCTTTTGGGATACCTTCAGAGCCGTATTCCCATTTTTCACGCTTATGTATCCGAGCCTTGATACGCAAATCATGCAAGGGTTGGTCAATACATATGAAGAGTCGGGTTGGCTACCAGAGTGGGCTAGCCCTGGTCACCGAGGGGTCATGATAGGATCAAATTCGGCGATTAATATTGCCGATGCCTACATTAAAAACATTCGTGACTACGACGCCAATACACTCTTGGAAGCCATGTTAAAAAATGCCACCGTGGAAGAAGGTAGGCCGGTATCTTCGGTTGGGCGCGAAGGGGTAGACTACTACAACGACCTAGGATATGTGCCGTATGACGTTGGCATTCACGAAAATGCTGCGCGCACGCTTGAATATGCGTTTGCAGATTTTAACATTGCGCAAATGGCAACCTCGATGGGCAAACATGAGTTAGCCGCAAAATATTACAAAAAATCGCTTAACTACCAACACTTATTTGATCCAGAAACGGGTTGGATGCGCGGAAAGAATAAAGACGGAAACTTCCAGTCTCCCTTTAACCCATTGAAATGGGGCGACGCGTTTACAGAAGGGAATGCGCTGCATTATACATGGTCAGTTTTTCATGATGTGCAGGGCTTAATTGAACTAATGGGTGGAGAGACAGGTTTTATCAACAAATTAGACGAAGTGTTTACGATGCCGCCACTCTTCGATGACTCATATTATGGCTTTACCATCCACGAAATTCGTGAAATGCAAATTGTAAATATGGGTAACTACGCCCATGGCAATCAGCCTATTCAACATATGATTTATTTATACAATCACGCGCGCCAGCCTTACAAAGCGCAAGCTAAACTTCGCGACGTAATGACTAAACTGTATCAACCAACACCTGACGGTTATG
This sequence comes from Agaribacter marinus, assembly GCF_030160655.1. Taxonomy (GTDB): domain Bacteria; phylum Pseudomonadota; class Gammaproteobacteria; order Enterobacterales; family Alteromonadaceae; genus Glaciecola; species Glaciecola marina. The sequence continues at coordinate 1,176,510 of NZ_BSOT01000005.1, forward strand.
CAGGTGATGAAGATAACGGGCAAACGTCAGCGTGGTATGTATTCAGTGCACTTGGCTTATACTCAGTGACACCGGGGGTTCCGCAATATGTTGTAGGTAGCCCGCTATTTGATAAAGCCACCCTCACCTTAGAAAACGGCAACACAGTACAAATTACCGCACATAATAACAAACCTGAGAATGTCTACATCGACAGCATGAAATTTAACGCGCAAACACATAATAAAAGTTGGGTAGATCATCATGCATTGATGCAAGGCGCTAACATAGATTTTTATATGTCGAATGTACCCAACAAGCACTGGGCGATTGAAGATGACTCCGTGCCGTATTCTATGTCGTTACACCTCAATAATGACGACAACAAGGAATAGTCATGCATATTAATCCAACAAACCCGCCAACCGAACATAATGATAAAAAATCCATGGCGCTATTTGCGCTGAGCGCTTTATTTTCATTATTCTTCATTTGGGGATTTATTACTGCGCTAAACGACATTTTACTTCCCTTTTTAAAAGCGGCTTTCGATTTATCATATTTAGAAGCTGGATTAGTGCAATTCTGCTTTTTTATCGCCTACTTTGTTGTGTCTCCATTTGCCGGGCGGCTGCTCGATGACATTGGCTACAAAAAAGGTATTATTGTTGGCTTGCTCACCATTGCTGCTGGGTGTTGCTTATTTTACCCTGCCGCGGCACTAGAAATTTATGCCCTATTTTTATTTGCCTTATTTGTATTGGCAAGTGGTATCGCTTTTTTGCAAGTCAGCGCAAACCCATATGTTGCCGTACTCGGCCCTGAAAAAACGGCAGCAAGTAGACTAAACCTCGCGCAAGCAACCAATTCGGTTGGGCATACTATTGGCCCCTACTTTGGCGCGACACTCATTTTGGCCAATATGTCTGAACAAGGCGAAAACGCAGCAACCGCGGTACAAATGCCATATATATTAATCGCGGTGTTCGCGATTGTCATCGCCTTAGTATTTTCGCGCTTAAAGCTCCCCAACATCGGAGAACATTTAAAACAAGTTGAATCAAGTGGCGCGCTGACCATTAAAAGCCACCCCCATCTTACGTTTGGTGTTGTCGGCATATTTTTATATGTAGGAGCAGAAGTCGCGGTTGGCAGCTACTTAGTCAATTACTTTATGCAAATGGACGGTATTGAGATGGACAACGTCACGGCTGGGAAAATGGTCTCGTATTATTGGCTATCAGCCATGGCTGGACGATTCATTGGCGCTGCGCTGACTCGATACATATCTGCGACCTACGTATTAGCTTTCAATAGCGTATTTGCCATCATCATGATCGTATTTTCCATTAATACCACTGGTAATACAGCAATATGGAGTATTTTGTTAGTAGGATTATTTAACTCCATTATGTTTCCAACCATATTTGCCCTTGCTATTCGCGGACTTGGAGAACACACAGGTAAAGGATCTGGTTTTTTGTGCCAAGCAATTGTCGGCGGGGCTATTGTGCCAATGTTACAAGGGTTTGCGGCTGATGCTATTTCGTTAAAACTCAGCTTTATCGTGCCCGCGGCATGTTACGGCTATATTCTTTGGTATGCGCTAAAAGGTGCAAATTATTCTCAAGCTGATACGCGCGGTGATGCATGAAAAAGCTAGTCTGTTTTGGAGAAGCACTCATCGACTTCTTACATGCTGAACAAGAGATGCATGGTGGTCTTAACATACCCATATTTAAGCAATTTCCTGGTGGCGCTCCCGCTAACGCTGCAGTGGCAGTCGCTAAGCTTGGCGGGAACGCTTTTTTTGCAGGTCAAGTAGGTGATGACACCTTCGGTCATTTTTTACGGAATGCACTAGCTTATTATGGCGTAAACACGACACATACATTAATGCACCCTGAGGCACAAACTGCACTTGCATTTGTAAGCCTAGATCATGAAGGTGAACGGTCTTTTTCGTTTTATCGACAAAATACTGCTGATGTCATTGTCAATGAAGACCAATTCCCTCAAACAATATTTAGCGATGGCGACATACTTCATGTATGTAGCAATACCCTAACCTCTAAAGATATTGCTAATACAACTCTATCTCTGGCATCTCGCGCTAAAAGCAATCATGCAATTGTGAGTGTTGATGTAAACCTGCGTCATAACTTGTGGGACACGGGTAATGCAGATATACAAGTCGTGAATGCATTACTTTCACTTGCAAATATCATTAAATTTTCAAAAGAAGAACTCGGCTATTTATCCGATGAAAACGATGATGCTTATATAGACAAGCTACTCCAAGAAAATAAGGACTGTTTATTAATCGTCGTCACTGACGGCGCAAAGTCTGTGCGTTACTTCACCCCTACGTTTAGCACTTCGCTCGATGTTCCTTGCGTTGACGTCGTCGATACGACTTGTGGGGGCGACAGCTTTATTGGCGGCTTACTTTACTGTTTGCTGGAAGAGTATACACCTGAACAAGTCATCGCCAGCGACGATAGATTGCAACACATTATTCGCTTTGCCATTGCATGTGGTGCACACACAGTGTCTAGACAAGGCGCCTTCCCAGCCCTGCCAACATTGAATGACGTGTCTACATTTTTACCCATTTATCAGAATCAACAAGATTCCGCGCAACATAAATATATATAGGTAGCTCTATGCTAAACATGCCAGCGTTTACAGAAAAACAATTTGTCACTGACCACATAAAAAGTATTTTAGCTTTTTACGACGCTAAAGTAGATGATGAGAGTGGCGGTTACTTTCAAAACTACAAAGATGACGGCAGCATATTTAACCCTGAATTCAAACAGCTGGTAAGCAGTACACGTATTGTCGTTAACTACGCGGTTGCATTCAAACTGTTTGGTAAAGAAGAGTATAAAGCGCGCGCCGTTCGTGGCATTCGCTTCGTTGAAGATATCCATTGGCAGCCTGAACAAAACGCCTATGCCTGGACATTACATAACAACCAAGCACAAGACATGACGCAACAGGCTTACGGCTATGCCTTTGTTTTATTGGCATACGCCGCCCTACACAAATATCAGATTCTGGATTGTAGAGACAACATGCAAACGGTATTTGCTCAACTTGAGACGTCCTTTTGGCAAACAGACTACGGACTCTACGCCGACGAAATCAGTGCAGACGGTGTGTTAAGTGATTATCGCGGACAAAACGCAAATATGCACCTGTGTGAAGCAATGCTGATGGCTTACGAGGCTTCTGGCGATATTCAATATTTAGACAAAGCCGAAACAATTGCGAATAACATTTGTTTTCGCCAAGCAGAACTGACCAATGGACTCGTGTGGGAACATTACACAAAAACATTTTTACCTGATTGGGAATATAATAAAGACGATCCCAAAAATTTGTATCGTCCTTGGGGGTTTCAGCCAGGCCATCAAACTGAGTGGACCAAGTTATTACTGTCCTTACACAGACATCGTCCATCCGCAAAGTATGAAAATAAAGCGATTGAGCTTTTCGACATTGCTTACGGTACCGCTTGGGATAACGAATACGGCGGTCTGGTGTATGGTTTCTCACCCGATGGGAAATGGTGTGACGAAGACAAATATTTTTGGGTGCAAGCAGAGAGTATCGCTGCCGCTGCAATGATTTACGAGCTTACAGGTAACAACGACTATTTAGATGCCTATCAGGCACTCTGGGCGTACTGTTGGAAACACATGATTGACCATGAATATGGTGCGTGGTTTAGATTACTTACACGCGAAAATGGCAAAACAAGTGACGAAAAAAGTAGCGCTGGAGCTAAGTGTGATTATCATTCATTATGTGCTTGTGCGGAAGTGCTAAGGGTTATTGGTGACAATGAAAAACTTAGCCCTTTTGCCAAGTAATACCTAGTATCAAACGACGGTATTTAAGATGAAACAATATGTAAAGTACACACTCATTGTTGGGCTAATTGGCATAGCAATGGGTTGTAGTAATCAGGAAGTTTCTGCGCCTACGCCTGCCGCGTCACACGATGCGTTTGACCCCGTGCAATATGTTGACCCTTTCATTGGTACTGCGGGAAAAGGTAAAACGTACCCAGGAGCGACCGTGCCATACGGCCGTGTGCAACTTAGTCCAAACAATGGTAGAAATGGTTGGGATTGGATTTCTGGTTATTTTCACCCTGATGATGTGATCGCCGGATTTGCTCACCAACATTTAAGCGGCACCGGCGCAGGTGATCTCTACGACATATTGTTTATGCCATTGACCCTGCCGACTAAGCAAAAAATACTCGATGACGTATTAAACCAACCGGTCATTCATTCGGCATTTAGTCATGTGCAAGAACAGGCTTCTCCGGGGTATTATCAGGTACATTTAGCCGATTATAATATTGATGTGGAACTCACATCCGCCTTACGCACAGGTGTGCAGCGATACACATATAATGATACCAATAAACCTGCTTGGGTAAGATTAGATCTGTCATACAGCAGAAACTGGGACAAAACGAAAGAGACACATATTGAAGTTGTTGACCCATACACCATACAAGGTTACCGCTTGTCGAGTGGCTGGGCAGAAGATCAACGCGTATATTTTTATACGCGATTTTCGGCGCCCATAAAAACACATGACATCGTCAAAGATGAAAATGGCGACGTCGGCATGTTTTCATTTGATGTTCACACGTCAAATCAGCATCAATTAGAAGTAAAAACGGCGTTGAGTTCTGTTAGCGTGACAAACGCTAAACAGAATTTTTTATCTGATATTCAAACGACTGACGACTTTAGTTCACTGAGACTTGCCGCAAAACAGGCATGGCAAAAACAATTGGGTAAAATTGAAATTGCTGCGTCGCCTGACAACATGGTGCAGTTTTATACTGCACTTTATCACGCGTCGCTAGCGCCTCGGGTATTTTCTGACGTGAATGGTCAGTATAAAGGGCCAGATGGTAGTATTCACTCAACGCAAGACGATACTCGATATTCATTTTTTTCGTTGTGGGATACATTCCGGGCATTGCACCCTTGGAATACCTTATATGCGCCCAAAGTAAACGCGGAAATGATGCTATCGCTAATGTCTCACTATGAAGTCACCGGCCTTTTACCCGTGTGGAATTTTCAGGGCAACGAAACCAATATGATGATGGGGTACCACTCAGTGCCTGTGCTCGTCGATGCTTATTTAAAAGGTGATTTAGAGCTTTCTGGCGAATCGATACTTAATGCTGCGCTTACCAGCGCGAGCCAGCAACAATTTGGCATCGGCAGTTATCAAACGCTAGGGTTTGTTCCATTTACTGAAACCAAATGGAACGTATCTAAAACCTTAGAATATGCCTATGATGACTGGGCGATTGCACAACTTGCAAAAGCCTTGGACAAAGACGCCATTTATCAAACCTTCCTCAAGCGGTCTAAAAACTATCAACATCATTTCGATCGTGAAACTGGTTTTATGCGAGCAAAAAATGTCGATGGCGAATACCGAGTCCCGTTTGACCCAATGGCTTATCGCCCTACAGAAGATTATTGCGAAGCCAATGCGTGGCAATATACCTTCTTTGTTCCGCATGACATAAACGGTTTGGTTGAGCTATACGGGTCTGCGCTCGCGTTTGATGCTAAATTAGATGAAATGTTTTCGACTGAACAAGCGGAAGATCAACTGCCAGAGTGGATATCTGGTTACATTGGACAATATGTACATGGCAATGAACCAGCGCATCACGTGCCCTACTTGTACCAGTATGTCAATCAAGGTCATAAAACCCAAGCCCGTGTTCGGCAAATTATGGACACCTTGTATACCACCGCGCCTGACGGCCTCTGTGGAAACGAAGATGCAGGACAAATGTCGGCGTGGTATTTATTTAGTGCGCTGGGGTTTTATCCGGTCGATCCGGTATCGGGTGAATATGTACTTGGCAGCCCTGAAATAAACAGTGCCAAGTGGCAACTGGACAATGGAAATACATTTACCATAAAGGCGAACAATCAGTCACCCGACAATGTATACGTAAAATCAGCCATGCTAAATGGCAAACCATTGCTGGGCTTCACTGTATCTCACGAGCAAATCATGCAGGGTGGAGAATTAATTTTTAATATGAGTAATACACCAAATGAAAACTAATGGACAGATAGCTAGTATTTGCGGGCCATTCTTGCGCAAATCACTGCGCTTAGTTACTCATCGCTATTTTGCCATGCCACTAATTGCACTTTTACTTGTCAATGCTTGCAATGCAAAACATACGGCCGATGAAAATGCAATTGAAGCCAAACCCAATCTGCAAAATCTAACACAATATGTAAATCCATTTATTGGCACAAGTAACTTCGGCGCGACGCACCCCGGCGCACAGTACCCTCATGGCATGGCGTCTGTCGTGCCCTTCAATGTTGCTCATGGTGAACGACAAGGCAATACATTTGAAAAAGATGCTAGCTGGCATTCTCGTCCATATGTACATGAAAACACGTTTTTAACCGGGTTCAGTCACGTTAATTTAAGCGGTGTGGGCTGTCCTGAATTGGGCACGCTACTTTTAATGCCAAGCGCCGGTGATTTAGTACTCGACCCCGCAGTGTATGGTAGCACCTACACGGACGAAGTCGCTTCACCAGGTTACTACAGTAACAAATTAACGAAATACAACATTAAAACAGAAGTGACAAGTAGCTTACGCACAGGTATTAGCCGATACCATTTTCCAGCAGGGAATAATCACGTTTTGTTTAATATTGGTTTAGGGCTCACTAACGAAACTGGCGGAATGATTCAACGTGTTTCGGATACTGAAATTGAGGGCTTTCGTACCATTGGTACCTTTTGTTATCGACCCGAAGATGTTCGCCCTGTTTACTTTGTTGTGAAGCTAAATAAAACACCAGACCGTTCAGGTGTTTTTAAGAAAATGCCCGCGTTTAAAAACGTAGAAGCGGATTGGGTAAGTTATAACGATACATATAAAACATATGAAAATTATCACTCGCCTATGGCGGGTGACGACATTGGCGCTTACTTTTCTTTTACGCATGATGCCCCTAACACCGTTGAAGTAAAAGTTGGTATATCGTATGTGAGCATGGAAAATGCGCGAGAAAACTTGCATGCTGAGCAAGCAAATTTTGCGTTTAATGACACCAAAATAAAAGCCGAAACTGCATGGAACAAGTTGTTAAATCGAATTAAGGTGGAAGGCAGTCGACACAATAAACGCCTGTTTTACTCCGCACTTTACCACATGCTGATTCATCCCAATATACTTCAAGATGTTAACGGTGAGTACCCTAAAATGGGCGCTCATGAAATAGGTAATACAGGGGGTAAAAATCGATACACCACTTTTTCACTATGGGACACCAGCCGGAATGTTCACCCGTTTTTAAGTTTAGTTTACCCTGAATTGCAGTCTGACATGGTCAAGAGCATGTTAAATATGGCGGTAGAAAGCGGTTGGATGCCTAAGTGGGAACTCCTAAGTATGGAAACCGATGTCATGGTCGGCGATCCTGCCGCGGCCGTCATCGCTGATACTTATTTGCGCGGGATACAAGACTTTGATATTGAATCTGCCTATGCGTTTTTGACAAAAGCGAGCGATACCGTTGCGAACAACCCCATTAGAAAAGAGAATCCGGACTACAGTGCACTTGGCTATGTGCCAATAGACGATGAAGATACATGGGGCGGCAGTGTATCGACAAGTTTGGAATATTATGTCGCTGATTACAGTATTTCACAACTTGCAAAGGCCTTGAATAAACAAGACGATGCAAAGCGTTATTACGCCAAATCATTAGGGTATAAGCATCTGCTTGATACTCAAACGGGCATGTTACGTCCTAAATGGCGAGATGGCCGTTGGTACTCGCCTTATGACCCCGAATTAGGACGTAACTTTGAACCTGCACCTGGTTACGTTGAAGGCAACGCATGGAATTATCGGTTCTATGTACCGCATGATATACCGGGGTTAATCGAGGCACTCGGAGGGAGTAAAGTTTTTTTACAGCAACTTCAAATGTGTTTTGATACGGACAACTATGACATGGCAAATGAGCCAGATATTACCTACCCCTTTTTGTTTAATTATGTAGCGGGTGAAGCATGGCGCAGTCAACAAAAGGTCGCTGAACTGATCGACAAGTATTTTCTGGATACGCCAGCGGGACTGCCCGGAAATGACGACGCAGGCACGATGTCAGCCTGGTTAGCATTTAGCATGCTAGGGCTTTATCCAGTGTCGCCAGCACATATGGACTATGCTATTGTGACGCCGCAATTTGATCGCATCGAAATTGCCCTCTCTGACAAATATTATCAAGGGAAAAGCTTAGTCATTAAAACTGACTCTCGGACAAATGAGTCTCAGACAAGTGCTAGGCCTCAGTATATTCAATCCGTCAGCTTCAAAGACCAGACTATTACCAACTACTTTGTAGACCACCACACACTCGTGACAGGTGGCACGCTTAATGTTGTTTTGTCTGACACTCCTGTCAAAAAACAATATGACAATCGAAATGACAACGAAGGCAACTCATATGTTAAATAAACTGAGTGTTAGGTGAACTAGATGCGTAATATTGAAGTGTGTCTAGACACGACAAACGCTCGCCAGTTTATTGAAAACCTGTCAGTAGCAATTGATTGCGGCGTAAAACGCTTTGAACTCTGTACGAACATGCATAAAGACGGTTTAACACCTGACATGTCTACGGTAGAAAGTGCATGTAACTTAATTGCTCGTCAATACAGTTTTTCGTCAGCCAATGCGCCTGAAATTGGGGTAATGATTCGCTTGCACAATAATAATTTCACAGTCACGAACAAGCAGCTTATTACTATGGGAACACAACTGCAGAATGCCAGTGACGCAGGTGCACAAGGCGTAGTTTTTGGTGTGCTAGACAAACACGGTACGATTGATATTGACGCAATGAAGTACCTATGTCACGAAGCGAAAGTACACAGTCTTAACATCGGTATCCATAGAGCATTTGATGTCTTAAAAAATAGCCCAGAGAGAGTAACTTCATTACTTGAATTAGGTGTTCAACGAATTTTATCCAGTGGCTCTTCATGGCTAAACAAACAAGAGGCAACGATGGGCTTAGCTAACTTAACCGATACGCTGTCAAGGCTACCTATCGGTGCTCAACTTGTTGTTGCCGGAGGGGTAAATGCCGACAATGCATGTATTATAGAGAGCAATCTAATTAAAGCTGCGCGCAATACTCATCAGCTTTGGTTACACGCTTATTCTGGTGTATTGTCAAACCATAAACTCTGCCCAATACTTACACGAAAACTTGTTAATCCGCTGTGCTAACTGAACAAATATTTAGCTTGCGTTAATGATCGAACAGTAAGATAAATAATGCGTTTAATGGCTAAGAATAATTTGTATCCAAACATACCCAATGATAGAATGTGCCGCCGCATAAATCTGCGGTGGAAATTAACGACGTTTATACCGGTACCAATGCATATATTCACGATTAATTTAAATAAAAGCATAAACAGAGTAGCGGGTAAGCAAAACAATATGTGATTTGGTCGCAAAATCACATTCACATTTTACTTGGAGACAATTATGTCTGATGCAATTTTTACTTTGGACGCAGAAGTCCGTACTGATTTAGGGAAAGGTGCGAGCCGCCGCCTACGTCATACAGGAAAGGTACCTGCGATCATTTATGGTGCTGGCAAAGAGCCTGTAGCACTTACACTTGAACACAACAAAGTTATTCAAGCACAAGAGTTTGAAGCTTTTTATTCTCACGTACTGACTATCAATATCGACGGCAAGCCTGTTGAAGCGTTAGTAAAAGATATGCAACGTCACCCGTTTAAACCAAAAGTAACACACATTGATTTTCAACGTATTGTTGCAGGTGAAAAACTTCACACTAATGTACCCGTGCATTTTATTAACGAAGATGCATGTAAAGGTATTAAGTTAGAAGGCGGTCACGCTGAACATCACGTGAATGATATTGAAGTCACATGTTTACCAAAAGACTTACCTGAGTTTATCGAAGTAGACTTAGCTGAGGTTGCTTTAGGCCAAACGCTTCACCTTTCTGACATCACCTTGCCTAGTGGCGTTGAGTCTGTAGAGCTTTCTAAAGGCGAAGACCATGACCTAGCGGTTGTAACGGTTAAAGCAGCTAAAGGCGGCGCAGCAGAAAGCGACGACGAAGCTGATGCAGAGGGTACTGAGGACTAATCAGTGTCGACTTTGCAGTTGATTGTGGGTCTGGGTAATCCAGGCCCCGAATATAAAGATACGAGGCACAACGCGGGTGCCATTTTTGTAGAAAACTTAGCCTCACGCTTCAACGTACCAATGAAGTTCGACGCTAAGTTTTTTGGTTTTACTGGCCGCTTTACTTTGCATGGTCAAGATATTCGACTGCTTATTCCTACGACCTATATGAATAAAAGTGGTCAAGCCGTAGGGGCAATGTGTCGTTTTTATAAAATTCCCAAAGAGTCGATACTGGTCGCCTTTGATGAATTAGACTTTGAGCCTGGCGTAGCTAAATTTAAAATAGGCGGCAGCTCTAGTCAGAACGGTATTAGAGATATTGTAAAATCTTTAGCGAATGAAAAAGACTTTCTTCGATTACGCATTGGTATTGGCCATCCTGGGCATAAATCAAAAGTCACAGGGCATGTATTAAGCAAAGCACCAGTCAAAGAACACGAAAACATACTCGCCGCCATCGATGAAGCCATGCGGTGCGTAGAAATACTTTTAACACAAGATTTAGTGAAAGCGCAGCAGCGCTTACATTCATTTAAAGCAGAATACAATATATAGGGTCCAAACATGGGATTTAAATGTGGCATTGTCGGCCTTCCTAACGTCGGTAAATCAACTCTTTTTAATGCACTTACAAAAGCGGGCATTGAAGCAGCTAACTTTCCATTTTGTACCATCGAACCCAATACAGGTGTCGTTCCCGTACCGGACACTCGTTTAGATAAACTTTCGGCTATTGTAAATCCGCAAAAAGTAATACCAACGTCAATGGAGTTTGTTGATATTGCAGGATTAGTCGCCGGCGCATCAAAAGGCGAAGGTCTAGGGAATAAGTTCTTAGCGAATATCCGCGAGACAGACGCTATCGGGCATGTTGTGCGTTGCTTTGATGACCCGAATATTGTACACGTTGCTGGTAAGGTTAACCCTGCCGAAGACATTGACGTAATAAACACCGAGCTTGCGTTAGCCGATTTAGAAACTACCGAAAAAGCGATGATACGTGTAGGTAAACGCGCAAAAGGCGGCGATGCCGAGGCTAAGTTTGAATTAAAAGTATTAGAGAAGCTTTTGCCGCACCTTAACGAGGGAGGTCTACTTCGCGCAGTTGACCTGACAAAAGAAGAACATGCAGCCATCAGCTACATGAACTTTTTAACCCTTAAACCAACAATGTATGTTGCCAACGTTAACGAAGAAGGCTTTGAAAACAATCCTTATCTCGACCAAGTAAAAGCCATTGCAGCGGCTGAAAATGCCGTGGTCGTTAGCGTTTGTGCAGCAATAGAATCAGACATTGCAGAATTAGACGAAGAAGACAAAGCTGACTTTATGGAAGAGCTTGGCTTAGAAGAGCCGGGCCTAAATAGAGTTATCCGTGCAGGTTACGAGTTACTAACCCTGCAAACCTATTTTACTGCTGGCGTTAAAGAAGTGCGTGCTTGGACCTACCCTACTGGTGCAACTGCGCCTCAAGCAGCAGGAAAAATACATACAGATTTCGAAAAAGGCTTCATCCGAGCTGAAATCGTAGGTTATGACGATTACATTGAGTTTAACGGAGAGCAAGGCGCAAAAGACGCCGGAAAATGGCGTTTAGAAGGTAAAGAATATATCGTTAAAGATGGCGATGTGATTCATTTTAGGTTCAATGTATAAACCATTATAGTTTTCCGTTAGATAAAACATTAAGAAAAATATGTAGTAAAACAAAAAGTGTTAAAGCTTTAGTTGCGCTACATATGCTTCTAGACTAATTTCATTGTTCTCAGCAGGTAAGTGAGGGAGATGGTCTGAGCTAATACATGTTAGACCTTGAATGCGGTCTAAGCGAAACTCTCGATAATCATTCCGCATAAAACACCATGCAACAAGTGTCCATGTTTTCCCCCAATGTACTAAGCCGAGCGGAATAACCATGCGTGTAGATTGTGTTGTATCAGCCCTCTCATATACCATGTTAAGCCCACACTTATTCGCAATTGCCTCACGTATTACAATGGAGTGCTGCGCAGAAATCGACTCTATGTAGTATTCTGGTATCAGCACAGTATGCTGCATTCGTGTTTGTTTTAATCGCTCAGGAAGCACAGCCTCAATTTTAACCCGAGCTTGTTCTGCAGCGATAGCTAAGGCCTTGTCCGTCCACCCTTTAACCATCTTCAAACCTAATTGAATCGCTAAAAGCTCTTCCGACGTAAACATGATGGGCGGTATATCTGCACCTGATTTCAGCATATAGCCCACACCGGCTTCTCCCTCAATAGGTAAACCCGTATCAATAAGTAACTGAATATCTCGGTAAACCGTTCGCTCAGATATTTCTAGCGTCTCGGCAAGTTGGCGCGCTGTGATCACAGTGCGCCTTCCTTTTAAAAGAGAAATTAATGTTAATAGGCGGTCAGCTTTAGCCACAATTTTCCATTTCACTGAATGGAGAATCAAGCAAAACATCTGCATGCAACATGCTCGTTGAGCTTTCATCTATCAATGACATAAGCATCTGACAGCAAGGTAAGGTCATAAATTTTTCTTGCGCATTTTTTGCCGCAAGCGCGTTTTCCCAATAAACAATATCTAACCACTGCTTTGACTCCTTTTGAAAACAAAGCGATCGATAAACAAATCCGTCAAAATGCTTAATTTCCTGCATCACTTTGTCATTCGCCTCGATGACTTGCGCTTGAGTAACCCCTTCTTTGGACGTAAAAGTAACAAGTTCTAATGTTTGCATTGTGTAATCCTTATTTAATTATATAACACTTCTGTTGTTTCAGAAGTGAGTATTATTAAATAGGCCTCCTGACAACCAATGTCAGGAGTAGCATCGTGGACAACATATTTTCAATATTTCTAACATCTAGTATAAAAATTAACACCTTTATTTTTGCTGTCATCGTCTACACTTATTTGCGCTTGTAAGCACTTTGGCCTAACAACGCATCTAACTTGGAGTTTTGATATGAACCTCTCTATTTTGTCAACGGGGCTTGTAGTAACGACACTTACTATTTTGCCTAACGCTACAACACTTGCCGCATCTGATACCTTAGCTTGTACACTGACCGAAAATACTTGTGACCAGATTTTATCCGCGCAAGAAGACCAATTCCTAGTATTAATGAATCAAGAGCTTGCAGGTGCACGTATATGCTTAGCTGCGGGCCGTTATAAAGGCTTGTATGTCTATAATGTTCAAGGTAGTGCAGAAGAACCTGTCACAATAACGAATTGTGGCGGCAAAGTAACACTCGATGGTAAAAGTGAAACTGGCAGTGGTGCAGGTATCATGAACTCTCGTTACATTCGACTAACCGGTAGCGGCGTTGACAACATCGAATACGGAATACGTATTATAGATTCAGGCGCACATGGCGTGAATGCAGATTTAGGCACACGAGACTTTGACGTAGACCGAGTTGAAGTTTCTGGTGGATATTCAGGTATTTCAGTAAGAACTTACCCACAATGTGACGGAAGCTTTACCCGAGAAAACTGGTCACTCGAAAATGTAAAAGTTAACAACAACTACGTGCATGACGTTAGCGGCGAAGGTTTATACATTGGGACGTCTCACTATCATATGTCCCCTACCCCCATATGCCCAGATTCAAACTATCTGGAGGCAGCAAGCAAAAATATTACTGTACATAACAACAAGATTGAGGATGTAGGGCGTGACGGTATACAAATCGGAGGCGGAATAGAAGGCGTTAATGTATTTAACAATACCATTGAACGCTATGCCTTATCAGGCGATTATGGTCACATCGGCGGCATTCAGATTAATCCTGGAACAGTCGGTAGTTTTCATTCCAATTGGATTGAAGCGTTAAGCGGCGATACCAAAGCAAACGCCATACAATATGCTGGAGGAGACGCAAGCGATGTTAATATATACAACAACGTTATGATCGGTGCTGAAACGGCCTTCTTATCATTAGGTAGAATGAGTAACCCTAATCATGAAGTAAGCGTAATAAACAACACCATTGTTAACTCATCAAAGCTATTTTATTTATTCTGTCCCGAAAGCACCATTGAAAATTTTACGTTTAAAAATAACATTTTTGCGGGTTACCAAACCATTGGCGATAATTACTGGGCAGACTATCAAAAAATTGTTGGGAACGACAAACTTGAAAACTGTTGGGTCAATGGACAAATTCCTTTTCCAACAAATAACGAAACAGATTACCACTTTTCCGCCAATCTATTTTTTGCTGATGCAAACAGCGCACAATTTATGCACTTAGACGACTACGATTTTCGTTTATCAGACGATTCACCGGCAATTAATGCGGGAGAAGACTATTCATGGCTAATAGAATACGACTATGTTGGTGAACCAAGAAATTCAGCATCAATCGATATGGGTGCTTACGCATATCAAGCGGAAGTGATATCCCTCACTTATAAAGTTAATTTTGAAGGTGAAGACTCCGAAGATGGATGGAATGCGCTACCGCTGACTTTTTATGATACGTCTGTTGTCTCAATATGGGATGAAACAGGCACTAGTAACATTGGCGTAGCAATAACATCGCATTTTTGTGGAGGAAAAAGCGCTTGGGGATATATAGTCACGCCAGAAGACCCGATCGTTATGCCAAACGACGTATTAAACTCTTTTTGGTATACCTGCTCAGATCAAGTAGGTGAAATCACGCTTTCTGGATTAGTCCCAAACACTCAATACACCTTGTCGCTTATTGGCAGCCGCTTAGCTAGTGATACTCGGATTACCCGATACAGCGTAAATCAACACCAACAAGACATTGTCGTTTCAAATAATAACGACACTGTTGCAGTTTTTGAAGATATGAGTTCACATGATGGTGTTATTAAAATAACCGTAGAGAATCAAGACAATGATAGCGGCAACGCATATGGCTATATCAACGGTTTAGTTATTCATTCAACAGTCGAATAATCATATAGAAATAGGCGTTTAAAGGGTTGAGGTCACACTCAACCCTTTCTGTTTCAGGCCAGAAAATAAATATGAAACTTTAGTTAAATTTTTACATTTAGGTGAACTAGAACAACATTAATGCGTATGCTCATGAAATAAATTAAAAAGTATTCGGGTCGAATACGACATGTACACAGTTAATTCTTAATATGAGCAAAGTAATTTCTTTATTACCGGGTGAACAACCCATGCCCAAAGCACCAAAAATAGCGATTGATGATGCGCTTAACTGCATTCCACAACATTACCTTACTTACCAACATGATGTAAGTTCGGTGCAGCACATTGCATCTTTTTTAGATTTTGATCCCGCCTACTTATTTTTTGTCGATCAAGACAACGCTGGTATCTTTATTCAGATAGGTATTATTGGCGCAGACAACTACACGCCATACAACGAACAAGAACCAAAAATTGTCTATGGGAGAAAATGGCGCATAGAATCCAATCAGCCGTCATCAGAAGTCATTCAAACGGCATTTCTAGCAGTACAAAAAGCACGTGAACATGAAATTAGAGAGCTAATAAAGTGGCGCTATAATGACGTAGTTACCACGCCTTTTAGTTGCCATCATGACTTGCCATTGATGGCAATGTCAAAAAATACCCACGTAGAAAGTCAACACGAAGCATTAAGCGAATGTGAACTCGAATCGCTATTGTTTCAAATTCGGTATGACTTCGCTTGTTTTCGTCTAATAAACGTCGTTACATTATCAAATGGAGAGTCGATTGTAGAGGTGAAACTAACACCCGCCAAAAACAGCCATTTGCCCGAACTTATCAAACCAATACAACTAAACGTAATGTGCGAATCATTATCTGTAGACAACTTTTTGTATGCGCTGGTAGATAGCATAATTTCATTGAGTAATAAGATGGTAGAAGAAAACTTTACGTTCAAAGGTTTTCCAAGATTCTCTCGCGCTAACAGCATAGTGTCGATTGCAGAGCTATCAGCGAAAACGCGACATTTAGGGCATATGTCGATGATAGATGGCTTTGAAAACACGCTGACAATGGCAAATTATGAAACAGATTTAGCGCGCGTACCTGCCATGCCTAACGGCGTACTTGGCGATAAAATTAAGTCACAAATGTCTGCCTTTAAAATCACCAAGGGCATCATGCCACTTACAGACAAAACCTAAGCTGTATAGATATTATGCACTCAATTCGAGGGCTTGCAAAAAAGAGTTGACGCCTCCCATTCATATCAGCATAATACGCGCCACTCTGGAAACACAGATAATTATGGCTACGTAGCTCAGCTGGTTAGAGCACATCACTCATAATGATGGGGTCGCAGGTTCGAGTCCCGCCGTAGCCACCATTTGTTATGTGATAAAGAGTAAAATGCGGAAGTGGTGGAATTGGTAGACACGCTGGATTTAGGTTCCAGTGCTTCACGGCGTGAGAGTTCAAGTCTCTCCTTCCGCACCAAAAGTTGGGGTATAGCCAAGTTGGTAAGGCAGCGGGTTTTGATCCCGCCATTCGTAGGTTCGAGTCCTGCTACCCCAGCCACTTTTGGATTTCTAATACTGTCGTCTTATATGACCTCAACTGGGGTATAGCCAAGTTGGTAAGGCAGCGGGTTTTGATCCCGCCATTCGTAGGTTCGAGTCCTGCTACCCCAGCCATTTTCATTCTCTTTTTTTGCTGTCATACCAAGGCAAAGACAAACTTTACTGCCTAAATAAGTTCAACTATCCGTTCATTAATACAGCAATCTTTCACCTACATTTCACTGCGGCTATCTGTATTTTACTGGTTTTAATTAGAGTGAAAAAATGTCGTTAACACCTAAAATAACGCCTTTCATCCGAATATAACGCCATTTGGCATTTATTTACCGATCCAACTTCTTTGTTTGCCACACTCAGCACAGATAAATACAAAGAGGAATTATTATGAAACGATTAGTGAGTTTGTTACTTATTTTCTGTTGTCAATTTACGCTGACAGCGGCTGAGCATAAATTGGCAGGAGATTGGGTCGGTAAAATAACAACGCCAATGGGAGAACTCCGTTTAGTTTTCCATTTACAACATGACGGACAAGAGTGGAAAGCTTGGTTTGACAGCCCTGACCAAGGCGTGAATGGTATTCTAGCGAATATAATTACATTAAATGAGGAAAATATTAAAACAGAAACACCGCAAATAGGCGCCACTTTTCAAGCCACGCTAATAAACGCTAAGCTCAGTGCGACGTGGAGTCAAGCTGGGATAGCTAACACCATGGAAATGTTGCAAATGGAAGCACCACTGGCAGGACCAAACCGACCGCAAACGCCCAAAGCGCCTTATAAATATGCCATAGAAGAAGTCTCCTTTATTAACGAAAACGCCGCAATAAAACTTGTGGGTACATTAACCAAGCCCCAAACAGGCGATATCAAAGGGAAGATCTTATTGGTATCGGGCTCGGGCCCACAAGACCGTGACTCTGATATCTTAGGCCATAAATTCTTTCATGTCATTGCTGACTACTTAACTAATCAGGGCTTCGCTGTTTTGCGTTACGACGAACGCGGTGTTGGCCAGTCTGGCGGGGACTTTTCACAAGCACATTTTCAAGATTTGCAGCTAGATACAGAAGCTGCAATAACGTTCTTAAATAACCATGCTGAACTCAAAGATTTGCCATTGGGACTCATAGGCCACAGCGAAGGAGGGTTTATGGTCGGCAAGCTTGCGAGTGAACTACCTCTAATTGATTTTATTGTTATGATGGCCGCTCCTGGTATAGATGGCGATAAATTATTTTTAGAGCAAACAGCCGCAATATTAAGCGCAGAAGGTTATTCTAAATCATATATCGATGAACGCATGGGTATTCAGCGACGTGCTGTAAAACTACTGTTAACATCTCCCCCTAATATAGATCTAATTAATCAAATTAAGGGCCTAGCAAAAGAAATGTTATCTTTGGAAGTTGGACACAACGAAATTACGGATGAAGCGATTAAGAATGTTGTCGCTATGCTTGCAAGCAATACAATAAGAGACATTATTAAATTTGAACCAGAACATGCCTATAAAAACATTAACGTTCCAACGTTAGCATTATATGCTGAATTAGATTTACAGGTTTTAGCTGATAGTAATATGACAGGCATTGAAAAGATATTTAGTAAAAAACCCAAACTACTAACCGCTAAAAAATACAAACAATTTAACCATTTATTTCAACCGACCGAGACAGGACGACCGTCTGAGTACGCTATGATTTCGCAAACCATCTCGCCTATTGTATTGCAAGACATATCCAATTGGTTAGACAAGATTTTGATAGCCGGTTCAGTCCAAAAATGAGTGATTATGCATGACCGATGCATCTTAATGTTACTTTAGGTAATCATTGCAAATTTTTCATTGTTTTTTCGCCATTAATTTTCATGGAGTTTTTAATGAAAATCGACTTTTATCCAAAAAATAAGACATTCTGGCGTTACAACATTGTTTGCTGGGGCATTGTCTTTGTCGCACTATTATTGCAAACAATTGTGTTTGCACAAGATCCATTGCAGTTAACCGTGGAAATAATTGCAGGCTTAATCTTTATCGTATTAGGCGTGCACGCAGGCTTTTTATTTCGCTTTATCTTTAGTAAAAAAGATATCCAAAATAATAGGATAGGCAGCCTGATTTTAATTGGTTTTACCTTAGCAACAACAAGTTCCATCATTATCGGGTTAATCTTAGGTGGGTTTGGTTATCTAAGTTACAGCCAATTACTCCCAGAGACCTATGACGAGGTAAGAGGGAAATATGATGGTTTACAGTTTCTTTTATTAATAGCAACTCGTAATGCAGTAACCATGTTTTTCTATCTTACCGTTTGGCATTTTATTTATATTGCAGTCACGGTTCATCGTCGCACATTAAAGGCTGAACTGGCCTCTTTGCAACTAAAAAATAGCCTTAAAGAAACCCAATTAAACAGCTTAACAGGACAGTTAAACCCGCATTTTCTATTTAATGCAATGAATAATATTCGTTTTAGTATTAGAAAAAATGCTGATAAAGCGGAGGAAATGTTGTTGAATCTCTCTGATATTTTACGCTATTCGTTAGATGCAACAAAACACAATAAAACTATGTTGATTCAAGAACTTGATATTACTAAACGATATCTAGCACTCGTTAAGTTGCAACTACGTGATCGGTTAAATTTTAATTTAAATGTCGCACAAGAATCAGAGGCAAGTTTAGTCCCCCCTTTGATTTTACAGACCTTAGTCGAAAATGCCATTAAACACGGCATAGAACAACTAGCGGAGGGTGGCTCACTAACCGTCGATATTAGATTGGTTGACGTCCGAGTTCACATCCTCATTGTTAATGATATGCCATTGATAAAGAGCAAGTTGACACAAGGAAGCACGGGCTTAGGGCTTGAAAACGTAAGAACCCGTTTAAAACTGCTGTATGGCAACGACGCAAGTTTTACGGTGAATAAACGAGAAAAACTATTTATGGCTGAATTAACATTACCTCTTGAGCGAAAGGAGCTCCGCCAATGAAAGCAATTGTCATTGAAGACTCTGCACTTGCACGTGAAGGATTAATCGAATTATTAAGCGAATTTCCCTCTGTTGAATTAGTTGGTGACGCAGCGGATGCAAAAAATGGGCTAACAATAATTGAGGCAGAGAAACCTGACGTGTTATTTCTTGATATTCACTTACCGGGTGATAGCGGTTTTGATTTGTTGTCTCAGCTTTCGAGCGAACCCAAAATAATTTTTACTACCGCGTATTCTGAATATGCCATTCAGTCTTTCGATTTTGACACCATCGACTATTTATTAAAACCCATTAGTAAAGAAAGACTGACGGTCGCTGTCAACAAAGCGTTAAAAGCGATAGAAAAACAAAAAAATGAAGAGTTAGCGCGTAAAACCGACAAGCTTGCGGAAGATCATCGTTTGTTTGTGAAAGATGGGGATGACTGTTTTTTAGTGGCCCTATCAGATATTCGTTATATTGAAAGTTGTAAAAATCATGTCAGATTATTCTTCAATCAAGATAAAGCATTTCTGCGTAAGTCAATGTCGACAATAGAAGCTCGCTTACCTGAAAGATTATTTTTCCGAGCCAATCGGCAATTTATCATCAATTTAAAACATATCATAAATATCGAAGAGTGGGTCAATGATGGTTTTAGGGTAACGTTGTCTGACGGGGCTGAAATTGACATTTCTCGACGCCATGCCACAAGGCTAAAAGAATCATTAAGTCTTTAAAATAATTATAGGTATAAAAATGCTAGATGCCTTGTTTAGTTTAGCACTCTTTAGTCAACTCTGTTTAATGAGCATAGTGATACCAAAGAAGGTAATTAAACTGGCACATGCAGATAAATTCTCTCTAAGTTTGAAGCACTATAAAATTGCCAACATGGTTACGATAATTTTAACGATAACTTTGACCATTTTATTGCTGTTTTTGAAGGCGGATTTAACAGGATAGGAATAGAACCTATTGACCTATATGGTGTCGCAACTTGTTTCCCATCCCAGGCTCTGCTTATTAATATCTGTAGCAAAGGGGCTCTTGCCTTTGCTATTATTCAACAGCCTTGTAATTCACACTACACCTATTTTACATCCTGTGGTATTTTGTTTTAGTGTTAATGGTACACCTCACTCGGGCTTGTTGACCTTAGCAAACACATACCCCTTATAAAAATAATAATAACAGGAATTTTCCGTGATAAATGATGTAGTTGCCTTTGTAAATAATATTCTTTGGGGTCAAGGACAAGTATTGATTTATATGCTCTTAATTTGTGGCATATGGTTTACCGTTAAACTCAAATTTGTCCAACTGCTTGATTTTAAGCATATGTTTAGTTTGCTTAAGAACAGTAAAGAAGACGACGAAGCAGGTATCAGCTCATTCCAAGCCCTATGCACAAGTTTATCTGCTCGCGTAGGCACCGGTAATTTAGCCGGCGTTGCAGTTGCTATATCCTTAGGGGGCGCAGGCGCTATTTTTTGGATGTGGGTCATTGCGTTTTTAGGGATGGCGACCGGCTATGCCGAAAGCGTACTAGGGCAAACCTATAAAATACGAGATGCTAATGGCCAATACCGTGGTGGTCCTGCATATTACATAAAACAAGGCTTAAAAAACTCTTGGTTTTCTATTCTTTTCGCGCTTTGTTTATTTTTCGGCTATGGCTTCGTATTTAGCGCAGTTCAAGCGAACACAATTACCGATGCAATTAACAATAGTTATGGCATACCCACCCACTACACCGGTATTGTCATTGCCGTCGTTGCTGGGCTTATCGTTATTGGCGGCCTGCGCGCCATTGCGAAGTTTGCAGAATGGGTGGTGCCTTTTATGGGGATTGCCTATGTACTCGTCGCTCTCACCATCACAATCATCAATATTCAGTTGTTACCTGGTGTACTATCAGACATTTTTATGTCGGCGTTTGGTTTACAGGAAGCGGCGGCAGGCGCATTCGCCGCCGCGGTTAAAAATGGTATTCAACGCGGTTTATATTCTAATGAGGCGGGTTCAGGTAGTGTGCCCCAAGCCGCTGCTAGTGCGTCTCCTGCGCCTAATCACCCAGTATCTCAAGGCTATATCCAAATGCTAGGTGTGTTCTTCGACACAATGATTCTGTGTACTGCAACAGCCTTCATTATCCTATTGGGTACAGACACTTCAATTGGCGAAATGCAAGGGATTCAGCTAACGCAACTCGCGATGGAAAATCACTTAGGCAGCATGGGCGCTGATTTTGTGGCCGCAGCCATCGGCTTTTTTGCCTTTACGTCAGTCGTCGCGAATTACGCATATGGTGAGAGTAACCTGCATTTATTTAAACTTGATAACAAAGTTGGAAAATCAGTGTTTACTGCAGGCTATTTAATGATGATTGTATGGGGCTCAATGGCGGAACTTCCCGTGGTATGGGCGATGGCCGACATGGCCTTGGGTTTGATGACAGTAGTAAATGTTATTGCCATTCTATTGCTAACCCCTACCGTGATAGCCGTCACTAAAGATTATCAAGAAAAACGCAAAGCACAAAAAACAATTACTTTCGATGAAAATGACTGTGAGATCCAAGGAGAATTAGAAGAGACGATTTGGAAAGGCAAGGTGTAAGTCAAACAACCAAGTATGGAAGCGTGATGGATGACCACTATCATGAGTGAAATGACGCCCGGTTTCATTGTATGTAATAAACTACATTTTCTTAGTGATCGGCTAATTTAACTTCAACAACTTTTGTTGTTGAAGCTTTAAATAAGGTAAGTACTCGTTTATTTTATCTAAACATTTGACCTCTGCGAGGGCAACTTTTTTCATATCCTGAAGCAATACTGTTTCAGCCTTTTCACATTTTTCCCTAAATGAATTATATGCATTGAGTCCGTCACGTAAAATTTCGACGCCATCTACAAACTTAATTACCATACCTTGTTTAAATGCATTGCAACTTTTAATGGGATACGTTTTTATATAGTCATCACGGTTGCTATAGCTAATAGTATTACAATGTGACTCCATCAGCTTTTTAATAACTTGCTTCCCCCAATGTCTAACTACTGATTCGGAGTAATCTTCTGAATATATTATTGACATGTTTGATTGTTTAAACCACGACGCAATTTCTACATGATTGTTCAGCTCACTGCTCCTGCTAAATTTTTCAAACGCGTTGGATACCCACTTTGATCCTGTCAGCTGACTCAATGCATCAAAGTAATCCTGTTGGTTATATGTTCAATCTTCAAGGTTGGCACTAAAAATATGCTTCCAAACATCAAAAATAGATTTATTCTCATCGTTCTTTTTCACAGCGACATGACTTGCCAAGCCCATAACTGCTCCACAAGTATAATAGTTGCGGTAGCGCCAAAGCTTCGCTGATTGCTCCAACGATTCTTCACCTTTGTTTAAAACACAACTATTTACAGCGTTCTCAAATTTTTGAACCACCTGCCCCGGACTTATCAATCCGAATTCCAACATGGCAAAATTAGCGAATGTGTCAGCCCCTCCCTCATGCATCCAGGCATGTTCTTGTTCTTCGTTAGAGAACATTTGTCCATTCCAAAAATGAGCAGATTCATGCGCTAAAAAATGAAACAACTTATTAAATTGCGTTACATTTTCAGACTGCCAACGTTGACCATTAATCGTCAGTTGCACTAACCCATCCAATGTTCCACCACTATAATTTGAGTAATCGCCATTCACCTGATCATAGTTAAAAAATACAACCGGTTTGAAGCTCAATGATTGCCCAGTTTTGGACGTGTAAAAATCAAAAAGTTTTGGAAAATATGTCTTAGTATTTTGCCAAACCCATTTAGGTAAGGAGGGATCTACAATGGCAATCATATTTTCATTTTCAATGGGTTTTATGTTACCGAAATATATATAAGTACCCTGGCCTTCTGAGAGCCAATCTGCCTCACCTTTATAGCTTTTTCCGAGAAAAGTAATATGTTGTTCAGGACTATAGAAATGGAATACTGTGCCCCTAAATGATAGACCAATAGGGCTAACAGTTTCATTTTCAATTATATTGGGGCCTAGCGTAAAATGATTGGTATACAGCAACACACTGCCATCTGTATATTTAATATTGTGAGTATAATCTTTTTGAATAACGTCATAGTAAGAAGAAAAGTTAATCGTTAGCGAATTAAATTTACTGCCATCCACACTTCTGATCAGCAGCACATCTCCGTTTTTGTCCCACATGAATTTTGACTCATCTATTTTATATAATTCCCTTCGGTCAAAATTACTACGTCTATTAAATGCGATATGATCTACCTGAAAAGGTAATGCATATCGAACTTTCCATGCATCTGAATCCTGCTGATAATGTACATGAATATGCAACTGATAATCGTTGACAGATGCGGCAGCACTAGCAGCTAAAAAGGGTACCAAACTCCAAAAAAGCACATACATTAGTTTATGCTTGTTCCCCATTATTACTTCCTTTTAATGTCAACTTAACTAATTGATATCATAATAGATTATTTAGCAAGATAATTTCAACTTTCAACACTTCACCCGAAGATATTCACGCTTGAAAAAGAATACGATAAACACTCTCAAGTTGAGTATCCATATAATTCAAATCAAGATAAGTCAAATCAAGCGCAGCTTGATAGCTTACATTGCTTAGTATATTTGGCTCTATCCCCTTAAACCAATTTACTCTACAAAATAAAATATATTGACATTACAAAAATATCCTCTACATTGTAGTTATTAATTCTAAATATCATCATTGACTAAATTTTAGGTAAGGCATGTCAGATAAAGAAAAATTCTTGGGTGAGTTTGAACAGTTTGTTTTGCTATCAATTTTAAAATTAGGCGAAAACGCTTATGGCAGCGCTATTCGTATACTATTAGCTGAGGCGGTAAGCAGGGATGTAACCATAGGTGCATTATATACCACCCTTGAACGACTCGAGAAAAAAGGCCTTCTTACTAGCAAAATGGGCGAAGTAACGCCAGAGCGAGGTGGCAGAGCAAAGAAGTACTTTACGCTTACTGCACAGGGCAATCGGGCACTCAAACGCAGTAAAGATGCACTTACCAATATGTGGCAAGGCTTGAGCATATGCAATCAGCATGGAGTTAGTAGCCGATGAATTCAGTCAATCCAATCAGACGAGTAGGTCCTCCTAAATTAATTGAAAAATTTTTACATTGGAGTTTACCTCCAGAACTGAAAGACCCTGTATTAGGAGATTTAGCAGAAGAATACCTGCAGCTAGTAGCCATCCAACCATTAAAGGCTAATTATTGGTACACACGCCAAGCAATGTGCACCAGTTTGCAATTTTTAACCAAAACCAAAAGGGGTTTGATTATGTTTTTACTCGGAATTTTAGTATTCATTGGGATATCACTTTTAGCAATGATTCTAGGGGGTGAAATAAGCATGTATAGCAACGTCCCCTCATTTCTAATGGTTATTCCTCCTGCATTAATAATTACCATAGCGGCTACGTCAAAAGAGTCACGAAAAAATGCTTTTGCATTGCTAATAAATGAAGACTTGTCTCTTGTGAAAATCGAACTAAGAGCGGCAAAACATGTTTTCTTAACGTTTGGGAATTTGTCCTTACTGATGGGTTGGATAGGCGTACTAATAGGCGCTATTGCTATGGCCTCAAATATCGATGATCTATCTTACTTTGGTCCAGCCTTTGCTGTTTGTATTTTAACAATTTTTTATGGTTTTTTTATTAAAGGCTTATGTTACGCCGCAGAATCAAAAATCCAGTTTAAAATTATTAGTCAGGGCGAATAAGCCCTGATAGATCTAGATAATATTTTCTAAACGTGTGGTTGAATGTCGCTCACACGCCGAGGGTAACTCGTTAGAGTAGACCTAAATAGTTGAAGAAAGCACTAAAATTAGTGCCCCTCTCAAGCAAGTGAAACACTCACAGGGCAGTGATCCGAACCATAGATATCATTGTGAATATCAGCATTTGCGATACTGTCTTTTAACTGTGGTGATACCAAAAAGTAATCAATTCTCCAGCCTACGTTGCGCTCTCGCGCGCCTGCGCGATAGCTCCACCACGTATATTTAGCCTCCTCTGGATGCAACATGCGAAATGAGTCGATAAATCCTGCCTGAGTAAGGTTATCAATACCATCGATCTCTTCCTGCATGTAGCCGGCACTTTTATTATAATTAGGCTTAGGACGTGCCAAATCAATATCCTTGTGAGCCACATTTAAATCACCGCAAACTACAACAGGTTTAGTTTGTTCAAGTACTTTAAGATACTGCAAGAACGCTACGTCCCACTGTTGACGATAAGCCAAACGTTTCAACGCACTGCCCGAATTTGGTGTATATACAGTGACTAGGTAAAAGTTATCAAATTCTGCACACAGTACTCTACCTTCTTGATCGTGTTCTTCTATTTGAATGTCTCGGGTAACATTCAACGGTTTTTTGCGCGTAATAATCGCAGTGCCTGAATAGCCTTTTTTTACCGCAGAATTAGTAAAGATGTCATATCCTTGTAGGTCAACTAATGCCTCTAGTACTTGATCATCTTGCGCTTTGGTTTCTTGTAGACAAAGTACATCACAATCGAGTTGAGCAAACGACGCCAAAAAATCCTTTTTCATTACAGCCCTTACGCCATTTACGTTCCATGACACCATTTTCATTCTGTTTTCCCCTTTCATGACTCTTAAGTATTCAATAAATAATCTAATCATGAAAGGGTAGCAAATCAAACGCTAAACTACGACCAAGATCGAATACCAATCGTACGAAACATACCGAGACACGCAAGCAAATCGACACGCTATCAATTTATTGAGTGGTTGATATACTATTTAATCCGAATTCGGGAAATTTAAGCAATTTCTACATTCCATATAAAAATAACAATAAACCGGCAGGTAAAAATGAAAACCAAGACTTCCTACTTAAAGAGAACCTTAACAACTCTTTTAATCATAGCAACTACCTATACGATTGCCGCTTCTGCTAGCGCAGAAACAACGCAGGTTTATGCAGATGCTATGCTTGACGTTAACTCTGGCAAGCTGCTCAAGCGACCGTTAATTACCATTAAAGACGGTATCATTACCAACATCGACACAAAACAGTCAAGCGTACCGGAAGGCACCATTGATTTGTCAGGACACACTATAATGCCGGGCTTGATGGATATGCATGTGCACTTAACCTCTGACGCCGAACAACACGGGTACAAGCGACTTGCGTCTTCCCTACCCCGCGTAACGTTAACCGGCGTTAAACATGCCAAACGTACCTTAATGGCGGGCTTTACTACTGTACGAAATGTAGGTGCGCCAGGCTTTGCCGATGTCGCCCTGCGTGACGCAATTGCCGACGGCGATATTCTAGGCCCACGAATGTTTGTCGCTGGACGCTCGATAGGTGTTACTGGCGGGCATTGTGACAATAATTTATTGCCACACCTTTACAAAGTAAAATCAGGCGGTGTTGCAGATGGCCCTTGGGCAATGCGGGAAAAAGTCAGGGAGAACATTAAATATGGCGCAAATGTTATTAAATTTTGCGCCACAGGCGGTGTGTTGTCTAAGGGCACTAAAGTCGGTGTACAACAACTCGCTTTTGAAGAAATGCAAGCACTGATTGAAGAAGCGCATATGCGCGGACTTACCGTAGCCGCCCATGCTCACGGTACTGAGGGTATCCTCACCGCGATTAAAGCTGGGGTCGATTCAATTGAACATGCAAGTTTTCTCAATGATGAAGCAATAAAACTGGCGAAAAAAATGGGGACGTATTTTTCGATGGATGTATATGTGACTGAATACATTCTGGGCGAAGGTGAAAAAGCCGGGATACTGGAAGAAAGTTTGGCCAAAGAACGAACCGTGGGTAAAAAGCAACGAGATAACTTTCGCAAAGCGGTAAAAGCAGGCGTTAACATGGTATTTGGTAGTGACGCAGGGGTTTACCCACATGGTGACAACCCTAAGCAATTTTCACGTATGGTTAAATTTGGCATGACACCTTTGCAGGCCATTCAAGCGGCCACAATAAACCCAGCAAAATTATTAAAACAAAGCAAATCACTGGGCTCAATTGAGGTCGGGAAAATGGCTGATATTGTCGCAGTAAAAGGGAATCCACTGGACAATATCGAAATACTCGAAGACGTTAAATTTGTAATGAAACAAGGTGCCGTTTTCAAAGCCTTATAGCGTTGTCTACGTATGCAAATTTAGGTGCTATTTTTGCTCATCGTCGAGACGACGCATTAACATTTTTGACACCTTTTTTGCATATGAAGGGCAACCATCAACCCTAAGTAGATTACCTTCATTTACTAGACGTTTACGCATCTGAGATGACGAAGGATGCGTAGACAACAAGATGTCACAATCCAGCGTAGCAAGTTTATCGAAACTTTGTTTAAAAAAAGATACGTAGATCGGGTGGTCACTAAAGCGATATTCATGACTGCTAACGGCAGACAAACTGTCTGCAAAGACCAACGACAAACAATCTTCGCCCTGACATGATTCCCACTGCCAACTCACCGCGCCAGGCGTGTGTCCTGGCGTAAAAATTGGTATTAGCGACAAATTCCCAAGTGTAACAGCTTCCCATTCGTTTAAAATACCATCCACGTTTACCGCAGGAAAAGGGTCATGCATACCAAACTGGGGGTCGGCTTCGGCAATAACGCCAGTTCGAAGCACTGGCGCAGCCTTAGACGAAGACAAAAGTTTAGCGCCGCTGAGCTGTTGCAATTTTGCTAAGCCAGCAGCATGATCAAAATGCTCATGAGTATTCAATAAAATTTTAATATCTTTGAGCGCAAAACCAAGCGCTTCGATGTTATTTGCGATGACATCTGCACCCGCTTCAGTAGCCCCATCAATAAGTATGTGGCCTTCTTTACCGACAACTAAAATGGCGGTAATACCACATGTGCCCACATAGTAACTATTGCCATATATACGAAATGGTGGCCCTTGCTTGTCCCAATCATCCCAATCTGTGCAGTCATTAACCCACTGAGAAGATGGAGCAGGCGGCATAACGACATTTGTTGGCGCAGAGCACCCCCAACCAGCGAGTACAAATATAACGCAAATAACGCGGCTAAAATTCGTCATTTTAAAAGAACATTTGTGCAAGATATTTCCTTATGCAAACTTCACTATTTAATTCAAAGAATAACCTCGTCCTTAAGTTTATTCAACGAAAGACACGTCAATTATCTATTGTGAAAATCAAAATTTAAGGAGATTGTCATTTGGGACGATATATGATTATCGAAACGTTAAAATAATCCAATAGACGGGCGTATTTGGAACGAAAAACGATGCTACGTTATATGTAAGCATGACCAACTAATTAAGAGGATACACCATGCAAGGCTCAATATTTACAGCTTTTTCAGACATGATAATTGAAAAAATGGGAATGGAGCAATGGAATGAACTACTCGAAAAAACTGAACCCGCGTCACAAGGGTTTTATACCACTGGTGAGCAATACGAAGATAGCGAACTCGTAAACATGGTTGTGGCGCTTTCAGAAAAAACAGGCATTGAAGCTCCCAAGTTAATTCAAGCGTTTGGACAATATTTATTCGATTCGCTATATGAAAACTGCCCCACAGACGTATCCAATATCACAGAACTTCGCGAATTCTTATTGTCAATTCATGACGTTATTCACGTAGAAGTCAAACGCCTACACCCCACCGCTTACTTACCCAAGTTTGAATACGAAGACGGCGACAACAACGATCTCATTATGTACTACAGCTCTAAGCGTAAACTGTGCCATGCCAGCATAGGCTTAATATATGGCGCAGCCAATAAATTTAAAGAGAAAGTCGACGTAATGCACCCCGAATGTATGCATGATGGCAAGGACCGCTGTAAGCTAATCGTCAAATTCAAGGGGTAGGCTTTGGCCAACACTGATGCATACAAAGTCGCATATGAGCGCGAGCGTTTTGCTCGAAAAAACGCGGAGAAACTACTGGATGAAAAATCTCGTAGCTTGTACAACAGCGTTGTAAAGTTGCAAGATACGGTAGCCGCATTAGAAGAGACTCAAGATCAGCTTGTACAATCCGAGAAAATGGCTTCTATTGGTCAATTAGCGGCTGGCGTCGCACATGAAATCAACAACCCTATTGGTTTTTCCTTAAGTAATTTAACCACGTTAACTGAGTATGTGGCGTCATTTATAAAACTCAACGAACTTGTTACTGATAACCTCGCTGAACTCAAAACACATAATTTTGCCCAAGAATACGAACTACTGCGAGAGTCAGAAGGCTTTGATTTTATTACTGATGACGTAAAAGAGCTCCTTTCTGAAACTGTACAAGGATTAAACCGGGTTAGTGCCATTGTCGCCAACTTGAAGAAGGTCACACACGCGGGCGAACTCAATATGGAGCCTGCTGACATAAACAATATTATCGAAGACTCAATTAAAGTCGTTTGGAACGAACTTAAATATAATATGGAAATAGAGAAACAACTCTCTCCTATGCCGCAAGTAACTTGCCATAGCGGTGAAATACATCAAGTGTTCATGAATCTCTTTTTAAACGCCTCACACGCATGTGGCGATAAAGGCATATTAAGCCTAAAAACGTCGACACTAGAAAAAGAAGGCAAGCAATGGGTAGCCATTACCGTTAGCGATAACGGCAAGGGCATGCCTGAAGACGTAAGAAAAAAAATATTCGACCCATTTTTTACTACTAAGCCTGTGGGCGTTGGCACAGGCTTAGGTTTGTCAGTGTCTTTTGGTATCATTGAAAAACATCAAGGCACCATAAAAGTTAAAAGTGAAGAAGGCAAAGGCACCACGTTCATCGTTTGTTTGCCTATAGAAGCTGAAACAAATTAGTTATAATGCTACGGTTCTAGCCAAAGTACCTTGCTGATAGTCTTTTAGGGCTTGTTGTATTTCAGCCTCTGTATTCATCACAAATGGACCATACTGTGCGACAGGCTCATTCAACGGTAAACCACTCACAAAAATAGCTTTTGCATCACCAGCACTTTGATTATGTAAGACAAGTTCATCACTCATGGCTAATACCCCTAAATCCCCTGAGTTTAGGCTATGATCTCCGACGTTTAAGACCCCTTCGTAAACGTATACAAATCCCTGATGCTCATGCGAAGTTTTAAACGCCACGTTAGCATCACCCTTTAGGTGAAAATCTAAAAAATGTGGCGATACTGCATGTGTTTTTATCGGCCCGTTGACGCCATTGTACTCACCGGCAAGCACTCTTACTTTACTCGGCTCATGCATAATTTTTGGCGGCTCAAGACTGTTATTATCAACAGAATCAATGAATAGTTCCGGCACCTGCTTGCTCTGGATATCTTCATACCCAGGCGCCGACATTTTTTCATCAGCGGGCAAGTTTACCCATAGCTGAAACCCTCTGAGTTTCCCCTCAGTTTGTTGTGGCATTTCTTCATGAATGATGCCACTACCAGCATTCATCCATTGCAGCCCCCCATCTTCAATCACGCCCTGATTACCCACAGAGTCTTTATGCCCCATTTTGCCCTGTAGCATGTAAGTCACCGTTTGAAAGCCTCGATGCGGGTGAGGCGGAAATCCGGCTATGTAATCGTCCGCATGATCTGAGCCAAATTCATCTAACATCAAAAACGGGTCTAAACGGCGCAATTGTCGCTGGCCAATAATGCGTTTCAACTTTACACCAGCACCGTCAGATTGTTCTACGCCCCTAACAACTTGTATTACCTTACTCTGTTGACGTCTCATGGCGTTACGCCCCCCTATTGTGTGGCTTATCTAAATCGACTAGTGGTCCTTGAGGGACGACTTGAGTTGGGTTGATAGTGGTATGACTAAAATAATAGTGCCGCTTAATGTGGTCAAAATTAGTCGTTTCAGCAATACCATCGACCTGATATAACTCTTTCATATATTCAAATATATTTGGATAGTCCTGAATGCGTCGAATGTTGCACTTAAAGTGGCCAACATAAACCGGATCAAAACGAATGAGAGTTGTGAATATACGCCAATCTGCTTCTGTCAACCTATCACCAGTTAAATAACGTTGTGTTGACAAAATACCTTCAATTTTATCTAAGGCGTCGAACAATGAAACAACCGCCTCATTGTATGCATCCTGAGTTGTCGCAAAACCTGCTCGATAAACACCATTGTTAATGTTCGGATACACAAAATCATTTATTTCATCTATTTGCGCCTGTAAGCTTTCTGGATAGTAATCATCGTGATTACCAGTTAATTCATTAAATGCTGAATTAAACATCCGAATAATCTCTGCTGACTCATTACTCACAATTGAATTACTTTGCTTATCCCATAATACTGGCACCGTTACACGCGTGGTTACATCTGATTTAGCTTTTGTATACACTTGATGCATATAGTTAACGCCAAATAGGTCATCTGCAGTTGCGCCCGGATAATCACCAAACTCCCATCCGTTACTTAACATGTCAGGACTTACCACTGAAACACTAATATGCGTTTCTAAGTTTTTTAACTTGCGAAAAATAAGCGTGCGATGCGCCCATGGGCACGCCAACGATACATAAAGATGATAACGTCCAGATTCTGGCGGGTACACCGCCCCTTCTTCGCCGCTGATTGTATTTCTAAACATTGAATCTTGACGAACAAATTTGCCATTACTGCTTTTTGTGTCGTACCATTGGTCTTTCCAAGCACCTTCAACTAATAATCCCATAAGTATCTCCGCGTTAAATGTTGTTTTACTTAAGTTGCGTGCATTTAAACATCTAATTACCCGATAAAAAATGTCAATAAATTGCTTTAACCTTTCGAAAAAATAGAAATGTCATATCAAACTAGATTTGCAGGTATTGCACGCTTATACGGCGACATAGGTGCAAACCGACTAAAAAACGCTCACGTAGCCGTTATTGGCTTAGGCGGGGTGGGTTCATGGACGGTTGAGGCACTCGCACGAACAGGCGTGGGTAGCCTTACACTCATTGACTTAGATGACATTGCAGAATCAAATGTCAATCGTCAACTCCATGCCTTAAGTAGTACTTTTTCGCAGACAAAAGTCGATGTATTGGCCGAGCGAGTATTACAAATAAACCCAGATTGCATAGTCCACCGAATAGAAGATTTTGTTACAAAAGATAACATCGCTGATTACGTAAATAGTCAGCACAACGTGGTAATTGACGCTATTGATGCTGTGGCAGCAAAAGCCGCACTGATCGCATTTAGCAAACGACAAAAAATCAAAATTATTACCGTTGGTGGCGCTGGTGGACAAACTGATCCTTTATTGATTACCAAAGGTGATTTGGCGAAAACCATTCAAGATCCCTTATCCGCAAAAGTCAGAAGTGAGCTTCGGCGGGTGTATAACTTCAGTAAAAATACCAAACGCCGATTTGGTATAGAATGTATTTATAGTACTGAACAACTAAAGTTCCCGACGGCTGACGGCGGCGTGAGTCAACAAAAACAACAAGCCCAAGGCAGCGGAAAAATGGATTGCGCAACAGGCTTTGGTTCATTTGTTGGCGTCACCTCTACCTTTGGCATGCTAGCAGCAAGTCGCGCTATCGATTACATTGTGAACCGTGAATCATGAGCCGGGAATCATGAATCATGAGTCGCGAATCGTAAGTTGTGAAAACTAATAAACGATGTATCTGAACACATTGTCATATTTGCGCCGTCTCTTTAGTAACATATGCCCTGTAATCCAACACTGCCGCAATTATTAACCAAATAGAAATGGCAGTGAATAAAACGTATGCGTTCTCAGCCATCGCCATGACATGCTCACTCAACACCGCAGTGCCGATGATTAACAATAAATAGTAGGGCAAGTTGAGTACCCCTGCCAACCAAACGACCTTTGCATTTTTGTTTGCAGCGCCCTGCGAAAACATAAAAAACGCCAGTGAATTTATATGAATCATAGCAATGAGTAGATGCTTCAGTTTAGTTTCATTTTGTTCTTTATCTTTGTCACCAACGCGTTTACCCAACTGAAAATTAAAAAATGAACCGAGCGTTGCAGCCGCCACCATGGCCAAGGTCAAATAGACAATAGACGATATACTTGGGTTTGCGCCAACCACCAAAATGACAGCAAAGAATTGTCCAGGGAAATAAAAACCAACATACAAAATCGATTCCAACAAAATAATCACGAATATGATGATGTAAAAACTTGCGTCTAGCCTATCTTTCAAACCATCTAATAACGCCTGTCCGGGCGGAATGATCTCGAGATTCACTAACACGGTGACTATCGTTAGCGCTACCAGTGCGCTAAGCGGCAAAAAAACGTTATATTTCATTAGCGCCTTAGTTTCTTACATAAGTTGTTAAAATACACTATGCTTTACTTTTAAGATACTTACGTAAAATTAGATTAATCATTAAGTTTTTTTCATACACATTTGCTAAGTGTTAGAAAACATTTTAAGGAGGGTATTTTGTACAGACCCAAAAGTACCTTAGAACAATGGCGAATATTGCAAGCCGTTATCGATTGTGGTGGTTATGCACAGGCCGCTAGTGCACTAAATAAATCTCAATCCTCCCTAAATCATGCGGTGTCTAAATTACAAGCTATGCTAGATGTGCAACTGCTTGAGGTCGTTGGTAGAAAAGCAGTATTAACAGATGCTGGAGAAGTTCTATTAAGGCGTTCAAGAGACCTCACACAAACAGTCGCTTCGCTTGAACAACTTGCCGTCAACATTAATCAAGATTGGGAGCCCGAAATCACACTTGCGGTAGATTTGGCCTTTCCTCGCGATATATTATACAAGGCACTAGTGCCTTTTTTACCGAACAGCCGAGCTAGCCGTTTGCGTATAATCGATACTGTTTTAACTGGCACATCAGACGCCATTGTCGATAAAACTGCCGACCTAGTAATTAGCTTAAACGTCCCTAAAGGATTTTTAGGAGAGCCACTTACTAACATTGCATTTGTATTGGTGTGCAGCCCCAAGCACGAACTGGCTAGTACGCCTCATGCTATTTCTCCTGATACACTGTCTCAGCATTTACAGTTAGTCATTGCCGACACTTCCCCTACCCCCGAAGAAACCCAAGGTTGGTTAAAGTCTGAAAATAGATGGACGCTTAGCCAGTTTGATTCAGCCATCGATTTACTGCTTCAGAACATTGGGTTTTGCTGGTTACCCGTGCACAAAGTAGAGGATTTACTGACAACTAAACGCTTACAAAGACTCACTATCGAAGGCAGTGAGTTTAAGCAGTCTTCTTCTTTTTTAGTGGTCACGCAACCTGAATCAAAAGGACCAGGAGTACGTTTGTTAGAAAAACTTATTTTACAACAGCGTCAGATTGATTTACCGTGCTATGAAAACCTATGATTAATAACAACTTATGAATGAAGCTGAACTAGATCAATTGATGAAAGACAGTGCCAAAGACGCTGTTTCAACAGCAAAAGTCGAATTTGATATCCAGCTCGACTACTCCCCTGAAAGCATCCAAAATGTCGATAGTGCCATTCTTAGTTTCTTAGAAAAATATGCGCATGTTGCGCTCGAAGATAAAGCAGTATTTACCATCTGCAATATATTTGGCGCATACGTAGGCGAAGTTTACAAATCGATTTCTGACGGGCATTGGATTTATGATGTAAGTGAATCAGACGCACCATCTATATACATGAAGTTAAATGATTTAACCTTTGCGTTTGCAGGTGTGTGTTTTGAGAAACTTGTTCGAAATCAAGATATTAGTATTGAAGAATACTTTGTTAATGCGGTAAGCAAATCAAAAGCATAAATCGAATGCACACATTGTGCATCGAGGTGGAAGCATAAGATAAGAGCCAATTACTAGGTACTAGGTACACTATCACTCCGTTACATTCGGTGTCGGCCAATCTTTTTTCAAATGCTTGACATGCTTACTTTTTAACAAATACATTATGCCAATAAGCGCAAAGGTTAAGGTAGAGGCTCGAGATATTGCAAAGGTGTATTCGAGCTTATTTAGAACATATAACTGTAGCGCTATATCAAGTAATAAGGCAGTCCCTAACAGATAGCTAATGCCAACAAATATCATTTGCTTGCCTTTTTTCCAAATTGCCTGTCGTCTAGAAAACATTGCCAAAATCAAGAACGCTGGAATGGCCGGCAATAAAGACAAGTAAAAATCATATTTTTCGGGATAAAACAGCGTCATCATTCTCTCACTATCATCCCGCATAGATAAAGCGACAACAAAAACTAACAAACCTCGACATAAGAAAAACAGCAATACATACAAAAATAGTGGTGGCTTTAAGCGCCCAGATTCATCGTAGTGCCCTAGGGGAAATTCTAATTGCATTATTCAATGTTGGCGAACGGGACATCTTTAGGATATGGCGTCATGATTTGATAATTAAAGGGCGACCAAACAAGAAAGTGATTTTCTGATTAACAAGTATCACTATTGCTCTTAATGTTGATGCGCCCTGACGTAATTCGATCTATATCTGCTGACGCTACAGCGTCATTCTAGTGACGAACCTTAGCCCCTTTCTTTTTAAACAAAAGGGTCATACGATCACTTTCACCAATGGCATCAATAGCAGCTTTCTTCTCTGAATCTTCCCCAACACCGTGATACGTGGGTTTTAAACGCCAAACGATATCTGAAGTTGTCGGCTTGTCTTTTTTATTTGCATTTACTTCGCTAGTCATCATTAATTCAAACCCTGCATCTTCAAACGCTTGAATTACATGTGATTGTTTCAGATAACCGCTGCTACCGTCTGCCCAATCATCAGGCGAAGATTCTGGCGCTCGGTGTTGTACGACACCTACTAATCCATCTTCTTTTAATAACTGATGAGCAACTTGAAGTGCTTGTGACATAGTGCCCGTTTTATCTTCAAAACGATTTAAATTATGCAACGCTCTTATGAATAATACGCGGTCTAATGTGCCAAATGCGCTCTTGGGCGCAGATGCAAAGGTAAAACCAGAAGACGCGATATTGTTGTCAGTAAACTCAGCGACTTTTTCTGGAAATTTAGTAGTATTTGCCACCATTTCTTTAATACGGTCTTCACTAAAGAAACCAAACAACGCCCACATATCATCATTGTAATTAATGCCATGCAATGCCCCGTTTTTTCCTAAATATGGTGCAAGTATTCTGGAATACCAACCACCACCTGGCAACGCTTCAGCGACTTTCATTCCAGGTTCAACATGGAAAAAAGACAAGGTTTGCACCGGATGTCTATCAATATCGCGGGTTCGTTGCTCTGCATTTCTGTCCAGTACAACTTTGGCTAAGGGTTCATTCCCTCCATGTGCAACAGCGGCACTAAGTGGTAGCAAAAAACAACTCAAGCTAAATACGGTAAGAAGAGACTTCATCAATTTGTTGTGAGCAAGCATAGTAATTTCCGTTTATTTAGTGATATGGTAAACATTAGCAAGCAAATTCATCGATTAATATAGCGCGGAAACATTTAGTTACGTATTAATAATCGCAATAAAAGTAACGCAAAGGAAAAGGGATCTCTCCTTGTACATCAACAATTTAACCAGAAAGAATAATTTAAGCGTAACGAGTCAATTAAATATCGGCAAATATATCGCATATTTACTTTTGTTTAGTTGTATGAGTTTCACGGTATTGGGAAAGGAAAATCAGCTTATTACCGTTGGCTATACTGTATCCTCACATATGTACAAGCAAAGTGGCGAAATTAGAGGCCCACTAGCCGATTTACATCAATGTCTGTTTAAAGATTTCAATAATGTGGTGTATATTGAAGTCGCTACCCCCGACAGGTTAGTAATGATGCTAGACGCCAATAGAGTAGACGTTGGTGTCCTTTTAGACCGCTCGGAAGAGCGCGACAAATATGCGTCTTTCATTGGCGATTATATTGCTTCTAGTGTGATAGAAGTAAGTAAGAAACAACCATCTTCAAATTTACATGTATTAGGGATTAGGCTTGGCACTAACCTAGATGCATATTTAGCAAAAATGAAAAGTGCAGAAATAGTATACGCGAAAACCCTACCCCAACTGATTGAAATGTTTGAAAGGGGTCGCCTAAGCCATTTCATAGAAGCCGCTCCACTAATAAAAGACTACATAAGCGCCAATGCGAATTTAAATGTACGGGAAATAGGAAAGAGTGCTATAGGCATGTATAGCACACATAGCTTACGGGAAAAATCTAAGCACATAATTGATTTATTGCGAGACAGCGCAAGCTTCTGCATCACTCAATTACCAAAGCACCTTAGGCCACAATAAGTATGTATTTTTTGAGTCCTAAGGCGCCATACAAACTTATTTAACGGTCAATTCATCTAAGGTCGCAAATAAGACTTTTGCACCAACGATAGACGCGGCCTTATCGTAAACATCTTCTTCGTTTACTCCTTCTTGACCACCCGCTAAATCGCTGACCGCTCGAATGATCACCCAGTCAATTTCATTCACATAGGCGACTTGGCCAACCGCTGCTGACTCCATTTCGGTGACTTCGGCATTAAACACCTTACGTACCCATTTTCTATATTCGCGGTTATCCATGAACACCGAGCCAGTCACCCCATTTCCACCAACATATAGCGCAGCGTTTCGTTTATCGCTTA
This sequence comes from Agaribacter marinus, assembly GCF_030160655.1. GTDB lineage: Bacteria > Pseudomonadota > Gammaproteobacteria > Enterobacterales > Alteromonadaceae > Glaciecola > Glaciecola marina. The sequence goes on from NZ_BSOT01000005.1 coordinate 1,214,925, forward strand.
CCGCTTGCGGCGGCATATTATTTATCGCAGTGCGTGCGGCATCTAAAAGGCGCGGCGTGGCGGCAAAATATGCATGATCTTCGGGTTCAGACAAACCGTCTTTAATTACAACGACTTCATCGGGGTGGATAAAAGCAAAAGGTTCATATTTTGGCGTATGAGGGTCGACCTTACGACGCTCATCTTGTTCTTTCAAAAATTTTGCGTAGTAATTAGGTGGAATATACTGACCAGGGTTTTCAGGGTCAGGATTCACGTAAACACTCTCGTCATGGTAGTACCAGCGCTCAGCGACCACTACATCACCGGGATGTAATTGAGGGTTTACTGCGCCAGCAATCCCCATATATAGCACTTGTTTAATAGGGAAATAATCAAAGGCCATCTGCATGGTCATCGCAGCATTAGCGATACTCATCCCCGTGGCAAACAAGACGATAGGCTCCCCGTTGTACTCCCCAAAATGATAGGTCACACCTTTACGCGTTTCTTTTCTCAGTATTTTAGCGTCAGGCAATTCATCAATAGTCCGCATAACGCCGTCCATTTCTGGTGCAAACGCAACTACCAATGCCGTATATTCGGGCATTTCGTCAAACGACGAATTTGGCGTAACTGCGCTACAGCCCTTTAAAAATATAATAAGTACAAAGAGAAGTCGTTTCATTTATTCGGTTCCTTAAATAACGTTTTTTGCACTGAGCAATTACCGCACCAAATATTGTCCATTTGGTCAGGAATATAAAACGCGTAGATTATCTCGCATAGACAAGTGCAGATTGTTATTATCCCGCAGTCTAGCTTTATTTGGAAATCAGATTGGACGTTTTAACTAATTTTTTACTTCAAGTCACCCATTGGATTCATCCGTACTCTAGCGAAATTTCGTTAACGATATTGGCGACTGTTTTAGTGGTGTATGGTGATGTATTGAACAAAAAAATCAAACGAATGATCAGGCCATATCATTTTATAATACGTACAGGTGTGTTCATATTCATTTGTGCATTCGGCTATGGCTTACTTATTGTTTACTCTGCCCCGTTAGTTAAACAACTACTTCATACCATTCCAAGTCTATATCGAGGCATAACCATCATTTTTGTCTTTTTGCTACTAGGCTACCTGGCAGAGCGTCGGCGTTACATTTAGTAGGCTTTGATCAATGTGCAAATTAACCCGCGGTACTTTAGACTTGAAGACAGATTTAATTAGCTACACAGGCCGAGCCAGTTGACACAAGCAATAGCATTTAAGCAACTAAAAAAAACGATGGATAGTTATTCTCATTTAAGTGACGAAACGTGGCAGACATTTCAATCATTTAGTAAATTTCGCTACGTTAAAAAGCATAGCTTAATATATCAGCCTGGCTTGATTCCAGATTCATTCTCTTTTGTAGTTAAAGGCCTAGTTAGGGCGTTTGCGGTGGGTATAAACGGGCAAGAGTACAATAAAAATTTTTTCGCTGAAAACACGTTTCCAGGCTCAATGACAGCGTTGCTTACCTCTTCCCCATCTCTTCTTGGATTTGAAAGCTTAGAACAAACGGTCCTCATTGAAATCGACTTTCGTCGATTTAGGCACTTACTTTTCCAAAAATCAGATCTAATGGCATTCCAAATCCAATACCTAGAAAAAAACTGGTTGTTACACAAAGATGCTCGTGAAATAAAGCTAGTTCAAGACGAAGCGACCGCGCGTTACATGCAGTTTAAAGTTGAGCACCCGGAATTACTTGAACGTATACCGCTGTATCATGTAGCGTCTCATCTGGGGATTACCCCCACCCAACTAAGCAGAATTAGAAAATCCCTAGCAAAGTAAATTTTTGACCTTTCTCAACCTATGTAAAGGAATTGGATTACCGCGTCACTTAAACTTACCTCGACTTAATCAACTGTTAATATCGAGGTCCCAAATGAATTTACTCAAAGCCTTAAATTGGCGATATGCCGTAAACACTTTTACTCAGCAAACTATCGAACAACCTCTATTAGATGAGTTACTTGAAGCAACACGACTCTCGCCCTCTTCTTTTGGCTTGCAACCATACAGAATTCTTGTCACACGTTCCGAGCAACTTCGCCGTAAACTCACCCCTTACTCATATGGCCAGGAAAAAGTACTACATTGTTCCCATTTAGTTATATTTGCAGCACAAACTGATGTAAGTGAAAACACGGTAGACAACTACATTCAACAAGTAGCGTCAGCGCAGAATGTTACACCTACATCATTGAACGACTATGCTGACAAAATTAAGCAAGCAATAAACACTATGAGCAGGCAACAAAAGCAACAATGGGCACATCAGCAGGCGTATATAGCGCTAGGAAACATGCTAACCAGTGCTGCTATTCTAAATATTGATACGTGCCCAATAGGAGGATTTGACCAACGTGGCTTTGATGACGTTTTGCAATTAACGTCTATGGGGTTGACTACAACTGTTATATGCTCCATCGGGGTTAGGCACCCTGAGGACAAAAACAGCCAACGACCGAAAGTACGGATGAATCTGCAAGATTTAGTAACGGAACTTTAGCATGTGGGTACTTTTTCCAGCACTTGCAATTATGGCAGGCGCTATCATCGCTGTTCAGGCTGCTATGAACGCTAAATTAGGTGAACTACTCAAAAACTCAATATTAGCAACTAGTATTGCCTTTTTACTGGCGTGCTTAGTTACTCTGCTATGTCTGTTTATTACTGCAAAGGAATTTCCCAAATATGAGGATATTAGCTCCATCCCAACATATTTGTGGTTTGGCGGTGTACTGAGCGCATTTGGTGTCGGCAGTTTCTACTTTTTGATCCCAAAGATGGGCGTTGGCATAATGATGTCCTTTGCGTTAACTGGGCAGTTAATATTAGCGGTTATTGCCAGCCATTTTGGCTGGTTTGATCAACCTGTAAAACCTATGAACATAAAAACTCTTATAGGGATAATCTTGATGATATTCGGTATCATCTTAATTAACTGGAGTAATGAAAATGGATATTAATCAAGCCAATATCGATAACTTGACCAATCTATGGAAAAAATACGGTGCACTGCCACTGACAGTTGATGAACGCACTATTGGCTACGCAAATGAAAATTGGCCTTACCGAAGTTGGTTAGAAGATGGCAAAGATATTAAACATCTTTTGAGTGCAATACCCAGCAATCATGTGCTTTCACTTTGGCCATTTACGTGTAAACATCAATACAAAGCAAACGGGCGCTGCGATGATTACCAAACAACCGAAACGTTACTAGACAAAGGGTGGCGTGTGGACGTTGAACAAACCGCTATGTACATGAATTTTGATACAGTCGCGCCAAACGTAGCGCCTCCTCAAACGTCTCTTAAACTACTAACTGTTTCATCGCAGCAACAGCTACAAGATTGGTTGCGCATAGGTAGTGAAGCATTTGGATACCAAATCAGTGAATCCGTGTTCAACACGCTAATCGAGGATAGTCAAATTTCTTTGTTTCTGGGGCAAGTTGCCGATCAACCTGTAGTGAGCGCGCTTGTTTTTACTCACAACGGTATCAGCGGATTGCATCAGTTCGGCGTTTTACCAGCTTTTCAGGGACAAGGGCTATCTATCCCTGCTATGCGAGAAATCATATATAGATGTAAACAAAAACACGCCTCAACTATGGTGTTGCAGGCATCTGAGGCCGGCTATCCTCTTTACGAAAAACTTGGTTTCTCTGCGCAGTTTAAAATCAAACATTTCAAACGTATTTAGTACTCGCAGCTAGTTTGAAGTTTATCGTTGATAATTAATCAACAAAGTAACTCAATTATGCAATGAATAAGTTATGTATTCGACGATGAACGTGGTTTCGTCGCTAGTATTCTTATGTAAAATACAAATATTAACAACACCTTTAAAACTTGCTATGTTTGTATCGTTCATGAAAAAGCTAGTTATACACCGGAGTACATATGAGTATCGAACTATGGATTACATTTGTCGTAGCATCAATCGTTTTGCTACTCATTCCAGGACCAACCACTTTGACAGTAATTAGCTATTCAATGTCTCATGGATATAAAGCTAAGATGCCGCTTATTGCAGCTGTTGCGCTTGGCGACTCAACAGCGCTAGCTCTATCGTTATTTGGTTTAGGAGTATTATTAGCAGAGTCTGCCTTTTGGTTCCAAATGGTGAAATGGATTGGAGGCCTATACTTAGTTTTCCTTGGCATAAAATTATTCGTTGCCGGAATCAAACCGACGACCACAATTTCAAATGAGATTAAGACACCTAGTTGGACGTTATTTGTGAACACCTATTTGGTGACAGCATTGAACCCTAAAGGTATTATTTTCTTTGTTGCATTTTTACCTCAATTCATAAACACCGAAGCCACAGTAGCGACTCAATTAGTAATTCTCGCAATTACGTTTGTGGCACTAGCGACATTAAATGCAACAATATATGCAACATTTGCAAGTAAAGCTCAACTGGTTTTATCGTCATTAAAAGCTCAGCGTATATTTAATGCTTTAGGTGGCTCCCTACTTTCAATGGCTGGAATTTGGACCTTATCAGCGAAGCAATCACCATAAAGCAAGAGCATGATTTCGTTTTTTTACGACTAGGCTAAATAACTAAACGTCAAGCCTTAACTCTGGGTCTTGATAAATTTTCACATTCAACATTAAATTTTCGATTCTAGCGAGTTGCTCAACAATAGGCACGAACTTAGGCTTTGTAGCACCAAGTCATACAAATTTAATACGTCGGAAAACCAAAACATACAGAGAAAACAAATACCGGCTTAAATGAACGGGTAAGTAAATGTTTTCATAAATAAACAACAGATGCCACTAAACAAAGGTTCTTCTGCGAGCAATTCGTTTAAGCGAACTTGTTCGACGCATAAATGCGTTTAAAAATACGTTATATCCGATTGGCCTTATACAAATTATTCGGCAATGCCAGTTCAAGTATTCTGCGCACTCACACTGGCGCCGCTCCTACATTATAAAAAGTAACTCTAAAATAGTGTTGCCTTTGCATAATCTACAGGTATCTTAAGCGTCGACATCTAATTAGAGACAATAAACATGTTTAATACGTACGAAAATAAATATTTAGTCGTTGCTGGATATTACAATTGGTTAGCAGCGCTAACGCATGTTTTTATCATTGTCGGCGGACCCGATTGGTATCGATTTTTTGGTGCAGGCTAAGCAATGGCGCAAGCGGCTGAACAAGGAAGTATAAGACCAGATATAACCACAGGGATCATCGCAATGCTTCTCACCTTTTTAGGTGTCATCGCCATGTCTGGCGCAGATAAACTGCCTCGCTTGCCCTTATTAAAAACGGCATTGTGCTTAATTACATTCGTGTATTTAAGTCGTGGAATCGCCGGTTTGGTTTTACCTATTATTTCACAGCATCCACTGATTCAGCAAAACTCAACAACATTCTGGCTAGTGAGTTCTAGTATATGCTTATTTATTGGAATGCTGCACTTAATCGGTACGATAAAACTCTGGAATGGTAATACACTGAAATGAAGTAAATAACCATCTGCTTTTACATGTCGACATTAACGCTAGTATCAACATAACAAAAGTTGATTAAACGCTCTTCAGAGTATCTCTACTGATTCCAGGGCAGCTTTGCTAGTAACACCGCCAGACCGCATGTACCGGATAGTCCTGCAAATATTAGTCCAGCGCCTAAAAAGGCGGGAATCAGCAAAAACGCTGGCGAAATAAAGTGCCCGGCAATGCTTCCTGTAAGTGCTAGTAGACCAATCGTCAGTTGAACTTGTCGGTCGATTGGTAGCACTTTCGACTCTCCTTTTATTGTATGAAAGCCTGCATCTACCCAAGATTGTATGCCGCCTTCCAAATTGTAAACTGTCGCCTCGTTACTTTGCTTGGTGACCTTGGCACATGCAGAGTTGCCCCTCAACCCTTTTTGACAATAGATGATTATCTTTTTATTTGTACTAGGCAGGTCTTTTGCACTGATTTTCCCTAGAGGAATCAACTTAGCCCCTTCAATATGCTTATTCGCAAACTCAGCGGGTTCACGTACATCGATGAATACTGCCTCGCCGTTACTCAACCACTGTTGAGCATCTCTTGCCGAAATATTTTGATAACCCAAAACGTCACCTTAAAACACGAAATACATTAGTAAAATCTAATCCTTACAATAAATCAGATACAAAGTAGAAAGAATCGCATTGACTTCTACGCTTGCTAGTTTATAAAAAACCATTTGCCCTCTTTTATCGGCCATCACAATCTTTGCATCTCGTAACTTTGCTAAATGTTGAGACATAGCAGACTGAGATAAACCGGAAAACTCCTCCAATTCACCAACACTTCTCTCACCTTCAGTAAGCGAACATAGAATGCTGAGTCGATGCTTATTCGCTAACAATTTCAGCAAGCGTTCAGCCTTCTCAGAACTTCTAGCCATGTTGGATTTTTGTATTTTACTAAGCATTTACTTTTAAAAAAATATTAGATTTTACTAATATATATGATATTTTTTATCCGTCAATGATTAATGACCCTATAGGAAAGAATTGAATCTACAATGCCTAGCACTATGAATACATCAGAACGCAAAATATGCGAAGCCGTCGGGCTAACACCGTCACTAATCGATACATTAAATATTGATGTTTCTACTATTAATATGAGACAAAGTTCGGTCATATTTACACCTGGAGATAGTTGCAAAGCATTTCTAATATTATGTAGCGGCTCGGTACGGGTTGAATTGACGGCAAAGTCTGGCAGAGAGGTAATGCTGTATCGCATACAGCCAACAGAAGGGTGCATATTAACCACATCAGCACTTTTGAATAACGAGCTTTATTACGCACAAGGCGTAACTGAGTCTGATATTTCTGCAATTGCCGTAAGTACCGAGGGTTTTTATAAAGCTATTCAATATTCTCAAAAATTTGCTAACTTCGTACTCGTTGATTACGCCAAAAGAGTTTCATCGATCGTTCGCTTGGTAGATAGAATGGCCACTAGAAACGCGATGCAAGATGTCTGTGAATACCTCACGATACATGCCGATCGCAATAACATGGTTATGACAACTCAAAATCATATTGCTAGCGAAATTGGCACCGCACGGGAAGTTGTCGGACGTAAGTTAAGACACTTAGTAAATGAAGATGTGATCAGCGTAAAAAGAGGTAAAATTTTCATTGAAAAACCTGAAAAATTAAATGCGTTTATAAACGAATGAGACTAAGTCTCACGACTTCAATCATGTGATTTGAGACGCTAACCATGAATTAACTAATCACAGGATATTCTTTCATGTTCACTCCCAACCTCAATTCGATAGATCGTATACTTAGGCTAATCATTGGTATCGCCATTTTGAGCTTAGCGTTTTTTGGACCTCAATCGCCTTGGGCCTATATTGGTATCATCTTGATTTTGACGGCATTCATTAACTTTTGTCCGCTATATAGGATCTTTGGACTTAGCACTCGGGCTAAATAACCAATGAAATAAACGCTAACCAGACACAAAGTTCACTGCGACAGCTTACTGTTATAAAGACTTTTAACAGGTAACACGTTATAATATGCGCCTTAAAATTCACCTCGATTTACTAAGGCGCAGCATGATAGTAAAACAGTTTGCCCCTAAACAAACGACGATGAAAACCACTTCTGTTTCTGTTTCTGTTTCTGTTTCTGTTTCTGTTTCAGAATATTTCGATGAAATTCATTTCCAAAAACAAAGTTCTTAAGAGACTTTGGATCACCCCCATACAGATAGATTTAACGATATATTGGGGTCATCAAACGCGTTAATGTCTAAGGCGTTTTTGTCAAGGACATAGATAATCTCCTTTTAGTAATTTACATATTGAACAACTCCACTACTACCTTGCCGATGAGGTAGAGTGCACAAAAGTTTGTACCAAATGAGCCTAATGTTCTAGCCCAATTTGGCCTTGCCATCGTTTTAGGGATGCATATCCCCATAATAATCAACAACCTCGATGCCGTTAATATTAAAATCATGAACTCATCTACAGATGTTATACCCACAAGATTCACTAAATAGAAAATTACGCAAACTACTGGGACATATTCTGTGGAGTTGGCATGTGCCCGGACCAATTTATATAATATCTGATCGGGCTCGTTAGGATAGGCATATAAAACGTTTAATTTGGTTCTTACAATCGAAACCATGGCTCCTAAAATCAAGGTTAATACCAGAAGAAAAGCACTACAATATATTATCAATGAATTTGTCATTACATTTATCCAAAAGTGGTAAGGTTAGTTGCATATCTTTAAACAAAGCTGCTTCCAGCGAAAACTAATTAAAACGTCTACGCTGCTTCAGTGAGTTTTTTATGACATTCTCTCTGCCAATTGACCATTAGCTGATCGCATATAGACTGGTATTTTCTTTTCATTAGGGGATAAACAAAAAACTCCATCAATTTATATTTAAAAGAGATATTAATAGTTAAATTTATCTCAACTTTTCCAGAAGATATCTCAACAGTCTTCCATGTAGCATCTAGCGCCTTAAATGGATATGGATAGTTATCTCCTTCAGTTAATACCTTGTATGAATATGAATCTAGATTTGACCAATTTGTGCAAACCTCTAACCAACTCCCCTCTTTAGATGAGCACTTTCTAACTGAGTTGACGCCGTCCCCCCTTACATATACTGATTCTGTTATATTTGGTGCGTATAAATGATAATTATAAACATCCGCCACAACTTGCCATACTATTGATAGTGGAGCATTTACTTCTGCAGTTACACTCAGTGTTTTCATACCTGTTTTCCGTCGTCGTAAGTTAAGTATCTTCAATGTCCATCTTATTGATTCTTATGTCGGGTAAACAATTACCTATCAGGTAATGTTTTGGGGGAACGGCATGTGATAAGGTTCGCGGAAAGGAGCTTCAGATATGAATAATTTTGGTGCCGCTATAAGAGAATGGCGAAATATTAGGAAAATGAGTCAACTTGAATTAAGTATGATGGCCAATGTCTCGAGCAAGCATATTAGCTTTTTGGAAAATGGCCGCTCAAACCCTAGCAAAGACATAGTGATTAAGTTATCAAATTTCTTAAACATCCCAACAACAGAAAGAAACTACTTACTCAAGTTAGCAGGCTTTGCTGAGGCATACAGTACCCAAGCAATTAACTTTTCAACGAATGGACCAATCCAAAATGCAGTTATTCTAATGCTTGAAAAACATTCTCCATTTCCAGGGGTCGTTTTTGATAAGAAATGGAATGTACTCCTTGCGAATAAAGGTTTTAACAACCTTCTATATACATTAAATGTAGCGAACCCAAGCTTTAAACTATCTTCAAATATACTAGATCTGATTTTCGATCCAGAAAGTCTTAAACCCAACATCGTAAATTGGGAAGAAGTTAGTTCATTAATTTTAAAAAGGCTTAATAGAGAGGAATTAATCAACCCCACCTTAGGAGAATCACTAATAGATAGTTTGTCTCAAAAGTATTCATTTCCAGAAGATTGGCAAATGAAAGACAACTTATCTTCTCCTTTACCCGTCATACCAGTTAAACTAAAAATAGCTGATTCAGAAATTAATCTATTTTCAATAGTTAGTACTATAGGAACCGCTATTGATGCATATGCGCAAGAGTTAACAATAGAGCTGTATTACCCAGTAGACGAAAAATCAAAAAAAATTATAGAGGGCTTAAATTGTTAAATCGACAATGCCTAAATCTAAACGGTTTCTTGATTTGTTTTGTAATCTGAGACTCACTTGAAACGTCCAACCTACTGAATATACACAACTGCCTGTATAATTAGCTTAAGGAAGACGAGCTGACGAAGACAATAGACTAATTTTCTTGTATAATCCGCGCACTCAAAATCACCTGTGATTTTTATTGATTTGTAAAGGCGCACTATGACAGTTGAACAATTCGACCCAAAGCAAACAACTACGCTTGATACTCCTAAAAAGGTGTTAGAGGAACAAGCTGCAGAAGTTCAACAGGCTAAATCAGCGTCAAATACCGCTCAAAATAGCAATGAACGCGCTGCAAAGGTGGGTTTTGTGAGTCTTGGTTGCCCTAAAAACTTGGTTGATAGCGAACGTATTCTTACTCAGTTGCGCACTGAAGGGTACGACGTCGTAAATTCATACGATGATGCAGAAATGGTCATTGTAAATACCTGTGGTTTTATTGATTCCGCGGTGCAAGAATCATTAGATACCATCGGCGAAGCCTTAGACGAAAATGGCAAAGTATTAGTCACTGGCTGCTTAGGTGCAAAGAAAGACGAAATAATTGAATTACACCCGAATGTACTAGGTGTTACTGGCCCCCATGCCTATGATGAAGTCATTAAGCAAGTGCATGAACATGTCGCCAAGCCAAAATACAATCCTCACATCGATTTAGTGCCTGACCATGGGGTTAAACTTACCCCTAAACATTATGCTTATTTAAAAATATCTGAAGGGTGTAATCATCGATGTACGTTTTGCATTATTCCTTCAATGCGTGGTGATTTAGATTCTCGCCCCGTTGGTGACGTGTTGGGTGAAGCAAAACGCTTAGTTAATGCGGGAGTGAAAGAGCTTTTAGTGATTTCACAAGACACGTCTGCTTATGGCGTTGATGTAAAGCATAAATTGGACTTTTATGAAGGTATGCCGGTTAAAACGCATATGCAACAACTATGCGAAGCACTGGCGAAGGAAGGTGTTTGGGTGAGGTTGCATTACGTTTACCCCTACCCACATGTCGATAAACTCATTCCATTAATGGCAGAAGGTAAAATACTGCCCTATTTAGATATTCCATTTCAGCATGCTAATAAGCGTATTCTTAAACTGATGAAACGCCCAGGCAGTTCAGACCGCGTATTAGAACGTATTAAACACTGGCGTGAAATATGTCCAGAACTTGTTATCCGTTCCACGTTTATTGTTGGCTTTCCGGGAGAAACAGAAGACGAGTTTCAAGAGCTACTCAACTTTTTAGAAGAAGCGCAGCTCGATAGAGTTGGCTGTTTTAAATACTCTGACGTAGAGGGTGCCACAGCGAATGACTTACCCGACCATGTGAATGAAGAAATTAAAGAAGAACGATTGCAGCGCTTTATGGCTGTGCAAGCTAAAATAAGCGCCGCTAAGTTACAGGCCCGTATTGGTCAAGAGTATCTTGTTTTGGTTGACGAAGTGAATGATCTTGGCATTGTAGGCCGGTCGTACATGGACGCACCAGAAATAGACGGGAATGTTTACCTGTCTGATGATTTTGATGCCGAACCTGGCGACCTTATTTGGGCACAGATCATTCATGCTGACGAACATGATGTTTGGGGCGTAAGAGTAGACGATTAGCTTTTTTTACATGCAATAAATATTGAGTTTATTGCCATCTAAATCGCGAAAATAGGCCGCATAAAAACCTGAATCACCTCTTGGTCCAGGCTTCCCTTCATCTGTCGCTCCTAGCGTCATTGCTTGATTATAAATTTCATCAACTTGTGCCCTGTTTTTGGCAACAAGTGCAATCATCACTCCATTACCTGTAGTCGCCGTTTGGCCGTTGGCTGGAATATGAACAGAAAACATTGGCGAATCTTCAGCTTTGACCCACGCTATAAATTTGTCATCTTGCATTGCTCTTTTCGCACCAAGGTTCGCAAACAATGCGTCATAAAATTTACCTGCGCGAGCTAAGTTGTCAGTTCCAACAGTGGTGTATCCAATCATTACTTATATTCCTATTTATTAAATTCAGCGGTGAGTTTTTATACACAATTATAGTAGATGTTTGCAAATATGAATTCAATGTGAAAATATGAAAATCGAATTATCATATTTGCAAACGTTGAATATTATGGATTGGAATGCACTAAAAATTTTTTTAACCATTGCTGAAAAACGAAATCTGATTGACGCGGCTAAAACACTTAATATGAGTCATTCAACAGTATATCGCCGAATCAATAGCTTTGAAGAACAACTCGGTCGACTATTCGAACGCTTAAATGGTCGTTATGAATTAACGGAATTAGGGGAAAAAGTATTAACGCAAGGCCGCAGTATACGTGACTCTTTTGATAACATTGAACGCCAAGTTGCAGGTCAAGATACTCAACCAAAGGGCCTTGTAAGAATTACTGCCCCGACCAGCTTTTCATATAGTAACTTGCCGCAGTATCTATCAGAATGCAAGGTACTCTATCCTGAAATACAACTAGAACTATTGGTCACTCCGCTAGAGCTGAATATGAATAGTCGCCAGGCAGATATTGCGTTAAGGGTAACATCCACACCTCCCGAATACCTGATAGGTCGAGAGGTTCGTCGAATTAAGTGGGGAGTTTATGCTCACTCAGATTATATTAAAAAACGTGGCAAACCTAAAAATCTAAGCGAATTGGCTAATCACAGCTTAATAGGCGCTGCAGGCACATTGCGTAATCATCCTGTTTTCATTTGGCAGGACAACAACTTTGCATCCAATGTTAGTACGCGAACCGACGACTTTATTGCAATGGCCTGTTTAGCCGCTAAATCACATGGTGTAGCAGTTCTGCCTGATGATCTAAGACAGCCGGAGTTAGTGCGCTTGTTCACTTTCACACCAGCAAAAGAAAATCAATTATGGATTTTAACCCACCCTGACCTAAGAAAAGTTGAACGAATAAAATTAGTGATGAAATTTTTGACTGATGCTTTTAGTACCGACTAGTGCTGCCTGTTTAGCATTAACTTAAACGGGCCAAATCTTCAGGTGTATCAACGCCATGTGGTGGTGCAGCTTTACTGGCTTCAATATGAATGGGAAAGCCATTTGCCAATACGCGCAGTTGTTCTAAAGATTCAGTTGTTTCAAGTGGTGCCGCAGACATGCTTGCGTACTTTTTAACAAAGCCAGCCCTGTATGCATAAATGCCAATATGACGATAGAATGTCATCGGGATCTGTGAGAGAGCAACCGTCAACTTTCCATCGCTCATATATTTAGCAGGGAATGGAATGGGAGAGCGTGAAAAGTATAAGGCACTCCCTGCTTCACTCTGAACCACTTTGACCACATTTGGATTTAATAAATCGTCGGTTTCAGCAATAGGGTAACAAAGTGTCGCCATAGGATAATCATCGAACTTAGATAGGTTTGACGCGACTTGCCTTATGTTTTCAGCCGGTATAAAAGGTTCATCACCCTGCACATTCACAACTATTTCATTTTCACTAATGTTGCAGTTTTGAATAACTTCACTAATGCGTGTTGTGCCGCTGACGTGATGCGCCCCCGTCATACATAGTTCGCCGCCGAATTGTTGAACTAAGCTCGCAATCCTGTCATCATCAGTCGCAACAATAATTCGACTAGCCCCGGACTCAATAGCACGATCATGTACATGTGCCAACATTGCCTTACCACGAATTTGAGCTAACGGCTTGCCCGGAAAACGAGTACTAGCGTAACGCGCAGGAATAACCACAGTAAACTGCATTATTTTAACGTCTCCATAACATCTAAAGAGAGCTCAGAACTTTCTGTTTCAAGCAAGACCGGAATATTGTCTTTTATGGGATAGGCCAATCTATCAAATTTACATACTAATACTTCTTTTTCTTCTATTGTCGCCAGTACTAGTTTTCCTTTACAAACTGGACAAGCCACGATATCTAAAAGTTGCTTATTAAACGCCATGTTGTTTTTCTCCAATGAGGTTTATCATTTTTTCATCTAGGGCATTGTAAAATGCTGCTGGAATGTCAGCATTTACGCGCAAATACCAGCAGTCAGAATGCGCAAATATTTTGCACTTTACCGCGTCTTTTTCAGTCATTAACACTAGCGTATTTTGAGGAATGTCATTTTTGGAAAAGTGCTTATGATCGGCGAATGCTTTTGTATCATTTATTGCTAGACCCATATTCGTTAGCGCAGTAAAGTAACGCTGCGGATCGCCAATACCCGCCATCGCTAGCAGCGATTTTCCAGCAAAATAGTCTATACCTTCCTGTATCGATAATTCTTTTTCGTTACTCACGTTAACCCACGCATTTGGTGCTAAAGAAAAGCTAGCAATATCAGTATCTATATTATTCAAGCAAGACAAGGTTGAATAGTCTTTACCGTTAAACAATACGTAGTCAACTAGGTCTATTCGGTCTGAGGTTTCACGCATCGGCCCCATTGGCAGCAAATACCCGTTTCCAATGCCTCGTTCATCCATCACACAAATTTCCATATCCCGTTCTAAGGGATAGTGTTGCAGACCATCATCACAAATAATGACTTCTGCATTAGTTAAGGACGATATAAATTTAGCGCCACGCGCACGATCCGGGTCTATGACCACTGGAATGTCGTAACGCTGGCGAATTAAACACGGCTCGTCACCAACCAATGACGCAATGCATTCTTTTGACACCAAATGAGGGAAACTCGTTTGATTACCGCCATATCCTCTAGATAACACGGCAGGTGTCACCCCCTGCGCAATATAGTACTCGACTAAGGCCAATACGACGGGTGTTTTGCCATTGCCACCCGCGGTAATGTTACCCACAATCACAACAGGTAATTTACTACGATAGCGAGCAAATATATTCAACGTAAACGCTGTTCTTCGAAATAATTGCACCGCCCAAAATAACGCAGAAAATGGCGCTAACAACCATAACCAGGTTGGCTTTTTATATAGTGATTGACTAATTGACATTACCAGACCAAATTAAGAAAATTGCATTGCATGCAACTGCGCATACATTCCCTGCTTTTCCAACAAATTGGCGTGACTGCCCAATTCAACTATTTCACCTTGTTCTACTACCAGTATTAAATCAGCTGCTTCGATGGTTGATAAGCGATGAGCAACCACGATGCTAGTGCGCGTTTTTTGTAATTCTTCTAAGGCTTGTTGAATGAATTTTTCAGATTCTGTATCAAGTGCTGACGTTGCTTCATCGAGTATGAGAATCGGCGCATCCGCAAGGATAGCTCTTGCAATCGCTATACGTTGACGTTGACCACCAGACAACATCAAGCCGTTCTCACCAATAACGGTGTCGAAGCCGTCAGATTGCTCTGCCACAAATTCAGAAACATGCGCAATGTTAGCGGCATCAACAATATCCTCACGAGTAACAAGCGATTGTCGACCATAGGCAATATTGTTAGCAATAGTGTCGTTGAACAAGGTAACCTGTTGCGAAACTAAAGCAAATTGCCTCCGAAGGCTTCTTAGTTTAAGCGACGATATATCAAAACCGTCGATACAAATACGCCCGTTATCAGCTTGATAGAAACGCGTAAGCAAACTTGAAATCGTAGATTTCCCACTACCCGAGCGACCGACCAACGCGATGGTTTGCCCCGGTTTTGCTTCAAAACTAATGTTTTTTAGTGCCGGTTGGTCTTTTGTGGGATAAGTAAATGTTACGTCTTTAAACTCAATATGCCCTTTTGCCCGCTCAACTACTTTTGTCCCCGTATCTTCTTCATTTTCTTCATCAAGAATGCTGAATATACTGGCACATGCCGTCATACCTTTTTGAAACTCGGTATTCACTGTGGTGAGCTGTTTTAAGGGTTTAAGCAACATGACCATATAAACCACCACAGATACAAATACACCCGCCGTTAAATTATCAATCATGCCCGGCACGCTGCTGATAAAAAGGACCACCGCTAACGCGACTGAAGCAATAACTTGAATAGTGGAAACGCTCAACAATTGTGACGACACGAGTTTCATTGACTGTTGACGATTGTAGTTATTCTTTTCAGAAAAACGTTCACTTTCAAGCGTTTGTCCGTCAAACATCAATACCACTTTATGGCCTTTTACTGCCTGCTCAATATTAGATGTAAGTGAGCCCATTGCGTTCTGAATAGCTTTGCTGACTTTTCTAAAACGCTTACTTACTACTGACACAACAACCGCAACCGCAGGGCCAATAAGTAAAAAAATCAATGACAACTGCCACGAGTAATAAAACATCAGACCCAACAAACCAACGACGAACATACCTTCTCTAACAATGGTCAACATCGCTTTACCGGCGGCATATCTGACTTGTTCAGTGTCATATAATATTTTAGACATGAGGCTACCAGTGGAATTATGGTCATGAAATTCGACTGGCAAATGAATGTATTTCTCGAAAAGTTCCTGACGTATTTTCATCACGACTTTGGTCGCAACATATTCCAGTGTGTAGGTGCCGACAAAATTACTAATACCACGTAAAATAAATAAAGGAACGACAACATATGCTGCTATCTGTAGGTAGTAGTAATTTCCATTGTGCAAACTTTCATCAATAATTGGTTTTAACTGTGAAAAGAAAAACACATCTATCGACGCATAACCAATCATGCCCAATATCGCAACGAATAGTAGTAATTTATGCGGTGCTACGTAAGTCAAAAAACGCGTAAAATTAGGTGATTTACTTTTTTCTATTTTGTCGTCTGATGTCGCCATATATGCAACATTTTCCTTTTATTGTCTTTTATTTTTGTCGTCTAGATTTTCAAAGCACGGGATATTATTGTTCTAATGCAGCCCAAGACTTGAAGTACCATCGATTATACAGGTGTTCACGATAAGTGCTTAGCTTAATTTGAGGTTCACTCAGGTCAAATTCAATAGCACCTAGCTGTCCAACATGCAGTATTTTACTTTCCACTCTCAAATAACGTGAGACGACCTCACTATGTGGGTGCCCCCACCTACTTGGATTCGAAGTCGCAAAAATAACAAAGTCGGGCCTAATTTTTTGTACGAATGCTAGAGAAGACGAACTTCGACTTCCATGGTGTGGTGCAATCAGAATATTAATATCCAGTTTGTCTAAGGCACCTGACGCAAGTAAGTGCTCTTCCGCGCTTTTTTCAATGTCACCTGCGAGTAAGATATTTGCATTTTTTGTCTCTATCATTAATACACAACTTTCATTGTTATGATTACCTGAACTGGGCCTTAACGGCCAGAGCGCCTTAATGAAGATTTGCTCAGTGCTGGTATTATTATCTTCGCTTATTTCCCAGTGATTACCTTTGACACAGGTCTGTTGAGGTGTATGAAGTTGTTCAAAGTCTATTTTCTGATGCAATGCAAACAAGCCACCTGCATGGTCTTGATCAAAATGGCTAATGAATACATGTTTAAGTTTTTTAACACGCTTTGCTCGTAGAAAAGGCTGTAATACTTGTTCTACATGACTATATTCATGTGCTTTGCCTGCTCCCGTGTCGAATAGTAAGGCACTCTGTCCAACACGCAGTAATGATGCGTTACCATGCCCAACATCAAACACGTTAAAAGTAACGTTTTTTGCACCTTTACCAATATCAAATTCATTGTCGGCAAAAATATACAAATAAACTAGCCATACACTAACACCACCAAGTAAGCTAAGTGTTTTAGGCGACCAAATTGGTAGTAGTATTAAAAGACCGAGGCTAAAAGTGAGTAACGTCGATACTACGCTGACATCCCCAGAATATTTAATGGCAGGTAGGCACAAATCAAAAAAGCCTAAAGATGTAACGACCATCTGCATTAAAAAATCAACAAGGTAGAATAAACTTGGCATATTTACGTCTAACATTAACCCAACCAGTAAGATGACGCATAGGGGCAATACAATAAAGCTAACAAAGGGCACCAATAGCAAATTTGCCAATATTGCACTTACGGAAATAGTACCAAATACTGAAAACGTAATTGGAATCGTAGACAGACTCAAAAAACTCTGTAGTTTAACAAATGCAAGGCACTTATCTTTAAATGCGCTTAACTCCCCCACTGGAAAGCGCCACATATAAAAAAGAATTAGCAATACAGCAGTAAAACTGAGCCAAAAACTAATCCCTAAAACACTGTATGGAAACAACAAGCAAAACATAAATAATAAGCAGATAAATTTTGTTCTTATTGCCCAGTTTCGTTGAAATATTGCAAGGAACGACAATACCAATACCGCGATCAATGCCCTTATAACAGGCACTTCCATACCCGATAACCATGCATATGTAGCACTCGATATAACGACGAAACACAGATTAGCAGACGTCATGCTAGTATTATGTAACCGAAATAAAGAGAATATAAGACCGAAGACGTATTTACCCAAAACGGCGCAATATGCAGCAACTAAGGCTAAATGCATACCTGAGATGGAAAACAAATGTGCAGTACCCGTCGATTGTAACAATGCCCAATCTTGCTTACTTAATTTGTCACGATATCCTAAAGACAAAGCGGCTATCCAAGGCATGTAAAAAAGTGAACCCTCTACTGTGTTTTTACCTAATAACTTATCCAATAAAACTTGCCGTTGACTGGCTGAATGACGAACAATAGTGTTTGAGGGGCTGTCGATAACACTGCCGGTTGCAACAATATTCCGGCTAACTAGCCACTCTTGGTAGTTGAACGTATAGGGATTAGCGTTACCAGCAGTGTCTTTAACAGACACATAAAGCTTGACGACATCGCCTTGTTTTATTTGAAAGCTGGGCTTGCGCCAAGAAACCAATATTTCTGGTGGGTTGATGAAGCTTTTTATGACACCATAACGATTTACTTTTAATAAAAACTTAATTTGCGTAAAAGGAGCCTCTTCTATTATTATGCTGCCAACGCTCGCTTCTATCAGCACTTGCTGGTGAATTTTGCTTCTATCCAATTGTCCGTATAAATACCAATTGGCGCTGATACACACCCAAGAAAAACCGAGTAAAGCGCCAGCGATCGGCGTCGATAAAGTAATATACGGTCTAAAAGTACGAGCCAACATGCATGGAAAAGCGATGAATATGGCAATAAATGAAAGTGAAATATGCGGTATACTAGGCCATAATGTCCCGGTCAGGAAAATTGCGATAAATGCAATCATGAATGTATCTAGTCTTGTTAGCATGAGCGTTAAGTGAGTAGTCCGTTTTATGCCTAAAAAATTTATAAACCGATTTTTACCCAGTCATGAGCAGGTGAAGTCTCAAAAAGCACTAAAAATGTTTGGTGCACTGTTACATGATCCCAATTTATGGCACCTAAATCGTCGCTCCGCAAAAGGCGCATTTGGTATCGGCTTGTTTTTCGCATTTTGGCCAGTCCCATTTCAAATGTTTTTATCCGCAGGTCTGGCTATTCCGCTTCGAGTTAATTTGCCGCTTTCTATCGCCACAGTATGGATAACAAACCCCTTAACAATGCCACCTATATTCTATTCTGCTTATTTAGTAGGGAGTACTGTACTTGGGACCGAAATGACAGCCTTCCAGTTTGAATTAAGTTGGTCTTGGGTAATTGAATCACTCAATACGATTGGGCCTGCATTTTTGCTTGGCTGTTTTATTTGCTCGGTCGTCGCGGGATTAATTGGCTACTTCGGATTAGATTGGGTATGGTGTTGGTCAGTTAGAAATGCGTGGAAAAATCGTAAAAATATGGAAGACGTAAAATAGGCCCAAAATATTGCTTGGGCATACATTGATGTTTTGCTTTTAAGTATCAAGACGTCGTAAAAAATCTACAAACTGTTGTTCATCCCATGTTTCTATCCCTAACTGTTCAGCTTTATTAAGCTTAGAGCCAGCTTTATCCCCGGCAATCAGCAAGTCAGTTTTCGCTGAGACACTCCCTGTGACTTTTGCGCCGAGTGATTGTAACTTTGCTTTTGCCTCACTGCGGCCCATTTGTGTAAGCGTTCCTGTAAGGACGATTGCTTTGCCGTTAAACGGCTGTTCGTCTTCGTTTGGCGTTTCAATATCAGGCCAGTTCACACCAAACTCAATGAGTTTTTGAATAATATTGACATTAGCCTCTTCACGCATGAAATTCACGATGTGCTTAGCAACCACATTGCCTACATCGCTAACTTCAATCAGCGCTTCTAGGTTTGCCGAAATTACAGCATCAAGGGTTGTAAAGTGTAAAGCCAAATTCCGTGCAGTTGCCTCACCCACCTCACGAATACCTAATGCGTATATAAACTTAGGCAAGGTCGTTGTTTTTGATGTATCAATAGCGCGCAACAGATTCACCGCGGATTTATCCCCCATTCGCTCTAATGCAACTAGCGGAGGTAAGGTCAATTGGAAAATGTCGGCTGGTGTATTAATAAGATTATTGTCAACGAGTTGCTCAACGACCTTGTCACCTAGCCCTTCGATATCAAAGGCTTTACGAGACGCAAAGTGTTTTATCGCCTCTTTACGCTGTGCTTGACACACTAAACCACCAGTACAACGAGCAACAGCCTCGCCTTCGAGCTTTTCGATATGAGATTCGCATATCGGGCAGTTGACCGGAAATACAATATCGGAGGCAGTTTCAGGTCGGCGTTCTTCGACTACCGATACAATTTGCGGGATCACGTCGCCCGCTCGACGAATAATTACAGTATCGCCGACCTTAACATTGAGACGCTCAATCTCATCTTGATTGTGCAAGGTTGCATTCGAGACAGTCACGCCGCCAACAAAAACGGGCTCAAGCCTTGCTACTGGCGTAATTGCGCCAGTACGCCCAACTTGAAACTCCACGTCATTTAATACGGTGAGTTCCTCTTGTGCTGGAAACTTCTGCGCCATAGCCCAACGAGGAGCTTTAGATACAAACCCTAAGCGTTGCTGCAAAACAAGGTCATTTACTTTAAATACAACACCATCTATGTCATAACTTAGCTTGGCACGCATACTTCCAATTTTATTGAAGTATTCTACCGTTTGCTCTGCGCCAATAACTTTTCCGCTCTCTGCGCAAATGGGTAACCCTAGGTCAGCTAACGCGGAAAGGCGAGCGCTATGTGTGGTTTCATTAGCAATATCGCCACCTTCCAACACGCCAACAGAATAGGCATACAAACGTAAAGGTCGTTTTGCTGTTATTTTAGAGTCCAACTGCCGCAGTGCGCCAGCTGCCGCGTTTCTTGGATTAACAAATAGTTTTCCACCGGATGCACGCTGTTGCTCATTTAAGGCCTCAAATCCGGCTTTTGGCATAAAGACTTCACCACGAACTTCAAGGCGCTGGGGCAAATTATCCCCTCTTAGGCGCAATGGCACATTCGCGATTGTCTTTACGTTTTCAGTAATATTTTCTCCCGTTTGACCATCTCCGCGAGTGGCTGCTTGGACTAGCAGACCATTTTCATAAAGAATGGAGACCGCTAAACCATCTAATTTGGGTTCACATGCAAATTCAATATCGCCAACGGCGTTTAAGCGGTCCTTAACACGTTGTTCAAACGAAAATAGATCGGCGTCGTCAAAACCGTTGTCAAGAGACAACATAGGTATTTCGTGGGTGACTTGCTCAAACTTAGTGAGTGCTCGGCCACCGACTTTTTGCGAGGGCGAATCAGGTGTTTTTAATGCTGGAAATTCTTTCTCAATTGCAATTAAGGCAAGCATTAACCTGTCATACTCAGCGTCGGGTACACTCGGGTTATCTAACACATAATACTGATGTGCAAATTCTTCTAACTGGTGTTTAATGCTAGTGTATTCAGTTCGCTTTTGTTCAAGTGTCATTATTTTATTAACTTAAGCCTGTGATCATTTATATAAATTTGTGATGGGATTTAATAATATTTTTGCGTCGCCTATGAGCGCTATTCATGTGGTCATACCGTAACGCGATAATAACGCCATACACCGAGGCAACCTTGCAAACATGCAACGTTCTTAGATGATTTAGCGACTTATTGCGACAACTTTCGTCGTTCAAATTCGCGGATACGCTCAGCATACTGTTGTAAACTTTGTTTGCTAATAGGGACTTTATTACCATCCAAAATTTTACCGCCAAACTCTTCAGATATCTTACGTGCAGCGTTGTGCATCATATTAAACACTTGCTGCGCGTCGCCATCAATAGGCAACATCATAAACAATGCGACGCCTTGCGTTGAGAAATTCTCCATATTATCGATATCAAACACACCGGGTTTAAACATGTTTGTCAGGCTAAACAAAATGGGCCCTTTACCATTTGTATTGACATGACGGTGGAAAATATCATGCTCGCCAAACTTAAACCCTAACGTTAGTAACATCGGTAACAACGCAGCTCCAGCAATAGGATTGTCGCTAGGCGTTTGCACATTTAAAATGAGCACATCAGACGCTGGCGCAGTTTTTTCAGATGCTCCATTTGTTGTAGCACGTTCATTTTCCACGGGCTTTTCTTCTGCAGACCTTGAACGTTCAGTAGAAAAACCTCGATTGGCGGATGGGCTTTCATCAAAGTCTATTCTCATCTGATCGTCAGTGCTCTTCTTCGTATCAATCACCGGATCCTTACGTATCTTGTCCGCGACTGTTTTTTTGTTGCGACGCACAAACCGTTTTGCCTGTTCTGCTAAACTAAGATCCTTCTTAGGTTTATCATTTTCAGTCATTTTAACTGTTTTTGTAGTCTGCACGGTAGGTTGTTCGAATGACTCAGCATCTAAACTAAAATCAGGTCTAGGTGCTTCTGGTTTTTTTGGCTTGTCAGTGGCTAACTCATCATCGATTCGCTTGTCACTTAAGTCAGAGTCTGAGGTATCGTCAATTTTCACGTCGCCGGCCTTTTTTAATAAAAAACCAGGCGGTTCAGGTATGCTCTCGTCTTGAACGTTTGCTTCAACTTTGTTTTTGACAAACTCTGGTTTTGGCTGTGTAACCACACCAGAATATATTGGCGCATCTTGATTTTGTTGTGTATCCGCTTGCTCAAGTTCGGTCGTTAATGCCCCAACATCAGCATTTGAATAATCTGAAGAGAACGTTTCATCCGCATTTTCTGTATTGCCTGTCTTTTCAGTAAGGTGATCTTCATCCAACGTAAGCGAATCTTCCGACAATACCTCATCGCTGACAAAGGAGTCCTTATCATCAGTGTGTGCAGATAAAGCGCTTGGCCCGCTATCGTCTGCCGAAGCACTCTCTAAACTGTCAGGTTCAGAAGGTTTTGATGTCGGTAGTTCAATATTCACCAAGGTCTCTTCGGTACCCGTTGTCGCTGCGCTAGGCGTACTTTTTTTAACTGGATCATCAATAACACGTGCCGAACTAATGACTACGTCATCGTATTCGATTTCTTCGTCGTCCTCACTAAATGTTGGCTCCCAGTTTTTACGCGTCTCGTAATTTGACTGATGCAGTCGTTTATTATTCTTGCGAATAGACCAAAAGCCGTGAGCAAGCACGCCTATAATGAATAATCCACCAATGATAAGTAGTGTAATTTGCAGCTCTTGTTGCATGCCAACCCTTTTATTTTACTTCTTATTCAGCAATCGCTAAGGCTTCTTCCATATCCACTGAGACCATTCTTGAAACGCCAGGTTCCGCCATGGTCACACCGGTCAAATGGGTCGCCATCTCCATTGCAACTTTATTGTGTGTTATGTAAATAAACTGCACAGTTTTTGACATTTCTGCGACGAGTTTACAAAAGCGCCCGACATTCGCATCATCCAGTGGCGCATCTACTTCATCCAGCAGACAAAACGGCGCAGGATTCAGTCTAAAGATAGCAAATACCAATGATAATGCGGTTAGCGCTTTTTCTCCACCAGATAGTAACTGAATTGTACTATTTTTCTTACCCGGTGGCCTTGCCATTATAGTAACACCCGTATCCAGTAAGTCATCATCTGTTAAAGCGAGATACGCCGAACCACCACCAAATACTTTAGGAAATAACGATTTTAGATCTTCATTCACTTTATCGTAAGTAGATTTAAATCGACTTTTCGTTTCTTTATCAATCTTACGCATGGCATTTTCAAGCGTTTCTAGCGCACTCGTTAAATCTTCGTTTTGGGTATCCAGATGCTTTTTGCGTTCTGACTGTTCTTCAAACTCTTGCACAGCGGCTAAGTTGACTGCGCCTAAACGCTGTAGTGACGCACTAACTTTTTCTAATCTAGATTGATAATTTTGTTCATCAGCATCTTCAGGTAATA
Source organism: Agaribacter marinus (assembly GCF_030160655.1). Taxonomy (GTDB): domain Bacteria; phylum Pseudomonadota; class Gammaproteobacteria; order Enterobacterales; family Alteromonadaceae; genus Glaciecola; species Glaciecola marina. The sequence goes on from NZ_BSOT01000005.1 coordinate 1,238,908, forward strand.
AGGCCAATACGTCTTTTATGGCTTGCTTCATTTCAGCTAATTGCTCAATAAAAGATTGTGCCCTGACGCGCGCAGTTTCTCCATGCAGCCTTTCACTCTCAATCTCAGCTTTTACGGCGTCTACTCGTGCATTTACACCGGCCTGCCCCTTCTCTATATCGCTGATTTGTTGTTCTACTTTTGCAAGCGCTTGTGCCTGTGTTTGTTGCTCGTCCGCCAAACTTTCTTTTTCAAGCAACATCTCTTGCAGTATTTCCGCCTGTTCTTCAGAAGGCATGAGTAAGGTTTCCGCTTCGTCGCGCAATAAATTTAACTTGTCAGCATAATCTTCCATTTGCTGTGTTTTAGTGCGTTTTTGTTCATTCAGTATCTGGTATGAATTCTGTAAACGCTGGGCTTGCATCGCATGCTCATGAGCCCGCGCTTGTACTTGCGCATATTGGGTATTAATATCTTGAATCTGTCGAGTACGCCGCTCTTTTGCAATATCCTGCTCTTGTCGCTCTTCTTCAAGTATTGCAACTTGCACACTTAACTCTTCAATTTCCTCATTAAGTAAGGCTAAACTTTCTTCTTCTTCAACGAGTGTACTTTGTTGCTTTTGCAATTCACTTTGTACCTTTTGCTTTCGTTGTTTGTCTTGCGCTTGACGCATTTGAGAAAATTGCCACTGGTTCTCAAGTTGTTGTACTTGCTGTGAGTGTTGTAATTGTATGGTCTTAACATTCTGCACCTCACCTTCCACCTTATCAACGTTGACGCGACTATCCGCTAAGACTTGTGCAGCATCACTTAATTCGACGTCTAGCGTATACAATTGCCCTCTAATTTTGCGCATGGACGCTGCGCGCTCCACTTTACTGTCTTGCTCCAACGCGCTAGATATAACCGCACTAGAAAAAATCCATGTACCCTCTTTGGTAAGAATACTTTGAAATCCAGATAAATCAGCGACCTTATGTTGTGCATCAAGCACATCCTCTACCACAGTAATGGTGTTAAATAGTGCTGGCACCTCAGCTTGCAAGACGATGCTTGCCAGCGTACCTTCAACTTTTTCAGTGACAAAGCGCTGACTAAATAGGACGCCTTGAATCAGAGGTAGTGACAGGTCCATCGACTGGTCCTTGCCACAAACCAAGGCATCACCAAACAACCTTAATGCCGCTTCCAAGGCTTTTTCGTAGCCTTCAGCAATCGAAAACGCTTGCCAAATTGGAGTCGAATTACCCACTAACCACTCTGGTATGTTTTTGTTAGTTTGGACCTGCATTGCCGAAAGCGCGTCAAACTGCGCTTGCAGAGTAAGCTGTTTTTTTTCAAGTTCCCGATGAGCCGTATCTTTATCAACAAACAAGTTTTTTGCCTGATTAAGTCCAGCCTGTTTTTCTTCAAGCGTTTCTTCGCAGCTCAATAAATCCATTTTAGCGTCTTCGAGTTGCGCTTGAAGCAAAGACAAATCTTCATCATGATTGTCCAGAAATTCATCCAGTTCCAATGTCAATTCAGCTATTCTTGATTCTGTTCGTTGCTGTAAACTCAACGTTTGCTGCATTTTTCCATGTTTTTGCTGTAACTGCTGCTTCTGTTGAAGATACTGGTCATCTTGACGTTTATACTCTCTGCTTAATGCTTCCAACGTTGCTTCTGCGTCTTGCTTACGCAGTGCAATATCTTCTAGTTGCGCTTCAATAGTCAGTTGTTCAGGCTCTGCCGCCATAATAAGTTGTTCAGTATCGTCCAGCTCTGTTTCAACACTCGTCAATGCATGTTTAGCTTCTGAGGATTGCTGGGAGATTTGATCGATTTCAATTTGAATTTGAGAACCGCGCTTTTTCGCAAAGAGTTGAGACTGTTCAACTTTGGTGATCTCGTTACCAAGGCGATATATTTGCTGTTGAATATCATTGACCGTTTGCTTAAACATGGTTTGTTCATTCTTGAGCGCTTGCAGACCCGATTCATCCTGCTGTTTACCCGCCATCAAATTATTGAGCTGTTCACGATGTTGTAAAATAACTTTGTCTGATTGCTTAACCAGTTCAGTCTGTGCTAACCAGCGTAAGGTCGCTAACTGCGCTTTTAAGGTACGGTCTTCTTCCTTAAGTTCTTTGTACCGAGTGGCTGCCACCGCTTGACGTTTTAACTTCGCAAGCTGATCTCCGAGTTCAGCTCTTACATCTTCTAATCGCTCAAGGTTATCTTTCGTGTGTTTAATTCTCGTTTGGGTTTCTTTTCGGCGTTCTTTATATTTAGAAACACCTGCGGCTTCCTCAATAAAAACACGAAGTTCTTGAGGTTTTGATTCAATCAGTTTGGATATCATGCCCTGTTCAATAATGGCATAACTGCGTGGGCCAAGCCCAGTGCCTAAAAACAAGTCCGTTATATCACGACGCCTGCATTTTGCACTGTTTAGCAAATATGTAGAAATAGCCTCTTTAGTAACAACCCGTTTTATAGAGAGTTCATTGTATGACGCATATTCGCCCGCTATTCTGCCGGATGTATTGTCAAAGACTAATTCTACGGAACATTGAGATACGGGCTTGCGGGCGCTAGAACCATTGAAGATAACATCAGTCATAGCATCACCGCGCAAGTTTTTTGCTGAGCTTTCACCTAAGACCCATCTTACTGCGTCAATAACATTAGACTTTCCACACCCATTTGGCCCAAGTATCGCCGTCATATCGCCAGGGAAAGGAATAGTGGTCGGATCGACAAAAGATTTGAAGCCCGCGAGTCTAATTCGTTTTAACCGCATAGTTGTGTTAAGTGCTTAATTTCTCTTCTAAATTAGATAGTTACTTTGATAGCATGCAGCGTAAAGTGCTTTGCTAGTGTAGGCTATACTTCTTGCAGGAACAACAACTATAGATTAAGAAATCTTATTAAACGTCAGTTGATAGACAAGATTAGTAACAATTGTTCGTATCGGTTCGTATCCAAACGCGTATAATTTTGTTGTTGATAGTTATTTTGCTGTTGATGGTTATTTAGTTGTAGTTTTTTGGAATGTAGCTATATAAGTATGCAAAAAAGAGAATTAGGAGACATAATGCCAAATACAAGTGGTGCGCGATACTTCCTTAATGGGTTTGACCTCATTACTACGAAAGGAATTAAGCGTTTTGTATTCATACCGTTTATCGTTAATTTAGTGCTATTTTCGGTGTCATTGTACTTCATCGTTGATTACATCAATGACGGAGTTACGTACATACTTGAGTTATTACCCGCTTTTTTAAGCTGGCTTAGCTATGTGCTATTCCCTATAGCAATTATTGCTATCTTGTTGGTTTTCGCCTTGCTATTTGGGACGTTATCAAATTGGATTGCAGCACCATTTAATGGCATTTTAAGTGAAAAAATTGAGTTACATTTACGAAATGAACCGATGGGTAACGAGGGGTTTTCCGCTGTAGTTAAAGACATTCCTCGCACACTGGGTCGTGAATTAGCAAAACTTGGTTACTTTCTGCCGAGAGCACTTGTATTTTTAATTGCGTTTTTCTTACTCCCGGTGATAGGCCAAATTTTGTGGTTTCTGTTTGGCGCGTGGATGATGGCTATTCAATATTGCGACTACCCTTTCGATAATCATAAAATCGGATTTAAACCAATGCGTCAGCAACTAGCAGAAGATAAGGGTAGAAGTTTTAGTTTCGGTATAATGGTGAATATATTTTCTCTTATCCCTATACTCAATTTTATCGTCATGCCAGTGGCAATATGCGGCGCAACGCAGATGTGGGTTGAACAATTGAGAGACAATGCCTTGTCGCGCAGATAGTACATCACTCAGACTCCTGACAAGTATCCTTATAGGGAATAATAAACATCTGCCCAATGGTCAATTAAATCGGCATTTTTACTTTGATTGGCCGCATTAAATAGTGCTTTAATTAGTGGCTTTTCATCTGTTTTTTCTTCGAGCATAGCTTGCCACATATGAATATATAGCGCTGGAATATTTTCAGTGTCGTGATGTTCTAAAAAGGTAATTTCAGATGTCGGTTTAAATGACTTTATATCCAGACTATCGCACGCTCTGCTTGATGAAATACTCAAACTAGGTTGAGGCTCTGGTTCAATCAACGATGGCCCTTCGACATTTATACTATCTACTGCTACCCCTTCTCCTGCTCCAGTATTATCAATAGGCGCAGCCTTTTGCGCCTTACTTTGACCCAGTGCATTCTCACCGGCCAATATCGTTGCCACGCTTTTTTTACCCTCGATATCATCAGGCATATTGATCCGGAGTTGCGTTTTATCAAACAGTTCGTTCCACCACGCTAGCTTTTTTCGCGCTTCTGGCGCCGAAGGTTCATAGAAGAGTAAGTTTGGTACACTGTCAGGCATACAGTAGTTATTGGCCGTCGCTTCAGTCAACTTATACTCATCGACAAATCCAACAAAATGTGCAAGCTCATGCACAAATACAGAGTATTCATCAGCCAAATCCACATACATAATGCCATTTTGAACATAAGCTTTTCCGCGCTCTACAAAAAACACCATATGGCTAAAAGGGAGATTTTTCTTATACGATGCCAATTCAATCAAATCACAAGTATTCCTACCAGTGCTTGTGTCAAAATGACATTTCATTTCATTCTCAGGTAACCAACGCGGCACTAGCAAGCACATGTCCAGCGATGCCAAACGCTCGTCCTTTTTAAAGTCATTGTACATTGATACCGCCTGCACCATTGATTCTAAAGACCGCGCAATGGGCTGTATTGTCTGCAAACAATTCACGTCTGTGCCCGTTTCCGCATTGTCAAATAATGCGTTTAGTGTTTGTTCATTATAATTTTGCAACACGTTAATATATGCTGATGCTCTCGAATTGCCCATACTTTTGGCATGTTCGAAGTACTTAATCGCGTCCTTTTTGTTATGATTAAGCCAAAAACGCTTTGCCAACTTAATCGCACTTTCGGCGTCAAGTTTTGAAGCTTTATCCAACCAATATAATATATCAGCTTCATTTGCATCTAGTTTTGCGTGAAGGAATTTAGCATAAGCAATAACCGCTGGCGGGTAACCTTGTTCGGCCGACAAGGTCAAAAACCGTTGCATTTCGCTTAGGTCTGCGTCTTGCAGCAGGGCATACTCGAATTGCGCATTGGCATCGCCTTGCTCAGCAGCCAATCTGTAGTAGTGGGTTTGGGTGCCTTTATGAATCGTATTGTCAGCTAGGTATTTTGCAGCGTCAATATTGCCATTCAGAGCCAATACGTCATACCAAAGTACTTTAGACGTGTCAGACAATTTAAGGTTAAGAAGTGCCGCGCTAGCGTCGGATTCGCCTAAAACAAACGCTTGCCAAATAAGGTAAGGGTTTTGCTTTTCAATACCAACATTAAGTAGATAGCTAGCATTTTTATAGCCGCTACCAGAAAATAGCAGCACTATACCTAATGCGAACCACTTTACTTTTTGAGTCAACATGGAATGTATTAAGGCGTATTCGTCGACTGAGACCGTAAATTGCCCAGTTCAATTCTGGCGTACTTGTGCTCAACATACTCATGCACATTGGTACTTAAAGACAATTTAAAGTAATTAGCTGCTATCATTTGATTTCCTCTAGCAGCATGATATTTACCAAGATAAAAGTAGGCTTCACATAGCCTATTATTCAGTTCTGCTTGAGAATTTACTTCTTTTAGCAAAGATGCGATAACCGTTTTCTCATCAATGTTTCCAAGGTAAAAATCGACAATACTCGTTGCCCAATTTGATTCATCAAGGCGCTGTCGATGTGCGGCAAGTTCACTCGCAGCGGCCACTGGGTCAACTTTATTTTCGGTAATAAAGTTCCATAACACTCGATAAGGATCAGACTTGTCTTTCTCTAAAAACGCTGCTGTGTCTGCTGATGCCAATTCTGCTCGGCCAGCATAATAAAGCGCAATACCTCGGTTCAACAAGGCAAAATGATATTCGGGATTGATATCAAGCGTGGAATCAAACGCTTCATAAGCTTGTAAGTAGTTACCTTGTTGAATATGGTGAACACCTACAGAATTATACGCGGCGGCCATATCTGGCTTAAGTTTTAACGCTTCGACATAATCTAAGCGAGCCAAACTAGTTAGCCCAATCGCATCGTAAGCAATGCCGCGTTGAAATAACAGCTCTGCTTTTTCATCATCACTTAAGGGCGCTTTATAAAGAATATGTGTATACCGCGCAATCACCATTTGAGAGCGCTGGCTTGTGGGTTCAGGTTCTGCGAGTAAAAGACTATTGGTAAATGAAGGCTTTGTCGCAGTTGATTGACAAGCACTCACACCAAGAATAATTAGTAATAGCCAAATTACCTTAATACGGCCTAGCGTCACACACGCTCCTTTATTTGATTTTTAACCCAATCTCATCATCTCAATTACGGCAGTAAAATGCGCCTTAGCATGGATAACTAAACAGGATGTACTACCAACTAGTCTACTTAAAAAGGCCCAGTATTCAAAGAACAATACGTCATTAATTTATGCTTTGCCTTCACGCCTTTTTTCAAAAGCAGCCATTTGCTCAGGAGTCGCAGGTAGTTGATGATTCTCTTTCCATTCTGAATATGGCATGCCGTAAATGGCTTCTCGGGCTTCATCGTAGTCCATTTCAACGCCTTGTGCCTTAGCTTCGGCCATATACCACTTTGATAAGCAGTTTCTGCAAAAATCTGCGGTAATCATTAAATCGATATTTTGTACTTGCTTGTTGTCATCCAAATGTTTTAGCAAACGTCTAAAAGCGGCAGCTTCAAGTTTCTCAGTATTTGCTTGATTATCAGACATTGTTTATTCCTAAGACTAAAATTTTAAATATCAGATAGTAAGACTAGTGCGTACTCTAGCTATCTTTCGGTTTGGCTCAATTCTAACAAATTTCGCTGTAAATTGTAGTGACATGTAGGTAGCGATCACTTGAAAAGCATGCGCAAGAAATTTGAGTATCCAAAGAACAAAAAAGGAGCCAAAAGGCTCCTTCCAAATTAGATGCGAAGATTTGACTATTCTTCGTTTGCGTCGTCTTGAGGCGCTTGAGCTGGCTTTTCAATCAACTCTTTCATACTCAACCTAACGCGATTCTGTCTATCAATATCCATGACTTTTACGTCAACCATTTGACCTTCAGACAAATAATCCGTCACTTTCGCCACTCGCTCGTGAGCAATTTGAGAAATATGCACTAAACCATCTTTACCAGGAAGTACTTCTACAAACGCACCAAAGTCTGCGATGCGAGATACTTTACCGTGGTATACCTTGCCAATTTCAACTTCAGCAGTAACAGCTTCAATCTTAGAGATTGCAATATCAGCTTTCGCTTTTTCAGTCGCAAAAATCTTAATCGTACCATCATCTTCAATTTCAATATTGGTATCAGACTCTTCAGTAATGGCACGAATCGTTGCACCACCTTTACCAATCACATCTCTGATTTTGTCTTGATCAACCTTCATTTGATATATGCGTGGCGCGAATTCAGACATTTCATCTCTGTGGCCAGAAATTGCTTGGTCCATTACACCCAAAATATGTAAGCGCGCTTCTTTTGCTTGCTTAAGCGCTATTTGCATAATCTCTGTGGTAATACCTTCAATCTTAATGTCCATTTGCAGTGCAGTAATACCATTAGTAGTACCTGCCACTTTAAAGTCCATGTCTCCTAAGTGATCTTCATCACCAAGAATATCTGACAATACCACAAAGTTTTCATCAGACTTCACAAGGCCCATCGCAATACCTGCAACGGACGCTTTGATTGGCACACCTGCATCCATTAACGCTAAAGACGTACCACAAACAGATGCCATAGACGAAGAACCATTCGATTCAGTAATTTCTGATACGACGCGAACAACATAAGGAAAGTCTTTTTCAGACGGCATTACCGCTTGAATTCCACGTTTTGCCAACTTACCGTGACCAATTTCACGACGTTTTGGCGAACCAATCATGCCAGTTTCACCTACACAATACGGAGGGAAGTTGTAGTGCAACATAAAGCGACTATTTGATGTACCACTTAACTCATCAATCATCTGTGCATCACGCTCATTACCAAGCGTTGCCACAACTAATGCTTGCGTCTCACCACGTGTAAACAATGCTGAACCATGCGTTCTAGGTAAGGCGCCGGTGGCTACATGTAGCGCACGGATTGTTTCAGGGTCACGACCGTCAATACGCTTTTCACCCGATAAAATACGTGAACGAACGACGTCACTTTCTAGCTCGTGAGTTAAGTCGGCAATTTCAGCAGCATCAAGCGTTTCATCTTCCGCAACTAAGGTTTCTACTGTTTTCTCAGTGATTGCTGTTACAGCATCTTTACGCGCTAACTTGTCTGAAATTTGATAAGCAGCTGTCATTTCAGCTTCAGCAATTGCCTTGATCTTATCTTTAAGTGCCGTATTTTCTTCAGGTGCAACCCAGTCCCAAGGCGTAGTGTTCACTTCACTTGCAAATTCGCTCACCGCATTAATAACAGTTTGCGATTGCTCATGACCGTATACAACGGCGCCCAACATGACATCTTCAGGTAAGATATCAGCTTCAGACTCAACCATCAATACTGCGCTTTGCGTACCTGCGACAACTAAATCAAGTTGGCTATTTTCAGTTTCGCTTGTACGGGTATTCAGTACAAACTCGTTATTGATATAGCCAACTCTTGCAGCGCCAATTGGTCCGTTAAATGGAATACCTGAAATCGCAAGCGCAGCGGATGTACCAATCATCGAAATAATATCAGTAGGGATCTCTGGGTTAGCAGATACAACTGTGATGACCACCTGAACGTCATTCATGAATCCATCAGGGAATAGTGGACGAATGGGTCTGTCGATTAAACGTGCAATAAGCGTTTCGCTTTCTGAAGGACGACCTTCACGTTTAAAGAAACCACCAGGTATTTTACCTGCGGCATATGTTTTTTCTTGATAATTTACAGTAAGAGGAAAAAAGCTTTGACCAGCTTTTGCTTCTTTTTTACCAACAACAGTCACTAAAACTGATGTATCGTCCATGCTCGCAAGTACTGCGGCAGATGCTTGCCTGGCGATTACACCAGTCTCAAGCGTTACAGTATGCTGACCATACTGGAATGTTTTTGTAATAGGAGTCACTATTTATCCTTTAAAATTAATAACTATTTGCTTTTAAACGCGCGCATATTATAGCTGCATATATATAGCAATACCATCAAACTAAATACTTAATGAGTAAAAAACCTCGCTAAAGCAAGCTTTTATATTCAAAGATTACCAATACGGCCTTTTGTTTATTCAAATCCACTTACTCTTTTATTGCCACACCTGAATACAAAGGTATGAAAAACAAAACCTAATTCATGTAATTTGAGACGATACTGTAATTATGAGAAGGGGTTTTACCACTTTTCTAGTTACCAGAAATAAAAATATTAGGGCAATTAACAATAGCAGTACGCTTAAGGCCTATACCATGCTTATATATAAAAGAATAACTGATTTTCTCCCAGCAAACGGTATCGCAGAGTATTTATCTCTATACTTATCTAGTTCAATCACAATCGTTGTGTGTAGCTCTGCGATTTTTGGACATACACCTAAAGAATTAGCAATCGCTTGTTTCTTGATATTCTCAATAGTTTTTAGCTCGATGACTTTAGCTTACATTCAACGAAAAAAACGCGCTGTCGCGTTTTATACTGAATGGCTTCAGTCATTATCGAAAGACGAAATAGAACAATTGAGTAATCGCCTGAAACCCAATTGTGCAGAACATATGTTAATAGCAAAGCTTACCGGTACATATCAGCAAAGCAAAAAGCCTGAGTTTAAGACCTTCGGCTCTGCGTAACTTCAGCGCCTAGAACAACGACAATATGACTAGGTGCAGATAATCATTTGTCTGCAAGAATAAAACTTATTTAAAAATAATATCTCGAGCGGCACTACATACTGCAGCAACCGCAGGGTGCGTGACTTTGCGTTCAGCAGATATCGCATAGAATTTTTGCGTTATTTCGCTCAAATTACCAATAATGTCAACGTTGAAACCTTTTTCTACCTCGTCTTCAATTATGCTAGGCATAAAGAACACGCCAAACCCTGCTTTTCCGAAACTTTTCATCAAAGCACTGTCGTCATATTGGCCTCTAATTAGTGGGAAGATACCGGCATCGTGACTCCATTTATCAAAGAGCTGGCGAATAGCGTACTGTTTAGTAGGCAACAACATTGGCGCATTATTCAAACAGTCAGGAAAGCTTCCTTTGAGTTGACCCGCTAGCTCTGGTGCGGCAAAAAATGTCAAATCTGATTGCCCAAGGTAGTGGTTATAAGCCTTAACACTAAATGCGCTAGACAGCGGCGTATCGGTAAGTACCATATCGACTTCGTGTACAGCTAACTCACCTAAGATAGTTTCGACTGGTCCTTCTTTACATAATAAACTGACATCTTCAGAGAGGCTTAGTGCTGGCTCCAAAATTTTATAAACAATTGTCTTAGGCAATGCGCTTGCCGCACTAATGATGAATTCGGAGGTGCCGACTAAAGGCGCGCCTCTAAGCACATCCGTAAGCTCTTTACCTAGCTCAAAAATTTCATCCGCATAGCGGAGCACCAATCGCCCGGTTTCAGTCAATCTTAGTCGTCGCCCGACTCGATCAAACAAGGGCTGACCAATACGCTCTTCTAGCATACTTAGTTGACCACTAATTGTTTGAGGCGTAATAAACAGCTTCTCAGCAGCCCTAGCAATGCTGCCTTCAGTAGCCACAACCCAAAAATAATGCAGGTGTTTATAGTTAAAATTATCTGCCATTTACTGCGTTCCGAAAGAATCCATCATTTTTTTCGACTAATTCTTATACTTTTAATCGAATTTTTTCGTTCACTTTTTATTGTTAAATTACAATATATGGTAATTTTTAATTGATGATTAAGAAATGCAATACAAAATAAATTGCAAAGATTTAAAAATTTCAGATGCCGAAAAAACGATGATAGATACTCGGTTAGGTTTAAATTTATCGCGATTCGTTACTGTGGTCGATAATTACACAATTACCATTGAGGAAGCATCCAGCGCAGACAACACTAAATTGGTAATGACTTCAGCTACATTCACTTTGCCTGGCACTAACAAAATTAGCCTAGAAGCTAGGGCAGACAAATTAGATAACGCCGTTTTACTACTTGTTGGCAAATCTAAGCGTATTATTGATAGACATCTAAAACATCGACAGCTTAATCGTATTTCTACGGACTCTGTCCGGCGTTTATAAGAGTATGCTGTGAACAAACAATACAATTAGAAAAAAACGGCAAGCTAATGCTGCCGTTTTTATTTGGTGCGGAAAGCGGGACTTGAACCCGCACGAGCATAGCTCACCACCCCCTCAAGATGGCGTGTCTACCAATTCCACCACTTCCGCATAATCTTTATTTTTACTATTCAGGGTCTGCTGCTGGGACGTCAGTTGTTTCGCTTGAATCACTCACAGGAACATCTGAATCGTTGACTGGAACGACAGGAACGTCAACAGGGACATCAATATTCTGGAACTCACCTTCCTGTTCACTTGAACCTGCGGTAATACTTCCGATAATTAAGCTAATAAGGAAAAACAAGGTCGCTAAAATAGCGGTTGTTCTGGTCATGAAGTTACCAGATCCACTTGAACCAAATACTGTATTTGAACCACCAGCGCCAAAAGATGCACCCGCTTCAGCACCCTTTCCTTGTTGTATTAATACGAATCCAATCAGCATTAATGCAACGATCAGATAAGCAACCAATAAAATTTCGTATAAAGACATCTAATTCCTCTTATTTGCGTGTTCGCAAATTATTTTAAAACTGTCTACTTTTAAACTTGCTCCGCCTACTAAGGCACCATCTATATCATGCTGAGCAAACAATTCGGCCGCATTAACATCCGTTACGCTACCACCGTATAAAATACTTATTTGTGAGTATAGCTCACTACTCTTTTTTAACTCGCTTCTAATAAATGCATGCACTTCTTGCGCTTGCTCTGGTGAAGCAGTCTTGCCAGTACCAATGGCCCAAATAGGTTCGTAGGCAATGACCAATTTGTCCAATTGTTGCTTGCAACGATTTAAGATTGCAGCTAGCTGTTCCCCTACGAATTCAAAAACGTTTCCGCTTTCTCTTACTTCTAAGGGCTCGCCTACACAAACAATAGGCACAAAACCGTTTTCTAAGGCTTTTTCGGCTTTTATAGCCACTCGTTCATTTGTTTCGCTATATGCTTGACGGCGTTCAGAGTGACCAATAATAACATGCTCAGCCCCTAACTCTGCAAGCATACTTAGGGAAATATCACCAGTATACGCGCCACTTTCATGTTCGCTACAATCTTGAGCGCCAACAGAAAAGTTTGCACCTACAGCTTCTTTAATGTAAACAGAAGGAACGCATAGAACCACATCGATGTTTTCAAATACTGGAAGTGAAGATTTGAAATGGCTTAACATTTCTAGATTGCCATTCATCTTCCAATTTCCGGCAACCATCATACGTTTACTATTTTGCATATTTCCACCTTATGAAGTGCCGCATCACAAAGCGGCGAAGATATTAACGAAGAGCGTAATAAATAACAAGTAACTAGCGTAAAAATTTAGCGATTAGTTGGCGTTTTCTACTTCGTTAGCTATTTTTTGTGCACATTTCTGCGCCATCTCACCTTCTTCTGCTTCGACCATGACTCTAATTAATGGCTCAGTACCACTTTTTCTTAATAATACCCTACCAGTATTCCCCAATGTTTTTTCAACCTCAACTACCGATTTTTGTACCAAGGCATTATCTAAGGGGTTTCCAGCACTCGCCTCGTATTTAACATTTATCAGCGTTTGAGGGAATTTGGTATAACCCGAAGCTAAAGAACTTAGTGGAATGTTTGCTCTAATCATCGCTGCAATGACTTGCAAACCAGCAACTATACCATCTCCTGTCGACGCATATTCTAAATTAAGTACGTGACCAGAGTTCTCACCACCGATGCACCACCCATTCTTAAGTAGAAGTTCCATTACATATCGATCTCCTACATCAGCTCTAACAAAAGGTACACCAAGATTTTCAACGGCCAATTGCATCCCTAAATTTGACATTTTGGTACCAACAACACCGCCTTTTAACTTTCCGGAACGGAGTGCATCTCTTGCAATAATAAAAATAATTTGGTCACCATCAACCACATTACCTTTCTCGTCCACCATCATTACTCGGTCACCGTCACCATCTAAGGCTAAACCAAAGTCAGCTTTATGTTCTTTTACGGCATCGGTAATTGCCTTCAGCGACGTAGCACCCACTTTTCTGTTGATGTTTAAGCCGTCAGGCGATGTACCAATTTCAATGACTTTTGCCCCCAGTTCACTGAGTACATTTGGTGCAATGTGATAGGTTGCGCCATGTGCACAATCAACAACTACCTTTAAACCATTTAAAGATAGTTCAGATGGGAAAGTACCTTTGCAATACTCAATATACCGGCCAGCGGCATCGTTTATTCTAATTGCTTTACCCAATTTGTCAGAGTCAACACAGGTCATTGGCAAATCCATTTGCGCTTCAATTGCCGCTTCAATCTCATCAGGTAATTTTCTACCATTGGAAGAAAAGAACTTAATTCCGTTGTCATAATATGGATTGTGAGAAGCACTGATGACTATGCCTGCTTCTGAGCGAAAGGTCTTAGTTAAATATGCGATGGCGGGTGTCGGCATAGGCCCAAGTAGGCCAATATTGATACCTGCCGCTGACAAACCAGCTTCCAATGCAGACTCAAGCATATAACCCGAAATCCTTGTGTCTTTGCCTATTAATACTTTGTTGGTACCGTGACCGGCAAGTACTTTACCAGCAGCCCAACCTAACTTTGTCACAAACTCTGGGTTAATAACATTCTGCCCTACACGTCCGCGAATTCCATCTGTTCCAAAGTATTGTCTTTCAGACATATATTATCCTATTAGCTAACGCTATTAATTTTATCGATAATTTTTACTACATCCACAATGGCCTCTACATCATGGACACGTAAAACACTGGCACCATAAAGTGCCGCTATTGTATGTGTAGATATATCGCCAGTCAGGCGATTTTCAACATCTTTATTCAATAAATTTCCGATCATACGTTTGCGCGACATACCGGCCAATACAGGCAAATCAAACTCAGTAAATTGAAGGAAGTGTTTAAGCAGTTGATAATTATCTTCCAAATTTTTACCAAACCCAAAGCCTGGATCAATCATAATTTGTTTATACTTAAAACCTGCATCCACAAGCGTATCAATTCTCTCTCTGAAAAATGCGAGGACTTCGTCGACCACAGAATCATACTTGGGGTTATTCTGCATAGTCAGCGGACTCCCTTGCATATGCATGATACAACTTGGGATATTCTTTTCCTTTGCTAATTTTGTCGCTACGTCTAACGCTCCATCTAGGCGCAAAGCCCTAACGTCATTAATTAATCGCGCACCGACAGCGGTAGCTTCAAGCATGACTTGAGGTTTGCTAGTATCTATCGAAATAATAGTGTCAAAACGTGCGTGAATGGCCTCAATTACTGGAATAACACGATTAAGCTCTTCATCGACAAGCACCTCTGTTGCGCCAGGGCGAGTTGACTCTCCCCCGATATCGACAAAGGTCGCTCCCTTTTTAACCATCTCTGCGGCTTGATCAATCGCCTTATTGACATCTTTATATTTTCCACCGTCTGAAAATGAGTCTGGCGTGACATTTAAAATTCCCATCACCTTAGGACCATCAAAAACAACTGTTTTATTACCGAATTCCATCATGATATGTTTGTGCTCAAAGTTGTCTCGTCAAACTGTGACCCACTACCGGGTTCTATCACTGCGATAGAAACTAACAATTTAATTATCATACAAAATAACACTTAGTATTTAAATCAAATACAAACAAAAACACCGGCAGCGCCGGTGTTTTTTCTTTCCATTTTTCAATTAATTAGACGAAGTAGTCGTTTCACCATCGTCAGAAGGTTTGTCTTCTTTTCCTACATCCATCGACGCGCCACCACTGGGCTTGTCTGAATTTGAATCGCTATCTTTTTGCCAATCAGCAGGCGGTCTAACGTCTACTCGCTCCATCAAGTCATCTATTTGCTTAGCATCAATCGTTTCATATTTCATTAAAGCATCTTTCATGGAGTGCAGAATATCCATATTCTCCTGCAAAATTTTGTATGCACGTTGATAGTTCTTATTAATGACTTCTTTAATTTCACTGTCGATGGTTCTGGCGGTTTCATCAGATACATTGGCCGATTTACTCATGGAACGACCTAAAAACACTTCGCCTTCTTCTTCAGCGTAAAGTTGAGGGCCAAGTTTTGCAGACAAGCCCCATTGCGTCACCATCTTCTTCGCAATATCTGTGGCACGTTCAATGTCGTTTGACGCGCCTGTCGTGACAGAGTCTTCTCCATAGATAACTTCTTCTGCAATACGTCCCCCAAACAAACTCGAAATCATACTTTCAAGATGACGTTTAGTGTAACTTACGCGATCTTGTTCAGGTAAATACATTGTCACCCCTAACGCTCGCCCTCTAGGAATGATAGACACCTTATATACTGGATCATGATCTGGCACTAAACGGCCTACAATGGCATGCCCAGCTTCGTGATAAGCCGTCATTGCTTTTTCTTCTTCAGACATAACCATTGAGCGTCGTTCTGTACCCATCATGATTTTGTCTTTTGCTTTTTCAAATTCTTCCATCGCCACAAGGCGTCGATTAGAGCGAGCGGCAAATAAGGCAGCTTCGTTTACTAAGTTAGCTAAATCTGCACCAGAAAAACCCGGTGTACCACGAGCAATAACAGATGCTTCGACATCGTCAGCAATGGGTACCTTGCGCATGTGTACTTTCAATATCTGCTCACGGCCACGAATGTCTGGTAAACCAACAACGACTTGTCTATCAAATCGTCCAGGACGTAGTAAGGCTGGATCAAGTACGTCAGGGCGGTTAGTCGCCGCAATAACAATTATACCTTCATGCCCCTCAAAACCATCCATTTCAACCAACATTTGGTTTAATGTTTGCTCTCTTTCATCATGCCCGCCGCCAAGACCAGCGCCACGTTGACGTCCAACCGCGTCGATCTCATCAATGAAAATTATGCATGGTGACGACTTTTTGGCTTGCTCAAACATGTCTCTAACGCGAGATGCACCTACACCAACAAACATTTCAACAAAGTCAGAACCAGAAATTGTAAAGAATGGCACTTTTGCTTCGCCAGCAATCGCTTTTGCTAATAAGGTTTTACCTGTGCCTGGAGGACCAACCATCAACACGCCTTTAGGAATTTTTCCACCCAACTTCTGGAATTTTGTCGGATCTCTCAAGAAATCAACTAGTTCGGAGACTTCTTCCTTGGCTTCATCACAACCAGCAACGTCGGCAAAGGTTGTTTTAATTTGATCTTCACTCAGTAGGCGTGCCTTACTCTTCCCAAATGACATAGCGCCTCTACCGCCACCGCCTTGCATCTGGCGCATGAAGAATATCCAGACACCGATAAGTAGCAGCATCGGGAACCAAGACACCAGAATTTGCATAAACCAATTGGGTTGCTCTGGTGGTTTACCAAACACTTTAACGTTGTTCTTAACTAAATCGTCAATCAGCTTCTCATCGTGCACTGGAATATATGTAGTGAATGATTCGTTCGCACGACTAAAACCACGAATTTCTCGACCGTCGATTGTCACTTCTCTCACATCACCTCGTTGCACATCTTGTATAAACGACGTGTAGTCTGTGGTTGTGCCTGTAGTTTCAGAACCAGAAAAATTTTTGAAAACCATCATCAGTACAACGGCAATGAACAGCCACAGAATGAGATTTTTTGCCATATCGCTCAAAGCTACTTACCCCTAAAAAACAAATTAATTACGCGATAACTCACACGTATATACTCAAAGATTACTATACTTTATGGCCTTTAGCCACCATATCGGCTTGTCTACAACAAGCACTAAATGAATCTAGTTCAAGGCCCATAACACTTATAAACACCCGTGACACAGCATGAAAATAATCAAAAAACATATGTCACTGACAATTTTTATTACAAATTTGCTATCTATTTCATATCAAATAGCGGGTATTTAGTTCTCATTCATATCGACACATACACTTAGTCAATTGAATGGCTTACACACTCGTAAAACGATATATCGGACAATACAATAGTTACGTTGTTCACGTTGATTTTGGTCAATAAAAGCGTGTAAAGTTTTTCGCCCGTCAAATCAACTGACTCAAAAGCATATCTGTCAAAGAATTTACTATCACAATATCAACCGCAATAAAGATACCATTTTGGCAGACGTTAAAGATAAATCGCACTACGTACCATTTTAACCAAGCATCGACTATAACTGTGACCTAGTTAACTTTCTAAATCTTCCGCGAATCGCAACGGACGTCTTTTTTTGCCTTTCAAGTGTTTCGTTTGTCGCAATGAATATAAAGTAGAGGTAGAATAGTGAAATTCAAGACTTTACTTACAGTTAATAGATAAATATTTTATATATGCACTTATCAAACAAACAAAAGCAATATTTAAAAGGCTTAGCCCACAATTTAAAACCCGTCGTTCAGTTAGGCGGAAATGGTCTCACTGAAGGTGTGGTCGCTGAGATAGAAAATGCGCTTAGCCACCACGAACTCATTAAAGTGAAAGTACCGAGTGATGATCGCGAAGAAAAAGCACTCATCATGGATGCCATCGTAGGAGAAACCAAATCCACGAAAGTGCAAACGATTGGACACGTGCTAGTAATCTACAAAGCGAGTGAAGACGCAAAAATAAGCCTACCTAAAAAATAGGCTTTATTGTTTATACTGTTGTTTAAACTGCCCCTTCCTATACGAACGCTTACTCGCCATCACCACCGTTGACGACGTCAGCAATAGCATGCAAACGTTGAACAGCCATCGAATGTACAGATTTTTTTGGATATCTCCCCTGACTGCTTAGCGTACCGGCGATTTTTCCCGTTAAAATTTCAATGGCTTGATCAACATTTGCAACGGAATAGATATGAAAGGCATTTGCTTCAACAGCCGCAATAACAGTTTGGCTTAGCACTAAGTTAACACAATTGGAGCGCGGGATAATAACGCCTTGTTCACCAGAAAGTCCGCGCGTTGCGCACAATTCAAAAAAACCTTCTATTTTTTCATTCACTCCACCGACAGCCTGCACTTCACCCAACTGATTAATGGAGCCTGTAACGGCAATCCCTTGATGAATAGGTGTGTCAGTTAACGCGGAAATAAGCGCGACGAGTTCAGCCAACGACGCACTGTCTCCATCGATATAGCCATAGGATTGCTCCAGTGCAATATTTGCACTTAGCGTAAGCGGAAAGCTCTGTGCGTATTTATTGCCTAAATACCCACTTAGCAACATCACCCCTTTAGAATGTATTGATTGCCCTAACTCTACTTCTCTCTCAATGTCGATTATGCCATTAGATCCGGCATAAACGGTTGCGGTAATTCTCGCTGGCGTACCAAAAGCAGTGTCGCCAATGTCAAGTACAGTAAGGCCGTTTAATGTTCCACACGCCGATCCCGCAGTACGAATAATGACATGTCCTTCCTGCATATCTTCCAAAAACTGGGATGACACCCGCCCTGTTCGATACTTTTTAGCCTGTAGTGCACGTTGGACAATATTTACATTAATTGTGTTACTTTTTTCTTGATGGCAAAAATAGGCAGCTTCATGCAATAACTCTATGATTTCAGCAAATCGTGCACTCAGTTTTTCTTGATGCTCAGCCGTTCGTAAACTAAACGTAAGCAAGGCTTTCAGCGCATTATTGTCTATGCTTTCAATATTTAGTTTTTGCACTTCAAGTTTAATGCGCTTAATGAATTGCGATTGTGTTTCTGGCGTTAAAGGAATTTCGTCATCAAAATCGACTAATACTCTGCATAGCTCAGGGAATTCATGATCATAGTCTTGCAGCGCATAATATAAACTGCGTGAGCCAAGAAGAATCAGTTTTACATCCAACTTTATTGGTTCAGGAGACAGCGTAATAGAATTTACCATGCCAGGTTCATGTTGTGGAATATCAAGACGGATATTCCCAAATTTCAACGCCAATTTTAATGCGTCCCACACCTGAGGGTTTGCCAATAACTTATCGGCTTCAACAACCAAATAACCGCCATTTGCTTTGTGCAATGCGCCAGCGGTGATCATCCTGTAACTTGTGTATACACTCCCCTGCACACTGGTGTATTCAATTTTGCCAAACAAATTTTGATATGTAGGGTTCGCCTCATACACTAATGGTACTGACGCATCGACTTTACTCGCAACTAATACATTGGGTACATAAGTTTCAACAAATATGTCACGATGATCGTATTCGTCTTGCTTTTCATCTTTCCCGGTAGTACCTAGGTGCTCAATGACAGCGTCTATTAAATTAGGCTTAAGTGAGGTGATATATCGCTGTACTTGCAGATTGCCTGAATACTTATGCTGAAGCTCTTTTATTAATGGACGAATAGCCTGTTCAGTCACATCTTTTTTTAACTGTTTAAGTTTTTCGGTACTTTCACGTTGCCATCCAGGTAACTCTAAAAGTGCCTCCGTTAATGCTTCTTCAAGAGAATCTATTAACGCATAATAATCCTTTCTCACGTCATCTGGATAGCTGGTAAATTCGGCATCCGAAACCGGTTTACCATCAACAATAGGTGAAAAACTGATGCTTGAACCATCTTCAATTAAAGCGACACTTTTGCTCAACGCATAAGCTTCTACTTGATCAATTGCATGGTCATATTTTTGTTCATAGTGACGAGCAATCGCGGCTTTTCTGCGCTGATAGCCGGGGTTCTCATATGCCGTTGGGAAAGTTGCTAAGACCTCATCAACCAAAGCATTCATATCATTTACTAAGGATTTACTTGCGCCAGCGGGTAATTTCAACACTAGCGGTTCGCGCTCGTTTTCAAAATTATTCAAATAACACCAATCAAATATTTCTGGTGTGCGCCTAATTTCATTCTGAATGTAATCAGTAATAAGGGTAAATCTGCCTGTCGCCTGCTCCCCCATTACATAAATATTGTATCCTGTCGACTTTACACCTAAGCCAAACGCTAATGCTTGTTTAGCGCGCTCTTGGCCAATCAAAAAATGACTGTCAACTTGACTATCATCGTCTTCGCCAATAGATATTTCGGGCGTAAGTGCACTTGCTAAAATCTTGCACTCCTTGTACGCGTTTAAAGTATTCGTTTTTATCGTCATTATTCCCAGTCGTCGTATTGTGTTTTCTTTCTTGATTTCTCCGCGAGGGAGGCAAATGCGTACATAAAATCTTGTCACGTGGTAAAAGTGAGTTAAAAAGCTCGCAAAGTGATTGTCGAGAACCCAAGTTACACGTTATTCTATAGGGCTATAGCGTAAACTAATTAACAGAGAATAAAAACCAGATGTCCAACCCTGATGTCTCTACGTCGGTAGAACAGAATAATTACGACCCAAAATCCATCGAAAACCGCGTTCAAGCACATTGGCAGAACAACGCCACGTTTAATGCAGATTTAGCGGAAGATAAGGAAAAATTTTATTGCCTCAGTATGTTTCCTTATCCCAGTGGTCGTCTGCATATGGGACACGTCAGAAACTATACAATCGGTGACGTAATTAGTCGTTTTCAGCGTATGCAAGGTAAAAACGTGCTACAACCAATTGGTTGGGATGCATTCGGTTTACCTGCAGAAAACGCAGCCATAGAAAATAAAACGGCACCGGCTAAATGGACAATGAAAAACATTGATTACATGAAAGGCCAACTGAATGCACTCGGCTTTGGTTATGATTGGCGCAGAGAACTTGCCACCTGTAAGCCCGATTATTATCGCTGGGAGCAATGGTTTTTCACTCAATTGTTTGACAAAGGTTTAGTGTATAAAAAAAATGCAACGGTTAATTGGGATCCGATAGACCAAACCGTACTTGCGAATGAACAAGTGATCGACGGGAAAGGCTGGCGCTCAGGGGCAACAGTAGAGCGTAAAGAAATTCCACAGTGGTTTATAAAGATTACCGACTATGCCGAAGAACTATTAAACGATTTAGAGAAACTAGAAAATTGGCCTAGCCAAGTAAAGTTAGCACAAAAAAATTGGATTGGACGTTCGGAAGGCGTCGATCTTAGTTTCGACTTAACAGAAGCAATCGCTGGTTATTCTGAGCTAGAAGTCTATACAACTCGGCCTGACACCCTGTATGGCGTGAGTTACTTGGCGCTTGCACCGCAACATCCTATTTCTTTAGAGTTAAGCAAAACCTCACCTGCGTTAGCCGAGTTTATTGAAAAATGTAAGCAAACCAAAACGTCTGAAGCAGACATGGCAACAATGGAAAAGCTAGGTCTACCACTAAACATTTCGGTTACTCATCCGCTCACTGGCGAAAAGCTGCCTGTATGGGTCGCCAATTTTGTATTGATGGACTATGGTTCTGGTGCCGTAATGTCTGTGCCTGCACATGACCAACGAGACTGGGAATTTGCGACAAAATATACACTGCCGATTTTACAAGTAGTCGACGCCAAAGAAGGTGATACCGTAGACTTATCAACTAGCGCTTATGCAGAAAAGAACACGCTAATAAATTCCGGCGACTATACCGGCTTATCTTTTCAGGAAGCCTTTGATGGGATTGCTGAAAAATTAAAAACAATGGGCAAAGGTAGCAAAACGGTCAATTATCGTTTAAGAGACTGGGGTGTATCTCGCCAACGTTATTGGGGTTCTCCAATTCCAATTGTAAATGACGAAGATGGGAACTCATATCCTGTCAATGCCGACGATTTGCCCGTATTATTGCCTGAAGATGTCGTTATGGACGGTGTTACGTCACCGATAAAATCAGACCCAGAATGGGCAAAAACAACACATGATGGCAAAGCGGTAACACGAGAAACGGATACCTTCGACACCTTTATGGAGTCATCTTGGTACTACGCTCGTTACGCCTCTGCGCCGGACAACGCAATGCTAGATCCAACTGAAGCTAACTATTGGTTACCCGTTGACCAATATGTGGGTGGCATCGAGCATGCCACATTGCATTTGTTATATGCGCGCTTTTTTCATAAATTGTTGCGCGATCAGGGCATGGTAAAAAGTGACGAACCTTTTACGCGCTTATTATGCCAAGGCATGGTGCTAGCCAACGCATTTTTTAGTAAAAATGAAAGCGGAAAAGACATTTGGCATTCCCCGGCAGATGTAGAAGTTGAACGCGACGACAAAGGCAGAATTGCTAAAGCCTGGCTTAAATCAAATGGTGAAACAGTTGAATTTGCTGGCATGATCAAAATGTCTAAATCAAAGAATAACGGCATAGACCCACAAACTATGATTGATGTCTATGGTGCTGATACAATTCGGCTCTATACTATGTTTGCTGCGCCACCTGAGCAGGATTTAGAATGGATCGAATCAGGAGTAGAGGGTGCAAACAGATTCTTAAGGCGCTTATGGCGACTTGTCCAAGAGCATGCAACGTCGGCGGATGATCTTGTCGAGATTACCCCGTCTTCATTGTCGAAAAAGCAAAAAGAACTGCGTAAAGAAATACACCAGACGATCGCTAAGGTTTCTGATGATATTGGTCGTAGGCAAACATTTAACACTGCCATCGCTAAGTTAATGGAATTATTAAATGCTTTAAACAAATACACGGTCGAAGATGCTCAAGATAAAGCGATTTTCCAGCATGGTTTAAGTGCACTAGTACAAATGCTAAATCCCGTTACGCCCCACATCTGTGAAGCGCTATGGGAAGTACTTGAGTGCAAAGGAGAATTACAAACGTCCACATGGCCTACTGCAGATGAATCTGCCTTGATAGACGACGAAAAACTGATCATAGTACAGGTAAACGGTAAACTTAGGGCCAAAATTACAGTGCCAGCCGACATCGATAAAGCGACGCTTGAAAACTTAGCGTTAACACAAGAAAATGTTAAAAGTTTTACTGATGGTAAAACAGTACGCAAGGTAATTGTCGTACCGAACAAACTTGTCAATATAGTGGCTAATTAATGTCATTAACGTTAAATATGTCAGTAAATAGCGCATGCAAGTATTGCCTACAAGTAGTCATAGTATTACTTGTGTGTACTATACTTGCTGCTTGCGGGTTTACTTTGCGTGGTTCTCAGACCCTACCAAACAATATTGACACAATAGTTGTATCAAGTGCTTTACAATACTCTCCACTGTCGAGAAGTTTAAGTAAACGCTTGCCTATCTATCAGTTAAAAAGTCTGAGCCCTTCACAGGCCAGCACCGCCTTACTTGAAGAAGGCAAAGTCATGAGTATCAGCTTGCAACCAGAAAACTTAGAAAGGCGTTTATTGTCAATGTTCAGTTCTGGTCAAGTCGCGGAATACGAACTGATTTATACAGTTGAATATGAAGTGTATTTCCCCTACATGGCCCCCATCCAAAATACGATGACCGTAGCCCGCGAATACCAAGAGGATCCTGATCGCATTCTGGCAAAATCAAGAGAACTAGAATTAATCATGGATGAAATGCGTACGGAAACCGCAGATAGAATTATTCGTCTGCTATCCAGTCAATACGCAACAGCCAAACCCATCGAAATTGCTGCAAAAGAAGAGTAAACGACAATTGATTCAGGTAAATCCACAACAATTTACTCAACAACTTCAGCGTGACACTCTGCCTCCTATAGTCTTGGTGTTTGGCGATGAGCCGCAACAAAAATTAGACGTTATCGATGCCCTGCGCAAACAAGCCATTGCCAATGGGTTTACCGAACGTCAACAATTGAATGTTGATAGTGACTTTAGTTGGCACCAATTGACTGAAGCAACGCAGACTATGTCATTATTTGCCGACAAACAATACATAGAGCTCTATTTACCGACAGGGAAACCAGGCACACAGGGAGCAAAGGCACTCTCTGAATTTGCGGCCAGCAACATTCAAGATGTTGTATTACTTGTTCATGGCGGTCAAATAGGCAAAGACGTAAAAAATGCTAAATGGTTTAAACTACTCTCTCAAAATGCGTGGTTTTGTCCAATCTATGAACTTAAAGGAAGACAACTACACGGCTGGATACAAAACAAGGCTGCAGAATTGCGTTTACGCTTATCAACTGAAGTCATTTCTTTTGTTGCAGATATGAGCGAAGGCAATTTATTAGCAACGCGGCAAGAACTCGAAAAACTCGCCTTAATCTACTCAGAAGAAACTATTGACCTTGAAAGAGTGCAACGTGCTTTGGTAGATCAATCTCGCTTCAACGTATTTCAATTTATCGATGAAGTACTTGAAGGAAATATACAAAAAGCTGTCAAAATTTTACTTCGGCTAGAGAGTGAAGGAGTAGAACCTAACATTATTTTATGGTCACTGATTAATGAAAACAGGAAACTTCTCGCCTGTAAAAGTCAACTTCAGCAACATGGAAAAATAAACTTCATGGCGTTACGAATCTGGCAAACGAAGCAGTCCATGTATCAAAATGCGTTGCGCAGACTAGATATTCTAACGCTTGAAAATATGCAACGAGATTTGATGCAAGCCGATAGTTTGCTGAAGTCTGAGACACAACAAAAACCTTTTGTACTGCTTAGTCACTTAGCCATGCTGTTTATGCCGCTCTCGCTTGATAAGCTTCGTCTTTCTTAACCGGAAAGCAGCATGATTAAAGCGTTTTTTGGCGGCACTTTCGACCCTCCGCATTTAGGGCACTTTCAATCGATCGACTATATACAAACTACCTTAGCGATACGGCATATAGACGTATTACCCTGCCATATTCCGCCTCACAAAGTGAGTATCGCTAACGAAGCTGCTCGCTTAGCTATGTGTGAATTGTTCATAAAAACACGTGCTAATTTATCTATAAATACCTTTGAATTAGAACAAAATGCACCCAGCTATACCTTCGATACTTTGCAGTATTTACGTAGGCAGTTTCCTAGTGATTGCTTGATTTTCATTGTCGGCGAAGACTCATGGCAAAACTTCACAACGTGGTACCGTTGGCAAGACATTTTGTCGATGTGCCACTTGTTGGTTATGCCGAGAAAGGCGCAACAAACAATGCGCAAGAACAATCTACTAACGCTCCCTGAAAAAGGTTCCTCCTTACCAATCAGCATAAATTCGGCCAATATTTACGATATCTTGCCGCCTAATTCTGGGAATTTTCCGAAAAATCGTAAAAAAACGCATAATTTGGATAAATTTAAACAGGTATCAATTGAACAAATGCACCAAATCCTTAACAATACGACGCATGGGTCTGTATTTATGACCAATGGTAGTTATCACGATATTTCGTCAACTGAAATTCGCAGAGCTATTCAAGCAAAGCAAGATGTTTCTGAATGGATTCCCGAGCCAGTGCTCAACTACATCAAAACAAACAACCTTTATCAAATAGGTGATGATTGAATCAAGAAAAATTGACGCAGTTTGTACAAGACAAACTCGAAGACATGAAGGCAAGAGATATTATCGTTATCGATGTCGTTGGAAAATCAAGTGTTACAGATACTTTGGTCATTTGTTCCGGTACGTCTAAAAGGCACGTATCGTCAATTGCCAATAATCTCATTGTAGAATGCAAACAAATCGAAAAGCCCCCTCTGTCAGTCGAAGGCAAAGATACGGGTGAGTGGGTTTTGGTAGATCTTGGTGATATTGTGGCACATATTATGCTAGACGACACAAGAGACTTTTATCAGCTAGAAAAACTCTGGCAATAGAATAGAATTACCCTAAACCGGGATAAGATAACAAATGCAAGTGCAAATTATTGCTGTTGGGAACAAAATGCCAAAATGGGTAGTCGAAGGCAGCAATGAGTATTTAAAACGATTCCCTTCAGATTTTCGCGTAGAATTTACCGAAATTTCGCCAGGCAAACGGTCCAAAAGTGTGAATATTCAAAATATTATCGACGCTGAAGGAAAAAAATGCCTGGACGCCATCCCAAAGGGCAATAAAATCATTGCGCTTGAGGTAAAAGGAAAAGCATGGGATACACCGCAACTCGCCAAACAACTAGATAGCTGGAAAATGGATGGACGAAATGTATCCTTGCTCATAGGTGGGCCAGAGGGCTTATCGCAAGACTGTAAGAATGCAGCAGAGCAATGGTGGAGTTTATCGCCATTAACCTTGCCCCACCCTATGGTGAGAATTATTGTTTCGGAAGCTCTATATAGAGCATGGTCTGTTACACAAAATCATCCCTATCACCGAGAATAACAGACTGGTATGGCAAAACAACGACAAACGATTAGAGATCATACAGCTGAGGCCAACCTATTTACTAGCCGAGCCCTAATCTCTGTAGTGGTTGTTACGTCATTTATGCTGCTGATTTTAGGTAACTTGTATGACCTGCAAGTGCGTCAATTCGAAGATTACCAAACTCGCTCAAATGGCAATCGAATAAAACTACTCCCAGTAGCACCAAACAGAGGCCTAGTCTACGACAGAAACGGTACAATTTTGGCTGAAAACCGACCAGTATTCAGTCTTGAAATCATACCCGAAGAAGTGAGTGACCTTGAAGCAACACTGGTAGCTTTAGGCGAGTTGATGACACTTACGGACAGTGAAATTAAACGTTTCCAGAAAGAGCGTAAAAGACAACGTCGTTTTAAACCGGTAGCACTTAGAAGCCAACTAACACATGACGACGTGGCATTATTCTCAGCCAATCAACATCGTTTTCCCGGTGTCACTATTGAAGCAAGACTGTCTCGTTTTTACCCTTTCAGAGACACCCTTACTCACATGCTTGGCTATGTTTCAAAGATCAATAAACGCGATCTGGAAAAGCTACAGGACAGTGGGCAAGAAGCCAATTATGCTGCTACTCATGATATTGGAAAACAAGGCGTTGAAAAATATCACGAAAAAATTCTTCATGGACAAGTAGGTTATCAGCAAGTAGAAGTCAACAGTCAGGGGCGTATCATTCGAGTATTAGATTTTCAGCCTCCCACGCCTGGCTCAGATATCGTTTTAAACATCGATATTGAACTTCAAAAAAAGGCGCAGGAAGAACTCGCTGGTCGTCCGGGCGCGATAGTGATTACAGATACAAGAGACGGCGGTGTTTTAGCCTTATACAGTAGTCCAAGCTATGATCCCAATCTTTTTGTTCATGGTATCAGCCAAAAAAATTATTCTGCGTTATTAAATTCGCGCAGAAGTCCACTGCTAAATAGGACAACACAAGGGCGATACCCGCCAGCTTCCACGATAAAACCGCATTTAGCCCTACTCGGTTTAGAGGAAGAAATCATTGACGAGAAAACTAAAATTCGCGACAGAGGTGTATACAAGCTTCGAAATGTCGCCCACCGCTGGCGTGACTGGAAAAAAGGCGGCCATGGCATTGTCGATGTAACTAAATCAGTGGAAATATCCTGCGACACTTTTTATTACGACCTAGCCTACCGTTTAGGCATTGATAGAATTCACGAGTCAATGACAATGTTTGGTTTTGGCGAATATAGCGGTATCGATTTACACGAAGAATCAGCCGCAAATTTGCCATCAAGAGGTTGGAAACGCGCAAGATTTAATGAACCCTGGTATATCGGCGACACTATTTCAGTGGGCATTGGTCAGGGTTATTGGAATGCAACCCCACTGCAAATTGCCCAATCAATAAATACGCTAGTCAACAAAGGGGTAAGATACACACCTCGCCTACTTAAGGGGTATTTGGTTGAAGATCAGGTAATTGACGAACCGGTAATTATGAAAGAACCTGTTGTTGTAAAAAATGAAAAAAACTGGGACGTGGTGCTCGATTCACTCTACGGCACGGTCAACAGAGAGCATGGTACTGCTTATCGTGCATTTAGGAAAACTGAATATATCTCAGCAGGAAAAACAGGTACCGCTCAATTATTTACCGTCGCTCAAGATGCTGAATACGAAGAAGAAAACGTTGCTAAAGAGCTTCGCGACAATGCTATGTACGTAGGTTATGCTCCTTATGATGCGCCTGAAATCAGCATTGCTGTTACCATTGAAAACGCAGGAGGAGGCAGTGCAAATGCAGCCCCGTTAGCGCGAAATGTGATGGATTTTTATTTTTCTCAGAAAAAAGGCATAGTTGCATCATCTCACATCGAGCAAGTAAAAACGGATGTTCAAAATCGTACGATAGAGGCCATAAGTGGCGGCGAATAATAAAAGTAAAATAAAATCCAATAAAGCCACCTTTTTAGAGCGAATTCATATTGACGGCTTCCTGCTATTTTCTCTTATGAGTTTGATGGTTGTGGGCCTACTTACTATCTATTCATCCGGTGGGCAAGAGCAAGAATTAGTTAACCGGCAACTTGTAAGACTAGGGTTAGCCGTTGGCGTTATGATTGGCTTAGCGCAAGTACCTATAATGTTCTACCGACGAATCGCTATTTACGCTTATTCCTTAGGCGTTTTTATGCTTATAGCCGTACTGTTATTCGGTGACATAGGGAAAGGCGCGCAGCGATGGCTAGATTTAGGGTTCATTCGTTTTCAACCATCAGAAATTATGAAACTAGCCGTCCCATTGATGTTAGCGATGTTTATTAGTAGAAAAACTCTTCCGCCTAATTTTGGCAATATCGCCATTGGCTTTGCATTAGTGTTTGTACCAACCATATTAATCGCAAAACAACCAGACTTGGGAACATCGCTACTTGTCGCGAGTTCGGGTATTTTTGTACTGTTCTTAGCAGGCATGTCGTGGCGGCTAATAGGTTTTATCGGTGCGCTTGGCGTAACGTTTGCCCCAATAATGTGGTTCTTTTTAATGAAGGAATACCAAAAGCAACGTGTCATCACGTTTTTAAACCCAGAGAGCGATCCGCTGGGTTCTGGCTATCACATTATCCAGTCAAAAATAGCGATTGGCAGTGGTGGTGTTGAAGGAAAAGGCTGGTTACAAGGCACGCAATCCCAGTTAGAGTTTTTGCCAGAACGACACACAGATTTCATTTTTGCCGTGTTTAGTGAAGAATTTGGCCTCATTGGTGTGTTCGGTTTACTTATAATGTATATGTGCATTATTTTACGCGGATTACATATTGCTAATCGCGCACAAGATGCCTTTAGTAAATTATTAGCGGGCAGTATTACCTTAACCTTTTTTGTATATGTGTTTGTAAATATGGGGATGGTGTCTGGCTTACTGCCTGTGGTAGGTGTCCCACTCCCTTTAATTAGCTATGGCGGCACTTCCATGGTTACATTGCTCGCTGGGTTTGGTATTTTAATGTCTATAAGTACGCAAAGACGCTTGTTGTCGAGAGCGACATAGTTAAAAATAAATGTAAACGGAATAACTAAATGCGAAACAATAACTACTCATCGCGTTGTTTGATAATCAGCTTTTTCGCAATCTCTATTTTGCAAGCTTGTAGCTCTTCCCCGACTAACAGTCGCTACAATCAAACGCAAGATTCCGCACCTACGTTTAAATACGACGCAATTAATGCAGAAGAACCAACCCCAACGTACGTAGAGTATAATGTTTGGACAAGTCGCCCTTATGAAATTCGAGGGCAATATTATACGCCAATGCAAACAGGTAAAGGCTATCAAGCCAACGGCAATGCTTCTTGGTATGGACAAAAATTTCATGGGCACAAAACGGCCAATGGCGAAGTGTTTGATATGTTCGAGCTGACGGCTGCACACAAAACACTCCCACTTCCGTCATTTGTTAGGGTGACAAATAAGCAAAATAACAAAACAATTGTGGTGAGGGTAAATGATCGCGGCCCCTTTCATGACAATCGGATCATTGATTTATCTTATGCCGCTGCAAAAAAGTTAGATTTTAGAGATAACGGTGTCGCGCCTGTTCATATCGAAGTGATACATGTGGACGAGAGTGGCTTAGTCACGATTGGAAACAAGACGCAAACACAGGATAAAAAGAACGCAAGTGTAATGGTTGCAAGCGCGCCAAGCTTACCTAAAGTAGCAAAAACGATACTCCCGGTAAAAAAACCAAACGCTGATCCTTCAGCGTATGAACGAGCGAGTGGTTTGTTCGTGCAAGTCATGGCCATGGCCGATGGCGATAAAGCAAAAGATTTAGCAAAAGGCATTGGGGATTTGTTGCAACAGCCTACCCATATTCCCAAAATAGAAAATTTGTATCGACTTCGCATTGGGCCATTAGAAAATGAACAAAGTGCGACAAAGGTCATCAAAGATTTGAAAAACATTGGATTTGATAAGGCCTTTGCCATCGACCTATCGCCAAAATAGTAGTTGTTTTGTGTGCAATAAGCGGTATTTACCTTTAGTCAGATTAAATCTATCAAGTCCTTCGTTATTTCGTGGGTGAGTTATGCTGCGCGTTGATGTAAAATACGCGCGAACTCAAATCTTATAATAAGAATTAAAGGTTATTTAAATATAATGCGCTTAATGAGAAAGCTTATTTTAACACCATTGTTACTTGCCAATATAGCGCATGCAGCAATTGTCATTCCGCCGGCGCCATCTGTAGAAGCCAGTGGTTTTTTACTTGTGGATCATTCAAATGGGCATGTGATTGCGTCAAAAAACGGCGAGCAACGCCTAAACCCAGCCAGCCTAACAAAAATTATGACGGTTTATGTCGTAGGTAAAGAAATCCAAGCGGGTAATATTAGCTTAGAAGACGAAGTCACTATATCCGAAAATGCTTGGGCAAAAAACTTTCCTGATTCTTCAAAGATGTTTATTGAAGTGGGCACAAAAGTTACTGTAAATGAGCTGTTACAAGGCATTATTGTGCAGTCTGGCAATGATGCTTGCGTTGCAATTGCAGAGCATATAGCGGGTTCTGAATCTGCATTTGCAAGTATGATGAATGCACACGCAGCGAGTTTAGGTATGACACAAAGCAATTTTGTAAATAGTCATGGCTTGCATGACGCGGAACATTACACCTCGCCTCGCGATATGTCTTTACTGTCCAGTGCATTAATCGAAGAATTGCCGGATATGTATGCCTATTACAGCCAAAAAGAATTTTCGTACAATGGCATTAAACAATTTAATCGTAACAGCCTGCTGTGGGATAAGAGCTTAAATGTCGATGGTATCAAGACGGGCCACACCTCTGACGCAGGATATAGCTTGATTACGTCTGCTACGCAGGGCGATATGCGCCTAGTGTCTGTGGTAATGGGCACAGAAAGCCAGCGAGCACGCAAGGCAGAAAATAAAAAGCTACTTCGGTACGGATTTAGGTTTTTTGAGTCAGTAAGTCCATATAAAGCGGGTGACAGTTTTGTTGCGCACCGCATTTACATGGGAGACAAGGATACCGTTGAGTTAGGCATTAATAACGATACTCATCTTACGATACCTCGTGGTCAAGCGGATAAACTTAAAGCACACTTTGAAATCAGCGAACAACTTCAAGCGCCAATGGATAAAGGCCAAGAAGTGGGTATTTTGCAGCTTAAGCTAGATGACAAAGTAGTTGCCACGTATCCACTTGTTACACTTGAAGAAGTTCAAGAAGGTGGACTTATTGATAAGGCAATGGACTACATTAGTTTAAAAATTGGCTTGGAGGACTGATGGATACTCACTTTGACGAGTTGCTAGACTTTCCATGTATGCAAACCTTTAAAGTAATGGGCTTAGCAAAACCTGAGTTACCAAGTGTTGTTGTAGAATGCTTGCAAGCACACGCGCCAGGCGATTATTCACCAACAGTAAAACCCAGCAGTAAAGGCAACTACCACGCAGTCAGCGTTGGCGTGCGAGTTACGAGTAAAGAACATATGGAAACTATTTATACGGAACTGGCAAAAATTGATATTGTGCGCGTTGTACTGTAGCAATACTCAAAATAGATGCTTATATAAATGGCAACATCGATAGTTATACGTCAATTAGGTAAGCAAGAATACTTGCCTATTTGGCAAAAGATGCAAGCATTTACGGATGCCAGAGATATAAATACCTTAGACGAACTTTGGCTTTGTGAGCACGAACCAGTATTTACGCAAGGGCAAGCGGGAAAAGCAGAGCACCTATTGAATCCCGGTAATATTCCGGTTGTGCCAGTCGATCGTGGTGGACAAATAACCTATCACGGACCCGGACAGCTTATGTTATATGTGCTACTTGACGTAAGGCGCGGCAAGTGGGGCGTCAGAGACCTAGTGTCAGCACTAGAGGACTGCATAATAAATACGCTGGGTGATTTTAATACCGAAGCTTATGCTAAAAAAGATGCACCCGGCGTTTATGTCGCTGAAAAAAAAATATGTTCTGTAGGGCTTCGAATACGAAAAGGCGCGTCCTTCCACGGTTTGGCGTTTAATGTAGATATGGATTTGTCACCTTTTTTACGCATTAACCCATGCGGTTACGCTGGCTTAGAAATGATCGATTGCACTGACATCGACGGGCCCGCTAACATGGCTGAGGCAAGTGACAAGGTGGTTAAACACTTTTGTGACTTGCTGAATATTAAAAATTTAACTTATACAGAAGGTTTTGATGACTAACTCTAGACCGCAAGCAGGTGTGAAGCTGCGTGATGATGATAAAGTAAAGCATATCCCAGTGACAATTGTCCCCACCGAAAAAGAAGAAATGCTGCGAAAGCCGTCTTGGATTAAGATTAAATTACCTCGCACTACCGCGCGCATAGACGAAATAAAACAAACTTTACGCAAAAATAAACTTCACAGTGTTTGCGAGGAAGCCAGTTGCCCTAACCTATCAGAATGCTTTAATAAAGGGACGGCAACATTCATGATTTTAGGTGATATTTGTACTCGCCGCTGCCCGTTTTGTGATGTTGCTCACGGTAAACCACTACCACCAAGTGCAGAAGAGCCTGAAAAGCTAGCCAAAACAATTGCTGAAATGAAGCTCCGTTATGTCGTAATTACCTCTGTAGATAGAGATGACCTACGAGACGGCGGCGCTCAACATTTTGTTGATTGTATTAATGCCATTAGAGAGCATAGCCCAAACACAACCATAGAAGTACTTGTACCTGACTTTCGCGGTAGAATGGACCGCGCCTTAGAAATATTTAAAAATGGGCCGCCAGACGTCTTTAACCATAACTTGGAAACAATCCCTCGACTTTATAGAGAATGTCGTCCAGGTGCCAATTACAAATGGTCTTTAGAACTACTGCGTAAATTTAAAGAACAACACCCAAATATTCCGACTAAATCAGGCTTAATGATGGGTATGGGCGAAACCAATGAAGAAATGGCAGGCGTGCTATCTGATTTGCGTGAACACAAGGTAGAAATGTTAACACTTGGACAATATTTGCAGCCAAGTAAATTTCATTTTCCCGTAAAGCGTTATGTACCACCTGCTGAGTTCGATGAATTAGGCGAACATGCAAAGGCCATTGGCTTTAGTCATGCAGCGTGTGGTCCAATGGTACGTTCCAGCTATCACGCTGACAAACAAGCGGCTGGTGAAGAGGTTAAGTAACGCCTACTTTACCATTTTATCGCGCAATTTAAGAAAGAGGCAAAATGCCTCTTTCTTAAATTGCCATTCACAACGCTTTTTTTGTTGGCGCAACCACATTCGCAAATATTAAGCCTGCGACAAGCGACATTAAAATGAAGAAAGTTTCTTGTCCAATATGATCAGCCTGCACAAAATCCTGCCCCGAAATCATAGAATTGAGTCCTATGTATGTTTTAGAACCTGGCACAAGTACAATTAAACCGTGCATCGCAATGATGGTAGATGGTTTGTTTGCTACTCTTGCAAACACATTCGCATAAACACCTAATACAAAAGCACCGATAAATGCCCCTAAACCCTGTTCTAAATACATCGAGCTCATCTTAGTTGACGCATATGCAATAACCGTCGCTAATACTGCCCAAGGGATATCTTTAATTCGCGTTCTAAAAATAGCGACAAGACCCAAACTCAAAACAATCACTCCCACCCATTGAATCCACCATGGCATAGCCTGCGGTTGCTCTACACTGTATTGTGACAAAAGAGCTACGCTTAGATATATACCCAAAAAGGCACCAAAATATAGTTTAAATAGCTGCATGATTGCATCCATGACTCGTGCGGTACCTGACACTAAATTGCGTGAAGACAATTCAGCTAACCCCATCGAGAGTGCCAAGCCCGGCACCAAGATAATGAGTGACGACAAGATAATCAGCCAAATATTGATTCCAGGCAGCAAGAAATGCGAAATAACACCCGCTAAAAATGCCGTAGTAAAAGAGGCAACTGGCTCAAGCATTAGCTTTACACGTTTGCTTCTTTCAGACCAAATTGTCCAAAGATAAACCAATAAACCTAAAAATGACGATATAAAAATTTCCTTAAAACCAGCCCCCATTAGGGTAGCGAATGCGCCAGTTGACGCCGCAAACGCAATACCGGTTGTCACACGTCCATATGGGCTGTTTAATGCATCGATTTCATCGAGTCGAACATCAGCATCTTTTAACGCAATATCACCAGCAATAAGCTTCACAGCTAATTCATCAGTCAGTGCTAGCGAATTTAAATCGAGCTCACCGGGCAGCAACCTTGCTGCATGTGTGTATTCATCTTCGTGCCTGTCACTCCAGATGACAAAGGTGAGTGATGTTGGTGTCGAAATAAACGATGCATGCACACCAAAATAGGCCGCGACTTCCATTAAGTATGCTTCTAGACGAAACGCAGGCGTGCCGTACTTATGCAACATCTTGCCAAGTTTCACAATAAAACGTCTAATTTGAGTAAATTCAGTTTTATCCATTGCCGCTCATATCTATTTTAATGGAAGGTCTTTAATGGCCCGCATATTAGGCGGTGTTCAGCGCAGAGTAAAGTATATTTTTTAAGCTTAATCAGATTAGTTTTATTAATGCATAACACGACAGCACTACTTTTATTAACGGCTACTCTAGCTACGCTTTTGTCCTACTTTAATTGAATTCGATAATGCTAGTTCAAAATTGAAAGCGGTCATTTGAATTTCAATAAAATGCATCTATTTCCTTGGACTAATCCTTAATTGCTAACGGGTAATAAACTTGCGTT
Organism: Agaribacter marinus; assembly: GCF_030160655.1. Lineage (GTDB taxonomy): Bacteria > Pseudomonadota > Gammaproteobacteria > Enterobacterales > Alteromonadaceae > Glaciecola > Glaciecola marina. The sequence goes on from NZ_BSOT01000005.1 coordinate 1,274,111, forward strand.
AAAATGCGTCAGCACCACAATGTTACTGTCCCGGTGACCGAAGGGAACAAGTTAAGCGCCTTGTCATGTATCACTGCTTGTCCCAGATGTTCATTTCGTATTTTTTTGCCGTAAAAACTTTAAGACAAACATCTGGAACAGACATATTGACCCCATACTTCGGAGAGGATTAGATTAAAGATCGGAATTGCTCGGCAACTTTACCTTTGGAAAATGAAAACTCTTCTGATTTATGTGCTGCGATATTCCTAAATTTCGCGAGCTTTTTGAGATAATCTCTGTTCATTGACTTGTCATGCGAGACTGTGCATACAACCTTGAATGTAAATAATTTAATCTTTAACCAAAATTAAAGTTGTAGCTAGTGTTTCCTGTGGCCCCACTTTTGCAGCCCCTCCCATGATATACAACTTATTATTAAGTGTAACAGAGCCATGGCCATGACGAGCTGAGGGCATAGTTAATATTTCACTCCATTTATCAGTTTCAGGATCAAAAGCCCAAACTTGATTATATGCTTTGCCTTCTTTCCAATTGCCATTTGGACCAAATGCTTCACCACCAGCAACAATTATCTTACCGTTTAAAGTCGAGGCTGACATACCTGCTAACGCGACAGGGAGGGGTTGAATAGCAGTCCATTTATCGCTTTCTATATCATACACCTCAGCAAATTGTTTATTACCTGATTGAACCCCTGCTTGTCTGCCACCTATAACATAGATTTTATTATTTAGTACTGCACTGGCTGCTGAATTTCTTACTATACTAGGCTGTGCTGCTTCTACCCATTGTTTGTTGTCCAATAGAATATAATGCTTTTTAGTGTCTACATGCTTACCTGTTTCAGGAGATAGCGTTTTACCTCCTATCACATGAATATTATTTCCTACTGATGCATAAACTGACTCTGCTAATGGTATTGGCAATTTGGGGCCATTTAGCCAAGTATTTGCTGTTTTATCCAAACGATACACTGTATTTTTTATTTGCCACGCCTTACCTTTTTGACCGTAAAAACCACCGATACCATATAAATAAGTTGAGTTACTAACTAAGCCAAGGTGGTGCCTTTCTTCTGGCAATTTTGCCCCTTCCCTCCATTGTTGAGATTCAGTGTTAAAAATAAAGGTTAACTTAGATGGAGATAAGCCAAAAAAAATCGGCGTATTACTTGGAACAAACCCACCAGATATATAGATTTCCTTATTAAAAATTGCAGGATATATTTCTTGAATCGGCGTTTTTATTGATGGCGCTTCTGACCAGTTATAAATATTATCTATGGTCTGTGCTTTTGTATGGATTACACTGAAACTAACAAGAGAAAGTGCCCCAATGAGTTTAATTAAATTAGTTTTCATAAAATATGAACCTTGTTATTTTATATACTTACACATTTGAAAATTAACAGATTAAAAGTAAACACTTAAAAGTGTGATGGTTTATAAGAGAATGTCGCTCCATTTAAATCTTAGACACTAAATTTAATTACCCCACGGTACACGGAAAAGTCGCATAGTTAACTATTTCAATAGCACATAACCCGTTAAATAAACGGCAACTATACATGCGCGACGATCGCGCAGCGGCGCATGTACAGTTGTCCTTCGCGACCAAAGGGAGATTTGATACTTTTTTTGGGTGTTTTCATAGATTTAAGAAACATACAAGAACGTGACTCCATTCGCTTTTTCCCAATTTCTATTTGTTAGGTGATTGATGAGTTTTTCCAATTCTGAAAACTGCATGGACTCGTAAGTGCGGTCTTCTCTGCGGATATCTGAGTCGCTCCAAAAGTGATGAAGATTGGCAAATACATTACTAATATCCTTTAACTTATCTGTCTTCATTTTTTTGATATTTAATTGCGCACTATCCATATCCAACGTTCTGTGATTTACATCACTTAACAAGCGGATAAGTCTTTGTAACTCGTCTTTATCCATATAGACACCTAACGAGGCTGTAGAAAAAGCCAATATTCCATCATCATTTCCTACCACCGTGTGTGTTTTCCTAGTGAACACTACTTTGCCTCGATAAAATGGATTTTGCAATCATTTGACTTTTTGTGAGTACTTTTTAAAAAGTGAGGCGCTATACCTTGTGGATTGTGGTATGTAAGGGCGTTTTCTTGCGGATGCCCTATATGGGTTTACCCTAATTCAAGTAGCCAACTGCCCGTAATGGTGCAACTTTCGATATTGTGTATAAGACAAAACAGATGCCACTGTCCTTGTACTTTATCTTTTGCCTCGTAAGCTAAATCGATTGAGTCGTTTATGGTTCCTATGTTGCCAAACACCGGCTTTACCACACTCATGCGATGACTGTAAATTTATTTGCCTTTGTTGCTGTACACTCGTTGCTTCATACAGTCTGCCATCCGCCCATTTGCGGTTGGGCGACGCAATTAGTTGTTCAGCGATACCTCCAAAGGCGCTCATGCCTCGGCGGCTTTTTACTTTCTGATTGAAACGGCAAAAGCAAACCATCTATTGTTAGGAGGCCAAATTAACTATGCCACTACACTTTAGATCGTTAGAACAAGCAGATAAAAGCCTGCTCTACGTTTATACGTTTACTCAACAAATTATTCGCTAGTTCACAAATAATCAGCTATGGTATTTGTGTACATATAAACAAACGAGTGATTCTCATGGTATTCACGAAGCCTAGTAACAAACACTTAGGCATATCTTTATTCGCTATGTCCCTTCTTTTCTTGACCGGATGTGCGCACAATGACGAGTTAGCGTACAATGAGCGCGAACGTGCGCTTATTTGCAGCTACACGTCTGAACAAGTGTTTACCTGTCAAAGCAGGCGCGATTGGCTGGACGAGGGCATTACCCCTGATTTTGAATTTGAACAACAACGCCTTCCCATTCATCAGCGTGTTGAAGTCATAGAAGATGAGCTGGAAGAATTAGAAAGCAAAAAGTAATTTTTTATAAGCGGCTATATTTAAGGCGTGTTTGTGCTACTTTAGCGTCAATTTAATTCATATATATATAAAGCATGCCAATTATTAACTCTCAAGCGTTTATTGCCGATTATTGGCAAAAGAAACCTTGCGTCATCAGAAATTTCATTCCAAATTTTAGTGACCCAATCGATGAACATGAACTTGCAGGTCTAGCCCAACTAGAAGAAATTGACGCGCGCTTAATGTCACAAAAAAACGGCCGTTGGACAGTAACACAAGGCCCCATTGACGATTTTGAACCGCTATGTGTCAACGACTGGACCCTGCTGGTGCAAGGTGTTGATCGCTACATAGATGATATTGATGCGCTTTTCCGTCATGTCGATTTTTTACCTACTTGGCGCACTGACGACGTAATGGTGAGCTATTCTGTTAAAAATGCGGGTGTAGGTGCGCATATCGACGAATACGACGTTTTTATTGTTCAGGGAAAAGGGAAGCGTCAATGGCAAGTCGGCCTGCCCGGAACATTTGAAACTGACATTCCACATCCACTACTGCGCCTTATCAAAGGTTTTACGCCAATAATTGATGTTGAGCTGTCTTCTGGCGACGCCATTTACATTCCTCCTTTTCATCCACATAGTGGCATTACTATAGAGGATAGCCTAAATTATTCACTTGGTTTTAGAGCGCCAAATACAATTGAACTACTCTCTGGGCTGGCGGATGAATGCATAGCCAATGACAAAGGCGATGGTAAAAATGCCTCCATTTCGTCTACCTGCCGCCTATCCCATCTACTAAACACGCGATATTCTGATCCTGATATTCACAAAAAACGCCACAACAATCCTCAGGGTGAAGTTTCATTTGAAGAAATAGATGCACTTAAATCACACTTAAAAACACTAATAGACGCGAAAGAAGCTACGCCAATGTTAATGAGGTTTTTAAGTTTACAAGCATTACCATCTGAAGAAATTGTCGAGCTATCCGTAATCGAATTAGAGCAACTCTTAGTACTAGGTAACGCAATACGTAAAACAAGTGGTGTAAAACCTATTTATTTACAAAAGGATAAAGAAGAAAAAGAGGATTTCAATTTCTATATAGATGGCCATTCGTTTCAAGTAGACGCAAGTGTAGGTAGTTTATTTAGAGAACTGTTCGAAACCTCAATGCTAGTCATATCTAAAGATGATATTCACCTTATTCGCAATAACCAAGAAGCCAAACAGACGCTTTTGCAGCTGATTAACCTTGGTTTTTATTACATAGATAACGAATAAATGATAGGTAACAAATAAAAAACGGCTTTGAAACGCCCTCAATCTGCGTTACATCAGATTGGTTAAAGACTGAGCTTAGACCGGAAAGCAAATTTTGCCCATTGAGGTTTGAGGTACGTTAGTCTGTATCGCAATGTTTTGATTCGGATTATTTGAGGACTGTATATTTTGGTGCGAAGTGTTCTGCGCTATACATTCGTTTGCCAACAATGCGAATAGCGCCGCTTCTTTTGCATCAGGTGATACACCCAACGCTTCAGTAGATTGGATCTGTATATTAGGCAGTAAGGATGCAATATTCTGCAACAAAAGTGGATTGTGCACGCCCCCGCCACTCAAATAAACTTCAATATCATTAATATCAACGTTCTTATCGATATTCTTTAAGCATTCAAGCACATGCATGGCTATGCATTTTGCCGTAAACATATTAAGCGTTGCCAATACATCAAAATGATATGAACCCGTCTTTTCAATATCACTATTGAGGTCAACATTGTCTTTTACGTAGGCGGCAATACAAGTATCTACAAATTTCAAATCGAAGGCTTCTGGCCCCGTCGTCTTTGGCATGTGTAAATGCAAAAAATCATGGGAAAGCAAAGCATTTAACATCGATGTATTCACTTTGCCTTTTTTGGCAAAGGACGAATTTTTATCATACCTCATGGGCGAAAAATGCTCCCTCACATATGCATCCATGAGCGTATTACCCGGTCCAACGTCAGTAGATATCACTTGATTCAAGTTAGCCGTTTTTGGCATAAACGTAAGGTTGGCTATGCCACCAATATTGATAAGAATACGCGTTTTGTCTTTTGAGGCAAAAAGCAAATGATCACCATAAGTAACTAAGGGGGCTCCTTCACCACCAGCAGCCAAATGTCGCTGACGAAAATCAGCAACCGTGATAATTCCCGACTCTCGGGCGACATGATCACCATCGCCAATTTGTAAACTTGCGTTTGGTCTATTCACCTGCTTATGAAAAGACGCAGGTGCATGAAAAATAGTTTGTCCGTGACTCGCAACTAAATCGATATCTTTAACATCGATGTTCCATTTTAACAGTTGTTCTCGAACCGCTTGTCCATGAAAAATGCCAACTTCTTCGTTCAATATTGCTAACGCTTCCAAATGCACTTGCTGCTTTGAAAATACCTTTTGAATGTTGGCAACCATATTTTCAGAATAAGAAACAGTAGTAAATGCTTGGACGATTAACTGTGTGCTCAGGCCACTCCCGGTTATTTTACACAGGGCAATGTCGAGACCATCTAAAGATGTGCCGCTCATTAGGCCAATGATTCGTCTATGGTCTTTCTTACTAATTTCGTAAAGGCGGGAAATATTGTCTAGCATGTCGCTCGTTAATTCGTTTTGAACTTTGAGCTTACAATGGTTTGGCGTCAAGTGCTAATCATGCACGAGTTTTTGTCACTTTCCATTCATGATCATGCCAAAACAGGCAAGCTCTAGTGTTCTCTTTATCTGATGTATAGGATTGTTTATTAAGTTTTACAGATACGCCAGGATAAAGTGTTTGCGTTGCAATGACTTTTACCTCGTCTTTGTAGGCCGACAAGTTATCCATGTTATCTTGTTCAACAGTTTGTAGCCATTGCAACAACTCGCGCTCTTCTTCCAATGCTTGTTCCAAGGTCTTCACTTTTTGTTGAACTTCTGCACTATGCACTCTATTTTTAAATTGTGCGTACTGAATTTCATGATCGGCATTCGTCTTTGCAAGCTCTTTTCGCATCTCTCGCAGGCCTTCTAAACGCTGGCTTATTTTATTAAAACCTTCCGAAAAATCGATATCCAATTTACTGCCAGATACAGCACCAACACTACCTGCTTCAATAGCACTATAAGCGTTAATAACACAGCCAAATATGCTGCCATTTGGTTTATCACCTCTGCCAACAAAAATTTTACTAAAGCAAGTAATATCGCTATGCGCAATTTGTTTCATGACACGGACTTCGCCACATGCTTCTATATTAACGCCTTGCGCATGCGCGACAGCAACGTCGCCTTTTGCGATTAGTTTGCAGCTTTTTCCGCCGTCAGGTTTTCCTAATACTCCCTGCGTAATGACAATATCACCTTGCGCGATAATTGTGGCAGATTCTACAAAACCGTTAATAGTCACATCACCACTGGCGGTTATTTTCATATTTTCAGTAACATCACCATTCACGATAACCGCGCCATCAAAATCTACATTACCCGTCCTTACATTTACCCCTTTTGATACAAAGGTGTCGTCAACGGCCATTACGCCTTCTGCAAACTTAGGCAGACCATCGATACAAGCAACCACTAGGCGCTTATTCATTTTGTCGAAAGTCGTATTCGCACCTAGTTTAAGCTCAAGGTCATCCCCAGGCTCTGGTTTTATAGGCATATTTGTGACGGTAAAACCAGAGCGTCCAGGGGATGGTGGCAATACCTCCGCAACAGGTTCGCCCTTTTTCACACAAATGATTTCGCCGAGATCGCGCATGTCAACTTTGTCATCTTCGGTTTTTTTAGGCTGTAATACTCTTTCGAGGGCATTTTCTACGAGTGGTTTAATCCGGGAGTTTCGCCCCTTGCGAGGAGGTAGGCCTTTGGCTATCACTTCTTTATGTATCCGACCGGGCGCTAGCTTGTCTGCTTTTTCGACTAAGGCGCTTATGCGCTTTGAACTCCAACCTCGAATAACACCATTGGTAGCTAGTGCTTGCTGAAAATTTGCTAATTTAAGCGGCTTCCCTGAATATGCGCCAACAACAATGACACTTGCCTCCATTGCGTCGTTGCTTACCTGAACTTTGACTTCTGCATCTTTGATTTCTGCAACAGTTGCAGTAAAGGGCGCAGTTTTACCCGCACCAGACGCATTTTTTGCCATGACAACTAAACTATTGATGGCATCTTCTTTTATGTAATATTTGCTAAATTCAGATTTTAGAATGGCTTTTTTGACAAGTTCGGCTTCTAGCGTTGCGTCACAATCACCGGGACTCACGGTGGCTATAACTGTATTATTTTCTTCCAAAAAAGAGAACTCTACACCATTCATCGTAAGCCTATAGTTGCGGTTAAATAAAAACGTTAGTACGTAATAGGCATATCGGCAGACAACGTATTTTTTATACTAAAGTTTTACACCCTATTGCTCGAGCTTACTTCTGGCTTACAGGAATAGCGTGTTCAGTAGCTTTCTCAATCACGACAGGAACAGATTTAGATGTCGGTGTAAAAGACTCACAACCGACACTATCAAACGCCACTAACGGATTTAGTTCAGGATAATAACCGGCAACATTTCCCCTTGGAATATCATAAAAATGCACGGTAAACCCAACTAGTTTGCGTTCCTGTTTATCTTCCCATATAGACGTAATGTTAATACTATCCATATCTTGTAAGCCAAGTTTTTTACCATCCTTTGGATGCATGAATAAAACCTCTCTGTCTCCCTTAACGCCTCGATAGCGATCATCCATGCCATAGATAGTCGTATTATATTGATCGTGAGAACGCATCGTTTGCAAGGTAAAAATGGGGACTTTCTTTTCTTGAAGTAAGGCCTCGGTCTCATCAGAAAACAAAGATAACGGCAAGGTAGCATTAGAGAAGTTCGCGCGCCGGTTGGCTGTATTCCATTGCAGTTCTGCAGCTGAATTAGCTAAATGAAATCCTCCTGGTTGAGATAACTTTTCATTAAAATTGGCAAAGCCATCAATCGTATTCGCAATTAAATCACGAATACCGTCGTAATCAGATGCTAATTCAAGCCAATTGACAGGTTTGTTGCCTAGCGTTGAAAAAGCAATATTTGCCACGATCGCTGTTTCAGACATACACATCGCAGATATAGGTGGCGTATTGCCAGCCGAGGCGTGCACCATGCTAAAGGTATCTTCAACAGTAATATTTTGCTTACCAGCGCTTTGCTCGTCAACTTCTGTCCGACCTAAGCAGGGCAAAATTAGGGCGTCGTCTTCGACTAATAAGTGCGTTCGATTCAGTTTAGTGCTGATTTGTACATTTAGCTCAGCATTGCTTATCGCCTGATGTGTAAATTTGGTATCAGGCGCAGCAGCAGCTAAGTTACCGCCTAACGCGATAAGCACCTTACTTTCTTTATTGTCCAACGCTTTGAGCGCAGAAAAAACATTGTGTCCACTTTCTTGTGGCATCGCATGGTCGAAAAACTGACTAAACTTATCTAACATACCTTTGTTGGGCTTCTCGTTGATGCCCATTGTACGATTGCCTTGCACATTGCTATGCCCCCGTACCGGACACAAACCGGCGCCAGCTTGACCTAATTGCCCAGTCAATAAGTGTATATTGCTTATTTCACGAATAGTTGCCACAGAATGTTTATGTTGTGTCAGTCCCATTGCCCATGTCGTTATTACACGTTTACTGTGCGCAAATACATTTGCGGCCTGCATAATTTGGGCTTGATCAATGCCTGACTGTTCGACAATATTCACCCAAGGGGTTTGTTTTACTTCACGGGCGTAATCTTCGAAACCTTGAGTGTGCGTCTGAATAAAATCAGCACTAATACTATTTGGGTAACGCTCAAAAATGGTTTTTGCAATACCACGAATGAACGCCATATCACCACCCAGTTTTGGCATTAAATATAGGTGGCTGATATCCACTGATTTTGACGTCAGCAATTCCATAGGGCTTTGTGGGCTGGCAAATTTTTCAAGTGCCACTTCACGTAAATTGTTAACGGTGACAATTTTACACCCACCCTTCACAGCTTTTCTCAGGGCATTCATCATACGAGGGTGATTTGTTCCAGGATTTTGTCCAAAGACAAATATTGCGTCTGCAACATAAAAATCATCTAGTACGACGGTGCCTTTCCCAACACCGACGGATTGTGAAAGCGCGATTCCACTCGCTTCGTGGCACATATTGGAACAATCAGGAAAATTATTTGTGCCAAAGCAACGACCAAATAACTGATACAAATACGATGCCTCGTTACTTGCTCGACCAGAAGTATAAAACTCAACTTCATTCGGAGATGTAAGAGAATTAAGCTTGTCTGCGATAAGCTGAAAAGCATCATGCCAGGATATTTCTTCATAGTGACCAGATGTTTTTGAGTATCGCATTGGGTGTGTAATTCTGCCCTGATATTCAAGCCAATAATCACTCTGTTTCTTCAGCTTTTTTACGCTGAATTTCTTAAAAAATGCTGGTCCAACGGTTTGTTCCGTCGATTCCCATGCAATCGCTTTTGCACCATTCTCGCAAAAATGCAACATACCTTCACGGCTGTCTCCCCAGGCACACCCCGGGCAATCAAAGCCACCAGCCTTATTGACTCTAAGTAAGTTTTTAATATTACTTTTTACGCGTTTACTTTGTACCAACTGTTTAAACGTCGATGTAACAGAGGGCATCCCCCCGGCTTTATTAGGCTTGTTATCTTTAGTATTTTTATTTAAAGCCGAGTCATTATTTTTCATTTCCATTCTCTTTTTGCTTATTCGCCTGTCAACTCATCCATAGATACGTGGTTGATCGGTCTTTGGAATATGGATAAGCCGAACACCGTATTGGCTTGCCATCTCTAAGGCTAACGTACTGGGTGATGCTAAACTAATGAGCGTTGCCACGCCATAGCGCACAACCTTATGCACTAACTCAGCGCCACACCGACTTGTAATGAGTATTGCGCCAGTCGATACGTCTGTTTGACGTTGTCGTAGCAAACCGATCAGTTTATCTAAGGCGTTGTGTCGGCCGATATCTTCTTGGCAGTATAACACTCTATACATGTCGTCTAACCAAAACGCCGCATGCATTGCACCACTCAATTGTGCTTTGTCTTGAAATTCGTCTAGTCGTGACCTAAGCCCATGTAAACTATGGTTAATTTGATGACCGGATTTTGCAGGTACAGTGGTTTTGTTTGAAGATATGTGAGTGTTAACGGCCATCACAGAAGAAAGCGTCGGAAAAACCTGTTCTAAGGCCTGCGTGCCACAAATACCGCATCCACCGGCCCCCTTAAGTGCTCGAACACGAAGTTGAAGTCGTTGAACACAGCGATTCGCCAATTCACATTCCACAGTAACCCCTAGCTTACTGGTTTTTACATCAATACCATGAATGTCATGAATATTGTCTACAATGCCTTCAGTAAACAAAAACCCATGCACAAAATTTTCGAAGTCATGGGGACTTAGCATCATCACTGCAAAGCTAATACCGTTAATTTCTATGGCTGTGGGTACTTCTTCAGCTAAGGTAATGTTTGCGGCAGTATTTATCGCATTATCTTTTTGCATGTGAGTTGAACGTTCGGATTTTCGCACAAATAATCAGATCCAATTAAGAGTATTCGCTACAGCAGCGACTTTATCTGGATATGTTAACCGATACTGGCACATTCGTTAACGCAATATTCCTCACTACCCACATTAAACACAATCAACGACTTCATTATGTGTAATGCTATGAATTGAAAATAACCATGTGATATCCTGTACACAAGAAATGGGCACTGCGAATAAGACCTTGCTAGGACCCAAACGGTATAAGGAGAAGTAAATGATACATTCAGACTCAAACGTTATTGTCGTCGATTGGGGAACCACCAACTTTCGTGCATTCTTACTCGATGGGGCTAACTCATTAATTGATAGCGTCGAAGCAAACGTTGGCCTGTTGTCAGTTACAGATGGTAATTTTGCTAGCGCGCTTGAATCTGTGCTTAAAAAATGGCTGCCTGAATATATGAATTTCCCAATAGTATTTGCTGGCATGGTCGGCTCCGCTAAAGGTTGGCATAACGTTGACTATATTCCGAGTCCTGCAAGTGCATCTGACTTAAGTAAGGAATTATTTGTATTCAATCTTCCATGGGAGCAAATGGCCGCTATTGTGCCAGGAGTTTGCCATACGTCTGCCGTGGGAAAAGACGTTATGCGTGGCGAAGAAATTCAGATATTTGGTTTATCCCAAGTATTAAGTAGTGATAATTTTGACGCGGTATTCCCTGGTACTCACAGTAAACATGTAACGTACCAAAACAATAGAATTGTACAATTTGGCACATACATGACGGGTGAAATATTTTCATTGTTAGTCGACCACAGTATATTAGGAAAAGGGATAGAATCATCTGCAACATTCAAAGAAGCCGCTTTTTTAAAAGGCGCAGATGATGCGCTGGATGGTCAGCTAAGCAATAGATTATTTTTAGCTCGCACGCACATGTTGTTCAATAGTATATCCAATGATGAAGTGGCGGATTACTTATCAGGGATGTTGATTGCTCATGAACTACAATCCAAAATTGGCAAAAACCTAGTATTCGTTGGTTCAGAAAATTTGAATCGTCGATATGAAATCGCAAGTCATCACCTAGATATTCAATCTACTAGTGTTGATGGCAATGCTTGTTTTGTCGCCGGCATAAGCGAAATTGTGAATCAATTGCGTCAAAAAGGATCTACATCGTTAGTCTAAAAAAAACGCCAACTACTCGTTGGCGTTTTTGCATTTTTACAAACGCTAAATGTTACTTAATAGGGAACGAGTAAACTACATCGTGCGCAGTTAAAAATAGTGTTTTCTCGTCAGCTGACAACGCGCAATTTGCGGTTGCCTTACCAGTCAAAATTCTTGCAAGCAACTTTCCTTCAGGTGTAAATACCCAAACGCCACCTGGCCCCGTACCAAAAATAGTACCGTTTGAATGTACAGCCATGCCATCGGGGTAGCCCGGTTGTTCTGTTTTCTTTTTATAATCTAATGCGTCATACAAGACTTGCTTGTTACTCGCATTTCCATCTTTATCTAAATCAAAGGAATACCAACGAGGCATTTTGTTATCAGATACACCAACATACATTTTTTTGTTGTCTGGCGATAAGCCAATACCATTAGGAAACTTGATAGAGTCGTCGATTAGCCTTGTTTTCCCATTTGGCGACGTCGCGTAAATTCCCATGACATCCAATTCACGATTTGGGCTATCAGCGCCTCCTGTCAAACCATAAGGAGGGTCGGTAAAATAAAGATCACCATTTTGATGATAAACAGCGTCATTTGGACTATTAAAACGCTTTCCATCAATCTCACCAGCTAAGGTAATGAACGTCGATTTCGGCGCAGACAAGGGCGCATCCATCACTGCAACACGACGGTCACCTTGCTGTAATAAGACTAAACGACCTTTATCGTCAAGAAGTAAGCCATTTGAGCCCTGTTTAGAGTCATGAGGCTCTATGCCAGTTGCACCAGAAGGCTCTAGAAAAACCGACAAACCGTCTTTATCACTATATTTTAATACTTGATTATTCGGGATATCTGAAAACAAAAGATAACCGCCATCTTCAACCCACAAAGGGCCTTCAGTCCATTTAAACCCATCAGCTAGTTGCGTCAACTTACTGTCAGCAGAGATAATAGACAACGCTTGGTCATCCAAAATTTCCACTTGCGGATTAGCGCATGCTGCTATTGATGTAAACATCGCCAAACCAGCGATTGAATTTAGTAGTGTCTTTAGTTTCATATTTTTTGTCTATTGTTGTGTTGTTTGTTTTACGAGTCTCATAAAATCACGCACAAATTCTGTGTGTGCAATTTTATCACTCTCATCTTTAACTGCGCGGCACAATTGACTTCCAATACCAATACCTGCCATGCCAATTGATAGCCACTCTACGACGTTTTCTTTGCTAATACCACCAACAGCCATAAGCGGCACATTATTAAACGGCCCCATAATACCCTTGCAGTAGTTAAGCCCAATGTCACCCGCAGGGAAAAGTTTTACGATATCCGCGCCAATTTCTACTGCAAGGTTAATTTCAGTCGGCGTAAGGGCACCCATTAATACCGGGATACCAGCCTTGTGCGCGATAAGCACAACTTCTTCATTCACATTTGGCGTAACCAAGAACTGCGCACCAGCAGCAACGGCAACATTAGCTTTATCGGCATTTGTCACCGTGCCGGCGCCAACTAAGATATTGGGGTATCGCTCACGCGCGTTTTTTATTTCTTCAGCATAACCCGGTGTATTAGACGTGATTTCTAAACACCCCATGCCACCATCAACTAAACACTGCAAGCAATCAGCTACCTCACCTTGTTCTTTTAAGCGAACGATACCGACAACACGTTCATGTAAAATTTTATCTAATATTGCTTGTCTAGTTAACACCTTGCCTCTCACTTTGATATTTAACAATTAATCCAGTTTTACTTCTTCTATTTTTCCAATTAAGAACAAATAAGAGCACATGCCCGCAGCCGCTAATGCACAAATAAAGACTAAGGCTGGTTTAAAATCGCCATCGCTGACCAAGAATCCAATAATAACCGGCACTGATACTGCCGACAGAGCGCCAATAAAGTTCATTGCACCACCAACAAGTCCTAAGTAACGCTTTGGCGAGAGCAAAGAAACAAATATCCACGCAATCGACGCTAAACCGTTTCCGAAAAAGGCAATGGATAAAAAGGTAACAATCCAAAAAGTATCCTCGGTATAATTCGCACCAATAATACTCGTTGTTAGTAGCATACCTAAGATAATCGGCGCTTTTCTCGCAACCTCTTTTGAAACGCCCCATCTGCGCGTTAAGGCGTCAGAAAAGAAACCAGACACTAACACGCCACAAAACGCAGCTAAGAATGGAATTGACGCAAGAAAGCCTGATTTAATAAAATCTAAACCACGGTATTCTACCAAGTATGTCGGGAACCAAGTTAAGAAAAACATCAGTACGCCACCTAGACAAAACTGACCTATGTATACACCCCATAGTTTTTTTACACCAAAGACTTTCACAACATCCTTCACTGTAAACTTAGTATCTTCGACTACCGCTATGCTAGCCTCTTTACCGTCAGATTTATCTTTTGCCGCTTGAGCCATTGCTTCTTTAGTATCTTGAGGATCACGGTAAAAAATATACCAAATAACAGCCCAAACAATACCTACCAACCCAGAAATGATAAATAACCCGCGCCAGCCGTAGTATTCTTGGATAATAGCCAATACGGGGAATAAAAAGGCCAAACCAATAAACTGCCCAGAGGTATAAACGGCAATAGCGCCTGCACGCTCATCTTCATTAAACCATTGCGTGACGACCTTATTGTTACAAGGAAAAGACGGCGCTTCGAAGACTCCGATTGCCATTCGACAGCCTATTAAGGCTGCAAATGAACTTACAAAGCCTTGAACAATTGTCGCAATAGACCATGCGGTAAGAATGAAAGGATACAAAATACGGATTTTGATTAAATCTACGGTTATACCGCCTGGGATTTGGAAAATAGAGTAAGTCCAACCAAATGCAGAAAATATCAAGCCCATCTGCACAGTAGAAAGTTCTAGTTCATCGCTAAGTGCTGTTGCCGCCACTGAAATATTTGTGCGGTCCATGTAATTGATAACAACGGTGATAAAAACCATTGCTAAAATGCCATAACGACCTTTTTTAGCCACTTCTTGCTGTGTGGTTTGGCCTGACTCCTGCGTCGAATTATCGGCGTCTTGCATAACTCTACTCTCTTATTTTTATTTATCTGCTTACCAGTTTGTATAGCTACCGTCATCTTTATGCAAACGAGGCGCTTCCCAAAACTTGAAAGACTGTTCTTTCACTAACTCTTCATTAATGTCAATTCCTAATCCAGGTGTAGACAATACATTGAGCATGTTATTTTCTATCACTGGACTATTAATGAAGTAACGGTCGTAATCGCCGTTATTGTCGGTATATTCAAGAATTTCTAACCAAGACAAGTTATTGATTGCGGCACAGAAATGAATAGATGCAGCTGTACATAGCGGACTCAAGGGATTGTGGGGCATCATATCAATGTAATGTGCTTCACACATGGCGGCTATTTTCATGGACTCAGTAAAGCCCCCAGCGTTACACACATCAATCCGTGCAAAATTGGTTAAGTTAGATTCAACAAAAGGTGCAAAATGCCATTTACTTGTAAATTCTTCGCCAATAGCGAAAGGCACGTTCGTCATTTGACGCAACATTTTATAGGCTTCTGGCGATTCTGCGCGAATAGGCTCTTCAATAAAGTCTAAAGTGCCCGGGTTGAGCTTTTCCATAAATGATACGGTTTCTGGTAATGACAAACGATGATGATAATCTATACCAAGTATCACATCAGATCCCAACTCTTCACGGATACTATTTAGACTATCCGCCGCTACAGCAATCGTTTCTCGAGGCTCGTATCGAGTAGATTTTGTTGGGTTGCCATGCTCGCCGGTTGTCAAGCGAATGCACTGCCAACCTTCTTTATACAAACGAATAACGTCATCAACCACTGCCTGACCATGGGGTTTTATACTTGTCGCAAATAAAGGAATTTGATCTCGCTGTTTACCGCCTAGTAACTGATAAACTGGTACACCCAATGCCTTCCCTTTTATATCGTATAAAGCGACGTCAATTGCTGCAATAGCAGCACTTAGCACACGGCCACCTTCAAAATACTGACTACGATACATTTCTTGCCAAATACCGCCGATGTTTGTCGCGTCTTGGCCAATTAAAAACTCTCTGAAATGTTCAACTGCCCCCATGACCGCTCGTTCGCGGCTGGACAGTCCTGACTCACCCCATCCGTAGATCCCTTCATCGGTTTCTACTTTTACAACACATACATTTCTAAAACCCGCCCAAAACGCATAGGCTTTTACGTCCGTTATTTTCACTTGTTATCCGCCGTGTTTCGTAAACAACGCTAATTTTGTAATATAAATACGCCTTGCGCTGCTTGAACCATTTTTGTATGAGGCACGTTAAAATAAATAACACTGCACTCGACTTCGGTTTTATTTTCACTCGTTAGAGTAGTTAATGCAAATCTATAACACATTGAAAAAATCATATTACACATAATTTAAAAAAATTAATACAACGGATTTTAACAAAACGTTTGACTTGTTACATATAATCCAATTACTGTTTGTATATTGTTAACAAAACATTGATAACAATCAACGCTTTTAGCTATAATTGTCATTGAATAACGCAATGTTAAGTGGCAATACAAAAACAGAAACGCGACGCGTATATAAATAAAGACCTTACAAACAATGCCTTATGAATGAGTAAACACAGTATTCACTACTAATAGTCACACAACAAAGCCCAGAAAATAGGAATTATGGAAAATGTTTTACAAAATATCTAAGTTATCTCTAAGCGTTGGACTTATATGTGGTAGCGCGCTTTTTTTGAGCGCATGCCAAAATGAGACTGGGTCGAATACTCAGCGTCAAAATGACAGCGAGAATGCAGCAATAGCTGTTTATGATGAGGCACTCACAGATCTCATTTCATTTACCGAAAGCGGCACTAAACATGACGTAACGTTGGATGGCGTAACGACAAGTTTTCAAGGCGCATCGAATAAAATGCAAGTCACATTTTCTAAAGATACTAGTATTCCTACAATGAGTATCACGCCAGATACCCCATGGGATTTATCGGCCTTACCGGCTCACAACATTGCATTGGACGTGAAAAATTTAAGCAATGGCTCTGCGCACCTATATATGGCGCTTGTTAATCCAAAAGGCAAAAATCAACGACGCTCATTAAGTATTCCTAAAGGCTTCGAAGGTACTATATTTGTGCCACTTACCGGAAAAGAAGCTGAGACTGAAACAGGCTTTTGGGGAGATGCCCCGGTTTGGCCTGACGCTGGTACGATGATGGTGTGGCGATCTTGGCGAAGTGAACAAGTTGATTTATCAAAAATCGCGAAAATTAACTTTTTCATGATTGGCACTTTAGAAGACAAAATCATAGAATTAAATAACGTTCGGATTAGAAAAAACCCACCGTCTGATCCAAATTGGATGAAAGGTATCGTAGACAAATTTGGGCAGAATGCACAGCGTGAATTCCCTGGAAAAGTCCAATCTGAAGAACATCTAAAGCAACTAGCTAATGAAGAGCTGGCGGCTTTAGCTGCATCAAAAGGCCCTGAAAACAGATCGCGTTTTGGCGGTTATACTAAAGGACCACAGTTAGAGGCAACTGGCTATTTCCGTACCGAAAAAGTCGATGGTAAATGGTGGATGGTTGACCCTGAGGGTTATATATTTTTCTCTCATGGCCCGGCAAATGTCCGTATGGCAAACATGACTACGCTAACAGGCGTAGATTATGACGCACCAGAGATAAGAGAACGCCGAGCCGAAGAAGTCACGCCGGAAGATTCAATGGGTATCATTAAGATACCTAATAATATAAAAGAACAGAAGTACACTATTTCCCCACTTCGCAATGGCATGTTTGAATGGTTGCCGGATTACAATGATCCTCTAGCAGAACACTATAGTTACCGACGCTCTACGCATAAAGGGGCTATTCCATATGGCGAGACCTATAGTTTCTACCGAGCAAATTTAGACAGACGTTACGGCAACGATGGCAATGAATCATTCCTTCGAAAATGGGAAGAAGTCACCATTGATCGCATGCATGATTGGGGGTTCACCTCATTTGGTAACTGGGTAGATCCGGCATTCTATGCTGCAAAACAAGTACCCTACTTCGCAAATGGGTGGATCATTGGTGACTTTAAAACACTATCTGGCTACAAAAACCATTGGGGCTTAATGCCTGACCCATTCGATCCAGTATTTGCTGAACGAGCACAACATACCATTGATGTGCTAAAGAGAAAGGTAAAAGGTTCACCTTGGTGCGCTGGTATATTCATTGACAACGAAAAGAGTTGGGGCGAACGCACTGGTACAGTGCCTCAACGCTACGGTGTTATTTTGGATGCACTATCCAAATCTGCAGAAGAAAGCCCAGCGAAAGCCGCCTTTAGTCAACGCTTAAAAGACAAATATACCAATATTGATGCATTAAATGCCGCTTGGAATACATCTTTAGCTAGCTGGTCATCATTAGAATCAGGTGTCGAATTCACTGAATTTTCCGACGCCTTAGTCGCCGATTTATCAAGCCTACTTGAAGCACTAGGTGAACAATACTTTGTCGTTGTGCACAACACCTTGGAGGAAGCACTACCAAATCACTTGTACATGGGCGCTAGAATGGCAAATTGGGGCATGCCTGACGAAATTATAAAGGCATCATTAAAGTATTCTGATGTGCTTAGCTTCAATATTTATGAAGAAGGCGTGCAAGCGCATGCGTGGGATTTCCTAGAAAAGGTTGATTTACCGACAGTAATTGGCGAGTTCCACATTGGCACTGCCACTGACTCTGGTCTATTTAACCCAGGTATCGTGCATGCATCAGACCAAAAAGATCGCGCGTTGATGTATAAAGAATACATGGCAAGTGTGCTTTCAAAGCCTTATATGGTCGGTGCGCATTGGTTCCAGTATGCTGATGAACCTATTACTGGCCGTGCATTTGATGGCGAAAATGCAAACATTGGCTTTGTAAATGTTGCTGATGTCCCCTACCCAGAGCTAATTAACGCGGTAAAAGACGTCACCTATAACATGTATGAAACACGCCTTGAAGACAAATAAAAGCTAAGTTGTAATTCGCGTCGGCCGTATTGATTGTGGCCGGCAGACTTAAAACATGTCCATGTTTGCGTCAGTCATAAAAGTTTCCAAAAACGTAGCGCTAAAAGGAAACAGGTGCGAACATTGGCTTTTACTGACTAACGCAATCAAACCCGTGTCTGGGCTTTCAGAAGCAGCAACTTCGATATGTTGAACCAACGGCTCTTCTAATAAAATGGCGCTAAACGCCACTAATGGTACTAAGAATGGCTTGTTCATATTTTACCTCATTGAATATATTCAATGAGGTAAGTGACACGTAAAGCAAATACCTCCCACTATACGTTATGCATGGAGCAGTGCGCTGTAATTAACGATGCAGACTACTTTGGTAATTTTTTTGCTTCAATATCAGCAAAAAATTGCAGGGATTTTGCAACATGCTCATGCCAATACTCCCAGGCATGTTCACCGGGGAAGCTATCAAATGAAAATGAAACGCCTGTTTTTTCCAATTTATCTACTAAGGTTAAATTTGCATCAAAGAGTACATCATCTTTACCGCAATCAATACGCAATGGCGGTAATTGTTCTTTTTGTGCACACAAAGTATCAAAAACGTCGCCATTAAACTCATCACTGTTATTTCTCATCGGCTCAAGTGTTTTTTCACAGACAAAGTGAACAAAATCATCTAACTTAGTAATTGAAGAGTGCGCAGAGATGCCAGAGAAAACACTGGGATACTTTGCACCTAATCTCATTGCACCATAGCCTCCCATCGAAAGCCCCGTGATATATTTACTTGATCTAGAAGAACACTGTGGCTGAGTTTGAATTACAGCATCGACAACGTCTTCTACAACCCATTTCTCATAGTTGGCGTTTTCTAAAGGCAAATAGCCACTGCCTTCTTGGTGTCCCCCATCTGACGGCATTACTAAAATACATTCTGGCAAACCCGCTTTGCGCAGGGTTTCATAGACATCATGTACACCACCTAGCTGACTCCATACCCAGTGACTACCATAAACACCATGCAGTAAGACGACAATAGGTAAATCTTTAGCGTTTGTTTCCTCTCTGTATACAGAAACATCAGCTCTGCCATTTAAGTGACTACTGTATACTGTCAGAGTAACAAAGTTTTTCGGCGAAAAGTTATCACCGGACACTTCTAAACGTTGTACAGCCATTAACGACTCCTTACTTAACTGGGCGTGTTGTTAATCGAAAACGATGACGCCTTTGGCAATTTTGCCCGCTAACATATCATCAAAGCCATCTTGTAAATCTTCCAACTTATAGGTTTTTGATACCAATTCATCGAGCTTTAATTTGCCCGCACCATACAACTGTAAAATGCGATCAAAATCTCGATTTGGATTACATTGCCCGTAAAGTGGATTTATATAAATTTTATCCCACTCAAACAACTCACAGTCAAAATCAATCTTTTGCTCTATACCACTTACTTGCACGGCAGTACCTGCACTGCGTACTAATGCCAGTGGCGCAGAACCGAGCGCTGGCACAGCGGTGCATTCAAACGCATAGTCAGCGCCACGTCCGTCAGTCAGCGCTTTTACTTCAGCAACCATGTGCACTAAGTCAGGGTCATCTTTCTTTGCCAACACTGTATGCGTTGCGCCAAACGTTTTTGCTTGAGCTAAGCGCTCCTCAGACAAGTCAATTGCAATAATTTTTGCAGCGCCTGACACGGCAGCCCCTTGAATAACATTTAGGCCAACTCCACCGCAACCAAGTACAGCCACAGAAGACCCAGCCTGTACCTTTGCCGCGTTAACTGCGGAACCGTATCCAGTCATCACGCCGCAACCAACAATACTTGCACTTGGGAAAGGAATGTCTTGGGTAATTTTGATAACAGCGGACGATTTAACAACCGTATACTCACTCATAGTCCCTAAATGGAATGAACGCTCTAAAGCATCGCCACCATGCTGACAGGCTTTTTGACTTGCATGGCCACATAAGCCTTTACCGGTTACCGGGCTATTTACTTCACATATATGTAAATTACCTTCTTGACATTGAAAGCACTCACCGCAAGGGATTGCCCAATTCAAAATGACCTTATCTCCCGGCACTAAGTCAGTGACTTTGTCGCCAACTTCAACGATTACACCAGCACCTTCATGACCAATAACAAAACGTTTATTCCATGTTTTAATGGAGTCCCAGTCCGTATGGCAAATACCTGATGCTTTTATCTTTACTTTTACTTCGCCTTCAGCAGGTATACCTACATCAACTGTATCGAAGAAAAAACCACCTTTACCATCTGCAATTGCAGCTTTTGCCTTGTGCATGTAGACTCCTCAATCTAATGTTAATTCTGTACTTTGATTAATTGTTGATGAAGCAACCAACGATATATTGCGAACCTTTTAGTATTAAAGACGGTTACGACTTTGAAATACATCATGTTAGTTATCTTCAGCACGATAGTTATTCATGCTTTGTGCACTTTCATCAAGTGCACGAGTTCATATTTTTTGAACGAATTGATGGCACCTACTACTACCATCAAGGGGAATCCGCACTGTCTGATTTTGACGCCGTATACACGCCCGCGATGGAAACCCACAATTTTGAGCTAAGTCCAAGGCCAAAATCTTGGTATATTGTGCAATTCGTGCCTGAACGAATAAACTCACCCGATTTATCTCAATTTCTCGAATTGCTTAAAACTGGCTTACACTTGCAATTTAATGCTGAAACACAAAAACGTATCCACGAATTGCTACCTTGGATGCTGAGTGAATTCAATTCAAACCCTGGCAGCGAAACATGTAAACAGCTACTTAATACATTGATTACATTGGTTTGCGAATATGGTAGAAGCAGCATAAACCCATCTCAAAAACACTTATCGGCATCTGCTACTTTCAAAAAGCTCTCGCCAATTATCGACGAATTCAAAACGCACTCAACGATCAACTATTCACTGGAGCAAGCCGCGCAAACATGCCATTTATCCCCCTCATACTTTTCGAGGGTATTTAAAAAGCATTTTCGTGTTCCCTACTCTGACTACTTAATTCAACACAAACTATACAGCGCCGCACGAACGTTAAGCCAAACAAACGTATCGGTCACTGACATTTCTTACGATCTCAACTTTTCAAGTCCTTCATACTTCATTCGCCAATTTAAACGTCACTTTAACCTCACGCCTCATCAGTACAGACAACAAGCAAGAGAGCAAAGTCATTAGGACGAAACAAAAATACGGGTTATATACTTAAACCAATAGCTCTTTTGATAAGGGAGTACTCGTATCAGCAATCAACTGCTTATTCACACGTAAATCTTTTTTGATTATTTGTGTACCTAATACGTAAGACTTTGTATGGTTAACGGCTTCTACGCACAATAAACGTTCGCCTTGGAAATACCATACTGAAAACTGCCCTTCATCCTCATTACGTACAACTAAATCATCATATCCTTGGGACAATCCAACAATTTGTAGCTTATATTCATATTGATCAGACCAAAACCATGGCACGACGGGTGCAGGCGTCACACCTTTAGTTAAATACTGTGCAGCGCCTTTGGCTTGGTCCACAGCATTCTGTACCGATTCTAATCTAATCCAACGATCGTAAACGGTACTGAAATGCTTGGTACAATCGCCAATCGCAAAAATATCGGGGTCAGAGGTTTGGCAAACACCATTCACTTTAATGCCCTCTTCCACAATCAATCCTGCATTTATGGCTAGTTGTGTATTTAAACGAACCCCCACTCCCACTAGAATGAAATCAGCGAGATATTCTGTTCCGTCACCACATACAACAACTTGTTTATTCCCACGTTGCTTGACCCCAACGACATCTTTAGTGGTTTCAAGAGATATTCCTTTATTGATATGAAGCGTCGACAAAAATTCAGACATCACTGGTGACGTTACTCGAGAGAGAATTTTTTCTTGCTTTTCAATGACGGTAACGTTGGCACCAAGGGACTTAAATGAAGCGGCCGATTCCAAACCAATATAGCCACCACCAATAATCACGACATCTTTATCACTACTTTGGCTCAGCGCAGACTGAATCGCTTTTACGTCAGCGTAGGTACGCATTGCAAAGTATTTACTTTGACTAAGTAAACCCGGAATAGGTGGAATAAAAGGCGAGCAACCTGTAGCAATGACTAGTTTGTCGAATCCAATTATGTCGCCTGCCGCCAATTTAATTTGCTTGTTTTCCCTATCAATGTCGTCAACAGTTTGACCTAAACGTAATTGAATATTGCTGTCAGCATACGCTTTCTCAGCTTTGAGTGGTGTAGGTACGCATTCGGTCGTCTGTAATGTCTTTTTAGATAGTGGCGGACGGTGGTAAGGCAATTCAGGGTCACTATCGACTACCGTGATTGTACCTTGCCAGCCTTGTTGACGAAGATTGAAAGCAAAGTTAACTCCGGCATGACTTGCACCAATAACTACTGCGTTCATCGAAAGTGTCTCTACACCTGATTCAGTACCTTGCATTTAAGTGCCTCGCTTTGTTAACCGGCAACCGTAAAGGTCATACCGTCGATTTCGTCGGATACCGGGATTTGGCAACATAGTCGGCTGTATTCAGTCGCATTGTCATCAAGCTCTAGCATGTCACTTTCGGTTTCAGCAGGCGCCCCCACTTTGTCAAAATCTTCGGGGCTAAGATGAATGTGACAAGTTGCACACGAGCATACACCACCACAATCGCCATCAATGCCATAAACACCATTTTGAACGGCTAGTTCCATTAACGATCCGCTATCACCTTCAACTTCTACGGATTCATTTGCTTGCGTGATAAAAATTACTTTTGCCATCTTTGATATTCCTAATATTAAGCGTTACTTTGCGGTAAAACGTGCTTGCAAACGATTAAAACCTACCTTGCGAGAAAATTCGCCAAGGCGCTCTACGTTTTCATCTGCATCGATTGTATCCAATTGACCAACTTTATCAGCTAAAGATACTACTAATTGACGTAATATTTGGCGCGCATGCGTTGCTCCCAAGCAATTGTGCGTACTAAAACCAAAACTCACATGGGGATTAACCTTTCTGTCAAAATCTACTTTATTTGGCTCTTCAAATGTTTTCTCATCTCTGTTCGCTGATGCCCAGCACAATGAGATACGTGAATCTGCTTTTACAGCATGCTCACAAACCACTGTATCTTGTGTCGCTACTCGCCCCATTTGTGTGAGTGGCGCAAAATAGCGAATAAGTTCTTCAACGGCTCGATTCACGATCTCAGGCTCATCATGAAGTCGTTGTAAATCACTAGCGTTTTCAGAGAAATAAGCAATTGAGTTAGTAATCGCATTAATTACAGTATCTCTGCCACCCGCAAAGGTTAAGATCATGACGCCTTTCACTTCTTCCTTCGTCATTTTCTTACCATCAACTTCTGATGCTAGCAGCACCGAATATAAGTCTTCACCTGGTGACACCATTGCTTTGTCAATTTCAGCATCAATGTAGTCATACAAAATATTTGCTTTGTCACCATCCAAATCACTATCATCACTGCGGAATACGTGAGTCCCCCAATCTATCCAAGTTTGCGCCTTATCCATCGACGTATTTAGCAACAGCGTAAGTGCTTTTGACTGTAAAGGCAGCGCAAATTCTGAGACGACATCCAAGCTATCCGTTTTCAATGCACTATCAATGATGTCATCAATAATCGCTTGAAGCTTTTGCTGGTAACTTTCATCAAGTGGACGTTTAAACCATGGATTGAGTAAATCACGATAACTTTTGTGCTCTGGAGGATCGACTTCAAAAGGTATTTGTCGCGTATCTCGAATAGCGACTTCTGAAGGGATGACGATTCGACCTGGTGCAGCCCCTGACTGAAATGTTGCGGCACTGTGCGCCGCTTTACGCACGTCTTTAAGACGCAATAACATGTCAACCGGGTCTTGTTGGTCGTCCATATAACCGACGCCAGTTTCTGCACGTTTATCTGCAAAAGCATCTGGAAAATCGCTTACTGAAGTCGTTTTTAAAGTCATCTGAAATCTCTGCACATTATAGATTGTTAATTTAATGTGAGATGCTAATAGTAATTTAACATTAAAAATACACAAATATTGCCCATAAATGGTATTTTCATGTCATTTCTTAATGATTATATACAAAAAAATCAACAAATCGCACTGAAAGCACATCCCAAAAGATACACATAAAAAAACTCAATAGCCGTAAACTATTGAGTTTCAAAATAAGTTTTTTGCTTACTAAAGGGTATTACACCCTTAGTTACTGTTTTGATAGGTACCTGAATCTAAGATTTGACGACGGATTTTATATTTACAAATAAAGTTCCAGTTCCAAGATGCGTCATATTTGTGGCACAAGCCCCAAGATAAGCCTGGTCTTTGAGACGTTTCAGCTTCCGGGTCTCTGAACAAACCAATTGCCTCTGGTGCACCTTTGATATGTGCTTTGATATCAAAGTTAAGGCCATCTTCCGCAAATTGAACAGTATTCTTTTCAGGGCCATCGGTAGTTAATAAACTAGCAACACCACCTTCAAAGTTCCATACGACGACTTCATGGCCACTATTAGAAATTGGATTCAGTGGTGATTTAGTATAGGGCCCGAGCGGGTTGTCAGCAATCGCAACACCATGCTTGATTTCACGACCACCAAAGTTCATTTCTTCACCCATTGTTTCCCCTTTGTAATACAAGAAGAACTTGCCTTTTACAACAAGCAAGCATGGATCGTGCACTTTGTGGCTATCGAAGCTACCTTTGCTCTTGACGGCAAACCGACTATCCACATCACCGTCCCATTCACCATCACGGCTAGGGCTTAATATAGGTGCGTCAGATTTATTCCAAGGACCATAAGGTGAATCAGCCCATGCAATAGCAACTTCTTCATACTGACGGTTTACGTATGGTGTTTGAACTGTTTGATATAGTAAGTAATATTTACCTTCGTGTGCCAACACCTCAGGTGTAAAAACCGCGCGGTCATCAAAACGACCAGCTTCACCAGGTTTGACGGCAGGGCCTTCTTCTTTCCAAGTTTCGCCGTCATCAGACGTTGCATGCCATACTTCGGTTAAATCCCATGGAAAAACTTTATCAGTAATTTTACCGCCAAAACCAAATGTTTCGCCCTCACCTTTAGTGTAGTAAACATGATACTTACCATCGACTGATATAACAGATGATGGGTCTCTGCGAATAACACCTTCTTCAAACGCAAAATCGCCTTTTAGAGGAGAAACATCAAACTCAATCATCCAATCAGAATTAGTAGAATCGTAACCTCTTTCAATTGCTCTTTTTGAAGCTAAACTCAACGGTTTTTCACTATTACTCATTACCTGAATACCTATTTTAACGCATTATTTTTTAAGTAAGCACAAATATCATGGGCGATAATTGCACCTTGGTGTTGAACGACAGTGCCCGCAGTTTCACGAGCATTGTGCAGTGCCGCATCGTAATCAGCGCCAACTAGCTTGGAGCCTAAATATGCACCTGCAAAAGAATCGCCGGCTGCGGTGCTATCGATCTGTTTCGCAGCTGGCACAAATGGTTTGTGTAGTATCTGTTCGTTATTTACGTATATAAAGTTACCATCATCATCTGCTTTATATACGACTTCCTCAATATCAAATTTGGACAACAAGTCATTGCAAGTCTCTACACCGTTGATATCAAACAGAAGCTCAAGTTCGTCAACCCCAGGCAACAAAATGTTAGCGACAGTAAATGCTTTTTCCATCCACCATTTCGCTACAGACTGGCTTTCCCAAAGAATTGGACGGTAATTTGGATCAAATGCGACTTTCGTCCCTTTGTTTGATAATTCGGATAAAACCGCTAACAACTTTTCTCGGCTGGTATTATCTAAGATTGCAAGTGTAATACCTGAAAATAAACAATACTTAGGTGGCTGTTGTATCAAGGCTGCAAACGTGTCTTCGTGAACTTCAACCATGCGTTTTGCTGCTGCGCTGTTACGCCAATATGTGAAACTACGCTCACCTGTATCAGACAATTCAATACCATATAAACCGAGAGTTGCGTTCTCTAGTACCTTAACACAGTCAGCATTTACGCATTCTTCACGTAGAAGTTCGCTGAGGTTTTCACTAAAACGGTCAGTACCAATCGCAGTAAACAGCCCTACATTTAACTCAGAGAAAAGTCGTTTTGCATAAATGGCAGTATTAAACACGTCACCAGCAAACTTAACATTAATATGATGTTTATCGGCCCACTGGAGTTCGCCTAATGGTTCCCCTATTACGAGTAAATCTAACGCTTGCATATATCTTTATATGTCCTAATTAATAACGAATAACGAAAGTCTTGATATACTTAGGTTACTAACGATAACGCTACCCGAGTAAGAGCAAGTATTTCAAATCTTACAAATTTCAATAATCATACTACAATTATGCTGTTTGTGTGATTCCAATTGTTATAAGAAAACACTCTGAAATAGACAAAATTTTTACTCTACGTCAGGCTTACCCATTAGGTTGAAAATTCACAATCATAACTAAAACGAACAGTGACTCTACAAATTCGCCCGCTAATTTGTATAAAAATGGTCAACATGTCAATAAGTTTTTGTTAACAATTTACACATATTGCACTATACTTCTTCGCCGTTCAAATAAGTAGCCATTTATTTGAAATTAACTGCAAATCAAAAATTGAATGGGATAGACGTGAAACTAGAGTTTTATACGCCGCTGTGGGGCTTTGATAATCTTGATTTTGATACATTTATCCAAAAAGCGATTGATGGTGGCTTTGACGGTATAGAAATTCCATTTCATATGGGTTTAACATTAGAAGCATCTCATTTAGAGACAATCAGTAAAATTAAGGCAGCCGGCTTAAAATATATTGCGCAGCATTATGAAACTGTTTGCTCTGACATATCTCAATACAAACAGGAGATACGCACTAGATTGGAGCTCCTCGCGTCTACGCAACCAGAATTTATTAATAGTCAAACTGGACGAGATTTCTTTACATTTGAAGACAACCTATCAATCATAGATGTGTGTGAAGCTGTCAGTAAAGAAACCGGCGTCAAAATCTATCACGAAACTCACCGCGGTCGGTTTAGTTTTGCTAGCCATGTGACCGAACAATACCTAAAAGCACGCCCTAATTTGCGCCTTAATGGCGATTTAAGTCATTGGTGTTGCGTTGCTGGCACCTTACTTGAAGATCAAGACAAACGCCTAGATGCAATGTTCAAAAACATGCATCACATACATTCGCGTGTAGGATTTTCTGAAGGCCCACAAGTGTCAGATCCAACTGCCCCAGAATTTGAAGCAACGGTTGAGCGTTTTCTTTCTTGGTGGTTCAAAATATTCGACAATGCAAAAGCGCGAGGTGACACAAGCTTTCCGATTACTACCGAATTCGGCCCGGCACCTTACATGCCTTTAGAGCCGCATACGCAGCGCCCATTGTGCGACCAATGGGAAGCCAACATGTACATAAAGCATTTGATCAAGACAGGTTATGAATAACGTTTAAAGTAAGTAAATGCACTAAAAACGGTATAAAAATAGATGGGGTGTGGGTATAAGGACTACAATAGACTGAGCTCGGAAGAAATTTTACGAGTACATTCAGTCAGTGCCGCTTTTATCGCTTGCTCCTTTTCATCAGTCAATCCCAATACCATGACTGACAACGCTGCGATTATTTTGCCGTCACTTTGACCAATTAAGCTAGACAATTCAATTAGCCCAGGCAAATTACTGCTCACATGTTTACAGAATTTTGTCTGCCTGAGCAGTACCACCTCATTGGTGATGATATCAACGCTGTCAGTTGAATCATTGTTAAGTACGTCGTCGCGTTCAATCAACATTCGCTGCACTTCAGGGTTGCTATTCGCAAGTAGTAACTTACCTGCGCCAGATGCCGACAAATCAAAAAGCGTTCCTTCCATAATTTGCATCGACACCTCACTATTGCTAGAAGCTTGTAAAGTCATCATTGCTTTACTCTTATACAACGTGAATAGATGGCAAGAAACACCATAATCGAATGCAAATTCTTCCATCACAGGTAAGGCAGTCTGTGATATCTGCGCCATTGGGTTAACGCGACGCGTTAACGTAAAAAGCTTCAGAGACATCTTATACCGAGACGAACTAGGGTCTTGTATTAAATAACCTTTTGATTCTAAATTAATCAAGACTCTATATATTTCGTTGATGTTGCGATTAATGCCAGTTGCAATCTCCGCTTTAGTTAGCGCATTGTTTTGTTCAGACAGAAACTCTAAAATTTCAAACGCTTTATCAACGGCAGGCACTGAATACTTATCAGCCATGCTTACTCCCAAAAAAATCGCGTTAATAATGAGTTATTTAAGAACAAAGTCAATATTTTTATAAATGAATACTATTTTCATATTCAAATATTGTGATATATTGACAACCTATTTGTTAAATAACATTCTTTATAAGGTAAATTTCGATGGCTAATTTATTAACAAATGAGCAAATTGCCGAATTTCATGGAAATGGCTATGTAATCGCGCGTGGTTTCTATTCAGATGAAGAAGTGGCTAAGCTACAGGAAAAAGCATTTTCTGACGACAGTTTATATAAAAATGCTTGGGATAAAAAAGATGCCTCTGGCACAGTTAGTAAAGTAAGTTTGTGGCAAGATTTAGGTGACGACCTATATAGCCTTTTCCCTCGTGGCGAACGTATGGCGAAATCCGCCGAATTGCTATTAGATGAACCAGTATTTCACACGACAACTAAAATCATGATGAAAGAACCTCTTGTCGGGGGGGCTTGGGAATGGCATCAGGACTACGGTTATTGGTGTTACGACAACTTCCACCTTTATCCAAAATTATTGAGTGTCATGATTGCAATAAATGAAGCTACGGAAGAAAATGGTTGCTTAGAGGTGTTAAAAGGCTCTCATCATATTGGCCGAATCGACCACTCAAAAACCGGTGATCAAAAAGGGGCAGATTTACGTTCTGTGGAAGAAGCTTTGAAGTACCACGAGCTTGTTAAAGTAGAGCTAAAGCCCGGTGATACCTTGTTCTTCCATTGCAACCTGTTGCATAAGTCAAATCAGAATCGTTCTGAAAACCCAAGATGGGCGATGATCAGTGCGTACTGTGCAGAGAGCAACAAGCCCTACAAAGAAAACTCCCTTATTTATAGACCGCTTGAAACAGTTTCTGACGAAGCAATACTTGCGTATACAGAATAAAAATAATCTTTTAGCTCAATTGTGCTTTCTCGTTTTTTTACCTATTGCACTCAGGTGAAATAGGTAAAAAAACGAGAGTATTAAGAAAACACTATTCGCACCTCAATTCATCAAAACGATAAATTTAGCTTGTATGAATCTCATTTAAAATATACTTTAGTATTAGATGTGCTTTATTGTGAGAATTAGACATCCTAAGATGTATCCGTAACCTTGATAATTTGAGGAAGTGTAGTAGGTGACTTTTTTTGTTAGAGTGATTTGTATCTGTTGTCTTCTATCAATTTTACTTATTGCTTCACAACCGATTGCTGCTCAGCAGAAACTAACATTATATACGGAAGAATTCCCTCCTTATAATTATATGCTTTCAAATGGTGACATAGGTGGAATTAACGCCGATATTTCAATAGAAATTTGTAGGCAAGAGAACATAAATTGTACTTTTGATCTAAACCCGTGGAATCGTTCCTATAGGAAAGCGAAATACAATGTCAATAGCGGTATCGTATCTACTGCTAAACGGGCGGGTAGAGAGCCATTTTTTCATTGGATTGGCCCCTTAGTTTCGGGGAAAGCTTGCATTTTTAAACTAACGTCAAGGGATGATATAAAGATAGCCAATAAGTCTGATTTGGCGACTTACACCATTGGTCGTTCAAAAGACATGTCTTACGATCAAGTCTTGCTAAATTTAGGTTTTACACCCGATAAAAACATTATTCTGTACCCTCAGATTTATGGTGAAGTTAACGCGTTAGCAAGGGGGCGAGTCGATTTCATATTGGGCTCGAGTAGCGTTTTGAGTTATCAATTAGCAGGGAAAGAAATTTCCGCATCAGATATCCAGCCGGTATGGTTAATTGAAGATAACGTGATAAAAGGCAATTTTTTGGCCTTAAACAAGGCTATTCCTAGCTCTCTAGCGCGCCGTCTTCAACATCGTCTAAATACACTCAAGAAAAACGGTACCGTTAACCGCATCAAGCGAAAATACTTACAGCAAGTCTCATCAGATTTGTTGTCGACAAACCCCGACTTACAAGCATGCCTTAATTTGCCAAAAATGAACATAAACACCAACTAATCACTTGGCGTTCAACAGGAAAATTTGCTACAAAAAAAACCGGTGTAGGTTACCCTACACCGGCTGTTGTATCCTGAACTTTCGCTCAGTACACAGGGGGTCTTAAAATTCTTTCCAATAAACAGTTTTCTTTTCAAGATACTGTTCTAGACCGTAGTGACCATCTTCGCCACCCATACCACTCATTTTCCAACCATTGTGGAAGCCTTGATGTTGCTCACCGATACCACGGTTAACATATACTTCACCCACTTCCATATGCTTGATTGACTGGTGCACATACTTCATGTTCTCTGTATATAAGTAAGCTGACAAGCCGTACTCAGAGTCATTAGTGTATGCAATAGCTTCATCAATACTGTTGATTTTAATAATCGGAACGATAGGTCCAAATGTTTCTTCATGAACCAAGTGATTGTCTTGTTGGACATCCGTTACAACAGTCGGTGCAAACCAGTTTCCACCTTCAAAACCATCAACGCTAATTTCTTCGCCACCTAGTGCAACCTTAGCGCCTTCTTCAACCGACTTTGCAAGGATAGCTTTGATATTAGCAATTTCAGATTTGTTAACCTTAGGTCCCATTTGTGACGCAGGGTTCATCGGGTCGCCAACAACGATTGCTTTGGCTTTTTCAATGTATGCCGCAGTAAACTTGTCATACACATCAGCATGCACATAAATACGCTCAGCACAGGTACATACTTGGCCACAGTTAGCAAAACGCGCATCAATAGCATCTTGTACTGCTTTATCTAGGTCAGCGTCTTCCATCACGATAAGCGGTGCTTTTCCACCCAACTCAAGCATCACAGGTGTTAAGTGCTTACCCGCTGCTTGATAGATAATTTGTCCGGCACGAGTACTACCTGTCATTGTGATAAGCTTAGTAATTGGACTTTCGCAAAGCGTTTGGCCAACAACAGATCCAGTACCGTTAATTACGTTCATCACGCCAGCAGGAATACCAGCTTCAATCGCTAGTTGACCAAGAGCAACCGTTGCTAACGGAGTTTCTTGTGTCGGCTTAATAACAATCGTATTACCAGTAATCAAGGCAGGGCCAATCTTACGACCGGCTAACGCAAGTGGAAAGTTCCAAGCAGTAATTGCCACGACAACGCCACGAGGTACTTTATGGATAAAGATTTTTTCGTCTTCAAAATCAGAAGGCATAATATCGCCTTTGATCTGAAGTGCATGGTCACATGCGTAGTCGATAAAGGTCGCCGTAACATCAACTTCCATTTCTGCTACGCCGATTAATTTGCCTTGTTCAGAGACAAGTAATTCGGATAAAAACGTTCTATTTTCACGAATTAAGTTGGCAAATTTACGCAAAATGTTCGCGCGCTCTCTAGCGGTCTTTTGCGCCCACGCCGGCTGTGCAGCATTGGCGGTTTCAAGCGCTAACTCAGCGTCTTCTTTTGTTCCCTTTGGGATAACAGCAACAAGTTTACCCGTAGAAGGTGACAAAACATCAATTGTCTCAGACGAACTAGAACTTACGTATTCGCCATTGATAAAATTTTGATTGCTAATTAATTCCATGGTTATCTTCCCATCCATCCGCCGTCGACCAATACAACAGCGCCGTTCATATAATCTGATGCCTTAGACGACAAGAACACCGTTGGTCCTTTAAAGTCTTCAGCTTCACCCCAACGACCTTGAGGAATACGGGCGAGTATTGATGTCGCACGCTCTTGGTCATCTCTAAGTGCTTCAGTGTTGTCTGTCGCAATATATCCAGGCGCAATCGCATTCACGTTTACACCATGAGGTGCCCATTCGTTTGCAAGCGCTTTAGTTAACTGGCCAATTGCACCTTTACTCGCCGCATAACCAGGTACGGTAATACCACCTTGGAATGTTAGTAATGAAGCAGTAAAGATAATTTTACCTGATTTTCTTTCTACCATACCTTTACCTATTTCACGGCTAAGGATGAACTGAGAATTCAAGTTAATTTCGATTATTTTATCCCAGTATTCATCTGGGTGCTCAGTGGCAGGTGCACGTAAAATGTTACCTGCGTTATTCACCATGATATCAATGACTGGGTGCTCAGCATTAAGTGTATCTGCCAACGCTTTAACATCTTCTCGATTAGAAAAATCACATTTATATGCTGTGAATTTTTTGCCTAGTGCAGTGACACGTTTCTCTACTTCAGACCCTGAAGCCGGTAGTGATGCAGATACGCCAATAACGTCAGCGCCAGCTTCTGCTAAACCTTCTGCCATTGCCAAACCAATGCCACGTGAACAACCAGTAACTAGAGCAACTTTGCCCGTTAAATCAAACATGCCGTTACTCATATTTCTGCCTTAACCTCACAATTAACTAATGCTTTCATACCTGATGGGTTTCCATCTAGGCCACCAAACGCGTCTTGAATACTATCAAGTGCCGTTACAGATGTAACAAATGCGCTAATATCAATCTTGCTATCAGCAAGTAATTCAATCGCCATTTCAAAATCCTGCGCTTCGTATACACGTGCGCCTACTAATTCAAGCTCCTTCCAGAAAAACTTAAATAAATCTACTTGTGGTTTCTGCGTATGGATTGCCACCATACAAATACGTCCACGAACTGCTGCAATTTCGCCCATAACGTCAACAGCTGGTTGAACACCAGACACTTCAAAGACAGCCTCTGCGCCTTTTCCGTCTGTCCATTCATTAACCACTTCAACAATGTCTTCTTGCATCGGATCGACTGTTTTCAAACCATATTTTTCAGCAAACTCTCGACGTTGAGCATTTACTTCAGAAACAAGCACTTCTGCACCGATCGCTTTAGCGACTAACGCCACTAACTGGCCAATTGGGCCACCACCAAGTACGACAACATTTTCACCTGCTTTCACTTTCGCACGGTTAATATCATGGCAAGCAACAGCTAAAGGCTCAACTAGTGCTCCTTGTTGTTGATTTACGTTTTCAGGTAACTTATGAAGCGTTCTTGATTTTACTGTCCATGAAGATTGGAAAGCTCCAGGCGTGTCAATACCCATAAATTTAAGGTTTTGACATACGTGTGTGTTGCCTGCTTTACATGCATGACACTCGCCACACCAATCAAGTGGACGAACAACGACACGGTCACCGATTTTAAAATCAGTAACGCCGTCACCAAGTTCAGCTACAACACCTGACATCTCGTGTCCAATGACACTAGGCGGACCAACGCGCTGGTCCATTGCACCGTGATAGATATGCATGTCTGTGCCACAAATACCAACATAACTAACTGAAAGTCTTACTTCTCCGGTTTCGGGTGCTTGAGAGCTTCCTTCACGAAGACTAAATGATTTATTACCAATGTATTCTGCTGCTAACATAAATGACTCTTATAACTTAACGTAATGTGGTTTAAGGAGAGATTCGTCAAACTCAACGCCAATCCCCGGGAGATCGGGCGCAACAGCTCGTCCATCGACAAGTTGCAACGGGCTAGTCGTATATTCATCTATAGGAAATGAATGTACTTCCATGTTGCCAGCGTTAGGTTGAGAAGCCATCAAGGACACATGTAACTCATGCATACCATGCGTACAAATGGGCATATTATTCACATACGCCAAATTTGCAACTTTTAACCAACCGGTAATACCACCAATATTTGAAGCATCCGGTTGTAAATAACTCAGTCCGGCATGCCTAACTGCATGATTAAATTCATAAACTGTGTGTAAATTTTCACCCATTGATAGTGGGATATTCTGTTTTTCACTAATCTGCTTGTATCCATACAAGTCATCGGGATTAGTCGGTTCTTCAAACCAATCGATATTCACGTCTTCTACAGCTCGTCCAAGTTTAATTGCTTGCGGCACTGTTAGTGAATAGTTTGCATCGATCATAAAACTGATGTCGTTACCAATCAGCTCTCTGACTGCACGAATCCGATCGATGTCGTCCTGCATATTCGGCTGCCCAACTTTTATCTTCACGGATTTAAAACCGCGATCAAGGTAGCCTTGTATGTTTGAAAGTAATTTTTCTTTACTAAAATTAAGGTCAATGCCACCTGCGTAGCACCGAGTAGAATTACTATGACCGCCCGCAACTTGCCAAAGAGGCTGATTGAGACGCTTACAACGGATATCCCAAAGTGCAATATCGACAGCGGAGATGGCAAAACTTAATATGCCGCCTCGCCCAACATAATGAAGCACTTCATTCATTTTATGCCAATGCGCTTCAACGCGACGAGAATCTTTACCCTGAACGTAAGGGATTAACTCTTTCTCAATTAAGCTGACGATTGCTTCGCCACCTTTACCGCCGGTATAAGTATATCCGACACCTTCATAACCGTCTTCTGTATATAACTTACATACAATCACATCAAAATGCGTGTGATCACCGTGCATAGCATCGCTTAATACTTCCTTTAATGGAATCTTGTATAAGCCAACTTCCCCAGCACGAATGTTGAATGTACCAGCGTTTGTGATACTCTTGGTTGCAACAACAGACATATTGTTTGAACCCATAAAATTTACCATCCCCATAGTGTACATTGTTAACAATTAAATGCCAACTTTTATAGTTGAACAAATGGTGAATATTGCATACAATTTGTTAACAATACTTTATAATTTTTACATCTTCGTAATATACGTAACTATGTAACGAACTAGAAAACCAATACCGATATTAAGAATAAGAGACAAAGATGTCACAGCCACAAAAGATACTATCCGTAAGGGAACAAATTGCTGACGTACTACGTTCAGACATTATTTCCGGCGAGTTAAAACCAAACACAAAACTTAACGAACAACAGCTAGCTGAGCGATTTGGTACATCTCGCGGTCCTATACGGGACGTGTTACTAAAGTTAACAAAAGAAGGGCTGCTTGTTAGTCGCAACAATGTTGGCTCCTCTGTCAGCAGTCCATTAAATCCTGATGTTCAAAAGCTAAGTATTGGCATTCGTCGAAAAATCGAGGAATTTGCTGTTAAACAACTCGAAGGCCGTTTAACCATCGACCACTTTAGGCAGCTCGAAGACATTATCGAAGAAATGCATGATCACTTCGAAGGCGGACGCTATACGGAGTTAACTAAAACGGATATTGCGTTTCATCAGTATTTAGTTGAGCTTGCTGGCGGTGAAGATCTTGTCAACATTTGGTATCCGATCGTCATACGTATGCGTATGAACTATAAGCGAATCACCACATCAATAAAACTTGTCGAAGAACACCGCGATATTGTTAACGCACTTAAAATTGATGATACAAAAGCCGCAATTAATGCTATTAGGCGTAACATAAAATAAGCTAAATCCCACAGAATTAAGTGCGATGATTCGCACTCAATTCTATCTTAGATGTTCTTCTTTCATCCGAATACAACAAAATCACCTAGCAACTTTCATTAAATAATTTTATTTAAATTCACTAAGTTATTACGTTTATTAGTTGTTGTTATCTACTCTTTGGCCATATTTTTAAAAATTGATTGATTCTAGATATTCAATACTTTTTGGTACTTGTTTCATTACCCTATCTGACTCATCTTCAATAAAAAAGTACTTTACACCATACTCTTTCCCTTTCTTAACGATTTCCTCAATACCAACATCACCTTGACCAAGCACAACCATTGTATCCTTATCGGCTTTACCGTCCTGCGAATACGGAGAGCCCACTGCGCGATCTTTCAGGTGCATAGAGGTAAATTTATTTGGATACTTGTTTAACAGCGCTAAAGGGTCTTGAGCTGCTTGTTTTACCCAAAAAACATCCATTTCAAAACTCGCATGTGTTGTATTTTGAATAATATAATCCAATAAAGTGCCATCCTGCCATTTATCAAACTCATATCCATGTGGGTGATACTGTAAGGTAATACCATGCTTGGCGAGTATAGCTCCTCCTTTATTGAGTACCTCGACGGTATGTTTAGCATCTTCTAGCGTAAACTTACCCTCATGAGGCGCCCAATAAATCGTCGCCAATTTAGCACCATAAAAATGCGCCTTATATACCGCAGCCATTGGGTTATCCCGTATTTCTTCGAAAGAAGAATCTGCACTCACGACTTTAAAACCATTGAGATCTAGCAAGGCTTTAAACTCATGCAGCGAATACCCATGAAGATTCCCTCCAGCTTCCAAATTAACAATCCCCCACTCACTTACTTTAGCCAAGGTACTGGGTGCATCTTCCTGCATTTGATTTCGAACGCTGTATAGTTGTAAACCCATATCATGCGCTAAGGTACTTAAAGAGACACCCATGCTAAGCATGAGTGTCGTTATTTTCAAAACGTTTCGTTTCTTAAGCGGCATAATTGCCCTCATAAATTTTAATGTTTCTAGCCAATAGTACTTAAGTATTAACGCTAGTTTGCTTCACTTGCTATATTTGTTTTTTGTCCACGCTTATATAAGTAAAAATATAGACCTACAAATGCAACAATTAAAATTGCAGGTAATATCACTAAACTACTTAATACGGCTTGACCTGACGCAAGTGCCATTTCATTTTCGGTCAGGTTTTGTGTTAAAGCTTGCGCTTTGGCTTCATCCATCCAGCCGCCGATAATTGGTGTCCATATACTTACGGCAAACATACCAGCACCACCAATCATAGACATACCAATAGCGCCTGTTTTAGGTGTATATTCACCTACGCAACCTAACATCGTCGGCCAAAAATACGTCACACCTAATGCAAAAACTACGGCTGCAAAATACACCGGCGTTCCTTGCAATTGGCTCATTAGGTACAAACCAAGCGTAGATAAAACGGCTGATGCGACTAATACGCCAACTGGATTTATAGAATGTACGATAGGTCCCGCAAAATAACGACCAACAGCCATTATGCCGGTAACAAGCGCTAGTGTTAGCATAGGATGGGCACCAGAAGCCCCAAGGATTTCATTGATCCACTGTCCTGTCGCCAATTCCGTCGTAGCGGTCAACGTCATACAAAAAATTAAAAATATGTACAATGGTGACAACATATTCTTAATGTTTTCTTTAGAGGAGGTAATCAGAGGGTTAAGTTTAGGGAAGTTACTTTTCATCAACATGTAACCGTATATGGCAGTAGGGATTAGCATCACAGCGATCTGCAACTCCCAACCATACGACATTTCAGTCATACCTGTCGATACCAACGCACCGATAACAATGCCACCAGGGAACCAAACATGGAACTTGTTCAACATCGTCGTCTTGTTGTCTTCATGGGTTTCTGCAATCAAAGGATTACATGCCGCTTCCACCATACCATTCGCAAAGCCAATTAAAAACGTCGAAATGATTAAACCCCAAAAGCCGTTAGAATAAATCGTTAATACAAGGCCCAGCGCATGACCAATGAAGGCTATCCACAATAGCATTCTAGGACCAAACATATTGTAAAGAATACCACCAACCATTGTAGCGATAGGAAAGCCTAAGAAGGCCATTGAACTAATTATTCCCAATTCAGTGCCAGATAACCCATATTGAGCACCTAAATCACCCAATATGCCTGCTCGGATTGCAAACGTCATTGCCGTTACGGTTAATGCGATGCAGCTGAGAATAAATAATCTAGACTGATCTTGCTGTGTATATTGCGTGTCCATGATAGTACCTTTTTGTTAGAGTCCTAGGATTTGCTTGTTGAGTGCTTCATCAGCACCACCATCAGCAAAGTCATCAAACGCTTTTTCTGTAGGACGAATAAGATGTTGCTTAATAAAATCAACACCCTCTTTAGCGCCGTCCTCCGGATGTTTAATACAACATTCCCACTCAAGTGTTGCCCATCCATCAAACCCATAGGCGGTTAACTTTGAGAAAATTGCTTTAAAATCAATTTGTCCATCGCCAAGTGAACGGAAGCGACCAGGGCGATTAACCCAAGACTGATAGCCCCCATAAACCCCCATTTTCCCTGATGGATTAAACTCGGCATCTTTTACATGAAAGGCTTTAATTCGCTCATGATAAATATCAATAAATGCCAAATAATCTAGTTGTTGCAATACAAAATGGCTTGGGTCATAAAGGATATTAGCTCTTGGATGGTCACCAGTAGCCGCTAAAAACATTTCAAAAGTGATGCCATCGTGTAAGTCTTCACCAGGGTGAAGTTCATAACAAATATCGCAATCAGCGTCATCGAACGCATCTAAAATTGGCAACCATCTTTGACCTAGTGCTTCAAACCCCTGCTCAACTAAACCTTGTGGACGCTGAGGCCACGGATAAAAAGTATGCCAAAGTAACGCACCTGAAAAGCTAGCATGCGTCTTAAGCCCCATATGCTTACTTGCCGTAGCGGCATACTTCATTTGCTGTATAGCCCATTCTGTTCGTTCGCTAGGATTGCCATGGTACTGACTCGGCGCGAAGCCATCGAACATAACATCATACGCCGGGTTAACTGCCACTAACTGGCCTTGAAGATGCGTTGATAACTCGGTCATTGATAAACCGTATTTATCTAGCGTAGCCAACACGTCGTTACAATAATCAGCGCTTTTGGCCGCTTTTTCCAAGTCAAATAAACGCCCATCCCAAGATGGCATTTGAATACCTTTATAACCCAATCCAGATGCCCATTTACAAATACTATCTAATGAATTAAAAGGTGCTTCGTCACCTGCGAACTGAGCTAAAAATATTGACGGTCCCTTAATCTCTTTCATTAATTTTTTCCTTATTTTAGTGCTTCAGCGTTAAGCACGACTGTATGCCATTTTTCAGAAGACTTACTTGCTACAACTACATTTTCGATAAACGCCATGCCTCTTACGGCATCTTCAATACCAGGGACATGAGCATTAACATTGGTGTCATCACCAAAGCTGCAAACTTGCTTAGCGAAATCTTTATATATATTTGCGAAAGCTTCTATGTAGCCTTCAGGATGTCCGGCAGGTGTTCGAATCGCTGCACTCGCTTCAGAGGACAATTCACCGACCCCGACTCTAATTAATTGTGAAGGAGCATTTTGATATTTAATCCAAAGAGAGTTTGGTTCTTCCTGTCGCCACGCTAAACTAGCTTTGTCACCGTAGACTTTAATACTAAGATCGTTTTCGTCACCGACACATATCTGACTCGCAGAAATAACGCCTTTAGCACCTCTTTCTGTTTTAAAAATAACGCAGCCATCGTCATCCAACACTCTGCCTTCTACTGTAGATGTAAGGTCTGCGCATATTTCAGTGATCGTATCTTGCGTAATATATTCAACAAGGTTTGCTGCGTGAACACCAATGTCGCCCATACAACAGCTGACACCTGCAGTCTTTGGATCTAATCGCCACTCCGCCTGCTTGTTGTCTTCTGTTGGCGGTGTTGCTAACCACCCTTGATGATACTGGCTGACAACTTTTGTCACCTTGCCGAGCACGCCATCTGCAACTAGTTGTTTAGCATGTTTGACTAAAGGATAGCCTAAATATGTATGCGTCAATCCGTACAATAGGCCAGTAGACAAAACGATTTTTTCTAGCGCATTTGCTTCAGCTAAGGTAAAAGTAGCGGGTTTGTCACTTAATACATGAAAACCAGATTCCAGTGCTTGCTTAGCGACATCAAAATGCAAGTGGTTAGGTGTCACCACCGCAACAAATTCCATGCGTTCTTCAGGCGCTAAAACTTGTTCTTTTTCAAACATTTCGGCATAATTTGAGTAGCAACGTTCAGGCGATAAAAATAATGCCTGACCAGTTCGTTTACAGTTTTCAGCGTCTCGACTAAATGCACCGCAAACTAACTCTATCTCGCCATCCAAACTCGCGGCTAAGCGATGAACCACACCAATGAAAGCGCCTTCACCACCACCAACCATTCCCATTCTGATTTTACGTACCTGTCCTGACATACATTCCCATTTGAAACACTATTACCATTGAAATCAATTTACAATTAAATAACATTTTGTGTTAACTGATATTCGGAGTAAAATGCAACATAATCGGCGCAATAGACTATTAGGCATTGGCGACTTACAATTGAAAAAAGCATATCTGCATGATTAATAAAGAAAATATTTATTTAGATGAAATAACCTCAGAACAATTTTTGTCAATGTTTGATTTGTTACCTGGCGTATTTTTTTGGATTAAAGATAAACAGGGTTGTTTCATGCATGTAAACCAAGCCCTCATTGAACACATTGGCGGGAAGAATAAACTCGCCTTTGTTGGTAAAAAAGATGATGCATTTTTCCCTCCGCATTTAGCCAAACAATATATGAATGACGACATACGGGTAATTAAAGGTAATCATATTTCTAATCGTCTAGAGTTAAACATGCTTAAGAGCGGCGACGTTGCTTGGTTCTCAACGTCTAAACGCCCGCTTATAGATAAAAATGAAAATATCGTGGGAACGTATGGCTATACCTTCCCGTTAGAGCAATCCCATATTCTTAATCATGCTGACTTACTTAAACAGCCCATTGCATTTATTAAAGATAATTTTCAGCGTGAATTTACAGTTGAAGAACTTGCACAAAAATGCTTTTTATCTGTGAGTGCACTAGAGAGAAGGTTCAAAAAACACTTATCAAAAACCCCTAAACAGTTTATTAACGAATTCAGGTTAGAAAAAGCACGTCGTCTGTTAATTGAAAGTACCTTACCGATCGCTGACGTTGCAGAGGCAACAGGGTTTCAAGATCACAGTTACTTTTCAAAGCAATTTTCAAAAATGTTTGGTGTGCTTCCCTCTAAATGTCGACAGATGCATTACGATGACTAAGATAAAATATTCGTGATAGCATAAAAACTATTGCCAATTTTTATAGCCAAATAACGATGAAGAAAACTAGGTATCCCTTTTTAATCGCCCTCAGCCTTTTTCATGTGGTAGGACTCAAAGCAAACGACAACACGACATTAGTGAACACTCAGCCCAGCTTTAATAATGACAAAGTACTCTTAGAAACACAGTTTACGCCTGTTGTGCTTGAAAACTTGCAAGGTAAGCTAATTGTGCTCCCTGAATTGCAAGGTAGAGCAATGGTTGGCACTTTCAAGGTCGCCAAAGAAGATCCGTTTCATGACAAAAGTCTTGGTTGGATAAACCGCCGTTACCTTCAAAACAAACACACCGACCCTGGCGCCGCGGTTGGGGGGTCAACCCGGCTTTGGTTTGGTTCAGAAAAAGGCCCCTATGCAATATTTTTTGCACCTGGCAAACCTCAAACGGTACCAAACATCCGAGTACCAGATGCTATATCGATGGATGAATATAAAATAGTACGCAGAAGTACGTCTTCTGTGCATATGCAAGCAACCGCAGATATTCTGAACTACAGTAAGTTTGTGTTTGAAGTAGATATTCAACGTAGTATCTCATTAATCAACGAAGGTGACTTACTCAAGGCGCTCTCAATTTCGTCATTAGATACCGTAAATGCGTTTGCGTATGAAGCTCACACAAAAATAAAGAATGTTGGTAGCGCTGATTGGACCGCCAAAACAGGCATGTTGTCAATTTGGGACTTAAGTGCTTTTGACCCGAGCGACAACAACACCGTGGTAATGCCAATTCGCGGCTCGCTCACAGAGCCGACGGCCTATTTCAATGAAAATTCGACATCTCATTACCGAATAATGGACGATATCGTTTATTACCGAGCAAACGCCAAGTACATGAATAAAATCGGTATACCTATCGAGAATACCAAACCTGTGCTTGGCAGTTATGATAGTGAAAATAATTTACTAACTATTATCACCTTCA
Source organism: Agaribacter marinus (assembly GCF_030160655.1). Classification (GTDB taxonomy): domain Bacteria; phylum Pseudomonadota; class Gammaproteobacteria; order Enterobacterales; family Alteromonadaceae; genus Glaciecola; species Glaciecola marina. Next base: position 1,316,951 of record NZ_BSOT01000005.1, read on the forward strand.
GTTTTAATCCAGCGGATAAATACTATAATAACGCAGTTTGGTTTGAGGATGGTTACGAAGCGCACAAGGGCGAAGCGATCAATGTGTTCAATGATGGCTCTGTGGGTGGAAAACCTCCTTTTGGCCCGTTTTATGAGTTAGAAACATCATCAAGCGCCAGACCGCTAAAAGCAGGAGAAACGCACTCACATACGCATAAAGTTTTTCATGTAACAGGTGAACGTCATACCTTAAATCAAATCTCGGAAAATTTATTTGGCGTTGATTTAGCTACGATAGAAAACGTATTTAAAGACTAGTCCAGTTGCCCTAAGACAATGTAAATAAATGCAAAAAAGCCGTCAAAGAATGACGGCTTTTTCACTGCTCAACCAGCACAAGTTGAGCACGGCACACACATTTGAACTAGGGTTTTAACACCCTAAAGTAATTCTACACGTTTAAGCCCAAACAGAATCACAGTACATCGTTCTGACACACAGATTCACACACATTAAACTCTATTTCAACCTATTTTATTATTTATTTTACGTCTCATAGTTATTTTATTATGTGTAATAAAGAATGAATGTCAAAATTATAGAATTAAGTAGCCGAAAAATTAAGAATTTGCTCTCACCACGTTACGGTTACTGTTTTCCAAATAAGCAGTATCTGAGCGGGAGCTAGTATGAGTCAGGAGACGTAAAGAATAAGTATGTTTAAGTAACAGAAAGTTATACAGTAGCCCTTTTTATGAATAAGGGCTACGTACGTAATCATTCATTTTCGAATTAAGTTCGCGATGTAATCAAAATCGATAGTGACGGGACCAAAAACTACCACTGCCGCTAATGTGAGCGCGTAACACGCCTAACGCTTCATCAGAATCACGATTACTAATCGCGTTAAGCAAAGCGCGATGCTCAACAATACTTTGCTTAATTCGAATCAAGTTTATTGGCAAATTCACATGCATTGCATGCAAAATGAGTCGATTCCTTTTCCATAAGTCTATCGCTTGCTTATTGTAATGGTGCTTGTAAATAGACCAATGAAACTCAGTATCCCAATACCTGAATTCCATAAGCTCATCATCAGACATGTTCTCGAGCTTGTCTTGGATGCTTTGCGTTTCCGCCATCTGTTCAGATGTATAAGTTTCGACAAAATATTGTAATAAGTAGGGGTCAAGTAATTGCAATATTTCAAACACGTTGCGCATTGTTTCAAATTCAAACTTTGAAACGCTTGCGCCACTATTTGGTGAAATTGAAACGAATCCTTCGCCTTGCAACTGCTTGAGCGCTTCCCTTATTGGATTAATACTTGTATCGTACCGCTTCGCCAATTGCGTTGTAACCAGTCTATCACCACTTACAAATACACCATCTGCGATATCATTCATGATTTTTGCATAAACAGAATCTGCATCAGACAATAAAGGGGATTGACCTATACTTTTTTCTTCTTTTGGCATGTTACCCTAAGTAAAACTTTTTATGTGCTATTCAAACAATAATACCTTAACTTTTGCGACTGGCAATGGCTGATTGCAATATGTTATCAAAAAACAATAAAATTTTACTTGACCTGTGCTAATAAATAGTTACTGGTAACAAACCTAATAAAGAGATAAAAATGTTAAAAAACAACAATAGAGTTTTAATAACTGGCGCTAATCGTGGCATAGGATTGGGCCTAGCCGAACAGTATTTGTTAAATGGCTACCATGTAATTGCAGCTTGCAGAAGTGCACAAAATATAAGCAACGAAATGGTCGAAAAATGGGGAGAACAACTGTTAATACTTGAAGTAGATCTTGCCTCAGATGATTCTATTCAACAATTTTCGTCGGTATTAAAAAGCCTCGAAATTAAGATCGACATCTTAATTAATAATGCCGGCATTACGGATAAGGAGCGCTTTGGCGAATGGTCATACAAGGCTTTTTCGACGTCTCTTGCGATTAACGCGATTGGGCCAGCAATACTCGTACAAAGCATTAAGCAACAGCTTACCAAATTCTCAAAAATTATTAATGTATCATCTGGATTAGCAAGCATCGCCGGTATACAAGACGGCCAAGATATCTATACCTCTTATGCTATGTCGAAAGTAGCGATAAATATGTTAAACAAACAACTGTCTCTCACGTTGCCCTCCTCAACAGTTATTGCTTTGAATCCTGGCTGGGTTCGCACCGAAATGGGTGGACCAGAGGCAACCGATTCTATCGAAGATGCATGTTCAAAAATGTTTACACACATTGAATCTTTAAATTCAAACGATTCAGGCAAGTTCATTGATTATGATGGTAACGCTATCGATTACTAATGCTGAATCATTGCTGATCGTGAATTGTTGAACGGGTGCTAGTTATCACTTAATTTCCAAACTCGCACCCAGTCATATGAAGTAATACGTTCATGCTCAGGGGCTTTTGCTACTCTTCCTCCGTCTTTTGGTACAGGATTCCAATCGTAAGTTTCCACCACCATGTGCAACCACATTGGCACGTCAAATTCAGTACTAGGATTTATAGTATATGCATATTTTCCATCAAGAAAGAATTGAATTTCAGTAGGTGACTTCCACCAAGCGGCATATACAAAGTAACGTTGCCAATTTTCTTCATCTAAGAGCAATTGCCCTTGTTTCTGGACCGGTTCTTTCTGGCATTTGGTATGACGATGAATGGCATTTGAATGGAATATGCGATGCCATTGCTTAGCCCATTCTTCAGCTAGATCACTAACCACGCCAATATTTTCTTGAATGTCCAATTCGACTTTTTTAGTACAATCCGTATTTTTACTCATCAACCAAAAAGTAGATGACATCTCTGTTCGATTTGCCTTCATTTTGGCTTCAAAATACCAACCGTGCCGCGCTGGCTTTATTGAACGCACTGCCGCGCCTTGATACAAAAATGTTTTCCCTTTCCTTTCAACTGGTTTTGGTAATACAGAAGCTGTAATATGCAACTTTCCATCTTTAACGACAACAGCATCCTTACTAAACAAGCCAGGAGGACGGCCTATCCACCCCCAACCGTTACCAACTGGATCCTGCTGCCATTTATTCGTATTTAACGCATCGCCATTAAATTCATCAGAATAATCCTCTAACAGTTGCCAATGCATGCCTTCAGGCTTAGGATCTTGTCCTGCTTTAAACGCTGGCCCATCGACCTCTGCCCGTGACACAAGAGAGATTATTAGTAGGGTAGTACTGACGACAATGCTGTTCTTAGTTTTTTTTAAAAAATTTTGCATGTTATAGTCCCTTGACAATTCACTTATTTAGCATACGCTACGCGGTTCTAATATAAAATACATTTTTCATATATGAATAAAAATTCACCATTCTGTAGATTAATAACTATTTTGGCGCTAGCGTTATTTGTCAACACCGCATGCACGTCTTCAGTTCCCGACAATTCAAGTGAATATCAAGCCAACTGGTCGTCTGTAAAACAGCATGAAACTCCACGTTGGTTTTTAGATGCAAAGTTTGGTATTTATTTTCATTGGGGTCCTTATAGCGTACCTGCGCATGAAACAGAGTGGTATTCAATGCTTATGTATAACGAAGGCCATCCAATCAGGCAACACCATGAAAAGACCTATGGCAGTGTAGACTCTTTCGGATATAAAGATTTTATACCTATGTTTACAGGTGAAAATTTCGACCCTACTGAGTGGGCAAGTTTGATCAAGCAATCAGGTGCTGAATTTGCAGGCCCTGTATCATTGCATGCCGACGGTTTTGCAATGTGGGACAGTGATATTACGCGATGGAATGCCAAAGATATGGGACCAAAACGCGACATAGTTGGAGAAATGGCTAACGCGTTACGTAATGAAGGATTGAAATTCATCGCTACCTTTCATCATCAATGGAAATATGCGTGGTACCCAACGTGGGATGAGAATACGGATGCATCCAATCACGAATATGCTGATTTATATGGCCCTAAAGTACCGAAAGGGACCTTTGTGCTTGCTGACAAACCAACGACTCCATTGCCTGATGAGGCGTTTAATCAACAATGGTTAGATAAAATAATAGAGGTCGTTGATAAATATAATCCTGATTTAGTCTACTTTGATAACAAGATGGATATTATTAAAGAAGACAAACGCTTAGAATTCTTAAGTTATTACTACAATCATGCGCAATCTCGCGAACAAGATGTTGTTGTGACATACAAATTTGAAGATCTAGAAAAAGGCTCAGCCGTTTTAGATCTTGAAAGAGCAAGAATGAGCGAACTAATGCCCTTCCCTTGGTTAACTGATGATTCTATTGATTGGGACTCATGGAGCCACACTAACAATCCAAATTATAAATCCACTAACCGAATAATCGACTTTTTAGTCGATGTCGTTAGCAAAAATGGCCGGGTATTACTAAACATTACGCCAACAGCCTCGGGCGATATTCCAACTGAAGTTCGGCATCGCTTAAAAGAAATTGGAGAATGGTTCCAAATCAACGGCGAAGCAATTTATGGCACTCAACCATGGAAAGTATATGGACAAGGTCCAACTAAAATTATTGAAGGGCATTTGTCAGAACAACAGAATGCCGAAAAAACAGAAAGAGATATTCGATTTACACAGAAAAGAAACAACATTTACGCCTTCGTCATGGATTGGCCCACCAAACCAATTGAAATTACAAAAATACAAACAGATGATAGTGCGATTAAAAACGTTTCATTTGTCGGTAGTGATGAAAAACTTGCTTGGTCATGGGTAAACAATGTTTTAACAATCGAACCGCCCATGAATAAAGTCGGACATTCAGCATTCGCATTTAAAATTGAGCTGAGAAAAGACGTATGAAGTTGCTAGTTTTACATTTGCTATAAGTAACCCCAATATTAATGTAGATCAATTTGGGGTTTATCTATTCTAACAAAAGTAAGGTGTAGCGTAGTTGATTTAAAATCCGCTAGAAAAGCGCAATCCATAGATATTATCTAAGCCATCGCCACCTAAGAATTGTTGTGCAAAAATGCCAACAGTGACAGTGCCAAAATCTTTATCTGCGCTCAACTTAACAAATGCACCGCCATCCACATCAATATCTTCAGACCGACAGTTGCTACAATTGCTGATAGAGCGTTCAGAATACACTACGGCACCAAAACCTCCCTGCGCGCGCAATGCGATAGTCCCTCCTTCATCAGCAATCCATTGATAACCTGTACCAATGGAAATAAATCCACCAGTGGCAGATGAAGATGCTCTTGAGCGCTCACCATCATTAAATAGACCAGTCCCCTCTACTTCTTGAGAAAATTTAGCATTGTCGTCGTATACAAGTATGTCTAACGTAAAGGTAGTTACCCAATTTGATTTCGTATAATCTACATCGAGACCGACGATATATGCAGACTCGTCAATACCTTCACTGCGTGCAGTTAGGTCATCAATGGATGTAATGCCTAATCGTAAACCATAGTCCCAATATCCATAGGCGTCTATTTCTTCCACAGATTTTTCTGTTTCTTGCGCACACAAATTAAATGAAAGCGCAGCCAAAGCGACTGAGATGATCCCAAATTTTTTCATCAAAGATATTCCTAATCTTAAAAATTGAGCGCGGGAGTATATTTAAATTTGATAGGTTTACAAGTAGGCAGTAGTTTGCCAATTAAGAACACCTAAATAGAAAACACAATTTATTACATCTTCTATGGGCAAGAAAAAACATATTATGTGTAATCCAGCATATTTCATGCCATTTTAGTATGTATTTACGATTTTTTGTTGCGTTTTTACTAATTTTTGTTGAATATTGTTCTCGCTTTGTTAAATTAACGTTAACACCAAACAGTTAATTGTAAACAATCGGTGTTGAAGTTTAATATGTATGGACACAATACTTTTAATAAACGGACACATTGCACACACAATAATAAGCGAGTAAGCAACAATGAAGTACCCTATTTTAGGTTCAACCCTATGCACACTTTTTTGTGTAATTAGCACTAGTTCAATGGCTCAGACCGTAGAGCACTCTTCAGGAAAATGTTTAAGAACACAGAATAACTCTGCCTCTCCGGCAAATGGCACACTAGTTGTTGTCAGCAGCAACTGCTCTGGTGGCGCATCTAACTTCTCCTGGACACCCGGCGGCAGCGTTAAACATGTCCCATCAAATAAATGTATTCATCCGGGTGGAAGTGTTAACCCTGCAAACGGAACTGAATTAGTCCTTTGGGATGGCTGTGATTTTGCTGATAGAGTTCGCTTTGACAGAACCGCAGGCGGCAGTATGCAACAGGTATCTAGCAATAAATGTGTGCATCCAAATGGTGGAGCGGCAAATCCATCGAACGGGACAACATTGGTAATGTGGCAAGGATGTAATGAAACTCGCTTGGCATTTACACCAGAAAATGACAATAATTCTAACGACAACACACCGCCAGCAAACGGCTTAACTGCCGCAAATGCGTCTCAGCTTGTCAGCGCAATCGCTAGCGCGAATAGCGGAGATGTCATTACACTGTCGACTAACTTTTCAATGAATCAAGCGATTACAATCGACAAAAGTGTGATCATCGAGGGTAACGGTAAACAGATAAACCACTCAGTACCTACATCAGGTGCATTTGCTGAATTCACACCAGCGCTTATTGTCGCAGCAAATAATGTCATTGTGCGTAACTTGACGATTGTTGGTGACAATCGAAATGGCGCTAACACACTTATAGAGTTGAACAACAAGGACAATACACGTGCAAACAATTTAAGTATTTTCAATGTCACCTTGAAGAATGCAACTGCCGGCGTTCGTAACCAAGGCATTATTCCATCTAACCTGTCAATTGAAAACTCGACGTTTGTTAACCTTAACAAGTCGATTGATTTAACCAGAGATGCACTTTTATCGAATTTTTCTCGCGTTTCAACTAACTTCTTTAATACCAATGGCGAAAGAATTTTCTTCCAGAATGCAGGGAGTTTACGTATCCGAAATAACAGCTTTTATGTAGAAGCAGGTCAACCTGCCATGCAAGTTGGTATTCAAATTGATGGTGGAAACGATGGCTACAACCCAAATGTAGACCAAGCCCCTGGATTCAATAACAATACATTTGCAGCACGTGGTAATTTCGACAACTTGGTCATTAAATTTAATGACGGTGTTATCGAAAATAACTCTGGACGCTTAAATAGTGATCCAATGAGAGCATCAGAATTCCCTATTGCGCTTGCCAAAGTTGCGGACGTTACTATTGAAGATAACTTTGTTGAAACGGTTGGTAACAGCACAGACGAATTCGATTTTTCCAGTGGTATTAATGTAGAGCATATGTCTCGTGACGTCACGGTTATCGACAATGCCATTGCGGTGAATAGAGTGGTGAATGCGGCTCAAAACAACCAAGGCATAAGCATACTTCCTTATCAAGATCACAAAAACAACGCAGAAAGTGAAGAAGCATCCGTTAACATTAGAATCCTTAACAATGCATTTTACGGTTCGGGTAGAAGTGGGATATTTGGCCTCGCATTCCGCAACTTAACGATTGATGGCAATAACTTTAACAACTACACGTCATCTAGAGCCAATTCAGCAACAATCAATTTATTCAATACGGATGACAATCAAAATGGAAGATTAGATGCCGCCGAACGCGCTACGCTTACCGGTGATTTCACTAACTTCAATGCGACAACTAACTTAGGGACAAGTGGTTTGGTTGAAGCAACAATATTTAATACAGCCGATCCATCAGACCTTCCACCTGATCAACGCTAGGAAATAACAACAACTACAATTGCACACACAAACTTAGGCCCGGTAATTCATTTACTGGGCTTTTTTCTGTCTGGCCACAATGTAGATACATGCAAACCATTCAGTAACAACATGTGCAGTGTCACCCGCTTGTCATATTCTGTCACTAGTGTAATGGCAGAATTTGTGACTAATCATCTGTTTTATTGTATCTAGCGGAGCTTGTTCATTGAAGAAACTAAAACGCTATCAATATGAGCGTTATGCCATCCTTTGTCAGTTATCCTATCCAGACACGCCAAGTATTTACCAAGACGTTATTTCACCATTTAAACAAATACAGCTAACAGATAAGTACAACCGAATGAGTGTAAGACTATTGTGGCAAGACGATAAAAAAGAAGTAATTGTCGTATTTAGAGGGTCCTTGGGTTTACGCGACTGGTTAGGTAATTGTTGTATTTTCCCTACAAAATTAAACGTCTTGAACGACAGTTACTATGTACATTGGGGATTTAAGCGCCTTTTAGATTATCCGCTTTATCCAGATTCTACGACGGGTGGTCTGCAATCATTGAGACAATTACTATATAGTGTACTCACGCCATTACTTAGGCAAGGTAAACGCTTTTCATTTATCGGACACTCATCAGGTGGTGCAGTCGCATTGTTGATGGCGGATTACTACGAGCGAATGCATCCGAAAAAAGTAAAGCGTGTTGTTACCTTTGGACAACCTGCCGCCGGCAGCTTGTCATTCAGGCGTAAATATTTGCTCCACAACAAAACGTATCGTGTATGCTGTGATTTAGATATGATCACCTATTTACCCCCAATCCCGTACTATTTTTGGCACGTGGGTAAAATGCTTTGGTTACATGATGATCAAATCTATGAAAACACTCCCACACTTAAACGCTTATGGATGTCATTGAGAAGCTGGTTATTGCGGCCAATCACTTATCACTACATGCGCAAATACATTCGAAATAAAACACTCTTTGACGACCATTAGTCATATTTTTTATAAGGTAATATCTGGAAAAACACGGTTAATTTGACGGATATTTAAGTCCCAATGCGCTTGCAACCCTTTGGCGATCCAATACCTGAGATCTGAGGTCGCGTTCAAATCCCGATCTTGATATAGATTCGATAGACCAGGCCACTCACCGTATATATTGCCGCCTGACATATACGGGCTTTCTTTTTTAAGTGCACCACCTAACATAAACATAGTAGACGCTGTGCCATGATCGGTACCGTTTGTTCCGTTAATCGCGACTGTTCGACCAAATTCTGTTGTGACAAAAACTAATGTATCCTCCCAGTTTTTGCCAAGTGATGATTTTAGCGCTTTAAGGCCATCATTTAACTGTGTAAATTGACGTGAAAGCCGCCCTCGCTGATTGTTGTGGGTATCCCACCCGCCCATCTCCAACATACCGCAATTTATAACAGTTTCATTGTTGTCTGCATTTCCTGAGAGCAAACGACCGCACTCAGATGCCAAATTGACAAAGCTAGCCCCTTGCCTTTTGCCCATCATCATTTCATTGTTAGATTGCATGATTGCAGTGTTTAAAGTGTCTTTTAGCAACACATCATGTTCATACATATCTGACAAACGCGCCAATAGATCGTCATCAACGCTATCAAGAGTCGACGGATACCAAGTTTGCGCTTGAATATCGCCTTTCAAGGCAATAGGCGTGGTTCGAGAGATTGCTAACGGCATACCGCCTACAATAGCCAGTGCTCGTGCTAACCAACCGTTATCATGCTCAGTTTTATCTAAACCAGATTCCATTTGATCCTGTGCATCAAAATGAGACCGTTTCCGATATGCTGACGCAACGGCTACGCCGATTGATAATTCTTTTTGCTGATACAAGTTATGTAAAAAGCTAAGCTTCGAATCAAATGCAAAAAAATCACTAATTGGTAGTAGTGGCGCAGAATCTTTACGCTGATATTGCGCTCTAAACTTTTTATAACTAGGGTCACCCACAGGCACAACTGCAGAAAGTCCGTCCATAGCTCCCCGCAAAAATACCCAAATGACTTTCTTTTGCCTAGTGGCGCCATTTAGCACGCCATAGGCAGGAAAAAAAGACAACGCAGGCAAGATCACTAAACTCGCACCAGCTGATTTAATAAAGTCTCTTCGTTGCACCATTATCTCCTTTGAAACTCTGGACTCATAAGCATCAACGCATACGCTTGTTGCATACTTTCTGCACGCCTCAAATGTGTGAGCGTTTTTTCACTTAAACGAGAACCTAGAATATTCTTTGCATGTGCGTCCGCAGACGGCATTTTGTTTCGTATTAGTTGCTTTGAAAAATGATTGGCCCACTCAACTCTCCCCATCAACGCACTGGCGCCAGACCATTCTTGCGCTGTATCAGGGTATCCAGCAGGTGATCCTGCATTATTTATCCCCTGTCCTAAGATCTCTAAACTTCTGAATATACCTGGCCATTTTGGTATTTCTCCAAAGCTTCGGTAAGCGCTTATTAAAAACTCCCGAGGCGCCTTAAACTTATCAAAGCGGCCGTGCCAACTTTCAGGGTGCATAATAAGTGTTTCCATTACTTTTGGAATATCGCCAGATGTAGAACGCCAAGTCGCCACCATCGATTTAACTATTTGCTCATCAGGAGTATCTGATACAAAATGCCTGGCGAGCTTTTCGCATATATGCGTTGCGGTGGATGGGTGATTGGCCAAATTTTTTAGGATCGACTCGCCTTGTACAGGAAGCTTAATATTGTCTTGAGGATAGTGATTGCCGAACACTTGTCTACTTCCGGGTTCATGGGCACCAACTCTATACAAAAATCCAAGGGGTTCTTTTTTACGCCCTCTCCCAACCGACCATCCAGTTATCGCTTTTGCCAGTTCGATGACATCGTTTTGCGTATATCCCGCATCTACCCCAAGTGTATGCAACTCCAATATTTCTCGTGCTAGGTTCTCATTTAAGCCTCTTCCCTTCCGACTTTTTTTAGCAAACTGGCTGTTCGGGCCAATAGAATATTCATTATTGAGATAAACAAGCATTGCCGGGTGTTTGACAACGGCGAGTAACAAATCTGAAAATTTACGGTGCAAATTAGGGTGAATAGCTTCAGGTTCAAGTGTTGGCGCGAGCATTGTTACTAAAGGATTCCCGCGACTCACACTAAAATGATTTGCAAAAAAATCTGACAATCGAGCCTGCAAGGATTGCTGCGTAGTAATTGCATTTCGAACAATGTCCTCAGCTAAATGTCTTGCTAAGTTAAAATTGTGCCTTCTAGCACTCTTCGCGTTTTCAAGTAGCTTTTCATCATTCTTAGCATTCGTTCTTAACCCCCGATACTTAATAAACGCCGCTATTGCGGATTGACTAGTCCAGTCGGCGTCGGTGCTAATGGTATAGCGGCTAAGCTGTTGAATTAACCACCCTTGTACCTGTTCTAATTGCCCGAGCTGACTCAAGCTAGCCAATGAAGCACTATCTGCTCCGTAAGAAAACCGGTGCATAGCAATATACGCAAAATTTACTGGCATTTAAGACACACTTTTTGATTTATTTTTAATCAATATAAGCAATGCAAATGGACGCGACAAGCCAAATTACATTATCTTTACAATTGCCTTTACAATTGCCTTTACAATTACCGTTACAATTGCACGCTCCATACTAATCAAACATATAGATCTGTTTTTTAACCCGAGATTCAAACTAATCCAAAGATAACAATCTCGCAAATTTCTCATTCGAAGGATAGCGACCAGGTGTCCACCCCAAACGAACAACTACCGTCGACAATGATGGAATGACCAAGACAAGCTGAGAACGATTGCCGTTCATCATATAAGCGTCTGCTGGCAAATTTGGCCAACGTAAATTCGTATCCTCCTTGCCTATACCATCACTATTTAGCCATAGTTGAAACCCATAACGAGCCTCATTTTGGCTTGCATTCGCCTCCTGCATCTTTGTAACATAGCCGTCAGCAAGAATACGCTGACCAAACCAGTCACCATTGTTAAGCAACAACAAACCAAACTTTGCCCAATCCCTTGCACTAGCGTAAATATAAGAACTACCAACAAAGACACCACTGGCGTCAACCTCAAATATAGTATTCTGCAATGACAAGGGTGTTAATATCTGTTTAGCGAAATAATCATGATTAGCCTGCGGTGTATTCCCTGCACGTTGAAAAACTAATCGTGACAATAAATTCGTTGTGCCAGACGAATACGCGAAATACTCACTGGGCGGTTTCACCAATGGCGACGTTAACGCCACACTAGACGCGCTATGTGCTGCAAACAACATACGTGTAGAATCACTACCTGGCATATAGGTCTCATCAAACCCCAAACCACTGGTCATTGTAAGCAAGTCCTCAACACGAATATTTGCTCTTTCATCGTTATCCCATGCTGCAAATAAGTTAGCGTCATTCAGCGTTAGCTTTCCTTGATGTATCATACTTCCAATCAAAATAGATGTGATGCTCTTACCCATTGACCATCCGAGAAATTTCGTATTTTCGTCGTATTCAGCAGCGTATGCTTCTGCCACTATAGCACCACTCTTAACCACCAATAGTGCCCGCGTATCTAAGTTTTCGGTATTGTCCTGTTTGAGAAGCTTGTCCGTTATTTTTTGTTGCTCAACGACAACATCGCTTATGCGATTACCTCGAGGCCATTCGGCATTATTGTCATCTATAGAATGAAGGGCTATGGCGTCTAAGGCTGAACTATCACCAATATCAAGCGTACACCCAAGACCTTCTCGGTATTTGGCAGAAGTGCTTCCCATGCCATACAAACTGACGTCAACGCTACTTTGCTCATCGTCAAATGTTAAATCAAGCGAACGTGTAATTGGCGAATATACGGCTAAATCATCAAAAATACGCTGATCACTAAAACCGGAGACATATCGGCCTGAGCACGCAACTTTAGCTCCCAGACCTGTTGCCGTTTCCACTGCCGACCCTAAATACCAAGGTGGAATTTTAATCACAAAAGTAGAAAATGCTGTAAAACCAAGCGCGAGAAAAATGGAAATAAAAACAAATTTTTTCATGGTATTATTCTTTTTAATGACCAAGTAAATGAGACTGCAAACCTAGTCGCTAACAAGGACGAAAATCTTATTCGGTCGCAAGCGCTGCCTAGCGGCAGAAGATGCAATACTATAATTATTTGATTCTACGGCAGATTTATAAAGAAAACATGAAATATTTATTACTCATATCCACTGTGACAAGCATGTTTTTTAGCAATGCCAATGCACAAGAAATTCTCGGGTTTGCACAAGAATCCAGAGGTAATCACCAATCACTCTCTTTCGCTGGCTGGGCCTGTGAAAAATCCAACCCAAATCCTCTTAAGCTAGCTTTATACGCAGGGCATACATTTGAAGAATCGACGTTTGTAGCGTCAATTAACGCAAATGAACGCTCATTTACCACAATTAGAGGGCTTTGCGATACCAATAGTAATCATGGTTTCTTTATCTCCGTTGACCAAGATACTATACAACGCCACGCAGGCAAACGCGCTTTCCTCGTGCATGAAAAAGATGGCATACGCACGCGCTTGAGAAATGCCAAACCGTCATTTCCTGATTTTCCCGCGACAAGACTGCGTGGTGTACTTGACGGTATAGTTGAAGTAAATAATGCATATTTTGCCATGGGCTGGGCATGTCAAACAGATGTAAAGGAACCCGTCAGTGTTGATTTAGCAGTAAGGGGAGAAAATAACGAACTCATCATTATTGTAGACAACGCAAATACGGAAACAATTAGCGGCAATGCCGTGGCAGAACGTTGCAATACCCCGAAAGGGAAGCATCGCTTCAGAACACGCATCCCTGATGACATTATTGAAACACACGGCGGGAAACAGGTTTTTGCAAGAGTGAAATCAAGGTATGGTGCCCGTACGCAACGGCTAGTAAACTCGGGGAAGTTTTCTTTACCCACTTCATTACCAAATGCACAGCAACGCTCGAAACCTAATATTATTGTTTTCTTTACCGACGACCAAGGGTATGCAGACTTAAGCATTCAGCAATCGCTGGATGATATTAAAACCCCAAATATCGATAAGCTAGCAAACAATGGTGTTCGATTCACCAATGGCTATGTAACCGCTCCGCAATGCTCCCCTTCAAGGGCGGCAATGCTCACTGGACTTTATCAAGCTCGTTTTCGCTTAGATGAAAACAGGCATATTCCAATGTCATTAGACGTTAAAACCCTTGCAGATAGGCTCAAATCAAATAACTACAAAACTGGTATGGCGGGCAAATGGCATTTGGAAATATTGGGAAACTCAACTGAATGGGGCAAACAGTTTTACCCTGACCTAGTGCCATTTAGAGCTAGTGAAGTCCCAGTAGATGTCAGACGAAGTTATATGCCACATCGCCGAGGATTTGACGATATTTTTGCAGGCTATACTAATTCATACTTAAGGACATTTAACGAGCAAGGAAGGACTATTCCAGTGGAGGCGTATCGAAGTCGTGAATTTCGAGTAGATTTGGCCAGCGATGCGTCTTTAACCTTAATTGATAAACACTGGCAAACACCGTTTTTTCTCTATTTATCTCATTATGCGCCCCATGTGCCACTTGAGGCCACACAAAAATATTTAGATCAATTTCCAGGCGATATGCCTGAACGTAGACGTTACGCCCTAGCGATGATGGCTGCGCTTGATGATGGTGTGGGTCGAGTGCTAGACAAACTAGAGAACTATAATTTATTAGAAAACACCTTGATATTCTTTATTAGTGATAACGGCGCTCCCATCGGTACAACCCCAGAAGACAAGCCTATAACAAAAGGGGGAACATGGAATGGGTCTCTCAACTCTCCATTTACGGGCGAAAAAGGCATGCTCACCGAGGGTGCGCTGCGCGTCCCTTATATAATGCATTGGCCTAAGCAGATTGCAGCAGGGCAAGTGATTGATACCCCAGTATCTTCGCTAGACGCTGCCTACACAGTGCTTAAGGCTGGGGGTGTCGAAGATTTAGCTAATTTGGACGGTATGGATCTATTGCCACTAGTAAAAGGCGAAGATGTTGTAGAAGACTTCATGCAACGCCCCTTGTTCTGGCGTTTTTATTTCCAACGTGCGGTAAGGCAAGGAAATTGGAAGTATATGCAAGCAGGTATTGAACGAGAATACTTATTTGATATGACCTTAGTAGAACCAGAGAGTGTGAACTACATTAATGAATATCCAGAAATTGCAGAAGAATTGAGGCTCCGTTATTGGCAATGGGCAGATCAAATGCCAAGACCGGAGCCATTAGTAGAAATCCCGATTCCTTTTGCGAGACGGGTTGACCACCATTTACCGATTTCCCAGTAAGCCTATTTGTCGAGCAAATGGTCACGTTGGGTAAGGTATAAAGTTGTTTCAAAAGTGTTTCTGTATCACAAATTATCGAAGTTATTGATTAAGTGATGCTGAAACACTTGTCTCATTTGTAAAAGTCTATGTAAGTTTTTATGAAAAATCGCCAATCAACGTGCAGTCTTACTTTTCAAACATTTATGATTTAAAAAGATGAAGGCGTATATCGAAATTTAAAAATTAACGTTAATATCAAATAGTTAACTTACTTTTAGTGCCACTACAAAGTAATTTCATCGCCACCAAAAAGACAAAAATTGCAAGCTATTTTCCGTATTGTCCTTGCCTTAAAACACGCCAAATAGCGTACTTGCTGAAAACGTGGAAGTAAATTATCGTGCTGGCTTTCTTAGTTATGTATGTAGGCAACAAATGACAAAAAGAAGTCCTGTTAGATACTTTCGGCAACTCATGTTTTTTACCGGTGTTGGACTTGTCGCGTCTTGTTCACAACCTTCGGACATGGTGGACAGCCAAGGCAAATTAACTCAAGAAGTAGTCATCGAAGATTTCGAAGGAATTTTTGTACCACTCAATGTATTCAAGTTTAATGGTGAGATGGATTTAGTTGATGCGCCTAAGGGGATGAACGGAAAAGCCTTACAAGTAAAGCTGCATACTCAGGAAAACGAATCTGCGGGTATCGCTATGGTGACGCTTACATCATATGACTGGGGTGAATATAGCGATTTCAATTTAGCATTTGATATAGCGAATCCGGGCAATGAGTCCGTCCAAATAAACCTAATTATTGAAGATAAAAGTGGCGCAGCGTATACACGGGGTTTTGTGGTACCTGTGGGTGATACAACTACTGTGTACGCAAAAATGGATGGTCACGACCAAGTCGATCCTGAAAACGCACGACCAAATGAATTCAATTTTTCTTCAGGTTTGCGTTCAAACCCCGCAACTTGGCAATCAACGGATCGTCAGGCACATAGCTTCTGGGGGAAGAAGCGCCTAGATATATCAAACATTAGCCGTATCATTTTTATGACCGATGGCAATCTTAGCGATAGGACCATTACACTCGATAATATTAGACTAAGGCCAAACCCTGAAATGGACCCACTCTTTCTTAAGGGATTGGTTGACGAATTTGGACAAAATGCGAAAGTAGACTACCCGAACAAAGTGAAATCATTAGCCCAACTCAAAGACATAACGGCTAAAGAGCTGAACTCGTTGAAAGGCGATTTAATGCAAGATAGGTCTGCATATAGTGGCTGGAAAGATGGCCCTAAGTTAAAAGCTACTGGGTATTTTAGGACGGAAAAAATAGACAATAAATGGACATTAGTTGACCCAGAGGGTTATCTATATTTTTCGACGGGTATCGATATTATCAGGCTCAGTAACTCCTCAACTATCACTGGTTACGATTTTGACCAAAACACGATACCAATGCGCAGTGCCGAAGAACTGTTGGGAGAAGACGATATGCCGCTTAGACCCGTTAATCTTGATGCCCAAAAAACAAGATATGTCGCTTCAGAAGTGAGAAAAAGCCTCTTTGAGTGGTTACCCACATACGAGGACGCGTTGGGTAACCACTATGGATACAGACGAGAAACACAATCTGGGCCACTAGCACATGGTGAAACATTTAGTTTTTACAGTGCAAACCTAGAGCGTAAATATGGCGAAACGACACCAGAATCATACCTGACGACGTGGCGAGAAGTAACAATCGATCGAATGAAAGACTGGGGGTTTACGTCCTTAGGTAATTGGGCCCAAAGTGAATTCTATAAGAATAAAGAAATTCCGTTTGTTGCTTATGCAGATATTATTGGTGATTTTGACACCATCTCCAGTGGCTTCGATTTTTGGCACCCGGTGCCAGATCCTTATGATCCAAAGTTTCAAGAACGGGCGCTTGCTGCCGCACAACATGTTGCTGAGCAAATACAGTCATCTCGATGGACAATGGGTGTATTTTTTGACAATGAACAAAGCTTTGGACGCTTAGACAGCGATGAGTCTCATTATGGGCTAGTGTTGTCCGCACTTTCGATGGATGCGAGTAAATCGAAAGGCAAAGCGGCATTTTCAAAAATCCTCAAAGATAAATACAACACCATCGAATCGCTAAATGACGCTTGGGATAAAGACTATGTATCTTGGGAGTACTTCGACAAAACGGCAGACCCATCAATTAATAATGATGAACAACTCGCTGATTACAGCATACTGCTTGAAGATTATGGCAATCAATATTTTGACACCATCAATCAAGCAATGAAGTCCGTTTTACCAAATCACCTTTATTTGGGTTCTCGACTGCCAAGTTGGGGCATGCCGATGGAGATTTTGCGTGCTGCTGCCGAACATGTAGACGTAATTACCTATAATCTTTACGAAGAAGGTCTTGTCCCTAGTAAGTGGGCCTTTTTAGAAGAAATCGATAAACCGGCATTGATCGGCGAGTTTAGCGTTGGCGCAGATGATGCTGGACACGTTCACCCTGGTATTGTTATTTCTGCTGACCAAGAAGACCGTGGTCGTATGTTCAAAAACTACATGTACAGCGTGATAGACAACCCCTACTTTGTCGGCGCACATATGTTTCAGTACATGGATGGCCCAATAACAGGTCGAGCCTATGACGGCGAAAATTACAACAGTGGTATTGTATCGGTGACTGATACGCCTTATAAACCCTTGGTGGATGCCGCACGGGAATTAAACGCGGAATTGTACGAGCGACGATTTGGCGTACTTAACGATAAATAACTCGAAAACGAAACCTCAAAAATGCAATAGGTTCGCTTCATCGTATTCATCAGCATTGAGCTGAACATTAAACTGCTGGGCAAGGCTATCTAGCTCAGCTTGTTTAATGATAAGTTCGTCCATAAGAATAGTATTGTCATCAAGTTGCCATAGTTGCTTTGAACCGGCATAACTATATTGAAGTACTAACATTGCCTGGGTATTGCCTTGTTTGGCAAGGGCTTCGACCTTTCGTATCTTGCGGTTTATTTTATTCAATGATTGTTTGAGATCCCACACATAGGTTACCTCTACCATGTAACTATGTTTACGATAGTGCCTGAGCGTGATACCAATTAAAACAACAGCAACAACTACGCCGAATAAATTCCAATGAAAATGACTACCGCTTTCATCAGGGAAAAGTGCTATCAGCGTTTGTGATATCGCTAAACTAACAATCACTAAGGTAGCAATACAAGCAGCAATCACTCGGTTCAAATGTTTTCGATAACGTGTTTTATCTATGTCTATTAGTTTCATTTAGTGACCGTTACTTATTAGGCGGTTTCGAACAACGGATGATGGCATATTTTGCGGCAAACAATAACATTAGTTTTCGCATCGTTTAGTGCAATAATTAGGGCGTCTTGAATTGGGTCAGACAAAATATTCTGGCAAGGGACTCTTACATTCATTCAAATGGTAAGTTTTAGCGATAAAAAAAGGGCCTTTCGAAAAAGACCCTTTTAACACTGAGAATAGACTTAGAACGTTGCTCTTACACCTAAGGCGTAGCGACTACCAAAGTCTTCAGCCGCTAGGAACTGGTTGCTGAAACGGCCATGACGGCGGGTCGTTTCTTCCGTCACATTCAAACCTTCAAAAGTAATGACTAAGTACTCATTTATGTCATAGCTAATACTTAAATCAAGCTGACCATATGCCTCAGTAAATTGCGGCTCATTTGGGCTATGGAATTGATTTGTATTCAACAAGAAGTCATCGCGCCAGTTGTAAGCAACCCGCACTTGAATACCATCTTTGTCATAAAAGCCGACCAAGTTGGCTGAATCACTTAAACCCGTTAGCGCAACGGTTTGATCGAATGAATTTACATCATATTCAACACTGCCATTTACGGCGGTATAGTTGACTTGTGTACCAAAACCAGACTCACCAAACATATGTTGTAGTGCTATCTCGACACCATCAACGGTAGCATCTTCAAGGTTCTTAGGCACTTCAACGTTAAAAATAACGTCGGGGTCACTTGCCATGCCTAAACACGCAGGATTAGGCGGGTTCTGATTAGAATCAGGGCATTGTGGCCTTGGGTTAAACGATGGATCTTTTAATGGAGTACCGTCAGCGCCATTTATGGTTCTAGATTCATTGGTAATACCAATAAAATTAGACACGTACTTTTTAAAATATCCACCTGAAATATAGCTCCCTTCGTCATAATACCATTCAAGTGAGAGATCGATATTATTGGAAGAGTATGGCAGAAGGTTAGGATCACCTTGCGTCGCATTGAACGGACCACCAGGGCGTAAGTTAGTAATAGAAGTAGAGGGCGCAATTGCTGTTACGTCACTACGCGTAAGTGTCCGACTATATGAAAACCTCGCGAACAAATCTTCTTTTAATTCTAAGTTCACATCAAAATTAGGTAAAAATTCAGTATAACCACCTTCAAGTGTATCGGTCACAGCGCCGGTACTACCTTGGAACACGGTCCTAATTTCTTCATCACTAATATAAAGTAAATTTGTCGGTAAGGTCGTGTTTGATGACGCCGTTACGTCAGTATCTTCGTAGCGTATACCGACGTTAATGTTAATTGGAATTTCGTTGAATTCCGTTTCAAAATCCATCGCTAAATACGCATGAAGGGTTTCTTCTTGCACTGTATCTAAACTAACAGGGTTTTCACCAACCAAATTTCCGTCAACGATGGCTTGGTTTACACGGCCTGCATCTGCATTATATTGCACTGGAAACAGCGAATCACCGCCACTGAAATTACTGCCGATAGTTGATGGCGTAAATGAGAGTCCTAAATCTGGGATGTCAAGCACATTGTAAATGACACTAAATCCAAACCTTCGCTTAATATCAAACTGATAATCTGTACTTCCAACACCAAATCTGATGTTTGAAAGCGCACTGTCGCTATCATTTACCCAATCTCCACTGAACGCCCATTCTTGAATATTATTTTCAATTTCGTGACCCCGAATGACAACTACGTCACCGTCGATGCTTTCTAATCCGTATGGATCATAATTAGCTGGTAATGGCGCTGGTGCATTCTCATCAAAGGTATTTGTGACTTCCGCGAAAACAGCTGGCACATCGTTATCTGTAAAATCTAAACCAATGTCCACATAACGCTGATCAGGTGGCGTACTTATTACTGTCGTAAATTCACTGATTTGGCCACCAGGCTGCGTTTGTGACGTTGAATCGTGGATATCAAATTCGAGCGTTAGGGTATCTGATACAGTCCAATCAACGTTTAAACCAAAAGAGTCATTTTCTGTTTCAACTAACTGACGAATGGATGTAAAGTTTAGGCGATGATTGTTATGACGCGGGTTAATTACTGTGCCATTTGTATCGACGCTCCCCACCGTATTTGCATCTGAATCAAACCAAAAACCTGTTTGTATTCTGTCGATTTCTTCCTCAAAGCGCGATCCGGTATAGTCTAAAGAAATTGTAATATCTTCATTGGGTGCAAACTGTGCGACTGCTTGAAAGTTTTCTCTCTCGCGTTCATGATCGCCGTACTCAACGGCAAAGTTCCTCGGTACCCAATAGAAACCACCCGGATTGTCAGGATTAGTTAAATTTGAACTATCTATCCCCGTGTAAACGCTTCCATTGTCGCGAATCCAACCATCGTTAACTACTGCTTCCTTTCGGCTGTCGCGTTGAGAGTTGGCATATGCCACTAAAATACCTAATTTACCATCTGCAAATACATTGCTGTACAAGCCAGAAAACTCAGGGGTGATATCGCTGCCGGTAACATTCGTTGTATCAGCAATTCCCTTCAGTCCAAAGGTAATCTTTTGATCACCTAATTGAAGTGGTTTCGCAGTACTAAGGTTTACTGTTGCCCCTATACCACCGCTGGCCATATCTGCTTTACCAGTTTTGAAGACTTGGACACCCGATACAACTTCAGAAGCGATATGTTGAAAATTAAATGCACGGTTTATACCGACATCAGTAGATAGAGTCGAAGACGTTGGCATAGCACGTCCATTCAGCGTAACCATGTTAAAGGTCGGCCCAAAACCACGCACAGATACCTGATTACCTTCGTTATTAGAGCGATCTATTGATACACCAGTTATTCGCTGTAAAGACTCAGCTAGGTTGGTATCAGGAAACTTACCGATATCTTCAGCAGTAATCGCGTCAACAACACCACTTGATTCTCTTTTTATATTTGCTGAACTAAGTAACGATCCTCTAATGCCAGATACAGCAATAACCTCTACATCACCCGCACCCGCTTCCTGCGCGAGTGCGATGTGTGTTGAACCGACGCCAACTAACGCTAATGCGATTGCACTAGAAAGGATATTCCGGTGGTAATCAAAGTTAGATTTTTTCATGTGATTTTCCAAATAATTGAAGTGAGTGTGCAATAAATAAATATTTATTTAGCCATACAACATTCAAAACACTGGCCAATTAACAACCAATAAACATTTATATTTCAATATTTACACAATAATTTTACTGGATCAATCATACCAAAACATTAATTTAACTTTTATTTGTAATATTTTATGTGTAATAAAGAGATAATTTATATGTAACTAAGCGCTTTCAACGTATATTAATGCGTAAAGCAGTTGTATCAATTACTCAGGAAGTATTCTCTTATCGTCATTTTGCTCTAATATCACAGCACCTGATCCCTGAGTTGATAGAATATCTTCAGGGTTATACATCGGACATCGACTCATTGACAAACAGCCGCAACCAATACAACCGGTCAACAAGTCGCGCAAGTTGGTTAAGTAATTTATGCGTTTATTTAAATCTTGTTGCCATATATTCGACAACTTTTGCCAATCATCCTTGTCAGGCGTTCGATTATTAGGTAAGGACGCAAAAGCAGCATTGATACTCGCCAAGCTAACCCCTAGTTTTTGTGCAGCCTTAATAATAGAGATGCGTCGAAGTACCTCTGGATGATAGCGACGCTGATTGCCTTTATTTCGCCAACTATAAATAAGGCCTTTCTCCTCATAAAAATGCAACGTAGATACTTTTACCCCACTTCGTTTAGCCACTGCGCCAACCCCTAGTTCTTTAATCTTTTGCATCATCTATTCCCACTGAATTCATAGGTTTTTCAATATTAGTGAAAAAAACACTTTACCTCAACTTAGCTTGAGGTTTTATAGTGCACTAGAATTTACAACACAAGGAAACAGTATGATTTTAGAGCACCTAAATATAGTCGTAAGTCAATTAGACGAAACATTGGCCTTTTACAAGGTTGCTTTTCCGCATTGGCGAGTACGAGGACAAGGCACGCAAACGTGGTACGGTACCAAAAGGCGTTGGATGCATTTTGGTGACGACGATCAATACATCACCTTCAATGACAGCGGCACAGGATTCAATAGAGATTTGCAAACAAATGACCTAGGCTTATCTCATTTTGGTTACATCACTCACAATATAGAGGCGCTAATTGAACGCCTTGATAAGGCTGGTTTTCCTATTGCAAAAAGTGGAAATAACACACCTTTTAGAAGAAATGTGTATTTCATTGACCCAAATGGTTTTGAAATTGAGTTCATTCAGTATTTGTCTGATTTACCTAAGGAGCGCAACCAATATGAGTAATGTGATCATTTTAGGGAGTAGCCGAGATAATGGTAATACTGCAGGGCTAGCGAATCATCTTGCCACGACGATAAACGCGGAGATTGTCAATTTAAATAACTACCGTATTTTGCCGTACGACTACGCACACAAAAATCAAGAGGACGACTTCTCAGGCTTAATCGACCATTTAATCACTTACAAACGACTAATATTTGCATCCCCAATTTATTGGTATTCTCCCTCAGCGACCATGAAACTATTTATAGATCGCCTGTGTGACTTAACGGAAATTGATAAAACCAGAGGCCGAAACCTTCGTCTAAAATCTGCCGCAGTCATATCTACTGGTGCAGCAGTGGAGGTTGATAGTTGTTTTGAACAAATATTCAGAAAAACCTTTGACTATTTCAGCATAAAATATGATGGCATGCTGTATTGTCAGTGCGAAGACGATTATGTAAAAACACATCACAATAAGGCAGTCGACCTGTTTGCCACTCAGTTCAGAAGTGGCAATGATATGCGTGACGTTGAATCACGCATGATGTTGGAAAATAATTGACCATCACGTCCGGTTAACTAGGAGGTCTCGTTAACTTAAAACGCATAAGCATACGATACATTTAAAAAATCTACCCCTGGATTTTTACTATTCAATCCACCATTGCTGTAATGCATATAACGCAAAGCTAAGGACTGCTTATGTTGCTCGCCAAAATCTAGCGCGATACCTAAGCGGTCCTCAAATTGATAGTGAGAACCAATGTCTTTGCCTGCAAATCGAGTGTCTTCGACAAGTGAAACACCGATACCAAACTCCCATCTTAAGGGGTACTTATTTTTAACGCGATAAAAGGTCTTTCCAACCACTGGCGAAAGCGCAACAACGTAATTTGTTTCATGCTGATTGGATTCCCCAAACTCCCAGAAATTAACGCTGACTTCCCAATAGATATCCAGTTGATCAAAATATGGGACATTATTAAGTTCATATACATGTGGACGATAAGCTAAGCGCACGCCGGTAATATCGTCTGAGCCAATGAGCACATCTACAGCAACGGCTTGCGACACAGTATGTTCATATGCACGGCTAGAAGATGACGCAAAAAATGCAATAACAAATAGCGTGGCCAAAAATATCGTTTTCATTAAGTTCTCCAATCCAATAACTAATTCTGTAAAATAGAGCACTTACTAACACTCCGAATAATCTGTGGATTATTCAAAAATCGGCTCCCCTTTCGATGAGAGATAATGTATCCTTAAATTAAAGTTTATATGCACCTAATCGTGCAAATTTCCATACAAATCGTCCAAAGGAGAGACTATTGGATCTTTTATCTAGTGTTTTTAGACACTTTTCACTTAACGCTAACGTATATTTTGGCGGGAATTTGTGTGGTTCAAGCAGCTTAAATGAAGAAACGCAAAATCACGGCCATCTTCACCTACTTCGTTCTGGCAACATTGTAATACGTTGCTCAAATGGGTTTGAAACAACACTGAGTGAGCCATCCGTATTGTATTTCCCCCAACCAACGCCACACAGTTTGGTTGCAGATAAAACAACAGGTGCAGATTTAGTGTGCGCCCGCATTCATTATCAAGATGGCAAACGAAGCCCGCTTTTACGGGCTTTGCCACCTTGCCTACGATATGAATTGAAGGGTTCTGGTTTGCTTGGACAGTCTGCAAATTGGATATTTGATGAAGCCTTTCAAGAAAAAAGCGGGCAACGTATCGTATTAAATAGATTGTGCGATATTTTTATTATTAATGTGCTTCGTAAAGTGCTTGACGACGGCTTGTTAAACGAAGGCATGATGGCAGGCCTAGCTCACCCGCAATTGTCAAAAATGCTCGTCGAATTGCACAACACACCAGAGAAAAATTGGTCTTTACACACAATGGCCGACATGTGTGCAATGTCACGTTCGAAGTTCACTGAAGTATTTAAGCAAGTTGTCGGGCAAACGCCTGCAGACTACTTAACTGATTGGCGTATATCCGTGGCTCAAAATTTAATCGCCAGACATCAAAATATGGATCTTGTCGCCAACCAAGTGGGTTACGAAAATGGTTCAGCGTTAGCACGCGTATTTCGTAAAAAGACAGGCCAGTCACCCAAAGCATGGTTGGCTTCTCAACACACGGAATAAAAGCAAAGCACTAAACCACATCATATTTTGTAACATTTATACCCCTGTGTTTTCGCCTAACAGGGTAAATATGTCGAAAGATACACATATTTTTATGGTCTGCTTAAGCAATATTTTTTATTAACTTAACGCGGATTTACAAAATGACAACAACGCAAACAAAAAACATTAATTGGTATTATATTGGTTTAGTGGTTTTTTATATAGTGTTTGGCACCTATGGGCATGGTGTTCTTGGTCAAGAAGACTTATTTAACGCTGAAGTAATGAAAACATCAGAAATGTATGTATTCATCTCGAATTTTTCTAGTTGGCACATGCATACGCTGCAAAACGCATGTTTCGGCCTGTATTTTATATATGCGGCACGCACGTCCAAACCGCATCTGACAATTCACGCCGTTTGGTTGGCTGCTGCTATTTCAATTACTCGCCCACTTGCCATCACCATTGGCATACTGATTTACGCCCCAAGCGATTTAATTTATGTATCATTCCCATTGCTCCTAAATGTTATAGCATTGATCTTGATGTGGTTTGGTGTAAGAAAAGTAAAAAGAGATTTGGTGGCAAGCTAGCATACATTTTTTGCTTAAGGCTCCATACATGGAGCCTTAATACTTTCGCGATACAAGGGCCGACAGCGTTAAACATTAACGCATCCAACGAGATTTCTGTTCATACATTGAAGTCAAAAATTGTAAGTGCACAAAACCTAGCGCGTGTTTGCGTTTATAGGTAACATCAATATCAACGTAAATATCTTCGTAAGTTATGCCATTCTTAAATATTACTGGTATTAAATCTCCGTTAGCTAACTCATCCACTATCGCGTCTAGATGCAGAAAGCCAAAGCCCATACTGCCTAATACTAATTGCTTTAGCACAACATTATTCGTCGTCGCGACGGACTTAATCTTTTTCTTTGAAAGGGGAAGCATTTCTCGCGCATTTTTCTTAATCCAAGCATTAAATGCTGAGTATGGCGAATGATAATCAACTAACGGCAGTGTTAAGCAATCATGGATGTTTTCGGGTTGTTGATGTTGCAACCAAAATGCCTTTGATGCAACGGGTAAAAGAGGCTGTCGATAAACAGTTTCTTGTTTAAGTATTTTTTTCTCACTGCAAAATACTTGCAAACCAAAATCCACTTTGTTGTGGAGTAAAAGGGTTTCAATTTCGTCATCATTCGCAATCATCAAATCAAAATCTACTTTAGGAAACACTTGTTTAAACGTTTGTATAATCGCAGGTAAATAACCCACCGCTTGCTCCATCCAACACCCAATTCGAATAGTACCGGTTGCTTGTGATTTATCTGATTTTACAGTAGCAACTGCATTTTCCATTGCTAACAACTGAGTTTTAAATAAGGCGTAGAGCTTTTCGCCGTGCTCAGTTAATCGAATCGCAGGCCCATGCCTATCAAATAAATTAAGCCCCAAGCCCTGTTCAAATTGACACATTTGTGCCGACACCGCTTGCTGTGTTAGACACAAACGATTCGCTGCTTGAGTAATGCCGCCTTCGTCCACTACTGATACAAACGTTTTAGCTTTATTGAAATCCACGTGCGACGTCCTTTATGGAGTGATTTTAAAAAACATTACCACAAATATTTTTTAATTTTATTTATATTTTTACTGTTTTTATTTGTGAATAAGCATCGTTAACATTTAATCAACTAAACACACGCGAAAATATTCAAAACACAATAAGTAACTACAGGAACATGACGTGAAAAAAAAAAAGGCAATTGTCATCATAAGCGCAACCTTTCGCCCCCAAGGAATGCATACGCCAGAATTCAAAGAATATAGTCGCCGCTCAAATGCAAATGGTAAAGCACATGGCGGCAAAGTACTTCAAAAATTTAAGGTACTTAAAAATTTGGGCGGTGGCGCATTACCTCACATGGTCATGGTGGTGGAATATCCAAGCCTTGAGCATGCAGAAAGTACCTTTAACAGCAAAGAATATAAAGCAATTCTCCCCTTGCGAGACGCTGCATTGAGTGACGTAAATATTCTGACAACCGAGTCAATAAACAAATAAAGGATACAACAATGAAAAATATAGTTTTTAAAAGCGCGCTATTTTTATCTAGCCTTGTTGTAAGCCATGTATCTGTCGCCAATGGCATAGGAATATTTGGTCTACATAACCCAACATCGCCTGAACAGCATCAGGTAGTGTTGAAACAAATCAAACATAATGAGCAAATGAGAGACTGCAATTTGCTGAGGCATGGAAAAACAAACGGCGCGCAAGGCAATCTAAACGTTGCTGAGAATAACCATTATTTCATGTTGGAGTGCCCAACAACTATATTGTCACTTGCGGGCATATCTAAAACACTTGAATCCATTAACAAAAACACGCGCAATTTAATGCTGCTAGAAGGCAATTTCAGCGATATTAACCGTGAAGGGCTCTCGCAAGATAGCAGTAAACGCGCGTACATTCTCAAAATAAGTCATTTCAATAATAAACAACCTGCACAACGAACAAGAGAATTGGCAGCCTTTAAGAAAGAAGCGTACGCCTTAGACAATCATTATTATCGAGAGGCGTTCATTAATGTGCAACACGCGTATGGCGTCAAGCGGCCTGATGAGCTAGCAATTATTTACTATGACACACAGGAAAGCGGAGACAAATTTAGGCAAAACAATCCCAAGTTCATTGAAAAAATAGGACAATTCAATATGAAACACTTAACCGAGTTTACCTATATTTTTGCATCGGCAAATAATTAATTAAGGAAGTATCTAAATTCGTAAGTCGTTGGCGACGATATCTTTGTTACTCTACACGTATAAAAATAGAGACCTTGTCGTCCTCTAACATTAATTTGGATAAAACATGAAGAATAAAAAAATTGGATTTATCGGTTTAGGGTTAATGGGTGCTGCCATGGTGGAGCGCTTAATTGCAGTTGGGTATGAAGTAAACGTATTAGGCAACAAATCTCGGACTCGGATTGATGCCGCGATTGCTCAAGGCGCAACAGAGGCCACATCAGCCAAAGCGCTAGCTCAAAACAGTGATATCATCATGCTATGTATGGATACTTCAGCATCTGTCGAATCACGTATGTACGGCAACGACGGTGTAATTGAGGGCTTAAGTACAGAAAAGGCCGTCATTGATTTTGGTACCTCATTACCTAGTTCGACTACTGCGATTGGTGCTGAAGTAAGCAAACTCGGTGCTTATTATCTCGACGCCCCTCTAGGCAGAACGCCTTCCCATGCCAAAGACGGCAAGCTAAATATCATGGCTTCTGGCGACGAAACAGGCTTTAACATTGCCAAACCCGTACTTGAAAGCTTAGCTGAAAATCTCTTTTACTTAGGCACCTTAGCCACTGGACACACAATAAAATTAATCAACAACTTCTTTGCCATGACTACCGCTTCGGCAATGTCTGAAGCATTTGTAATGGCGGATAAAGCGGGAGTGGACCGTCAAACCTTATATGATGTAATGTCAGCAGGCCCATTACACTCAGGCATGATGGATTTCGTCAAACGTTTTGCTATCGAAAATAATCCAAATGATCTGGCATTTAGCATAAAAAATGCCGCGAAGGACGTAGGGTATTATCAACAAATGGCCAATGACTTAGGCGTCGACAGCCTCATGTCGACAGCAGCACAGAACACGCTTCAACAAGCGTTAACACAAGGTTTCGCTGACAATATGGTGCCCGAACTAGTGTCGTTCTTTGAGAAAAAACTTAGCTAAAGTCAATTTCAAATCAAAAATAAGCATTGCTTTTAATTATTATCCGGGTAATAATTAATTTAACCCGGAACTTATGGATGTAAAAAGCAATGCATTATTCAGCCTTTATTAATCACAGACTGTACGCACAAGGTGACTTGAAAGACCTGATTACCAAAGTAAAGCAGGCGTTCCCTGAGCAAGAAGCCTTACTTATTGAAACAGACACTTGCGCCAGACTGGATATAAATTGGCAAGGTTCGCTTGATGACGTATTAGCGCGTCTAAAACTAAGCACACCCAAGAGCAGTCCAACGGATGCAATACCATCTGAATCGACAAAAGCCCCCACTAAAAGAGGAAGGCCCAAATTAGGCGTCGTCGCAAAAGAGGTTACATTGTTACCCCGTCATTGGGAATGGCTATCCAAACAATCTGGCGGTGCATCTGTCACACTCAGACGCTTAGTAGAACTCGCTCGGCAAGAAAACAGTGTTGAAGATGAAATAAAACGCCGACAAGACCAACTATATAAATTCATTAGTATTTTTGCGGAACAATTGCCCAATGTGGAAGAAACGCTGAGAGCGTTATATCGTCAGGAAAATACATTGTTCGAACAATCAATAAAACAGTGGCCGAATGACATTCGCCAATTTTGTGAAGGTAAATATGCGCAAATACCTTCCTTGACACAAAAGCATCAAAATTAAGCATAAGGTCATCTTAAATGAACAATGGTCGTGATATTAACGAAGACGCGTCATCGAAGGCTGAGGTCAGTACTAATCAATCAGATAGACTTGGTGACGCGCCTATTCGTCCCTTATTTTTATCTATGTCGATGCCAATTATATTCGGTTTGTTGGTAGGCGGCCTATACAATGTTGTTGATGCATTCTTTGTCACTAGAGCGTTGGGCGCAAATGCCATTGGTGGTATTTCAATTGTATTCCCACTACAAATGATCATCATTGCCATTGCCAGTCTAATTGGCACAGGCACTGCATCAGTAGTGGCAAGAAAACTGGGGGAAAAACATCTTATTTCCGCTGAAAAAGCCGCTGGCTGCGCCATTGCTATTGCACTGTTTTTGGGTTTGTTGCTATCTGCGTCAGGCATAATATTTACTCAGAACATCTTATCTGCAATGGGCGTAACGACAGCGCTCATGCCATATTCACTTGATTACTTGCAACCCATATTATTGGCCGCACCCATAACACTATTGAGTTCTGCGCTCGGAGATATTGTAAGAGCCGAAGGTAAAATGCATATTGTGATGTTTTCTATGCTGCTTTCTTCAATTGCTAATATTATTCTTGATCCAATTGCTATTTATGTATTGGAGTGGGGCGTTTACGGCGTAGCATTAGCCACAGTATTTGCACAGATGCTTTCTTTTATGTTGATGTTTTTCATCTTTTTTACAAATAAAACTGAGGTAAAAATAAGGATACGCTACGTAAAAATCAAATGGCAAACTGCAAAGGAAATTGTCGCCTTAGGGGCACCAGTATTTATTAACTATTTTGGCGTCTCTGCGGTAATTGGATTAGTGAATTTTTCCATTGCCAATGCCGCGTTACCTGAATCAGACTATATGATTAGCGCCTATGGCCTGTTAGGCCGTATATTCATGTTCTTATTCTTTCCACTACTCGGCATGATGATCGCGTACCAAACTATTTGTAGTTATAACTTTGGTGCCAAACACTACGACAGAGTAAAAGCAATATCGGTTTTATCGGTAAAAGTGAGTACGCTCTATTGTCTCATTTGTACACTTGCTATGACACTGTTCCCTCATTTCATTTTGAAAATATTTACAAACGATGAAATGTTAATTAACCAAGGCGTCATTATTGCGCAATACATTTTTATTGGTTTTGTCGTTGCAGGCGCCGCAAATATTTGGGGAATTTACTTTCAAGCGATTGGCAAAGCTGCACCAGCACTTTTCTTATCAAGTATTCGAGTATACTTTCTGCAGTTACCTTTATTACTAGTTTTGCCTCTTTTCGTTAGTATTCATTACATTTGGCTTATTTTCCCGATTGCAGATCTTATCACTGTTATAGTTTCTTTCTTGGTAATCAAAGTCGCCTATAAACAACTAGATGAATGGATTAAAGGCGCTACCTTATCATCCGATGAATATTGATTGTGCATTATTAAGCTATTCCTGCAAATGACCACGTAACATGTTCGCGCTACTTGCGACACTTGCGATAGTGCCAAGAATACCGGCCATTGACGCCGCAATAATGTAAATCGACTCTCCTGATGTAAGTGCGATACCGCCGATAACCAACACAATTAATACACCGAGTGGTAGTTTATAATTCTTCCATACGCCCGCTTCTCCATGAGCGATAAGACGATTGAGTGTTTCTGCCGTTTCTGCATGTAATACAAAGTGCGCAAAACTTCGATTAATAATGTCAAGATTGCCTCTACGGACTGTTATCAGTCCATTTAATGCAAGATGCTCAATCATTTGCGTATTGGCAGGATTAATTCGTTGCTGTTTTGCTAAATTAATCAGTGCAATTTTTTCTGCACTTGAGCATGACTCCCACTTAAACCGATAAAGTGCCTCGGCATTCAGCAATATATAGTTTATTGTTGCCCACCTGCTGTCTAACAGTAAGTCATCATCTTGTTTAAATACAGTCTCTCCCCCCATCGGCGCACTGCCCTCTTTCACCTCATCAACAATAAACGACAACTCAGGAAAACACGCGATCTCTTCTTTTAGTAAGGCTAAATCTAAATCCTTTGTGAAACTATTTGGCACACTTACCACAAAGTCCATTAGGCACTCGGCCCAAGACAAATACTCAGCGTGATCTAAAAGCGTACTTTGGTCGAGCATTAGTGGATCTTTTATTTTAACCCGCTGCAAACTATGAAAACCGGTAAAAATGGTAAAACTTGCGAGTTGTTTAGACAGGGTGAGTGACTTCAACTCTAAAATGAGGTCTAACAATAACTGTCTAAATTTACTTTTTTCGAGACAAGTTTCGATATCCCATAATTCAATACCCAGTTGCTCACTGCCTTTGTGTTTAACGACGTTCAATTTAAGGTTGGGTAAAAAACAGCCATCTTCGCTAAATTTCTGTAAACAGGGGCTTAAGGCATACAGTTCGTCAAAACCATCTAATAAATTATTCGCATGCTGCGCTTTACCAAGTGACATCGTTCTAAGCAGCAACGCTAAACCAATGCCATTTAGCTTTACGGTGTCGCACTCAATAATGAGATTAGTGGCCCGCGTTTCAAAGTTTTTCTCGTTCGCAGATTGCGTTAAATTTTGAATGTGTTGTAAAAAGCGTTCTGGACAATATAATTTCTTCCAAACCACTTTTGTGTTAAACCTAAACCATATCAACGCGATGAGAAACAAAACTACGGCGAAAAATAACGTTTGACCAACGAGTGTCGACATTACGCCATTTGTGAAATGGTTCTTTGTGAAGGTAGTATTTAAGGTGGAATAATTTGCATCAAAATCGTTATCTAAAATATAAATACTTACCCACCGCCACAAATAGGTCGCACCAAATACGGAGTGTAAACTAGGGTAATCATCAGGATGTACTTGGGTTGAATGATTTGAGCAATAATTGTTACGCTGCACCGAAGTGCTATCACTTGAATCAACGCGCTGCATACTATCTTCATTTTTGAGCTGCGCACGCCAATTGTTATCAAGGGGTAACAAATCTAAGGGCGAAATACGGCCCGACGTAATACTATTTGGATAACGGCTGAGGCCGATAGATGTAAGCTCCTCCTTTTCGTAATTTATCCAATTACACGCAAGTTGCTGATAGTGAAAATCAAGGCTTTTATGGGGTGCATCAGCGGTTTGTTGTAAATAAAAAACATGCACGACAACAGCAACTAAAATCATAGTAATCAGCGCAACTGCCCCTTGCTTGGCAGTGCGTTCAACATTACCCTGTAAATCAGTAGGTGTTGATGCTGATGGTTGTATTGATGTTGCAGAAGAACAAAAATGTTTATAGCAGCTAGTATAAATAATGTAGGTAGCAATGGCTAACCCCAAGCCAGGGATAATTAACGACAGCGGTATGCTTGTAGCGGAAAAGACTAATGCCTCTAAAGTATAACCAACAATGTAAAAACAATAGCCCGCGGCAAATAATAGTGAGCTTACCAAGGTGATTAGACGAATATTCAATTTACTGGGTAAACGTAATTTTTGTTTAAGTGCGTTTGTCCAAACGTAATGACGAACAGTATAAATACCCGCGACCACAATAAGAATAATGGCAACAAATGTAGTGGCAATATACAAAAATTGATTGGTCATAAATGTTTGCAAGCTTTCATTCGGGTAAAATACAACAACAGCCCATTTATCAACAATGGTTTTAGATACAGCAAAACGCCCGTCTTGACCGTGATAAACGCCTTTTATTAAACCATCAGATAAGTCTTTATAATGGTCTAAACCCGCTTTAAGCCATTTGCTTAATGGCGAACGTGTATCGCCTGAAAAATACAGGTTTTCCACAAGACTACGATTACTGTCATTATGAAAAAGTACCTCCCCTGAACTCCTATCAACGACCATGTAGACAAAATCATAAGGCGGCGCTTTGCCCAACGACAACGACGGCATAAGAACATCTGCACCGAGTATATAATCCAAATTAGATGCATCTGTGTTAACCGAAGATATGCTAAATGCAGATGGTTCGACTATTGGCATCGAGATAGTGGTACCACGAGTACCATTGTTCACGTTAAGTAAACGTTGCATGTACACATTGCCGAAACTTAGATCTTGCCCTTGTCCATGTGTATGTTCAGAGCCCCCCGCCTCATCGACGATGTATTTTGCGGGTATTGTAATGTCCCAACCCTTTTGATCTCGCACCATTTTATAATAATCACGGTGAGACAAATTAAACGTTTCAGGCAGCGAGTTAGCTTCTTGAAAATTAACGGACGGTAAGACGGAGCTTCCCTCTCGATTTAAGGCAAATACCGATAATATTTTATTGGGCGTTTGGCGATCGAAATCAGCTTGAATTGAGGTTTCTAACGACGTGTCGCTGACTAAGTTAAGTTGTTGATTATTGGCATAGAAATCGAGCGTTGGTTCAGCATCTTTAGTCGACTTGCTTGCGCTAATAATAGTTGCAATGGCATGTTCATCGAGCGCAACCGTGATAAAGCCATCATCATTAGTATTCAACTCGCAATTGTAGCGAATACCATATTGCGCAAATGCGGTACCCGCAGTACCGGGCATACTATCAACTATCTTTTTATCCTGATTATGATCATTTGCACATGGCGAATGTTTAATACTTAGTAATGCTCGCTTTACCGCCGCATTAAATGCATCAATCTGCTCAACAGAAAACTTCCCACTTTTTTCCTGCTCATCTGGAATAGCGCGAATGCCGTCAATTAGTACTTGGTAAAAACTGCGATAACTTGCCAATTCTGAGAATATGTCATGTATGTCATTCGCCAAATCAGCTTCAATACTTTTAGCATACTCAAGTGCCACATTGTCTTTTTTAGTTTGCAGTACCGTTTTTTGAAAATAAGACAATACTAGTGCAAGAATAACAATGAAAAACAAATAACTGGCACCAGCAACTAAGGCTCTAAAGCTTTTTGTGATCGACTGATTTTTTGGCAGTAGATACAGGCGCAACATGCACCACATAAAAAATAAACTCGCAAACGACACAATAAATAAAGAGATATTCCAATCACCGCTGTCTCGACTTGCTAATTTACTTTGAGGTAACAATCCGACAAGATATAAGCGCTCTAAGGCGCCCGACGCGTTATCCGTTTGACCTTGATGGAGCGGCGTTTTTAAGGTGAAAGGAAAAATATATACCCTGAATTCACCATAAGAAATCTTCATATCGACATGGTTACTGTATGTAGGTAGTGGCGCTTTTTTACCTAACGCAGCATTTGCCTTCGAGTCCGTAAAATTTAACTGAAATTGCTTATTTTTAAGTTGTATTTGTTTGTTGATACTATCTAACTCAACAATAGAGATCGTGCGCTCATCGCCCACCATGGCAAGCACGTCGTTTTCATTCGCAAACAAATACTGGCTAAACCCATTCTTTGGCTCAGGTAATATATCATCAATCGCTAACTGTGCTTTAAACCCGTTTGCTTCTGGCGATGTCACAAATAAAGAGGTGCCAATCACTTCATAGCGGAAGGTTTCGGCGGCATCAACGTTATTGCTTAAACCGTTATTGCCATCACCACTAGATTTAGCCTGCCACACGCGAGAATAACTGGGCAACAGCGAACGAATGGACGACACACTTTCTTTGTAGCGATGCATGCTATCGAGCTTAATAAGGTTTTCATTAAAGGTATTCGATGCCTCATACAAAATACGATAGTAGTCATGATTGATTGAACGGTCTTTTTCAGACAACAGACCAAAATAAGTAAATCCGACCAAAACGGTGGCGATAAGGAGGCCATACACCCAAAGCTTTCGATTGGGTGCGGCATAAGCGGAATTTTTTGCTTCCGACTGCATTTTGTTTTCCTACCGTGGATGAAAAGGTAATAAAAACAACAATACTACGAGATTTGTGAGTTTTATATATTGAGTATTATTCAAACAAAACGATGAGGAATGCAAGTTTTATTAACAGCTTAAAACCGGTAGGCAATCCCGCACCCAAGTGTATCAGTCACAATATTATCCCCCATATCCAAATGCCGATAATTAATCAGTAAAGACATTGCAGAGAATCTATATTCAATCCCGACGCTTGGATAGTATGAAAACCCATCCTCTTCTAGGATGAGTTCATTGTCATCTAACAGTTTGTAGTGATAGCGTTGCAAACCTGTTTTGTGCATCTTTTTCTGCCGCGCCTGCTAGTTGAGAAAATAGGCAAATACAGAGTCCCCATAATTTTATCCCACGTAAGTTTCGTGTCATTTCATATCCTTTCATGTCAATAATTTTTAATTGTGGTGGTTGTTAATTGCCGTGAATAAACTACATGACAAGCCAAAAGGCTAGATGACAGACGCATGAATGAGAACGTTTTTAATTGTAAGAAAGTTTGTTGGAACTAGGAAATCGTTGCAACTAAAACACGTATTTATATGAAGCTTTTGTTAAACCTATCTAAATCCTGAAAAAAATACTGCCCGACTTTGTCTTGTGTGTGTTTTCAAAATATATAGCGTCGTTTGAATAATAGAGACGCGTTGAAAAACACACTTACACAACTAACAACACAATAGGTTTGGGATTATGAAAGGATTTAAGTTAAACACATTAGCATCAACTGTTGCAGTTCTCTGCGGTACCTTATTGTTGCCCACAACGCATGCGCAAGCGGAAGACGCTGCCACAACAGGTGTAGAAAAAATTGAAATTACTGGGTTTAGATCAAATCTTGCCCGCAACAAGTCACTCAAAAAAGAAGCCGTAGGCTCTCAAGATAGTATTTTTGCGGAAGACATTGGAGAATTTCCTGACGCAAATCTAGCGGAGTCACTTCAAAGGATCCCAGGTGTATCTATTTCAAGAGATTCAGGCGAAGGGCGACAAATATCACTAAGGGGCTTAGGACCAAATTTTACGCGTACTAGAGTTAATGGCATGGAGGCGTTGTTCACCACTGACTCAGGTATTGACCAGCGCGGCAGTGCTTCCCGTACGCGAGATTTTGACTTCAGCGTTTTTGCATCTGAGTTATTTAATAGAATAGATGTAAAAAAATCATACGACGCCTCGTTAGATGAAGGCGGTATTGCCGGCACCGTCGATTTATTTACCGCCAAACCATTTGATTATGCTAATGAAGGCGTACATGGCGCGGTTAACCTTAAGGGAATTTACAATGATAAAACGGAAAACACCGACCCAAGAATTGCTGCACTAGTCGCCAACACTTGGGATAACTTTGGGGCACTAGTATCCGTCGCTTATTCTGAAGTAGATACTATTGAAGAAGGTTACCATGTGTGGTCATGGCGCCAAGCAAGTTTTGGCGCGGATAACGTCGCCGATAGCGTCGATTCATCTGTTCGTGATCGACTAGTAAATTCAACTGGCAAAAACCGTGTTTTTGTACCCCGTGCAAACAATATTGCGTCGTGGGCGAACACGAGAGAGCGCCTCGGAATCACAGGCGCGTTTCAATGGCAGGCATCAGACACTGTGTCATTTGATTTGGATGTGCTTTACGGGAAGTTGTCCAATGATCGCATCGAAAATCAAATTTCTACCGCAGGTACAAATGCTTTTACTGGTGATGTCAACAAATCTCAATTACTAGTGGATGCCGCTATTGAAGGGAATGATTTAGTCTTTGCATCATTTGAAAATCTCGACTTACGCACTGAATCAAAAGTAAGCGTTG
Source organism: Agaribacter marinus (assembly GCF_030160655.1). Taxonomy (GTDB): domain Bacteria; phylum Pseudomonadota; class Gammaproteobacteria; order Enterobacterales; family Alteromonadaceae; genus Glaciecola; species Glaciecola marina. The sequence goes on from NZ_BSOT01000005.1 coordinate 1,354,038, forward strand.
GAGAAACAACGTTTTACCAAGCAACGCTAACAAGTAATATCGAGCTGACAGACAATTTCTTTGCAAGCCTATTATTAGGTACCTCTGATTCTGAGTTTGACCAACCCATTCACGACAAAGTCTTTAGCGAAGCGGAAAACCATGCCTTCTCAGTCGATTGGCGCAACGCCGACTTTGGCCAGAATACCTACGATTTCGATATCACCGATTTTAACGAATGGTCACTGATGCGTACCGACGTCAGAGAAGATCAAATTACAAACAATTACACAACGTTTCAAGCCGACTTTGATTACCAAGTAAATGATGAGCACGCGGTCAAGTTTGGTATCCAATCAAAGTCTTATGAATCCAGTGGATTTGAACGTCGAAATCGCGTTGATTGGGAAAACAATGCCGACGCACCCGATGCCGTTTTTCAATTGACAGACATTCCTATTTTACGCCCCTACGCTATCGCCAACAATCAAGCTACATTCGAGCGTGTTGTCGCTACTGGTTTAATATCTCGAACGCTTGATGCTTCGTTTAATCGCCCTGGTACAGTGTATGAAATCGAAGAAGATACATTAGGTATTTACGGGCAGTACCTATGGGAAACAGATATTAACGGCATGCGCTTTAGAGGCAATGCAGGGCTTCGCTGGTATGAAACAGACCAAGTGTCTAGTGGGCAAGTGAACACCGGAAATGGCTTTGAACAAGCCGTATTTACACGTTCATATTCTGACGTTTTGCCAAGCCTCGCTGTTGTGCTAGATATTACCGATAATTGGCTAATTCGCGCAGGCGCTAATCGCAACATTTCGCGTCCTAACTTAAGTCAGCTTAGAGCAGCTGGTCAAGTGGCTGTTGCCGACCAATTTATTAACGCAGGAAACCCAAACCTGAAGCGCTTTATTGCGGACTCATTCGAAACATCTTTGGAATACTATGGCGATTCGTCCAGTGTTGCCTTAGCGTTTTTTATGAAAGACATGGATTCTTTTATTGTTCAGCAATCGCAAACGCTTCCATACAACCAAACTGGGTATCCACTTGAGTTCTTGACCTTTGATCCTCGCGTGACCGAAACATCTGAATTTAACGTATCTCAGCCTATCAATGGAGATAAAGCCGACGTTTCAGGGATTGAATTTGCGTTTCAGTCAGACTTTACATTTTTGCCAGCGCCCTTTAACCAGTTAGGCGCACTGGGCAATATTACCTTAGCTGATGGTGAAACTACCTTATTCAATGAGGGGCAAGCGATAAAGGTTACCCCGCCAGGATTATCAGAAACTTCATACAACTTCACACTCTATTTTGAAACTGACATATGGGGAGCAAGGATCTCTACCTCATACCGTGATGACTTTATTACTGGCGAAGGATCGGAGCAAAATATAGTTGCAGGGTTTGATGATACGACGTTTGTTGATTTTAAAACATTTTACAACCTGAACGACGCGACCAAACTTACATTTGAGGCAAGCAACTTGACGGATGAACGTATCCGCCAATTCCTCGACCACAGAACACAATCATTTACCGAGAGCGGTCGAAATTTTGCTGTCGGAATTTCATTCCAATTTTAACCCAACCAACACCGACGTTTATGTCGGTGTTTTTTTACCACTAAGGAAATAGCAATGAAAGTAAGTTTTAAATCTGTAGGATTGTGCGGCCTGTTGTTGTGCACACCTTTGATAACACACGCAAACAATTTTTACGTGCAACCAAAATTAAACAAACCTATTGGCCAAGTGCTGTCAAGCTTGGGCAATAGTTGTCAAGACTTTAAAGCCGATACTGAAAGTGACCACGCCTTAGAAATCAGTGATCATCATCAATCATTCGAACTTTCGCATGAATGGAGTGATGGTTCGCACACGGCATTTATTGCGCATTCAGAAACACAAGGAAATGATAAAGGACAAATCCTTTCGTTTAAAATGGGCAGTAACATGTTTAATAGCGGCCAAGATATTGTGTCATCTAATAAAACCATGTCCTTGACCAACAAACTTAGAATAACTGAACAGCACCCTTCAGGCATGGCATGGTTACCTGCGCCTACAAACAGTGGTAGAGACAGAGGCTACTTATTTATTGCCTCAGAAAATCAACGCAAAGTGCGAGTCAATGAGTATTCACGCACAGGGCACCTAGGTCTGGCTGGCGAAATCACACAAAACGACTTAAATAAAATAACGGACGTTTGGTTAGCGCAAGTTGGTAACTTTACATGGCTAGTGCTTCATCACATGGGAGAAGACAAAGGGATTGCGTACAAAGCACGTACCTCTGACTTGTTCCAAGTGGGTACTAACAACGAAGGTGATATAGATCTAAATGCGTTTAACTGGACGAACCGATACAGCACCCCAAGTGATACTGGTTGTGGGCAAAGTGTCGGACAAAATGCGCAGTTGGTTAAAGATAGTACTAACAAATGGTACGTTGTCCATTCTTACACTGGTGGCACAATATGTGGCGCAAATATTGGCAGCAATCGTGTTAAGGCTTACCCAGCATTTTTTACCGGGAATCAAACATTTACGGTATCTACAAACACTAATCCAGCGGCACAAACGACAATAGGAAGCTCATCAGGTGTGACAGATGAAGGGGCTGATGGCGCAAGTGGCTTCAGAGTAAATAAGCACGGTAAGTTGGTTGCTTATTTAGGTGGGCAATATGCCTACAATTCGTTCTTCAACTGGAAAACAGCAGTAAAAGAATGCCGCTCAAACTAATGCGCGACGTGTGTAACTAATTTCACCCAAATAGCCTATATCTCAGGATATAGGCTTTCAACTTTTAAATAGCGAATATTACAAATGGACAGATTATCATTTTCGGGTAAATTACCTTTTTCAATTTATGCGGTAGGTTTCTTAGCTATGCTAATGACTTCACTAAGCGCAGACGCAAGCCCCCTTGAGTTTGGGGTAATTGCGGATTGCCAATATGCAAATATAGAGAATAAGGGCGCGCGTTTGTATCGCTCATGTCCGCAAAAATTGGCAGATGCAGTCAACAATTTCAATGATAGCAATGTTGAAGGCGTATTTCATTTGGGGGACTTCATAGACATTCACTATGAGAGTTTTCAAACACTCTTTTCCATCAGCAAAAAGCTCAATGTCCCCTTATACCATGTGTTAGGTAATCACGATTACTCGGTTGCCAATAAGTACAAGGCTGATATACACCGCCTTTTAGGCATGCCCGCGCGTTATTATAGTTTTACGCGAAAAAATTGGCGTTTTGTCGTCGTCGATGGCAACGATGTGAGCACATTTGGTTGGCCAAAAGAAAGCGAAGAACATCGACGCAACATGCATTTGTATAAAGAAAAGTATCAAAACGAAGAAACATGGAATGGAGGTATTGGTGAAATTCAACTTAAATGGCTTGCTAGTGAACTTCAAATCGCCGACGATTTAAAACAACATGTTGTCATACTTAGCCATTTTCCAGTATATCCAGAAGATCGCCACAACTTATGGAACGCCGATGATGTGTTAGATTTATTGACGAATTATAAAAGCGTAAGAGCTTGGTTTAACGGTCACAATCATTCAGGAAACTACGCTAAATTCAGCGGCATACACTTTGTGACCTTCAATGCCATGCTTGATACAGAAGAAACTGCCTTTAGCAGAGTAAAATTTAATGATACCAACATTGAAATAATTGGCACGGGCAAACAAGGCTCAATGAGCTTAGAAATACTGGATTAGAAATAAAGAACTAAAAGTGCAGTTTAAACCCGGCGAGAAACTGTCTACCACTGCGAAGATAAATAAGAGGTCTAGTATCTTGAAACTGTTTAAGCGTTTCGTCGGTAAGGTTCTTTGCCGTAAAATTCAAACTCAACACGGGAGAGACATCATAGTCTGCACTAAAATCCCAGAAGAGCATGTCGTCAAAGCCTTCGCTGGTATTTTGTGTTTGACCGATTTGCCTGACATAGCTACTACGGTAACTCGCAAGAATTTGTAAGCGCCAAGCATCCGATGCATATTCAAGTGTCGCGTTTATTACGCGTTTTGATAAACCAGGCACTTGAATATTTAGCCTTTCTCCATTTTTTACAATAGGCGTACTGCCCCGATTGAAGCTAGCATTGCCATATACCGCAAATGCGTTGAAAGGTGCAGGTAATGACCAAGTACCCGCAATTTCAAGACCGTTGATAGTAGTTGTTTCTCCATTTATTGGGCTACTAACGGTAAATTCACTTTGAGGCGTTAGTCGAATATCAGGGTTTAGCAACGCGTCAGGTAAACCCGTATTTAGGTATTCCGTCGTAAACGACCGTTCGGTAATAAAGTGCCGAAAAGACTTATTGAACATGGTCACTTCAAATGAACCATGACTAGACACATAGTTCAAATATATATCTGCTGACGTAAGTTCTACTGGGCGAAGTGCCGGATTACCCAATTGAATAAAAGCGTCAGCAACATTTACATCTGCGGTAGGTTTCAACTCATTGATATTTGCTCTTGCGACACTCTTGGATAAAGCAGCGCGCAACCCCCACGCATCGTCAATCGCAAATTTAACATTAAGGCTTGGTAACCAATAGTCATATTCACGCGTCACTTCACTGTTTGCTTGCTCAAAAAAATCACCCCTTGCCGTTTGTTTAGTCTTAAAATACTTTAGACCAATTTGTGAGGTGACTGGCCTATCTAACAAATGATAGCTAGAAATTAGCTGCGCATATGATGATTGTGTATTCTCATCAAGGTGATAATCTGTGCCCAATCTCACATCTAGGTCGCTTAAATCGCGATGCTGAATGCCACTCGCTTCAATAGATGCAAATGTCGCGGAATGTTGCGCAACAACATAGGGCTGTTGAAGTGGTAAATCAGTAAGCGTAAATAATACTTCTGGTACTTTCGTTTCTTGCAACCAATTTACACTTGACCGCCGCTCCCATCCGCTAGACGTAAAATGCTTTAACTGACTGCCTATTTCAAGCCTTACCTGCTCATTTATATGATACGCAGTATCCAATTTAATTATATTGTGTATGTTAGCAATTTTATCTTCGCGTACGTCAGAGCGCATTAATCGCCAGTTGTTGGGAGCATCAACTGAGAATCCATATGAAAACGTCGCATCTTCAGGTTTTCGCCAATCGATAGTCAGCGGTTTATCTGTGGCTTCAAGGAAGATTTTCTCGTTTTCTGGCACTTCAAATATTGATTGAGACCGACCAAGTGTCATAGCGCTTGAAAAACGTGGTGACACACGCCAAGTGAATTCACTCGATATTTGATAATAATTTGTATATGAGCGCTGCCGCTGATGCTCCGTTCTTAAATCTATGTTACTAAATGCCGCATAGACTAAACTATCTTGTTTGATTTGTGCTTCGCGCAGCCGTTGCGAGCCATCAACATTCGGTCTTAAACCATTTGTACCTGCCGTTGCCAACTGAAAGTGCCGACGAGTATTGGTTAATTTGCCAAACAACCCCTTAACTAATAGTGACGATTCTGGGTTTAACTGCCAAGCGGCATCAGCCACTGCACTTAGTCGTTGCCTAGCGTTCCCCCACGCAGAAATACTATTGCCTTCAGGAATAAACACTCTGTTATCGTCTTTTGCATGCACAAGACGATCATATACCCCTATATTAATTGCGTTTTCGAGGGTATGCTTTGCAAAATTTGATTTTGACCAACGCCAATTGTGAACACCATGCTCAACCGAGTTGATGTCGGAATACTGGAGGTTTGCAGACAACGCAAACGTATTCCAACGCCTATTGCCAGACATAGTAAAACTCGGCGTCAGTCTGCTGTCGAGTGTGTTATTTTTCAATACAATACTGACATCACCGCTGGCAGAGTTAATGTCATACTCTAAGGGGTTTGACGTGAGAAGGTTGACGTTTCCGGCAACGCCTCCCTCGCTTGTTTTTGCATCTGGACTCTTTGACACCACAATTGCATCAAACATATTTGGTGGAAACAAATTGAAATCAAAACCGCGTGAGCGGGCAGCACCGCCTCGTTGGTCAATCGCGGAATCACTGGTAAATAAAATATCTAAACCATTAATCTGGGTATTCACAAAATGTGCTGGTAAGCCTCTTAAAAAAAGTTGCCGCCCCTCACCAGAATCTCTAGAAATTGCTGCGCCAGGCACTAATGTAAGTGACTCGACAAGGTTAAGTGAAGGGTATTCATCAAGTACATCTCTCGTCAGTAAATTAGCAATTGTATAGTTGTTTTTTTTGAACGCCTGCTGTGCTGGATAACTCTGATGTTGTCGACGTGTAACTACCTCATCAATATTATTTTTCACCGTGCTATCAGCACGCGAGTCTGCCAATATGTCTTCTCGATAAACCTTGTCTGCTTTGGCAGGCTTTTCAACGACAACACTAATAATGCCGTTACTATCTATTTCAGCCCGTAGTCCAGTATTGAGTAACATTTTGTTCAACGCATTGATCGGTGCGAGGTAGCCATACAAGGGGTTTGAGATTTTGTTCGCAGTTAATAAACTCGGGGCGACTACCGTCAATTCGGTATTCTTGGCAAATTCTACTAACGCCGTATTTAAAGGCTGACGCTCAATAGAAAAAAGGTAATGGTTAGAATGTCGCGTGTTCGATTGAGCCTGTGTTACCTTCCATGAAAACACAGTAGAAAGCGCTACTACGTATACAATCAGCCTAATACTATTCATAAATGACAACGACGACGAACATAGCTGTCATTCTATGTGCTAACTATTGCAGTTATTTGTCAGACAGGTAAATCCCCTAGTAAACATCAATCCACGCTGAAATGCTGCGGTAGCAAAAGACAATTCGTAGCATTAATCATTTGATAAGCGGCCTAGATGGCTTTGGAAAAAATCTAAAAACACGCGTGTTTTAATGGGAATGTCACGACTTTGATATAATACGCTTAGCTGCATGGCGACAGGCTGTTTAACCAATCGTAAACGCTGTAAATCACATGCTTCCTGGCAGGTATAATCAGGTAATTTAGCAACGCCTAGGTTCTGCATCACCGCCTGTAATCGCATACTTGGACTTGAAAAGCTAGCCCTCCCTTTTACTGATACCGATTGAATGTCGGTTCCATCCCTGAACAACCACTGTTCCTGCTGCTCACTCAGAATACAAGGGAGTTCTTTTAATGCATTTAGTTCAAGCTCTTCGTTATTTTCAAAATCACGCCCAGCAAAAATTGATTGAGGAAAACTCAAAAGTGCCTTTGCTATCCAGTTGGAAGCAGGTAAGTCAGTTTCATGCAGTACAAAGGTCAAGTCATAGAGATGATCGTTGTCTGGCAATGAACCTGAATAGTGACTGCAATTAAGTTTAATTTTGGGGTAGTTTTTAGCAAACTCAGTTATTAGGCTACTAATGACCTGATTGAAAAACTCAAGTGGCAACAAAATGGTGAGCTGCCCTTTAGGCTCGTTAATAAACGACCCTATTTCTTCTTCAACCCCCCTCAAAGCATCAATATGAGTCTTGCTGGCTTGATACAATAAATAGCCACTCTCGGTTAATTGTTGACTGCGTGTAGTCCGTATTAGTAGCTGACTGCCTATTGTTTGCTCTAACTGCACTAAATGGCGACTTAATTTTGATTTGGGAATATTCAACTGCTTAGCCGCAAGCGTAAAGGAGCCCGCTTCAACGAGGGATACAAACATCGATAAATCATCTAAACGTGTATTCATTTCCTACTGTTCCATTTTTGCAACAAACAATTCTATTTAACCTATCTAATCAACAAAGGTCAACTTGGCTACACTCATTTCACTAATTAATCTGAAGGAAAAACAAATGACGAATGTACAAGAGATAATGGCAAATGATTTTGCAGAACAAGTTGAAGCGCATCAAGGCACGGTATTAGTCGATTTCTTTGCGCAGTGGTGTGGCCCATGTAAGGTGATTGCACCAATTGTTGAAGAGGTAGCGACGGAGTTTGATACATTAAAAGTGGTTAAAGTGGATGCTGATAACGCACAGGAGCTGATGCAAAAATATGGTATCCGCAGTATTCCAACGCTGGTAATGTTTAAAGACGGTGAACTGGAAGCATCTAACGTAGGAGCGGTATCACTACCAAAACTGCGTGAGTTCGTTTCTGAAAACCTATAAACCTCAAGTTAGGGAAATTGATTGGTGGAGCCAAGATTTGTAGAAAGTCGCAGGCCCCGGAAAATATTGAATTCCGATAGGAAAGGCATTTGATTTTGGCGTCCTCAAACGTCCCGTGCAGGGACTAAGTTATGCCGCATAGTATTAAAGCACTAGCAGTTGCAGCGCTTACATGTAAACATCACTTAGCGGGTATATTCTAGCAAGCCGAGTAATTGTCTGCGTAATGCATTCAGGTGCGGTAAAATTCCAAGGACTGTTAGCTGAAGCTGGAGCACCTATGGCGGCAGTCTCACAATCAACCACATCATCCCATAGGTATTTCGTCCCCCCGCCCACTTTTTTGTCAACCATGTTTTTGCATCTAAGGTCATCGGCTAAACTAGAATATAGAGCAATGGGCGTCGTATTTTGAAAATATGTTTTGTCACTATGATATTTAAACATAATAATGAACCACTGAATCCTGTGCGCATCCCAACCGTGTTCAAAGCCTGCCCCTGTATCCACAAACAAGGCCTTTTTTCTTAATTGGCTAAAAAACTCATCATCAGCAGCCAAATTTCCCAGAGTTTCAGCCGCTTTAAAATTATTAAATTTTTCTGTTCGGTCTAAAACGGATAAATATACCAAGCGTGCTAATGACAGTTTTGGGTTCACAGCCTTGTCAGAATTGTATACTTTGCGTTTGTTTGAATAACCGCCCATATTCAAGTTTGCACTAAAATCAACATCAGTAATTGATTTCCCATTCATTTGCTTCGCGATTTTATCGCCGATTGTAAGTTGTTTCTCAACGGGTATTGAAGACTTACCTACAATTGCCGCATTTTCACCTAAGCCCAAGGAAATTTGCTCCAACACTAAACTATTTAACTCTAACAGTATTTCGCTACATTGTTGCTGGTCAACCAATAAGTTTTGGATGGCTTGATATGGACCTATGTTGGGAGCGTTCGGATATTTCGCTGGGTCGGCTATGTCGACTATATTCTGATTCCATTGCATCACTGAAATTCCTTTGTTATTGGCCGTCCATAAAACCATAGTCAATAGATGTTGTTTTCGCAATTTTAATTGAACGCATGGCGAAAATAGTTAGGAATTCAAACTAACGCGCTTTGACGCAAGAATCCTACAAGCCAGACTCTCATGCTTAACAGCCTGAATCAGTTCATAAAATATTCAATGAAAACAATACTTTTTTCATGCAATAGTGTCTGTTTGAAACATCTCTTTGGGTAGTGTCAATGTAGCCGCTGTTATCACTAAAACCAACTGCAGAAAAAGGGATTGTGTCAACAGCTTATACTCTCTTAAATCAGTACCTGCTACCCATATACTTAGTGAGATATGAAACAATGCGAGCGCAAGAATTAGCATGTTGATATGAATAGCTTTTCGTTTAAACGCATCCCTCTGCTCAGGTTTTGCGAAAGCCCCTGATTTATTATCTTTAAACACAACAACAATAATCACAGTAAATAGGATGTCTAACACGATTAGCCCAACAAGATTAGCGTAACCAGCGAAACCATCAAATGGATGCTGCACAAAATATAGTACCGTAATAACAAACAGAAGGTTTGCCGCAACAATCATTGCTAAAAGAGGGCGCGATACAAAGTCCTTTAACAATCGAGGTCTTAATGAGGCTGTGCGTTTGCTTCCGCTATAAGCTTTTAGTACCTTAAACAAACGTCTATGCATAAGGCTCATAGTAATAATGGGGAGCATCGACAGCAAATAAAGTACCATCAAACCACTTTGGTTGTCCCAGTTTAGTAATTCGGTATTATTAACCATCGCGTGAATCACTAAAGCACACGAAAAACAGAAAATAAATACGACAAGCGTCCAAAATACTTTTTTCGCTGAAACTAAGAATGCCTTCAATTCAGCTGAAGCGTCTGGAAAGGTTTTTAAGCCGTAGTTAAATGTGATGCTTGTTAACAATCTGCTGCTCATAATTGGCACAATAAGCATAGTTACTAGCACTTGCATGCTGATAATAAAATATTGATTTTGTGTTAGCCACTCAAACATATTTTCTCCTTAATTTCCTAATTTGGAAATCACTTGACTAAATGTATTTCGAATTTCAGAGTCTGTTGCGCCAGCAAGACGATATTTATCTATATCTGAGATGAGCTCGGATATAAGCCACTGCTGAATATCAAATGCGAGATGGTCTAATGCATCAGTTCTGACAAAACTGCCTTTTGCACCTTTTGATTCAAGTATTCGGTCTCTTTCTAACAGTCGATATGCCTTGGCGACTGTTTTCGCATTGACATCTAAGTCGGACGCCAGTTGACGAATACTTGGCAGAGCATCACCGGGTGCAAGTAGTGACTTATCTATCGCTAGCTTAATTTGCACAATCAGCTGCTTAAATAATGGAGTCGCAGATTCTAAATCAATCGTGATCATAGTTATTACCTTGTATTGTACCCCTCAATAAAGGGGTACAATACAAGCTTGACATACTTGTACCATCATATCAACTGGTACAAGATGAATTTATTTTAGAGGATATTTCAAATGAATATAAAATTGAGCTTTGAATTTAATGCTAGTTGCTCATACTTTAAAAAACGGTGTAGCGTTTTCTGCAAAGCTACCAGCGCTTGTGGGCGTCTGCCGCTAACTTGATGTCCCAATCTGCGCCAGTTTCAAACCCACACATATTATCTTTGCAAGTTTGCGCATTGAATGGCCCAACAAGAGGCACAGTGTCATGCTATGTGCCAACTATCGCAGTTACTTATCAGAGAGGTAAACACCGTCAGACGCGTACTTAATTTGCACTTCGTAATGATTTGTAAGTGCTGTTAATAACTTTTCACTTTCCTCAATATTAAACGACGTAGTAATGCGCATGTCCTTAAGAGAATCACTATCAATTTTTATCGGCATATTTCTGTAGCGATTAGCATCTTCAATAACGACAAACAGCGGCGTATCAACATAAGTTAATCTACCATCTTTCCATGTCGCAATTTTATCTAACGCAACCGTATCTTTGGTTAGTTGGCTATTTTCGGAAACCCATACTCTGTCACCTGCGCCTAAAACACCGAGGTTTTGCATATTTTCGTCGGCTAAATTACTGAGCTGAACACTTCCCTCAGCGACGATCAAACGTACATTTTGCTTACCTACTCTTACTTCAAACTCAGTCCCTACCACAGAGATTACAGCGTTGTTAGCAACTACCTCAAAGGGGGCATTTACGTCTTTCTTGATATCAAAATATGCCGTACCATATTGCAGATTGACTTGTCGTAAAGCATCAGTCATATCAACACTTATTGCTGATGCAGCACCAAGGGTAACTTCGCTTCCATCGCGCAAGTTAACCAGTTTACTTTCTCCAATGCTTGTCTGCCAAATACTGGGTTGAAGATGCTCTTGCGGCCAAAATATATAAGTAATAGCGACGAGTAGAATAGAGGCAGCTGCGCCTAACCAAGCATACCGTTGCGATTTTTGTACTGGCGCAGATGTCGATGTACGTTCTTCAACTTGTCTATTTAATGCATTCACTGAACGAGTTTGCAAAAATGGCGCATCGTCAAGTGCGATATCGCGCCACTGTTGTTCTATTTTTTTATACGCTTTAGCGTTTTCTTTAGATGCTTTTAACCACTGCACAAAGTTCAGCTTATCTAAGTCACTTGGCTCACCTTTATAAAGTTGCGTCAACCATGCTACGGCTTGTTGTTCTGAATTATTCATAACCATCATCTCTACGATTCCTCTGATGCAGACGCATCAGCAAGAATAGACATTGCGCTTTTTAGTTGTCGACTAATATCCGCTAGGCTCCAACCTGTATTATTCCGAATTTGTTCATATGTTTCGCCATGAATACGGCACCGTATAACTATTTCCCTTTGTTTATCTGATAACATATTCATGGCCTCAGATACCGAAGCGACACGCTCATTCAGTGAGTAAATATCTTCGGGACTATCTTCTGTGACAAGCGTTTCTCCAACGCTCTCCAATGCACTGTCAATAAATGATTCTGTTTGCTTGTACTTGGTGCAATGATTTAACCCCATGTTCACTGCTGCCCTTGTGAGGTAAGCTTTGGGATGCTGAATATCATCAACATTTTTATGAGTAAGTAACTTGCTAAAAGCCTCTTGTACCAGATCTTCCGGATCAGGTGGGCCAGAGCCGAATATTCCTCGTAAATTTCTAACTAAATCAACTTTGTAGGTTCTAAAAAGTTGATGAACTTGTTGCGTTGTGGATAACGGTTTGGCATTGTTTGACATATTACACTTAGCTAAAGCTGAGGTGCCCAAGGCGATGATAAAAGTATACTTACTTGCTAGCGTATAGCAATCCTATCCGACAACCGCATTGGCATTATTTTCGCCAAAATAAAGACCAAGGCCTTCACTTAAACGCAAGAATAATATCGTCCGAAGGTGGTGTTTACATTTAAACAAATAAGGCTCAGACTGCGTACTGACATTTATCAATTTTTTCTAACTTGTATTTTATGGATTTAATATTCTTCGATTTAGACGGCACGCTATTAAATAAGTCCTCTGAAATCTCGCCTCTCACCAAAGAAACCTTAATGTTGCTCAGTGATACGGGGATCGCGCACACGGTTGCCACAGGCAGAACCATGCTTTCAGCTCAACGAATAATTGGTGGGTATAACTTTAGCTTGCCGCATATTTATAGTAACGGCGTGACAGTATGGGATCCTAACAGTCGCACGATGACGCTTGAAAATATACTCGAATGGAACGAAGTCTCCACGATATTGTCGCACGCACACGCTGAAAACGTCACACCATTTGTGCATAGCGTGGAAGAGCAGAACGATCGTGAAGTGCATGTTATTTATCACTCTACGCCAAAGTACGCCATAGAAAACGACTTACTTGAAAATTATTATGCGCAAACTGATGCAATGCTACTGCCACTGTCGTCGTTGCCTACACAAGCTAGAATTACCAATGTTAGTATGATTGGCGATGAAAAGATAACCCATAAAATATGGGAGCAACTTAATAAACAAAAAAGTCTAATTGCTTATTGTGGCCCAGCTATCGAAGGAAATGGTAACAGCTGGCTAGACGTACACCATCGTTTAGCGAACAAAGGCAGTGCCGTGCAAAACCTAAAGATTCAACTTGGCGCAAGCAATGTTATTTGTTTTGGCGACGGCGATAACGACTTAAGTATGTTTGAACTGGCCGACGAAAGTTACGCGATGAACAATGCAAAAGACATTGTTAAACAATCAGCCACTGATGTTATAGGCCATCACCATGAAGATGGCGTGGCCCATTTTTTACGGGAACGCTTTTCGCTTTAAACGAGGTGAAGGTAAACGATGCATTGTGCTTGTATCAACCTTAACCTACCCTTAGGAGTTGTAATGAATGACGATTCAACAGCACCATGCCTTAACCGTAAGAACTAGGAGTGCCTGAATAGTTAACTTGTCGGCATGGCTTGCATTGCAATTTGTTGCCCTATCGCCATTGATTCTTGAGTTATAGCCGGTATCTTTTCAATGTATGACCTACCCACTGGGCTCTCATAAAACTCAATCAGCGCAGCTATCTCCGCACAGAAGGTAATTTTTTATCTCGTTCAAGCGCAGTCTATCTGTCGCTGATTACCAATAATACCAATCCGCATGCAGAGTTATTGCAAACAAAAAAATGCCCACTACAGTGGGCACGGGCTGAACGTATTTTAGCGTCTAACTAAAACTTTCGACGCAGTAGGGTTACAAGGCCAATTAAAAATAACATTGCCATTGAGGATTCAGGCACCTTAACGGTCGTCAAATTAAGATTGTCGATCAGCAGTGCATTCCTACCATCTCTGGTTATCGTTAATGTTAACTGATCTAACGCGCCTCCAAACCCTGCGATGTTGGTAAAATTTTCGTTAGCCCCATCAAGAACTAATGAATCGACAAGCGCTCCACCCAAAAAGCCTTGGAAAATAACAAAATCGTTAGTACCACTATCATTAATCGTTCTCCAGTCAACTGACCCAAACGAAAATAAGTCTCCATTGTTATTGAAGAATGTGATTTCATCACCCACATCTCCACCTTGGCGATTAAAAAACGTTGTCAATGAAGCGCCTGGATTTCCAAACACATCTTGTAGTTCCCATCCATCTCCGAATGCGCTGTAAGAAAAATCGTTTTCGCTTTGGACACCCGCCAAATCTAGTCGATCAACATTATTATCTCCAAAGGTAATAATTGTGGCATTGACTGAAGTAACGGTAAAAATAAGAGCGGCACATGTTAGAAACTTCGAGACTATTTTTTGGGAGCGGATGAATTGCATTTATATTTCCATAATTTTGTTCGTTAAAAAATTAGTGAGGCAGTATCTGTGCCAAAAAAAATAATATTTAAAAACAACAAGATACAAGTAATCTAAAACGGATGGTGGTGATATTGTAAAGAAACATGACCATTAATTTTTTAACGCTATCATTCTTTCCTCAATCCAAACGCGTTAGCATAGAGCTTTGGGTCTTGTCTCGTATCGCCGTCTTTGTCGATTGTCTTTTGTAAATAAGTACTGAAATATTGATTGTGGGATATAAAAAGAAGTGTTAAATGCCTAAACTCTTTAAGATTATTTTATCTACAATTACCGCGATCTTACTTATCGGCTTAGTCTATCAACAAACTTGTGCCTATATCGATTCGCAGACTTTCAAGCCCAATGGTAAATTCAGCCAAGTTGGCAACATTGAAATGTATTCTGAAACCGTAGGCGACGGACCAGTCACAGTAGTGTTTGATAGTGGAATGGGGCACTCTTTGCTTGTTTGGAGAGACGTTATCAATGGGCTTTCCTCTTCTTTTAAAACCTTTGCTTATGATCGTGCGGGATTAGGGTATAGTGGCAAGAGTCAAAAGCCTCGAACTAGCCAAATAATGGTTAACGAATTGCATGCTCTGCTACAAGCTCAGTCTATTGAAGGGCCCCTTATTTTAGTTGGACATTCATTTGGTGGCTTAAACGTACAATTATTTGCTAAAACCTATCCTGAGCAAGTAAAAGGCTTAGTATTAGTTGAATCTATTCACCCCGATTACTTATCATACATACCGCCACAGCCAAGTTGGCGACGTAAGAGACTAACTATTGGTAAATGGCTAGCCCCCTTCGGTGTTCCTAGGCTGTATCTCTCTGGTAATGATGCGCACCATAAAGCGGTAATGACGACAGTTAAGCACCAATATACTAGTTTAGATGAAGCTAAGCATCTTGAAGAAAGCACAAATCAGGTCGCTAGCTTGGTAAATAATCTTGGAAGTTTACCTATTATAATTTTGGCAAGGAATACCGCCTCAGCACAACTAAAAAGTACGCTCTCAGCTCAAAACCAAAATGTTAAATGGGCAGAGTTGCAAGAGCGCTTCTTGGGCCTGTCTAATAATGCGACGATCATATACTCGCAAGAAAGGAGGCATAGTATTCATCGCTTGCAACCGGCACTTGTAATTAAAGCGGTAGAACACATAAGTGAATCGATTCATCATAAAAACGGTTTATTTTAAGCTCCAATACTCACCACTATCCAAAGCGTTAACTATATCCTGTGTCAATTTACTTTATGCGTCCAAGGCGGTTTTGACGCGTAGTCGATTGCTGCATGGCCAATAAAATACTTCCGATATGCCTTGAATGAGCGCTTCCAAGAACAATAACTCAAAATTCCAAAATGGTAACTTCTTTATCAATGTTAATATTGCTCACCAATGATGTTTTTTACCCAATTTGGAAGAACTCTAAACGTTTTAATTTGGTTCATCTGCAAAATTGCGACACACTTATGTGTTTCTTTTTCATCAGTATTGTCATAAAAAGAGACTGTGTCGCACAAGGGAATGGCAAGTTTTACATTATTGAGCATACGAGGAATGCGCTCAGATATTTTTTGTTCAGGGACGCTATGACCACCTTGATGAATGCGATTATTTACGCGAGCAATATTTGTTTCAGGCGAACTATCAATATGAATAACATACAGGTTGATGGTAAAGTTTCTCGCTTTGGCATCGGCAATAAAATCCACTTTAGAGGGATGAGAAAAAACGGTTTCAAAGCAAAAACTTTGATGGCTAGCAAGTAACTGTTGTCTTATCTTTTCGACCTCTTTGGCGGCTTCATAGCTGTGTTTTTCAGGCACATCAGGCCATGTAAGCTTGGCGTACTCATCTGCATTCAAAAAAGGTAGGTTGTACTGACTTAGATAGCGATAGTAAAACGTTGTTTTCCCACTGCCGTTGCCGCCTACAATAATATTAAGTTGCGGCAAATTATTTCCTTACTATTTGGATTTAGCGCGCTGCGCAACAAACTCGCCATTTACAAAGTTACCAAATTTCACATCACCATTCGGGAAGGTAGCTTTTAATGTACCTACGTGCGTTATATCGGTATTAGGCGAATAAAGCACATTTCCTTGACTAAGTAAGTCTTGCGAGAGAGACATATCGGCATTCACTTCATTTGCAACATCAAAAGGATTAATTTCTTGTTCGTGAGGCGCTTCTATTCTAATTGACGCACTACCGTGAAATAAACTGATGACTTGTGCAGGTGAGAGATTAGCACTCACGCGCTTGCCGATTTCTGACCAGTACTCGATTTGCTCTGCGGTAGTCCTGTTTAAAGTAGAGCCTATGATTTGTGCGTCTTTAACTAATTGTTCGTTAAGGCGCATAGGACTTGTATGTTTAGCCATGATTTTGCCTTTTTTCGTGTTTACAATAACAAATGTAGCAAATAGCTACATGAAAATAAAGACTTTTTATCTCGCTTTAAAAACACAGAATAAGGGATGCAGCTTCCATCCCAAATATAAACGGGATACTCTTTACTGTAGGTACTTAACGTTTAAATGTTAGTGAATACTCTTGAAGAGGGTGTTGGATTAGTTGGTCGGTGTGAGAGGATTTGAACCTCCGACCCCTGACACCCCATGACAGTGCGCTACCAGGCTGCGCTACACACCGACCGAAGGCGTGAATTATATTGAATTTTAGGGCTATAGCAAGAAATTTGTTGCAGATTATTCAATACCTTAAGCTTTTTTCTAAGTATGTTTAAAATTTCTACGCTTTAACAAAAAATCCAACACAGCGGTTGGATTTTCTATCGATAATTATGCATATTCATCTATCGGCTATTTGTACTCGACTTCACTAATTTCTACTTCAACAACACCCGCGGGTGTGTGTATAGACACAATATCGTCAAGCTCTTTTCCGATTAATCCACGTGCAATCGGCGAATTTACAGATATTAGGCCTTTTTTAATGTTTGCTTCGTCATCACCAACGATGCGGTAAGTCGTTTCCTCATCCGAATCTACATTAATAAACGTTACCGTTGTGCCAAATACTACTTTTCCAGTATTTTGCAACTTGGTAACGTCGATGATTTGCGCATTCGAAAGTTTACCTTCAATATCTTGAATACGGCCTTCACAAAAACTTTGTTGTTCGCGTGCCGCATGGTATTCAGCATTCTCTTTTAAATCGCCATGTTCTCTTGCTTCAGCAATAGCATTAATAATACGAGGGCGATCTACAGTTTTTAGTTGTTCAAGCTCTTCGCGCAAAGTTTTTGCGCCTTCCGCTGTCATAGGATAGGTTGTCATACTTCTTCTCTTTTTATTCGACTGCGATGTTTAACGATGTCTCTTACTAATTTATCTACGGGACATAAATTAACAATACAAACATCTAACGAATCAAGATTCGCCAGACGTAAAAGCAAAACGAATGCGCTAGGCATTCGTTTTATATAAGTTTTTGCAAAGTATAGTGCAAAATCAGATAGGTATCATCTAATTTACATTATTTTGCTAAAGCAACTCGCTTATGTAGCTCTTGAACAGATTGCACATTCGATAACGCATCGGAGCTATTTGACTTTAATGTCGCAAATGCAGCATTTAATGTCGTTGTATAAGCACATTTGCTTAGCAAAGCTTCCCGTCGGATATACACAGAATCATTAATTGCCTGACGCCCTTCTGTCGTATTCACGACGTAACAATATTCACCGTTTTTAATCGCATCAACAATGTTTGGACGACCTTCACTTAGCTTATTCACTTCTTTACAGTTAATACCTGCAAGCTCAAGTGCTTCGGCGGTACCTTTGGTCGCTTCTAATACAAACCCTTTGTCGAGCATCAAGTTAGCAAGCTCAATTAAGCGAACTTTATCCGTATTTCTTACAGATAGAAGTACTTTACCTGCTTCAGGCAATGGCGCTGATGCGCCAAGGTTTGCTTTAGCATAAGCTTCTTCAAAGTCTTCCCCAACACCCATTACTTCGCCAGTAGAGCGCATCTCCGGGCCAAGTAAAGGATCAACACCTTGGAACTTAGCAAACGGCAGCACTACTTCTTTCACAGAGTAAAACGGCGGCAGTATTTCACCACTAATGCCCTGCTCTTTTAAGCTAGTGCCAGCCATTACGCGAGCAGCAACTTTTGCTAATTGAACGCCTGTTGCTTTCGATACAAATGGCACCGTGCGCGCTGCTCTTGGATTAACTTCAATCAAATATACTTCATTGTCTTTAATCGCAAACTGCGTATTCATCAAGCCATTTACACCAAGCTCCAATGCCATTTGTTTCACTTGCTCACGCATGACGTCTTGAATGTCAGAAGACAAGGAATACGGCGGCAAACTACACGCTGAGTCACCCGAGTGAACGCCCGCTTGTTCAATGTGTTCCATAATGCCGCCAATGATGACATCTTCGCCATCGCAAATGGCATCAATATCAACTTCAATTGCATCATCCAAGAAGCGATCAAGCAATACTGGCGAATCGTTTGACACTTTTACTGCTTCGTTAAGATAGCGCTGTAAGTCTTTAATGTCGTATACAATTTCCATCGCTCGACCGCCAAGCACATAAGATGGACGTACCACTAACGGAAAGCCAATTTCTTCAGCTCTATCGAGGGCTTCTTGCATATTGCTAACAGTAGCGTTTGCAGGCTGCTTTAAGCCAAGCTTATTCACCATTTGTTGGAAGCGTTCGCGGTCTTCTGCTTTGTCAATTGCATCTGGCGACGTACCAATGATTGGTACACCATTTTTTTGTAATTCGCGTGCAAGTTTCAGCGGTGTTTGCCCACCGTACTGCACAATGACACCTGTCGGTTTTTCAACTCTTACGATTTCTAGCACATCTTCCAGCGTGACTGGCTCAAAGTACAAACGATCTGAAGTATCGTAATCAGTAGACACGGTTTCAGGATTACAGTTAACCATAATCGTCTCGTAACCGTCGTCTCGCATTGCAAGAGCCGCATGAACACAGCAATAATCAAACTCGATACCTTGACCAATACGATTGGGTCCGCCACCCAACACCATTATTTTCTTTTTATCCGATGGCGCAGCTTCGCACTCTTCGTCATAACTAGAATACATATATGCCGTTGAGGTTGAAAACTCTGCTGCACATGTATCTACACGCTTATAAACAGGCAATACGGCAAGTTTTTCACGGTGATCACGCAGGTCATCCTCCGCAACCTGTGTTAATACTGCCAAGCGAGTATCAGAAAAACCTTTGCGCTTCAAATTACGCATTAATGTTTCGTCAATACCCGTCAAACCTAAGCGCTGAACTAAGCTTTCAAGCTCAATGAGTTCTTGAATCTGGACTAAATACCATGGGTCAATATTGGTCAAACCAAATATTTCATCAACAGACATACCCATTCTGAAAGCATCACCAATATACCAAATACGCTCTGCGCCCGGCTCACGTAATTCATAGATGAGCTTGTTCTTTGCTTCAGGGTCATCTAAATCCAGTATTGGATCTAAACCTGATACACCAACTTCCAAGCCACGAAGGGCTTTTTGCAATGATTCTTGTTGGTTACGGCCAATCGCCATAACTTCACCCACCGATTTCATCTGTGTGGTTAAGCGGTCGTTCGCACCGGCAAATTTTTCAAAGTTAAAGCGTGGGATCTTAGTAACGACATAATCAATCGACGGCTCAAATGATGCAGGTGTCAATCCACCGGTAATATCATTTGCTAACTCATCTAACGTATATCCGATAGCGAGTTTTGCCGCAATTTTTGCAATCGGGAAACCTGTCGCCTTAGATGCTAAGGCGGATGAGCGAGATACGCGCGGATTCATTTCGATAATGACCATACGGCCATCTTTCGGGTTAATCCCAAATTGAACGTTAGAGCCGCCCGTTTCTACACCAATTTCTCGTAAAACCGCCATTGCAGCATTACGCATGATTTGGAACTCTTTGTCCGTTAAGGTTTGTGCAGGTGCTACAGTGATAGAGTCGCCGGTATGCACACCCATTGGGTCAAAGTTTTCGATGGTACACACAATGATACAGTTGTCGGCTTTATCTCGCACAACTTCCATTTCGTACTCTTTCCAACCAATGAGTGATTCGTCTATTAACAATTCTGATGTCGGTGATAAATCTAAGCCACGCGCACAAATTTCATTGAATTCATCTTTATTGTAAGCAATGCCGCCGCCCGTGCCACCCATCGTAAATGACGGACGAATGATACAAGGAAACCCAATACGCGTTAACACGTCATGTGCTTGTTCCATAGTATGCGCAATTTCTGCCCTTGGGCACTCTAGGCCAATAGATTTCATCGCCTTATCGAAGCGCTCTCTGTCTTCCGCTTTATCGATAGCGTCAGCCGTAGCGCCAATTAATTCGACATTAAATTCTTCTAGCACGCCGTGCTTGTTTAAATCTAAGGCACAGTTCAATGCAGTTTGCCCACCCATGGTTGGCAAAATAACATCCGGTTTTTCTTTGGCAATAATATTGCGAACAACTTCCCACTGAATTGGCTCAATGTAGGTCGCATCAGCCATTTCTGGGTCTGTCATGATGGTAGCTGGGTTAGAGTTAACCAATATAACTCGATAACCTTCTTCACGCAGTGCTTTACAAGCTTGCGCGCCAGAGTAATCAAACTCACAGGCTTGACCTATTACAATAGGGCCAGCCCCTAAAATCAAAATACTTTTGACGTCGGTACGTTTTGGCATACTCTATTCCTATTGCTTAGACTGTTTAATTAGTTCGATAAAGTGGTCAAATAAACCTTCTGCATCATGCGGGCCTGGGCTAGCCTCTGGGTGCCCTTGGAAACTAAATGCTGGCCTGTCAGTAAGTTCAATCCCTTGTAATGACTTATCAAATAAGCTGACATGCGTTACTTCAACGTTATCTGGCAATGTTGACTCATCTGCAGCGAAGCCATGATTTTGGCTGGTAATCATTACCACATTTTTGCGTAAGTCTTTTACAGGGTGGTTGGCGCCATGGTGACCAAACTTCATTTTGACGGTCTGCGCGCCAGTAGCTAACGCTAATAATTGGTGACCTAGGCAAATGCCAAACATTGGGATCTTTTTCTCTAAGAATACCTTTATTGCAGCAATTGCATACTCGCATGGTTCTGGGTCACCAGGTCCATTAGATAAGAAGATGCCATCTGGATTTAGAGAGAGTACTTCCTCAGCAGACGTTTGCGCGGGCACTACAGTAAGCTTACATCCGCGGTCAACTAACATACGTAAGATGTTGTTTTTTGCCCCAAAGTCATAAGCAACTACATGGAATTCAACGTCAGACTTATTCTGTTCATATCCATTGCCTAGGGCCCAAACGCCATCGCTCCAATCGTGTGTATTCTCGCAAGTAACGACTTTAGCCAGATCCATGCCCTTTAATCCAGGGAAGGCTTTCGCTTTATCAAGTGCATTGGCGATTGCACTATCAAGCGTTTCATTTTCGTTATCAAAGGTAGTAATACAACCGTTCTGTGCGCCTTTGTCACGTAAAATACGCGTTAATCGGCGCGTGTCGATATCGGCAATACCAACGATTTTATTTTCGTTTAGATAATCAGATAAGCTTTGTTGACTTCGGAAGTTGCTTGCAATTAATGGCAAATCGCGTATCACCAACCCTTTTGCCCAAATGTTGTCAGATTCAACATCTTCCTCATTGATACCAGTATTTCCAATATGGGGATAAGTAAGAGTAACAATTTGTTCAGCGTAAGATGGGTCTGTGAGAATTTCTTGATAGCCTGTCATCGAAGTATTAAAAACCACTTCACCAACAGCGCTTCCTTGAGCGCCAATTGACGTTCCTTTGAAAACGGAACCATCGGCAAGTACTAATAGGGCAGAAACAGCCAAGTCAACCTCCAAAAATGAGAGATAACTGAGATAAACTTACCTTAAGTAAGAAAATCTATAGTATTGTCCTTTTTTCTTACAAAAAGAGGATAATGCGTCTCCACCAAAATATACAGCATGTTGAAAAAAAAGGCGCTGAAGGCCTTATATTTACTGGATATTCAAGATTAACCTTGGCTACCCAAACAACACTCAATAATTATTTTTGGCAAATTCCGCGCATTATATACAACAAACTTAATCTGGTCTACCGCTTTTTAATAATTAGATAAATATAGTAAAATAAGCGTTAACCTAAATTATTGCTCGATAATAGGTATAAATTACACTAAACCAAGTACATCCTGCATTGAATACAGGCCTTTCGCTTGTTCTTTTATCCAGCACGATGCAGTCAATGCACCATTTGCAAAGGTCAGACGAGATGATGCTTTATGCGTAATTTCAAGCCTTTCCCCCAATGTTGCAAACAACGCCGTATGGTCACCTACAATATCACCTGCACGTACAGTAGCGAAACCAATTGTTTCTCGACGTCTCTCATCACTGACGCCTTCTCTGCCATAAATCGCACATTTATCCAAATCACGGCCTAGACTGTCCGCAATCGAATGGCCAATTGCCATCGCAGTGCCAGAGGGTGAGTCTTTTTTAAAGCGATGATGTCCCTCAATTATTTCGATATCTGCGTCGTTCCCCATCACTGTAGCGGCTTGTTTTACGAGGTTAAGCATTAAATTGATACCCACGCTGTAGTTGGCGGCAAATACGACGGGAATGTATTTAGCCGCCTCATCTATCATGTTTAGCTGATCTTTGTTCAGACCGGTTGTACCAATAACAATGGGTTTTTGTGCGTCAACGGCTAAGCGAAGGTTTTGTCCTAAGGCTTCAGGCAAGGTAAAGTCAATTAACACGTCAGCATGTTCAATAGTATCGCTAGATATTTCTGACACAGAAATATGTTGACGCGCAATGCCAGCCAGCTCACCAGCATCCATTCCAATAAAACTTGAATTAGCACGGACGCTAGCAAAACCTAACGCAGTTTTATTATGCGCATGTGCCGCCTCAATTAATACTCTCCCCATGCGTCCATTTGCACCTAATATTCCGACTTTAATCATTACCTAACCATAGAAAAACATATTTTGTATATTGTGCATCATGCAAGCGCGAATGATAAGTCCATTAAGTTATTGAATATTGTTTCAGCAATAAAGTTTGATAAACTAGGATAAAAGCATTTTAAATTTACCCCCCCTGTTACTTCAACTTTTGGATGACTGAATGCATCAAGTTATTGTTTGGGATTTCCCAACTCGCGCGTTTCATTGGCTACTAGTGATGGCACTTATTTTTCAATATGTGTCTGGTGATATATTGGATGATGCAATGCAATGGCATTTTTATGTCGGGTACTTTACCTTAGGGTTGCTCGTTTTTCGTGTGGTATGGGGCGTCGTAGGGCATACTTATTCAAGGTTTACTTATTTTGTTTGCTCTCCTAAAACAGTATTTAATTATCTACAAGGCCAAGATACGCGAGAATATTTGACGCATAACCCAGTCGGTGCACTGTCTACCATTGCATTACTCACCTTGTTCTTAACACAAGCTGTCAGTGGTTTGTTTATTTCTGATGATATTTTTTATGAAGGGCCTTGGCATAGCGCGGCAAGCGACGCCATGATAGATACGGCTAATTTTTTACATGGACAAATGTATATCTTATTAATGTCAATAGCCCTAATACATGTATTAGCGGTGCTATTTTACCAATTTAAGAAAAAGCAGCCATTGGTCCAGAGTATGGTGCATGGCAAAAAACCTAGTGTTAAAGCAGGGCATAAACCCAAACCATTAAACCTCTTATTCGCATTAATGGTTGTTGCACTTTCTGCCGGCGCGCTATACCTCATTGTAGAGGTATTGCCGCCCCCTGTTGAAGATAGCTTCTATGATTACTAAGGCGCTATTGAATCACTAAAAAGGCACTAGTGAATCATTAAAAATCCGCTTGAAGCACAACGCGATATCGCGCCTTCCCGGCTCTGAGATGTGTTAATGCATCGTTGATTTGGCTCATATCGAACATTTCCACCAACGGTTTAATATTATGCTGTGCGCTAAAGTCTAACATTGTTTTAATTACCGCCGGGCTACCGACTGGCGAACCTGAAATAGACTTTTGACCGCCAATCAAATTAAACGCACCAATATCAAGTGGCTCTAGGGTTGCACCAACGAAATGTAGCCTCCCCTTTGGTTTTAGCGTCGACAAATACAAGTTCCAATCTAGCTTAACGTTAACCGTTGAAATAATTAAATCAAACTGACTTGCAGCGGCCTCAAGTTGCTCGGGATCACGAGAATTTATAACATGATCGGCACCTAAATGCTTTGCCTCATCAGCCTTATTGTCACTCGACGTGAAGGCGGTCACTTCACAGCCCCACGCAGTTAAAAACTGCAAGGCCAAATGGCCTAAACCGCCAATGCCAATCACTGCAACTTTATCAGTTGGTTTGATTTGATATTGAACTAGCGGGTTAAACACGGTAATACCGCCACAAAACAACGGCCCCGCAGTTTTAATATCAATACCTACAGGTAACGCCACCACACTTGTCTCATTTGCTTGTACGAATTCCGCAAATCCGCCATGACGCCCCACAATTGTGCTACTCGCGCTAGCACATAAATTATGCTCAGCATGACTACAACTTTCACATGAGTGGCAGTAATCACTGTGCCACCCTAAACCAACGACGTTACCTAATTTCCCACTATCAACGCCCTTGCCTACTTCGACAATTTCGCCCACCACTTCATGGCCAGCAACGATAGGGTAATTCGTTATGCCCCACTCATTGTCGATCATCGACAAATCTGAGTGACACACACCACAAAACGCGACTTTAATCTTTACATCATGGTCACCCAAAGGCGGTAATTCCGTATCGATCAGTTCAAGCGCTTTGCCAGCATCATTCGCTGCATAAGCTTTAGTCATACCTTCTCCTACTGTTCATTCTGTCGCTAAGATATTACTTCAAGGTCTTACCGCTTTTTAGCTTTTTAGCTGTTTGCGCCAAAATTAATCTTTTTTATAATCGTCATGGCACGCTTTACAGGTACCGCCAACACCACCAATTGCTTTTCGGTAATTGTCTTCATCTTTTGCAGCGGCAACGTTTTGCAAATTTTGCGCAGCAGCGATGAAATCTTCCGATTTTGCGATGAAATCTGCTTTATTTGTCCAAACGCTGTCTTTGGCATCTGATGGCACCTTAAAGCTTGAAGTATCTGCATGAAAATAGTCGCCAATCATCATGCCTAACTGCACCATTCTCTCACCATTTTCTTCCATTAACGCAGGATCATATGGAATATTGCCTTTTGCCATTGCGCCCAAAGGTCCCATATTTGAACGAATAAGTTGAAACACAGCTTTTCTAAACTGAATAGCTGTTTTAGCTTGTTTTTCACTTTTTACGCCATGTTCGTCTGAATGAGCAAACGTCGAGACTGAAAGTGCCAACACACAACATATACTTAGTCCGATTTTTTTCATAATTTTAGCTCCTACACTGAAAGTTGAGTATTTTTATAGTTATACGGTCGTTCTTTAACAATAGCGCAATGCGCCGGATACTTTTATGCCACAATTTTTCCGATCAAACTACGTAGTATATGTAAATAAGTAAAATTTAACCCGATTGATATACTAATTTAATATTTATCCAACAACTTTAACATCTTGCCTTTACACATAATAGCTATACAATTAACCAGCATTTAAAAATTGAAAGTTATTTTTATATATAAATATAGAAGTATTCTTGTTCAAACTAAACAGTTATAGAGGTAAAAATGAGCCAGTCACCGATTGAATTAAAAGGCATTACGTGGAGTCATACGCGTGGGTATGTGCCAATGACGGCAACGGCTCAACGTTTTGAAGAGCTGCATCCTGAGGTACGTATTTCATGGAATAAACGCTCACTACAAGCATTTGCCGATGAACCAATCGATGTACTTGCGCAACAATATGATTTACTCGTTATTGACCACCCGTGGGCGGGTTTTGCGGCAAAAACAGGGGTTATCGTTCCCTTAAATTCATACTTACCCAAAGCATTTATGGAAGATCAGGCCACTAACTCTGTCGGTCGTTCGCATGAAAGTTATTTATACGAAGGCAAACAAGTTGCCCTTGCCATAGATGCTGCAACACCAGTTGCCTCTGCGCGCATGGATTTACTTGAAGCAGAAGGCATGGCGTTCCCACAAACGTGGGATGAACTAATGATCTTAGCCACGCGCGGTAAAGTTGCTGTGCCCTCTATTCCCCAAGATACACTAATGAATTTTTATATGTTGTGCTCGACACTTGGTGAAGACGTTTGTGTAAATGACAACTATGTAGTGAGTGACGATATTGGAATACAGGCGTTGCAAATGCTACACGCACTCAGCAAAAATTTACACAAAGACTGTTTTAATTGGAACCCATTCCAAGTATATGAGGCAATGACACAAACCAATGAATTCGCGTATTGTCCCTTTGCCTATGGTTATTCGAATTACTCAAAAACAAACTACGTTGCAAATCCCTTAAAATTTGGCGATACCGTTGCACTAACTAATCAGCAACGTCTTTGTACAACCCTTGGTGGTACCGGTTTAGCAATTTCTGCCAACTCAAAACATAAAGAAATTGCCGCCAAATATGCCCAGTTCGTCGCCAACGCTAACATGCAATCGTCATTCTTTGTTGAATTCGGTGGGCAACCAGGGCATCGAAAAGCTTGGACATCAACATATGCAAATGCCACGACTAACGACTACTTCAAAGATACCTTACCAACTTTAGACAGAGCGTACTTGCGTCCACGCTATCATGGTCATATGTATTTCCAAGACAATAGCGGTGCGCCAATACGAGAATATTTGATGAACGGCGGGGATGAAAAAGCCCTACTTAGTCGCCTTAATGCGCTATACATAGCGTCACGCGCAATGACAATCTAACATTAACTATATTGACCTTGACTAAAGAGTATTTAACAAAATGAACGTACAACAAGTATGAAGCGCCCATTAGAAGGTATTACAGTACTCGAGTTTAGTCAGTATTTAGCTGGCCCATACGCAGGGCTGCGCCTCGCTGATTTGGGCGCAAGGGTAATTAAAATCGAGCGACCAGTAAAAGGGGATGCTTGTCGTCAACTCGCCACAAAAAATATGTGGTCAGATGGCGATAGCGTGTTGTTTCACACCATTAATCGAAATAAAGAGAGCTTTACCGCGAATCTAAAAAACACTGAAGATGTGGCTACCGTTAAGACGCTGATTGCTCACGCAGATGTTATCACGCATAACTTTCGTCCGGGTATTATGCTTCGACTTGGATTAGATTTTGAAAGTGTAAAAGCAATAAATCCGAGCATTGTTTATGGCGAAGTCAGCGGTTATGGTGAAGTCGGGCCGTGGAAAGATAAACCCGGTCAAGACTTACTTGCACAGTCGGTCTCTGGCCTAACATGGATGAGTGGTAATGACGAATCAGCACCCACGCCATTTGGCATTGCCGTCGCAGATATGATCTGCGGCACACATTTAGCACAAGGTTTATTAGCGGCGCTGGTCCAACAAAAACGAAAAGGCATAGGGGCAAAGGTATCCGTTAGCTTATTAGAGTCCATTTTAGATTTTCAGTTTGAAGGTTTTACCGAATTTTTAAATAGCGGTAAGCTACCTAAAAGAAGCGCAATAGCCAATGCTCACCCATACCTTGGCGCACCTTATGGCATATACCAAACCGCCGATAGTGCGATTGCCATTAGCATGGGGGACTTGGCAGTACTATGTGAAAGCTCTGGTTTAAAAGGAATGACGGATTTTTACTCGACAGAAACACAATATGAAAATAGAGATCACATAAAGGCTCGCTTAGTCGAACATTTCAAAACCCAAACTACCACTGTTTGGCTTGAGATACTGTCACCCCTTAACTACTGGTGTTCATCAGTATTAGGCTATGAGCAGCTCACCCAGCATGACGCATACAAAATACTTGAAATGGAACAAACGCTCAAACGCGGTGAAAACTCATCTATTACCACAACCCGCTGTCCAATTAGAATAAATGGCCGCAAACTTCATTCAGCAACACCCGCTCCCGTGATTGGTAGCGCCAACGAGCAACTAATAAAGGAGTTTAATTTATGAGTAAACCCTTGAGTGGTATTTTAGTACTCGATTTTACGCAATTCTTATCTGGGCCTTCAGCCACGCTTCGCCTCCATGACCTTGGGGCGCGCGTGATTAAAGTTGAACATCACAAAAATGGCGACTTATCTCGCAGTATTTATGCCAATGCGTTTGATATCGAAAACGAATCTGCTTTTTTTCAAGCGATCAATCGTGGCAAAGAAAGCCTTAGGGCAAATCTAAAAGATGAAAAAGACTTAGCTCTCATTACACA
The DNA here is from genome assembly GCF_030160655.1 of Agaribacter marinus. Lineage (GTDB taxonomy): Bacteria > Pseudomonadota > Gammaproteobacteria > Enterobacterales > Alteromonadaceae > Glaciecola > Glaciecola marina. The sequence continues at coordinate 1,382,943 of NZ_BSOT01000005.1, forward strand.
AATCATCAAGCATGCTGACGTTGTTGTTAATAATTTTAGGCCGGGTGTAATGACTCGCTTAGGATTAAGCTTTGAAGATGTAGCGGCGGTCAACCCAACCATTATATATGCAGAAATTACAGGATATGGCAAAGAAGGTCCTTGGGCTAATATGCCAGGGCAAGATTTACTGTTGCAGGCAGTGTCAGGCTTATCGCAACTCAGCGGTGCTGACAGTGATGGTCACGTGCCAATGGGCTTGGCGATAGCGGACTATTTAGCTGGCGCGCAATTGGTTCAAGGGATCCTTGCGGCGTTGCTCAATGACGAAGCGACGCAAGTAGAAGTGAGTATGCTTGAAGCTATTTTGGATTTTCAATTTGAGCCTCTCACCTTGTATTATCAGGATAAACAAGCCGTTGTGCGTGGCGAAAACAACACAGCTCACTCTCTCGTGGGTGCCCCCTATGGCCTATATAAAACCGCAGATGGTTATATCGCGTTAGCCATGGGGGCAATCGTTACCTTAGGTGAATTGTTGGACTGCAAACCATTATTGGCATTTACTGATCCAAGTACTTGGTTCTCAAAACGCGACTCAATCAAAACAATACTCGCAGAACATTTAGTAGCGCAAACCTCAGCTTATTGGCTCAACATTTTAGAGCCCGCTGATATTTGGTGTGCCGACGTGCTAAATTGGCAGGACTTGTTGGCGCACGATGGCTTCAAGGTGTTAAACATGGTGCAAACAGTAAGCAATATACACAATGGAAAACAAGTCAATTATAAGACCTTGCGGTGCCCTATTCGCATTGATGACAAACTATTGAAGTCCACGCTTGCTGCGCCTAGTTTTGGCCAACATTCAGTTGACATAGCAGCTGAATTTTCTAGCCATTCATAAATCATAGAGACAGATATGAGTTCAGAGCAAATACTATATTCAGTAAAAGAAAAAGTTGCCTACATCTCGTTTAATCGAGCCCCTGCAAATGCTTACAATCTGCACTTCTATGAACAATTTCACACCTATGTAGCACAGGCGAACCAAGATGATAAAGTAGGTGCAGTCGTCATAAATAGCACGTCAGAAAGGTTTTTTTGTGCCGGCGCAGATATTAAAGAGTTTCAACAAAATAGTACTGCCGAAAATAAAAAAATGGTTATGCGAGCCAGAAAAGCATTAGCGGCAATAGAGGCTTCAAGCAAAATTTTCATTGCACAAATAGCCGGGCATTGCCTTGGCGGTGGATTAGAAATTGCCATGGCATGTGACATTCGGTTCGCCTCAACAGGCAGTTATCAGTTTGGCTTACCTGAAGTAAAACTTGGTCTAATGCCTGGCAACGGCGGTACACAACGCTTACTTAAGTTGGTAGGTTACAGCAAAGCCATCGAAATCCTTTCACTAGGCAATACCTTTGATGCGGAAGAGGCATACCGTTGGGGCTTACTAAATCGTTTAAGCGACGTGGAAAATTTACACACGCAAACCTTTGAATTTGCGACATCAGTTGCAAACGGCCCACTTTTAGCCGTAGCAGCGACAAAAAAGGCGCTTAGTCGCGGAACTGAATTGCCATTGACGGAAGGTTTGCAACTTGAAAAAGAATTATGCGATTCACTATACGATACTCATGACGGCAAAGAAGGTTTTTTGGCCTTTGTAGAAAAACGTAATCCAGTGTTTACGGGTAACTAAAAACGACGAGGAAACTAACATGCGCGCAACTCAGCACTACCCCTGTTTTATTGACAACGAATGGATAGACTCTTCTTCCGGTAAAGTTTTTAATGTTGAAAACCCTGCGACTGAAGAAGTTTGGGCGACCGTGCCTGATTGTACAAAGGAAGATGCAGATGCAGCGATTGAAAGTGCTAGACTAGCGCAAATTTCTTGGCAGCAGCTACCGGCAATAGCGCGAGCACGTTGGTTATTCAAATTGTGTGACGCCTTGGAAACTAAACGCGAACATTTTTCAAAACTATTAGTTATCGAACAAGGCAAAACGCTCGCAGAAGCTTACGGTGAATTTGATGACACGCTCAACTACATGCGATACGCTGCTGAAGCGGCTAGGCGCATTGAAGGCAATATATATCCCTCAGAAAATCCAAATGAACAACTCTGGATTCAAAAAGTGCCTTATGGGGTCACGCTTGGACTATGTGCATACAATTACCCTCTTGCATTGATTGGACGTAAAATTGGCCCTGCGCTAGTTACAGGCAACACAATGGTGCTAAAAGCGCACGAAGCGACCCCCGTCACTGCATCAGAGTTTTGTAAAGTAGTGAAAGAGGTCGGTTTTCCCAAAGGTGTTATCAACTTGGTCAGTGGTACTGGTATTGAAGTAAGTTCTGCGCTAGTCACCAACCCGCACACCCGTTTGGTGTCTTTAACAGGCAGTACCCGTGCGGGCCAAGCCATTTTTAAGTCTTCGGGTGACAATGTAAGTGGCTTAGTACTTGAGTTAGGTGGTAAAGCATCATTTATAGTCCTAAATGATGCCGATTTGGACAAGGCTGTAGAAGCAGCCGTTATTTCTCGCTACGCTAATTCAGGGCAAGTATGCATCTGTAACGAGCTGGTATTGGTAGAAGACGGTATCGCAGATGAATTTACCGCACGAGTAATAGAGCGCGTAAAACAAATTAGCTATGGTGATCCAATGTCGGATGTCAATATGGGCCCAAGCGTGACAAGGGATAGTATTGCTCGAATTCACGCGATGCTTGAACAAAGTGTAAAGATGGGTGCAAAAGTCGAAATTGGCGGCGGTAAACCCGAAGGGCAGACGTTTGCAAAGGGGCACTGGTATAAACCAACGGTGGTGTCAGGTGTTACTAGCGACATGCCCTTGGCTAAGAATGAGATTTTTGGCCCTATAATGCCGATTATCAAAGTAAAAAATTATCAAGAAGCCTTAGCTATCTGCAATGACAGAGAAGACGCTTTATCTTCTTATATTTTCACAAAAGATATTAAAACAGCCTTCCACGCCATCAATCATATGCAAGTAGGCACCGTATTTGTGAATAAAATGATTTGCGGATACATCCAAGGATATCATAGCGGTCATAAGCGCAGCGGTACTGGCGGTGAAGACGGTATATATGGTATTGAAAACTATCTACAAAAACGTGCAGTGTATTTTAACTACGATTAATTGATTGGTTGACCGGTGACTGGCAAAGTGTATCGAAACGCATGCAATCGTATTTTCAAATAAAATCAAATTAGGAATACATAAAAAAGCGCTTTGTCTATATTACTCAATCAGTAACTAGGCAAAACGCTTAAGATTTGAATTTGGAGATTGGTATTTGGACTACGTGACGTCGTCGATTAATTCGTTAAATCATCGAAGAATTTTTTAACGCCGTCAAAAAAACCTTTTTCTTTTGGGCTATGTTTAGCAGCAGAACCTGTGATAGAAGCATCAAACTCCTGTAAAATGGCTTTCTGCTTAGACGACAAGTTAACTGGCGTCTCTAGCACTACCTTACAAATCAAATCGCCCACAGCACCTGTACGAACAGATTTCACACCTTTACTGCGCATACGGAACATCTTACCGGTTTGTGTTTCAGGCGTAATTTTTAATTTCACCTTACCATCAAGCGTCGGTACTTCTATTTCGCCACCTAGCGCAGCTGTACTGAAACTAAGGGGGACTTCACAAAACAAATTGTTACCGTCTCGCGTAAAAATATCGTGATCGCGCACATGTACTTGCACATATAAATCGCCTGCAGGTGCGCCATTTTCACCAGCTTCACCTTCACCAGATAAACGAATACGATCACCTGTGTCTACACCAGCAGGTACTTTAACCGAGAGAGTTTTCGTTTTTTCTATTCTGCCTTGGCCTCGGCATGGGCTACAAGGATCAGAGATTATTTGGCCTTTACCCGAACATGTCGGGCAGCTTTGCTGCACAGCAAAGAAGCCTTGGCGCATTTGTACCTGACCGTTACCTTTACATGTCGGGCAAGTAGTTGGAGAAGAACCTTTTTTAGCGCCTGAACCGTCGCAAGTATCACACTCTACAAGTGTAGGCACTCGGATTTCAACATCCTTACCACGCACAGCTTCTTCAAGTGTCATTTCTAGGTTATAACGTAAATCTGCACCTTGACGTGCGCGAGATTGACGGCTGCCACCTCGACCACCACCGAATATATCGCCAAACACATCACCAAATATGTCGCCAAAATCAGCGCCACCGCCACCACCAAATCCACCAGCACCTCGGTTTGGATCAACACCGGCATGGCCATACTGATCGTAAGCCGCGCGTTTGCGAGTATCCGTTAGAACTTCGTAAGCCTCTTGTATTTCTTTGAATTTTTCCTCCAAAGACTTATCTCCCTGCGTTCTGTCAGGGTGATATTTCATCGCAAGCTTTTTATAGGCTTTTTTAATATCGCGTTCACCGGCACTTTTGCCAACGCCTAATACTTCGTAATAGTCTCTTTTGGACATACACTCAACATCCTAGGGTTTACCACCAATTTTTCATGGTGTTTACAACACAACAGGCGCTAACTAGTAAAAGCTGCGCCTGTCGAAGGTCTTACAAAATGTAATGACGATTATTTCTTATCGTCGTTAACTTCTTCAAATTCAGCGTCAACAACATCATCATCAGGTGCGGCATTTGCCTGTTCAGCACCGGCAGCACTAGGGTCAGCTTGGCCTGCTTGAGCTTTAGCTTGCGCAATTTCAACTAACTTCTGTGAGGCCTGAATAAGTGCTTGGCTTTTAGCTTCAATGGCTTCAACGTCGTCGTCTTTGCGTGCCGCTTCTAAATCAGCAATAGCCGCATCAATCACTTCTTTATCAGAAGCATCTAACGCATCACCCGCTTCTTCAATTTGTGTTTTAGTCGCGTGTACTAAGCCATCAGCTTGATTTTTTGCAGCCACTAATTTTTCAAATTTTTCGTCCGCTTCTTTGTTCGCTTCAGCATCTTGAACCATTTGTTCAATTTCATCGTCGCTCAAACCGGAAGACGCTTGAATCGTAATTTTCTGCTCTTTACCTGTATCTTTATCTTTTGCCGATACGTGTAAAATACCATCAGCATCAATATCAAAGGTTACTTCGATTTGAGGCGTACCACGCGGCGCAGGACGAATACCTTCAAGGTTAAACTGACCTAAAGATTTATTGCCAGATGCTTGCTTACGCTCACCTTGCAGCACATGCACGGTTACTGCCGCTTGGTTATCATCAGCCGTTGAGAAGGTTTGCGATTTCTTAGTTGGAATCGTTGTATTCTTCTCGATTACCGCGGTCATTACACCGCCCATGGTTTCGATACCTAATGACAATGGAGAAACGTCTAATAATAATACGTCTTTAACATCACCCGCTAACACACCACCTTGAATTGCCGCGCCAGTAGCAACAGCCTCATCAGGATTTACATCTTTACGCGGTTCTTTTCCGAAAAACTCTGCCACATACTTTTGCACTAATGGCATACGTGTTTGACCACCAACAAGGATAATGTCGTTTACGTCGCTTACAGATAAATCGGCGTCAGCTAGTGCTTGCTTAACTGGCTCAAGCGATTGCTTAACCATATCTTCAACAAGCGCTTCTAACTTAGCTCTTGTCACTTTAATCGCCAAATGTTTTGGTCCACTAGCATCAGCGGTAATGTAAGGTAAATTAACTTCCGTTTGCTGAGCAGAAGAAAGTTCGATTTTCGCCTTTTCACCCGCTTCTTTTAAACGCTGCATAGCAAGTGGGTCTTGACGCAAGTCAAAGCCCTGCTCTTTCTTAAACTCTTCTACAAGATAGTTGATCATGCGGTTATCAAAATCTTCACCACCTAAGTGAGTATCACCATTCGTCGCTAATACTTCAAAGGTGTGCTCGCCGTCCGCTTCGTCGATTTCAATAATAGAGATATCAAAAGTACCACCACCTAAATCGTACACAGCAACGACACTATCGCCTTTCTTCTTGTCCATGCCGTAGGCAAGCGCCGCAGCAGTTGGCTCATTGATAATCCGTTTAACTTCAAGCCCAGCAATACGACCAGCGTCTTTAGTCGCCTGACGTTGAGAATCATTAAAATAAGCAGGAACAGTAATTACCGCAGCGGTGACTTCTTCGCCTAAATAATCTTCTGCTGTCTTTTTCATTTTCTTTAAGACTTCAGCAGAAATCTGCGGCGCAGCCATTTTTTGGCCATTAGCTTCAACCCAAGCGTCACCATTGTCCGCTTTAACAATATTAAACGGCATAATATCGATATCGCGCTGCACTTCTTTATCTTCAAAGCGGCGACCAATTAGGCGCTTAATTGCAAATAATGTATTTTTTGGGTTAGTCACTGCTTGGCGTTTTGCAGGTTGGCCAACTAAGGTTTCACCGTCTTCCGCGTATGCAATAATTGACGGAGTGGTGCGTTCACCCTCTGCATTTTCTATAACTTTAGCTTTGTCACCGTCAAGTACGGCAACACATGAATTAGTTGTACCTAAATCGATACCAATAATCTTACCCATGTTTTAATCTCCAGAATCTTTTTTCGTGTAACAATGTCTTATTACAACAATAAGTGGGGCTAATAACCCCTATTTCAATATGTGAATTTCACTTTTATGACAAAAAAAGCTATTTATTTTTGTCAAGAATTACGCTGTAGTATCAACACCTTCGCTTGGTACTCTAGATACCATTACCATAGCTGGTCGAAGCAAACGCCCGTTTAACAAGTAGCCTTTCTGCATTACGGCTAACACTGTATTGGCAGGCACATCTGCCGACTCTTGCATAGACATCGCTTGATGGTGCTCAGGATTAAATGTTTCGCCTTGTGGATCAACAACACTTAAACCAAACTTTTCCAAGGTTGAAATAAAGCTCTTCTGCGTTAATTCAACCCCTTCAAACAACGGTTTAACAATTTCATTTTCAACATCTGCAGACTGCATCGCGCGTTCAAGGTTGTCAGCAACAGGCAACAGTTCACCGGCAAATTTCTCTAATGCAAATTTGCGCGCTTTATCAACGTCTGCTTCGGCACGTTTGCGAATGTTGTCTACTTCAGCTTTTGCACGAATTACGCTATCTTTTTGACCAGCAATCGTTTGATTTGCGATTGCTAGCTCTTCTTCAAGGCTTTGAATTTGTGCTTGTTCAACTGTTAGGCCATCAACACTTTCAGCATCATTTTCTTCAGCACTTGCCTCGTCAACATGTAGTTCTTCAACTAGATCCTCGTCTACAAGGGTATTTTCTGCTTTGTTTTCTGTTTTTTGATCGTTGCTCATCAATTTTCTCCGAACGTCAAGTACGCGCTATGGCGCCGGTTTTAGTCTCTAATGCTCGGTATAATGGGGATGGTTCTGTAAGCTTCAAGCCAGACGCTACAATTATTATCAATATTTTTTGCAGGGTTAATTTCTTCCTTTCCAAAAATACCGTATGATGGTTGAAAGATGTGCAACGAAGGCATCGTTATTTTGGTCATTAGTAGGTAGTAAATGGATCACAATACACTGCATTCTCGGCGCGGTATAGATGAAAGCTTCATCGCGCTTGAAAAACAAAGTATGTTACTCAGCGCTGAGCGACTACTCCGCGCTTTGTGTAATACAGGTGCTTTTGCGCATTTAGGTTTTTTATTTTTCTTTTTACTCATTGATGCATATTGGTTAGCCGCGGTCAATGTGGTTAGCGTTATTATTTGGCTAATCGCAGCCATACAAAACGTACGTCAGAGGCATCAATTGTGCGTGCGGCTAATTGTTCTTGAAATGGTTGGGCATGCGCTTATAGTTACGATAGCTATGGGTACGCATCTAGGATTTCACTATTATCTCTGGCCACTGGCCGCACTTATTTTAGCAAGCCCAGTAAAGTCAGTAAAAAAAGCCATCATTATATGCCTCGTAATTGCAGTAAGCTTTATTTGCGCATATCTGCTGTCTCGAAATGTCGAGTATACATATGCATTACCTGAACTGATTCCCTATGTTTATTCAATCAATGTAATTTTGGCGATAGTGCCTTTTATTATTGTAATGCTTTACTTAAAACGTATCAGTACTAGCAGCGCCAAACGCTTCTTTATTGAAGCTAATACGGATGCAATGACCGGGGCATACAATCGCAGATATATAGAACAATTATTCTCATCAGGGACCTCAGAAAGAAGACGTCATTTTGAACAGTATATGGTACTTATTTGTGATATTGAAAAATTGAGCGATTTAAATGGTAGATTTGGCCATGAGGTAACAGACCAAGTCATTAACTCAGTGCACGACGCTATTAAGAGTAATATTCGAGATACAGATGTACTCGCTCGCTGGAGTGGAGAAGAGTTCTTGATTCTTTTAACTAATGCCAACTATGAAAGCACACAAATGCTTGCGGAAAAAATACAACGCTCTGTCGAACAAGAATATGTGGTAAAAGACATTTCAAATTTACCAGTGATGCTATCATTTGGTATCGGCGCTTCGTCAACGGCAAGGGATTTTAGCGACGTAGTTCGCATGGCCGACTTAGATATGTATCAAGCTAAGGCTAAAAAGCTAGCTGAAAAAGAGTTCGACTAGATCATATTGTCTTCACTTATAAGACACCAAAATGCGCCCTCCATTAAAATTTACTTGCAAGTCTACATAGCTTCTGTACCCTAGCCTGAAGAGACATTAACTGGATTTTCAGATGGCATATCGCACGGTTGGGTTGATTGGCAAAGCCAGTCACAAAGCAACCTTCGATAGTATCGAATTGTTGATTAACGAACTACTTGCACGTGGCTGCAATATACTCGTAGAAAACAAGATACAAATAGACTCAAAATTTGATGTTGAATCAGTGTCAATGCTTGAAATTGGACGACGCGCCGATTTGGCTATCGTGGTTGGTGGCGACGGAAATATGCTGGGCGCCGCCCGTGTGCTAGCAGAGTTTGATATCGACGTGGTTGGTGTAAATAGAGGGAATTTAGGGTTTCTGACTGACATCTCGCCAGATGATATTACTGAACAACTTGAACATCTATTTACTGGCAATATTGCCAGAGAAAAACGTTTCCTTATCGAAGCGCTTGTGTATAGCGGAGATACGCTTGTAGACTCCCACAATGCAGTAAATGAGATAGTACTTCACCATAGCAAAGTTGCGCATATGATGGAGTTTGAGCTGTATATCGAAGATAGATTCGTTTTTTCACAGCGTTCTGACGGTTTAATTATTGCTACACCGACGGGCTCTACTGCATATTCGTTATCTGGCGGTGGTCCTATACTGACGCCACATTTAGACGTCCTCACCCTAGTACCTATGTTCCCACATACATTAAGTAGCAGACCAATCGTTGTAGATGCTAACAATGAGATGACCTTAAAAATTTCTAATAATAATTCTGACAACGTGCAAGTTAGTTGTGATAGCCATGTTGTTATTTCGGTTAACCCGGGTGATCACGTAATCATTCGTAAAAACTTTAAGCACCTAACCCTTATACACCCGCCAGACTACAATTATTTTAATGTATTGCGCAAAAAACTGAACTGGGGCAGTAAACTTTACTAGCGGTCAGCAAACAGCTTTAATTCACTGTTTACATTTCCAATACTACTGTATATATTATCAGTATAAAGTTATTGGAATAGTATTATGCTCGTACATCTAGACATCAAAAACTTAACCGTCGTAAAACAAGTGGCCATGGCTGTGCAAAGTGGCCTTACGGCAATCACTGGCGAAACAGGGGCAGGTAAATCAATTGCCCTAGATGCTTTAGGTTTATGCTTAGGTGAACGAGCTGACTCCGGTATTGTCCGCTTAGGTGCAGACAAAAGCGAAATAATTGCACATTTTGATGTAAACGAATTGCCTCACGTACAAACTTGGTTAAATGAACATGAACTAAATCAAGACGACAATAAAGACGAATGCTTCATTCGTCGTGTAGTGAGTATTGAAGGTCGATCAAAAGCGTTTGTCAATGGTATCCCGGTTAACTTAAATCAACTTAAATCACTTGGAAAAATGTTAGTGAATATTCATGGCCAGCATGATAACCACTCATTTTTGAAGGCAGAAAACCAACTATTAATACTTGATGCTTATGCAAAACACCCTGACTTATTGAAACAAATGACGTCGGCGTATCAACAATACAAAACATTAAACAACACGTTAAACGAGTTACAAAACGCCCAAAAACAACGGACAGATAGAGTTAGTTTACTTGGTTATCAGGTCAGTGAACTAGATGAATTTTCGACATCAGAAGACGAATTCACACAACTAGAAACTGAATTTAAAAAATTAAGTAGTATGCAAACACTCATCGAGTCTAGCGACAAAGCATGTTATTTATTAAAAGATGGGGAACCTGCCAGTGCGCTTGACTTATTAAATCATGGCGCTCGTGAAATACAAGCGCAATTAGACGTAGATAGTGGGCTTTCGGATGCGTATGAGATGTTACAGAATGCAATTATTCAAGCGCAAGAAGCGTACAGCGAATTAGATCATTATCGAAATAGTCAGCAAAGTGATCCGCAACTCATTGCTGAAATAGAAGCTAGATATGGTAAATATCTAGAACTTTCTCGTAAACACAATGTGCCGCCTGAACAGCTTTACAGCGTGCATGAAGCCCTATCTATGGAACTAAAGGCGCTAAATCAAGAAGAAGCCAGTCTGGAATCCATTGTCGATGAAACAAAAGCGGCGTTAAACACGTATTGGGATATTGCAAATAAGCTACATAAGTCGCGTGAAAAAGCCGCTAAGAAATTATCTAGCGAAGTTGAAACAAATGTAAAACTATTAAACATGCCTTATGCAGTAGTCAATATTGAAGTACACTTTAACTCAGCAAATCCTCCAAGCAGTCACGGTAACGATCATGTCAACTTCATGGTGTCTGTCAATCCTGGGCAAGTACCAGACAACTTAGAAAAAGTGGTTTCCGGCGGCGAACTTTCTCGCTTCGGTCTAGTACTTCAAGTCATTTATTCTCGTGATCATCAAATTCCTACCCTAATTTTTGATGAAGTTGATACAGGTATTAGCGGACAAACGGCGACTGTTGTTGGACGCTTGCTTCATCAGTTAGGTGAAAAAAACCAAGTAGTCTGTGTCACACATTTACCACAAGTCGCCGCACAAGCCCACAACCAGTTGTTTGTAAATAAGATCACCGATGGCAAAACCACCGAAACGCAAGTACTTAAATTAAGCTCTGAAGATCGTATTAATGAAATCGCTAGGCTACTTGCAGGTGATGAATTGTCTGATAAAGCAATTGAAAATGCTAAAGATTTATTGCAACTAAACTGAGTTACAAGTATCAGATACTGTGTACGTGATATAGCCATGAACTAATATCTTGTTGAATGGTCTTAAGCATAAGGTTAATATCCTCATCGAAAAATTTAAAAGACCGACTTGAATACAGGTAAAAAATGAAATTAGCTGCAGTATTGTTTGCCATAATATTAATGACTGGCTGTTCCAATTGGATATACAGAATAGATATTCCACAAGGCAACTTCTTAGATCAGAAAGACGTTAACCAACTGCGTATAGCCATGACGCAAGAACAAGTTAGATTTGTTCTTGGCAATCCAGTTGTAGAAGATAGTTTTGATAACAACACGTGGTATTACGTGTACGACATGAAACGCGGCATGAGAAAACGCGGAAAAGACTTTAGAAAAGAACTGGTACTAAAGTTTGATAGTGGTCGTCTCAGCTCTATGACTGGCGATTTTGAAAAGCCAGAAGAGTTTGATACCCCATTAGAAGGCTAAATTAATAGCCTATAGCCTTATTTTGTTTAGCTTAAGTAGGATGTAATTACTTAAGCTAGCGAACACATACTAATGCAATTTTTTCATCGTACGGTGATACAGCTAATCGGCTGATACCTTTTTTACAAGCCTTTCCTTCTATTTCCACTTCTGAAAATACTGTACTTTCGACAGGCAACCCAGAGCGTTTATTTCGATTGACTAAAAAAGGCATAGCTAGCAATTTGTTTTCTACAGTGCTTAGAAGTTCTGAATTTGGTGTCCAAGCATAGTAAGTAGCGCCAACAGGTAAATTGGTTAGTGCTTGTTTTTTACCTGTCAATGGAGAATACAGCCATAAAGATGCCCCCTGCCCCTTAGTCATTTTATGTGTTGCCTTACTATGATCATGACTATTGCTGTTCGAGTTCTCCGCTGCTTCAACAGTATATGTGTAACCTTGGGTATGTGGCATTCTATGTAACGACGGACCAATACTTTCAGCAATAACATGCCCTGCATCGTCTGGATTAAATGGGTCTACCATGCGCAGTGCGTGCGGTTCGCCCAGCACAAATAACAATACTTTGTCATCTTGCATCCAGACCTGATAGCCAACCGGTTCAATTGCGTTTGCCAATTGCTGTATAGGTTGACCAGAAAACGTAATTTGCCATAGTTCCTGCTTGTTAGCAGAATTAACCTTAATAACAGAAAAACCAACACCGTCTGGTGTCGGAGTTGCAGAATATTCACTGTCGCTTGAATTTGTAAGATTCGTAGATTGATTCGAGCTAACATCATAGCGAAAAATATCCATTTGACTTGCTTGCCCATCAACGCCTTTAACTTCTTGCGTAAAATATAAATGCTTGTCATCAAAAAAATATGGCTGATTAGTGTATTCGACGTTATCCGTCACTTGCTTGAGATTAACCACACTCAAACCATTAGCACTACGCTTAATTTCGCCAATAAAAATATCAGAGGCGGACGGTGACTGGGCATACAAATCAATGCTAAACCCGTGAAAAATGATAAATAACATAACTCTATATTTCATATCTAGACCTCTTTCAATGACACCTTTTCATCATGCTTAAGTGTTTTATCGTCCGTAATAAATAGTGCCGCAAAAGTAGCGACTATTGCAATAAGCGCACAGTATACATAACTCGATACAGCACCGATGCCATCAGACCACCATATGCCCGCAAAGTAACTGCCTATAGCGGTACCTAGGCCAAAGCATATACTGACATAAATAGCCTGCGCCCTACTGTGATATCGTTCAGAAAATCGTTTATGTAAATAATGGATTGATACAGAATGCGTCAAACCAAAACTAAATGCATGCATTAATTGGCTAAGTAATATGAACCACCAAGAATGTGCCAAAAACGCCAACATTAGCCAACGAACTGCCGTCATTGCCAAACTAAACACAAACAATCCACTTACCGAAAATCGCTTGATTAAGCGTGCAGCAAACACGAAAATAATAATTTCAGCGACAACACCAACAGCCATAAAGATGCCCGTTTGCCACCCTTGATAATCCAATTGCCGCATGTACAAGGTGAAAAAGCTATAAAAACTACCGAAACTTACCTGCAGTAAAGTATTAGCAACAATGAATGCGATAAACCCCTTGGTTAATACCTCAGGTAGTATACTGCCTCCTTCATGATGAATTGCATTTGCCTTTTTAGGCGCAGTAATGAGCAAGGTACAAATAAAAATCCCAAAAAGTGTAAATGAGGCTGAAATAATCACTGCTTGAGACGAAAACACATCAAGAAGAGCGCCAACAATAATAGTCGCCAGTATAAAGCCAATACTTCCCCACATTCTAATCGCACCATACCCCCCTTTTGAAGTGCCACAAGCATTGACCGCTGTAACTTCTAGTTGGGGGATTATGGCAGTCCAAAACATCATCATGACTGAAAATATGAGCACAATAAGCAAATAGCTTTCTGCGATAAAGATGAATAAGAATGTGCTTAACGAAAGTAAACTACCGATACGCATGACCAAACCAACTTTGCCCGTGCGATCGGCAACACCTGCCCACAAATTTGGTCCTATAATACGGGCGACCGCCACAATGGCAAACAATGTCCCAATTTGCTGAGAGGTGAAACCTTTGTCATCCAAAAATACACTGACGTAGGACACAAAGACCCCAATTTGGGCAAAATAGAATAGATAGGTAAAAGATAAAAGCCCGCGATTTTGCGGGCTTGATAACGGAAAATTAAATAGCATTTTATGTCAAATTTATGCCTTAGGGCCTAGATGCAGGGATCACAGGGGTAATCGAATTCACGTCCTTATTTTGGGCATTGTGCCGTAACACGTGGTCCATCAACACCAAGGCAAGCATTGCTTCTGCTATTGGCACAGCACGAATACCAACACACGGATCGTGACGTCCTTTCGTAATAATATCAGTAGACTTACCGTGAATATCAACGCTTTCACCAGAAATGCTAATGCTTGACGTCGGTTTTAACGCCATGTGCACGAGTAGTTCCTGTCCGGTTGAAATACCACCAAGCACACCACCCGCATGATTTGAATGAAAGCCTTCAGGCGATATTTCATCTCTATGATCTGTGCCTTTTTGATTGACGACATCAAAACCGTCACCTATCTCGACACCTTTAACAGCATTTATTCCCATCATTGCATGGGCAATATCGGCATCTAGCCTATCAAAAACTGGCTCACCTAGGCCTACCGGCATATTCGTCGCAGACACACTGATTTTTGCGCCGATGGAGTTCCCTTCTTTTTTCAAATCTCGCATGTAAGCATCAAGCGCTTCGAGTTTAGTATCATCAGGACAAAAAAACGGATTTGTATTTGTTACATCATGATCTACTTTATCAATCGCGACAGGCCCTAGTTGAGATAAGTAACCTCGAATTTCAATGCCATAAATCTGCTTAAGGAACTTTTTAGCAATGCCGCCAGCAGCTACTCTGACAGCGGTTTCACGCGCAGATGAACGACCACCACCACGATAATCACGAAAACCGTACTTTTGCTGGTAAGTGTAGTCAGCATGACCCGGCCTAAAACTTTCTTTGATTTTAGAATAATCTTGACTACGTTGATCAGTATTATTAATCAGTAAACCAATACTGGTACCGGTTGTTTTGCCTTCAAATATACCAGACAGAATTTTTACTTCGTCCTCTTCTCTGCGGGCTGTTGTATAGCGAGAAGTGCCTGGCTTACGACGATCTAAATCGTGTTGCAAGTCGTCTTCGTTTAACAATAAACCAGGGGGGCAGCCATCTACCACGCCACCAATTGCAATGCCATGACTCTCACCAAAGGTTGTAACAGTAAATAATTTACCAAAGGTATTACCCGACATAGGTCGTATTACTCCAATTCATCTAATATTTCTTGCTGAGCCATTAACTCAGCCTTGCTAATGGCAAAAATGCCACTTCCACCGTGCGCTAATTTGCACCACGAAACATTCAATCGATTCATTCGTCTTTCAAAGTTAACTTCGCTGTTACCCACTTCAACAAACAACCAACCATCGTCTCGCAAAAACTGCGTCGCTTTTGTCAAAATTTGTACGGTTAAATCTAGACCATCAAACCCGGATGCTAGCGCGTGTTCTGGTTCATGATGATATTCACTGGGTAAATCAGCCATATCTTCAGCGTCAACGTACGGAGGATTAGCAACAATCAGATCATATTGCTGGCCCGTTAAGCTTTCGAACACATCTGATAGCAGCGGGTAGACACGTTCCTCCAATTGATAATTGGCAATATTTACCGACGCTACGTCTAAGGCATCTGTATCTATGTCAACTGCATCGACCATGGCAAGTGGAAATTTATGCGCTAAAGCAATCGCGATACATGCACTGCCAGTACACATATCAAGTATATGCAAAGGCTCTTCTTTTTCTGATAGATAACCTGTAAACCTGTTGTTTATGAGCTCAGCAAAAGGTGAACGCGGCACCAACACCCTCTCGTCCACATAAAAAGGCATGTTCGCAAACCACGATGTATTGCTTATATAAGGTAATGGCAATTCATCTTTGGTGCGCTTTTCTATCCAATCAACCGTTTTACACTTTTCTTGATTCGTAAGCTTGGCCGCATATAAGGCTTGCTTTTGTTCGAGGGATAACACAAGCGGTAAGTCCAAGCTAAGAAACACAAGGTGTTCCGCCTCATCCCACACATTGTCAGTCCCATGACCAAAATAAACACCGTAACGTTGCAATTCGCTCATTGCATAGCGGATCCAATCAATAACACATGAAAGTTCTGAGACTATCTCTGATTTTTCCTCAGATACCATTGCATAGGCATTTTCAAATTGTTCAGCTGATTCCATTATTACCTGTGTTAAACCTTGGTGTCAGGGCGAAAGTGGCAGTATAATAATATGTATTCGAGATAATTTCGCTTAAATAACGCCTTAAATGTGAAAAAAAGTCCCAATAACGATGATTTAGATAGCTTTGCGAGTTTGTTCAAGGACGTGAAGCGCGTAAAAAGTGATAAATATTTACCGCCTCAAATTCACAAACGTAAAAAAGTAGACACGTTAGCAGAAAAAAAACGACTGTTATCGAGCAAACGTCACGCGGCAAGCTTTGAGTTTTCTGATGGCTTTGAAGCCCACTTCGAAGCTAACACAGCCATGTCATTTAGCCGAGACTTTGAATCAAAAAACAAAGTAAAAGCATTGCGCCGAGGCGAGTTTGTGCCAGAGCTCATATTGGACTTGCATGGCTTAAATCGACAAGACGCAAAACTCGAATTAGCCGCCGTGATACAAGAGGCATTTGATAAGCATCATGAATGTATCAATATCATCCATGGTGTAAGTGGCGGTGTATTAAAACAAAATGTACCTAGCTGGCTTGTGCAGCATCCATATGTGATTGGATTTCATCAAGCGCCACTAGAATGGGGAGGTAAAGGCGCGCTCTTAGTGATAATACAAACACGCCAAGACGAAAAACCCTTCTAGGGTAAAGGCAAAGAATACCGCTAAATACACTTATGCGTCATCTCTCACATTTGTTAAAAATAACCAAACGTAATAACTACACAACGCAACAACAACAAAAATTCCCAAAATTGAGCCCCATGCGACTGGATCGCTAATAATTAGGTCTAACATTCTAATCTCCTTAATTGCACAAGTCTGTCTGCTACTGATGACGATTAAACACACCGTCAATACTGAAAAACTGTATTAATTATGAATGCTACAGAAGATGTAAATCATGACCTAGATCAAACGTTCATTTGTCTAAATAACCCGTGCCTACAAAATTTGAGATAGATCAATAAACTGTTTCCGTTGATGTCTATTTATTTCAAACTGTAAATAAACGCTTGTTTTTTGCGCACTTAAGTGAATATATTTAACTCTTTGTTAAATTTTTTAACAAAAGACTGGAAATCTGTACAAAAAAAGTTAAGAATTACACATAGATTGTAAACAATAAACATTTTACAGGTTAACAATCTGTTGGTGATTTTAGCTATGAGGTACTAGCAATACCATTTTGCACATTCAATAAAGCATAGATTTAGCTGAACCCACTGCACACTAAAATACACATTTCCAGCCATTTAAGGGCTACGGGGACGCATATGAAAAACAATAGATTTAAACTAAACGCCATTGCCGCTTCATTATTAGTTGCAGGCGCAGGCCTATCAACCTCTGCCATTGCGCAGGACAATGCTGGTGCAAACGACAACGTGGAAGTCATCAACGTATCAGGTATCAGAGGATCATTGGCAAGTTCTGCTAATATCAAACGCGAATCAGCTGGTGTAGTAGATGCCATCACAGCAGAAGATATTGGTAAATTTCCAGACACAAACCTTGCAGAATCCTTGCAGCGTATAACCGGTGTATCAATCGACCGCTCAAACAATGAAGGTAATTCTGTAAGTGTACGTGGTTTCGGCCCTGGCTTTAACCTTGTTACCTTAAACGGTAGACAAATGCCAACATCATCTGTAACAGGACCCGCTAGAAGCTTTAACTTCCGCGAAATTGCAGCGGAAGCGGTTAAAGGTGTTCAAGTATACAAAACAGGTAAGGCAAACGTTACGGGCGGCGGCATCGGTGCGTCGATAAATATTCAAACTGCAAAACCGTTTGACTATGGCGAGTTTAAAGCGTTTGCAAGTGCTCAAGGCGTAATTGATACCAGCGTCGATTTAGGTGACAGTATTACGCCTGAACTATCGGGAATGGTAAGCAACGTGTTTATGGATGGTAAATTTGGCGTCTTGCTTTCTGCCTCACTTTCAGAACGTCATTCAGGTAGAGACCGCGTAGGTACTGACGGATGGGTAAGAAATCGCGGTAACCGTTCTCAAATCGACACGACTGCTATTAATACAAGCAATAATCAAGAACAAAACTTCTGGACGCCATGGACAGCAGTAAGTGAGCGTTTTGACAGCGAACGAGATCGTCTAAACGCTCAACTAGTCCTTCAAGCTGCGCCAACGGATGATATCGTAGTCACAGCAGACTATACTTTAACCCGCTTTGAAGAAACTAGCATTACTAACCGTTCGGCTTATTGGTTCGACGACCCATTTGGCACAACAGATGAAAATGGCACATTAGTTAACATATTTGATCCTGATGACGAACTTAACTTTTGGGCATGGCAGTATTTAGAGAAAAAAGAAAATGACTCTTTTGGCCTTAACATAGAATGGCAAGCCAGCGAATCATTGAAGTTTACATTAGACGTCCATGACTCAGAATCAAAATCAAACCCTGACGAAAACGATATATATGAGCATATCGCCAATTTAAAAAATCCTAAATTCGATGGATTAGGTGTCGATATTGGAGCAAACTTCACTGGCGAAATCCCTTCTATTTTTGTAGATGACAGCAAGATCCCAGGTTCAGCATATGACAAAGCAAATCTAGTTTCAGACTTGTATCAACGACGCGGCTTCAAAATGGATAATGGTATCCAACAACTTCGTTTAGATGGTATTTGGGAGAACCTTGAAGATGGTGCGCTTACCAGCATTAACTTTGGATTTCAGAGCACTAAAGTTGAAGTGGACTCAGCAAGACGTGGAGAGTTTAACTTTGTTAACATTCCATTAAGCGGTCTAGATGTTACGACCCGCCCATTGGGCAGTGCATCTGACCAATTCCCAGGTCAAGAAAACTTGTTCCCTCTCTTTCTTAATTACTCCGCAAGACAATTTATTGATATCGTAACTGCAGAGAACCAACTCATCACGCCCAATATTTCTGAAAATGGCGTGACAGAAGAAACTGATTCTCTTTACGTAAGCTTTGACTTTGAAACTGAGTTTAATCAACTACCAGTAAATTTAAATGTTGGCGTGAGGTATGAGGATACTGACGTTACTTCTTATACGGTACAAGAAGGTATTCAGTCTTTAAACTACAGAAACGTGGAAGAACTCCAAGTTGTATTCGACGGTGTAGAAGCAAGACAGTCAATCGGTGGTGGTTACACACGTATATTACCTAATTTTGACTTCAGCATGGAAGTTACGGAAGATTTGATTACTCGCTTCTCATACAGCAGTACTATTGGCAAACCTGGTTTGGGCTTCCTATTCCCTGGTACGAACCTAAACGCACCGCGACCTGAAGGTCCGTTCAGGGCGAGTCAAGGCAATCCAAACTTATTACCTCTTACTTCAGACAACTTTGATATCGCATTAGAATGGTACGGTGAAAATGGAAGCACGGCGTCAGTAACATACTTTAGAAAATACGTTGAAAATTTCATTGTACAATCAGAGCAGCTTAGAGAGCTTAGTTTTGTCGATGGTACGCCAATCACCGATCCAAGCGCTGCGAGCGTGGCTCGGGATGCCTGTCCGGATTCGTCTACTGTACCAAACTCTGCATGTCTAAGCCGTCCAACAGACCCTGTAATCACTTGGGAAGTTAATACTCCAATAAACCTAGAAGATAGAGAAGTAGATGGCTGGGAATTCAATGCCCAATATTTCTTTGGCGAAACTGGTTTTGGTGCTGTCGCTAACTATACGCTAGTAAACGTTAATCAGGATTTCGACCCATTCCAAACTAATCAGGCGTTTTCGTTACCCGGCTTAAGCGATTCTGGTAACCTCGTTGGATTTTACGAAAACGATCAATTGCAGGTGCGTTTAGCCTACAACTGGCGAGATGAGTTTATTCAGTCTGCTGGCGCTGAGCCAGTAATCGTCGAGTCATATGGCCAATGGGATTTAAGTGCTAGTTATGATATCAACGATACGGTATCCGTATTCGTAGACGCAATAAACTTAACTGATGAAACTACGCGACGTTTTGCAAGATTCCAGCGTCAACTATTGGATGCAGAGCAATATGGTCCTCGTTTCAATATCGGTGTAAGAGCTAAGTTCTAAAAACTTTACACCCTACCAATGTTGAAGTGTTAAAAGCCGCCATAATGGCGGCTTTTTTATTTAACCTTTCGAGCAAATAACATAAAATATTCTTGTTTTATCGAGTATATAGGTCGCTAAGTAAATGAATCAGCTTATAAAAAATATAGTCATTGTCGGTGGCGGCACTGCGGGTTGGCTGACGGCAGGCACCATTGCAGCCAAGCTAAAAAAAGATAAGAAGTCAGGGTTTACCATTACCCTCATCGAATCACCTGATGTACCAATCATTGGCGTAGGCGAAGGCACTTGGCCTACAATGCGCAGAACACTACTGAATATGAGCATCCGTGAAACCGATTTTATCAAAGAATGTAACGTTTCATTTAAACAAGGTGCCAAATTTGCAAAATGGGTTACCGGTAATGAAGATGACTTTTATTACCACCCATTAGTATTACCTCAAGACTTTGATCATACAAATTTAGCAGAGCATTGGCTGTCACGAGATACAGACGTATCTTTTTCTGAAGCAGTCTGCACTCAGGAATACCTGTGTGAACATGGCTTAGCGCCAAAAAAAATAGCAACTGCCGAGTATGCCAGCATAGCAAATTATGCATATCATTTAGATGCAGGTGCATTTTCGCAGTTTATTCAAAAACACTGCGTGTCAACGCTTAACGTCAATCATGTGCTAGATCATGTAGTAAAAATCAATAATAAAGAAAACGGCGATATTGAATCCGTTTCTACGAAAGAAAATGGCGACCTAAGCGGTGATTTATTTATTGATTGTACAGGGTTTAAATCGCTATTACTTGGTGAGAATCAACAAGTCCCCTTTAGGTCTTGTCAGGATGTGCTTTTTGTCGATAAAGCACTGGCTGTTCACGTACCCTATGACAATGAATCAAGCCCAATTGCGTCTCATACAATTTCTACTGCACAATCTGCAGGTTGGATCTGGGACATTGGTCTGTCAACTCGTCGAGGAGTGGGCCATGTGTACGCTAGTAAATATATTGATGTAGATACGGCAAAACAACAGCTAAAAGACTACATTCGTCCCAGTTTTGACGACGTAGATAGCCTGAGTATTCGTGAAATAGACATTAAAGCTGGCCATAGAGAAATATTCTGGAAGCGAAATTGTGTGGCGGTCGGCTTATCAGCGGGGTTTTTAGAACCCTTGGAGGCATCTGCCATTCTATTAGTTGAAATTTCGGCTGAAATGATTTCAGAACAAATGCCGGCAAATCGAGCTTCAATGGACATTGTAGCCAAACGTTTTAATAAAACATTCTTATATCGCTGGGCTTGTATCATAGACTTCTTAAAACTGCACTACATGCTTAATAAGCGAGATGATAACCAATTTTGGATAGATCACAGAGACCCCGCGACAATACCTGACAGCCTCAAAGAACTGCTTACGCTTTGGAAGAACAAAACACCTTGGCATGAAGATTTTGAATATGCCAAAGAAGTCTTTCCCGCAGCCAGTTACCAGTACGTACTCTATGGCATGGGCTTCGAAACAGAGCTGAGTCATTTAGGAATATCAGATAAAAGCGCAGACCGCGCCATAAAATTATTTAAAAAGAATGCCGAAGAAAGTAAAAAACTAGTATCCTCTATGCCTACCAATAGAGAATTATTGAATAAAATTTATCAATACGGACTACAACCGATATAAGGAGTTCCCGTTGTTAGCTCAAACTATTTTAAGCCCAAACGAACATAAAGACATCTGCGTAATTACAACACGCGGAGAAAAATATGGTGAAAATGTCAATACAGTCCCCGTCATTGCCGATGAACTTCGTTCATTAGTCACTGAATATCCCGTCTGTTTGTTAAAAGATCCAAATACTGGGCGATTTGCTCTACATGCGCTAACCGGCTTTGATGCTGGCGAAAATTTATTTTTGGAGGGTGACATTTGGCAAGCGAGTTATGTACCTCTTCACATTCTTCGCCAACCATTTATGATAGGCATTAAAGACAAAGAAGGTGCAGAACCTACACCAGACAATACTGTTGTCACCATTCAACTTGAGCACAAACGCGTAACAGACAAAGGTGGTGAAGCGTTATTCGACAAAGAGGGTAATGCAACTAATTATTTAAACAAAACCAGTGAATTGCTTGCTGCTTTACTTCAAGGTTTGCCAAGAACCAGTTCTTTTGTTGACGCCTTGGTAAAGGAAGAACTTGTTGAACAAATGCAGTTGAATGTTAAATTAAAAAATGGTGAACAAAAAAGCTTCCAAGGCTTTTATAGCATCAATGAAGATAAATTAAGCGAATTAAAAGGCGATGTGCTAGAAAAATTCCACAGCTTGGGGTATTTACAAGCCTGCCATATGTTGATTGCGTCTTTTGGAAATATTCAAAAACTGATCAATAAGAAAAATGCATCGCTTTAAAGTTCTGAATAAAATAGAGCGGTCGGTGAGGACATTGTTCTCACCCTTTTATGCTCATATTCATGTAAACAATCTCATAAACCAACCTTTTTGTAAGTCTTTCTCACACGTTTTTAGCTGAGCGGCGTAACGCTTTGAACGATTATCTACCTTTATCGCCACTTTTTGTAGCCAGGCTTTTTTACGGTAAGACTTACGCTTATACCCGCCCCACCCTTCATGATAATTAAGATACTGAGTACCCGCATCCCATTTTGATATCTTATTAATTTTATGCGTTTTTGTAATAAACCAACCCATAAAGTCTATTGCGTCATCAAAATCGTCTCTGTCGGCTGAGCGATTGCCCGTTTCAGTTTTATAATCTTGCCAGGTCATTGTTTTAGCTTGCGCATACCCATATGCACTGCTTATTCTGCCCCAAGGTATTAAACCAAAGAACACATAATCTCTGGGAGGTTTGGCATCATGTCGAAAAGAGCTTTCTTGATACATCATGGCCATTGGTACATGTATGGGTACACCATACTTGTCACGCATATCTTCCGCCGCATCATACCAATGACGCTTTTCTTCAAATATTTTGCAAAGATTCTCACGTTGCGCTGGCGGTGTCGTACTGCATGCGTTGACTACAAGCAGTGATAGGCATACCAAAAATAATGTTTTAAATTTTTTTAACATTTTTTTGAACTTTACCGCCCCATATATGCTCTTACTTGTACATATTTTATGTTTCCCTAAGTGTGTTTTAGCCCGTTACTAAATGTAACGGGTTTTTTTATGCACACGCCATAGAGAAATATTCCCTGACAAAAGTATCGAAGTCACAATCGTCTTGTTTTTCAATACTTTCTCGCTTTTCGTTAGACAGTGTTGTCTGAGACTCAAACGCCTGTTTTTCAAAAAACTGATATGTTTCTGGCGTAAAAATCTGATTGTAGTCTTTTGCCAATTCTATACCTAACGCACTATTATCCACATCATTTTCTAACAAAATATCTAGCAAACGTCCCGAAAATGTTAACGCTGGATTATCGACTTTTTGCGACTCTTGTTTAACCGCTTCGGTATACAAAGCAGTCTCGTTAACCTCGTCTAATACTTCAGCAATCTTCATAATGTCGCACATGATACTTTGTGCATGTAATTTAAGCGATACGCTACCTTCTGCGGTTTCAATCGTTGCGACAGGGCTTCTTCCATTTAATACAACGCTGCCTAAATTCTGCTTACTGAAGCGATGATCATCATTGGACAGTTCCGGTGATGGCAATATTAAACAATAGAGTAAGAATGCATCAATGAATCTAATTTGTTGAGCATCTATGCCTACAGGAGAAAATGGGTTTACATCTAAGCCCCTAACTTCCAAATAACTTACTCCCCGACGTTCAAGAGCGTCCGTTGGTTTTTCAAGATATTCTGCGACTTGTTTAGGTCTAATTGGCGCATAGAGCTCATTTTCGATTTGTAATACATTTGCATTGAGTTGTTGCCAATTGCCATCTTCGCCAGTCGGAATATGTTCATATTGCGCTGCGGGCAAATTGATTGCCGCTCTCAAGGACTCTACATAATTGACCAAACTATCTGAACATATTTTAAGATCCGCCTGAGCAGAACTTGTATAGCCTAAATCACTCATACGTAAAGAGGTTGCGTAAGGCAAGTATAAAGTGCCGTTACCCAGAGTACTAAAATTATGCGTAGGCTTCTTGTGTGCTACAAAGGAGCTACATAGGGCCGGTGATGCGCCGAATAAATAAGGGACCATCCAAGCCATACGCCTAAAATTACGCACCAATGCAAAATACTGCTCGGAAATGGTGTGTTTGTTGATCTCTAAGCCTAAGGCAGGGCACCAGTGCTGCCAAAATTCATCAGATAATGAAAAGTTTAAATGTACGCCTGAAATTATCTGCATCATACTACCGTATCGATTGTGCAAGCCTTTACGATATGTCTCTTTCATCTTCGCAATGTTAGAGCTACCATATTTTGCAATAGGAATTCTGGTATTTGCATCCACAAAGCACGGCATGCTGAGAGGCCATAAGTATTCATCATCTAAAGACTCATTCACAAACTTATGAATATCTGATAATTGGCCAATGGTTTTATCAACGTCGGTTTCTGGTGGCGTAATAAACTCCATTAACGATTCAGAGAAATCTGTTGTAATCCATTCATGCGTTAAGGCACTGCCAAACACCTTAGGGTGGGACGTTACAGCCAAATTACCGCTGTTTGACACACGGAGCGCTTCTCTCTCAACGCCATGTTTAATTCCCTTAAGAGAGTGTGATAGCGTTGGTTGCTTTAGTAATGACAAGCGTAGTGCAAAATCACCATTTTTATATTTATCTGTCATGCTCAATTCCAAATGAGAACTTCTCGGGAAGTGCGAATAATGCTTGTTTCATATATATGTATGGTAGCAAGCATTACAAGATGAATCTCTAGCTAATTTGAAACAAATACTTACAAACTGCAAAACTTGCTAGTTAAAACCGTCCTGAGCATAGATGTGAAGTGTCATATGTCACCTGTAATACAAGCAAACATTGAGAAAATGCAAGCTCGAACATTAAGTCTTTGTAATTAACCAATTATGTCTTTGTTATATATGGCATTTTGTAATAAGCTAGCTCACTAGAAAGAATATTTTGATGGTAAACTCGCATGGATGAATCTATACCGATAATTGACGTGACATTTGGCATTTCACAATTGGGTGGTGACGAAAGTCTATTCCATCGAATGTTGTTCAAATTCAGTCATGAATTCGCCGAAACACCTAGCACCGTGAAGCAAGCAATTTCATCTAATAATTTTGAAGAAGCAAAAATTCAAGTACATACCACGAAAGGAATTTCGGGCAACCTCGGGCTCGCTGCATTGTATGAATGCAGTAAAGTACTGGACAAGCAAATAAAAGACAAGGCAATCAGTGACGCTACATTAAACGAATTCGACACTGTAATGCAGGAAACCTGCGAAGCAATAGAGCATTTAGATATTGTTGAGTCTCCCACTGCGGATCTTAGTGGAGAAGCGACGCAAGAAGCTTTTTATAGCTTATCTCAAAAACTCGAACGTCATGAGTTCATTGATGACGCTGAATTGCACACCTTGGTTTCTGGGTTGGCCTTAAGCGATGACGATAAAACAAAAGTGGTTGAGCTAATTGAAGAGTTACAATACGAAAAGGCATTAGTGCTACTTGAGCGCTGTAAAGACGAATAAATGTTGGCCCCAGAAATACTTTTCGAAAATGTCGATTTTATGGTTATCTACAAACCCTGCCAGGTTGAGATGCATAGTGCTGAAAACGGCATTATACCAAAAACTAAAGCAATTTCGGGGAATACGTCTACGCTATTTTTGGTTCACCGATTGGACAAAGGTACCAGTGGGCTCTTAATACTTGCCAAAAATAAGCCAGCGGCAGCGGTGTTATCGCAAAACTTTGCTGAACGAAAGGTAAATAAATACTACATCGCACTTACATCGGGAAAACCTAAAAAGAAACAAGGCCTCATTAAAGGGGATATGCAAAAAAGTCGCAATGGTAGTTACAAGTTAGTAAAAACGCACCAAAACCCTGCCATCACACAATTTTTTACGAACAGCTTTGCTCCCAACATTCGTCTTTACATATTAAAACCCTATACTGGTAAAACACATCAATTAAGAGTCGCTTTACAATCGAATAGCACGCCAATACTAGGCGATACAAGATATAGTCCACAAAATACCGGCGCAAATGAGGACAGAATGTATTTGCATGCGTGCTATTTATCGTTTGAGTTTGATGGAATAGAATATACATTTATCTGCCCGCCAAAAGAAGGCGAGCGTTGGCAAGACCAATTTGATGAAGACGACATCTCCGCATTCACCTCAAAACCGTTGCCAAAAATTAATTGGCATAAAGAGCACATCGAGCAAAATCGTGACTAATCATAGTATTGGTATAATTGGTTTAGGCTGTATCGGCAGTTATATATGTCATTTATTAGATAACGATTCTACACATGTTTATACCAGAGATGGAATACCCCGCCATTCTCCAGACATTATTGTGGACAATCAAACAACGCCACTACGCGCGCAAATCAAACAAATTTCAGCGCTTACCTTACAGGCTATCGATTTACTTATTATCCCAGTTAAAAGTTATCAAAACGCGGCGCTAATCGCACAGTTAAAACATACACTACCTGACAGTACAGCCATGTTAATACTGCAAAATGGGATTGCCGGCTTAGATGACTTTTGCCTAGCGTTGCCCGACCATACAATTTATTGGGGTATATCAACCGATGGCCTATTTCGAAATACTGATGGATATGTGGAACTCGCAGGAAACGGTCACTTGTTGATTGGTAATATTCAGCGTGGAAAAAATGCTGTCAACGGAGAACACGCAATACAAAAGATCATTAGCCAACATCCTCACGGCCAATGGACGAAGAATATACGCCCCAATATATATAAAAAACTGCTTGTCAACAGTGTGATTAATCCACTCACCTTTATTTACGAATGTAAAAATGGCGAATTAATTACATATCACGACACATGCACACAAATTATCCAAGAAGTACTGAATGTATTTAGATGTGAAAATATAGATTTTAGCGATGCTGAGTGGTCTCAAGCAGTATATGACGTAATAACTACAACCGCAGAAAACACATCGTCCATGTTACAAGACAAACTGAGTAAAAAACCAACTGAAATAGATGCTATTTTGCGCCCACTAATAAAAAAAGCAGCGCTTTATGAAGTTGAAACACCAATTATGCAGCAATTGTATATTCGAATTAAGCAGCAGGAAGCGACTTACCTAACATAAACTACAGCGACATTGCTGTCTGCCATTTTTGCGTTTTAACTAAGGAAAACGAATACATATGAACTTTTTGGACTATGCAATTATTGTCGTGTATTTAGTGGGTTTGCTATTCATGGGGTTCTTACTTAAAAATCAAAACGATAAGCAAGATTATTTTTTAGGCGGCAGAACCTTAGGTTGGAAGCCCTTATCCCTGTCAATTATGGCAACGCAACTTTCGGCCATCAGCTTTGTGTCGGCTCCTGCATTCGTTGGGCTTAGAGAAGGTGGCGGACTTATTTGGCTGTCATACGAGCTTGCTGTCCCCATTGCCATGCTTTTACTACTGTGGAAGGTACTACCACGCCTATACAATGCTGGGGTGGTAAGTGTGTATGACTACCTTGAAGGACGCTTCAATCGCTCAACACGCCTGCTATTAAGTTTTGTATTTCAAATGAGCCGTTCCTTTGCCACTGCCATTATGATTTACGCAGTATCTATCATATTGCAAGGTACTATAGGCTTGGCGTATTGGCAAAGTATCTTGCTGATCGGCTGCGTTACCGTCGTATATTCTCTGCAAGGTGGCATGAAAGCGGTTGTCTATGGGGATGCCTTACAAATGGTGCTCATTGTCTTGGGCACAGCCGCATGCCTTGGTTTTGCTCTCTATCACATCGGCGGTGTCCAGATATTTTTAGATGGTGTTGACCCAGCTAGATTGCAAGCTGTGAATTTTTCATCGTTTGGTATAAATGGCGAAGGCTTTGGTTTTTGGCCAATGTTATTTGGCGGCGTTGTCCTTTATGCATCTTATTACGGTTGCGACCAATCAGAGGCACAACGCTTATTATCTGCTAAAAACCAACATGACCTGAAAAAAATGGTAATGGCAGCGACATTCATGCGCTTTCCCGTGACCTTACTTTACTGTATGTCAGGACTGGTCATCGGCACCCTTGTGCTCACAACACCAAGCTTGCTAGCGCAAATTCCGGCAGATAAACCGGATTGGATGATGCCCATTTTCATTGTCAATTATATGCCCAACGGTGTAATTGGTTTGTTGTTAGTTGCCATTCTTGCAGCAGCAATGTCGTCTCTAAGCTCAGCAGTGAACAGCTTGTCAGCAGTATCTGTTGAAGATTATTGCCGGCTGAAAGACGCGAAATTGTCTAACGAACAGTACCTAGTTGCCGCAAGGTACATGGGTATTTTTTGGGGAGTAGTCACACTCGGTTTGTCTTTTTTTGCAGGAAATATCGCGCCGACAGTAATCGAAGCGATCAATAAAATTGGCTCCCTATTTTACGGACCGATTCTTGCGATTTTCACGCTCGGCTTATTAATAAAACGCGTCAATGGCACGCATGCGAGTATCGGCTTGGTTTCAGGTGTTTTTATCAATGTATGCGTGTGGCAATTTGCGCCAAATATCTTTTGGTTTTGGTGGAATTTAATTGGATTTTTATCTACCGCAGGAGTGGGAATTTTAACATCATTCACATTCAACCTTGAGGCAGCTAAACAAGACTCAGATGACACTAAAGCGCTCCGCTCTTTGTCGTTGCGAGATGCCAGCCTTATGATACTTTGGTTTATATTTATTGTGGCAATAGCCGTGACGATACCGTTTGTATTGTAGCGCTATTTAGGGTATTTAATTTAACGC
Source organism: Agaribacter marinus (assembly GCF_030160655.1). Classification (GTDB taxonomy): domain Bacteria; phylum Pseudomonadota; class Gammaproteobacteria; order Enterobacterales; family Alteromonadaceae; genus Glaciecola; species Glaciecola marina. The sequence continues at coordinate 1,412,085 of NZ_BSOT01000005.1, forward strand.
ATGATCTCGATGGTAGAAGTCGAATATTTGTGGGTGTTGAGTTAGTCGTCCGACAATCTACAGGTGTTCCAAAATTATCATTGTAGGTACAAAAAAACCTGAACTCACATCTGCCAGTTCAGGTTTTGGTTCAGTTAAGTAATTTATACAAATACTTATTCAGCGCCTTCTGCACTAGCAATTGGCTTCATATGCGGGAACAAGATCACGTCTTTTATTGTTGGGCTGTCTGAGAACAACATGACCAAACGATCGATCCCAATCCCCTCACCTGCGGTTGGCGGTAAACCGTATTCAAGTGCTGCAATGTAGTCTTCGTCGAAGTGCATTGCTTCGTCGTCACCCGCGTCTTTTTCTTCCACTTGTTTTTGAAAACGTGCGGCTTGGTCTTCTGAGTCATTAAGCTCTGAGAAGCCGTTGGCTAGTTCGCGACCGCCAACAAAAAACTCAAAACGATCGGTAACAAACGGATTTTCATCGTTTCGTCTAGCAAGTGGTGACACTTCCCAAGGGTATTCGGTAATAAAGGTCGGTTGATCTAGCTGTTCTTCCGCAGTTGCCTCAAAGATTTCACATAAATATTTACCTGGACCCCAAATACCATCAACTTCAGGCTCTTTAATGTGAAGTTGTTTTGCCATTGCTTTTAAGGCGTCGAGATTGTTCTCTGGATCTTTTATCGCGTCGGCATTGGCTTCTGGCCAATATTTAATAACAGCATCAGCCATACTTAAACGTGTAAAAGGCTTACCAAAATCGTATTGCTTCTCTTCAACTACTTCGCCTTCTGCATTTTTAACGGTATTGACCACCGTCGTCGTGCCAAGTACATCTTGTGCAACTTCGCGGAGCATTTCTTCTGTGAGATTCATCAAGTCGTTATAATCTGCATACGCTTGGTAAAACTCAAGCATGGTGAACTCTGGGTTGTGGCGAGTAGACAGTCCTTCATTACGGAAATTACGGTTAATCTCAAATACACGCTCAAAACCACCAACAACTAAACGCTTTAAGTACAACTCTGGCGCGATACGTAAATACATATCGATATCCATAGCATTGTGGTGAGTCACAAACGGCTTAGCCGTTGCGCCACCGGGTATAACTTGTAGCATTGGCGTTTCAACTTCCATAAAACGACGATCAATTAAGAACTTGCGAATACCGCTCACTACTTTACTGCGAATTTGAAAGGTATGACGCGTATCAGGATTAGTTATCAAATCCACATAACGCTGGCGGTACTTTGTTTCTTGATCTGCCAAGCCGTGAAATTTTTCAGGTAGAGGACGCAAGGCTTTCGTGAGTAATTCATAGCTTTCCATGTTTACATACAAGTCACCTTTACCGGACTTATGCAAGGCCCCTTTTACGCCAATGATATCACCAATATCTAGGCTGCCATATTTTGCTTTAATGGCTTTTTGCACGCCCTTGTCTGCATACGCTTGAATATGCCCAGTCATGTCTTGCAATAACAAGAAAGGTCCACGTTTAGCCATTACACGTCCGGCGATAGACACAATATTGTTTTGTTCTGCTAAATCATCTTTTTCGAATGCAGCAAACTTGTCTTGAATATCTTGCGCATAATGCTCGCGTCTAAATTGATTTGGAAAACCATTTGAATTGCATTGCTGACGAATGCTGTTGAGCTTGGCACGTCTTTCGGCAATTAACTTGTTTTCATCTTGTTGCTGCGTTGTCATCTTTTTTCCTGAATGGTGTTGCTAATAACGGTGTTTGTTTTGAGACGCTGGCTAGGCACAGGAGGAAATAAGTTGTGCTAAAAATAAAGTCGCCATAAACCCATCCATGGGGGCTCCTCAAAGGCATCCATGCCTTTGAGGCTTTATTTTTAGCACAACTTATTTCCTCCTGTCCTTATTCAACGCTTACAATATTCTACTCTTAAATTACTACAAGCCAGACTGAAGACTAGCGACGATAAATTTATTTAAATCACCGTCTAATACTGCTTGGGTATTACGTGTTTCTACCCCAGTCCTTAAGTCTTTAATCCGCGAATCGTCAAGCACATAAGAGCGTATTTGGCTGCCCCAGCCGATATCTGATTTTGTGTCTTCAAGGGCTTGCTTTTCAGCGTTTTGCTTTTGCATTTCTAATTCATAAAGCTTGGCTTTTAACTGCTTCATGGCTTGATCTTTATTTTTATGCTGCGAGCGATCATTCTGGCACTGTACCACAGTATTTGTCGGTAAGTGAGTAATACGCACAGCAGAATCTGTTCGGTTTACATGCTGACCACCAGCGCCCGAAGCACGGTAAGTATCAATGCGTAAATCCGCTGGGTTAATGTCGATATCAATGTCATCATTTACTTCAGGGTAAGCAAAGGCTGACGCGAAGGATGTGTGCCTACGATTACCAGAATCAAAAGGCGACTTTCTAACCAAACGATGAACACCAGTTTCAGTGCGCAACCAACCAAACGCGTACTCTCCCTGAAAACGAATCGTCGCACTCTTAATCCCTGCAACATCCCCATCAGATACTTCGATTAGCTCAGTTTTGAAACCTTGCTCTTCCCCCCAGCGTAAGTACATTCTTAGCAACATATTTGCCCAATCCTGTGCTTCTGTGCCGCCAGAACCCGATTGAATATCAATATAGGCATCATTGGCGTCGTTCGCGCCTGAAAACATACGCCTAAATTCAAGTAACTCTAGTGCCTTGAGTAATTCGGCTAATTCAGCTTCAGCTTCTTGAAACGTTTCTTCGTCTTCCGCTTCAAGCGCTAACTCAAGTAAACCTTCAATATCTTCTGTTCCTAGATCGAGTTGTTTAATCGTATCGACTACTTGTTCTAAGGCGACCTTCTCTTTCCCTAATTTTTGTGCGTTTTCGGGGTCATTCCAAACATCTGCTGATTCAAGCTCTCTTGATACTTCCTCTAAACGCTCAACTTTGACATCATAGTCAAAGATACCCCCTAAGCGCTTCGCTACGAGTGCGGATATCTGCAATGGCGTTATTTATTGGATTAACTTCAAACATATTCAATAATTTTATTTTCACAAAGTGCGCGAAGTTTACAGAAAAATGCCAATTATTGATATACTTGAGAAAAGAATTAGCACTTATTCCGGTCAAGTATTGTAGGCACAAAGGCCATAGTCATATAAGGACATCTCTTGCATTTTTATTCGTTGTCGCTTGCAGTTTTTTTTGCGCTATTTGCCTTTGCTGGAAACTCACTACTGTGCAGAATGGCGTTACTTCATACGGCGATAGACCCGTCAAGCTTTACATTTATTCGTTTACTTTCAGGCGCCCTAGTACTAGCAATCATTGTTTTACTGCGAAAACAACGCTTTATTGGCTCAGGAAATTGGTTGTCTGCGTTTGCCTTATTTGTTTATGCCAGCGCATTCTCTTGGTCTTACATTGCGTTAGACACAGGCACAGGCGCTTTCATTTTATTTGCGAGTGTACAAATTTGCATGCTGTTGATTGCGTTTAGCAAAGGCGATAAGTTTTCATTAAATCAGTGGTTAGGTTTTGGTCTAGCCGTTACTGGGCTAAGTTTATTGCTTTCGCCCTCACAAGTACCATCAATGCTTTATGCTATATTAATGGTCTTCGCGGGTATAGCGTGGGCAATATATACAATTCGGGGGAAATCAAATAACGCACCGTTACTTGTTACTGCTGACAATTTTCTAAAATCACTGCCGTTTGGCGCCTTGTTATTACTTGTTACCTGGCAAGATATATCAGTGCCTAGTGACGGTGTCATTTACGCGATTGCCTCAGGCGCGATTACATCGGGCGTAGGCTATACGATTTGGTATTTATGTTTACCTCACATAAAATCTTCCAGCGCGGCCGTTTTACAGCTGTCTGTGCCGGTCATTGCCACGCTGGCAGGCATATTATTGTTAGATGAAACAATGACTTCAATAATGATGATTGCGTCTGTCGTCATTATTGCAGGTATATTAATCGCGCTAAAACAAAAGAAAGAGCACGCATGACCCACATTTAATTGGTGGTTAAATATGGGGGCGTATATTTTTTGTTCTTACATTTGTTCTAACGTCTCTATACCTAACATGTCTAAACCCTGTTTAAGGGTTTTAGCAGATATTGCCGCAAGGCTCAAGCGACTGCCTTTTTGCTCTGGCAACACGCCATCTTTTAAAATTGGTGAATCCTCATAAAAACGCATAAATAAACTGGCAAGTTCGTATAGATACGTACACAAGGTATGTGGCGTGGCATCTTTAGCAACAGACAACAACGTTTCTTCAAATTGCAGAACTTTAACGGCCAAGGCCATTTCACTGTTGTTTTCAAGCGAAATATTCGCCTCATGGGAGTCTGCATTAATGCCCGCTTTTCTAAAGATGCTGCGTATTCTGGTGTAAGCATATTGCAAATAAGGCGCAGTATTGCCTTCAAAAGACAACATAGTGTCCCAATCAAACACATAATCTGTTGTTCTATTTTTGCTTAAATCTGCGTATTTAACAGCACCTATGCCCACCGTTTTTGCAATATTAGTCAACTCACTTTCGCTGTGCGCTAGGTCTCGCGCGCTCAGTAATTCTGTTGCGCGGTCTATTGCTTCATCTAGTAAATCCGATAACTTAACTGTACCACCGGTGCGCGTTTTAAACGGTTTGCCATCTTTGCCTAACATCATACCAAAGGGACAATGTTGGTAAGCTTGGGTTTCTTCTAAGTACCCTGCTTTTCTGGCAACAATTTCTGTTTGCTTAAAATGAAGCGCTTGGCGTGCGTCAGTAAAAATAAGCGTACGTTGAGTATTTAGTTTACCGCACCTATAACGTATTGCAGCTAAATCTGTTGTCGCATACAAATAACCGCCACCCGATTTTTGTATGATATAGACGGCCGGCTTTCCCTCTTTGTCAGCAAGTTCTGGGATAAATACGACCTTAGCGCCTTGATCTTCTTCAGCAATTCCTCGTGTTAATAAGTCGTCAACTAAAGGCGCCAAATCATCATTATAGGCACTCTCACCCATAATATGCGCATTTGCTAGGGTAACGTTGAGTTTTTCATATACTTCTTCACTGTGGGATACGGATACTTTAATGAACTGTTCCCACAGCACCAAACATTGTTCATCACCGCCTTGCAGCTTAACAACGTAGTCTCTTGCTCTATCAGCAAAACCATCTTCGTTGTCGAACCTTACTTTAGCTTCACGATAAAAATCTTCTAAATCTGACAACGCAGTGCTTGCTACTTGATTATCTGCTAACTTGTCACTTAGGTGCGCGAGCAACATGCCAAACTGTGTTCCCCAATCACCCATATGGTTTTGACGCAACACCTCATGGCCCAAAAACTCTAATACACGCACCACGGCATCACCAATAATCGTGCTTCGCAAATGCCCTACATGCATTTCTTTAGCTAAATTGGGCGCTGAATAGTCAACCACAATTTTTTCAGGTAATTGTCGTCCAACACACAGGCGCGAATCTGTATTAGCAAGTTGCAGTTGTTTCGCTAACCAAGAGGTAGACAAATGGATATTGATAAATCCAGGGCCTGCAATTTCACACTTATCGGCTATGTCATCAATAACAACCTTGTCCAATATCATCTGGGCGATGTCACGGGGGCTTTTTTTAAGTTGTTTTGCAAGTGCCATGGCACCATTAAATTGATAATCACCAAAGCCAGCCTTTGTGCTTTTACTTAAAGGCACGGGCGCGTTCTCGACACCAAGTTGCTTAACCGCTTGGCTAAATCTTTCTACTAATAAGGATTGTACTAACATGTGTTGATTCTCTTATTGTTCTCTGGTGGCGGCAAACGTAATGTCGGGATGACGCTCTTGCGCTAGGGACAAATTCACCATTGTAGGCGCAATGTAAGTTAAGTTGTTTGCCCCATCTATTGCAATATTCACTTCTGCCTTACGACGTATTTCATCTACTTTTTTGTCGTCGCCATATATCCAGCGCGCGGTCGCTACATTTACATGTTCATATATCGCCTCTACGTTGTATTCCGCCTTTAAACGCGCCACAACTACGTCAAACTGCAAAACACCCACCGCGCCAACGATTAAATCATTATTTATCAGCGGCCTGAATACTTGGACTGCGCCCTCTTCCGACAATTGAATTAACCCTTTTTGCAGCTGTTTTTGCTTTAAAGGGTCTTTTAAACGAATACGTTTAAATAATTCAGGCGCAAAGTTCGGTATCCCCGAAAAGGTAAAATCCTCACCTTGCGTAAAGGTATCACCTATGCGCATTGACCCATGATTATGCAAACCAATAATGTCACCCGCATATGCTTCTTCAAGCAATGCTCTATCGCCAGCGAGAAAAGTAAGCGCATCAGATATGCGCACATCCTTGCCAATACGCGTATGGCGCATTTTCATGCCTTTTTGATATTTACCTGACACAATGCGACAAAAAGCGATTCTGTCTCGGTGTTTTGGGTCCATATTTGCTTGAATCTTAAATACAAAGCCGCTGAACTTGCTTTCCAAGGGCTCCACTTTTCGCGCTTGCGTTTCGCGACCTTGTGGCGCAGGTGCCCATTCAGTTAAACCATCTAGCATATGATCAACGCCAAAATTACCCAAGGCAGTACCAAAATAGACAGGCGTAATTTGTCCGTCGAGAAATAGTTCCAAATCAAATTCATTCGAGGCACCAATCACGAGTTCAAGCTCGTCTCGTAATTGCCCCGCCAAATCACTGCCGACGGCGTCGTCTAATTCTGGATTACTTAAGCCTTTGATGATACGGACATCTTGAATCATGTGGCCTAATCCGCTTTGATATAAAATCGTTTCATCACGATGCAAATGGTAAACGCCCTTAAACAATTTGCCGCAACCAATTGGCCAAGTAATAGGCGCGCATGCGATATTTAACTCGGTTTCAACCTCGTCCAACAATTCTAAAGGATCACGAATATCGCGATCTAACTTGTTCATAAAAGTAATAATTGGCGTATCGCGCAGACGCGTGACTTCCATAAGTTTACGCGTTCTGTCTTCGACACCTTTTGCCGCATCAATAACCATTAGGCATGAGTCAACGGCAGTTAATGTGCGGTAGGTATCTTCAGAGAAATCTTCGTGCCCAGGGGTATCTAACAAATTAACCAAATGATCACGATAAGGAAACTGCATAACCGATGTAGTAACAGAGATACCACGTTCTTTTTCCATTTCCATCCAGTCAGATTTAGCATGTTGACCAGACTTTTTACCTTTGACTGTACCAGCCACTTGTAAAGCTTGCCCAAACAGCAACACTTTTTCGGTAATCGTGGTTTTACCTGCATCCGGGTGAGAGATGATAGCAAACGTGCGTCGCTTATTGATTTCATTGACAAAATTGCTATCGTTCATACTCATTAGACCCTTATTTACACCTAAATTTACACCCAATTATTTGTACCGCTTTCGCATAAGTGAAAGCGGCGCGATATTCTATCGAAAATTGCCTTCTTATGCTTCGATAAATTCCATTAATGGTTCAAAATTATGTCCATCAGCTTGCCTAAGTGCCGTTATGTATTGCGTTCGCCGTTCATTGATTTTTTCCAACTGATAGCCCCCTGCCCAATCAATAGGTGGTTCACCTAAAATTTTGGTTAAAATAGCGTCAGCCATAATACGAGAATGGCGCCCATTGCCGTTCGGAAATAAATGTATATAAACCAACTTATGATGAAAACGAGCTGCTAGCTCTTTAGCAGAATACGTTTCATTCTCTATCCAATAAGCGGCATCGCCTAAAAGTTGTCTCAATTGAATACTGATTTGTATTGGATCAATGCCAATACTTTTTTCAGTTTTCCTGAATGTACCAGCCCATATCCAAACTTCACCAAACAGCTTTTTATGCAGTTCTCTAACGAAACCTTCACTAAGGACGTCAGGTGACTTTTGCTTACCCAACCATTTCAGCCCATTTTGTATATTGGCCTGTTCAAGCTCGTCTAATTGTCCACGCGTTTGAATATGTTTAAAACGTAAGCCTTCCATTTCGTCAGGGTCAAGTGGCGTTGCGCCGTCAGGCTCTTTAAATATATCACTCATCATCATTCCATAAATCTGAAGGCGAAGTCTCAATCATTTCTTGTGCAAGACGTTCAACTTCTGCAACAAGTTTTCCTTCGGCTACCAATTGGTTTTCGAGTGCCATGTGAACACTTGCATTTCTAACTTGCTTCGTTGCTTTTAATCTAGCTCGCTTCATAAGAATATCTTCAACGTCAGTTTCTGGCACAACAGCATATACGAAGCGGCACCCCATGCTCTCAGCCATTTGTTGCATAGTCTTAATCGTGATGCCTCCTGAAAGCTCAGCCTTTTCATTGATTGAGACTGCCCCTCTAGTAACCTCTAGCTTTCGCCCAAGTTGAGCGCCAGACATTCCAAGCGCCTTTCTTACTGTTCGTAACCACCCTTCCGAAGGTGTAGCAAGACCTTCAAGCTTTTTACGTGCTAGATTCACATTTTCTCTATACTGTTTAGCAACGATATGTTTCATGTTTTAATTCTTTCTAGAGTGTTAAGAATATCCATTTGTATAGTTATTAATATACAAATTAACACTAAATGTCAAGCCAAACCTATACACCAAGGAGATTATAGTATAGCTATGACTTGACATTATTGGTGTTTAGTACCAAAGCCGCTTACACTAACTTCCTAATGGTTCCAAAATATATGAACTTCTCTGTAACCCGTCTCAATGGTGAAAATATCCCCGCTTAACTCCATGTCACGCCCCATTTTTTCATAGTCGATATAGTAAGCAAGGCTTTCAGGGATCTCGGTGGTATCTGTTGTTAGCTCTTCGGCAAAGTCGGCCACACTATAATGACAACCTGCATAACTTTCTTCCATGGCCTTTTGAGCATCAGCCAAATCTGAAAAATGCCCTAATAGCTCAGCGGCTAGTTCGCCATGCTCAGAAATAAAGCATGCTATTTCATGAGCTGATTCAAACCCTGTAACGGTCTACTTTTCCTAGACACCTTGTTAGAGGTACACTAACCTATAACTAATGAGGTAAATATGAGCCGTAAAACGTTCTCAGCAGAGTTTAAACAAGAATGTGTTGAACTCGTTGTTCGACAAGGTTATCAAGTCAAACAAGCGGCACTCGCGATGAATATTGGCTTTTCCACACTCCAACGTTGGATTCGGCAGTATCGAGAAGAGCAACAGGGACTTACGCCAACAGCCTCTGCGATTACGCCAGAGCAACAACGTATTCAAGCGCTTGAAAAGCAGGTAAAACAACTCCAAAGTGACAATGACCTGTTAAAAAAAGCGTCTGTAGATTCAAGTGTTCATCGCAACAGTTATATTAAAATACTGATTTGCGTGAGGACATTTGATGAAGCAACTAAAACGGACATTTACCCAGGACGAACGAGAGCTGGTTTTTGATTTATGGAAACAAGGTGCAGGGTTTAGTGATATTGGCCGAGTAATTGAAGCTAAGCCAGGCTCTGTTTTTACAATATTAAAAAGTTCTGGCGGTATTAAACCACCCCCTAGAAAACGTAATATTACTCATTTGACCATGAGAGAGCGTGAAGAAATTCGGGTCGCACTTTCCGCTAAAAAAAGTATTAGAGCTATAGCGGAGCAACTCAATCGGTCTCCTTCAACGATTTCCAGAGAAGTATCTAGAAATCGAGGGCGTAGATATTATCAAGCGGTAGATGCAGATAATCGAGCTAAACGTATGGCAAAGCGACCAAAGCTTGGCTTGCTTCAATTACACCCAGAACTTAAGCAGTTAGTGTTGGATAAACTTCAATTAAAATGGTCTCCCGAGCAGATATCCGGTTGGTTACGTGTTGAATATGCACGACGTAAAAAGATGCAGGTTTCGCACGAAACTATCTATAAGTCACTCTATGTCCGCTCAAAAAAAATTATTCACCATTCATTTTGTGAACACCTGAGAAGGAAGCGCCCAATGCGCCATAGTCGATTTCATTCGAAAAAAGGTGATAGGGGCTCAATTAATATAGTGAATGGCGTTTCGATTCACGAACGCTCTAAACATATCGACAATAGGCGCTCACTAGGGCATTGGGAAGGTGATTTAGTGTCCGGCTCTAAGAATACGCATATAGCCACCTTGGTCGACCGAAAATCTCGTTTCACCATTATTCTGAAATTAGTTGGAAAAGATGCAGACTCTGTAAACGAAGCACTATGTGAAACGTTTAGTAAAATGCCTGCTAAGTATCGCCAGTCACTAACTTGGGACAGAGGTATGGAGTTGGCGAAGCATAGTGTCATTACTGAAGAGTTCGGTATGCCGGTATATTTTTGTGACCCTCAGTGCCCATGGCAGCGTGGCACAAATGAGAATACGAATAGCCTTATTAGACAATACTTCCCTAAAAAGACGGATTTGTCCCCACATTCACAAGCGAGACTTAATGAGGTTGCAGCTCAATTAAACGAATGACCTAGAAAAACATTGAAATTCAAAACACCATCACACATGATTGAAAAGAGTGTTGCGATGATCACTTGAATCTACATCAGCCTTTTTCGCCATGGAAATGAACGGCAGCAGCAAATCGCGCAGAACTTGAAAAAGGCTGGATATCCCGTTAAACAAATATGCCGTTGTTTGCCTGTGGCTAGGAGTAGCTTCTATGCACGCTGCAAACCTAAAGCCATTAAGCCTGAGACACTGTGTTTACTCGCCGCTATACGCCAGACCCATAAGGATATGGATGCCACTTATGGCACTCGACGTATGGTTGTAGAATTACGTGAATTAGGTTTTGGTGTTGGACGTTACAAAGTGAGTCGACTTATGAAAAAACTTAAGTTAGTCGCCAAGCGTCCCAAACAGCATCGATACCCTCTCTATGGACAATCATCGTTGCTTGCCCCTAATAGCCTAAATAGGCAATTTAATCCTGAAACGGCTAATCGCTATTGGTCTGGCGACATTACCTATATCCGCACTAGCCAAGGGTGGCTGTACTTAGCGATTGTCATGGATTTGTACTCTCGAAGGGTGATTAGTTGGGCGTTTTCAGATAAACCTAATAGCGAGTTAACGACACGAGCACTTAGGTTAGCAGTGAACAAACGACAGCCTAATCAAGCAGAGGTTTTCCACTCGGCTCATGGAGGGCAATACACAAGTACGGCGTTTCAACAATGTATGGAGGAACACAACATTGAGTCAAGTATGAGTAGAAAAGGAAATTGCTTAGACAATGCCGTGACGGAACGTTTCTTTAGAAGCTTAAAATCAGAGCGAGTGAATTATAGAAGATATAAAACACGCCAAGCAGCTAAAGCAGATATCATAGACTATATTGAACCGTTCTATAATCAAAAAAGGCGCCATGCTACGCTGGGCAATATATCGCCAGCGGATATGAGCTAAACTATTTAAAAACAGCCTAACTGGGTGTCTAAGATCATTAGACCGTTACAAAACCACACGGTTAAAAAAAAGCGGATATTGGTACTGATAGTACCGATAGACTGTAACGCTCTTACTCTTGAACAATTGCGAGTTCAAGCTTCGGAAATGAAACGACTTGGACTGATTTCTAAGCAACCTAAACAGGTCTCCAAGAAAAGTTCAAAGTTACAACTCATTGGTGATATTGGTATTTACTTAACTTGTCATTCGTTTGATTTAATACCAAACCAAGAATATTCGCATTCACTTGATGCAGCAACCGTATCCCGTTTTTGACATGTTCTCTCGACGTGCTTTCGGCCTGAGTAACAAAAAGTACACCATCGACGGATTTTGATATCGCTTGTGCATCAGAGACTAAATTGATCGGTGCGGTCTCAACAATGACTCTATCATAATGTTTAGACAGACCTTTAAGCAATCGAGCAAAGTTCCTTGATAATAGTAATTTACTTGGATTATCGGGCAAGTGACCCGCGCACATAATGTCGTAATTTTGCGATGTAGATCTTTGCAAACATTGACCTAGTTTATATTTTCCGCTCATCAGCTCAACAAGGCCTGCTTGCATACTATCAAGTCCTAATTTATCAGCCATGGAAGGCTTGTGCAGATCAGCATCTATGACCAGTACGCGCTCTAACTCAGAAAATGCTTCGGCAAGGTTAAGCGTGGTCGATGACTTACCTTCGCCAGACATAGCCGACGTTACTGCTAATATGCTGCACGAATTTTCATTCACTTTTAACTTAGTACGTAGATTTCGCATCGTCTCTAAGTAATGCGGATTTTTCACTAGTTGGTCACATGGCTTAGTGCAAACACGTTTATGAGCCTTTAATTTTTTATTTACTTTCGGCAATTCGCTCAATACTGCTAATGACGTTATTCTAGCCGCCTCTTCAGCATTGAGTATTCCCTTTCGACTAAACTCAAGCACCAGTATCAATAAAACGCCGAGACAGGCGCATAACATAATTGATACCGCCATTATCAACACCTTTTTAGGACCTGACGGAAACTTCGGCGGATATGCATAATCCAGTATTCTTGCAAAAGACTTTTGTAAATTTTTAGTGGCTTTAGTTTCCTGTAAGCGTGTGAGAAAGGTGTCATATAACTCTTGATTCGACTCGACTTCTCTTTGCAGGCGATGAAATTCGCTTTGCTGCATACTCAAATGATGGTATTCGGCCTTACTCTTCTCAAAGCTTTTTTGGGCGCTTGCTAAGTCGCTCTGTACCGCTAAAAAGGAATCATCAACGCTCGATAAGGCTGAATCAATATGCGATTGAAGGGTACTTTCGACACTCGATATTTCCTCAACTATTGATTGGTGTTTTGGGTGCTTTGGCCCATAAACCAAAGAAATATTAGCGAATTCTTGCTGCAAATGTGACAAGGTTTTTTTTGTAGATGCTATTAGGCTACTGATACTCGCCATATTGGCATTCAATAGCGCCAGAGGGTCATTTGTGTTTTTTAATCGGCCAAAACGGGCTTTAAGTTGTTCAAGCGTTTTTTGGTAGTCCAACACTTGCTGCGCATAGGTTTCTATTTCATTCGCTTTGAGACTCAGTACACCTTCTATATCTATTAGATCGTGCGCCATTTTATATTTTTGAAGCCCCGCTTCCGCAGAATTAAGTTTGTTTTTTAACTTCTCTATTTCTTCAATGAGCCAAGTGGATGCATTTTCGTTTACTTCACTGCGACTAGTACTGTGATATTCCATGTAGATATCCGCAAGAGTGTTTGCAATGTTTGCTGCTAACTCTGCCGAATGCGCAGTAACCTTAATTTTTATAAATTCACTGCTTTTAATTTGCGAAACGCTCAGCATCGATTGAATACTTATCGCAAGCTCAGACGTGCTTTTGCTCTGAATAGGTTTATTAAACCAATCACTTAGTATAGGCAGGTATTCAACAATAGGTGGTGTGGGCTTTTCATACAACTCTTGCGCAGTAAGACCAAGTTTTTCGACAACTTTTTTAAGTACTTGTCGAGATTTAAGCAGTTCAATTTGCGTGTTGTAATGTTCTTCTGTTCGCGCTTCTAAAACATACAGCTCGTCTATCGAAACAATATTTCCTTGCTCAATACCAACTTGTAAAGTCGTTGACGCGGTGAATACACTTGGCAACGTCTTCACGTAAACAAAAGTAAATACAAAACCAATCAAAACAAAGGCAATCGGAATCGACTTTTGTCGCCAAAGCAACAAAAGTAAATACACTATATCTATATCACCATTACTTTGGCTGTTTTGATCGTCGGTATTCAACAAAAATTCCGTTTATATCAGCTTCTTCCTAGAAAAAACTATTTGATGTAACCAATTACAACAAGCCCTTGGGCAACTTGTCCTATTTCAGAATGCATTCAGCTTACAAGGATATAAGCGACAGGTTTTGCGCTTTCGGGACGCTTACACAATATGTATGCAACTCTGATTGTTTAATATCGACCGCACGAAGGTTTAGCTTTAATGCAGTTGTCAAAGATAAGCGGTTGAATTTACGCCTTCTCCAATAACGTCATTTTGTACCGATGATAAAAGTCTTGGCGTTTTTGCTGCAATTTGTCGTTCTCGTATTGATGGGCGACCGCTAGGTTTCTCGCGCTCGCAGCATTTAGCGCGTTGGTATCTTGAGAAAGACGCCCGAGTTTATCAGCAAATGTCATGTAGTCTTCAGCATCAAACAAACAAGACGCTTGAACAAGTTCTGGAATGCCGCCAACATTCGAAGCTAAGCAAGGTAGTCCCCTCGCCATTGCCTCTATCAGCGCTCTCGGTAATCCTTCGGTTCGAGAAGGCATCACAAAAATGTCAGCCTGATCAAGATACGATTTTACCTCTTGCTGTGATACCTCACCCACAAAATTAACGCTGTCACTCAAACCCAATGCCGACGCCATTTCTTGTATTTCAGGCAAGTACACACCACCGCCGAGCATGTTTAAGGTAAAATAAATATTTTTACTTTTTAATTCCTTTAGAGCTTTAAGTAATGTATCTGGCCCTTTGTAAAGCTGGCTTAGCGACCCAACAAATACTAGATTAGTCGCGGGAGAATTAAAGCTCCTAGGTTTATCTACAAAGTCGTCAGGATAAAGTTCTATGTCCGAACAGCCAACCGAAATTGCACCTGACATGTCATCAACCGGATATAGTCTCTGCAAATATGTGTTGGTGACGTAACACGCCGCTGCTGCAGAATCTGCTAGTGAGCGAAGCGCCCATCTACTCACTTTCGCCATAAACTTATCTAAAAGAGAATGCGTAACGCCAGCATTAAACACTTGATAGGGGTCGCCAACGACTTCTATCGCGTAATTTGCAATAGTATTGGGCCCCAGTGTGGCTAACATGACGGACTGTGATGGCACGCGAAAAATAATAGCGTCGTCTTCATTGCAGACGTTTTGCAGTAGTGAGCGAATGGTCAAGCTATGCTTGAGCAGGCCAACAACACCGATGTAGTATGGCAATGGAACAAAGGTAACAAGGGGGCCTGAAGAAAGCACCCAAGCGGCTTCGCTAGAAGAAACCTCCTTTACTCTGGCCACCACCTTAACAGTATCGAATGATTGGAGGTAACGCTGCCAAAATTGATATTGGAAGGCGCTAGAGGTCCACACCTTGCCATCTGGTGTCCGAAAAAACCGAAACTCGCATGTTATTACCACATTCACTTTACATGCTCCTATTTCTTTTGGCTAAGAACAAACAGCCTGCCACTAACACCACGCCTAAAACAATCTGGATAGGGACATGGGCAAAACTGTTTCTTATCATGACAAATACTGGGACTAAGGCCACGCCAATGTATACATCAGTAGAAAGTGTCGAGGGTTTGTTATCTAATTTTGCGAACAAATAAGCAAATATCATGGCGATGATGAAAACCCCAGTACCACCAAAATTAATGTAGGCTTCTGCTACTAGAGAGAACCCAATCGGCCCTGACACCCTAATCACTTTTACATTGAGTAAACGATCATCCTCAAGTGCAGGTAAGCGACTCATTTGTGGTAAAACCAAGGCCACTTGTCGTTCTATGGGCGCCCAATAACTCGCGCCCAACAATAGATCGTCACCGGTATCCCGCCATTTCACCACTTCTGTCACGGCGCGCAAACTGGACCCCAATTCGGCTACGGTGTTCATTGGATTGAGTGACATATCGCCAGAAAAATCGCCGGAAACGCGAGCATTTTTCACGATACTTGCGGCAACTAAAAATACCGTGATTAACACGACCATTAACGCACCATTAATTGGCTTTCCCCTTCTAGCGAGTAATGCTAGTGCCACAGCACTGGGAAACATTACCTCACCTCGAAGCCCTAAGCGAAACGCCATCGCGCTCCACACAAAGAATGCTAAAAAGTAGTACACACCAAAACCCGGTCGATAACTCACTACCACTAACACCAGCGTCAATCCAATCAACAAATAAATGTAGGTAAATAAAATGCCCACGATAGGAATACTGTCTACGACAGACAGATACGCGCCATAAGAACTCGCCGCGCCGGTACTAAAGGCAATCGCAAAAAAGATAAATATACTACCAATTAGCCCTATACCGCCGATATGAAATGCGCGTCGGCAATAAGCTACATCCTCCTTCTGCGTTCCCAAGGACACGTTGTCTGAGAATAAAATAGATGCGAATGCATACCCAATAAAAGCAAGATTAATTAACACAATGGCGTGGGTATTGTAATGGGTGTCAAACCAAAAACTGATTTGATAAACAATGTCGTCATCAGTAATTCCCCCCATTGCACTGGCTAGAATTAAGCCCGCATGAAACACCCCAAATGTGACGTAAAAAATAAACGAAATTGACCAAATACCACGGGGCAATACTTGCGCTAGCACTGCCGCTAAAGCCAAAAAATTTAATGCAGTGAGCAACTCCAGATGTGGTCTGCTAATGTCAAACGCGCCGATAACTATCGACAATACACTGATGCTACAAAGCAGTACCAGAGACAAGCCGACTAGTTTTCTAAATACGGCCTTATTGAGCGTAGAGTGTGAATAGCTGCTTAACATTATTTTCCAGTTGAAACTCGCTTTCGATAAATGCTTGTCGATACGTATTTGTTTGTGGTTTTTCAGCAAGCACTCGCGTGATTTGGTCAGCCCATTCCTTGGGTGTCTTTTCAAGTGGCAATGCTTGTACACAAGGCAGTTTTTCAGATACCTCTTCAATAGGTGGAATCTTTGACCCAAGCACTCTAAGCCCAACTCTTGCAGACTCCATAACTGCGCCGGGTAAGCCTTCCCATTTTGACGGGAATAACATTAAGTCGGCGTGCAGCATAAAAGGTAATACCTCGGCTTGCTCCCCAGTAAAAATGACATTTTCTTCAGCACCAAACTCCGCAATAGTGTGCAAGAGTTCTCGTTTTATAGCAGGGTCTTCTTTACCCACCATCACTAATGTCGCATGGGATGCTTGTTTAAGGTACTCACAAAAAACTCGCATCAAAAAGATTTGGTTCTTTTGTTCATGCATTCTAGCCACGTGCAGAATACGTGGGCCATGGCAGGGTTTAGCGCACACTGATTGCCAAAAATCAGGTGTTTGTGAAAACTTCACATGTGGAAAGCCGTTGTATATCACCTTAAACTTAGTGTTGTGTGGCCATTCTCTATGCCAAAAAGCGTCTAACGTTGCCTTTGACACGCCTACAATACTGGTGGCAAACCTACGCAGTAAAAAACGTAGTATATGATCACGTAAACGCCGAAAAATAGACGGCGTTTCGACATCATGCGTGCTTCTAAAATGTGCAATCCGTACTTTTATGCCACACATCCAAGCGATAAGTAACATCAAGCCTGACACCAGTGACACGTGCGAATGCACAACATCATAGTCATTGTGTCGAAGTATTTTTACGTATTTAGACAAAAACATCGGGCCCAATTTGCAGTAGTGGATCACTGAGCCACTGGCTTTAATCGAGTCGTCTAAAACCCCCTTCTGCCCACTCAGCACCAGGTAATCGTATGTTACCTTTCGCGATGTCATTTCAGGCACAGTGGATAAGGTCCTAAGCTCCGCGCCACCTCGATTCATAATGCCAAATATATGCAGTACTTTTTTCTTTTTCATTTAACTCGCCAACCTTTTCGGTAAGGCGAATATCTTAAAACTCGCATGTATAAACAAGATAAGCTCGACGGTCGTGGCCACGACAAAGCTCCAACCAACACCTAGCAGTCCGTAGGCCGGAATCAAATACAGACCAGCAAAAAACAAAGTAAACAGTCCAGCAAGATAGATGTTTGTTTGTACGCCAAATTGATGCAATACAGACAAAGAGGTACCAATGAAAATGTAGATATACCGTATTAGCGCAGCAAGCATGACTAAGGTCAATGTCGTTGAATATTTAGCCACTTCAGGGGTATAAAACAGTTCGAGAAAAAAGGCGCCGAAAAAATAGGAAATGACTACCCCAATCACACCCAATCCCGCCCCCATAAGACAAAGCTTTAGCGTAAGCTTGGAAAACGCTTCGTACGAATGGCTCGTAATATAGCGAGTTAATGTTGGCGTTGCCGCTTGAGACAAACTGTTAATAACAATGCCACCAGCAACCAAAAAGTAACTAATGGAGGCAAAGATCCCTGCAGATGCCAGGGAGTCTAACTTCGTTAGCATAAAATTGGGCAAATACACGAACAAGGCGCTCACAACCAGTCCAATAGCAATCGTTTTATGCCTTGAGAAAATACCAAACGATTCGTCTACGGCACGCCTGCTCATAAACCTTGACCACGTAAAGCTGTCTGTCGAGTGATGCTGCAGCAATTTTCTAATGAATAACATATCATACAGCGCAAAAACAAACACAACGCACAGCCATGACAGTAGTAAGATAAACAGGGAAAAATTGAAAATACTAAATAATGCAATTGTAATAATTGAAACGACTGATTTGAAAACAAGCACCTTCGTCACGTAATCGAAATGGTCGTTTCTTCTTGCATAGCTGTGACAAAACTCTGAGGCTGAATCCACCAGTTTATAGGCCAACACACTAAAAAAAATACCTCCAGATATTTCCGAAAACCACAAACTTGCGACGGTGACGCATAACAAAGTGACTACGCTGTTAGCCAACACGCGTGACATTGCATAACTTTCGATAGAATATTTCCACTCCACATCAACAATAAGTAGCGTGCGAAGTTTAAAACTTGAAAGGAGCAAGCCGGTAGATGCTATCGATAGCGCTAAAACGAAACTGCCAAGCGCCTCTGACGAATAATGTTTTGCAATGAGGATAAACATACTCCAGTTACTGAGTGCCAAGGCAGCGTTAGCAACCAGTGTGAGCACTGAATTTAGCCGTATATTGCGTCTTGTGTGCAAGGTGTCTTGCCCTTGCTTCAAGGTAGTGTCGAACAAGGCGTTGTCTGACAAATTTTTGTCTGCCAAGGTGTTGCTCTCTCTCGCCTCATACTTCACGCTGATTTCGCCAAGGGAGTCAATGGTTGATAAGCAAGGGGTGCATCTATCAACATACGCTGCAATAGTTCGTCGTCATTTGCTGCCATCGCTTTTTCTAATGCTTTTAACAATGAAGTCACTTCACTAAACGACATACTAAATTCGTTCGCCGCAAGGATACGAGGATGCATAGTTTCAATGTCAGCATCGCCTATCAGCAGTTCTTCATATAACTTTTCACCTGGACGCAATCCAGTGTAGACAATGTCAACATCCCCGTCATCGGTGTCGGTGTCGATACCAGTGACGCTAAACCCTAGAAGGTGCGCCATCTTAACCGCGAGGTCCGCAATTTTTATGGGTGCTCCCATATCAAGCACGAATACTTCGCCGCGCGCACCTAAGGCCCCCGCTTGCACAACCAATTGAGCGGCTTCTGGAATGGTCATAAAATAACGAATCATATCTCGATGCGTGACAGTCAAAGGCCCACCTGCTCTCAACTGGCGTTCAAATAAGGGCACAACTGAGCCAGATGAGCCAAGGACGTTCCCAAAACGCACGATCGCAAAATCAGTGCTGGGATACTCTTTGGCAATGCCTTGCACGTATAACTCGCAAAGGCGCTTAGTAGCACCCATAATGTTTGTTGGTCTAACCGCTTTATCCGTAGACACTAACACAAATTTCTCTACGCCTAGTTCAGCAGCGACTCTTGCTGTACTTGCCGTCCCAAACACATTATTTCTGATGCCTGCTTCGCAATTTGCTTCCACTATAGGGACATGTTTGTATGCTGCTGCATGATAGATAGTTTGTATGCCGTGAGAAACTATCACGCGTTTGAGCGCTTTTTCATCTTGCACACTCGTCAGGATCACCTCTATGTCTAGTTCTGGGAAATTGACGCTAAGATCTTGCTCGATTTGGTAAATATTAAACTCACTGAGTTCAAGTAATACTAGGCGTGACGGTTTGGTCTTTGCTACCTGTCGACATAACTCACTACCAATAGAGCCACCAGCGCCTGTCACCATAACAACTTTCCCGAGGGTATTTTTATTGAGGAGATGATCTATTGGCGGAACAGGCTCACGGCCCAAAAGTTCCTCAATCTTTACTTCGCGAATATCATTAATCTTGCGCTTTCCCGAGGCAATTTCAGACACCTCTGGGACAGCAAGTAATTCAATTGCATAGGGCTCTAATTGCTTAAGGATTTCTTGGCGACGTTTTGCCGAGGTGTTGTTTACTGCAAGTAACACTTTCGAAATGTCGTACTTTTCTACTAAATGTTTAATGCTTGAAACATGCATGACAGGTATGCCGAGCACCATACTACCAACGTATTTTCGTTTTGCATCAACAAATGCTACCGGGTGGAGATCTTGCCCCTGCATAAGTGCCAGAGCAAGTGAGCGGCCTGCGCGTTCTGCACCGAAAATCAAACATTTTTCTTTGTGCTTGTAATTATCGCTATGAATCGACAGCATAATGAGCATTCTTGGCGCCGCAAGTAAGACAAACGCAAATGCAAAGTGCAAAATTGGTACGCTGCCAGGAATAAAGGCAGCAAACGCGACTTTTAATAGATAAAGAAATACAACAGAAAACGCCAAGCCCGAGGCGAGCACCGAAAATGATGACAACACCAGATATCGAGATATTTGACGATAATGACCTAACATATAAAGTACGACAATTGTGCAGCCGCTTGTAAGTAGAATTGGATAAAGCACCTCATTACTAGGCCTGACACTTTCAATACCAAGTCGACCAATATAAGCAAGCGCCATCGCTATACTAAGCGAAAACGAATCCCATATGAGTTGGATAAGCCGTTTTAACCATGTTGGCCATTCATATGCGACTTTGAGTATATTCATGAGATGCCTCCTGCATAACCTTACAAATAACGTCTTGTGTATGCGCGATTTCTTTCTGGGTAAGCGTGGGATGCACCAAAAACATAATGGATGTTTTCCCCAGTATGTGCGCATTTTTCAACGCGTGTTTGGGCCGAAACCCAGTCCCATCAAATGCTTTTTCGAGATATATTTCTGAGCACGAGCCGGAAAAACATGGTACACCCTCATCAGAGATTTCGGCGACTATGCTGTCACGCGACCATGACCCCTTTAGTAAGGATTCATCTATAAACGCATAAAATTTGTAATATGCATGGCGGACGTAATGAGGTATTTCAGGCACTCGCAATGCCGGAAAATGTCGACAAGCTTCTGCAATTGCATTGGCATTTAATGTTCGTTTAGTGTGCCAATCTGGCATTTGCGTCAGTTGATAGCGACCAACCGCCGATTGCATTTCAGTAATGCGCCAATTGGTGCCAAAGGATTCGTGAAGCCATCTAAAACCAGGAGAGTGCTCTCTATCGTACACCGCTTCGTAGCTTTTCCCATGATCTTTGAAAGACCACGCCGCTGACCATAAACGCTCGTCATTCGTGGTCACCATGCCCCCCTCACCTGCAGTAGTCATTATCTTATCTTGGCAAAATGACCACGCGGCAATATCGCCCCAACTGCCAACCGAGCGACCTCTATACTGCGCGCCATGGGCTTGTGCACAATCTTCGACTACCTTTATTGAATGCCTTTTTGCGAGCGCTAGTATGGGTTCCATTTCGCATGGCCAACCTGCAAGGTGCACACACAAAATTGCGCTGGTATTTTTATTGATAAGGGGTGCAATTGTCTCAGGCGACAAATTTTGTGAATCTAGGTCGATATCGGCAAACACTGGCGTGAGACCCGCCATAACAATGGATGAAACAGATGCCATAAACGAACGTGAAGTTACGATAACTTCACTGCCATGAGGCAAAGACAAGGCTTTCCATGCAAGGTCTAAAGCAACGGTGCCGTTAGCGACGGCTACGGCAAACTGGCAGTCAGAAAACGCAGCGAACTCTTTTTCAAATTCTCGCCCTTCGTTTCCAGTCCAATAGTTAACTTTATTGCTTTGAAGAACGTTTAAAACGGCGTCCTGCTCTTCCTTGTTATAGGCTGGCCAAGCCGAAAACGGTCCATTTAACATCTCAAATTCCCTTTCTATCTTATTGATACAGCTGGCGACCCGGCAACGACAATATTCGCATTAATATCTCGAATTACCGTCGAACCACCACCCACAACAGCGTGTTTACCTATTTTGCATCCAGGCAATACGCTACTTCCAACACCTATTAACGCTTTCTCGCCAATTTTTACGCCACCGCAGAGGTTTACACCTGGCGCAATATGCGCACATTCAGCTACGACACAGTCATGATCAACAGTAGCTGCGGTATTTATGATGCTGCCGTCAGAAATTACGGCATCAGCATTTACAATCGCTCCAGCGACTATGATGACACCCGCGCCAATTGTGGCTGATTGACTAACCATTGCAGACGGATCAATGAGTGTTGCGATACATCTTGATTGCTTATGCAACTTAGCAATCAATTCACTGCGAATGTCATTATTCCCAATAGCCACGAAAAACTCAGACCCGCACCAATCTTTACTTAGTGCGTCATCACACTTGCCTGCTATTGAGCAATTTAAAACTCTGCTTGCTCTACTGTTATCGTCAAAAATATGAAAATCTGAATACTTGTTAGTGCGCTTGGCTGTCTCTATGACGACTTTGGCATGTCCGCCTGCACCCAGAATCACTAAACTTGGCAATTCAATACTCATTTTTATTTCCCGTAAAGTGCGTCATCGTTGATGAAACATCATCGCTTATTCCCTCTCTTTTTAGCACCGTCAAAATAGTCAGACAGATGATTTTTATGTCGAGCAAAAATGATTTGTTTTCAACATACCAAACATCAAGTTCAAACTTTTCTTCCCAATCTAACGCGTTTCTACCGTTGACTTGTGCCCAGCCTGTGATGCCCGGACGTACTTCGTGCCGCTTCATTTGTCGCTCAGAATAAAGGGGTAAATATGACGTAAGCAGTGGCCTAGGCCCAACGACACTCATATCGCCGCGCAGCACGTTGATGAATTCGGGCAATTCATCGAGACTTGAGGCTCTAAGGAATGATCCAAATTTGGTGAGTCTTTCCTCATCGTTTAGTAACGCGCCTGTTGCATCGCACTTATCCGTCATCGAACGAAACTTAATCATGGTAAATGGTTTGCCATTTAGTCCTGGCCGTTGCTGAGTAAAAAAGACGGGGCGCCCAATGAACACCACTACAAGTAGCACCACAGCAATCAACAGCGGAGACAACAAAACAAGCGCCATCAACGCCCACACAATATCAAGAAGCCTTTTCATACAAGGCCTCCCTATGATGTTTGATTACGTGTTCATAAAAGCTACTCACTTCCAGTCCATTTTTCGATACATCCATGATTTTCGACACTTTCTCCAGCCCTCGTTGTGCCATCAACACCATTTCAGGCCTATTTGTATATGCATACTCAATCTGTTCAGCAAGTGAGTGCGGGTTCTTAGCCTCGGCCATTAGACCAGTAACACCCTGTTCAATGAGGTCAGGGAAACCACCGACATTTGTCGTCAAAGTAGGTACTTGGGAATACAACGACTCGACGGCACCGCCAACATTTTCTGAATGAGAAGGATGCACCGCCAAATCTATTTGTGGATACAACGCAGGTACATCTTTACGTGTACCTAAAAACGAGCAGTGGTCGCCCAGGCGCTCAGCCGCATAGTGTTTAACAGATTCGAAGTACTGATTTGCGTTGCCCCACGGGCCGCCAATAAATACGCAGCGAAGGTTTTTATATTTTTTACGCACAAGAGCAATAGCATCGATTAGATCTTCATGCCCTTTTAAGCCCCTTTTTTGACCAAGAAAGCGTTTGGGCGCATAAAAATACGCCACCATGCCGACAATAAAATCATCGTTGTTTGCGTTTATAAGTGTGCGTAAATTTACTGTGCGAGTGACTTCTTTTTTCTGAAATTCGTTTGCAGTTACGCCGTAATATGCAAGACCGACTCTATTTTCTTCCATGCCGAATCGCATCAGCGCATTTTGTGTCCATTTGCACGACGCTAAGTAGTAGTCATCTCTATTCGCGGTCTTTATGTCGATAGCACGATACAGGTTATGCTCAAGGTGCAATGGCCCAGGGATATGAAATATACGAGGAATTCGCTTGTTTCGCAGCGCTAGTCGCATAAGCAAGGTCGACGACACAAAATGGCTATGTACTATGTCAGGGGAAACAGTCTCAACAAGGCGTGATAAAGCATTTGCGCGATGCAGTGTTTCATGCGGGCGCAGTGGCGCTAGTTCAGGGGATAGCCTATGGCACTTAACACCGACACGCTTATACGCTTGTCGCATTGGCCCACAGGGCATGGCTACATGAACCTCAATGCCCTGACGGACAAGTTCCCTCATCTGACGCACAGCCCAAGAGGCACCAACAGCCGTTTTTACTAAATGCAGCACTTTCATATGCGACCGTCACTTAGGTCTAAGAACAACTTAGCACATGAGAAAGAGGTACTACTCCAAAGTATCGAGAAATCCTTATCCAATTGAAATCCATTGCTTTTATAGTTGATTACGTTTTGTGTATCTTAAAATATGGAAAACAACAATTCATTTTAGGATACCCGCTATCTGTTATATCGGCATGTACAGGGAGAAATGTAGGGTTAGCGGTACTGAGAGTTTTGGCTATAGCGGTAGTGTGCCTAAATAGAGGAGCACCCACTATTTTCTTATTAGCTAATAGGTGAGAGTATAGGCATATACGTTTTTAATACGTATTATCTCTAAAAGGAACTCATTCATTGAATACCGCCGCACTTACTCTAACTCTCATCAGTGTTTGCTTGTCCGTTACCGGACAAGTGCTATTTAAACATGGTATGGATAACATAACTAAGCAAACAAATATTCAAGTCGAATTTTTTACGTGGGTAACAGCTTTATTGACCAATGTGTCCATAGTCGCTGGCCTATTTGCATATGTTGCAAGCACTGGCGTGTGGTTATTGGTACTGACAAAAACAGAATTAAGTAAAGCATACCCATTTATTGGGTTAGGTGTTGTCGGCACGATGCTATTTGGATATTGGCTGTTTAACGAGCCATTGACTACCCAAAAGTTGGCCGGCACGGCGATGGTCGTTGCAGGTATTATTCTATTGGCTAAGTAACCAAAACTCCGGATGAGTAGTTCTCTGCACCTTACCACTAACAAAAATAACGCATTATAAAGAGAGGCACATAACCAAGGCATTGGAACAATTGCCGGCTGAATCCTGATAGTAATTCTTGCGTATATCTATTGTTCGAAAGTCATATTTTTCATACAAGCCAATCGCGGCTGCATTGAATTCATCGACTTCTAAGATCAGTTTTTCTATTTTTTTAGATTGAAAACATTCGATCACAGCATTCATTAACGCGCTGCCAATACCAAGGTTTTGAACGTTTTTTTGTACGCTAATATCTAACACTTCGGCAGTTTCAAATATAACAGAACACAGGATGTACCCCTGTAACTGCCCTTCTATCTCAGCAACTAAACACACGCCACTGTTGACAGACTGAGTAAAACTTTCGATAGACCAAGGGAGCGCTCTATTTGTACTAAAAATGTTGTAAGCAAGCGGAATGTCACTGTCGCCAATCGGTCTTATTTTATACGTTTTCAAAAGGCGAGATATAATTTTTGCACGATGCCCATAATTGACGTTTAAGCAAAGCGTCTTCGAGGTTTAGTGATGAAGGTACATGAAGTTGCTGCGTTTGCGCGTTAAATTCGGCATGTTCAATGTCTTCAATAAGGCAATCGTCTTCAGATATATTGAGCAATGAGAGTAAGTCGTTTACCCAAGGCTTTGAAAAAAATGGGTGTTTGTCAATAGAGGCATATAGGTCGATGCCCATCGCTTGTAGTGTTGCTTTTTGATGTTGACTTAATGCCATATTATCCACCTAAAAAGGAAGTGGCAGGGGTGGAGGGACTCGAACCCCCAACCATCGGTTTTGGAGACCGCTGTTCTACCAATTCGAACTACACCCCTACAAGCACGTGCATTATAGCGACCAAGAAAAATTAATAAAGGACTAATTTACCCATTTGTATCTTTTGTAAGCAACCACCATAACTTATTTGTAAAATTCACTAACTCCATTGCATTACCCGTGCATTTTTTAATCACCGAAACCTCTAAACCGGAAGCTGCTGCATAGGTTTCAATGAGCGAATTTGACTGCGTCGCTGAGAATTCATTACTTTTAATCGTGCAGGCTAAATCAAAATATCTGCTCGATGCCGCAGCATACTCCCAATCAAAACAGATACTGTGATTACCACTTACATGAGACAAATGTAAATCGTGATGGCACAGCACAAGATCATGTTGATGTTCATGCTGATAAGCGCCTAACACTGGCAAAATGTCTTTGTGTTCTTGGCGTAAGTTCTCTTTCTCTTCCTTATTCAAATGAAGATAGCAATCATCAAAAATAAATGCCATGTAATGTTGCCAGTCTGCAGATAAATCGAGTTGATGAAGGAGGGTGGGGTCTAACGCTGTTGAGTGAATTTTATTTAGCAGTGTTGCAAGATAGGCTATAGTTATTTGTCGCTTTTCAGTGCCTAAACTATTGAGCGCAGGCACCCACTCCTCAATATATACCGTCTGATCTTGGGATAAAAAGATGGGTTTAGGCGCTAAACCTTGTTTTGAAAGTGATGCTTGCAAACGAAACTGTCGCCTTCTATTGACCGGCAGTTTTTCGTTGTTAGCAAAAAACTTCGCTAAAAATCGTTTTTCAGATACTTCGGCACGTTTATCATCAAGGACCGTCTTTGTGGTAGCCAAGACATGAAAGTTGCGATTAATCGCACCTTCATTTATGGGTGTTATTTTCAAATGCTCGTGCGTGATAGCACTATGAAATAGTGCGTCAGAAATTAACTGACTAAGCTCGCCAAACCGTTGCTCGCTAATATGCACTGTCTCCCGCAGACTCAGCAGCTTGCATACTCAAACTCCATTGCCAATACCCCTTAATGGCAATGACGACGTAAATAACCATCAATATGGCTGTTAAATACAAATCAGTACTTAACACTAAATAAATAGTCGCAATATTTATGATTGTCCAATACATCCATGACGCCCGCTTTTTCCTCACGGTCAATACGGTCGTTAATAGGGAAAACACAGTAATACTGGCGTCTAAAAGGAGCTGTTCGTAGCTTAACCAGTGCGCCGCAAATTGGTAAATTAGCGCACTAATAGCAATACCACTAAAAATATAAATAAGATGGTATTGCAACGGCATAGTCGATACTCGTAGCGTATTTTCTGTGCTTGCTCGTCGCCAAGTTAACCAGCCAACTATCGCCATCACGGCATAATATACATTTAACAAGACCTGAAAGACTAAGCTTACATCCCAAAATATATAAGTAAATAGACAGGTAGAAACAAGTGCAGCAGGCCAGCACCAAATAGATTCTTCAGTCGCTAGCCAGACATACGCAATCGCCAGCACTACGGCTAGCACTTCGAGTATACTTTGTGCTTGCCACTGAGTAACAGTGGCCTGCCACACCTCATTCATTTAGCGATATCCATGTTATTTGCATTTAAGAATTTGCAAACAAACGCCGCTTGCCCTACTTGCTCATAAGTCGTCTTGAATTCACGCTGCAATACCGACATCACCAAGTCATAATCGCCTGCCACAAGGGTACAAGTATGCGTGGTATTTACAAACAAACCAGATTCAGTATTTAGTCTATCAATAAAATCCTGAATAAACGGGACATAGGATTGATCCAAGGGATACAAGGTTATCTCTACCGCTAATTTCATATTCGTTCCTTATTCTATTGGTCTTAGCTACTTTAAAAGCTATAACGGTAACTCGCACCGATTTGACGTTCTTGCCCAAACTGAAAATACGGTTCAGTCACATAATCTTTACGAGGATCGTTACCAAAGCCGCCAAAACCACGGGTAAATAATTCTCTATCAAATAGGTTTTTGACCCATAGGCTCACCTCGCTACTGCCGATGGTATAGCTCAAGCGTGAATTTACAACATAGTTAAATGGTGAACGCTCATCATGCCCAATAGATAAACGATACTCGTCTTTAGCATCTACATCGAGATACCACGAAAGTTGTTCACTAATGAGGTAATTTGAAGAGACAAATGCCGTAAATTTAGGTGCTTGCGCCTGTTCTTGTTCTGGTACAAAACTGCCATCTAGTCGTGTGTAGTTACCGAAGGTTGCCCGTAAAAAGCCAACATTAGCTTTTACCGTCCACGCGTCACTTAAATACCAATCAGAACTAAGTTCTATCCCTCTGTTCTTTCCAGTATCGGTATTTCGAACCGCATCTGCAAACGAAGGTACCGACGTACCATCATCAAGTACGTTTTGAAACACAGCAAAATCACTGACCTGAGCATCTTCACGCTTCATGTAAAATACTGACGCGCTAATATTTGCCATGCCATCAAACGCTTGGCCTTTTACACCAAACTCCACGTTCCAGTTAAACTCAGGATCAAAGGTTCTATCGTTGCCAGATAAACGCTGATCTATGTTAAATCCACCCGCTTTATAACCGCGAGATAAGGTACTGTATACAAGCGAATTTTGTAGTGTGTATTCAAGTGAAATGGCAGCGGCAAATAAAGTATCGTCTAATGTTTCAGTAAAGCCATCGCTGTCGCTGTAATCGGCAGTAAAACTCTCAATCCTTGCAGAGCCTGTTAAACGAAAGTTTTCACCTACTAGCGCAGAATATTGTCCAAACACTGCCGCAGACTCGGGATTATAGTCACTTGTAAAATCGCCACTGTTAAACGTATATTCTCGCAACAACGATTCATCGTTGTTGTAAACATTTAAACCAACAAGCCAATTGTTCTCAGTCGACCAAAGTGATCCTAGTTTAATATCTAAAGACGCACGGTTTACGTCACGCACGTATCTGTCGAATGAGGTATAACCATCAGGATGAATACCGGTAAATGTCCAATCTTCGTCATATGCATAGTCAAACTCACCTGACAAATTGGTAACGCTCGCTTGAAGTTGCATCGCATCAAATTCTTTTACAAACTTTACGCTAACCGCGTTAGCGTCTGTGTGATCTCTACCAGGTTCATCAGATAACGTGACATTGTCGTTGTTTAATGTAAACGCATCGTATCCGTTATTGATATTAAAGTGATAAAAACGAAAATCTAAAGATGAATCTTCAGATGTATTCCAATTTAAAAATAACGAAGCACTTAATTCGTCTACGCCGTTTGTATCATCACGACCAAGAAAGTCATTTTCAACAAACCCGTCCGAAGATGTTTTTTGAACACTCGCACGATAGCTCAGGTCCTCACTAATCGCATTGCCATGCGCTGCGCCTAATTGCCACTCACCAAATTCTGCAACGGTTGCAGTAGCAAAACCTGCAGAATCACCGTTAGCTGGTTGACTTACTAACTTAACAACACCTGCAAGGCTATTGACACCCGACGCGACAGATTGCGGCCCAGACAGTAACTCAACTTGCTGTAAGTCGAATGTAGTGGCTAAGCTCCCCAAGCCTGAAATGTCAATCTCATCAAGCAATAATCCAACAGAAGGGTTGGTTGGTTCAGAAAATTGACCGCGTTCGCCAATACCTCTGATTTGAATGAACTTTCCTCGCGTCGCGCCCGCAGAAAAATTCACATTAGGTAACGCAGAAATAATATCCTGCAAATGCCTAGACTCTCTCTCTTCCAGCACGTCGTTGTCTAATACAATGACTGAGCTAGGTAACTCAGATAAGTCTCTTTCAACTAAACTGGCTGTGACCTTAATCCGTTCTACAGCCGTTTCGTCGTCGGCAATGGATAAGGTAGTTTTTGCAGCTAAAACGCTGACTACAGATAAAGCAATTATTGATTTTTTCATCGAATCTCTTCTTATAGAAAAGACCCGGTATTACGGCAGGTATTGGGACAATAAATTGTTAACCATTCCTACGCCGGTATTAACCGGATCAGGTAAATAAGGGTTCTCATTTGAATCTCAGCAGTTCTCGACTGCACCCCTTGGTTTTTATATTTCAACATGTGTCCTTTCAGACGGCGCGCATGGTATCAAGACTTACTATGTGATGGAAGCACTATATAAAATTTATGTCTTAGAACTAAGTAAATTCAATGTTTTCAGCTCTTCTTGCATTTGTGCGTCGAGTAAGGCCATTGTTTTACCATGTGGTGTCGATTGCCTTGTCTCTGGATCAACAGCAACAAACACGATGTCGTCCGCCAAACAAATTGTCGACTTTGTTGCTTTGTTTCTAACCAAGCAAGTGACCGTAATTGACGTACGCCCTACTTTTTTTGTGACTAAACCAAACTCTAATACTTCGCCAACCAAGGCTGGTGCCTCAAAACTAATTTCACCTATATGCTTTGTCACCAAACAATTTGAACCAAGTTGGCATATAGCATAAATGGCTGCTTCTTCATCAATCCATTCCAACACACGGCCACCAAATAATGAATTTGCGTAGTTAAGATCACTCGGCATAACTAAACGTCTTGATAAAAATTGCATTAATTCACCTTGTTTTCGATGTAGACTAGCCGTTTACAACATTATATTGGTTTTACTGTGTTTCGAGCAAACATAGATTTAATTCAAGCATTTAGACAATGGTTAAATAACAGAAAAGGCCCTGATTACCATAGAAACATGGTAGTTATCAGTGCCAATCGGCCAACCATAAATAATTTATGCTGTGAGCTTGAAGCTAACAGTGCGACATTTTTGTTAATCAGCGAACGTATTTATATTGAAGGAAAGTCAGCTTTACCTCGCAATATAAATTCTCAATTGGGGAATGAGTGCACCAATGTAGTTTTTGACGCTCGACATGATTTTTCAGCGTCATCGCTATATGCCGCATCAGGTTTGGTGAAAAAGTCGGGTAATTTTATTCTACTTACACCTCTAATAACTCGCTGGCCGGCGCAAAGTGCCAAATATGATAAACAAATGAGCTATGGCCAACGCAACGCCAACAGCTTGTTTGTCGTTAAGCTGATTCAAGTGTTACAAGCTTCACACGCCATTTCATGGTTAAGTCCAGGCAAGATTGAATTAAGTCCGCCACAACGCGTAATGCGCACAGTGAAGCCGAATGATGAGAAGCGCTCTACGTGCGCCAGTTCGCAAGCCGACAATGACTCGCTCACGTTAAGCGTCGATCAACATACAATTTATAAAAACATACTAGACACATTGCAAACCGGCTTGCACACAAAACATATTGTATTAGGCAAAAGAGGAAGAGGAAAATCAACACTACTCGCACATATCGCTGTATATGCGAGATCAAAAAATTTGCGCGTGCGCTACACCGCAAATGTACAACAAAACTGCAATGCAATTGCTGCATTGCTGCAGGCTAATAATCTACTAAATGCATCGGCGGCGTTTAATTCTCCAGATCAAGCAGCTTTTAACACAGATACGTGCAACACAATTGATGTGTTATTGATAGATGAAGTAGCCTCAATAGCACCCGACTTAATTAAGGTGATGTTAGATAAATATAAATTTGTGGTAATGGCTGGCACTTACGACGGATATGAAGGCACAGGAAGAGGCTTAGTGCAAAGACTCATTCCATCGATAGCCGACCTTAAACATTATGAATTATTGACGCCTATGCGATGGTATGAAAGCGACCCAATTGAGGCATTATTCACGCGACTATTTTCGCCGGGATCGCCTAATACATTACACCATACGAGTATCACGCCAGACCATGACTTTACACATAATGACGATCCAGGAGATTCTCTGCAGATTCGTCTACTTGAAAAAGAAACATTAATAAAAAACCACAGGTGCTACAAAGAAGTCGTGCACTTATTAACAAATGCACACTATCAGACAACCCCAAACGACATAAAACGCATACTGGATGAAAGCAGTTACCAATTGGTCGTGGCAAGCAAGAAAATTGGAAACACTTCGGTCATCGTAGGACTTGCTGTGTGTATTGAAGAGGGAAATTTTGACGAGCAGCACTTATCAGCAAAAATTGCAGAAGGTAAACGCAGAGTTAAAGGCCATTTGTTCGCGCAGAATATGGCACTTTACATACATTGCCCTTCTCTTTTGACATTTAAATATCTCAGAGTCCAGCGCATAGCCGTAGTAGACAGCCTTAGACGTAAAGGCATAGCTAGTATTTTATTGACATTCATTGGCAAACACGCGGGTAAACATGGGCAAATACTTTGTACAAACTTTGGTTTAACAGACCCGTTAGTAACATTCTGGCTTAAAAACAAATTTGAATTAGTTAAAGTAGGCCAAAAAATCGATGGTGCCAGCGGCACACTATCAGGCTTTTTTGTGCAAAAACAAAGAGCAAACGAGGCCTCTTACCCAATATCTTCGTTACTCCTAAAACTTAATTTAGAGTTAGCATTCATTAAGGCGTTTAAACCGAATCTCCTAAATAGAATCCCACAACAAATAAACACTCGTTTAGCTTCTGAACAATTCATGCATGAACAAATAGATACTTACCTAAAAAATAGATTTCACCGCCTCATCAATGGCAACTTACAGGTCGAACAGCTATTGCCGGAATGTTACTACTTGATTAACTTTTGTAAATTGACTGAATATGAACAAGATATCGTAACATTGGTGAGTAAGGGGATTTCTCAAGAGGACAAATATAAATCAAGAAAAAGGCTCATGGACTGGATAAAAAAAACCCGCTATTAACAGCGGGTTTTTTATCTTGTTAAGCTGTATACACCTTACAGTGTTATACCACTATTTTTGGCTTTGGTTTTTATGTGCGCAATCCATGCGTTAGCACTGCGTCTTTGGCTAGGATCACCCCTAGATTCCAAAGCATGTTTATGAGCTTCTCTAAAGTCACCAATCCAAAGATTAGCCAAAGCTAGTGACATGTGAACTTTTGCTGGATTCTCTACACCCGACTCAATGGCTTTTTCAAGTGCATTAATAGCACCTTTGTAATCTTCCGCATTAATTAGCAACTCACCTTGCTTTTGGAAGTATTCAGGCTTTGCCTCCTTTCCAGCTGCTTTTGCATAATACTGCGCTGCAGACTTGTACTCTTTTGCTTGGTGATAAGTTCTAGCTAAAGCAGCAAGCTCAGCAGCCGTCTCTTCAAATAACCCGGCTTCTAAATGTTTTTTATACAATCGAGCGGATTGAATAGGCGCATCTGACGCAGAATACAATTGAATGAGCGCTTTTATCTCTGATTTTTTACTTAAAAAACCTTGTCTGTATGCAGAAGCAAAAGTTGCCAGAGCACTAGAATAGTCTTCAAGCATCATGTAGAAAAAGCCCGTTTGCGTCCACCAAAGCTTATCGTCTGGAAAAAGCTGTACTAATGTTTCAGATACCTTAACGGCTTCTTTAAACATTTTCCTTTCCATATAAGAATTAACTTTAAGCACATAAGGGTCTTTACTTGGCTCTTCAAGCAATCCAATTGCCTTATCAGCTGGCGCAATCACCTCATCAAACTTCTTCATTTGCGTGTAAGCTTGCCCAATGAATAAGTACGCTTGCGAGGTTTCTTTACAAGTGAAATCCATCCACTTACCAAACCAATCAATTGAATCTTGATACTTTTCCATTTGCAAAGACAACTGTGCGACAAGATACAACACGTCAGCATGATCCTTGTCATTCAACGTTTTTACATTGATTGACTCAATCAAGGTTTTTAAGGCTTCTTCTTCTTTGTCGTCTTCCGACACCAAAAGTTGCCCTAAAAACTTATTAACCGTTGCTTGATCGAAGGGGTCTTTCGCTTCAATCTCACCCAGTAAACGAATAGCTTCGGGCGTATTATCTTGATTATACGCCTCGAATGCCGCTGTCAATTTTTTACCTGCGCGCTCACCAATTAGTTGCGTTTTTGCCGGTACATATCCCGCACACGCTACAGGTGGCGCCTGCTGTGCTAAAGCACTACTTGTATAAGTACCAATAGTCAGCACAGAGAAAGTTAATAAAATTTTATTGAATCGCTTAATCATAATTAACCTCCTTCAAGCGTAAAGTCTAGTTGAACCGTTAACCCCGGTTGTCTAACCGCTTTACCATCAACAATTTTAGGATTGTAACGCCACTTCCGTAACGCTCTTTTGGCCTCACGGTCAAAGATACGTTTTGGCTGCGCGTCAAGTACCTCAACATCTTCAACACCACCAATTTCATTAATAGTAAAAGACATTAATACCCAACCTTCTTTACCATCACGAGCGGCTTCTGGTGGATACTTTGGATCTTGCCTAAAAATGGGGGTAGCATCGCCGTCTTGGATTTGACCACCAAATCCACCAATACTCACGCCAACACCGCCTGTATCGATACCAGGTACTGACAAACTAAATGCGTTTGCATCCGGTTCAGCAGCTTCTGGCTCCACTACTTGAACCTTTGGCGGTTCTTGAGGTGGCGGCGGTGGCGGTGGCGGTTGACGTACTCTAGTTTGAGTAGTGTCATCCGGTTCACTCATCAAAATATCAATGACTGGTGGCGGGTCAAGCGGCTCTGAGCGCTCACCCGTGTTTTCCACCAATTTTGCCATAATGACAAAAAGGGCGAAAACAATACCAGCACCAATGAAAATAGAAGCAATTATTCTAACCATATTTACTCCCTCACTGCGACTGCTACACGGTCAATACCGGCAGCTTTGACCTGATCCATTACTTCTATTACAAGACCGTGTTTGGTTTTTTCATCCGCTTGGATGAACACAACTTCGGTCGGTTGTTCTAAGAGTAACTTCTCTACATTTGCTCTTACTGCTTCAGATGATATTTCGCGTCTGTCAATCCAGACATCACCATCTTCAGTAATCGCGATAAAAATGTTGGCATTTTTATATTGAACTGCCGTCTCACCTTCAGGTTTGTTTACTTCCATACCTGCTTGTTTAACAAAAACGGTAGTTACAATGAAGAAGATCAGCATGATAAACACGATGTCTAACATCGGTGTCATATCAATTTGCGCTTCCTCATCTGGTTCTCTTGTTTTACGTGCCATAACTACCTCTACTAATGATGTGGCAAGCTATCTATCAATGACTCTTTATGCATTTTAGCTTTGGCTTCTAACCGAGAGCTAAAGAAAAGTCCTGATAGCGCGGCCACCATCCCAGCCATTGTAGGAATAGTTGCCATTGATATACCTGCGGCCATCAATCTTGCGTTACCCGTACCTTGCGTAGACATTGTTTCGAATACGTTAATCATACCGGTCACTGTACCTAATAAACCTATTAGAGGGCACATTGCAACTAAAGTTCTAATAATCAACAAGCGCGCTTGTAAATTGTCAGATGCTCGTGAAATCCATGCGTCGCGAATTCGATGCGCATACCATGATGTTGTATCTTTTCTGGCATCCCAGTCCGCAATAATTTGCTTGCGCACTTTTGGGAAGACAGCAGAAAGATACCAATAACGCTCAATCATTAAAACCCACATTAGAAAGAGCGCGGCAGCGACGAAATAAAGTACGTCACCACCGGTAGCGATGAATTCCCTAACAGATTCCCATAATCCAATTAGGGTCAACATATTATGCTTTCTCCGCTTCTGCGTGTTCTGCAATAATGCCAGCGGTCTGTTCGTCTAAGATATGTACGATAGACTTACTGCGTGCAGCAACAATACTATGCATCAGAATTAGTGGTAGTGCTGCAATAATACCTTGAGCAGTAGTTACTAGCGCCATTGAAATTGAACCAGCCATAATACGTGGGTCACCCGTACCGAACAAAGTAATTTGCTGGAAGGTCGCAATCATACCAAGTACTGTACCTAGTAGACCAAGTAACGGAGCAATAGCTGAGAAAATCTTAATGATGTTGATACCTGCATCAACGGTCGGCAGCTCTTTAAGAATTGCTTCGTCAAGTTTAAGTTCTAATGTTTCTGTATCAACAGACTTGTTCTCTTTGTATATGCTTAAGATACGTCCTAGCGCGTTACCTGTAGACGGGTTATCGATATTATTAAGCTGTGACTTCATCTTACTAGCCATTAGACTTAATTGAATGAGTTTGAATACGCCAATTAGAAGACCAATTATAAGCATCACAGTAATGATATAACCAACTATACCGCCCGCGTGATAACGCTCAGATAATGTTGCTTTTTGTTTGAACAAATTAAGAATAGCACCACGTGAAGGGTCTATATAAACTGGTATGATGCCGCTTGAAGCGTCACGTAAATCCTGAGTAGATGCAACTTGGTAACCTTCAGGTTGGCGGCCCAAAGGCTGAATCTTATTAGCTGAATCGTTATACACAAGATAACCTTGTTCACCAATAAGGTTAAACGTACCTACACGCACAACTTCTTGTGTTGTAGAGCCGCCTTCAAGGTCAACAACTTCGGCTTGGAATTTAACAACTTGACCAGATGCCGTCATTTCTTGTTGTAAAGATAACCATAATTCTTCTAACTCTTGAATGTTAGGTAAACCTTTAGAGTCCTGTGACATTTCTTGTAAAAACGTTTCACGACCAGTAAGTTGCGCACTTACAATAGACGTTGAAATATTACCGTATGCATCAGCAGAGGCTTGACGTACCACACCAAACATTTCACCTAAGGTACCGGTTGCTTGGTCTAGTTCTTCTTCTTTTGCGATAATTGCTTTTTCGTTATCCGCAAATTGTTGCGTAAGTCTGTCACCACGTGCTTCTTCTGCGGTAAACGTTGCTTGCGCCTTTCTTAGCAATGCTTGCTTGTCTGCTCTATCGCTCGTGAACTCTCTTTCGCGATCAGCATTTATTTTTGCTTCAGATACTCTGTCTTTTTTTACTTGCTCAAGCAAATCTTCTAGCGAATTTGCCGTTTGAGCGGATGCGGTACCCATTACCAGCGCAACCGATGCAGTTGCCAATAGTGTTTTAATCATTGTTTTCATTGACGCTTACTCCGCCGCTTTAATTGGAAGTTTAACTAGGTCTTCAGGTTCTAAGCCCTGAGCGATACGAACGGCTGTAACAACAGAACCGAGGTAAGAGTCGTCTAGCGACTGCCATTCTCTCGCACCATTGTCCCAAACATAAGCAGCTGATTGGTCTAATGTAAGCGCAACTAGAGACGTACGTCCTAAATTAAAGAAATCTACTGGAACCGAACTACCACCAACGCTAATAGAACCTTCGTTAGTTGAAATTCTGCGGCCGTATTCATTCTCAATTGAGTAAGCGTCTAGCACCTGACGGAATTGTTCAGATACTGTCACGTTTGACTGCGTCATTAAGTCACGAAGGCGCTCAACACGGTCTAAACGTTCTTGTAGATTGATTGGAACATCTAACTTGATAAATTGCTCAAGGCTATCAATCATTTTATACATCAACGGCACAATGTTTTGTTTCGTTTCTTCAATAGAATCAATCTGGCGCTGTAATGAGTCAATACCGCGTTGTTGATCTGCAACTAAACCAGCAAGGTAATCATTGTAAATTTTTAAATTTTCTGTCTGGTCGACAACACTTCTATATTCGGCTAAAAGCTCTTGTGATTGTTCAAGTAAACCGTCTATTTTTTCTTGTGATTTTGCTGCATCCCTCACAATCTTTTGCTCTTCTTTTTGAACATCTTGAAGAGGGTTTGCAAAAGCGATTGACGTAGATGCTAACGCAATAGCACCAACAACACTCGCCGCAATTTGAGTTCTCTTGCTCATTTTGGACATATTCCCAACCATTAATTCTGGTGTCGGCTCACGGATGTGGCTATCGACATGATTATATTTAAAGTTCTGCCTTTAATACACAATAAAGGCAATCACGTAAATAGTCACAGGATGTTACATAAATGTCAAGGTTGGTTGGACTAAGTTATTACAAATAAATAGAAATGCGACGTGTGGTAAGACTTCTTAGTAATGTGTTGTTACAACTGAAATTTTAATGGCTTGAGTTGGTTGTTTAAATTATATTCATATTTATCATATAAATATAAACTCATAACAAGTATTCTCGCTTAAATTTACTTTCCTGCAAACGAGGTTTGCGACAGATCAATTTATGTTAAACAGCACGAATGAATACATTCAAAAAATGAGTGTTAGAGACAAAGCGAGTATACAAAAGACTGCATAAAGACGATAGAAAAAGCATCGGCTATATAAAAAGACCCTCAACACTTGTTGAGGGTCTTTGTTTAAACTTCTACTTATTTAGATATAACGTTTAGAATGTGTAATCAACACTGAAATAAGCGGTACGTCCGAACACATCAAAGTAACGAGGATCAAAGCCTTCTTGGTGACCACCATTCTCGCCCAATGCAAGAGGCGGTTGTTTATCAAACAAGTTATTGATACCAAACGAAGCAGATAAATGGTCGTTATAGTTAAACCTAGTTACGTAGTCAACAGTGGTATAAGACGGCACTTGTAGTTGAACACCGCCAGCGTAGAAGGTATTCAAATCACTCGCTAAACGAATACTCGAGTCTCCTCCAGCAAAGTTTTCATCAGTCCAACCGCTTTGATAGTTTATCGCAACAGAATGAGAGAAATTACCGTGCTCAAGCTCGTTCACAATACGCACTCTGTTATTAAATACCACAGCATCATCTGGTCCTTTGCGTCCCAAGCTAGTATCAAAGACTGCAGCAACATCTCCAGTGCCAGTACCGGCCCGTAAGTAGTTGCTTTCAATCATATAGGTACCAGATACTGTAGTAAGTAAACTAGCTGAGCCAAGTTCATTCGTAAATCCGAAGGTATAATCAATACCTTCTATATTAGCCTTACCTACGTTAACAGACGCAGTGATCATCGCTAACTCTTGGTCACCTGTACCAGGGTTAACTTGGGTGGTAAACAACTCTCGAAATTGCTCTGGATTTCCGAAAATTTGCCCTTCAGTAGCTGGTAACACCTGATTTGTCAGCTCAAGTTTCCAGTAGTCTACACTGAAGTTGAAGTCACCATCATCATATACTGCACCAACAGAAAATTGCTCAGATTCTTCTGGCTCTAAGAATTCATTACCTTGTCTAACAACATCATACTGTGAACTAGGCGCTAAACAAAAAGCGGCTAATGGGTCGGATCCAGTAAATGGGCAATCGTAAGTATTGCCTGTTACTCCAAATGGGATACGAGGCTCAGCTATTTGACGCATAGTAGGTGCTTTCACACCTGTGGCATTCGATGCACGAATCAACCATTCGTCAGTAGGTCGATACGCTAGACTAACCTTGTATGTAACATCGTCCATATCAATACCGCTAGTGCCTGATTGAGTAGCGCCAGTGTTAACGCCATCCCCATCTGGATCTGTCCATAAGACTGAAGTAGCAGCAATGTCACTTATTTCATCGTAACGCACCGCACCGGTCACTTCTAAGTTTTCCGTTACTGGCACTGCCGCTTCTAAATATGCTCCAAATGTTTCACGGGATAAATCAAACTCAGGATCAGGTCGTGTAAACAAGATAACCGCTTGCTGATTCGCTGCTGACGTAGGTCTCTTATAAGACATATCGCGATAATCGAAACCACCTGCTAAGTATACTTCACCAGCTGGTAATTCAAATACTGGTGCAGAGAACTTGGCTTCAAGTACGGTTAGTTCGGTTTCAGTTTTTGTGTCTAAACCGTTGAATATGGTACCTGATATTGCACTTCTTTCTTCATCAGTCAGGTCACTTGGTTGAGCGAATACATTGACCTCACCAGATGATACCAGTGGTATAAACAAAGACGTTATTGGGTAACCAGTCAGAATTGTGTCGTCACGGTCAACGCTAGAATGCGTTAATGAAACGTCATACGATATATCACCAAACTCACCTCGAACACCG
Organism: Agaribacter marinus; assembly: GCF_030160655.1. Lineage (GTDB taxonomy): Bacteria > Pseudomonadota > Gammaproteobacteria > Enterobacterales > Alteromonadaceae > Glaciecola > Glaciecola marina. Next base: position 1,451,921 of record NZ_BSOT01000005.1, read on the forward strand.
AAGTTAGTCCAAAGAGAATCGGTTGAAAATTCGTTTGTACGATTACCACCTGGTAAGGCCCGCCACGCGCCAGCAACATCGAAAATATTTGCTAGTATCTCGTCGCCAGTAAAGTTTAAGACACTACCATCAGTTTGTGTGAAATCAACACCATTCGGTAAAAATGGCAAAACTTCTGTTTGTACGAGTGGTGATGTTGTTGGTATGGTAAACGTACCTGTAGGATAAGGGGCGATACGAGCTATCTGTTCAAATTTTGAATAGTTTATTGTGGCATAAGCTTCAGCTGATTCACCCAAACTTACCAAACCACCCAAAATAACATTGTCTCTGGTAGATTCAGGGTAAATCTCTAGAGTTGACGTAAAATCAAATACACAGCGGTCAGTTAATACAGTGGCAGTAGCAGCTTGTGACGGTACGTTATTTGGGCCACAACCATTGTTTGCCGCGGCAAAAGGATTGAATTGGTAGCTGTAAGTATCTCGTGAGTTAACAACTCCGTCGCCATTTCTATCTTGATTATTGGGGTCCAAGAAACGCACACGAGCATTACCAGGAATAGCGTTAGACGAAGAGGCAACGAACATTAGATCATCACCATTATGAGTAAATGGAATAAAACCTGTTTTGGCGAATTCACGTTCCCTACTCGCTAATTGGGTTTGGTCTTCATGAGAAACGGACAAAAAGACATTGAAACCATCTGAGCTTACATCACCATAACCAGTAGTTAAACTCAGTGAGAAATTGTCACCACCGGACTCTTGAGGGGCATCATAACGAGCACTTACCGTCGTTTCCTGAATATCACTTTTTAGTATGAAGTTGATAACCCCAGCGATTGCATCCGCGCCGTATATAGCCGAAGCGCCATCAGTCAGCACATCTACCCTTTCGATTGCAGATAAAGGAATCGAGTTAACGTCAATTGAGCCGCCAGAATCGGCAGACGCTAAGCGACGTCCGTTTAGTAACACAAGAGTATACTCGCCGCCGAGACCACGAATAGAGGCTGTGGATATACCGCCGCCGCCGCCACCAACACTTTGTGATGGTGTTTGAAAACCTTGCATTGCAGGTATTTGCGCAATTAAGTCAGGAATAGACGTAACGCCGGATTTGGCAATGTCTTCTTGAGTCAAGGTTGTAACAGGTAGTGAACCTTCCATATCGGTTCTTTTAATACTTGAACCAGTGATAGAAATACGCTCAACTACTTCTCCGTCAGGAGTTTGCGCTAATGCTAAATTAGAAAATGAGATTGTTGAGGCCGCACCAACGGCGCACGCAAACTTGACAGCTCGCGCTATTTTGTTATTTGTAAACATTCTGTCTCCCTAGACATCAATATTATTTTGATTATTTATTGTTTGAGTTATATTTTTAATTCGTGATCTTTTCGCCACATCTTGATAATAAACCTGAATGAAAGGCTTCGTCAAATAAATGGCACATACGGATTGCTTGCTTCAAAATTCACAGATTGCAAGTTGCTGTTAATTTATTGCCATAATTGCAGATACATACATTATGTGCGTACAAATAGTTTAAAACATCCTATCTGGAGGGAATAACATTGAAATTAGATAACGATATTCACAATTATTACGAGCACCTTGTTTTAGAGACCTTAGATAAAATGGAAGTTTGTTCAATTAAATCAGATGATTACCTTGCGGATCTAACCTGCTTAGTCCTGAATCAATTACAACCTCGATACATTCGATACGAAGTCGATATGGCGTTTTACCTGCCTAATTCAGAAAGGCTACAAATGCAAATGAATGTAGAAAACGCTATTAGAAAGGGAATTGAGTACCTCGACAGTACAAAGCGAAAGTAAACTGATTTGATATCGTGTCATGGATACCTTTTTGCTTTCAGGCTAAAAAAAGCATTTTCTATTTACTCCCTTTTTTGAAAATCGTAAATACTGCAGAGTTGTCTATTCATTTATTCCTACAAAATCGACGAGACAATATATTCGCAAGCAGAAATGATACACCCTCTGTAAAACAGAGGGTGTATCATAGCTAGAAAAAACTTATTTAAACTTTTAACAACTCACAGCATAACTACAGAGAAATTTTTATACCTGCGTATACACGTCTTCCTAAGAAGTCAAAGATGTTGTCATTAATACCATCACCCAGCAAATTAGTAGGAGGAAGTCGATTTCCAACATTTCTGACTCCGCCATTTACAATTATATGATCACCTAAATCATAACTAAAATTTAAATCATGCGTCATATACGACCCAGTGAATGCGGGGCTTCTATCTTCAGGGATATCCTCATCTGGCCCCAAGGCAATTAATGCTTGACTGTCTAGGAATCTTCCTCTCCAGCCGACAGTCCAACCTTCACCGATGTAATCAACATTTGTAATAAATGATACTTTAGGGTCTCCTCGCTCACCTCTTTCAACATTTACCTCGTCAGGTACATTTTGAAATTCAAAGCGATTCAGTTCATCCAAATAATTACCTTGTAATCTAAATCTTAAGGATCCATTTGCCCCAAAGTCATACTGAGAAATATCATGCAAATAAGCAACTTCAAAATCTACACCCTTCGTCGTTAGTTTTGAAGTATTAATGAAAGTTGATTGAACTGTATCTACATCGAATGTGTTCGGGTCGCGTTCAATTAGATCACAAAACCCTGCATCTGGACCGGAAGCCGAATCTACGCAGTTATCAACAATACGCTGGACAAGGACTTGGTCAATCGCATCAACAATTTCAATATCATAGAAATCTAAAGTAATTGAAAAATCATTTATAAATGACGGAGTGTATACAACGCCATATGTAAGGGATTCTGACGACTCAGGCAACAAATCAGGGTTACCGCCTGTTATCGTTCCTACAGATACATTATCATTTGCTTGAAAATTAGTCGGTGCACCTATTGCTGCACAGTTGGCTCGGCGATTCGGGTTATCATCAATGTTATCTTCATCACAAGGATCCGCTACGCGACCGAACCCAGGAGATTGAGGCCGAAATGCTTCGTCAATGTTTGGAGCTCTAACAGCTTCAGATAACGTAGCTCTGAAACGAACATCTTCAATTGGTGAGTAAATCAAGCCAACTTTCCAAGCTGTTGCACTACCCGAGTGGGAGTAATCTGCTTCACGTACAGCAGCATCTAGTGACAATTCTTCGGCAAAAGACTCGCCCATTAAAATAGGTACGAATACTTCTGCAAACACTTCTTCAACATCAAACTCACCACCCTGGTCGGGGGATGCGGCTTGTTGTGTAAAACCGGCTTGAGCAATTCTATCGAATGTGCTGAACGAAGTTTCTTTTCTGTATTCATAACCGCCAGCAAAGCCTATTGCACCGCCAGGTAACTCAAAAAATTCACCAGTATCAAAATTGAAAGAACCGCCAAATACTTCTTGGGTTACTTCTTCAGTTGACAGGCTAGTATTATAAACATAATCCAATACTTCGCGAGAGTTTTGGTTCCCAAATGGATTATATGGCAAACATGCTCTTCCTGTTCTGCTGACAGTCTCAGGGCTCTCATAACCTTCACCTTGCGCACTAGGTACATCTTGTCGGCAAGCAGCTAACCCCGTATTTGGGTCGATCACTGAATCAACTGCTGCAGAAAGATTTCCGAGGATAATAGCATTTTGTTGGCCAATAGTATTATTAGTTTCTCCATATATGTAATACGTTTCCCACTCAACGAAGGTACCACCTAGGTCAAACAAACCTTCAAAACCAGATGTAAGCCTAAATGTAGTTCTGCGGTTGTCAGCATTACGTCCTTCGCCACGTTCATCTGCCAAGAAGCGGTTAACACCAACAGATGAAGCACCTTGCTCAATTAATTCTTGCCTGAGAACTGGATCTAGGAATGGGTTATCCTGCACATTTACACTTATTCCACCACCACCAGTGAACCTAAATGCAGGTTGGAAGCTTTGCTCTATATTTGAAAGTACATATTTTACAGAGGAATTAAACGAAACATTGTCTGTAATATCATAATTAAATGTTCCAAATGCGGTGACTCTATTTTGCTCTGGGAGTACATCTACATAATTATCACCGAAGAAGCATGTTTCACAGCCATTAGGAAAATTACCAAAAGCAAAACTATTCGTAAACTCTCTTGATTGTTGACGAACTGGCGTCCCGTCGTCATTAAAACCATATTGCGGACCATTATTAATCAATACACCATTTCTGTGTATCCACTCAGACCCAACATTAGGCACGAAAAGTAAATCTGGAATGCCATCTTCCTCACCTATACTCTCAGGATTATTTACCGTTCCATAAAATCCCGATTGCTGCAAATCAGTTGATCGAGTTCGTCCAGTGCGAGCATGAGATAAAGAGAATGTAGCATTACCTTTATCATCAGCAAAATTTCCGCCGCCTAATATACTGAACGAGTGATTTTTCCCGAAGCCACCTTGAGTAGATGTCTGCCCTCTTGCATCAAACTCTAAGCCTTCAAAATCTTTTTTAAGAATAACATTGACTACACCGGATACCGCGTCAGAACCGTATATAGCTGACGCACCACCAGTTATTATGTCAACTGATTGAACTAAACCTGCAGGAATGCTATTCAAATCTACAACTGATGTACCAGCATCAGAGCCAACATGCCGCTTCCCATCTACCAAAGTTAATGTTCTAGATGAATCTAAACGCCTTAAGTCAGCTAAACTTAGACCTGCTAAACCGTTATTGTTAGCGTTCCCGGATGCGGTACTTGTCCCGCCAATTGCGGGCAACTCGGCTAATACCGTACCCAAGTCAAAAGTACCTGACTTTTCAATATCATCGGCACTAACAGATGTCACCGGAGTTGCTTGGACTAGATTTGCTCTGGCAATACGCGAACCAGTTACTGATATTTTTTCTACTTCTTCAGTATCAGAACTAGTTTGGTCTTGAGCAAATGCGCTCATTGTCGGCATATTCAAGCAAAATGATGCCGAAATTAGGATTGCTATTTTAGTTTTATTAAAGCTCATGTTTCTCCCTTATTTTTTATTTTTTATTTTTTATTTTTTATTTTTTATTTTTTATTTTTTATTTTTTATTTCAACTTAACTGATAAAAGTTAAAGTTTTGATTTTTATATTACTCTTACAATGACATTAAGACAAATTGAACAATAGGTCAAATTACGAGTACACTTCCTTTGAACGAGCTTTGAGAACAATCGTCAATATGTAAAGAATAATTCTTAGTAAGTTTGAATTGGTGGTAAACCCCAGCTACATCTCGGCACATGAGTCCCTTGGTACGGCTGCTCCCTTCCGGGCCTGACCGGGTTCCCAAATTATCATTGCGAGAGAACCGGAGTTCACCATAGAAATGTTGAACGAATCCTCATCCAACAGGGCGCGAATTATGACGATTTACGAAAGCTGATGCAAGTACAACCTGCTCTTTACTTAATCTTTTGCCTATTCTTTAAACAAATCATCATTTTTATATTTTACCTATTCCAAATTGTGTTCGATATTTTAGAATGTTCATCCTATAATTCTTAATAATTTAAGATGGCTATATCAATAATAACAATAAATGGCTGAAAAAAAGATGAAACTAGACAAATTTGATATCGAGATCCTTAAAGTACTACAACGAGATGCCACCGTCTCGATGGCAGAGTTAAGTCAACATGTTGGCCTCTCCCATACGCCATGCTGGCGACGAGTCAAACGCATGGAAACAGACGGTGTAATAACAAACAGAGTTACTTTACTAGATGCCAAAAAACTGAACCTCGGTGTATCTGTGTTCATTTATGTCACGCTAAAAAACCATGACGGCAATTCGTTAACAAGCTTTGAAAATGCAGTTCAGGATATCGACGAAATCGTGGAATGTCATACGACTAGTGGGGACAAAGACTATCTACTCAAAGTTATCGTGCGCAGTATTGAAGAATATGAGCACCTACTTAAATCGACTTTAACTAATTTGCCACTCGTGGATCATCTCAGTTCGACCTTCGCATTAAAACAAGTCAAAAACACAACCGAATTACCTCTAAACAATGGCGCAGTGAATTAGTCAAACCCTATTTTGCATCAACCTGCCGCTCTGGAGATGCGTCTTTAAACGCGTCTAAGGTTAAGCAGTTGCGATTAATTTTTTGCAACAAAGGAAATTCATCCATATTAATACCCAAACGCTCCGCATTATATACCTGAGGCACGAGGCACACATCCACAAGCGTTATATCGTATCCGTAACAATATTCACCACTTCTACCCGCCAACTTTTTTGAAAGTGCAGTAAAACCTTTAGATATCCAGTAACGAGACCAAGCAGCTGTTTGCTCATCATTCGCATTAAAGAGCGTCTGAGATTTTTTGATAACGCCTGAATTTGCCAAGGGCTGTACATCACATGCGATATCTTGTGCATACATTCTAACCCTTGCTCGGTCGAGTGTATGCTTGGGCATTAATTGCGTACCTGATGCGTACTTTTCATCCAAATATTCAATAATTGCTAATGATTGGTATAGCGTAATGTCTTTATCGGTGTCGACGAAGGTCGGCACGAGCATCGATGGGTTGATGTTCTGGTATTCAGCCGTTTTATGTTGACCGCCATCAGCGACAAGGCTGATGGGCACATATTCATAAGGAAGCGCTTTTAAATTAAGTGCAATACGCACTCTGTAAGTCGCTGATGATCGCCAATAGCCATAAAGTTTTAAATCAACTTGTTCGCTCATTCATTTACTTCCTCAAAACACGCACTAGTGTTTAATAGTCACCTTGTTTATGCCATATTCTCTCAGTTTATTCGCTATTGCAGTATGACTCAAACCGAGCTTTCTCGCCAGTTGCCTTGTACTTGGATAAGATGGATAGAGTCGTTTAAGCATATCTTTTTCGAATTTTTTAACTTCATCTTCCAAACTGCCCTCAAAGTTTTCATCAATGTAAGTCACCGTTGCACTGCAGGACGGCAGCTGAATAGCGTCATGAGATATTTCTCTACCATCGGACAAGGATATTGCTCGATACAAGGCATTTTTAAGTTGGCGTATATTGCCCGGCCAAGGGTAGCCTTGTAAATATTCAATGCATGATTTACTGAGTTTTGGTGGGTCAATACCCAGTTTTTTGCTATGAATAATTAACAAGCGATTCGCTAATGCAATAATATCCGCTTTTCTTTCACGAAGCGGTGGTACAAACACCGATAACACGTTCAGCCGATAATATAAGTCTTCACGAAATTTACCAGCATCAACGCAATCAACCAAATCTTTACAACTAGTACAGATAATTCGGCAATCGATAGAACGTACTCTACTATCACCGACTTGATGATAAGTACCGTATTCCAATACGCGCAACAATTTAGATTGCAAAATTGACGACATTTCACTCACTTCATCAAACAACAATGTGCCGCCCGACGCTTGTTCAAATAGGCCCATTTTCGCCTCATCTCGGTTGAATGCACCGGCTGCATAGCCAAATAGCTCAGTTTCTGCAACGTCGTCGGGTAAGGATGCACAATTAAGCGTCACAAATTCGCCGTCATTGCGTGAACTATTGTCGTGACATGCTTTAGCGATTTGCTCTTTCCCGCTCCCTGTCTCACCAATAATTAACATATTCCCGTCTAATTCTGACATCCGTTTTACTTCACGTATTACTTTACGCATTGCTGTGGAGTGCGCGTCAAACCCATTAAAACTGTCCCCGGTGGTTTGATTAATTATAGTCAACTGCCTTCCTAGTCGCGTTTCAGATTTGAGCATCACGACTGCGCCAGCATTTATCTGTTTGTCATTGTCAGGTACACATACCGGTAACAAATCACAAATATAGTCTTGCTCAATAAAGCGGACTTTGTGTGCTTGCGCATTTACTTCTTTTCCATCTAACCACTTACTAATATTAAAACCACAAACAACATCATCTATATTTAATGACAAAATTTGTTCATCTGTCATTTCTAGTGACCGTTTAACGGCATCATTGACCAGTATCACTCGACCATCGGTATCTACAGAAAACACGGGATCAGGAAGTGTTTGTAAAAGCGCTCTCAACTGATTTCGTTCTCGTTGTATTGGCATGAATAAGGTAGTTTTTACGTCGGTAATGCCCTCAACTCGTCGTAGTTTAGGCATTAGGGTCTGAAAGTCTGTGAACTCAATCGTGGGGAAATCGAGAAAAACTTTGCCTTTAGACTCTATTTCAATACCACGTAAATCAATATGATAATCCGTCAAAATGTTTAGTACGTCCTGTGTTATCCCAACTCTATCCTCGCAGCTTATTTCTAGCCTCATCCAATATCACCATACTTAGTCTTGGGTGTGCGTTGCACCTGTGTGTGTAACATCTATTACGGCAGGATATACTTACGGATCAAGGATTAAAATTTGTTAATAATTGAACGAAATCAAAAAAATTAATCTAGTACACGCACTCCCTTGTCTCTAGCTTCATCAACTAAAGACATGAGATCTGAGTTAGCCATTTTGTAAAGTTGTTCAAAGCTACTTATGACAAAATATGTCGTTTGAATTTGGTCTATTTTATAGGGTGTACGCAGCATTTCGATTAACTCTGCGGCCTTTCTTTTTGGTATTGTGCTTTCGACAGCGTAAATAGTTTCATTGGGAGAAGATAAGATGCCACCACCGTATATACGCAACCCGTCATCGGTTTGTATCAAACCAAATTCAACGGTAAACCAATATAATCTCGCTAAAAACTCGCGCTCTTCTTTGTTCGCCGCCAATCCTAACTTGCCGTACATATGTGTAAAATGTGCAAACGACGGGTTTGTTAGCAAAGGACAGTGACCGAATAGCTCATGAAAAATGTCCGGCTCTTGCAAATAATCAAAGTCACTCTCGCGTCTAATAAAAGTGGCTACTGGAAATTGCTTATTTGATAGCAATGTAAAAAACTCGGTAAAATTGATCAGTGAGGCCACTGCAGCGGTTTGCCAACCTGTAGTTTGCTGCAACACGCGATCGACATCTTGCAGTTGAGGAATATGATTCATAGACATTGAGAGTAGATCAAGCCCTCGCATATACTCTTTACATGCTCGGTTTGATAGCAAACTCAGTTGACGCGCGCACAAACGCGACCAACGTAAATGTTCATCATCATTCCAATGGATAAAACCACTATTGTCTGGCGTTCTCGCGGTATAGGGTGTTTTCTTTACGTTTGATTTTTGCATCATCTTCAACCATTAAATTGAAAGCTGATACTAATAAAACTGCACTATGTAAATAAATTTTTACTGATTAAAACAAACTGGTAATACCAGATAAAAATGTAAACATTTTAATCCAAAAAGTTATTTTAATTGTATTAACGGCGGGCTTAAACAAAAAACCAACATTGTCTAATGTCGGTTTTTTATGAAAGTGAAGTTATTGCTATAGCTTATTCAGCTCTCGATTAATTTGAAACTCATTTGATGTTACAAACCCTTCTAACTTTCTTAATCTATTTTCAGTTCGAATAAACTTTTGTTGAATCTGCTTAAACGCTTCTTTTGGTGCCTGGCCAGCTTGCCAAACGGCTTGCTTTACCTCAACCTTTGCGTCAGTTGCACGATTAACATAACCTTTGCTTTCAAATGTAGCGCTATTTGAACCGCCGGGCTTATAGCTTTTGGTGGTATACACTTCACTTTGTTGAACATTAGATTTTTTGTCTAAAACCGCCCAAAGTACGATATATCCAAGAAAGATGAATGGGCCCGTCATCAACAAAAACGCGGCAACAGTCAATATTCTAACTAGCCAGATTTCAATGCCAAAAAACTCTGCTATACCGACACATACACCTGCAATTTTACCTTGTTTTGGGTCACGATAAAGCTTCTTGCCATTATTCATGCTCTTTCCCTCCAACTTGGTGATTCTGCGTCAAGTATTGCTTCAAGTGTTTTGATACGCTCTGACATCTGCTCTTCTCTTGCGACTAAGTCTTGCAATATATGTCTTTCTTGGTCAGATAAACCCTCTGAAATAGACTTTTTGCTTCTATAGTGAAAAAACAGCCAAAGCGGTGCCACAAACAACATGAACAATATGAGGGGTACGCCTGTGAATATAACAATTAACTCGTCCATTAAAATTCTCCCAAGCCCTTATGTAAAAGGAGTGAGCTTACAATTATGTAAGCTCAAACAAAATATATCAACTACGCTTTTTTCGCTTTTGGCTTAACTTGCGTTACCTCTGCAGGCGCAGACTTACTTTGCATTTTTTTCTTCAATGCCGCCAATTCGTCATCAATTTTGCCATCAGACTCTAAGTCAGCAAACTCGTCTTTTAAGGTTTTCTTACCAATGTCGTAAGCTTCAACCTGTGATTCTAAATCATCAATTTTGCGTTCAAATTGATCGAAGCGCCCCATCGCAGCATCGACGACCGTAGAATCCAAGCGCTTTTTTACTTGTAAGCGAGAGCTCACCGTCTTTTGACGCATAATAATTGTCTTTTGGCGGCTTTTTGCATCAGCTAGTTTTTCTTGCAATTGGCCGGTTTCACTCTGTAGTTTAGCTAATTCATCTTCAATGATTTTTAGCTCATTTTGCAAACCTTCAGCCGCTTCATTGGCTTTTTGCTTTTCTTGCAATGCTGCTCTAGCTAAATCTTCGCGATCTTTGCTAATAGCAAGTTCTGCTTTAGCTTCCCACTCATTTGCTTCGCTTTGATATTTGTTAATTTGGTGCGTAACTTCTTTTTTGCTAGCAATAGTTTTTGCCGACGCGCTACGCACTTCTACCAAGGTGTCTTCCATCTCTTGGATGATAAGACGTACCATCTTTTCAGGATCTTCAGCTTTATCCAACAAAGCGTTGATATTTGAATTGATGATATCAGTAAAACGTGAAAAAATTCCCATGGTTGTCACCTCTTTAGTGTAAAGCCCGGTTATTGGGTTATGAACTTACTTACTGTTAAGTTAACTACTCTTATTCAAATAGCTTGCCAACTCCAAAGCTGTATATAACCCACTGTTTTATATAAACTTTTGTAAAAATAAAAAATTCCTACCTAGTTTTTTGCTTTTAAAGTAGACTATATTTTAGTGAAATTGACCAACAATTAAGGAAAAAGTGTGGGGATGTTCTCTAAGACTGATAATTTAATCGGTCAAGCCAACAGCTTTTTAGAAATACTTGAGCAAATTTCTCAATTAGCGCCATTGAATAAACCTGTACTCGTCATTGGTGAACGAGGCACGGGTAAAGAGCTAATCGCCGCGCGCTTGCATTACCTGTCTAAGCGTTGGGAGCAGAATTACGTAAAACTAAACTGTGCAGCATTAAATGACAATTTACTTGAAAGTGAATTGTTTGGCTATGAGGCTGGCGCTTTTACTGGTGCAGGCAAACGTAAAGAAGGTCGATTTGAATATGCACATGATGGCACACTTTTTTTAGACGAGCTCGCGAATACTTCCGCATTAATTCAAGAAAAATTGCTCAGAGTAATTGAATATGGCGAGTTTGAACGTGTTGGTGGCACGCGCACGGTAAAAGTTGATGTGCGTTTAATTGCTGCAACAAACGAAGACTTACCCAGCCTAGCTGAACAAGGTGACTTTAGAGCCGATCTACTTGATAGGTTAGCATTTGATGTTGTCACCATTCCGCCGTTACGAGAACGTCAGGAAGATATAATGACCCTAGCTGAGCACTTTGCGATTAACATGACTAGAGAGTTGTCTAACGAATACTTTAGCGGCTTTAGCCAAAAAGCAAAACAAACACTCCTTGATTACCATTGGCCCGGCAACATACGTGAATTAAAAAATGTCGTTGAGCGCGCCGTTTACAGAAGCTCTCCAAATATCCCCGTACACGACATAGTGCTCGACCCTTTTGAATCCAAGTTTCGGCCCAAACAACGTATTCGGAAATCAGATACAGCGCCCCAGCAAATTATTCGACGTGAAGACTATGGAGAAAATGACGCGGCGGTGAACTCGAACAACATGGCGAATAACACCTTAATTGGCGGCGAAAACACTACATCCTCGCATGAGAATGAAACAACGGCACTTGCGCAACTAAATACGGTCGATGCAATTACATTCCCTGTTGATTTAAAACAAGCGTCACAAACATTTGAGATTGATATGATTAAACAAGCATTGGCTGATTCTCAATTTAATCAGAAAAAAACTGCAGAAAAACTTTCTTTGACGTATCATCAACTTAGAGGCTATCTAAAGAAATATAATTTGCTTGAAAACGGCGAAAGTTCAACTTAACTATTGGCAATCTGTTGTGAATAAACCTTGGCTACTTTGCATATTTATCTCTTGCGGCATGTTATCTGCCTGTGAGAAGCAAATGGTTTATGACAGTATCGATGCATTAACTTACTGCTCAGAAAGTAATCCAGGTAGCTTCAACCCTCAACTAGACACCTCAAGCACAACAGCGGATGCAACAGCCCACCAAGTATATGATCGCCTACTTGAATTTAACCCTGAGAATGGACGAATCATTCCTGGACTGGCAAGCAGTTGGTTGGTGAGTGCGGATGGTTTAACCTATACGTTTCAATTACGTCGTGGTGTAAAATTTCATACCACGCACTACTTTACGCCTAATCGAAACTTTAATGCAGACGACGTTATTTTTAGCATCGATAGGTGGCGGAGCGACAAACATCCATACCACGAGATTGGTGGTGGCGTATATCCATACTTCGATAGCTTGGGTTTATATCAGAAAATAAAACACGTAAAACGCATTAACGGCTACAGGGTAGAAATCGCGTTGTTTGCGCCTGATAGTTCTTTTTTGGCCAATCTTGCGACGGACTTTGCGGTTATTCTGTCAGCCGAATACGCAAACTTATTAATGAAAGATGGGCGTCCAAGTTGGTTAGACAAATTCCCGATTGGCACTGGGCCATACAAGTTTGTCAATTATCGCCAAAACCAATTCATTCGTTTCATTCAAAATGAAGAACACTTTTTACCTCCGTCGGGACCTAAACAAATAGTATTTGATATCACCTTACGTAGTTCACTGCGCATGGCAAAATTAATCACTGGTGAATGTGACGCCATTGCTTTTCCATCGCAAAGTGATTTATCGGTCATTGAAGAGAGAAGTGATTTGAAACTGCTAGAGAAGCCCGGCCTAAATGTGGGTTATTGGGGCTTTAACACTAGTAAACCTCCTTTTGACAATCCCAATGTACGCCAAGCATTAGCATTAGCAGTAGATAAAACATCGCTAATTGATGCCGTGTATCTTGGTCAAGCAGTGAGAGCAAAAGGTTTAGTACCGTCAGCCTCTTGGGCCTACGAATCAAGTGGAAGAGAATTGGGCTACAACCCGGTAAGAGCGAAAGAATTACTGGAACAGGCGGGTGTACCAAATAACTTTTCAATGGATATTTGGGCAATGCCAGTGCAGCGGGCATACAACCCAAATGCGATGAAGATGGCGCAACTTATTAAACGATATTTAGCAGACATTGGTATAGAAGCCAACATCGTTACCCAAGATTGGAACATATTTAGACAAAGCTTACGCAGTGGTATTCACGATACAGTGCTCATTGGTTGGAACGCAGACAATGGTGATCCTGACAACTTTTACCGCCCCTTATTAAGTTGCGAAGCTATCCCCTCCGGGACAAATCGAACCATGTGGTGTAACCCAGAGTATGATGCGCTAGTTGATCAAGCATTACTCACTGACGTTGTAGAAACTAGGCGGCAAATCTACCATCAAGCAAACAGCCTAATTTTTAATGAAACCCCCTTAATGCCTATAGCTCACGCCTTTCAATATCAAGCGACGCGAGCAGAAATATCTGGACTACGCATTAACCCTTACGGCGGTATACGCTTTGAAAATGTGTCTCGTACCGCGAAGGAAAACTTGAATGATTAGGTTATGTATTCGCTATCTAAACCTAATTGTACTCACGATACTCGCCCTCATCGGCTTATCATTTTTATTGCCGTTTTTATTTCCCGGCGATTTACTCACCAACATATCAGGCATTACACCAGATTCCAATCAGCAGCGAGAGGCACTAGAGCGGGCCTTTAAGTTAGATAAGTCGTTGTTTTCACAGTTCATACACTATTTGGAAAATTTATTTGCTGGCAATTGGGGGGTAAGTAATCGCACCCAACTCGACCTTTTTGATGAAATCGCCCTTACCTTTCCCGCAACAATTGAGCTTGTTGTATATGCATCGGTAGTTTCAGTCACCATCGGTATTCCGCTGGGCTTCATCTCAGGGCTCAAACATCACAACCCATTTGATTTTTCTGTCGTCACATTCTCAATCGTCGCATATTCCTTTCCCGTATTTTGGCTTGCCCTTATCTTTATTACAGTATTTAGTTTGCAATTAGAATGGCTGCCAACATCTGGACGAATTGACTTGCTCTTCGAAGTACCTTCCGTAACCGGTTTTATATTGGTTGATATTTGGCTATCAGACATTCCGAACAAAGGATATGCCTTTAAGGACGCATTGCAGCACCTTATATTGCCAACAATATCAGTTGCCATCGTTACCACGGCGCTTTTTGTAAGGTTTGTGCGTAGAAGTATTATGGATGTTATGGAAAAGGAATACATTATTGCCGCGAAGAGCCGAGGCTTTACTCAGCGACAAATATTTTTTAAGCACGGCCTTAAGAATGCCATTATTCCAATATTACCAATATTAGCACTTCAGGTCTCAACATTGATAACAAACGTTATGATAGTCGAAACTATCTTTTCATGGCCCGGCATTGGTAAATGGCTAATTGAAGCAATTTACCAAAGAGATTACCCTGCGATTAGAATGGGTATGTTAATTGTGTCTTTGTTTGTAATGATATTGACAATTTCTACAGAATTTCTAACGCGGGCGATTGATCCTGCTCGCGAGCGAGGTGTTAATGCAACGCTTTAACCTATATCAGGAAGAGTACTACCCTTCTCCTTTGATGCATGTATGGCTAGAATTCAAACGCAGCCACATAGCACTCGTTGGTTTTATTCTTTTACTGATTTTTTGTGGTATCGCACTGCTTGCGCCGTTAATTTCTCCTTTCGATCCCAATCTACAAAATACCAATGCCATACTATTACCTCCTTCTTGGGAGCCCAACGGTACCATTAACCATTTATTTGGCACGGATAGTTTAGGTAGAGATGTATTTTCTCGTTTGCTATTTGCCTGTCGCACGACCTTTGGTAGCAGTATCATTATTGTCTTTGTTTCTGTCATCATTGGGGTTGGTTTAGGAGCGCTTGCCGGCGTATTGAGTGGCGTGCGTTCCAGTATCGTCAATCATTTGCTTGATTCGATAATGTCCATTCCCACTTTGCTTATCGCCATCGTGATCGTGGCCATATTGGGTACCGGATTGTTTAACAGTATGATGGCAATAACCTTAGCGCTTATTCCTCAATTTGTGCATCAAACTCGCACTTTCGTAAAAAAACAACTCCAAAAAGATTATGTTTTGTTAGATAAACTAGATGGCGCTGGGCCTACCCGAATATTCTTTCGCTCTATTTTACCCGGCATGGTAGAACTCATTGTTATTCAGGCGACATTAGCGCTGTCTATCGCAATCATTGATGTATCTGCTTTAGGCTTTTTAAGCTTAGGGGCACAAGATCCCAATATTGAGTTAGGGGTTGTATTGTCTCAAAGCTTAGACGTAGCCTATGTTGCCCCTTGGCTAGTTTTCATACCTGGACTGTGTATATTCCTCATGGTCCTCAGCGTGAATATTGTAGGCGAAGGTTTTCGCTCCGCCTTACGAAATAGGCTATCGCGCTAATGGCATTATTAGAGATCAAAAACCTGACCCTATTTATCGATGCAGGTGACGAAACTGTAAAAGCGCTGGAAAAAGTTAACCTTACATTGAATGAAGGTGAAATTCGTGCCTTGGTGGGCGAATCTGGCTCAGGGAAAACACTTATCGTTAGAGCAATATTGGGGGCGATACCCGACAACTGGTCGATAAAAGCTGACCGTATTACATATCAAGGTAAAAGCTTATTAGATATGTCGGGAGAGCAGCGCAGACAAATCATGCGACGAGAAATTGCCGTTGTGTTTCAAGAGCCAGCGTCGGCACTAGACCCCTCAGTCAAAATTAAAGAGCAAATAAAAGAAAGCATTCCTGATGAGTTTATCACTAAGGCGTGGCCATGGAAGCAAAATAAACAACGTGAAGAACTAACCGTTAATTTACTTCATCGTGTGGGTATAAAAAACCATAAACGCTATATGGAATGTTACCCGCACGAAATACCTACGGATATTAGCCAAAAAATCATGATTGCAATGGCCTTGGCCTCAGAGCCTAAAATATTGATTGCAGATGACTCAACTCGGGGAATGGAAAGTGCTACTAAAACCCAAATATTGCGGCTATTGCTAAAATTTAACGAAACCAAAAAGTTGGCAATTTTGTTTGTAAGCCATGATTTATTGGCCATTACCAGTATGGCACACTCCATGACTGTACTGTATTGCGGTCAAACAGTGGAATCTGGGAAAGTAAAATCGCTATTAAAGAGGCCATTGCACCCTTATACAAAAGCACTCTTAGACAGTGCCCCCAGTTTTCAGGTATCTCTACCGCCAAAATCTAAACTTGTGACCTTAGAAGGCACAATACCGACCTTACAGCACTTACCTACCGGTTGCAGACTAGGGCCTCGCTGTCCTAATGCCAGAAAAGAATGTGTAATGGTGCCAGTACCGCGAAACATTCAAGACCATTTGTATAGCTGCCACTTTCCATTACATTTACCTAAAAATACAAAACACAAAGTGTATAAAGAGGTTAAGTTGTGAGCGCTATTCTCGATGTTAAAAACATTGAATATACGTATATTCAAAAAGGCAAATTGTTTGCCAAAGACCAGACCTTTCATCTAGGCCCAGTTAGCTTTTCGATGCAAGCGGGTGAAACCATTGCGATTGTAGGGAACAATGGCTCGGGCAAATCGCTATTAGCTAAAGCGCTTGCAGGCGCTTTAAACATAGAAAAAGGCGAGATCTTAATTGCCAACAAAGAAGACGGGCGAGAACGGCATAACACGATTCGCATGATATTGCAGCATAGCGCCGATGCCTTTAACCCAGCCCTATCCATCGGCAGTATTTTGTCACAAACGCTTAGGCTCAATACGGATTTAAACGAAAATCAGCGACGTGAAAAAATAGAAGAAACCCTCGTTAATGTGGGTTTATTGCGAGAACATTTCCATTTTTATCGGCATATGCTGTCCGACGGACAACAGCAGCGCGTTGCATTAGCCAGAGCCCTCATTCTTGACCCAGAAATTATTGTCGCTGACGAGCCCTTTGCAGCACTTGACCCATCGGTAAGGTCGCAGACAGTAAACTTAATACTTAAGCTCCAAGATGAACTCGGCTTAGGTTTTGTGTTTATATCCCACAATATTGGCATTGTCAGACACATAAGTGACCGCGTGTTGGTAATGGATAAGGGCGTAATAATTGAACAAGGTAAAACACATGATGTGTTTACACATCCGAGAACGATACTGACACAAAAGTTAGTGCAAGCTCATACGAACCTCGTAGAAAAGCACTTTGTGCAAAAATATGCTTGACGTGTTTGTAGTTTGTTTAACGTAAAAAAGCCAGCTTATGCTGGCTTTTGAATGACGTCGTTACAAACGCATTTAAACGTTTAAATGCGGATTAGTAGGCTACTTGAAGGGTAAAAGTTCCAGTATAAGCACCATCGATATAGTTTGTACGAGTTGCAGCGTTATCATCTGTAGATAAACTAGCCCCCATAGTGAAATTGATTTCACCATTTATATCTGTTGTTACCGCCGTGCCATCAGCAACAGCACCAGTTTCCCTAAATGTAAACGTCCCAACTCCAAAAACAGCTGTCGTTGGTGAGCCGCTGCCGTTGACTAGGTCAAATGCTGCAGGAGCCGTAATATTGATTGCAGTGAAAGGTGCAGCATTTGTAATCGCGAATTCACCTGCCGCGCCTGTGGCCAACACAGTGATTGACGACGTAGTCGTAGCACCACCTGCGGTGGTAATTGTACCGTGAGCACCTTGTGTATCTAACGGTAATGTAGATACGTGAACTGAACCCGCGTCATCTGTAGCGTCTGAGTCCACAGTGGCCCTTACAGTACCAAAGTCAATGCCAGACACTTGAGCGATATCAAAGGTGTTTTGAACAGTTACAGTAGCATCACCTGGTGCGGTTTCTTGCGCCATCACTGACACTGAACCTAGTAACATAGAAGTCGCAAAAAGTGATACATACAATTGATTGCGTTTGAACATGGATATTCTCCGTTTGCTTTAAATTAAATCAATGACACAGTACGCAAGAATACTCGCGACAACTCTGCCCAGTCTCTCTCGAGACCCGATAGGTTTTCTACCTACAAACAGTTTATCGACGCTACAATTGAAAACTTAATGTTTTTTTTAATTTATTTTTGTCAAGTTGTTGTTTAAAAACTCTTCAAAGAAAATATCTCCGAAGTGTTCTTTTTCGCCATGATAGACTACGTTCAATGGTTGAGATAAATCTAAAGCATCTTTGTTGGGAATTCTCACCTTTAAAAATGCTTGATCTAATTCCTGATATACGTGTACGTTATTTAGTATACCAACTTGGGTTTGTTTCTCTCGTACTCCATTATAAATTTCTATTCTTCCAAAACTAGATATGTCGCCACTTCTCTTCAGCGTTAATGCAAGATCAACTCCATTGTCGTGACGGGATACAAAGCCATAGTTGGCTAGTGATATGCTGACGTTTCCTTTTCGAGGATGAAAAAGGACAGGGATACTGTAATTTATCATCACTTGCGCTCTGAGCCTTATTCCATCGCCAGAATTTTCGCCATCATCTCCAATGGGTAACGCTGAAAAAACCAAATGCGAACGATACTCGGACGCTGACATATTTGACTTTTTCCTTAGTTGTAACTTTATTGTTTGTCTTTCCCCGGGCGCAAGTCTTACTTGCCGAGGCGAGAATCGCATGAAAGGGCTCAATGCGTTGACTTCATTAGATTCATCTACAATTTCTTCATATCCACCTTGAGCTAGCGCTTTTTTCTCTGTCCATGAAATTCTGTATGTACGCGGTTGATTTCCATTATTAACTAATAACACTTCTTTTACTCTGTCGTTGCTATCAAAATTAATTCTAGTAGGTGCGATCAATAAGCTTGCATTTGCATTGATAGAGGTAAATACACAACTAACACACAAAATAATATACCACTTCATTTTTTTTCCTTATCATTTAAAAATTTACAGTAATTGAAAAACGACTACTATAATCGGTGTCCCCAAAAATGAGATTGCCAGAGCCAGAAGTTTGGATTGTCCCACCTACGATGATGTCAGCTTCTCCGAGACTATCCACCCGTATACTGGGGACTATGTTTATTGAAATTAGTGTAAACTGCTCAGGTGAAAACTGCGTTGATTGCGTCTGAGGTTGAATAATCGCAGAAGATAAAAACAGCCTAACGTTGGCAGGGTATCCAGATATTCTATATACCCCATGCAACGGAGGATCAATCACTAAAAATTCGTCGTCGACAGCTATGTTGCCATTCTGATCAATCAATATCTGATGCTGCGCTGAATTATCAGTCACAGAGATTGTACCAAACGAAATTTCTCTAGTTTGTTCGATTGTTTGGGAATAAGCTGGAAAAATATAAGCAGCAGTGAAGTATATTCCTATTATATTGGCTGGCGTTAAAATTCGCATAACAATTATAAATTACTGCCGGTAAAGACAGCACTTGCACAGTAATCTCCTGTTGCACGTATTAAATTACAGAGTTTATCAACCTTAGATTTGTCATTTAGAGGGCCTGCACGTAAACTTAAATATTTGACTCCGTTTACGCTTACGTTTTCTAGTTTAGGAATCAAATTACAAACTGTTGCAGCATGTTTATATTGTAATTTTTCCCAACCTGCCCTAGCGGAAGCTTTGTTCTTATATGAAGCTAAATGCAAAGAGTATTTTCCATCAACGCTATTATGAGCTTCGCATTCATCCTGACTATTATTTAGATAAGTATTGTTTCTAGCGCTGCTTTCTTTTGTTACCATTAAACTTTTCGTATGTCGTTTACTAATGCTCATATCAGAAAATTTGCGATCTATTTCCTCGTTCGATGCTACCCCCTTTTTATTTTGCAAAACATCCATTATTTTTGGTGCTGCCCCTACAGCAACTGAGCCTACCTTTTTAGTAGCAAACTTACCCTCACTAACACCCGACTGACCAGCTTGTAAATCTAGTTTTTGTGATTCTGCACTTTTCTGGAATACAAGCTCGCTCGAGAAGGTTGAACTCTCTTTTTTAACTAAATCCTCGAAACTTGGTAAATCACCACTTTCACTTTTTCGAGAAGAATCTAAAGAATCACTAATCGAGCTATTTTTTTGCTTGAGTGATTCCGTCAAATACATTAAATCACTCTCTAGTTTGATTAAGCGTCTCAATCCAGGTTTTAGCTGCTCAAATTCTTTCACATTCTTTTGAATATCAAGGTTGGTATATTGTTCGTCAAGGTTCTCAATTCTTTCCTTAATTTTTTCGAACTCATAATTTTCAACTTGGTTATCTTTGTAGTCATCAGTAAGTAAACAACCTTTTAACAAAGTAATGACTAAAAACACGATAAAACAAATTTTCGATTTTGCGGTTTTCATAATAATTCTCTGACTTATTCGTACATCAATTTTTTGGCACACAATTCATCTATGAAAGCTATAAGCAAATTACGAACCATTAACACTCAAAAACTTTTCTACCGTTTCCACTGTACATTGACCGCCCATTTTGAGGCAAAATGCATCTGCCTCAAACTGAGTATTTGAAACAACTAACCCCAGAGAGTACTTTCCTGAAGACAAGGTAAATTTGAATGGTGTTTCATCGTAGTCCACAGGTAGGTGATCATTTGCTAACAACAATCGATAGTAAGATGTTAAAAGGGACGGTGTATTAAACTCACCAACTCGTGCAACATAATGTATGGATTTATTCTTCTTAGAGAGCGTTATTTGAATGTCGGACTCTATTTGAGCTTGCTCATGAATATTGACACTGATAGTTTCTAATTGCTCTAACTCAAATTTCTCCAAATACTGCTTATCCACCTCTAATGTATAGCGGTGAGGTACAAGTCCTGAATAATAAAAGTATCCGTCAAAACCCGTTTTAATCGTTGAGATCACGTTATTGCTACTATCCTTAATATGAATAGGCGCATTCGACATATATTTAGTCCTTGCATATTCATCTAAGTATTTTACTTGCCCATCAACTTCCGCGCCTTCTACAAGAGGATAGTTGACTAACATTACTAACCCTGGACGCGGCGTTATTGATGTTTTTAATGTCGAATGAACTAAATACGGATTACTCAGCGACTCACTATCCAAGAGTAAATCGGTAGCTTCAAAATTTCTAAGGCTATCCAATTGCGCAATACCTATTGCATCGGTCATGGCATGCCTTCTGGATTGAGGCGCTTCAACTTTTGCTCCCTTTATCGGTTTATCGTGAGCATCATAGACTCCATTATTGTTACGATCATGGAAAACTCGAACAAGCGCAACACCTCTGTTAGTTAGCGAATGCCGATTTTGAATATAACCAAATTCAGTTGGCGCTTCAGATAAGCTCATCCTAGCGCTAAGGCTTATAGAAGTACCACTAAGTTCGGAATGAGTTAACTTCGCATTTAGTGCGTATAACTTAGTCTGCCAATCAGCACTAAATGAATATTGTGTCAAATCGGCGTCAAAGTTATGGTTAAACTCATTCCTGAAAGACAATTTGTCAATTATCCGCCAATCCAATGATAAAAAGGCTGAGTCTAACTCAAACCCATCGCTCTCTTTATAGACAAGGCCCGACCGTGTAAATACATTGCCGAACGATTTAACCACTCCCAAATTACCAGTTATGAACTCTTTTACTTCGTTACGAATCTTATTTTTTACTTTTTGATAATTGACAGAGTGGTTAACCGAGAATGACGGTAAATTAGCGGATACTCTGTTGATAATAGTTAATTCAGATGTATCAGAAAAATCCTCGATATATAACACTTCAGATTGTTGATAGAGTTTTACGTTTTTTATGTTAGCAAGCTGCCCTGACAGGCTGAAGCTTGTATTAAGAAAGGCTTCTCCTTTTGATTCGTCTAGTAAACTCTCTATATATGTCACCGAAGAATTTATGCTCTGCCCAATAGCAAAAGTGCGTGCGCTGAGGTTTATTGATTGTGAGCTATTCTGTTCATATTTTAAAGCAGCGTTTAAAAACAATCGATCTGTCGCTCGAGAAGACAATCCTAACCCATATAGATTATTGGCTTCATTCCCCAGATTAATCGCGTGACTAGCAATCAATTGAGTATTGTTGTTAATGTTAACCCCATAGCGCCCAGAGAATAACCAATTATCATCTATGTTAGAACTTGGTTTTTGAACACCTAGTAAGGACGAATTGTTTTGCGTTAATGAAACCGAATATAAAGGCTCAAATTTTTGGCCAAACTGTCGATCCACGAATTTAGAGACGCTTTCTCGCTCAATTTGACCTTGAGGGCCATACTTAACGACCTCAAACTCATTTAACCCGATATTTAAAGGAATATCCAAGAACTCATATTTGCCATCAATAGTCCCAAACTTTTGCTTTATGAGGACATCATTTTGGTAAAGCTCTATATCCCAGCCATTTTGCACTTGCCCTTCAATATTGAAAAACTGCTGGTCAATTTGTCGGTTCAAACTCTCGTTACTTAATGATAAACCTCTATTTAGTGAGCTAGACTGTGTCCCAGTTCGAACAGCTCTAATATCACCAAAACTCAATTGTCGAATGCCAAGTAGTCCTGTGTCCTCTCCAAGCCAAAACTTTGAGAAGTCTAAATTGCCGGAATTCAACGCATCATTGCTATTACCTGAAAAGTAAAACCTGGCGGATAGCCCCAGAATATCTTGACGCCCTAATGCACTATAAAATCCATTAAAATCCTCATTTTCTTTTCCGAGCTGTCTTGCATTCATCCCTGCAACTACATCAATTGTTTGGTCAGACTTTAAAAAATATCCGAAATCATAGTGAGGCTCTGAAGCAGCTTGAGTTGCTCCTCTTTTATAAAGCTTTTTGTTTTTTCGCTTAATTGAAGCTTCAAAAGGCCACATATCTTTCGTAGCAAACTCAATATGTAGCTTTTCCTCATCTATTGTAACTTTTGACTTAAAAAATTCACCCAACTTATTTTGTCGGATGAATAAATCTTCACCAAAAAAATATACATCAGTGCTATCCAGGCCGTATTTAGCCGCAGACTCCGAAATAATTGCGATAGCATCCTCACTAAAAGCACTCAATTCTTCAGGGCTAGCTAAAAATTCAACTTTAAAATGGTCGTTATCGTTGAGTCGCCAGCCAGAATAAACTAACCGGTCTTCAAATTTTTCTTTAGAAATACTGAAATTTGACGCATTTAAAAAATCGTCGAAACTTATGAAATAGTCCGAATCATGTACAACAGAGTATAGTTCTCCGAGCATATACCCATTTACAATGAGCGAAAAAAGCAGCTCCTCTCCGTCGTCATATCGAATAGCAGGCTGGGCAATTGGAGTATTACTTATTTCAGATACAGCTGTTTGAGCATTAACATTTAGGACAAATAGACATATAAGCGCCAAGTAAATCGGCTTACTAATGGCTATTTTGTTATTTGCTTTCATCGACACCTTGCTCTTACAACAGATTAATCAAATGTTGTTAGAGCAAGATGTATTCCAAAGTTACATGCTTGATTAACTCAATGAAAAAGAGTATTTGCTTAGCCAACCAGCGCCAACAAGATGCCAGCGGCAACTGCTGAACCTAGTACACCGGCAACATTTGGCCCCATGGCATGCATAAGGAGGAAGTTATGCGGATTTGCCTCAAGACCCACTTTATTTACGACACGGGCTGCCATAGGCACCGCAGATACGCCAGCAGCGCCTATGAGTGGATTAATGTTTTCGGTGCTAAATCTATTCAAGACTTTTGCCATGATGACACCAGCAGCCGTGCCAATTGAAAACGCCACTGCGCCAAGTGCCAAAATTCCAAGGGTTTCAACCGTCAAAAATGCTTCAGACGACAATTTTGAACCCACGGCTAAACCTAAGAAAATAGTCACAGTGTTAATCAGTGAGTTTTGTACAGTATCGCTTAATCTGTCTACTACACCACTTTCTTTTAATAGATTACCAAAACAAAACATGCCCACTAACGGCGTAGCGGCAGGTAGGAATAGCATGGTTAAAATGATCACTGCGATAGGAAAGATAATTTTTTCCCGCTTTGACACTACACGTAGCTGTTTCATCTCAATCTTACGCTCTTCTGGCGTAGTGAGAGCTTTCATAATAGGCGGTTGAATGATTGGTACCAATGCCATATATGAATATGCGGCAACAGCAATAGCACCGAGTAGCTCAGGCGCTAACTTAGAGGCAAGAAATATTGCCGTAGGGCCGTCAGCCCCGCCAATGATCGCGATGGCAGATGCATCTTGTAAGGTAAAATTAAACCCAGGCAAACCATTTAGTAAAATAGCGCCAAACAAGGTCGCGAAAATACCAAATTGCGCAGCCGCACCCAACAACAACATGCGCGGATTAGCGATAAGCGCGCCAAAGTCCGTCATCGCTCCTACGCCCATAAAAATGAGTAAAGGAAATAAGGGTGTTTCCGCAATACCCGCTTTATACAGGAAGTACAATAAACCACCTACTTCTGAAAAGCCTGCAAGTGGAATATTAGTTAACAAGGCACCAAAACCAATTGGCAATAATAATAGTGGTTCAAATTTTTTGACTATCGCCAAGTACAACAAAATTAAACCAACAGCCATCATGATGAGCTGGCCGGGTTCAAAATGGGGAATAGACGTGCTTTCCCACAAAACCATTAACTTTTCCATGCGTACTACCCTATCGTCATTAGCAATTGGCCAGACTGCACCGCATCGCCTTCTTTCACAGAAAGCTGCTGTACTGCACCTGATAAAGTACTGCGCACTTCGGTTTCCATTTTCATGGCTTCAAGAATAAGTATAACATCGCCTTCGTTGATTTGCTGCCCAGGCGATACCATCACTTTAAAAATATTACCCGCCAGCGGCGCATTGACTGGTTGCGCGTTTGCCGCCGGTGCGACTGATGACGCTGGCGCAGCGGTATTATTTTGAACACTTAGCGCACCTGTGGCAGGTTGGATAGAGGCGATTTCACCACTGCCAGCTACTTCAACACGGTATACTTTGTCTTCTACACGAATGTCATAACTGGCCGGCTCGCCAGCTATTGGCGACATTGCATTTGCGTCAATTTCGCTATCGGCTAAACCCGGTGCGGGTTCAAAGGCACTTGGATTGTCGCGATTTTCAATAAACTTAAGGCCGATTTGCGGAAACAATGCGTAGGTCAGTACATCATCAATTTTACTGTCTGCAATGCGCAATGACTTTTCTCGCGTTAAAGTGTCTAGCGTTTGTTCTAACTCAGCGAGTTCTGGCTTAATGTTATCAGCAGGGCGGCAAGTTATTGGCTCTTTGCCTTCAAGGACGCGCGCCTGCAACTCAGCGTTAACTGGTGCAGCTGTGGCGCCATATTCGCCGCGCAATACGCCTGCGGTTTCTTTTGATATAGATTTGTAGCGCTCACCTGTTAACACATTAATCACCGATTGCGTACCAACGATTTGAGATGTAGGTGTCACTAAGGGAATAAAACCAAGG
The DNA here is from genome assembly GCF_030160655.1 of Agaribacter marinus. Taxonomy (GTDB): domain Bacteria; phylum Pseudomonadota; class Gammaproteobacteria; order Enterobacterales; family Alteromonadaceae; genus Glaciecola; species Glaciecola marina. The sequence continues at coordinate 1,477,790 of NZ_BSOT01000005.1, forward strand.
TCTTCACGTACACGCGGAATTTCTTTTAATACTTGGTCAAATTTGTCGGCGGCACCTTGCTCTTTTAATTGGCTTTCCATGTTGGTTAACATACCACCTGGTACTTGCGCCGTTAATATTCTTGCGTCAACGCCTTTTAAGCTACCTTCAAACGCCGCATATTTGATACGAATATCTCTAAAATAAGTGGCAATATCTTCAAGGCCTTCTAAATCAATCCCAGTATCGCGCGCTGTGCCTTCGACAATCGACACCAAGGTTTCGGTTGCGCTGTGACCATAGGTCATCGACATAGGTGATATGGCACTGTCTAGCATATCTATACCAGCATCAATTGCCTTTTGGTAGGTTGCTGTGCTTAAACCAGTTGTTGCATGACATTGCATAGCAATCGGCACGTTTACCGTATTTTTAAGTTCCGTCACCAGCTCTTCACAGGCATAGGGTTTAAGCAAACCGGCCATGTCTTTAATACAAATGGAATGAACACCCATGTCTTCAAGCTTTTTCGCCATATCGAGCCAAAATGACAATGAATGTACGGGGCTAATCGTGTAAGCCAACGTACCTTGGGCGTGCGCGCCAACTTTTACAGTGCTTGCAATTGCTGTTTCTAAATTACGTACATCGTTCATTGCGTCGAAAATACGGAATACATCAACACCGTTTACGTGAGCGCGTTCAACAAATTTTTCAACCACGTCGTCAGCATAATGACGATAACCTAATAAATTTTGGCCACGTAATAACATTTGTTGCTTGGTATTGGGCATTGCCGCTTTGAGTGCACGAATACGCTCCCAAGGATCTTCGCCTAAATAACGAATGCAGGCGTCGAACGTTGCGCCGCCCCATGATTCCACTGACCAATAACCAACTTCGTCTAAGCGTTTGGCAATTGGCAGCATGTCTTCTAAACGCAGACGAGTTGCTAAAATAGATTGATGGGCATCACGAAGCACAAGTTCCGTTAACTTCAATGGATTTGACATAGATATTCCCTACTTGTTTGTGTGTCGATGGGCGTGAACTGCAGCGCTTATCGCGGCCACTAGGTCAGGACGTAATTCTGTCGTCGAAGGTGAAGCTGGCGTATTTGTAGTATTATTTTGCTCTGCGCTTTCACCAGGAAATGCTCTAACATAAGCTGCTATCACTTGAATACCGCCAATTAAAAGCACTAGGAAGGCAAATACTACCGCCATCCCAACACCCAGCAATAATGCCGCTTCTGTGAGTTGTTCAGCCATGTTAAATCCTTTACTGATTATAGTGTCAAAAAAGTGACACGTTAAATAGCATGAAGGAGTTGCAAACACAATAAAAAGATAGGATTTTATGCATTATTACGCACATACTGCGCATAAAAACCCAGTAATTCATACTGGGTCAATTCAAGGAATATGATTTTAATCAGCGTATTTGATTCTTAATCCATAAATACGAGTTTCATCTGTATAATATCCAGTATTACATTCTAACACGCCTGAACTAAGCTTGCCGTTCCCGTTATTTTGCATAGATGGGTTTGTTACTAGCAAGCGATTGTAATGACCCCACGGCACGCTTTTACTAGGAATTAGGTCAATAAAATCATTGCCGCCTGGATTGTAGTGCACTATCAATTTACACTTCGGAGCATAATTCAACAAATTTGGGTCATTCTGTGCAAGACTTACGCTAGCTGCTTTGGCAGCTGAATCCATTGCAAAGTCTAACTTTATCTCTTCTATGAATTTATCAGCAAACATAGTAACGAAACATGAAAATTTAAGTGAGCTATTAACATCGCTAAGAACAGTAAATCCATTTCGAGTATATCTATCGGACTCTTTCACTTCACCCGTCGAATATTGACTCTCATGTTCATAACAAGATCCCATATTAGCCGTTAGAGTTTGAGATGCATACGATAAAGATGTGGCTAATAGTAACGCACATAAAATTAGAAACTTCATATTGATTTCCTTTTTGTAGTTGGAAAGGTTTAAAGGTACTGCAAAAAGGTTATCGAAGACGAAACAATAAACTAAAGGCTAATCTTTAGAACAAAAAAACCACCCAATTGGGTGGTTTCTTATAAGTGGCGCGTGCGGAAGGATTCGAACCTCCGACCGCCTGGTTCGTAGCCAGGTACTCTATCCAGCTGAGCTACGCACGCGCTGTAAACTTGCCATGTTGAGGATTCACACCTCAGAGACCGTATGGTTCGTATTCAGGTCTCTATTCTAGCGCGTTGTGCAGCAATGAGCTACGCATGCGCTGTAAACTTTTAAATCTTTTTATTACATCTCAGTATTAAGTTGGCGCGTGCGGAAGGATTCGAACCTCCGACCGCCTGGTTCGTAGCCAGGTACTCTATCCAGCTGAGCTACGCACGCGCTGTGACAACTTAAACGTATTTCTAAGAGTGTTAACTCTTAATCCACAATTTGCAGATTTAAGGTGCAAATTGTTTCCCCAAATAAATGGCGGAGAGGGAGGGATTCGAACCCTCGGTACAGCTATAAACTGTACGGTCCCTTAGCAGGGGACTGGTTTCAGCCACTCACCCACCTCTCCTAAATGTGGAGCGCAAGTTTACTGAATCATAAGAGTAAGTCAATGGTTTTTTAGTGAGATTTATTTGTTTGATATTTTTTTGAACAACTGCCGAATAGAAACATGCAAATTTTAGTTTTACAAATGCCATAAAACAAAAAACTCAGTGAATTCACTGAGTTTCTTTCTGTTTCAACAAACTAACTAGCGGACTGAACGTTGCCTTTTTCAGCCTGAATTCGCATGTATATTTCTTCTCGATGAACAGAAACATCTTTCGGTGCGTTTACGCCAATCCGAACTTGATTACCTTTCACGCCAAGGACTGTTACCGTAACATTGTCCCCAACCATCAGTGTTTCACCTACTCTGCGAGTCAAAATAAGCATTCATAGCTCCTTTTAAATGTTGGCCTTTTGTCGTGTATGTGCGGCGGCCATCTCTACCTTGTAACATAACTATAATATATTGTGCGTGTTTTAACCACGAAATACGCTAACAATCTATATTTCTATGTTGTTATACGCAAAAACGTCAAAAATAGTGCGCTCGATTACTACTACTTTAGTCTAAGCAACTTTCAAGCCAATCATTAACTGAATGTAAGGCCTTAGCAAGGTTTTCCGGTTGACTTCCACCGGCTTGCGCCATATCTGGTCGCCCGCCCCCTTTTCCACCCACCTGAGCAGCTAGATGATTGACTAAAGCGCCAGCTTTTACATTCGCGGTCAAATCTTTTGTAACGCCCGTTATCAAATTCACCTTATCGCCATTTTTTAAGCCCAAGGCAATGACGCCACTGCCGATTTGATTTTTTAAATCATCTAACATTGCGCGTAACGATTTTGACTCAACACCCTCTAGTTCAGCAACCAAAAGCTTCACACCTTTAATCTCTACAATATTATCAAGTAAGCCTTTGGATTTCTGCCCAGCCATTTGCTGCTTAAGCGTATTTAATTCTTTCTCAAGCAACTTAGTATTTTGTATTTGCTGTTGTAACTTGTTTACCAGCGACTTCTTGTCAGACTTTAACAAACTTGCCGCTGAATATAGCAAATCGCTGTCTTGACGAATAAAGTCTAATGCAGCTTCACCTGTAATTGCTTCGACTCTGCGCACACCTGCCGAAATTCCCGCTTCAGAGACAATTTTAAATACACCGATATCACCTGTTCTTTCTACATGCGTACCGCCACAAAGCTCCGTGGAAAAGTCTCCCATTTTTACTACGCGAACGTCGTCATCGTACTTTTCACCGAACAAGGCCATTGCGCCAGAGGCCTTTGCTGCCTCTAAATCCATTAACTGAGTGTCAAGCGCATGATTAGCGCGAATTTGTGCATTCACTAAGTTTTCAATCATGGTTAGCTGTTGACTACTGATACTTTCAAAGTGAGAAAAATCGAACCTGAGTTTCTCTTCATCTACCAAGGAACCTTTTTGCGTGACATGCTCCCCGAGTAACTTCCTTAGTGCAGCATGCAGTAAGTGAGTAGCAGTGTGATTTAACTTAATAGCATCGCGCCTTTTGCCGTCAACACTGCCCTTGACTTCATCACCAACATAAATAACACCCGTTATTTTTGCCTTATGTACAAATGCCTTTCCCACTTTTTGCGTGTCAAACACCGTCGCTGTTCCGCTCGCGCTGACTAACTCGCCAGTATCGCCTACCTGACCACCTGATTCAGCATAAAATGGGGTGTTCGCCAAAATAATTATGGCTTCAGCATCTTTCACACTATCCACGCTTGCACCGTCGACAACAATTTGTGCAACCTTGTCTTCGCCGGTAACCGCGGTATACCCGATAAATGCTGTTTCTACCTCTGTTTTAATTACCTTGTTATAATCAGCACCAAACTTACCAGCTGCCTGCGCCATTTCGCGTTGTTTTTGCATCGCGACTTCAAAGCCGTCCTGATCTACTTCAAACCCATGCTCTCTAGCAACATCATTCGTTAAATCGACAGGAAAACCATAAGTATCATATAACTTGAATGCTACATCGCCAGGGATTTTCTTTCCCTCCAATCCTTTCAAAGCATCCGTTAACATCCCCATACCACGTGACAAGGTATTAGAAAACTGCTCTTCTTCTAACTTGAGTACTTTTTCTATTAGGGCTTTTTGTTCAACTAACTCAGGATAAGCGTTGCCCATTTCATCAGCTAATGTAGACACAAGTTTGTAAAAGAAAATATCTTCACAGCCAAGCATATAGCCGTGACGAACTGCCCTGCGAATAATGCGGCGTAACACATACCCACGCCCTTCATTTGACGGCATCACGCCATCAGCAATCAAAAAGCTACACGAACGAATATGGTCTGCAATCACACGTAGACTCTTATTGTCGAGGTCACTTGTCGACAAAATATTAGCTGCGCTTTTAATTAAGCTTTGAAAAAGGTCTATTTCATAGTTACTGTGGACGTTTTGTAAAATTGCTGAAATCCGCTCCAACCCCATACCAGTGTCGATAGACGGTTTAGGTAATGGCAACATTTCGCCGTCTGCTTGACGATTAAATTGCATGAAGACCAAGTTCCATATTTCAATAAAACGATCACCGTCTTCTTCCGGAGAACCTGGCGGGCCTCCCCAAATATGCTCACCATGGTCATAAAATATTTCAGAACATGGGCCACAAGGACCTGTGTCGCCCATGGACCAAAAGTTATCCGAGGTATCTATACGAATAATTTTCTCTTCAGGCAGACCAATTATTTTGTGCCATATATCAAAGGCATCATTGTCTGTATGGTATATCGTTACTAGCAACTTATCTTTATTAAGCGCCAATTCTTCAGTTAAAAATGACCACGCAAATTTAATGGCATCTTCTTTAAAATAGTCACCAAAACTAAAGTTACCTAACATTTCAAAAAAAGTATGGTGCCTAGCGGTATAACCAACATTTTCAAGATCGTTGTGTTTTCCACCAGCTCTAACACAACGCTGTGAAGATACGGCGCGCGAATAATCACGCTTATCTGCACCCAAAAACACGTCTTTAAACTGATTCATGCCTGCGTTAGTGAACAACAAGGTAGGATCGTCGTGAGGTACAAGCGATGAACTTTGCACAGCTTGATGCTGATTGGCCTGAAAAAACTTAAAAAAGGCACTTCTAATGTCAGCGGTAGAACGTGTCATGTAACTTCCTATGAAAATTAATTAATAATGTATAGATGATAAACCGCGCAACGATAGCATGATGCTGAGTACATTTTAAGTGCTTATAAGGGCAAATCATGCCTTTTGCTCAGCGATAAGCATTTACAACTATTCTAACGATGAAAATGCAGCCTCTATGTGCGCTGCTTCAAACCCTCTTTGCGCTAAAAAGCGCTTTTGTTTTTGAAGCACTTTCCAATCGTTTGGTATCTCGTTACCAAAGCGTTTACATCTGACTTTTAACGCTAGAGAGAACCAATCAAAGTTGTCGTCTCTTATTTGACTGCTTACTAACGCATATTCTATATCGTTGGCCTGCAACTTATGCTGAATGTGCAACGGCCCCTTCCCTTTATTGTAAGCACTATTTACGACACTTTCTGCAAATCGTAAGTCTGACTGTAAATTCTTTTCACTAAATTGAGCGAGTACATCACTTGCAATATCAACAGGAATATCATCACTCACTAACTTCTGAAGTAATTCTTTTTGTGAATACTCTCGGCGTGACAACAAATACGTCAACTTATGCCGCGCTTTTTTTGCGAATTCCTCTTGTGTTAACACGATTAAAATCTCTTTTCTATGAATCTCTTTTTAATTGTAATTTGTATAATACAATACCGGTCAATGTGATTGTTACTGTAGTGCTTCGATGAGTATATTCAATGGATGAGATGATAAATTATAGTTGGTGTGTACTGAATGAAGCAACAACACTTGTAAAAAGTGCTGAGGACTTAAGACCGATTGATAATGCTTCGCCCTTTTCAACCCTAAAATTCTTAAGCCTGTTAGAGCAAAGTGCTAGCGTTGGTAATGATACAGGGTGGGTGCCACATCATTTCTGTTTATACGAACATTCTGAGAGCAGCTATGCCGATAGTAATGGTGGTAGCATCGAGTCAAATATGCCAAACGGTAAGTTGATTGCTTTTATTCCGTGTTATCAAAAATCCCACAGTTACGGTGAGTACGTCTTTGATCATGCATGGGCCAATGCATTTCATCAACATGGTATATCCTATTATCCAAAGCTGCTGTGTGCTATTCCATTCACCCCCGTTAGTACGAGCAAGGTCCTCGTAAGTCAAGATAGTCAACTCACTGAAAGTGAAATAGTTGCTCACTGGTGGCAGCACAACCAATCAATCATTAAAAAATACTCGTCTGTTCATGCACTGTTTTTAACGCAGAATAGTAGAGATACCCTCGAGCAGTTGCAGTTTCATGAACGACTAAATGTACAATTTGTGTTTTATAATAGTGGCTATCAATCATTCGATGATTTTTTAACCGCATTAAAATCGCGGAAACGTAAAACGATAAACAAGGAACGTAAGGCCTTAACAAGACAAGATATTACCATTAAGCGATTGTCTTCCGGAGACATTAATTCGCAAATAATGGCGGATTTTTATAAATGTTACCAAGTCACTTATATCAAACGCTCTGGACATCATGGATATTTGACGGAAGCATTTTTTAGCCAACTGTTAAAAGAATTTGCTGAAAACATTCTCATCGTCGCTGCTTTTAAAAATACCACCATGATTGCAAGCGCCCTATTCTTTTACGACGACAATTCACTCTTTGGACGATATTGGGGCGCGTTAGAAGATGTCTCTGGATTGCATTTTGAATGTTGCTATTATCAAGGAATAGAATTTGCGATAGAACGCCAGCATAAAATATTTAACCCCGGCACCCAAGGCGAGCACAAAATATTACGAGGTTTTACACCAACATTATGCCATTCAATGCATAAAATACAGCATGTACAATTTGATGAAGCTGTCGGCGATTTTGTACGTAGGGAGCGCCCTCATATGCTTGAGTACTTAGAAAACACTAAATCTTTATTGCCATTTAGAGCTGAAAAGTAATAGGGTATATACTCAACATGGAGTGCTGTACGTATAACTGTTTACGATATAATAAAAACCAATAAACGATGGAAGAAACATGAAAAAACAACTCTTTGCAGTAGCTGTTGCAAGTGTCTTTACGCTTGCAGCCTGCTCACAACCTGAAACAACAACAAACGATACAAAGACGATGGAACCTGCGCCGAAGCAAGCCGCAGAACTTGGTAGCTTCGGTGTTGATTTAAGCGCTCGCGACGTAAACGTTAAACCGGGTGATGACTTTTTTAGATATGCCAGTGGTACTTGGTATGACAACTTCGAAATGCCTGCCGACAAAACACGATTTGGCGCATTTGATGGGTTAAGAGAGCGAAGTGAAGAGCGCGTAAAAGACATTATTGACGACGTAGTAAAAATTGAAAATAAAACGAAAGAACAAGCACTCATCGATAAATTTTATAGTGCTTACATGGACACCGAAAGCCTAAATGAAAAAGGCATTAGGCCGCTTAAATCGATGCTAGACGAGATTGCAAATATCGAAAATACGCAAGATTTAAGTGCTGCCTTTGGAAACGTTTGGCTAACAAACACCAACTCACCCATTACTGCCGGGTTAGCTTTTAATCGACTAGACCCTAACGAATATCAGTTGTCTGTCGGTGTTGGCGGTTTGGGACTACCTGACCGTTCATACTATTTAACTGACGGCGAGCGATTTGAGAATATCCGCACGTCTTACATCGAAAACATATCGACCATGCTAACGTTTGCGGGCATAGACAATACCGAAGAAAAAGCACAAGCCATTTTCGAACTGGAAAAACAAATTGCTGAAATACAATGGCCTAGAGAAAAACGTAGAAACAGAGATTTAACGCTTAACCCCGTCGAACGTTCCGAGTTATCTGATCGCTACCCCCGTTTTGATTGGGATGCGTTCTTTAAACCTGGTGGCTTTAAAGCCCCGCAATTGAATATGAGCCACCCAGAACCCGTTCAACAAGTCATCCGCTTAATTAACGACAGTCCAATCGACACATGGAAAGACTATCTCATTTATCACCTAATTGTTGGTAATGCTAATTTGTTATCCGAAGATATTTTTAACGCAAACTTTGCATTTTACGGCAAAACCTTAGTAGGGCAACAGGCGCCTAGACCTCGCTGGAAACGCGCAGTATCCGCAATGTCGGCCACAACATCACTAGGGTTTGCCATTGGTCAGGTTTATGTAGACAAATACTTTCCGGCGTCGTCAAAAGCGCAAATGAGTGAGTTGGTTGAAAACTTGCGGACGGCACTCGGTGAACGGATCGCTAACTTAGACTGGATGGGCGACGATACCAAAGTGAATGCGCTTGAAAAGTTAAAGGCATTTAACCCCAAAATAGGCTATCCAGATGAGTGGGAGAGTTTTGATAGTTTGTCATTAAGTAAAGACGATTTACTTGGCAATATTCACGCGCTACGCAAGTTTTTTAGAGCAAAAGCGGTTGAAGATGAATTGAGACCAACCAACAAGAAAGATTGGTTTATGACGCCGCAAACTGTAAACGCCTATTACAATCCATCATTTAACGAGATTGTGTTTCCTGCGGCAATTTTACAACCGCCGTTCTTTGACCCAAATGCAGACCCTGCGGTCAACTATGGCGCGATTGGTGCGGTTATTGGACACGAGATGGGACATGGGTTTGATGATCAAGGCTCCAAATCAGATGCCAAAGGGATTCAACAGAATTGGTGGAGTGAGGCTGACCGAACGGCATTTGAAGTAAAAACGCAGCAACTGGTTAAGCAATATAGTGCGTATGAACCTATCGAAGGTAATTTTGTAAATGGCGCGAATAGTTTGGGTGAAAACATTGGCGATGTCGGCGGTTTAGCGATGGCGTATCATGCATACAAATTAAGTTTAGATGGTAATGAGGCGCCGGTGATTGATGGTATAACAGGTGACCAACGCTTCTTTTTAGCGTGGGCACAAGTATGGCGAGAGCAACGGACGGAAGAAAGTATGCTGAACCAACTTAAGGCTGGCACACATTCACCAGGCAAGTTTAGAGCCCTTGCACCACGTAATCACGACGCGTGGTATGATGCCTTTGACGTAAAAGAAGGTGATGCTTTGTATTTGGCTCCAGAGGATAGAGTCCGCATTTGGTAGAGTTCATTTACTCAACATACTCCTTGTTCAAGCCACTAAACATTCTGATTTAGTGGCTTCTCAGTTTTTCCGTAAAACACATATTCTTCATACTCATTTATGACAAATGTCATCGCATATTTGTGACAATGCGCACATGTGCAAGGCTATCAAATGCTGCAAACTTATTTCATCCATTAGCAACCTTGGAATATCCCATACCATGCAGTTATCGCAAACAATATTTATTGATATTGATAAAGTGTCTGTTAATTATGACGACGTCGTAGCAATCAATCAGTTGTCTTTAAAAATAAAGAAAGGAGAAGTCGTATCCCTCCTTGGCGAAAATGGCGCAGGTAAAAGCACACTCATCAATACCATTTTAGGCAGGTGCCAAGTAAATACAGGCAGTATAAAGATATTTGGTGAACAACCGGGTAGTCAAGCCGCAAAGGTGCGTATTGGTACTATATTGCAAGACGCCAATCTACCCGACAATGTTACAGTAAAAGAGCAACTCAATCTTTTTCGCCACTATTATCCGCACGCTCGCTCATTGGAAGACTTGCTCAATATCGCAATGTTAAAAGGCATCGAAGAAAAACGCATGAACAAGCTCTCTGGAGGCCAGAAACAACGAGTGTTCTTCGCACTAGCCATTTGTGGCAATCCTGACATTGTTTTTTTAGATGAACCCACCGTGGGTTTAGACACGAGTGCTCGCAAGGAGTTTTGGCAATGCATTGAAAACATTAAACACCAAGGTGCAAGTATTATCCTGACAACGCATTATCTAGAAGAAGCGGAAGCACTATCCGATCGAATATTACTCTTAAATCAAGGGAACCTGATTTGGCAAGGAACGCCAACAGAAATAAAAAACAATATGACGGGTAAAAAAGTGAGTTTTCACACTTCAGCACCTAAACAAACAATAGTGGCGTTTTTTGATTCCCTTGGTTCTAGTGACGTTCATACTAACGATACAAACATCGAAGCCTGTGACATAAACATTCAGGCCGGTAAGGTCGAATGTACCTCACAAACGCCTGAAGTACTATTAGCGCGCTTGTTTGCGCAAAAAGTACCATTGCACAATTTATTAGTCGAACCAAGCAAGTTTGAGGATGCGGTGTTAGCAATGAATGAACAGATGAGCAACAAAGCAGTAGCGAAGGAGAACGTGGCATGAACACAAGCGTTAACAAGCTGAGTAATAGTCAACTATTTGCTTTATTTGTCATTGAAGCTAAAACAGAATTGTTAAAAACATTTCGCACCCCAGGTTTTGTATTGCCGAGCGTGCTTTTCCCAGTCATGTTCTACCTGTTCTTTGGTGTTATTTTTGCGATGAATACAAATACTCAAGTGTCTGCTTATTTACTGGCTACTTACGGAGTGTTTGGCGTTATGGGGCCAGCATTGTTTTCATTTGGCGCGGCGGTCGCGGTTGAAAAAGATCGAGGAATGCTTGCTATAAAACAAATAAGCCCGATGCCAATTTTGGCATACTTTTTTGCTAAGGTTGTAACCGCATTAAGCTTTGCTATCATTATCATGACAATACTCTTCTCCGTTGCCCTTACATTGGGTAATGTAGAACTGAGCTTGACACAATGGTTAGCTAGCTTTGCAATCTTGATGGTTGGCGTATTGCCGTTCTGCGCTATCGGGCTTTCAATAGGTTTAAAAGTGAAAGCGCAAGCTGCAGCCGCCGTGGTTAACCTGATTTACCTCCCCATGTCATTCTTGTCTGGCTTATGGATACCTGTCACTCAGTTTCCTGAATTCTTGCAGCAATTCGCAGCATTCTTACCACCGTTTCATTTTGCGCAGTTAGTGCTTAAAGTTCAAGGCATGGATACCGGTATCGCCTGGTGGATTCATATTCTGGCACTATTGGCATACACTGTAATTTTCACCGTATTCGCATCGCGCGCATATAAAGCTAGCGACTCTCGCTAAGGATAGACTAATACTACATGTATCGTTTTATTCGTATTGTTAAAAAAGTCCACGCCATAATCTTGCCTAAAGACACTGGTGTGGGGTTGTTTCCTTATGCATGGTTAATTTACTTATTGATGTATATCGTGCCAGTGTTTTTTCATGAACGTCCACTATGGCACTACGTGGCTACCATAAGCTCTGTACTCGTATTTCTGGTACTTTACTTTCGTGCTTTTTGGGTGTCTGGTAGCGCGATATTGTGGTACGTCGCTGGCATCTTATGCATTGGCGTTGTTGGCACGTTTTTCAACACCGCCTCTTCTGTATTTTTTGTCTACGCCGCGGCATTTGCGGTTAACTTACGACGGCCGCGCATGGGCATGTTATTGGTGCTGAGCATCTCATGTTTTGCGGCGTTGATTAGCGTACTTTTTGCATTATCCCCATTCTTTTATTTACCGGCCACTGTGATTACCTTGCTGATCGGTTTTCTAAATATTTATGAAGGGGAAATAAAAAAGAAAAACCGCCTATTAAAAATGTCACAGGAAGAGCTTCGCGTAGCTGCAGCTGCAACCGAACGAGAGCGTATTGCCCGCGATTTACATGACTTAATTGGTCACACTTTCTCCGTCATTACAATGAAGTCTCAATTGGCAAACAAACTCATCGACCGTGATTTAGCTCTAGCTAAAGTAGAATTAAAAGACTTGGAACAAATTAGCAGAAAAGCGCTATCAGAAGTGCGCGAAGCAGTCACTGGTTATAAGCAAAGCAACGTCGAAGCAGAAATTAGCAAAGCAAAAATAGTCACTCAATCTGCCGACATTAAGCTGCATTGTAATATTGAAACATTCCCAACATCAGAAAAGATTAATAGTGTGCTGGGTTTTATGATAAAAGAAGCCATGACAAACTTAATCAGACATTCAGACGCGAATGAATGCTGGATAGCATATACATTAAAAAATGATGTACATCGCCTGAAAATAAAAGACAATGGCCTTATCTCTCCTAGTAGTAACGTGACGAATACGATAAATGAGAGTAACGGTATTATTGGCATGCGAGAAAGAATAGAATCTTTGGGGGGGCAACTCATCATCGAATCAAATAGTAATTTCACCCTCATTGCTGAGATCCCTGAAAATGAAAAAAATGATTAATTTAGTTGTTGCAGAAGACCAAGGCATGCTGCTTGGTGCTGTGGCTGCCTTACTGAATTTAGAAGACGACTTTACTGTTGTCGGTAAAGCAAGCGATGGTAAAATTGCCTTAGAAATGTGCCGCAACCTCCAACCTGACATCGTACTAACAGACATTGAAATGCCACATATGTCAGGCATTGAGTTAGCTGAACAACTAAACAATGACCACTTCGCTGGCAAATTAATTGTACTTACTACCTTTGCGAGAGCTGGGTACCTCAGACGCGCAATGGACGCAGGTGTAAGAGGCTATTTGCTTAAAGACAGCCCAAGTGAGGAATTAGCACTTGCCATTCGACGCGTAATGAATGGCAGAAAGGTGATTGACCCAGAACTTGTCGTAGATGCCTTCGAAGAACAAGACCCACTATCTGAAAAAGAACGTAAAACCCTTAAATTAGCCGCCGACGGGTTAACTACCGAACAAATCGCCGAAGCAATGTTTTTGTCGGCAGGCACCGTCAGAAATTACCTGTCAAATGCTGCTTCAAAACTCCATGCGCAAAATCGCATTGAAGCCGCTCGAATTGCAAGGCAAAAAGGATGGCTGTAGTAACTCAATCGAAAGTAACTCTGTCGAAAGTTACTCAGTCAAAAGTAACCCAGTCAAAAGAAAAAGGCAACATCGACTGCATGCTGCCTATTGCTCCTTTTTAACATCGTTTATTGCGCTTCAATGTTAATTTCGAATGCTAATATGAGCGGCGGACGGCTATATCTTCCAACCGTATCACCATTTGGAATAGAAACATAAAGCAGGTTGTTATTTGCGTCAAAGGCGCCACCGTTTATACCCACTTGATGAAACTGTATAGGCAGCGGAAACTCCCCATAACTATATGGTCTTAGGTTATGCGCTTCTTCAAACCCTAACTTTACTTTTACTAGGTCATTAACATCCCAGAGCCAATAATAACTTGCATAGTCATCACTTGCATATGGACAAGGACCACCACATACTCGGCCATCATCTTGTGTTATTTTGTAACCGATGCCAGAGGCATGCCCACCAGAACGCCCTACAGTGACATAAGTACTAGTGCCGGGCATAATAAAACCATACCCCGCACCTGAAACATAAGTCCATAAATCGTTTAGCCCATCAGCATTGTTTAGTATGTGCTCACGGTCAGTATCTTCATCGTAATGCGTTTTGTCGTAAAGAATATTCGATAAGGGGAAATCCATTAACCTAACAGCATCGACCGCTCCAGCACTATTCCCAACAACACTGTCGGAGGGGGTTATCGCAAATGCAGACGGCCCAACAGACAATCGCGATGATATTGCAGCCCCAGCTTGCGCGCCGCTAATATGAGTGCCTCCTAAGATATCTATCCATTCTGCCGGCACTTTTGACAACCAACCTGACGAATGTGCAGCGCCATGAAGCTGATAAGGTCCTTTAATACTGCTAGTAGACAACGCATCTGCGTCATCAAAAAAAACAGATGTATCAGTCTCAGTGCCGTTCGCGTCATACCAATTAATGTAGTTGACCATAAGACCACCATCGATAACCTCGAGGCCAGTCACACGGAAATAATTATTAATGCCAGTGTCAACCCGACTTGTTTCATGAAACTTTGTAAACGGCTGAATTAAGGTATCTGCAAGATTAAATTCATAGATATTGTCACTGTTTACAAGCGGTGGTATTGCCATTTCAGCCACCATGCTATCGCGAGGATGTCCAACAATGAAGAATGAATTATTGTCTGGGTGCAGTGTGAAAATACCTTGCGAGAAGTCAGTTGAAGAAAACGGCGATTCACCAAATTGTTTTGAAGATAAACGAAAGCCACCTTTGTATTCAAAGTTATCCATAGACAACAGTGGTAAATCATTGACACCCGAAAAATCAGGGAGCACTTGGCAGGTGTTGTGCTCATAACTGCCTGACCATCCATCAAACGCACCGTTGTTACACATATTTGTTTGCACTTCCGTTTCGCACAGTTGACCGAAATCAACAAATTTGTTTTCAAATTTAATGCGTTCGATATTTTCACCGTGAGGCGTGCCATTACAATATGCGTTTACAACCGTCGAACCAATTAGGCTGCGCAACTGATACACAAAAAACACTGGCGGACGAGCAAACGTAGGTGTTGTGTCCGCATTTGCTGAAGACAAATACAATAACCCTTTACTTGCATCATATGCGCCACCAGACACTTGCGTGCCAAATGGCAATTGAAATGCACCCGTTTTATAAGGGCGAACCATAGATGGCGCTAATGTTCCCGCATAAACATCTGCCAATTGATTTAAATCCCATAACCAATAATAAGCATAGGTATCATCAGCGCCGTAAGCACAATCGTTTGCACATACACTACCGCCAGTTCTTTCAACCCGGTAACCGACGCCCGTATAGTGCCCCGCTGATGTACCAATAGTCACATAGGTGCTTGTGTCAGGAATAATAAAACCAAAGGCTGCGTTCGATAACATCGTCCACATATCATTATGCAAGTTCGTATTTTTAATGCGTTCCATTGGCGAATCATCAATGAAACTTACGCTGGTATCATGGAGAGGTTCATTGAATGAAAAACCTAAAAGCTTGCTCGTTTCCACCTCTTCATTAGTAGCGCCGTTTAACACATCTTGCACATTAAAAGCGTAAGCAGTTGGCCCTTGGGAATCATGCCAGATAAAGTTTTTACTGGGTACGCCTGCCAAAAAGTCTCCACCCAATTCACTTTGCCAAACCTCTGGAATAGGAAACAACCACCCAGAAGCATGCAAACCGCCTGACAATTTATATGGTCCATACACACGAGTATCGCTTAAATCATTTGCATCTTCCAATACGATGCTTGTTTCCGTGTTGGTATTAGACGTATCACTACGATCAGAATAATTTACAAGTAATTGACCATCGACAAATGCTAAACCGTTGATTGTCGGTTTTCTCGCTACACTGTTTACGCGTTCAGTGCGAAATATCTTGGTAAAATCTTGTACCGGACTACCAACATCAAACTCATCTAAGGCATCAGTAAAATTTATATTTGGTATACTAAATTCTGCTATTTGTTGCTCATGGTTTGAGCCAACAATAAAAATAGAGTGCCGTTCCGAGTTATAGGTAAATACTGCCTTCGATGAATTCAAAGACGCGTGGATAGAGTCGCCTAGTTGCGTATGCGGCAATCTAAAGCCACCAAGATATGTAAATTCTTCAAAGTCAAACAATGGAAGGCCTAACGCAGCATCTTGTTCATTAAGTATTTTGCATGAATTAAATTGATATGACCCACTCCATCCAGTTAATTCTCCGTTTGCGCAGTTTCTAACTTGTTTTTCAGATAAACAAGACTCTGGCGAGACGACTTCAGGCGCTAAAAATCGAGTACGTTCAATACTGCCTGCGTCAGCGCAAGCCGCTACGTTTGCATGAGAAAACGGCGCAATAATGCCAATTGATAAACTGATAAATAAAAGGGGAAACTTAATAAGTATACGACGAGCCATGGACTATTACCTAAAAACATTTGATATTGACGATGATAAATTGGGTATTTCGGCATCTGAGTGCAATTCACTCTTTTGACTACTACCTCTAACGACACAAAAAAAGAAATAATTAATATTGTCGGCAAGTTAAACATAAAACATTAGGTTGGACGGTATATAAATATGTACCTTTGTACTTACATTCCTTTAACATGCAGTATACAAGACGAGCAAAAACACCTTCATCAGCGGGCAACGAATAGATATCGCTAGTCACTTAATACTAAATTTGAGCAAATCACTTAATCCAAACTAACAGTAAATTATTTGCAGGCATTTCATGAATATGAGACAAGGATAAATTTGGCGCCCAAGCGACAAGTTCATCCACGTCACGATAACCACCTCGACCTGAGTCCAGCAATTTATGGTGAAAATCTAGATTGCTTTGAGAGCTAAATTTACCATCAACGATAAATGGACCATACTGACAAAACACACCGCTTTTCGGTAGCATGTTATCTATCAGTGTCATCATAGCTTGTACTTCCTGTTTCAACATGATGTGTGCGGTATTTGCTGTAAAAACACCGTCTATTTCTGAGGAAGGCCAGATAGCATCTGGAAAAATAAATTCGATTGGCGCAAGTAAGTTACTACTGGGTTGTTCAGCCATCCATGCATGAATGCCAGTATGATATTCTGCTTGGTCCGCGGTTTGCCATCTTAAATGGGGCAAACGCGGCGCAAAGTGAACGGCATGCTGCCCAGTACCAGAGCCAATTTCTAACACATAGCGAGTATGTTTAAATTCTGTCGACAAAATATCTACTATGGGTTGTTTATTGTTTTCACACGGCTGACTAAAAGGTTTTTCCAATGGCGTCTCCATTCATTAATTCACTATGCTATCTCAATCAACACTAGATTAACCGAGCATGTACACCGATTAATCCTGTAAATTAGGCATTAACCATTTTTCAGCGGTGGCTGCATCCCAGCCCTTACGTGTGGCATAGTCTTCTAACTGATCTTGTTGAATTTTCGCCACTGCAAAGTAACGTGATTCAGGGTGCGCAAAATACCAACCCGATACCGCGGCTCCCGGCCACATTGCATAGGAGGAAGTAAGCTTCATGCCTATTTCTTCTTCAACATTTAACAAATCCCAAATTACTTGTTTTTCAGTATGCTCAGGGCATGCGGCATACCCCGGTGCCGGACGAATGCCTTGATACTTTTCGCGAATAAGCGCTTCATTGTCTAAGGCTTCATCAGGGGCATATCCCCAAAGCGCTTTTCGGACAGTTTCATGCAAATATTCGGCGAAAGCCTCAGCTAATCGATCGGCTATCGCTTTTATCATAATCGAGTTGTAGTCGTCGCCATCTTTTTCGTAAGCAGTTGCCAATGCGTCTTCACCAAAACCAGCAGTCACCGCAAAAGCGCCAATGTAATCTCGTTTATTTGCATCGAGCGGCGTCACAAAATCGCTTAAACAATTATTAGCGCCTTTAGGCTTTTGCGTCTGTTGGCGTAAATGATGTGCGGTGGCAATTTGTTTGTCAGGGGTTTGCGGATCAAATACCAATACGTCTTCATTTTGACTGTTCGCTGGAAATAAGCCTACACGCCCTATGGCATTCAACTCTTTCGATTTGGTTAATGCATCTAGCATGTCATTGGCATCTTTAAATATGCTCTTAGCTTCTGCCCCTACTACTTCATCTTCCAAAATTCTAGGGTACTTGCCTGCCAATGACCACGTTAAAAAGAACGGCGTCCAATCAATGTAATTACGCAACGTAGCAATATCAGCAGTGACCGTTTGGCTACCTAAGAATCGAGGTTTAACGGGCGCATAAGCAGACCAATCACACGTAAAACGATTTGCTCGGGCTTGCTCAAAACTAATCGACTTTGTTCTTGGGCGTTTACGCGCATGTTGATCACGTACTTTTATATATTCCGCTTTAATATCAGCAATATATTTAGGCTTTGCATCATCCGAAATTAGCTTTTGGCAAACACCCACAGCACGACTAGCATTCGGCACATAAACCACAGGGTAACCCGTCGCTGGTTCTATTTTAACCGCGGTGTGCGCTTTAGATGTTGTCGCGCCACCAATTAACAGCGGTAAATCGACACCTAAACGTTGCATTTCAGCGGCTACATGTACCATTTCATCTAATGACGGTGTAATTAAGCCAGATAATCCAATCATATCTGCTTTTTCATGAATCGCGGTTTGGATGATCTTAGCAGCAGGCACCATGACACCTAAATCGATAACGTCGAAATTGTTACACTGCAATACAACACCAACAATATTTTTACCTATATCATGCACATCACCTTTTACAGTCGCCATGATGATTTTACCGTTAGAACGTGAATCCGCCGTTTTTTCTTCTTCAATGAAAGGTTGTAAATGCGCGACTGCTTTTTTCATAACCCGCGCAGATTTGACCACTTGTGGCAAAAACATTTTACCTTCGCCAAACAAGTCACCAACAACATTCATGCCATCCATTAATGGCCCTTCGATAACATGCAAAGGACGCTCAGCCTGCTGCCTCGCCTCTTCTGTGTCATCGATAATGTATTCGGTAATGCCTTTGACTAAGGCATGTTCTAAGCGTTTATTTACATCTTGTTCGCGCCAACTTAAGTCCTCCGCTTGGGCTACTTTACCGCCCCCTTGATACTTTGGTGCTAGCTCTAATAGACGGTCGGTAGCATCATCTCTTCGATTTAAGATCACATCTTCTACAGCATCACGTAACTCTACTGGAATTTCGTCATACACTTCCAGTTGGCCAGCATTAACAATGCCCATGTCCATACCAGCACGAATGGCATAATATAAAAACACGGAATGCATCGCTTCGCGAACAGGGTTATTTCCGCGAAAAGAGAAAGAGATATTAGATAAGCCACCAGAAACATGACAATGCGGCAGTTCACGTCGAATCTGGCGAGTCGCTTCAATAAAATCGACAGCATAGTTGTTGTGCTCTTCGATCCCCGTGGCAACAGCAAATATATTGGGGTCAAAAATAATGTCTTCGGGCGGAAAGTTAATTTCATTCACAAGTACATCGTAACTGCGCTTACAAATTTCAAACTTACGTGCCTGCGTGTCTGCTTGACCCGTTTCGTCAAAGGCCATTACGACGGCGGCGGCGCCATAACGTTTTATTTTTTTGGCTTGCTCGATAAACTGCGCTTTACCTTCCTTAAGGCTAATAGAGTTAACAATCGCTTTACCCTGAACACACTTCAAACCCGCTTCAATCACCGTCCATTTTGAAGAGTCAATCATTACTGGTACGCGAGAAATATCAGGCTCAGAGGCTATGAGATTTAAAAAACGTACCATTGCTGCTTCTGAATCCAACATGGCTTCATCCATGTTGATATCAATAATTTGTGCACCGTTTTCGACTTGCTGACGCGCTACGTCTAACGCGGCTTCGTAATCTTCGGATAAAATCAGTCGCTTAAATGCCGCGGAGCCAGTAACATTAGTCCGTTCACCGACATTGACAAAAGATGCTATTTGATTCGTCACTTGCGAAATTCCTAATATTTATTAATGCGTAAATGGCTCTAAACCAGACAATCGCATACGCGTGTCGAGCTTAGGCAATACTCTAGGTTTAAGACCGTTGACGGCATCTGCAATCGCTTTAATATGATCTGGTGTGCTGCCACAACAGCCACCCACAATATTGACAAGACCCGATTCTGCCCATTCTTTAATATGGGTAGCCATTTCATCCGCTTCCATGTCGTACTCGCCAAACTCATTGGGCAGCCCCGCATTAGGGTGTGCAGACACGAAGCCTTCAGATACTCTAGATAAATCAGCTACGTATTGCCGAAGCAAATCAGGCCCTAGGGCACAATTTAGGCCAAAAGAATACGGCGAAACATGCCGCATAGAATTGTAAAATGCTTCCGTTGTTTGACCCGATAATGTGCGACCCGAAGCGTCAGTAATCGTACCCGAAATCATCATCGGCAACTCAAACCCAAGTTCATCAAACACTTGCCCTACAGCGAACGCGGCCGCTTTTGCATTCAATGTATCAAATATCGTCTCTAACATAATTAGGTCAACTTGCCCCTCAATCAAAGCATGTGTTGCTTCTACATAGGTTTCGACTAAAGCATCAAAGGTCACATTGCGCATACCAGGGTCATTTACATCAGGAGAGATTGAGGCGGTGCGACTAGTCGGGCCAAGTACGCCGGCCACAAACCGCGGTTTATTTGGCGTAAGCGCTGTCATTTGATCTGCGGCTTCTCGCGCTAGCTTAGCAGCGGCACTATTTATTTTAACCACTTCGGCTTGCATATCATAATCAGCCATCGAGATAGCCGTCGCGTTAAACGTGTTCGTTTCGAGGATATCGGCGCCCGCATTTAAATAGGCCAAATGAATATTTTTAATAATTTCAGGTTGCGTAATGGCGAGCAAATCATTGTTGCCTTTAACATCGCAATGCCAGTCTTTATATTCTTCACCACGATAATCTGCTTCAGACAGCTTATGCTGTTGAATCATGGTACCCATTGCACCATCTAACAATAATATACGTGACTTTGCAGCCTGAGTGAGTTGAGCTAACTTATTCAATCAAATGTCCTACTACTTATTCCGCTAATTCGTTTAAATCGAACGGCGTAATTTGGTAAACACAATAATTTAACCAGTTGGTAAATAGCAAATTACCGTGTGATTTCCAGCGCACTAATATATCACATGCTGGATTGTCATCTTGGAAATAATTCACAGGTACTTTTGGTGCTAAGCCTTGGCCTATATCGCGAGAATATTCACCAGCAAGGGTTTGTGAGTCGTACTCAGGATGCCCTGTAATAAAAATCATACGCTTGTCATGTGTGGCAGACAAGTACACACCAGCTTGGGAAGAAAGCCCCAATATTTTTATTCCCTCAGCTTGTTCATAATCGCTCACTGGAATATCACCAACGCGCGAATGAGGCGCCCAAAACATTGGGTCAAAACCACGCATTAGCGAGTCTTTCTCATCCATGACTTTATGCTCAAATACACCCGATAACTTTTCGGCGCGCACTTTTCGTTGCAAGCCAAAAAAGTGATATAGCGCTGCATTTGCTGCCCAACACAGATAAATTGTAGATTGCACATTGCGCTTCGCCCAATCCATCAAATCGATCATTTTGTCCCAGTACTTCACATCTTCATATTCAAGGTTGCCCAACGGTGCACCAGTAACAATCAAGCCGTCATACTTTTTTTCTCGAATATCGTTAAAGGTATGATAAAACGCATTCATGTGAGCTATGGGCGTATTTTTTGGCGCAGAATCATCAATGCGAATAAGATCGATGTCAATCTGCAATGGTGTGTTAGACAACAAACGTAAAATCTGAAGCTCGGTTTCAATTTTATTAGGCATCAAATTTAGGATACCAACATTCATAGGGCGAATGTTTTGACTAAGCGCTCGCTCATTGTCCATGGCAAAAATGTTCTCATTTAAGAGACCATCTAAGGCGGGTAATTCGGAGGGTACTTTAATTGGCATGAGATCCCCTAGCACTAGTTTCCAAGCTAACAATGGCTGCTATTGTGAGGAAACCAATACAAATGTCAAGAATTTACGTCTAGACGTCTATACGTTTATTCGAAAATGGCAAAATGAAAGCGTTCCAAAGATAAATAATCAGTTTTATCCGAACCAAAGCATCAAACTTTTTCTCTTTTGGTATAAATTTTCTGCAAATCTGTCCGATAGCAAATTAAAGGTTAATTTTCTCTCTTCCCAGAATTTTATCTCTATGGATGGAAATTAAATTTAAGTGGGCTCTGAATTGACACCTAGATATTTTTACATGAAAGCAGAATTCCAACCATGAGGTCACAGATGAAATCGTTTTTAAAATTTGCACTTTACCTATCAATTGCACTAAATACGACAGGCGTTTTCGCCGCAGGCAATTCGCACCATTTTCCGGGTGTATTTGTTGGTTATACCCATGCACAGAGCGAAACAGAGTTCACTTATGGATTTGAGTACGAATACAAGTTCAACCAGTCGTGGGGCGTTGGGGCAATATACGAAAAGGTTGATGATGCGCATCACGGAGACGGTGTTTCCGTTAAAGTAGCAAAACTGTTCTATCACCCAACAAGCAATCTGCGTTTTGGTATTGGTTTTGGGGAAGAGAAGATTGGCGGTTATCACCCGCATACAGAAGACCTATACCGCATAAGTGCAAGCTATGAGCATCATGTTGGTCAATTTGGTATTGCACCAACTATTGCAGTCGATTTTATCGATGGTGAAGAAGCATATGTATTCGGTATCGCGCTAGTTAGACCTTTTTAGCAGCCTTATCATGCGTCAAATCATAGCCTTGAGGCCTCTTAAATGATTGAACTAGTCTATATAAGCCGTGCTGCCAAGCGTTTTAAAGATGAAGAGCTAGTCGACATGTTAGCCACATTCAGGAAAAATAATGCCGAGGCGTCTATAAGCGGTATGCTCTTATACGACGGGCATGGCACATTTATTCAGGCAATTGAAGGGTCTGCAGAGAAGATAAAAACCTTATACAACAAAATTACACACGATACACGGCACACATCCGTTGTTTTACTCAGTGAAAAAACTGTATCTGCTCGCAAGTTTGCATCATGGCAAATGGGATTTTCGCTCATTGATCAGAGTGTCGTTTCGAAGCTCAACGGCTATTCGGACTTCATGATTAGTGAACTACCTAATGTTGACAATGAACGGCGGTCATCCATTGCACATGAGCTACTGTTTTACTTTAGAGAAAAACATAATATAAACAAATAGATAAGGAATATTTTAGTGTTATCTAAATTAAGAGTTTTACAGAAAATCTATTTATTAGGATTCATACAACTAAGCTTCATGTTGCTCATCGCAGGCATATCTATTATTCAAATGCAGAGCATCGGCAATGAGCTAGCAGATATAGCAGAAGAAGACATACCACTGAGTAACATTGTCACCAAAATCACTGAACACCAATTAGAACAGAGTGTTCTTTTTGAACGGATGTTATTTAAAGCAACACTTCAGCAAATGAACGTAGATACGCTTGAAGAAGTCAAACATTTGACTGTTGAAGTAAATCACATGTCAAAAAAAATTAAGACTGAATTTATTCAAGCAGATACGTTTATAGAGAACGCATTAGTACACAGCAAATTAGCCTCGACAACAAAAAAATTAAGGAGTGTACGTAACAAAATGGCGCCTATCCGCAAAAAATATGATGAACTTGAGCTTCATATCAACACAACAATATCGGCACAACAATCCTTTGAATCATTGCTGAAATCAGCAAAAAAAGCGGAATCTATGGAAGATGAAATGGGCAAATCCCTTGTAAGCTTGCTAGATGAAATTCAAGCCTTTACCTTAGAAGCATCGCAAAAGGCAGAAGCACATGAAAAAAGTGCCATCAAATGGATCATATGGCTCTCGATCGTTGCATTGATATTTAGTATTTTATTGCCTATTTTCACTGGGAAATCTATTGTTTCGCCTATTAAGTACTTAGCGATTCGCCTGACAGAAATTGCGAGTGGAGACGGCGATTTGACCAAAAGCATTGACATTAAATCTAAGGATGAAATTGGCGATGTTGCCTTAGCATTTAATCACTTTTTGGAGATGCTACGTACATTAATAAAAAATACTCATAAAGATGCGGATGAACTTGGTTTATCTTCACAATCTGCGCTGACAGCTATGCGTTTAACAACTCAGAATGTTGAACAGCAGAAGACCGAAACCCAGTCGATTACAGATAGTATTCAGCAAATGAGTACATCAACAGTAGACGTCGCGAATACCACAGAACAAGCGGCTGAATATACTAGCACAGTAAAACAAACAGTTACGGCTAGCAAAAACGCTTCGCTTGAAGCACAACAAATTATTCAACAACTGTCAGCTGAAATTTCTGAAGCGTCGTCTGTGATTAGTAACTTAAAAGAAGAAACAAACAGCATTGGCGTCGTATTGGAATCTATTCAGTCGATTGCATCTCAAACCAATTTACTAGCACTCAATGCGGCAATCGAAGCCGCAAGAGCTGGCGATACAGGCAGAGGCTTTGCGGTTGTCGCTGATGAGGTGCGTACACTATCGCAACGCACTCAAACATCAACTGAAGATATCCAGGCATTATTGTTAAGATTACAATCCGAGACAGAAAATGCTGTCATTACCATGAATAAAAGCAATATTAGTGCACAAAATTGTTTAACTAAGAGTACAGAAACAAATGAAACTTTGTCCGTGGCATATAAGTCTGTAAACGATATTAGCGACTTAAATCTTCAAATTGCAACTGCTACAAAAGAACAATCTGGCATTGCCAGCGCTGTCAGCAAAAGCCTCTCGACAATTACCCATTTAGCCGACGAAACATCGATTGCAAGCAACAAAACTGCAACGGCTAACGACGAAATATCAAAGCGGCTGATAGATTTGCATACTAACTTAAATCGATTCGTCGTGTAGTAATGTGTATTCATGTTCTGGCATATTTGAATTAAAATGCGCAATCAGATAACGCACTCGCAAAGACATCCTAATAAGCTTGTGCGCCTTGCAAGGAAATAACTTCGTCCTTGCAAGGACTTGTGCCTAAATATCATTCACCTAGATTCAATAAGTCTCAGAGTTAATAATTATCCGTATCAATAATCATCAACATACCTATTCGTCTGAAAACGTAATACTTCGAACATTTCCTGTCGCCGCATCATAGACATACAAGATATTCCCGTTTGGTGAAAATGCTACCGCACTTGGTCGACTAAATTCAGCATCTCCAATTAAGCCGTCAATTTCAGCCTGGGTGCCAGAGCCGCTCACGGTTTCTTCACTGCCGTCTAAGCTAACACGTGTTATTCGTCCTCGGGTTGCGACGTATATGTACCCTCTGGAATAATCAATCATATTGACGTTTACCGACAGATCCGCAAGTAAGCTTACCTCACCGTTTGTCACGCGGAATAAACGCCCCGTATTAAAGTTACCCGCATATATTTCGCCATTTTCGTCCCCGACAACACCAATCACATCTAACAATCCACCGCCGTTGGCAAGCACACTAACAACACCCCCAGGCGTGATACTAAGCACAGTGGCCGCAGTACCAGAAAAATTCGCACCATAAAGGCTTACAAGGACATTATCGTTTTGGTCGACATACACGCCAGCAGGGCCATCTAGCTCGCTCGCAAATACGCTTTGCGAACCATTAGTATCGACTTTATACACCGCGTTTCCCTGATAATCAGCCACATAAAAGTTGCCCTGTGAATCAAAGTCAGAACCATTTGCTGTCCTCAAACCCGATGCGTAAACTGTGACGTCTCCCGCTTGAGAAATTTTGTTTACCTGGCCACTTCCTGAGCCTCCAGACACAAAAACATCGCCCTCAGGTGATACTGAAATGCCGTCTCCATTCGTTAGGCCAGCATTAGCAAAAGTGCTAACTTGCTGAAGAGGAGATTCAATCCATTCAAGCTTATCTATCTGTAATTCGCTATTCTCATTGGACGAAGTAAGCGATATCCTATCGGTAGACACAAGGTCCATCTCAACAATCGTGTTAAAAAACGTGTTCTCGACAGTCGGAGATAGAACTACTTCGGCCGCTTCGGTATCATTTACCCACACAGTAAGCGCAGTTTCTAGACTGGCTCTATACGTGACTCTAAGCGCCACCGACTTTACGACTTCCGTAAAGCTAATGCCATCATCTGGTTGCAAAAAACCCGTAACGACCTGTCCCTGCGATGCACCTTCATAGTCTTGAATGCTTGTATTGCCCAATAAGGTCAAAGATTCCGCCTCATGCACTAGCGGGCTGGCAGGGATATTTGTGATGGCGTCGAAACTCGTTGAGTAATCCCCTACCGTCACTGTCACGCTTGCAATCTCACCGGGCTCTGTATGGCTTGTTACGCGAAGCACCAAAGAGTCGTTTACACTAATTGTGCTCGCTTCCGATGTAAAATCTGCCCCGTTAATAGAAAACTCACCACCTTCGACAGAGACTGGTGTTGCATCGTCTATCCCTGTCACCGTAATAGCTTCAGACGTTATTGGTGCTTCTGGCGCAACATCAATTTGCTCAGTGAAACTAAAGGTATCGGGTGAGGTATCAGCGCTGGGCGCAGGTGCCGGTGCCGGTGATGGTGGTGCGGGTTCGTTTGGTGGATTATCGTTCGACCCGCTGCAAGCAGCCATCGCCGTCACTAGCAAAAGAATGCTTAGATGTCCTTTCACTTTTTTGAAATTACTCATATTGTTCTCCATGTCGTCTCGTCTGATTATTGGTTGTGCAATGATAAAATGCGCCGACGTGGCGCGGACTTCACTCATTAACATCGAAAGACTACGGTATTCAATAAGGAATTTCGTCTGACAACATGTAAATAGACCATAAAAAACAATACTAAATAAAATCATTTAAAAACAAAAGCTTAACAATTTATTATGTGGATTTATTGTCCGTATACATCCTTTCGGACGCGGATAACAATCGACATGTGCTACATTGGCACCCATGGATTTGTCTATAGCTTTGTTTGTTAAGGAAGGTAAACATATGCACTTGTTCAAGAGCTTATCAAGCATTTCGGCAGGAGTTATCTTATACGCTTTTGTGTCAAGCAATGCGTCAGCGGAGACATTTTGCACCCACTCTTCAAGTAAATGCCTTGAGGTTGAAAGTACACTTCAAGGAAAATGGCAAATGGTCAAGTGGCGTACGGATAATGCAAGCAGTGAATACAAGCCTGTCTTACCGCCTATCACCATCACCAAGATATACCGCGCTAACGAATTTTATCAATTTGTTAGTACTACTCACGGTCAAATAAACGAAACGATTGTAGGTACATATACAGTCATTGATGAACACTCTATTGAGGAGACCATCACGCTGTTTTCCCCTTTTCATGAAAAAAAGCCCTTTCGTGGTGCTAACAACCAAGTGACCATCAGTAGCGGAGAAAGTATGGTTGGTTCACACACCAAACTATCGATTGAGATTGAGGGCGAGCTGATGACGCATAAAGGACTCATCACGCAAGTCATACCTCAAGGAGAAAACGCGGACATGTACTCACCTCGCTACGTCGATGTCGTGTTCAAAAAAGTGAGTAACAAAAAAATAGGCGACGAAAACCACACCACAAATGCAAATGCAGGCGATACCAATGCCAGCCATTGATCCGTTGATAGCGTTTGCTATTTTTTTGCTCATTTTTAGCATCGGACAAACCATGTTTGCGAGTCTACTGCTTTTAGTCTCAAAAAGAGGTCATAAACCAGCCAATCGCTACATGGCCGCTTTCATGCTTTGTATGTGCTGCACGCTAAGTTTATTTGCACTATTCGATTTTTGGCGAATAGATTTACCGCACACTACTTTAGTTTACCAACCATTTGTGTTTTTGATGCCGCCCCTATTGTGGTGCTACTTGGTTTCTATTACGAGTAGCCAACACTCACCAGACATTAAGGCGTTCTTACCTCATAGTATTCCAGCCATCGTCGTTTGCGTGTTACTAGCGCCCTTTTATCAACTGCCTGCTATCGAAAAAATTGAATGGGTATACATTCTCAACACCAACGATCCGTATATTGTTCTCAGTGATGTGCAAGCATGGGTCGCAAGTATTAACCCCTTGATAAAATGGGCTGTGGCTCTACAAGGCTTCATATATTCCTTAGCCGCTTACTTGAAATTGCGAAAACATCGTAAAAACATTGAAAATGAATTTTCGTATATGCAAGACATTGACTTGCGATGGTTTGTCTACTTACTGCTTTCATGCGCACTGTTGTACGCTGCATACGCGATTACTCTTGCTGCAAACCATCTTGGGTATCAAGGATTCACGCCTTGGATAGTAACGTTCTGCAGCGGCGGTTTACTCTTGTCAGTATTTGGTTACTTTGGCGTGCGCCAAGAGTCGATTTTTGTAAGCCCGCAGCCCGAGAAGACGGATGAATTGGCCCCTAAGTTAGTATCAATAGTCTTTTCACCCGAAGGAGTAGAACAAAAATACAAAAGCTCAGCATTGAGTGAAGAAAACGTTGATGAATGCTACGCAGAACTTCTCAACTATATGTCTGCCAGTAAACCCTACACTAACTGCGAATTGTCCATCCGTATGCTAGCAGAAAAATTACAATTACCTGCCAGAGAATTATCTAGAGTGATCAACGAAAAATCTGGCAAGAATTTCATGGAGTTTATAAATATGTATCGTATTGATGAAGCAAAGAAAACACTTAAAGCTGACAATGACTTGAAAATTTTGGACATTTCGCTAATGTCTGGTTTCAATTCTAAAAGTTCGTTCTACGACGCTTTTAAAAAATTTACAAGCATGACGCCATCAGAGTACAAAAAAAACAAACTGCTAAAAAATTAGGCCGTTCGAAGTATAAATCGAATGCTAGTGCCAACTGACCTAAATAGCGTTAGATAGTTGGCACTCTTGTTTGCCGAATATCGAGATAGCGTCCAAGTAACTCAGCTACGCGTTTTTTATGTTGCGGGTGATAAATTAAATTGTCGCCCTCTTTCTCAGTAATATTATCGGTCAGATTGAATAGTGCAACCGGCTCAAATTTACTCAGCGTCTTGTCACTTTGGATAATAAGCTTCCAATCACCTTGCCGATATATAATCTCGTTTCTCGAGCCTCCCTGTAACATCAAGTATTCCCTCGATTTAAATTCAGCCGTGTTATCAAAAAGCAACGGCAATAAATTATTGGAGTCTGGCGCCTGTTCAACACTAAGTTTATTGCCGGAAGCAGCACTAATCGTGGATAAAATATCTTGTACGAGAACGGGTTCATTACTGATTATTGTCGCAGGCTTCTTATTTGCCCAACTCATTATAAAGGGTACTCTATGACCACCCTCATAAGGGTCATTTTTGCTCCCACGGTAGATACCGCTTGGGGTGTGTCCTGACGCTAAGGTGCCTGGCACCTTCCATGTCAATCCGCCATTATCTGATGTAAAGATGATAAGCGTATTCTCATACACACCTTTGGCTTTTAATGCAGAGATAATTCTTCCTACTTGTAAATCTAACTCATACACCATATCTAAATGGGCTGATGGTGTGCTTCCAGCTACCTGTTTGCCGTCGAAATTTTCTGGCGGAAGGTGAGGAAGATGTGCTATTTTCCAATAAAGCCCGTGTTGTAACCCTGCATTTTTAGCACATTGCCAAGCGTTGGTTCCTCAGCAGATATAGCATTTGGCTGAAAACTGCCCCAAACGCCCCATGGCGCATAAGAACGGTAATTATTTTTACCAGTCATAACAGCGTAACGTGTTGGCGCACAAAGGGCTGTAGCCGAATGAGCATCGGCAAACCAAACACCTTGTTGGGCCAATGCATCAATATTGGCAGTACTAACGACAGGTTTACGCTTAGAAAACCTATTGCGATAAAAACTAATATCCCCAACACCAATATCATCTGCCAGTATCACCACTATATTGGGTGGCTGGGGAAGCAGCTGTTCCCTATCACCAAATTGGGGAACATTTTGAGCTGAACTATCACTAGGTAAAGCAATACTGCACATCATGATCAGAATTTTCAGCTGCATCAATGAAAGGTTACTTGCCATATTTTTTGAATTCCTACGCCAGCCAAACGGTGCTGTATTCACAATTATTAAGACCTTAAAGCCATGCAAACTACAACTTCACAAATAATTTATTATTTTTATATTTGAATTTAAGTGGTTTTTTGAGGCTTACTTTGTATATTCTAAATTCAGTCATATTGTTAGCTAATTAGGGTAGTTAGCAAAGAGGATGTTTAGCTTTGTCACCTAGCAATTTTCCACAAATGCCAAGCGAAATTGCTGGCTTTTTTACAAATAATCATTAGAACCCAATCAAATTCTCGACTTGTTACGTATTCAAAAGCTTTATTAAACCGCTAAATTAGATTTATGAATAAAATAACAATAACTACGACAGCAATATCTCTTTTGTTTTCAGTAGCCATATTTGCCGAAAGCAAAAACCATCAGAATGAAAAATCAAACCTAAATGTTTTTCAGCCAGAAGATATCTTTCACCTCGAAGTCGCTACCGCCCCTCAGGTATCGCCAAACGGTGAACAGATTGTCTATGTTCGGCGCGCTAACGACATCATGACAGACTCGACGCGCACTAGTATTTGGATAGTTGATGTAAAGGGTAAAAGCCATCGTCCACTGCTCTCATCAACAAAAAATTACTATTCTCCTCAGTGATCACCGGATGGTTCACGTCTAGCGTATTTGTCGAACGCTGAAGGTAAGCCACAGTTGTATGTTCGCTGGATGGACTCTGGTCAAACCGCGCTTGTCACCAATGTGGCTGCATCGCCGTCGTCTATTACATGGTCACTCGATGGAAACACCATTGCATTTACCATGAGCGTTGATGCCGATGAAACACCCTTTAAAGTAAACATGCCCAGTAAGCCAAAAGGCGCAATGTGGTCCGAAAGTTTCCAATACATTACCAAAGCACGGTATCAAGCGGATGGACGTGGCGTATTGGAGCCAGCATACACACACATTTTCACTGTACCCGCAGACGGCGGCACGGCAAGGCAACTGAGCGCTGGAAACTATCATCATCGAGGTCCTCTTAGTTTTACCGCTGACAGCCAATCGATTTATTTTTCGGCCAATCGCTCAGACAATTGGGAGTACGAGCCGGGAGAAGCTGACATATTTAAGGTCGATATGGCCGGTGAGATCTCGCAGATAACCTCCTATCCTGGCAGCGAGTCAAGCCCAGTGGTGTCGCCAAATGGCAAGTTGATTGCGTACTCTCGCCGCGACGATAAAAAATTGGCCTATCGCAATAGCTATTTACACATAATGGATGCTGACGGTAGCAACGACAGAAATTTGAGTGCGGATATCGACAATACCGTATCCAATTTTATTTGGAATGACACCCAAGGTATTTATTATCAACAAATGTTGCGTGGTGTCACGCAGATAGATTATGTCACCATTGAAGGTAAGCACAGCAATGTAGCAGGTGGTTTAAGTGGTCTCTCGCTTGGTCGGCCATACACGAGTGGTACCTTTCATGCAGCGGATAATGTTGTGGCGTATACAAAAGGCAGAACGGACAGGCCTGCCGACTTGTTTGTGCGCCGAGGCAGCAATGAATACCAACTCACATCACTCAATGAAGACCTATTAGGACATAAGACCTTAGGAGAAGTGAAAGAGATAATTTACACCTCTTCCGTCGACGATGAAGAAATTCAGGGTTGGTACATATTGCCACCCGATTACGACGCAGCAAAGAAATATCCGTTGATTACCGAAATTCACGGCGGCCCTCACCTAGCCTATGGCCCTGTGTTTAGCGCAGAGCTTCAACGCATGGCAGCACAAGGCTATATTGTGTTTTACAATAACCATCGAGGAAGCACAGGGTATGGCGAACGTTTTGCGCTGTTACTACAAAACAAATATTCCTCGAAATATGACTTTGCTGACCATATGTCTGGCATCGATGCACTGATTGCAAAAGGCATCGTTGATCCAGAAGAATTATTTATAGCGGGTGGCTCCGCCGGTGGTATTGCGGCAGCATACGCGATTGGATTGAGCGATCGATTTAATGCCGCAGCAGTCACTAAACCGGTAATCAACTGGCTATCAAAAGTACTTACTGCTGACAGTGGTTTATATCAAATCCCTTATCAGTTCCCCGGCATGCCTTGGGAAGAAGTTGAACATTATTGGCAACGCTCGCCCTTATCGTTGGTTGGAAATGTAACCACGCCCACCTTATTGATGACTGGTGTGGAAGATAAGCGCACGCCGATGTCCGAAACAGAACAGTTTTATCAGGCATTAAAGCTGCAAAAAGTGGATACAATACTTATAAAAGTACCTGGCGCTTCACACGGCATTGCGTCTAAACCCTCGCGCATGATTGGTAAAGTTGAGAATATTATTGCGTGGTTTGACAAGTACCGACACGGCGAAAACGACGAGGAATAGTGTTAGTTTAATGCGTTTGCTCGGCGCAAGGTAGGTGCCGCCGAGCAATACATTTAGCGAACTAAATGTTTAGCGAATTAAATGCCAGCTTGTCTGACGCCCGGCCAAATACCAAACAGTAGTGCCATCATACACCGCACTTTGCTCTAACTTAATTTGTACCCATTGGTCGTCCCATTCTGGCAATTGCGTTTTAATACTGCCTTCTATGGCATACGCGGTATTCGGGTATAGTTGCCAGTCGCCTTGAACAGGTGTTGGGCCTTGATTGTCCCACATACCAATGGTTGGGCCGCTAGCATGTCCGACAAAACCTAGGGGGTGAGTGTAAGTACTGCTTATAATGCCTTTGGCTTCACTTGTTTTAATGGTATTCGCCAAAATTTGATTACCGGTATGCCCGGTTTTAAAGTGACTGGTTAAGATATCTTGCCATTGATTGCCAATACCCATCGCGTCTTTTAAGCCTTGCGGTACATCTGTTTCATGTAGTTTAAGCACATAGGCCATTTCTTGTGTGTCCGTGCATAAATTCAAATAGCAAATACCCACGTCCGTATGCAGCACGTCACCGGGTTTAACAATTCTATCGTCTTTGCCCATAAAAACATCGTCTTGGCTGGTATCGTCTCCCTGACGTTGAATATTTACGTAAGGCTGAAACCACGGCCTTAGTTGCAGTGCTTCAAAACGTTCGCGTATATACCATGCAATATCGTCAGTGCTTGTCACCCCTGGCGTAATGACTTTATTAGAGAAGGCTTCAGCTATCACGCCTCTGGCGAGCAATACTACCTGTGGGTACACCTCAAGTTCCATCTTACTGCGGGTTTCTAACCAACGCACGACAAGTGACTCTGCACTGACCAACCGTTGTTGATACTTGCTAGGTAGATAGGAAATCAACTGTTGGTGTAGACCGACACTTAAGCCATCGGCCAAGGCCCAGTCTTTACTTGTATTTATGCCAATCGTTTTGGGATCACGCTCAGCTATGACCTCTGCCAAACGCTGCCACTGTTGCGCTTTTGTACCACCGTCCCACACTGTTGGATAAAGCTCACCAATGGGATAGCGGCTTACACTAAAGCGCTCAACCGTGCCATCGTCCTGTTTTGCAAACACTAATATCGTCGTGCGGCGCGCGGCAAACGTCGGCTGAGGAACAAGAGTGTAAAACAATCTGTCTTCCCCGTATTCACGGTTGATAACTAACCACATATCTATGTTGGCTTCGGCCATCAACTGCGGTAACAAATTATCTAGGCGGTCTAAGACCATTGTATTTAGCGGTTTGACGCGCTCTTTAAAAGATAAGACATCGGGCAGTTGTTTAATTTCTCTTCCTTGCGAGTATGGGTTCGCTAAGGATTGAAATGACACAATGAATAAGATAAATAATAACGTCGTTCGCATAGTAAATTCTAGTTGGGTAGTGGCAAATTCAGTATGCCAGTGTTTCACAAAATTAACAGACGGCGGCATTGAAAAAAACTACTTAGCCAAAATTTTAAACACCTTAGTAATTTGGTCGCTGAATGTCTTTAATCCCTTTAGGCGGAATCAATTCTTTAGGAATATCCAATGTCTTATCATCTGCCCCATCTGCAAAATTACTGATGTTATAGCTATTTTTGGTAGACCAATCCATTTCAACACGACCATCACCCAATACAATATTGCCAAGCTTTTGGCGAAACCATTGCGCTAAAGCTAGATATTCTTTGGTATAGGCGAGGTTGTTTCGCTCTAATGGATCGTTGCGTAAATCATACAACGCCATATCTACTTTCAAAGGTGCGGCAGTTAACGCCCACGTAATGTTGTCATTGAGATATGGAGTTTGTGCGGTGGTTCTTTTGTCACGCGTGCGCATCGAGAAAGCAAAATCATGGCTTCTCAAATAGGCTCTATGACCAGACACTAAGTTCATCTCCCCTAGAATGTAATCGCGCTCAAGGTCAGGATTGTTGACTACGAGTGCGAGATCTTTACCGTCAAGATAATCATACTCCATACTTTCAACCTGAATATCCGCTGCAGCCATCATTGTGGGTGCAAAGTCGACATATTCTACTAACTTGTCTATGACTTTACCTGCAGGAAATGTTTGCTTGTCCGACGAAACCACAATAACAGCCCCGTTTAGCGACTCTTTCCACGAGCCAAACTTCGCCATAATCCCCTGCTCTCCCAAATGCCAACCATGATCGCCTATGGTGAAAACAATCAAGTACTCACGGCCTTGCTTGTTCGAATAATCTTTAAATGCCTTCACAGCCTTGCCTATGAGATGGTCACCAAATGCAGAAAAAGCATAATAATCGCGGATCGCTTGTTGTTGTTCTTCAGGTTTCATCGCGTGAGTTTTAGATTCATTATAAATCTGCATTTGTTGAGGCACGAAAGTGGCTAGTTCTTCGGTATCAAATTCAGGTAAGTGATACATTTTATCTTTGAATTGATCGCGAAATTCTTTTGGCGGCAACACAGGAGTATGAGGTAGGTGAAAACCTAAGTTAACAAACACCGGCTTGTTGGTATCTGCCCCTTGAAACTGCGCCCCCCAAGACGACGAGTAGGTTTTATCTGCGTTGTCTAAATAACGAATAAACTCCTTGGTTATGTAAGCGTCTACGGTTTTGTCAGCCGGTTGCGGGTTAACACCGCCTAAAATCAAGCCTTTATTAATCCGAGTATATGCACGGAGAATATCGAACTCTTCTTCTACACTCGCTTTCACGGCCTGCTCTTCTGCGTTTAGCAGTCTGTCTGCTTTTGAAAGAGTGATCACTTTCTTGGTGCCATCTGCATACATGATGGTTTCGGTCGCATCTCTGCGCAACAATACGCCATCTGTTAACCCATAAGCACCGGTAGAATACCAGCCACCAAAACCGTTTCTATGCAAATCGCGATTGAACTCAATTTCCAAATCGAAAATGTCACTTTTGCCGTTGAAATGCTTGCGAATGCCGTGATGAGTTTTACCAATAATCGCAGTGCCGTAGCCTGCATCACGCAAGCTTTCTGATACCGCTGGCGTCATAAAGTCTGCGTCTTGATGGACTTGCTCCCACGCATATTTACCTGTTCTGAAGGGATAGCGCCCAGAATGCATAGACGTTCTGGAGGTGCCACATGCAGGCGCTTGATTAAATGCCTTTGTAAATAAAACGCCTTCTTTAGCTAAGGCATCGATATTGGGAGAGGACACGTAACCTAAATAGCTTTCGTTCGTGCCACGAGTCGCCTGATTGTAAGCGCTGATAGCATCAGGTCTGTGGTCGTCTGTAATAATCCAGAGAATATTCGGTTGTTTGCTCCAACTAACAAAAGACAACAAACTTGCTGCTAACGCCATTGCCAACGGGACACTTATATTTTTCATTTGATAGCCACCATCATTGAACATGTATTTACATTTCTATCACAGTCACCGTGACAAAATAAATGTAAACCTGTTAATAAGGCTTGCTTGTTATCGTCTATGCAAAGAATACAGCACTTCTACTTCTGCACGAGGCAAGCCACTGGCTTCAATAATATCGTCGATCGATTCACCTGACGCAACTAATTTATTGGCTTTTGAGTACATTTTTAGCTCAGGATCTTGTTCAGATAGTTGCTCGACTTTGTCACCGTATAAAGAAAATTCTTGTGCTAACTTATTGGTCTTTTCTATCTGTTCCGACATTTCATTTTTAAGATTTTCGATGGCCGTTGATTGTGTAGCAATAAGCGCTGTTTGTCCCTTAATTAGCTTGTCATTTTGCTGCTGTAACTTATGCAAATTATCAATCAAGCCAATACTTTGAAGTAATTTAGCACGTGTACTTCTGCTATAGAGAAACGTGACAACCGCAATAGCGATGAGTAACAAAATAACGGATGAAAAAACGATTAACCAGACACTATCATTCATCAAAGGGCACGAAAAAAGTTGAACATACTGCTGAGTATACTGCTAAGTACCTGATCTCGCCATAAAAATTGAGAAACAAAAAACCGGCATGCACAAAGCAAATGCCGGTTTTTTTGTGTATGTTTAGCGTGTATGTTTAGCGCATCGGTAGCGCTAAACTTGAGCAAGTACATCAATCAAAATTACATAGTTAGTACGTCATCCCACTCTTCATCAGTCAACAACTTATTTAAATCAACTAAAATAAGTAACTCTTCGCCACGATTAGATACGCCTTGAATAAATTTGGCGCTCTCTTCCGTGCCAACATTCGGTGCACTATCGATTTCAGATGAGCGTAAATAAACGACTTCAGCAACACTATCAACAAGAATACCGACCACATGTTCATCAGATTCAATAATTACAATACGGGAATTGTCCGTAATTTCCGATGATGGTAACCCGAATCGTGCACGCGTATCGATAACGGTGACCACGTTACCGCGCAAATTGATAATACCTAATACATAATTGGGCGCACCAGGCACAGGGGCAATTTCAGTGTATCGAAGCACTTCTTGCACCTGCATCACGTTTATACCATAGGTCTCATCATCGAGTCGATAAGTTACCCATTGAAGAACCTCATCATTAGGATCTGATGCAGTTGCAGTGGCTCTTTCTTCTGACATTTGAGTTACTCCGTAATAACAATTACCGTAATATTCATATTCTAGCGACTATCATATGCGTCGCTTACTTGTACATTTGTTTCGTCAAAACTAGTGTTTATGATTCAAAAGCCACACTAGCTTTTCAGCATCAATTAATGCACACATTTTCTCTTTTACCATGCC
This sequence comes from Agaribacter marinus, assembly GCF_030160655.1. GTDB lineage: Bacteria > Pseudomonadota > Gammaproteobacteria > Enterobacterales > Alteromonadaceae > Glaciecola > Glaciecola marina. The sequence goes on from NZ_BSOT01000005.1 coordinate 1,515,044, forward strand.
GGCTAACCAAGGACGACTGCCTGCTTGATCACGCCATTTAATATCAGCTAACGACAATTCTTCAGTGTCTTTCAGCGCTTCACACGCCAACACCCAAGATGTTTTCCCTAACTGAACAGCATAACTATATTGTAATGAATCGGCTAACTTTTGCGTATACTTTTCAGGCATTACCCATTTTGCCGTATCGATACAATTTAATTTTTCATCACCTTTTATCAGTACACCTAAAACCCAATCAGCTTTTCCCGGCAAGGGTGTCAACTTCTTCATTTCATGGATCCCCCCCAGCTCAACTAAGGGGATGGCTAGCTTTATACCAGCGACTTCAAAAAACAGTGCTTGAAACTTACTTGGTAATCGCTGTCTGAGAGATTCATCAGGTTCAGAAACTACATGTATATTCAGTGTTTCGGCAGCTTCGTCATTTTCTTTATCGACATTCGAATCTTCTGCTAAAAAGTTTTGTGAATCCGCGTGTTTTAACAATTTTTCAGCACGAGAGAGTGCGTCGGCTTCAGTGTCAGCCTTCGGCACTTCATTATTAGTCAGTGCAGCAAAGTAACTCGATAATAAATCTGTTTCTTTTTTATCAGGCATAATTAAAATCTTTAAGCTCTCATTAAATCGTTAGTTAACTTTTCATACGCAAAACTGCCTCTGCTACTTTCGCCAAGTTGTCCTATCGATATCCCTCGCTGGCTGGCTTCTCTGAACTTGGTATCGGTAGGCACGTAGCCTTGCCACAACGAAGACCTAAACTCTTGTCTCAGCGACTTGTAGGCTGCTTGACAAGCATTTAGCCTACGGTCGAACATCGTTGCTACAATGGTCACTTTTGGTTTTTCAATCATCATAGGGCCTAATAGCTCTATCGTTTGCAACATTTTTTTTAAGCCTCGAATAGCCAAATGTTCTGTTTGGGTAGGAATAACGATTTTATTGCACGCCATCAGTCCATTCACCATTAACACACCCAATACCGGAGGACAGTCTACTATGGCAAAATCATATTTACCTTTTAATTCATTAAGGCAGTTTTTGACGACCAAACCTTTGCCATCTGCTTGTCCTAGTTGCCGATCTAAGGTTGCCATTGCACCGCATGCTGGAATAATGGCACACTTCGCTTGTTTGGTATTTTTTACCAGTCGCATCACGTCAATGTTTTGATCCGCCAAAAAATAGTCGTACAAACTTGGCGTCGAATTCTCTTCAACATTGTAGTAATAACTAAGCGATGCATGGGGGTCTAAGTCAATCAACAATACCGAGTAGCCTTGCGCATTCAAACTGCCCGCAAGTGACACTGCGGTCGTCGTTTTGCCCACACCACCTTTTTGATTTACCACCGTCCATATTTGCATTAATGCTCATTTCCCACATCAAACACTCTTATCTCTTGTTTTATTCAGCGTACTGTATAAAACAAAAAAAGCGTTAACAGTATTTACTGTTAACGCTTTTTAAATACTCAGTGTACCTATGCGAAAATCAGACCAATATTAATATATGTACTAAAAAGACATTCTATATCAGTCAACAGCTACATCTTCGACGCGTATCGCTTCAATAAGCTTGGTATGTCAAGGATCAAAGCAATACCACCGTCAGATGTAATCGTTGCTCCAGCCATACCCGGCGTACCTTGGAGTAGCGCATCGAGCGGCTTAATCACCACCTCTTCTTGACCAATTAAGCTGTCAACCACAAAACCCACCTGTTGCGTGCCAATTTGCACAACAACGACATGACCAAGTGCCCTGTCCTTGCCTGGCTTATGGGGATTTAGCCAATCATTTAGGTAAAACAATGGAATGGCCTTGGAACGTACAATCATTGTTAATTGACCATCAACCGTATTCGTTTTACTTAAATCCATGTTAATAATCTCATTAACTGAACCTAACGGTAAGGCAAAGGTTTGGTCGCCTACAACTATCATTAAGGTTGGAAGTATCGCCAGTGTTAATGGTACTTTGATCTCTAACGTCGTCCCCACACCTAACTTGGAATCTATGCTGACTGTGCCGTTGAGCTGGTTGATTTTGGTTTTCACCACATCCATACCAACGCCACGTCCAGAAATATCACTGATTTCAGTCTTCGTTGAGAATCCCGGCGCAAAAATTAAGTTAAACGCTTCTACATCAGACATTCTAGCTGCTGAATCTGCATCTAAGACACCACGACTAATCGCAATCTCTTTGAGTTTATCAGCGTCCATACCTTTACCGTCATCCGCAATGGTCAACAGTATATGGTCACCTTCTTGCGATGCGGCAAGTTTTACCGTACCCATACGCGGCTTGCCCGATTGTTCACGGTCGTCCGGCATTTCTACACCATGGTCGACGGAGTTTCTAACTAAGTGAACCAAGGGATCTGCTAGTGCTTCAACAAGGTTTTTATCTAAATCTGTATCTTCACCTTCAAGTACTAAGGTGATTTCTTTTTTCAAGGTGCGAGCCAAATCTCGAACGACTCGAGGGAAGCGACCAAATACTTTCTTAATTGGTTGCATACGAGTTTTCATTACCGCACCCTGCAAATCACCTGTTACTACATCAAGGTTTGCAATCGCTTTCGACATACTTTCATCATTAAGATTGATGCCTAAGCTAAGTAAGCGGTTTCTTACTAATACCAGTTCACCGACCATATTCATGATTTGATCAAGGCGCTTAGTATCAACGCGAACAGTTGTTTCTGCCTGTGCGGGTGCAGGTTTATTTTCTGCTTTTTTAGCTGCTGCGGGCGCCGCTGGCTTCTGGGCTGGCGCTTTAGCGGCGGACGTTGACTTCGCCGCTTTTTCATCTTTCTTCGCAGCTGGCTTCTTGACTTCTTGCTTCTCTGTACCAGCCGATTTTTTATCTTTTTCTTGTGCAGACGACGGCGGGCTTACTTCAGATTCTTTCTTCGTTTCTAGAGCAGGCCCTTTACCCGAACCATGTAAATCATCGAGTAGTGCTTCAAACTCTTCGTCAGTGATTTCGTCATCACCGCCGGTTTTAGGTGTTTCTTTAGCCGTGTCTTTCGGCGCTTTATCATCAGTTGCCTTAAAGCTACCTTCACCATGTAATTCGTCTAAAAGTGCCTCAAACTCATCATCTGTTATGTCGTCACCGGCAGCAGCAGCTTTTGGCGCCTCAGGTGTTGGTTTGTCGTCTTTAACAGCGGTATCTTTGGCCGCTTTATCATTACCTGGCGCACTTTCACCATGTAATTCATCTAGCAAAGCTTCAAACTCATCTTCAGTGATCTCTTCAAGTGCTTCGGGATCACTAGATGCATCACTTTTAGCCTCAGTTTCGGGTGCTTCTGCCGCTGGATTCGGCGTGAGTTCTTCAGCAGATGTTGCTTCTGCTGCAGTGTTGTCTTCAGCCTCTTCACTTGCAAAGATATTTTCGCCTTCAACCTCAGGGCTACTTAGCTTGTGTAATACGTCAATCAGTTGAGCTGGCGCTGCCTCTAACGGCTCCCTAGACTTAACATTCTCGAACATATCCACAACAACATCTGTTGCTTGCAGAATGACGTCCATCAATTCTGGTGTTAATGTGCGCTGTCCGTTGCGCATGATATCAAATACGTTTTCAGCGCCATGGCATATATCGACTAATTCGGTCAACGATAAAAATCCTGCGCCGCCTTTTACGGTGTGATATCCACGGAAAATCGCATTTAACAAGTCAGCATCTTCTGGATTATTTTCGAGATCTACCAATTGTTCTTGGAGTTGCTCAAGAATCTCCCCAGCTTCCACTAGAAAATCTTGTAAAATATCCTCGTCGACCTCAAATGACATTGAATGGCTCCCCTAAAATCCTAAACTAGATAACAAGTCGTCAACGTCATCTTGATTCTGCGCAACATCGTCGCGCTCTTTGGCGTTGAGAATTGGCCCTTCGGCTTTTACGTTATCGTCAGATTTCTGAGAAGGTTGAGCTTTATCTTTTTTCGGCTCAGCACTCGCATCATTGTCTTCGCTAAACGTGGCCAACATGTCAACCAATCCCTCTTCTACTTCACTGACAAGCTCAATTACGCGGCGTATCACTTGACCCGTTAGGTCTTGATACCCTTGCGCCATCAACACTTCTGTCAGCATAGAGTTTAGCGACGCTGAATCTTTTTGAGCGTCACTTAATAAATCATCTAACTCGTAACACAAGGATTTAAACTCGCCCAACTCAATTTGACGGTTCATTAACTTTTTCCAATTTGGAATCAAGCCGGTTAGCCTGTCATTAAGCTGCTCAGCAAGCGGCATACTTCTTTCCACCGCATCCATCGTTGAATTAGCTGCTTTCTCAGTTTCTTCTATGACATATTCTAATCGTGATTGAGCATCTGGAATGGCAGTATTGGTAAGTTGCGAGAGTTTCTCGTCTAATTGAAAATTTACCAAAGAGTCATGTAATTGACGGGTGAGCTTGCCGACTTCTGAAAACAATTCAGTTGATTCTCGCAACGTTGCACTGTGTACAATATCATTTGCAGAATCCACGTCACCATTTTCCAAATAAGCAACAAGCTCTTTCGCTTCTTCAAGCGAAATCAAGGCAGTTTCGTTTGTCATCAGCCTAAACCTCGAATAGTTAGTTGGTTAGCCGAGACGTTCGAAAATCTTGTCTAATTTCTCTTTCAGCGTTGCAGCAGTGAATGGCTTTACTACATAGCCGTTCACGCCAGCTTGCGCGGCCGCGACAATTTGCTCTTTCTTTGCTTCAGCAGTTACCATTAAAACAGGTAAATGTTTTAACTTATCATCTGATCGAATCGCGCGAAGCAGGTCAATGCCCTGCATACCGGGCATGTTCCAATCTGTGACAACAAAATCAAAGTCGCCTTGTTGTAACATCGGCAATGCAGTATTGCCGTCATCTGCTTCCTGGATATTAGTAAACCCTAAATCTTTCAATAGGTTTTTAATGATTCGCCGCATTGTTGAGAAATCATCAACAACGAGGATTTTCATATTCTTATCCAAAACTACCTCCAATGTGGAATAATATTATCAAAATAATTTTACTCAGCCGTACGCCACGATTGCATTTTAGCTTTCAGCTTCAACATCGCTTGACTGTGAATTTGACTCACTCTTGACTCACTTACTTCAAGTACTTCACCAATTTCACGTAAATTTAACTCTTCGTCGTAATACAACGATAAAACGATTGCTTCACGCTCTGGTAATGTAGTTATCGCCCGCGCGAGCGCTTTCTGAAATGATCCTTGCATCATTTCTTCAAAAGGACGGTCAGATCCTTTCGTTTCTTCGTTGGTTAACACATCCTCAGATACGCCAAGGTCTTCAATTCCAACGAGTTTTCCTGCATTTACTTCATTCAACATCTGATGATAACTTTGTAGAGAAACATTTAATTTATCTGCTACTTCATTATCTCGCGCATCTCGACCGGTTTCTCTCTCTACATTATTAATCGCTTCTGTAATTGCCCGAGAGTTTTTATGTACGGAGCGCGGTGTCCAATCACCTTTACGTATTTCATCTAGCATTGCACCACGAATACGGATACCGGCAAAGGTCTCAAAGCTAGCCCCTTTAGAGCCATCAAAGTTTCTTGCGGCTTCTAATAGGCCAATCATGCCAGATTGAATTAGATCATCAATTAACACACTCGCAGGTAGCCTTGCCATCAAGTGGTGTGCAATCCTTTTAACCAGCGGGGCATGTCTTTCGACAAGCTGGTTTTTGTCTATTTGCTGTTGATATACTGTCACTTTATTACTCACTTTTGCTTACCTAGTCTTGCAAAGACACTAAATTCTCAATAAAGAACTCTAAATGCCCACCGGCTTGAATCGGCACAGGCCAAGAAACGACTTTATCCGCGAGTTTATTGATGGCTTTCGCCGCCCCAGAACTAGGATAAGCATCGATAATGGCTGTTTGCTTGCGTATTGATTTACGAACATTTTCATCGAATGGCACGATACTGACGAGCTCTAAGGCGACATCAAGAAACCTACCTGTTACTTTCGATAATTTACTGAATAATTCTTGACCTTCACGTTCACTTCTCACCATATTGGCAACAACTTTGAAGTTAAACACACCGTGCTCACGGTTTAATATCTTGATCAGTGCATACGCGTCAGTGAGCGATGTTGGCTCATCGCAAACCACAATGATTACATCTTGCGCTGCTCTGGAAAAACTCACGACCATATCTGAAATACCCGCGGCTGTATCCACCAAAAGCATTTCAATTGGCGTTTGTAATTCACCAAATGCACGAATAAGTCCAGCGTGCTCTCGTGGGCCTAACTCTGCCATTGATTGCGTACCTGATGTGGCTGGCGCAATCTTAATGCCATGCGGACCAGTCACTAATATTTCATCGAGCGTACAATCACCAGATAGCACATGCGATAGGTTTCGCTCAACTCTTAAGCCAAGCATAACGTCTACATTTGCTAAACCTAAGTCGGCATCCAATACCATCACTCGCGAGCCTTTTTTGGCAGCAGCGATGGCTAAATTTAACGTGAGGTTTGTTTTGCCAACGCCACCTTTGCCACCGGTGACAGCAATTACTTTTATTTGTTTGGACCGATTCATTCGTCTTAAGCTACTCGCTTGATCTTCCATCATAACCCACCAGCATGTGCTATTGAATTACGAGGTTGCTGAGGCAATCCGTACTTTTTATACAGTTTAGCCGCCACAAGCGTAAGGTTACCTGAATCAGCTAATTTGATGTCTTCCGGGACACGTTGACCATCCGTAACATAGCTCAATGACAAGTCGTTTTCAATAACAACGCTAAGGGCTTCACCTAAGCTATAACACTCATCTAATTTAGAAAAAATACACCCACGAATGTCTGTGTCATGGTATGTTTTGACGGTTTCATTTAGCACTCTGTATTGCGCACCTGCAGGCAAAACAAGGTACTTTTTAATATCCACTGACAGGCCATTTTCATATTGTTTCAGTTGCTCAATCAATCGCGCATCACGTTGACTAAATCCTGCAGTATCAATTAATACTAGTCGCTTATTACGCATTTGGTAAAGAATTTGATTCAATTCTTCTGCGTTTTGTGCTTTTTTAACATTACAACCTATGATTCGGCCATAGGTCGCAAGCTGCTCGTATGCGGCAATACGGTAGGTGTCGATAGTAACCAGCGCGACTTGATCTGCACCATATTTTTGCGCATATTTGGCTGCTAATTTGGCTAGAGTAGTAGTTTTCCCGGTGCCTGTTGGACCAACGAGCGCAACGACTCCCGCTTGGTTAAGAATATCGTTGCCGCCAACAGCGAGTCGATTCGAAAGCAAATTCAATAGATACTTCCAACCGTCTTTTTCATCAATTTTATGTGGTAGAAAGTTAATAAACTGTTGGCATAAATTTTCACTCACGCCCATACCACTTAGTTGCTCGTGCAAATAGTGATGAACCGGGTTATTTTTGCGTTTACGCTCTTCTGACAATTCAGATACTTGGAACTTAAGCACATTCTTAATCGACTCTAACTCAGCCCTAATGTTATCTAATTGCTCAGGTTCTAAAACACTTGGCGGCGGTGTCAAATTTGCTGCTTGTGTATTGCCAAAATCTTCATTTGTATCTATGTCAGCGAACGCTGGTGACCGCACCATACTCTCGTCAGCTCGCAATTGTTCTCTGCGTTGCCGGCCTTGCATTTCGGTATCTACGGTGAACACATTCTGATCATTAACAGGTGTTTCGGCCTTAGAAAATGACTTATTACCTGCTCCGGTCTTTACTGTTGACGTATTATATGACCGAAAATCTGCCGTTTCTTTGTTGCTTGTTTTTACTTGCTTAGCCATAGTTTGTGTATGACTGGCAGCAGGTCTTGCACTCGCTTGATGCTCTGATGTTTGGCGTTCAAGTAAGGCACGTAAACTGTCATTTTCTTCATTGCCAATGATTTCGCTAAAACTTGGTTTAGCTGTGACGGGCGGTGCCGGATCTGGATTAGCACTCGAAGGGTCAACGGCTGCCACTAATTCGACACCATTTGCCATCTTCTTATTAGACATAATAACTGCATCACCGCCAAGTTCATCTTTGACTTGCTTGAGCGCTTCTCGCATATCTTTGCCAAAAAAACGTCTAATTTTCATAACTTCCTCTTAAGTATGTATGGCGCGTCACTTTATTGACCTACCGAAGACACAATTTTTATCTGTTTATCATCAGGAATTTCCTGATAGGACAACACATGTAATCCGCTTACGGACTGCTTGAAGAACCTTGCTAATACTGGCCTCAGCAAGCCTGATGTCAGTAATACTGCGGGTTCTCCGGCAACCTCTTGTTGCTGTGTTGCATTTAATAAAGACTGTTGTAGCTTTTCCGCCAATCCAGGCTCGATACCCGCGCCGTCTTCACCACCTGCTTGAAGTGACTGATGCAACATCTGTTCCAATTCTGGTGCCAAGGTAATAACGGGCACCTCATGCTCGCCATTGTTTATCTCTTGAACAATCAATCGTTTAAGTGCAATACGACACGCAGACACTAAAACATCTGGATCTTGGCTTTTAGGACCGAATTCACTTAAGGTTTGCACAATCGTGCGCATATCTCGAATAGGTACACCTTCAAACAGTAAAGTTTGAAGTACTTTAACGACGGCACTCAGTGGCAGAACGTCCGGCACTAGGCCTTCCACAAGTTTCGGGTGTGTTTTCTCTAGCATGTCAAGCAGTTGCTGTACTTCTTCATGGCCAAGTAGTTGATGCGCATGATTTGTTAACAGCTGACTTAAATGTGTTGCAACAACTGTCGCGGTATCCACGACGGTGTAACCCATCGTTTGCGCATGATCGCGTTGGCTTGCGGGGATCCAAACCGCATCTAGGCCAAACGCGGGATCTTTTGTCGGCGTACCTTCCAATGTACCAAACACTTGACCTGGATTAATCGCAAGCTCGTTGTCGTGGCTAATTTCTGCATCGCCCACAGTAACGCCCATCATAGAGATGGTGTAGCTGCTCGGCGCAAAATCTAAATTGTCTCTTATGTGTACGGCAGGCACTAAAAAGCCCAACTCCTGAGACAGTTTCTTACGCACACCTTTAATTCGATTGAGTAACTCTCCTCCTTGTGATTTGTCTACAAGCGGAATCAGGCGATAACCCACTTCTAAGCCAATCACGTCAACAGGTTGTACGTCGTCCCAACTCAGATCTTTTACATCCTGCATCCCTGCATTTTCATCGGGTAGCGTTTGCACTTTTGCCGCGTCTTCTGCCAGTTTTTTGCGCTGCCAATCACGGTAAAACGCGTATCCCCCAGTTGCCGCCGAAAAGCTCAAGAAGGCAACATGTGGCATGCCAGGTACAACGCCCATCACAAAAAGTATTGCGGAGGTAATATACAACGCTTGTTTATTTGAAAGTTGCTCTTTAATTTCATCGCCCATTTCCTGTGAATCATTTTCACGCGTCACAATAATGGCAGTAGCAACAGAAAGTAATAACGACGGTATTTGTGCGACCAAGCCATCCCCAATGGTAAGCACAGTATATACTTCCATCGCGTTGCCAAAATTGAGGTCATGCTGGTACATACCGATAAACAAACCACCCACTATGTTGATTAACATAATGAATAAGCCAGCAATCGCATCGCCTTTTACAAATTTTGACGCACCATCCATCGATCCATAAAAATCAGCTTCTGAGGTTATTTCTTCACGGCGTTTACGAGCTTCATCTTGATCAATGTAACCCGCGTTTAAATCTGCATCAATCGCCATTTGCTTGCCTGGCATTGCGTCTAAGGTAAATCTTGCACTCACTTCAGAAATACGCCCTGCACCTTCGGTCACCACCTTAAAATTAATAATCAAAAGTATTGTGAAGACAACAATACCAACTGCGTAGTTACCTCCAATGACGACTTCACCAAATGCCTGAATGACTTTGCCTGCTGAATCTCCGCCTTCATGTCCCTCGAGAAGAACAACACGTGTTGACGCTACATTTAATGCGAGTCGTAAAACCGTCGCAACAAGCAAAACAAGGGGGAAAATACCAAAATCAATAGGGCGTTGTGTAAAGACACAAACAAGAATTATGACAAGCGATAACGCAATATTGAAACTAAAAAGTACGTCCAACAAAAATGCTGGCATGGGTAGTATAACCATACCCATTAAGGCCAAGACGACAATAGGTGCACCTAATCCACTGGTGAACTTCTTGATACTATTTTTATCGACTTGCTGAAAAACACTGGCTAACTGCATACAACAATTTTTTGACTACCGCTTAAGAATACTGACGATACTTCAACAAGCGTGCCAGAAGTACTTTCACCTTTGATTTTTTACCGCTATCAAAGTGTTTCTACCTAAACTAAACTTGCGTCAAATAAGGAACAAAGGCGATTTAAACAGATTCAAGCAATATCAAATTCTGCCGACAATAAACAGAAGACTTTTTTTCATGGAAGAAATAAACACAATGCAATTTACAACTAAGTTCAAATCATTAAGTACTATATTACTTTTATGGACAACTTGGTTCGTAAATGCTCAACAACCTTCGGACATTATTGAAATAACGCCACTAAATTTCGGTGATATCACCGCTGAATCTGGCAGTATTTGCACCTTAAATATGAATGGCGACATTAGCGGTAGCTGCGATGCTTCAAGTGCCGATATTAGTGTAGGGCGTATTCAAATTGAAAACCTACCTAAGAATAGTGAGTTTTTCTTGACGATTTCTGGTAATAATTCGTCGGCACTCTCTTTAAATGTATCAGGCCAAGTCACAGCGGCCTCTGTTACAACAGCTTTTACCGATAGCGAGCAGCTGTCAATACGTTCCCGCGGAAGCAATAACGTGGCAGACATTATCATTGCGGGCGAACTCACCACTACCCAAGGACTTAGCAATGGACAAAACTATCAAGTAGGTTACACCATTTCTATCGAGATCCAATGAATCACTCTAATAACCCAAAAGTATCTAGCAGTTATTCAACGCCATCAGCTATGGTACCCAACTCTTCCGAAACTTAAAAACTACCTTTTAGTCTAAATAAAAGACTAATTCATATTCAACTATTCATTTTTAACAAATTTTTACACATTATTTTTATTAAATAATAAATTGATTTGCTACTGTTGACGTGCAAATATTACAAATAAATTACAAAATCAAAACATAACCACCTCATTTATTACAATTCACTCGCAAGAAAATACTTTTATCAACACAACAAGGACACAACATGTTTTCAATTGCACGTAAGTTCAAACCTAGCATAATTGCTGGCGCTATAGGTGCGGCAATACTACAAACAAGCGCTATTTCTTCGGTCCAAGCACAAACAACAGACAGTAATGACGACGTAGAAGTAATTTCGGTATCTGGCATTCGCGGTTCGTTAATGAGCTCTGCCAATATAAAAAGGGAATCTAGTGGTGTAGTCGATGCCATTACTGCAGAAGATATTGGTAAATTTCCGGATACCAACTTAGCTGAATCGTTGCAGCGTATTACTGGCGTATCGATTGACCGCGCAAATAACGAAGGAAACCAAGTCTCCGTCAGAGGGTTTGGCCCTAGTTTCAATTTAGTTACCTTGAATAATCGCCAAATGCCTACCTCAAGCACGCTAATAGAGGACGGACTTAACCGGAGCTTTAACTTCAGAGAAATCGCAGCGGAAAGTGTTTCGGGCGTAGAAGTTTACAAAACCGGTAAAGCCAATATTACCTCTGGTGGGATCGGCTCTACAATTAATGTAAAAACGGCCAAACCCTTCGATTTCGAAGGTTTCAAAGCTGTCGCAAGCGCAAAAGCTGTCATTGATACCAGCAACCAAAACGGTGACGACGTTACTCCAGAGTTATCTGGCATGATTAGTCACACATTTGCTGACGGCAAAGTCGGTCTATTACTTTCAGCATCTCACGCAGAACGAGACAGCGGTAGAGAAAGAGTCGGCGCACAAGGCTGGTCACCTAATCGCGGGACGAATGTCGATAAAAGTGGCATTAACACCTCCCTAAATCCAAGCCAAACACACTGGGCGCCTTTGACGATTGATGTAGATCGCCACTCAACGCAACGAGAGCGTCAAAATGCACAAGTCGTCTTGCAGTTTGCCCCTATTGATACGCTAACAGCAACCGTAGACTATACGCTCTCACGCTTTAAAGAAACCAACAAATTGGACAGAACAAGCTTTTGGTTTGACACAGATCTGGGTGGTAATGCAGATAGCAACGGCACAGTTACCAACCCAATGCGCCCCAACGACGAACTAAACTTTTGGGGCTTCGATATTTTATTCGAAACAGAGAACGATTCTGTTGGTCTCAACTTAGAATGGAAAGCGACGGACACACTGAGTTTTACCTTGGACTATCATGACTCAACATCACATGCTCAACCTAATGGCGAAGAGTCAGAAACCATCATCAACCTCAAAAACCCAAGAGTCCTCGATACAAACGGTGACGGGTCGCCAGACAGAGGTGGCGTCGATGTCGCCTACATTACTAGCCCTTCAGGTCGCCCTGATGTTAGTTTCAACGCCGCAAACTTGCCCGGTGGTGACCCCTTTAGCCCAAATGCTATTCAGTTTGATTTATTCCAAACCCGAGGCTTGCAGGTAGAAAACAATATTAAACAATTCCAATTGGATGGGAAGTGGGAAAACCACGGCGATGGCGCACTTGATACTATCCACTTTGGTATTGCGAACACTGAGTATCAAATGGATACAAATAGACGCAGAACAGTGTCGTTTGTGCCGGTAGATATATCCAACTTAAATCTAACATTTGACTCAATTGAAGGATTTGGCAGTGACATCGGTGGTTCTAACAACCTATTCCCTGTCACCGCAAATTATAGCGCGACAGAAGCCATGCAACTCGTAAGAGACCAGGGCTTCTTCTCTCGCAATGATCCCACGTTTAACGGAGTCAATGAAGAAACCCTAGCACTATACGTATCTTTTGATTTTGAAACAGAATTTAACGACCTCCCTGTTAATATTAATATGGGTGTTCGCTGGGAAGATACTGACGTAAACTCAGTATCCGCACAGCCTGGCGTTGTCACGCTCAATTACATTAATACAGCAGGCCGATTTGGTGAAATATTTACACCAGAATTAACCAATGTGGAACTTGAGGGAGGTTATACGCAAGTATTGCCAAACCTCGATGCAAGTGTAGAGATTACCGACGATATCGTGGGTCGCTTCTCATACAGTAAAACACTTGCGCGCCCTGATTTGTCATCACTCTTCCCCTCAGTAACCTTTGATGCGAGACCAGGCGGGCCATTCAACGCCTCTCGCGGTAACGCTGGTTTACTACCACTAGAGTCTGATAATTTCGACATTTCGGTTGAATGGTATTACGACGAAGGCAGTTATGCCTCCGTTGGCTTGTTTAAGAAATATGTCAAAAACTTTATTGGCACAACTGTTGAAGCTACCACCCTGCCCGACGTGAACGGAAATCCGCTAAGCGATCCAAGTATTAACCCTCGCCCAGGATGCCCTGACGAAGTTGTAGGTGGTAATCCAGCCTGTTTTGGTAACGCAGACGACCCGGCAATATTGTTTGACTTAGAGAGTCCGAGTAACTTAGACACCGCAGAAATAGACGGTATAGAGCTAAATGTGCAACATATGTTTGGTGACACAGGTTTCGGGACCGTGGTAAATGCAACCTTTGTGGATGGCAACGTAGAATACGATGTATTTGACATAGACCAAACACTCGCGCTCACGGGTCTTAGCGATTCAGCGAACATGGTCGCATTTTATGAAAAAGATCAATTCCAAGTACGCCTAGCCTACAACTGGCGCGATGATTTCTTATTAGACTTATCGCAACCACAAGTAAACGGCGAACCAGAATTTGTGGAAGCATATGGCCAGTGGGATATTAATTTTAGATATGACATCAACGAATCTATATCTGTATTCCTAGAAGGCTTGAACATTACCGAAGAAACCGTAAGGCGTCATGGTAGATTCACCGATCAATTAATTACGCTAGAGCAATATGGCGCTCGCTATAATTTAGGTTTGTCTGTACAGTTCTAAAAAAATACTGAATAAGCAATGGATGCCTTTTTGAGCGCCACGGATGGCGCAAAACAACATTTAAATTCGATACTCCGTCTATTCTCAAACAAGAAAAGCTAACGACGTAATTCAGGCGGTATCGGCATGTCTTTCTTAAGAGGTTTAGGCTTAGCGCCCTTACCTTTTTTGTGCGCTTTTAACTGATAAACATATGCAAGAATTTGTGCAACAGCCATAAATAGCTTTTGTGGCACTTCATGATTAACTTCCGTTGAATAATAAATGGCCCGCGCAAGTGCCGGAGACGCAACCAGCGGCACGTCATTAGCAGTACCAATTTTTCGGATATGCATCGCTAGCTCATCAATACCTTTTGCCACAACTACTGGTGCTCGCTCACCGTTTTGGTCATATTGCACTGCGACAGAATAATGCGTCGGGTTAGTAATGATTACGTCCGCTTTAGGAATATCTTGCATCATTCGGTTCGCAGCAGACTGATACTGTAACTTCCGTACACGGCTTTTTACAGCAGGGTCACCTTCAGCATTTTTACGTTCATCTTTTACTTCCTGCAAGGTCATCTTTAACTCTTTATTGTGCTTGTGACTTTGATATGGCACATCAATCAAGGCAATAGGTATCATCCCGCAACACAATAAAAAAAACGCCCATTCGATCATGTCTAGCGCGTGAAACAAGTTCATTGGGTATTGCTCAAGATCAAGGTGCAGCGCCTCGTCTTTAAATATCAACAATGAAATATAAGCCATGCCAATGATCACAGATACCTTACCAATGGCTTTCAACAATTCGACCAGTGCATCAGTACCAAACATGCGCTTAAACCCAGCCTTTGGGCTCAGTCGATTCGCTTTTGGTGCGGCTGACGACCACGTAAAATTGTAACCTCCCAAGGCTACAGAGCCATAAATTCCCCCTACCATTGCAATGATCATAAAAGCAATTAGCGGGAATGCACTCTCCGTTACTGACATCTGTAAAATTTGAAACATATGAGTGTAGTCATACGTTTCATCACGCGACAAGGTAAACGAGCGTTTAGTAATGGTAAACATCGCAGATGCAATAATAGACCCAATGGCAATTAACGCGATTGCACTGGCAATTAGCACCAATGTAGTGGCTAGCTCTTTGGACCGAGCTACCTGCCCTTTCTCTCGGGCATCTTTGATTTTTTTTGGTGTGGGTTCTTCCGTTTTTTCGTAGGAATCAGTATCAGCCATTGCTACCTAACCCTCCTAGTTTATGGCAGGCGTTGTCGGACAAATTGCCAACAATCCACACATTAAGTCTTGCGCTCGCATCCACTGTTTTTCAAAATGCAAGGCTTGGTTACTTAACGTTAT
The DNA here is from genome assembly GCF_030160655.1 of Agaribacter marinus. GTDB lineage: Bacteria > Pseudomonadota > Gammaproteobacteria > Enterobacterales > Alteromonadaceae > Glaciecola > Glaciecola marina. Next base: position 1,530,491 of record NZ_BSOT01000005.1, read on the forward strand.
CCAAATTATGATTAACCCCATGATTTGCGCAATCGCAAATCCCAAACTAAAAATGTTTAACTGCGGTGCAGCTTTGGTCATTACGCCAAAGGCCAAATTCACAATAAGCAAAGAGACGATAGGTGCCAACGCGATTGTTACAGCAGAAACAAACATCCAGCCCGCCCAATGCGCAATCTGTTTAAACTGCTCAGGTGTCCACCACGCATCCCCGACAGGAAATGCTTCAAAGCTATGAATGATCATTTGTAGCATCAGCAAATGGCCATCTACCGTCCAAAAAATTAAGGTAGCTAAAATGAGATAAAACTGACCAACCGCTGGCACATTAATCCCGTTAATCGGATCAACAATTGAAGCAAAACCTAAACCCGTTTGCATCGCAATTATTTGTCCTGCCAGCACAAAGGTGTTGATTACCATCATCGAAATGAAACCAATGCCAATACCAATCACTAGTTGTTTGAAGACTTCAACAAACGTTGCAACGCTTACAATCTCTGGGACGGTTACCGGCGCTAAGGTAGGCAGTACCATGATGGTGATCACTATCGCTAGCAAATTTCTGACAGGTGTCGGAATGGTTCTAGCACTAATACCCGCCATCGAAATAAACATGCCAGTTATACGCATAAATGCGAGTAGGTAATCGGCCAAAAAGCCCATGATTGTGCTGCTGAGTATTTCCACTCTTCGTATTAACCTAAAACAGAGGGAATGCTGCTAACGAGGTTGTTGGTGTAATCCATCATCTTGGTTACTAACCAATTCCCTCCCCAACTTAATGCAAGCAACGTAACTATTAGGCGGGGTAAAAAGCTCATTGTTTGTTCGTTGATAGACGTTGCGGCTTGAAATACTGCCACTAAAAGCCCTACCAATAAGCCAGGTAAAATGACCGCAGAAACAATCACGATAATGAGTAACATGGCTTCACGAAGTATCTCTACAAATGTTTCAGGGCTCATTGGTCAGACTCCCATACCGAAACTTGTGGCAAGGGTGCCAAAAATCAGATTCCAGCCATCTACAAGCACAAATAACATCAACTTAAATGGCAGTGACACGATCATTGGCGACAACATCATCATCCCCATTGCCATTAATATTGACGCGACAACTAAGTCGAGGATTAAGAAAGGCAAAAACAACATAAAACCTATTTGAAACGCGGTTTTCAATTCGCTGGTCACAAATGCAGGAATCAGCACCGTAAGTGGTACTTCTGAAGGGTCTGCAAACTGACCTTCGTACCCGCCAATTTTTACAAAGGTTTCTAAATCAGTCATACGTGTTTGACCAAGCATAAACTCGCGCATTGGCGCCTTCGCATTTTCAAAAGCTTGCTTCGAGGTCATTGTTTCATTTAAGTATGGTTGCAAGGCAGTTTCATTAATTTCTTCAAACACCGGTGCCATGATAAACATCGACAGGAACAAGCTAACGCCAATCAGTATTTGGTTTGACGGCGACTGTTGTAAGCCAATCGCTTGTCGCAATATCGATAAAACAACAATAATCCGCGTAAATGAGGTCATCATCATCACAAACGCTGGTATTAAGCTTAGCGCCGTCATAATGAATAGCGCTTGTAAGGTCATCGAATAGTCGGTTGTACCGTCATCATTGGTGGTCACCGTTACCGCTTGTAAGCCCCCTTGCTGTTGTGCAAATACATCCAAGCTACACAGGGATATGATGCATAAAACAACAAGTGAAAAGAATCCTTTATGCATCAGTGTTTCCTTTATTATTTTTGTTTACTTTGCCAGAAATGCCTTGCGCCATTGCTTGCACTAGTTTTTGTTGAAAGCCTTGCTGTCCGTTATCTTGATTAACCGGGTTTTGCTTGTTTGTGTTGAGTGGTGTATCCAAGGTCGCAAGATGATTGATGTTGTGTGCAGTCACGCCAAGCAAATGCTGCTCGTCGCCGACCTCAATCACCATCACTTTTTCTTTTGCGCCAGCCATCATGCTCGCGACGACGCGCATTTGACCATTCCCGGCTTGAGTGACATTAAACCGACGCATTAAATACGCGAGCGCAAAAATAATGGCGATCACGAACAACAGCGACAAAAATATCGAAATGAAAGTACTGGTTGAGCTGAGCTCATTACCAGTATCTTGTGCATAAGAAAGGGGAGATAAAAGCGTTAAAAATGCAGCGTAAGAAGCTGTTAAATAACGCTTTTTGTTATTTTTTCTATTTAAGTTTTTTAATTCTTTCGACTTGACTAATAACATCCGTTAACCGAATACCAAATTTATCGTTAATCACTACTACTTCCCCATGAGCAATCAACGTGCCATTTACTAATACATCTAATGGCTCTCCGGCAACGCGGTCTAATTCAACAACTGAACCTTGGTTCAATTGCAGTAAATTTCTGATACTTATATTGGTTCTACCAACTTCCATCGAAATCGTCACAGGAATGTCTAGAATCGTATCTAGTTTTTTTGAATCCGTACCTGTGATGACATCTTCAGACAATTCGTCGAGTTCTGCTGCTTCTGCAGCCTCAACTTCAGCGGCAGCTTCCTCTTCGGCTTCAGCATCCGCTTGTTCGGCCATCGCAGCGCCCCAATCATCCAAGCCTTCGTCTTCTTCACTCATCGTTATATCCTCTTTAAAATTCCTGCTAAATCTTCTTCCAAGACCTGCAGTTCGGCGTCACTATCAATCACTTTTCCGTTTTTGGTGAAAGAGTTTAATTCTGATTTGACCGATACTGGCCTTGGGATTTTATCTGTTATTTTGAGCGCTACCGCGTCTCTGGATTTTCCTAACTTCGCCCTAAATGTGGGTAACTCTTCAACAGAGACGGTGACGACTTCAGGCATATTAATTGGAATAATATCGCCGTCTTTATAATTGACTAAATCGTCCAAGTTAATATTTATGTCCATAAAATGTGCCGTAATACCCACTTGCACATCCATGATTTCGTCTCGTAATGCTTTACTCCATCTAAAATCGGTATCTTCTTTGTCAGTTTGTACACCAGCATCCAACATGTCTCTTATGGGCTCTAACATGGAATAAGGTAGAGATACATGAAAATCCCCCCCACCGCCGTCTAACTCAATATGGAATGAACTGATCACCACGACTTCCGTCGGACTTACAATATTTGCCATTGCTGGGTTTACTTCAGAATCGAGATATTCAAACGAAACGTCCATTACCGGCGCCCATGCTTCTTTGTAATCTTCAAAGATTAGCTTTAAAAGCATTTGAATGATTCGACGCTCTGTTGGCGTAAATTCCCGTCCTTCAATTTTTGCATGGTAGCGACCATCACCACCAAAAAAGTTATCTACCATGATAAATACCAGCCGCGCTTCCATGGTAATCAGGCCGGTACCTTTTAAAGGGCGAAATCTCACCATGTTCAAACTGGTTGGTACAAACAAGGTATGTATGTATTCACCAAACTTAATCATTTGAATACCGTTAATCGATACCTCAGCTGACCGCCGCATCATATTAAAAAGACTTACGCGCATGTGCCGTGCAAAGCGTTCGTTCACAAGTTCCAAGGTAGGCATTCGCCCACGTACGATGCGGTCTTGAGAAGAAAAGTCATATTCGAGCGCCGAACCATCATGTTCAACCTCTTCAATTTCTTCCTCTTCGACATCGTCTACTCCATGGAGTAGCGCGTCAATCTCGTCTTGTGATAATAAATCGCTCACGTTTTGACTACCCTGTTTTAATCAACTTACTTATTGAATCACGAACCCAGTGAACAGTACTTGTTCTACCAATGGGTTCCCTTCTAGATCATTCATCACTTGTCTTACTTGCGCGGTAGATTTTTCACGCAAATTCTTTTTACCTTGTTCGGTCACTAAGTCGTCCGCACTTGCCGCACTAAACACTTGTAACAAATTGCTTTCAATCATTGGAATATGTGATTTAGCTCTATCAGAGTTTTCTAAACCCCGTACCATCAGTTGTACTTCTATTTGCACAAGCCTTTCACGGGCAACACCAGGCGAATTAAACTGAAATGGTCTGGGCATCGCTACATATATCGCCTGTCCTTTATTTTCAGGCATCGAACCATCTGCGCTAGCCGATGACGCCGCCTCACCTTCGGCCGCACTCTCCTCCCCACCCATTAGAAAGAAATATGCACCAGCACCACCACCTAAAAGCACTACGACCGCGATAATAATGATCAGCATCAGCTTGCTTTTTTTCTTACCGCCTTCTTCATCAGTTTTTAAGTCTTCTTCAGCCATGAGCTTGCCTTTTGTGTTCAATTAAGTTGTGTGCTTAAACGCGGTGTCTTAAGCGCTTCGTACTAACCCTTACGTATTAACTGTTGCGTGCACTAGGCATAATAATCAATGCCACCTAAGGTATTACCAGCCACTCGTTGTTCAATGACGTGCGAGTCTGTCACAGATTCGTCAGCCGACGTATCGCTGACGCTACTGCCGCCAGAACCCTGACTACTGGCGTTCTCTTGTTGGCCATCACTCTGCCCACGTGAATCTTGTTGTACCGAAGACTGACCAAGTTCAATGCCTTGTTCTTGCAGCATGTCTCTCAAACGAGGGACTGCTTGATCCAACGCTTCTTTTGCTTGAATCGACTGTACGGTAAAACTCACAGCAGCGGCGTCTCCGCTAAGATTTACTTTAATCTGCATTGCACCTAATTCAGGCGGATCTAATCGTATTTCCGCCGCAGTATTCCTACCGTTTATCATCCAACGTACTTTTTCTACAAGTTGTTGCTGTCCATCAGGTTTGAAAATATTTACCGCTTTATCTAAGGCGCTCGCTTGCTGCGCAGACAATTTAGTACTTCCTGACGCACTTTCCATGCTCTGTGCAAAACTCTGACCAACTTTTTCAAGTGTGATTGATTCAGAAGGTGTGAGTAAGCCTTGTGCATGTAAATTTTGCGCTTGTACACTGCTGGCAAGATTCAGCATCGCGCTAAATTGATTTAAGTTTGGCTCAAGTTTCACTTGTGCTGCAGGGGTAAAATCAATGTCACTTTTTTGCATTGCCTCCGCGACAAGTGACTTTAAATCCAAACCGGGTTCACGGCCTTGCTTTATTTGCTCTTTAAATTCCTTAATACCGCTTTGTAACGCGGCGATAAATTCATTGCCTTTGGCGTCTTGTTTGATCTCTGGCACAATTGATTCGAGACGTTGCTTTAAATTTTCCAACGCTTTGTTTATACGCTCTTCATCTAGACCTGCTAGCTTCTCAATTGTATTTTGGTTTTGATTCGTCGATGGGTTCACTTTTATCTGAACATCTGCGTTATTTTTTAACTGCTCACCGTTTTGTTGCAACGAGTGATGTTCAGCAGCGCCAGCAAACGCAATATCTTTGACACTTAACTCTGAACCGTCACCTTGCACTTGCGCTGCTGGTGTCAGAAGTTCGTCACTAGCAATTTCGGCAATTTGCGCACTTGCGTCTTTCATTTGCTTGATGTTCTGCTGCTCATTGTTTACAGCATCAAGCTTATGGTTTTGTTCCGTTGTTTGTCCTGCAGATACTGCTTGAGCCAATGCGTCTAATACTTCATCTGACGCATCAACTGGCTGCTGCAGCAGCTCTGTCATTAAGCTTGCATCTAGCTTTTTTTCAGTTTCAGTTGAAGTTGATACATTTTTTTGATCCGCAAGTTGAGAAAGCAGTTTATTAACCGCTTCTTCAAGGCGCTTTAATTCTTCAGAAGACAAACTTGCTTGCTCGCGATTACCTTGTTGCGCTAACAAAATGGCTTGCAGTTCTTCTTGAGTAATATGTACTAACGCAAAATCTGCTAATGCATCATCAATAGAATCAAGCGGCACATCCTGAATATCTGTACTTTTACTGTCCGCTTCTGTTTGGGCAATACTTTCATTCAGTGCTAACTGCAGCGCGGCAAATTTTTCTTCATCCTCGGTCAACGAATGCTGCGCATCGGCGTCCTCAGCACTCAATTCTTTTATTAAGGACACATAGTTTATGTAGTCAAATTCAGCGTTATCTTCAGCCAAAATTTGGTCTAACTTTTCCCTGTTTTCTTGTGTCACTGCAAAATCACTTTCAACGCTATCATCACTGGAATCATTGGCATTAGAACGATTGGCCGAGCTGTCTTCTGCATTTGATATTCCTGCTGAAGATTTGTTGTTATTTTCATCTGTGGCAGGTTCAGCATCATGTTTGCCCGCATCGGCCGAATTTGACGTCTTACTACTTTGCTTATCCAATGGCGTATTTGCGGCCTGCGAGCCATTGTCGTTTGCTTGTTTATAGCCCGATGCCTCATCGTGTTTACTTTCAGTGCGATTTGGTGCATCACCTTGCATTTTTTCGGCACGCACTTTTGCATTTTCAAATGCTGACGTTGTGTCACGTGACTGCTGTAAAACTAGCGCAAAATCAGTGCCATTCGCCGGCTCTACTTTTACATCAAACGGCAATGTAGACGTGGCAACATCTGATGTTTTAGTGGCAATTTGTTGCATCATACTGAATGTATCCTGTAGCAATTAAATAACGTTAACATGTTGAAATATATAGCTTTTTGTAAATTACCCATGTCTGTTATAGTAGATTTTGCAAACGCCATACCACTTTTAGTTACCTGAACGCGCAGCTTGCAACGCAGACCACTAACAGACTCACAATGATTAAATATCGGTATACAAGCATTTAATTTCATCACTGCGTATAAATTAACGCACGCACATCACAACTAGGCTTAGTATTGTGTCTAGATAAAGTACCTGACTAGTTCGTCGAAATAATATGAAAAATAAAGCCTTAATATTTCTCACTACTTTCATTCTAATCACATGTCTATGCGAACGTAGCTTTGCAAACCTAGTTATCAATGGAGACTTTGAGTCGTCGGATGTAAGAACAAACACTTGGCGCTGGTTTACCGCAGACAATGTTGACGGTTGGGAGGGCAGTAATGTTGAAGTATGGGATTCATTTAGAGGCATTGATGCATATAGCGGCACTCAATTTGCCGAGCTCAACGCACATGCAAACCGGGGACAAGCATTTACGATTTTTCAGTCCTTGCAAACAGAAATAGACAACCTTTATGATCTAACGTTTGCTTATAGAGCAAGGCGAAACAATAGTGAAGCGTTCTCTGTATCATTATCAACGGATAGTACCTTACTTTTCTCAAACACCCTCACAGATCATACAACATCAAATTGGAGTATCTTTAGGCATCAATTCGTTGCAACAAGTGAACTAACGCGTATTTCGTTCACGTCTATTTTCCCGCGAAAAGGCACTGTCGGTAATTTTTTGGATGATATACAGGTCGTTGAGCACCCGACACTGACAACGCAAAGTGCGCTAGTATCTGGCCCAACAACTGCAGGTTTGTTTGCATTATCATTTGTACTGATCACTGCGTTTTTTTATCGAAGAAAACGTCAAGCGTAAAAAATAAATTGTTGGCCTATCTTTTGATTTATTCATGTGGATCACTTCGCATATCTTCTACAACGCCCTCATCTTCCCAAAATAAAGCGACAAGCAAAACAGCAATTTGAAGCACATAAAACCATGACGGGTTTAACACGATTGTGTTAGTACCAAATGATAGTAATGTAATTGTCATTACATAGAGCAATACGAGTCCGAAGTATTTCATTTATTGAAATCTCAAAATTTTGTCTGTTAGCTGAAATTACGACGTTAATTTGAGAAAGTTGCGATTTTTTCCACTACGCAGTTATCTTCAACGTATTATTCGTCGATACACTGTTCTTCAACGCAGGGGACCCTGAAGAAGAAGCAACGCTTATACGGTTGAACATTAGGAGCTATGGGTTTTTCGATAAAACTGTTGTAATGAAAATTCATCAAACAATTTTTGCTCTTGACGGGTTTGGGTTAAATGACGTTTTGCTTTTGATTTATCAATCAATTTGTCTATGGCTTTCGCTTTTGCTTCTTGCGCCAACCATTGTGTTTTACGTTGATCACTCACGAGTACTGCTTGATTTATAATTTGTACTTGCTGCTGACACGCTTTATCTAGTTTTCCAACAAAATTCTGATGTTGAATAAGTGCTTTTGCACCCACACCATTCGCTACCTTTTGTTTTATTTGTTGCAAATAATCTAAACGATATTGCTCAAGGCCAGCGAGTTTTTGCTGGTTTTCAAACAAATATTGCTTCGCCTGTTGGTATTGTTGCAACAAGGACTTAGACTTTTTATCCTCTAGCGTTGCCACCAAACCCAATTGCTCAATACTTGCCATAACTTACATTTCCGCTCGGCATTACATGTATAAAATACATCATCGACCAGTCGCCTTTAACCCACTGGCTAAGGTAGTCATTGTCTCGGTTGATTGCTCAAAACCGATCACTTGCAAGGTTTGTTGCTGTAAAAATGCATTAATGGCAGGCGCCGCTGCAATAGACAAATCAATCACAGGATCGCTTCCTTTAGCATACGCCCCAAGGTTAATTAAATCTTTATTTTGCTGATAAGCAGAATAAACACGTTTAATATCACGTGCAGCAATTTGATGCTCTGGTGACACTACTTGTGGCATAACACGCGATATAGAGGATTCAATATCTATCGCCGGATAATGCCCTGATTCCGCCAATTGACGGGACAACACGATGTGTCCGTCTAATATAGCCCGAGCCGCATCCGCGATAGGGTCTTGAAGGTCATCACCTTCAGTTAATACCGTATAAAATGCGGTAATAGACCCTTGATATTCGTTCCCGTTTCCTGCGCGTTCGACCAACGCAGGTAATTTAGCAAATACCGACGGTGGATACCCTTTTGTTGCCGGGGGTTCTCCCACAGCCAAGGCAATTTCGCGCTGCGCCATCGCATAGCGTGTAAGAGAATCGATCAACAGCAACACATTCTTGCCTTGATCACGGAAATATTCTGCAATTGTGACAGCCGTCTCACTTCCCTTCAAGCGCATTAAAGGCGAGGTATCTGCGGGTGCAGCAACTACCACAGCTTTTTTTCGTTCTTCTTCAGACAAAATGTCTTCAATAAATTCTTTTACTTCTCGACCACGCTCACCAATTAAGCCAACTACGACAACATCCGCCGTCGTTCCTCTGGTCATCATACCCATTAGCACACTTTTACCCACGCCACTGCCGGCAAACAAGCCCATTCGTTGACCTTTGCCGACGGTAATAACGCTGTTAATTGCTCTTACACCAACGTCTAAAGGTTCGCTGACGGGTTTTCGTTGCAAAGGGTTAATTGGCGGTGGCGACGTTGACGCTCTTAATTTGGTCTTAATTGGTCCCTTTTCATCTAGCGGATGACCATTTGCATCAATCACTCTGCCTAATAAATTTTCGCCCACGGGTAAACCAGCGTCACGCGCCAATGGCTCAACCATTGAACCTGGCACAATACCTTGGATAGATTCGACAGGCATTAGGTAGGTCACATTGTTTGCAAATCCAACGACTTCAGCTTCTACCTTGCCGTTAACAGTCCTCACTAAACAACGTCCGCCGATAGGAATATGACAGCCTACCGCTTCTAAGGTAAGGCCAACGCCACGCACCAATTTACCTGACGTAATTGGCGCAGGCTCAATTAGGTTTTCTCGTAATTCCCGAAAAGAATTAATCAGCTCTTGGGTCATTAGCAATACCTTGTGCTTGTAACACTTGGCTAAACACTTGGTGCGTGCGCCGTTCAATCGACATATCTACCGCATTATTTTCAGTCGTTATTTTGCAGCCGCCTTTCGCGACGTCATCGGCAACCTGTAAGATTGAAGACTTGAGTTTAGCACCTAACTCTTGAGATTCTGCTTGTGTATCCTCTTGCCTTGACGCCAGATAGGTTTCTACCGTCGCCATATCTTCACGATTCAAATAAATTTTATATTCAATTTCATGCATCGGTAGCGCAGACAAACCTTTGTTAATTGCCTCGATGATAATCGATTCATCTTCTTCTATGGTTTTTAATACAATAGACTTTGCCAGTGCAGTAGCGAGTAAAGCCACTTCTTTTTGAACATCCGTTGTGACTTTTTGCAATGGCGTAGACAACTGTTGAATGATGTTTTCGAAATTCGCTAATTGCGCATTTGTGTCAGTACTGGCGTCAGTTAAGCCAACTTGATAACCTTCTTCTTTCCCAGATAAAAGACCTTCTTCTTTTCCTTTTTCAAAGCCTTCGGTTTTGCCTGCGTCAAAACCCTCTTTGTGACCAGCAGTAAGCCCATCTTGATAAGCGGCTTGGCGAATTTCTTCAATTTGCTCAGCGGTGAGTGGTTTAGCGTCTTCATCTTGCCCTTCAGGAGGTTCAAATTGCCATCTGTTTACTGGGCGATTAAATGCATCTGTTTTTTCTTCATGCTTCGCAAGCGCATCGTCTACTGAAGGTAAATTCCATACCTTAGCCCCAGTAAAATCAATATCTTCTTCTATCTCTTCACTCATAACAGCGGTGCTCTATACAAACTCTTCACCGCCACCACCACTTAGCATAATTTCGCCTGAGTCGGCCAATTTACGCGCAACAGACAAAATCTCTTTTTGCGCTGTTTCAACTTCACTTAAACGCACGGGCCCCATTGCTTCGATATCATCAAGTAACATATCTGCTGCACGCTTCGACATGTTATTGGTAATTTTATCTTTAAGTTCGACGTCTGCACCTTTGATTGCTTTCATTAAACTTTCTTGTTGTACTTCGCGCAGAATAGCCTGAATGCCTCTGTCATCTACGTCAATTAAGTTGTCAAACACAAACATAAGATCTTGTATTTGTTGACTCATTTCTTCGTCTTGCTCACGAATTGCATCCATTAACTGATTTTCAATGCCAGTATCGAGGTAGTTCATAATATTTGCAGCTGACTTTAAACCACCCATTTTGGCTGCTTGCGCGCCTGCTTGACCTGCAAATTGTTTTTCCATTATTTCATTTAACTCTTGTAGTGCTGCCGGTTGTACTTCTTCCAAATTAGCGACACGCATAAGTAAATCAAGACGCACTTTCTCTGGGAACTGAGCAAGTATTTCAGCAGACTGTTCAGGTTCAAGGTAAGACATAACAATTGTTTGAATCTGCGGGTGCTCATTTCGAATAATGTTGGCCACTTGTTTTGAGTCCATCCATTTAAGTGATTCAAGGCCTTTCGCCCCACTACCAGCCATGATTTGGTCAAGTAAATGCGCAGCTTTATCTTCACCCAAGGCCGCAACAAGCGCTCGACGAACAAAGTCTTCACTCTTAAAGCCTATCGTGGAGTAATTCTGAATTTCTTCGATAAAGTGTTTATGCACTGCACTTATTTTTTGCTGTGTCATGTCATCCATGCCAGCCATCGCAGTCCCCAGAATTTGCACCTGTTTAGGCTCCATAAACTTGAGGATTTGCGCCGCATCGTCTTCAGATAAACTAAGTAATAATATTGACGCTTTTTCTAAACCATCTAGCTTACTAACGTCATAATCTTGTTCTGCTATTTCTTGACCTTCTTCAACCGGCACAATAACACCTACTCATCTTCTAATAGCCATCCACGCACAACTTGCGCAGACAATTCAGGCTCATTTGATACTAATGCTCTTACTGCTTTGAGCACATCTTCATCTTTATGTAAATTAGGCAGCATCAGCGACCCGTCAGCGGCAAACCCGACTTGACTCTCGTCGAACTCATCGCTAAGCATATCAATGGTTTCATCACCTAAATCAAGCTCCATATCGCCCAACTCTTCTGCAACCGGCACATCAGCTTCTGGGAACAGCAGTTTCTTAAGCATTGGGCGCACTACTGCAAGAATTAATACAATAATGACCGCTGCGCCAACCACTAACTTAAGTACTGGCATGAAAAATGGCTTTTCCCAAAAGGGCATGTCTTTAATCTCGCCGAGATCCATTCGATTAAATGGAATACTCACTACTTCGAGCGAGTCACCTCGAGTTACGTCGAAGCCAATGCCGCCTTGCAGCAGTCGCCGAATATTCATGAGTTCTTGTTGTGGCATAGCCGTCGATGTGGTCTCTCCCTCTGCCGAGGTCGTAGATACATGATCAACTGCTACTGACACACTTAAGCGACGAATAACGCCAGACTGTTGTTTGGTATGGCTTATTGTAGTATCTAGTTCGAAATTACGGGTTTGTTCTTTACTGCTATTGCCTGGCACCGGGCGCTCACTGCCATCGCCAATTGCATCTTCAGGAATGTCAGAATCTAGTGGCGGCTGATTTGTCAATGCGCCGGGAATGCCTGCGATGACATTACCCACACTATTTGTTTCAGATATCATTTCACTGCGCACAGCAGGTAAATCCGGGTTGTACCGTCGTTGCGTTTGTTCCACGGCGGTAAAATCCATGCTAACGTCAACTTGTGCAGTATAATTTCCTAAACCTAAGACAGGGATGAGAATCGAATCAATTTTTTGTCTATATTCGTCTTCACGCTTTTTTTCTAATTCATATTCTTTACGCGCACGTGCGCTTACCGAGTTCTGTGAACCTGAATTCAATAAGCGACCGTTGTTGTCTGTAACAGTGACATTTGCAGGCTCCATTCCCTGCACTGCTGATGCCACAATATCAACAATGGCGTCAACTTCTTCACCGCCTAGTACTGCACCGCGGCTAGCCGTAACAACCACTGTCGCTGTTGCATTCTTCTTACGGCGTGAAAATACATTTTCTTTCGGTAAGGCTAATAGTACCCGAGCTTTCCCGACCGCATTTATGTCTTCAATTGTTCTGGCAATTTGTTGTTCTCTGGCATGTTTTAAACGTTCTAACTCTAATCGTTGACTAACACCAAAGCCCATGTCTTGCATGATGATATCTGTACCTGAGTCATCTTTTTGTTGAATACCAGAACGTACCATACCAAGTTGAATATCTTTGTACTCTTTATCCACCACATAAATGGTGTTGCCTTCTATTTTGTAGTCCACTTGGTTTTGATCTAAGTAGTCCAAAGTTTCAATCATCTCTTGCGGCTGCATTTGCGCTAAAGGACGATAGTTTGGCTCCTTTGACCACAAAAAGATAAAGAAAGCGATTGCCACACAAATTACAAGCGTGACTATCATGGTAATTTGACGAATAGTCTCCGTATTACTTAAGGTATCAAGCAATACATTTTTAGGTGTTTGCTCTGCGTCGTTACCCATTAAATCATCGGATAACGCTAATTCTGTACTAGAAGACTCTGCCACAACAATAATTCCTTATTAAACCGGCATATTCATGATTGTTTTATATGCTTCAAGTACTTTATTTCGTACCTGTACCGTAGCTTCAAAGGCAATACCAGATTTCTCTTTGGCAACCATGACGTCGACCAAACTCAAATCAGGATCACCCATATCAAAGCGCTGTTGCAAAGTACGAGACTCTTGTTGCATGCCATTTACATTTTCGATAGCTTGCGACAATAAATCGCCGAATTCTGACGCTGATGAGTTTATTTCGAGTCTTTGAACAGGCGCAGGATTTGTAGTGGCTAACGCAGCCATTGACTGCATTTCCTGATACAACGAATTTGCTTTGATATCCATCAGAAAACTCCAAGTGTCATTTTTTTGATTATGTATTGATGATACTTAGCGTTTTAGCAAGGAAAGTGCCAGCTTGGTTAAATATGGCCAGAGAAAGGCAAAAAGAGGCAAAAAAATTCCGCCCAAAGTGGGCGGAAAAGGAAATCGACATCCGTTGTCATTTGCTTACACATAACACTGAGAAAGGTGTTTTAGGTGTTCATTTGTAACATTTTAGCAGGGCAACTCGATCCCCGACTCTCGCATTTTAGCGAGCTTGTATCGCAAGGTCCGCGGGCTTATACCTAGCTTTTCAGCAACGTCTTTTCGTTTACCATGGCACTGCTGCAAGGCATCCAAAATAATTTGATGCTCTTGAAATCGTAATTCTGACCCAAGTAACTTGTTATCGGCTTCAACGTCAAATTCATTAGGCATTTGGCTTGTTTGGACTGGGGCATATTGTTTCGCACTTACTGAAGGTTGTAGCACTTCAATCAACAAGTCTGCAGTATCAATTCGCCCCTCTTCAGCTAAGATCAACGCACGCTGAACAACGTTCTCTAGCTCTCGCACATTTCCGGTCCAAGTATGGTTCATGAGTTTGTGCGCGGCGCCCGCGGTTAACTCAGGAATAGCGGTGTTATTTTGCTGCGAATGTCGTGCAATTAAATGATTTGCTAACGGAATAATATCGCCTGGTCGTTGACTCAAGGGTAACCACGTAATCGGAAAAACATTGAGTCGATAATACAAATCTTCTCTGAACTGACCTTGAGCTACAGCTTCCTTTAAATCCCTATTACTCGTGGCGACAACTCTAACGTTAAGAGAAATAGTTTTGCGTCCGCCTAAACGCTCCACCTCGCGTTCTTGCAAAACACGCAGCAACTTCGCTTGCAATGACAAATCCATTTCCGTAATTTCATCAAGTAATATTGTACCTTCCTGCGCTTGCTCAAATTTGCCGGGGCACGCTTGCACAGCGCCTGTAAATGCGCCTTTTTCATAGCCAAATAGTGTCGCTTCTAGCATGTTCTCTGGGATTGCAGCACAATTAATTGCAACAAAAGGACAATCACTTCTTTTAGACTGGTCGTGTATGTAACGTGAAAGTACTTCTTTACCACTACCGCTAGGCCCTAATACCATCACTGTCGCATCCGACTTTGCTACTTTGCGGGCCAACGCAAGAAGGTTCTTACTCGATTCATCTCCAACAATAGGATCTGTCGACTCAACACGTTGTGCAGGTGCATATCTACCGACCAGATTTAACAGTACTTGCGGCGCAAACGGTTTGGACAAGTAATCCGTCGCACCATCTCTCATTGCTTGAATGGCATCATTAATATTTGCATAAGCCGTCATTAAAATAACGGGCACTTTGGGAAACTTGCTTTTAATATTCTTCAGCAACGACAAACCATCCATGCCCTGCATCTGTATATCACTCACTACCAAGTCAAAGTTCGCTTCAGACAATTTCACAATGGCTGTTTCTGCGCTCTCAACCGGCGTTACTTGGTAACCGCCAAGTAATAAGGTGTCAACCAACGCCTCTCGTAAGCCATGATCGTCTTCAACTATTAATATCTTGGTTTTACTCATGCGCTAGCTCCCATTTCGTGATTTTGAATGTCGTTCATGTTGGTAGTGTTAACACCGTCGTTAGCAATATTGCTTTGTGAATAAATCGGTAAGTAAAGACTAAACCATGCGCCTTGCAGCTCGTTATTACCACAATCGACAAAGCCTTTGTGTGATTTTGCCACTGTATTTACAACCGCGAGGCCAAGCCCCGTACCTTGTGTTTTTGTTGTAAAAAAGGGTTCAAATAGCTGTTGAGGTGTTTTATCCCCCAAACCTTCACCGTTATCTGTTACACAAATTTGCATGTACTGTTTGTTCTGAACAGTAACTTCTACAAATGATAAGGTGACTGATTTTGCATCAATGTTATGCAATGCATGCAAGGCGTTACTCAATAAGTTTCCGACAGCGCCAGCAATTGACGTCAAGTTACCCAAGGTCAAGGTTTGCTTGCATTGATTTTCAATCTTTAGCCTTGCGCCAGCCTGCACAAATTGCGTATCGACTTGCTCAGTACACAAGGTTTGAATAGCTTCACCACTCAATGGTTTGACTATCTGTGAATCACCACTCTTGGCAAATAGAAGCATGTCATTTACTTGTGTTTCTAAATCATATAAACGGCTGATAAGGCGCTCAGAAAAGCGTTCAGCCAGTTCATTATTGGCGGTAATACTTTTTAAATTTTCGGCATACAATAATGCTGAGCTTAATGGTGTTCTTACTTGGTGAGCCAAAGAAGCAACCATTTTACCTAGAGACGACAAGCGCTGCATATGACTTACACGATTTTGTAGTGCGCGAGTTTCGGTCAAATCAGTAATCACTACTAGCTGACCTTTTTCTTCGGTTAGTGGCGAAATATCAATTTTTACCCGCTTACCATTGCGCATAGACACTTCATGACCATCATCTGCCTTAGGGCTAAAAGCACGTTGAATTACCTTGCGCCACAATTCACCAATAAGTGGTTCTTGTAAAAGGGATTTGGCTTGATTATTGGCAAGTGACACCTTACCTTTTTGGTCAATTACAAGCACACCCGCAGGCATAATGGCTAATAAATGAGACAGTCGATTTTGATCTTTAGAAGGCTTTATTGCAGATTGATTTATTACAGAAGACTCTACAGCGAAAGGCGCAATATTAAATGGCGCTTTATCTACGTCGGTATCAAAGGCATGCATCGTTACATCAGATGATTTACTTCCTGATACAACATCAGATTTTTGAATACTCAGAGACATAAAACACTACCTTTAAACTATGATAGTGAGAGTAATGCATCGACTATGCCATATTTTTTATTCTTTATATTTCAATAAGTTGCTAAATTTAGACAACATAATTGACGAAAAATAGACGTCAAAAAGTCGTCAACGCAAAATGGCTATTTATCCGTTATCGGTTTCTTTTTGACGACTGATTTCGTACTTACGCATTTTTTCGACTAAGGTAGTTCTGCGCATTCCCAGTTGATCCGCTGCTCTGGCAACAACCCAGTCTTGAGCATCGAGCGCTTGTCTAATTAAACTTATTTCTAGATCTGATAAGTATTCTTTGAGATTTACCCCATCACTCGGTAGTGCCGTTTCTACCGCGGTAACGGGTGCATCGCTATGAGAATCGCTAGATACCTCAATAACGGGGTTGGCTTCAGCATATCGGAACATGGCGTTAATCGCATCTCTCTCGGCAGCTTCATCGGCAGGTGCATTTTCATGTTGCACCTGACCTGTTTCATCATACTGGTACTTATGAGGCAAATGCTGCAAATCAATCACATGGCTAGGGTGAAGAATAGATAAACGCTCAACCAAATTTGAAAGTTCACGCACGTTCCCTGGCCATGTATGCAGCATAAGAGATTTCATTGCATTTTGAGTAAACTTCACGCTCGCTTGACGCGCACCTTCTAAACGCGAAGCTAGTTCTTGCAATAATAAGGGAATGTCTTGTGCACGCTCTCTTAACGCTGGCGTTTCGATGGGGAAAACATTTAAACGATAAAATAAATCTTCCCTAAATGTACCCTCTTCAATCATTTTTTCTAAATTTCGATGGGTTGCCGCAATAATTCTGACATTACATTTGAGTGTTTTTGCGCCACCGACACGTTCAAAAATTCGCTCTTGTAATACACGTAGCAATTTCACTTGCATTTGGAGTGGCATGTCACCAATTTCATCTAAAAATAGCGTGCCACCTTCAGCCATTTCGAAACGCCCCTTACGGGCAGAAATAGCGCCGGTAAATGCGCCTTTCTCATGTCCAAAGAGTTCACTCTCTAATAAATCGCCTGGAATGGCGCCACAATTCACTGGGACAAAAGGCCCTTTTTGGCGTTTAGACATATAGTGAATATTACGCGCAACGACTTCTTTACCCGTACCTGATTCACCCAAAATAATGACATTAGCTTCGACTGGCGCGACTTGCTCGATTAATTCACGCACTTCAGTGATTCCACGGCTATTACCTACAAGCGAACGGAATAACTTCGTTTTACCACTAACTAAAGAAGAAATGGGTCTATTAGCCGTGTAATAGTCATCGCTCTTACGAAGCAACTCAGTCAGGCTTGGATAAGTGATTGGCTCATACAACGAACCAATTAAATTTTTAAATTCACGATCGCCACTAAGCTGAAAACCAATATTGATAAACGGACTTTCGGGGAATTTTTCTATGGTTTCTTCAGCAATTTCAGGTGTTTCGCCATCAATCAAAACAGCTGAAATAGACTGACTTTTATTGATTGAGTCAAAACAATCTGAATAACTAGTGCTACGGCAACTTTCGCCTAAAAAAGTCAAAATTATTTTTAATGTATCAGTACGAGATTGGTTATCACTAACAATCAGAATTTCACTCATGGGCGCTTTAGCTATTCACTGTTTTGCTTATATAGCGCTAGATACTATCAAAACGTCAGTTTAATGGCACTGTTTATTCGTCAAGATATTGTCTAATAAGTAAGCAAACTAACCGTTTACCAAGGTAATCGTCAATGTTTAGGATAAATAAGCGAACAAATTTATACCGAAGGCCAACGCTTAAATATGAGCGATGTATTTAGACCACCAAACGCAAAGTTATTACTCATGACATAATCAACATGTAGTTCACGACCTTCGTTTCTTATGTAATCTAGTGGCGCACACGCATCATCAACCTCAAGTAAATTAGCCGTTGGATGAAACCAGTTGTTTCGCATAGATTCAATTGCAACCCAAGCTTCCAGTGCTCCACACGCGCCTAAGGTATGACCGGTGTAGCTCTTTAATGCGCTAATCGGAATATTTCGACCAAAGACTTTTTCGGTAGCATGCGTTTCAGCTATATCACCGCGGTCAGTCGCCGTGCCGTGTGCACTCACATAACCTATTTGTTCTGAGGATAAGTCAGCATCTTGCAGCGCTAAGCGAATAACTTTTTCCATGTTTTCAGACGACGGTTGAGTAATGTGGCGACCGTCAGAGTTAGCACCAAAACCCACAAGTTCAGCATAAATATTAGCACCGCGCGACAGCGCATATTCTAGCTCTTCTAAAACCAATGTACCTGCGCCTTCACCAATAACGAGTCCATCCCTATCTTTGTCAAATGGGCGAGGCGTTAGCTCCGGTGAACCATTCATAGTACTTGTGGCATACAGCGTATCAAAGACCGCCGCTTCAGTGGCACATAAATGTTCGCATCCACCGGCTAACATAACCGTTTGCTGTCCAAACTTTATTGCCTCATATGCTTGTCCGATACCTTGGCTGGCAGAAGTACAAGCACTCGAGGTCGTATAAACTCTGCCTTGCAGCCCAAAGTAAATGCCAATATTAACCGGCGCTGTGTGCGCCATCATTTTAATATACGTATTGGCATTCAAACCTTCGCAGTTGTCGTGCAATAACATGTTTCCAAAATCACCGATTGCCCCAGTATCACCGGCAGAAGATCCATAAGAAACACCTGTCTGGCCACTTTTTAGAATATCATTGCCCAGTAAACCTGCGTCAACTAAGGCATTTTCAGCACTTACTACCGCTAACTGTGCAACTCTTCCCATGCTTCTGAGGTCTTTTCTAGAATAATGGGAAGGCACTTCAAATTTATCAACGGGTGCACCTAAGCGAGTATTTAATCCGTCATACCTATCCCACTCAGGCATGGCAACTACGCCTGTATTTCCCAATCGTAAATTATTCGCTATTGTTTCCCAGTTACTGCCTATTGGTGAAAAACCGGCTATACCAGTGACGACCACTCTTTTCATTAATACATTCCACCGTTCACAGAAATCACTTGACGTGTGACATAACCAGCGTCTTCAGACATCAAAAACCCAACAGTCGCGGCTACTTCTTCCGATTTCCCCATGCGTTGCATAGGAATCAACTTCATCGCTTCATCGACATGCGTTAATTCTTCAGTCATCTCTGTTTCAATCATTCCGGGCGCAACGCAGTTTACTGTAATTTTGCGCTTCGCCAGCTCTACTGCTAAGGCTTTTGTCGCCCCAATGATCCCAGCTTTTGATGCGCTATAATTTACTTGACCTCGATTACCCATTACACCCGAAACAGAAGACAACGTCACAATTCGTCCAGGCTTTCGGCGCCTTATCATTGGCATCATAACCGGGTGTAGCACATTGTAAAAACCGTCTAGGTTAGTATGGACCACCAAATCCCATTCGTCTGCGGGAATCGCAGGAAACGCATTGTCGCGCGCGATACCAGCATTGCATACAACACCATAATAGGCCCCATATTCTTCTATATCTGCTTCCAATACTTCTCGGGTTTGCTCACGATTAGCAATATCAAAGCAAAGTACTCTTGTTTTTTGACCTTCACGTTCAATTTGCGCGCGTACTTCTTCAGCTTTAGCCACTGAACTTCTGCAATGTAAGACAATATCGAAGCCCTGCTTCGCCAAACGAACAGCAATTGCCGCACCGATCCCTCTACTGGAACCGGTTACCAATATTGTTTGACTCAAAATTTATGCTCCTTCAAGAAATGCTTTTGCGTCTTCAGGTTGAAATACATTTAGCTTTGCCACTACCTCAATATTCAAATTGGTGTCGGCCCCTTTTATTGTGCCATTGAAAACATTTAGACCGTTTTCCGCTTCCATTTCTAACACAACTTTAATCTTTAGCACACTCCCTAATGGAAAATAATCCACGGAAGTCTCATACCTTCTAGTCCCTAATAAAAACCCGAGTTTAGGAGGATTTCCCTGCGCTCGCTCCTGACTACCCGCATAGGCGGCAATAGATTGTGCTAGATATTCAATACCTACTTCGGCAGAAACACCCTTGGTATCAGAAAACGTTGAATCTTCACTTATTGTCACTTCAGATTCAAGCCAACCATCACCAAAATCGATTATTTTTGTCAATAAGCTCATCTTTCCTGAGTGAGGTACGAAATCGTCTACATCATACTTTTCGGTCATTTGTTGCGCCCTAAAACCAAAGAAATGTTATTCCCACCGAATGCGAATGAATTACTCAACACGTATTTAATATCCGAAACATCGACTGATTCGCATTTTTCATTACTTGCTAAATTTATTTTCGCTAATGACGGATCCAATGTCGGCGTGTTTATTTGCACTGGGATATATGATGGCTTCCCACTTCCGCCAAGTACGGAATAACAAATACCGGCTTCAATTGCGCCTGCAGCCCCTAAGGTGTGCCCGGTAAAAGGTTTTGTAGAGCTGCATAGCACATGTTCTCCAAATACAGTATTTACTGCCGTGGACTCCATTTGGTCATTCAATTGTGTGGCCGTACCATGAAGATTTATATAGGCTATTTGTTCGGGTGATAATTCAGCCATTTTTAACGACTCCCGCATACATTGTATCGCACCAACCCCCTTTGGCTCGGGCGCGGAGATGTGATGCGCGTCACTACTTTCTCCGTAGCCTAATAATGCAATAGTTGCCTGTTTTTTACTCACGACAAATAAGGCAGCACCTTCGCCAATGTTAATCCCTTTTCGGTCAGCACTAAACGGCGCGCATAGTTCATTACTCACTGCCTGCAATGCACTAAAACCTTGAACGGTCAATTTACACATGGTATCGACGCCACCAGCAATTACGGCGTCACAAATACCAGCCTCAATAAGCCGTTTAGCTGACGCTAGTGCTTTAGCACCAGAAGAACAAGCGGTCGAAATACCGTAGGCTGGCCCAGTTAATTTAGCGACCTCGGCAATAAATTGTGCTGGCGCGCCCATTTCTTGCTGACCATAGTCAAAGGTATCTGGCATCTCACCACTCGCCATTTTGCAACTTATGGCGCGTTCTGTGCCGTCTATTCCAGATGTACTGGTACCAATAACGACGCCCACCCTAGCACGACCATATAACGATACCATCTCGTCAACAGTTTTCACTATTTGCTGAAAAGCGAATAACGCCATTTGATTGTTTCGGCTTTGCCATTTGTTATGCGTTAACGGTATTTTAGGCAGCTCAAGATCTACAATACCAATAGGCAGAGGCTCACCTTGATGGAAAGCGCGACTATATGTCATCTTAGTATTAGAAGAAACTAAGTTGTTACGAACTTCATCAACTGAAGTGCCCACGGCACAGATAATACCAAGATCATTTAAATAAATGTCAGTTGAAGTCATAGTGGCAAATACTCCAACGTGTGTATGTCTATGTTATAGTTATGCATAAAATGAGTGAACGCAATGTGCGTAGCGCTAATGTATTCGACCTCCAGCACTTGCGTGTTTTTTCGCGATAATATCCTTTTGCCTTCAGACATATCTAGATCCCAACCATTTATTTTTGAATAGGATGTTTCAACCGCTTTGGTCGGCCATAACGCAAACTGCATCATGGCAAGCATGTCATGAGTAGGTAATGGAATATTCATTAAATTATCTTCGACGACGGTTGTTCCATCATAACGTAATGAATAAATAAATTGTCCTGTCGGTAGCAGGCCATTCATTTTGACTTCCGAACCAGTCAACTTAATCGCTACTAACAACTCCTTTGTTTGGTCGTTCGTAGTAAAGGTGAGTTTTTGTTGCAACACCGCCCTTGGTCCGTCAGAAGGCGCCAATAAGTGCAAACTTATGCGCGGTTCTTCACTGTTTCTGTTCGCGCATCCAAACAACATCAATAGATATAAAAGTACAACTACGCGCTTTTGCATATTTCAGATAACGTTGAGAGTCTCGAAGGTGTTTTTACATATGGATTCTCTTTATCCCATGCATACCCTGCCAAAATAGAACTGATCATCTTAGTAATGCCTTCACTTTTTTGTTTTGAAAACACGACTTGTTGAAAACGTTGATCATACCAACCTTCAACAAATTCTTTAAAGGTTTTCACACCGACTTTTAGCGCGTCTGCATATTCGCTTTCCCAATCAGGAGATTGCCCTGACAATTCTTTATGTACCGCAGCGGCAGCCAAACTTGCAGATGTCATAGCAATAGTCACACCTGACGAAAATATCGGATCTAAAAATTCACCCGCGTTGCCAAGCAATGCATAACGTTTACCATACAAACTTGTCACATCACATGAATAACTACCTAATGACCTTACTTGTGTGTCGTAAACCGCATGTTCAAGAATGTTGGCTAAACGACCACCTTCACTGACCAGTTGCTGTAAGCATGCAAGCGGTTCTGTGCCTATTTCATCGATAACTTCAGTTGGCGCGACAACCCCAAGCGAGCATCGCCCGTTAGAAAACGGGATCAACCAATACCATACTTCTGGAAGCTTGGGGTGCACAGTAATTAATATTTTATCTCTATCGTATTGTGGACAAACAATATTGTCCTCAATATGCGTGAATATTGATTTTCTGGGTGCCAAAGACGAATCTTTTTCGAGTTTTAGCATTTTAGGCAATACTCGCCCAAAACCACTCGCATCAAGCACAAACTTTGCAGAAACTTGGTATTGCTGATTATCTTCATCAAGTGCAGTAAGCAATCGAGCATTAGGTATCTCTTCGCATGCTACCAACGCATGCCCAAACCGTATTTGTACACCCTGTTTTTGTGATTCATCCGCTAAAATTTTATCAAAACAATCTCGCTGGACTTGAAAAGTAGTTCCCCAACCTGGTGAGAATTTCTCTCTAAAATCAAAATATTCGTACTCATCTCCACGGCTAAAAGCCGCGCCGTTCTTATATTGGAATGTCCCTTTCTTTACTGCATCAAGCATATTCGCTTGCTCTAAATACTCCATGCATTGAGGAAGTAAACTTTCACCAATTGAAAAGCGAGGAAAATATTCTTTTTCGAGTACAAGTACTTTGTAACCATTTTGCCGTAATAATGCCGAAGACACTGAACCCGCAGGCCCTGCCCCAATCACCACGACATCAAAAGATTCAATAGGTGTTTTTTCTTGCATTCGAGCACTGTGTGTCGCGGTCATAGTTCATGCTCCTTAAATAGCTTAGTAGACGCTTTAGGGGGATTAATATGTAAATGTTGTTCGCCTTCTGACTTGCTTGGTCTCATGAGCGCGGTAATCAGCCAAACCAAAGTTAGGCCAATCAACACAGTGATTCCAAAATGATACAACACTGGCGTTGCACTTAACGCAAGCAGACCAAACGCTAACAAACTTGTCAGGCTAGATAAAGAAACAGCTAGCCAAGTATGGCCTTCATGATCTGACTCATGCATGAATATTCCCATATCTAGACCAATACCTAACACTAAAATTGATGCAAGCAAGTGAAACATGTTTATGCCACCAGCTATGAACGTTACTGCCGCTAATGCAATTATTGTCGCCATGAATGTAGGTAAAGCAATTGAGACAAAAGCAGCTTTGTAACGAAGTAGTAGAACACCACTTAAAAGTAAGTAGGCAAATATAATAAGACGCGAAACCTGCGCAGCGTACTCGGCCATCAAATCAGAAATATCTTTTACTTGGTCAACATATAAAATGTCGTTTTGCGTAGACACGATCCTCTGAATCATTGTCACCTGCTCTTCATTTAAAGGTTGAGTAAACCTGAGCATACTTGCACTGCTAGCTTCTTTGGTACTTACCAATAAATCTCGCCAACCGTCACTTATCGCCAAATTTGCCCATTGCTCAGGCCTTATAAAATTACTCGCTTGCGCTTTTAATGCATTATATGCCTTGTTGCTAAATGCTTGATCAATACCAAGCATTCCATAAAACGTTGACAGTTGCTGATCGTACAAAGCATTGACCAAGCTAAATTGCGCCTTTTGAGTATCAATAGAAGGAACATGTTGTGATAAAGATTGAAATTTGGGCAGATCGCCATTTTCGACTTTTGCTGATATCGCTGGCAATATTGCTTCTTCTTTTCGCAGTACATCTTGAATACTATGTCCAGTAAACAATAAAAACTGCGTGTTGTTTGTACTGCCCAGTAGCGTTTGAATATGCTTTTCTTGCGCCATCAACTCCGGTGGTGATGTTTGCAATAAACGAATATCGCTCACAGACTTCCCCATAAGTATAGTTACCACACCAATGCACGCACATGCGCCTAAGAAGAACGTTAGCTTGGCATTACCTGCGACCCTCGGTAAAAAATTAGTATATCGACTAAGCACCTCAGCAAGTGGCAATTCAGATAAAGAATCTTTGCGAGTGAACATGGGCAGAATCAATACCACACTCAGCCAAGATGACACTAAGCCAATGATAGAAAACACTGCCATTTGTTGAATGCCGGGGAAAGGTGCAAATAGCTGTACAGAGTATGCCATCACACTCGAAAATAGCCCTAAAGATAAACCTGAAACAATGCGTTTTAAGGTATTACTGTTACTTGATTGCTGCCTTTCACATAAATAGTGAAGCGAATAGTCAATCGATACACCAACCAACCCGGCGCCAAAAGCAATGGTTATCAAGTGCAATTCACCAAATATCAACAAGGCACCTGAAATTGCATTCAAAATACCCACAGACAACGGTACAAACACTAACAACAAAGGTTTAACGCGGCGAAAAACAAACAGTAATAACACCAGAACCCCGAGTAAGGATCCAATACCAATGGTACTGATTTCATTTTTTGCCTGACGAGCACCTGCGGCAGCGTGCACAATCATGCCTGAAATGCTTAGCTCAATATTGCCTTTGCTTAATGTTTCATCCAGCGAAGACAAAAAACGCATAATTGTGTCTTGAACATCTAGTGAAAATGGCGAATCATTCAAGTTGAGTAACAGCATGTATGTAGGCTTGTCAGCACCGGTGACTTTTAAATACGAATGCTCAACTTGAATATTTAAGTCTGAGGTTTGTCGTAAACCTAATTTTATGAAAAAACCAAATGGATCGCTTACCAAATCTGCACGCACCCCAACTGGACTTAACACGTTAGACACACTTTCTTGTACCAATGCGCTCGTATCATTTTGTGCTAAACGCGTTTGCAAGTCCTTATCAAGCGTAACAAATCGATAACCAAACATTTCTTCTTCAAAGTTGTCTAAGGCGTTTGCATCTACTTGATATTGAACATTGTCAATATATACAATGTCTTGCGCTAATTTCGCTGTCTGTTCCACCGCCTCTAATAACTGTTTTTGATCATCGCCACTGACTAACAACAGCACGCGCTTTGAAAATCGAGAAGAAGATTGCTCGGTCGCCTGTTGAACTAAGGGTATTTGTTGCGAGTGCGGTAAGAGCGACATAATGCTGGAATCAAACGTTGGCTTTGAGCTGAACGCAAATATCGAAATAGTCACAATGCTGACAAGCCAAAAGGTAGCTAAAAGTCCGCTGTACTTTAAAAACAGACCTGTTGGCAACGCTCGCTTTATCATTATTTTGCTATTTCCCCGCGGCTTGTACTGCTTTGTTTATCGCCACTGTTATCAAATAGATTTTGCGATGATGAATCAAATGCGATACGTTCAGTCCCAATATTTTGAAAACGAATCGTTGTTTTATCACCATTTTGTTCAAACAATCTTAATGATTGAATATACTGACTTCCTTCTGTTTCAATGTGTGTAAATACTTGCTGAAAGCTTTCGTCTGTCGGGGTTAGCAATAAAAACCAGTCACCACCTACTACTCTCCCTTGAATATCAAAATACTTGTCTAATTGATGCCACTGAGCGGTAAGAACAGACAAAAAGACTTCACTTAATATCGCTACCACAGGATTTTCGTCAGCATTTAGCTGCATTATTGCTTGATCATTTTGCTGACTCACGATTTGTGTCGCCGAAATAGAAATCTTATTTTCTATAGGTTTTATCGTTATCCAGTGAATTTTTTCACCGTTTAGAAACTCAAAACGCCCCTCGGATTTTACAGAAATACCAAAATCAGAAAGGAGTTTACTTTGCCTGAAATCGCCAAATAAGGTATTTGGCGAAACAGAAAGTACAGATAATTGAGACGTATCAAAATCTTTTGTTAACGACATTTTCATGCTAGTTTCTTGCTCATCAATTACTTTTGATTCAATGGCTTGCGTATATTTGCTCAAGACTAACAAACACAAAACAAGGACAGGCATTGCCGTGTGAGTACGCCACACATTGCAATTTAGTATGTGACTAAGTTCCAAAGAGCGTAAGCACATCAGACTGGCTACATTAATACCTTGTAAAAAGCGTCCAAACATCAATTTTCTATCTTCTCAATACCAAGCTTTTCAAATAAAACAGCCGGGGATTCAAACAACATCTCATGTGTTTTTATGTCCACGGCGACTTGCACTGTTGTTGCTTTAGTCAAACGCTTTCCGGTTACCTTGTCGCAGATTTTGTATTCAACTTTTAAACGATTTTCCCACTCAACAAGCTTCGCAAAAACGACAAGCACTTGATTATATGTAAGGGGCCCAGCATACCGTATATGTAAATCAATGACGGGCCACGCATAACCTGAAGTCTGCATTTCCGGTACGTCGTAATTAATAGTCTCAAACAACGCGCAGCGCGCAATTTCTAGATATTTAGCATAATGCCCATGCCAAGCAACTTGCATAACATCTATGTCATGAAATGGAATTTGTATTTCAACACTGTTTTCAATCATATTTGCGTTCAATCATGTTTTGGCTCTATCATTTTAAAACACTCATCGTCTTCTTTTCTTTACCTTCAAGTTTTGTCACTGACCAAAATGGAAAAAAATTAAACCATTGCAGTGGCGCAATTTGACAATAATGCGCTAGTCTATCAGCAAACTCCTGCACAACCATATCAAGCGACGCTTCTCTAGTTTTTCGCGCAAATTTTAATTGCTCAGAAAAAACGTCAACATAAATATGGTACTTTCTACCTTGTTTTAGGCAAAACAGTAAATGTACCGGGCACTTCAACAAGCTGGCCAATATAAAAGGGCCTTGAGGCAGTGATGTTTGATGCCCCAAAAACTCAACGTTGGATACGCGTTCATTTTTCTCTGGTGTCCGGTCACCCGCAATCACGATCATTTCGCCACGGTCAATTCGCTCAGACAAAAGCATTGCTGTCGCTGGAGATAAATCATTCACCTGCAATAATTCAGCTTGGCTTTCGTTATTTAGCTGTTTCATTAAGGAGTTAAACTTTTGCGCATGTTGCGTATTCACAATAATAGTAAGTTTAACCGCATCCAACTTTTGGCGAAGTGCGTTGCACACTTCGATATTACCTAAATGCGATACTATTATCACAGTGCCACGTGTTTGGCGCTTGATGTTATCCACGACGGATGGCGTTTGAAATACGATATCATTAGCATCGATTTTACCCATCCAAACCAGCAGTTTGTCGAGCATCATTTGACCAAACTGCATAAAATGTTTAAACGTACTTAGTTCTTTTGCTTGATTGGGACTAAGGTAAGGCGTGATATATTTTATATACTGTTTAGATGCGTTTCGTGCCACGCTGCTTGCAAAGTAATAATAGGCCATAACAGGCGCAAGAATTAGTGTAAAAATGGTTCGGCCAAACACGCTGTATATAGCAAGTAAAATCTTTATACCCAATACCGTGCCGTTTTCTTGCACTTGCGTCCAATGCGTTTGATTACCTGACGCTTCACCATTTTTACTTGCCATGTTGCCCTCCAAACGTTTGGCGCAACTGTCGACGTATTAATGTTGGTAAGCGACGTAACATCCCAAAGAATAAGCGAGTATGCATCCAACTAATGAGCGCATTGTCTTTGTACAATAAGAAATGAGAAACACCATCACTTGGATAATTCACTTGAGTTGGGATATGTTTGATTGCGCCACCTACCCATAACCACCTCACAATAACTTCAGGATCAAAATCCATTCGGTTGCCACAAGGGGCTGTTTCTAGTAAGCGATTAAACTGCAGAATTGGATACAACCTAAAGCCGCACATGCTATCTTTAATCGTAAATGACAATGTATTGATCCACACCCACACATGCGTTAAATAACGTCCGTACAATCGCCCTTTAGAAATGCTGCTATCATAGACAGGGTAGCCTGCAATCAACGCGCTAGCTGCTTTTTTTCCTTCCATAATAAACTGCGGAATATCGGTTAAATTATGCTGTCCATCTGCGTCCACCTGCAAGGCATGTGTATAGCCTTTCGTCTCAAGTACATTGAGACCCGACTTAACTGCATGCCCTTTACCTCCATTTTGATTTAATATCAAAAGGCTCACGCGATCTTTATATTTATCGGCAAGGGACGCTAGTACGTGCCTACATTGCTCTGTGCTGCCATCGTCAACCAATAAAACATCCAGTTTATATTCAAGGACGTCCATTAATGTAGCAGCAATAGCATGCTCATGGTTGTAAACAGGAATCAAAACAGCTGGACGAAATAAGCGGTTACTCAAAACAAATCCGCCCACTAGCATGCAAACCTTTTGCAGACCGATAATTAAATGTCACCTTATTTTTCCCTGCATCAAAGCTAAGTTGAATATCAATTAACTCGTTGGGTTGAATTACTTTGGAAAATTTAACCACTTCAAGCCGTAAAAATTTTGATGAGATATCAAAGTAATAACGGGCCCATTTGTGCGCCCAATGCAGTTGCGCAACGCCGGGCAATATTGGGCTCCCTTCAAAATGTCCATCAAAATATATTAAGTTTGACGGTATTGTCGATTTAACAAGCACGTCGTTATCGGTCTGACTGACATCAATAACATTTGGCCATTCAGCAAATATTGGCTCGCTCACTATTTTCTCCAAAGATGCTAATGGTAGCTTCCCTTGTTTATTTACAGGTAGACTGTCTACAAATCGCCATTTGCGTGGCAGCGCAATTTTATCTACATATGCGGTCAGGATGTGTTTAAAGCTCGAGACTAAGTTTTTACGCCCGAACGCCATCATATGCCCCTTACCCAAATCTGATAACACAAGCACGATTGCTACTTCAGTGCGACGACTGGATACTACCAGTGCTTTAATGTCGCTGACTCGTGCGTCTTTGAGCAAGGCATTCTCGATAGTATTTAGTGAAACTCGCTTACCTTCTATTTTAACGATTTGGTCACGCCTTCCGCGTAGGTCAAATTGTCCATTGTCGTACATATATAGTTCGTCACTGAGAACATTCACTAAATCAGAAGAAAACGGTGAATTGACTTCCCATGACTGTTCATCATTTTGAACGATGGTAACACTAGGTAAGCATGACCAAGCAGCGTTACTATTCGTTGAAAGGTCTTGTTGTCGCCAAGCAATCACACCTGTTTCAGAACTACCGTATACTTCCCAAACAGGCGCATTTACCAGTGTTGTCATATTGATTGCATCAGATTTTTTTAAGGGTGCAGCCGCTGAAAAAACGTTCAAACAGTTAATCGTAGACCAGTCCAAAACATTATTGATTCGAGAAATATGTGATGGACTAGAAACAAACACCACAGCGTCATGGTCCTTTGCCGCAAGCAGCAACTCTTCTGTGTATTCACACAATGATGCATATATAATTTGCCCAGCACAAAACGGTCGAAATAACCAAAATGTTAATCCGTACAGATGCTGATGACTGACTGTCGATAGCACGACTGAGTCGGCACGAGGCACCCATTGTTTTTTTAAACAATGCAATTCTTCATCTATATCAGCAATAGTTTTACCTATAGCTTTTGGCGCGCCGGTTGAACCTGAAGTATATATTTCAAGCACGACTTGCTTAGGTGGAATAGCCTGCCAAATGATGTTATCGGCGTTAATATGCTTACAATCGTCACTTGGGGTAACGGCGTTTGGAAACTCACCAATAAAATGGTCAAAAACATGTGGGCAAGCATCAACCGTTGCTTGTCGATTGTCTCCAAGTACGCAAGCAATTCTCCCCAGTTGCCATAATGCTAAACATATACAAAGAAATTCGATAGGATCAGTTTCATAAACTGCGTACCGATTGCCGTCGACACATAACAGTGTGGCATGCCATTGTGCTACACGTTCAACCAATACTTTTGTTGACAGCGACATATGGCTAGGCATAGAAAGAGGTTTGCCGATTGAAATAGTGCGTTCTGGTTGCACCACCATCCAAGACGACAACGGCACATACGTCATATTTGACATTTAAACCATCATCCTCATAGTAGTTCCCCATCCTTTTTGGCTTTTTGTTTTACATATTGACGAACAAGCCACTCACTACCGCCCAACACTCCCATCAAAACGTATGCAATGATGCCATTGTACAAGGTCCATATTTCGGTTGATGCAAACAAAGCGGTGTAAGCAGCAACTGAGCCATTTAACACAAAAAACACGCACCACATTTTTGTCACATTGCGCGTATATACAACGCCAGAAGCAGGCAAATTTGGTTCTTTTAATCTTGCTAACTTTTCGACAAACGTTTGCGAGCTAAAAAGGCTTGACGCAAATAGAAACAAAAACCCCGCATTCATCACCACAGGATAGAATTTTAAGCCAGAGGCATGCCCAATAAATAACGTTAACAAGATCAGAATAAACGCACTAACTAGCAGCAGCTTCTTTTCAGATGTTTGACCAATGGCAAACCAACGAGCAGCTAGCAAAAATATCAGCAGAGGTAATAACCACTTGGCTTCAAAATTTTGTAACCCCCAATAAACAAGAAGAGGATAACATATGCTTGCAATAATAATGGCAGCCGTAAATACAGCCCTCATCTATCTTTTACGCAGCAAGTTTATCAATTTGTTCTACAATGTCGTTTACCGTTCGAACTGACTTAAAGTCTTCAGGTTTTATTTTTATGCCAGTCATTTTTCGAAGCTCTACAACTAAATCAACAGCATCAATACTGTCAATATCAAGGTCTTCATACAAATTAGATTCAGGTTTAATGTCTGATGGGTCTATTTCAAATAGATCTTCAAACAAATACGAAATTTTTTGGAATGTCTCTTTTTCAGTGCTCATAATTGATCTTACTATTTAGTTCTGTGGTTATTTACTAGTTCTACTAAAGCATTTACATTTGCAAAATGCGCGCGCGTTTCATCCGAATTTGAGTCCAATTTAATGCCGTAATTCTTCTGCAGAGCTAAGCCTATCTCCAATGCGTCTATTGAATCCAAACCTAATCCGTCAACAAATAACGGCGCGTCGTCTTCAATTTCTTCTATTTCAATGTCTTCCAAATCGAGACATTTAATAATCATTTCTTTTAATTCACTTTGTAACACTGTCATTCACAGCAACCTCAGCATTGAAATATTTTGTTAAAAATTCAGTTAGTGCTCTCGCACCCAACGAATTACTCGCTTCCTGTTTAAATCTATCGGCTCGAATCAGCGACTTCGTTGTGATAGTAAAATGCATAGGTCTTTCTGGGATGTTGTACCATTTAGCATGTTTTGTTAAAGATATCGGTTCGCATGTAATTGTCACAGGCGTAATATCTACATCGGCACGCAACGCAATATTTGCAGCGCCGCGCTTTAATTTTAAAGATTCTCCAGGAATACTTCGCGTACCTTCTGGAAAAACAATCATTACTTGTCCTTTGTCAAACGCCTCTTTTGCTTGCTCAATAACATCATCAGCACAGCCGCTATTAATAGTGTAACCCGCTGATTTTATTGCAAAACGCATACATGGATTTTTGAGCAAAGCACCTTTTACAACGCAGTTGGCATTTGGAATCAAACCAATTAAAAATACAACATCTAACAAGGTCGGATGATTTGCGAGTACTAGTTGCGAATTACGCAGTGCTTCTATTCCCTTCACGTCATAGCTCAATACACGCAGTAAACGCATCAATTCAATAAAGGACTTAAACCCCAAATGAATACACTTTTGCCCTCTTTTTTCCCGTACTAAACTATCCCCAGGTAAAATGTATAATATCGGTACAGCAATAATCGGAATGATGACACCCCCCACTCCAAATACTGCAAAACCAAATGCTGTTGCAACTAACCGCCACACAAAATTAACTTTATTAAGCAACATTGGGGTACTCGTCAATTGCCCACGTTGCACCGTTCAAAATACAGCGCACACCTTCAGTACTTCCCAACAAAAATGAAATAAACGCTGGGATTTCAAATACCTGTTCGGACGCCGGGTACATATTATTGGATTCAATTTGCTGCAACGAAATTTGACGCCCTTTGTGTCGATTGAAAACCATCGAGATGGCATAAGGAAATGGCAATGTTCGTGAATATGGCGAATAGACTTCTGGTAACGGCACATCATACAGTACGCACAATACCCTATCATGCACTTGAAGTTGTCCAGCAACTTCTATCAAAGCACTGACCAAATGCCCATTAGATGCAGATATCGCCGTAATTGCTTGTTTATTTTTACACGCAATTGAGTATAAGCCACTGACTGCGTTATGCACGGCCAAACTAAACCCTGTCGGCGACATATCTTCATCTTGGGCAATACTTTCTAATAAAGACAGCGTAAGCACCGTATCTCCGTGTTGAGATGCAAACACACAAGGCAAATTTTGCTCTTCAAATGGTAAGGCTGAAATGGCACCCATCGCACCTTTTCCCAATTGATTAAAACGACGTCTTAACATCATCGGAACATGCTTTAGATTTGGGGCAAGTTTATCATTCGAGATATCTTGTCGCCCTGTTAACCATTTTGCCCAATCGGCTTCACTTTCCAAGGTAGGTGCCAAAGCGCTCCATGCTTCTAAGTGTAAATCCACCAAAAACTGACTCCATCCAAACATACAGATTATGGTACTAATTAAGCCAGTATAATAATTTTATTGATCCATTAATGCAATCTAGACGTTTAAGATTTTTGCTCGCTTTTTATTGACTAAATTTTGCGATGTATTACTCTTTTCTTACCATCGCCATGGAAGTTTTACACGTCGGTGATTTAAACATGTCACTGAAAAAGTACTACGTACAATAAAATGGAGCACAGAATGAAATTTTTAATCGCCATAAGCACTATCACCCTTTTGTTAGTTACATATCAAGCAAACGCCAGAGATTCTAAGTATATGTACCCAATTAAAGAGGCATTTGAGTCGGGGCAATTTCAAAATAGACTAGATCCAAACATCAAATTTTATTGGGGAGAGCAAAAGCCAACTCAAAAAATTGAACGTTCCTTTGGTAAATATACAAGTAACAAAAAAACCAATGCGTTTAATAAAAGCGACCGTGAAGCATGTGAATGGGTGCTGCTATCTGCACTACTTTCCCTTGAAGAGCGTGCCAAGCGAGAAGGTGGTAATGCAGTAATAAATATCGCCAGTTATTACAAGAAAAATACAGTCGTTAGTGAAACAAACTACGAATGCCATGCAGGTACATTTATCGCAGGCGTAGCGTTGAACGGAGAAGTCGTTAAACTTGCTGAATAAGCTAACGATATCCCCTAGCCTTCAATTGTGGGAAACGACTATTGAAGGCCCTACCATTGAATCCGCTCTCGGTATACAAGAGCACTTTAGTCAATCTGAATATCAACAATTTTCGAACATTAAAAGCCCGAAGCGAGCAAACGAATACCTTGTGAGTCGGTGGTTAATACGACAAGCATTGTCTCAGACCTTTAATGTTAATAATGACTATTGGGAGATTGAAGATTACCCTAAATCGCTCCCGCATATAAAAAACATGCCCATACCACTTTTTTATAGCCTATCTCATAGTAAAGAGAGGGTCAGTTTTGCCATATCTGAAAATAGAGTAGGCCTCGACTTAGAAAAAGTTGTTGTCAAAAAAAAGTTAGTCCCTCTGGCGGAGCAGTTTATGCACTCAGATGAAATACAAGAATTAATTTCTAAAGATGCGCACGAACAACTGCGTTATTTCTATTTCATTTGGAGTGCAAAAGAAGCTTATTACAAGATGTTGCGAAAGAACGAGCAAGTAGGCCATGTATTTAGTGAGTATATGATTACGCCGCTTGTGCTAAATAATAAGAATTTGTCCATACATGACTTGAGCAATGACAGCTTTGCTAAAATTGTTATCCAATATGCAATTTAGTCAATACAAGTGAAAATGGTTTAGAGCTAGATTTTAAAGTGTCATAGATTTCGTTAATCATACACATCGTCGCTATATTGCCATTGCCGAATACTTTGAAAGTCGTATCGTATTGCCTAGTGATTGATACCAATCATTGTATACCAAGTCGAAGCTACTCAACTCAACACGACCAAAATCACGCTCCCTATTTTCTTGGCAGAATTTTAGTAGCTGAGGACAATTATTTATTTCATTGCTAAATCGTACAACCGTGCTGTGCGCTGTCGTAAGTTTATATCTCGTATCAAACGTATAGTGCAGCCCAGCATCACGGAAATTGTTACGCAGACTATCTCTTAATTCATTTAACCTGTCTTTATCTGAGTATCCTTGAATGACAATACAAGAAGGTGATGCACTAATACCTTTAAATTGAATTGTTATTGGCTCCGCAGTTCTCATGGACTCTTGAAAGACTTCCATATATCTGTTTTCATCAATGCTAGATAGTGTAAAGCCATCAACGCATGAAATGATGGATAAGATTGTCAGATGAATTTCGTTTACCGGTTGAACATATAGACTCGGTTCAATCTCTTTGATTTCTTCGGTGAAGGCGCAAATTTTCTCAGTGGTTTTGAGGGAGTTTTCATTCAAATATGAGAGTGCCGTAATCCCTCTACGTAAATCTCTACTAGAATTAATATTCTTATCTATTTCATATTGATTGCTTACAATAGATTTTTCAAATCGCTCCCACATCTCGTCATAAATTGCTTGGATCATAGTATTTCTCTGCTAAATACGGCGCGTATCACGTATTTCATGAGTGACGCTTGTGCCTACCCTTACCTTTATAATCGTTGACTGACGTGTGAGCGTCTAGTTGAGCTACAACTGGAACAGCAGCACCTTTCGCATATTTAATCGCAAAGCCGCGCATGTATGAATAGTTGTCCATTGCCGGTGACAATTGTGACCCAAGAGCGCTTACATTCTGTCGTTAGGTGCCATTGTCAACTTGAATATTCCACCACTTTGGTTTTTTAGACACGTACGAATGCGCCACAGGTTTTAACTCCTTGCGATTTGGCGAGTCAAATGACCCCAGCACCAAGGCCACTATAGGGTCATCATCTATTGCTCCGAGTGTGCTTCCGCAAATTTCACAAAAACTCCTTGATGAATAGTCGGATGTTCGCCAAAGTCTTGGTTCACCTCCTGGCCCATTCCAAGTGACGCACTGCTTCTCAAATTCAACCCACGCTAGCGTTAACGAGCCAGAATGACGTTGGCAAAGTTTGCACGAGCAAGTATGAGGTTTATTTGGACTACCTGTCGCGGTATACCTAATGTTTCCGCACAAACAACCACCGTTATAAGTTTTTGTCATCTTGTTCCCTTACAATTTACGATCATTGCGCATAAGACGGCACATAGCGGGTTAGTTTATATAATGACACTTTAAACGAATGAAACTCGCAAGTAAATTTGTTCCAGCGACCTCTAGATTGCTTGCTTTAGCAACTGTTCAAACATTGCTGATTCCAGCTCTCTTGTCCATTTTCCGCCAGATGAGGTCAATAAAATTAGGCCAACGTTAGCTTCGGGTGAAAACCGGTAATTGCTCGCAAAACCATCTAAGTCGCCACCGTGGCTATAGTCTATACTTTTTGGTAATACCCTTTTAACTAGCCCGTAACCATAAGTCGTGTTTTCCCCATAAAAATCATTGGTAAGCTCTGTTAGAAAAAGGTCACTATTGTTCTTTGTGTTTTTGTACGCACTCAATTGCGCCAACATTAACCTTGATAGATCTTCAATATTGCTAAATAAACCGCCCGCTGGTGTTATTTTTCCCATTTCCCAAGGTTGAGTCGCAATAGCTCTATTGTCTTTGCGGTAAGGCGTTGCCACTCGCTGTTGTTGCGCTTTATTGAGACTGACCTTGGTGTTGTTTAAATCATAAGGTTGGCTGATGTATTTTGTCACCAATTGCGCATAACTTTGTCCACTTACACGTTCGCAAATATAGCCTAAAATGGCATAACCGGAATTAGAATAGGCAAGTTTACTGCCCGGCGGGAACTTTAATTGGATATTATCTAAACCTGCTAGTAGTTGCATTTCTGAGTAGCCGCCCAGCATAGAGTCACCATCAATACGACCATTGTTAAGGGCCCAACCTGGGATACCTGACCGATGATGAATGAGATCTTGAATCGTTATATGCTGTAATGTTTGAGCTGCTTGTGAAGAAATAGTTTCGGGTAAATAACTCACAATACGGGCATCTAATACGAGCTTGCCTTCATCAACCAAGTGCTTAACTACAATACCGGTAAACATTTTGGTTA
Source organism: Agaribacter marinus (assembly GCF_030160655.1). Taxonomy (GTDB): domain Bacteria; phylum Pseudomonadota; class Gammaproteobacteria; order Enterobacterales; family Alteromonadaceae; genus Glaciecola; species Glaciecola marina. The sequence goes on from NZ_BSOT01000005.1 coordinate 1,567,417, forward strand.
ATGAACCTATTTGAAACATGGTTTCATTATCAATCGCAATGTGCGTTTTTCTATTTTGTTTGCCAAACCCTGTAATATTAACCACTTTACCATCGCGAATAATGGCAACCGCTAATGCAGGAATGTTATTGTCGCGCACGGCCTTTTCAGCCACATTCAATAAGTCAGAATTTAAGCTGCCACTATTATTGAGAGATAGATGACCCGCGCAAGCACCGGAACCTATTTTTTTATATTTTCCAATAGAGTATTTAGTAGGTTTGGAAATTTCATATTGAGTTCTTTTAGGCGTAAGAGATTAAAATGCTCTTTACCCTCAACAGTTGTTTCAATTATGCCCGCTTCTCTAAGAATTTTAAAATGATGCGACATACTTGATTTAGGCCTATCTACACCGAGCTCACCACAAGTCATAGGCCGGGAACTTTCTTTAAGCTGACGAACAATATCAATACGCGTTGAATCTGAAAAAGCATACATGATGTCTACTAGTTCAATTTGCTCAATTAAAGGATGCTTTATATTTCTCATATTTTTTATTTTAACTTATCTCTTGAACAAGTTCTATTGTTCGATTATATTCGAACAATAGAACTTAATAAAAGAGTATAAAGCATGAACATAAACAAAAAAGTAGCGCTGGTTGTTGGAGATCAAGGAGTTATAGGTAAAAACTTAGTTAAACATTTATTATCATTGCCTGATTGGGAAATTGTCGGGTTGTCTAGACGCGAAGCTAACGAACATCCCAGAATTAGGCATATTGCTGTAGATTTGCTCAATCATGGCGATAGCGTAAAAAAACTAAGTGGCTTAACGCATATCACACATATTTTTTATGCCGCATTTCAAGATCGCCCCACATGGTCGGAATTAGTTGCTCCTAACCTTACAATGTTAGTTAATGTCGTTGAAATAATTGAAAAATCTTCGAGAAATTTAAAACACGTTAGCTTGATGCAAGGTTATAAAGTTTATGGTGCTCATCTTGGTCCATTTAAAACTCCAGCAAAAGAATCTGATCCAAATCATATGCCGCCAGAATTTAACATTGATCAACAAAACTTTTTAGAACATAAACAAGCAGGTAAAGCATGGGGCTGGTCTGCTATTCGTCCATCTGTTGTTTGTGGCTTTTCAGTAGGAAGTCCTATGAATTTAGCGATGGTAATAGCTATTTATGCCTCGATAACAAAAGAACTTGATTTACCACTTCGCTTTCCTGGGAAAGCCACGGCCTATCACAATTTGTTAGAAATGACAGATGCTTCTCTTTTAGCTAAAGCAACAGTATGGGCCGCGACGGATGAAAAATGTGAGAATCAAGCATTCAATATTAGTAATGGGGATCTCTTTAGATGGGACGATCTTTGGCCTAAAATAGCAAATTATTTTGATTTAGACGTAGCCCCTCCCCTACAAATGTCACTTAACACAGTCATGAATGACAAAGATAACGTATGGGAAAATATGGTTAAAAAATACGATCTTCACTATTCCTATGATCAAGTATCATCGTGGGGATTCGGTGATGCTGTTTTCTCGTGGGACTATGATTTTATCGCAGATGGAACAAAAGCTCGTCGCCTTGGTTTTCATGAATTTATCGAAACAGAATCTATGTTTTTTGATATTTTTGATAGTTTCAGAAATAAAAAAGTCATTCCTTAAATATCTGGAAACAACTGTTATGACATTCACATAACGCTCAAATTAGGACAGATAATAGTTGGATTATATTCCATTATCAACCTGTCCTATCTAATTTAACCAGATCAACCTATCACTGCACTACCGTTCGGCACTAGGAAACACACCAACCGAGAACAGTCGGTTAGCGTCAATATTTGAATATGTCTTGACGTTGCCATCTCGCCATCTAACAGTGAGATTTTTAATAGTGCTGACGTCAGCCAACCCGAAATGCGCGATACTTAGCGTACTTTGAGAGAAAGAAGCGCCTGCAGAACCAACAGTTTTGGTCAAGGTAAATGTGTCTGTTTCTACTGTGATTTTAGCTGCCAGTGGATCCACACCTTCATCTGAGTAACCTACACGGACAAGTAAATACTGGTTAGTATCGCCAATCGCCATCGTATTTTTAAACATGTGCCATCTGCCCTCGTCATCACCACTTAAAATGTCAATCGCACCGTCCATGTTGTAGTCAAATGCAGCGCCCATGTCACCATGTGCACCGTGTTCGAACGCATTGGCACCATGATTAAGTTCGGCGCTAAAGCTACCATCACCTTGATTGACAAATAGCGCATCAGGTAAACGAGTGTTTAATTTCCCAAATCGATAAATAAATAAGTCGGTTAAGCCGTCATTGTTGAAATCACCATGAGTTACTCCCCAATTATTGTATATTGATTCAGCGGGAAGTGTTTGGGATACATCGACAAAGCGACCGCCCTCATTTTTAAGCAGGATGTCTGGCACATTGTTGTAGTCAACTGGCGCCCAACGAGGTAGAACTTCAGACACTCCCTCGACTGAGCCTCGCATATCCCACGCTAAGTTGCCAAATAACTTCCATTCTAAACGCCATTTTCCATCACCTAAATAGCCTAAAAACCAGCCAAACTCTTCTATTTCTTCGGGAAACCCTGCAGCGTCTGAAGGAGAAAACTGCCTTTCTATTTCAACACTATCAAAACGCACCTTCTCGGCTCCGACATAGAGTGGCATCGGATCTTTTTGCTTCCAAGGAAAATGACCAAAATCCAATAGTTTGATATTGCCGCCTGCAACAAACTCTATACCGTCATGTCCATTTCGGCCCGAATCACGTAAGTCGAATCGTTTTTTATCGGGTGTGAAATCAAGCGCGTTATTCGCTATTTTAGAATAAACTTTGCCTCGGGCAAGATACAAGTCGATATCACCATCGTTATCAATATCAGGCGCCGCCGCTGCCAGAATCAATTCAGCATGTCGGTGCTCGGGGGGCAATACTTCGTTGCTTACGTCAGTAAAAGTAAAGTCATTATTGCCCTGCCAAATAGACAAAGGTGAAAACAGAATTACATCTATAATGTCATCGTTGTTGTAGTCTGTAAGTAATGCTCTTTCAGCGTTAGCATGTTCAAAATTCGGGCTCTTTCGGTATTGAAACTTACCATCGCCGATATTCTCGAACACGACATTGCGAGGTTTTTCTCGGTTTACAAACTGAATAGCGTTGATCTCGAAAAAATCTAAATCACCGTCAGAATCAAGATCAACCCATTTGACCGAGCGCCCTCTAGCGCCGTAATCCTCTATTCCTGAGTTTTTGGTGATATCGATAAATGTTCCATTTTGATTAAGAAAGAGATGTGGTGGTTTGGGTTGAGTGCCAGTGCCGCCGCCAACCGATACAAGTAAATCCATATCTCCATCTAGGTCCAGGTCACCCGGAGCCATACCATGAACATCCGCTTTTTTGAAGAAATTTTCTTTGTCGAACGTATAGTCTGCATTGCCCCAAAATAAATGAGGAGCATTTGTGTCGTGGTCAGTGAGTAATAAATCGTAGAATCCATCATGATTCATGTCGGCAACCGCCGGACCGCCGTACTTCATCCCTGAAGGGGTAGCGAGACCAACTTCATCTGTTACATTTTCGAACTGCGTTTGTGTCTCAGTTACTGATGTATTGCTTGCGCTTTGGCACCCAGACAAAATAAACAATGTGATTGGGAAAATAACGCTGTACTTGCTTACTTGAAAAGACATAGACAATTCCATTAATTTAAAACAGTGTTAACGTATTGTGTTGAGTGTAGGGAAATAACACATTTATTTGCTTAACATTCTGAGCACAAGTAAAATGTTAGTTGCTTTAAATATACTCTACTTCATTTCAGCATCACTTTGGGACAGGTTCGTCACTCTTTCGATGTGATTGCGACGAACAGCAACGGTCTATTTTTCTATTGACAATGAGTTATCGTTTTCACCAATAAATTCAATTGAGAAACCTTTACCGTTTTCTCCTGAAACAAAGACAGTAATACTTTTCTCTTTGTTCAATTGATATCTAATCTTCTTAGGGAAATCATGTAGTGAGTTTTCGAATATCGCAGATTTAGCTGAGCAACTTGTTAATTTGAAAGCAATGGGTAAATCATTACTAGCAACTTTGGCTAAATAAAAAACCTCTCCGGACATTTCAACCAAACGTAAAGTTTCCGAACTTACGGTTTTATTTTTTTTGATTGAATACGTAAAACCAGAGCCTTCAAATGTTTTTCCACTTAGTCGTTTCCACGACTCATTAATTTTCAATTTGCTGTTTTCAGAATTCCAATTACCGACAAGCCAATTCAATGATTCGATCGTATTACAGTCCTTCGCTTGAACCGATGATTGAAAAACTAAACACAGTAACACCAAACTTAAAACTTTCGACATGGCACTAAACTCCATAAAACAATTTCATTGTACGACTCTTTCAGTTCAGATGCTGCAACGAGAATCGCGATTGTATCTAAAATTTATTGATAACGTTCTGGCCAAGAATCTTTATCAATAGATCACTTACAATCAAGTAACTCTTCAATTGTATACATAGAAAAATCTGGTTTGTTAAAAAAGCCCCCTTGCAGATAACGTTCAAAGCAAAGGCACGCCGACAGGCGAGTCCTGCTGGCTTTTCTTGTTAGCTAATGGGTCAATTTCAACAAAGTTTTCATTTGCCCAAACTTTTATCGGTGGCAAGCCAATCTCACTTCGACGTATATCAACGTTTTCGGGATCAAATATTTGGTAAAACATCTTCTTTCCGTTTTCCCTGATAATAGCCATCCCGTATATCTGTGAGCTTCCAGTATTCCGCGCTATCCTATCCGTTAGCTCAGCGAAGTAAACAGGGTCAATTTTGTCATCCAATGTCAAATTTTTAAGATAACCTAAACACATCTTCTGAAACTCAATATCATGCGAATGTTGTGTTATCGCCCATGCAAGCCACTCACCGTCTCGACCCACCTTTGACTTCGTTGGCCAACCTATGTCAGCTATTATTTTCTTCAATTCTATTGAGTTTGACTTAATTACATTCAGCTGCTCTTTTCGACCGACAAAATTCTGATCTTTTTCCCACATTGTTTTAAGCTGGCTTCTAAGTTCGGGGTGCGTTATCTTGGCTCGACTAAGGTATCGATTTTCTTCTGTCTTTATACTTTCAATTAGATCATTCCACCTTTTGTCTTGCCTTATATTCTGCAAGCGAGAATTTCGTTCTAATCTGTGTATATCCCACATGCCTGACCTGATAGATTTATTCAGCAATTTGAATGCCTCATCGGAATTATCTAGTCTTGCTGCTAGTATCCCTGCATATAAGTATAGCTCATGATTATTGGTTCGTTTTTTATCTGCCGCTGCTGAAAGGAATTGAACAGCTTTAGCCAAGTTTCCTTCTTCTCGGTACTTCTTACCTTGGTACGCTAATTCATCCCACGACGATTCTGCTGTAGCTGTGAATGAATATAAAATAATTGAAATTACTAAAATATTAAAATGTTTCATATTCGTATCTTTTTCGTTTAGCTAACACCTTACATTAGCGGTCATTTACCGCTCTTGTGACAAATCGGTCTTCATCTTTTTGTTATCCCGCGACTAGTCATAGTCAATACGTTTTATCAACTTTTTATAAATCGCATCTTTGTCTCGCTTTCCGATAACTAAAATGTAAAAGCTCCTTATTTAGCGCTCAATCAACAACTCCTTTTTAAAGGGTAACAATTAAGTTAAGCGGCGCACGATTTGTTTTTGGAATAATGTAGTCCGGTTCCTTTTCCTTCTTTTTGAGTGGCAACATACTTTCTCCCTAGGCCCTTTTGGTCCGCAAAGCGAACCGAAATTTACTTTGATGTTATTGTTATGTGAGCCATAAAATCTATATATAAAAAATTCTACATTAGATGCAACTTCTGCGTCTTCCTGCACAAGCTGTCATTACTATTGTTTGGCTCTTTCTTTTTTAAGGTGATCAGACACAATATCATCCCTTACAAACCTGACAGATTTAATTAGCCCATTCTTAACTTGGTAAATAGTAATCGATACCTCACTATTTATATCGTAGATATTTTTTGTTTCAGTGATGACATAACTATCAGATACCAGCAGGTTCAAGAGATCTACCTTAGCCTTCCCTTTTTTAATCATTGGGGCAAATATTTTTCGGAGTCTACTTCTGCCCTTTCCGAGTAAACGGTCTGGATATACATACACTTCGACATCAGATGAGTAAGTGGATAAAAATCGATCTAAATTTCCATCATTTAGGTAAGTTATTCGATTCCGTACTACTTCTTCGGGATGAACTTCTTCACCAAAGCAAATATTCGGTATCATAATTAAACTTATAATTAACAAAATTAACTTCATTTTTTACCCCTTCGACTAAATTGCGATTTGGACACATAACCTCGTTATAAAAGGCCTGAGTTATTTTGTACTATTAAAGCACAAAACGTGCGACGCAACAGGAATTCAGACTGCTTACAGGCGATTTTTGATTGGATTGTTAGCATTTTTTCTAGAACGGTAGTCCACATATAAAACAATATCGTCATCAAAGGTACCCGATGCGTGATATTATGTGTGTAATATTCGTTTCCGTTTATATCTGAGTCGTTTCGCTTTTCAATATAACCAACGCGCTCTAGGCGAATTACAGATAGATCTACTTTGTGGGATTGCTCTTTCAAGTTATGTTTTACTTGGTATAGCAAGTGGCCTTCCGGATCGGACGTAGCAGTACCCAAAAGTTGCGCAAGGACTAAGTAATCGAAATCCTTAACATTGGCAGCATCGATATTAATCTTTGGTGGAGCGACTGCAGCGACCACCAGATAGCTCTCTAGGGAAATTAAATTCATTAATAGTTCGAATTGTCGAAATGTCTATATTCCCTCTTGAACTCTAACTGTTAAATAAACGGCAACTATACGTGCGCGACAATCGCGCAGCGGCGCGCGTGCAGTTGTCCCTTGCGAGCGCAGCGAAGTTTGATTTTGTTGTTAGAATGCCCACCCGAAAATATCCATTCATTTGTTATTTTCCTTAGACAAGCGCGCTCGTCTTATTTTAAAGACTTCGAGAATATTATAAATCGTTAAGACAAAACAAACTGCAGCTACAAATGTGCACGCGATAAATAACTGGATAATTTCTTTATAGCTTACGTATGCAAAACCCGCACAAATAACTCCTGCACTGAACTCTAAGGGTGCCATCTCATAAAAATTCTTAATATCAGTTTTGATTGGTTGGGCAAAGTGCTTAAATTTATATGACAATGCGTAACCTCCAATAGCGCTCTAACAATCTTATTAACTGTACATTTAGTAATAATAACCATAATACTCTTTTGCTTCGTTGCAAACGTAAACTTACCGTCAAGCCAGTCAACGAATATTAGCGCATCACATTGGACAAGATACACAAGGGGAAGGCTTACTCGCTCAAGAAGAAAAGCATAAGCAAACCCTAGATGACACCGCACAGCGCATTGAAGCCTTCTTAGAGGATGACGCCAACCGGGAACGCTTTGGCACAAACAAAAGGCCAATTAAAAGTAATATCACCAAGAATAAAAAGATGGATTACTTTACCTGACGAGGCAAAACTAAAGTCGATGCACAGTGGCTGATGTATTGTTTAGTGCATAATATTGAAAAGCTGAGAGACCATGTTGTCTAGGAAGAAAACACGCATAATCCAACGAAAATTCACTTCGTCAAATTCTTATTTTTCAGTCGTCAATCGCATGTAATTGAACAAATCCGTTGAACCCAACATATGTCACTCTAAAGATCCGCGTCCTCAAATAATGAAAAGCGCACTTAAACTCCACAAAATAAGTTTGAAAATGATTAATTCTATAGTCTCAACGCCCGCTTTAACGGTGAAAATTGCTCGTGTTTTTGTCCGTCTTCAACTTTTTGTTATCCATTAACTTGACTTATTCATTACGGTTACCATAATTAGGTATATATTGGTATAAAAGGTAGCGTTATGGCTAAAAATACAAGTATAACTTTAGGTGACCATTTCGATGGTTTTATATCAAATCAAGTCCAAACTGGTCGATATGGATCTGTTAGTGAAGTTGTTCGAACTGCATTACGACTATTAGAAACACAAGAAACTAAATTAAACGCTCTGCGTCAAGCCTTGCAAGAAGGTGAGCAAAGTGGCATTGCTGAGTACAATCTGGATTCACTAATTTCAGAATTAGATGATGAATTTGGTAAGTGAATCAATTCAAATTATCTGTTATAGCAAAGCAAGACCTAAAAAATATTGCCGTTTACACTCAGTCGAAATGGGGAGCTGAGCAACGTAATATTTATCTAACTCAATTTGACCAAGTATTTCAATTACTTGCAAACAAACCATCTATAGGTAGGCCTTGTGACGATATCGCAAAAGACTATTTCAAATATCCCCAAGATAGCCATGTGATTTTCTTCAAAAAGATCAATTCTAGCAATATTCTGATTGTAAGAATTTTGCATAGAAGGATGGACTACAGATCTAACCTGCATGTATAACGCTTAACATAAGGGGCGACTATCTTGCTGCTTATACTTGGGCGAAGCCCCAAGCAGCAAGTAGTTGTCCCAGTGAGGGTACCGAACAACTTGATGTTCTTGATACTCATTGAGCCTCCTCCTAATTAGCATAAACAGAGTTTATCCTAATAGGCGACTAAACCAACGGAGAAAACTCAATGAATTTCTATACTAATACACATCCCTACTATTGTGGAATCGATTTACACACTCGCCTACTTTATGTCTGCATTATTGACAATGAAAACAACGTGCTTGTGCATGAGAAAATAAATGATTCGCCCGAAAAACTCATAAGGCTGCTACAACCATATCTTGGGGCGGTAGTGGTCGGTGTTGAGTGCATGCACTGTTGGTATTGGGTAAGTGACTTCTGTCAAGAGAATGGTATTGATTTCATCCTTGGCCACGCACTTTACATGAAAGCCATTCATGCAGGTAAAACTAAGAATGATAGAATCGATGCCCTTAAAATCGCTAAACTCATTCGCGGAGGTAACTTCCCTCTTGCCCATGCTTACCCCAAAGAGCATCGTTCTATCAGAGATGCATTAAGAAGGCGCACTCACATCATGCGCATGAGTGCTCAACTCAAGGCACATGTGTCCAGTACCGTCAGTCAATATAATCTACCTGCGCCTGAAACACGATTAAACCTGCAAAACTCACCTGCGAGGCAGCATATGCACCACTTCTTTCCTGACGAAGCGGTGCAAAAGAGTATGGACTTAAATCTCAACATCATCAATACCATGGTGCATGAAATGTATAAAATCGAGCATTACGTGAAGCTCAAAGCCCAATATCACAAGGGTAGCGACTTCCATATTCTAAAGTCCTTTCCTGGCATTGGTAAAATACTTGCGCTCACTATTTTATACGAAGTGGGTGATATACAACGCTTCGGCCGTGTTCAGCAATTTGCGTCTTATGCTCGACTAGTTAAATGTAAAGCAGAGTCGGCGGGTAAAACCTACGGTACTCAAGGCAACAAAATAGGGAATGGGCATTCAGCGAAGCCGCCGTTCTGTACTTAAAAGGCAACGATAATGCTAAGCGTTACCTTGAAACTCTCCAAAAACGCATGAGCAAAGCCAAAGCGCTATCCGCTTTGGCACATAAAATAGGACGCTGCGTTTATTTCATGCTTAAGAACCAACAGGTATTTGATGAAGACAAGTTTTTAAACGGGTAAGCCGCGCAATGGCATGAGCTTCATCGTCTAACTGGGAAATGGCGAGTACCTTGTTATCGCACATCAATCTGCCTTTAGCTGCTTCGATAACTATACCACGCAAGCCTTAACCAAGTCGCTTTGATTAGACATGCCATTGTCGCGCAACATCGCCTTTTATCAGATTTTGCTTACACCTTCGCTGAGCCCGACACTAACTGGATCTAAAAACCATGTAACTTTGAATAGGACAGATGAAGGTTAACCGATGAATGTCTAGTGACCCAATAATGCATAGGGAGATGCAAGATATTGGCAGCAGATATGCGTAAGACGATCCTCTATATGTGTTTGACGTAAGCAACCTGCTTAACATCGATCATGACAGACGAAGTAAACAAACCTGATACTAGGAATCAGATTGATCTTGAAAAAGTGATCAAAGGGTATTCTTTTGTTATTGACAGGCTGGAGGCTCATATGTGTTAGGCATGCTATTGCGATACCTCAATAACTTACCATGCTCCTTAACAAGTTCTCGAGCCTTCATTTCTTGGGACAACCAAACAAATTCAAAAAGCAATATGGGTGTCCCCATGATAAGGCCGAATAGCATAGATTGCTCAATTAAAGCATTAACCTTTGAGGATAAAATTATTGCACTCAAGAAGAAAAAGCACATCATGATAAATGAAATGTAGTGCGCATTTGCGCTTGAGATTAAATATGTAACTTCCATAGGATTCTGTCGTTTAGCACGCAATACCATAAGCTTTTTCAACTTTCTACTTCTATTTTTTACTTTCGTTAATTTAACGAGAAAATTAAATGATTTGTAGACAAGTATCGTGGCCAGCCCAAAAGTAATTCCACTTATCCACTTGCTAGGGTAATACAGGTCACCCAATAATTGTTCCATAACTAAATACTTCCTTAAAATGCCTAACATCTATGGACGCCTCCCATTAAGCAAGCGATTTTTTGCAATTTCAAATAAAGATTACTCTCATCTATTCGGATTATTTATCAGCTTTTTACGCTGTATCCCTGATGAAATTCGCAGACTGAATACTTATCAACTTATCGCTATCTTATTAGCTATGTTAGGAACAGTTTTATTCAGCCTAGATTTTATCTTATTTGTCATCACTTTAATTTGCCTGCGTAACCTCGGCCTGTTTTAAAAAATTACATCTACCTTATCAGGTGAATGTCATCATAATCTACTTTCTTATGCATTACCGCCCATACAATGCGAGCAATTTTGTTGGCGACTGCTACTATCACTTTATTTTTATGGGCACGACTTAATAACCTTCGGATCCAACTACTGATCGGTCTTCTAGGGTTTAGGTGCCTTACCATCGCACGTGCACCATGGATCAGCAGGGTTCGCAGATAAACATCACCTCGTTTACTTATGCCATACAGTTGTTGCTTACCCCCACTAGAGTGTTGTCTAGGGACTAAACCGAGCCAAGCAGCTAGTTGTCTGCCATTTTTAAAAGAAGACACATTCCCAACGGTAGCAACCAATGCAGATGCCGTCAGCGTACCTACACCAGGTATTTTCATCAATCTTTCATAATTTTCGTCTTCAACACTATGACGCGATATTTCTTGCTCTAGTTCGTTTATCTCGTTGTCTAAAAGCCTTAACCTTTTAGATAAACGCATTGAATGGCACCGCACGGATGCCGGCAACATCTCTTCAAAGGCACCAGAGCGAATGAAGTTGCCCATGGCCTTGCTTTATGACAGTGGTATAAGGCTAATAGAATCCATTCATTTACGTTGCCAAGGTGTTGATTTTATTCGCAAAAGCCAGGTGCTATCACTTATCCTATTGCACGTAAACCTTGCAAATACCTGCTCTTTTTATGCTCAGTTACATTATCCAATTTTCGGTACGTAAAGCGTCTACACGCATGAATTCTTTCAAGTTATTACTCACGAGAATCAGCCCTTCACTACGAGTATGAGCAGCGATGTGTAAGTCATTCACGCCGATAACTTGACCCTTTTTTTCTAAACCTGCGCGAATAGAACCGTAATGTGCGGCGGCTTTTTCACTGTAACTTAGTACGTCCAAACGAGAGCAAAAATCCTCTACGGTACGAAGATTGCGTTCAACAAATTCACTTTTTTCAGCACCATGAATCAATTCAGCCAATGTTATTGACGAAATAGCTAATTGACCTGAATGTTCGTTAAATTTGCTCAGTACTTCCAAGGGTTTTCGTTTGATCACGTAAATACAGATGTTGGTATCGAGCATGTACTTCAGCATTAAAAAGATTCTCTATCTTGCTGCTTTTGCGATGCACGCTCAGTCATAAAGTCCTCAGATACGCCTTCTGACGACATAAAAAAGCTATCCCAAACATTATCTACAGGGGATAATACACGTTCATTCCCAACGACTCTTACGACTACCTTTTTAACGCTTTCAGGGAAACGCGTTTCTGCTGGAAGTCTAACCGCTTGCGTTCTATTGTTTACAAAAACAGTACCTTTTTGCAGCATGAAAACCTCTTGATAAATTGCTATATACAAATTGTATATACAAGATAAGGATATAGCAAATGTATATAGCTACTCTGACCTTATGCTTAGCTTAATCAATTAGCTCCCAAGAAATAGGCGTGCCAACACTTAAGGCGCTTTTCGCTGTTTTACCCATAACCGAATCATAATGCTTGGGTGCTAATCCATAACCCGGTCGAATCACCTTTACATTGTTTGGTGTAAGCATTTCGCCCGCGGTAATTGATTCACTCACGTATAACGAACGCCTAAATTGTTTCGATTTCTGCTCATTGTCAGTCCCCCCAAAATGCACCTGCCCGAGCGCATCAAAGGCGCGCTTACATTCTTCACTTAGCAGAGAGAATTCTTGCGGTTCAAGCGAAAAATCAGCGTCGACGCCACCGGCGCTTCGATCCAACACAAAATGTTTTTCAATCACGCAGGCACCTAAAGCCACACTCGCCACCGACACGCCTATGCCTTTAGTATGATCAGACAAGCCGACTGCACAACCAAATGTTGCCTCAATGGCGGGAATGGTAAGTAAATTAGTATCCGTCGCCTCCGCAGGATAGGTGCTTGTACATTTTAACAAAATAATATCTTCACACCCTGCACTACGCGCGGTGTTTACGGCCAGCTCAATCTCGCTCAAACTTGCCATGCCGGTCGACATAATCATTGGCTTACCGGTACTCGCCACTTTTCGAACCAATGGCACGTCGGTAAGTTCGAACGAGGCAACTTTATAGCATGGCACATTTAAGCGCTCTAAAAAGTCGACGGCGCTAGCGTCAAACGGCGAACTAAAGGCCAGCATGCCCAAGGCTTTAGCGCGTTCAAAAATAACGGTATGCCAATCGTAAGGGGTACTTGCTTTCTCATACAAAGCATATAGATTTTCGCCGCACCACAGGCTGTTTTTGTCTTCGATAACAAAGCCTTTCGCTTTTGTATTCAAGGTCATTGTATCTGCTGTGTAGGTTTGTAGCTTTATTGCATCTGCACCCGCTTTTGCGGCTTCATCCACTAAGGCAAGTGCCGTCTCTAGACTTTGATTGTGGTTACCACTGAGCTCTGCAATTATAAAAGGCGCTTGGCCATCGCCGATTAATTTATGCCCTATGCTGATAGGTTTTGCCGGTCTAGTTGGCTTTATCATCGGCGTTAGTGTCTTACTCATAAAATTTGTCCTTGCCTTGTCCTTACCCTTAACAAAAACACGTCCACTTAACCTGCGTTTTCGCTGTGCGCCGGCATACTAGACATTAAGGCTTTGTGTAAAAATTCAGCTTGTATCCAGTCTTCGCTCGTATCAATGTCTTGCACTAAATAACGCGGCAAATTCATTGGCACCGAACGCTCGGTAAATACAGGCGCCTTTGCCAGCCAAGTATTGCCGCCGGCAAAATAAAACTGCCCCGCATCATGAAACACCTCACTTAAATCTTGCGAGCGTGTTTGCATACATTCAGGAAACAACATACTTAACTTACCATCATTTATCGTAAACCCACGTTGCACTGGGAACGCAAAGCCCGTAGCACTGAAAATATAAGCCAAGGATGCATCTGCTGCTTTCATCTCCTTAAACATACTCGCCGCGCGACTCAAATACGCCGCCTGTAATAAGGGAGCTGTTGCATACAAACAGCAAACTAGCGATAGTAAGTCTTTAGTATCTTCGCGTACCGTTAATTGTTGCAGTGCATCTTGCATCACGTCCCCCGTGGTGGCGTAATCATCCGCTAAAGTACTGTTCGAGCGGCGGAGAATATCGTCTGCGCCATACTGCATGGCGGTATTCGCAATCGCATCATCGTCGGTCGACACAAACACGCGCGTAAAGGCACGAGAGGCTTTTGCCGCCGCTAAAGAATAGGCAATCAAGGGCTTGCCATTAAAGTCCTTAATATTTTTTTTAGGTATACGCTTACTGCCGCCCCGCGCAGGGATAATCGCAATGCTCACAGCCGACTATTGCCTCTGTCATCCGTTCTCCGGTATCGATTACGCAGGCACATAAGCTTACTTGCCCTGTTTGGCTGGTAGGTATTTACGCAAAGCCATCGTGAGTGTATTTACCACTGTTTTTTGTGCGTCATCGCTTAACCCCACATATAAAGGCAAGGTAATCGCGCCTTCATAAAAATGCTCAGCATTGGCAAACATTGCCTTGCTAAATCCTAAGCTTTGGTAATACGGGTGCCAATGAATGGGAATGTAATGCACATTCACACCAACATCATGCGCGCGTAATTCATCAAAAATAGCTTGTCTTGCCTCGGCGGGAACTTCAATCATATACAAATGCCAAGCAGACGTGTCTGCGCCAGTGCGCGTTGGTAAACGAATGTCATAGGAATTAGGTAACTCACGCAGCAACGCATCATATTGCTCGGCCAATGCTCGGCGCTCTGCAATAAAACTGTCTACACGCTTTAGTTGGCTGATGCCCAAGGCCGCTTGTAAATCACTTAAGCGATAATTATAGCCAAGGGCAAGTTGTTGATAATACCAAGCGCCTTGATCATGCCGTGTTTGCCATTCTGCGCGGCGTGTTATGCCATGTTTCGCGTACAGTTCACATTGCTTTGCCAAGGCGTCATCATTAGTGAGTACAGCACCACCCTCGGCAGTCGTGATTGACTTTACCGGGTGAAAACTAAGTACCGCTAAATCAGAATATTCACAACAGCCAATGGGTTTGCCATTGTAAGTCCCGCCTAAACCATGTGCCGCATCTTCAATAATCGCAACATTGTGTGCTTGGCAAAGTTTGCTGATACGCTGCATATCGCAACTCAAACCGGAAAAATGCACGACGACAATGGCCTTTGGTAATCTGTTTTGTGCGTTAGCGCCTTGTAATTTTGCGGCCAATATCTCAGGGCAAATATTACGAGTAATAGGATCGATATCCACAAAATCGACATCCGCGCCGCAATACAAGGCACAATTTGCCGATGCGGCGAACGAGTTCGGCGAGGTCCAGACTATATCGCCTTTACCAATGCCCAAGGCCAAACAAGCCACGTGTAAGCCTGAGGTGCCAGAGTTAACCGCAACACAATAAGTAGCTGATGTATAGTCACAAAGTGCCTGCTCGAATGCTGGCACTCTATCCCCTTGGGTCAAAAATTTATTCGCAAGCACATCTACAACACTGGCAATGTCATCATCGTTTATGTTGTGCTTACCATAGGGGATCATTCTGTTTCTTTATCCAATGCTTTTAGTTCGTCTACACTTAAAAAATGCGGGTTAGTGCCTGAGTGGTACTCAAACTTTTCACTCACAGAACGCCCTGTTTCTAAGAGCTTATTTTGCTGATAATTCACATTAGTATCAAAAAAGGTTATCGCAGGGGTGATCACAAAGTGATCATCAAATTCTACCGAATGATGCGCCATTTCTTCCGGCACCATAATTTCATGCAGCTTTTCACCTGGGCGAATACCCACACACTCGTGCTCTCGCGTACCGCTCATGGCTTCAACTAAATCGAGTATGTGAATAGAGGGGATTTTAGGCACAAAAATCTCTCCTCCTTGCATACGTGCAAAGTTTTTCACCACAAACGACACACCATCATCTAAGGTAATCCAAAAGCGTGTCATTTCGGTGTGCGTTACTGGGAGTTGCGTTACGCCGTCCGCAATCAGTTTACGGAAAAACGGTACCACCGACCCGCGCGAGCCCACGACATTGCCATAGCGTACCACCGCAAAACGCGGCCCATGTGCGCCGGCAATGTTATTTGCCGCAACAAACAACTTATCAGACGCTAGCTTAGTCGCACCGTACAAGTTGACTGGATTCGCCGCTTTGTCGGTAGACAAGGCAATCACTTTAGACACATCGTTAGCAATGCACGCATCAATTACGTTTTGTGCGCCGTTAATGTTTGTTTTAATACACTCATTGGGGTTGTATTCTGCCGCAGGCACTTGTTTTAATGCCGCCGCATGCACCACGAAATCAACGTTTTTTGTTGCAGTTAATAAGCGTTCTTTGTCTCGCACGTCACCCAAAAAATATCGCAGTGATGGGTGGTTAAACTGCTGTTGCATCTCAAATTGCTTTAATTCGTCACGCGAAAACACAATTAAACGAGACGGCTTATAGTGCGCGAGTATGTGCGAAATAAATCGCTTACCAAACGACCCTGTGCCGCCCGTTAACAAAATGCTTTTATTATCAAACACGCTTTTGTAGCTCCTCTAAGCGTTCGGTGACTTGACTGACATTCACTGAATAATAACCATAGTCCGATAAATCGCCAGAATAAAGGGGACGATTTATCAAGACGCCTCTGTTGTCATAGCAATCAAGAACTGTGCCGCTTTCGATTTCTTTTCTGCTAACAGCCACAAAGTGTTTAAATAACAATACATTGCTAGTGCTATTGAGCGTTTGCGTTAACTCGCTAAACACTGGAAAGTGGTTTGGATGTTTTTCATCTGACGAGCGGGTGCGAATATACGGCGTCATGTTAAATCGTGGTTTTATTGCCATGCCGCAATACTGCGCACGCTGCGCGAAGCGCGCAAGTATTTCGTGCCCCACAAGTTGAGGATCTGGCAATGCCAGTTGCCCTTGTTTAAACAAGGGTAATGCGTCTTTTAGGTGTAAAAGGGATAAATAATCGTAGTATAAACATGATAGGCCTTGAGACCTTTGGCAACGCGCAAGTAATACCGAAAACAAACGAGGACTAGACGTCAAAATTAGTGCGGTACTTGTCACTATGTCTGTAAATGCGTCAAACAACTGGCTCATTTCATCTTCTGACTGAATCACAATAATTGCGTTATTTAAATCAGGCGTGTCGATTTCATCGGCAAACCTAAACATAGATTGTAACGCGCATTCATGCTCATCAGCGGTTCGAATGGACACCGTTTGCTCCGCCTTTTCTTGCGTTAGCTGAATTAACAAGCGTAGTTGATGATCAAAACTAAACAAAATTGGTCTATCTGCCATGTTAGCGTCGACATTTGCGCTCTGCAGCCTGTTGATATGTATTTCTTCACGCAATTCGGGGAACGCGACACTTATATCAAATACCGGTGCGGGGAGTTCAAATAAAGATTTTGCCCGCAAGAGTAAATCACGCCAAGCGGCTAATATAAAATTTGCAGAAGCGAGCACTTTAGCGTCTTCTTGCTGCGAAATTACCTTTCCTAATGCCGCTAAAAAACAGCTTTTTGTAGAAGAAAACAAGACGTGAAAAAAGATTTCACCGGCTTGTGAGTCAAACAGTTTGTCACTTGTATAGCTAACGATTAAATCCTCAATCTCGTTTGTTTTAACAAAGTCTGTAGGTAAGGTGTTAATGAGAGAACTTAGCACATCAGAAAAGTTTTCTGGCTCAAAGCGCTGACTAAACGCATCGATGAATGCGGGCGCGATTGGCAAAAAACATTGCCTAAATGCCGCTAAGGCTTTTTCTTTTTGCTCGGCACTTTTCACAATAAACACATCGTCCACCGGCAGCGGAATGGTTTTCTCTACTTTTGCACCATCTGAGCAGTTATAGCAATCAACTGCAAATTGATCGGTTAACTGCTCAAGCATGGTTTTAGACAGTCTAAATTCAAACTTTGTATATACTTGCGGGCAAAAATTACCCGGTACCACTAGCGACTGTTGCTCTTCGTTGTTACTTGCACGTTTAAATAGCGATTTACCTTTATTGTAGTAACCAGAGGCTTTACTGTGATGCACGTCAGGGTCTTTAAACCCTAAATCCACACCAAATAGATAAATCTCGCCAAACCCTGCATGACAAAACAGACTCAATGCAAAGTTAGCGACCGTTGGATAGGCAGCCTGCAAGGATCTGAAAGGAAAGTCTTCTAACAAGAACTTACTGATTGAGGTTGACGCCTCTCCGTTTTTGAACGCTAACAAGGTGTCTTTAAACAAGGCTGTGTTATCGGGATGAATGCCATCAACACTGATGAGCGTAATATTTTTTAAATACGCGCTGTCATCCACCCTCGATATCCAGTCAAAATTTGCACGATACAACTCAATTTCTGCATGAAAATCCGGTGTAATACCATGAGAGTGAAGTGTTTTAAGCGCAGTACCACAACTCACGACGATGGCTTCACCGCTGCACGCTTTAATTTGTTCAACGCATTGATCTAGCGATGGGCCATTGCCTACAATAAAGACAGGGTGCTGTGCATATGCACCTTTATGCTCATCTATGGTCTTACTCAAATAAGGAATTTGTGCTTCCACCGAATACTTAAAGTGAGATAAGCCATAAAAAGAATGATCAAAATTATCCGAAATCGCAAATAAGGTACTCAATGTGTTACGCAATTCCACCAACTTTTCCTGAATTTGCGCACTCTCGTAACCTTGCAACATGTAAGAGTTGGTAATTAAATGATTGCCAATCAGGGCAAATTGATAGGTGTACTGCGAAATCAAATTGGCATCTAGCTGACCAATATTCAAATAAATATGATGTTCGTTTTCATCAATATGGGTAAAAATACTTGCCCAGTCCGACACTAATAAGGACCAGTAAAAAAACTCGGGGTTCGGCTCGTTCAACAATACATTTTGCACGGTATGTGCACCAAACATCGCCTCGGGCAAATAACCGTTACCAATACCGAATAATATCAATACAGGTATTTCATCTGGCAGTTGTGACTTTTCTTCCGCCTGCGCGGCTAATACCGCACCGCATTCGTTGTAAAACTGATTAAAATAAAAGTGATTCAGCTTGTTACCCGCGTACCCCATAATCAATGACTCCCGATTAGGGAATCGCGAAAACTCTTCGACTTGCGCATTGGCAGCATCTTTCGCATTTGGTGAGTACAAACACAAATGAATACGATTAAACAGGCTAATTTGTTTGCTATATTTATGCTGTACCGGCAACCAAATATTCGGCTCGTAGGTAGCAAATACCTCATGTAAATCAGGGTAGTATTTTTTTAACGCCGCGAGGTTTTGCGTTAAAGCCTCACTGCCATTTTCTAGTGTTTCCCACTCACTCAAATCGCAGGCATTCGTCCAAAAAGGTGTATTTGATAAATAGCGATTAGCACTCGTGTCGACTTGCTTTGGGTTACGCAACAAGCGCATTATTTCATTAAAGGTTTCGGTGCGGGTATGCTGAAATACCAATACGTCCGATACCTTACGGCCCTGACTCGCGAGATGTTGTCTTAACTCCTCCAAGTCATCCTGAAGAGAGCTTCCGTCATGAGGCACCTGCATAAAAATCATCGCGCCATCGTCGTGTAAACGAGTCAAAAAACCTTGCCAGTCAAAACTAATCGCCGAACAATACAGCTGATGCAAGTCGGTTTCATACACAATAATTTGCGTTGGTCTTAAGCGTTCATATAGCAGCGCAAGATGTTCACCTTTACCTAAACCAAGAATGGCAAGCGTATCAATGTGCTCTGCCTTCGCTTCAATCTTACTTATGTAATTAGTCGCGGAGTCAAGGGTAGCCGCGTCATCCAATGTTAAATAACTTATGTGTTCATCATACTTCAGGTATGCAGCATGTAATGCCCAATGTTCCACTTGCTGTTTAATTTGTGCATCTACATCGAGCGGATACAGCACTTTTCCAGTAGAAAAATTGACGATATTCTGTTTAGCATGTTTATTTAAAAATACACTGGTCGTTTTTGGCGAAAAACGCCGAAGAAATGCCGCTAAATTTGGCAAAAACTTATCAAAGGCCACTAAGCTCCATTGTAAATTTTGCTGTAACGCCTCACCATGCGACGCTTCTATTGATTGTTGTACCTCTTCATCATCATGGAGGTGATACCGAATATAATCTAACATTTAATCTCACTGAGTGTATTTAAGCATATCTATGCATGTATAAAAGCGCGTGTTTGTTGGCCTAACTGTTTTACTGACACCGCAAATCGCAATTGCCTCAAGGCCTGCGATATATCACAAATACCGCCGATTAATTGACAACCTCGTCATACATCGCCGTTTAATTGCGTATTTACGTACAGTTTTCACTATGTAATGAGCTGTATTTGCAAGTTTTTGACCAACACGCACAACAGTCGAAAGAGAATGGCTTGAGAGAGCGACTGACTGTCGCGTGCGGGTAATAGTAGAGTACAGCTGAAGTTAGCGTGCGATTGATAAGGTATATATGGTCAAGGATAAGGTGTGATAGAGACTAGCGCATGGGTAAGGACAACAAGCGCTTAAATGAAGGCGCGAATTTGCGGCTTACCCTATATACTTACTTACAGCGTTCTTGCCTTTTGTTACGCCTAAAATTTCTTTTTTTACCGACTGCTGTAAGACTAAAAAATACGCTTCTAGTTGGCGGTTAATCGAGAGTTCAGCGCGTGCAAACGCTTGTCGCTGTTCTTCCGGCAACTCTGTTAACAAACCCTCAACCGTAAGCGCTCGGTGATGCGCCATTTCTGATAGCTTATCTACATCAAGCTCATCAGCAGACGCCATAGTGGCTAAGTGCGTATTTATCTCGGTCAATGCAGACGGCGAATGCGCATGCATCAATGACGGAAAAGCCACAATATCAGGCTTGTCGTTGGGCATAAGCAAGTTGCTTGTCTTGCTCTGGAATTTGTTGCCAAGCCTCTTTAATAGGATAAAACAATTGAATCACCTCATCGAGCTGCGAGATTGTATTTTCCTGATTTACCGTAATAAGTTTATCAATCATGTAGTCATACAAGTCATGAAGATTATCCGCAAACTCCCCGCCTGCTTTTGTATCTAGGGTGTCACGTAGATTAATAAATATTGCCGTCGCTTTAGAAATAAATTGTGCACGAGCTGTCACATCATTTCTATCATGCGCACCTTTTGCAAAAGACAAACGGTCTAAGGCACCTTGCATCAACATCAAGGTTAATTGATGGGGATCAGCCGTCGCAATACGTTGCTTCAAACTATCTTTTTGATAGGCGTTAATCGCTCTTAATGACATTTAGTTTAACCCTCCTAGTGCAGCAAATAATGCATTGCCTGTACTTTGTAATTGAGCAACCGTGCTATCTAAACTTAAATAGCGTGCGCGCAGTGTTTGCTCAAAGCTCTGCATCCTAATTTCAAAACGTTCGCGATCATCCACGACGTTATCTTGCTGTGTTTTTATGCTGTCTTCGCGTGAAGATAAAATCCCTGAAGACTGTGTAAATTCTTCTGTAAAACTCAATAGCTTGTTGGCAATGCCATTTTCCGAATTAAATAACACGGCAATGTCATCAAAGTTGTCCTGAAGCGCCGTTTCTAAACGCTCTGCACCTGTTCCTAATCCAAAGTCCGTGGAACCAATTTCCAAACGTCCTTCAATCGTTAACTCAATCCCTAAAGAAAACAAGCCGCCAAGTTCTGATTCGGCAACATTACTCCCTAGCAAATTACTCAAACCTGACAAAATACCTCGCACCGTTGAGTCGCCAGCCAATGGGCCATCGGGATCATCATCCGTCGCGCCATAACTGCTCAAACGATCCAATTCGTCATAAAGCTCGTTGTACTTGTCAACAAAGGTACGAATATTTTCTTCCAAGCCTTCGACATCAAAGCCCACGGTCAGTTTCGACGCAATTGGGTTGTCATCAGTATCTCTTTCAGACAACTGGCTAACGTCAAAGCGAATACTTTGTAGGGCGTTTTCAAAGGCATTGGTATCGCTCTGTACTTCAATACCATCCACCGTAGCAATTGCATTTTTTGCACTGACCACCGACGTCAAATAGGTACTAGATTCAGACGAATCAGTCGTGCTAATACGATTTAATTCAGCGTTGTCGTTACTATTAATAACTTTTAAGTCATTGCCATCGCCAGTAACATCTGACGAGAACACTAGCCGAGTGCCGCCATCTACCGTGCCCGTGTTTATTACATTCACGTTTACGCCAAAGTTATTCTCATCCGCATTAATTTGATCTCGTAACTCAGATAAGGTCGTTCCGGCGGCAATAGATATTGTAAATTCGTCGCCGCTATCACCAATTTTGAATGTCAAATCCGCAGTACCTGCTGATAACACAACATCATCGCTACTCGCAAAACCGCCATCCACCGCTTGAGCCGTTTCAATACGACTGCCACTGGCAAGTTGTGTCACTGCAATTTGATAATTACCAGGTACAGCATCATTCGCTGGACTCGCTGTAAAAGGTGAAATGTTTTCAGACGGGTTTTCGATAGTCGGTTCGCGGCCTGACAAGTTGTTAGTATCTTGCAGTGCTTTTAAGGCATCTTCAAACTCAGAAAGCTTTGATTTTACTTGACCTACCGCCGAGATTTCGGCTTCGAGGGTAGACTCTTGTCGATTCAACCTTTGCAACTTGGGGCCGCGTTCGGCCGCCAACAGCTGTTGTACTAATGACTCAAGGTCTAAACCAGACCCTACGCCCAAAGATTGAATCGACATAAATCACCTCATATTATGCACGCCCATTTATAATGATACCTACCGTGTTGGTAGGATCGGCGGCTAGTTCTTGAACTCTTGCGGCAAAATCAAGTACCTCTTCGGAAGGTATTTGCCGGATAACGTCACCAGATTGTTTGTCTCTGACCGTTACCACTTGCTTTGACGTGTCGCTGTCAACTGAAAACGCAAGTTCTGTGCCTGTTGTTCGCAAAAATTCACTGACACCTCCGATTGCCTCAGAAATGTCGATATTTTCCTCTCTCGCATTTGTATCGGCGGAGCCTAAATTTTCTTTAAGCTTTTTTTCGATAGCTTGTTTTTGAGGAAGTTCTGCGACAGACTTATCAACAAATTTCACTTGCTGCATAGCGACAGGGTTTTCTCCTGCACTATGAATACTCGCCCCTGTCTTAAAACCTACGAGATTACTGTTAACAAATGATTTTTCGTTAATTGACGTCGCTGCATCCCTTGCAAACGCTTGTCCAATTTTAGTGTTTACGATATCCATAATACACTCCTACTGAAAAAAATGAGGAGCGGTGTCACCAAAACTGCTAGTGACCCGCCCGTTCAACGCAACTATTGCAATACCCTAGCCTTCTCTACTCAACTTAACCGAGAAGAGACAATGCTATTTGAGGACGTTGATTTGCTTGACTGAGTACAGATAAAGACGCTTGTTGTAATATCTGATTCTTGGTTAAGTTAGCCGTTTCTGACGCAAAGTCAGTATCTTGAATACGCGAACGTGCAGCAGACAAGTTTTCACTCACGTTACTAATATTACGAATACTGGATTGAAATCTATTTTCCACAGCACCTAAACCTGCGCGTATAGAGCCAACAGCAGAAATCGCATTGTCGATTGTTGTTAAGGCACCAGATGCCGCAGCTGACGTTGCTACAGATACAGCATTTACACCTAAGCCTGTCGCGCTAAAGCCGGCGGTAGGGATTGCTGCCGCTCTTAAGTCAACGTTGACCTTTTGGCCAGCGTTGGCACCCACTAAGAAACTTGAATTGTACGTACCATCAAAAATGTTAGTGCCGTTGAATTCAGTCGTGGTTGCAATACGTGAAATTTCTAACAGTAAGCTAGACACTTCATTGTTAAGTGCCGTTCTATCTGCCGCCGTATTAATACCATTTTGTGACTGCACAGCGAGTTGGCGAATACGCTGAAGCGCGTTAGTTGTTTCGCCTAAAGCACCTTCTGCTGTTTGGGTTAACGAAATACCATCATTGGCGTTTCGGACAGCCTCATTTAAACCGTTAATTTGAGCTGTTAATTTATCTGAGATTTGCAGACCGGCAGCATCATCCGCTGCACTGTTGATACGAAATCCAGACGATAAACGCTCGAATGACTTGTTTAAAGAGTTACTTGAATCAAAAAGTTGACGTTGTGCGTTAATCGCACTGATATTTGTATTTACAGTTAAAGCCATACTACCTCCGAAAGCCAGAAATTTGTGAGAGAGCCGCCAATTTGCGACAAATTTCTGACTACTTTTCTTTATTTAAGGTTTTAGGTTCACTACGCCTAAAACTTTGACCTCATTTAGATAAATCGTTTTTTAAATGATTTATCCCTCAACTATAGTTATCGACCCTGGCTAAAGAACCTTTAGGAAAATAATTAAAAAAATTAGAATTATTTTTAAATGATTGTTTTTAAATGATTTTAAACAATAAAAAAGTGCTAAAGATATTATTTAGCTGACTATATTTGCACTGTTTTAAATGAAAAATAGCGCCGTAAGCAACGAATCACTGGAGGCCTTACACTAGGCTTTTTTGAAAAATTGAAAATAAGCGATCAATCGCCAATATTTTCATAGAAAGTATATTCAACAACAGACAGCAGCATCTTAACGACTGAATTTTGACAGATTGTTACTATTAAACATAAATGTGTTTTTATTTTTTAGAACTATTGAAATGCCTAAGCGGAAATTGCAAGGATGCAATCGTAGAGCCCCCACGGATGGGTTTACGGCGCTTTTATTCCGCAAAGGCCTTGAGTTACACTGGTCCGAGAGAATATATGCTGTGGCTGTGGAATAAAACTTCGATTGCAAGGATGCAATCGTAGAGCCCCCATGGATGGGTTTACGGCGCTTTTATTCCACAGCCACGGCATATATAGGAAAGATAAAAAAGTTAAAGTTGGTACAAGCTTTGCTTTAGGAAAAGGGAAGAATTGAAAAAAGGCTGAGCCATGGGGCGGCCCAGCCAACTTGCTCACGTTAGGAGATGGAGCAAACTCTTTTCGTCGACTGGCAGGATTGTAGAACGTATACTGGCCTCTCAACCAAATCCTACACTCTCGGTCTTGTTAGTCGACTTTTTACTACTTACACTTCTAAAGTAAGTGCCTTCCCTGGCACGGAGAGGGCCTCTCAAGCCTTCAAAACCTTATAATTATTAATCACTTAGAAGCTACTACTTACTGTTATTGTTCTCTATCCCTGTAACAAACTCAATGCCGCTTGCGGTCTTTGGTTTGCTTGAGTCAATATTGTTGTACTCGCTTGCTGAATTATTTGCAGACGAGTCAAACTTGCCGTTTCAGCGGCAAAATCTGTATCTCTTATGCGCGATCTTGCCGCAGATACATTTTCACTGATGTTCGACAGATTTCGAATTGTCGATTGGAATCGATTTTGAATCGCACCTAAATCAGCGCGCTTACCGTCTACCACACCAATCGCATCATCAATTTCTTGTAATGAAGCAGATGCCGCGCCTGGCGTTGACACCGTCAAGTTAAACGCACCAAACAAACCACTGTACCCAAAGCCGTCAACACGACTTACATTTATACTAATGGTTTGCCCAGCATTCGCGCCCACCAAAAACTTTGCAGAATAAGTACCGTCTAATACGTCTACGCCAGCAAATTGTGTGGTGGTGGCAATTCTCGAAATTTCGACCTTTAATGCAGACACTTCTTTCTGTAAAGCTTGTCGGTCTTGGTCAGTATTTATACCGTTTTGACTCTGAATTGCCAAAACACGTATTCTTTGTAAAGCATTTGTTGTCTCTTGCAGCGCCCCTTCAACAGTTTGGGCAAGAGAAATGCCGTCGTTCGCGTTTCGAACCGCTTGATCTAAGCCCATAATCTGCGACGTCATTCGGTTAGAAATCTGTAAACCTGCGGCATCATCTTTCGCACTGTTAATGCGCAAGCCTGAAGATAATCTTTCAAATGCAGTATTTAAATTTGTGGTTGTGTCTGTCATATAGCGTCTTGCACTCAATGACGAGACATTAGTATTTACAAAAAGTGACATAATTAACTCCTAACGATTTTCTAATGTTTGCTCTTATTATTATTGTATTGAGCTCTTTTTTTCAAAAACTGGCACGTAACATGCTTTATTAAATTCGAATCATGGACCGATTCGTTCGTTATCAACACTAGATAACGGAGCATGCATGCTGTAACTAAGAGCGAAAGCTCTATGCTGACGGGCAGGTATGGTGTTCCAGACCTCATACCTCTCACTACCTCCTGGCGTCATTCCTGTCAGTCGGCAGTTTAGTTGCATTCCCATCAACTACATTCTTTTCTTACTTCAAATGTTAATTTCATTGTTAAGAGGCAAAGTTTGACCGTCGCCAGTGGCGAGCACTAGTGAGGTTTGAATTGAACTCCTAACGATTTAATTCTTTATTGTTATACACGCTGAATAGTTGGCTACTTAGTTCTCTACTTGAATGATATCTGTAATAATTTGGCCTTAAAGGCTGCGTTATCTTTGCGTTAATCCGTGAATAAATTCGCGGCGCTTTTGTTGTTATAAACATCACTTAAGTTGAGCATAGCTTTTATTATTGTTTTAAATATTGCTTAGTATCAGCTTGCTTAATTTAGTTATCGAACAGATACGGAAAAACCTTTAGAAATTTTCTAAATTATTTGAAAAGTGCTTATTTGGCAGGGACTTACTTATTAAAAAAATTTAAGTGGCCAGGCTATTGCCTGGCCGACCGCTCATTTTTGAAAGAGTGAGCAAACTCTTTTCTGTTTGGCTAGTGAAAGCGAGTACTACCTCCTGGCTTCATTCCCCAAACAGTAGGGTCAGTTAGGCTTAACCAAGAAGCTGAAGCGCGGCCTGAGGACGCTGATTCGCTTGTGATAGTACGGTTGTGCTTGCCTGCTGAAGGATCTGGTTACGTGTCAAGTTTGCAGTCTCTGAAGCAAAGTCAGTATCTTGGATACGTGAACGTGCAGCTGAAACGTTCTCTGAAACGTTAGACAAATTACGAATGGTTGATTGGAAACGGTTAGTAAGCGCACCTAAATCGGCACGGTTGGCACCAACAGTCGAAAGTGCAGCATCAATTGACGCAATCGCCGCACTAGCATCGCCAGAGGTACCCACAGTTAAGGCAGCAATACCTAAACCTGCAGAATCAAAGTCGGTCGCTAGCGTAACATCAATTTTTTGGCCGGCATTAGAACCTACCAAGAAAGATGCGTCTAACGTGCCATCTAAAATGTTTCTATCGTTAAATTGAGTAGTATCTGAAATACGCGTGATTTCCGTTTTAAGTGCAGACACTTCTTCTTGAAGGGCTGTACGGTCATCGGCAGTATTAATACCGTTTTGTGACTGAATGGCTAATTGACGAATACGTTGAAGCGCATTAGTTGTTTCACCTAACGCACCCTCTGCAGTTTGCGTCAATGAAATAGCATCGTTCGCATTACGAACTGCTTGGTTAAGGCCGTTGATTTGAGACGTCATACGATCAGAAATCTGCAAACCCGCAGCATCATCCGATGCACGGTTAATACGCATACCTGAAGACAAACGCTCGAAAGACGTGCCCAATGAATTCTGTGAATTGAATAGCTGACGTTGGGCATTTAACGCCGACACGTTTGTATTTACATAAAGTGACATAAGTCTCTCCTAACACTCTCAGTCCAGCGCTTGCTGGCAGCCGGACGAACTCCGGTGATTTGTTACAAATTGTAGAACATCACTTTCTAATAATTAAAAAGTGTATGTACTGGCTCTCTCGTAAAAGGTTATCGACAAGCTTCAAAATCCCTTTAAACAAAAAAGCAAAAAAAATAAAAAAAGCGGCAAAAAATTGCCGCTTTTAAAATATGAACATGTGTGTGATTGACTAAAAGCTGTTACACACAAAGTAGTTAGCGAATAAATCTACAGTAAAGTAGTCATTTTTTTAGTTAGAAAAAAATTTTAAATATTTTTTAGGTAAAGTAGACAATGCTGACAGTAGTGTAATTGTTTGTCATTGCACTGGATATTTGGTATCCGCATCGGCATCGTTGAAATAATAAGGATAATATAGATAGTGCTAATAAATCATCTGTTTCAGCGAGTGCTGAAAGATCGTTTACGTCTATTTCTTGATATGGTGCGCATGAAAATAATTACAGATATTTTAATGTTCTTGAGAATTGTTTGTAAACAAATAGCAATTATTTAAGTAACCAAGCGCCAGTTTAATTTGCATAAAACCATGATGAGGGTATACCTTTCACTAATAGTAAAATACAAAGCACCAGTCCAACAATAGAAACAACTATAGCAAAAGTTATAATTTTAACCGCGTGGTAAGTAAGTGCCCATTTGATAAAAAATGGAAAGACTAAAGACAAGAACTCAAGTACTGACCAAAGAATAAGCATGTAAATAAACCAATTAACCGCATTTGCAATGTGTTCTATTAAAGTGGTGCGTTCGTAATCAAAATAGATACCACTAACGTAATCACCTATAAACATAACACCAGACATCAAAATACTAAAGTAAAGTGCAGCCCCAAGCGCGTTGGCAAAATATAGCGAGTAACCTGACAAAGAGCAACCCGTAATAGCTTGTAGCATTTTTACGAGAAAGTTGTTGCGTAATTTATTATTTGGAGGAAGAGAAAAATGCCTTTTATCCATATTTACTAAATCCTTCTAAAAAAACTGTATACCTAGCCTTTCAAAGACACTTGTGGTTAGCATGAGTTCGAAAAACAAGCAACTTTTTCAACTACTGGTTTTCTATCTTAACTAGCCTTTCAATATGCCTTTCTGTACATGGAGAAACACTCAAATCTGCAGATGATATAGTTTTAAAATCATTGAGTTGCTCGATCACATTTCGGTCTGAACGATAAAAACTAGCAAGTACTCTAGAAAACAGCTGCTTTACTTCCGGTGGAGCTCTTTCGACATCTATACCGTTGTTTTCACGCTTTCTAGCAATATTATCAGTGAGCTCTTTATATCTTTGACTAATTTCATCATCAAATCCTTGGAGAAGCCATTGAGGATTTAATTGTTCACTAAGCAATTCGTCACTAGACACATTAGCTACGTACGTTACTAGAGCAAGGTCATTGTAGTCCTCAAGTGCAATAAACAAGTAAGCTACAGCATCAATAAGATGCTCTCTACTTAATTTCACATCCTTTGTTTTCCTATACGCTGCTTTTGCCGAGACGAGCTTGTCTCTAATAAGAAAGTTCAACGCATGATAAGAAGCCCCAGATACTAACAATTCGTTCGCGACATGTCTCATACTATCGATTTGAAAAAAGCTACCTAACTGGATAAAAGCTATTTTTGCCCATTTATCATCACCTTTTGCCCTACTTTCCAACTCTTCTTCGGATAGCTCTTGATATGGACTCACGAATTCGTTGTTTTCAAAGTGATAATTGTCTTCAAATATAACAGCAGTAGATTTAGCATAGGCTCGACCAGTATATTCAGACCAATCAGCAACTAATTGCTTCATAAAGTCATGGTCAGACTGGCCTAAATCCTCGTCGGGAAAACACCAACCGATTTCATACTCTGTCTTCTCAACACTGACGTCTTGGTTTTCTCGTGATTCACTTTGTGTATTGATATTATTTCCAATAGCACTGTTTGCTGCATAACTAGTATCACTTATCTTTGAATCAAGACGCATATTAGCGTTATCAATAACAACTTCATTCTTAGTATCATTTACAATGTCAGTACCTCCACCGCCAACAACTACGCGTATCAATATGAATACAACAATAATTACAGCGAGGGGGGAGAATATATTTTTAATCATATGTGAGTTGACCGTGTTAGCATTAAGGACAAAGTTTTGTTTCTGACTATAAATTGCAAAACCTATCGTCTGTAACGCTACTGTGCGAAACATCGTAATTTCACAGGTGCTTTGTTTACTTTAACACGTCAACGCGGTATTGAAGAATAACTTAAAAATTGCGACACACAACTAAGATGATAGGAGATGGTAAACTACGCATAATTTACCATCTTATTTTTATTTTAGACTAGCCATTTGCTCTTTAATTATCCGCAAATTATTGATGTGTCTATCTACACACTCAGTATTGTCTGTACTTAAATGAGAAGGCGCTAGGGCGGTATAAAGCTGTTCCATAGCTTCTTTTCGTCTAAATTTAAAGCTTGCTATGTCTCTTGCGAAAAGCTTTTTTACTTCCTCAGGAGGATCTTGAGGACTAATACCTTGTGCCTGCCTAGCTTCTTTAATATCACGTAAAAGAGTTTCATATCGAATTGATATGTCGCCTTGCGCATCAGCTAGGGTAAGTGACGGATTAAGTACGCCTTGAAAAAGTTCGTCTTGTGATATATTACCCGCGTACGCTGTTAATGCGCTAATGTTCAATTCATTTAAACCATAAATAGTGTAGGCGACAGCGTTTATCATATGCTCACGACTTTTATCTAATGTTTTAGTGCGTCGAAAACTCGTCTTAGCAGACGCTAGCTCGGAAATAATTAAGTATTCGATTGCATGATACGATGCTCCAATGGCTAGTAAATTCATGGCAGCGGCATATTGCTCATCTCTATAATCCATCGTTGATTTTTGCAAAAATGCAATCATTGCCCATTTATCACCTAGAAGAGTTAAATCCTTAATTTCTTCTATCGGCATTTCTTGATACGGAGCCACAAAAACGTTGTTTGGGTGATTTTGGTCATCATCATAAACCGCATCATTTTGCTTTATGTATGCTACGCCGCTGTATTCCATCCAATCATTCTGCAGAGCAGCAACGAAGTCTTGATCTTCAATTCGAAGATCATCCGACGGGATACACCATGCGTCCTCCAAATCAACAAAGTCTTTTTTATCAGCCACTATTGGAAGTTTGGTAGGTAAGTCCTCGTGCCCAAGAATATGTGACTCGATTGGTTTGTGAGATTGGTTTTCAACAATATCACTATCTAAGGTTGATGCAGTTTTGTTCACAAGCGGAAATTTACTTTCAACCACTTGAAACTCTAAGTTATCTTTAGCTATGGGGGCATTCCAATAGAAAAACCAAAAGCACACAATAACCAAAACTGAAACCGATACAATTGCAATCGCTTTACTACTCATGTTTATTACTCCGGTTCTATTGCGGGCAGATTTTTATAGCTCTCTCAAAGATGACATCGCAGCTGTCATAAGCATTTTGTAGCTTAGAATCTTCTATATCTTTGCATGCAGTATACTGATCAAACGTCACACCTACCGTAATAAATTCGCTCCCTGCTTGTATAGAAATCTGTCCACCTTTTAAACAATCGTTTTTTAAATTATTTGTATGTGTAGATGAGCCGGTGGCGCGACATTCGGTGCGATTTTGTTTGGCCGTTTGATTTTTTTCAAGGCAAATCTGTCTTTCTGTTTTTGGTTTCGGCTGCTCAGGCTTTGGCGGCGGTGGCGGATTAACTGGTGGAGGAGGCGGCAATGGTGGAGTAGGTCTAGGGGTGGGTGCATCCCCATTAGAGCCGGGAAAAGTACCACCTCCTGGAGGGGGATCTTTACATTCAGTGAACCTTACTGTGGTGTCACCCGTCGGACCAGTTTTAAAATCTGTACACTCTTGACTAGCGTGGGATAGACTTGTTATTGCCGCGAATCCTAAAATTAAACAATTTAAGCAGTGTTTGATACACCTAAGGTTGGACTTGTGGTTTGTCATAATTGCAATTCCTATTTGCAGATTATTATATTTTGATTTTATTGAGTTTGCGCTAATTCCTGCGCTAACGTTTTTATCATACGTGCACTATTTGTCTTCAGTCAAGACTAATATCGCTTCATCTGAAAATTTTTATAACACGCTGTTTTTGAATTTATACGCAACTACTATTAGTGACTATATTTAACATGACAGCGAAATAAATTAACGGTGCTCCCCATTACTATGGCCACATTTCCCTAAGAAGAGTCAATATCATAGGGAGGTTACGCTGATACTGCTATATAAAATCAAACAAAGACAATCCCGCCACACGCGGAAATGACGCAAAAGCGGCACTTAATGCCGTTTCTTGTTTCGAAAATTCGGCAGATGCTTCTGCATAATCCACGTCTTGAATCGTCGATCGTGCTTTTTGATTCGCCACATCTGTATCAAGCAATGAGCCAAGGACCGACTCAGCAATATTTAAACGCGCACCAACCGATGAATTCTCTCTGGCCATTTTGTCCAGTCCGTTGTCAATCCCAACCAATGCATTCCTGATTTCTCGTTGATATTGATAGTCAGAAATGGAGCTGTCATTCAAGGCCAATGACATATTATGTAAGGTTTCTGCAAGGTTTTGTTTGTCCGGTCGCTTCAATTCGAAATCGAAGGTGCTGCCCACGCCCCCTTGAATATCCACTGTGAGTCCAGCAAATACGGTCGGCTGCCCTGCAATGTATGGAATAGTATCGACAACACTACCAGTACCAAGGTTGGTGACTTGTATTTCGTTGCTTGCCAACAATTCCATTTGGTATTGGTTGTTTGCCGGTGACACCGCAGAAAAATTCAATTCATGAAACACGTCAAAATCATCTTGGCTTTGCATATCATAGCCTCCAAAGGCAAATCCCGCGGCGCTTACGTTGGTGATATCGAGTCGAGCTTTCACATCTTCAAACAAGGTTTTACCTGACACAGTTGTTTGAATAGATACGCTGTCAGACAACTGCATCGAATTTATACCGTCATCCCCCTGAAACTGAATGGGATTAATGCTATTGCCTGGATTGAAATTAAACGCCTGCTCTCTTGATTGATACCCCGCAAAAATGTATTCACCGCTGGCATTTTGCGTATTCATTAAATCGATGACCTGATTTCTGATTTGATCCAATTCTGATGCAAGCGCGCGTCTGTCTTCTGTTGAAATAATCCCATTGCCTGACTGCACAACTAGCACACGCCCACGATTTACGATTTCGTTAATGCTTCGCATTGTCGTATCTTGCAACTCTAAATTGTTTGTCGCTAAATCAATGTTACGCCGATATTGCACTGTTTTATCTATTTCTTCGGTCAAACGTATAACCTGCACTGCGCCGACTGGGTCATCTGATGGCCTCAGTAATTTACGACCACTCGCCAACTGAGTTTGAATATCCGACAGCTTTCCCTGACTGTTATTTATTGCCCGAAAGTTTTGGTCAAAAATTAAATTAGTAGTTACACGCATTTTACACCCTCACCTGACTATCGAGCGACTTGTAGAATTGTTTGGAACATCTCTTGCGCCGAGCTTAAAATTCTCGCCGCAGCGGCATAACTTTGTTGAAATTGAATTAAATTTGCCGCCTCTTCATCCAAACTGACACCAGAGCTTGATTCAAACCACTCACTCGACTGCACTTGCATCACTTTTGCCGCTTCTAAATCGATTTTTGAGGATGATGTTGCCGATCCTACTTGTCCAACAATGGTGGCGTAGGCTTCATTAAAACTCACTAAATTGCCAATAGTTGAGTTACTTTGCCTAACAAAACCGTTTTGTTGCAATTCAGCGAGTTCTAGTGCATTTCGGTTATCGTTTACGCCATTGGTGTTGTAGCTAATAAAAAACTCATCCCCTGCCTTGGGGTTACCTTGCAAGTTAAAGTCATAGCCGGGGTAATCACTTAATGCAGCAAATTCAGCCGGCCAAGCAGGTACGCCACTTGATTTTGCTTGTGTAATAAGGTTATTCAAATTTGTAGTGCCTGACACCGTACTAATAACATTGTCGTTACTGTCTAGCACTTCATATTCGTTATCGGCGGTAAACCTTATCCCCACAGGCGCACCAAATATTGGCGACGGCGACGTTGTCACGTCTTGAATACCACCATTGCCATCAAAGGCTGAGGCAAATTGGCTTGTAAACGTTAAGTCAACGTTTGAATTCGATATTCTCGTTTGACTCAGAACGCCAGTACCTAAATTACCGATGCTCGCATCAACGCGAAGTGGTTTCGCAAACGCCAAGTCTTCGCCGCGCGACGTGGCTAAGCTAATACTTGATGCGGCAAACCGAGCAGGTTGAAGCAAAAATGCATCCCCAACCGCGTAACTATTACCACTCGCTAATTCTACTTGTATACCGCCAATAATGTCATTAAACGCTCCTGGAGCAGCTGTCACTGTGGTTGTTTGTGTTATGGGGTTGCCGTTTTCGTCAATTTCAGGACGTCCATCACTTGTCAGTGCATCTACTTGAATATCAAAGGTAGCAGGCACGCCAGCAGGTACTGTTAATACCGTGATTTTGTAATCATTGTTGGTAATCTCTTGCGAATTCCATTGGGCAAAGCGCCCTTCTATATCCAACGCTAAATCACTATTGTCGGGGTAATTTAAGCCCCTAAAATTCTCAATAGAAAAGATATCTCGCCCTAGTTGCTGATCTAAATCCATGCCTTCTCGGTTTTGACGGTTAATCACACTTGCCATTACCGCAGCCATTTTTCCTAGGTTGCGCTCGGCAGGCTCAAGCACCTGTTCTCGGTAGGTAAAAATACCACCAAGCGCTCCCCCTAAATTTTGTTCAAGCACATTTATTTTTGTATCGTTTTTACTAAACTGCGCAAAATCAGTAGAGAGTTCTAACTGACGATTGGTGTAGTCTGGCTCCCCACCTATACTAAATATATTAAAATTACCGTCTGCCAATACTAGTGATTCGCCTGTTCTCAAATTGACGACAACGCCTTCATCACGGTTAGAACTGCGCCTAACATCTATTGCAACTAATTCAGCTAAGCCCAATATTGCTTCGTCACGCTGATTGAGTAAGGCTGTTGGTGTATCTACATTACTATTGCCTTGCGCAACTTGGATGGCTTCGTTCAAATCCCCTATTTGGCGAATTAACCCGTTTGCGACAGACACAGACGCTTCAATTTGTTGCTCTACTTCGGTTTCTTTGATTTTGAAAAAATCACCTAACTGATTTATACGATTAAGCATGCCTTGCGCTTCGCCAATGACAGAATCACGCGATGGCATGTTTGTTGGGTCATCGGTAGCGGTTTGTATCGCGTCAAAAAAACGGGTAATAGAGGCCGAAATGCTGTTTGCTTCACTTGCTAGCACATTGTCGAGGCTTTCTGCGCGGTCAAAAAAGGCTTGAGTTTCTCCCACTTGGCTGGTGTCTCTGCGAAGTTGGTTTTGTGCAAATACATCCAATACCCGATCCGTAAAACCAAAATCGACGCCACCATTCAAACGCGAGGTAAACTCAGTACGCTCTCTGACATACCCTTCGCTATTTACATTCGCAATGTTATTACTCGTCGTTGCCAATAGTTTTGCACTAGCATTAAGGCCTGAAGTCGCCAATGTATATAAACTTGCGTCTCTGATCATGGAAGTAACTCATTCATTGTATTATTTAACGTAGCGCCTTGATACACCGACATTATTTTATTTGCGTAATTAGGGTCGGTCGCATACCCCGCAGCTTGCAAGGCTTCAAAATAGGCTTGCGGGTTGTCGGTTTTGCTTAAGGCGTCTTTATAACGTGGATTGTCAGACACAAAATCCACGTAGTCTTGTAAGGAAGCTTCGAAGTTTTGGTAGCTTCTAAACGATGCTTGTTGTTTTTGCGGGATGTTGCCGTTGAATTCCAGCGTATCTACTACGACCTTTTCACCACCCCAGCGTTTGTCCGCTTTAATGCCAAATAGATTATGAGCATTTTGACCGTCATGCTGATGCATTACGTATTTTCCCCAGCCCGTTTCAACGGCTGCTTGTGCAAGTAATGCTTTAGGATCAATACCCAAGCGCTCTGCTGCCGCTTGCGCTTGCGGAAAGAGTGTTTGTACAAAAGTCTCAGGGGTGTCAAATGCTGCTTGTTTGCTAGCACTTGCATTAACACTGCCAGCCGATAGCATGCGTTCTTCTGACGCCTCTCGTATCATTACATGGTGACGATTTAACACCGACAAGTTGCCATCACTGCGCACTGCCCCTGCTGGCATAACAGAACCATCTAAACTCATCTGTTGTACGATTATCTCAGCCAAACCCAAGCTGCCATTTGTCGACATATCTGTCGCCAATTGTTGATCATGCATATCGCGGTAAAATTTGACTTGCTCAGAATTAAACGGGCTATCTTTATCAGCAAGGGCTTCTTGTCCCTTACGCATGGATTTAAGTAACATTTGCACAAAAATCGCTTCAAACTGTTTTGCCGCTTCTTCAAGTGCGCCTTTGTCACCTTTTTGAGCAGCCGCACGCAGCCCATCAAGACCACTTAGGTCGTGGACACTACGAGACATCTCTAGCTGTGACTTTACGTTGTTAGTTAAATCCATACTCATTTACCATCTAAGTTAAGACCTCACGCATTTGGAGGGTAAGCCACTATTGCAAAATGTATTTTTCATGGATGAAAAATTCAAGCGTCCATGGATGGACTCGCAGCGGTTTTGCAATAGTGGCTTACCCTCCAAATGCGTGAGATCCTGCCAAATTTTGGTCTTGCTCTTTTTTTGTTACTAAATGACAATTAATTCACCCTGAAGCGCGCCTGCTTGTCTAAGCGCCTCAAGAATTGCCATTAAATCACCTGGCGCTGCGCCTATTTCATTTACTGCACGCACTAGCGTTTCTAAACTAACACCAGGATCGAAGGTAAACATGCGGCTATCGCCTAAATCAACATCCACGATTGAGCGCGCCGCGACGACTGTCTCGCCGCCACCCAACGGGTTAGGCTGGTTTACATCAACATTTTCACTAATCGTTACCGTAAGGCCACCATGCGTAATGGCAGCTGGCAATAAACGCACATCTTGACCAACAACAATGGTGCCTGTGCGGCTATTAATCACTATTCGGGCGGGCGCTTTGGCAGGCGTAAATTCAAAGTTTTCAATCGTGGCTAAAAAGCCAATACGTTGACCAACATCGCGCGGCGCCGAGACTTTTACCGATGCAGCATCAAGCGGCGTTGCTATTGCGTAGCCTTTCGAAGGATCAGCACCCAAACGACGGTTAATCTCGTCAGACATCGCTTGCGCAGTCGAAAAGTCAGGATTGTTTAAATTCAGCGTCAAATAGTCATTTTGCATAAAGCCACTTGGCACACTGCGTTCAACCACGGCGCCATTAGCAATTGTACCCACTGTCGGCGTATTGGATACAATCCGTGAACCATCATTACCTTGCGCACCAAAACCAGATACAACTAATGACCCCTGCGCTACCGCATAAATCTCGCCATCAAGGCCTTTCATAAACGTTTGCAACAATGTCCCACCCTGCAAACTGGCGGCTTCGCCAATAGAAGACACCGTTATGTCGATGGTTTGCCCGGGTTTTGCAAATGCTGGTAAATCCGCATGTACGGCTACCGCAGCAACGTTCTTAATTTTGGGTTTTACATTGCTTGGCAAACTAATACCAAAATTACTTAACATGGTCCGAAAAGACTGTTCGGTAAACGGACTAGTTTCGCCAGTACCAGGTAATCCCACCACCAGTCCATAGCCGACTAGTTGGTTAGAACGTACGCCCTGCACGGTCGCTAAGTCTTTAATTCGCTGTGCGTTTGCCAGCGGCGTCGCACACAAAATACAAGCACTTAAGACCAGGTACGTAAATAATGTTTGAAGTTTCATAGCGGCCACCACTCTGAGGCAAAGAACTTGGTTAACCAACCTTTTTCTTGCGCTCTAGCAAAACTGCCTGTACCGCTATATTGGATACGGGCGTTGGCAATTTTTGTGGATTGAATTTCGTTCGTCGGAGACACATCAGCGGGGCGAATGACACCAGTTAAACGGATATACTCGTCTCCGCTATTTAAGGTCAGCCACTTTTCTCCGCGTATGACTAAGTTTTGATTGGGCAATACTTCCACAACAGACACCGATATATTGCCTTGTAAGCTGTTGCTTTGATTGGCTTGTGCATCACCTGTAAATTCATTGCTAGAGTTCATTCCAAGTTGGATACTTTCTTTACCAATCCTAATGGGATTGGCGCCCAAACCAATGATTGGGTTGACGTCCATGGTTGATTCTTTCGATGAGGTCGTGCCCGCACTTTTACTCGCGTTGGTATTTTCTCGAAGCGTTACCGTAATAATATCACCTACACGACGCGCTTTTACATCTGAATACAAACTATTTGCCAAGGTCGCAGAGAACAAACTACCGTTTTCAGCAATTTCCGCGCGTTTATATACGGGCGATGCAGGCGCATAGAAAGGGTCGTCAGCGCGCGGTGAGTGGCTACTCGTGCTATTGCATGCCGTTAACACCGCAACCATACAGGTCACAAATATAGCCTTCATCACGATTTTGTCAGGAAAATACTGCATCATTATTTCTCCAAAGGCCTTTAAAGCTGTTGAATAACTTGCCCAAGCATTTGGTCAACTGACGAAATAACTTTTGAGTTCATCTCATACAAACGCTGGCTTTCTATCAAGTTCACCAACTCTTCTGTCACATTGACATTTGATGTTTCGAGCGTACCTTGTGACAAGCCACCTAAACCTTCAAGACCTGGTACACCCTGCAAAGGCGCGCCAGACACAGCGGTCTCTACGTACAAGTTTTGACCAATGGGTTGTAGTCCAACTGGGTTGATAAAATCAGTCGTGTTAATTTGCCCAAGAACCTGCGGCTCAGCTTCCCCCCGCAATTGCGCGGCAACCTGTCCATCTTGCGAAATCGTAATTTGTTGCGCATCAGGCGGTAAGGTAATAACGGGTTGCAATAAATAACCGGCGCCGGGCGTAACCATTTGCCCCTGATCATTTAAAGTAAATTGACCGTTTCGGGTATATGACAAACTACCATCTGGCATTTGCACTTCAAAGAAACCCCTGCCCTGAATAGACAAGTCTAGTGCATTATCTGTCGTTAACAGGTTACCCTGCGTATGTGTTTTTTGCGTGGCGACCACTTTTGAACCAGACCCTAGCATTAAGCCAGAAGGCAGTTCTGTATCTGCTGATGAGCGTCCACCGGGTTGATTAATATTTTGATAAAGCAAGTCTTCAAATACCGCGCGGTCTTTTTTAAAGCCAACGGTACTGGCGTTAGCCAAATTGTTCGACACTGTTGCCACGTCTGTTTGCGCAGCATCAAGTCCTGTTTTACTGATCCATAAAGCCGGATGCATATTGAGTACCTCCGCGAGATTATCTCGCTGTAGTGATAGTCGTAAAAATCGTAATTAAAATATTCTGAGTAATTGGTTTCCGCGCATTGACAACTGATCCGCCTTTTTCATCAATTTCACTTGCATTTCGTAGTGTCGCTGTAATGAGATCATTTCTACCATCTCCTCAACAGCATTAACGTTTGAACCTTCTAGCATGCCTGAGCGCACACCTACGGTAATGTCTTGGTCGGCAATCGCGCCGGATTTAAGGTCAAATAAGCCATCTTCGCGCCGTTTTATTTGATCGTTACCGGGTTTCGCCAATTTTAAGCGCCCCACTTCTTCCACTGCATTTTCAGGTGCGCCTTGTAATCGCGCAGAAATAGTACCGTCGTTAGCAATAGTGACATTGGCAAGTGGTACTGGTAGAAAAAGCGGACCGTTCTCCCCCATGACTAAATTGCCTGACGCATCTTGCAACGCTCCATTTGCGGCAATATTAAAACTACCACTGCGGGTAAGCGCTTCTTCGCCCTCTGGGGTTTGCACACTAAACCAACCCTCGCCCTGCACGGCTACATCTAAAGGGCGGTCGGTGGTGATCATCGAACCACCTTCGTAGTTGTTAGTCGGGCTTTCAGTCATGCTGAATACACGAGACGGCAAACCCTCGCCGTATGCCGGCATTGCTCTTGCCTGCTCGAGTTGGGCTTTAAAACCGTTTGTTTGCGCGTTCGCCAGATTATTGGCTCTTACTGACGTAGCCACTAAATCTTGTTTGGCACCACTTGCCGCGATGTATAGGAACTTGTCCATACTACTTGCCTCAAAGGTCAATTATTTTGACGTTATTGAGGAACTAGCAAATAAAGTGCCAAGGTTGGGGGAGGATGACTAAAGGGGTCGAAAAGGGGTCAGTGTAAGTTAGTGGGTTGCGAATATAAAAAACGCGTAAACCCATCCATGGGGCTCTGCGATTGCATCCATGCAATCGAAGTTTTTATATTCGCAACCCACTAACTTACACTAACCCTTATATTTACTTTCTTAGCTAGTCTTATCTAATGTTCAAGATAGTCTGGTTTAGCTGATTATTGACTTCTAGCGCTCTTGAGTTGGCTTGGAAGTTTCGCTGCGCAATAATCATATCAATAAGCTCTGTCGTTAAGTTGACGTTTGCTTGCTCTAATGCAGACGAGTTGATGTCGCCAAAAGTACCTGTGGTGGCTTCACCTGCTAATGCTTCACCTGATTCGATACTTTCTTTCCACTGAGTACCACTTTGTTGCGTTAAACCTTGTTCATTGGCAAACCTAACTAATGCAACTCGCACTATAGGCTCGGAAGTACCATTGGAAAATGTAGCCCGAACCAACCCGTCGGCTGCAATATCAATACCTGTCAATCGCCCTACAGGCAAACCGTTTTGTTCTAGAGACGTGACTTCAAAAGCTGATGCAAATTGGGTAGGTTCATTTGGATCGGCACCTGCTAAGTCAAGATTGAAATCAACGTCGATCGTTTGATTTGCATCCGAACCATTGGCTAATATAATTGGTCCTAAGGCTTCAGTAACAAACTTGTTATCCGCTTGAGCAACGTTGTCAGCAGAAAAAATTCCTATAAAGTCTCCGCCTTCACTAAATCTCATCTTTGCTGCTGCGACAGGATTTCCAGATGCCGTACCCAAAGTATTAACAGTGGCAGGATTAGTCGGGTCTACCGGGTTACCAGCACTGTCGGTAACATCAACCAATTGATCATCGACTGATGTCGCGACATACCATTCATTTGTGGCATTGTTATCTTTGACAAAATAATATGTCATCACGTGGCTATCGCCCAACGAATCGTAAATGGTCACCGATGTAGCCGCATTATAGGTAAGAGGATCGTTCGGATCGAAATCAGCAGCCACTTTGCCTTGATCGCCCGCAGGTAAGTTGAACCGCATATCGACTTCAGTAGTTCTTGTTGGTGAACCAGAAGAATCAGGAATTCTTACAGGTTCCGTTGTACTCAATGCCACTGAAGCAGATGTACCATCAGGGTTTACTGGAAAACCAAGTAAGTTGTCACCCACCGAATTCACCACAAAGTTATTGCTGTCTAGCTTAAACTGCCCCGCACGGGTAAATGAAAAGTCTCTAGAGGTTATCTCTGGTACTGTGGCAAAAAAGCCATTACCAGTAATTGCCATATCTAAAGCATTGTTCGTAAAGCTCAATGAGCCTTGTGAAAACTGTTGCGAGACTTCTTGTGTCAACACACCGTCACCGACTTTTGTTCTGCCTGCCGCTAATAGTGACGCGGCGTATACATCCCCAAACTCAGCACGTGATTCTTTAAAGCCAACTGTATTTACGTTCGCTATATTATTCGCTGTTGTATCTAAATCCTTCTGAGACGCTGATACACCGCTTAGCGCTATATTAAAAGACATGCCTTATCTCCTATGAATTACCGATTTCGATAACGTCATCAAGTTTTATGCTGACATCACCATCTAAATTAAGAACTACACCTTGACCAGAACCGGTCAAGCTAACACTATCAACATGACGGTTAATAGCCGTGGGTAATGCTGTTGCTTCGCCAAACACATTGCCCTGTACTTGAATGGCATAATCACCCGGCGGCAAAATATTGCCTTGGTTATCTGTGCCATCCCAATTAAATGAAATATTACCTGGCGGTTGTGTACCAATATCAATGGTTCTAACAACAGCACCTACTGAATCTAATACCTGAATTTGTGTATCTTGCGATGTGTCCTCGTTAATAATGACACCTGAAATACCGTCTGTTTCGTTGCCTCTATGGCCAATGTTACCGGTCACGAGTACGCTTTGACCAATCAAGCTAGACGCTTGCAATGCCTGATTTGATGTCATTGATGCGGCAAACGACGTAAATTGTTCATTTAACTGTGAAATACCATCGGCCGTCGTGAAAGAAGTCATCTGTGCTACCATTTGGTCATTATCCACTGGCTTGGTTGGATCTTGATTGGCCAACTGCTCCGTTAACAAGGCAAAAAAGTCTTCTTGCTTCAGGGTTTGCTCAGTACCGTCAGATACAGGTACTTCTGGCTCCGTATTCCAGTATAAGTCTTTACCAATACTGCGCTGTTCAAGTACGTTCATTTTTCTATCCTCTAATCAGCAAAGTGCTTATCTAGACTGACCAAGTTGCAATACACGCTGGAAAATACGCTTTGTAGTGTCTGCAATCTGTACATTTGTTTCGTAGGCTTTTGACGCCGACATCATATCTGCCATTTCCTCAACAATGTTTACATTTGGCTTGTAAATGTAACCATTGTCATCCGCTTTTGGATTGTGCGGTGCGTATTCAATTTGTAACGGTCGATCACTTTCTACGACACCAAGTACGTCCACACCAACCCCTTTAGACATATCATTAGAGGCTTTATCTAAAGCCGCAGCAAATACTGGATGCCTTGCTTTATATGTATCTTCATAGCTACTACTAACACTATTGGCGTTGGCAATATTACTGGCAGTTGTATTTAAGCGGACATTTTCTGCCGCCATACCAGTCGAAGAGATGTTCATTACATTAAAAAGGCTCATGGTTATTGACCTCCACTGCTAAGGGCTTTTTTCATGCCGCTAAATTTACCGCTTAATAAGGTTAGGCCTGATTGATATCGCATGCCGGTTTCCAAAAATGCATTACGCTCTTTTTGTACATCAACCGTGTTGCCATCTCCGGTATCAGGTTGTTCAGGTATTCTGTAATCAATATCAAATTGCGACTGCTTACTTGCTTCGATGTGCTTGTCGTGGGTGGTGGTAAGCTTAGTTTGACCATACTGTGCAGATTTCATTGCCTGCTGAAAATTAATATCTCGCGCTTTATACCCTGGCGTATTTGCATTAGCCAAATTTCCGGCGATCACTTCCATCTTGTCCGAACGTATTTGTAACGCCTTATGATGAAAGCCTACTAGTCTGTCTAAGCTAATTGCCACATTGCCACCTACTGATTACTTCGCTATTGACGAGATATCAGCAAAGGGTGTGCCAGAACTAAGGTAAATGAATAAAAATTAGGAAAGGAATGTAAGCGTATTCTCTACTGCTTAACGTAGTAAAGGCCTTGCGGCAATTTTACCATCTTGAAATTACTTTGCGTACTTGGAATGGACTCGGCAGCGCCAAGGATAACGATTCCATCTTTTGGCAGTTGGGCGGAAATTTTTTGCAGGATGTTTGCCTTATCTTTGTCGTCAAAATAAATAAGGACATTGCGACAAAATACGACATCAAAAGTACCATGACTGCTGTAGCTTTCTAATAAATTTTGTTTCGTGAAACTCACTAAACGTTTTACTTCAGGCTTCACTGACCATGTTTTATCGGAATCATGAATAAAGTATCGTTGCTTCATTTCCTGAGAAAGACCACGCGATACAGACAGTTCGTCGTAACATCCGGCACTAGCGCTGGCGAGCACCGGTTCAGATACATCAGAGGCAATCACTTCGCAATGAGAAAAACTATTGCCTCTACTCAGGCGATTGTACTCTAGCATCATCATGGCAATACTATAGGCTTCCTGCCCATGCGAGCATGCCGCACTCCATATTCTTACTTTGCGTTGCCTTTTGGCTAGCTCGGGTAAAATAATATTGCGCAGATTATCAAAGGGGTACACGTCACGAAACCAAAACGTCTCATTTGTCGTCATGGACTCTAAGGCATGCACAATCATTTTGTTGTCTCTACCGCGCAACACTGCTTCAATAAACTGATTGACATCATCAAAGCCAAAGTCGCGCATGGCAATCGACAAGCGACTTTTTGCTAAATATTGTTTATTGCAACCGAGCGTAATACCTACTCGCGCCTTTAAAAAAATAGCAAAATCGTCGTAAGCTTGTTGTGTCAGCTCATTACGCAATTT
Organism: Agaribacter marinus; assembly: GCF_030160655.1. Classification (GTDB taxonomy): domain Bacteria; phylum Pseudomonadota; class Gammaproteobacteria; order Enterobacterales; family Alteromonadaceae; genus Glaciecola; species Glaciecola marina. The sequence goes on from NZ_BSOT01000005.1 coordinate 1,611,485, forward strand.
ATTTGGCCTTCAAATCTGTTTGTAACCACTTTTGTACAGAGCCGGCAAGCTCATCTGGGTGAAATTTTGCAATAAAGTCGTCTGCACCGACTTTTTGCACCATTGCTTGGTTAAAAACACCGCTCAATGACGTATGCAAAATCACATGTAATCTTGCTAACTCAGGCGTGTTCTTAATTTCCGCAGTAAGGGTATATCCATCCATTTCAGGCATTTCAATGTCTGAAACCAATACACCAACGGTGTCAGTAACATCGCCAGTTTTTTCAGCTATTTCTTTTAAACGTTTAAGTGCTTCTAATCCATTTTTAGCGGATTCAATTTCTAGGCCTAAGGTTGTTAAGGCCTTTTTAACTTGATTCCGTGCAACAGATGAATCATCAGCAATAAAAATAATCTTACCATCACTTTTAGACACATCAACATTTTCAGCAAGTTCGTCACTCACATCTGCTGACAAGGGAGAAATCTCATTCAGAATTTTTTCAACATCTAAAATTTCAATCAGCTCTTTGTCAACTTCTGTTACTGCAGTCAAATAACTAGCCTTACCTGTGCCTTGAGGTGGCGGCATTATGGCGTCCCAGTTTGTATTAATGATTCTCTCAACCGAACCAACCAGAAAACCTTGTACTGAACGATTATATTCAGCAATGATAATGAAGGCTGATGCTAAATCTTCTATCGGCGCGCCGCCTGTGGCCATCGACAAATCAATGACCGAAATGGTTTGCCCTCGAATATGTGCCACGCCTCTAACGAGTGTATTCAGTTTTGGAATGGAAGTAAGCGCCGGGCACTGCAACACCTCTCTTACCTTAAACACATTAATGCCAAAGCGTTGTTTTGTACTTAGCCTAAATAATAATAGCTCTAGTCTATTCTGTCCGACCAACTGTGTGCGTTGGTTAACCGAATCCATTATACCCGACATATTACCCCCGAAAATTAATACGGCATGAATGTTGCCTTTTGATTAATAAGAAACAAAAGCCAACGTAAATTCTGTTGTTATAGCCAAAATTTTGGCTATATATCGAAATTCGTAGCGACTAAAACATTCGTTAGTTACTCGAATCGAGTTACGCAAACTGAAAAAACACTGAGGATTTTTCAATGCACTTGCACCTTTGTATGAAGTTATCGACATCAAGTCTCATTGTCTTTACTTTATTTTCATTATTTATCTCAAACGCTCACGCCAATGAAGACAATGCGAAACGCATACAAGAAAATGTGCAAGCCTACGTGATGCAACAACTAATGCCAGAGAGTTTATTCGGCGCCAATGAAGACGTAAAAGTAACGGTAAAGAATATTGATCCACGCATCCCGATCCCACAATGTAATGAGAAATATACGTTTTCGGCGCCAAACTATGATAAACGGCTAAGTTCTGTGCCAATCAAAGTATCTTGTACTACACTAAACTGGTTTACTTATGTCCACGTGAACATTATGAGGCACCAGCGTGTAGTCGTGGCGACAGACATTTTGAGCCCAGGCGCAATTTTATCTGAAAATAACTTATCGCTTGCCGATATAAATAAAAGTCGCTTAAGAGGGTCAACTTACGCAGACTATGCAACCTTAGTCGGTGCTCGTTTAAAACGCCGAGTAAGAGAAGGAACGATCATTACAAGTAACATGCTTTGTTTTATATGCAAAGGTGATCGAATAACGATAATAGCAAGGGCTGGCGGCTTAGCAATTAAAACTAGCGCTATTGCGTTAGAGGACGGGACACTTGGCGAAACCATACGTGTCGAAAATACCGCCTCAGAACGCACGATTAGTGGTCGAGTAGTCAATAGTAGCCAAATAGAAATTAACATTTAAGTTTGGCACACATAATGCTTCGTTGTACTTGCCATAAGAAGTAGTGTTTAATTAGTCAATCGACTGACGCTAAACTTTATAAGTGGCGCGATGTACCAATAGGGCATCTGATCATCAAGGTTTATAAGGGGATTAACTAAGTATTAACCCACTGTTTTATATAGTGCAGTTTATGCCAATTAATGTGTTTTTTAATTAATTTGGAAAAACGACAAAAAAATGTCAGGTTTAGCCCTAAAGATTTCCAGAGCTGCGCCGATACAGTAATCAGAGGTAATATTTGGTGGTGAATTTATTATGTCAATAAATAATGTAAACAATACAAACAAACCGCAGTTAGAAGCGCAAAAACTTGCTCAACAACAAGCGCAAGGACAAACTTCGACTGCATCGACTACAACGACAAATCAGGCTGCTGCGCCTAAGCAAGACTCTGTGTCATTAACCCAATCTGCTCAGCAATTGGCAAATGTACAGAAAAAAGGCTCAGAGGCTCCTGTGAATCAAGAAAAAGTTGAACGCCTTAAAAAAGCGATTTCTGATGGCGAATACAGAGTAAATCCTGAAGCGCTAGCTAAGAAAATAGCCGTTCTTGAAGCACAAATATTAGGTGTAAAAGCTTAATTAGCCGCAGTAGCTAAATTAACGCTAGGAAGGATATCATGGCAAGTAGTTTAGAAAGTGCAATAAGTAAGCAGCTTGAACTCTTATTAGAGCTCAAAGCGATACTTGAACAAGAGCTTCACTTGATTTCATCGAGGGAGCCAGAAACACTTATGCAACTCTTGTCGGATAAAGAAGCGGTACTGAGCCAAATTGAGTCACAAGACCAAGCAGTCGAAATATTGTACAAACGTGCTAGTGACACGGGAATTACAATTGACGATAGCTGTACTGACTTACTGGATCAATGCAAGAGTGTGCTTGGTGAATGCAAGTACCTCACGCAAATTAACGCTAAGTCTGTAGAGCAAGGTCAACTAAAATTAGTTCACCTGCGTAATACTATGCTTGAACTTCGAGCGCGGGAAAGCATGACATACGATAAAGCTGGGCGTACTACCGGTGAGTCCTCAGGTAAAGGCATTAGCGTCTAATCACACAGCGCTGGTATTAGGCCGCGCATTTGCTGTAACCAATTTTATCTCAACTATTATAGAAATCTTAAAAAGCGCGTTAATTCGCGTTTTTTATTGCACGCCATTTTTTCCTTATTTAATAAAGATATAGTAGACAAACCTTGTACTCCGCAGCGTTTCCCCGTAGTATCAAAACGTGTATATTTTTTAAGCAAAAACTCCATCAGCAACCAATAATGTAAATACGAACACATTTTTTGATTGCTGTGATGAAGGATTATTTATTGATATTCCCAACAGTGTTTTATCATAAAGTACCCACTTTAAACGTTTGTATCCTTGCAATTCAGTCCATTACACTCGCCCTGATATTAACTGCGTATATTCCTGAAACAAATGCTTATCAAGTGCTTAAATCTCGAAACGTAGGCATTGAAGACGGCTTATCACAAATCTCTGTTACTAGCATGGTACAAGACCAAAACGGTAATTTGTGGTTAGGCACACAGGCTGGTGTAGACAAATTTAATGGCTATGATTTTGTTAATTTAACTAAATTAGCGCATCTTAAAAATCAATTGTCTGGGAACTTGATATACGACTTAGCGCTTGATCCAATCAGCCACAACTTGTGGATAGCAACCATAGGGGGACTCGATAAATTAAACGCGCAGACCAGTCAACTTGAGAACATACCATTACTGCTTCCTAAGGGGGTAAATAGCAATTTAATTGTTAGAAAAATTTTATTCACGTCAAGTGGTATGCAATGGATTGGCACGAATCATGGCGTATATTTCAAACATCCACAGGATGATGAATTTGCACTTTTATCACAATCTGAAATTAAGATAAATGCCACAGATCTGTTGCTCCACAAGGACGGAATGTTAATTGTAGCCACAAAATCTGGGCTACGAAGATATGATCTAAATCAGAATAAATGGTTGAGTACCCTACTTCCAAAAAATGAGATAACAAGTATAACAATAGACAATAAGGGAAGACTCTGGACCGGCACTAATAGTCATGGCGTATTTGTTTTGTCTTTCGACAACGACAACGTACTTACCAGCACAGTAAACATATCGGTGAATGATGGACTGCTAAGCTCTTTGGTTAACGATTTGATTCAACTAAAAGACATGTCGATGTGGATCGCAACAGCAAAGGGCATTAACGTATTCGAAATACACAATGATTCAAGTAGCAATGATTCAAGTACAAACGACACATTTAGTGTAAAACAATCAGCGCAACTTGAGTCAAATCAAAATGTAATTTCAATATTAGAAGGCACCGATGGGACCGTATTTTACGGTACATTCGAAAGTGGTTTAAATATTATTAATCCGAGACAACTAATATTTGATCGCGCAGTGATTGCCGATGCTACAGCCGTTTACGACGTAGAAATCATCAATGACACACACATTGTGGTGTCAACAAATAAGGGACTTTGGCAGCTAGATAAACACCTAAATGTAGTCACACCGTATAACTTTCTGAGGACCAAAGACCTTGATATTTCCTACTATACCGTTACCTCAATGCTCTATTCTAAAGCCGAAAATGTTACTTATTTAGCCTCAAAAGCTGGACTCGGTTCAATAGATCACGTATCAAACACTATCAAAATTTACGATTTAGAAGACTTAAATATTTACACGCTTGCAAACGCCACCAATGGCAACATTTGGCTTGGTACATATGACAAGGGTTTAATGCTCTACGATCCTCGTCAAAAAAGTGTATTAGTCACATATGAAATGCCACTCATATCGACTATTGCAACGCGCGACGAATCAGTATTGGTGGCTACAATAGATGGCTTATACGTCTTGGATTTACCTAGTAATACGATTAAATCGTATAAGAAAAACAACAATCAAGACAAGGCTGTTTCGGACTTATCAAAAGATGAAGACACTAGTTCTTGGCCAGATGCAAAAGTCATTACATGGATTTCCGAACTATCTAAGACCGAAGTTAACAACAATGAACCCGCAAAATTTTTACTCGGCACCTTAGGCGGCGGTTTAATCTTAATGTCTTTTGATGATAGCGCAACGCCAACTTTCACAACACTCTTCAAGGATACTAAGCTAGCATCATTGTCTGTTGGAGCAACGATAGAGGACATAAATGGCGATATATGGGTGAGCACTAACAATAGTTTAGCTAAAATTGACGCCAACCTAAAAAACATCACCTTTTTCGATAAGCATTCTGGTGTCAACCCTTCAGGTTACTTCATTGGCGCACAAGCGTCAGACAGCAATGGCAGAATTTTCTTCCCGGGCGTAGCAGGCTTAACGTATTTCCACCCCAATGATATTCAAAAACCTGAGAAAAAAACCAAGCTCCAAATTACAAAAATCAGCACCATCAAACGAAGTGATCCAAGTACGCCAAACGAAAACAGTCATGCTAAAAGCACTCTCCTGAAAGCACCAAATAGCGTCGAATTGTTTGCGGATGTTATTTTAGTATCCGTTCACTTTGCAGCCATTGAATATACTGGCCCCGAAAAGATAGCGTATGCTTATCGCCTCTTAGGTTTCGACGACAGATGGCAAACACTTAATCCTGGCGAGCGCTCCGTCACATTCACAAATTTATCAGCGGGGCAATATCAGTTACAACTGAAATCAACCAATCGTTACGATGATTGGTCTGATTCTCAACTTGAACTAAACATAAATGTTATCCCACCATGGTGGCAAACCAAATATTTCATCGCGTTTTTCTCGCTAGCATGCATATTGTTAATATATCTAGTATTTAGATGGCGAACCTATCACTTAAAGCAGCAATCGGAGCATCTCGCACATATTATTGCCGAAAAAACAAACGAGTTAGCCGCTGCAAATAAACAGTTAAGTAAACTCGTCACCTTAGACCCATTAACTGGTATATTAAATCGTCGAGGATTTAACGACGCCGCAAAACGAGAGTTTGCTAAATTTAAACGTTCACAGCAGACTTTTTCTATCGTACTCATCGATATCGATTTTTTTAAACAGGTGAATGATTCACATGGCCATGAGATTGGCGATTGTGTCTTAAAAAAAATGGCACAACTAATTCAAAAACATCTACGTTCTTTAGATATTTTTTCGCGCTGGGGCGGAGAAGAATTTATTATTTTGATGCCAAATACACCGCTTAGCGTAAGCGCAGAAGTCTCGGAAAAACTGCGTGAATTTATATCCGACACGACCTTTGATATTGGCAATACGGCAATATCGCTGACGATTACCAGCGGTATTGCGCAAGTCAATGAATATGACACTTTGGAAGACACTGTTCGACGAGCAGACAAGTGTTTATACCAAGGCAAACGTCTTGGTCGAAATATGGTAGTGACAGAAACGCTATGAAACGTCGAGTTGGTCTACCCGTGTTTATTTATCCGTTTTAATAGTAACTTACTTTGCGTATTTTTTTGGGTTTAGCGGTAGACAAATATATGTCATAAACAGTCGCCATATTCAATTCCAATTCTGTCGCATAAGTGTCACTGCCGACGGGGTAAGTCTTTACTACTCTAGCCCCACGAATAACGCCTTCTACCGACGATCGAAGTTGATTGTCAGTAAGCACTAAATTTGCAAGCGATTGCTCACCGTCAACTTTTTGTCCATAAACTTGCTCCGCGAGTTCTCTGTATGCGTCAAGTTTCGATGCCTTTATCGCCTGCAAACGCTTAATTGAGGCATCTAAACCAAGTTGCGCATTAATCGGCGCATACCCTACAGCAGATAAAATGGGATAACTATCAGGTTCAATCGTTTCCCATTCAACATGCTTGGTAAACATAGATTGACAGCCTGTTAGCATACTCAACATCGCAGTGACAACGCATATGTTTACGAAGCGCACTATGGGCTTTGATATCTGTATATTCACTATTTTTTGTATTGCTATCATATTCTCTAATAATTGGAGCTTGTTACACTTCACTGCCAAGTTACCTCATCTACAAATAAAGGTTTAGCATTAAGTGTAGCAATCCATGTGCCACTCATAAGCCACTTGTTCAGAAATATAAATACGCCAACGAATAAAAATAATGCAATATATCGCCTCTCTAACCGCGATAAAGCCTAAAGTGGCACAGTAGTTGTATGCAGTTAATTTATATAGTAACCCACTATCAAGTCGTTAAATTTTATGCCGCGGCACGCTTTATACATATAGCATAAGCGCATGGAGTACCATAAATGAGAATAGCAAAAACATCACACCATTCAATCGGCTTATACCTTGTGTACTTGTTGATGTATTTAATTTGCGTGAGCACATCACATGCAGCATGGTTTTCTGCTACAGGACAAGCGGTTGTTGTTGACGGAAATCGCGATCAGGCAAAACAACAAGCGACCCAAGAGGCCATTAAACAAGCATTATTATTTGCTGGCGCAAGCGTGCGCAGTGTTCAACAAATGACCAATGGTTTGTTAATGGATGATCACATAGAAATACGTTCAAGTGGCGAAGTCAATACCATCGAACTAATGGACGAAATGTATAAAGATGGCGTTGTGTCTGTATCGATTAGAGCCGACATATTTGCTCAGAAAAACCAATGCAGCGCCGCAGACTATACTAAGAAAGTAGCAACGACATTTTTCCCTATTCGATATGAAGGCCAAGCGTCTGTTGGTGGTATTCGACATTTAGGCCGGGAAGTTGCTTTGCAAATGCAAGAAATGATAAATACTTTTACGCCAAGCATGCAGCTTTCACACCTAGAACCTTATGTCTTTGATTGGCATCAAGCAGATGTCGCTCATCACGCCAAATTTTTGGCAAATAAAACCAATACACAATATGTATTGGTCGTTACCTTGGATGATATTTCGATGGATGAGCGAAAACCATCTGCATTTGAATTCTATCGCCAAACACAATATGTAAGAGCATTTAACTTTACCCTGAGCTTAATCAATGGCGCGACCGGGGACAACTTGTATAGCAAACAATACCGCTCTAGAGCACCATGGATGTTTGATACTCATAGCAATTTAGATGTTGGTTCACAGGATTTTTGGTTAAGTCAGTACGGTCAAAATATTAAAGAAAAACTGCAATCTAGTATCGCTGATCTAGAAGAATTTGCGCTTTGCCAGCCAACAATGGGAAGAGTGTTAGCAGTTGCCAATAACCAATTGCAAATTAACCTTGGACGAACACACCAAGTACAAGCTGGCGACCAATTAACGTTATTTAACGTCAAGCAAATTACTGATCCATTTGGACAAGAATACCGCCAATTTATATTACATCCGACAACCTTAATCGTGCGAAATGTATTTAACGACACCGCGACCGTATCGGCCATTGACAACGGTTTATTGGGTAACGTACAGCCAAATGATTACGTCGCAAGGCAGTAAGATACAACGATTTATTGCTAATGGCGTTTGCTTAAATAACCTATATCAACATGACACTTAACTTGTTTTTAAGTGAACTTTAGAGCAAAATATAAAGGTAATCAGGCGGCCCTTAGTTCAACCGGATAGAACGGATCCCTCCTAAGGTTCAAATGGGGGTTCGAGTCCCTCAGGGCCGGTATGCTGTATAAGTTATGCGCTAAGTAATGGTTAAAGTATTTGCGCGTACCCCACAAATTATTTTCACTTGTTAGGTCTCGATTTTAAAGCACTTATTCGTAGTTAATATTGGAGAAGTCTGATGAAAAATAACGCGCAAGACTTGAATTTTTTTGAAGCGATGGCAGATGTAAAACCACTCCAGAATCAGAACAAAATTTCTGTCATACAGAGAGATACTCCCTCATTAGCACAACAATTAAAGCGAGAGTCAATAGAAAGACGTATTGCACTAGATGATAATGGATTGAGTATCGAATACGTCAATCCAATTGACCCTTTAGATTTCATCGCATATAAAAAAGATGGTATCCAGGAAGGAGTGTTCAAAAACCTGCGCTTGGGAAAGTATCAAATCGATAGCCGCTTGGTGCTCAAGCATTTATCTTTCGACGACGCTCGACTCAGTATTTATCAAACGGTGACAGAGTGTCATGAGCGTGGCATACGTGCAATTCTCATTGACCACGGTATTGGACTAAATAGTAAACCATTTAAAGGCTTCCTTAAGAGTTATGTGAATCAGTGGTTACGGGAAATGAACGCTGTCATAGCCTTTCATACCGCACTTAAACAACACGGCGGCCTTGGCTCGGTTTATGTGCTACTAAAAAAACACCCGAACCAAAAACTTATTAATCGGGAAATGCATCAAAAGCGATAATTAAGGTTTATCGCTTTTTCAAATTTGCCTCCATGCTATGCATTTCAAGCCTTATGTTCAGGACTTAAGAATTTTCTTTGCATGACGCCGTATTTTGTAATCCACCGACTTATCATTTATTAACCCTTTCAGTAAATCAGCGTATTTTGCTTTATTCACAGTACCCAACACTTTGGCGTACCAAGCAAATGTATCAATCTCCAATTTATCGTCTAACTGATGCACTCTGCTTGCAAGTCGTTGGGCAAGCCATTCTTGAACTACAGTATCGGCCTTACCTTCTCGCACAAGTTCTTCAGCAGCGAAACGACTCATAATAAGATTTTCGTGCTTCAGTAGATTTAAGATGCGTGTTGTGTGCAAGCTCTGCCCATCGACATGCTGAGACAAGTCTTGCATTATCTTATTTCGGTCTCGATAAAAATCAATTTTAGTAATGACGTGCTTGGCTCTATTTCTGACGGCCCTATTCTTACTTTCAGACATTACTTTAGTTAATGTACTAACGTACTCCTTATTGCCCGACGACGCGAGCGTACGAAGCATAGTAACTACCTGATGTATAATAATTTTATCTTTACTAGCAATCCCCATTAAGGCCTGATGCTTACTATTTAACAAGGCTCTGACATTGTCAAAAAGCGTATCATCGCTTAAACCAGAACTCGTAATTTTACCTAAGTGCTCGGCTAGCTCATTTCCCGTTTTGTTATTCAGCCCCTCGATATAAGCGTCAAGTTCTTGTTGAAGTGGCAAGGTCAAGTCAAGTGCCCAACTAGGAGATGAAACTAATATACAAACCACAAACGCTAGCGCTACACGTACATTCATCAAAATATGTCCTTTTACTAATTGTTTACGCCAGCGCTTTGCTTGCATTTCTAAATATTCTCATCCATGGGCTATCTTCTTGCCATTCATCCGCACGCCACGAATTTGATACAGTGCGAAATACTCGCTCAGGGTGTGGCATCATGATAGTTGCACGGCCATCCTTACTGGTTAAGCCTGTAATACCTAATGGAGAACCGTTGGGGTTAGCAGGATACTGTTCAGTCACATTGCCGTAATTATTAACATATTGAAGTGCAACTTGATTACTATCTATTAGCGTCTGCGCCGCAGATTGATGAGCAAACTCTGCCCTGCCTTCACCATGTGATACCGCAATTGGCATTCTCGAGCCTTGCATCCCTTCAAAGAACGCTGAGTTAGATTTGCCAACTTCAACCATCGCCACTCTTGCTTCAAAGCGCTCGGACACATTATTTACAAAGTGTGGCCAATTTTCAGCGCCAGGGATAAGGTTTTTAAGGTTAGACATCATCTGACAACCATTACATACGCCCAAGCTTATCGTATTTTTACGAGCAAAGAATTCAGCAAACTGTGTTTTTACTTTCTCTTGATAAAGAATTGATTTTGCCCAACCTTCACCAGCACCTAATACATCGCCGTATGAAAAACCACCGCATGCAACTAAGGCTTCAAAGTCACTTAGGTCTTGTCGCCCATGAGATAAGTCACTCATGTGCACATCTATGGCTTCAAAGCCCGCTCGATGAAATGCAGCCGCCATTTCAACATGAGAGTTAACGCCCTGCTCTCTCAAAATAGCGATCTTTGGTTTGTGACCTTTAATAATATAAGGCGCAGCTACGTCCTCATTGATATCAAAGTTTAATGAAGCATGTAAACCTGGATCGTTGATGTCAAATTTAGCCTTGTGTTCTTGTTTCGCACATGCCGGATTATCACGAAGTGATTGCATAGCAAAAGTAGTCGATGCCCAAAGCGTCCGATAATGCACTCGAGTATTGTCGATAAGCTTTTGGCCGTTGTGCGACACAATCACGCGATCGTTGTTATTTAACGAGCCCACATCATAAATAGCGTTGCTTAGTCCAGCATCATCAAAAACGTCGATAAGTGCTTGTACGTTTTCTTCCGCAACCTGCACCACTGCGCCAATTTCTTCATTGTATAAGCTATTAATTGCAGAATCACCTAATGCAGAAATATCAACTTCAATACCTGTTTTTCCTGCAAACGCCATTTCAACAAGTGTTGTAAATAATCCACCATCAGAGCGGTCATGATAAGCCAATAAAAGACCATTTTCATTAGCTGTTTGTACGCCATTAAAAAAGGCCAATAAGCACTCAGGAGAATCGACATCAGGCACTTCATTGCCTAATTGATTGAATACTTGCGCTAAACAACTAGCGCCCATTCGTTGTTGACCATTTGCACCGTCAATAAAGAGCAATCGAGTACGCCCGACTTTTGTTTTCAACTCTGGCGTTAGTGTTTTACGCACATCTTTAACCGCAGCAAAGCTAGTAATGACCAACGACAATGGTGCAATTACAGACTTGTCTTCACCATTGTCATTCCATGTGGTTTTCATAGACATAGAGTCTTTACCTACGGGAATAGCCAGTCCCAATGCAGGGCACAATTCTTCACCGATTGCCTTTACCGCTTCGTATAAGCCAGCATCCTCACCTTCGTGACCGGCAGCAGCCATCCAATTCGCAGATAACTTAATACGTTTAATATCACCAATATTTGACGCTGCAATATTTGTTAATGACTCAGCCACGGCCATACGCGCAGACGCACCATGGTTTAAAAGCGCGATAGGCGTTCTTTCACCCATTGCCATGGCTTCACCAGTGTATGTGTCAAAGGCTGTTGTCGTTACGCCAACATCTGCCACAGGCACTTGCCATGGTCCAACCATTTGGTCGCGAGACACCATACCAGTAACAGTGCGGTCACCAATGGTCACCAAAAACGTTTTTTCAGCAATAGTGGGGAGTTGCATTAAACGTTCTGCGGCGTCAACAACATCAACGCTATCAAAGTTAAAAGTATCACCTGCTGCACTGGAGGATGTAACATCTCTGTGCATTTTAGGTGGCTTACCGAGCAGTACATCTAAGGGTAAATCGACCGGCTTATTGCCAAAGAGTTTGTCGCTAACCGTAAGGTGTTGTTCTTTAGTTGCATGACCAACCACTGCAAATGGCGCCCTTTCTCGTTCACAAATATCAGTAAATAAGGCTAAATTTTCAGGAGAAACCGATAATACATAGCGCTCTTGCGACTCGTTACACCAAATTTCTAAAGGCGACATGCCCGCCTCATCACTATGTACGTTTCTAAGTTCGAATATCGCGCCCATACCGCCATCATTTACCAACTCAGGAAACGCATTGGATAAACCACCAGCACCAACATCATGAATAAATTGAATAGGATTGTTTTCTCCCATCTGCCAACATTTGTCGATAACTTCCTGACAACGTCGCTCCATTTCAGGGTTTTCACGCTGAACTGACGCAAAATCTAAGTCTTGATTGCTCTGCCCTGAGGTCACTGAAGATGCGGCACCTCCGCCTAAGCCAATGTTCATAGCAGGCCCACCCAACGCAATCAATTTGGCGCCTTCAGTAATAACGCCTTTTTCGATATGTTCACGGCGAATATTACCTAAACCTCCAGCCAACATGATAGGTTTGTGATAACCGCGAATTTCTTCACCATTAAAACTATTTACTTTTTGCTCATACGTTCTGAAATAACCTAAAATTGCCGGGCGACCAAACTCGTTGTTAAATGCTGCACCACCTAGAGGGCCATAGGTCATAATATCGAGCGCACTTACAATACGTTCAGGTTTACCAAAATCTGTTTCCCAAGGTTGGACTTGGTTGGGCAATTTCAAATTTGACACACTAAAACCAACCAAACCCGCTTTAGGTTTAGAGCCAATACCGGTCGCCCCCTCATCCCGAATCTCTCCACCTGACCCTGTCGCAGCCCCCGGAAAAGGAGAAATTGCGGTTGGATGATTATGCGTCTCGACTTTCATCAAAATATCAATATCTTCATGGTGATAGCTATATTGATTAGATTCGCTATTTGGGAAAAAACGCCCAGCTCGCCAACCTTCCATAACAGCTGCGTTGTCTTTGTATGCTGAAAACACATATTCGGGGGTTATCTCGAAGGTATTTTTGATCATTTTGAACAGTGATTTAGGCTGTTCTTTACCGTCTATCGTCCAATCAGCATTAAATATTTTGTGGCGGCAGTGCTCAGAGTTTGCCTGTGCGAACATATAGAGTTCGATGTCATTTGGATTGCGTTCCAAGGCTTTAAAATTGTCAACCAAATAGTCAATTTCGTCATCCGCTAATGCGAGACCAAGTTCGATATTAGCGCTCACCAGCGCTTCTTTACCTTGATTCAGAATATCAACTGCACTCAACGCTTTTGCGTCTGTCTGTTGAAACAGCTTGCTAGCTTGCTCTACCGAATCTAAGACAGCTTGTGTCATTCTGTCATGAACCAGTTCAGCGATGATTGCACGCTGTGCTACTGTTACCTCGGGGAAACTATAAACCACACCACGCTCAATGCGGCTGACTTGATGTAAACCACAATTTTTCGCGATATTGCTTGCCTTACTTGACCATGGCGAAATAGTGCCTGCTCTTGGCACAATAACTAGACTTTGTGGATAATCTTCGAGCGTGTCAATAGAAGGCCCATATGTTAGCAAATTATCTAATGTGGCTTGTTCATCGAGCGTTAAGTCAGCATCATGCGCTACAACATGCACATAACGAGCAGAGATACCCGCAATGTCTACGCCTCTTGATTTTAACTGAGCCAACAATTTTGATTGATTAAACGAAGATAAAGCAGAAGATCCAAACAGTACGAGCATGTCAAAAAGTCCGAAAATACGAGGGGCACACTAGCGCGTGCTACGGGTCAAAAGTGCTGCGGATTATAGTGGAAATGATAGGTTTTGATAAGCTATGTTTGCGTATTTATTTGTTTTTTGCCAATATCAACTTTGCGAGACACAACGGAGTCACTTTGCAACTATGCGTATAATTGCGCGCCACTATAAAAAATGTGTAAACTTTACGTCATATAAGCTGCTATACGTCGCTTTTTGCTTCCCAATATTAATAAGCTGCGCGGACTACAAATATGGCTCGACATTATCTCGCATTTTAAATGACGGGGTGCTTAAAGTTGGCAGTATATACAGTAGTACGTCTTACTTTAATGGCGCTACCTCTGCCGAAGGCTTCGAATATGAGTTATCTTTAGGTTTCGCCGAATACCTAGGCGTGAAATTAGAAGTCTACCCCTATTATTCATATGCCCAACTTACCGATCAACTCGATGTCGGGCGCATTGACTTAATTGCAGCCAATGTCACTATTACAGAACAACGCAAGGCACAATACAAATTTGGTCCTGCCTACCAACATACAAATTTTGAACTCGTATACAAAAAAGGGGAAAACCGTCCACGAGATTTTTCTCAATTAGATGGTAATCTCACAATCGTTGCCAACGATTTTTATCGCGAACCACTGCAAAATAATGACGCGGTTGCGACTATTAATTGGCAAGAGACCAATGAAAAAGACATTGAAGAGTTATTAGAGATGGTATCAAATGGTGAACTCGACTACACCGTCTCTGACGCCAACATTCTCAACATCGCAAGGCGACGCTTTCCAAATTTAGGCATTGGTTTTTCATTAACCGATACCCTGCAAATTGCTTGGATGCTGAACAAAGACACCGACGATTCACTGCGTGCGGCATTGTTAGAATACTTTGGCACCATCAAAAGCAGTGGCGCCCTGTCGGCATTAGAAGACAAATATTTTGGGCATGTAAGGCAATTTGATTTCGTGGATACACGTGCGTTTATGCGCGCCGTTGACAAAAAACTACCTAAATATCGAAGCATGTTTGAAGCGTATGCGGCAGACATTGACTGGCGTTTACTGGCTGCGATGGCCTATCAAGAAAGCCACTGGAATCCCAAAGCGGTGTCTCCCACCGGCGTGCGTGGTATGATGATGTTAACTCGAGCGACGGCAAAAGATATGGGTATTGAGTCGCGCATTGATGCTGAACAAAGCATCAGTGGTGGCGCCAGATACTTTGCAAGCTTACTCCGCCGTATTCCTGCAAGAATCCAAGAACCAGACCGATTGTGGATGGCGATGGCAGCATACAATGTTGGCTTGGGTCACTTAGAAGATGCAAGGCGAATTACAGAAGCGCTAGGGTACAACCCGGACTTGTGGATTGATGTAAAAAAACATCTGCCTTTGCTGCGTCAAAAGAAGTACTACAAACATACAAGGTACGGTTACGCACGAGGCAATGAAGCGGTTAATTATGTTGAAAACATAAGACGCTATTACGACAGTTTAGTTTGGCTTGAATCACAAACAAGTTTGCCAGAAGTGAACGAACCTATCGACAAAGACGAGGCATCTGAGTCAAATAACTCAGAGACTGACAATAGCGTACGTGATATACTCGATAACGCTTCCGCTGATTTAAATGCAGATCAGTCAAATTCAGATGACAATGGCGTAAACGATAACGGCGTAAACGATAGCCATGCGGGGCCGTTGTAACCGCTATCAAAACTTCATAAATCTGAAACCTAAGTGTCACATTTCTGGTTCAATAATTGCTTATATTATGCATATACAAGTAATGCGTTTGTTTTCTGCAGAGATTCAAGAAACGAGCATCGCCACTAATAGAATACTGTTTTATTTGAACTAGTGCGCAATAAAGGTATCAAACGCTTGGTCTTGTAATACGGGAAGTAACTAGCCAGCTGTAAAAATATATGACAGTAAACTTTGCATATTTTGCGTAACTTAGTTTGAAAAAGACAATATTGACGAAAAGCCTAAAAATAAAAGAATAGAGAAACAAATGAAACGACAAAAATTATTTAAAAGTAACAGCAAACGACGAATGATGTTAAAAAAGGTTCACCAACGGGTGTTATTAAGAAGAAAGCAATACACCTTAAATGAGACTGAGGCAGATTTTCAAGAAGTATTCTAACTCACAATTCAGTGTTTCGATTTTTGAATGCTTTCTTTTCCGCTCTTCGCCGGGCGAAAAAATCGGACACTAACGCACTGCACGTTTCACCAAGTACACCACCAATAACCGAGATATTGTGATTTAATAACGCATGGTTAGTTAGATCCATGATACTGCCACACGCGCCTGTTTTTAGGTCTGATGCGCCAAACACCAGTGTTTTAATACGACTATGTACAAGTAAACCCGCACACATTGGGCACGGTTCCAAGGTGACATATAACGTGGCGTCAACCAAACGATAATTTGATAATTCTTTTCCCGCCGCACGAATAGCAAGCATTTCTGCATGAGCTGATGGGTCGTGTGCAGTAATACTCAAGTTATGACCTTTGCCTATGATTTTACCGTCACTAACTACCACAGCACCGACAGGCACCTCATTTTTTTCTTCAGCTAGCTTTGCCTGCTGAATTGCCTGCGCCATAAAATATTCATGATTCATGTAAAACAACCTTCACTAATGTTTAGTCAAATTATCCATTTTTTAGTTTTTTAAACCACAACTTTCTAATTATAATTTGACTAAACATAATAAAAGTCAATAAAAACAAAAGCTTGAATACTGGCAAGCCATTTGCTAATACTATTTCAAGCACATTATTTGACTTGTAATCAGGCCTTAATAAGACAAATGACCGATAGTCAAAGTGTAAACTCTCTGCTTAAATTACTAAAAACATAACTAGGAGATATTCATGAGTGGGACCACAGTGGCAGTCGTCGCAATTATTTGTTGGGCATTAGTCAGTATATTTAGAGGCGGTCAAACTTCAGGGAAAAAGGAAAAACTGTTTAAGCAACGTATGGACGACGAATCAATAAAGATTGAAGAACAACTAGCAAATATGAGTGAAAGAATTGCGGTACTTGAAAAAATCGTCACTGACGAAAAGTACTCGCTTAATAAAGAATTCGAAAATTTAAAAAAATAGACGCTCTCCCGCGCAAACGATACGCCTAGGTTTAAAGGTTTAACTTTTGAATTATTTTTACCTAGGCATTTTTTCACTCACGGTTTTAACACTCGACCTAAGGGTCTATTTGGAGAATACAATGGAAATTATCGCATTAATTGTTGGTGGCCTTTTTCTTTTTATCATTTGGCTGGTACCTATTGTCGCTATTGCAGCATCCCATAGAACGAGAGGCGGTGAAAAACTTGCTTGGCTAATACTGACCATTTTCGTCTTTTGGTTTGCGTGGATATTTTATTTGTTACTTGCGCCCCTAAAGCAACCCAAATACGCCTAATACAACGAAGTGTTAATATACCAAACTAGGTAAACTTTCAGAGCCCTTTTACATTTAAAGGGCTTTTTTGCAGGGTTAATAAAATTGTACTGCAGAGCTAAACTCGCTTAGCTGCCATCTAGAATATGTTTTTCAACCCTTTCAACCCGCCTAGGCTTACCTGAAATAATAAGAACGTCATTTTCAGCCAATACAGTGGCCATACTAGGATTATCAAAATCTTGATTGTCGCGTCGAAGTGAAACTACCTGAACCCGTTTTTTAACGATATCTAACATATGCAATTGCTTCCCTACTGCGTATGCGCCTTCCGCAATAACAACAGCATGTTTAAATTCCAACTTATCTTTACTATCAAAGGTGATTTCAGTTGTTTCCCCAGGAAAAAAGCCATGCATATGCACATACCCTTTTTTACGCTCATTCCGGATACGTTTTAGTATTCGTGACATAGGTAAACCAGAGTAGTGTAAGACCTGCGAAATCAACATTAAGCTGCCTTCTTGGACCTCAGGCACAACTTGCAAGGCTCCAGCATCATATAGTGCTTTCGCATTGTAATCTTTTCTCGTTCTTACTATCACCTGCATGTCGGCATTGAGATGTTTAATGGCGCTAATGACCGAAATAGCCTTTGTATGTTCGTCAAAAGTCACAATGGTAAGTGAAACATCATGAATGTGTGCTTTTTCCAAAATGGCTTTGTTACCAGCATCACCAAAGAAGATGCTCTCACCGGCAGCACGAGTCTCATGCACCCTAACTGGGTCACTATCAATGACGCTATAACCCAAGCCTTCGAGTTTTAGCATCCTGCCAATAGACTGACCTACCCTGCCATAACCTAAAATCAACACATTGGGTTTGTTGCCATGAGCAGTAAATATGGGCTCTACATTGGGTTCAACCTGCATCGTCAGCTTCATGGCAAGCCAGTCGCTTTTATCAATTAACCAAGGCGTAATCGCCATACTAACTAAGCCTATACTGATCAGCATGCTTGATAAGTATTCACTAATGACACCGTTCTCAAACGCTAGTGCAGCAAGCACAAAACTAAACTCACCAATTTGTGCTAATTTGACACCCGCCGCCCAAGCATCCGCCTTATTAGCGTGGTAAAAATAAGCGGCTGCTTTCACTAAAAGTACTTTCACCACAATGATTATAAGCAAACACAAAAGTATCCAATGCCAATTTTGCGTCACTACCGTTAAATTTACTTGCATACCGACAGTAATGAAAAATAAGCCCATCAAAATATCTCTAAATGGCCTTATGTCAGCTTCGATTTGATGTCGGTATTGTGATTCGCTTAGCATCATACCAGCAAGAAAAGCGCCTAAGGCCATCGATAGACCCGCGGCATATGTTACCCCCGCGGCTAACAGCGCGACAACTATAGTAGTTTGCACAAACAGCTCATCAGTCTTCGCACTGGCAATTTCGTTGAATAACCGGGGTAAGAGCCATCTACCCGCCGCAAGTAAGACCGCAATAACAACAACCCCCTTCAGTAGCGCAAGTAATATAGCTATTGTGATAGAGGTATCGCCCGAGCTCGCGAGCAAGGGAATTACAATCAAGAATGGAACGACTGCCACATCCTGAAAGAGCAATACACTAATCGCAAGTTGCGAACGGCTAGTGTTTAACCTACCTTGCTCATTAATTGTTTTTATAACGATGGCCGTCGAAGATAGTGCTAGCATAGCCCCCATGACGATTGCAGCGGAAATATTTTGCCCCAAGAACATGGCAATAGCGGCAAAAAAAGTAGTCGTTAGCAGCATTTGACCAGCACCTACACCAAACACGAGGTGTCGCATGGCAAGCATTTTCGCTAATGAAAATTCCAAACCTAATGTAAACAATAAAAAAACAATACCTACTTCGCCAGCCAAATGCATTGCATCAATATTGTTGCTGAAAAAATTGAGTAGTTCAGGCCCAATTAGGATACCAGCGACCAGATAAGCCAGTATCGGCGGGAGACTTAAACGTTTAAATATCCAGATAAGTCCGGTGGATATAATCATAAGCACTAAGATACTAACAAAGGTCTGATTCAAGCGCGTATTCCCTTTAGAAAACCATCATTATATTTCCGACTTAAGCCACGATTAAAGAATGGGCATACTTTATGCTTTACAGCTAACTATACAATACGCCTGTCGCTAAATAGACAGAAAACCGACACCCTTTGTTGCTAGCATACAGATAGTAAAGTATTCCAGCGGCAAATACCAAAACGTCGATTTTATGACATTACATAGTTGGAGTCATTGATGGAAATTAGTCTTATGTCACCCGAAGAGAATACTATAGCATCAGTTGTGCATGAATCTGCAGATATGCCAGTATTAACAATGTCTGAATCGGCAAACATCATGAGAACGATGTTATCTTCCATTGACTTAGAAGAACTAACAAACGATTATTTTTTAATATTATCGGAAAAATTACCTTGTACATCGCTCAAATTAAGTTTTGCTGACCAAGTATTACGGACGGGTAAATCTAAGCTTCGTTCTCGTATCATGAAAATATCTATTTATTATGGTCACCCTTTTGGTACTCCACAGCATGCGCAACTAGCATACTCATTTAGCAAAGTACTGACGCCCGTCCAACGCAAGCTTTTATCGGAAATTCACGGTATTTTTGCGATGAGCTTACGTCATGCTCTGGAGTACTACCGTATTAGTCAGTTAGCCACAAAAGATATGTTAACTGGCTTAGGTAACCGTGCAAGCTATAACGAATCTGTGTCTAAATTAATTAGCATGTGCAATAGGAATCATGAAAGCTTTGGTTTGCTAGTATTTGATTTAGATAACTTTAAGTCTGTAAATGATAAATATGGTCATCAAGAAGGTGACCATGTATTAACTGAATTTGCTAAGTTACTGATTAAGGGATTACGAGATACTGACCACGCATTTAGGTTTGGTGGTGATGAGTTCTGCTGCTTATTAACTGACAGCAGTCCAAGCGCAAATACCATGGTGGCGCAGCGAATCACACAGTCGGTAAACAATCATACCTTGTTCAAAGAGCATGCTGTATCTTGCAGCGTAGGCGCTACATCATTTTTGATAAAAGATACACCTCAGAGCATTTTTGAACGCGCGGACACCGCATTATACAAGGCTAAGCATACTGGTAAGAATAACATCATTGCTGCATAAACTAGTTTGTGTCGGTACTCTGATTGACGATTGATAACTCTGCAATAAAAAGCGATTTACTTTGATCTATTGATCTTTCTGAGGACCAAATAATAGTAGCGTTGTTGTTAACCATACCTATAAGAGAGTCATCAGCGAATATTAACGCCAGTCGCTTTCGTTGCCATGGTGGAATCTCCCATTCCTTGCACCAAGACTTGATTTTTTTTGCTGGGCGATTGGCATACGGCTTAAAACGTTCGGTTAACTTTCCAAAGGCTATTTTTATCGACGTAACGTCACTTGCGCTAAACGCGTTAGTTGATATGACATTTTCACCCGTTTGCTGCAAACTTATATGTAGTGACGCAAACTCACCGGACGCAACAAACAACTTATCGAGTCGCACGCGCTTATCGGACTCATCTATGTCAATTAAAGGGCATTGTGACGCTCTAATGTTCTCGCAAGTGTTCTCATCAGTATCAACATAAAGCGCTTGCATATATCGTCTGATTTTCACTTTGCCGACAACGACAGTAGGATTTGCGTCATCTTTTGCGGCATGCATATTCAGGATTTCATCTAATACTCTTTCCGACGGCATTAATACATTATGGATGTCTAGCCAATAGCGTACAAAACTTGCTTTCGTGTGCTTAGCGAGCTTTTCTAAGGGACTTAACAGCAAGATATTGTTCTTGCCTAACAAGTCCTTGCTTAAGAGTTCCATATACTCATTTAGCACACGCATTTCTGATGCACACATTCTTGCACTCTTAACAACTGAGCTAGAAAATGATGGCCATCTCTTTTGAATGCGTGGTAATACTTCGTTACGAATATAGTTGCGATCAAAATCAGTATTTTGATTAGATTCATCTTCGACCCACGACAAATGATGAGTCTGTGCATACGCTAGAATATCGGTCTGAGATACGTTTAAAAGCGGCCGAATGAGCGATTTTCCTTGAAGCGAATGATACTGCCCCATGGCACTTAGGCCTTTAGGCCCAGCGCCTCTTGCCGTTTGCAACAAAAAGGTCTCAGCTTGATCATCACTATGTTGTCCAAGCAAGATACTTGCGCCATGTGGGCAATTAGACAATAAGGCATCATAGCGCGCTTTTCGCGCAGCACCTTCTACACCCATCTGCAGATTGCCTTTAATATCGACCGAATGGCATTCAAAGGGAATGCGCATGTTGTCACACACGTTTTTACAATGCTGCGCCCAAGTGCTCGAATTAGTGCTTATTTGATGATTAATATGCACAGCACTAATACGCACAGATGGATTTAGTTGCCTATATTTTTGAGCTAAATGAAGTAAAACAGTTGAATCAACGCCTCCACTGAAAGCGACGACTAGGTTAGATACCTTACCTAGGCTTTGTGAAAAGGATTCAAATAGGGGTGACATGTCTCATGCCATCCCTAATATGGACTTAGCAGTAACCAAAAGACAT
This sequence comes from Agaribacter marinus, assembly GCF_030160655.1. Taxonomy (GTDB): domain Bacteria; phylum Pseudomonadota; class Gammaproteobacteria; order Enterobacterales; family Alteromonadaceae; genus Glaciecola; species Glaciecola marina. The sequence goes on from NZ_BSOT01000005.1 coordinate 1,633,541, forward strand.
GAGTCTCTCATATCGCTCTTGCATCAATGTTTCTGTGCTTAATGAAGACAACTGAGAAAGTTGTTGCTTGATAGTCGCTTTTAAATTTGCGGCCATCGCGACATGATCTCTATGTGCACCGCCTAAAGGCTCATCAATAATGGCGTTAATTAACCCGAGTTCTTTAATTTTAGGCGCGCTTACACCCATCGCTTCAGCCGCAGTCGATGCTTTTTCAGCGCTTTTCCATAAAATAGACGCACAACCTTCAGGTGATATCACTGAGTATGTTGAATATTGCAACATATTCACCCTATCGCCGACACCAATGGCAAGCGCTCCACCCGAGCCACCTTCTCCGATGACCGTACAGATAATTGGCACTTTTAGTTCAGCCATTACTTTTAAATTTGTTGCAATAGCTTCACTTTGACCACGTTCCTCTGCGCCAACACCAGGATATGCGCCCGGCGTGTCGATAAAGGTAACGATTGGCAAGTTAAAACGTTCAGCCATCTTCATTAAGCGCAATGCTTTACGGTAACCTTCCGGTTTTGGCATACCAAAATTGCGTTTAATTTTTTCCTGAGTATCACGGCCTTTTTGATGACCAATGATCATCACCGGTATTTCATCCAACATTGCTAAACCGCCGACAATTGCCTTATCATCAGCAAAGGCGCGATCGCCTGCTAACTCATCAAACTCAGTTAACATGTGCTTAATGTAATCTTGCGTGTATGGTCTCATCGGGTGACGAGCAACTTGCGATATTTGCCATGCGCCTAAACCAGAAAAAATCTTGCGCGTTAACTCCGCGTTCTTTTCACGTAACTTGGTAATCTCTTCTTCGATACCAACATCAAACTCTCCGCCTTGATTCACAAGTCGAAGTTCTTCTATTTTGGCTTCAAGCTCTGCTATGGGTTGCTCAAAATCTAAAAAATGTAACCCCATTATTATTCCCAAATTGAATATTTGTTGTTATTTACTAAAAGCGTAAGTTGACATTTTCATGCCCTAACTCAAGCCCCAAGTCTGTTATAAGTTCATCATCTGGCGTAATGTACCAGCTACCATCAGCAGAAAGCCCAACGGCTACATCAGGGTGCTCTACCTGTATGTGCAAGGGGCAGCTGCCGCCGCGATATTGCTGTAGTATATCCTGAATTTTAGCCACTGACGACACAGTGCAATCTGAAGTATTTAAAAATAACTCTAAATGAGATGCATATCGACTTCTTGCTTCTGCTAACGTCATCACTTCTGAGCCAGACATTGTATTGCCGCCTGAGTACTCATCAAAGCTGACCTGTCCTCTAATCCAAAGCAAATTGTCTGTTACCAAAACATCTTCATACTGCTCATATGCATCAGGGAAAAAACGAGCTTCCAAACGAGCCGATTTATCGTCTAATGTCACTAAGGCCCATCGTCGACCCTTTTTGTTAGTCATCACTCGAACACCGATAACTAACCCTAATACGCTAACCGGGTTATCTTTATTCGTGGGTTTTACATCCACTAGTTTTGTATCAGTATAATGGCGTATTTCCTTTAAGTACTGATTAATAGGATGACCCGTTAAATAAAGGCCCAAGGTTTCCTTCTCGCCATTCAACCAAATGCGGTCAGACCAAGGCGGCACATTTTTAAAGGCGCTGGCAACTTGCTCTTCACCTTTAACTTCTGTGCCAAATAAATCGCCTTGTCCAGATAACGCGGCCTTAGCGTGCTGTGCAGCTGTATCGAGCGCATCTTTTAAGGTCGCCATCAATGCTGCACGATGAGGCCCCAAATTGTCCATAGCGCCAGACAAAACTAACTTTTCCATGACGCGTTTATTAATTTTTTTCAAGTCTACTTTTGCACAAAAATCGAAGAGATCAGTAAATAAGCCTTCTGTTTTTCGTGCGTCTATTATGGCGTCTACTGGACCTTCACCAACACCTTTAATAGCGCCTATTCCATAAACGATTTGCCCTTGCGGGTTTACTGTAAATTTATATTCACCCGTATTTAAATCTGGCGGCAAAATATCAATACCCATGCGATTACATTCATCAATCAATGTAACTATCTTATCGGTATTGTCCATATCCGCTGACAATACCGCAGCCATAAATTCGGCGGGATAATGTACCTTCATCCATAAGGTTTGATACGACACCAACGCATATGCAGCAGAATGCGACTTGTTAAACCCATAACCTGCAAATTTTTCTACTAGGTCAAAGATTTTCATGGCTAATTCTGGGTCGATGTTATTGTCTTTTGCACCACTTTCAAAACTAGAGCGTTGCTTCTGCATTTCTTCCGGCTTTTTCTTACCCATGGCACGACGAAGTAAATCAGCACCACCAAGCGAATAACCCGACATTTCCTGCGCAATCTGCATTACCTGTTCTTGATACAAAATAATGCCATACGTTGGTTCTAAAATTTCCCTAAGGCATTCATGCTGCCAAGTGGCATCTGGGTAAGATACCTCTTCTCTTCCATGTTTTCTGTCAATAAAGTTATCAACCATGCCAGATTGCAGAGGCCCTGGCCTAAACAAAGCCACGAGAGCAATGATATCTTCAAAACAATCAGGTTGAAGACGTTTAATCAAATCCTTCATGCCTCGTGATTCCAGCTGGAAAACCGCCGTAGTTTCGGCGCGCATTAAGGACTTAAATGATTTTTTATCTTCTAACGGAATCGCCGTTATATCAATCTCTTCGCCGCGTACCTGTTTAACCATATCCACTGCCCACTGGATAATAGTTAGGGTACGTAAACCCAAGAAATCAAACTTCACTAACCCTGCCGTTTCGACATCATTTTTGTCATACTGAGTCACGGGGTTTGCACCAGTATCATCACAGTACAACGGAGAAAAATCAGTAATCGTTGTGGGAGAAATAACCACGCCACCGGCATGTTTACCGGCATTTCGAGTAACACCTTCGAGAATGCGTGCCATATCAATGAGGTCTTTAACTTCCTCATCGTTATCATAGGCTTCGTGTAAGCGAGGTTCTGCCTCAAACGCTTTTTTAAGCGTCATCCCAGGCTCTGGTGGAATAAGTTTAGATATTCTGTCTACAAATCCATAAGGGTGACCTAATACGCGTCCAACATCACGAATAACGGCTTTGGCAGCCATGGTGCCAAATGTAATGATTTGAGAAACGGCATCTCGGCCGTACATTTCGGCGACATGATCAATAACTTCGTCTCGACGATCCATGCAAAAATCGATATCAAAATCTGGCATGGATACCCGTTCAGGGTTTAAGAATCGCTCGAAGAGTAAATCAAATTCCAATGGGTCAAGGTCAGTAATATCAAGTGCATACGCTACCAATGAGCCTGCACCAGAGCCTCTGCCCGGCCCGACTGGAATATTATTGTCTTTACTCCACTGAATAAATTCCATAACAATTAAGAAATAGCCAGGGAAGCCCATTTGGTTAATGACTTCTAACTCAATTTGGAGACGTTCATCATACTCAGGCCGCCTATTTTGTTTTTCTTCTTCGCTCGGAAAAAGTTTATTTAAGCGACGCTCTAAGCCTTCTTGAGACACCTTAACCAAAAAGTCTTCAATGCTCATATCGCCCGTAGGAAACTGCGGCAAGAAATATTTGCCTAAGGTCAGTTCCACATTACAACGTTTCGCTATTTCAAGCGTATTTTCTATTGCTTCTGGTATATCGTCAAAAAGTTCAACCATTTCTTCTTGGCTGCGCAAATACTGTTGCTCAGTGTAATTTTTTGGGCGCCGAGGGTCTTCCAATGTAAAGCCATCAGAAATAGCTGTTCTAATCTCATGTGCCTCAAAATCTTGCGGCTTGAGGAAACGAACGTTATTTGTCGCTACCACTGGAAGATTCAATTCTGACGCTAACGTTACAGCTTGCTGTATATAGGTGTTTTCACCATTGTGCCCAGTACGATGTAATTCAATATAAAATCGGTCGGGATAAATCTTCTGATATTCCAAGGCTAAGGACTTCGCCTGCTCATACTTTTCTTCTCTGAGCAAAACGCCTAGATCACTATTCATCCCACCAGAAAGGACAATCACCCCAGCAGAGTATTTGGGTAGCCATTCTTTTTGAGCCACCACCTGATGCAGAACGTGCCCTTGTAAATACGCGTCTGAAATAAGGCAGGTAATATTTTTGTAGCCCTGATTATCCATTGCCAGCATCGTCATACTGCCAACATGGTTATCTAGCTCAGCATTGAGTAAATTGACATCGCATCCAACTATAGGTTTTATCCCTCGACCATATGCTCCAGAATAAAACCGCACTAAACCACACATGTTCATTTGATCAGTTATTGCTAAAGAGGGCATATCAGACTCAGCAACTTTGTCTAAAATAGGATTGACCTTATTTAGCCCATCAACCATTGAGAAGTCACTATGGATACGCAAATGTACAAAACTAGCCGTCACTTCTTATTATTCTCCATATGTTTTAGGCTTTTAATGCAAGCTGGACAGGTTTAAAGCTCTTTCTATATTCAGTCAAAGGGCCAAGTGCACTAAGTACTTCTAAGTGCATTTTCGTTGGATAACCTTTGTGTTGAGCAAATCCGTACTCAGGGTGTTTTTTGTCTAGTTCGATCATATCATGATCCCGCGCTACCTTGGCTATAATCGACGCAGCGGCAATTTCAGCATGCTTATCATCGCCCTTTACAACGGCCTTAGCCTTATAAGGCCAATTGGGTAGTCGATTGCCATCAACTATCACAAAATCGGGGCATACCGAAAGCCCTTCTACCGCTCTCTTCATGGCCAACATAGTCGCGTGCAATATGTTCAATTTATCAATTTCTAGAGGTGATGCTCGGCCAATTGACCAAGCGAGTGCATCGCGCTGAATAATTGGTGCGAGTATATTTCGCTTTTTCTCACTCAATTTTTTTGAATCAGCTAGGCCTTCAATAGGCCTATTTGGATCTAATATTACTGCCGCAGTAACAACATCCCCCACGAGAGGTCCCCGACCAACTTCATCTACACCGGCGATTAACATTAATTAAGCGCCAAATTAAGCACGGCTTGCGCAGATTTTTCATCAGCATTACATCTTAGTATATTGTGAATCCGTTCAAAGGTTGGAATATAAGTATTTTTATCGACCTCACGCTGCGCTAATAAATGTTTGCACAAGGTCTGAGGATTAACATCATCTTGTAAAAGCTCTGGTACTAACAACTCGTCGGCCAAAATATTCGGCAATGCAAAATAGTCAGGTATATATAGCCGTTGCATCATTTTATAGGTCAATGACGACATTTTATAGGCAACTACCATCGGTCGTTTACAGAGCATGGCTTCTAAACTCGCGGTACCGGACGTCAGTAAGACAATATCAGATGCGATCATAATCTCTCTTGCGTCGCCATCTAGAACATCGACACTATAGTCTAGTCGTTTGCGGCTAACGATTGCATTTATCTGATCAAGTAAAGATTGATTTGCAGCTGGGATAATAACGCGGCACTTTTGCACTGCGTTATAAGCTTGTGCAGTATCTAAAAATATATCCAGCATCGACGCTATTTCTTTTCGTCGTGAACCAGGCAACAAGGCCAGTATGTGCTCATTTTGAGGCAAATTCAGGCGCTCTCTTGAAGACGCTTGATTAACTTGGAGCGGGATCTCTTCTGCAAGAGTATGACCTACATACTCGTAAGCATAACCATATTTTTGATAACATAGATGTTCGAAAGGAAATATACCAAGCACCAAATTCGTTGCCTTAGCAATTTTGTGAATTCGCGCTTCACGCCAAGCCCAAACAGTAGGACTAACATAATGGACTGTTTTTATGCCTGCTTGTTTTAGTTTCTTTTCGATCGGTAGATTAAAATCTGGCGCATCAATGCCAACAAAGACGTCAGGAGGGTTATCAATAAAATGTTTAACCACTTTACGGCGTATTTTAAGTAGTTCTGGAAGATGTTTAAGGACTTCAACTAAGCCCATCACCGAAAGTTTGTCCATGTCATCTAAGGATGACACCCCCTGAGCTTTCATATGCTGACCACCAATACCTTGTATTATAGCATCCGGGTATTGACGTTTAATTGCTTTAAGCATACCTGCGCCAAGTACATCACCAGATGCTTCGCCAGCAATCACGCCTATTTTTATTGGCTTTGGCATATAATTCGACTATCTGGCAATGCCGCGAGTTGAGTCTTTAAAAAACTGTGCAATTACCACTAATTCATCGTTAGATTTTGCTTTTTCAGCAATCAGTAATTCAGCTTCTTCTAGGGTATTGTTTTGGCGATAAATGGTCTTATATGCCTGCTTGATATTCGATACAGCCTGAGCGGAAAAGCCTCTGCGTTTTAAACCTTCGTTGTTAATTCCTTGAGGCACATGCTTTGTACCGCTATACATTACGTATGGTGGTAAGTCTTTCAGCAGAATAGCTCCCCCACCGGTAAACGCATGAGAACCTATTTTACAAAACTGATGAACTGCAGTCATACCACCAAGAATAACAAAGTCACCTACATGCACATGCCCAGCAAGTGTCGCGTTATTTGCTAATACGTTATCATTGCCAATAACACAATCGTGGGCAATGTGTGTATTTACCATGAACAAACTACGTGAACCGATTTTGGTTACGCTGTTGTCTTGAGTAGTGCCTCTATGAATCGTGCAAGACTCTCTAAATATATTGTCATCACCAATTTCCAAGTATGTATCTTCTCCTGCATACTTTTTATCTTGGCAGTCTTCGCCAACTGAACAGAATTGAAAAAATTCGTTGTTCTTTCCTATTTTAGAATGTCCATTAATAACAACATGGCTTCGAAGGACACATCCATCTCCAATTTCTACATTGTCACCAATATAACAAAAAGGACCTATCTTTACGTCTTTGCCTATTTTTGCATTGTCTGATATCACTGAAGATGGGTGTATCATATTAAAAATCTCTCATAGCACACATAAACTCGGCATTGCATACTTCTTTGCCATCAACGCTAGCAATCCCTTCAAACTTCCAAATGCCCCGACGCTCTTTAAGTAATTTAACCTCAAAATCTAAGCGGTCTCCTGGCACTACAGGTTGTTTAAACCTAGCTTTGTCAATGCCAGCATACAAATATAGTTTGTCAGAATTCCCCATGGTTTTAAAACCTAATATACCTGCGGCTTGCGCTAGTGCTTCTAAAATCATTACGCCAGGAAAGATCGGTTGACCAGGGAAGTGGCCATTAAAGATATCTTCATTGATAGAAATATTTTTATAAGCACTTATAGACTCACCTAAGGTGTAGTCGGTTACGCGGTCAATCAAAAGCATAGGGTATCGATGCGGTAACAACGACATAATTTCTTTGATATCAATAATGTTGAGAGAGTTTGCCAAGAATATCTCCTACTGAAGGCTAAATTTATACTTATGGAAAGGCATTGAGGCGCAATAAGATAAGGCTTTGAGGGCGAAAAACAAATCAGACCAACAGATGTTGGCCTGATTTTTAAACACTTTAGTTGGCTTTACTTACTTGGTCCAATATTTTTGACGAAATATCGTACTCTGGCTTAGCAAAAGAAACGGCAGAAGCATCAACAATTAAGTCATAACCTTCCGCTTCAGCGATTGACGCAATAGCCTGTCTAATAAGAATAATCAGCTTTTGGCGCTCTTCGTTAGTACGACGCTGAATACTTTGTTGCAAAGGCTGCCCTTTCTGCTGCAATTGCTGACTAAGCTCTTGAATTTGCGTTTGTAATTTAACTTTTTCATCTTCACTCATTGTTGCTGCTTCGCGTTGGAGCTTTTCCATCATGAAGTTGCCGTCTGACTGAAGTTTTTGGAGTTCTTGTCTTTGATCCTTAAATTCTTCGTTGATAGCCTGCTCTACTGCGGCTACCTGTGGTAATGATTGAATGATAAGCTGCATGTTAACAACGGCAATCTTCTCCGCCGCGTTCGCAGCAACTGACATTACTGAAAATCCAACTAATGCAAAAAATGCCAGTCCTTTATTCAATGTTTTCAAAATAACACTCCTTGGGTTTGTTATTATTTGTGATAGTTAAAAAGTTGTAAAATTATAACCTTTCTAGAAGGTCGATCCAATATTGAATGTAAAGAATTTAGCATCATCGCCTTCTCTTTCTTTCAATGCACGAGAGAAACTAAATACCATTGGCCCCATCGGAGATATCCATTGCACAGATAAACCGGCTGAACTTCTGTAATATTTCCAGTCACTAAAATCAGCTAATACCTGAGAACTCTGTGTTTGTACGAGCCTTAGATCTTTCACAGCATCGTAATCAAACTCAGTGTCCCATACGTTACCTACGTCATAGAAAAGACTTGTTCTAACGGAGTTGTCGAACTCAGTTTCGACAAATGGCGTAGGAACAATGAGCTCAATACCACCAATAGCCATCGCATTTCCACCTAAACTTCGGCTTGACAGCGTTAGTGTATCTTGACTCGGATCGTTAATGACTGGCACTCCATTTGGAGTAGTGAGTGCTTGGCTACTTATTCGTCTCACACCTCGCGGACCTACAGTATTGTTTTCAAATCCACGTAAAGTATCTGCACCACCTGCTGTAAAGTTTTCTGTAAATGGTAATACTTGCTCAATCCCATCAACATCACCGTAACCATTACCATAACCCAACCTTATTCGCCCGAGCACAGTCCAGCGCTGATTCCTACTTAAGGGGTAATACCATTTGTTGTCAGAAACAAACTTAAAGTAATTAACATCAGAATTTGGTGTCGTAATACTAAACGACGCGCGTTGTGATGATCCACTGGAGGGGAATAAGCCTCGGTTAAGCGTATTACGGCTCCATGTAACTGAGCCTAACAAACTGGCATAATCAATTGGTGCTTCAGGGTCATTAGGATCTTCAAACTGGCGATAAAACTGTCTTGTCTGCTCAAATTGCGTGTTGTCAGAGGTCAATTCAACATCAGAATAGGTTAAACCAAAACTAATTCTGTTCACTTCATTTATTGGGTACCCAATATTTCCGCCCAAAGACCAGCGCTTAGTATTAAACCTAACGGTACCAAAGTCGCCACCATCGAATTCGCTATATGAAAGGCTTCCGCCCAGACTAATACCATCAATTGTAAAATAAGGGTCTAAGTAGGTTAACTGCGCAGTAGATTGATAAGATACTGTCGAGATATTTGCACCCACCCGTTTACCAGTACCCAAAAAATTGTCCTGTTGAATGCCCGCCTGCAAACTTAATCGTGTTGCATCACCGTATCCAATTCCTGCATTAAATTGTCCAGAAGCCTGTTCTTTAACTTTAAATTCAATGTCAACTTTATCATCCTCTCCCGGTAATCTAACCGTTTCATATTCCACTTCTTCCATATAGGTCAAACGAGATAACTGAGATTTAGAGGTCTCTAACAAGCCTTCAGACAACCAGGTACCTTCTAGCTGTACAACATTCTGACGGAGTACTTCGTCTGCCGTCGTTTGGTTACCTTCTATATTTACCCGACGCACGTAAATACGTTTACCCGGGTCAACAGAAATAGTAAGTTTAACCGTTTTATCTTCTTCATTAATTTCGGGAATAGTAGTAACCGTAGGGTATGCATACCCGTATCGACCGAGGTATTTCGACACAAATTCTTCGGCGTATGTGACTTGCGCTTGACTATATAAAAGGCCTGTTCTTATCGGTAACAATTGACGAACAAATTCCTCATACCCTAATAAATCACCTACCAGTTCGATATCTGAAACTGTGTAGGTTTCGCCCTCTGACAAATTTAAGGTAATATAGATACCGTCTTTTTCTGGGGACATCGAAACCTGAGTAGACGTGATACCAAATTGCAAATAGCCACGATCTTTATAGTAACTGGTAATCGTTTCCATGTCGCCAGATAGCGTTTGCTGTTGATACCGGGTTTCTGATGTAAAGTCCCACCATGGGGTGTCAAACTTCAATTCCATCTGACCAAACAGTTCAGTATCGTCATAGACTTCGTTACCGACAATATTGATCTGTTTAATTTTAGCCGCGTCTCCTTCTTCAAAGGTCAGTTTCAAGTCAACTCGATTCCGTGGAAGAGGCGTCACTATTGCATTAACCGTCGCGTTGTATTTGCCGATGCTATAAAAGAAGTCTTTCAGGCCGTTTTCTATTGAAGTGATGACTGTTCTATCTAATGGTTCGCCAATTCTGATATTCGCGCCGTCCAAACTTTCTTGCAGCTGTTCGTCTTTAATATCATCGTTACCGTCAAATATTATACTCGAAATGGTCGGGCGCTCTTCGACTTCGACCACCAGTACTGAACCATCTCTGTAAATTTTTACACTCTCAAAATGTGTCGAAGAATACAACGATCGAATAAGTTGCGTCACACGAAACTTATTCATAGCATCTCCGCGTTGCACCGGAAGATACGTTAACGCGGCACCGAGAGCAACACGTTGTAAGCCTTCAACTCGTATATCCTCAACCACAAAATCATAATTAGTTTGTGCAAAGGAAGAGGAAGAAACAGCGAGTAATGCGGCAAGAATAATTTTATTAAACTTCATCTACTATCTTAAATCCAGTACGTTGTGTCAGATCTTATTATGTTTATATATTGCGTAAGATATCGTTAAAAATCGCGGTTCCCATTACGACAAAAAGTAATGCGGCTCCGATACGAAATCCTATGTCCTGAACAGCCTCTGACACTGGCTTTCCAGTTAACCATTCCACCGTAAAGTACATTAAATGACCACCATCTAATATTGGCAACGGCAAAAGGTTAATAATACCAAGATTCACGCTAATAAGCGCTAAAAAACTCAAAAATGCTACTAAGCCAACACTCGCGCTTGTTCCTGCGCCTTGTGCTATAGATATGGGACCGCTTAAGTTCTTAACAGAAATATCACCTGTTAACAATTTCCCCAACATCTCAAATGTTACTGAAACCAAACGCCATGTTTCATTTAGGCCATATAAAAACGCGTCTACAACACCTAACTCTATTTCCTGAACGAATTCTTCAGGCCATGCTCCCTGATAGGGAACTACACCTAAATACCCCTTTGTACTATCTTCAGGGTGCACGCCAAATGTCACATCAAGCACAACATTTGTTCCCTGCCTAAGCACGTTCAACTTAACTTTTTGCTTCGGACTTTGTTCGATAAAGTCGACTATTTGGCTCCAATTATTAAAAGTAGTTCCATCTATTCCCAATATTTCATCATCTAATTGCAATCCGCCATCACTAGCTGGCGAGTTTTCGGAGACTAAGCCTAAGGTCTTAGTCAACGCTGGACGAAAAGGTGTAAAACCTAGGGCATCAAATAGGCTTTGACTATCTGGGTCTACCTTCCAACCATTTAACGTTATAAAAAGTTGACGTTGCCGACTATCTGCATCAATGACAGTTAGGGGCATCGTTTGTTCACCACTATATGTAGCGATTTCAATACTGACGTCGCGCCAATTGTTGGTTTCTCTACCACCAATACTGATGATTTGATCGCCCTGCGAAACCCCACTGCCATCGACCAAAGATCCGGCTTGCACTTCACCAATAATTGGCTTTATTGTTTGCTGACCAATCATGCCGATAGCCATGAGAATAAAAACCGCAAAAATGATATTTATTAATGGACCAGCAGCAACAATTGCAAAGCGCTGATATAGGGGTTTGTGGTTAAACGCAAGGTCTTGTTGCACTTCAGACACGTCATCTACTCGCCCGTCTAGCATGCGGACATACCCTCCCATGGGGATTGCCGCAATCACAAATTCCATGCCTGACGATGTGACTCGCTTGTACAATGGTTTACCAAAACCAATGGAAAAACGCAGAATTTTAACCTTACAAAGCTTCGCGACGTAATAGTGCCCCCATTCGTGCACCGCAACCAAAATACTCAATGCAATAACAAAAAAGAAAATGTTGTTAATAATCGACATTAGTCTGAGAGTTCCTGTACTTTATATGCAGCGTATTCCCTGCACAGCAAATCATGCTGGATAACTTGTGAAATATCTGCGAGCGCTTGTTCAGAAAAGTGCTCGACAACTATGCGGTTAAGCTTATAGATATCAGTAAAACGAATTTGTTCATTTAAAAATGCGTCCACCGCAATTTCATTCGCTGCGTTTAATGCAGTTGTCGCGGCTTGCCCTTTTTCACAGGCTTGCATCGCCAGAAATAAATTTGGAAAACGTTTTGGACAAGCCGCTTCAAAACTAAAATCAGTTAAATTGAAAAAATCTAAGGCTTTCACACCAGATGTAACACGTTTTGGATAACCCAACGCATGCGCAATAGGTGTTCGCATGTCAGGGTTACCCATTTGAGCAATTACGCTACCATCTACATATTGCACCATTGAATGAATAGTGCTTTGTGGGTGCACTACCACTTTAATGTTCTCAGCATTTAAACCAAACAACCATCGAGCCTCAATAAACTCTAGCCCTTTGTTCATCATAGATGCAGAATCAACAGAGATTTTTTTACCCATATCCCAATTGGGATGAGCGCATGCTTGCTCAGGACTGACGTCATCAAGCAAATTAATAGGCATTGTGCGAAAAGGGCCGCCTGAGGCAGTTAACAGTAGATGTGATATGCCACTCGACGCCTTGTCACCATAACAATAGTCATCAGGCAAACATTGAAAAATGGCGTTATGCTCACTATCAACCGGTATTAACGTTGCATTGTGTTGCTTTACCGCTCGCATAAATAGCTCGCCTGACATTACTAAGGACTCTTTATTCGCCAGTAAAATTCGTTTGCTAGCGCGAATAGCAGACATTATGGGTTTAAGGCCCGCCGCACCAACAATAGCGGCCATTACTGTGTCTGTCTTTGGATGAGATGCGATAAATTCCAATCCTTCCACGCCAAATTTGATTTGACAACTATGTTTATGGCTATCAGGTAAGGCTTGAAATAATTTAGAGGCTAACGATTTGTCAGCAGTAACAATATATTCTGGCGAAAATTGACATGCTATCTCAACTAACTTTTCTATTTGAGAATAACCGGAAACGGCAAATACCTTGTATTGCTCAGCATTGCGCGAAATCACATCGAGGGTACTTGTACCTATGGAGCCAGTAGCACCCAGTATCGTTATATTTTGAGGCTGCATGTAATTAGGCCATCCAGACCACATAACAAAAAGCAAAGACAGGAAATGCAGCGGTTAAACTATCAATACGGTCCATTACACCGCCGTGACCAGGGAGTAACTTTCCGCTGTCCTTCATACCTGCGCAGCGCTTAAACATCGATTCATTAAGATCGCCGAGAGCAGAAACACCAACCGTAATACCACCAATCACCACGTGCAACCATATTCTAGAGGGATCAACCTGATAATGCAGCGCAGCAAATGCAATAATCGCTAATGAGGCCATTACCCCACCCAGGAGACCTTCGAGTGTTTTACCAGGCGACACATTTGGGCGCAATTTATGCTTACCAAACTTCACGCCAACGAAAAATGCACCGATGTCAGCGGCCCATACAATCCCCAATACGTAAAATAATAAAGATGCACCATAAAACGGATCTACATCGTAAAGGCTTGTACGTAAACTTACGACTGCTACCCAAGTGGGAATCAAGGTTAGCACACCGAAAGCCGCCCGAATGGGTTTACTTGTTTTCCAAAAGCCACTGTACTTTGGGTAAACGATGATCATCAATAGGCTTAATGTCCACCATACCGATGCAATGAGTAGAATAAATGAGAAGAGTGGATTCAATTCTCCTTGAACCCATATATCCTCTGCATCAACAAAGTAAATTAATAAGCCACAAAGCACCGCGATAAATGCTGCAAACCACCCCTTAAAAATACGGATTGTAATCCCGGACATGTTGGCCCATTCGTATGCCCCTAAAAAAACAACCCCAGCAACTGCGACTTTAAAATATTCTATAGGTAAAAACAGAATCGCGAATAACGCTAGCGGCGCAAGAATTATTGCCGTTATTATTCGCTGCTTTAACATGGTTTATGCTCTGGATCTTGCGTCATTATTTGTTCTCCAGTCAAACCAAATCTTCGTTGACGAGATGAGAAGTCTTCTACTGCCGCTTTGAACGCATCTTCATTAAAGTCAGGCCAAAGTATATCAGTAAAGTAAAACTCTGCGTACGCACATTGCCACAACAAAAAGTTACTCACTCGATGATCTCCACCGGTACGAATCAGTAGATCTAATTCTGGTAAGCGAGCTGTACTCATGTGTTGATCAAACACTTCTTCAGTGATAGCTGAGCTGTCAATTTCTGCGCTCTGGACTTTGGAAATCAACTGTTTCGCCGCATTAACAATGTCCCAACGACCACCATAATTCGCAGCAATATTAACCGTTAACGCTGAATTATTTGCCGTTAAGGCTTCTGCCTTGTGAATTTTTTTCTGCAATGACTCACTGAAAGATGAAAGATCCCCGATAACTTTCAAACGAATATCGTTCTTATGCAAACGTTTGACTTCACTTTTAAGGACAAGGCCGAACAAGTCCATCAGTACGCCGACTTCTTCTTTTGGCCGTTTCCAATTTTCACTAGAAAAAGCAAACAATGTAAGCGACTGAATACCAGACTGCCTTGCATATTTTACCGACGCTCTAACAGCATCGACACCAGCTTTGTGCCCAAAAGTCCGGCGTTTTCCCCTTACTTGCGCCCACCGACCATTACCGTCCATGATAATAGCGACATGTTTTGGTATTTTAGTACAGCCAAGCGCCTCATCAATTACATCATTTGCTAATTTATCTACACCCATAATAAAAGAACTATACTTCCATCAATTCTTTTTCTTTATCAGCTAACATCTGGTCAACTTTCTTGATAAATTCATTGGTAATAGATTGGATATTCTCTTCACCCGCGCGACTTTCGTCTTCACTAATTTCTTTTTCTTTTAACAATTCTTTAATGTCGCTGTTCGCATCTCGGCGAATGTTACGGATAGCCACTCGGCCCTGTTCAGCTTCAGATCGAACGACTTTAATTAAATCCTTTCGACGTTCTTCTGTCAGTGCAGGCATAGGGATACGAATAGCAGCACCTGCTGACATAGGATTCAAACCAAGATCAGATTGCATTATTGCCTTTTCAACCGCTTGAATAGAGCTCTTATCAAAAACAGATAATGCTAAGGTACGAGAATCTTCAGCGATAATATTCGCCAGTTGTTTAAGCGGCGTATCAGTACCGTAGTAAGGCACCATGATACTATCTAATAAACTTGGGTGCGCGCGACCAGTCCTAATTTTACTTAATTGACCTTTTAGTGCGGTTAGGCTTTTTTCCATACGCTCGCTGGCGTCTAATTCGATTTCATCAATCATATTTTTAACCTTTTATTGTTCTTGTGCTGTGTGCGTAATAAGCGTTCCTTCAGGGTCGCCCAATACCACTCGTTTTAAGCAACCTGGCGTATTCATATTGAATACTCGTATTGGCATATTATGGTCTCTAGCCAAGGTAAATGCTGATAAATCCATCACTTTTAGCTCTTTTTCTAACACTTCTTGGTACGACAGCGTTTTCATCAATACTGCATCAGGGTTTTTCACAGGGTCCGCATTATAGACACCGTCGACTTTAGTGGCTTTGAACACAGCGTCCGCTTCTATTTCGATACCACGTAAACATGCTGCTGAATCAGTCGTAAAAAATGGATTGCCGGTACCCGCAGAGAAAATAACCACTTTACCAGACTTCAATAAACTAATTGCATCTGTCCAGTGATAGGAGTCACAAACGCCATTAAGTGGAATAGCTGACATCAAACGAGCATTTACAAACGCACGATGTAAGGCGTCGCGCATCGCTAAACCATTCATCACCGTAGCTAGCATGCCCATATGATCACCAACTACACGATTCATACCGGCCTTGGCTAGACCTTCACCTCTAAACAGGTTCCCCCCGCCAATAACGAGACCAACTTCAACGCCTAACTCAACGATTTCTTTTATCTCTTGAGCCATGCGATCTAGTACTTTGGCATCAATGCCAAACTCTTCATCCCCCATGAGGGCTTCACCCGAAAGTTTCAATAAAATACGTCGGTATGCTGGTTTTGTTGAGTTACTCATGAAAAGTGTCCTTTTGTTCTACAAGATATATGTGCGGCGTACGTTTTGTACATATTATCAACACTATAAAAAAGCACCTCAATTGAGGTGCTTCGTAGTGTATATTAACATTGCTTTTAGCAAAAGCTTGGAAAGCGTTTTATTTCTTTGCCGCTTCCATTTGAGCTGCGACTTCTGCGGCAAAATCTTCTGATTTTTTCTCAATACCTTCGCCAACTTCAAAACGAATGAAGTTAACTACATCGGCACTTTTTGACTTAAGTAAGTCACCAACGCTAGTTTTCGGCTCTTTAATAAAAGGCTGACCGGTCAAACTAATTTCGCCGGTGAATTTTTTCATACGCCCAGAAACCATTTTTTCCGCGATTTCCGCAGGTTTACCTTCTTTCATCGCAATTTCGACTTGGATTTCTTTTTCTTTCTCAACAACTTCAGCTGGTACGTCCGTCGGTTTAACAAATTGAGGATTAGCTGCCGCAACATGCATTGCGATATCCTTTGCTAACTCTTCGTCACCACCATTAAGAATAGCGATTACACCAATACGCCCACCATGCACATATGCACCAAGGTTGTCGCCTTCAACTGTGATAACACGTCGAGGAGAAATATTTTCACCTATTTTCGCGACTAATGTATCGCGTGCATCAGCAACTGTTGCGCCATCAACGTCAGCAGCATTTAGAGCATCCATGTCATTGATTCCATTTGCAGATGCAACGTCAACCAATTTGCTACCAAAAGCTAAAAAGCCATCATCACGTGCAACGAAGTCTGTTTCGCAGTTTAATTCAAGCATAGTTGCTTTGTTGCCATCGACCTTTGTTAAAATAACACCTTCTGCGGCGATACGACCAGCCTTCTTAGCGGCTTTCGCTTGACCTGATTTACGCATATTTTCAATTGCTTGCTCGATATCGCCATCAGTCTCAACTAAGGCTTTCTTACAATCAAGCATGCCAGCGCCAGTGCGCTCACGTAATTCTTTAACCAGTGCTGCAGTCACTGCCATCGTTCTATTCCTCAATATTTAAATTTAAAAAAAGGAGACCGCAGCCTCCTTCAAAACTGTTAACTTGCGAATTACTCGCCTTCTACGACAAACTCGTCTTCAGTCGCTGGCACAGCGTCGCCGTTACGACCTTGAGTTACAGAATCAGCAGCAGCATTTGTATAAAGCTGGATCGCACGGATTGCATCATCATTCCCAGGTACGATGTAATCAACACCATCCGGGTTAGAGTTTGTATCAACGACAGCAACCACTGGAATACCCAAGTTACGTGCTTCAGTAATAGCAATGTGCTCGTGATCTGCATCAATGACAAAAATACAATCAGGAAGACCGCCCATATCTTTGATACCACCAAGACTGTTCTCTAGCTTGGTCATTTCACGTTGAAGAAGTAAAACTTCCTTCTTCGTTAGCTTTTCAAACGTACCGTCTTGGCTTTGAGCTTCCAATTCTTTTAAACGGTTAATCGATTGACGAACTGTTTTCCAGTTAGTCAACATGCCACCTAACCAACGTTTATTAACGTAGTATTGGCCGCACTTCTGTGCAGCTTCTTTAACAGCATCTGACGCAGCACGCTTGGTGCCAACAAAAAGAATTTTTCCTTTTTTAGCAGACACGCCACTTAAGTATGACAATGCGTCATTAAATAAAGGTACTGTTTTTTCTAAGTTAATGATATGAACCTTGTTACGCGCGCCGAAAATAAACGGAGCCATTTTTGGGTTCCAGTAACGAGTTTGGTGACCAAAGTGCACGCCTGCTTGAAGCATGTCACGCATAGAAACATTTGACATTTAATTTATATCCTAATTAGGGGTTAAGCCTCCACATACCCTTACTTTCGATCGTAATTACAGTGCTTTATTACAGCCGAATAACGACACCCCGAAACCAAGTCTTAGTATGTGTGTGTATTAAAGTTAATTTGCTGTATTAAAAACAGCGGGCGCTTTATACCATCCAACGCGCAACCACACAAGCTTTTTCTCTGAGTATTTGGAAAACTCCCCCTAAAGCAAGTGCTACTTGCCAACAAATATTAGCAGTTGAGTTTTTTAATATCGATGCGTCAAACTGGTTATAAGCAAAAGCAATGAATAATTTTGATTTTTTATGGGTGTGATATACTCTGCCGCAAAATTTCTGCAACTGGAATTAGAACTGGAGTAACGGTTTGGCTATTACAATAAAAACGCCTGAAGAAATAGAAAAAATGCGTGTCGCTGGAAAATTAGCATCAGATGTACTGATGATGATTGGTGAGCATGTTAAAAAAGGCGTAACAACAGACGAACTCAATACAATTTGCCACAACTATATAGTAGACGTACAAGATAGTATCCCTGCGCCATTAAATTATGGTCACCCACCTTTCCCGAAATCAATATGTACGTCTGTTAATCATGTAATTTGCCATGGTATACCTGGTGATAAAAAACTTAAGGATGGTGACATTGTAAACATCGATGTTACGGTTATAAAAGACGGGTTTCATGGTGATACATCCAAAATGTTTGTTGTTGGCAAGCCATCTATTTTAGCTGAGCGCTTAATTCGCATTACACAAGAATGTCTATACAAAGCGATTAAAATTGTTAAACCAGGCATTAAACTAGGTGATATCGGGCATGTTATTCAGCATCATGCCGAAGGCAATAACTACTCGGTTGTTAGAGAGTATTGTGGTCATGGTATAGGCGCGGTCTTCCATGAAGACCCGCAGGTAGTTCACTATGGGCGACCAAATACTGGCGACGAATTACAAGCCGGCATGTGCTTAACCATTGAACCAATGATCAATGCCGGTAAACGATACTCCAAAGTCTTGCCTGATCAATGGACAGTTGTGACAAAAGATCGCAGCTTAAGCGCACAATGGGAACACACACTTTTAGTGACAGATTCAGGTGTTGAAATATTAACCCATCGTGGCGAAGAAAATATTCCTCAAATTATCAGTCATTAAACAAAATGGCATTGACGTGGTGTAAAATATTGAAATCTGTTGATTGTAGAGGTATGGCAAATGGCTGTTGATGCATTTATCGATGACGTAAAAGAAATTACTTCATTAAATGATCTAAAGGCGTTCAAAGAAGCTGTACAGGCTAATTATACATGGCTTGAGAACAGTTTTACTGGCAAGAACGCAGATGAATTAGTCGTCGCTCGCTCTAATTTCACAGACGAGTTACTTTGCCATGCATGGAAATTACTGTCGTTACATACTTGCTCTAATTTGTCATTATGTGCAGTGGGAGGCTATGGTCGAGGCCAATTGCAACCATACTCAGACATAGACCTACTTGTATTGAGTAAAAAAGTGCTATCCGCTTCACAGCAAGAAACGGTAAGTCAATTTATTACATTTTTGTGGGACATTAAGTTAGAAATTGGACAATCTGTTCGTACTATAAAAGAAACTATTCAACTGGCCAAAGCAGACATTACCATCGCAACAAACCTTGTAGAGGCTAGACTACTATGCGGTTGCAGTGACACTTTCGATGCACTGATGAAAAAGGCGATTGGGCCGCGGACATGGTCAAGTAAGTTGTTTTTCAAAGCTAAACTAGATGAGCAAATCAATCGTCACCGAAAATTTGATGATACTTCATACAACTTAGAACCAAATATAAAAGAAAACCCAGGGTGCTTAAGAGACATTCAGAGTATCGGTTGGGTAGCCAAAAAGCATTTTCAAGAATACGACGGTACAACACTTATTGGGCATGGGTATTTTACCAAATTAGAACACGCCGAACTGATTGAATGCCGTTCAGAACTATGGCAAATAAGATTTGCGTTGCATATTATCGCCGGGCGTTCCGAAAATAGATTATTGTTTGACTATCAACCTCAAGTCGCTGAACGTTTGGGTTATGGTGAAAATAAGGCTGCCGTTGAAAAACTTATGAAACACTTGTTTCGTATTGTACAACGTGTATCGGAGCTAAACTCAATGTTATTGCAGCGATTTAGCAGTGATATTTTGGGACAAAGTCGGAAAAAGTTATATTGTTTTAACCAAGACTTCTGCATGCAAGATGGCAAACTAATTCCACAGCATGACAATTGCTTTCCCTCGCCTATTTCGATATTGAACTTCTTAGGCCTACTTGCGCAAAATCCTGAGATAAAAGGACTCGATGGCAGCTGTATTCGACAATTACGAAATGCTAGACGGCAGTTTCAATCCGCCTATTATCACGAGTATGAAGATTGTCGCGAAAAATTCATCGAACTAGTATCCACCCCTGATTTTTTTGATTTGGGCTGGGATATTATGCATCTGCATGGAATTTTGCGCGCCTACCTGCCCCAATGGGATAATATTGTTGGCATGATGCAATTTGATTTATTCCATGCCTACACAGTAGACGAGCATACGCACCGATTAGTAAAGTATGTGCGTCGCTATTATAAAGAAAAAGAAGAGTTTCCAAGGTGTAGCAGAATTGTACACGAACTTGATGAGCCACAAATTTTATTCATCGCTGCAATTTTCCACGATATAGCCAAAGGTCGCGGCGGCGATCATTCGAAATTAGGCGCAAAAGACGTATTTGTATTTTGTGAACAGCACAATATCTCTGAAAAAAATACTAATATGATTGCGTGGTTGGTGGAGAACCACTTGCTGATGTCGGTGGTCGCACAACGACGTGATATATATGATCCGGATGTGGTCAAAGAGTTTGCCTCAGAAGTAAAAAGCCAGCTACATCTAGAATTGCTATATGCGCTGACCTTAGCGGATATCAGAGCAACAAATAACAACTTATGGAATGATTGGAAAGCGAGCTTGTTGAGAGAGTTATATCTGTTGACTAAAAAAGCCCTCGATAACGGCTTACAATGCCAAAACACGCTAGAAGAACGCATAGTTACGCACAAAAGTGAAGCGGCTATAGTACTCGAACAGCTCGAGGTAAATGAAGAAGATTATTTGCCTTTTTGGTCAAGAATGAATGACAACTACTTTGCTCGTTTCAAGCCTGCTCAGATCGCTTGGCACTCTCAAGTCATTACATCAAGGGGACATCAGTTGCTAGAAAAAGACGTAATAGTGGCTGCAAGCAACTTTACGTCACGCGCAGGAACAGAACTGCTAATTTATTGCCATGATAGACCTGCACTTTTCGCGCAAATCGCCTCAGTCTTAGATAGTCGAAATTGTTCCATACATGATGCACAAATTGTTGTTACCAGTGATGGGTACGTATTTGATAGCATGATTATATTGGACGAAAATTCAGAGCGAATAAGCACACAACCTAGAGCTGATAACATAGCCAAGGCTGTGCATCAGCAATTGGTCAAACCAGGGCGCTCACATAGCAATAAACGCAGAATGTCTAGGCAAATGCGACAACTTGATGTGCCTACAAAAGTACGCTTTTTTGATATTCAAGATGGCTCAACATTAATTGAATTAGAAGCCTTAGACGCACCTGGCCTATTGGCCAAAATAGGACATTTGTTTGTCGACTTAAATATTACTTTAAAAATGGCGAAAATAACCACCATTGGTGAACGTGCAGAAGATGTATTTATTATCAGCAATGCAGATGGTGAAACCCTTACTCAAGAACAAAAAATCTTGTTACGTAAACAACTCAAAATCAAACTAGATCAACCGGAAGTGAATACAGCAATATGAATAATTTAGCCAATGTGATTGAACAAGCCTTCGATAACCGCAATTCATTTACTGCAGAAACAGCATCAGTAGAAATTAAGGATGCAGTGACACAAGCAATCGAATCATTGAATGCGGGTACTGCACGAGTGGCAGAAAAAATTGATGGAAAATGGCAAGTAAACGAATGGCTTAAAAAAGCCGTTTTACTTTATTTTAAGTTGCATGACAATAAAGTAATCGAAGGCGCAGAGTCAACGTTCTTCGACAAAGTACCCTTGAAATTTTCGGGTTATGATGAAGCTAGATTTAAAGCAGAAGGTATGCGTGTTGTCCCACCTGCGGCCGTTAGAACGGGTTCTTTTATCGGTAAAAACGTGGTTGTCATGCCTTCTTACGTGAACATTGGTGCCTTTGTAGATGAAGGCACGATGGTTGACACGTGGGCAACAGTAGGTTCATGTGCGCAAATTGGTAAAAATGTGCACTTATCTGGTGGTGTGGGTATTGGTGGAGTACTAGAACCCTTGCAAGCAAGCCCAACGATTATCGAAAATAATTGTTTCATTGGCGCCCGTTCAGAGATCGTAGAAGGCGTGATTGTAGAAGAAGGTTCGGTTATTTCGATGGGCGTATATATCGGTCAAAGTACGAAGATATATGACCGCGAAAGTGGCGAAATACACTATGGTAGAGTGCCTGCGGGCTCTGTAGTAGTACCGGGCAATTTACCAAGTAAATGTGGAAAGTACTCATTGTATGCAGCCGTCATCGTTAAGCGTGTTGATGCTAAAACTTTATCAAAAACAGGCATAAACGATATACTACGCAATGCAGAATAAACGCTAAAATTTGTCCCGTCCTAAAAACCGTTAACTTATTTTAGGACGGGACATCACAAGAAAGACCTTAGTCTTTCGCCAACGCAGAGACAAGCGTTTTCACCCAAGGCGTAACTTCATCTTCAGGAGACAATGTTTCGATAGCATCGACTTCGAGCAAATCAGCTACAGGCTTACCTTCTAGTGTCGTCAGCAATTTAAAAAATTGCTTGCCTGCGCCACAAAAACTATCGGCATAGCTACTATCTCCCAAGGCAGCGACAGCAAACGCTTTTTGACCCATTGGTGGTAACTGCGCTTTCAAATCATCATAAAAAAGCTCAAGATTTGGCGGAACGTCGCCCTGGCCAGTCGTCGACGTCACGACAAGTACTGCTTCCGCATCAGTAAAATCACTCACACTTGGATCGGCAAACACTTCGGCGTCAACACCTTCTGATTCAAGCATAATTTGGACTTCTTCCGCGACTTGTTGTGCGTTTCCATAAACTGATCCTGCAAAAATACTCACTTTACGCATATGTTTATCTACCTTTTTTACTCTCGTCAGCGCCTATTCTCTTATCCATCGCAACACTTCATGGGAACGGCAATTTGTTAATCAAATGGAGGCTACTTGATTGAAATCAAGCGTCTTGAATCGATTTATCAGAAATTAAATCCAACAAACACGCCCCAGCATAAATTTTCCTTTCTACGTCGCTATGGATACTTACGTGAGTATTTCTCGAAAATTGTCTAAGTAAACAAGTAAAAGCATCATCGAATTTGCACTTTACATGTACCATCTTAGAATGTACCGGATGAAAAAACGAAATACTATGTGCATGTAGGGCTAACCTAGGGAAACTTAGCTGCTCTCTTGCGAATCGGTTCTGCTTACCATCACCGTGGGTCGTATCACCAATAATGGGGTGTCGTATGTGTGCCATATGCCTACGAAGTTGATGTTTCCGGCCCGTAATTGGACTTAATTTCAGCAATGAAAACCGCGCACTCGGATATCGCGAAACGGGCAAAGGAATTTGAATACTAGCGATTGGCGCTAGCTTCGTAATCGCGTCTTTTTTGTCGTTCACTTTGGCCAAGTTATCGGTCATCTTATCCAATTTTTCAGCAAGCGGATAATCGATAAGCATCGGCACTTCTACAAAACCTCTAACCACTGCAACATAATGTTTTTCAACACGATGTTCTGCAAATTGCGGCTGCACTTGTTTTGCCACATCAGACGATGTTGCGAATAACAACGCGCCAGATGTAGGTTTATCTAAACGATGCAAGGGGTATACATGCATTCCGATTTGGTCGCGTAATTTCTGCATAACAAACTCGGTCTCATACCTATCAACCATACTGCGATGCACCAGCATATTTGCAGGTTTGTTCACAACGATTAAGTGTTCATCGCGATACGCCAAGTCTAACATTGAAACATTTCCTGATAGACAAATAAAATTTGCATGGATTATCGCATTTCGTGCCTTTGAATACCTTAGGTAAATGTTAGAATATTATTTGTATATACCTAACATAAAATAAGTAAGTGACATTAATGCAAGAAGCCAGATCAATTTCCACCATCAGTGAGTTTCTCCTTCATGCTGGTACAGAATATATTGTACTCGATGTTAGTAGAGGAATTCGCATAGTTGACAATCAACGCTTCTTTGAATATGAAAATTGCACCCACGCGTTTCCTCATCCGCGTCAAACACATGCTTGGCTCTGCATCATGTTTTGGAACAAAAAACTAAATTCAGAACATTACATATGGTACGTTAAGCTGCCAGTGGATGAAAACAGCTTAATAGTTGCCGCTGCTCGAGACCAATTTTTGCAGATTGTTGTAGATTCGCTTGGCAAATCTATTGACGATGAACAACGCCTAAAACATGGTTTACCCGAGAACCCCTGCGTGTTTACGCCAAGTCAGCAAATGAGAGCTGACTGCAATGCGAAATTTAAGAAATACTTAGCGGACAATGATGTCGAAGATGCATTTAAACCACTAGATGACTCATCTACGTGGACCTATTTGCAAGCGCCTTCTGTACAGCGTTGGGAAACGTTGAGTGTGCAAAATATTGCAGATATTATCGTATTTGCCGACCAAACAGACATAGAAGAGTGCCTGCTAAAACACCTTGAACAATATCCAGGGCCAGTACTCAATTGTATATTGAGCACACTTGAAGGTATATCGATCTCCGAAAAACTAAGTAAATACCTTGGTTCTTTGTTTTATAAATATACTCAGGAGCAAGCTTTAATTTTAAGAGCATTAACAAACGGAAATCTAAATATTAAAACTCAATTAATCGATGATATTTTGGCAACCAATGATAAGCTCGACGTTGAACTATTAGTCGTTATCGCAGGTCGTCATTGGCATTTACTACGTGATAGCGAACGGCTATCACGGTATATGAAAAAGGTTGCTGAAGCCATGCCAGATTTTACATTGTTTAAAGGCATATATAGTGATTTGGTGCAAATACCAAGTGTAAGGGATCATTTGCTCGATTTCTTAAGAAACCCGGAACGCTCAGACGTCGTTGCGAGCGCAATAGGTGACTTACTGTCAAGTACGGGGCATGTATGACACTTTTAGATATTTTAATTTTGGCGATATTAATCCCCGTGTGTATTCAATTTTGGCGTATTCGAGGTATCGCAGAATATGCGGTTGCTTATAGTAAACAATATTGTGAAAGAGAGAACTTACAGTATATTTCATTAGCAAGAACGTCGACAAAACTAGGGATTCATCGGGGCAAGCTTGACTGGAAAAACTCATATGAGCTGGCATTTAGCAGCGACGGAGAAACGGCATATATCGGTACAGTAAAAACGGTAGGGAAAAAGGTTATAGAAGTTAATCTTCCCGTATATCGAGTGGTGTAGTGTATCATCTGCATCTAGCAATATGATAAATTTAAGTCTTTTGGCGAGTTAAAACGTTTTTCTGAAAAGAATGTATCCAAGAAAAAAGCAGACCTAAGTCTGCTTTCTTTTTGAATTTTGAGCTTCCTTCTCGGCGTTCCTTTGCTAATACATCGTCCAGATAGAATCCATTACGCCCCTTTCCATTTTCTCCCACTCATCCTAAGCAGGCAACACATCCGTTGTGAAGGTCCCTTTCCATTTTATCCATTTTCACATCACATCCAAATGATAAGAATCTTCGTCCCGAAGTTGTCCTTTAGCTTCCCTACTAACGGTTGTCCTAACCGATTATGTTTCTTACGTCGTCCTGAAGTTCCCTGAAACAAATTAACTTCATCCTGAAGTTGTCCTTAGTATCCGTACTACGATTATCCTTAATCGCTACTGCCTCATACTTCTTCCTGAAGTTCCGTAAGGCAGGATTAGAATACCCAATCGAATACTGTATCGGTAAGTTATTTTAATTATTTAGCATTAACATGATCTATACTTAAGTATAGAATACCTGGTAAATGTATGTTTTATATAGAAATAGACATTTTTACTGAGAAAAAATTGTAAACAATTTACAGATATATTAGACAGCGTTGTAAGACATTTCTTACAACGCTTTGCGGCTATTTGGAAGTTAGCTTTCTAGGACGAAACATAACATTACCTGTGATATTACCAACAGAGATATTTGCAACGCCGCTAAAGGCTGCATCAACAAAAAATGACTTACATTTATCAACAGTAACGAGTACACCAATCCCTTCAGATGACGGGTCATCTTCCAATACGCCAAGGATTGCACTCATAAGCATATGACCTAGTCCAATATCCTGATAATCAGGGTGAACGCCTATCAAAGACAACATGTGGTAATTCTCAGCAGGTATTTGCTCTCTGACTTTTTCTTCTTTGGCTATCATTTGCTTAGTACCAAAATACCCTGCCGTTAGTAGCATCTTCAAACGCCAATGCCAAAAGCGACCAGCGCCAAAAGCGGCATCAGGGCTAATTAAGCAACTGACTGCCAGTAGACGGTCATCTTCATATAATCCAACCAAGGGCTGCTGAGCATCCCAAAAAGTATTCACTTCTTCACGAATTGCAGAGCGCAAGCGTGCTTCATAACCTTCTTTATCAGCGTTAAAAATATCAGTGAATAACGGGTCATCAAAATAAGCGTTATACAGTATTGATGCTGCAACACTCAAATCTTCAGCGGAAAGATAAGAAAAAGTTATATGCTCTACATCTGGTTGATAAACTGAAGTGGCCATTCTACTGTCCAATTGTTGTTTGTTGCACAAAATTGCAATTAAGAATGACCAGTGTAGTAGATAAATGAAGCACTTGTAAATTGTTTTACATTTTTTTTACATTTGCAGGGCTCAATTTATAAGTGCTGAATAGCCGTATCACCGTAACCTACCAACTCTCCATTATTGAATACTAGCGGTGTGCATTCGTCTTTACTCGTATTCCCATCACTATGCACATGCTGTGTACGATAAAAGAGTACTTTATATTCTTTGTCCTCTTTCATAAGCATTTCACTAAAATCTGGTGTGCCTAAAGCACTTTTTACTAGACTAATGTCTGTACCAGCGCTTAAGGTTGCAATATAACTCTTATTCTTCTGCTCTCGCTTTTTTTCGCTATGATAATAATTCCCACGATCATGATCGTCATCATTCACTGAAATGACACACCCTTGAAGTATAAAAAGAGAAGCTAAACCTGCAAAGACTAATTTTGACATACTAACGTTCCTACTAAAGTTAAACTCAGCTCAATTTCATGTCGAGCTGAAAGCTGATTATTGTATTTGGTGCAACTTTAGTTTCGAAAACTCACCATTTCAAACGACAAAGTGTTTCAAAATCTAAATGTTCCAAATTTTGTAGTGCTAAAATGTCTAACTATCAATAATCAGACCAAATAATATAATTCATATATATCAAATAGATAGCTATATTAGTAAGGCTCTCACATTGTAATTCTCACTAAATTTTGGCAAATTTGCGCAAAATGTTTAAATATTGGAAATAAAGTGCATCCAGAGATTAGTTTAGTGATTGAGTGCTGTTTAGACTTGTACGAGCAAGGCAAAAAACCTTCAGTAGCGCTGGTTAAAGCAAGATTGGGGAAACAAGTATCATTACCGGCAATTGTTACTGGCTTAAAAAAATGGCCTAATGCACCTAAAAAAGAAGCCCCACTTAGTAATATTGCGGTTGACTGTCCACCAACAGAAACACTATCGACGGAAGAGAGAATAGCTAACCTTGAGACAAAAGTATTGCAGCTTGAAACGCTTATCCAAAAGCTTCTGTAAACTCGACACAGGTTTAACGGTGCTACAAGGTAACGAACGTTGGAAGTGGCACCCACTCATCTAAGAAATCACCAAGTGTGTGAGCCAATACTTCTTGGGGAGGTTTACCAACCAATTCAAGTACGACTTCTCCGCTACTGGGCACAAGCGAAATGATATAATCCTCTTCATCGGTCAATGCAAAAAACAGCGTATCTTGCTGTTTTAATTTACGCTTCATTAGCACGTGTGCAATCAAGTTTTTTTGTAAGCGCTCAAAATCATGTGCATTCCATGCTTGCAGGAGCGTTAATTTACCTCGTTCAGTTTGCGCATTCAGATCCAAACTGAAGTATCGCCCCAACAAGATGGATAACTCTTCAGGTATCGTCATGTCTAGGGCATCTGCGATGTTCTGAAAAGAAGCATTGGGACTTCTAAGCGTTGGAATCCAATCAACCTCACTTTCATTCACCAATAGATTATCCACTTTAGCCTCAATACAAGGTGACTTCCAATCATCATCATAAAGCGTAATTAAGCCTCTATTGTCTTGAGTAGATTGGTCGATATAAGAATGAACGAATTGATCGAATTTTTGAGTAAACAGTGTTTGCATTAGATTATGTCTTTACGTTTTGCTAGGGATGAAAGTTCTGACGATTAGGTTTAGTATAACTTTCTCACTTTTAGCGTCTAGTTATTGTTTGTAACTAACAAGCACAATTTAATTAAGGGAAGTGTTGGAAAATTTAAGTTTAGGTAAAATTGTTGAATATCCAGAAAATTATTCATCAGACATATTGCAAGCAGTGCCACGTAGTATTGGTCGCAATAACATTGAGCTCACCGGAGAGTTACCTTTTCACGGCGTCGATATATGGAATGCATATGAAGTTTCTTGGTTAAATCCTAAAGGAAAACCCATTGTCGCTATTCTCCGCTGTGATGTGCCTATAACATCACCCAACTTAATTGAATCAAAATCCTTTAAGCTTTACCTAAATAGTTTAAATCAAACAGTCTTCGCCTCTAAGTTAGTAGTCGAAAATACCGTAAAAACTGACCTATCTGCATGCGCAGGCAGCCAAGTCAATGTAGAACTTTATTCATCAGGTGAATTTAGTCAGATGAACATCGGTAGCTTAGACGGATATGTCATCGACGACATTGACGTTAATATTTCAACCGGCGATATAACGCCATCACTTCTTTGCACCAATACTAACGATAGTGACGAAACTTTAGTGAGTCACTTACTAAAATCTAATTGCCTCATTACTAATCAACCTGATTGGGGTAGCGTGATAATTAGATATGTCGGCAAACAAATTGATAGGGCTGGGCTACTCAAGTATCTAATATCTTTTAGGCAACACAACGAATTTCATGAGCAATGCGTGGAGCGAATATTCAAGGACATAATGCAGCAATGTTCACCGACTAAATTGACAGTTTATGCTCGATACACTCGTAGGGGTGGTATAGATATCAACCCATTTCGATCCAACTTCGAAGCAACTTACCCAAACATTCGACTGGCAAGGCAGTAATTCATGAGTGATGACAGCGCAAAACGAAAACTAATGGTTGCTAAACAGCAACTCGATAAATTGTCTATATTTATCGCTAGCATGGCTGATTTCTTTCAAGGCACAAATCCCAAAATTGACAAGGAATTATCGGCGATTAAAAAGTTGCTATCTGGTAAACCAGATTACGAAACTGCCGCTGAATTGTCTGTCAAAATTAATAGTGAATTAAAAAATGAGGCTAAATACCTAAAGCAACAACAATTAAATACTCTTTCGCAGATTGAAAATTCGCTTAGGAAACTAAATGAAATTGATGCCATTGATGAAAAAGTAAAAAGTGAGATCAAGCTATTTTTACAAAACTTATCCCCCTCAGAGAGTAATATTTCTTCTCCTGTTAATACATTTGAGCAAGCCTTAGGTTTATTTAGAAAAGCCTTAAGCAACAACCAAGTCAGTAAAAGTCACAGTGAAAAGAAACACCAAAAACAATTGCATCTTCAAATCGCTCAAGAGCTAAAAGAGCTACTTTCACCATACATAAAGAACAATCCTGGCGATAAGGCAATTGTGGAAATTCGTGAAAAATTGGATGAAGGCCTTAATCCAAGCGAGTTACTCGAATGTTGTCTGACACTCATTCGTTTTGTAATTAAAGACGTCATCAAAGAATCCGGTTCAGCCAACAAACTGATTCATGATATCCATCAATCCTTGACTAAAGTAAATCAAGGTATAAAGAAAACGATTGAAAAGTCTAAAATTAGAATAGAAAAGCGCGAAAAACAAACCGCTGACATGAAGGCGCAAATCGATGCTATCGAAACAGCACTGACCGACAGCAACAAAGTAGAAGATTTAAAGAAACAGGCACAACACTATTTAACAAAAATGCAATCCTCCCTGACAAAATCTGAGGCGGATGAACGTGCCGAACAAGAAAAAATGATCGCCTTACTACAGTCAATGCAAAAGCGTTTAACAGAATTAGAAGATAAAGCGTCTGGATATAAACAAAAACTGCTTGAGCAGCGACTTGAGGCACTTACCGATGGCTTGACGAAACTACCGAATAGAGTCGCATATGAAGAAAAGGCGCAAATAGAATTAGATACTGCGAAAAAGACTAAGTCGCCAATTTGCATCGCAATTGCCGATATTGATCATTTTAAGTCGATAAATGATAAATATGGACATTCTGTAGGCGACAAAACTCTTCAAGTTATCGCCACGCAAATAAAGAACAATTTACTTAAAAGCGATTTCGTTGCTCGCTGGGGCGGCGAAGAATTTGTTGCTCTACTGCCTAATAGCAATGCAGAAGATGCACATAAACGACTAGATCTTATGCGAGAAAAAATATCAAAACTTCCGTTCATGTTTAAAGGTAACCGCGTTAGCGTCACCATATCGATTGGCATGGTACTTGTTCTAAACGACATGACCTTAGCGGAAGCTTTTGAAATTGCTGATAAACGACTATACGTCGCCAAAGAAAACGGTAGAAATCAAATTCAACATGAGGATTCGGAATGACGAAGACTGTACAGCTAAACCCTGTCGGCTGGATGAGCCAACTTTCGCAACTTGAAGTAAATCAACTGGCCACCTCCACGTCGGCCGAACTTTACAAAGTTTTCCGGAATTGCTGTTTGGCGGTACTGAATTCAGGTATCGAACAAGATGATTCCGAGGCGTTATTTGAAACCTATAAAGACTTTGACGTTCGCCTTATTCGGAGAGAACGAGGTGTAAAAATAGAACTTATTAATCCACCTGAAGTGGCATTTGTAGACGGAAAATTAATTGCGGGCGTTCACGAGCACTTGTTTGCAGTATTACGCGACATGCTTTACATGAGCAGTAAACACCGTTCTTTTGAACAAGATGTAGAAGAAACAAACATAATTACACATATGGTATTTGACATGATGCGTCATGCAAATGCGTTAAGTAATTCAGAACCCGCAAATTTGGTTGTTTGCTGGGGGGGCCATTCAATTAAAAAAGACGAATATAAATATACCAAGGAAGTTGGATACCAATTGGGTTTAAGAGGCTTCAACATCTGTACAGGCTGTGGACCAGGCGCAATGAAAGGTCCAATGAAAGGCGCAGCCATTGGACATGCAAAACAGCGAATAAAACATGGTCGATATGTTGGCATATCAGAACCGTCAATTATTGCTGCAGAACCGCCAAATGCGATAGTTAATGAACTAATCATCATGCCAGACATTGAAAAGCGCCTTGAGGCGTTTGTAAGAGCTTCTCACGCCATTGTCATTTTCCCTGGAGGTGTTGGTACAGCAGAAGAGCTACTTTACTTATTGGGCCTTTTGCTACAAGCAGAAAATAGAGATCAAGTTATTCCGTTAATACTTACAGGGCCAGCTGACAAGGCTGATTATTTTCATGCTATCGACCAATTTATTGGTGATACGCTTGGTGCTGAAGCTCAGGGCATGTACAAAATTGTGGTCGGTGATGCGCAAGAAGTTGCTTCTGAACTGGTAGATGCAAAAAATAAAGTTTTGCAGTATCGAAAACTACAAGGGGACTCATTTAACTTCAACTGGCGCTTAAAAATACCAGATGATTTTCAACGCCCATTTGAACCGACACATGAAACGATGGCAGCTTTGAACCTGTACTTAGACCAACCAGCAAGCCAATTAGCAGCTAATCTGCGTAAGTGTTTTTCTGGCATTGTTGCAGGTAACGTAAAAGCTGAAGGTGTTAAGCAAATCCAAGATAAAGGCCCATTTACAATATCTGGAGACGAAGGTTTAATGCAACATATGGATAAATTGCTCAAATCATTTGTTGATCAAGGCAGAATGAAGCTCCCAGGTAGCACTTATAACCCTTGTTATCGAGTAGATTTATAGTCGGTATTTATCAAGCCAGTAACGCCCATTGAAAAAGCGTTAATTCTCGGCTCTAGTACAGTTATTTAGCCGTTCAAAAATATTTACTATTCCTTGGGTGGAACAACACAAACACTAAAATTTGAACTTAAACACCCAAGGATATTTGAAATGAAACTAACCACATGGATAACACTACTCATATTTGCTAGCTCTGCATTAATTTTCTCTCAAGCGGTCGCTTTTGAAAAAAATGAATCCGGTATTATTGAGCGAGTGCAATTTATTGATATCAACAAAGCAGATGCTGACACACTGATGTCTTTACCCGGTATAGGCCGAAAGAAAGCTGAAGCGATTGTTGCTTACCGAGAATTGAATGGCGCATTTACGTCCAAAGAAGAACTAGTAAACGTCAAAGGTATCGGTAAAAAAATGATGCAAAAGGTTTCAGATAAAATTAGAATTTAAACCGTTTTGAGGTTTTAATTAGGTACTAAAAAGGGAGCAAAGCTCCCTTTTTTTATGCACTAAGTAACTTACGTGCACTCTCAGTAAATTCTTCACCCAATTCAGGATGGCGCATCGCATACTCTACATTCGCCATCATATAGCCGAGTTTACTGCCACAATCATGGCTTTTACCTTTCATATAATATGCATCAACTTGCTCATGCTCCATCAAAGTATCAATAGCATCAGTGAGCTGAACCTCATCACCAGCCCCTGGCGGTGTTTTAGCAATGATATCCCAGATTTTCTCCGACAACACATAGCGTCCTACAACCGCTAAATTCGAAGGCGCTTCGTCTAATGGCGGTTTTTCAACCATTTTATGGATTTTTCCAGATTCACCTTGCGCTAACTTCTTCCCTTCTAGATCTACGATACCAAATTTAGAAACGTCTTCGTCAGCTACCTGCTCAACCATTACTTGGCTAACTCTAGTAGTGTTGAAAGTAGCTACCATATCTGCCAAATTATCTTTCTTAGGATTACAACAATTATCATCAATAATTACGTCTGGTAGCACGACGGCAAAAGGACTATCTCCCACTAACGGCAAAGCACACATTACCGCATGGCCTAAGCCATTAGCAACACCTTGCCTAACGTGCATAATTGTCACGTCTTTTGGGCAAATTTGTTGAACAGCTTCCAATAACTGTCTTTTAACCCGCTTTTCAAGCGTTGCTTCTAACTCAAAGGAGGTATCGAAGTGATTTTCAATACTATTTTTACTTGCATGTGTAACTAGAATAATTTCTTTTAGTCCAGCTGCAATACACTCCTGTACAACATATTGAATCAACGGCTTGTCGACCACCGGTAGCATTTCTTTTGGAATAGCCTTAGTAGCAGGCAACATTCTAGTTCCTAGGCCAGCCACTGGAATGACGGCTTTTTTTACTTGACTCATAAATTTTCCTTAACTTCCTTTAACTGATAAACCTCGACCAATACCATAGTATTGCAAACCGTATTCCGACATTAAAGATGGCTCAAATAAATTTCTACCATCAAAAATGACTTGATCTTTGATCGTACTTTTTATTGCATCGAAATCAGGCGCTTTAAACGCTTGCCATTCCGTACAAATGACTAAACAATCAGCGCCATTCATTGTCGCTTCTTTAGTCCCCATCAACGATAAATCACTACGAGTTCCATATATGCGCTGCGTCTCTTCCATAGCCTCAGGGTCATACGCCTGAACATTAGCGCCTTGCTCCCATAACTTTTCCATTAACACTCTACTAGATGCTTCTCGCATATCGTCTGTGTTAGGTTTAAACGATAATCCCCAAAGGGCAATCGTCTTACCTTTAAGATCGTTATTGTAATGTTGCATCAAATAGTCGAATAATTTTTCTTTCTGACGGTAGTTAACGGCTTCAACCGCTTCAAGCACTTTTGCATTATAGCCAACACCTGTCGCACTACGAACGAGCGCTTGCACATCTTTAGGGAAACAAGATCCACCATAACCACAGCCTGGATAGATGAACTGATAGCCAATTCTTGGGTCACTACCAATACCTTTACGCACATTCTCCACATCAGCACCAAACAGCTCGGCTAAGTTAGAGATTTCATTCATGAAACTAATTTTAGTGGCTAACATGCAATTTGCTGCATATTTAGTTAATTCAGCACTTCTCACATCCATTACTATGATTTTGTCATGGTTGCGATTGAATGGCGCGTATAGCTCTCGTAATTTCTTCTCCGAAACGTCACTTGTAGTGCCTAAAATAATACGGTCAGGTTTTAAGCAATCGTTTACGGCGGCGCCCTCTTTCAAAAATTCAGGGTTTGAAACTACATCGAAACTGACATCTTTATCATTGGCAGTTTGTACCTCTAATATTTTTGCTCTTACTTTGTCCGCCGTGCCAACTGGCACGGTAGATTTATTGATAACTATCTTATGCGAGTCCATATTTTCGGCAATAGTGCTAGCCACCGCTAGCACGTATTTCAAGTCAGCAGAACCATCTTCGTCTGGCGGTGTGCCTACCGCGATAAATATCAACTCGCCATGCTTAATTGCTGACGCAGCATCCGTCGTATAAGTAATCCTGCCTGCTTCAAAGTTTGATGTCACCAAGGGCGTCAAACCTGGTTCATAGATCGGAATCATGCCTTTTTTTAAATTGTCGACCTTTGTTTGATCAACATCAACACAATGCACGTCATGACCGACTTCTGCTAAAACAGCAGCTTGTACTAATCCAACATACCCAATACCAAAAACAGTTACCTTCATTTTGTCTTCCTATAAATCAAAATGTTCCCTGATGCGGGATTTACTTAATAATAATCTATTAACTATAACTCAATAAATGCAGCCAATACAAAAAGCAATATTTAGACCGGCTTTTTGTATTGGCCTAATTTGCCCTTTTTTCCCTTTAAGCCATCCATAAAGCCCAAAAACATGTATTTTAACCTAGCTGCTTTATTTTCGCCCTGCAATATTACAAGAATGAGTCTAAGCACGATCATCGCAGAATTTCTCAATTTCCAATACATCGGCACATAGGGCCTTCTCATCAATAATAAAATGTTTCGTACTTGATAATAGTGGCGAATAGCTTGCCCAACTTTATACGAAATACCAAGGAAGTTCTTCCTTTCAATTCCCATTTGATGATTCATCTCTACTTTTGAGGTAATCGCAACCGAATAATCTAGCGTTGCAGCCCGCCAGCACCATTCATGATCGACGCCATCAATAAAAAGGTCTTCTTCTTTCATCCCTACCTTTTTCAACTTATCTAAATCGATTAACATCCCAGAAGAGATGATTTGTCTAACATATTGAAAATTCCCGACATGACGATAAGGTTTCTGTAATTTTGGTTGCTCATTTTTACCAATATAGTTACAAACAACCTGAGGTCCAATAGCCGCAAGAGTTTCATCAGTAGAACTAAAAAAAGCATTTAGCATATCCCTTATAAAATTAACCGAAATAGTACTATCTTGATCGAAGAGAAATGCATAATCACATGACAGTTCTAATAAGCGCTTAAGCCCACGATTTTGCGCAGCCGCAATACCAACGTTGCTTCCCATATGCATATAATAAGCATTAGGGCAAAGATTCAGTTGAGACGCTGTTTCCGAGTTGTCTACTAAAATCATATAGTCAACGCTATCGCGCAAAGCAATCAGCATCCTAGCTACGTGCTCACAATCAGGGTAATAAAGCACAATAATGGCGCCAACAGAATGCATTTAATGTCTCAAAATAAGTCGGTCAATTGAATAAGCTAGTCTAACCAGCGGAGATGGTAACATTCGAATAAAAAGCACCGACAAAGCATAAACAAAATACCTAAGTCGATATTTTTGCAACTCACGCATGGCCGCCCTTCTCGCACGAAATTCGTTAATAGATTTGCTAACGCCTCGCCGTTTATAAAAATTATTCACACGGCGGAAGCTCAGTAGCGGCTTCCGCAGGTTAGCAAATTTGTAATTGGCTTTCATTAATGTAATCCACAAAAAATAATCCTGTGTATTCATCAAATTTTCTGAGTACCTTATTCCAGAATTAAACACGTCATATCTAATACATACTGTGGGGTGATTAAGCGGGCAGCGCGTAAAAATCATCTTCCGAATTTTCTCGTGGCTTTTTGGCAATACTCGCTTGCCAACTTGACGACCCGTCTCATCAATTTCAAATAGCGACGAACCTAGCACATGGACACCGTTATGTTTCATCATGAAATCATATTGCGTCTGAATACGGTGAGAGTGGGATATGTCATCCGCATCCATTCTAAAAAATAAACGCGGATTTACAGACTTTGACCAATCTACCGCGAAATTCATCGCTGCACTAAGTCCTCGATTGACTTCAGACTTGAAAATACCAATACGTGTATCAGCTTCAACAGCGTTGAAAACTGCACCTTGTAACTTCTCGCTTATTGGACCATCAATAACGATTAACAGAATAAAGTCACTAAATGATTGCAGCTTTATACTGTCAATAGCTTCTTTGACCCAATCAGGGTTATCCCCTCTATATACTGACATAGCAACCACACATTCCGTGCGCTTTTGTTCGGGTGCTTTGATACATTCAATCAAATCCGACAAGACTTCTCCATGACTCCAGTTAAACGGTTGTATTGTCGCCTTTATTTATCTAATTTAATAGAGAAATTTTCATACTTAAGTGTCAGGTTCGGGTTATAGGCTGGATCATGAGCAATATACTTGGACCAAGTCTTCTGCAAATAAACAACTTCTTTCAAAAATCTCGCTTGCTTTTCTGGCGTATCTTCGTGACCACGGGAAATAGACTCATGATGATATAGTAGCGCTTCTGCACACAGCAGATTGCGTCTTCCAAGATTTAATATACGTAAACAAAAGTCGACATCATTAAACGCAACGGTCAAATCGACCTCATTCAACCCACCGACTGCTTCAAAGTCATCTTTCGTTACCAATAAACACGCTGCTGTTACCGCGCTGAAATTTTGTGTAGATTTAGCTCTAGCCAAATATCCAGGATGTTCTCGAGGAAAGAACTTATGAGCATGTCCTGCACCGCCTCCATAACCAAGCACAACGCCTGCATGTTGAACTAACTCATTCGGGTACAACAATTTTGCACCAACACAACCAATATCCGGCCTTTGAACATGAGCCACCATTTTTGACAGCCAATCTGGTGAGATCACTTCAATATCGTTATTGATTAGGCCAAGTATGCTACCTTTAGCATGCATAGCGGCAAAGTTATTGATTGCTGAGTAGTTAAAAGGTTTAGGGTAACGAATAACAGATATTTTCGAGTGTTCTTGAATGCTATCTAAATACGCTAATGTCTTTGGATCATTTGAATTATTGTCGATAATAACAATTTCATAATTCTCATATAAGGTTTTCTCTAGAATTGAACTGATACAGACGGACAGTACGTCAAGACCATTATAAGTCGGTATAATCAACGAGACTAATTTTTCATCACTATAGTGAAAATGCTCGCTGGTATCTTCTCCCGAATCAATTGTTCTCAGGGTATCAATATGGCGATGAATGAGCACAAAAGGGATATGTTCAATGTGAAACTGATTATTGCTCAAGTATTCTTGTTTTAAACTTGACGAAATCTCATCAAAACCATTTGACATGACTTTGAAAGTTGCTCCTTTGGGTATCAAGACTCCGGTTCTTATATATGAAGTCGAGAGTAACAAATCTGGATTCCAATCAGAATAGAAATGAGGTAAGGTACGTTCGTTATCTATCACTATGTCTGTATCACAATATGTGACGGTATTAATGTGATTTTCCATTGAATATACATACGGTAACGCAAATTCATGCAACTGTTCACCGCAATAGATCAACAAACGTAAGTACTCAGAAATACCTATGATAGAAACGTCTGAAACGACAAATAAGTCTATACCGGTCAAGTGATACGCTTCTAACATCCATTTGTTTGTGAGCACGTTTTCATCAGAGACAATATAAATTTCAGCTACATATTCTTGCTGTACAAGGACTGAATCAATAGTTAATTTTAACTTGGCAAAACTGAATTCTGGCATCAAAATCACCAATGAAACGGATCTACTTTTTTCTGACGTAGAGATAGCCAACTTTAATGTTTTAGTTTGGCGTTCCATATTGATATTGTAATCATCGTCACTTGGAAAATATCCATATTCAGGTACTTCAGAAGGCGGTAAATAATTAGGATCTATATACTGTCTATTTGCTTGAATAAGCGCAGCATATTTAGCAAGAAAAAAATTGGAGCGACGCAAAAAAATTCTTAAAGAATTAGGTAATATTTTATTCAATTTGTGAGCGGCAACTGCCAACATACGACTCATAGAAATTCCCAATTTTACTTTGCAAAAAATACTTCACAATATAAGTTAAAAAGAAGCTCACTCCAGATAAAAAACCTTTTACTTCAATGTAACTTAAGAAGTAAATTTTCTAGCAAGATCCTTTGCGGCATGCTCTGTCGTTAACGACGCTACAATATCCAATTGCTCACGACGCTTACCTTCTCGTTTATTAGCATCATTAAGATATTCCATCACTAAGGCCTCCAACTCCTTTGCATTTCGATATACAATGCCGTTGTAGTTTTTCTTAGCATCTATATTTTCATCACATATCACAAACCCACCGGCAGCAATCAAGTCCACATATTTGTGACTCACCATACCCTGTTTTTTCATACTATCATGATGATCAACCAAATTAATCTTTGCACCGTTGGCGACAAAAGGTAAATCATAGTAAGGTACGCTAGATGTAACGCAATATGCCTTTGCTTTGGGGTGACCTGCATAATTTTGCCATGACGGACCAATTATTTGAAAATCTAAACGATGCTTTTCAACGATTGGCAAAATATCCTCTACAATCGGCCGTATTCTAGGCACGCCAATAAAGCATAAATCACAAAAAAATTGTTCTCTAGCGCTTGTAGACGGAGATAGTGAAGAAAAGGGCTTAATGATTTCAATAGGCGTTGCGGGCGAAAAAGGCGAATTGAATTTACCTTTTATCCAGTCCTGATACTTGCGTCTCTGAAAAAATGCTTTTGCAAAATCACTCGCAACAAATACATGTTGGAATTCTCTCAAAGAGTGAATTTTTTGCAAGTGACAATAAATCAATGCAATATTATTTGCATCTTGGTCAAATTGCCCAACTTTTGGATAGTGTTTCTTTAGCGGTGCGCCTAAAAAGTATATACGATTCTTTGCACCTGCCTCATGCACATACCCTAGCTTAGCTAAAGACTCCCTAAGATTTTCATACAATCTAAAATCATACCAGCTATCATCTTTATGAGGAGACGCAATGCAGTATTTTACTTTATTCAAGGCTGTGCTGCCTTCTGCTGAGCAATGAATTTATCTTTCAGCTTATTAATCAATGGGCCTGACGGCCTTAAAGAATGTGCTAGCTTAATCAACAACACTGCTTCATCTATGCTTTGATGAATCGCTTGTTGAGCAAGCTCTCGTATTTTGTCTACGTCTTGATGACATTCCTTTAATCTTTGTTGGCGGTAATTAATAAAAGGAAGTACTGTTTCATAAATACGAACGCCTTTAAACATTTTATACATCACGTCGTACTTGTCTTCAACAAACAGTTCAATATGTTCTACTGACAAACGATAACGCTCTGTTACAAAATTTTTAGCATTTTCAAGTGCTGAACTACCGCAGGCATCAAGTACCTCATTTAGAATGGTGGTTCTTTGTTCACAAAATGTTTCGTCTAGCGCGAGATCAACCGTATGTTCATACCGAACAGGAATTCCTTTTCGATTTCGTTTATACGGAAATGAATCACTGGGCCGCCCTCTATACAACAAAGAAACGTATTCCATTTCACTGCGGGTAGCCCTATGAAAAATAATAGCACGATTTAACTTTCGCTGTTCTTCAACAACAGCTTGATTAGCATTTTCATCAAAAATGACCTCGTCGCCGTTCGGCAATATCCAAGACTGATCCCCAACTACATCTGACTTATGCAAATGTAGATACGAAAAATCCGTTGCTAACGGGTAGATACACTTCCCTAATACCGATAAGTTACCGGACAAATGATTCCGGATATGGTTAAATGGATTTTCATCTGGCAAATCATTTACCCACAAGTTGTAAATGATATTACCCTGTCCCAATTCAGTAATATAATCGTTAATCTTTTGACAGGCCTCAAGGTCAAACCAAAATTCGTCAATATCCAAAAAACAAATATGGCTGCATTGACCATCAGTTCTGGCCTGCTCTATCGCAAGGGCTTGAGAAACGAACTGAATATTTTTACTAACAAGGTCTGAGCAAATATCAATCCAATCCATAGATTGATAACTTACTTGCGAATATTTTTCACAAATATTATTTAGAATTTCGAGTGTATTGTCAGTAGTCCTATTTACATGAATTTCAATTTCGTCAAAACCAACAAATAAATGATGCGCTATCCACTCTGGTAAATAGAGAGCTTCATCTTTAGCAATCGCCACAAGCTTTGTTTTAATTGCTGACATCTTCTTGTTCTTCAGTATTCAGTTGATTGAGCTTACTGGCTAAATTTGAAAGTAAATCATGCACTGGCAAAGCGCTTAACCACCTTGAAGACGCGAGACGTAAAAGCTTAGTCGAGTTATTTACCTGATGGTTCAGTATGTTCGCACCAAAACGCTGCATCATTACTTTCTCAGCTCGTGTATCTACAAAATAA
The DNA here is from genome assembly GCF_030160655.1 of Agaribacter marinus. Classification (GTDB taxonomy): domain Bacteria; phylum Pseudomonadota; class Gammaproteobacteria; order Enterobacterales; family Alteromonadaceae; genus Glaciecola; species Glaciecola marina. The sequence goes on from NZ_BSOT01000005.1 coordinate 1,674,579, forward strand.
TTCCCCACGATTTTCGTCGACGTGTGACTATCAATAATACTCACTAATTCAGAAGTTGTATCTGCCGGTAAGGCATCTTTAAAACGACTATAAGCAAGTCTAACTTTACTGCCTTGATACCCGTATTTATAGCCCATTAGGTTATTGAGCGCTCTCACAATTTCGATATCATATAATTTCATAGACTCATTCTTCGCTGTCTTATCAATTTTTTTTATCGAAAAATTGTCACTCCAAACTAAATCACAGGCATTAATAAAATCTTGATAGAGGGTATTACTATTGCTACTTGCATCATAGTCGATAACTTTAACATTTTGTTTACCAAATACTTTGGCTAGTGTATTCAGTTTAAGATCCGGCGACAACATTTGACTAGTGCCGGGTCTTGCGACATGATCATGATAATACTCAAAAAAATCAACGGTGCCGCCATGCTTTATCACTTCTTGCCATATTGAGTAAAGTTTAAAACTCGCTCGTCGCCATGAGAATATTATCTTAATGTCAAAATTATCTAAGGACTGGCGTAAATACTGAAAATCAGCTTCATCAAGAGAAATAAAGTCTTCACTAGACAATAAAAAATCATTTTGATTTTCAGAGAAAAATTCTAGGTCTTCCGCTCGGAGCTGCCGTTCTTTTAGAATTTCTCTAAAATGATGATGACCAAAAATATGCAGATATCTCTTGGGATAAACTAAATTTTGCTGAAAACAAGGTTTAGTGTTGTCCACCAAAAATTTTTGAATGGCGGTGGTCCCCGTCTTATGCGGCCCCACATGCAAAAACAATTTTTTCAAACTCTACTCTCCAAAAAATGGGTAGCGACCAAAACGACTAACTAAAGGCCCCCATTTATTTACATCCTGTAAATCTAATTCGTCCACACAAACGCGGTTATCCGGCAAGTTTTTTGCTTGCCATTTGTCCACTGGGTGAAGTATGTGCATATTAGTTAATCCGTAATCCCCACATATCTGCGCATCTGAGCGTACGTTATCTCCAATGTGCATATAGGTTTTTTTCTTATTCTTTATCAATTCACTTATATACTGCCACATTGTACCAGCATCTTTTCTTAATCCTAATTCACTGCTTATGAACAATTTATGCGGAATCGTAATACCAATTGCCTGCAACAAGGTCGCTATTTGGCGCTCAGTATAATAGGTATCACTAATAAACCAAATATCTCTATCCAGCTCATGCAATCGATAAACCAAATCAACAACTTCGGGTTTTGGTTTAATTGACTCCAGGTCGAACTCAAATTCTAATTCAGCCCAATTCTGTGCTTGACTTTTTTCGCATTGAAACAGTTCAGACATTCTATCGTATACCTGAACAATACTAACGTCGCCACTAAATCCATTATCTATTCGTAATTGATGCTCAATATCATTCCTAGTTTTGACAAACTGCCCTGCCGTTGGCACCAAATCCTGAGAAGCCAACACTTGCCCTAATTTCAATTTAGCTAAATCACTGACCTGAAATTCTCGTCGTAATACTGTATCAAATATATCAAAAGACACTATTTCGAAATTACGGACTTCGTTAAAAAACTGCCTTACTGGCTTATGGTAATTCATATAAATATACGACTTATCTGTGGTAAATTTAGCGCTTGCAGGGTGATAGAAGAATTGCTTATATTCATTTTTTTCAACCAACAAACCAATGGCTCGTTCTAGTGCATGTAAATATGAACCATCGTTTGGCAAAGGCTCTTGCGGAAAATCACTGTACACATAAGATTTACCTAACCATTGTTTAACAGCCTTAGGTCTAACCCAAAACATACCGCTAGCAGGGTAGTTTAAAAAATTACTTTTTAACTCTATCCCCCAATCATTTATGAACGTTGAAGCATGCGGTTTATTGCATGTCCAATGATTTACCCAACTTGGCATCATCCAAAAGGAGGTTGGATAAAAAATACCAAGTTCCTGATGCTCGTCGAATAATCTCAGTAAACAAGACACAACATGCGTATCATTCAATATGTACTCATGCACATAATCAAACCATTGTGTTTGCGCTCGACCAGAATAAAGTGATTTTTTAGAATGCAGATGACACATAAGATCGTAATCAAGTAACTCATCGGAAAACTCAACTAAAAAGGGTCCAAAATTACGCCCTCTATTTTCAGCCACTGCAACTTTTAACTTATTAACATTATCTAACCCCCTGTACTTTAGGGAAGCCAAATCGGCTAATTCAGGTGTAGCGACCGTAACAAACACATCTACCGTGATGGGGAATTTAGCAATACTCTCAGCGAATTTTTCTACAAAATCCTCGTAGAATATATGTAATACAATTGCAACCTTCTGGGACTGCCAACCCATGGTCTCAGTTGCAACCAATGCGCTCGCTGGCGTCCAACGTTGCATTGCTGGCATTGCTTTTCGTTTATCTTCTGCCCCATGACAAATATAGTGAGCCAATGCACTTGTATTCTCATGGTAAACATCGAGATTCATGCGCATATACGCTTCTGTATCAAAACTTGGCGACGGGTTTGTATTAGAAAAACGTGTTTTTCTAATGGCATCTTTGAACGCCGCTAATTCTGATTCAAATTTACCGCAGTGGGCTTCATAGTATTCACGATCAAATACATCGAGGGCTTTAGCTGCTTCAAGCATTTCTAAATAATTTTTCATGGTATATCCGTATACATGTCGTTCTTCCGATTTTACACCGGACTGAGAATCATCCTTTAAATGTATATCGTCATGCTCTATTGACGTTGACTCTGTCATTTTTGACTTAACTTCTTCATTCATTTTTAAACTAAATGCCAAATAACTGCAGTGGATTTACGTTTTTGTTACCCGATATGGCGTCATCGACGTCAAATAAAGGGCGCATTGCACAAGGGATCATGTGCGGCGACGATGTAAACGTTTCATACAGTGTTTCTATGTCTGTTCTCGAAAACCTTACACCTGTGCGAAAATAATGCGACACAGCCGCCTTCACTCCACCAAACACAGCGCTTAGCTCCTCACTATTCGCTTGTGCGTATGAAACTCTGCCATATACAGGTTTAAAGGCCTCGTTTTTAAGTAGAGGATTACATAACTTGTGAATATCAAGAAATTGACCATCGGGCGACGTCAGTAATGACTCTAAAAACAATGATCTATCAAGCATTGGGTACCCGTCACCCATTTGAACATCATTCTTAAACACCGGCGTCATTGTCGCTTTACTTTTACCAATCGAGTACTCACCTTGCTTTGTCGTAATAAAATATAAGCCTAAGGTATTTTTGCCAATTAATCGCGTCAGCAGCTTTTGAATAGTACCCGAATACCCTACGTCAACGAATATAGGCGCCCCACCTGACAATACATTTAGGCTACCAATATAATCTCTATAATTCCCTCTGCTTGTCGCGACCGCAGAGTTGAGTACATCTAGATGCTTGTAAAAAATAGTAGTCAAATGAGCATAGTCATCAGGTAGTGATATTGTCTTATTCAAAACATCGTTTGAGAAAATCGTTTTAGTCACCGCATGAGGAAAACCAAAACGTGCACTCATTAGCGCATCGATGGTGCCATCAAACTTATGCTTACAACTGTATTCCCAAGAAAACGGGTCTGCTATACAAATGCGAAACAAGAAGGTCCGAGATGCAAGTAAGTATACAGATTCTTGATTGTCAATTAATTGATTCTCGGTTAATTCTTCATAAATTTCTTTTAAAAAGTATCCTTCGCGCGCAAGAAAAACTATTGGCGAATCAGGGTTTTCCAATATGCAATCCCTTAAAGAGTGCATATACTCACTGCAAATAGGGCCTAAAAATTGAAACCCAAAATCTGCGAGTCCGGTAGTTTTATGAAGCATGCTACATTACAATTCTTCTTATTGTTATTAACCCAAAAGCATAACACACCTAGCACCTTGAGCACAGATAGCGTTAAAAAATATTAACCATGGGGTACATTCGAGATTACATGTAAGTTGCATAGTTTAAATTTTGACTCTATGCTTCCCAACAAATTTACTATCGGCTATCAAACATAACGTTAACTTAAAAGGGATTTCACTCATGAACCCATACAATAATCAGCCAACTAGGGCTTTTTGGAAGCCAGCGGTGGCATCACGAAGTATGTATGAAATCAACGACGATATATGGAAACCCAAGTTCAATATTATTCCATCTAATCGGGTATCCACATATGGCTCTTGTTTTGCCCAACATATAGGGAGAGCGTTAAAAAGCAGAGGGTTTGGTTGGTATATTACGGAACCCCCCCCATTCGGTCTCAACCCTAAAAATGCAAACGCATTTAACTACGGTATTTTTTCATCTAGAACTGGCAACATTTATACTTCATCACTCCTTCGTCAGTGGACAGAGTGGGCATTTGGATTCAAAACACCACCTGAAGAAGTATGGGAAAAAAACAATCGTTTTTTTGATCCCTTTAGGCCTAACATTGAACCAGAAGGGTTTGAGTCTGACACGGAGTTGCTTAGGTCTAGAGCCCACACTATCCAAATGTTCAAAAAAAGTGTTATGAATTCGAATTATTTCGTCTTTACTTTAGGGCTTACAGAGTGTTGGGTTAACGAGGAAAAAACATACGAATACCCCATTTGCCCAGGCGTTGCAGCGGGTGACTTTGATGAAAAAAAACACAAATTTAAGAATCAACAGTTCCAATCAATCTTAAAAAACCTCTCAGAAGTCTTCAATATAATGAGGAAATTTAACGCTAACTTAAAATTCATATTAACTGTTTCACCAGTTCCTCTAACAGCCACTTATTCAGCCAATCACGTGTGCGTCGCAACAATGGAGTCGAAATCTATACTGCGCACGGTTGCTGGCCAGTTGGCAGCAAATAGGCCTTACGTAGACTACTTTCCATCATATGAAATGATAAATAGTCCAGTGTATAAAGGATCATTTTTCGAACCCAATCAAAGAACCGTTAGTAAATTTGGAGTGAAATATGTCATGGACACATTTTTTCAATCAATTAGCAACAAATTTGGCACTCACCAAAAAAACCAGACCAACCTTGAAGACATAGACGATGACATGATCTGTGAAGAGCAATTGTTAGAGGCATTCGGGCAATAGATGAATATTCTGATAATTGGAAACAGTCACGTAATAGCACTAGAAGCCGTATTAAAACATATAAATATATCGGACTATGCAAACTTAGATTTTATAGCAGCAGCGGGCGGACAAGTGATTGAGCATTATGATTTCACGTCGATGACCGTCAAAGCTAAAGACAAAAATGCTTTGGCATTCGATATTAAAAATTTGGATGAATACGACGTAATTTTCGTCTATGGGCTTAGGCTTAGATCGTGGGCTGACGGAACAAAAAATTGGTTAAGATTGCTAACAGAAGCCAGTGCAGAGTATTTAAGTGCAGCGGTTAAACAGCAAATGTTCAAAGATTATGTGACTGACTCCGCTCACTGTAGGGCACTCCAACTACTTGGTAAATTAAATTTGTTGGACCGAGTAATAAGCGTGCCTTCACCATTGCCAATTGAACGTGAAAGCAACTTTCAATTCAAAAATAATGACTTACGTCTCTACGAAAGTTCAATGGCAAAAGAAATACAAAAGTTAGGTGTTAAATTTCTCAATACACCTAGCGAGCTAAATTGTGACAATGGTATTTTTACTAAGCGGCTATATAAAACATCTCGTGACGATGACTTCAATCATATTGACGAAGTTGGTGGGAAAATTGTACTGAAGCTTTTTGTAGAAAACGCATATGAGCTAAAAGGAAGAGATTTAGATAAAAAATGGAGTGAACTATGAAGCGTAACGATATGACTGAAAGTTACTCAAGCCAAAAAGTGAATGAAGTAATTAATGTATCCAACAGTATTCGGAGCACCTTGTCAAAATTCGTTGGCACTTCAAATAAACCAAACACATTTGTTTCTTTAGGCCAAAATTGTAGTTCTGCTTGGTACTTGAAACAAGTAGGTTTAAAAACAGCGTCCTATCCATTCGATTGGATATTTAGCTCAACTGAAATAGTATACGACTGCATTCAAACGCGTTTTTCGCGTTTTTTAGACCGCACATATTACATACAAAAAACAGAAAAGTCTGCAGGGCACTACCTATACCATTCCAGTTTATTTAATCACCGCAACCCTCTGTCTAACGACAAGGATTACAACTATTACGAGAGAACTTGTAAACGATTTTTAGAAATAATTGATTCGCAAGAGGAAGTAATATACGTCTTAACACTTGTAAATGAACCAACTAAACGACCGGGGTGGGCAAATGGATTCACAAACCACTTTCCCATGCCAGAGAATCAATCAGTTCAATCTGCGGATAAACTTATTAGTGAATTGAGTGATAAAAATCCAAAAGCTAAATTCATTGTCATAGACCACTACACAACAAGCAATAAACGCTCTCATTGTGAGCTCACGAAAAAAAACATGTGTTTTATAGAGTTCAACGCATTAGGGCGTAGCACTGGCGTAAACTATGTTTCCCCCCTAGATGACTTCAGTTTTAAACTGATGCTCAGCGGCTTAACACTCTAAAAACCATCCTACTTTCCTTCGCCTTCAATGAGATTAGTCAGTATTTTTTGGTATTGTATTCGCTCGTGCTCAAGGCTATATCTTTGCTTAATGGTGCTTTTTTCCTTTGAACGAATATTTTTATCGAAAGCATTTTTGACGTTTGTTTCAGCATAAAATTTTTCCAGTGCAGAAAAAATATCCGCTAATGGATAATTGCAAATAGTTATATTGGAAGACACATCAGCGTATTCAAAATTCGCAATACAATTCGTCATTAACACGCGCTCGCTATAATATGCAGCTTCGATTCCTGGTAAATAAAAGCCTTCCGTCTTGTGTGGTAAAAGCACACTTAGGGACGCTGAAGCCATCGCCTGGAGTACCGTATTTTTAGTTTGTAACTCATCATGAAGAATAAACGTTAAACCTTTTTTTTCAGCCCACTCAGCTATCTTTACTCCAACGCCCGGTCTCTTCTTCGCCAGAATATAGATATCGACCTTTTTACCATCAGTGATAATTTCCGGTAAGTGATGACCCATTGGCACATGCACACACGGACCATTTGCATATGGTTCGATTGCACCTCTCACGGATTCAGACACACATATTCTGATAGCGTAGTATTGAAGATAGTAAAACTGTTCATGCGCTGGGTCAGCATGCCGTAAATGTTGAATCAGGTTAATCTTTGTTTGTAGTGGGTCAAAATATGGTAAATACGCCTTCCAATCTAAACCAGCTAAAAATACAAAATCAGATTGGTCTGGCCTGTATTCTTGCTGATAATTAACGCCTTCGCAATTAGCAAAAATATTTGAATCGTCGCAAGTGGAGGTAAGATACAAATCGCAGCATAGTTTTTGGTACAACAATGAGTGTTCTAGGTAATCTCTTACTTTTTGATGACCACCTGTGTATCCTGTAAAATCTCGATAAAAACTTATATTCCGCAAATCGTTAACTAATAGTTTTGTTATATAGGTTTAGATTAACATGCAAGAATTTTTGGCCCAAGTATAAATAATCCAAAAAACTTGAAAACAAGACCTTGGACAATGACGAAACAAAAACTCGTAAACTTACATATTGTTGGTGCGCAAAAATGTGGGACATCAGCATTAGCCCACTTTTTAAATCTACATGAAGATATTTATGTGGTAGATGGTAAAGAGGCACATGTTTTTGATTCTCCGGAGTTTTTGCGCTCCAGTCAAAAGATGTTATGTGCTAAAAGTATTTACGCTTCAAAATTAAGTAGGTATAAACACCAAGAATATATTTGTGATGCAACCCCAATTACTTGGACTGACACAAAATTTTTGCAACACTGTTATGCGTATAACAAAAAAGCTAAATTTATCATTTTGTTGCGACATCCTGTTGCAAGAGCGTTTAGCCAATTCAAGATGTCGTCAGTCCGCAAGCAAGAAAATAAATCATTTCTTTATGCTGTGCTTTTGGAAAAACGGCGACTAGCAAAGCATGAAAACGATTTGAGTTTCTCTTCACCTTGGCGACATCAAAACTATCTAAAAAGGGGGGTATATACGCAACAACTTGAACAAATTTATGCATTAATTCCTTCCAACCAAGTTATTGTGCTGTATCAAGAGGAGCTAATGCGGTCCCATCAAGCTACCTTGAATAGAGTATTTTCATTTTTAAACGTTAAAGAAAAAGAAATCCCCCAAGAGACAATATTTACAGGGACAAGCCAAAGTGCAAGCTTCCTTGACAGTCTAGGTCGAGCATATGCTTATATATACTATTGGCTAAAAGGGGAAAACAGAAAAAATTGGGACAAAATTATACAAAGCGCTCAAGAAAGCGTTGATGAACGAAACTAATTGAATTCTCCGTCCGCTTGAACTCATTTATTAGTTTAGTCAACCATCTATGGTCAATGACTTCTGTTCTCATGGATGCCAATTCTAACCCCTTTTTATTGATACAAAACATCTTATCCAAAGGGTAGAAACGAGGTTTGTCCTGAATATCTGGTAAAACCCAAGGAGGGTACGATGGCAACGCCAAATGTGGAGAATGTTCGAATTCGCCCATACCTGAATACAAAGAGTAGAAGGCGTGCTGCCCTCCTAACATAGAATACCATGCCAATACTAATCTTTGTCGTGATAGTTCAGACTCACTGCATCTGCAATGCATCAAAGCAGTCCACTCACATTGCGCTATGCCATCATTATCCTTTTTAACGCTAAGTATTGATTTAATTAAACTAGGATAGGTTACTTTGTCGATGATGTGCACATCTATTGCAACATTGTTATATGAATTTAATTTAGATCCGTACTTGATATGGTCAAGTTTTTCTAGAAATATGCTCACCTTATATAAGCCAGCTTGCTGTGAGATTAACGTAATAAGAGCATCAAATGCTTTTGGCTCAAAATCATACACACAGATGTGAATTGCGCTTTTATTAATTAACGTATTTTCTTTAGACGGTACATTTACGTTTTTATCAACGCCTCGGCACTCATTATCGTCATTCACGCCATTAAAAATAAATTGGAGAATTTGTTTAGGCCACAAGGCTCGCCAATGAAAATCAATAACATATGATAAACACTCCCTCGCTTCCGTTGAGTAAATAGCGTTCAACCCTTTATTAAGCCATAGTGTATTGTCTTTCGCTAAAAAGCTAAGACGATTATTTAACTTGTCAAAAAGCTTACCATTTTCAATATCATCATAGCCAATAGATAGGATTCTTTTGTAATCAATATTGTGAGGCAATAATGCAAAACGATGACTTAAAGGTTTGTGATCGCGCTCGCTACTGACGACCAGTTTATCTTCTCTTGTATCTTCACATTTTTTGAATACATTTTTAGTGAATTCATCGCCAGACTTATCTGCAAAATCGTACACAAAAGATAGAAATTGGTCATTTTCAAGATATATATATGTCTCTTCGAGTACTAAAAGTGCTTTAGAAATAGTACGATAATTTCTTGTTTTATTCCCAAGCCGTAGAATATGAAAACCAACAAATTCACTTATGTTAAATAAGCCATTTCTACTAGCCTCCTCTGCTATGCAGATATAGTCGCATAATGAAAGTTGTTTAGTTAGCAGAATAAAAGACAAATACAATGATAGTGTTTCATCTTTATATTCTGCCGCCTGTGCTAACAACCAATCGATTGATGATACTTGTGACGTTGACATACCTAGTAGGACTAAGTTGAAGTTATCGGGTAAATCCTCTTGGCGCCTAAGTGAGAATGGGTTTGCATAAGGCAAATCGGTCAATTCCGCTTTATACCACACAGAATTTCCCTCGAAAAATCTATCCCACAACCCCATATCCAATGGTAATTCTTTTTTTCTACATTTGTCGAGTAGATGTAGAATACTAGACCGAATTTTGAGTACTCTAGCGATCACCCACTGCCCTTGCATATGCCCAACTTTTGCTAGTTCACAATAATCTTCTGCATTGCCCCCATCCCTATGTAAGACATTTTTGAAGTTAGAAAAATGATATCGAGCTTGAGGAATTCGAATTAGCGCTCCTCTCAATTCAGACCAAGCTAGCTGAGAAAAATCGAATTTTACATCTGCAAAAATGCTACTTTGTAATGTACCTACTTCAGGGAGTAGAATAGAGGCTTGTTGATACGCAAGATTTGGGAGATCTGACAAGCGTTCTAAACGCTCAAAACATGCGTTGAGTTGTTCAACTTTAGAGGCGTCCAGCATTTTTTCACCACACTCTGGCGCTGATTTAGTTAAGATATCATCTTGATAAGTGGATAGTTCTAAGTACGTCGAATCCAAACCAATCTTAGTACAAATAGACGCAGGAGGCTTGGCACCAGACACTAAGGACTCTTGGGATACCAAAAGGCACTTATCTTTGTTTGCATCAACAAAGTCACAAATTCTGTTATTTGCAGAAAGCCACATGTCATAGGCCAGACTTTGTTGCTGCCAGAAACTCAAATTTTCTACATGTTTTTCAATGTCATGAGCACTACTAATAAAATGTCTACTGTGCCTTTTAAGTAGTGAATACGACGCCGTTTTCCAGTCTCGATAAATGAAGACAAAGCGTATATCTTCTCCACCAGCCACATTCCAATCTTTGAGAAAATGTACAGCTCTTGGATCTTTAACACCTAATAACTTGTGTGAGTCAGTATTAGCTAACACAGTTCTACGTTGTTTAATGTAGCTTTCAATGTAATTTGGCAACCATATTGGCTTTATAAGCGGAGAAGAATCGTGATAACGCCAATCTGAACCATTCAAGTGATAAATTTTATCATGCAGTCGAACAACGGGCATATCTTCAACATGACCTAATGGGTTACTAAACGTAGCCCCCATTAACTCCTCTCCCATGCTCACGCCATTTGCAAGTAAAGTTTGAGCAAGAAGAGACGTGCCACTTCGATGAAAGCCACTGATTAAATAAAAATATTGCGTAACATTCTTCATTTTGTTTTTATTGAAACATTATCCATTCAACACGTCCTTAATTCGCTCAGCTATTTGTCTAGGCGAATAGTAACCACTGGTATTCAATCGCAGAATATCTGACTCGTGCATCTCTAGCCTTTCAAGAATATGCTGTGGAAACACACGTTCTTGAAAACTCAAGGGCTGAGGTTTTGTGTGGTTTAACTGCATTTTCTCAAATAGACATACGCCGTCAGACTTTACGATTTCTTCATAGGCAATTACATCTGCATTATTTGTAAAGTAACGTTCGCAAAACCATTCATAAATTAATAACTGGCGCTTTATCACTGATACATTTTGGAGGCGTCTTTTTAGTTTTTCATCGTTATTTTCACCAGCAGGAATATGCCCACGCCCAATGGGTAAATCTACGGTCCACCAAGACAGCAACACATCAACAGGGTTTCGGACAATACAAACAACATTAAAACTCGCTAACAATTTATCCAAATATGCGGTAAACAATGCGTTTTGTTTTATTACTAATAAAAAGTCTTTACCAATATAGTCCGCAACGCAAATCCTTCCTCTTTGCGCCGTTTGTTGCCGCCGACCACTATTCACATCTCTTTCTTGACCAATTGGGTTGGAAATATTTAGGCCGCAAATATCTCCATGCTCAAAGGGTAAACCATGTCGAACAGCGCCATACAGTTTTCTCGCTTCAAACGAAATAACAGCTGCTGCATTATCATCATAAATATTGATAGATTTTGGATTTAGGGGTTCATGAAGTGCAACAACATGCTGTTGCTTGTTAAGTAGGTGACAACAAAGCGTGGTACCAGAACGAGGGACACCGCTAATCAAGGTTATTTTATCAATAGTCATATATTTTAGACGAAAAAAAAGCCACTGTTGAGTGGCTTCTTAAAATCACCAAATATTAGTTATTTTCTGGAGTAAGAATAACTGTATCTGTTGAACCGTCATTTTTGTTAACGATTTGAGTCGTTACTTCAATATCATCCAGTTCTGACTCTATTTCAATAGTTGCAGTAGTTCTAGTACCACTTCCAGTGATTGTCACGATGTCAGACGCTTTAAGCATTAGCACACCATTCTGTGGAATAGTACCTGATGCTGCAGTACCAGGAGTCGCAGTGATACCATCCTCAGACTTAAAGGTAAATGAGTAGTCTGCAGCAACGCCAGAATTAATGAAATATATACGCTGATTAACTTTATCAAATGTGCTGATATAAGGAACAGAAACAGATGTTGTGTCATAAGTAATTGAACCAACACCGCCACTGAATCCATTGTCAGACGCAGATACACTATAGCTACCGCGTAAAATCACATCCTTCTCATCACCATTATCGAGACATAAAAATGCCGCAGTAGTAACAAGGTTAATGTCATCTTTAGACGTTGCGCTACCAGAATCATCAGCTATCACTAATTCACCTGCAGTACCACCACAAGCAGCAGCGTCGTTAACTGTCCACTCACCAAAACTGAAGTTACCAGTAAATGTTGGCTTTTCAGCAGTATCCAAAATGACGTCAGAAACTACAACACCCGCACCAGTTGCTGCAAGCAAATCAGTGTCAAGCATATCTGCATCGCTAGCATCGATACCACCAAGGCTACCTTCAGTAGCATCACCGGTTAAGGTAGTGAAACCATCTTTAACAATCGCTTCCAAGTTAGATGATTGGATAGCCGCACCCAATGTAACAGCACTATCAACAGAAGCGATAGTAGCTGTTTTAGACGTTATAGGAGCAGTACCTTGCGCAGCTAAAGTTAGTGTTTCAAAGATGCCAAATTTAATTGTGGCATCATTGCTCAAACTAATGCGAAGGCTATCCGGCGTAAAGGTCATTTTATCGCCTTGGTCCAAATCATCAACATTCCCCGCATCTGCAGTGTGAGGTATAACTCTATAAATAACACTACTTTGACCCGCGTTACCATCTAGTCTTATGTCAATAGCAGGAGCGTTTGTCGCAGCTTCACCTGCAGTATCATGCACTAGGTCGTTATCAGCTAATGCATTTGCAAATGCCGCATTAGTCAAATCGACTCTGATAAAAATCTCATCGCCTTCCGCAGCAGGAAAGTCAAGTTCGAAGTCAACATCAAGAGCAGCATCTTCAGGGTCTGCACCGTCGTCGATCACTAGTGGGTATAAGCCGTCAACCAAATCAGCATTTAGTGCCTCTGATGCAAATACCGGAAAAGCAATAGCGTTACCAGTAGCATCCGCATTAATTGGCCCTACAAATGGAGCAGCATTGGCTGTCGCTGCAAAAAGTGCTGCAACAGATGCAGCAAGTAATTTTTTATTTAGCATTTAAAACTCCTGAGAGTGTAGATTAAGTTTTTTGTTTGTCTTGGCGCACTGCCAACATAGTAATCTGGATGACTTTGCACCAGACATCCCCTATAAGGTACAACACCAACTTGTCGCATTCAACTTTTTTTATTTTATAACTCTTTGTTTTTTTAAAATAAGAGTCAAAAGCAGTATCCATATCGGCGCGATCCTTCAGATATTTAACTACTTTACGCTTTTATAGCACGAAACCTAGTGATTGCAAGCTTTTCATTCAAATTTTATTTAATACTCAGTGTTTTTAAAAATATTCTGTGGATATCGTTCATTTTGCAATCATTTGGGTGAAAGGCTTAGCCACACCTCGGCCTAATTTAATACGTCGAGAAAGCGCTGCATCCTCGGTATATAAACGCACTACAAATTGATTACCACCATTAGCTGAATACAGCTCTTCTGGCATAGTCAAAATACTTGGTTCAACTAATGCAGCATCTGTCTCAATAACAAACCAGTTTCCGTTATCTCGCTGATTTATTAGCTTGTCAGCACTACCACCGAAAATATCCCGCCAAAGCTTAACTGGCATGGCATTCAAATTAATCGTTGGCGTTCGATTTAAATTACAGTTATGCATGAGGTACGAATCTCTTTCAAGGTAAGCTTGCCAGCCATATACTAGCGCTAATTCAGAACAAGCCTGCAGTAAGTAGTTTTTAGGGTGGTACTGTTGAAATTGCTCTTTCCCAAGCGGTTTTTGTAGCCTATCTTCGTCGGCATAATCGTTCAACGAATCTAACAGTATACCTAAACTATAGGTACTTAACGCTTGCTTACGTAGGAATAGCTTTAGCCAGTTTTGGCCAGGTGTATTAATTGGAATTAAGCCATCCGTGTTTTGAATATAAAAATTGATACCCTCGTGCTTATATACATAACTATCTACTCTCAATTCGTCGCCTGTCACCGTATTTTCAAAAAAACCATCACTGTTTTTAACAAATCTATTAATTGCCGTTCCTTGGCTAAGGCCAGCAATAGTGCTTCGCTGAGTGGCTAATAAATAGATTATTTCGTTTAGCTTTGCATGCATAGTTGCTAAGGCATATGCATTGTCTTGTGCTTTTTTTGCAATGTTCAATCGACGTTCCATTAAACCACTGGCCCCCGCAATCAGAACACTTGTAATCAGTAAAAATACGATAACCGCCACCAAAACCACACCCGATTGAGATTTGTGCCAAATACTATCATTCATATCATCAGAACTCATACTCCCCAAACACCGCCATTTCTGGTGGTGTTTCTGCTACTCCCGCATGTAAAGGATGTGCTACCATCATCGTATTACACCATTCAGTCACACATGTTTGTGCATCGCTAAGTTTATTCAACGTTACTGTTTTGGGTAACTCCGCATGGGCTTCGTTAAACAATAGCGACAACTGGCCACTTGTTTTTTCATAGGAAAACCAAACCTCCTGCTCAAAATTCAAAACTAGCACTTCAAGGCCAGTTCGCTTATTGGTATACCACAACTCTGTCGCATAGGCCTCTTGAGTATTTTGACGAATATTCCATTCAATCTTTGTTGGTCCAACGTTGCTATCATCAATGGGGTAGACAGTCGTTAAGCGGATACGTTTGCTATCTCCGAAAAACATGGGGATATCAGGGTGGTGTTGAATTGCCCCTTCTATCGACCGCCTAAACCAAGCCCCTCCGATATTCGCCGCATTATTTAATTGACGTTGCTCTAGTTTTTCAAAACTTCGCCATATTACCGATAATGACGACACCAGTAATGCAGTTGCCAAGGACAAAATCACTAACACTACCAATAGTTCCATGATGGTAAACCCATTGGCCCCCATCTCATTTACGTGAGGAGTTGTCTTATCGCTATTGAGCGTTAAGGGGTTAACTTTGAGTTTATTTATTGACTTATTATTTGCCACTGTTTAACCAGTTTAGTATCAAGTTCAGCAACGAGTTCAGCCTTGTAATAAAATTGGAGTTCAACTTTAAACAGAACAACTTCCCATTCGGGTTGCCTCACAAAAGGTTCATCCTGAGAGTTTTTAAGGGGGGTGGCTTGCCATAGAACACGCATTTCACCTATATAAATTTCACCATCTTGCTCATTTTCAAATGACGTATTTTGTAGGTGAGCTATGGTTTCATCAAATATTTGCTCGAGCATTAGGTTCTTTTGAATCTTCTCCGATGCGACTTGTGCAGAGCCTAGCCATTCACTGAGTACACCAATTGAAATTGATAAAACTACCAAGGCTACAATGGCTTCTATTAATGTAAATCCTCTTTGACATCGTTGTAGACTAATAATCCTACTCATATGTTAGCAGCTACCCTCTAATCTACAATCCGTAAAGAGCAATATGGAGCCTGAATTTCATATGTACTCAAGAGCGTTCTGCCTTCAAAAACTTCTAAGGTGCTGTTATGACAAAAACCATTTGAATTGACTCTTAACTGCGGCTCAAAAAGAAAAGTAAGTCCTGAAAACTCTGACAATTCCGCTGTGCTATATTCAGATAGGGTTCTGGCGGAGATCACTTCAACTTCCGTTTGAGATAGTTTCGCATTTAAGGGCAAGCTCATTATAGCCCCCCTAAGTTCCCTTTCCATTGACGTTTTGTTTGCCGAATTCAACATACTAAATACGTTAGGTGCTACAACAGCGCTAATTAACCCAACGATTACTAGCACTACAAGTACTTCTATAATCGTAAAACCACATGTGTTAAATACACTATACTTGCGGTACATATCCCACATCTGCATTTAGATCGTCACCACCATCTTGACCATCAGCACCTTTACTGTATAAATAAAAACCTTGAGGAGCCGACGCGTCACGCTTGTATACATAATCATTGTGCCAAGGATCTAATGGAAGCTCATCATCCAAATACGGTCCTGCCCAGTATTTATTACGCTCACTTGGCTTAGTATTCAAATACTTGAGTTCATCTGGATAAGCACCAACATCTAATCGATATGTTTGTAACGCCATTTTAAGCACTTTTATTTGGGTTTCAGCCGCTGGCACTTTCGAAGACTCAGCTTTGCCGATAAACTGTTGCCCTACAATGCCGGCCAATAACCCTAGTATCACTAATACCACCAAAAGTTCAATAATACTAAAACCAGTATTTTTCGATTTGTGCCTGTGTATCTTCATAAAAATTTACCCTTTTAAAATATGGTTGTGTTTCACTTAAATATTAATATTGGTAGATGCGGTAATCGCCAGCACAATACCAACGATCATCGTACCAATTAACACACCGACTATTAATATGGCAATTGGTTCCATTAGGGTAAGCACCTGTTTCATCCGTCGTTTACAAGATTTGTCATGTAACGTAGCAACCGCAGATAACATTTCACCCAATTGTCCTGTCTTGTCACCAACATTAATTAAATTCATAGAGGTCGCCGGAATTAACCTCGCTTGCGACAACGCTTCACTAAACGTCATTCCACTCTCTATCGCTTTAACCATGTTTTTTGCTCTAGCTCTTCGATTAGTAAAATTCGACGCCTCAGCAGCAAGTTCAAGCGCCGCGACTAAACTCACGCGCGCCTGCAACATTGCAGCGGCAAGCGCAGCCCAACGAGCAGCATCTTGCTCAGATAACCAAGGGCCTATTACTGGTACATCAATCACCTTATTTAGCACAAACATTCGGACACTAGCTTGCTTGAAAGTCATGAGTAATAACGTTAAAACAGATATTACAATCCCTGCAACAACATAAGGGTGTTGATTTACCGTTTTACCGAGTGTTAACACGGCGTAAGCTAGCCAAGGTAAAGGGTTGTCGCCATCCAACATATGGCTAAATTTTGGCACTACAGAAAAAAAGATGATCAACATTGCCCCCAAACCAGATCCTATAAGTACGATGGGATATGTTAGCGCACTTCTGATATCTGCTCGTACCGATTCGTCGTATTGCATTTGAGTAGAAGCACTATTCAAAGCAATAGATAGTGTTCCCCCTAATTCACCAGCTCTAACTAACGGCGGAATAAACGACGGAAAAGGCAAATTGGATTGAACGATAGCATCAGAGAATTTACTGCCCCCTTCGACTTTTGCCGCAATATGCCGAAACCCATCTGCTAATTTTGGATGCTCGTCATTTTCGGCAATAGCGTAAACAGCATCGATGAGTGAAACACCTGATTCACTCAAAGTAGCCAACTCTTGAATGGGTAGAACCAAATCTTTCTCTCTGACAACTCTGCCTCGAACTTGATGCTTTTTGTGTTCATGCAAATCGAACGCTTGGATGTTTTGATTACTTAACTCTTTAAACGCTTCTTGCTTAGAGCTTGCTTCAATTCTACCCACTATTCGCTGATTAGTTTGTGTCTCTATACCTTTGTAATCGAACTTCATTGTTCAACGCCTTCCGTACTGCACACGCGAAGTATTTCTTCGACGCTCGTTATGCCTGTCGAAGCCTTTAAAATCCCATCAGCAAATAGGCTCCTTGCACCATCCAATTTAGCCTGCTTACGGAGTTCAGCCAAGCTTGCACCTTTTGTAATAAGCGTTCTTAATGATGAGCTAACTTCAACCAACTCATAAATACCTACTCTCCCCTTATACCCTCGGCCTTGGCATTTCGGACATCCAACTGCGTTTTTCCAAAGACCATCCATGATAGTAAAATTTTCTTTAATATAGGCTGGCTGTTCAGTCTTCACAGCACAATGTACACAAAGCTTTCGGACAAGACGTTGTGCTTGCACCCCTTGAATTGTTGCCGCTATCAAAAAGGGTTCAACCCCCATATCAGCCAAGCGCGGAAACACTGAACAAGCATCATTTGTATGCAAAGTAGACAACACTAAATGTCCAGTCAATGACGATTGTACAGCAATATCTGCCGTCTCTTTATCACGTATTTCGCCTACCATAATCACGTCAGGGTCTTGGCGCAAAAAAGTCCTTAAAGCTTTAGCAAACGTGTAGCCAATTTCTGGTTTCGCTTGAACTTGCGTTACCCCCTCAACTTGAAACTCTACAGGGTCTTCTACAGTTACAATTTTTTCAGCACCGGTTTTAACATCTTGCAACAATCCATACAAAGTGGTTGATTTGCCAGAACCAGTAGGGCCAGTGACCAAGACAATACCATTTGAGAGCTTCCCCCATCTCCGTATCGTATCTAAATGATCCGGTTCAAACCCTAATTTAGACAAGGATAATTGCTCGCGCTTTTTTGGTAACAAACGCATTACAATAGACTCACCATGCACATCAGGTGCCGTAGACACGCGCACATCAAACTCTTGCCCTGCTTGCCTCGTAGAAAAGCGACCATCTTGAGGCAGTCGCCGCTCAGCAATATCTAAGTCAGCGATTAGTTTAATACGAGACGCTATTGCTGGAAATCGAGATATAGGTTGCTGCATATATTCAACCAACGTTCCATCGATACGAAATCGGACGAGCATATTTTTGCTACCAGCTTCAATATGAACATCCGACGCTTCAGTTTGCACAGCCTTTTCGAGAAAGCTGTTCACAAGATTGATCACGGGAGCTTCTTCTGCGAGCGCTGCAACATTTGAAATCGCACTGCCAAAAAGCTCAGATACCGCTCGCTCTCGTGACACATCATCGACGACATTTGCCAGCATAGCTTGAGACAAAATGGCGAAAGCGATGTCGTCATTGCTATGGAAGCTTGCACACAACGCTGATAAAGCAAATCTATTAGACAAGTCAGACAAAAAAACGTCAACTGACGTTTCATCTTTTCTAATTGCAAATAAACCTTGTTCTACACACCAGTCGAGAGACAAATCAGAGTCACTAATAAATGCCACAATATCCGCGACTGAAGGACAATCAGATACTTTACTCACATACCGCCATCCAATATGTTCGGCCAGAGCCTCAGTTATAACGTCTTCACTTAAAATAGCTAACCGGCTTATAGCCTGAATGTTGGAACAATCTAGCTCCTTAACAGTGTCAGAAATTAACGTCATTTGAATTGGGGAGAACTCAAAATTTTTGCTTAGCTTATCTAACAAAACATTATCGATGTCTCTAAAATCTAGCTCGAGTGGATCTATCACTTTCTAAATATGCCTTAACACACTAATTATGTTATTTATTTACTGCATCGCAATAGTGTATATTAGGCGGCTAATACAATAAATAAAAATATCGGTGAATTAAGTGAAGTCCTCCGCAACGATTCAATCCGCAACGACAACTATACTTGATTTCATCGAGCAGTTGTTCTGGACTCAAGATCGTGATATCGACATTGAGTCCCACTGTTTTTATGTTTTCAAACTCTTCCCTCAAGGAATGACTAAGGAAGAGCTAAATAAATGGTGTGAACTTCAATGCGATATATTGGCACCATTTAAACAACGTTTTTTTTATAGCTACATTAGCAAAGTAGGAATTCATATTTGGTACTCAAAGTATACGCTTAAAGGTATACCTGAAACAGCGATACAAAAAAAAATGACGAATGGCGATCACTCACTCGTTGGTCAAACATTCCAATATAAGCAAACTTGGAAAAATGGCGTTATGACAAGCTGCATTGCAATTCATTTGAATGACGAAAAGCCGGGAAGATTATTAGAATCCATAGTTATTAATAAGCAAAATGCGTGGGCAGTCAAACGACATGTCGAAAGCGCGCTGAAAGCTCCGTTGACGTGGTTAAAAGTCAGTATTGCTCTATGGTTGGTAGTCATGATTGGTTTATCATCAGCTTGGTTCACACAAGTTTATCAGCAGCGTTACCTACTGAGTACTAATGAAAAACTCACTGAAGCAATTGGTCCAAAATTAGATAAACGAAGCGAGCTAATTGAAGCGACCTCAATAATTAACTCTTTGCAAGGATGGAAACTCGAATACTATACACTTCCTGATGCCTTAGGTAAGGTTTTGTTCGAACTTAATGCGCTATCTAGCGTCGCAGTAAACCGATTGCAATGGCAAAATAAACAGCTTGCTATCGAATTTGTAGCGAACAATATAGACATTGCATCGCTTGTTGAGAACACACAAGAGATCAGTGGGGTACAAAACGCTAACATAGTACCTCATAACAGCACAGATACGTGGGTATTGGAAGTACAATGGAACTGATGTCCAAAGGAGAAATAATTAAGAATAAACTGATTGAAGAAGTAAGTAATCAACCACGACTTCAATGGCTACTTTTAGTTGTGGTAATTATTCTCTTGATATCTGTTACGAAAAGCTATTTTGATTTAGTTTACAACGAACGTGAAAACACTCAATCTGAAGTTAGAATTCATGAAAAACTGCTCGATGTGCAAAGTACTGATTTTTCTGAAAGTACATTAACCAACAATAAGGAACTGGCATATTCTTTACTTAACAAACTTCCATCAGCTAGCTCAAATAGTACAGCAGAAGCGAGTGCACTTGCCACGCTAGAAGCTGACCTACAAGGTATTATTGAGAGAAGCCGGTTCAATCTTTTAGGGTCAGAAGAAATAATTGTGGCTAATGAAAAACTCTGGTCAATTAGAATTGAGGTCAACGGTCGGCTCCCGCCTAAACAACTGATTAAGTTTTTCACACTATTTGAAACAGAAAAGAGCAATAAACGAATCGCTTCAATACAATACTCCCCGACGACTGCGAATACAGCAGTTATTGCCGTCGATTTTCTTTATCGAGAACGGAAATAATATGAACCCTGTGGTTAAAATATTTACAGTAGCCTTATTTGTCGCGGCTGGTGCCGGTGTGTTACTATCATTTAATAAAATTGACGTCTCTTCAAAAAACATGGTATCCGAAGTTGCAGCAACGTTACTCCCATCTAAAAGCGATTGGCGTAGAGTGCTTGAGAGCACTGCGCAATTTAACGGGTTACAAGACACGTTATCTGAAGAAGATACGCCCAGGCTGATTAAGGACGACGAAAAAAAAATGGATCCAAATGATATTAATGCGTCCAAACTTATTGGCTTAATGTCTGATGGCAAAGGAATGGCAATATTGCAAATACCAAAAGTAGATGAACACAAACAGTTTATTTCATATGAAACTACCAATGTCCTTGTAGGAGAAACTATTTTAAATGGATGGTCATTGGGCAGTGTTGACGCTACTAGTGCTCATTGGCTTCATAAAGAAGCAAATCAAGAGCATGTGCAATTTATTTTTAAACCACATCACGATAAAAGAATGTAAATTGATGTTAATGATTTCAAAAAGAATAATCGCTATTCTGGCTTTTTCTGCCGTTGTAGTAGGTTGCGCTCAACTTAAAGGGCCAGGCTACAAATTGTCGCAAAAAGACAATGAAACATTCACCAAACCTATCAGAGGCCCCAAGAGTAAAATTGTACAAGACGACGAAGCGGCAATCGAAGTGGGGGAAGCAGAGGATAAGGTGCAGCCCACACTATTTAAGAACGCGCCAACGCTAAGTGTAGAACAAAAAGCAGAGGTAGCAAGTGATTCAATATTGCCAAAACTCAATAATCAAACCAAGGTAAGTAGACTCAGTTTTAACAATATGCCAGTGAGTACGTTTATCAATGAAATTTTTGGTAATCAGTTGGGCTTAAGTTTCGTTATTGAACCTCAAGTGGCAGAAGCGACAGATCTGGTCACAATGCGTTTGGCTAGCCCCTTAACCCCAAACGACCTATACAGAATAGCGACGAGAACACTTGCTCCATATGGTGTTACAACGTCACTACAAGACGAGTTACTAGTGTTCAGCTATTCGGAAGACGCGAGTGCGGAAGATACACCACTACTGATTAGTGGGAGAGCCTTACCCGATGTCCCCCCTTCCAATCGCCCATTATTTTATGTATATCCTGTTAAATCTGTAAATGCAAACAACGTAGAAAACTATCTCCGACAGCTGTTCAAGTCAAGTGAGTTGAATGTAGTTCATGACTTTGTTAGCAATTCAATAATACTCAAGGGACAACGCTTAAAAGTTGAACAAGCCATCGCAGCCACAAAATTATTCGATGTGCCAGAAATGGCTGGTATGTATAGTCGAATTGTCGTTCCAGAGATAAGTAACGTACTGGAATTAGCAACGAACTTACAGAAAATTCTTGAGGCAGAAGGTTTTTTCGTCGCGCAAAACGGCAATTCAGGCTCTCCAATTAGGTTGCTCCCCTTAGAAAGTACCGGGCAACTTATAGTGTTTTCAAAGTCAAAAGAATTACTGATACATATAGAGGATTGGATCAATACAATTGAAATCAAACGCCAAAATGAGATCGAAGAGGGCTTCTTTAGCTATGTTGTACAAAGTACATTAGCAACTCATGTGGTGGATGTTCTTGGTCAATTAGGAGTCGCTGATTACGTCGCGCCTAACAATGACGAAAACGAAACTCGCGATGCCCCTAGAAATAATTCAACTACCAATTCACGCGCAAATAGACGAAGTGAAAATAATAACTCATCAAATTCAAGTGACCTAGGAACTTATACCGTAGATGAACAAAGTAATACGATATTTTTTAGGGGTTCGGGTAAAACTTGGCTTGATATTCTTCCAGTAATAAAGCGTCTTGACAAACCCGCACCATCGGTGATGATTGAAGCCGTTCTTGTTGAAATTTCGTTAAGTGATAAGGAAGAAACTGGCGTTCAATGGCTGGCGAATTCGAGTATAGACAAATACAACGGAAGTTTACGCACTAACTTTCCGTTGGAAAACGCATCGAATGGCTTTGCCTTTACACTAGACAGCGCTGGGATTACAAGAGCAACGATTAACGCGTTTTATCAAAATGACAAAGCTAATATTCGTTCACGACCCAGAATTATGGTGAAAAGTGGTGAAGAAGCAAACTTTAATGCTCTGACTAGAATTCCTGTCGTATCTTCTTCAGTTCAAAGTGTCGAAACACCTGACGCACCAACAGTTCAAAATGTAACCTACCTAGATACAGGCGTGGTATTAGATATAAAACCAACCGTTCATGCATCAGGTTTTGTTGATTTAGAAATAAGTCAAACACTCAGTCAAGCCAGTACTTCAGTTGGTGCAGCAGGAAACCCTCGTATAATAGAACGTAAAGTAAATACAAAAGTTACATTGCGTGATGGCGGCTCGGTATTAATCGGCGGATTGATATCTTCATCTACATCCGACGGTACTCAGGGTATTCCTTTACTCGGACGTCTTCCCATAATAGGAAAGTTATTCAGTACTGATATAGAAAAGCAAGACCGGACTGAACTTATGATCATGATTATTCCCTACGTATCTAACTCCCCATCTGAATCTGAATCTTTAACAGATGAATTTCAGTTAGAACGAATTAGAGCTTTATCCATTAACTAGTGAAAAAAGAATGAATATCTTAAAAAAGTCAGCATTTATCTTATTTAGCTTATCATCAGCATGCAGTCAGGCAGAACAGCCCGAAAATATAAACAATTCTTCAGGTGATGTTAGAGCACTGGACAGTCAACTTCCTGAATTGGGCAGTTTTGAGTGTATAGGTGAATTTAGACCCCAGGTAAGTATGCTAGGACGAGGTGACGATTATCCAAACTTTATTGCTAAAGACATTACTGATGAGTTATTAAAACAAGACTATGCCTCTAGACTTATCTCCGCAACATGTACAAATGAAGCGCAATTTGGGATTAAGACGGCGACCATTACTAAAAATGGAGAAAACCAACAAGTATTAGATTATTTAGAAGCAACATTTCCACTCGACTTAGTGGTCTTCAACGGCGAGGAAAATTGGCGGCTTGATGCAGATATCAAATATGAAGTAAGTGGTTTAGTCACAAAGGAACAGCCTGAATTAGTTAAACACTTTATCGTAAACCAAAGTTACGATATGGATGGCAAAGTGCTGAAAAAAATATTCGTTAAAGAATAAAGACATTTATGAAGCGCTGCTAAAGCAGCGCTTTCCACCATCCATCATTTTGTAAGTACCAGTCAATCGTTTTATCGATACCTGATTCAAATGTTTCTTTCGGCTTATAAGCCAGCTCGTTCGTAGACTTTGTCGCATCAATGGCATAGCGCCTATCATGCCCCGCTCTATCGGTCACATACGTAATTAGTGAGGATGACTGCCCAACTGAAGCTTTTTGAGCCAAAGGATACTTATCAATTAGAGTGGGCGTTTTTGTAAATGCAGCGTCTACTTTTTCGCATATCAATTTAACAATATCAATATTCGCCCACTCATTGTGGCCACCAATATTGTAGTTTTCACCTAGCTTCCCTTCGTTAATTACCAACTCGATACCACGTGCATGGTCTTCAACGTACAGCCAATCACGAATTTGTTGGCCATCGCCATAAATAGGTAATGGTTTATTCTGCAAAATATTAGTGAGTACTAATGGAATCAGCTTCTCAGGAAAGTGATACGGTCCATAATTATTAGAGCAATTACTCGTTGTTACATTTAAGCCGTAGGTATGATGATATGCCCTAACTAGGTGATCACTTGCCGCTTTGCTCGCTGAATATGGCGAATTTGGTGCATACGCAGTGTCTTCCGTAAACGCTGGGTCGGTGGGAGATAACGTTCCGTACACTTCATCCGTACTCACGTGGTGAAACCGGTGCTCGATTAGTTTGTCAGGAGCATCTAGCCAAACAGCCTTTGCCGCTTTAAGTAAAGAATAAGTTCCAATAATATTTGTTTCAATAAACGCGTCAGGGCCAGTTATTGAGCGGTCTACATGAGATTCAGCGGCAAAATGCACAATCGTATTAATGGCATGTTTGTCTAAGAGTTCTGCCACCAAATTTGTATCACATATATCCCCTTTAACAAAGGTGAAGTTAGGATCATCCATCACCGGTGACAGACTTTCTATATTGCCTGCATAGGTAAGCGCGTCCAAAACAACCACGATATCACTTGGGTTGTTTTTCAACCAATAATGAACAAAATTTACGCCTATAAAGCCGGCACCACCCGTTACGAGCAATCGTTTCGACATCTACAATATCCTATCTAATTCGGTGTATTTAATTCTTGAAGCACTTTTAATAAGGGTTTTCGCCAATGTTCAAGTGCGATGTAAGGTATGATTTCTTTTAATGACGCTTTACTCAGCACACTGTAAGTAGGCCGTTTAGCTGGTGTCGGATACGCAATTGTCGGTACAGGTTTTATAGGTATTTGCTTCTCCAACATACCAAGTGTCAATCCCAATTCTTGAATAGCCATAGCAAAATCATACCATGTCGTTACGCCTTCATCTGTCACATGGTGAGCACCTGTTAATTTTTCGTTAAAGGCGGCCAAACAAGTTTTCGCTAAGGTATGAGCCGATGTTGGTGATCCCACTTGATCGTCAATGACCTGTAATTCTGGTTTTTCTGCCATCAATCTGAGCATGGTTTTAACAAAGTTATTCCCATATTCAGAATAAACCCAACTGGTACGTAAAATACAACTGCAATCAGCAAACTCTGACAACAAAATTGACTCACCTGCTGCTTTGCTCGCGCCATAAGCGTTAAGAGGCTGATGACTATCATTTGGCAAATAGGGAGAACCTTTGCTTCCTGAAAAAACATAATCTGTAGAAACGTGTACTAAATGGGCATTCATTTTTGACGCCGCATTGGCGATATTTTTTACTGCAAGCTCATTTAATGCAAAGGCATTTTTAGGTTCCGACTCAGCTAAATCGACAGCAGTATACGCAGAAGCATTTATCACACCAATAGGGTTTAGTGCTGTAATCTTCTCAGTACAAGCTTGTGAATCAAAGACATCAATCTCTTCACGCCCTAAACATAGCACATCAGGGTTTGTATTCTTTATTGCCTTAGCAAGCTGGCCATTTTTACCAATAACAACTATCACTAATACTACTCACTAAAATTTAGGGGCGTCTGAAAACGACATTCCGTCTTTATCTTTTGCCGATAATTGCGGCGTTCCAGCGAGCAAAGGCCACTGAATACCAAGCGTAGCATCATCATATTTAATCGACACTTCAGACTCAGGGTGATAATAGTCTGTGCACTTATAGACAAATTCAGCACTTTCACTCGTTACATAAAAGCCGTGCGCAAAGCCTGCAGGTACCCAAAGCTGACGTTTATTTTGTGCGGATAACTCATAACCAACCCATTGACCAAAGGTGCTACTGGACTGACGTAAATCTACCGCCACATCAAATACCGAGCCTTGCGTAACACGCACAAGCTTTCCTTGGGTTTGTGTTAACTGATAATGCAAGCCTCTTAAAATACCTTGAGAAGATTTACTGTGATTATCCTGAACGAAGCTAACATCTGCACAGTGTTGACGAAACCAATCATCTCTAAAAGTCTCTAAAAAGAATCCTCTTTCATCGCCAAATACCTTAGGCTCAATCAATTTAACATCGGGAATACTGGTTTCAATTACTTGCATAATTACTTTATTTTCTCATCTAAAATTTTAATTAAATATTGTCCATAGCCACTCTTCACCAGTGGTTGTGCCAAGGCGGCTAAGGCCTCCTTGTCGATGTATCCTTTACGAAACGCAATTTCTTCAGGACAACAAATCTTTAAGCCCTGTCGCTTTTCAATATTAGCGATAAAGTTTGCAGCATCTAACAGGCTATCAATCGTACCGGTATCTAACCAAGCAGACCCTCGACCAATAAGTTCGACACTCAAATTACCGTTCGCCAAATACATATTGTTCAAGTCGGTAATCTCTAGCTCACCCCGTACAGACGGTTTTACTTGTTTCGCATAATCAACCACGTGATTATCATAAAAGTACAAACCCGTAACGGCATAATTTGATTTAGGCGAGCGTGGTTTTTCTTCAATAGACAAAGCCTTCCAACTATCGTCAAAATCCACAACACCATAGCGCTCAGGATCATTTACATGATACCCAAATACAGTCGCGCCTTGCGTTTTTCGACTAACTGCCTCTAACGATTTTTGTAGATCGTGCCCGTAAAATAAATTGTCTCCTAACACCAGAGCACAGGGTTCATTACCTATAAATGATTCGCCCAATAGAAACGCTTGAGCTAAGCCATCGGGCGAAGGCTGCACAGTGTACTGAAGTGTTACTCCCCATTTCTCACCATTACCCAACAAGTCCTGAAAGCGATGCAATTCTGAAGGTGTCGTAATAATTAGAATTTCGCGAATACCAGCGAGCATTAAGGTCGCAAGAGGATAATAAATCATCGGTTTATCATAAACAGGCATTAACTGTTTACTCACCACCTGAGTGAGTGGATGCAGTCGCGTGCCAGAGCCTCCAGCTAATATTATTCCTTTTCGTGCCATCGCTATCTCCTACTTCAGCTCATCCACAGTGGCAATGATTAACTTAGCGATGCCGAACAGCAACGTAAGCAATATAAAAACCAAAAATGTGCTATAGAACACCTTTGGATATGTGTTGTCTTCTGGCAAAAACGCAGCGTCAACCACAACCAAATACTTTAGTTGCCTATAGGCTTCTATTCTTGACTTCTCTAGAGAAATCTTAGACGCAGAATATGATTGTAATGCAAACTCTAAATCAATTTTATAATCAGTAAATTGATTTAAAATATGGTTGACGGCTGGAACATCAGTCTCACTAGCGTTATCTCCAGAAGAACTAGTAAGGCGTCCTCTCTCTTCTTTTAATTGTGTCTCTAGGCTAGATAGTTGTTCAGACACCTGCACGACCGCAGGCGCTGATTCGCTCATACTTCCTCGTAATGCATTCAACTCCGCCTTTTTAGCCGCAATTTGTCCCTCTAAGCCAAAGGTTATTTGTTGTAAAGCGGCCAACTCAGCCTCAGGGTCGATTAAATTATATTGCCGCTGAAAAGCGAGTAATCTGTTTTGTGCTTCTTGTAATTTTTCTTCGACTCTATCATGTTCAGTTTGCACAAACGACAATTGCGCCTTCGCCAAGTCGCGTCCAACTTGATTAATATACCACTCAGCCCGACTGGCAATTGCACGGGCTAAAACCTGCGCATACTCAGGAGAGTAAGCTTGCACACTAACAGAAATAATGCCACTTGTAGCATCAACTTCTGCGGATACTCGCTCTGCAAAATAATTGATTTTTTTCTCCAAAGAGGCTTTATCTTGCAATCTACTCAATACATCATAGTCATTAGAAGAAAAGTGCTGTGAAAACGAAAAGTTTTCTTCTAGATACTGCAACATATCATTAGAATAAATATAAGCTTTAACCAATTCATTGTCATTTGTCGCGCCGCCACCAGACATTGAAGATAAAAAGGCCAGTTCAGGTGATAAGGTAGACCCTGCATCGGGTTGCTTCACCATTAACGCACTAGCACTTTCATATCGAGGACTCGACAGTAAGCTAAGGTACAAAAATACCAATAGCGCAGGTGCAAGTACCAAGAGCTTGTATCCATGAGCATTCAGAATGCGTTTGATGTCGCCAATAAATTTCAACATAACATCATTTTTTACTGATGCTGTGGTGCTTAATTGCTCGGGTAAACCGCCACTTTTATGATTGGATTTATCAATGATTGTCATATCACTCGGTGTGCTGCGAAGTTCCCATTGCATTTGTGCTGCGTCTATTCGTTCTAATACCTTGGTATCTTTCTTATTAAGATTTTTTAAACGTACAAAAACACGTTTCACTACCGGGTTATTGAGATTAGTTAACCGCACTACTTCTGTTAACAAAAATTCAGTATCATCTCTTTGACTAGGAGACAAAGAACGAATGTATTCATCGGGTGACATGGAAGCATCATTCGGTTCATTCTCAATTGCAGCAGTTTTACTCACAACGCTTCATACCTTTCTATCGCTTCTTCTAATTCATCATAATATACAAGTTTGCCATCATCCAAAATTATAGCGCTGTCGCAAAATAGCCTTAACTCACTTGTTTGGTGACTTACCATGATAACACTCGCATTATTTGACCGATCGTACAACGCGCGCCTAGCCTTTTTCTTAAAGCTAGCATCGCCTACTGAGGTAACCTCATCTATTAAGTATACATCGAAATCTAATGCAATCGAACAAGCGAACGCTAAACGTGGCTTCATACCAGAAGAATATGTGCCAACTGGCAAATCATATTTCCGACCCAACTCTGAAAAACTCCTGACTCGCCGTTCATACTCAACGAGATCGGCCACTCCGTTTATTCTGCCAATAAATCGCGTATTTTCTCTACCCGTCATGGCGGGGTGAATGCCTGTAGTGAGTGCCACTGGCCATGAAATAGTCTTATCAGAAGTAATTTTGCCAGCATTCGGAAACTCGCTCGCAGCCAGCAAGCGAAAGAGCGTCGATTTTCCCGCGCCATTTTTACCAAGTAAGGCCACATTTTTGTCAGTGGGAATAGAAAAATTAAGATCTTTAAAAATATATTGATTACCAAGCGCAGACGGAAAAAACTTAGTCACATTCACTAAATTTATCATCGAGAAATCGCTCCTTTCCACGTTGCTCGATAAAAAAGCAACGAAAATGCGACTAAAACCAATAACAGTTCGAAAACAAATATTTGAGAAACGCCGACTTTTCCATACGACGAATACGAATAAAATCTCGATAATTCAGTAGCATGCAAGAGAGGATTCCAGTCAAGTAACCACCAATATTCCTGAGGGATGTCTCGTAATGAAAAGAAAATTCCTGAGATAAAAAACAAGGGCCGCGTCATCATATTTCTAAATTTGTTTAACTCAGGAATATATAACTGCGCAATACCAAAAGTTAAACCCATGAATATTCCGATAAGCCATACATTGATAAAACTCGCAATCACGCCCAATGGATTGTCAATCCTAATTTCCATTGTAAGAAAATACATAACCAACGCTATTCCTGCCATAACGACGACTTTCACAATACCTTCAAAAATACCACTGGCTATCACTGGACTAATTGGCTGCACCTGTCGAAAAGCAAATAACGGTTTTGAGCGTTTAATAGAAGAAGTGCAAGCGTTAAACGTCTGCAGAAACAATTGAAAAATAAGGAGCCCATACGCCATGAAGACAAAAGTTGGCATAGAGTAAGTTTCACCGCCATCTAAACGACCGCGAACGAAAGAAAGTACAAATATAAAAGCGATAGGATTAATGACAGCCCAACTTAGGCCAAGTTTGTCACCAAAACCTGTTTTCACTTCTCTGACAATCAAAGAATATATAACGTCGCGCCAAACACGCCACTTGCTTCGTTTTCGAGCAATCGCCATAATTTAGTCTAACGCGACGTTAGCAGCTACTGCAATTTGAAAAATTATCTGCGTAATATCCTTAACAGACTGCATTAGTTTTTCATCAACTTTCGGTAATATCAAAACTTGATCACCAGCTTGAAGCTTGTAATCACTGGCAGCCGAAAACCAGCCATTTCGACTCAATTTAATCACGCTAGTCGCACCATTTGCATGAATAACAACGACATCATCTTGATTTGCTCTATCGGTAAAGCCCCCTGCCCAACTAACATAGTCGTCAATACTGGCATCATTTGCAAAAACGACGGCCTGAGGCAACATCACTTCACCTGAGATATTTACTAAATCAGATTTAGCAGGAATAACGACAGTATCACTCTGCTCCAATCTAATATTGGCAGGCTTTCCGTTTAAAGAAACAACCACTTTGCCAACTGGCTCTATTTGCCTAGCACGTTCAATAAACTGCGCTACTAGCTGTGCTTCTTGAGACCGTAATCTTGCTTCACCATCTGATGACGCCGGCGCCGTGTAGACACTTCGTTCCAAACGAGAGAGAGAGGCTTCCAGTAACGCCTGCTGTTGTTCTTTAACGCTTTCCCTTATGATATAAACTGACGAAACATCGGCTTGCTCAGGATTAACCTCTACGTGATCTAACAATTCAACAAGCTTTGTAGATGAAGACACCGCATGATAGGAAGGGCCTAAATAACTCCCAGAAAGCTCAACACTGATCACTTGTGGCCGCAAATCCTCATTAAATAGTAACTCATCGCCATCGGCCAAAACTAACCGAGAAAACGCTTCACGCGTCACGTACTGAGACATTGGTTTTCTATTTCTTACGCCTTTAACGGCGATGTGGCTTACACTTACGTCAGGTTTGGACAGCATTAACATTTGCTGACCTGTAATGGTGTCATGAGAAAATTCATACATTGTGTTACCCAAATCACTTCTTACGGTGATGGTAGAGCCTCTAGGCGATACAAGCACAACATCGCCATCTTTAAACGAGTGAGAAGCTAGCCTACCTTTGGTCAAAAATTCGTATAAATCAACCTGCTGCACTACATTACCTTGGCGTATAATCTTTACATCTCTATACGAGCCCCGTGCTGCGTCAATACCGCCCGCTCTTTTAAGGAAGTGTAAAACAGAGTCATTTGATGTCCCTGCATACTCGCCCGGTATCATAACGCCGCCTGACACTAAAACACCTACCGGAGTAGAGGCTAATAAGTTGACATAAATGTTCACGTTATCGGTGTAAACTTGCTTTATTTTTTGAGAAACAACACCGTTCAAATCACTTGCCAAAGTATTTTCTAACTTTATAGGACCAACATTAGGAATGAAAAGATTATATTGATTGTCTACTATATGGACTGCCGATTGGTTTACCGCCCCCCACAATTGAACAGACACTTTGTCTCCAGGTGCTAATTGATAATTTGGATTATTTGCGCTACGTCGTTGATTTAAACTTGCGTGGCTAAAAAGGCTAGCGCCAAACGGTAAAATTGACTCTTCTTGCTCTGCAACACTCAATGTTTGTCCAGGAGCATTTTGAACGCTGCCAGAATTGATAAAATTGTCTAATTCTGGGGGCGGCTGCACATTGCCATTTGCAGCATTCGAAGAGGCTAGACTAACGTTGTTATCTTGTGGAAATACGAGGAACGACACGAACAGTAAACAGAAAATGAATGCAAACTTCATTGCGAAACCTCATTAACTAAAGATCTAGGCAAAAGTGTAAGCTTTTCTTTAAAAAAACACACTTTACTTTGTTCTATTTGGTTATCAATTCTGGTTACAATAGCGCACTTTTTGCCACCCGCAGAAAAATAGACTCTAACGACCTGATATTGTTGCTTTTCTATATTTACTATTTGATCTTGACTAAAATCAAAGGGATATGAAACCGTCGCTTCAACATTAGATTTCTCTTGGAGACTCAACTGAGAATTAGCGCAACCAACAACCATCGCGGCTACAAGCAATACTAAAAATTTCATTACGGTTTGAGAATACCCAAACGTCTTATTACTCTGAGAATTTTCCATATATTCAGTAGGATAGTCGTAAACACAGCAAGCGTAAAAATAAAAGCATAAAACATAATGTATTCGGGTACTTGATTTATCTCGCTGATAACAGCAACTGCACAAAACGCAACGCCCATTAACAATATAGACAATAACGCAGCAAACGGACTAAAACCAGCACGAATAAATATATTGTGAAGATGGTGCTTATCTGGTTGAAGTACCGAACGTCCTTTTCTAGCGCGCCTAATCATAATTGCCGCCATATCCATTAATGGTAATCCAATCAACCAAACAGCCGTAATCGGCCTAAACGTCGAATCGACATTTCCAGCATTCTCAACCAATAACCAAACGATAGCTAAACCAATAAACATACTGCCAGCGTCGCCCATGAATATCTTGTTGCCTTTGAAAC
Organism: Agaribacter marinus; assembly: GCF_030160655.1. GTDB lineage: Bacteria > Pseudomonadota > Gammaproteobacteria > Enterobacterales > Alteromonadaceae > Glaciecola > Glaciecola marina. The sequence continues at coordinate 1,707,619 of NZ_BSOT01000005.1, forward strand.
CTTTAATACTCAAATTGAAGGCCAAGAATGGAACAATTGCAGCGGCAATAACTAGTGGGGCAGTAATGCCAGAAAGATTGCCTTGAATGTACATTAGCACGATGACTGAGAATAAGACGACCAAACTCATGCCACCTGCCAAGCCGTCAATACCGTCTATCATATTAAAGGCATTAATTACACCAACCACACAAACCATTGTAAATAGGTATCCAAACGTAGGGATGTGCATGTCACCGAAACTAAATAAATCACCTAAATTTACAATATAATTGTCAGCAACCCACACCATCAAACCAGAAACTATGAATTGGCAAAAAAGACGCCCTTTAGCGCTTAAGTTAAATCTATCATCTAACATACCTAGCAGCACAATAAATGCAGCTGATGTCAAGAACATAGGGTTATTCTGAAACACCACATCGGTAATGAGACTCGCAATAAGTATTCCCATAAACATGGCAAAACCACCAGTTAATGGTACGTTACCGGAATGATTTTTGCGATAGGAAGGTATATCAACTAACCCTAAAAAATGGGCTACAGGAGTCATTACAACCAAAAAAACAGAGGTTATCAACGCAGTTATTATTATTGGCGCGTAGTGTATATACGTCATTAAGACTAAAAAACCTTAGGCAAATTATGAGCTTTAGATGCAGATTTTTATTATTCTAGGTAGCATATTATAATCCATAACCTACATTGCTACCCATATATTCTGTATCGTCCATATAGATTGGGTAAGATTACGTTGATATCTTTAAAAGTGCAATACAAATGCGCGTAAATGTTTGATTGGGTTTTAATTGATTACATTTTTTTACAATTAGAGAATTTATCTGGGCAAATATGTCGCTTTTCTGCGACTAAACACTTGAAAATGTTTACAATTTGTTAAATCTCTCATAACAAATGTTCGACGTACAAAAATCTTAAAAACAATAAAAACAACAGGAAATAAAATGACAATAGACAGAAGCACCGACCGACGATTTTTTGGTCATCCTTTGGCACTAACTACCGTCGCCGTAACGGAATTGTGGGAACGCATGAGCTTTTATGGCATGCGAGCACTTTTGATAATATTCATGACAGCTGCGATACAGGAGGGGGGCTTAGGCTTAACTGTCGCTGCAGCTGGTGCTATTTATGGGCTTTATACCGGTTCAGTATACTTTTTTGGCTTACCAGGTGGTTGGATTGCTGACCGCTTAATTGGTGGCCAAAAAGCCGTCTGGTACGGTGGCATCATTATAATGATCGGACACATTATTCTAGCAATTCCTTTTAAATCAACGTTTTTCATTGGCTTAATTTTCGTTGTATTAGGCACTGGCTTACTCAAACCAAACGTGGGTGCGATGGTTGGTGAGTTATACTCGACGGAAGATAAGCGCAGAGACAGTGCATATACGATTTATTACATGGGCATAAACATCGGTTCGGTCATCGGATATATGATTTGTGGTTACCTACAAACGACTTACGGATATCACTATGCATTTGGTGCCGCGGCTGTCGGCATGGGGTTAGGACTTGTTTTCTACAAATACTCTGGCCACCTCATTGACGGTGTCTCCGACAAACCTAAAACACCGCTTTCTGATAAGGGCATTAGGCTTGCTTGGCTGATTATTGGCACTTTTTTAGTCATACTTACCCTAGTTTCAAGCGTAATATATACTGGCACAATTACCTTTGACCCATCGGTTGTTGGTGAGAACGTTGCATACATTTTTGCGGTAGTTTTCGTTGCTTACTTTGCGTATATATTCTTCAACGGAAACCTTAACTACAATGAGAAGCGTGCGATGGGCGCTTTGTTTTTGATTTGTATCGCATCTACTTGCTTTTGGTCTGGCTTTGAACAGGCGGGTTCATCACTAAATCTATTTGGACGCGATTATACGCAACGTATGTGGGGAGATTTTGAAGTACCAACAGGCTGGTTACAGTCAATTAATTCATACATTCTTATTGGCCTATCGCCATTTTTCGCTGCCCTATGGATTAATTTGGCGAAGCGAATGATTGAACCAAGTTATAGTATTAAATGCGCTATCGGCTTAGTCATCATGGCTTCTGGTTTCATTGTGATGTTTTTTGCTTCTCAATACGCGGCTTCTGGGCTCAAAGTATCGATGAACTGGTTAGTAGCGACATACTTCTTGCATACTGTTGGCGAACTTTGCCTTAGCCCCGTTGCATTGAGTGCGGTAAGCAAACTATCCCCCAAACGATTTGCAGGCCAAATGATGGGCTTATTTGTACTGACTTACTCGATGGGCAACATTATTGCCGGCCTATTGGCGGGTCAGTTTGATCCGAGTAACGTAAAACAAATGCCAAATCTTTATCTACAAATTGCCATATTCTGTATTGTCGTCGGTGTTGTATTGATTATTCTTTCAGTTAAAACAGGAAAATGGGAAAAGTTAGCAGGGAAAGCACCCGGCACTGTTTCTCCCTAAGCAGTTAAACATAAAGTAAATAAAAAGGCGAATTTCTTCGCCTTTTTTTGTACAATATGATAAAAATTCAGTAGCTAGACGCTGTGAAAATATATACGTCAACCAGAAAAATTCCAGGTCTTGAGACCCTCTCTTTAACGGAAAGAATGGCCTTACTCGAAATGGCATCCAAAAAAATGCCTATCCCCCAAAAAACCATTTTAAACATATTGAAGTTATTAGTGATTGTTCCAGTATTTGTCTTGCTCCTTAGAATAGCCGATAACTGGTGGTCATTAGCATGGGCGGCATTAATATTATTACTTTATCCCCTAGTGGTTAAACCATTACAATATTCAATGAGCGTACAATACTTACCCAAGCACATAAAAAAGGACAATGAATGAAAACAATTTTAGTCACCGGTGGTAGTGGATACATTGGTAGCCACACTGTTTTACAGTTACTAGAAAACGACTACAAGGTAGTTGTTCTTGATAACTTATCAAATTCGTCACCTGAAAGTCTAAAACGTGTCGAAGAAATAACAGGTAAAAAGGCAACATTTATTGAAGGTGATATCTTAGACAGCAATTGCCTAAATACCTTGTTTTCTGACCACGACATTGACTCAGTCATCCACTTCGCCGGTCTGAAAGCCGTTGGAGAGTCTGTAGAAAAACCAATGCACTACTACGAAAATAATGTATATGGTACGCTTAATTTGTGTAAAGCAATGAAAGCACATAACTGCAAAAACATCGTATTTAGTTCTTCTGCCACCGTGTATGGCGACCCAGTCGAATTGCCCTTGCATGAAAACTTACCAACTGGTAGGCCCACCAACCCTTATGGTCAATCAAAATTAATGGTTGAACTAATGTTGGCTGACATATTTGCATCAGACAACACTTGGAATATCGTATTATTAAGGTATTTTAATCCAGCAGGTGCACACCCGTCAGGCAGAATTGGTGAAGACCCAAATGGCATTCCAAACAACCTGATGCCTTTTATCACGCAAGTAGCAACGGGCAAACGGGAATTTCTAAGCGTATTCGGCGACGACTATGATACCGTCGATGGCACGGGAGTTAGAGACTATATTCATGTTGAAGATTTAGCTAATGGACACCTAAAAGCACTCGCTAAAATAGATAGTGAATCAGGCTTATTCACATGCAACCTAGGTACCGGTCAGGGCTATAGTGTATTAGAAATGGTAAAGGCCTTTGAAAAAGCGAGTGGAAAACCTCTCCCCTATAAGCTAGCGCCACGCCGAGAAGGAGATGTCGCGTCATGCTATGCAGACCCTAAGCTTGCGGCAACAGAGTTGAATTGGCAAGCCGAGAAAGGTTTATCAGAAATGTGTGAAGATTCATGGCGTTGGCAGTCAAATAACCCTGACGGTTATCCCAAGTAAGCGCAGCGTTAGATTAAGTGAGCACTGGAATTAATTAAAAGGTGGCGACCAGCCACCTTTTATCTTTTATCAAAACAACCGTCGATTATAAGCCTTCTAACATACTCTCGAAATCTGAAAAGTCATCGGCTTCTTGCTCCAGTTCTTCTTCACTTTGCTGTTTAATCTCCCCATCACTCACTTCAAAGGCTAAACGCTGAAAATAAACGTCTCTAACGAATAAGTATTGATCAATCGCTCTAGTTAAGTTTTCTTCTTGTTCTAATAATGAAGCGCGAGTTTCAAGTAAATTGACGACAGCAGCTCCAATCACAATGGGGTCCTCTAATATCGTCGATGGCCAATAAAAATTATCGACGATGTCCCCAGTAAAGCTCCTCACATCACTCGGCCCTAAGGCGGGCAACATAAGATAAGGACCTGTGCCTACTCCCCAAACGCCAAGCACTTGACCGAAATCTTCCTCTTGACGCGCTAAGCCCATGCTTGACGCCACATCAAAGATACCAAGTAAACCCACGGTAGAATTAATCAAAAAACGGCCTAAACTGGCAAATGAATCGTCGGGCTTCCCTTGCAACATGTTATTGATAGTGTTCGCAGGCTCTTCTAAGTTATTAGCCGCATTTAACAACCCAGTTCTAACTGGTTGAGGTGTTATTGCGATGTAACCTTGCGTCACTGGTTTAACAAGAAAACGATCAAGTACGTCATAATTAAAGTCCCACACCACTCTATTCACTGACTCCAGTGGGTCACTAATTTTATTTGCTTTGCCAGACGTATCATTCGTATCTAATTGGCTATTATCTGCGTTATTGCTTAGCTGCTGGTTTGCCGCCTGTTCTTGCGAACTATTGGCTGCACAAGCCCCTAAACTGAGACATATCAAAAGCCCAAATATATGTTGTATCTTCACTTAAATTTCCTTATTGATCAGTAAGGACGTAGAAACCACGTCACCCAATTTGAGGGGTAGAGTATCAATTTGCCCTTGAAGTTCCCCGGCAGACGGCATTACATCAGAATCTTTTGAAATACGAGCAATAACTCGCACACGTCCAACAGTATTTAGCGTGCGGTCTGGCAACATTGCATCCTCAGTAGACAGTGTGACACTTATTGGAAAAGTACTAAACGGCATACGTTTAACCGCTAACGGCACTCGCATATCGCTATCTGCATCTTGAGCAAACACGATCAAAAAGCCTTGTTTTGGTAGCTTCTGCGCTACCTCCTCACTCAAATCAATATTAATACTTACACTGGTGATCTTTTGATTCAGGTTACTAGCTTCTTGTGTTTCGAGTTCAGAACTACTTTGCAGTGCATTTGTCCCTGAATTTTCTGATACTAAATATTGTTCACTCACACCTATACGTCTTAGTTGAGTGATTAAAGATTGATAAAAATTACTCTCGGTAGACATCATACTATTAATCATGGCAAAGTTCTGCCCCGCGAGCTCAGCATTACCTAGTTGAGTAGCGATTACTGTCAGGAGCAAACGATATTCTTTGTTGGTGTTATCTTTAGCAACTAAATATTCCATTTGATTGACTGCCCGCATCAATGATTCTTCAGTACCTGCTGCCATTAATGCATTTGCGTATTTATACCTAAGTTCAGCATCTTCCGGTGACAAATCTAACGCCTTTTGATATGCAGCAATGGATTCTTCAATACGACCAATTGCCAACTGTACTTGTCCCAAAATTCGCCAACCTACTGGGTCTTCTGGCTCTTCTCTTAGACGATGTCGAATGATGAGTGCATATTTTGCATAATCATCTGGTGTTACCTGATCTTCACCTTTGTTAAACACACGTTGCGTGAGCGATTCCGTGCTATTAATCACATCGATATATTCCTGCAACCCCGTCAATTGGTTTGATTCGAAATATACCGATATACCAATAACAACTGCAGGCACCGCTAATACTCCGAGTAATATTGGATGAGATAAGCGCTTGGCTGTCTCTTGGGGGCTTTCTTCAGCGATACTTTCGTCGTACAAAGCAAGCTTTAGCTCTTTCAGCGCGATGCTTTTATACTTTTCAGACATCAAGCCTTGAGCTACTTCGTCTTCTAACTCCGACATGCGCTGTTTGACGACATTCGCATTACTTACTTGATATTCTCTCGCGCGGTTTCGCAACAGCAAAGGCACTGCCACAAATAGACTTGCAGCAAATATTAAACCAATGGCATAAAGGTAAAACTCAGTCACTCACTTTCCTTTTGAAAAAATGTGTCAAATTACGTTAGTCGTCTTTTAGCATTGCATCAGCTTTCGCGAGTTTTTCATCGATGTTAGTTTCGTCAGCTGATTTACGCCTAACAACAAACAGTATAGACATGACAATGATGAATAGCAGTGGGATTAGCCATAGCCAAATCGTCACCGTATTTACGGGGGGTTGATAATAAACAAAATCTCCGTAACGTTGCTTCATGAAATCTACAACATCGCTTTCGCTCTTACCTTCTTGCATCAATTGGTAAACTTTTCGGCGCATATCATGAGCAATCATTGCGTCAGAATCCGCGATATTTTGGTTCTGACACATAGGGCAGCGCAGCTCTTTCGTTAGCCGAATAAATACTTGTCGTTGTTCAGGGTCGTCAAACGCATAATTTTCAGCATAGCCTTGAGGCGCCGCACGCTCAGCCTTGTCGTCAGCGAAAGCAGGTAATATATGGCTTAAAGACAAAAACAACATGAGTAAAGCGACACGTTGAAATATCTTCATTGCTTTAGCCCAGTCAATTGATGTTCGGTACTTAATTGACTAAGTACTGGATATTCACGTTGTATTGCTTCAATAACCGGTAAAAACTTTCCCGTCCAGACACGTTCATTTATATCCCCCAAATGATGCAAACGAATTACACCTGCCGGATCAACTAAGAAGGTTTCAGGCGCACCAGTAACCCCTAAGTCAAGACTAGTGTCTCTGTATACATCGAAAATATTAAAGGCAAAAGGGTTTCCAAAACGCCGAGTCGTTTCTATCACTTCAGCACGCACTCGATTGATGGTTTTACTGCCAAAATCGGGGTCAAGATCTTGATCATAATACAAACCGACAAAGCGATAACCTTTTTGACTAAGTTCGGTCAAGTAGGGCAACTCAATTGCGCACGTAACACACCATACACCCCATACATTCACGAACGTCATTTGACCATCAAAGATGTCATTCGTGTGGGTAATAGCTTCGTCCGCTAAATCAGGCAATGAGAAGGCTGGAAATTCATTTTCGATGAGAGACGACTCTCTCGCTGAAGGATCTGAAAATAGCCCGTTATACAAAAAAACGGTGAGTAACAAGAATAAAATTAACGGGATTAAAAACCATGTTAACCGACTCATAATGTACTTTCCTTTGCCACAGAAGGCTCAAGATTAGCTGCGGACGTTGTTTTACTTTTCGTTCTGCGTGTAAACTGCGCAATTTTTTTAATACGATACCGTTTATCCGATATTGAAAAAGCCGCCCCAATGCTCATGATAAAAGCGCCGCCCCAAATCCACACGACAAAGGGCTTATAGTAAAGTTGTATTGCCCAATCACCTCCCTTGAGAGGCTCGCCCATAGCGATAAACAAATCTCGGGTTAACGTAGTGTGAATACCGGCTTCCGTCATTGGCATTTGCTGCACAGTGTAAAAGCGTTTTTCAGGCTCCAAGTGATTAATCAGTATTCCATGTTTGTAGATGTCGAAAATGCCTCTGTCAGCGGTATAATTGGGGCCCTTGATAGATTCAACACCAATAAACTTAATGTCATAGTCAGCCATTTGCAATGTCTGCCCAATTTTCACTCTTACATCCATTTCTTTTTCGTAATTGCTGACTAGCGTAATACCAATCAAACAAACTGCAAACCCAACGTGACCAAACACCATGCCCCAATGACTAGGTGTTAATTTTTTTAATGTTTGATAAGTGGTTTCGTCTTTAAGCGGGGAAGCTACTCGCTGACGCACTTCTAAAACAGTCGCCACAAGGATCCAAAAACTCATTGTTATACCCAGCAGCGCCAATTGTGAATATTCATCATAACTAAATATCACCACAACCCCTGCTGAAAACGCCAAAAAGAAAGCAAGTAACAACTGATGCTTTAATGCTGATGGCTTTTGCTTTTTCCAACGAGTGAGCGGCCCTACCCCCAAAAAGAAAACGAAAGGTACAACAAGTAAGGTAAACATCTGATTAAAGAAAGGCGCACCAATAGAAATACTGCCTAAGCCAATTTCTTTATGGACTAACGGAAACAACGTGCCTAATAATACAACAACCGTAGCAGCACAAAGTAGAACATTGTTACCCATTAACATCATTTCTCTAGAAAAAAGATCGTAACGGCCCACAGACTTTAGTTGAGATGCGCGCAAGGCATATAAAAGTAGTGAACCACCTATAACAACGACAAGTAATCCCAATATAAATAAGCCACGGGCTGGATCAGACGCAAATGAATGTACCGATACGAGCACACCGGATCTCACGAGAAAAGTGCCTAACAAACTTAGCGAAAATGCTGCAATCGCTAACAACACTGTCCAGGACTTAAATACTTTACGTTTTTCAGTGACCGCTAATGAATGCATTAATGCAGTACCGGCTAACCATGGCATAAATGCAGCGTTCTCTACAGGATCCCAGAACCACCAGCCGCCCCAACCGAGTTCATAATATGCCCACCAACTCCCTAAAGCTAAGCCGAGTGTTAAGAATGCCCAAGCAGCAATAGTCCAAGGTCTAGACCAGCGTGCCCAAGTAGAATCTAATTGCCCGCCGATAAGTGCAGCAATCGCAAAGGCAAAGGCAACAGAAAAGCCAACATACCCCATATACAACATAGGCGGGTGAATTATCATGCCAAAATCTTGCAACAAGGGATTTAAATCACGACCATCCACGGGAAAAAATGGCAACATGCTGTCAAATGGGTTGGAAGTAATTAACATGAACAAATAAAACGAAATACTTACCATGCCCAAAACTGACAACACCCTAGCAAGCATTTTTTCGGGTATACCATTTGAAAACAATGCGACGGCCACTGTCCAAATGGCAAATATTAATACCCAAAGTAAAAATGACCCTTCGTGACCTCCCCAAACGGCTGTTATTTTGTAGTAAATAGGCAATTTACTATTTGAATTTTGGGCGACGTAGGATAGTGAAAAATCATCCACTATAAAGGAATGAGTCAGTGCTATATAGGCAATTAACGTAAAAACAAATAGACCAATCGCAAGGGGCCTTGCGAGTGACATTAATGTCGGGTTATTGGTTTGTGCACCCCACAATGGATATATGGCCAGTAATATTGACAATACAAGCGCGATAACAAGCGTGACATTTCCTAATTCAGCAATCATTAGTATTGCCCAGCCTTTGTATCTTTCGCATTAGCGGGCTTAAACTGATTCATTCCTTTTAATTGTTCTGCTAATTCAGGGGGCATATATTCTTCGTCGTGCTTAGCCAATACTTCATGTGCGACAATCAACGTTGGCGTTTTTAGTTCACCTGTCGCAATAATACCCTGCCCCTCTCGAAATAGGTCAGGTAGTATACCGTTATATTCGACTTTCACTTTAGGGCCTGTATCCACGAGGTCGAAGCTTACATTTAATGAATCATTCGCCCTATTGATACTCCCCGGCACAACTAAACCACCAATACGAAGCCGCTGACCGACAATTGGTTTGTTACCTGTCGCCTCTTTTCCATTATGAATCTCACTGGGCGTATAAAACACATCAATACTGTCATTTAAGCTATACAACATAACGCCTATTGCAGCCGCTAATAATACGAACGCTGCACTCACTGCAAATAAACGTTGTTTACGTCGACGATTCATTCATTACCTCTTTTTGTTGCTGCCGCTTTTTTCTAGCATCAAGAATTCGCTGAGCACGTTTATGTTGACTTTTGACCGTTTGTCTTACCCATCGGTTCATCAAGATCGAATGAAGTAAAAGTGTTGCCATTGCTAATACACCAATACCAAACGACAACCAGACAAAAAAGCCTCTTCCGCCCATGTCCAAAAAGTTACCAACGCTCTCAAACTTAACACCTTGTTGCAGCATGAAGTAGGCGCCCACACTGCCGAATAACCCGACCAGCGATATTGCTAGCATTTTGTTAGGTATCACATTGAGTTTGTGATTTTTATTGCCTACCAGCTCGGCTACCCATGGCCGGTGAGCATCAGCTTTAATTAGTTCATTCTTTAATCGTAAGACGACACATGTTGCAATAAAGCCCAACATGCCCAACATTGATAGCAGCAATGGGATCAACATTTCAGGTGGCATATCAGGTTTGTCAATCTTACTAATAGAGGCCGGTTGATGAAGCGTATTCCACCACTCAACGGAGTATTTAATTATTGGTACGTTTATCGCCCCGATAATAGCAAGTACTGCCGCAGCTTTGCCACCCTGTAATTTATCTTCAAACGATACGTATAATGCCATCACACCGATATACAAAAATAACTGAATAAGCTGTGACGTGAGCCTTGCGTCCCAAATCCAATATGTCCCCCATGTGGGTTTCCCCCAAACGGCACCGGTAAATAAAGAAACAAATGTAATAACCGCGCCCACAGGCGCTATTGCAACGACCGTAATTAGCGCGGTCCGCCACTGCCACACTAAGCCAACAAAGCCTGCTACAGCCATAGCCATATAAGCGCTTAACGACAGCGTTGCTGTTGGTACGTGAATGTAAATAATACGATACACATCAAATTGTTGATAATCTGTTGGTGAAAAAACCAGCCCCCACACCACACCCAACGGCAGAGCAACGAGTAAAATGCCGACAAACCATGGGAACAGCTGATTACATAGCAAGTAGGTACGTTCAGGTTTTGCAAGTTGATTAAACCACTTCCACATTAGTTAAGACTCACCCTCAATGAATAAGCAATAGCAGCTGGCGCTAAGGCTAAAGTAAACAACAAAATTGCCAACATAATACCAATTTGGAACCCATAGGGTAATTGTAATGACACAGATTCAATCGCAGATGTGGAAAAAATTAATAACGGAATAAATAAGGGTAATAAAATAAGGGGCAGTAATACACCACTCCGTTGCAAACTGACCGTGAGTGACACCCCTATTGCACCGATCAAACTTATTGTCGGTGTCCCCAAGAGTAAAGTATACAACAAGACCCAATACATATCCCAAGTCATATTTAAAAACATCGCAAGTAATGGCGATAGGAGCACTAATGGCAAAATGCTGACGAGCCAATGGGCAAAGACTTTGACTAAGACAATCAAATAGGCAGGCGTCGACGACAATAAGTATTGCTCCATACTACCGTCAGTAAAATCATCACGGAATAAGCGCTCCATACCTAAGAGCAATGAAAGAATTGCCGCAACCCAAATCACGCCGCCAGAAACTCGCTGTAATATTTCAGCGCCGGGACCTATAGCCAAAGGAAATAAACTAATCACAATAAGAAAAAACATGACCGGTTGCATCAATTCAGACCGTTGTCGAAACGAAAGCGCGAGTTCTCTGTGAAAAACGGCAACCAAGGCACCCACTATATTTGATACTCCAAAATATAATTCCGTTGTGGGCATGAAAATTTTGCTTGTTGATGAGACGTCAACACCACGCTACCACCATTTACTACAAATTCACTAATTTTAGATTCTAGCAATGAAATTGTTTGTGTATCTAGCGCTGTAAAGGGTTCGTCCAGCACCCATAGTATCGCTTTTTCGTTCAACCACAATCTAGCAAGCGCGACTCTTCGTTGTTGTCCTGCCGACAGGTATTTTAGCGCTAAATCTTCCATCCCTACCAAGCTAAGTAAAGACAGTACTCGCTCTATATCCGGTATCGTTACAGTTTGTTTGTGAGTTTTCGCCCAATATACCAAGTTTTCAACGGCACTTAGCGCACTATTAAGCCCGAGTTTGTGTCCACAATAGACCAGATTATCTAGTTGATTAGTATCATCGCTAACATTATTGCCGCAAAACACTACCTGTCCTGTCGCAGGGCGACTTAAGCCAGTCAGTATTCTTAACAAACTAGTCTTACCGGCACCGTTTTCTCCTTTTAAAAAAAACAGTTCTCCCGCATCGATATTGATATCAAGATTCGAAAACAACAGGCGGTCTTGTTTTTCACAACTAATGTTAATTAAACGCAGAATGCTCAAGCTTTTAACTCACTAAATTTAAACAAGTAAATATTATCATAAAAACAAGGTATTAGGATATTAAGAACGTGCACATTACGTTCGAAAAAAATGACTATTTGATACCGATCAAAACGAAGTAAAAACTTTACATATTTTAATTTTTACCGATATTAAGAGTATGACTAATTCACCTATACCATCAGCTAAGTCAGTCAGCGCTTTACAAGATACAGTAACCGGCGGTGCTAAACTTACTGTGTCCGAGCATGCCGCAAATGTAGTTACGCAAAGTACAACACTTACGCTTACTGTTGTGAATATCAATCCAACTGTCGTCACACTGCAAATTCAAAGCAGCCGACAAAAAATCCAAATACCTTTGGAAGCGATAAATTCGAGCGGTCAACTGCATAAAGGTGACGTATTAACCCTCACTGCAGTCAAAGGTGAGCAAGCGAAGTTACTCTCGCAGAACCCAGTATCGTTAAAAAACCAAGTATTGCCTGAACAAATGTCTCGTATGCTATCTAAAACCTGGCACGACATTAATATGCGTGACGTTGCAAAAGCCCACCTCTATCCTAATGCTAGTATAAAACTAGAAAGCGGTTCAATTCACGGAAACACTGCATCACAATTAAAGTTGGCAAATAATATTCTTAAATATGGAGAGCTAAGTCTGCATGACTCTCCTTTAGTAAAAGTAACTGCGTCGGTTAAAAATATTCTAAATAACGGGTTAGCGCTGCAGATAACTGGTGCGCCGAACACGCAACTCACGCTTACGTCAAAGGTATTGAGTGAATATCAATTATTGCCAAAAGACAAGGTTGTCTTGAGCATAAGGCAAGAAAAAGGCAGCGCGTTACTTGAGTCAATAAAGGGAGTAAGTGTTTTAGGTGACTTTAAAGTTAACCAAAAACATTTAGCGCAAATCAATACCGCATTGCCGCCGTCAAGCCAAATCAGTCTAGACAATATAGTAAAACGCAACATGCTTGCGACTAATAACACGGTAAATAGACAAGACACGTTTTTACTTCCTGGAAAGGCCGAGATTACAAAGAACGTAGCAGGCCTTGAGCAGTTTACGGAAATAGTTAAACAACACGCACAAAATAAACATAACAACGAAAGCAATATACTTTTTAGCCGGATAAAAAATGGTGATAGGAAAGAGCATCTGATTCAGTTTGTGGTGAAGCCAAGTGTGCTATCCATTGACTTAAAGTTTTTGCACAGCGACTCTACTGCACCAATAAGGCAACAAATGGCTAACTTAGAAAATAACGTCGATGTTCAATTGTCACGCCAAGGGAGTGGCGACGTAAAACCAAATAATACCAAACAAGCGCATTTACAAAACTTACCTAACGTAAAGCCGTTGAAGCTATTGGCGGAGTCTTTGCTCTCAAAACTAACGTCTGCGTCTGTTCCCAATAAACATGAAATCATTTCGAGTAAACTTCAAAACGAAATTAGGGCATTGTTGGGCAAGGCAGACAATATTACTCAAGGCAGTCTAAATGAATTGAATACGGCGTTAACAGGTATAAGTGGTAAAGCTCCCAAAATACTTAACACGCAGATACACGACGCACTTCAAAAATTTGGTAAATTGCATTTACCTAACCCTTATGATGGTTCCGCAGAAAAAATAGGCACCGATATAAGGTCTGGTGCGCCGACAGAACCCAAGTCCTCAGGGAATACGCAAACAACAGATGGGCATATTGATGCAGCGTTGTTGGAAATTGAACCACATGATATAAAGAGTCATCAATCATCGTTATTGACAGATAAACTAGTCAATCAAGCTATCAATGCGCCCAAGCCACCATCGACAATGATGGATGCCTTAATAAATTTACTCGTATTAAGACTTCTTCCACAAACCAACGCGCCGGTTAATATTCAACAACATATCGCACAAATGATGATGGTTAAAACACCTATACAACAAACGGCCAAGGCATCTGCTCAGAACAGTAACAGGCAAAATACCGACTTAGAATCGCTTGATACCAATAAAGCCTTACTTAAAGGCTTAAGTAATGTGCTCAACCAAAAGAGTTTAAACGCCTTAAGAAGTGCAGAGACCTCAATTCAATCTCAGGACAGCTTGTATTTCACTCTTCCTAACCTGCTTAATCCCTCAGGAAAAGATATTGAGTTAAAGATATACAGAGAAGGCAAGGACAACCCAAATAAGGATGTAAAAACGAATCAACATTGGAAATTAGATATGAAACTCGATATTGGTAAGCAAGGTGAGATATTGGCTAAAACAAATCTCAGTGAACAGCATATGAAGTTGTCATTCTACGCCTCCAGTGAGCCGCTAGAAAATACCGTTAAAAAGCATCTACCGCAGTTATTGAGGAGACTAAATTCACTTGGTATCTCTGTTGCTGAGTCAAATACTTATGTCGCAAAGATCCCTAAAACACTTATGCATACGCAACTAAGTACAATGAAAACATATGCCTAATTCAAGCACATTTGAATGTTCATGCATTTGTAATAATGCAATCTACAATTGACTGTATAGAAATCGGAAACAATTCGTGAAAAGTAATGAAAAAAATAAAAGCGATAGTTTAAAAGCGGTAGCACTACAATACCAAAATGAATCTAAAAAAGACGCGCCACAAATTATTGCAAAAGGATCAGGCGACTTAGCCAATGAGATTATTCAAATAGCAAAGAATCATGGAATTTATGTGCATGAAGACCAGCAGTTAAGCGAAATCTTAAACCATTTAGATTTGGGACAAGAGATTCCTGAACAACTCTACGTCGTGATAGCAGAACTGATATCCTTTTCATACTTACTACAAGGTAAATTCCCTACTCGTTGGAAGAATCAACATCAACACATCGACTTTAAAGAATAGTTGTGAACTAGGAATGCTGGATGAGTAAATATATCGAATTACTAAAAAGGTGCAGACTGCTACCTGCACCTACTATATGTTTTATTCGGCTGCGACGCCCTCTTTTACAGCATCGTCTTCAACTTTCTTGCTCAGTAGAAGCTCAGCGCGTATTTTGGTTTCAATATCATTAGCCATTGCGGTATTTTCTTTCAAATATTTAACGACATTTGCTTTGCCTTGACCAATACGGTCACCATTATAGCTGTACCAAGCGCCAGCCTTTTCGACGAGCTTTTGTTTGACACCTAGGTCGATAAGCTCAGCTTCTTTACTGATGCCCTGACCATACATAATTTGGAATTCAGCTTGCTTGAACGGCGGTGCAACCTTATTTTTGACAACTTTCACCCTTGTCTCATTACCTACCACTTCATCACCATCTTTAATCGCACCAATACGGCGAATATCTAAACGAACTGATGAATAGAACTTAAGCGCATTACCGCCAGTCGTAGTTTCAGGATTTCCAAACATCACCCCAATTTTCATACGAATTTGGTTAATGAATATACACAGCGTATTCGAGCGTTTGATGTTCCCAGTTAATTTCCGTAAGGCTTGTGACATTAAACGGGCTTGCAAACCTACATGAGAATCCCCCATGTCACCTTCAATCTCCGCTTTTGGAGTTAAGGCAGCAACCGAATCCACAATCACCACATCTACTGCGCCAGAACGAACTAACATATCGCAAATCTCAAGCGCTTGTTCACCAGTATCTGGTTGAGATACCAATAAGTCGTCGATATTAACACCCAATTTTTCTGCGTAAACAGGGTCAAGCGCATGCTCTGCATCCACGAATGCGCAGGTTTTACCAACCTTCTGCGCTTCAGCGATTACTTGTAAGGTAAGCGTTGTCTTACCTGATGACTCTGGACCGTATATTTCTACTACTCTGCCACATGGCAAACCGCCTATACCAAGTGCGATATCAATTGTTAATGAGCCAGTGGAAATAGCTTCAATATCCATTGCTTGAGTATCACCTAAACGCATAATAGCGCCTTTGCCGAACTGTTTTTCAATTTGGCTTAACGCTGCAGTGAGCGCTTGATTTTTATTGTCTTTCACAATGATATCCTTGGTTCTTTTTTAGTATCTATTCTTAGTAGATATTAATGATGGATAGTAATGGTGGATAGATAGTAACGATAGCGTTTTGCTATTCATCAAATCGACCGCCAAATAACGTTTAAGCCAACTTATCAAGTTAAGCTAGCCATATTTTGCAGTTAATTCCGCTTCATGTATTGCGTAACTATACTGTATAACCATACAGTTTCAATCATTAAATGTAAAAATTCAATAACTGTATGAATTTACATGTAAATTAAATGTACCCGCAAGCACATCTATATTTCTGAACAACATGATACAGCTAATTTTTTAGTGTGTAACCGCCACTTGGATCAGTTTTTCTAACGCAAAAACAATAGCTTGCTCCCTTACCGATTTCCGATCACCAGCAAACACATGATGAAAAGTATAGACACTATCGGTCATTGCGATCGCAAACCATACGGTGCCCACTGGCTTTTCTTTCGAGCCGCCCGTTGGACCCGCAATACCGCTAACAGCAATGCAATAATCAGCATTCGCGCGAGTTAATCCTCCAACAGCCATTTCTTTTACTGTTTGCTCAGAAACGGCCCCAAAGTTAACCAATGTCTCGGGCTGCACGCCAACTAACTCAACTTTCGCGCTATTTGCATACGTTACCCACGATTGGTTTATCCACGCCGAGGAACCGGCAATATCCGTAATTGCTACCGCTATTCCTCCACCAGTGCATGATTCAACCGTGGTAATGGTTTGTTTTTTCCCCTGTAAGGTATGCCCTAACTGTTCTGCTAACGCTTCTTTTCTATTTTTTTCCAGTTTCAATGAATCCAACATATTTTTTCACCATGATGAGGGTTCTTATTGTGCCGCGTTTGATTTAAAATCGTAATTCGTACACAGGGCGTGTTCGTCTCCCAATAATATTTCCCAACAATAAAAATAAGAAGCATGTCAAAAACATCAACGAAACATACGCCAATGATGGCACAGTATCTAAATATTAAAGCTGATCACCCTGAGATTTTGTTATTTTACAGGATGGGAGATTTTTATGAGCTATTTTTTGATGATGCAAAAAAGGCGGCTAATCTACTTAACATTTCACTTACAGCGCGTGGAAAATCTGGCGGTGAACCGATTCCAATGGCTGGCGTCCCCTATCATGCCGCCGAAAATTATCTTGCAAAACTAGTTAAAATGGGCGAGTCAGTCGCCATTTGTGAACAAGTTGGCGATCCAGCTACTAGTAAGGGACCGGTTGAACGAAAAGTTGTCCGTATCGTCACCCCCGGCACAGTAACTGACGAGGCCCTCCAAGAAGAAAAGAAAGAAGCGGTACTCGCATCGGTATACGAGCACAAGGGGCTTTTTGGTTTTGCTTATTTAGACTTAGCGAGTGGTCGGTTTGTCATAACTGATTGTGCAGACAAAGATGATTTATTAGCGTCAATGCATCGAATCAATATTGCGGAACTTTTGTATCCAGATGACTTTGCGCATGCAGATATCCTTGACCAATTTACAGGTAGTCGACGACGCCCTATATGGGAATTCGATACACAAACAGCATTAAGTAAACTCAACCAACAATTCAACACAATCAACCTAGACGGTTTTGGTATTGATAAACACTTATTAGCTATTAAGTGTGCGGGCTGTCTCTTACAATATGTACAAGAAACACAACGCACTCAACTTTTACATATCACGAAAATAGCGTACGAGAGTCCAAATGAGACCTTACAAATGGATGCCGCTACGCAAAGGAACCTAGAATTAACACGCAACTTGTCTGGTGGCACCGAAAACACATTACTGAGTATTCTCGATACAACCTCAACGGCCATGGGATCTCGCTTATTACAACGAATACTGCATGCCCCTTCTCGTTCAGAAACAGAAATCAAACATCGCCAAGATAGTATTGAATGCTTGCTAGACTTCAATAATCAATCCGATGCTAATACGCTAAGAGACATACTAAAAAACATAGGTGATCTTGAGCGTGTGCTTTCTCGTGTTGGATTAAGAAACGCTCGCCCTAGAGATTTTTCACGCCTTTCAAATGCGCTCTATTTGCTGCCTGAAGTGCAAAGTTTATTGTCTTCTATCGTGAATAATACATTGCCGGAAACGAATACTAGTGAGCATCCACTGTCTACATATATCAAACATATCAATACGTACCCAGAATTAAGCAATTTATTGCTGGACGCCATTGTCGATAATCCTCCCGTAGTCCTTAGGGACGGTGGTGTGATTCGTCCGGGGTATAGCCCAGAACTAGACTCGCTTAGAGATTTGGCGACAGGAGCAACCGACTACCTTCACCAATTAGAAACGCGCGAACGTGAGCGGACAGGTATTGCTACACTTAAAGTAAATTACAACAAAGTTCACGGATTTTACATCGAAGTAAGCAGAGCGAATAGTCAGCTAGTACCTGCAGACTACATTAGACGCCAGACACTTAAAAATAACGAGCGTTTTATTATTCCTGAACTTAAAGAGCACGAAGATAAAGTACTCACTAGCCAAAGCAGGGCCTTAGCACTCGAAAAGCGCTTATACGAAGCATTGTTTGACCAAATCATTCCGCATCTATCTGCGCTATTGGACTCAGCGCATCACCTTGCTAAGTTGGACGTAATTTGCACCTTGGCTGAGCGGGCTGAAAATCTGAACTGGGTCCGCCCTGAACTCACAACATATGCAAATATAGAATACGCTGATGGCAGACACCCCGTGGTTGAAGATGTCATGTCCAGTCCATTTATCGCAAACCCATTGCTAGCCAATAACGAGATAAAAATGTTAATGGTAACTGGCCCCAATATGGGGGGTAAATCAACCTATATGAGACAAACAGCGTTAATCGTACTACTGACTTACATAGGCTCTTATGTACCTGCATCTTTTTGTCGCGTCGGGCCTATAGATAGAATATTCACTCGCATTGGTGCATCGGACGATCTTGCATCTGGGCGCTCTACCTTCATGGTAGAGATGACAGAAACCGCTAATATTCTAAATAATGCAAGCGCTAATAGTCTGGTGCTAATGGATGAAATTGGCAGAGGAACCAGCACGTATGATGGCATGTCACTCGCATGGGCCTGCGCTACTCATTTGGCAAATAGCACACATTGCTTCACATTGTTTGCAACACATTACTTCGAATTAACCGCGCTGGCAGAACAATATTCGCAAATTAGTAATGTTCATTTAAGTGCTATAGAACACAACGATGACATCAAATTCATGCATCAAGTACAACAAGGCGCAGCGAACAAAAGCTATGGTTTACAAGTAGCGAAATTAGCCGGTGTCCCCCCAAAAGTACTTAAACTCGCGTCTGCGAAACTTACTGAATTGGAGTCTGCCACGAATAACAAGACAACGTCGAACACTGGTGATAATGCACTCACGCCGCACAACGAGCAGATACAAATGGAAATTGATACGCCTCACTGGTTAGAAGAGAAATTACGTCATGTAGATCTTGATGCACTGAGTCCTAGAGAGGCGCAAGCCCTTTTGTATGAATGGCGAGCACAAGTGCGTAAACATGAATAAATTCATTTACTCTGGTGCGTAAAAACCGCTATACTATGCGCCCAGCAGTAGAGGGCTTTCTCTCCCTCTATGTCGTATTAAGATAGTGTTCACATCTTGATGCTTCCATAAACATTTTCTTTACATCAGGCCTAACATGACAAAGTATATTTTCGTCACTGGTGGTGTTGTTTCATCACTTGGAAAGGGCATTGCTGCGGCCTCATTAGCAGCAATACTGGAAGCCCGCGGTCTTAAAGTGACCATGCTTAAACTTGACCCTTATATAAATGTCGACCCAGGCACAATGAGTCCAATCCAACATGGGGAAGTATTCGTTACCGACGATGGTGCCGAAACTGACTTGGATTTAGGGCATTACGAGCGATTTATTCGTACCCGCATGACGCAGCGCAATAACTTTACGACCGGTAAGGTTTATGAAGAAGTATTACGCAGAGAAAGACGTGGCGACTACTTAGGCGCAACTATTCAAGTTATCCCACATATCACGAATGAAATTAAAAAGCGTGTAATTGCGGGCGGAGAAGGTAATGAAGTCGCTATTGTAGAAATTGGCGGTACTGTAGGTGATATCGAGTCGCAACCCTTTATAGAAGCAATTAGGCAAATGGGTGCAGAACTCGGTCGCGAGCGCACCATGTTTATGCACCTGACACTTGTGCCTTATCTTGCAGCCTCTGGAGAAGTTAAAACTAAACCGACCCAACACTCCGTTAAAGAACTGCGCTCCATTGGTATTCAGCCAGATATCTTGGTATGCCGTTCAGAGTGTGCATTACCCAATAACGAACGTTCAAAAATCGCGCTATTTACTAATGTAAATGAAAAAGCCGTTATTTCATTACGTGATGCTGACAGTATTTATCGTATTCCAGCTGCGCTCAAAGCACAAGGAATGGACGAGCTTGTAGTGCAACGTTTTGGATTCGATTGCCCTGATGCAGATTTATCTGAGTGGGAGCAAGTGTTATATGCCGAATCTAATCCTCACAATGAAGTAAATGTCGGCATGATCGGTAAATACGTCGAATTGCCTGATGCATATAAATCAGTCAATGAAGCGCTTAAACATGCTGGCTTGAAAAATCGTGTAACGGTTAATATAAAGTATATTGACTCCCAAGACATCGAGAGCAAAGGTGTCACGGTATTGAAAGACTTAGATGCTATTTTAGTCCCTGGTGGATTCGGCGAACGTGGCATCGAGGGTAAAATTGCTGCGGCAAAACATGCCAGAGAAAATGATATTCCGTATCTCGGTATTTGTTTGGGGATGCAAGTCGCTTACATCGAATTTGCGCGTCATGTCGCCGGTATGGAAAATGCCAACAGTACCGAATTTGATAGCGAAACACCCTATCCTGTCGTTGGTCTAATTACTGAATGGTTAGATGCCGATGGCTCAACAGAGATCAGAGATGTTTCTGGTGATTTAGGTGGTACTATGCGCTTGGGAAGTCAGCTGTGCCATTTAATTAAAGGCAGTAAAGTTGCGGATGTTTATGGCGGTACAGAAATCTATGAACGCCACAGACATCGTTATGAAGTAAATAACAATTTGCGTCCTGAACTAGAAGCTGCAGGTTTAAAAATTAGTGGTTTGTCGACTGACAAACGACTTGTAGAGGTGATTGAATTGGAAGATCACCCCTGGTTTATTGCGGGGCAGTTTCACCCCGAGTTCAACTCTACTCCCAGAGATGGACACCCATTGTTTGAAGGCTTTATCGCCGCAGCCAATGAGTTCAATAAGAAACACAATTAATCAAAATTTGGAATAGAGGAATCACCTATAATGGCCAAGATTAGCCGAATTGTTGGAAGAGAAATATTAGATTCACGCGGAAACCCTACAGTTGAAGCAGATGTGTATTTGGCGTGTGGTGCAATGGGACGTGCTGCAGCACCTTCAGGCGCATCAACTGGTTCACGCGAGGCACTCGAACTTCGCGATGGCGACAAAGCTCGTTACCTTGGTAAAGGCGTACTGAAAGCAGTCGGTGCAGTAAACGATAAAATCGCACCAGCACTACTTGGCCAAGAAGCCGCTGAACAGGCAAAATTAGATCAAATCATGATTGATTTAGATGGCACTGAAAATAAGGAAGTGTTGGGTGCAAATGCTATTCTTGCCGTGTCATTAGCGATTGCAAAAGCACAAGCAATTAGTGCAGGAAAACCATTATATGCGCATATCGCTGAGCTAAATGGCACAGCGGGTCAATTCTCAATGCCAGTGCCGATGATGAACATTATCAACGGTGGTGAACACGCTGATAACAACGTCGATATTCAAGAGTTCATGGTTCAACCAGTCGGTGCGTCTAGCTTCAGTGAAGCATTGCGTATGGGCGCCGAAATATTCCACGCGCTTAAAAAAGTATTATCAGCGAAGGGCTTGAACACAGCAGTTGGCGATGAAGGTGGTTTTGCACCAAACCTTAGTTCAAATGCAGAAGCACTAGCCGTAATTACTCAAGCTGTTGAAAACGCTGGCTACAAAATGAATGAAGATATTACGTTAGCGCTTGATTGTGCGGCATCTGAATTCTACAAAGAAGGCAAATATGTGCTTGGCGGAGAAGACAAGTCTTTTGACTCAGAAGGTTTCAGTAACTACTTAGCTGACTTGTCTGAGCAATATCCGATTGTATCGATTGAAGATGGCCTTGACGAAAGCGACTGGGACGGCTGGGCTTATTTAACTAGCAAGTTGGGTGATAAGATTCAGCTAGTCGGTGACGATTTATTCGTTACTAACACTAAAATCCTTAAACGCGGTATCGACAATGGTGTTGGTAACTCTATCCTCATTAAATTCAATCAAATCGGATCACTTACTGAAACATTGAATGCAATCAAAATGGCGAAAGATGCAGGTTTCACTGCTGTCATCTCTCACCGTAGCGGCGAGACTGAAGATGCAACAATTGCTGATTTAGCAGTGGGTACTGCTGCAGGACAAATCAAAACAGGCTCTTTATGTCGTTCTGACCGTGTCGCTAAGTACAACCAACTACTTCGCATCGAAAGTGAATTAGGCGCAGATGCGCCATATAAAGGTCGCTCTGAGATTAAAGGCCAGTAAGCACTTTTCACGAACGTTAGTTGCCACGTATAAAAAGCGAGAGTGCTATCACTCTCGCTTTTTTGTACATGGGTGTTTATCAACAGACTTTTAACAAATTTATAGATACCCTGTTGGGCTTAAGCCTTGCTAATGTTATGATTCTTGGGTTTTATAATCACGCTAGTATTTTTGCATTGACCTCAAACACCCAATCTCAAACTGATATCTTTCATTTATCAGCAAAATATCCTAATTTTGCTGAACTGAGTAATGCGCTATATGAAAGAGAAATCGAGAGAATTGCGAGTAGTAATATTTCAGACCCGTCACTGATTAAACGCAAATTGAAAGGGCTGACTTACCATATAAAAAACGCAACAACACATCTGTTGGAAGATTACGCACCAATGAATGTAGATGTTCACAATGGGACTTGGCAAGCTAAACAAGCTGGAAAGTGTCCTATTGCTACCCAGGATACGGACAGAACTATCCAGTGGTTTGGTCAAAACGCACGATATGGAGCAGTAGTAGCAGTATATATCGAACATCTAGGCGAAGAACATATTGAACTCGACAGTATCGACAGAATTGCCTCAGATCGCCTTCACTTAAATCAATTTGGTTGGTTTTCTAAAACCGGCGAATATTTTGATATCGTTCCCAAGCAGACGCGCTACCAACTATTAAAACCAACCAAAAATGTGTTAATTGCAGCTTGTGGGGGCCACCGCTGGACGCCAAAAGGTAAAGCTGTACCTAGAGCGCTTTCTTTAAGAGAATTACTCTTATCTACAGATATTGATTGGAAAACCTTTAAATAACCCCATCTCACTAAGTATCACTTTTTTAACGAGACGTTTCCTATTAAACAGTCTGTCACTACCTGGCTTTTTAGCTTTTTATCACTCTATAAAAAACAAGTCTTTATTGCTGTCGTGGCCCTCGCAATAAGTGCGTCTACGTGGTTGCTGCTCGGTCAAGGTATTCGACACATTGTCGATTCTGGCTTTTATGAAAATGACACCGAATTTTTAACACAGGCACTTATCGCAATATTAACAATTGTGATCGTTGGCAGTATTGCTACTTTCGTAAGGTTTTTCTATATGGTTTGGCTAGGAGAACGAGTATCAGCGGATATTCGAAAAACCCTATTCAATCATTTACTAACACTTACACCTCGCTTCTATGAAACCGAACGCACAGGCGAAATCATTTCTCGCTTCACTAGTGATACAACACTATTACAAACTGTTATTGGCACTAGTATATCTATGGCATTACGCTCAAGTGTAACGTTTATTGGAGCAATAATATTAATGGCAGTAACGAGCATACAGCTTACTGCATATGTTTTCTTAGCCATCCCTTTCATTCTAGTACCAGTAAAAGTTCTAGGAAAAAAAGTCAGAAAATACAGCAAAGAAAGCCAAGACAAAGTGGCCAATATCGGGAGTATTGTCGATGAGAGTTTGCATGAATTAAAAACCGTGCAGGCCTTTAACGCCCAGCATACGTTGTCGTCCCGTTTTGATGATATTACTGATGCTGTCATGAAAAGTGCTTCAAATCGAATCAAATACCGCGCTATGCTCATTTCTGGCGTGATGCTAATCAGTATGTCGGCAATTATTATTGTTGCATGGTTAGGCATGTTGGCAGTACTAAACTCGGCGCTTTCAGTGGGTCAACTGGTTGCTTTTATGTTTTACGCGGTGCTTGCTGGCGGCGCAATTGCCACCGTCAGCGAAGTAATAGGAGAGATCCAAAAAGCTGCCGGTGCTAGTGAGAGGATATTAGAACTGCTAAATACTTCGCCAGATATTCTTGTACAAACAAGTACAGATGTGGGCAACACCAAAGCGGCGCAAAAAAATAAAACCATCTTATCCATAAAAGATTTACAATTCTCATACACCGACACCCTTGTTATCAACGGTGTCACTTTTGATGTATATCCGGGGCAAAAAATAGCCTTAGTAGGTGAAAGTGGTGCAGGCAAAAGTACGATATTTGACCTACTACTTCGTTTTTACAATATCCAAAACGGTGAAATATTAGTTAATGGCTCGAATCATCAACATATGTCACTAGCATCGCTTCGGGAGAATTTTGCACTTGTTCCACAAGATCCAGTTATCTTTGCTGGCACGGTGGCAGAAAACATAGCATTTGGAAATCAAGGCTTGGTCGATGGTCTGCATAACGAAGATACAAGTGCATATACCAAGATAGAAGCGGCTGCTAGACTGGCTTATGCTCATGATTTTGTATCTGTACTGTCAGATGGCTACGACAGTGAATTAGGCGAACGTGGTGTCAAATTATCTGGTGGCCAAAAACAGCGCATCGCCATTGCTAGAGCAATTGCAGCTGACAGGCCGATTCTTCTTTTGGATGAAGCCACCAGCGCGTTAGACGCAAAGAGTGAACGAGAAATTAAGCAGGGCCTAGACTCCTTAATGAAAGACAAAACAACACTTATCATTGCTCATCGCTTATCCACCGTAGTCAATGCGGACTTAATACTTGTGTTGGATAATGGAAGATTAACTGCCAAAGGCTCTCATGCAGAATTGTATGCTTCAGATGCGAGCTACAAGGAATTCGTTGATTTGCAGCTTTTGTAACATTCTGAAACACAATTCAGCACTAATATTATCTTTTCGGGATATCCACCGTAGTAACATATCGATGCAAAAACGATAGTGATATTGAAATACAATAAATATTCACAACTGATAATAATGTTAAATATAAAAAAAATAATATCTGACGAGGGAAAATGATGAAATTCAAACTGAGTAAAGTAATGCTTGCTGCGTCTTTTCTTAGCCTACAAACCACTGCATGGGCCGAAGACAAAAAGGAAGATAGTAAAAAAGATGAGGATAAGCCTAGCCTAAGCGAGACCTTAGAAAAACAGACCGCATACGAAGGCTTTCTAGATATATACAGAGACAAAAAAGACGGCTCAGGATTGGTCGTCATCGATGAAAGTGATTTGAACAAACCCTTCCTGCATATCGTATCGACTGCAGATGGCGTTGTGCCTGCTGGCACATTTAGAGGACACTATCGAGACACCAGTTTGGTTGAATTTAGACGTTACTTCAATCGTATAGAGGTAGTCTCAAAAACGCCTCGTTTTTACTTTGATGATAACAATGCCATCAGCAAGGCATCTGAGGCTAATACAAGCGAATCGGTCTTAGTGTCTGCTGAAATTAAACACGAAGAAGACGGAAAACTCGCATTTTCTTTACAATCTTTAGTCAAAAATGAAGATTTACATCGC
The DNA here is from genome assembly GCF_030160655.1 of Agaribacter marinus. GTDB lineage: Bacteria > Pseudomonadota > Gammaproteobacteria > Enterobacterales > Alteromonadaceae > Glaciecola > Glaciecola marina. The sequence goes on from NZ_BSOT01000005.1 coordinate 1,733,655, forward strand.
GTCGCCCCCATGCCCTTTGATGACCCTAAAGCAGATAAGAAGCGCTTTAAGCTCGGTAAATTCTCTAAAGACAAATCGAAAATAACAGATGTTTCAAATTTTCCACAAAATACACATGTTGTTGTAGATTATGTATACGAAAATGCGACGCCTAGTGTGTATGGTGGCGAAGAAATAGCAGATCAGCGTTACACCACTTTGAGTATTCAACATGCTTTTGTAAAATCACCTGAAAATGATTTTTCTCCACGACGCGATGACCCACGCGTGGGGTATTTCGCACAACAATTCGATGATTTAACCAGCGCTGAGACTGCAAACTATAGAGATGTAATCAATCGCTGGCATTTAGTGAAAAAAGATCCAGATGCCGCAGTATCGGATCCCATTGAACCGATTGTTTGGTGGATTGAAAATACCACGCCAGTTGAGTGGCGAGATACGATAAAAAATGCCGCGCTTGCTTGGAACCAATCCTTTGAAAAAGCAGGTATTAGCAATGCCATTGAAGTAAAAGTTCAACCTGATGATGCTGATTGGTCAGCGGATGATATTCGCTACAATGTTTTGCGCTGGACGTCCTCTCCTCAACCGCCCTTCGGTGGTTATGGGCCAAGCGTTGCACATCCAGAAACTGGGCAAATAATTGCTGCTGACATCATGCTTGAGTATAGTTTTATGACAGGCCGTTGGTTAGCGAGTGAGATGTTTACAGATGGCGCATCTTCATTGACCGAATCACTTCCCACACATGCCGCAGACAACAACCACGGTGCACATTGTTCTTTAGGCCATAGTTTGCAAATGGGGCAAGCTTTTGCAAACTATGCTGGCTTAACGCAAGGCATGGGAGATATTGAAAAAGATCGTCTCTTACGTCAGTCAATGCATTACCTCATACTACATGAAATTGGCCATACACTAGGCTTAAATCACAATATGATGGCAACTCAACTTCACAGCCCTAAAGAGGCGCATGATATTGAAGTAACACAAGGTATCTTAGCAGGCTCGGTCATGGATTACCCATCAGTTAACTACGCACCGGTAGGCGTGACGCAGGGAGATTTTTATACAGAAAAACCGGGACCATATGATGATTGGGTCATTAATTACGGCTATTCAACTGCACTTAGCAACGCCGAAGCAGAAGAAGCACGCTTAAACAAGATTTTGGCTCGTTCTACTGAACCGCAATTAGCTTTTGGTAATGACGCGGATGATATGAGAGCACCCGGACGCCACGTCGACCCGCGTATTAACATTTTCGATATGTCCAGCGATGCTATTGCCTATGCAGATGAGCGTATAACTCTTATAGAGGACGTGGCAACAAAACTAAAAGATAAACTCTTGGTAGATGGGCGTACGCACAATGATTTAGTTGTTGGCGCAAACATCTTGTTTAACGAGTTATCTAGACAAGCATCCGTCGTTAGTCGTTACATTGGCGGCGTCTATCTAAATAGAGCATTTGTTGGACAAGAGGGTTATACACAACCACTAACGCCAGTACCCGTCGATGACCAGAAGCGTGCAATGAAGCTAATAAATGAAGAATTATTCGCGCCTGACGCCTTAGTAGAGATGGAAAATATTTATGCCTTTTTACAGCGCCAACGCAGAGGCTTCGACGGCTGGGGACGTGATGAATCACCCAAAATTCACGCCATGTTGCTCGGAGCGCAAAAACGCGCATTAGACCATATTCTTCATCCAAACGTCACCATGCGGATCACTGATACAGGGTTATACGGGAACGAGTATTCTGTCGACCTTATGATGCAAGATCTAACAAATGGTATTTTCCAGAAAGATGCCAAGTCAGCCATTAATACTTACCGCAAAAACCTACAGGTAGAATACGTCAATCGTTTGGTAAACATCTCTGGACTAGAAAAACCAAGCAGCCACGACTATATAACCCAAGGGACTGCCGTAAATGAGTTACGTCGCATTGAAGATATGATGGATAATCGTCGAGGAGACAATGCTAGTAAAATACACAAGGCATTTATTCGTGATCTCATTAACCGCGCTTTTCACAAGAGTAAGAGTTAGTTGAATGCTTAAAGCCTAAATCTTGAATGAAAAGGCACTTTCGCCTTTTCATTCATTTTTGATTAGTTTGTTTTTTGATTTTCTTCAGTAGGCGTAAAAAAATGCTTTCCTGCAACGCTCTCAACAATCCATCGACCAAATTTAACCGTCAAATGATACGTTAAAATATGTATCGGCATCTTTAGCAAATGCCCGCGTATTAATGCACAAAACTGTTGTATCGGCGTAATCGACCCGTCCAATAAAGCATGTTGGGGGAAAAGTACTTTGCTAAAGATGTATTTTTCTATTGATGTCGGACCGTGTGTATCTATTAGTTCGTCTATATCATCCATATTTTCGAAAAGTGACTTGTCTAACGATCTCAGAAAATACAAAGCTAAATATACCTCTTTTGCAAAGTTAATCTCTGAAGCGATAGCAATCACCTCTCTAACAAATTTTTCACACGTATTCTCAAGCAAATTTTGCTTCATAAAAATATGTAAATCGGTTAAGTCTCGAAACCCTGAAGAAAACTCTTCATTTCTAAATAAATGAATAGCTGAATGCACAAATTGTGCAGGTTGCGATAACACCCAAATATCATCACCTAACAATACCCTATGATTAATCAGAAGCTGGATATTAGGAGCCGCCCCAGAAATGAGTGGTACGATATTATGATGAATATCAATAATAGTACCTCTTGTACCATGACACATCGGTGGAATCTCATGCGCCCATTGACGATAGTATTTATCATCATAGTTATTTATTTCTTGCGCAATCCATCCTTTAATAGCCAAGACCTGTTCGCACTCATTGATTGAACGCTTGTCCACCAAGATATCTATATCGCTGTAGTACCTGCCTTCAGCCACTTTATTCGATGCCAACGAATCAGCTAAAGAATATGCAGCCCCTTTCAAAAATATTAAATACGCAGATGCGCTAGATAACTGACTAACTAAAAGTTTGGCCTCTTCCCACACTTGTAACTTCTGTTTACTCGCCATGAGATAAGCATTCTTAAAATGACGCTGCGCCTTCACATGTAAATCAGGCAATAAATTTAAGCTTATAAGGTTTGCCGCCACTCTAGCCAACATCTTTTGTTGCCTAAGTACAATAATTAATGTGCTAAGCTGATTAGGTTCAAGCGCAGTGATTTTTTCTGGGTGCAAATAACAATCAATGACCTGTTCTACGTCAAGCTCAATCAATCTATTACATCCTCACTCAAAAACGCTTCTACATCTTTTAGATCATTATAGAAGATTTCAAAAGAACGTACCTGTTCAATTATGCGTGTAATTGTCGAAAATGCCGGCTCACCAATTGCAGTAAAATTAAACGCATTGTCAACTAGTTGCATATAACTTTCGGCCATGTTTAGTTGATAAATTTCAAGTGACTTCGTTGTGTCATAATTTGGAAAAACGACCCCCACTATTTCTGCCGTTTGCTGTTTTCCTAACATTGCTGATTTGTTTGGTGCCATGTGAATCACATCCCCCTTGTGGGTATCTTTAGCTATGGATGAAAATACACTATCTGGAAACCATTGTTTAGCAAGCGGAATACTCGCGTTTTTTAAACAAATAGGGCGTACAAAAGGCGTCACCGTTTTTGAATTCGGCGTGATTAAAGCCATTTCATCAGACATTAAGCGCCACCCATTATTTGCCAAAAATGCAGTTAACGTACTTTTCCCAGACCCCGGTGGCGCAGGGAAAAGAATGGCCTTTCCGTCTTTTTCAAGTACTGCGCTGTGAATAATAACATATGAAAATTCATGTGCCGCAACCGTCCAATTCATACCCCACTCAAGCATTGCATATGCTTGTGAATGGGTTAAGGGCTTAAAGGGTTCTTTTTCATCACATAGAAAACGAGCCTGAGGCTTAAAAATCTTCCTTAAACCCCCACCGTCATTTATAGACAAAGTAAAATCTATAAATTCATCGCCAGCGAGCTGTTCGCTACACGCTTCGCCATACATGGCACAAGCATTTTCAAAAACAAATTTTATATTGTTTTTTACTTTAAAAACAAACGGCGGAAGGGATAGTACAAAATCGTAAGTCAATGCTTTAGTCTTCAATTAACTGCTGAGATAGTAGTTGAGATAATACATCACTTTCTTCATCAGTTAAGGATTTATGCCCTCCAAGAATATCATTCAAATCATCAATATTTACATTAATCGATGAGATGACATTGGTTGTCGGGTCGTAAAATGCCGTCCCAGAACCATCTGAAAAAGGGTGCCGTAGCACCCTTTGTTTAATTCTATATTGCGTTGGCATTACAAGCTACCGCTTTATCGTAAACGCGCTGCCAGTGCCACTGGATCTTTATGTAGTTCTTGAAGCTCTGTACCCATTACTGAGGGATTTGCTATCGCCATCGCATAAAGCTTTTGACCAAACATTTGCTGAGTTTTGAATGCTCTTTTGGGGCCAACAACTGGAAAATGCACACTGAAGGTAGCGCTGTCACTATACATCGCGGATAAGTAAGCAGAGATCATTAAACGGTTGACATTCTTTGGCCCACCATAAACTCCTGATTTAGATGCTTCACCAATTAACACTTGTTTAACGGTTAAATTACCATCGAATTTTTTCGTCGCACTTTTGAAAGGCTTACCGCCAAAAACAGTACTAAATTTACTATTAAGCGTACTCTTATCAACAAAACTTATGTTTTTTACCCAATAACTGGGCCATTTAACAACCAGTCTTTTGCCGCCAGCCATATCTGATCCATGACCAGAGGCAACCATTGAGCCAGTTACGCCAGTGGCCCAAACAGACTTAGCAGGAAGACTTGCTAATGCGACACCTGTTGCAGAGCGCGTTAAAAACTTACGTCGACTGCTATCGCTTGATAGCTTTTGTTGATTTTGTTTGTTCATATTATTACCTATGTTCAATCCTGTGAGACCTGTCCATATTGCGACAGCACGACTCCATCGGAAAAATGACACAACTATATTACTTTATAGCAAAAAACATTCCAAAATGTTAAATGTCGTAGAGTCAATAACTTAGCGCCAGCACGCTAAAAAAAGTAAAAAAATTGGCAAATATCCTGACACTATTTTAGTATACCTCATGCTATCACTGTAAGCTAACCTTGTGTGTTTTAGCCAATGCGTACACGTGTTTTATTGGAATTGCATAAGTAATCCCGCTCGGTTTTTGTATTGCTGACTCTTTACCGGCACTCACAAACACTTTATTTATCACAGCAATAGCATTACCTGAAACCCTGTCAAATACTGGGCTTCCGCTATTTCCGGGATAAGCTGTCGCGTCCAACTGGTAAATTAAAAACGGATTTTTCAGGCGTGATAGCATATCAATCGTTAGTTGATTAGCATTCTTTGACGGATTAATGTCTGGCGCTATCGCAGAAATAATTCCTCGATGTGTTGCAGGGTACAATCCCAACACTGCACCAATCGGAAAGCCGGTAAAGAATATACTTGACCCCGCATCGATGAAGGCTTCACTCCCAAGACGCAGTGGTGTCAGCTTGTTTTTCATTTTTAACAATGCCAAATCATGCACCGGGTCAACTCCGATGACTTCAAGCACTTCTGTTCTTACAAGGGTGCCTTTTCCTTCTAGCGCGACATAATTTTGAACAACCTTAGTATCTAACTCTTTTGAGACTACGTGATAATTAGTCACAACATAGCTGCCATCACCGATGACAAACCCCGTTCCCAATAATTGAGACTTACGAGATTCAATTGGAGTCAATAAACCAATGCCGACGACGGATTTTTCGACTTTCTTGACCTGTTCAACTAGCGAAGGAACGTCATTGTGGGCAGCAGCAATACTTGAAATACTTGCTAGCATTAATACGATGATTAGTTGCAAATAACTGGCTAATTTGCACGACGGTAGAAACATGCCTTTTCCATAAAATAAATAAAACGCTTTAAATAGCATATCAAGATAACTATAGAATTTATGTAATTGAATTTTATTTTCCATTAAAAAACATCCTTATTAACGCTATTCTTTTTACGATTAACGCGTGAAACGCATAGCTAAGAATAAACACAACAACCATGCAACAAACAAACAAAGCGAATGGGTTAACATTTGAGCTCGCACGAGCAAAATAATAATTAGCAACTAATACAAATGCCACGACTAAACAGTGATGGATCAGATAAATAGAATACGACGCATCTGCGAGTTTTGTTAACCAAACATTATGTTTTGCCAATATGTGCATACTGCCCCCCCAAAGACACAAACATAGGCATAGAACATTGAATAGATCGATATAAGCCAACGCTAGCGTAATAATGAATCCCTCAGGCATCATATTCATGTAATGTTTCATAACAAACGACAGAACATATAGAAAACCCCACAGCGGTAAAGATCGCTGGAGTAGATCTAGCCATGCAGTTTGCCTTTGGAGTAGTAGACCGAAGACAAAAAAACAAAAGTAAAAATACAGATAATAAGGCATTCCGACAACTGGTATATTCTGGTAAATGGGAACACCTATTTGACCAAGAACCAATATTGGAAAAACAAAGAATGGAAAACTTGCAATGATTACGAAGAAACACTTTTTAGAAGAGAAAGCCTTAACTTTCAACGTATCGTGGCTAAACATAGGGACACAGATAAACAACAAAAAAGAATAGACAATCAAATTAACCAGAAACCATAGGTGCGAAATGGCCTGCTGCTGGTAAAGCGCAACGAAGGCGCTTTGTTCGTATATGGATAAAATCCAGCTTTGAAAAGCATTAAACGTTAACATACAGACCAATAGCGGTAAGGCAATCCTCAACAATCGCTGTTGTATAAACATTTTACCGCCCACTTTACCAATCACAAGCATGGCAAAATAACCGGCAACCATAAAAAAAAGCGGCATTCGAAAACTATGAATACCAGCATTTATGCCATTTAAAAATGTCGACGTTTGAAAGTCTGATGGATAATTAATCAACCAACCACTATTGGAAGAAAAACCTGCAGCAGCATGCAAAACAATCCCCATTACCATCAAGATGCCGCGCAAATTATCTAAATAGCACTCCCTAGTATTTCGTTTGTGACGCGGGTGTTTGGCATACGTATTTTTTGATGACGCATGAGCTCCTCCGGTACTGCTTGATATAGTACTGGTTGATAAGGAATTCGCACCTGTTGCAGGGCTCATTGCTGTTTCGCTTGGTATTTTACGTGGCAAAATTCATTTATCCAGTTGTTCAATACGCCATACCCCGGAGAGTTAAGGTGGATGCCATCAGACAAAAAATACGTGCTTGCTTTCAATGAAGCTAACGGTATGAGGTGAAGATTCGTATATTTATGCTGAATTTTTTCGAGCTCTACATTAAATTGTTCGAATTGATGATGATATATTGGCCGCTGCGGTGAATTTTTTATCGTTAAAAGTGCAATAGACACTTTTTCAGCCGTAACATCACTTTTCGCACTTTCAAGGTACGAAAGCACATATTCAAGCTCCTTTAAAGCATCTACATATGAAAGGCCATGGGCAATATCGTTTTCTCCAACATATAGAACCAAAGATTTTACTTTATCCAAGGGTAGTGTTTTTAAGTAACGCAATACATCCGACGTATGTCCATTCTCAAATCCCCGAATACGCAATGGTTCACAATGCCCCAATGCACTTTGAGTCAAGCGGGCTATCGTCGAACTCCCGACAAAAATTGTCGCACCAGCGTCTAATGACAAATAGTCTTCCCAATAGTATTGAATCAATAATTTGGTATTGCGTTCTAGATTCAAGATTGCAACACTAACGACGATAAGTAACAGAGCCGCTGCAGAAATGAATATTCTAATCATATTAAGTGATTGATAATTATTGCTTTGTAATGCTTTACCAAAGGTAAGCTATTCAAGACTTGTTGCATATGTTAACACTTTACCTAAAAACAATAAGAAGCACTTTTTGAAAAAAAACGACGACGTAAGTATTTCACTAATTCAACAGTATTCTTTAGAAGAAGCGAAATTACACTTAACACTTGTACAAGAAAATGTGATGTCGGACAATATATTTCTATCCTCACATTGGCTTTATTCGTGGCTAGAGAGTCTGTCCTCGTTGCCTCAAATGTGCCTTTTTAACATCGACAATAAATTAATTGGTATTGCATTTTTAGGTAAACAGCATTGTCCCTATGGCGACATTTACTATCTAAACCAAACCGGTCGTCAGGCTGATGATCAAGTTTGGATTGAACACAATGACGTCTTCTGCATGCATGAAAAATTAGTAGCATGTCGTGAAGCATTGCTTGAGTACTTAAGTCGACAACCCAAATTTCATAAGCTCATCGTTTCTCTTTGTAAAGATGAAAACTGGCGCCATAAGAAGATATTTTTGTGGGAAACAGACATGCACCCCACGCAATATGTTGATATCGCGGCCCTTAGAAAACAAGCGAAAACCCACCTTGAATCTACGTCAAAAAATTCGAGATCATCTATAAAACGAAGTCAGAAATACATCGAAAGCAAATATGGACCAATTTCGATGCACAAAATAACTGATAGCCTTGACGCACTTATACCGTCTGAAATTGCACCGCTGCATATTGAACAATGGGGAGAGACAGAATATGGCAGTGGTTTTGCCAATCCAAGGTTTGTAAATTTCCATAAAATATTTTGCAGTCAAGCGCCCGCACACATAAATATTGAAGTGTTAAAATTTTCTGCGGGCGAATTTGTACTAGGTTATTTGTATTTCATAAATAAAGGAAATAGTGCCAACTTCTACCTATCTGCTATTAATTATTCAGATAAAAATAATAAATACAAACCCGGTTTGGTGATGCATACAATGGCCATTTCTGACTATGCAGCAAAACAATATGATGCGTATGATTTCTTAGCAGGTGAAGCCCGCTATAAAGAATCATTGAGTAATGGCCGATATAATATGTATACTCTGCACCTCGCAAATAAACGCCCTCTTCAGCGGATTCTGTTTAATATTAAGGTGTTAAAACAGAAGCTTGGTAATATCAAAGGATAGAAATTGAAACAGGCTCATCTTAAATCAATATCGCCAATACACGTTCTATCCATTGAAGGAAAACAGAAAAGAAACGAGCACTTTACGCTCAGTGTACCGTTTGCACCAGGTGAATTACTATCGCATGAAGATGTAAAATTTTTCGACAATCATGATAAAGAAGTTTTAGCATACGCCACACCTTTATCGTATTGGCAAGACAAAAGCGTGAGATGGCTAAATGTTAAGGGATATCTCCCCTTGTCATGCGCTAACGACAGCGCACAAAATAAAATTTACCTCAAAAAGTCGACTTATCAGCACGTAAAAATAAAAGAAGAATGCGTGCAAAACACTACTGATACCATGCATATCAAGGTTATTGAAAACAAGCTTTCTTTAAGTAAAACGAAGTTTTTAGACCTAATTATCACGCCTTTGAATGTTAAATTGGCATTTGCGGTTAAGGGTAAGTCAACAATCACGCAGACTAAAATCCAACACACGTTTGAAACGGAATATACAACAGATAATACTCCCTACGGTTGTCTTATTAAGCAAAGCGCAGCGCTGTTAACGGAGGGAGAGCGTGTTGGAAGTCTCAATGCTAGAATCGCCGTGAATTTTGCCTCGGCGTCTATTGATATCCAAGTAGATGTGCATAACTGCCAAGCGCAAGTGCCAGAACAAGGTAAGTGGGACTTAGGGAACCCTAATAGCCTATCTCTTAAATCCATGGGTTTTGAGCTCACTACGCCCCAAGATTATCAACGTTCTATTTATATCAGCAATGATGCAATACTAGACGAAAAAAATAACGACGCAAGTAACACCAATAAGTGTTTATATAATCAAGCATCATACAACGATACCAATATTACGCTAGTCCAGCATAGTAGTGGTGGGAAGCACTGGAACAGTCCCAATCACAAGGGAGCCGACAATAAAGTAACACTGTCTCATAAAGGCGCTAGCTTTTTTGATGGCGCTAGCAATAAAATTATCGAGCGAGCCAACCCAATATTGTTAACTGGCTCAGAAGAGCAAACGCTGAGCATTACGCCAAGACACTTTTGGCAGAAATTTCCCGCGTCAATTGAGTTAAATGCGCATTGTTGTTCGATTAATTATGTAGACATACAAACCCCTGATACGATAGAAATTCAGCCCGGAGAAACAAAGTCACACTCAATATCTTTGGCACTGCATGCAACTGGCGAGGCGACACCGTATTCAGATGTTGCAATACATGGTAAAGGTAATAAGAATGATAAAGAATTCCAGGTATTCATACCGCCCTCAAGAATCGACGTGGCAAAAACACTTCCGTGGTTTTCAAATGCAGCGAAACACGAAAAACTACATAGCATTGTTGAATTAGGCTTAAGTAGCGAATCAAACTTCTATGAAAAACGAGAGGCGCTCGATGAATTTGGCTGGCGTCATTTTGGTGATATTTACGCTGACCATGAAGCAGACACATATGATGGCGACCTACCTTTCGTATCACACTATAACAATCAATATGACCCGTTATATGGTTTGCTAAAACAATGGTTATTAGACGGCAACAGGAAATGGCGTGAATTGGCCGACGACTTATTTGACCATTTGATTAATATTGATATCTATCGCACAGAACACGACAAGCCCGAATATAACAACGGTTTATTTTGGCATACAGACCATTACGTACAAGCTGAAACGGCTACTCATAGGACTTATTCTCGCCATCAAGCAAGTGATGTGTATATGGATCACGCTGGCGGCGGAGGCCCAGGCGCACATCATTGCTATTCTAGCGGTATTGCGCTCTATTACTTTTTAACCGGAGACGAGAGAGCAGCAAGTACGGTCTTAGGTATGGCAAATTGGATGAAACATATCTATGAAGGCGACGGCACGCTATTGGGCAAATTTTTACAACTCAAAAACGCTAATCATTTAACAATACCTTTTGGTGCAAAGTTGTTGCTTGGCGCTGGAACCGGCATCGTCAGAAATCCTATCACCAATAATTACCCGCTGGACAGAGGCACTGGCAATTACGTCAACGTACTTTTGGATGCCTTTGAATTAACCCAAGAACCAAGTTACTTAGATGACATAGAGCGCGTTATCCTCAATACGATCAAAGAAGATGACAATTTTAAAGACAGGCACTTCGAAGATATTGAAAACACATGGTTTTACACCGTATTCTTGCAGGCCACTGCAAAATATTTGTACTTCGTTTCGACATTTAACTTAACCCGCGCAGCTTGCAAACCAATTTTAAGTGCCTTAGTGCATTACGTCGATTACATTGCGCAACATGAACAGCCGGCGCTAAAAAGTGCTGAAGTATTGGAATACCCAAATGATACGTGGACAGGGCAGGATATTCGCAAAGTCCAACTATTGTGCATAGGCAGCTTACTAGTAAACGAGCCACAAAAAACCATTTACCTTAACAAAGCAGCTGAACTAAACGACTGGATTAGCCAAAAACTATTCACAAGCAATGAACGTTTCTACACACGTATTTTGGCTTTAACGATGCAAAATTACGGAAGCATTGAACTCGTCAATGACAAGCAGTACAAACTACCATTAGATTTATCAGATACAAAATTTGACAAGCATGTATGCCCCTCCACAACAGCTCGTATTCGCGCGTTTATTAATACCTATTCGTTCAAAAAGGAACGGCGACTATTACTAACAAGAATTCCGAAATTGCAAAAGATACTGGGTAAACCATGAGTAATTCGGACGAGCTTCAGGCAAATGCTAATATAGACATCAGCTTTATCATCCCTCATATGGGACGAGAAGAAATGCTGATAGATACGCTGTCGTCCATAAGCGCTCAGCAGTTTGATTTATCTTGTATTGAGATCTGGATCGTAACTAAAAATAAGCAACTACAAGATGAAACATTTAACGCAGCTGACACCGTTCAATTGAACGTTATTTATGCGGATACAAACATTACGATATCGCATCAACGAAACATTGGTGCTAAACACGCTAAAGGTGAATTTTTAGCCTTTTTAGATGCAGATATTGGACTCGCCGATAATTGGATTCAAGCGATGCTTGAAAAACTCAGTTCTGACAAAAACATCAAGTTAGTTAGCGCTATTCAAAAAAATAGTGAAAATGCTCCGCCATTAGAACGACTGCGGACGGCACTCAGCAATGCAGACGTTGATTGTAAGGTCGAGTTTTTACCCGGGCGAAACTTATTACTACATAAAACAACTTTTGCGGCCGTCGGCGGATTCCCAGAACACCTGGAAACATGCGAAGACTATGTTTTTACACAAGCAGTCTCTGAAATCGGTCAGCTATTTTACTCAGCAGATAGCCACTATGTGCATATTGGTGAAGATAAAGCATTTTCTCAAATGGCCGAAAAAGAAGTATGGCGAGGCTTATCAAACATTGCGTCTGTAAAAGGTAGAACCGTACCATTGTCGGAGTGGCCAAGCTTTTTTGCGCCTCCGCTGTTTACTTTCGGCATTATATTCTTGTGCTTATTAAGTATAGGCGGCTGGTTCATATTCGCCGCTATTGCTGCTATAGGCGCATTTAGTATTCTTGCTTTATATAGCGTAAGGTTGTCGCGAATCGCAAAAGGTGACCCAACATTCGCAACTATTTTGAAATTTTACAGTATATATTTCCCAGCGAGAACATGGGGAACAATTAAAGGACTATTTCAGCGTTAGTGCCTGATCATGATTAGGCAAATGTTGTAAAACTAAATGACTATGAAAAAAACACCGCACATATTGCAGTTTATTTGCTCTACGGGATTCTACGGCGCAGAACGCTGGATTCTGGCACTTTGTAAAAATACGCCAAAGCAAGATGCTAAACATTCATTAGCCGTGACCTTAGAAGACAACTCTAAAGACCTAGAGCTGGTTAAACAATTCAGAAAAGACTGTGGTGACGCCGTAGAAGTGCCGATGAATAACCGTTTTGATTTAGCGGTTATCAACAAATTGGTTCAATATATTCACGACAATAACATCGACATTATTCATACTCATGGTTATAAATCAGACATACTAGGGGTGATAGCAGCAAAAAAAGCCGGTATTCCCGTTGTTGTCACACCACATGGCTTTGAAAATGCAGAAGACTTTAAACTTCGCACTTTTATCTGGCTAGGTTGTCAAGCCATGCGCTTTGCAAATAAAGTTGTGCCCTTGTCGCCACAACTTGTCAAGGATGTGAAGGGGTTTGGAGTTAAAGAACCGAAACTAGTGTACATTCAAAACGGTGTCGATTTATCAGAAGTTGAAACCGTGAGAGACGCCGTTCCGCGCCTTGAAAAAACAAAAAAACGCATTGGCTTTATTGGGCAAATGATTAGTCGAAAAAATATCAAAGACATATTGGATATTTTTGACAGTCTTTCTGCTAAACGAAATGACATCGAATTGGTCTTACTTGGCGATGGCGATGACAGGGCTTCACTGGAGGCCTACTCAACAAATTTAAGTAGCAAAGAAGATATGCATTTTTTAGGGTATCGAGATGACCGACTAGACTATTTGCGCAGTTTTGATTTATTCGTAATGACGTCAACTTTGGAAGGTATTCCACGTTGCTTGATGGAAGCATGTGCGATGGGTACACCAATTGCGGCTTATGATATACCGGGTATTGATCAGTTGGTTCAACACAATGAAACTGGGATGCTTGCTAAACTAGGCGACAAAGCAACATTGAGCGAGTATTGGGCGCGTCTACTCGATGATGATATTTTTGCACAAACATGTGGTAAAAATGCGATAAACTATGTAAATCAACATTATGCTGCCAAACGAATGGCGGATGAGTACCTAGAGCTATTCAACGACTTGTTAGTATGTGAGCATGACAAATAAAACGGATTTAGTATTCATATTGAGCGTAGACACAGAGGAAGAATGGGACTGGAACGGCCCCTTTCCTGAAAAGGACTTTTCTGTAGAAAACCTACATGCCTTACCGCAATTTCAACAATTTTGCATGCGCTTGGGTATACGTCCATGTTATTTTGTAGACTATGCTGCCGCTAAAGGCTTGGATCCATCAAGCGAATTTATGCAACTTGTCCAAAAAAATACCTGCGAACTTGGCGCCCACCTTCATCCATGGGCAAACCCGCCTATTTTTGAAAAACCGACCGAAGAAAATTCACATGTCGTCAATTTGCCATTGACGCAAGTTGAACAGAAACTAGATGCTTTAATGCAAGTTTTCGCAGAGAAGTTCGAGTACCGACCTAGAGCTTTTAGAACCGGGCGTTGGGGAATTTCAGCGGAAATAATGGACTTACTTTGGTCAAGAGGGTTTACTGTCGACTCAAGTGTTTACCCATTTTATGAAAATGAATATTTTTCCTGTCAGGGTAGCCCAACACTCCCTTATTGGCCAGCAACTAGCGATGTGTTAAGTTGCGGTGAACAGCGTAACATATTAGAAATGCCAGTCACCGTCGGGTTTAATAGACAACCTTTTGAACTTGCGAATAAAATTAATAGAACACTAGATTCACCAAATTTACAGAAGGTGAAGGCTAATGCCATTTTATGGCACAGTAAACTGTTACGTAAAATTTACATGAGCCCAGAAGTGACGTCGTCGAGCAATATGATAAGCCTCTGTGATTCTGTTGATACTCAAAAACAACCAATTATTCATATGTACTTACACAGTTCTAATCTCATACAAAGTGGTACGGGAGTAATGGATAGTGAAGAACCCTATGCGCTAATAACACGTCGTATTAAAAATGTGATTGAACACCTTAAAAAACAACATAATGTAACCTTTATGACTTTATCGGAAGCTAAAGTGCACTTTCAAACGAACCCAAGATTTATTGCCGCATGACAATTGAAGTAATAGTAGATAACCAAATAAGCCGAGAACATTGGGATGAATATGTCAGTACTCAACCAAGTGCGACACCCTATCATTTGTTTGCTTGGGGCGAAGCGGTTGAACGTGCTTATGGTTTTAAATGTCACCGCTTTGCAGTGACTGAAAACCGACAATATGTCGGTATATTGCCTGTCGTTGAAATGCGCACAATGACTGGCAAAAAACACTTCTGTGCCTTGCCGTATTGTGACGTAGGCGCCCATATTTCCAACTCTGATGCGATTGCACTTACTTTAAAAGATGCACTTTTTAAAGCGGCTAAAAAGCTAGCGATCACTGACATAGAGTTAAGAGCCAGTGAATATGAACTATTAACACTGGATGCAGTGAGACCGGGTGAAAAAGTCAGGATGCAACTGTCCCTGCCCGATTCCGAAGATGCGCTCATGGCCCAATTTAAATCCAAACTTCGCAGCCAAATTAGAAAGGCTGAAAAAAATGGTTTAACGTACAAAACGATTCAATGTAATGAATCCAATGACGGACATGTATCCGACTTTTATGACATTATTGCGAAAAATATGCGAGCACTCGGTTCGCCAGTGCATGCTAAGCAATGGTATCAGGCCATATGCAGCAAATATGGGAAGAACGCTTACATTGCGTTGGTTTACTCTGAAGACGTCGCTGTGGGTGCAGCCATCGTCCTAAAAGCAGGCAACAAAGCGAGTATTCCTTGGGCCTCTACATTAGCAGATTACAATAGGTTAGCCCCTAATATGTTGTTGTATTGGGCAGTGCTATCTGAGGCAACAAAACAAGAAATAGCAATATTTGATTTTGGGCGTTCAACCGTGAGCGAAGGTACATACAATTTTAAAAAACAATGGGGGTGTCAACCTATGCGTCTTGACTGGCAGTCCTTTGAAAACGAAGAACAATGTGTGACCGCCCATGTCAATAAATCAAAATCGCGCGAGCGAATTGAAAATGTATGGCGAAAGTTACCACTACAGATGACCAATTTCCTTGGTCCTAAAATACGCAAACATATTAGTTTATAAAGGAAATGACGCATGTGCGGTATCGCAGGATTTTTACATAAAAATTTCGTTAAACTGGATAAATCTCACCTCGTCAACATGGGCAATGCCATAGCACACAGAGGTCCCGACGCACACGATGAATATATAGATGATTACGTTGGGCTTTGTCACCGCCGTTTGAGTATTCTCGATTTATCTGAAGCAGGTATCCAACCGATGTTTTCACCTGACAAGCAGGTGATAATTGTATTCAATGGCGAAATCTATAACTTTCCTGAACTAAAAGAAGAGCTAATCGGCGACGGTATTGTGTTCAACACCGGCACTGATACAGAGGTTATCATTCACCTTTACATTAAGTACGGAAATGCATGCGTCGCAAAACTAAATGGTATGTTTGCTTTCACCATATGGGATAAACGAGACAATTCGATGCTGATTGCCCGTGATCGCCTGGGTAAAAAACCTCTCTATTACTTAGAACACGACGGTAGATTCGCGTTTGCATCCGAAATTAAAGCCTTGTTGACACTACCTGATGTGCCTCGAGAGATTCGCTATGATGCGGTAAGAGACTTTTTTACCTACCAATATGTGCCGGACCCCAAAAGCATATTCAAGCATATTCATAAATTGCCCGCAGCTCACTATATGATAATCACAGGTGGGAACGTCAGTCTGCATAAATATTGGGAACTTGATTTTTCGTCACCAAGTACACAATCAGAAGCGTACTTAAAACAGGAGTTACAGACGCTTGCCAATGCATGCACTAAACGTCGTATGTTGAGTGACGTACCATTAGGCGCATTTTTAAGCGGTGGTGTGGATTCAAGTGGTGTAGTCGCCATGATGGCAAAGCAGTCAGATGCACCGGTTACCACCTGCACAATTGCGTTTGACGATAAAAAATATAACGAAGCTGAATTCGCTAAAACAGTGGCAGAGCAGTATGAGACAGCACACCATGAATTTTTGGTCAGTCAAAACGTAACGGACACCTTAGAACACATTGTAAGTTTTTTTGATGAGCCATTTGCTGATCCCTCTTTAGTACCCACGTTCTTTGTTTCAGAGCTTGCACGTCAAGCTGTGACTGTCGCCATCGCTGGGGATGGTGGTGACGAAGTATTTGCTGGTTACGAAAAGTATACAACGGATGACATTGAGAATCGATTGAGGGAAAAGTTTCCGCTATGGATGCGAAAAAACATATTTCCTAGCATGGCGAAGATATTTGCCATCTCTGAAAACTCACTTTTCCGTAAGGCAAAATCACTCTTAACCAGTTTGAGTGTTAGCCCGGAAATCGGGTTTTATATGACCAACGCGCAAATGCAAGACAGTCAATGGGAATCGCTCGCAAATGAACATATAAGCGACGCGTTGGGTCACTACCACCCTTCTGAAATCACAACAAAGTTTTACGATGAAGCCAACGGCCCAGACCACTTATCAAAAATACTGTATACCGACATTAAAACCTATTTGTGCGGTGGTATTCTGGTCAAAGTAGATCGAATGAGCATGGCAAACTCTCTTGAAGTTAGAGCACCTATCCTTGATAAAGAGATAATGGAATTTGCCGCCAAAGTCCCATCAAAGTTTAAGTTCAACAATGGTGAAAAGAAGTATCTCTTAAAAGAGGCGTTTAAAGACTATTTACCTGACGACATTCTGTATCGTAAAAAAATGGGCTTTTCTGTGCCACTTGCGAAGTGGTTTAGAGAAGAAATTAAACTGATTGCAGAAAAATTCTTAATTAAAAACGCCAAAGGCCTACCCACTATTTTTAACATGGCTCGCGTAAATGATTATTGGCAACAACATCAAACAAATAAAGCAGACCACAGTGCTATTTTATGGTCAATGTTGATGTTTGAGATGTGGTGGCAACGGTACATGCCTGATGAACAATAATAACACCAGCGCTCCCTCCATGAATGTAATGCATGTGACGTATGATATGCGCATAGGCGGCACAGAAATGGTGATTAAAAGCATTGTTGAAGGCATTTCCACCAATAAAGTATCTCAATCCATCTTTTGTATTGAAGAACCCTTAGGGCCTTGGGGACAAAGCATGCAAACCGACGGCCTGCCAATTTTTACAGCAAATCGGCGTCCAGGATTTGACATGGCACTCATCAAAGCTATTCGTCAAGAAATACGCCTAAAGGACATTGATATTGTGCACTGTCATCAATATACCCCGTGGGTATACGGTACGATAGCGGCGCTGTTTACCTCCGCTAAGGTGATATTTACAGAGCATGGGCGGTTTTACCCAGACTATAAATCGCCAAAGCGTCGTTGGATTAACCCAATGCTAAACGCGTTAACCAAACAAGTAACCTCTATTTCAACAGCAACTGCGCAAGCACTTGAAGATTTCGAGTACTTATCAAAAAACAAGATCCAAGTCCTATACAATGGCATTTCAGATGTTATACCGACGACCAAAAGAGATTTACATACAGATTTATCACTATCATCAGACACAACAATACTAGGTTGTATTGCTCGTTTTGACCCAATAAAAAATCATCTGATGATGCTCGAAGGTTTACACTTCGCTATGCAAGATGGCCTAAAAGCGCACTTAGTGATCGTTGGCGACGGCGAAATGCGTCAACCGATAGAAGATAAAATCGATGAGCTACACCTTCAATCTCACGTAACCTTAACGGGATATCAATCTGAACCATTTAATTACTTAAATGCAATGGATATTTTCTTGTTAACGTCATTTAGTGAAGGCACATCAATGACATTACTTGAGGCCATGCGTGCATCAAAGCCTTGTATAGTAACGAATGTCGGTGGAAATCCAGAAGTAATTAAAGACGGGGAAACCGGTATTGTGATTCCAAATGACGACGCTGATGCCCTCGCAAAGGCGATATCATCACTTGTCAAAGACAAAACAAAATATGATGCAATGTCCGCGGCTGCCCAAAAGCGATTTGGCGCATTGTTTAGTGCTGACATAATGTGCGCCCAATATTTGTCTTTATACACAACGATTACAGGCAACGAATAACTAATGTCAACGCAAGAGAAATCCACACTCCCCTTAGTCTCAGTCATTATGCCAGCGTATAACGCGGCGAGATTTGTGCGAGCATCTATTGATGCTGTTTTATCGCAGTCACATTCAAACGTAGAGCTTATTGTTATCAATGACGGATCTAGTGATGAAACCCCTAACATTCTTGCAGAATACTCAGATAAGATCATCGCAATAAATATTGATAATAGTGGCGTGTCTGCCGCCAGAAACATAGGAATAGCAAACGCTAAGGGCGAATGGCTAGCGTTTTGCGATGCCGATGATATCTGGTTTAAGGATAAACTGGCTCAACAACTTGGTAGCATTAACGATAATGTATGGTCGTATACAGACTCATTTTATTTTGGTGAAGACTACCCATATGCTGACGATAGCCCAACTAACACTAAGCGATCTGATCTGAGCAACTTGTATTCGGGCAAAGTATTCGACCACTTAATTCTTGAAAACTTTATTACTACGTCCAGTTTATTAATTAAAAAAAGTGTGCTTGAAAAATTTGGCGGTTTTGACAAAAATTTAAGTAGCATGGAAGACTGGTCACTTTGGCTGAATATTGCCACGGAATACCCTATAGCCTTGGTGCCACAAACCTTACTTAAATATCGTGTTTATAGTGGTTCTACTTCAAGAAAAGCAAGAGAGGCCCTACCCTTGCATTTATCCGTTATAGACAATGCGATAGCGGGCTTAACAATAGAGAAACGTGACCAATATAAAAAATTTGCACATCGTAAGTCCTATACAATTACGTCCTATATTGCGGAACAAGCTAATGATTATCCGTTCGCAATTTACTGTGCCTGGAAGGCACTGTTACTGTCACCATCCATATCTACACTGAAGCGCTTTTTGGCTACCTTGGTAGGCAGGTTTAGGTAATATGATTGAAACAACTAAGATTCTTACTCTCTTGAGTTAACTAATATATGCAACGCTTCTATTATATCGATTTACTGCGTGCGCTAGCCATTATGATGGTATTTGTAGCCCACTCAATATTAAGCTTTGGCCCTGCACCATGGAATTTTGGTTTTCAATTTGGCGGCACCGGTGTTGAATTGTTTTTCTTATTGTCAGGATGGCTGATTGGCTCACAATTGTATAAGGAACAACAAAAATTTGGCTCTATTGACATAAAACGGTTTTGGTTTAGGCGATGGATGCGCACTTTCCCAGCATACTTTGCTGTTCTATTTTTCACGTTAGGACAGCTTTACCTCACAAAAGAGTCAGTACCTAATCCAACAGCCTATTTTTTCTTTCTACAGAATTACTTAACGGATTTACCTTTTTTTTATGTCAGTTGGTCGTTATCTGTTGAGGAACAATTTTACCTTATGATTGCGCCAACCTTGGTTTTACTAAGTCGCTCGAAAAGTATTAATTTCCAATTTGGAATATTGCTTCTCATATTACTATCACCAAGCTTGTTTAGGTTCATGGATTTATATACAAAAAGTACGCAAACACATGTTCGCTGGGACTGCTGTGTGATGGGTGTTTTACTAGCATTTATACATTTCAAAAAACCCAAACTATGGGCTAATATTAGCAAACGTGCATTTGCTGTTTGTGCAATTTGCGTATGTATTTATATGAGCTTCTATGCATTTCAATGGTTTAAACCGTACACCCAATATCAAGGGCCTTCTAACCTAGTATTGGCATTTGTGTTCAGTGGAATGCTCATTTTTGCTATTCAAAAATCAGTAAACAAACTACCCGTTTGCCACGCAGTAATAATGCACATATCAACACGCTCATATTCAATGTACTTATTGCACCCAGATGCACTCGCAGTATGTAAAAAGTTCTTCCCAATTAGCAATTATTTCGTTTTTTTTACTTGCTCATTTATCATCACCATGCTCGCATCGGAAATTCTGTATAGAGTTATTGAACTACCGTTTATTGGACTGCGTGAAAAATACAAATTTTCCGCAAAACGCACAAGGTCATGCTGACCTCTTCTCACTATCAAAATAAGTATTTTAATGTCACTAAAACTGAATAATGCATTACTAACCTTGCTTGTACTTGTCGTACTGACGCCATTGCGTGTGTCTGGTGCGCAACAACCATTAATGAACGTAGAACAATTTACTTACGAGGGAGGTTTTAGAGTAAGCACTAAAGCCTTTGGTCAAACCCAATTCCACAGTTCTCAATATGCCTACGGTATTTTTACTATAGATAAAAAACGAAATTCAATGTTTCTCATTGGTCACCCACGAATGAGTAACATTGCAGAGTTTGCTCTGCCTGAAATTAAGCGTACAGCGAATATTTCTGCGTTCGATATAGCGGCGAATATAAAACAAGGGTTCAGCCAGTTTCACAATACATCACGAGTTGATACTGGTATAAACAATTACTTCAGGGTGACAGGTATAGGGACCTACAAGGAAGGTCTCATCGTAAACTACATAAATTGGTATGATGCCGGCGGGACTGAAACAGATACAACGGTGTTTATTGAAGATCGTACACAACTGGCTCAAAGCGAAATACAAGGGCCATATCAACTTGACGGCGCTGCACACAGCTCAGGCTGGATAACGGAGGTTCCGAACGAATGGCAAGACAAGTTCAATGCCTCACATATATTTGGAAACCATGCATACTCCTCGATTATTTCTCGCTCTTCCGTGGGGCCTAGTTTTTTTGCCGTGGATCTCAAAACATCACCGTTTATCAGCGCTACATCGGGGCGAATACATACAAAAGCGCTATTGGACTTTCCACTAAAGCACCTATTACGCAAACCACATTATAAAATTAACAACAACCGAGATGCTATTTTATATAATGAAGACGGAAAAAATGATTTGTGGACCTTCGTGTCTGGTGCAGCTTATGGTTTTATAGTGCCCGGCACGAGAACTTACTTAACCATTGGTAAATCGGGTGGCCATGAATCAAAAATCGGATATAAAATAAAAAGAACAGACGGCTCAAAATGTGGCGGAATGTGCGTAAAAGATAGAGAAGATGCGTATGCTTACTACTGGGCATGGGATGTAAACGACTTACTTGAAGTAAAGAATGAAGAGCGTCTCCCCCATCAGATACAACCCTATGAGTATGGAAAATGGCCAATCCCAAAATCACTCGGCGTAACAGAAATTTCATATGGGTATTTTGATAACGAAGAGAACAAGCTTTACCTTTCCGTCAAAGACGGTGACAACATTGCCAAGTATTCAAGAAGCCCGATATTTCTAGTGTATAACTACAAAAGCCCTTAAGACCGCTTGACCTTTGCAGTGAATCTGGAGAGCTGCTGGCTCAATAATTGTGTAATCCACTCAACGGTTTTATCTACATCACGATTGATGAACTTCATCAAGAAAAAGCTTATGCATAACGTAATTATGTATAGCGCGCCATAAATTGCACTGAGAATAAGCAAGTTCAAAAATGCCAATTCAGAGAAAAACAAATATTGTGAGAATGACGCAAGGTAATTTGCAAAAACTATTGGAATAAGCAAACCTGCAAATGCAAATAGGGAGAAACTAAAATAAAACCATACCACTGCGACAATCAATAGCAGACTAACGGCTGCAATGATTATTCGCCACTCAGCAAACACAACTAAATCGCCCGAGAAAAACAACAAAAACGCGGCAAGCATCGCAGCAAAGGTAATCAGATCATAATAAAACAAAAGCTTTACCTTAGAAACACTGGTTAAGGCCTGTTGAAAAATAGCAACAATCGAATAGTTTATGATAAAGAATGACAAAATTCCGAGAATCGGCGCGAATACCTGCCATTTTTCATCAAATAAAGTACTCACTAGATATTCATCATATAAAAATAATATGCCCGCAATTGGCGATGTAATAGATAGTAACAAGGTGACAGAGGTCAATATTTGAAAATTAATACTCCTTTTGTCACCCTTCACTTTTGCAAATGTCGCTAGCAAAGGCTCAGACAGCGGTTGAATAACTTCCCTACCTGGTAGCGTTGAAATATTTTTCATCATGTTGTAACCACCTAGATCGCCAGTAGAAAACGACTTTGATATGAAGATAGTATCAAATTCTGACTTAATATAACCCAGTACAGCTTTTAACAGCATCCACTTAGAAAATGACCATTGGTTTAGCAACTTACTTAGGGTAAATCTAGGACTGTATTTCGCAATAACATATGAATAAGACGCTTTGATTACGTAGGACGCAACAACGCCAATTATCATCGCCCAATAGCTCTTTAGTGCATAAGCCAAACTCAACGTGATAACGAAACTACCCAATTTATCAACAATGGCTAATCTCACCAAGGGTTGGTAATTGAGTTCTCTTTTTTGCAAGAGAATACCTGGACTGATGAACGCACTGATCGGCAAAATTGAAGAAATAACAATAAGTGGCCAAAACAACTTAGGTTGCTCAAAAAATAATGCTAATGGCCAAGCACACGCAATAAGAATCACGGCAAGGCCTGTCTTTAACAAAATACCTAAAGTCCAAGCAGTATTTAAGTCATCGTCATCTACTTCGTCTTTTTGCACGATGTACTGCTGCGCACCAGAATCTGACAAAACGTCGCATAAGAATACTAACATCGTCGCAATAGCGACCAAACCAAAGTCTTCAGGCGTTAGTAGCCTGGCCAGTATTAAAAGGCTTACGATCCCGATACTTCGCTGTATTCCCCTTATTATGAGAATAAAGAATGAGCTATCGAGTGTTTTTTGTGCGAGAGACATATTAGGCGTCTTGTCCTGTTTGACTTATTGTTTGGCGTAACTTTTGACCTAAGGCTAGGTTGTCGGCCAATTGCGTTGCAATAATACCTGAGTCGTTTTCAGTCTCGCTTAATTTTATGTTAAGCGCTTTTCGTAATACATCGATATCCATTGCACTTGCAGCATCAATGCCTTCCTTGTTGGTGTGCGAGCGTAAAAATGCAGCCATTTTGTTGTCACATAGCAAGGCTAAAAAACGCGTTTGAAGGCCATAACTCATAATACAACCGTGTAAACGGCTACTAACCACCAACGACGCTTGCGCGATCATACGAATCGGTTTTTCGTGATTAGCACAAATATTCGTATGCGCCTGATATTCTAGGTTGAATTCGCTTGCTAAGGTACGTAAATGGCTCGAGATAACATGTTCTTCAGCCCCAGCTAAACGCAGATCAGAAGGATGTATCATGTGCAACAGAACGGGTTTACGCGCTGTCTTGGATGTAAATATAGGAGAAAAATAATTTATAGACGGACAAATCGACATCGCTAACTTCTCCGGCGCGCACCCATGTCGCGTAAACTCTTGTTCGGTAAAATCATCTCTTACACCACAAAATGTTGCGCCTTGAATGATTTTTTCTATTTCCGTTGCAGGCATTTGCGCCCGTCCTTCCATGTAATTGATACCAATACCCAAAACGGAGTATCGTAAACTACTCTGCAAGATTGCATCCCAGACAGGAGAAAATACGGGCTGTAACAAGCCCCCACCGCCGATGACCAAATGAGTATCCACAGGCGCTTTAGCGAGTCTACTTCTTATCGTACTAATCGCAATAGGTGTACAAAAAAGTAACTGACCGTCTAAGCCAACAATATGTTTAACGCCGAGATGAGAAATATAATCACCAACATTTCCTTTGTTAGCAAACATATAAATAACTTTCGATTTCTTTACATGTTTCATGACGAAATTATGCCAGTGGTACTTCACAAAAAAACTTAAACTACCGTATAGATCAACATGTTCTGAAAGGTAGAGTTCATACCGCCACCTCAAAAATTCGGGCAATAGCTTTTTCATTTCGTTTCTAATACCTGTTTATATGCCGCTGCAACCGCTTTTGCCGCAGTTGACCAAGTAAATCCTTGAGTGCGTTTTTTACCTGCGGCACTTAGTTCATGCCAGCACGTATCGTCCGTTAACAATGCATGGGTTGCGCGCATAAGCGCCTCGCTATCCTCCGCATCCGCTGAGAAGACAGCTTCCTCGCCAATTTCTATCAATACTTTTGCATTTGAAACAACAGCGGGGGTCTCTCTCGCCATGGCCTGCAATAGCGGAAATCCAAACCCTTCTTCTCTAGAGGCAAACAATAACACCCTTACTTTGCTAAAAAGTGATAGTAACAATTGTTCATCTATCCACCCATGAATCTCGCAATAATCTTCCATGCCAGTCGAGCGAATATACTTAACGATTTCACCATCAGTGGTATTAGCAATACCAGCTATGTATAGCTTGTTGGCGAGCTTTACGTGTTCCGGCAGCTTGCGATACGCATCAAGCATGTTTTGCCAGTTTTTTTGGTAGCTTTCTCCACCAAGCATTAACACGCCTGCACGTTCTGATAAATCATATCGAGTTTTATCAAGGAGATAGTTTTCTGGCACCCCATGATATACGTATGAGATCTTATTGCTGACATTTGGAAATGTCGACAAAATCGATGATTGGGCATAATTGGAAATGGTAAGCACATGGTCTGCATGTTTCAATCCCAGGCGATACATAGCCCAGCGGTACAATTTACGCTTTAAGCAATAGATAAAATGTGAAAATGACTGCCCTTTTTCGGGGAAAGAAAATAAGTTTAAATGCTTCCATTCCATTACGTCGTGGTAAGTCACTATTTGCTTAGTTTTCGCTCTAAGCGAGGTTCGATTACACGGGAGATGAATTAAATCTAAATGAAACTCACTGACTTTTTTCGGCAAATAAGATTGTTCCCACTTTACATCCTCATCACTCAGCACATCAACAAACGTAACATTGTCGCGCTTACACGCGTCAATCCTATGTTGATAGTCACTGGGGTGCTCATTGTGTTCAAACGCCGTATTTATAAAAAAGTAAAAATCAGCATCCATAAGGTCAGGTAAATACTGACATAAATAAAAAACATAGGTCGGCATACCGCGTTGCTTGTAACATAAACTTCTGGCATCGATGCCTATTTTTAACCTAGTCAAGCGTTTACACTCCTTGATGACCAACGTTTGACAGTATAGCGACGCATGGGTCGCTCAATATATTGATACGTAAAGTGAGACATCACAATACAGCTGACAATGATTGCAGTAAGATCAAATACGGAAGCGTAAGACGCATCAGCTAAAAACAACATCTTATAAAACGCGATAACAAAAATATGATTGAGGTAAAGCGAGTAAGAAATTTCGCCGAAATATACCATGCCTTTATGGTTTAACAGGGTGTGTAGGGGTGTTTTAGAACAAAGAAACGCAAATAACATTAGCGCAAATAAGCTAGGAACAAAAAAGTGATTCGCTGTAAAATTAAAACCCAGTACAACACAACTTGTGCATGCGAAAACTAACAAAGACACAGCCCCTCGATTGCTAATTTTATCTTTAAACTTTACAAAAAATACGTGTAAACATACACCGCAATAGAAAGTAACGACGCATCTAAATAGCCCTAAGGTGCTAATACCTTCACCTAATGATACAAAGCCAAAAAAGTCATACATAATAGCGATTGATAGCACTAATACACAAAAAAGGATAAACACCCCTGTTGATTTTTTCGGGAATACCAACAGAACAAATGGCAGTAAAAGATAGGCAAATAATTCACCGCTTATCGTCCAAGAGGGCATGTTCCAAGTATTCCAATACTCCCCAGTGATTATCCAAATGTCGACGAGTAAAATTTTAAAAAAAAGTGCAACTAACGAATACTGTTTTGCATCAATTGATCTGTCTGTTATCAAAAAAGCGAGAGGAAATAGTAGAAATAACGCTAGAACGAATACATGTAATGGATATATACGCGCGATGCGCTTTATGATAAAAGTTTGAATCTCAGAAAAATTCAACTTATTACTAAATGTTTCAGCATAATTGTAGGCCAAAATAAAACCGCTAAGTAAAAAGAAAAAGTCCACTGCCAAATAGCCTTTGTTGTATAAAAAGCTAAGTGCATTTGAAAAATCATGTTGGTGTAAAAAATATTTTAAGTGGTATAAAACAACGCAAAATGCCGCAATACCACGTAACGATGTTAAATAATTCATACGCGATGCGAGCCTACATTTCCTCTAATCTTTATCTGAGGTTCATGTTGACGAGTAAACGCAGATACTTTCTTCTTACTTGATTCTTCTGTATTTTCTTGCTCATCAGATTCTAATGCTTCAATGCCTTTTATAGCAATAGAAACGCAGTACAGATAATACATCCAGGGATAGAACGCTACGCCAATGAACATCCCGCCACTGATATAAATAATAAGAGACGCCCTAATCGCGCGCTTACCATCAGAGTATAATGGCTCGGTGTTATTCATCATATTCTTTGAACGCAACAACGACAAACCATGAAGAATAATACCAAGAAATAGTATCAGCCCTCCGTAACCGGTTTCACCAAGCACTTCAAAATAAATATTATGGAAGGCTTTTCCGCCTCGTTGGTTAATCTCAACTTCCTGACCTTGTTGGTATTTGTGTAATTGCCCGGCATTTGCATTGTATGAATAAAAGCCACCACCAAAAAATGGCCGTTCTTTAACATAGTCAATCGTCCAGCGCCATACGACTAATCGTCCTATTGCGGATTTTTCATCTGTTTTTGCGTTGTCAATTGTACTCATCCGTTGGAACCAGGCATCTGTCGCGATAAACATAAAGGCAGTGCCAAAAATACCCAAGGCTAGGAAGTATTTAAATTTCTTTTTACTTTGAAAAAATTGAATAAAGACAAGAACAGCAAGTGCGACTAAGCCCGTCCGGGCTTGCGTGCCAACAAGTACTGCGAGAGAGCATAAAACTAAGAACAAAAACAAATACCCTACGGGAGGTATTTGCTTCACTAATAGCGAGTGCTTTCTGATATATAGAAAAATTGGGATAAGTGATATGGAAAGCGCGGATAGCGTGCTTCCCTCTGCATACATGAACCCCCCCAAGCCGATGAGAGATACGCCGTAGCCACCACCGCCAAGTAAAGACTTCACGCCCCCCATAAAAATAAAATAGGACAATGCCGAGGCACTTACCAAAACAAAAAACTCAATATGCTTTTTGCTCGTCAACGCAAAGGGGATAAAGTATGCAAATATTAAGGTCTTAATCGTGAAGTCATACTTTAACCAAGCCACTAACTGGAATTCAGCGCGTACGGTAGATATCGTAATCCAAAGCATGAATGTCAACATTAAGAAATGATACAAACCACTTCTAGGTATACGTACTTTTTTATTTTGAAGCACTATCACCATGAAGAAGAACAAGGTAAAAAGTAATGATAGTTTCTGACCTGCCAAAAATGAGAATGATGTTGATTGAGGCTGGACAATATTTACCCAAACAGCTGAGCACAGCGCCACATGTGGTCGAGTAAATCCAAAGATCACAAAACCGAGAAGAATGAACGAAAGAAATAAATCAGTGAGCATAGTAGTATCTAATCGTCTTTGTTTTTAACGCAGTACACAAAAAAGACAAGCATCATAAGCCCAAAATGCACAAGCACTGACAAACTATCTACACCTAACATATAATGACCTCTGTCCCACTTATTCGGTTCACGAACAACAAACCTATCGACTACGAATGAGTTTAGCAGGGTTTCCGCCCACTATACTGCCTGCGGGGAACGCCTTAGTCACAACGCTACCTGCTGCTACTATACTGTTATCGCCCAAATCAGCCATAATTATAGCGCCATTTCCAATCCAGCAATTTTTACCAATCTGTACTTTCGTTAACTCGCCCTTTTGGTCTTTTATCGGAACGTCGATCTCATTGAAGCCATGCTGATTTTTCCCACTCAAGACATGCACACCACTGCCAAGGAGACAATTCTCACCGATATAGCAACTGCCGATATTCGACTGTGGTCCAATATAGACGCCGTCGGAAATATCCATATTCCGCTGTGACAGTAACACACCGAAGCCAATGTATATGTCTATGCTCACGTCATTGCACAACCATCGATGCAAACACACCCTAAAAAAACTACCAAACTTGCCCGGTAGCATACTCAAGAGTTGGCTAAATGCTTGGAACAACGCATCCTTATCCCGCACCGCGAAACTCATCAACCAATATAAACATAAGAGGGGTAACAAAATAATTGTGCAACTAAAAAAAATCGCTCTTTTAACGAAATGCATAGTCATTTCTCATCGACAATTGCTTGTTTCAGTGGCAATAAATTACCTTCCCACGAATACTCATTAATAATTCGTCTCCGAGAGGCATTTGCGATACTTTGCGTGTGGCTGTCAATTGCCAAGTAATCTATCTGCTGCATGAAACTGTCAGCATCATCGGCAATCAATATGTCTTCTTTATCCGAACAATTGATACCTTCAGCACCTTTAGTGGTAGTAATTACAGGCAGACCACACGCCATTGCTTGAAGAATTTTATTCTGCACGCCACGCGCAATAGTAAAAGGCGCAACAAAAATATCCGCTTGTTGGAAAAACTCAGTCACATCGTCTACTTTCCCTGTTACCTCTACTCCCTGTATACTTGATAACGCCATTATTTTTGCATTAGGAGACATGCCGACAACCTTAAACCTTGCAGAGGGCGTCTTCTTAATAATCATCGGCCAAACGTTATTCACAAACCAAAGGACGGCATCAACATTTGGTTTATAGTCCATTACGCCAACAAAAAGAAAAGATTTAGTGCCTGTCAACTCAGAGCTAACATGGTGCTTAGTGGAGATAGGGAAGAATTCCTCAGTATCAATCCCATTGCCAATGGCCAACGGCACTTTTGCATCTTCAGGTAAAAAAGTCGCCATGAGCTCAACTTCTTTGTCTGCAATTAAAAAGCACCGCTCGAATTTTCGGCAGCTTTTAACTTCAATATGTTCAATTAATCGCGCTTCTCTTCGATATACCAAGCGCATTGGAAATGATGCATTTTCAGCATATTGATGCCATTTATTAGAGTCAACATCCATAAAGTCACAGAATAAGCGAATATTGTGAGTTAAATTCCCTTTTTTCTTCCACCAGTATGGCGTAAGGCTTGACGCAGTAAACACCACATTTCGATACTTCTGAGTCTCTATAAGCGCATCAAAAAACGCTTGAATTTTGTTGTGGTAAAACTTCGCGACACTTAACGCCTCACCTTTAAACAAGCCCGCTATTAAGGTTAAAGGTGACGCCGATACCTTAATTGCATGCACAGGAATATTTAAACGCTGGGCTAGTTGGTCAGCATCTCGCATGTCATCATCCGTTTCAGCGGGTGACAACACCGTAATATCTACACCTTGTTCTACTAAAAATTTCAGCTGATGAAACGTACGTAGTTTTTCACCTTTATTTGGTGGGTACGGCACTCTTTGACAGACAAAAAGAACACTCATGATTTGCCATCTTTCATCGCTTCTTGGACTTTATCAACGAAATTGATGATGTGCTCCTTCTGCTCATCAGACAACTCGCCTTGCTTGCCATCTCTTATTACGGCAACTGCCAACAGCGCGCCAGACGCACTTCCATTTTTGAGTTTCGCCCACGTTTCATATAACTTCGCTTTCGCTTTGCTTGTGAATAAACGATTGTCAATTAGGTAGGCTGAATAAATTTCCATCGATGCATTCGTCACAGATACAACGTTATCCACATTGAACAGAAGACCATCATGTAATTGAACAGAACGCTTTGACGCTATTGTCCAGCGTTCTTGATTATATAAACGATCTTGATTTCTAACTATTTCACCGTCTGATGTCGAAAATAACGCCACATAATTGACAACTTCAGTACCATTTAACATATATGACTGTTGATATTTCGCCATTGCCTTGTCGTAATCAGGCTCCCAAAGCACACGACTTCTGCCATTATGCTTTGTTTGATTCATTTCAAACATATAGGAAGAATAATGCTTCGCGTTGTTTTGCGGTTCATCCAATGAATGAATTTTTATTAAGCCACTGGCAAAAAACAAAATTAACAACACACATGACGTAGGCCCTAAAGAAGAACCGGAATATGGACTACCCTGCAAAGTACTAGGCTTTGATGGAGGATCAGGTAGCTTCGATAATTTTTTAAGTTCTACTTTTCTTATCGCTTCACCAATTAAAAATAAAACGACCAACACAAACGCAAAGAAGAACCAGCCATAAATAAGATGATCTGCGCCAACCGCATGCTCCATGTCAGATAAATGACCAATCATGATGATGCCGTACACCCTGATGACATTTGCGACGACCGGAAAGACAATACTTAATGCAACAAATAACAGGCGCGTTTTTAATCGCTTTAAATTCAGGTATGCGTACAAATTTCCTAAAACAATAGATGCAATTAGAAAACTAATACCTGAACACGCTTCTGCAACTAAAAATTTACCTTCTGGGATTTCAATATACAGCCCGTTTTTAAATACAGGGACGCCTGACGCTTCCAATAGCATCACCGAAAAATCAGCAGCAATCTCTTGAAGATATGGCACCAATTCCTCGCCTACAGGAATACTGAAAAGAATAAAGAAGAGTGGGAACACCATATGCTTCGCTACGATATTTCCCAATAAGAACCACGTTATGGTAAGGAGCATGGAAAAGGTAGCGACATGCATGAACAGATTGATATCACCAGCATACCCAAACAGATACAATAGTAGTTGCATAAGAATTACAGGTAATAACCACCACTCAATTCTTGCGCAATGCCATGGAATTTCTTTACGCTTTTCCCAAACTAAATAGAGACATGCTGGTAAGACAATAAAACAATGATTGAATATTTCTGATATGTACCAGATTTCAATTGCAGTGGTTAACCCTTTCCACGTGAAAACAACCCAGAGGATACTAATTAGGGCTGCGAGCACGTATATCCATTTATTACTACCTAATCGTAATGGCATTTTTTATTCCCTTAGTAAATCCTCATAAACCTTATTCATGCTTGACCACTTGTAATCACGCATCAATTTAACCAGTTTATTCTCCATAGCCCCCAAATTGATATAGTGACGCAACTTCGATTTAAACGGTGCATTGTCAACGCGAGGCTGCTCTGGATCAATTTCCCAAGGGTGAAAATAGAAATTGTAAGGGTGCTCAATACTATTTACATAACGTTCAATGCGACGCTTTGACAACCAATATGGGAACAATCTAAAGTATCCACCACCGCCAATACCCTTGTTTATTCCCTTATGCTGAATCGTCGGAATAGGAATTTCGATAAGACCTTCTTGGCGTTTATGTGCAAATCTTGGCCAATGCGGTACGCCATACAAATCATGACTGATAGGATATGTGCTTGAAGAGTATTTGAAGCCAAACTCTACAAGCAATTCAAATACATATTCATTCGACTCATCAATTGAAAAACTAGGCGCCCGATAGCCTTGAATGGCCCGCCCTGTGATATCTTCCAATATAGCCTTACTATCACCAATATCTGTTCTAACTTGTGCGCGCGACATCGACGTGTTCCGACGATGATTCAATCCATGACTCGCAATTTCATGCCCTTCATTTACGATTCGCTTTACCAATTCAGGGCAACGTTTTGCAACCCAACCCAATGTAAAAAACGTCGCCTTAACGTCATTCTCATTGAACAAATCAATTAATCGATTGGTATTGTCTGCGACGCGTAAAGAAATACTATCCCAATCATTTGGTGAGATGACAGATTCGAAGGCAGACACATGAAAGTAGTCTTCAACATCTACTGTCATTGCATGTGTTTTGGTCTTACTTGAGTTACTCAAAAATTACCGTCCTTTGCCAAATAGTACGATTTCAACTGTTCTCACAAGTATCAATAGATCAAGCAAAAGACTTTGATGTTTTACATAGTACAAGTCGAACTTCAGTTTTTCTAGCGAATCCAACACACTCGCGCCATAAGGATAATTCAATTGTGCCCAACCGGCTAAGCCTGGTTTAACATTGTGTCGTTGTGCATAGTAAGGTACTTCTTTAATAAGCTGCTCGACAAACTGAGGACGTTCCGGTCGCGGACCAATGAACGACATTTCACCTCTAATCACGTTAAATAATTGAGGAAGTTCGTCAACGCGATATTTACGTATAAAGCCACCAATGGCGGTAACTCTAGAATCGTTTTTAGATGCCCACTTCGCACCATCTTTTTCAGCATCGGGCCTCATACTTCTAAATTTGAGGATATTAAATGACTTTCCGTCTTTGCCTATTCGCTCTTGTTTATACAACACGGATGTTTTTGTACGGTAACCATCATCCACATATATACATATTGCAGTTATCAACATGATTGGCCACGTAACAGATAATATAATTAGAGCAAGCGTGATATTTATCCAAAAATCGGCTAGCTGCCTGAAGTAGTTTTGAGACTGAAAGCCATTAGAATAAATAACCCAGCTTGGATACATTAAATCAACAGCGATTTGACCTGTTTCCCGCTCCATAAAATCAAGCAAGTCAGTCACTGTAATCCCTTTTAATCTGGCATCAAACAGCGTCGACACTGGCAATGTACCTCTGCGTTGATCGCTGGCTATAACAATTTCAGCGACCTCATTGTCAGCTAAAAAACGTTGCAATTCTTCATTTACATCGATATGTAAAAGGGTCTCGTTTTTAATACCGTTTTCGTTATCATCACCCGGCATTGGCACAAAGCCGATCAAGTCGAAATTAGCCCTATCGACGTCTCTGCGCATACGCTTTTCTATAACTGACGCCCTAACGCCTACGCCTAGCACAATAATTCTTGGCTTACTATAAAACGTGTCTGTCGTATGAATGTGGTAACGGAAAATCACCAACGACAAAATAATCAGCGGCACCGCCGTTGGCGCATATAATGGGTGAGGAGAAAATTCAGTAAACAAGACCCCTGAAAACATCGCAACGACAAAAAACGATAAAATCGCACTGACAAAAATACGTCGAATAATTCCTCTAAAAGGCTCTCTTAATTTGGCTTCATATAAACCGACGGATAAATTTATTATTACAACTGAAATGGTAAAAACCATAACATTTGCAAACGTAACAGACGTATTCGCAAGTTCAATTATATCTAACCACTTCAAACTCAAAGCAGCGAAATAAGCCACATATCCAATAATAGCAGCTTCACTTGCCACTAATTTATATGATCTGCGACTAGGAGATTGCTTTGATTTTGTCATATGAAGAAATAAAATCCTTGTATTAATAAGCTACCAAAGTTCTGATAAAACATACGGTTTGACCATCACATCCAAAACTGTTTTGCATTATAGTGGAATATATCGGTTGGTAAACCCAAGATTTTAATACATTATGGTGAAAATTATTTAGTCATAGTGCATAATCCTCAACTTAATAGCTGTTAGAGTTGAAAAACTCAGCATCTAATTGTGTTTTCGGGGTACTTATTAAGGAAAATAGCATGAAACCGTTGTCATTATTAGTTTCTATTTTAAGTGTATTAACAATCAGCACATTTTTGTCTGGTTGTGCAACATCTGAGTTACCTAGCGCTTCATCTCGGGCGTCACTAACAACCGATGTCAATGATTACCAATATCTTATTGGTCCGGGCGACCAATTGACCATATTTGTCTGGCGTAACCCTGAAATATCTGGGTCCTTTATCGTCAGGCCTGACGGTAAAGTCACAACGTCGTTAGTCGAAGACGTTGAGGTTGCAGGCCGCACTCCCAGTATGCTCGCAAGAGAATTGGAAGAGCAATTATCAACCTATATTAACAACCCAAGAGTGACCGTTTCTGTGGGTGGTTTTCAGGGTCCCTATAGCGAACAAGTCAGAGTCATCGGTGAAGCGTCTAACCCCAGAGCAATCAACTATACACAATACATGACCTTACTGGATTTAATGATTTCTGTCGGTGGCCTTACCGAATTTGCCGACGGCAACGACGCAAAGTTAGTTAGAGTAGTTGATGGTAAACAAGTGACTTATAACGTTTTTATTGAAGATCTCATAAAAGAAGGCGATATAACTAAGAATGTGGATATGCTTCCGGGTGATATCGTAATTATTCCTGAAGCCTGGTTCTAAATTAGGAATTTATAGAAATTTATGCAGGATTTACAACAAACTATCCAAATAGTGCTCGACTATATACGTGGTATTTGGATAAAGAAGCGTTACTTAATTATTTGTTCTTGGCTTGTTTGCCCTATTGGTTTTGTCTACGTCGCTAACATGCCTGATGTATATAAATCAGAAGCGCAAGTATATGTAGACACACGCTCAATGCTTGCGCCACTGCTTGCAGGCATATCAATATATACCAACCCTGAACAAGAAGTTCAGATGATGGCGAAAACACTGAAAAGCCGTTCAAATATTGAGGAAATTGCGAGGGAGTCCGATTTAGATATTACTGTTACAACTGACGCAGACTATGATCGCTTAATAGAGGAGCTTACCCAAGGTATTAGACTGCAGACGACCGGTAGAGAAAATATTTATACCATTTGGTATGAGCATCGACGTCCAGAGATGTCTAGAACTGTAGTACAAGAAACATTAGATATATTTGTTGAAGGTTCACTTGGTGGTAACCGGCGAGATACAGATAACGCATCTAGATTCTTAGATGAGCAAATAGCGGAATATGAATCAAGGTTGTCAGACGCTGAACAACAAAAAGCAGATTTTCAGCGGCAACACAGTGACATATTGCCGCTGCAAGGCAGCTTCCATAGTAATTTATCAACCATAAATGAGCAGCTTTCCTCCACAAGGCTTCAAATGAAAGAAGCCGAACAACAGATTGTATCACTTAAGACGAGACTTACCGGAAAACAAAAAGCATCTGACAGTTTTTCTGTAAGAAGTGATGGCGAAGCGCCGGTGATAACAACTCGCTTTGATTCAAGAATTTTGGCTCAAGAGGCAAAATTAGATGAACTAAAGTTACGTTTTACACCCAAACACCCCGACGTTATCGAAACCCAAAACTTACTGGATGCGCTAAAGTCATCTCGTGACAAAGAAATAGAGGCTTATCTAAACCAAGATTCATCTGAAGACGCCCCTGTGTTAAATCAATTGAATCAAGAGATAACGCTCGAAATTAGTCGGCTCGAAAGTCAAATTGCGTCATTAAAAGTACGTGAGACCGACTACGTCGCAAAAGTCGAAGACTTGCAGAATAAAATTGACTTAGTGCCTCAAATAGAAGCAGAAGGTCTGGCAAAAAATAGAAACTACGACATCATAAAAGGGAAATATGAAGAGCTACTTTCCCGGAAAGAAGCCGCTGATATCAGCGAACGAGCTGCTATCTCCTCTGAAGAGTTACAGTTTAGAATTATTAAACCACCTCTGGTGCCCAATGCACCTACTGGACCGAACCGTGTGATATTTTACACTGGTATTCTTTTTGTTGGCTTTGGTTTAGGTATCGCATTGGCCTTTTTAATGTCCCAATTAAACCCAGTGCTAGTTCGAGGGCATCAGTTAACGTTAATGACTGGATTCCCAGTACTTGGCGCAGTAACACACCTTGAAATAGATAAAATAATCGGACGTAATAGATTGAGATTATTGGTGTTTATTGCATCATCAGGAACAATAGTATTTATGTATGGTGTATTAGTTGCTGCTGATGTAATGAATATAAACCTGTTAAGCAAGGTGATGTCATGAAAAGTACTATAGAAAAAGCGCTTCAGAGGCAACAGCAAGCCAAAAAAAGTGACAATTCTCAAGCTAAAAATACCGAGACGGCGGCGCTTGCACAAGACGTAAAAAGTGAAATTGCGGATCATGTCGCAGAACCTCAAGCTGGAAAAAGTAGTAGCTTTACACCTGAAGAGAATTTTTTAGAAATTGATCTCGAACGTTTAGAGTCACTTGGTTTCGTTACTACGTCTGACCCTAGAAGACGAATTAACGAAGAATACAGAGAAATCAAACGAAAGTTGATACAAAATGCGTTTGGTCCACTGTCTAAAACGCTATCCAATAGCAATATTATTATGGTAACAAGTGCAAGGCCATCTGAAGGCAAGACGTTTACTGCGGTAAACTTGGCACTTAGCATAGCAGCAGAACAAGATAAAACAGTTTTGTTAGTAGATGCCGATGTGTTAAAACCCAATGTGCTAAAGACGCTAGATTTACGAGCAAAAAAAGGGTTAATGGATTACCTTTTGAGTGATAGCGAACCTCTCAGCCAATATATTTACCGCACAAATGTAGACAAACTCCGCATTATTCCTGCTGGAAGCTCTCATCACCTTTCAACAGAACTACTTGCTAGCGCTATAATGCATGAAACCGTAAATGAGTTTTCCACTCGTTACCCTGACAGAATAGTCATTATTGATACGCCGCCTATCATAGGTATAAATGAGTCAGCAATATTAGCGAGCTTTGCTGGGCAAGCAGTAGTTGTTGTTGAAGAGGGTAAATCAAAACTACCTGATATCGAAAGTTCCGTTGAACGTTTAAATCCAGATATGGCCGTAGGTTTTGTTGTCAATAAATCAATCAATATGACCGAAGCTGGCGGTTATTATGGCTACTACTATGGTCATGAACCGAAACCTGATAAAGAGTAATACGGTAAAGCAATGGATGCACTAAACGGAAATAAAAAATATTACTTTACGATTGCCTCTTTTATGTTCGTATTTGGCGCATCTGCTGCTGAAATTCATGTGAATGCTGGCGTCGAGAGTGAATACATCAATCAAACCATTGATGACTATACAAACAACTCGCAAATCGATTCTGACAACTTGATCTTCTCCCCATATTTGTCAGCTATTTACAATGCAAAACGGGTAAACTTCAATCTTAGAGCTGAACACAACCACGTTAGTCGCTCACTTGAAAGCAATACAGTTAAAAATAATTACACTAATTATAGTGGTAGATTTGGACTGAATTTAATTGATAACTTCTTACGGGTAACTGGCGACGCAAATCAAGGATATAGAGGACTCGCCGCCAATAGCTTTATTGTTGATGACTTTCTGTTAAATGCTGAGAATCTTGCAAAAACAAATTCGTACAGAGGTGCAGTTGAACTTTCGCTTCCTGCGAAGACGTATTTTGGTATTGACTCCACGCTGTCTTATTCAAATTTCACATCTGACAATCAACAAGGTAGTGACGCATTAGCCTTCGATAACGAAAGATACTTAGGGCGGGTAAATTTGTTTAGTGGACGTGACTTTAGGCCCTTCACAATGCAAATTCAGGGGACAAGCTCTGTCACCAAACGTTCAGAGCGTGAAGACTTTTTATCTAGTAACGTTGACGCCGATTTTCGTGCACCGTTGTTTACATCAGACCTGATGTTTACCGTTGTACTAAATTACGAAAATAATGAAATCGAAAACGATTTCAGTGAAATGAGCTCGCTAAGAGAGTTTTATTCTTACGGCGCAGGTTTGACTTGGCAAGTTTCCAGGAACAAACTGCTGCAGCTGACTTGGAATAATTCCAAAAAGGATGCCAGAGCTGGGGAAGACGATGAAACAGAGAGTTTTCTTGGGGGACGAATTAACTGGCAATTTTCACCAAGAACAGATTTACAAGCTCAGTTTACAAAACGCTTTTTTGGCGATGCTGCAAGCGTCTCTTTCAGTCATAACACGCGACATTGGCGCAACAACGTCAGCTACTCAGAAACGGTAACCACCAGTTCACAATTGCTCCAGAACGACCTTACCAGTTTTTTTGCATGTACCAATGGCAGCACAAGCATAGCGGATTGTGAATTATTGGACTCTCTGGATCCTGCATCCCTTCCACCTGACGCGATTTTTGTACCCTTCGTTGAAACGAACTTTGAACTAAGTGATAGCGTTATTATTCGTAAAAATGCTCAATATACCAGCGCCGTTCAAAGACGTAGAACTAACATTTCGTTTAGCGTTGCGCAAAGTATAGATGAAGATATAGAAAGAAGTTTAGAAACCACAACAGACTCAATTCAACTTACATCGTCTATAGGGTTTAGCCCTCGTACAACAATGAGAGCAACCTTAAGGTATGCTGATGTTAACAGAGTTAGGGCTGACGAAGACCTAAATTCTAGAATTAATGAATTTAGTCTAAACATTGAAAGGCGCTTTTCAAAAAGTTTATTTGCATCAATTGGCTATAACTATCTAGATAGAAGCGGTGACGCCATTGGTAGCATAGGAGGTAACTTTGGCGGAATTGATGGGCCACTTACTGACAATCGAATTACGGCATCAATACGCTACCAGTTGAGTAAACGCTAACACATCAATTAGCTTATTTAGTTGTTAACCGGTTGGCGTGTTTATCTCCAATAAATACAGATTTAAAAGAGATAAACACTTCATCGATTATTTATCATCATCCGTTTTTAAACGAACATATGTTTGGTATTTCTTTTTCAGAAGTTTGTCGATATATTGCGTTAGTTTAATTTTATGCTTAATAGCATCGTCAAGCGCATCGACTAACTCTTCCAACATCGCTTTATAATAGGCAGCTTCTTGA
Source organism: Agaribacter marinus (assembly GCF_030160655.1). GTDB lineage: Bacteria > Pseudomonadota > Gammaproteobacteria > Enterobacterales > Alteromonadaceae > Glaciecola > Glaciecola marina. The sequence continues at coordinate 1,773,185 of NZ_BSOT01000005.1, forward strand.
ATTTTATTGCCATTGGGCGTAATGAGTTCAGGAATTTCCTGAACATTATCAGAATGATTGGGCGTTGTCCCTTGACTTGCAGGTGTGTGTATTGCGTCGTGCTGCTGGGTCTCGTTCATTTCCGGTTTATCGTCATCGGACACAAACATTTCGGCCTTAACTTCTTGAATAACTTGTGATGCCGCTTCTTCGTCAATATTATCTAGTTCTTCTAAGAAACCAAACAATAATACACGATCCATCAAGGTATTTACTTTTCTTGGCACGCCATTAGTAAATTTAAAAATTGCATCAAAGGCATCGTTAGAAATAAGCTTCGTTTGTGTTGAACCTGCATGCTCTAAACGATATTGAATATACTCTTGCATTTCTTCCCTGTTCAACGGCGTTAAATGACAAGATGCCACGATTCGTTGCCTAAACTGTTCCATATTCGGCGCACGAAGAATGGGTTGAAGCTCAGCCTGTCCCAACAAAAAACTCTGTAACAATGGTTTTCCAGCTTCTTGAAAGTTAGACAGCATTCTAAGTTCTTCAATCGTTTCTAAGGGTAAATTTTGTGCTTCATCAACCAATAAAAGCGCACGCTTTCCTTGAGCAGCCAAGGACTGAAGAAAACCTTGAATGGCTTCAAGCAAATCAGATTTTGTCTTTCCCTCTACTGGCAACATTAACTTAGATGCGACCATTTTGATGAGTTCATCTGGACTTAGCTTGGGTGTCACTATTTGTACAGCGTAGATATCATTTTCAATATCATTTAATAAGCTATTGGCAATCGTTGTTTTTCCAGTGCCTATATCACCCGTTATAACGATAAAACCTTCAGCTTGAGAAAGCCCATATTGAAGATAAGACATGGCTCTTTTATGTAGCTTACTTGCGTAAAAAAACTCAGGATCAGGTGTAAGCTGAAACGGTTTTGAATCTAGTCCATAATAACTTTCGTACATTTTATTTCTAATCCCAATGTATAAATTTGACGGTAATATCCTCTATTTCCATCATCCTAAGTGTTTACAGCGCTAACTATCTTACCTACAGAACAGCTTATTTTACCTCTGTTACTGCTGCTTATCTATAATTTGCGTAATGATAGCACTTGTCGATACACCATCTTCAAATGTTAGTGCTTTTACTTCACCGCCGTTCTCAATGACTTCAGCACCGCCTACGATGTCTTCTAATTTATAATCACCACCTTTTACCAGGACATCGGGCAGAAGCGCAGATATTATTCTTTGTGGGGTATCTTCAGTAAATTCAACAACCCAATCAACCGATTGCAATCCAGCCAACACAGCCATACGTCGATTACAAGGGTTTACGGGTCTACCAATGCCTTTCAAGCGCGTCACCGAATCATCGCCGTTAACGGCGACTATTAATCTATCGCCCAACGCCGCTGCTTCCTTTAGGTAGCTCACATGCCCTGCATGCAAAATATCAAAACATCCGTTCGTAAATACAATTTTTTCACCGCGCAATTTTGCCTGTTTAAGCGCCTGAATCAGTTGAAGCTCTGACATTACGCCACCATCAAGCGCTTTATGAGAGTTCATTGCTAACGCAAGTTCTGTGCTGGTAACAGTACTTGTGCCTAATTTTCCAACAACGACACCTGCTGCATGGTTAGCCAACTGACAGGCTAAGGGCATACTACACCCCGTAGCAATGGTACAAGCAAGAGTAGAAACGACTGTATCTCCCGCGCCTGTCACGTCAAACACCTCTTTTGCAAGCGCCGGCGAGTGATATACTTCAGGGGGAGCGTACAGGGTCATCCCATTTTCAGAACGTGTGAGCAATATGTTATCTACACCAATCTCTTTACATGCGCCTAATGCCACCTGTTTCAGTGACTCTTCGTCGGCGTATGTGCCGAACACCGTGGCAAACTCATTCATATTTGGTGTGATTAGCGTCGCACCCGCATATTTTCTGAAATCATGTCCTTTAGGGTCCACAATCACCGGCACGGCGCGCTCGTTAGCATATTTGATTAAATCACTGACGTGACTTAAGGAACCTTTGCTATAATCTGAGAGTACGACTACATCTATTTCATTTAACACAGCGCAGAATCGGTGAAACAACTCAGACTTATCAATTTCGGCAAATGACTTTTCAAAATCCAAACGCAGCAATTGCTGGTTACGGCTCATAATGCGAAGTTTAGTAATAGTATCGAACTCATTCACTCGAATTAAATCAGCGTCAATACCATAAGCTGAGAGTTTAGTTTCTAGAATATCCGCACACTCATCATTGCCTGTAAACCCCATGATCTTGACCTGCGCTCCCAAAGTTGCGGCATTTACGGCAACATTAGCGGCACCACCTGGACGGTCTTCAATATCTTTAACATTTACGACTGGCACAGGTGCCTCAGGCGAGATACGCCCAGTGGCACCCGTCCAATACCGATCAAGCATAAGATCGCCGACAATGAGTAAACGTGCTTGACTAAAATCTGGTAATTGCATTGTGAATGAGTATTATCGCTAAATAAGAATGTTTGGCGAGTATACCAGTGAATCAAAAAAAAGCAGCAAGACCTTGGTTTATCTACCTTATAAAAACCGTCCAAGATACCTTATATTGTGGCGTGACAACCTGTATAGAACGAAGGTTAAAAGAGCATCGTAATCAATCCATTAAAACCGCTAAAGCACTTAGGGGAAAGGCGCCACTGACCTTGGTTTACGCCGCGAGCATTGACAACAAGTCGGACGCACTAAAGACCGAAATTTGGGTCAAAAAACAAAAAAGAACACAAAAATTATCACTCATCCGCGGCGATATACTACTACCAATCGCGCACTGCCGGATAGAGGCAAATGTGTTTAATCCGCCCGACTAATGCCGACAACCTTTTTACACACCGACAAATACGTTCGTAAATAACAACGCAATCCCAATGGATAGCACAGCCTCTATGCTGGCAATACCAATATTATGCTGCAGTGCAACTTCTGACTTCCAATTTACGCCCAACAAAACTACGCGTTTAGCGAGCGACGTTAATCCCATCAATACAAATGCTAGGCCTAAACCAACAATCAACCACCCTGTAACGTTGCTCACATAAGCAATGGGGTCAAACGCCAATAAACGAGATGCAGAAGACACCGCTATTGCGATACCAATTAAATTTCCGCTGTGTTGAATAGCTAAGGCTATTTGACCGTTGCATAGCGTTTCTTGAAACGAATTATTTTGATTGTTTTCTGCATAACGATATTCATATAGCCGTGTCGCAAAAAGTAACACCGCTAACACCACCAATGCACCAGAGAATACTGCTATGAAGGCATTAATGTCTGCCCCCTGCGCCCAGTCAATAATACTCTTTGTAATGATCGCGGCAGAAATGGCGCTTGAGGCGTCGACAAGCGCGACCGACACATTTTTTTCACTTATCATCAAGTCTTTGTCTAAGCGATTTAGCACTAACTTGTCGTGCGCAAAGCGACCAATTTTTACCAACAAAATCCCCATACCACCAAACAACAACATCCCAATGGCTGCCGCTTCATACCCCATACCGATGTGCCGCCCTACAACCGCTGACAAAACAATAGTAAGAGACAACATCCGTCCGGCAATACTAATGCCGAAGGCAAAATTATCTTTTTCTCCTAATTCTTGGCGAACACTAATTTTTGTAAACACGCCCGACAAGGAGCGGATCGCAAATAATAAAAGTACCGCTATACCAATATCGATAGCCAAATATATGGGCGTATCACTAGCGATTGGAAGAAATTTTACCAATTGTTCCATAATAAAAAATAGATCCCTACTTGGGCATATTACCCTAGCGCATGTTCAACATTGCTAGCGTAAAAATACCCCTCAAGTTGCGGTGGCATGTTGTATTCTTATAGTATGGTCAAAACCATGTAAATACAAAGATATTGATGTTAAGAGCTTCCCAAAATCAAACGCAACTTGCAGATGAGATATTCGACTATTGGCTCACGCAAACTGACCAAACAAGCACAATATCTGTCCATACTGATGAAAAAACTAAACTCATCAAAATATTTACCCTGAGTGACTTTGTAAGCAGAATAGCGGCGCAATTCAAGGAGGAGTTTAGCCTTCGTTTTTTTTATTTGATCACCGAAAATGGTATTGATGATCCTAACTATGACCAATCAAGACTTTCATTTGACCAACGCTGCAAATATCTTTTAGAAAATAGTGAATCCGAGAGTGAGCTATTTAACAATATTCGAATATTCAGGCAAATAGAAATGAGCATGATTGCATGCGCTGATTTACTCGCCCTGCATGATATCGAGTCTTCTATGCAAAAAGTATCGGATTTGGCAGACACAATAATTATTCACACCTACCAATGGCTGTATAAGCACCTAACGCACCGTTACGGAGAAGTACTAGGGTGTGACGGTAACAAACAACATCTGCAAATTATGGCGATGGGAAAGTTGGGGGGAAGAGAACTAAATTTTTCATCCGATATTGATCTAATCTTTGCTTACCCAATGGTTGGAGAAACAGAACACCCACGCAAGCCCACTGAGTATCAAGTATTTTTTACCAAATTGGCACAAAAACTCATCGCGGCACTTGACCAGATCAATCAGTACGGTCGCGCATACAGAGTAGATATGCGCTTGCGACCACTAGGTGATAGCGGCCCCTTAGTCATGCCTTTTAGCGCCTTTGAAAATTATTATCAAGAACAAGGTCGAGAATGGGAACGCTTTGCGATGCAAAAAATGCGGATCATCAATGATGAACTCGAAGAAAATAAAGAATATTCCGCCGACCTATACGCTATTGTGAAACCCTTTGTGTATCGCAAGTACCTAGATTTTACGACAGTTGATTCGATTAGAGAGATGAAAACGCTCATCGAAAATGAAGTTCGCAGAAAGCAAATTACTTACAATATAAAATTGGGTAAGGGCGGCATAAGAGAAATAGAGTTTTTTGTTCAAAGTTTGCAGCTAATTCATGCCGGTCGCCATACCCAATGTCAGCAAAGACCTTTATTAAAATCCTTACAAGCGCTTACCGCCGAAGCATTCATTACATGTGAAACTCAAAATCAACTAAAGGTACATTATTTGAGGCTTCGAGAAATCGAACAGTATCTTCAAATATTCAATGATGCGCAAACGCAAACGCTGCCAGACAATGCCACTGACCAAGCGCGATTAAGTGAGCTTATGGGACATACATCATACAATGCATGCATCCAAGAAATCGACGAAATAATGCACAGTGTTCATCAATTTTTTAGGCTCGTTATTGACAACCCTAATCATGAAGAGGACACAGAAAGTCAGGCCAATACAGTTTGTAAAGAACTGTGGTCATTGAGGCTTAGTGAAGCCGAACAGTCGACATTGCTGAAAGACGTGTTTCCCGAAGCGGTAGACCCGGCATTATTTACCGAGCTCAATACATTTAGAGAGAAAGTTAAAAAGACGCCAATATCAGAAAAGGGCCGCCGTTCACTCGATAAATTGATGCCGTTAATACTGACCGAGCTACTTGAGTACACTGGCAATAGTTTCTCTCCAAGAGTATCGGGGTGTTTTAAAATTTTGAGTACAATTTTGGGGCGCACAACCTACATTGACTTGTTAGAAGAGACGCCTGCAGTGCGGGAACGATTACTGCTCCTTTGTGAAAAAAGTACATGGGTGGCGAGTCAAATTGCAAATTTCCCAATCTTACTAGACGAATTGCTACACCCAAGTTATCTAATACCAGAAAATCTTTCGTTAGAAGCGTTCAAAACAAAGTGTAAAGCCGAATTGCGAGAATTCTTGCTGAGAGTCCCCGAAGATGATGAAGAAGCCCAAATGGATGCACTTCGTCAGTTTAAACACACACAGCAACTTCGTATTGCCGCAGCAGACATCAGCGGAACACTCGCAATTACAAAAGTCAGCGACCACCTAAGCATGTTAGCAGAAGTATTACTTGACGAAGTTGTTGCTCAAGCTTGGCGGCAAATTTCCCATAAATTTGGTCGACCCAATAACCTATATAGTCCAGGAAATTTCGCCATAGTAGGGTATGGGAAATTCGGTGGATATGAACTCAGTTACGGATCGGATTTAGATATTGTATGCATTTACGACGCTGTTAGAGATAAAACGACTGACGGCAGTGGCACGAGAAAACCCATCACTATCCAAGAATTTTATGTCAAACTCGTGCAACGAATTTCCCACCTGTGTATTACCCAAACTTATCAAGGTATCTTGTATGAAATTGATTTAAGGCTCCGCCCAGCCGGTAACTCAGGCTTACTAATAAGTCATATAGACAGCTTTAGTGACTATCAGCATTCAGACGCATGGACATGGGAACACCAAGCACTAGTTCGCTCACGTCTAGTATATGGAAGTGAAGATTTAAATAGCGCTTTTAATGCCATCAAACGCAAAATATTAACGCAAGAACGAAACGCTAGCGATTTAGCAAACGATATTTTAACGATGCGAAATAAGATGCGCTCGCACCTGGACAAAAGTACAGAAGACAATATTGACATTAAGCAGGCACTCGGCGGAATAGTGGATATCGAATTTGGCGTACAATTTTTAGTATTACTTAACGCATCCAAGTTCCCGCAATTGGCAAAATGGTCGGACAATTTACGTTTACTTGATGAAATACAAAATACGGAATTATTAAGTGAAAAAGCGTGTAATGATTTGAGAGAAGCCTTCTTAGGTCTGCGACACTTAGGTCATCACATGCAGCTCGCAGAAAAAAGCTTACATGAGCCAACACAAGAATTATCTTTTTTAATGCAAAAAGTAATAGTATCAAGTCCGGTGTTTAATTTGGATACACTAATAAATTAGCGTCATTCGTTTATTGCAGATTTGATCTGAGCGCCATATTCATAAAATGCGCGCTCAGTCCTAATCAAGTTAAAATGATTCAAACCAAATGCATAAGACCAATCAAATTCTCCGTTCATATGCCCTACCGAGAAAAATTTAAAATTCGTAAAACCTGCCTGTAAAACAAGCTTATGCAGGCGCTCAGTATGTGTGGTACTGGAAACAAGCGCAAGTTTAGCTTTATTGGACAATCGTCGCTTGATTGCCAGCACTTCTTCTTTCGTATTTGTACCAACCGACAACGCTATAATTTTGTCTTCGTCAACACCTAGTTCGAGCAAAAGAGCGTATGCTTTTTCGGCGTAAACCACATCGGATTCAGGAATAAAACGGCCACCAGTAAGTACTATCGTTGCCCCTGATTTTTTATGCAATAGTACAGCTTGGACTAACCTTTTTAGTGAACAATCAGACCACCGGCTGATCATTGGAATATCACTATTGTCTTGATAATAACAAGCCAACACGTGAATGTAGTAGTCATCACTTACTTCCATATATTGACTTTGAACAGCCTTACTATAGCTCTCCAGCGGCTGAGTAACTAAATAGCTAAACCAGGTTTGCGAACAAAGCATTATCCAACTGAAAGCAAAAATAGGTGCACTCACAACTATCTTTTTAACACTGTGTTTTTTGACTTTACGTAAACAAGCGAACAATAAGCCAATCACGAAAATTAAAATGGCCTGATTAATCGGACTAATTAGAAATTTGGCAATGCCGTCGATCATCTGAAAATAAGAAAGTTAGGTATGTAAAACCAGAAGAATACCACATTTGCCTTCTAGGTATGTGGAATCACTAAAGTTTAATAAAAACTCTGGTAGCGTTGGCAATTTAACTCTAAATACTCAGTCGCATTGTCGGTAATAATGATCGTCCTTTTTTTACCGCAAAAATATACACGTACTTGCTTTTCAAAATTGGCATCGATAGCACCGGCTATTTCATACAACATGCCGGCAACAGAGTTCTCGGAAGTAAATCGTTTTTTTATGACAAAATCTTGATTCAAATCCCAAATCAAGGTCATTCCTCCATCCATTGCATGTTGTTTTGCTTCTTTTTTGAGTGTACTCCCACTGCCAAACGCGCGTTGCTTATATGCCCCTTCCCAATTGTCTAGTGGTGGAAAATTTACTTTTGTCACAGACTTTATTTGTTGGTCAATAGGTGTATCGTCTTTTTCATTGGGGATAACATAGTCGCCATATTTCTCTTTGATTGGGTCGCGAGAGGTTTGCCGAAACTTAGAATAAAACCGACTGACACTATCTTGAAGGGAATTGCTCGAGGGCCTTGTTTTTGGCGCTGAAGCACTTTCTGGAGAGCCTGTATCTTCTGGCATGAATAGCAAAAACGCAATAGCACCAGCAATTACCACTAGCATGACTATGATTCTCGTAAACCAAAATTTAAAATTACTCGAGCTGCTCATATAAAGATTCAGGTGCCTCTGGTGGACGCGTTTTAAACCGTTTATGCATCCATAAATAACTGTCTGGCTGTAACTCCACTAAAGACAAAATATCTTTATTCAGCAGAGTTAGCGCTTCATGTTTATCTTTATCGGCAAAATACTCAATCGCTGGAAGAAATTTTATCTTGTAACCACGACGAGTGTACATTGACGATACCAACAAAGGTTCACAATTTGCGCGTTCAGCAAACATTAAGGTGGCGGTTGTTGTAGCCGTATGACTCACGCCGCCAAACGGTACAAAAATACTTTGCGCCGCGCCATAATCTTGGTCAGGCAAATACAGGCAAAATTCACCATTATTTAGTGCTTGAATAAACGCTTTTGCATTACGCTTGTCCACCATGTATTTATTTGCTCGATTTCTGCCATGGTATTGCAAGTAATCCACTAAAGGATTGTTGTGTTTTCGGTAAAAACCAATGCTAGGATGAATGTAACCGACAGATCTGCAGCCAAATTCTAAATTGACGTTGTGTAAGGCTAAACCAAATACCCCTTTCCCAGACGCGAGTATTTTTTCAACATGCTCGAAGCCTTCATATTCAACATGTTTTTGCACTCGCCACGCAGGCCACCACCAGCCCATGGCAGTTTCAAACAATGCCATACCTGTCCGGTCAATATTTGCCTGAAAGACGTCTTGTTGCTTACGCGTTGACCAATGGGGAAACGTTAATGCAATATTTCGCTTAGCAACGGCTACTCGTTTAGGCGCAATCCGACCTAACAAACGACCAAAGCCTTTACCTAGTATACGAATGAGTGAAAATGGCAACCATGAAATAATGTATAGAATCAATACTCCCAGCCAAACATGCCAATAATTAGGAAGCAAAAAACGAAGGGTAAATCGAGGAGCAGAAACAGATTTTACGGCCACAAAAATTTCTCAGACACATATCACTAAAGTAACGAATACCGGCAATGTTAACATTATGTATGTTTGCCAGAAAGCTTAGTCGATACTTTATACAAGGCTTCTTGCTAATACTGATTATCTATATAAGCTATTTTCTTTTCAAAAGCTTCCAATTGAGATTTGTCTTGATAATCGTAATGGTATTGATTGTGAAATCCAAAAGATAGTTTTACTAGGGCATCCTCAATAAATACAGTGTAGCCGTCAAAGTCAGTATAAGCTTTAACCCCTTCAAGTGCATGGTGCTCTGATGTGTGCTCGCCATGTCGTCGAATTTTGTCAAACACACGCAATAGCATCTTGGCGTCTAGTTCGTTTTTCATTATTTTAAGCTTGTATGACTATTTTTATATTTATTCGTGCGTAAAATGAATAAGATCAACATGCCATAAAATTCAACTTAAAAATTTAAGCGAATCCCAGTGTAAATAGCGGCAGCAGAATACCCCTGCTCGCCTTTCACCCACTCTATTTCAGTTCTAAAGATTGTAGAGTGATGTATGTAAAAATCAAAACCTAGCCCAATTTGCCCCGCTAAGATTGTCTCATCAAATGCGCATAAGTCACCTAGGGGTCTTGCAGTATTTACAAGTGGTGCATTGCATGCATCCGACGTTGGCATTGACTCTAACGTTGTATCTATGGATAAGGCACCAAGTCGATAAAATAGTTCACCATACTTGCCTTGTGCCTTCCCTAAAAATGAGAGGAATAAGGCTGAATATTCGGTATTGGGTTCCCCATTAAGGTCAGGGACCTTTCCCGCGTTGTCTTCACCTAAAGACTGAAAACCAGCTTCAAGATACCAACTCGAACTAAGTTCGTAACCTAAGGCAAATTTATACGACGCACTATCAAGCTCAATATTTTCTAGCTCATTTTGAGAGTAGCCTACAGATACTACGGTATAAAATGCTTCATCAGCATGTGCAATGACCGTAGAAACCAAGAACAAAACGACTGCAAAGAAGTGAGTTTTCATATTAAATCCTAGAAAAAGTATTCTAACTGAATACTAAGATGGTCATCCCGTCGAATCGCATACGTCGGGTCATTTGGCGTATCACTGGAAAAAAAGTAGCCGTTGACTTCTAAACGCCAGTTCTGACTGAAGCGTGTAGAGCCTTCTATAAAAGCCGAATAACTATCGCTTTCATCTAAATCCTGCACAAAACCAAATAAAAACTCCGTACCTGAAAAATCGTTCATGAGAAAACGTGCGCCAAGCATCAAATCGTTTTGTCCGAATACCGCGGGGTTGTTTTCGCGTTCATCAAATTGGTGTTCCATCAGAATACCTAAATCGTAACCGCTACTAAAAATATCTACCAATGTATACTCAAACCCTGCAACATATGCAGAGTATTCCTCCTCTAAACGTTTCGCTGACAGCGCTTCTAGTTTAAATAACCAGCCATTCGCTACGTATAATGCATCAATACTCGCCTGCTGCAATTGAGGATAAAAACTGGCTAATGATGTTTGCATACTAACAACAGCATCTTCTTCTGGCCTAAAAAATACGTCGGGCACCCTGTCTGTGCCGTCAAAATAGGAGACACCTAGTTCTAATGAGCCGATACTCTGCTGCCACCGGACTGCATAGTCGACATTCGTTTCTTCGTCATCAGATTCGTACTGCACAAAGTCGGTATCCATCGGAAATGGCGCACGTAAACGGCCTTCAACACCAGAAAAGGTACGCTCTCTAAAGTAAGGCAACACGTAAACACTAATATAACCAGAATCAAGCAAATAGCGAACATCAAGCATCGGCTGTCCAAGCTTGTCTTCAGTATCAATCGATTCGACGAGGTCAGTCTGATTGATAATATCTACCAAATGCAAAGATTCAGTTTGTCCCCAAAATACTTTTCCAATGCCGGCTCTTACTTCAAACTTATCAAAATACGCGGCATACATTGCCTCACGGATATCCGCATGACTGCGTTCTGCGTCTCGTTGATCGATGCGAGCAAATGGCGAAAAAGTAAATACACCATTCTCTCCCACACTTGTTTCTAATTGCGGTGCAAGTGCAATAGATAGCTGGCTTTGGGTTTGAAATGGATACAATGCATCTTGGAAAAAATAACGCTGTTGTAAGCTAGCACTGCCAGAGTATGTAATATCAGCGGATGCATGTATGCTAAACACTGAACTGAGTAAACTTGCACCAACGCCAAAATACGTGGCCAAGCGAGTAACATTCTGCTTCATAACTTAACGCGCCCTTCTTAATGCATTTTTATCAAAATCCTGCTCATCCAAGCCCGTTTTAAACGTTATCTCACTAGTAAGAAGTGTTGTACTTTTGCCGGTTTGTTCATTATCCATATCTGCTCTTAATGCTCGCCAATATTTACCTTCGTATTGTTCGTATTCATCCATCGTCAATACTTTAAGCAATGCATCTTTTCTGTCATAGAATTCTATTTTATGCACACGGTAGTGTTCTTTATCTACCCATGCAATTTGCTTTTTGTAGCCTGAATACTTATCTACTGGAACTTGCTCTACCACAAAGCACTCGATGTCATTAAATGTATCGTCTTCTAAATAAGCAAACGTGAATTTTTCGATTTCGAAAGATGCCATATCCTCATATGCAAATTCACTTCCCATAAAAGGACCTGACTTGTTTCTCGTTGCAATACGTTTTACTCGCTTAATCGCGGGTAAGTAAATCCATTGGTCGTCAGGACCAACAGCATGAGAAAAACTTAAGAATGCTGTGCCTGCAACGTCTCTAGGTTGGTCAAAAATGGTGAGGGACTTATCACCATCATCCAAGACCTCTAAGGTCTTGACTCGAATGTCTCGTACGGATTCACGACCATCTGGCGACCGCAAAATCATTTGCGTATTAGCTAAAGTGTCTATCCACCCTTCATCACGCTTTTTCATTTCTTTTGCTATTTCTAGCCCTTTCTCCGCATCACGGGCGCTTACATGTTCGCTTGCCAACACAACACAACATAGTAAAACCGTTTTAACAACCCAATTGACGTTCATAAAATTTCTCATTATTTATTTGATTAACACGAAAACATCGCCCAATGGCGTCAGCTACTGCTTGTCTAGTTCACACAGTTGTTAACGGCATATTGGAAAAAACGTTAAGGGTTCTATTACTAAGATTATTTACGTCTGATGAATCTTTGCCATACGCGCGCAACAAAACCTTATATGACACGTCTGTTATGCCCTCAATGATTTACCAACTTTGGATACCTTGGTATCTATTTTCATACGAAAAAATGAATATCACAGGCTTACACTTGATGAACAATTTTTAAGCAGTATTTTTTGACCTGCTGTTAATTTTATGTTTATATGTACGAAACCAACTGGTCAGATGAGCGGATAAGTTAAATTATGAGTATTAGAACTAGCCTTAAAAAAGTATTACCCCCAATTTCGGTGACTGAACAAGAAGCCCTAGATGCTGGTGATGTATGGATTGAGTCTTCTATCTATCAAGGCAAGCCAGATATGCATGCATTACGCCAAATACCACAAGGAAAGTTATCCGCTGACGAACAAGCTTTTATTGAAGGCCCCGTGCAAAAGCTACTCGAAATGATTGATGATTTTGAGTTACAAAATAGTCAACATATTCCCGATGAAATACTACAATTTATTGGTAACGAAAAATTCTTCTCCATGATCATTCCAAAGAAATTTGGTGGATTAGAGTTTAGCCCTTATGCAAACTCTACAATTGTTGCAACAATCGCGGCAAAGAGTTCAGCAATTGCTGTGACAGTAATGGTGCCGAATAGCCTTGGTCCAGGTGAGTTACTTATGCACTACGGTACTGAGGAACAGCAAAATCAGTGGCTCCCCAAGCTAGCCATTGGCAAGGATATCCCTTGTTTTGCGTTGACTAGCCCTGAAGCTGGCTCTGATGCAGGTGCCATTCCTGACGCAGGCATTGTCACCAAAGGTAAATGGGAAGGCCAAGAAGTTATCGGCCTTAGAGTCTCATGGGATAAGCGCTATATTACCTTAGCGCCAATCGCGACAGTATTAGGCTTAGCCTTTAAAGTTTTCGATCCTGACCAACTACTGGGAGAAAAACTTGAGCTGGGTATCACTTGCGCACTCTTACCTAAATCACACCCTGGTGTAGAGCTCGGTAATCGTCACGACCCGATGGGCGCGACTTTCTACAATGGCACTACCCGAGGTAAGGACGTATTCATTCCAATGGACTTCATCATCGGTGGCCAGAAGAATATTGGCAAAGGTTGGCAAATGTTAGTGAGCTGTCTTGGTGCAGGTCGCGGTATATCGTTACCTGCGATGGGCGTGGCTTCGGCACAATCAGCATTTAAGTCAACTGCCGAGTACTCATTTGTGCGCGAGCAATTTGGCGTACCAATTGGTCGTTTTGAAGGCATTCAAGAAAAGTTAGCTGATATTGCGGGAAAAACGTTCTTAGTCGAATCCATGCGAGTACTTACCACTGAAGGCCTTGGTGAAGGTATTAAACCATCTGTCGTAACAGCGATTGCAAAGTACCATATGACGGAAATAGGCAGAGACGTATGTAACTCGGCCATGGACGTTCAAGCAGGTAAAGCAATTCAACGCGGCCCGCAAAATACACTAGCGAATTGTTATACTGCTCAGCCAATTGCGATTACTGTAGAAGGTGCAAACATCCTTACCCGAAATCTAATGATTTTTGGTCAAGGTGCCATGCGTTGTCACCCATACTTGAAGCAAATGGTAGATTTAATACATAGCGATGACTCATCTGCGGACGAAGCATTTAATAAAGTATTAGCTAAAACAGTCAAATTCAGTGTGAAAAACGCATTGCGCAGTTTGGTAAACAGCTATTTGCCGTTCATGCGAAATACTGATTCTAGTTTATTAGAAGTGCGGCCTTATGAGCGCAGATTAAACGCAATGTCCGCAAAATTAGCGCCGTTAGCAGATTTGTCTTTACTGGTACTAGGTGGCGATTTGAAAAAAGCAGAATTATTGTCCGCCCGATTAGGAGACGTAATAAGTCATGTGTACGGTGGTATGGCGGCTATTCGCTATTACGAACAAAAAGTAGAAAACCGACAAGAAGCATTACCTTACTTTAAATATGCAATGGAGTGGTCGCTATCCCAAGCAGAGCAAGCAATTAGTAATTTTGTCGCAAATTTCCCGCATATGCCGACGCGTTTATTAATGAAAGTACTCACAAATAATTATACTGGCGCAAGCAGAAAAATCAGTGACGACCTCATCAGAGAATTGTCTACCGCGGCACTACAAGATTCCAGTATTAAGCAACAATTGTCTCATTTAATTCGAAAAGTAGCAGGCGATGGAAACGATATTAATGAGCAAGCATTTAAGGCAAAGCATGCAGCAATGCCACTACTATCTAAAGTGCAAAAAGCTCTGAAAGCAGCACCGGTAATACCATTTTTGTCTTTCGAAAATGCAGTAAATAAACTTCAAGAACGCGGCGCGTTAAATGAGACTGAAGTAACGACTTTACTGGAGTACAACGAAAAACGTAAGTTGGCGGTCAGAGTGGACGAATTTACCTTTGACCTTGAACCTTTAATTACGCAGGATGGTACGGAACAAAACCCAGCTGACGCCGCTTAGTTGTCAGTACTATTATTTAGCCACGTATTGTTTAAACCACGTATTATTTAAACCAAGGGTATGTTTAACGACATACCCTTTTTTATTGAAGCCTGATCATATACGATTAACGTAACTTATGGCGGCTAAACACCTTCACTACGCCTAGATTACACTTACTTCAAGTCTGAAGTGTTTGATGCCCCGGTAGTTTTTACTGTAGGCTTAGTATGTATAAACATATCGAAATCAGCTCAATCTATTAAGTAACATAGTGTTGGGAACGAAATACGTAGGCAAAATGGTCAATGGCGCAGTTATATTTTTATTATTCAGCAATGAATGCAGGAAAATCGACATCACTCCTTCAATCCGCATACAATTATCAAGAGCGAGGCATGGCAGTAAAGTTATTCACAGCTGCTTTTGACGATAGGTTTGGAAAAGGGAAAATTGCGTCTAGAATTGGGTTATCAGCGCCCGCTGAATTATACGAAAATACGAGTGACTTGTACGAAATTACCAAACGCAGTCACCAGACAAAACCACTTGGTTGTGTATTTATAGACGAAGCACAATTTTTAACTAGATCACAAGTAAAACAGTGCTTAAATATTGTCGATCAATTGAATATTCCAGTACTCGCTTACGGACTGCGCACAGACTTTAAAGGGGAAACCTTTGAAGGCAGCCACTACCTCCTTGCATGGGCCGACAAACTTACCGAACTGAAAACGGTCTGTCATTGCGGCAGAAAAGCTAATTTTGTTGCCCGCACCGACCAAGATGGCAATGCCATCAACGACGGTGACCAAGTTGATATTGGCGGGAATGACAAATATGTTTCTCTCTGTAGACGGCATTATGCAGAACAAACAAACTTCTATTAAGACAATATGTCGACAAATGGCAAAACCTTGTAATGCGTAAAAACATTATTATTACCGGCGCAAGTTCGGGCTTAGGCGAAGGCATGGCAAAAGCGTTTGCCAAACGCGGCAGAAATTTAGGTCTATGTGCCAGAAGATTAGACCGTTTAGAGGTCCTCAAAGCGGATTTATTGCAGATAAACCCTGACATCATCGTACATACACAAGCCCTAGACGTTAACAATCATGACGCTGTATTTAGGGTATTTAATCAATTTCGGAAAGATTTCGGTGTAGTAGACAGAGTATTTGTTAACGCCGGCATCGGCAAAGGTGGTGCTATTGGTGCCGGTCATTTCAAAGAAAATAAAGAAACCTTTTTAACGAATGCGGTATCTGCACTTGCACAGTGCGAAGCAGCGGTTGAAATTTTCAGGGCACAAAATCATGGTCATTTAGTCACAATATCATCGGTCGGTGCAGTACGAGGCTTTCCCGGACTAATGAACGTGTACGCTGCCAGTAAAGCTGCGCTATCATCTTTAAGTGAAGGTTTGCAAATAGAGCTACTACACACGCCTATTCAAGTGAGCACCATCCACCCAGGCTTTATTCGAACCCCAATGAATGAAGAGGCGAAAAGTCTGCCTTTTGCGGTCAATATAGAAACCGGCTGCAATGCCATAGTAAACGCGATAGAAAAGGAAATAAAAAATGCTTACGTACCGTTTTGGCCATGGGCCTTATTACATTACTTATTACGTATTGCACCACTAAATATATTGAGAAAACTAAGCTAAGCTGTTTATTGTCGTGTTATCTTATTGCAGCGTTATGCATCTGAGCACTTAAACAAACGAATGGTTAATATTTAATGCAAAGTTCCATATTTACCGAATTGCTATTACCTGCCCTACTCGCGTTTATTATGTTTGGCATGGGCTTAAGTTTAAAGCCTGAAGATTTTTCACGCTTATTTAAAGCCCCAAAAGCTGTTGCGCTCGGTTTAATTGGGCAAATGCTGCTGCTTCCACTGATGGCATTTTGCTTAGCTATCTATTTAGACGCGTCTCCAGAAACAGCTATAGGCATGATGATTCTAGCCGCCTGTCCAGGCGGCACTTCATCTAATCTATTTAGTCACATAGCAAAAGCAAACTTAGCACTATCAGTATCACTGACCGCAATTACTACTGTCATCTGTGTCGTTTCAACCCCTTGGTTAATTAAATTTGCTATAGAATACTTCTCTCAAGGTGAACCAATACAATTTTCTTTACTCAGCACATCCTTAAGTCTCATTATGATTTCATTGGTGCCTGTCAGTGTTGGCATGCTGGTGAGGAACAAAAAACCCAAATTTGCGGCAATGGCAGAACCTAAATTTCGTGTCTTTTCTCTAGTATTCATGGTGGTCATCATTGGTTTAGTTGCTTGGAAAGAAAGAGCCGTAATACAGCTAGCCTTTCCAGATATTTTTTTCTATGCCTTAATCCTCAATCTGTCTGCAACTTTGCTTGGTGTCATTATCGCTAGACTGGGCAAACTAAACAGTAAAGATGGCATAACGCTGGGGATTGAAATTGGCACACAAAACGGCACGATGGCGATTTTAATTGCGCTTAGTTTTATTCAAGAACCGGCCTACTCCGTCGCACCGGCTGTGTACGGCATACTAATGTATATTGGGGCCATATCGCTCGTCTTGTATTCGAAGAAATTTGCTATTGAAAAAGCCTGACGATTAACACAGACTAGAAGCACTTACAGTCAGCCAATAGCGTTTCATGCGTTCTTCATATAGCCAGTTATTTCGATGTTTACTTGTATTTTCAATATGCATTGGCGCAAATGCCACTGCCAATATTGACAAAAATGCCCTTAAAAATACGGTTGAACAAGCACTAAAAGCGTTTCATACACCTGGTATGTCTATCACAATCGTACAAAATGATGCAGTGGTATTGTCACAAGGATATGGATTTAGTCAGATTGATGAAAACATCCCGGTCACATCAAGAACTTATTTTCGTTTAGCGAGTGTCAGTAAGGCATTTACTGCAGCCGGTGTCGCTATACTTGTTGATGAAGGTCGACTTGGTTGGGATGATTTAGTGATAGACCACCTACCAGACTTTCGTTTACAAGATAACTATGCCACGCAAAATTTTACGGTAAAAGACTTACTAACACATAACTCGGGACTCATCAGTGGCGCAGGTGACAGTATGATTTGGCCTGAGCCTAGTGGCTTTAACCGAGATGAAGTAGTTCAGAATTTACGTTATTTTAGTGCGGAGTATGCCTTCAAATCACGCTACGCATACAGCAATGTAATGTATATCACTGCCGGAGTGCTTATTGAAAAATTAAGTAAAATACCCTTTGAACGCTTTATAGATGAACGAATTTTTTCGGCACTCGATATTCCTTGTTATAGTGGCGCTCACCCGACTGACGTAGCAAATGCCAGCGCCATGGGATATGCCCATAGCGATGCACGTGGCATATATCCGGTGCCTCGAAATGCGATTACAGGCGATGCGTTAATGTCTGCAGCAGCTGGCGGAATGATTTGCAACGCAGATGGCATGTCAAAATGGTTAAACGCACTACTATCGATTGAGTCCTTGCCTTTTAGTAAAAAACAATTAGATTTAATGTGGCAAGGTCACACTATCCTCAATGTACCCAACATCGATAAACAATGGAACGACACGCATTTTAAAGAATATGGACTCGGTTGGCGTCTTTCAAATATCGGGGAATACAAGGTCATTTCACATACAGGCACATTATCAGGTTATCAAGCGTATGTTGCCTTAATCCCAGAATTGTCGCTTGGCGTGAGTATCTTTAACAATGGATCAAATTACGGCGCCAGAGGTGCGGTAATGCAGACTATCCTCAAGCATTATATTAATGCAGCAGATGCTAATACTGATGAAAATAACACTGAGAGTGGCCAAGCAAGAGATAATAGCGCAGCTAACAATACAACTTATATCGATAGTGAACGAGCACAAACAGCGATCGATTGGACGCAAAAATACATTGACTATCAAGCCATTCGTGAAAAACGCTGGTTACAAAATAATGCGCCGCCTGTCGCTAATTCAGATACCATTGTCAACGTCAGTGATATAGTCGGCACATACAAAGACGATTGGTTTGGCGACCTCGTTATCTACGTAGCGCCTAAAGGCAATAACGACGAAAAGCTCCGAATACGTTCATCACGAATGAAGACACTTAAGGGAACTCTCAGTCCTTTTCAAGATGCGACTTACAAGATTGATTGGGACAATGAAAACGCACAGGGCGATGCTTTTATTCATTTTGACTTAAATGTTGAACGAACAGTAACAGGCGCAAGTTTACATCCATTTACAAAACGAAAGAAACGTAACCATGCATATCGAGACATGTACTTTAATAAATTGGATCCAGAATCGACGGAATGAAACTTAAAAAACGCCTCTTTATCCCACTAAGCTTAATACTTGTTTGTATTATTTTGATATTCGAAATATCGCCGTTAGTGGAAAACTCAAAAGGTATTCAACCCCAACAAGTTAGACAAGCAAAGCAGCGAATAAAATTGTTTGCTGACGGCTTGGCGGCTGATACAACAACCGTTCGACTAACGATTTCTCCAGAACAGGCCAGTGCCATAGGAGCAGCGGTCTCAAGTATCATACCTAAAACCGCCACTGATTTTGGCTTTAGCCCAACTGCGATAGAAACATACACGTCAACAACACTCATTCCTCGATGGTTATTTTTAAATACTACGTGCTATATTGAGTTACACCAAACAAGCAGCAATGTATCTCATTGCTTTGTAGGAGATTTACCCCTACCTGGCGCGCTTGTCAGCGCATTAAGTTATGGCGCAACATCGCTATTGTTTGACAGTGAAGTTGCCAAGACAATAGACAACATTTTATCTGGGTGGACACTTAAACAAGGCAGTTTGCATTTAATCGCAAGCAAACCTCGAGATTTCAAACAACGCATAAACAAATCATTAGATTCTGCAAAACAAGTTGCAAGAGTGGCAATTAGCCAGTCTATCCCTTCTCCAGATAAGATCCAAGCTTACATCGATAGCCTAGAAAACCAGAACTTTTCATCGATGTCATTGGCTTTGCCCATTAAACATTTGTCGCTACAAGCGACAGTGGAATCCTTGGATAGCGACCCAGTGGAAGAAAACAAAGCCTTTATCTGGGCACTCGCCGTTAAATATGCCGGTTCGCGCTTTGCTAAATTGGCAGGCGTGACGCCGGTAACTGTCGAACCCTACCAATTGAGGGGTAGACGAGATCTTGCACTTCACTTCATTTATTCAGCAATCTTGCAGCAAATTGGTGATAATCAGGTGAGTTTTGCAATAGGCGAGCTAAAAGAACTAGACGATACAAATGTGGGCGGCAGTGGTTTTAGCTTTGCCGATTTAGCGGCAGACAAAGCAGGCACACTTTTCGCGGATACGCTAACTAAATCCACAAAAAGTGCGCTAGTATCGCAAAATTTACTCAACTTGATTTCAGATGAACGCACATTCATGCCATTCGTTCATGATTTACCTGAAGGTTTACATCAACGTGACTTTGAACAATTGTTTCGACATACGCAATCCGACACTTACTTACAATATGAACACTCTATTTTAGACAGAGTTACTCAATTAGCGTTACATTCAACGAAGCGTAATAAAAGAACGCCTACATCCATATACTCGCAGGTAGCGCCTGTCACCAATGGGCAATGGTATGCAATAGATACTCACATACACAGTAAATACTCTGACGGTGCACATTCTATTGATGAAATTGCCAAAAAATCCATTGAACATGGCTGCGATGTTATAGCCATCACCGACCATGGAGACAAGAATTTAACGCGCGTATTATCTGACGCTTGGTTTAATGATGTTTCCGCGGCAAATCGTAAGTACCAACAATTAACGGTAATACCCGGACTAGAATGGAACATACCGCCTTTTAATGGCCGAGAACATGCTACCGTATTGTTCCCCAATTCAAAAGGTACTCAGCAACGACTTCGAGAGTTTAGAAACAACTTCGATCACTATGGTGAAATCAATCAGCGTTTATTGTCGTCTAACGACGCGTTTGAATGGATGAACAATCAATCATGGGGTGCCTCACGCCAACCCGTGATTATCTATAATCATCCAAGCAGAAAAGATAACAACGCCTCTGAAAATCATTTTGATCTTTCGAATTGGATGCATCAGTCCAAGGCTGTTATTGGCATGTCAGCTGCACCAGGACACCAAAAGAAACGGGGGTTGTATAATGGTTCTTACGAAAAAATACTCCGCACTATTCATGGGTTTGACCCCGTATCCGGTGTAATCGGTGGAGAATGGGATAAACTGCTGCAAGATGGAAAACGTGTGTTGTCTGCTAGAGCCGCTTCAGACTTTCACAATACGTCTATGGATTATTGGCCTTGCGAGTTCTCAAGTACACATGTTTACGCCGCCTCACCGTCTCAAAATGATATATTGAACGCCTTACATGCTGGCAGAACATGGGCACAACATGGAAAATTTATTCAAGCACTTGAATTCAAAATAACGACCCTGTCAGACACATTCTACGCGGGCGACATTGCGCATAGTGCAACACTCACTCAAGATGAAACGGCGTCAATAGAAATACGCTTAACACTCAATCATGCTGATTGGCAAGCACTGCCCACAAGTATTGATGAGCTGCAGTTAGTTGTTATATTTGATGACTTTGTTAAACCCATCAACCTTATTCCTTTGCTAAGATCAGCGTCAGACACTAGTCCCCAAACAAGGTCATCATCGAGCAACAAAATTTTTTATGTCAACCTCCCCCTTGGTAACATGGCTGGCGCAAATGCAATTCGTCTACAAGGGCGCAGTATGCAACCAGAATTACATCATTATCAATTTGTCAGCAATCCTATTTTTATTGTGAGAAATACCAAATGAAGCAATACAGGGCAGTTATAGTGTCGGTGTTAGTCGTCTTAATGGCTGCATGCAATAATGCAAAAGAACTAGATCCAAATAGTGTCAATTTAGGTGACGCTGGCGCTAAATTCAAAACACTCAATGACAAACACTTCAAGCCGCCGAGTTTATCAACCATTTCTGGAGACTATGTCAACACTGGCGCTTCAGTTTGGGGAGCGCATGGGAGAGATCGATTAGGACGAATTTATTTTGCGGTATCTAATTACAAGGACTACAACGCATCCTCTTTTTTGTATCAATACGATCCTAGAAGCAACCAAATTACGCCACAAAGTGATGCTCTGACTGAATTAAAACGGAACAATCAATTTATGGACGATATGTCGCAAAATAAATTGCACTCTAAATTGTTTCAAGCAGAAGATGGCTATTTGTATTTTTCGAGCTTTGATGAAACAGGCGAATCGAATACTAAAAATCCGACATGGGGCGGTGTGTTTTGGCGAAAAAAGCCTGAGAGCATCGAATGGGAATATTTATTTTCCACCGAAGAGGCGCTCATTGCGGTAAATTCTAACGGTCGATTTGTTTACGCCCTTGGCTATTGGGGACATGTACTTTACCAATATGACACACAAAAAGATGCCGTCAGAAAAATTAAAGTCGGCAGTGTACCCGGACACATTTCACGTAATTTTTTGGTCACCAACAATGGCCATGTTTTCGTACCTAAAATATCAGGGCCAACCGATTTAATGGTTGAATTAATCGAATATGATGAAAAACTGTTTCAGGTAAATACCTTTACACTAAACGAATACTGGAATACCAACGCGAATGACAATCACGGTATCGTGAGCTACGTTCAGTTAAAGAATGGCAGCACCCTATTCTTGACGTCTACAGGCAATTTATATGAAATTGTACAAATGGAAAGTGACAGAAGTAAAGTCAACAGTCTAGGTCCAATAAGTGATACAGGAGAGAAAGCTTATGTATCTTCGCTTTTTTCGCCCGACGGCGAAGAGATGCTTGTCGGTCTAGGCAGAAATGAGGGGGCAGCTCAATATCAGTGGTATCTATACAATATCCCGAGTAAAACCCTTGTAAGCTATCCAGTTAAGGACATCGATTTAAATAAACACTTGCTGTACGGCTCTCTCACTTCAGACAATGACGGTAACTTCTACATCGTTGGGTCAAATAGGCAAAACAGTGAGAAGCATCGCCCAATTGTGCTGAAGGCCTCATATTGAGGCCTTCAAGCTTAATTTTAAATGGATTTATTTGATTTTTGCAAACTGGTCAATACCAAGTTTCCCAGCGCCCCAAATAATATTTCCAAGTAATGCAATGCCCCAAACATAATGCAAATATAAAGCAGCAGGTGCAATATCTTCCAAACTAATCACCGCTATGTAATTAACGATGAATAAACCAATCGCCGCTTTACGGGTGAACAAACCAATGGCAAGCAAGACCGGCAATACTAATTCACCAAATGTGGCTAAATAAGCGGCTAATTCAAAATTTAATACTGGTACAGCATATTCATATTCAAACAATAACAAAGTGCTTTCCCAATCATTGATTTTAGTCAAACCAGACTTAAAGAATACCCATGCAACATATAGCCTAGCGATTAACAACGCTGGGTGTTCGAGATGAATGAGCCAGCCAAAAACTTGGTTATAAAGTGAAATGATCTTTTTCATTGGTTTGTCCTTTACGCTTACCTATTTAAAGTATAGGGATTATTGTTGAGTTAAATTATGTATTAACAGGGCGTTATGTCTTCAACAGCACAAATAAGTCGCTTAGCTATACAATCTTCTATCCAAGTCGCCATTTGCTCAGTAGATTCACCAAAACAACTAAGTACTTGCTCTACCGATTGTCTATTTAACATAGCATTAAACGCATTGTTAGAACGTACATCTATCGGTTCTATTTCAGCTTTGTACTCTGCTTTCCATACAACATAAGACCGTGGCTCATCTAGATTAATTGCATCATTTATTGCATTTTTTAATGCATTTAATATTTCTTTTCTCTCTTCCATATACTCATTTGTTTCTGGAATCGTCGAGAGTTTCAGAAATAAAGGCATTGGAAAATAATAAGAAACAAGTTTAGCACTCTCGTTTACTTTAAACCTCACTTTGCTGGGTGCAACAGAAGAAAGCTTCATAAAGCTATCCGTGTCAAAGAGAGTATCTTTCGAGCGCTCAGACATTTGTCGACACCAATCGAAATCAGCAATCTCACTCAAGTAGGGTAAGTCCTGCGAAACTTCAGAGGAGAGAATAAAGTCACTCATTTGTGCACCGAAATCTGCCCAATCAAATTCTATTTTTGTCACACTGGCCAAATAACTTGCCGCTAAACGCCTAAAATCTGACTCACCAAGTACATTAAGTAGCGTCGGGTAACTTATTGAAAGTGCTCGAATACCGTTTTCAATGAAATTATTTTTGTAGACTTCAACCGCTGGTAACTTAGCACCTGTGTTGTCAGGTTGGACAATATGCGCAATAAGTTTATTTTGAAAATCAACCAAGGCATTGGTCATAACATGAATTTCCTTCATTTGTCATATTGACGCCTTTGACCTTGCAATTTCTGTCTGCGCAACTAACTCGTACCAATCAGGCAATTGAGTATCCCACTCAATTAAGGTCGGTTTATTGCCAAACAAGGCAATCGTCTCAGTATACAAATCCCAACACTGATTCGAGACTGCAGCTCCATGATCATCAACAATAAAGCCGTTTACACCTTGCTCTGTATATCCCGCCAAATGTATCTCGCCAACATAGTCAGACGGAAGCTGTCTAATATTAGATAAAATATGTTCAATGGGCATCGCGATATCTTGATTTAAAGCATTTACTATTAAGTTATTCAAATCCAACAATAAACCACAGCCTGCACGCGAGCACATTTCAACTAAAAACTCGACTTCGCTCATAGAATCTAAAGATTCCGGCGATATTTGCTCGGGTGATAAATACGCCGACAAGTTTTCTATAAGGATAGGCCGACGAATCTTGTCTTGTACCTGTTGAATATGTGAAACAATGTTTTTCAACGATTCTATATTATAAGGTATTGGCAGCAAATCCCCTGTATGCACGACTTTTTCATTTAACCTTGCCCGGTTAAAACATAAATGTTCCGACACAAACGCCGGCTGTGAAATCTGGATGAGCCTAGCAAACTTTTCAAGTACTTCATTTGGTACCGCTACCGCAGAACCGAGACCAAGGGAAGTACCATGAACACTCAACGCGTATTTTTCACAAACATCCTCTAAAAGTGCAATGGATATACCGCCATCTGCAAAAAAGTTTTCTGCGTGTATTTCAACAAAATCTATTGGTGTTTCTGCGGTGTTATGGGAGAGTGATTGTTCGTAATGGGGGTGGCGCAGCCCAACACCTATAAATGGGTTGGGCATTGCTTGAGAAACAAATTGCTTCAAAACAACTTAGCTTTCTTTTTTCTGCATTTTCTTCCAGATTTTCTTAGCTTCTTTTTTGTTATAGCCGCCAAGCTCTTTACATGTGCCGCTCTCAACAAGTTTCCATTCGCCGATATCATTGTCTACTTCAGACTGACCAGCACAGCTATGAGTACCCGCTAAATTACCACAATCGTTTTGACCTGCAGCAGCAACACCATAACATTTTTCTTTTTTCTTCTTAGCTTCAGCCATGTCAGCAACACCCATAGTCATGACAGTAGCAATAGCAGCAGCAACAGCGATATTCGTTTTCATAATAATTCCTCAAATGGTTCTTGGTAGTTTATTCAGTTATTTAGTTTAAAACAGTTATACAAATTACATCGTTAAATTTAGTTAGGTGTATCAATTATTCAGAAATATAAACCGGTGAAATCCATAAATAATTTCACCGATTACTTATTTTATAACTCTGATACCGGTGTATTTTCGATCTCAGTCCAAATATCATTCGCTTCAACAATCAACTCTTCTTTGTTCAATACCCAACGACCTTGAACCTTTTCATTTAAGTTCAAATATAGCTTATCGTCAACTATCGCCCAAGCCATTGGATCTGTATCGTACTTTTTCTCCTTAGATACACCAAACGCACAGTAACCGCCATATTGTGGCGCATATTTCATTGGATTGCCTGTAAACAGAGACTGATGCTTTGCAGATGCAAAATGATACGTCGCGCCATTATATTGTGCAGTATATTGTGCATTACCTAGGACAGGCTTTGCTTCAGTAAAATAAGCAACTGGATCATAGCCTTTTATCGCTAATCGACTTTTATCAACGTTAACAGCTTCGATAGACGATTTTGCTTGAGTAGGAATGAGACCACAAGAGGTCACAGTGAACGCTATAACTACAGCGAAAAGAGTTAGTAACTTAGAAGGCATATTGGTTTGCTCCGTTAGTAGGTTAATATGTTTATCTGCTAAAACGGTAAGACCTAAAGACCAAACCAAACAGAATGTTAAACAAGAAGTACGCTCATAAGACCTCGCTTAATTTCAGTTAATTTCGCGGCAAATATAAAGAAAACATAACAAATTATCACAATTGTATGTCATGTCGTAGACAGCTATTTTTCCAAGTCATAAAGCAAGGTATAAAGGTCAGGCTCCCATTGGAAATCACGCATTTTTACCTTGTTATTAAATACTGCCACATTTTCTTCTTGTAGCAGCGCAGTTTGCCGTAACGCTTGTTCTGAGTTAACTGGAAAGGCTAAATACCCGTTGCTTCGGAGCACCCTATGCCAAGCTACCTGCATTCCATCAGGAATATTGCCTAAACATTTTCCAACCAAACGCGCTCGGCCTGGGAGTCCGGCCAAATCTGCCACTTGCCCGTAAGATGCGACGCTTCCTGGAGGAATCATGTTTACAACGTGCCAAATTGCGCCATGTTTATCTGTCGCGTTTTTCCCTTCTGATACACTATCTGATGACATTTTCATACGGTCGACGATTGAAAAAAGAATGTATTGAAAGAAAGGTAAGTCCTAATTATTTGTATATAATGGTCAGAAATAGCTACCAAAAATAAAACCTCCACAAAAAAATGATTAAACACTACTCGCTTACATTACCGACCTTTACACGTGGATTTCACCTAATTACACATGAAATTGTTAAGGCCATAGATAGTTTACCCGAACAAGGTCTACTGCACATATTTATTCACCACACTTCGGCATCGTTATCAATTAACGAAAATGCCGACGCGACAGTGCGCGCAGACTTCGAGAGACACTTTAACAAAATGGTGCCCGAAAATGCCCCGTATTATGAGCATACGTATGAGGGCAGCGATGATATGCCAGCGCATCTCAAATCGTCGATATTAGGCAGTAGCGTCAGCATGCCAATTATAAATGGGCGGCTTGGATTAGGGACTTGGCAAGGAATTTACCTAGGAGAACATCGTGACCACGGCGGGTCACGACAACTTACAATAACTGTCTATATGTAAACTTATTCCTGACCTAATTTAAGATTCTGCAATGCATTGCTTAGCATTTGCTTTGCTTGCTGACCTTCTTCAGTATCAAGATATGCTTGTGCCTGTTTAACAAAACCCATAATCATCTCAGTATCTAAGCCTAATGACTCAAATTGTTTGCGAAGATCATTTAGTGCCGCAAGCGATTCATTGTAATTAGCAGCAGCATCCAATATCCCGCTTAAATTTCCGCCCGCTGCATCACTGACTTCTGGAAGTGCGCTACTTAAGCCATCCAGTCCAGGAATTTGTTTCGCTAACGCCGAAAAATCATCAGTAGATATATTTTGCTTGGCGTAATTTAAAAGCGCAGCCATTCCGCCTTCGGCCTGTGGCTTAGTTACATCTAGATTCGAGGTAAGATGCGTAAGTAGTCCCTGCGCCGATGGAAGCACTTGCTCCACCTCGTCAGATGCACTGTCGCCTAAACCAACAGCATTCAACAACGAATTAAACCAACTTTCTTCCGCTACAGCGTTAGTAGACAATGCTAAATTAGATAATAATAGTGTGGCACAAAAAATAAATGTTTTACGCATGTGTAAATCCTTTTTATGTAAATTAATGTTGTGTGTATTCTTATTATACCAATAAACTGAGATACGCTATTAAGTATTTAGCCTAAAAAGACAACAACAAGAAAATGGATAACAATGACTAAGGTGAACATGATTAAAACAAAGCCTTCAAATACTCGTTTGCGACGCTTAGCAATAATCTCACAAGGCCTACATAATACATCACCATTTGGCAAAGGTGAATCCGGCACATTGAATACCATTAAACACCTTGGTTATGTCCAGCTAGATAGCATATCAGTGATTCAAAGAGCCCATCACCACGTCTTATCTTCTCGAATACCCAATTATACACCCGAATTCTGCGACAACTTACTTGCCCACAGATGTATTTTCGAATATTGGGCACATGCTGCTGCTTTTTTGCCAATAGATGCATTCCGTTACTCACTGCCATATAAACATGCGATTAAAAGTGGCCAAAAGCATTGGTATAAAAATCCAGACCGCAAACTAATGCAAGAACTACTGGCACGCATAAAAATCGATGGCCCGCTGCGCGCCAGAGACATCAGTAAAGACATAAATACTGGCGATACAAAACAAACCGGATGGTGGGATTGGAAACCAGCAAAAAAAGCGTTGGAGCAACTGTACATGGAAGGCGACTTGATGGTTAGCAGTCGCGATGGTTTTCAAAAATCCTACGACCTAACCGAACGGGTGCTACCTGACTCAATTAACACAAACATGCCAACCGATGAAGAAATGGCGAGCTACTTACTCAATCAACAGCTCAATGCTTACGGCTTTACAACGTTAAAAGGTATTACCTATCTTCGCCGCAATCCAGCGCTTCGCAAAGCAGCAAAAACACTAGTGTTAGATAAACTTAACACGGGTGAACTCATAGAGATTAACGTGGGTAACGACGATAGCTTTTTTGTCAATGCAGACGCCTTCGAACAATCAGCTAATCGTATCAGTCATCGTATGCGTTTTTTATCGCCCTTTGACAATCTGGTCATTCAACGAGAAAGACTCAAAAACGCGTTTAACTACCACTTTCAGTTGGAATGTTATCTACCAGAAGATAAGCGCAAGTACGGCTACTTTTCTTTACCTATTTTGTACAAGGATGCGTTTATTGGCCGAATGGACTGCAAAGCGCATCGAAAAATTAAGTTATTAGAGATCAAAGCATTACATGTTGAAAATCTAGATTTTGATCTACAAGAAATGCTTGACGCTTTCGTTAAGGCAATACGTCCGTTTATCGACTTCCAAGCATGTAACTCACTAATATTAAATCAAGTATACCCGCACACCCTCGAACAAGCGTTTCAAGATGCAATAAAAGTAATTACCTAAGCTTGACAGACACTTACGGTAGTTTAACTTATAAGTAACTGCTTAAGGCAAACCTAACTTATAAAAGGTAAACGCTGAATGTCATCAAATAATTCAAAAGAAGCCAAAACGCTAGACAATGAAAAAATCGTTGAAAAATATCGGCTTGCTGAGCACGAAAATGGCAACGAGCAGTGGAAAAAATGGGGGCCTTATCTTAGCGAGCGTCAGTGGGGCACAGTACGTGAGGACTACAGCGCAGAGGGCAATGCTTGGGACTACTTACCACACGATCATGCGCGCAGTCGCGCATATCGATGGGGCGAAGATGGTCTAGCAGGCTTTAGCGATTTTCGTCAACGTATATGTATGTCCTTAGCCTTATGGAATGGAAACGACCCTATTTTAAAGGAACGCTTGTTTGGCCTAGCAAATGAACAAGGTAATCATGGCGAAGATGTCAAAGAGCTCTATTACTACCTAGATGCAAGCCCTAGCCACTCTTATGTAAAAATGCTGTACAAATACCCCCACGCAGCGTTTCCATATGCCGAGATAATTGAGCAAAATAAACATCGCAGTAAGCAAGAAATGGAGTTTGAACTACTAGATACAGATGCGTTTGAAAATAACGCATATTTCGATGTATTTGTAGAATACGCGCAGGTAACTCCCGACGATATATTAATGCGAGTGCATGCGCACAACCGCGGAGAACATGCCGCGACGTTGCATTTATTACCCCAAATTACACTCCGAAATACTTGGTCATGGGCGTGTGATGCAGTAATGCCTTACTGTCAGGGTGAAACGATAGGTGACAATACAAAAAAGCCCTCTCACGTGAATATCTATCATCCGGATTTAGGCGCCTATTTCTTATATGCCAAAGGCGCTGACGACTTTTTATTTACCAATAATGAAACCAATACGCAAAAACTATTTAATAAAGCCAACGATAGCGCATGTGTAAAAGATGCATTCCATGAGTATTTCATCAGCAAAAACGAAAATGCGATATCACAAACGCAAAGCGGCACAAAGACGTGTGCGGTGTTTAAACGTGAGATACCAGCGCATGGTGACGTGGAAATATGTATAAGACTATCAAAAAATCAAATCAGCCAGCCATTTGCAAAATTTGATGAGTGGCTGGCTGAACGTAAACAAGATACAGATGACTTTTATACGTCTATACAAGGTGACATGGGCAATGAAGAAAAGCTCGTTCAGCGACAAGCGTTTGCAGGCCTAATCTGGAGTAAGCAATTTTATTGCTTTGACGTAAATCGATGGCTCAAGGGAGATGAAACTCAGCCTACGCCTGTTAGGCAACGTGAGGACATTCGCAATGGTGAGTGGAAACATTTGTTCAACGCTGACATTATCTCAATGCCTGATAAATGGGAGTACCCTTGGTACGCGGTGTGGGATTTAGCTTTTCATTGTATCCCATTCGCGCTCATCGATGCCGACTTTGCAAAGCGCCAGATGTTGCTATTTACACGCGAATGGTACATGCACCCTAACGGCCAAATCCCGGCTTATGAATGGAACTTTAGTGATGTGAATCCGCCAGTGCATGCTTGGGGCGCGTGGCGCGTATATCAAATTGATAAAAAACAAACTGGAAAAGGCGATCGCGTATTTTTAGAAAGTATTTTTCACAAGTTAATGCTTAATTTTACTTGGTGGGTCAACAGGAAAGACAACGATGGTTTAAATATCTTTCAAGGGGGGTTTTTAGGTTTAGATAACATTGGCGTCTTTGATAGGAGCAAACCCTTGCCAACGGGTGGCTACATTAATCAAGCCGACGGCACGAGCTGGATGGCAATGTACAGCTTAAACTTAATGCGCATTGCGCTTGAATTGGCAAAGGAGAATCCAGTGTACGAAGACATTGCCTCTAAGTTTTTCGAGCACTTCCTTCACATCGCCAGCGCAATGACAAACATTGGTGATAGTGACATTTCGTTGTGGGACGAAGACGATAATTTTTTCTATGACGAATTGCGCCTGCCCAATGGCGACCTAATGCCATTAAAAGTCAGATCTATGGTGGGCCTTATTCCGTTGTTTGCGATTGAAGTCCTGGACTCAGATTTGCTAAACCGCTTTCCTGGTTTTAAAAAGCGACTAAATTGGTTTTTAGAACACCGCCCCGAATTAAATAAACTAGTGCCAAAATGGAGTGAACCAGGTAAAAAAGATCGCCGTTTATTCGCACTTGTGTCCGAACGCAAAATACGCTGCATACTCGAACGCGTGTTGAACGAAGAAGAGTTTTTATCTGACTACGGCGTACGTGGCATGTCTAAAGCGCATGACAAAGAGCCCTACGCATTTAAGTACAATGGCATAGAGGTGAACGTAGCATATGAACCAGCAGAATCTCAGAGTGGATTGTTTGGTGGAAACTCTAATTGGCGCGGCCCTATATGGTTTCCGATGAACTATTTATTGATCGAATCCTTGCAAAAATTTCACCATTACTTCGGTGATGATTTTACCGTAGAGTGTCCAATCGGTTCAGGGCAACAATTAAATTTAAACCAAGTCGCCCAATTTATAAGTGAAAGACTTTCTCAGATATTCTTACGAGGTGAAGATGGAGACCGCGCGGTTTATGGGCACCGCCCGTTAATGGACCAAGACCCTCACTTTAAAAACCATATCTTGTTTTATGAATTCTTCGATGGCGATACAGGCAGAGGTGTTGGCGCTAGCCACCAAACGGGTTGGACGGCGCTGATAGCCAAACTCATGCATCCAAAATCAAAAATTCAGTAGGTCTGCCATATGTATTCGATATCCGCCTGCACTCAGCAGGCGCTATTCCATGCAGAAAAACAGATATCGAATGCAATGTAAATATTTTACCACCAACACTTCATTCAATAGTGAATTAATGTAATCATATATAAATTATACCATACCAATATTGGTGAAAATCTATGACTTTACTGTCAAGAACAATACTTGCTTGTAGCATCTTTTTAATCGCAAGTTGCAGCGAAAATACGCTCACGCACCAATACTCGAAAAGGCCTGAAAGCACAGTCATTGAACGACAAGATCTAGACTTCAATTTTGACTGGAAGTTTTCGCAAACTGAAAATACAGCGGCCTTTCAAGTTGACTTCAATGACCAAGACTGGCGTTCACTGCGGCTGCCACATGACTGGAGCATAGAAAAAGAATACTCTCAAACCTTAACTGCCGGTGCTACAGGGTATTTACCCGGCGGTATAGGCTGGTACCGAAAACATTTTGCAACACCCAAGGGAAATGGTAAAACGCAGATTTTATTCGATGGTGTTTACAATCATTCAAAGGTTTGGATTAACGGTAATTTATTAGGTGAGAGACCTTATGGTTACTCTCCATTTTTTTACGATTTAACACCCTACCTAAATAAAAATGGCAAAGACAACGTCATCGCGGTATACGTGGATAGAACGCGCTATGTTGATTCACGCTGGTACACAGGGTCAGGCATTTATCGCCATGTTAGGCTCATTACCACAAACCACACCCACATTCCCATTTGGGGGAACTATATAACCACCCCAAAAGTAACACATGATAAAGCAAGCATTTCTGTTGCCACGACGATTAACAATGAAACAAATATGCAACGCCAGCTAACATTGATAACCGAGGTGATTTCTCCAAAGGGTGAGGTTGTTGCATCAACGTCAACCTCTACTACTTTGTCAGCAAACGAGCAGAAAGTATTAACGCCTACATTGCAAGTAAATTCACCGATGCTTTGGGACACTGACACGCCCCACTTATATCGAGCTAAAACATCTGTATATAAAGAACAAACACTCGTCGATACCAGCAGCACTCGTTTTGGCATCCGAACACTGCGAAACGACGCTAAGTTAGGCTTTTTCTTAAACAACAAGAATATCAAACTCAAAGGGGTTAATTTACATCATGACGCTGGCTTAGTGGGTGTTGCTGTACCTAAAGGTGTTTGGAAAAGGCGATTACAACGTTTAAAAGAAGCGGGAGTAAATGCCATTCGAACATCGCACAATCCACCGTCGGCTGAATTCTTAGATTTATGTGACGAAATGGGCTTTTTGGTGCAAAACGAAGCGTTTGATGAATGGGACAACCCAAAAGATAAACGTAAGAATTTTGCGCAAAAAGGCACGGTGGATTACATCACCGAAAGCTACAGTAAATATTTTCCTGAATGGGCCGAGCGTGACATTAAAGCAATGCTTATGCGTGACAGAAATCACCCATCCATTATCCAATGGAGCATTGGTAATGAAATAGAATGGACTTACCCTCGGTATACCAGTGCAGTGGGATACTGGAACAATGACGATACTGAAAAACATAATTACTATTGGGATGAACCTCCACGTAGTATAGCGGAAATCAAAAGCGCTTTTGACAAGAGCCCAGTGAAAGGCGCAGAGTTAGTTAATACTGCCAAAAAATTAAGCCAATGGGTAAAAGAACTAGATACAACCCGCCCAGTCACAGCAAACTTAGTGATTCCGTCCGTCAGTCATTTATCTGGATACACTGATGCGCTGGATATTGTTGGTTACAGCTATCGACAAGCGATCTACGATTATGGTCATAAACACTATCCGGAAAAAATGATTTTGGGCACTGAAAATTGGGTGCAATGGCATGAATGGAAGCACGTAATAGAGCGCCCTTTTATTCCTGGTATGTTTGTTTGGACCGGTATTTATTACTTAGGGGAGTCGAATGGCGCTTGGCCTAAAAAAGGGTCAAGTTCAGGGATGTTAGATTTTGCAGCGTTTAAACAGCCAATTTACCATTTAATGAAATCTGTATGGCGTGATGAAGCAGTGCTACATATTACATCGCAAACCACTGAAAAATCTCTATATAAACAAGACAACGACAAGATTGTTGAAAAAACACCTGGTGCTTGGGAAAAAGGTAAATGGGGATGGCGCGATGTTAACGAGCATTGGAACTACCAAGAAAACGACACAGTGATTGTTGAGGTATATAGTAACCTTGAGGAAGTAGAACTCTTTTTAAATAATAAGTCACAGGGTACGCAATATTTAAGTGAAAACCCGGAGCGCATATTCAAATGGTTAGTCCCGTTTGAAGCCGGTAAACTTACCGCAAAGGCTGTCATAAATGGCAACACTATCGAAACATCAGTAAACACCGCAAATGAACCAGTTGCTGTAAAACTGATAACTGATAAAGCCTTGCTTATGAATGACGGTTATGATGTTGCCCATATTGAAGCTCAACTAGTGGATGAACATGGTATACCCGTAAAACACCTTGATAGAGAAATTCAATTTGATATCACGGGTGATATTAAACGCTTGGGTGTAGACAACGGCTCAGAGAGAAATATTCAAAAACATAAAAGTAATAAAATTGTCACTCATAACGGCCGGGCCTTATTTATTGTGCAAAGTAATACAAACGAAGGAAGGGCCACGATAAATGCTAGCGGTAACGCGCTAACATCAAACACCATCAAATTAAACATACGAAATTAGACGCATCTAACGTGTCTGAGTAAATAAAATTTAATTTCTCGCGGCTTAACCGCAGCTAAAGACAACAACGTTTGTACTTCTTGCCACTGCCGCATAAACAAATGTCATTTCGACTCAACTTAACGACACCTGAATCTTCATGTATGGTGCCACTCGCATATCGCCACTGAGCGTTTTCTTTTAA
This sequence comes from Agaribacter marinus, assembly GCF_030160655.1. Classification (GTDB taxonomy): domain Bacteria; phylum Pseudomonadota; class Gammaproteobacteria; order Enterobacterales; family Alteromonadaceae; genus Glaciecola; species Glaciecola marina. Next base: position 1,808,052 of record NZ_BSOT01000005.1, read on the forward strand.
GAAAGATGAGCGCTCGTGCATTAAATAAAAATCACGCTTGTAACGATACCATGCCTTAAATTCAACGGTGTCTGTCGTACTTTTTACAACATCCAAAGCTAACCATTCAACACCTTCATCAGATTGTTGGATACCTGCCGCTGAGAGCTTGTTAGCTTCGGCACTACAGTATGTTTGGACAATATAGTCATACGCTTTTATTGCATAGGCCGTGTAACGCGAACGCATTAAGCCTTCAGCCGTTGCAGGCGTTTTTATGTCTCGTATATTGTCAGCAGATACTGAAACTATATAAGGTAAACAGCAGCGTTCCAGGGTTTTCCCTGAACCACAGGGGCATGCGCCTGTCGCCTGAGACTCATTATTCAACATAATCTACCTTCCAAACAACTAATAACTAACCCGATTTCCGGCTAAATATTACCATATATTAACGCGTGATGGTGATGGCGTTCTCTGCACCAAAATAACACAAAAGCACCATTTAAGTGCTGAAATATTCTATTCGCTTTGAACCTTAAAAGTACAAACATATAAAATACAATAACTTAACTGTTGGTATACTATGTGCTTAATTTAAATTGTAAAATCCACATTTAAAGTACGGTAACAGCTAATAGGCCTGTTTCTGGTAACAAATTTATCGAAGTAGCAATGTAGCTATTTCAAACGGCATCGAAGCCCGCGACAAAGCACAATTGTGCAAATATGTCTGCGGGTTTTTTTATGTCTGATACACAAGGGTATATGCATGACATCTTCAAACACACCTTCACAAATAGTGGTAGTTGGCAACGGCATGGTTGGACATCACTTTGTTGAACAACTTCATCAAGCGCTACCGTCAGCAAAAATTATCGTATTGAGTGGCGAGCCGCGCTTAGCGTATGACCGCGTTCACTTATCAGAATATTTCTCTGGTAAAAGTGCTGAAGAATTGGCAATGACAACGCCTGAGTTATACGACAGCTGGGGCGTCGAACATCACTGCAATGCATATGTTGATAACATCGACAAAGCGGCAAAGGTGGTTACCACTAAATCAGGCGAAACCTATAGTTACGACAAACTAGTTTTAGCCACCGGTAGCTACCCATTCGTGCCCCCTATTCCTGGCCACGATCAAGAACATTGTCTTGTTTATCGTACCATTGAAGATCTTGAAGGCATTGAAGCAAGCGCAAAAGAAAGTAAGGTTGGGGTCGTTGTTGGTGGCGGCTTACTAGGGCTTGAAGCAGCAAATGCGCTAAAAGAAGCAGGTCTAGAAACGCATGTCGTTGAGTTTGCGCCGCAACTCATGGCAGTACAATTAGACGAAGGCGGTGGCCGCTTACTGAAAAATAAAATTGAAGATTTAGGTGTTAAAGTTCACACAAGTAAAGCGACCTCTGAAATTGTCGCAGGAGAAAACTGCCGTTTCCGTATGAACTTCCAAGGTGACGACTACCTAGAAACCGACATGATTCTGTTCTCCGCCGGTATTCGCCCAAGCGACCAATTAGCGCGTAGCTTTGATTTAGAAATTGGTGAACGTGGCGGTATTGTTATTGACAACCAGTGTAAAACCTCCGACCCAGATATTTACGCCATAGGTGAGTGTGCCTTGTGGCAAAACCGTATATTTGGTTTAGTGGCGCCGGGTTATACAATGGCACGTGCAGCTGTTAGCCATTTGATTGGCGGTGATACTGAGTTTGAAGGTGCGGACATGAGCACCAAACTAAAATTATTAGGCGTTGAAGTAGGTTCAATTGGCGATAGTCATGCTAAAACACCTGGTGCGCAAAGTTACACCTATGAAAATCAGCCGCAAGGTATCTACAAAAAAATTGTTGTCGACGAGCAAAGTAACACACTATTAGGTGCGGTACTCGTCGGAGACTCAAGTGAATTCGATACCTTATTGCAGTATTCTCTGAATAGCATCGCATTGCCTGAATTCCCTGAAACCTTAATCTTACCGTCAACCGAAGGTGCCGCCCCTACTTTAGGTGCGGATGCATTACCTGATTCTGCAAGTATCTGTTCATGTCACAATGTGACAAAGGGCGATATCATTGCGACGATTGACGCTGGCACAACCGATTTTGCAGGTATCAAGTCTTGTACCAAAGCAAGTACAGGATGTGGTGGTTGTACAGCATTACTTAAAAATGTTGTAGATGCTGAACTAGAAAAGCGCGGCGTTGAGGTCAAAAAAGACATTTGTGAACACTTCGCCTATTCTCGTCAAGAGTTGTTTCACCTTATTAAAGTCAACAAAATAAAAACCTTTGACGATTTACTCGCACAATATGGAAAAGGTCTAGGTTGTGATATTTGTAAGCCTGCAGTGGGATCTATTTTAGCCTCCACTTGGAATGACTATATTCTTGAGAAAGACCACGTTAGCCTGCAAGACACCAACGATACATACCTTGGGAACATGCAAAAAGACGGTACATATTCGATAGTACCGCGTATGGCCGGTGGTGAGGTCAAGCCTGAAGGTTTAATTCTCATTGGTGAAATAGCACGTGATTATAAACTGTACACCAAAGTAACTGGTGGCCAACGTATCGATTTATTTGGTGCAAAAGTAAATCAACTGCCTGAAATTTGGGAAAAACTTATTGCAGGTGGTTTTGAAACTGGCCACGCATACGCAAAAGCACTCAGAACCGTAAAATCCTGCGTAGGTAGCACATGGTGCCGATATGGTGTTCAAGATTCTGTTGGCGCAGCCATTGAAGTTGAAAATCGTTACAAAGGCCTTCGTGCGCCACACAAAATGAAGATGGCAGTATCTGGCTGTACGCGTGAGTGCGCCGAAGCACAAAGCAAAGATGTGGGGATTATTGCTACTGAAAATGGTTGGAATCTCTATGTGTGTGGTAACGGTGGTATGAAGCCTCGTCACGCTGACCTTTTTGCAACAGACCTCGACAAAGAAACACTTATCAAATACATCGACCGTTTCTGGATGTTCTACATTCGTACTGCTGACAGACTGCAACGCACAGCAACGTGGATGGACAACCTTGAAGGTGGTTTAGATTACCTGAAAGATGTGATCATCAACGATTCACTCGGTATTGCAGAAGAACTAGAAGCACAAATGCAACACGTAGTAGACACCTACCAATGTGAATGGAAAACCGCCGTTGAAGATGAAAAGTCTCGTAAACGCTTTAGACGCTTTGTTAACTCAGAACTTGATGACAACAGCGTAGTATTTGTGGAAGAACGCGGACAAATTCGTCCAGCCACTGAAGCAGAAAAACTAAGCGACATCAACATTATTGATGCGACTGAAACGAGCGAAGCGTAAGGAGTTTATGATGAGTATTGAATGGCACAATGTGTGTGGAACAGACGATTTAGTGATTAATAGTGGTGTATGTGCACTCCTAAATGGACAGCAAATAGCGATATTTAAAGTCGGTACGGCGCCAGACGCAGGTATTTATGCAGTAGACAACTTTGACCCACAAGGTAAAGCGCAAGTAATCTACCGCGGAATTATCGGAAGCATCGGTGATAAGACAGTCGTTGCATCGCCTCTATATAAGCAACACTTTGATTTAGCCAGTGGCGAATGTATCGAATCACCTGATCAAAAGCTACAAGTATGGCCTGTGCGTGTGCAAGGTAATAGTGTTCAAATAGGTACTGGCGCTAACTAATGAATGCACGTGTAAGCAATACTATTACCTCCGAAAAAATATGCCACACCACCTGCCCATATTGCGGTGTTGGTTGTGGTGTCGAGGTCACAGTAAATGAAACAACTGACGGTAAAAAAGCGCTTTCTAAATTAGAAGGTAACCGTCAACACCCAGCTAACTTTGGACAACTTTGTGTTAAAGGCAGTAATTTGCTGGAAACCAATGATTTATCAAATAGGTTGCTACACCCAAGTATTGATGGAAAGAGAGCCAGTTGGCCAGATGCTTACCAGCATATCGCCGATAAACTCTCGACTATCATAAAAGAGCATGGACCTGACGCAGTAGCATTTTATGTATCAGGTCAATTGCTTACTGAAGATTACTATGTTGTCAATAAGCTAGCAAAAGGCTACCTTGGAACGGCCAACGTCGACACTAACTCTCGCCTATGTATGTCGTCAGCAGTCAGTGCATACAAACGTGCATTTGGAGAGGACATAGTTCCTTGTGACTACCAAGATTTAGAAAATACTGACTTGCTAGTGCTTATCGGCTCTAATGCTGCATGGACACATCCAATCTTATTTCAACGCATGGAGAAAGCAAAAAAGCTGAATCCAAGCATGAAAATCGTACATGTCGACCCGAGAGCAAATGCCACTACCTCATTAGCAGATTTACATTTAGCCATTAAACCGGGTTCTGACGCATATTTATTTAATGGTCTACTGGCGTATATCGCTGACAATAATGCCTTAGATAACTCGTTTATTGAAACGCATACAGATGGTTTTAACGATGCATTAGCTTGTGCCACCTTGTCCGTTGAAGAAGTCGCACAATTATGCGACGTGCCTATCGACAATATACGTACTTTTTATTCACTTTTTGTATCATCTCCCAGAGCCATTAGTTTTTATAGTATGGGGATAAACCAATCAAATTCAGGCGTAGATAAGGCAAATAGCATCATTAATTGTCATCTTGCTAGCGGAAAAATTGGTAAAGAAGGCTCAGGGCCGTTTTCAATTACTGGACAACCAAATGCCATGGGCGGGCGTGAAGTTGGTGGCTTAGCTAACATGCTTGCAGCGCATATGGATATTGAAAACCCCAAACATCGTGAAAAAGTTAAAAATTACTGGCAGTCCCCTACTATTGCCACCAACGGCGGGTTAAAAGCCGTTGATTTATTTGATGCCATCGAAAACGGTAAAGTAAAAGCCGTATGGATAATGGCAACAAACCCACTTGTTAGCATGCCCAATAGAAATAAGATTGAACGTGCATTAGCTAAAGCAGAACTAGTCGTTGTGTCAGATGTTGTTGAAAAAAACGATACCCTCGCGTTTGCTGATGTAAAATTACCAGCAACCGCTTGGTCTGAAAAAGACGGCACCGTCACTAATTCTGAGCGCAGAGTGTCCAGACAACAGGGTTTACTAATTCCACCCGGTGAAGCTAAACACGATTGGCAAATTATCAGTGAGTTTGCTCAAACGATGGGTTTCAACGAAGGGTTTAACTTTTCTCACCCATCAGAAGTGTACGCTGAACATGCGGGCCTATCTGGTCACGATAATCATGACGAGCGATATTTTAATATCTCAGCACACCAACATATTAGTAAACATCAATATAACACCCTACGGCCTTTCAGATGGCCTCTCACAGGCGATGACACTAAAGACAATGCACGTGTATTTTCAGACGGTAAATTTTATACTGACAATGGGCGTGCTAAATTTATGCCTATATTGCCTAGGTTACCTGAACAGGCGACTTCCGACGCATTTCCTTTTGTATTGAACACGGGTCGCTTACGCGACCAATGGCACACAATGACGCGCACCGGCAAAGCGGGCAAACTGACACAACATATTGCCGAATCATGTTTATACATAAACGCTAACGATGCTGACGCATTAGGTGTAATTGAAGGAGAAGCCGTATACCTTAGTTCACAAGTGAGTGAGGCACCCCAGATTTGCCTACCCGTCAAAATTGATAACAAATTACGGGAAAAAACGTGTTTCGCGCCCATTCATTGGAATCAAACGTTTGCATCATCCGCGTCCATTGCGCGTCTATTTACCGATGCAAGGGATCCTTTATCAGGTCAACCCGAATTAAAGCATGCAGCCATTCAAATTACCAAGGTACCAGCGTTAACCCACATACAAGTCATTCAATCCAAACTTGATGCCCTTGATTTAACGCATCACTTTGATCATTGGCAAAAAATAGTCAGAGATGATGTAGATTGTATTCGTGCGTTAATGACTCAAGAAAAAGTGACCGCAAATAGCCTAATCAACAAAATCGTTTGTGATTACAGCGCACTAGACTGCCAAGTATTTTCTCGCATTACAGATGATTTAAGTGTTGTTGTACTAACAAAGGACGACATTGTAAAAACGGTTATTGTACTTAGCAATACTGTTATTGAAATAGAACAAGACTGGTTAGCTCAGCAAGTATACAAACAACTAGATGATGTAGATTTGGGCACCCTACTTCGTGGCATTCCAGATGAAAGCTTTACCTTAGGGCGTCAGGTTTGTAGCTGTTTTAATGTCAGAGAAAAAACCATTGTAGAGGCTATTTCAAACGGTTGCTCAAGCGTAAGTGCCTTAGGCGACGCCCTGCAATGCGGCACAAATTGTGGATCGTGTAAGTCTGAGTTAGCCGAACTAGTGCAAACACACACAACAGATATTCCGATTAAGTTAGTACCTACCTTAACAGCAACGGTTGCCGATCGTGAGGACGTAGTCTAATGAAAGCTTTAGCGCCATCAAAAACCAAATTCATTAATTTATTTAGCGGCTTAGACAAAGTCATTTCAAAATTCACCGTTAAGGCAAATACTAACAAATCCCTTACTAATAACAGTGCTGGTAAAGTCTTTATAGTTGGTGCTGGCCCCGGCGATGCTGAATTGTTAACACTAAAAGCTGCGCGCTTAATTCAGCATGCTGATGTCGTTTTATATGATGCGCTAGTAAACCCTGAGATTTTATCACTCGCGGGTAAGAAGACACTTTGCCAATATGTTGGGAAGCGCGCGGGTCAGCACAGTATGCGCCAAAAGAATATTTCTGAATTAATGGCAGAGCATGCACTTAAGGGTAAAACGGTTGTTAGAATTAAGGGCGGCGATCCTGGTTTGTTTGCGCGCAGTTCTGAAGAGTGTCTTATACTTGCACAAAACAATATTCCATTTGCAATTGTCCCTGGTGTTACTGCGGCTTCAGGCATGTCAGCTTATACCGGCGTAATGTTAACGGACAGAGATTTTTCTCAATCCGTGCAATACATTACTGCGCGTTTTCAGAACGAAAGCGACGAACCTAATTGGCAACATATCGTTGCTAATGCTGAAAGCCAAACCACTGTATTTTATATGGGTGTTAAACGTATCGGTTTAATATGTCAGCGCCTACTTAATGCAGGTATGCCTTCTGATATGCCTATGATGCTTTGTGAACGTGCAACGTATCACGATCAAACACTTGTTACCGGTACTGTATCTAACCTCGCTGATAGGGTAAAAAACACGACAATTGAAGGCCCGGGCATTATTGTACTAGGCCGCACCTGCCAAAGAAGGCATAATGTGGAACAATTGCTTATGGAGAACGACACTTTATATCTATGATAAAAGACTACATCAAGAAAATTGGCAGAGGAAAAGGTGCAGGACAATATTTAACGCTTGAAGAAGCTGAAAGTGCAATGAACCATATATTGTCAGGCGATGCCAGTGAAGCGCAAATCAGTGCATTTTTGATGTTACTAAGATATAGAGAAGAATCGGTGGAAGAAATTGCGGGCTTTGTTAAGGCTTGCCGAAGACACAATCCACACAAAGACCAAATAAGTACAACGATTGATTTAGACCTACCCGTTTATGCAGGTAAAAGGCGTCACATTCCTTGGATGTTACTCGCAGTTTTCGTGCTTGCACAGCAAGGCAAAAAGATATTCTTACATGGTACACAAGAACCCGACTCTAAACGCCTTTATGTTGAAGACGTCTTGCAGCAATTTGGTTTTAAACCAGCAACGACCGCAAAACAGATAGATTCACAGCTACAAATGTTTGGTTTTTCATATGCCAACTTGCATTATTTGAATCCAAATTTAGATAAGTTAATTCAAATGCGTTCCTTTTTAGGGCTTCGCTCTTGTGCCAATACCTTAGCGCGCATGATAAATCCATTAGCGGCGTCAGTAAGCGTGCAAGGTGTATATCATAAAGGTTTAGATACTCGACATAGCAAGGTTGCTTGTACTTTAGCAGACCCTAGAATTGCAGTATTTAGAGGCGAAGGTGGTGAAAACGAGTGCAACCCTGAGCGCCCATTCACACTTATTACGACCAAAACTGAGTCGATGGACATGCTTGAATGTCCGGCGCTATTAGGGCAATGGGCAATAAAACCAAAATCCATGAATGTACAAGAACTTAAACGTTTTTGGTGTGAGGATGACACAGGTAACTTAAAGTGCACTGGCAATATTGAAGGCATAGGCAAGGCTGAAGAAAGTGTGCCAAACACTGAATATGCGTTTGCAGCGGTCATTGGCACCTTAACCATTTTACTCATAGCGCTCGACAATATCACGTTTGATGACGCGAAAGAAAAAGCGATTAACTTGTGGCATTCACGCAACAAGGCGTGGCCATTGCACAATTGATGTGCAAGTAGTGATCGCTTGACGGCTAAACTGTTTGACCCTATGGCAGATAGAAGCGATAATTCAGCCTATTAAGAGCACTGGCGTTTTGGTAAAGATATTGCTTTATTTTTAACCAACCCTTTTTGCTCAACGCTTCAAAATCGGATTTTTTTGACGAAATGGCTTCTAATCCTGCACAGTTTGAACTTTCAATCCTATTAATAGATGACAATCAAGCGCGCGCTGAATCTATTCAATCGGCCTTGGATAATTCTCGGTATTGCATAAAACATATCACCAGCCCGAAATTTGGTCTACTCAAATTGGTGGATGAGTTTCAACCCGATATGATTGTTATCGATATTGAATCCCCCAGCCGAGACATGCTTGAGAGCTTGCATACTATTTCTGCCTTTAACCCCAAACCAGTGGTCATGTTTTCTGAAAAAGAAGACACAGAAACCATTAATTTATCAGTCAAGTCTGGCGTAAGTGCTTATGTTGCTGGCGATACAGATCCAGCAAGAGTCAGAGCCATACTTGATGCAGCTGTAGCGCGCTTCGATGCTTTTCAGCAACTTCGACAAGAACTTGATGATACAAAACAAGCCCTTGAGGCCAGAAAAGTCATCGATCAAGCTAAGCGCTTACTAATGGAACAAAGTGGAATGAGTGAGCAAGACGCATACAAACGCATGCGGAAAATGGCGATGGATGCCGGGCAAAAACTTGAAGAAGTAGCAAAAACACTTATTGCTGTAATGCAAAATATGAAATTAGGATAAACGATGTCTAGCCCCGATTTAAACATTGGCTATATGCCACTTAATGATGCAGCGCCTCTCATCATCGCAAAAGAACTAGGTTTTTTTGAAAAGGCAGGCCTCGATGTTCAACTCAGAAAGCAAAATTCATGGGCTACGCTGCGGGACAAGTTGCATGTAGGCTTGTTAGATGCCGCGCATATGTTAGCACCAATGCCCATTGCCAGCTCTCTCGGCCTGGGTTGCCAACCTACGGCAGTGATTGCTCCACTCATCATGAGCCAAAATGGCAATGCCATTACTTTATCCAATAACCTGGTCGATGACATTGTTGCCGAGAATGGATTATCCGAAATCTCATTCCCTCTCTCAGCTAAATTACTGGCCCCAATTATAGAAAGTAGAAAGTCATCTGGAAAATCGAAACTACAATTAGCGCATGTCTTTCCCTATAGTTGCCACTACTACCAACTCTTAGATTGGCTGAAACAAGGCGGGATTCAGATGGAAGATGTGGATATTCACGTTATCACGCCTGCAGATATGGTTGATGCCATGTTAAACAACGACATCGATGGTTTTTGTGTTGGGAGTCCATGGAACGCCAAAGCAGTCCGCGCTGGCGTCGGTATAACGGTAACTACCTCTTTTGATATCTGGGGCAATGCACCAGAAAAAGTACTAGGTATCTTAAAGTCGCGCTTTGACGAAACCCCTGAATTATTTGAGCGCATCATTTCCGCAATAAAAGAAACTTGTCAGTGGTTAAGTATTTTGCCAAATAGATTTGAGGCCGCTTTAATACTTTCTAAAACGGCTTATTTAGATACACCTTTAGAAGTCGTTGCACCGTCTTTGCTCGGTAGTTGCCTGACTAAACCTAATACTGCGCCGCGAGAGCTGCCTTTATATAACGTTTTTGGTGCACTAGATGTAAATAGTATGGAAAATTCTATTGTTGAAGATTTTATTTTACTTCAAAAGCATATGTTGAGTGCAAAACAGATACATAACGAAGTGCCCAAAGCGCATTTATTAGAAATCTTAAACGCAAACGCATGAGCAAATCTTGTCTAACGTTAACAAAAGGTTAATTTATCACCGTTGTTGTGCGCCCTGCACCATTATCAACAGTGTCAATACATCCCATTATTAGTATGAATGAGCTATCTATCTGATTTTAATAACTTTTAAAGAATGGCACGTTTGATGCTATCAGTTAGATGAGTTTACACCCCTGTGTAAATCTAATAACTAAAATTTAGGTTGTATCTGCAAAGATGCTTTTACAACCACGGCATTGTAGCCCATCAAGATATCCTGAGATGTCTTGCTGGGCTTTTTTTTTGGCTTTAGAGGATTGAAACATGAAATTGCACAAACGACTTTCCAACAACTTATTATCAGTTGGGTCGAAAGTATCAACATTACTTATCTCCTGTACCGCAGCACTTTCTCTTTCGGTGTCTGTTAATGCAGAAGAATTGGGCTGGCCAGAAAAAGAAGAACTGAAGTTTGGTTTTATCAAGCTTACAGATATGGCACCACTTGCAGTTGCCTATGAAAAAGGTTACTTCGAAGATGAAGGGCTTTATGTCACATTAGAAGCGCAAGCAAACTGGAAAGTACTACTCGATCGCGTTATTGACGGTCAACTTGATGGTGCACATATGTTGGCAGGTCAGCCACTAGGTGCAACAATTGGTTTTGGTACTCAAGCACACATTATCACTGCGTTTAGTATGGATCTAAATGGTAACGGCATCACCGTATCAAATGACGTATGGGCCGAAATGAAGAAGAATATTCCTCATGAAAATGGTAAGCCCGTGCACCCAATTAAAGCAGATGCACTCAAACCTGTTGTAGAAAAATATCAATCCGAAGGCAAGCCTTTTAATATGGGAATGGTTTTCCCAGTATCTACCCATAACTATGAGCTACGTTACTGGTTAGCTGCAGGTGGTATTCACCCTGGTTATTACGCACCGCATAAAGGCGACACAAGTGGTCAAATTGATGCTGACGCATTGTTATCCGTTACACCTCCACCGCAAATGCCTGCGACGATGGAAGCTGGCACAATCTATGGTTATTGCGTAGGTGAACCTTGGAACCAACAAGCAGTATTTAAAGGCATTGGTGTACCAGTTATCACTGACTACCAAATCTGGAAAAATAACCCTGAAAAAGTATTCGGTGTAAGCAGTGATTGGGCGAAGAAAAATCCAAATACACATATTCGCGTTGTTAAAGCGATGATTCGTGCGGCAATGTGGTTAGATGAAAATAACAATGCTAATCGCCCAGAAGCAGTAAAAATCCTTGCCAAAAGCCAGTATGTTGGTGCTAACGAAGAAGTTATCGCAAACAGTATGACCGGTACCTTTGAGTTTGAAAAGGGTGACAAGCGTGAAATCCCTGATTTCAACGTGTTTTTCCGTCACAACGCAACTTACCCTTACTACAGTGACGCTATTTGGTATTTGACTCAAATGCGCCGTTGGGGACAAATCGCTGACAATAAATCTGACGATTGGTACATGGAGACGGCTAAACGCGTTTATCGTCCAGACATATACTCTATTGCCGCAAAAGCGCTTATCAAAGAAGGCAAAGCGAAAGCTGCTGACTTCCCTGATTTTGGCACTGAGACAGGCTTTAAAGCACCGCAAACTGAGTTTATTGACAACATTACGTTTGACGGTTCAAAACCAAATGCATATTTAGAACAGTTTGCGATTGGTTTAAAAGGCGACGACAAAATTTAATCTGATGACAGCAATAGGAGTCATCCAATGATAGATTCAACTAACACAAGCAACGTAAGCTCTATTTTTAGCAACGTTAAAAGCAAATTTTCGGGTGAAAAAATGAATAAATTGGCAATGAGTTTTATTCTACCTGCGCTCGGATTAGCCTTCTTCGTATTGCTATGGAGTTTAGTAGCCAAGAATATCGATACGTCACTCGGCCAGTTCCCTGGCCCGAGTCAAGTAGCCAGCCAGGCGAGTGCTTTATGGCAAGAACACAAGGCCGAATCTGAAAAAGCGGAAGCCTTTTACAAACGCCAAGAAGACCGCAATGCCAAACGGCTTGCTCAAGATCCTAGTTACGAGCCCAAAGTGCGTGTATATACAGGTGCTCCGACCTTCTTTGCACAAATTTGGACAAGTCTCTACACAGTATCAGTCGGTTTTGTTTTAGCATCTATTATTGCGGTGCCTCTGGGTATAGCTTGTGGGCTTAGTAAGTCAGTCTATGCAGCTTTGAATCCTATCATTCAAATATTCAAGCCGGTGTCACCACTGGCTTGGTTACCACTAGTTACCATGGTAGTTAGTGCTGTATATGTAAGTGATGACCCGCTGTTTTCTAAATCATTTGTTACGTCCGCCTTTACAGTTGCCTTATGTTGTTTATGGCCCACGTTAATCAATACTGCGGTAGGTGTATCGAGTATCGATAAAGATCTTATCAACGTATCAAAAGTCCTTAGACTAAAGCCACTAGCCCACGTAATTACCATCGTATTACCGTCCTCTATTCCAATGATTTTTACTGGACTTAGATTGTCGCTCGGTATTGGTTGGATGGTATTGATTGCCGCAGAAATGTTGGCGCAAAACCCTGGTTTAGGTAAGTTCGTTTGGGACGAATTCCAGAACGGTAGCTCTAACTCACTGGCACGTATTATGGTCGCAGTAATTACCATCGGTATCATTGGATTCTTACTTGACCGTTTAATGTTACTTTTACAACAAAAAGTTAGTTGGGACAAAAGCGTAGAATTACGCTAGTACTCACAGCACTGCTTAAGGAAAAATTATGGATATTGACAATCATTTAGAACTTACGCAAGTGGGTATGAAATTCCCAACACCAAAAGGCGATTTCGTAGCACTTACTGACGTAAACTTAAGAATAAAGAAAGGCGAGTTTATTTCACTTATTGGTCACTCTGGGTGTGGTAAGTCTACGGTGTTAAACGTCGTCGCGGGGCTATACAAAGCGACTGATGGCGGCGTTATCCTTGACAATACTGAAGTAAATGAACCTGGTCCTGAGCGCGCAGTTGTGTTTCAGAACCATTCTCTTTTACCTTGGTTAAGCGTATACAAAAACGTTGAGCTCGCGGTTAAACAAACTCGCCAAGGTCGCAATAAAGCAGAAATGCGTGCATGGGTTGAACACAATCTTGAACTTGTGCACATGACACACGCAAAAGATAAATTGCCGTCTGAGATATCTGGTGGTATGAAACAACGCGTGGGTATCGCGCGGGCACTTGCTATGGAACCCAAAGTACTACTCATGGACGAACCATTTGGCGCACTAGATGCGCTAACACGTGCTCACCTTCAAGATTCGTTAATGGAAATTCATGCTGAGCTGGGCAATACAGTAATAATGATTACCCACGATGTAGACGAAGCCGTGTTATTGTCAGATCGTATTGTAATGATGACAAATGGGCCATCTGCAACCATTGGTGAAATCCTTGACGTCGATTTACCACGGCCGCGAAATCGTATTACGCTTGCCGATGATCCAGCCTATAATCATTGTAGACACGAAGTGTTGAGCTTCTTATACGAAAAACAACGCAAAGTAGAAAACGTGGCTGATCACCAAAAAAAGCGTGAAAGCGCCACTGAAGAAAAAGCAAAAGATGCATCTTCAGCAGCGTAATAGTAAATAGATACAAACTTACACATACATTCAACATTAATAGAAACACACTGCCCTGCGACATAACAATATGACAAGGGGCGATTAATATTTCATTGAGGACAATTATGAACACATTTTCAAAACGCGCGTTAGCTGTTTGTGTAACTACAGCTCTTCTTGGTGGCATTCAGTCTGCCCAAGCTAACGAAACTGTCTATGATGCACTGATCAGTGGTAAAGCATTTGGTAACGTTAATTTGCGTTATGAAGGAGTAGAACAAGACAACGCGCTTAGCGACGCTACTGCATTAACCCTTCGAACGCGTTTAGGCTATAAAACGGGTGAAATCGGCGGGTTTTCAGCACTTGTAGAGTTTGAAGACAACCGCATTGTGTTGGGTCAAAGCGATTACTCAGTGCCTCCTACTGGCTTTAAGCCGGGAGAGTATTCGGTCATTGCCGACCCTGAGCACACAGAATTAGACCAAGGTTTCGTGCAGTACAAAAACGACAAATATTCTGTAAAAGTTGGTCGCCAGGTCATCACGCATGACGGACATAGATTTATTGGTCACGTTGGTTGGAGGCAAGACAGACAAACCTTTGATGGTGTGCGTTTTCAATACTCTGCCACAAAAGATTTATCTTTTGAGTATTCTTACTTAACGCAACGTAACCGTATTTTTGCAGAACAACGTGACCTTGATTCATCTGACCATTTGTTCAGAGCGAGCTATAAATTAGGCTCAGGTTCATTAGTTGGTTACGGATACTTGTTAGAAGTAGACAATCCTGGTGAAAACACTAATGCCTTAGACACTTTTGGTCTGAAATACGCAGGTAGCAGCAAAGCTGGCGATACTAAAATTATTTATCACGCGGAGTATGCTAAGCAATCTAGTGAAAGCGGTGCGAACGAGTTTGATACGGATTACCTTTTCTTAGAAGGTGGCGCGGTATTTTCTGGTATCACGGCTAAAGTAGGTTACGAAGTACTAGGCTCTGACAATGGGCAAGCAGGATTTGCTACGCCACTAGCTACATTGCACAAATTTAACGGTTGGTCTGACCAATTCTTAGGCACACCTGCACAAGGCTTGAAGGACTTAACCTTTACACTAGCCGGTAAAGTTGCCGGTGGTAAATGGCTAGCGGCTTACCATAAATTTGACGCAGACAGTGCAACAGAAGGCCTAGACGATTTTGGTAGCGAAATTAACCTTCAGTACGTCACTAAAGTTGCTAAAAATTATACATTAGCCGTAAAATATGCTGCGTTTTCTGCTGAAGACAGAGGCGTAGATACGGATAAGCTATGGGTTTGGTTAAGCACTAAATTCTAATCATACAATTTAGCATTCTCTAATTGTAATCGATCTTAGCTTATAAACAGCGGTGTAACATTTACACCGCTTTTTTGTGTCCAATACGCAAATTACCCATTAACAAATAGGATCACGTCACTACCAATAAATTCGACGGCAACTTTGTGCTGCAGTGCTATGAATTCAAACGTTTCTTTTGAGTAAAAGCACACATGAGTAGGGTCATTCTTATAGTGCCATGACGCAAACCTTTCTTTATTGATGACCAACTTAGTCATTACTATCAAGACCGCGGGCTCTGCAAGCAATGAAAATAGTTGTGCAATATCAATTGCCGGTTCATTAAAATGTTCGACTACCTCGGTGCATGTCACGAAATCATACTTCCTTTGTATGGCCTCGTGATCCGGAAAGTAATAAGGATCATAAATAGACATATCGTACCCCTGCCGCCTGACTTCATGCGCAAGTGCTGGTGCTGGCCCGCAGCCAAAATCTATCCCTTTTTTATAAACACTAGGCGAAGTATTTATGATGCTTAATAATGGCGAAATACATCGGGATAAAAATCGCAAATACCCTTCATCATCTATTGCGTTTTCGTGTTTATCATATTCCGCTTTTTCTTCTGCTTTCGATAGGTGGAAGCACCGAGGAACAAAAATCAACTTACATGTTTCACATTGGAAATATTCGCGTTTTTTATCTTTGAAATAAAAAACGCAAACCGTTGCAGCGCATAATGGACAAGGTTGTTTTAACATTAGCGGTAAAATTGCTCATTGTATTTTCGGCGATTATTTCAATAGTCAATCAACAAAGCAATGAGCAGATAATTTATTGACGTCTCATACTACCTAAATCAGCACATGCTAAAAGGTTACTGAAAATCCAATGGACGGAAAGACACCAATCCCTTCTTCTGGCGTTATCTTGTAGTTAGAGAGCGTGTCGTCTTCCTTTGGCTCGTAATAATAGCCAAAGGTATTTTGTTGTCCTAGTGCATTTATTAAAGCAAACGTCCAGGACGCTTCTTTTCCAAAAAAGGTTGTCGCATAATCTGCTTGAATGTCTAAACGGCTATAATTAGGCAGTTGCTCTGAATTCAGCTCACCATATACTGGCACGAAATTTTCAGGGTAATCTGGATTTGGCTTTATGCCTACAATGGGCGAATACCGAGCCCCGCTTCTAAATGTATAACGCAAACCAAAAGACCACTTTTCAGATATATCCATGTTGTAAACCCAATTAACGACAACAGGCGTGTCCAACCTGTAAGGTGTGGTCACGTTCGTTACGCCATCTGTTCGGTCACTTGTAGACCAACTTAATGACAACCATGAGTGCCAATTTTCGTTACCTCTTGCTTTTTCGAGCAACAATTCTATCCCCTTCGTTTCGCCCGACACTTCATTTGTATACCGAAGATTCAGTGGATCATTTTCAATATCGAGCGAACGGGGTAACTTCTCGAGTTCCTTATAGTAAACTTCGCCAGACAATGACCACAAGTCAACGATAGACCAATCAGAGCCAAGAGCAACTTGCGACGACTCAATAGGATCTAAATCAGGGTTACCTAAAATTCTTACCGTATATTCTGCATCTTGCAATTGGCTATATTTTCCAGCGCGCATATGAAACGCAAGCTTATTTGTGGGCATCCAATCCAAACGAACGCGAGGATGAACAAAACTTGAATCAGAATAATCCTCCTTCTCTGCACGCAGTCCACTTGTTAACTGCCAATCACTATTAATTGTCCAAATATCTTCCAAGTATAAAGCCATCACCTTTACGTCAAGCGCGTCTTTATCGTTGATACGCTCGCCTTTTTGGTCGACACAATTATTTGTTTGCTCGGTACAAAAGTACGGGATTAAATCGATGGCATAGTCAATCGCTCGATTCTCTACATCTACACCAGCTTTCAGGCTATGGCTTGGAAACCTATTCGTTTGTGCGAATGCACGAAGCACCCAAGCATCCTCATCCACCTTAACAAATTGCTCATCACCGAAGTATTCATTTTGCTGTTCAGCAAGATGCGATACAAGTAGCGAATACTGATCCGTGCGATTCGGAAAGTAATCCCAAGTAAGACTTTGATTGTCGAATGATGTTTTTGCAAACGCATCTCCAACAATGTCTGGGTCGCTTCTTCCCTCTTCACTCTGCTCTGAAATACTTAAGCCTAATTTGTCACTTGCACCGCCCACCGCAAAAGTCACTTTATGGTCATCTCCTACTAACCACTGGTACTTGCCTTGGTAGTCATCACTTATTGGTGCCTCGAAAACCTTTACGCCGTCTTCTTCTTTACCTTCAGGAAAGAAAAACTGCAATAAACTATGTCGATAAGAAAAATAGAATGCTTGATTCTCAGCTAACGAGCCTTCCGTAAACACACCCACTTTCAGAAAACTTGCGTCAAACGTGGTTTTAATTGGTTGTTTTCGAGGGTCTCGTAATTTTACGTCAAACACGCCACCGGTAGCATCGGAATATGCACTGCCATATGCTGCTGAATGCAAGTCAAATGTACGCACGATATTTTTGTTAAAAATGCTATCGCCAAACAAATGAAAAATGTAATCGACCGGCACGTTGTCGACGAAAAAACTGTTATCGTCTGGAGAGGAACCACGGATGGCTGGTTCACCACCAAAATCGCCACCGCCGTAAATCACACCTGGCAAACTAAAGGCGGCAGCAAGCGGATCGCTATCTATACCTGCAATTGCAAGCAATTGCTGCGTTTGTTCTGTTGGTTCACTATTTGGCCGGTTTCGATTGCCAGTAATATTGATTTTTTCAACTTTTTTAGTACTTGGATTAGGTCTTGCACTTTGCGCCGCGTGATCAGGCTTAACGACGTTCACTTCTTCAGCATTTACCACTCCAGAAGAGACCGCTAATAAGGTAGATATTGAAAATGTCGTCATAACAATAAGTGAAATAGCTGAATAACGCATGAGACTCCTTTCTAAATATATTGAACGAAATATGTGGAGCACAGTCTATCTTCTTGCTTATTACTTAACTGTTGTTCAAATGTTTTGGCTTTGTAAGTGTTTTAGCGATTTGCTCGTCCAATGTGTGTGCTGTCGATCATTTTGTAGGATTTGGTAAGATTTCTTACAAAATGTGTACATTTTGGAGGGTTAACTATATATATATGTGCTAGCGATATTGCTAACATATTAAAGATAGGTAAAAACGAGCGAATCAACATCAAAGCGAAACTAAGCACATTTCTCACAGCAGTCGCAATATTACTGTTTGCGAGTGTATCGAACGCAGAAGTAATAAAAGACGACGGATTTCAATGGAACGTAGAAATCGCTGTGGCGATTATCTCTGATCCATCAAATCTCGTTGGCGCTGAACAAAAAGAAACATCTGATTACTTTGGCGGTTCCTTAATTTTAGACCTTTATTACAAAGGCTTTTTTATTGAATCTAACCGACATCGCCTTAATTACCAATTGCAATCCTCTGATTTTGGTTATGAACTAGTGTCTGAAGACACCTACGACATTGATTTATTAGCCCGCTCGTATATTAATCCGTTTGATGAAAACAACGCGGGTGTCATTTTCGAAGAATTAAATGAAGAACTAGAGGGTATCGAACCCCGTGATGCATACTTACTTCAAGGGGTAAGATATACCGGATACCGCAACAATGACGTTTATTGGTTTAGTGTTGGGGTAGACATATTAGATGGCGTGCACCATGGTTGGGTACTCGATGGCTTTTATACATCAACCTATCACTTAAGAAATTGGGATTTACAACTTGGCGCTGGCGCAACATTATTTTCTGCTAACATGAACCAATACTATTTTGGTATTGAACAAGGTGAATCTTCAGACAGCAGACCAATTTATACCCCTAGTGCAGGCTACAGAGGGGAATTCGAGATCAGTGGACGATACCCGGTAAATGAACATTGGCTTTTAACCACTGGCCTCACACTCAGTCATTACTCAAAAAGCATTGACGACAGTCCGATTACGGCACGTCAAAATGTCTTGCGCTATGTACTAAGTGTGAGCTATGTTTTTTAAGCGCCGTTGGTTACACCTCAATAAATTTTTTACTTGCTTAATGTTATTCGCAGGTAATTTTGTGGCAAGCACAGCGCTTGCACAAGGCAATGTAGCGTTGGAGCCTTCAACGATATTAGATGTAAAACCTAATAAGTGTGTCGCACTCAATGAAGGTCGTTCTTGTTTTGCCAGCGTTAATATATCTTGGCGATTAAAAGCCGAACAAAGCTATTGCCTTGTCGCAGTAAATTCAGTCGACGAAGCTGATGAATTAGGTTGCTGGCGACAAAGTAAAGTGGGTAATATTAATCTAGACTTGGAACTAACTCGAAGTGTTGATCTAAAATTGGTCACCCTTGATGGTAAAAAGGTGCTCGCGTCTTCCGTTTTTCAAGTCAGTTGGTTGTATGAGTCAAGCCCCCGCAAAAGGCGATGGCGCTTATTTTAATCTAGGTGTTGTATGCAAGAATATGCAAGAATTTTGCTTGTTGAGGATGACTCCTCACTGGCCCAATGGGTACAAGAATACCTTCAGCAACATGGCTTTCTAGTAGAGCATTTATCATCTGGCGATGTTGTAGTTGAACACCTAAAATCGACTAGCTACGATTTGATTCTACTTGATGTCATGCTGCCAGGCCTAGACGGTATTGAGGTATGTAAACAAGTGCGCAGCTTTTCATCTATTCCCATTATCATGATGACCGCGCGCGCAGATGAATTTGACGAAGTCATAGGCATCGAAGTAGGTGCAAACGATTATGTCATAAAACCCGTTAGACCCCGCGCATTACTCGCTCGAATTAAATCGATGCTAAGAAACGCTGAAAACCAAAGCACTGACAAAGATACCCTGCAAGAATTAAGCTTTGGTAATCTAGCACTCAACTGGGACTTTAAACGTGTTGACTACAAAGGTGAACGCATTGATTTATCGATGAGCCTTTTTTCGCTACTTTGGTTACTGGCCTCAAATGCAGGTAAAGTAGTCGATAGAGATTTAGTATTTCAAGAACTAAAAGGCAGAGAATATGATGGTCTTGATAGGCGATTTGATGTCATGATTTCAACGCTCAGAAGAACGTTCAACGACAATCCGCAAAAGCCAGAAAAGATAAAAACAGTATGGGGTAAAGGCTATCTGTTTGTGCCCGACATGTGGAACGATTAAGCTACCCTGCGACCATAATTGTAGCAACGTATGAAAAAAATTTATTTAGGCATTGTTTTCACCGTCGTCATGTCACTGTTTTTCGTCGGCTGGGTAATAGACCAATTTGCTGAGTCAAACATGGATGAAAAAGACAGTGAATCGGCTATTTACGACAGTATGATGATGTCAGTCGCCCATGGACTAACTCACGTCCAAGTGTCCGACTTTAACCAATATCTCACCAAAATTTCTACTGACACAGGGCTCGACTTTACGCTTGAACAATCAGATAGTATTGCCTTACCTAGCTCGTTATTGGACAAATTGAATGAACAAGATGTACTAAGCTTACAAACTGAAAAAAGTATATTCTACCTATATAAGTTACCAAAATACCCCCACCTTTTATTGAGTTTAACAGTAACTCACGATGCGACAGAAGCAAACTCCGTTAATCTAGTGCTCACCTTGGCACTTTACATCGGGATTTCTATTGCCTTAATTGCCTGGTTACTTCCACTTACTCGCCGCTTATCAACGTTAGATGCTACTGCTGATGCGTTCGGCAAAGGCCAATTAGATAGCCGCATTAAGCCAGTATCTTGGTCGTACATTTCTAGTCTAGAAAATAATTTTAATCGTATGGCAACGCAAATTGAAAAACTAGTAGCGGATAACAAAATGTTGGCCGGCAGTTTATCCCATGATTTACGCACGCCACTGTCATGTTTACGTTTTGGTATTGAAGCGGCAAAAGACTGCGAGAGCATCGACGAACAATCTATCATTTTCCATCGCCTAGATGATGAACTCACGCGTATGGAAGCAATGTTGGATGCATTTTTAAATTACGCATCGATGGAGCGTCAGGGCATAAAGTTGAATGCTACGCCAACAAATATTGCAGAACTCGTGCATGATCTCAAAGACGAACAACAAGCGATTGCCGGTGCAAATAATATTAATATAAAAACCACATGTGACGTTTTACATCCAGTAAGCCTTGATAGGCACTGGATAGGGCGCGCTTTGATGAACTTAATTAGTAATGCGATTGATTACGCAAAATCCGAAATCATCATCGAAGCTAACGTGCATGATGGTCAATTACTTATTAAAGTGTCAGACGATGGCATTGGCATCGATGAAACAGCGCTAAAAAGTATATTTGAGCCTTTTACCAAAGGAGATAGCGCGAGGGATCGTAGTAAAAATCAATTTGGTTTAGGTTTAGCCATTGTTAAACGCGTGGTTGAATGGCACGACGGTAAGGTACGAGCAAGTAACCTACCCGAAAGACAAGGTGCTTGTTTTTGCTTACACATCCCAACTGAAAAACAAAAAAGCAGCTAAACTCCAAGGAAGAATAGCTGCCCAAGTTAAACTTAAAAAAGTTTAAACGCTAAATTTAGTCAGCAGATGGACGAATAACTACATCGCGGTTTGCATACTGCTTAACGAACTTTTTCAGCGGCTTATAGTTGCAAGATACTGCATCTGTTAATACACCATGTTTTTCGCGAGCGGCGTCTTCGCCCATTACGACAGCATCTAAACAAAGTTTAGATTCAACATTCGTGTTTTCTGCAACTAGCGTAATTACTTCTGGCGCTTCTTGTTCATCGTTTTCAACGTTATAACGCTTGGCAAACGATGTAATAGACATACCATTACAAAATGTAGATACAACAAAGCGCTTGTAGTTTTCGTCGTGGCTTTCAATAAAGTCCTTTGCAGCATCGATACCATCAACCGCGGCAATCTTGCACGCTTTAGTTTCGAAGTTGTCGTTAACCGCTTTAAATACAACATTTGATGCAGAAGCGCTTAATGAAGCAAAAGATAGTACAGCTACTGTAGCAATAGTAGATAATTTCATAGGGTGGCTCCTAAAATGTAATAACTAATAATATTTAATCAACTGATTTTAATTATCGACAAAAATTGCGACTACTCAAGCTTTTTTTGTAATTAAATTACAAAATTTGTATTTTTTATCATCAAATCCACATTTAGATGTAATTTTACAACATTATTTAACATTCGCGTAATTTATAGTTACATTTATTAACATGAATAGTGCAAAACACCCTGAAAACAAAGTATTTACAAGCGATTGACATAAATTTTCTCGACGAAGTCTACTTGATACCAAACTATTAATGTTCAATAAATAATCATTTTTGTCATAAAACAATAATTGTGCTCCGTTGACATACGCCAAGGAGCACAATGATTTATGAAATAAAATTACAGTTTAATTGCATAAATCACTAAATAGGCAAGTTCATTGGCCTATTTTGTAGGAAAACAGACATGGGTAATAAGGGATCCTGCCGAGACTTCATCAGGTGAGGTTTCATAGATTTCAAACGGATGCATTGCCTTATTACACTTAATTTCTTTATTTCTTTCCATTGTATATAAGGTAGTCCAAGCATTCCCGAGGTGCTTGTAATCACCAGTATGCGTAATCTGATAAACCGAGGTATGTGGTATCGTCGAGTAAACAATGTCATTTGGTAAATTCGAGGGCGCTTTTGATACTGCGATTGCGGCGGTGTATTCAGCCTTCCCTTTTACTATATCCCACTTGTGATAAATCGAGAGGCCATGACCGACAGAATTGTCTTCAGCGTCCTTCAAAAAATCTTTTAGTTTTGTAAAGTCACGCGCCATGCATGTACTAATGTCTTCTACATCACACGTGGTTTTTATACCAACATAGCTTGTTTCAGGAAAATTAGTCTCGCCAACAAAGCTCAATGAAGACTTTATACTGCCATCCTCTATTTGTTCTTTAAGCATATTTAAACCTCGCTGGTAATCCATGCCTACAAATGCTTCTGTAGGCTTTTTCATCCAAAATAGAAAAAATGGCAATGAACTGTCCATTGTCCAACTTACCTTTGTGCCATTTTCAGTCGGAGACAGCACAAATGAAACATCAGCATATGACTTCCAGGGCTTTAAAAAATTGAGCGCGTACTTTATGACTTTTGCCGAACCTTCATCACTTTCACTCAAGACCGTCATGTTGCCGGCACCGACACGATTCCCCTCCCAACGATAGTGTTTGCCGTCTTCATCTACGTTTACATCAGCATTTACTTCCATTAATAGCCATGGTGACCACGCTTGCCATTTGTGAAAGTTACTCAGTGTTTCATAGATATCATTGATGGGGGCATTTATAAGCGTCGATTTTTCAATGTTTAATTTAGGCATGCCATTTATCTCCTTATTTAGTTGAGGTCAGTCTAGCGCTACTTACTTTGCTTATTCTTCAAAAACATATACGATACAACTCTAATTACACATAAAACTTTGCAAAGACATGCACGCGTTACATTAAGTAAAATATTAATGCGCAGTGGTCAACAGAGTGATTTAATTTTATACAAAAGTGTCGGTGTAATTTGACGTTTTGTCCATTAGTTTTATTAAATATCAATAATAAAAACGACTCGCCACGTATTACCCCAAAAATACTTGGATATACAAATAATAAGGATGTAGGAATGCGATTAACAAGTATGTGTTTGTTTATGCTGTTAATCTCTTTATGCAGCGCAGCGGCTCATGCAAAGTACAATATATTGTTTATCCATTCGTACGATACTCAACACAAATGGACGCAGTTTATAACCGAAGGCTTTGAAGCGCGTATTAGTACAAGAAGCGATATCGTTGTATTTAATGAATACATGGACGCGAAACGCTTTCCAAGAAGTGAGTACCAAAACCAGTTTTATAGTTATTTGTCAGAAAAGTACGAAAACCACAACATTGACTACATTGTTACATCAGACGATCCCGCCTTAAACTTGGTTCTGCGCAATAGTGGTGAAGCGTTCCACAAAGTCCCGATTATCTTCATGGGCGTCAATTTGGTTACGCAAACATTGCTCAACCGAGACGGCGTTACGGGTGTATTTGAAAATAGAGACCTTGAAAGCACCGTTTTAGATATTAAGCAAACCTTCAATACAGATGATTTAATTGTTATCACGGACAATTCGTCTTCAGGAAAATCGAACTTAGAGAAAATAAATAAGGCCTTGCGCAATCCAAGTGCACCTAGCAATGTAAAAATCATTACTAAAATGAACGTAAGCGAGGTATCTACAAAATTTGCTGCGCTGCCCGCTGACACACCAATTTTACTCGTTGGGCAATTATTTGATGACTTAGACAACAATCAATTAATGACCTGGACAGGTGGAGTAAGATTGCTATCTGATACACTAGAGAACCCTGTGATTAGCATCGCAATTATTACCTTAGAGTATGGCGCGACTGCCGCGCACGAATTAAATGGTCAGCGTCACGCAGGAGAAGCCGCAAATTTGTTACTCCGTTTAATCAACGGCGAAAATATTAATGACATAAACGAAATCACCAAGCAAAAAAGCATTTGGTATTTTAATTGGCAACAGATGAAAACTCACCGTTTATCTTCAGATGCATTACCAAAAGACACAATACTTATGTTTGAAGATATCTCGTTCTTTGACGAGAACCGAAAGTTAATTGTTGGCTTCTCTTCCGCCTTACTCATCGCACTTATCATTATCGGTTTATTGCTTGAAATTGTGCGTCGTTCAAAAAATGAAAAAATGATGCTGGCTGACAATGAGACCCGCTATCGAGACCTCGCCTTAGAAGGCGCGAATATTTTTTGGGAAACCGACAGCAACGAACATATTAGCTATATGTCGGGTGATATCAGCAGCATTTTAAATATCGAACTGAAAGTTGATACTAATAACAGTATTGGCGACAAAACGACTATTAAGCAGCTTCTTAAAAAGACGGATTTGGTAGAGTTTCCGTGGTCTGCATACAATCAATGCCTAGTTAATCAGCAATCTATCCCGCCGATGATTGCTAAATATAAACTCGCGGATAAATCTATTGCAGTGATCTCAATTAGCGCCAAAGCGAGGTTCGACAACAATAACAACTTTGTTGGCCACCGAGGTATCATCAAAGAAATTACCGGCGAATATGAGCTAACAGAAAAGATAGCCTTTGAAGCCAGTCATGACTCACTCACAGGCCTATATAATCGACGAGTATTTAACGATCGCTTCAAAGAAATCGCTTCTTCGGCAAATATCTCCTCCAATGATGTATATGTTTGCTACTTAGATTTAGACAACTTTAAAGCAGTAAATGACTCAATTGGTCATTTAGCAGGGGACGGCATGCTGGCCGATATTGCTGAGTTAATCAGCAACAATATATCAAGAAACGATATTTTAGCCCGACTTGGCGGAGATGAGTTTGGACTGCTCATCATGGCAGATAAAAGGGATGACGCAATCAAGGTATGCGAACGACTGATTAAAGAGGTGAAAGCCTACAAACTTAGATGGAACCAAAGCTATTACAGCGTGGGTTTAAGTATTGGGATTGTCCCTGTCTCAAATAAGTTAACGCATGAAGAATTACTCAGTCACGCCGATATCGCTTGCTACAAAGCCAAAGAACGTGGCCGGGGCAGCGTATATTATTCGTCCATTGAAGACACCGAAATAACCGACGAGCAGGCGCGCTTAGGGTATATTGCAAACATCAATCATGCCTTAGAGAGCAATCAATTTTTCTTTGCTAAACAGTTGATTAAACCTCTTTACGAAGCGAGTGAAATACCTCACTACGAAATCCTACTCAGATACAGAGATCAATATGGCAAACTTGTCCCACCAGGCTTATTTATACCGACTGCAGAAAAACATGGCGTTATTACACTGATTGATAAATGGGTAATAAAACACGTCATTCACCATTACAAGGACTTATTTCCGAACGAAAACCCCGTTGTTTCAGTCAACGTATCCGGTATTAGCCTAAGCACGACAGAGTTCTTAAATGAAGTCAAAAGCTTGCTTGCAACAACAAATTTTGATGTAAGTAAGTTGTGTATTGAGATTACAGAAACCGCCGTAGTGTCCCATATCTCTAAAGCCATTGATTTTATAGGCCAATTAAAACCTTTAGGCTGCAAATTTTCATTGGATGACTTTGGCAGCGGTTCAAGCTCTTATGGCTATTTAAAGCAACTGCCAGTGGATTATCTTAAGATTGATGGCAGTTTAATTAAATCAATAGAGAATGAATTCATCGACAAAGCGATTGTAAAATCAATTAATGAAATTGCGCACAAAATGAATATAAAAACAGTGGCCGAGTACATCGAAAATGACAATATAATGCAAATCGTCAAAGAGATAGGTATCGACTACGGCCAAGGTTACGGTATTCACAAACCAGAAAACTGTATTGGCAATAACACGTAAACGGGATCGCTATTTATTCAATGTTTTTTGACTGTGAAGCTGTCCATTGCGCAGGGGCATCCGATAACTTTATGTGCAGCGCACTAAAATCATTATTACCAATCACGCGCGCTTTGTGGCCAGCGTTTTCAGCTTGATCAAGGGCTTCAGGCAGATAATCCGCTGCAACAAACTGCTCACCTACGGAAAAGGTTTTAGCCTCCCCAGTCTTAAGCCTCAATTCAATACTACCTTGTTGAACAATAATCAACGTAGGATCACCAGCAAGATGCCAATTGCTCTCATAGCCAACAGCACTCCAGCGGTGACGAAAATTCAACGCTTCCTGCCGCTCACTGATGAACATGCCATTATAATCATTCAAACTCAGTATTAGCGCTTTAAACACTGACTCTCCTTTTGAGTTAACAGTGAGTATCGGAATAGAAAGCGTGTGCATAAAAATCCTTATTAGTTTGACGATTTTAGCTATTAATCGATTATTAGATAAGATAAAACAGATCTTACTAGAACCTTTTGTTAAAAACCTCTACTATTGGCATCAAATTGTTAACAATTTGATGTTATTTTTAAAATAATAATCGATATTTTGAGTAATCTGTAATGAATCAACCCCAACGTAATGCCTTGTATTATGCGTTCATTGTTGCACTAGGCGGCTTTATCTTTGGCCTAGATATAATGTTAATATCAGGGACACACGAGTACACTACCGCTGAATTTAACCTTACCTCACTTCAACTCGGTAATATTGCTGCTGGCCCTGGTTATGGCGCATTGATTGCGCTGTTATTTGCAGGTTATTTTAGCGACAAATTTGGCCGTAAAAATACCCTTATCGTGATAGCGTGTTTATATACAGTATCGGCGATTGGTTCTGCCTTTGCACCTAGCTACTTTTGGCTGTTCATTGCCCGTTTAATTGGCGGCTTGGCGTTTACATCATTAAGTTTAGCCAGTATCTATATTGGTGAAATTGCCCCCGCTAGAATGCGCGGTAAACTTGTAAGTATGAACCAATTAAATATCGTTATTGGTATTTTTGTTGCAACATTAATCAACTACTTTTTAGTGAATACTGCGCAAGATGCACCCGCTTGGGCACAAGCAATATTGCTTGACGAAGAGCACGTATGGCGTTGGATGTTAGGCATAGAAATCATTCCTGCGGCAATATGGGTAGTATTGTTGTTCATGATCCCTAAAAGCCCTCACTGGTTGATGTTAAATGGTAAACAACAAGAAGCCGAATCTGTGATGGAAACGATTCGAGAGCCAGAAGAAGCTATTCAAGAAATAAGAGACATTAAAACAAGCCTGAACGAAACCGATCACACGCCATCAATGATACAGCAGGCTCAACTTATCTTTAGCAAGCCAATGCGAATAGCGCTACTTATTGGTGTATTCATGGCCTTGGTGCAACCACTCACTGGCATGAACGCAATGCTTGCCTTCCAGCCAATGATATTCCAACAAGTTGGTGGTGATAGTTCGCCATTTGCGCAATCGGTTGTCGTAAACCTTGTAGGTATCTCCTTTACCGTATTGGCGATGTTACTTATCGATAAATTAGGTCGTCGCTTTATCTTATTAGGTGGGCTAAGCGTCGGTGCAATTGCCATGGCTATCGTCGCGTTTGCCTTTTTCAACGCGGTATACGTGATCACGCCTGAAACATTAAGCGCAATGGGTGTTTCAGCATCAGACGCGATGAAGTTTGCACCCATTCTAAACACCGAATTCTTTAGTGACGTAGCGATTAGAGAAGCGGTATTAGGCACCGTCGGTGAAGATTTATACAATAGTGTGGCCGGCAATCTGATCATCTCAACAGCCAGTATGAACGGTACCTTGGTTTTCATCGGTATCGTCACTTTTGTATGTGCATACAACTTCTCTATTGGGCCAATTCTTTGGATATTATTCTCAGAGGTATTCCCAACAAAAGTGCGTGCATTAGCCATTACTGGCTGCGCATTCATAACCTCAGTGTTTGGCGGTGTCGTTGTACCTACTTTCTTCCCGTGGCAACTAGAAAACATGGGAGCGGCGATTACCTTCACTATATATGGTTCAATGTGCGTTATTGGCTTAGTTGCCATGGCAAGCGTACTGCCTGAAACAAAAGGTAAGTCGATTGAAGAAATCGAAGAAGCATTAAAAGCAAAAAGCCTCAGTTAATAAGGCTTCTTTATCTTTGCTTATCGTTGCAAAAGGGCACTAAACGGTGCCCTTTTTTGATCTTAATTAAGCTGTGACAAACGTGCATTGGCCAAATCGATGGCCTCGCTCAATGCACGATCGTTTTTCACCAAGACGTCCGGCTGCACGCCAACACCTTGCCAGTTTGATTTGGTAATAGGGTTAATTGAGCGAGCCTCTGCTAAAGATAAAAAGAACTCGTGATCAACCTCATGATATTCAAAAGGGTGCGCCCCACCACCGGTTACTTCACCGACAATGGTGGCACGCTTTAAGGCTTGTAAATCATACGCGAAGGCTTCAGCAGCCGAAAAAGTGCGTTTTGAGGTCAAAATGTAAAGTGGCTTTTTACCGCCAAAACGACGTTTAGGCAGTTTGTTTGGCGTTTTGTGTGTTGTTAACGTATCACTAGGGCGGTGATATATGTTACTCAACGGTAGTGATGTTTCATCGAATAAATATCCCATCATGATGTGGCCAAGTTCTCCCATGCCTCCCCCATTGTTCCGTAAATCGAAAATCAAGGCGTCAAATTGTGCACACAATGTCATTGCCGCATGCGCTAAGTCTTCAGCCATATTAGGGGGAGCAAATACCGTCAAATCAATATATCCGATATTGTTATTAAGCCGCTGAATACCGTTAAAACCGTGATTAATATGGGCACCGTAATACTTCTCCATTTCACTTTCTATGTAGTCAGATTTTTCTGACGCAACATCCCTGCTACGTTCTTCCCTTAACGCGTTCGGCTTATATTCCAAAAATAAATGACCATCCTTTGTTTGTTCCATCAGAAACGTCGACATATGTTCTGCTAGTGCTTGCTTACTAGTAATAGACTGAAACTTCCCCTCTAATAACTGTCGCCTCAGCACGTTTGCCACTTCGCTGCCTTGTGATAAATACACGTAGCGTCGCTCCATCAGATCGGCAACCCCCTCAACAACGGCACGCTTTTGAGTCACAGAAATGTCGCCTTGTGCCGCATGGGTTGAAAAAATTACAACACTCACCAGCCAAAAAAATATTGTTATGCTTTTCATTTCTCTAACCCCTTATTTATCCTTGAATAAAAACTATTGTCTTCTAGCAATTCACCGGCTTTTAAAATGCTCGAAAAAAGTGAATTGTCTAAATCATTGTCTAAAGACGTAGCTGCTTTTGCCACTGCCAACCAAATACGTTCTAATTGACCTAACTCACTTTGCATCAATGCGCTTAAACTAATTAGTTTCTCACGCCTATCATCACCTGAAATTGATGCTAGCCAACCGTCTCGTTTCATTGCTGCTACCGTTTGGCTCACTGCTGAATGACTAACACCCGTTTTCTCAGCTAGCCGCTTAATTGACATAGCGCCGTCTTCGAGCAAGGCTGTCGCTATCGGAAAATAGCGAGGTTTAAATGGTATGCCTTGATCCCGATATACCTGTTCGACGGCTAAATCTAGTTGTTCACTGAGTGAACGAAGTAAGGTGCCTAAATTTTTCATTTTTAATTATATAAGCGCTGTTATATTTATACTTAATATATAAGCCCTGTTACATTAGGTCAAGGATTATGTTTTACTAACCCAATTATTGTTGACAACAATAATTTATCCTTATATTTATCATATAGTTAAATCCATTTTGGCAGTAAAAAATATTAACCACTAACTTTTCTTCTTAATTTTCACTTTGCACTTATGAATTATAGTATTCATATTTAATATACAATTTATTGAACTAGAGTTTACAAGTCCCTCGTTGTTTGGGTGACATAGTGGTTGTAAATCGTTTTAAAAAATAAAGGAAATTTAGAATGAAATTAATCAAATCTACAGTGTCATGCAGTTTAATCATCACTGCAGCAGTAATCTCCGCCCCCGTCTCTGCGTATTCTTCAGACATTTTTAATAACCCTACCAGTGTGTATGGACTATCAATTAGCGCAGGCGGTGCACATCAGTGGTGCGTTGACAAAGGGTATACCTATGGCAGTGTTACCAGTTATGTAATGCGCGATATGTCGTTTGGGGGAAGCGGACCGTACGCCAAATATAGCTATCAGTATGGATGGGAAGCAGCGTATGCACCGCCATCTAATCCTATGGTAGCAATTGCGAAGATTGTCGAATGTATTAATGTTTAGCAATATATAAATAGCCTTGGGGTTAGGTAAATATCTATCCCCAAGGATACGTCGCTCAACTAGTTAATTGGCCTCACACAACACGTATATTATCAACCTGATGTTAGTACTATCAACCTGACGTTAGTACTTTGATTAACACAGACATTCTTTAAGCTTTTTGTAATGGTTTATTGCATGTTCTTTTATGATTTGATTTACATGCGTTCTCAACCAAGTCAAGCCACCATCATTTTGTTGGCGTTTATGCCAATAGCTTGTGACATGGTCCCCCGTTATCTTTAGTGGCGGACAGGTAACCGCAATTCGTTTGCTAAAAATCGCTTCTTCAAGCGCAGTAGGCGGTACTACAGCGATAAGATTACTGGTTTCTATGATACTCGGAATAGCTGAAAAATGATTTACTGACATCGCTATACGACGCTTCAAGCCTTGTTGAGCCAATACCTGATCGGTATATCCGACGGTATCGCCAGAAAGCGATACAAGCAAATGCGGCGCGTCAGTAAACTCTTTTATTGTCAGTTGTTTTTTTGCCAACGGATGCCCATGTCGCATAATGCAAACGAACTCTGGTTGAAACAAAAATTCACTATGAATGACACTAGTGATCGGAATTCCAGCGCCAATGACTAAATCTACTTCTGCATCAATTAGTACTTTTTCGCCATTGTCGATAGTATACGGCACTGCGTGAATATTCACTAAGGGGGCTTCTGTTTCTATGATTTTTCTTAATTTATACCACGCAATATCAACCACGGCACTGGGAATAGCTAAACGAAAGGCGCGTGTCGACGTTAGCGGATCAAAAGCATTGGGCTCTACAGCATCGCCTAGCATTTGCAATGGTTCTTTAATTTGAGACCAAAGATTCCGTGCAAACAAAGTCGGTTGTATTTGGCGTCCATCCTTAACAAATAACTCATCTTTCCATACAAGTCTCATCCTAGACACTGCGTTTGAAACCGCGGGCTGAGTCATTGCTAAACGCTCTGCCGCTCTGGTGATAGAACCTTCGGTCATAATTGCGTCAAACGTTACTAATAAGTTTAACTCTTGTGTTTTCATTTACTCGCCCCTCAATTCATTCAATAAAATGATGCATCACATACAATTATATAATTATTATTATATTAAACTAGCCGCCATACTTCGCTTAGTCAAATGAAAAAAATTTTGTTGAGGAGCAAAGTTATGAAACTAACAACGACGATAAAAGGCTCTCTAGTCGCACTGATTGCTGCAGCAATCAGTGCTTGTGGTACTGGGGAAACAAATGAAAGTACTCAAATAAGTCAGGTACAAGCACCGCAAGTTACCGTTGCCCAAGTCGTAAATGAACGTCTGACAGAATGGGATACATTTACTGGCCGCTTGGAAGCACCTGAGACCGTAAATTTACGTCCTCGTGTCTCGGGTTATATAGACCAAATTACCTTTGAAGAAGGCGCATATGTTGAAGCTGGCCAAACCCTAATTTTAATTGATGACCGCCCGTTTAAGGCCGAAGTGAAGCGCTTTGAAGCGTCACTTGCATCCGCTCATGCGCAACTTAGACTTGCGACATCAGAATTTGAACGCGCGTCTAACTTAATTACACAAAAGGCCATTTCGGCTGAGTTGCTTGATAGCCGTGCGGCGCAGTTAGCCAACGCAAAAGCGCAAGTTGCTTCTGTTAGCGCCTCGCTAGAACTTGCGCAACTACAACTAAGTTATACGCGTATTGACGCACCGATTTCTGGCAGAGTATCAAATGCGCTGGTCACAAAAGGAAATTACGTAAATGCAGGCCAATCCACATTAACTACCTTAGTGTCTACTGAAAAAGTATATGCATATTTTGATGCCGATGAGCAAACCTATTTAAACTATGTAAAACTCAGTTGTGAAGGCAGTCGCCCAAGCTCTCGAACGCATGAGAATCCCGTAGTAATGAGCTTAGCTAATGAAAATGACTTTCCGCATCAAGGCTACATTGATTTTGTTGATAATCAGTTAAACCCAAGATCAGGCACTATTCGCGGACGAGCAGTATTCGACAATAGCAATGACACATTTATTCCTGGTTTATTTGCACGCATTAAATTGATCGGCAGTGCAACCTATGAAGGCATATTGATAGACGATAAAGCCATTGGCACCGATTTAAACAACAAGTTTGTCTTAGTATTAAATGACCAAAATACTGTTGAATATCGCGCTGTCACTTTAGGTGAAAAAGTTAACGGCCTTCGCATCATTAAATCTGGCCTACAGCCTAAAGAATACATTGTCGTCAATGGCTTGCAGCGCGTTCGTCCTGGCACGCCAGTGACTCCTCGCAAAGTAGACATGGCGTCAAAAGCAACAATCACTGCACTTAAACATACTCAACACACAATAGATGAGAGCTTCAAGCGGGCGGCTTTATCTAAAATGCATAACAGCACTGAAGTGGTAGGAGGGTAGCATGAACTTCTCTCACTTTTTTATTAAACGCCCAATTTTTGCTGGCGTACTTTCGTTAATGATTTTCATCGCGGGTTTACTCGCCTTAGGGAAATTACCCATTACCGAATATCCAAATGTTGTGCCGCCAACGGTTGTTGTAACTGCAAATTACCCCGGCGCAAACCCTAAAGTCATCGCTGATACGGTTGCATCACCGCTTGAACAAGAGATCAATGGAGTTGAAGACATGCTATATATGTCCTCACAGGCCACGGGGGATGGCCGCATGACCCTAACCTTGACCTTTGCGATTGGCACCGACCCCGATCAAGCCACGACATTGGTTCAAAACCGCGTCAATCGAGCCTTGCCCAGGCTGCCGCAAGAAGTGCAGCGCTTGGGTGTTGTCACCCAAAAATCGTCACCCGACCTTACCATGGTTGTGCATATTACATCGCCAAATGATCAATACGATATGTTGTACCTATCTAACTATGCCCGTTTAAACGTAAAGGATGAATTAGCTAGAATAGAGGGTGTAGGTGACGTTCGGCTGTTTGGCGCAGGTGAGTTTTCGATGCGCATTTGGCTAAACCCTGAAAAAGTTGCCGCATTGGGCCTAAACCCAAGTGATATTGCCGCATCAATTCGCGAACAAAATCAACAAGCTGCCGCTGGCGCCTTGGGCGCTCAACCCACCGGCAACAACGATTTCCAACTTCTCATAAATGTTAAAGGCCGTTTAACAAGCGAAGAAGAGTTTGAGAACATCATTATTAAGGTTGATGAAAACGGGGCGATTTCACGCTTAAAAGATGTTGCCCGGATAGAGTTAGGCTCTAACGCCTATGCGCTTCGCTCACTCTTAGACAACAAACCAGCAGTTGCACTACCTATATTTCAAGCACCCAATTCAAATGCGATTCAAATCTCTGATGATGTGCGCGCGCGAATGGCAGAGCTAAAAACCTTATTTCCCGCAGGAATCGACTACAGTATTGTTTACGACCCAACGGTATTTGTGCGTGGCTCAATTGACGCTGTTATCACCACCCTATTAGAAGCAGTGGCACTGGTGGTATTGGTAGTCGTCTTGTTTCTTCAAACATGGCGCGCATCAGTCATTCCTTTGGTGGCAGTACCCGTATCATTGGTAGGTACCTTAGCCGTCATGCACCTATTGGGCTTCTCGCTTAATGCCTTATCTTTATTTGGCTTAGTCCTTGCCATCGGTATTGTAGTAGACGATGCAATCGTTGTAGTAGAAAACGTTGAACGTAACATCCATGAAGGCCTAGCACCGGTTGAGGCAACCCAAAAGGCAATGTCAGAAGTTACCGGCCCTATCATCGCAATTACCTTAGTTTTAATAGCAGTGTTTGTACCTACCGCATTTATGTCAGGACTAACAGGTCAATTTTATAAGCAGTTTGCATTAACGATCACAATATCTACGGTTATTTCAGCGATTAATTCTTTAACACTTAGCCCTGCCCTCTCTGCCTTGCTACTAAAAGGGAAAGATGCACCCAAAGATCGCTTAACGCGCGCTATTGATAAGCTTTTTGGTCGTATAGTCTTCGCCCCTTTCAATCGACTATTTAGCCGCGCGGCAAACGGTTACCAAAATGGTATTGCTAAACTGGTGCGCATGGGCGGTATTGTCGTCGTGCTATATGTCGGTTTGATGGGATTAACGTATCACCAGTTTGAGTCAACACCAAGTGGATATGTGCCAGGACAAGATAAAATGTATCTCGTGTCATTTGCGCAGCTGCCTGACGCCGCTTCATTAGATAGAACAGAAGGTGTCATGCGCCGTATGTCAGACATTGCACTTGAACACCCCGGCGTTGAATCAGCGGTAGCCTTTCCTGGCTTAAATATTAATGGTTTCACTAATAGTTCGAGTAGCGGCATTGTATTTGTTACGCTTTCGCCCTTCGATGAGCGTACAAGCGATAAGCTATCTGCAAATGCCATAGCGCAATCTCTTAATCAACAATTTGCTAGCATTCAAGATGCATTTATCGCTATTTTTCCACCGCCGCCTGTGCAAGGCTTAGGAACGATAGGTGGTTTTAGATTGCAAATTCAGGATAAAGGAAATCTAGGCCACGAAGCGTTGTACGGGGTAACTCAACAGGTTATTCAAAAAGCATGGCAAACACCAGAACTCACTGGCGTATTTAGCAGTTATCAGGTAAACGTGCCGCAAATCGATATTGACCTTGATCGTACCAAAGCAAAATCGCAATCGGTAAATATAGACGACGTGTTTACCACCATGCAAGCATACTTAGGCTCACTATATGTAAATGACTACAACCAATTTGGCCGTACTTATCAAGTAAATTTGCAAGCAGATGAGCAATTTCGTCAAGAACCTGAACAAATTACAGAAATTAAAGTGCGTAATGCTAACGGCGACATGGTGCCAATTGGATCATTCATGCACGTTACCCAAAGTGCGGGCCCCGATCGCGTCATGCACTATAACGGTTACACTACCGCAGAAGTCAACGGCGCTCCGGCACCGGGCTTCAGTTCAGGACAAGCCGAAGCCGCAATTACCAAAATATTGGATGAAACACTCCCAATTGGTATGAGTTACGAGTGGACCGAGTTAACGTATCAGCAAATTCTTGCGGGAAATGCGTCGTTATTGGTCTTCCCGCTTGTTGTCGTGCTGGTATTTTTAGTACTTGCCGCACAGTATGAAAGCCTTTCTTTACCCGTTGCAATTATCTTAATTGTACCAATGACGCTGTTGTCTGCCATGACAGGGGTTATTTTGACAGGCGGCGACAACAACGTATTCACCCAAATTGGCTTTATCGTATTGGTAGGCCTTGCCATGAAGAACGCCATACTAATTGTCGAATTCGCGAAAGAGCTTGAAGATAAAGGCATGAGCGCAATTGAGGCAATAAAAGAAGCTGGTCGTTTAC
The DNA here is from genome assembly GCF_030160655.1 of Agaribacter marinus. Lineage (GTDB taxonomy): Bacteria > Pseudomonadota > Gammaproteobacteria > Enterobacterales > Alteromonadaceae > Glaciecola > Glaciecola marina. The sequence goes on from NZ_BSOT01000005.1 coordinate 1,844,392, forward strand.
GCTTACGGCCAATACTAATGACCTCCTTTGCCTTCATCATGGGTGTATTGCCAATGGCCATATCATCAGGTGCTGGCTCTGAAATGCGCCAAGCAATGGGAATCGCGGTCTTTTCAGGCATGATAGGCGTCACCATTTTTGGCTTGATTTTAACCCCGGTGTTTTACCACATGTTACGTAAAAAGCGAGTAAACAAGCAGTTAAACGCAACGCCTGAACTATCACCCCCTTTGGTAGAGGCAAAATAATGAACACCACGATTAGCACTTTGTCCTCAAGTCTTATGGCATCTATCTTGTTAGTTGGTTGCGCAACGGTAGGTCCCGACTATCAAGCACCTAGTATGGAAACAACAGCCTCTGCAACCAGCGAACCGTTGCGGTTAGAAACAAAAGTCGCACAACAGTGGTGGCTGCAGTTTAACGATCAAAGCTTAAATGCACTTATCGCGATTGCTGACCGCCATAACCCTTCGATTGCGATCGCAAAAGCAAATATTGCAAAAGCGTATGCGATTTTTGATGACATCGAAGACAATGACTGGCCAAGTATTGGTACTAGCGCTACCTATAATGCACAGCGACAAGTTGTTCCTAGCGCACAAAATACGCATGAACGCATGACCTTACGCTCACGTCAGCTAGGGCTGACTGCAGATTGGGAATTAGACATCGTTGGCAAGTTTGAACGTGCGGAGCAAGCAGCTATAGCAGATGCTGAAGCCGCTTATTACGCATGGCAAGACGCACGCTTAGCCTTGTTAGCCAATATTGCAAACACCTATGTGCAATATCGTGGACTGCAAGCTCAACTAGCAGTTGCAAAAGATACATTGGATAGCTTGTTGCGCACAGAATCTATTGTACATAGCCAGGTTCAGGCCGGCTTCGCTACCGAATTGGACGAACTGCGCATAAAAAGCCAAATCGCCAGTGTAAAAGCAGATATTCCATCAATTAGTGCATCTACTGAAGCCGCACGCCAAATGCTTATTGCTTTCGCTGGCGGAACACAAACATTAATTGGTTTTGATTGGGAATCTCAACAGATACCGACGCTTGCTGCGCCGGTCCCTCTGCACCACAGCAAAGGGTTTCTGAAGCAACGTCCAGATGTGCAAGCAGCAGAACGCCGTTTGGCAGCTTCTTCTGCAAATATTGGCGTTGTAAGTGCTGATTTGTATCCATCTATATCCCTTAGTGGTTTTTTAGGCTTCTTCTCGACACAAGGCAAAATATTGTCAAGTAATGCTAAAGCGTGGTCAATTGCCCCTGAGGTTAGTTGGCAAGCCTTTGATTTAGACTCAGTCAGAGCAAGAATACGGGCCGCCGATGCAGACCACCAAGCAAACTTTGCACGTTTTGAACAAACCGTCATAAGCGCTATAGCTGAAACCAAAACAGCCCTGTCTAACTACACCCAGTTGCAACACAGAGTAAATGCATTAATCGAGGAAGAAAGCGCCAACAAAAAAGCGCTATCGCTAGCACAATATCAATATGAAAACGGCAGTATTGACTTACTTGGCCTATTGGATGTTGAAAGACAGTGGCTAGCGTCACGGCAACGGCAAGTAGATGCGCGCACTCAAATGACAAATTCATTGATTACAATTTATACTGCGTTAGGAGGAGGGCTACTGATGGAGTCATAACGCAAAGCTATAAAGGTACCCAAGCGCTAGCGAGTTTAGTTAGCATTGTCTCCTCAACAATATTGGGTACCTTTTCTTTAATTTACAAAACAATACTCCATGCTAAGCAACCCCACAGAACTAAGGTGCGTAACAAATAAAAAGGGCTGGCACTATGGCCAACCCTAATCGTTAATGTATTGAAATGTTGCTTAGAGCAAACGTTGGACAATTGGACAGTTAATAATAATGCCATTTGATCCGTATGGACTGCCACCAGGTCCGGTTAAGAACCCTCGCTCGACCATGCCAAGTATGGCAAATTCTTCAGTCATTCTAGCACGGTAGCCGTTATCAATCGCTTCTTGTGTCCACTCACCTAAGTTTAAATCCCAAAGTGGTGAATAGTCAGTTGCAACTGTGGGAATACCACCAAGTACCTGTAACGGACCGCCTTCGCCAAGAATTGCACTGTTAAAACCTTGTCGTTGAGGGTGAACCATACCGTCAGGATCATTGGTTGCGCCATTGGTAAATCCAAATATACGCTCAATTCCGCTAAAGAGTGAGTCATCACGGCCTACGGGAATATTTGCAAGCGCCGGTGCAAACACTGCGCCTTCAAGTGCAGCAGGTAAATCTACAGAGGCATCTGTCGATAAGTAAAGCACAGGCCGTCCAAAACTAAAGCCAACCGCAAGTTCTAAGGTCACCGTGCCTGGCTCACCGTCTTCACCGGGGCAAATACTCACTACACTGTCATGCAAAATTGCGCGTGCGGCTTCTTCCTCATCTTCTGAAATACCATCGCAATACGGCGACAAGTCATCTTCGTCAGTGTTGAATGAAATCATTGGGGCATTGTAAATATGATCCCTTGCGTTAGAAATTCTGACCAAGGGGCTATAGAAGCCATCTGCATCGCCTACATCCGTCCCAATTGCGCCAGGTGTGATTGTTAACGCCGAAATTAGATTATTTGTTCCCGATGTATCGGTTGAACTAGATTCAATGCTTCTCACAGAAGAAAAATCTACAGCACCACCGGTGGTCACCAACACACCATCTTCATCATAAAAGCCGCGACGCACTGCTGACGGCGCAAAGGTATCTCCGGGCGCAGCGACATCAGTAAAAGCAAGTTTTTCACTGAAGTTTAAGCCCAATGCAGCCGCGTTATCTCTGTCAGAAGTATCGGTTACGATATACCAAAAACGTTGTCCGTCTTTAGGCCCTCCCGACGCTAGCCTACCTTCATACAAAGGAATGGTTGTAGTGGCCATTTCGCCCGATGTATCGACCGTACCAGATTTCAGTAACTGCACAGGCCCAATTAATCTAGGGTTGCTGTCTGATGGCGCTGGACCAAAATACGTCACAGGAATATCAGCCCCTACAGAAGGAGGACCCGGTGCAACATCGTCTTCGTCAGCTTCAAATTCAGCTGGCGAACCTGCTACAAGTTCAAAGGCATTGGTAATGGCAGCGGTTCTGTCAGCAAAGTCCTGAGCTAAACGTCCACCTGCGACAGTAATATCTGACTCGGGTGGTACTTCAGCTACAGGGCCTTGCGGACCCGCTGGCCCTTGTTCACCCTGTGGCCCTTGTGGCCCAGTTGCGCCATCGTCGCCACTACAAGCGGTTAATATCATGCTAACGAAGGTAGCGGTGAGTAATTTTTTGTATTTAATCGTCATTTTTCTTTCCTCAAATCTTTTAGTGTGGCGTCGGTTTACAAGAAACGGTGAACTATTGGACAGTTAATAATGTTACCGGTTGACCCATACAGTGAACCGCCGGGACCCGTAATAAGCCCGCGTTCTACCAAGCCTAGGATTTGAAACTCTTCGGTTAAACGTGAAACATAACCACGATCTACGGCATCTTGTGTCCACTCACCTAAGTTGAGATCCCACAGAGGGCTATAGTCTGTGGCGACTGTTGGAATACCACCTAATACATTTAACGGCGCACCTTCGCCAGACAGTGCACTAAAAAACCCTTGGCGCTGCGGGTTAATTTGACCGTCGACGTGATTCGTTGGACCATTCGTAAAACCAAAAATACGTTCAACCGCACTAAATAAAGAGTCATCTGAGCCTACCGCAACGTCACGTAAACCTGGCGCAAAAATGGCGCCTTCAAGTGCTGCTGGTAACTCGTTGTTTGCGTCTGTCGTAAGATATAAAACAGGCTTTGCAAAGCTAAACCCTGGGGTTAAACGCATCGTCACAGTGCCCTCTTCTGGACAGATATTGACGACTTGATCGTGTACTAATGAGTAGTCTGGTGTGGTGTCACAATAATCGAGCTGTTCAGCACTCACGTTGTAAGCCACCATTGGTGCATTGTATATGTGATCGCCTGCAGTAATAATTTTGACTAGGGGAGAATATAATTCATCACCTACTGCCCCAGGTTGAAAGGCTGCGGGAGGGAATGGGTTGTCGTCTGGATTTTCTGCGTTACCCGGAGTAACGATACGTTCGGGTGAAAAGTCGACTGAACCCCAATGAAATTCTAAAGTGCCATCAAAGCTGGTTTCTGCAATACGCACTGCACGTATGTTATCGGCAAAGGCTAATTTTGCCGCATGGTTTACACCAAGCGCTTTAGCAACGTCAGCATCTGTTGTATCAGTAATAATGTACCAAATGGATTCACCCGTTTCTTTTAGTCTGCCTTCATACAACGGTAAGGTGATAGTGCCGGCGTCTTCATCTAATTCGCCAGAACGAAGCAACTGCACAGGGCCAATTAATTCGGGTTCAACTGTAGACGGCGGTGGACCAAAATATGTAACGGGCACATCTGCGCCAATGGACGGTGGTGATGGTCTTACATCGTCATCAGTATCTGCTTCTTGGGCAAACGTTAAACTGGACAACATGGTGGCTGTAAACAATGTCGTGAGCGACAAAGAAGATAAGGTCTTCATAATTTATCCTTGATAGTAGTTGCAACGACCCTGAGTAGCGCTTAGGCGTATCACTACACAGAGTATCTTGGGCGACCGTTTGTTTTATTGCTATATGGCCGTGGGATAAAGACTACTGTTTGGATGTCACAAAAAACCTGCATAAGAATACTAATTTACTACTAGTTTTCTCACAGGTTTGGGATAGAAATAACAGATAAATCACAGAGTTAACGAAAAAGCACCCGCTTTACAGAGTTGTTACATTTGCGTATGAAATCGTTGATTTCGCGAGGAGTTTATCGCGTAATGAGGCAAGGGGATCTGGTGGCAGAGAAAGCGCAAGCGAGAAATACTCGCCACACTTATTTGCTTTTATTATCTATTAGGAAATTATGCCGAAATAAGCACTGACTGATTGCTTAATAATTTCAATTAATTCTTCATCCATATACTGGTATTCATCTGGAATATCGAGCACTTGTATGTCCTTGTAATTTAAAAGTCGGTTAAATTTTACCTTCAAAGGGAATGAGTAAATAGCTTCCTGCTACTTATCGGACAAGACCTGCAAAGGATAATGATGTAAATGTCATGATGTTTACTCCTTTACAGTTAGTTAATGATTTCAGTTTGCCTAAATAATAGGCGGGCGCACAATAATCAGTTTATTTAAATAAAGCAAATAGTGAGTACATATTTGTTTTTATTAATAATTGCGGCAGAATGAAGTACTGCTAGAAGGAATTTCAAATAAGGTTAGCTGACTAATGCCATTTACACCACTACATATGGGCTCAGGAATACTGATTAAATCGCTGTTGCAAGGCGGCTTCAGTTTAATGGTATTTGGCTGGACCCAGATTGTAATGGATATACAACCGTTAATTGTATTGATAACGGGTGAAGGACATTTACATGGATTTACCCATACTTATGTAGGCGCGGTATTAGTTGCTATTTTTGCCGCGCTAACCGGAAAGCATTTATCAGAACTCGGTTTAAAATTGCTCAAAATTACCGAGAATAATCTACCAATATCAATCACTTGGAGCGTTGTTTTACTAAGTGCATTTGTTGGTAGTTTCAGCCACGTTCTACTCGATAGTATAATGCACGCTGACGTCGAACCGTTCTTTCCATTCACGCAAGACAATCTGTTCTTAGGCATCATCTCTGTTTCAACGTTACACAAAGTATGCATATATAGTGGTTTGATTGGCACGGCGATTTATTTTGGTGTCTCTTGGAAGCTTAAAAAAGACACATGAATTTCGTAAAATACTTACCACTTGCATTAAGTCTCTTATCTTGCGTCGCGTCAGCACAAGAAAGCATATGCTATGGAACCACATCGAATGGAAAGTTGGAAAATGGCGTCAATTTACCTAGCTCTGGCAAGAATTACGTTGAATACAGCACTGTTGCGCGTCTTGCAGGACGCACCTACGTTCACTCGCAAGTAAAAAATATCATCGTTAATGCATATCAATCATTAGAAATAGAACAACCTAGTAAAATATTCAAATATGCTGAGACAGGTTTCGAAAATGGGGGGCAGTTTAAGCCTCATAAAACGCACCGCAATGGATTATCCGTTGACTTTATGACTCCTGTCATTGATGAAGCGGGACAATCCGTTCATCTGCCGACACACCCACTAAATAAATTTGGCTATGATATCGAATTTGACGCTAACGACAAATATGAAGAATATGCTATAGATTACGTTGCCCTAGCGGCTCATATCGTTGTTTTACATAGAGAAGCTAGTGCGCAAGGAGTAGGCTTGTGGCGAGTTATATTCGATCCAAAACTTCAACCAAAGTTATTTGAAACAAAATACGCTAGTTACTTAAAAGAGCACATTCAGTTCTCTAAAAAACGTTCATGGGTAAGGCACGATGAGCATTACCACGTTGATTTTGATATACCTTGCAAGGAACTGGTTAGATGAGGAAAGTATTAATACTCGGCGGATATGGAAATTTCGGCAAGCGTATCGTTGAAAACCTTGCCAAGATTGAAAATATCATCATATATGTTGCGGGTAGAAACCGAGACAAGGCAACTGCCTGTATTAATCAATTAAAGGCCAATTCAGCCGCAAATCTAGTACCCTTGACGATTGACATTTTTGCGTCTGATTTTGAGGAGCGGCTAAAAACACTTTCACCTTACTTGGTTATTCATACAAGTGGGCCATTTCAAGGCCAAGATTATCGTGTACCTAAGGCCTGCATTGAAGCCAATGCGCATTACATTGACCTAGCTGACGACCGTCGTTTTGTTTGTGATATTGCTAAGCTAAATACGCACGCCAAAGAAAAAGAAGTATTGGTCGTTAGCGGCGCGAGCTCCGTCCCCGGATTATCTTCAGCTGTTGTCGAGCATTATCAAGCGCAATTTAAATCATTGACATCTATTGATTTAGCTATTGCACCGGGCAATAAAGCAGAGCGAGGGTTAGCGACGGTAGAAGCCATTCTTTCATACACTGGCCACCCGCTACATGCCTTTAAGGATGGTCGCTGGCAAGATGTATTTGGTTGGATGGACTCAAACGTAAATGACTTTGGCGGGATTGTTGGTAAACGGCATTTAGCTAATGTTGATGTACCTGATTTGGAGTTATTTCCTGAACGGTACAGCGTCACTGAACGAGTGACTTTTCAAGCTGGCTTAGAATTGTCTATTTTGCATAAAACAATGGTGGGCATGGCTACTTTGGCAAAAAAAGGGTTCGTGAAAAACTGGGCACCAATGGCAAAGTCGATTGTAACAGCTAGTAAGCTGTTTTTGCCATTTGGCACGGACAACGGCGCAATGGAGGTTTTACTGAAAGGTATTGACCAAAATGACAACGAGAAGAGCATTAAATGGCGCTTATACGCACCCAACGGAAATGGGCCATATATTCCTACTTTATCCACGATAATTCTGGCAAAAAAACTATTAGAAACTAACACCACGGACGCTGGCGCTAAGCCCTGTGTCGGCCTATTTAAACTAAGTGATTTTGCGCCATATTTTGATGTGCTAGACATCCATTCTGAAACGCAATTGTAAGGAGTCTAATGGAATATTATTTAACCCTAAAACTGATTCACATATTAGCTGCGGTAGTGGTGACTGGCACGGGTGCCGGTATTGCCTTTTTTATGTTCATGGCCAATCGTTCCAATAATCCCCAAGCCATCTATGTTACTGCGCAACACGTTATCCTTGGGGATTGGTTTTTTACTACACCCGCAGTGATCACCCAAATAACAACAGGAATATTACTGATGAACTTACGAGGCTATTCTTATAGCTCTCCTTGGTTTTACTGGGTAATTGGCCTATTCGCTTTTATTGGTATTTGTTGGTTACCGGTCCTTCGTATTCAGTACCGATTACGAGCATTGGCAAAAATATCCGTTGATTCCAATAACGTCATACCTGAATTCAAATCCTTAATGAGAACTTGGACATTACTTGGTATTCCTGCATTTAGCGCTATTTTAGCGATCTTCTGGCTAATGGTATTTAAACCATTTCCAGTTGCTTAAGGAGAGTTAATGAAACCAATTACCCAAGAAGTTTTGCATCGTGCAGCAATATATTCATTGGCAATGTTATGGATATTTACGGGGCTTACATCACTATTTTTTTCACCTGACATTGGCTATCAGATATTAGCTAGCGCCGGCCTATTTGGCACTTTAGCTGATATATCTGTAATTGGTGGTGGTGCGCTGGATATCGCGCTTGGCTTGTGGCTGCTAACGTCATTCAGAATCAAGTTATGTTGTTTGATACAAGTCGCAGTAATAGTGTTTTATATGGTGTTATTAACATTTATTGATGCAGCCTTTTGGTTGCATCCATTTGGACCAGTAACCAAGAACTTTCCAATTCTAGTCCTGATTATATTTGTATATAGTTGGCATCAAGACAAGGGATGAATACTTAACGTGACACAAGGAATATAAAATAAAAAAGGCCTACCTAAATATCCAAACTGCCTAGAAAGCAACAGCGCCTATAAGTTTATTTATTATACAAGTGGTACACATTTAGCATGGTTACTTTAACTCTTCCATTCAAATAACGTGTATAAACATGACTGCTATCAATAACGCTGTGCTAAATACCGATTTTTCTCATTCAAACGGTGTCGCTGTGACAGAGCAAACATCAGATGGGAGCAACAAAAAAAACATCTCGTCGGGCAATAAAAGTGGAGCTGATTCAGTAGCAATTTCAAGTAGAGCTCAGAACATTCAAAAATTGAACGAAGAGTTTTTTGCACAAGGTTTTGCGTCCTTTAGTATAACGACGGATTTTGTTACGAGACTAGAAGAATATGGTCTTGTTACTGCTGAAGAGGCTAGTGGATTGATTAACCGTGTGGGAGGAAGCGAAAATGAGGCTAAATCGGCTAACTCACCAACCATTAACGAATTCATCGATTTTATTAATGACTATTCTGCTTCATTAGAAAATGATGACCCACAACACTCATTGATTGATATTTTACAACAAGCCAAAGAGGCACTTGAAAATTTAAGTGGAAACAACAAAGCCATAAATATTTCGAGTGTTACTGGACAGCTTCAGTCATATATTGATACCCATAGCGACGAAATTAAAGATACCGACAAAAAAACATTTGAACAAATAGTTTCCGCACTAGAACTTGCCGATATTTTGACACCAAGTAAAAATGCGACTAAGCAGGTAGAGAATTATCTTTCCATTACAAAGTTCTAACGTTTAGAGCAAACGTATATTGGCCTATTGATAATTCGTGTATCCATGCCTTACCAGGCTGGTTGTACCTAACTATTGTAATAGGCCTATATTCGCGGAAAGTTATTACGAATTGCTGGGTTTTCGTCCTACCTCTTCTGGAATCGCTTGAGTGGATGCCCAATAAGGGTTTTCTCGCATGCGCTCATAAAAACGCACAATATTTGGAAAACGTTGCCAATCGATAGGCATTGCTGGTTGAAACATTTCTACAAGAGCGAGCGCATAATCTGCTAGTGTCCAGTCATCGCCAACAACAAATTTGCGATTCTCAAGGTGAGCCTCTAGGACTGGGCCATAGCGATCAAACTCTTCTTTATAAAAATCGATCACTGCTTGATTGCTTTCGCCTAGACCAAACGCGGGCTTTGCCACTGCTTGAAAGGCAATAACGCCAAGCGCTTTGTTAAAGTGCGCAAGATCCCAACATAGCCATTTCAGTACTTGAGCCTTATCAGCGGCATTTGTTGGCAGAAGGCTTTGATTGGCTGCGACTTCACAAAGATACGTATTAATTGCATTTGACTCCCAAAGTACAAGCTCTCCGTCTACCAATGTAGGAGATTGTCCATTTGGATTGAGCTTGAGATATTCAGGGTCTCGCGTCGCGCCTTCAAACATATCAAGCCATATCAGTTCTGGCTCTAATCCTAGATGGCGGACAACAGAGAGTACTTTTCTACCATTGGGCGAACCGTTGATGAGATAGAGTTTCATTGGGTATTCCTTATAGATATATGAGGCCATTAGTTAACCACTTGCAAAAAGCAAGTAATTAAAGCTTAAGTTAACTACTTTCTTTTTGCAAGTTAATTAACTATGATATTTCCATGAAAAAGAAATCACGCTCATCCTGCCCAATAAATTTTGGGCTTGAAATTTTTGGTGACCAATGGAGCTTGATGATTGTTCGAGACATCGCGTTCAATCAAAAAAGCACCTATGGCGACTTTTTAGACGCTGCCGAAGGCATTTCGACAAACATATTAGCCAAGCGCTTGGCATATTTAGTGGCGTCAGGTGTACTGACAAAACGTAAATGCCCTGAGAATGGCCGAATTATTCACTATGGCCTGACGGACAAGGGAAAATCATTGATACCTATCTTGCTCGAAATGATTGTCTGGGGAGCAGATCATGGTGAACAAAACCCTGAATTGCTTGCTTGGGCAGCATCTATTCGTACTGACAGAGAGCAAGCTTTAAAGGAAGTACTGGCAATGATTGGTGATTAAGGGAAAAGAACGCTTGGCTGCTCTCAAGTGATGAATATAAAGGGATGCGCAATCCGCCAATTTCATTTTCATAGCCGTACGTTTAGCCTCGATAAGTTTGCCCAGGTTTGCTGAATCAAGGATTATGTGCGTTTCGGGCATATTCGATTATGCCATTTGTTTACCCATACCATTTACTCATAATCACCACTATCGGTGTATTTTATACTTCCACATAAATGAAGAATGGAGGATCTACTAGTTACTAGTATTAGCTGCGTGAAAATTTCAAGCTTATTAATGTAGCCTCGTTACCCTTTCGTAAATCGCGATATTCTGCAAAATTTATATTTAATTTAGAAAAATATTGGAACAAATTCAGCATTGTTTTCACTTTTTCACATACTGTTGCTTTGCGCACAGGCGCTTCTCAAAAACAAGCTCAACTCATTGTACTTGAGTTGACTAAGATTGCTTTGTTAATTAAAAGGAAGATGTATGAAATATTTAGCGGTATTGGGCTTATTCTGGGTGATCATTTTGTCTCTACCATCAGTAAATGCAATGGATAACAAATTAGACAAGGATGTCGAATTAGCTCGTCACGACTTTCCCTACCCATCAAAATACGTAAAAGTAAAAGGTGCTAACATGCACTATGTTGATACTGGTAGCACCGGTTCGACTATCGTGATGTTGCACGGTCAGCCATCGTGGTCATATTTGTGGCGAAATGTTATTCCTCATCTAGAAGATAAGCATAGAGTTATTGCCCTAGACCTAATAGGTTTTGGTAAGTCAGATAAGCCCGATATTGGCTATACAGTGCCAGAACACGCAGAGTATCTTCAGGGATTTATGGATGCGCTAAAACTCAAAGACGTGACCTTAGTTATTCATGATTGGGGGTCTGTGCTTGGCTTCGACTATGCAGCAAATAATCCAGACAATGTGAAAGGTATTGCATTCATGGAGGCACTAGTACCTGTGCCACCGGCTGAAGCGCCCTTCTCTCCAGAAAAACCCAAATTAAGTAACCATTCTCCGTCATTATTTGAGCAATTCTTTCCTATCATGGGGCAAATCAAATCAGGTGACATGGAATTAGCAAAAAAGCTCATCTTCGAAGAAAATGTATTTTTGGAAAAAGCGATGCTGCCAAGTATACAAGACTGGCTGACTGAAGATGAATTGAATGCTTATCGCGAACCTTTCGCCAATGGTAAAAGCCGCCTACCGATGCTTCAGTTTGCTTTGGATGCGCCTGTCGATGGAAAAAACCCAAAATATGTCATGGATATGGTTCACAAGTACACACAATACTTACATACTCAAAAAGACCTCCCCAAATTATTACTCCATTTAGATAAAGGCTGGGTTGTCCAACGATGGGCTGTTGAGTGGCAGAGACAAAACCTTAAGGACATCACAATTTACAATATGGGTTCAGGCGGCCACTTCATGCAAGAGCACAACCCAGATGGCATTGGGTCTGCCATTGCGCTGTGGATGGACAACAACAATTTATAGCCGATTAACCCTATTCTATTTGTCCGAGAGCAATAGCGCTCGGGCATTTGTAGCTTTTACTACACATATTTTATGAGTATACGCCGCTGACGTGGGTTGCCCACCAGCCATTGTGCGAGTGCCGATAGACCATCAAAGCCCATGTGCATATCAGTATTTCCCGCACACAGCAACACTGTAACGGCCTAATGATCTTGATCACCTCGTCATCTTCTTGAAATAACATTTATTGATAATTCGTCATCGAATTCTTGCAGAAACCATACTAAATACGTGTAAACGCTTTAACAAAGTTTTTTGGGGTTTTATGAAAGCGAATATGGCTATTCGAATTTAGACGTTTTCGATTTTGCCTAAATGGTCGAATGACATAACCCCAATTTCCAGTTTTTGAGAAGTAAATGACATAATCAATGTTGGCATCGCCCCATTTATTTTCAACGAAAATGTTTTCGTCATGAGAACCTGTCGTTTTCACTTGAATCCGATAAAACGTTTCGCTATCCGAGATTACAAAATCTGTTTTAAGGCCGTGATCTATCATAGGAATAAAGACATCCCATCCATCATTTAACAACCAACTTGCCGCTAAGGTTTCATAAGATAGGTTTTTGTAATGTTTAAGAGATTCGGTTTTGGGACATGAGTTTTTTATAGGCATAGTGTATCCAATAAATAATTGATGTCGCACGCCAGATAATGGCTGTCTGTTTGCGAACAGAGTATCCTTAAAGAATTACTCCCAATTAATTATCACCGTATATCCTTTGCAGATCATACCTAATAGAAAGGCTGCCAGCCTCACGCTTCCTCTTACTGAATTACACGCGTTAATACTATTATCAGACATATTTGCCTGTGACAAAGCTTGTGCTTAAAATAACAATATAAAATCATGATGGCAACTAACTATAAATAAAAAAGGAACATACGCCGCTAAAGAATCTAGCGATGACTAAACAGCCATCAGTGTCAACGATTAGACCTTGTTATAGACTAGTTACTGCTGACTAGCATGCCTGAACTGGCAACCATTTAAAGGTGTGTTGGCTGCACGGTTACTATTGGTTATTGGTTATTGGTTATTGGTTATTGGTTATTGGTTATTGGTTATTGGTTATTGCTTTTTGCTATGCAAGTAATCTTGCAGTACGGCAAGGGCAATAATTACCATTAATGCACTAAAGAAAACAAAGAATAACCTATTTTTTAAAAAAAACAGGGCGTTTTATAGACGCTTTCTATCATACATTACCTTGAAGTACTGGCCTGCTATTGATACTAATAGTTAACAGTAAATGCTTCAGCATAAAAAATCTTCTCTACATCAGATACATATTGTTATAGGATAATTTTAAAAAGTAGATCTATATCAAAGAACTAACATTATGCAGAAACGATACTCTATTCTTCGTGGTACGTTAGTCTTTACATTAGCTACTTCAATTTCCCATGCAGAAAACATTGTTGAAGCATCCGCAATGCAAATATTCGATAATGGAGAAGGCAACCCAGACATCGATAACTTTTTAGGCCATTACTAACTAGGTATGGTCCACAAATAGAATGACATGGAATTTAGTATCGGCGACCGTCACAATTATTCCACGAGCAAAGACTCTGCTGAGTTTGGGCTCACCTTTCCGTTAAGGGGTAAATTGAGAGGGTATGCCAAGCCTAAAAGATTACAATCTTAGTAAAACATGCTTTTGCTTAGGTATCGCCCTAAATAACGCGCTTTAAGCACGACGAGGAAAATCTGTAGTGGAGATAATGTCGCAACTCTTTACCTATTATATATTGCTTGTTGTTGGGGACTTATTCTCATACCGAATTAGAACACTGCCATTCACCTCAACAATGATTCGCTAACGTCGAGTCACAATATAATATTTTTGTCATGAGGGTTTCATGGAAGAGAAAAATAAAAGCAAAAACTTATTTATTGACCTAGCGCCGGTATCCCGTAACCTCAAAGATAGTATTTATCAAAAAGCTTTTGATTTTTGTATCGGTCAAAAAGGAATAAATAACATAGCACTAACTGGCCCTTACGGTTCCGGGAAAAGCAGTATCCTGAGAGGAATAACCGAAGAAAGAGAAAGTAGCCATGCGAATACAACTTTAGAGATTTCTCTCGCATCTTTTGAGTCAGAAACGGAGCCCAGCGATGCTCAGATCGAACTGAGCATTCTTCAACAAATGATATACAGCTCCTCGTCAGATAAGCTTCAGTCTTCACGCTTTAAAAGAATACGGACACCCAAACAGCCAACAATTGTCGCTTGGTTGGTCTTTCTTTGGCTTTTAGGCCTATTAATAGCTTTTAGCCACTGGAAAGAGATATTTAGCTTGCCTATGTGGACAACGGAGTTCTGGATGGCCTTTTTATTAATCTTAAGTGTCGTATTAGGTACGAGAGGCTTGATCGAGTCTATTTATAAGGCATTTTTTGGCATCCCGCTAAAGAAAATATCCTTGAAAAACTTGGAACTCGAAAAAAGTGAAGATGAAAGCTCTATTCTCAATAAATATCTAGATGAAATCTTATACTTCTTTGAGCAAACCAATTATAACTTGGTTGTATTCGAAGATATTGACAGGTTTAACTCCCCTTCCATATTTATAAAGCTTCGTGAGTTAAATACCTTAATCAATCAAAATGAAGATATAAATTCAAAACGACAAATACAGTTTTTATACGCGCTAAAAGATTCCATGTTTAGCGAAAGAGAGCGAACAAAGTTCTTTGAATTCATCATCCCTGTAATACCCATAATAGGATTGTCTAACTCCTCCGATTTAATTAAAAAGAGAGTGATAGCAATACCTGGTTTAGAGCAAAAATTAGATACTTCTTTTATTCGTGATGTGTCTGAATTTCTTAATGATGCAAGATTGCTCAACAACATATTTAATGAGTTCTTGATTTACCTTGAAGAAATTAACGACCAAAACCTCAATGTTAATTCCTTGCTCGCCACAATGATATATAAAAATGTCTACGGGATTGACTTTGAAGCACTCCATGATTCGCAAGGTGTATTATTTAATATTGTAAATCAACAAAATGCCTTGATTCAAAGAAAAAAAGAATCTCTACGTGAAAAAGTTCAAATAATAAAAAATAGAATTATCGCAGCCAATTTAAGCAATGCAAGATCTGAAAAAGAACTCGTATCCGCATTCGTAGGAACGATAATTAAAAGCGCTATACAGCCCTCTATTGCTGTGCACGTTGAAGGAAAACATATAACTTTCTCTGGAATGAAACTAGCTAAAGATCTGGAACCACTGAAATCCGTCAGTACAATTTATACTACCGACTCCCCTAACCGCCAACCTGGCTGGTCTACCGGCAAATCATTTAATGATATTGAAAAAGAAATTGATCCGGAATATTCATTTGAAGAACGACTTAAGCAAATCAATGACCGTACGGCGGAGCAAAAAACGTTATTGCAGAGAAAAATTATAATACTGGAAAAGGAAATAATTCAAGCAGAAGGGCTTCCTTTACACCATTTACTGAAAAACAACCCTCAACTGATTGATAGCTGTATCCAAAACGAAAAGTTAAATACTAAGCTGTTTCAAGAGGACTTAGGATTATTCCGCTTTCTCTTGTTCAGCGGCTACTTGGGCGAACATTATTACTTGTATACATCGATTTTCAGAGAAGATGATAATTGGAGCGCTAACGATCGCAGATTCTTTACAACGCTTAAAGGCCGCTTAACACCGGAAATTGATATGCCTTTAGATAACCCTAAGGAAGTGTGTGACAGGCTTCAACTAAGTGATTTCAGCGATAAATATATTCTGAACTTAGATTTATTTGAATACCTGCTTGGATACGACAATGTCGATTTAAAATATTTGGATCTTGTCTTAAGCTGTTTGGTAGAGTACTACGAGAGTGCGTATGGTGAATCATTTATGTTGCAATACTTACTTAATAAACCAAATCATAAAAGGTTTTTCGAAGTACTAATTGAGCACTGGCCAGACTACTTGAAAACCTGCTTGTTCTCGAATAATTCTGACTTCGAGATATCTAAACTCTTGGATTGTGTCGACTACCTAACAATAAAAGAGCAGGAGGGATTAAAGTATTTAATCAAGCATATTGAAAGGTCAACAGCGGCTATATTTTCAAATAGTGAATCACCTGCGCCCAGTTCAAATAGCTACGAATTGTTAAAATCACTTCAGGTTAAAATATCAAATTTAACATCCGTGGATACCAATAGTGACTTGATAAATTTCACAATAGAAGAGTCATTATACGAGATAAATCTAAATAACATATTGTATATTTTAGGACGAAAGGGGATAAACTCGCAAGAAGCTCGCAACAGTACTCTCTCTATGATTATGAAAAATAATCATCATGCCCTATCAATCTACATACGTGAAAATGAAGCCGAATATGTGGAAAAGGTTATGTTGGATAACCCTGACAACACTCAGGAGACAAAAGATACGATCAAAAGCCTTTTGCGCAGTGATAAGCTATCAACTGAGCTGATAAAAAATGTTATTTCACATCAAGATTATATTTTTAAATCCCTAGAAGAACTCTCAGAGCACCTATGGGCACATGTACTTAGGACCAATAAAATTTCGCCCACATGGCAGACGATGTACCAATGTTATAAATCAAAAATAACAGCAAATGAAAATATTGATATCTATCTAGATGTCAAAGCCAATAGTGAAAAGCTTGCTACTTTAGATTACAACTTAGACAGTTTTGAAATCGAATTCCGGCAATATATTTTCAACAACTCGAATATCAACGATGAGTCTTATATACAACTTAACACCAAAATAGGAGGTGACTGGACAAACTTTCCTTCAGAAATTTCAGAAGAAAAAAACTGCTGTTAGCAAAGAATAACTTAGTTACTCTTAACAAAGAGTCTTACCAAGTTGCCGGAGACCGAGAAGATCTTCAAATAGCGTTGATTGAAAGTAACCACCATCTTTTCAAGAAAAATATACTTGATTATCAAGGTACGATTTATTCTGGTATTGCATTTAAGTTACTTAAATCTAACTTATCAGACGACTTTAAAATACAGCTTTGTAGAATAATTGACGATAATACAGTTGCCAATGAATCTTTTTGCGAGTTATCTGCTCCTTATTTTTTGAAACTGGGCTTTTCGTCCATCGAGAGAGATGTTGCAGAAACACTCATTCACTTCCTATTGAATGAAGAATTAAGTCTAAAACTTTTTGGTAAATACTATGCTCAATATAGTTTTGACCATAGTTTAAATTTACTCACTCAAAAGTTAAAGGTTCTGAAAGACGAACCACGGCAAGAGAAACAAACTTGGAATGAAAAAATTGTGATGCAAGCACTGCAGCTCTTTCCGCCCCCCATATCAACTATATCTGAGTACGGTAAAAAACCTTTAATTCCATTTACGGAGAAAAATCGACTTCTCCTAAACATTCTTAAAGAACGAATGATGATAAGCTCATATAAACAAGAGGTTGATTCACTGCGAGTATTCACGAAAAAGAGCAAACGACAATAAAAAGAGCATACGCCCCTAATGAACCTAGCGATGGCTAAACAGTCATCAACGTCATTTGATTATTTTAATTGAGTTATTTCTTGTATATTCAGCTCTGTTTTCTTTTGTAAAATGTGCGTTTTTATTTATTGCAATAAACAACCCTCAATCCCGATATGCCTCCAAATCCGGACAAGAACACACCAAATTCCTATCGCCAAACACATCATCAATGCGATTTACCGTTGGCCAAAACTTATCTTTAGTAACCGCAGCCACCGGATATGCGGCTAATTCTCTGCTGTATGCCCTATCCCACTTGTCGTCGGTAATATCTGCTAAGGTATGGGGTGCGTTGTGTAATGGATTATCTGTATTGTTCCACTCGCCGTTTTCCACTTTGGCGATTTCGAGGCGTATACAAATCATTGCTTCGATAAAACGGTCAAGCTCTGCCTTTGCTTCAGACTCTGTTGGCTCTATCATGAGCGTACCAGCTACCGGAAAACTCATCGTCGGTGCGTGAAACCCATAGTCATTTAGGCGCTTAGCCACGTCCATTTCGGTCACACCGCTGGCTTCTTTAAGTGGCCGTAAATCAATAATACACTCGTGCGCTATTCGCCCGTTTATACCTTTGTATAAAACGGGGTAATGCCCTTCGAGCTTTTTGGCAACGTAATTGGCATTTAATATGGCAACTTCGGTCGCACGTTTTAGCCCCTCGCTCCCCATCATTTTGATGTACATATAACTAATTGGCAAAATGGAGGCACTGCCCCATGGCGCTGCCGAAACCGCACTATTGCTGCCAAGTGTATCGTTTGTGCCAGCGGCTTGTAAGGTTATCATGCTGTGGCTGGGTAAAAATGGCGCTAAATGCGCTTTAACACCAATGGGTCCCATGCCTGGGCCACCGCCACCATGAGGAATACAAAAGGTTTTATGCAAATTTAGGTGTGATACGTCTGAACCTATCAAGCCGGGTGATGTAATGCCGACTTGTGCATTCATGTTTGCGCCATCCATGTAAACTTGCCCACCAAATTCGTGCACTATGTCGCAAATTTCTTTTACGGTTTCTTCATACACGCCGTGAGTCGACGGGTAAGTTATCATGGCACAACTTAAGTTGTCTTTTACTTCCTCGGCTTTGCTACGCAAGTCGTCTAAATCGACATTGCCTTTGGCATCACAATTAACCACAACCACTTTTAAGCTTACCATTTGTGCCGACGCCGGGTTTGTCCCATGAGCCGACTGTGGTATCAGACAGACATTACGGTGCCCTTCGTCGCGACTTTGATGATAACGCTGAATAGCCAACAAACCCGCGTACTCGCCTTGAGCGCCAGAGTTAGGTTGCATCGACAACGCGTCGTAACCAGTAATGTCAATCAGCCAATCGCTCAGTTCATCTATCATCAATTTATATCCCGTGGCCTGTTCGATAGGCGCAAAGGGATGTAATTGACCAAACTCAGGCCACGTGACGGGTATCATTTCTGCGGTGGCGTTAAGCTTCATGGTGCATGAGCCTAATGAGATCATCGAATGATTCAGCGCTAAATCTTTATTCTCTAACGATTTAATGTAACGCAGCATCTCAGTTTCAGAATGATAGCGATTAAAAACTTCATGCGTTAAGAATGATGAACTACGGAGCAAACTAGCCGGAATAGACGCACTACCGTCCGTTAGTAATTGTTTGTCTAAGGCCAAAAGGTCTGTGCCGTGGGTCTCTCCTAAAAACAGGCTAAATAAGTCATTTATATCGTCTCGGGTAGTGGTTTCATCAAGACTAATGCCAACGGCACCTTCAATATCCGCGCGTAGATTAATTCCTTTCTCATAGGCCTGTGCAAGTATTTCGTCTTTGTTGTCCAAAATCACCGACAAGGTATCAAACCACGTATTGTGCCTCAAGTGCAGGCCGTTATTTTGCAAGCCTAAGGCGAGTATATCGGTCAGTCGATGAATCCTATTTGCGATTGCCAACAAACCTTTTGGCCCATGATACACCGCATAAAAGCTCGCCATATTCGCCAATAACACTTGGGCTGTACAAATATTCGAGTTGGCTTTTTCGCGTCGAATATGTTGTTCACGTGTTTGCAATGCCATACGCAATGCAGGTCTGCCTCGCGTGTCTTTACTCACGCCAATAATACGCCCAGGTAACGAACGCTTATACGCGTCTTTTGTCGCAAAAAATGCGGCATGTGGCCCGCCGTAACCCATCGGTACGCCAAACCGTTGTGCACTGCCTAGCGCCACATCTGCGCCTAACTCACCTGGAGGCGTCAACATAGTTAAGCCGAGTAAATCCGTCGCTAAAGCAACCACCGCTTTGCTTGCTTTTAATGTGTCTATTAGCTCACGTAAATCAAGTAACTCACCGCTCGACGTAGGGTATTGCAATAGCGCACCAAACACATCATGCCGAGTCGCTTGCTCTACATCATCAACGATTAAGGCAAAGCCAAACATATCGGCGCGAGTTTTTAACACATCAATAGTTTGCGGGTGCACTGAGTTGGCCACAAAAAACGCATTTGCCTTTTTGTTTTTTGATACGCGTTTAGCCAATGCCATGGCTTCTGCTGCTGCCGTCGCTTCATCTAACAAAGAGGCAGACGCCAAGGGCAAGCCTGTTAAATCAATCGTCGCTTGCTGAAAATTAAGTATTGCCTCTAAACGCCCTTGTGCAATTTCAGGCTGATATGGTGTATACGCTGTATACCAACCAGGATTTTCTAACACATTGCGTAAAATAACATTGGGCGTTAGCGTATTGTAATAGCCCATACCAATGTAAGAGCGGTTTACCTTATTTTGCGCCGCTACCTGCTTTAAGGCTAACAAGGCTTCTTCTTCGCGCACGCCTTGGCCAATATTTAATCCCTCAGAACGAATGGATGATGGCACGGTTTGCAAAATTAAGTCGTCTAAAGAATCCACACCAATATCTGCAAGCATGTCACTTACTTCGCCTTGACCCGGTCCAATATGACGACGAATAAATTCGTCTTTGTTTTCTAGACTTTCGAGGCTAGCCGAAGAAAGACTAACAGGCACCTTACTGGCAACATTCATGACTTATAACCTTTGTATTTGTAATTACGTATCTTTTTTGATGACAAATGGCGAGCAACATCACTCACCATCGTTTATGGGCGTATAGGTAGTTTATGGTCGTACGTATAATTGAATAACTACTCGTCTTCGTCGATAAGGTTGGCATAGCCTTCTGCGTCTAAAAGGCCGTTAACTTCGTCTGGATCTTCAGCGTTTACTTTAAACAACCAACCATCACCAAATGCGTCGGCGTTAACTAGCTCTGGGCTATCTTCTAAATCTTCATTTACTTCGACAATTTCACCTGACAAGGGCGCGTAAATATCGGATGCAGCTTTTACAGATTCAGCAACCGCACAATCATCACCGGTTGCGATTGCATCGCCTACATCCGGCAAATCTAAAAACACCATATCACCAAGTAAGCCTTGCGCATGTTCAGTAATACCTACTGTAAATATGCCGTCGCCTTCTGCTCTAATCCATTCGTGGGTATTTGTGTATTTCAGCTCTTGAGGGATATTGCTCATAATCGTTCCTAGTGTATATTTGCTAAATAAAATGTCGTATAAATGCTATGTATTAAAACGTAAATTTATATGCTAGCTAAGCTTATAAATTAATCAATTACGCTTTTACCATTTCGCACAAAGCTCGGCTTTACAATTTTTACTGGCATAGACTTTTTGCGCATTTCTACATCAACGATGTTACCTATGTCTGTGCTTTTACCCATGGGCACCCTTGCAAACGCAATACTGTGACCTAAGGTAGGAGAAAAGGTACCAGAGGTAATAATACCGTCGCCATCAGGCGTGTTTACTTTTAGGCCTGTGCGCAATATGCCTTTTTCCGTCATAATTAAGCCAACCAGCTTATCAGTGCGGCTAGTACGCAGTGTTTCTAGTGCTTCGCGCCCTATAAAATTGCGCGTTGTTGGTTCCCAAGCAATTGTCCACGCCATATTGGCTGACAGCGGCGAAATGGATTCATCCATGTCTTGCCCATAAAGGTTCATACCCGCTTCTAGTCTAAGCGTATCTCTGGCGCCAAGACCACAAGGTTTTACACCGCTGTTTAACAACGCATGCCATAGGTCTTCAGCTTTTGCTTTAGGTACCATAATCTCGTAGCCGGATTCACCTGTGTAACCCGTGGTGGCAATAAACAAATCTTCGGCTTGTACACCAAAAAAGGGCTTCATCCCTTTTACGGCTTCATTCTGCGCTGGTGAAAACACAGCCGACGCCTTATCTTTTGCATTTGGACCTTGTACTGCCAGCATGCAAAACTCATCTCGAAGCACAATGTTTACGTCGCTTGCATCACGGCTGCTATCAAATTTAGCGAGTATGTTATGCAGCCAATGCAAATCTTTTTCTTTGGTTGCACTGTTAACGACTAAGCGATAATTTGTGACATCAAAATGATAAACAATTAAATCATCTACAACACCGCCCGCGTCATTCAACATACCTGAATATAGAGCCTTACCTTTATCTGTTAACTTATCTACATCGTTGGCAAGCAAATATTGAAGATACGCCTTTGCAGACTTACCTGTAATATCAACAATCGTCATATGAGACACATCAAACATGCCAGCGTCTTGTCGTACTGCATGGTGCTCTTCGATTTGCGAACCATAATTAATTGGCATTTCCCAGCCAAAAAAATCCACCATTTTTGCATTAGCGGCAATGTGAGCTGCGTGTAGATAGGTTTTAGTCATGGAATGCTAGCGCTCTTCAAATGCGTAAATTATGGGAAAAGTATAGAAACATGTGTACAAGCAAACAAATTAAAACTTCATATCTATAGATAAATATAATTTATATACATTCACATTATGATAAATTAATATTATCTAAAATTACCAACAAACACCTTGTTTTGAAGCAATTATCACTGGATATATTACGCACGTTTGTGACTATCGTTGAATTAGGTAGCTTTAAAAAAGCAGGGGAATCCTTGGGTAGAACGCAACCTGCCATAAGCTTGCAAATAAAGCGTTTGGAGCAACAAATAGGCAAACGTATATTTGAAAAACGCGGACAGAGCTATCAGTTAAATAAAGATGGCGACTGGCTTTACGCAAAGGCAAAGCAAATGCTTGCACTAAATGACAGTATATTTAGGGATCTTGAAGAAAACGCATTACGTGGGCAATTGCGCTTAGGGATTCCAAGTGAGTTTGCAACAACGCTATTACCCAATATTATTGGAGAGTTTAGTCAGCGTTACCCGGATGTCACGCTTGACGTTACGTCTGCTTTAAGTCGTCACTTGCTAAGTGAGCAATATAGAACGCAGTTTGACTTAATCTTAGCCTTAGTGCGACCAGATATAACGACCGATGCCGAATTGTTAAAAAATGATGAATTGGTATGGGTGGGCGACGCGGCTATGCCCATAGCGCAACATAGTATTTCATTGGTGCTCGCGCCAGAAGGCTGTGTTTACAGAAGTAGAGTTATTCACAAGCTTAAGCAGCAAACCCATGCATGGAAAATCACCTATACAAACGCCGACTTATATGGCCTCATCGCCGCGATTAAACAAGGTTTAGGCCTGACTGCGCTGGCAAAGTCGAGCCTACCAAAAGAACTCAATATTATTAAGGATAGTCGCCTACCAACCCTTGGTAACATTGACGTTTGTTTGTTTAAACAGCAAACGCAACACCCTCAAGTTGCCGAAGCACTAGCGTCTTATATTCGAACGAGAATAAATTGATTATTTTTCAAACAAATTAAAAAATTGTAATAAAAAAGATCTTATTAAGAAACAATAAGATAAGTTTTTTATGTCAATTAATTGTATAAAATACTAAAGTTTTGTTAACAAACATCGTTCTTATTAGATATAATTCACCTGTTCTTAAACTCGCAAAGTAAGACACTACCATGTATAAACAAAATTATTTCTTTATCACTCGCTTAATGCGCTTCGTACTTTTGGGCGTAATGTTATCTGCATTGATTGCTGGCGCAAGAGCTGTTGCATCTGTTGACGAAACTGTTCAACAAGAAGCAAAAACAGCCGAACAGCTTTTAACATCAGAGACTATTGCTAGAAGAAACGCTTAAGCTAACACGGACAAAGAAGTAAAAGGATTTACATAAAAAGAGTAAAACGCTTTAGTTAACACATAGGGCATAACACAACAATAAAAAGCCCGGTGTTAGTTGTGTAAAGCGTGCATTACTCCTTAAGCAATGGCTTAGCTACAGTAAGGTCTAAAGTAAGGTATTGGTTGTTAAACAACTACGCCTTAGATGCTTGCTGAATAAAAAACTGCTTGAGCGGTCGTATATTATTGGCGCTTTTTAAGCCAATGTTTCTGACAAGCTTTTGTAACGGTTGATTGCCGCCGAATAAACGCTTAAACCCTTCCATTGTCGCGATACTAATCATCGCTTCTGATTTTCGTGTGCGCTCATATTGCCTCAAACAATGGTAATCATTCACAATACCGCGTGTAGATTTTGATTTTTGGATACATGCTGCCAATGTTATCACATCGGCAATTCCTAAATTTGCGCCCTGTCCTGCTAAAGGATGAATTGTATGTGCAGCATCTCCTACCAATACCACTGAATCCCCAAACCATTGGCGTGAATAACGCATTCTAAGTGGAAAGCTTGAACGTTCAGATGTAAGCTCACACAGCCCAAGTTGACCATCAATATCTTCATAAAGTGCTTTACAGAATGCAGGGGTATCCAATGCCATTAAGTGTTTGGCTCTTTGAGTAGATTGCGACCACACAATTGAACACTGATGTGCATCGGGAAGCGGTAAAAACGCTAGTGGCCCTAGCGGCGTAAAAGCTTGCCGAGCAATATTGCCGTGAGGTTTTTGAGTCTTAATATTTGCAACGATGGCAGTATGCTCATAATCCCAGAAGGTTTCAGTAAACCCCATCATTTTTTTCACATAAGAATTGGCACCATCAGCGCCCACTAATAGAGATGATAAAACCGTTTGCTGATTGTCCAAGGTAATTTGGTATTGTGCGCTAGCATCGTCACCCGCGTGCAATTGTCTGTGTTCGGCATTTAATAACGCGGTACCTTGCAATACTTGTATATTGTCGTCTTGGTGTACACGGTCAAGCAATGCCGATATCAACACACTGTTTTCAATAATATGGCCTAAAGCATCACGATTTATCTCATCGCTGGTAAATTGGATGTGACCAAACCCATCTTTATCCCACACTTCCATGCCGACATATGCTTGCTTTCGCTGTATGTTGTGCCAAATGCCTAAGTCAGAAAATACCCTTTCGCTCGCATGGCTTATTGCGCTTACTCTCGACGAAAACGTGTGTGCAGCCATGGTGCCTGCATCAGCGAGTTCATGCGGTTGCGCCTTATCTACAACGAGTACCGACACATCGTGTTGAGCAATGGCCAATGCCAACGTTAAACCAACAACTCCGCCGCCGATAATGGTCACGTCAGCATGCAAGGTTAGCGGATTACTCATTACTTGACTCCCATTGCTAAGGTCGCTAAATACGACTTCATAGACTGTGATCCATTTAACAGCTTTAAGCCCAAATTTCGGCCTAAAACCAAGGGTAAATGATGATTTGAAAACACGCTCACCAAACTATCCGTCGCGTTAATCGTAAGATCTTTGTCTTGCTCGCTAATAGTTTTGTATTTAGCAATATGCTCAAAACTGCCTAATGCAACAGACGGTAAAAAAGAGTGAATTAGCCTATCAATATCACGAATGCCTAAATTAAAACCTTGCCCAGCGATGGGATGAAGGCTTTGCGCCGCATTGGCAATGCATATTACGCGGTGACTCGCATAGTCGTGCGTTTGTTTTAATAGTAAGGGGTATGAGAACCGGGGGGACGCAGACCCTATCTTACCTAAACGATACCCAAATAGGGTTTGTAGTTCTGCACAAAATTTGTCATCTGATAGGTTCAACACATCCGGCGCTTTGTGCGTTGGCATTGTCCACACGACCGACATTAAGTTTTCGTTATTAGCCATTCCGGCTTTGTGCAAGGGTAAAAATGCTAGTGGACCATATTTTGTGAAACGCTCAAATGCTTGGTTTTGATGCGCCAATTGCAGCTCGACGTTGCTTACAATAGCGGTTTGTTGATAATCATATTGATGAACGGGAATATTTAAGCGTTGGCGCGTGGGAGAATTGGCCCCTTCAGCAACAACGAGTAGTTTTGCACTAATGTGTGCTTTTTCCGTCATTATCTCGACAGATTCTACCTTTCGTTCAAGGGCATTTATCGAGTCTGGTGCAATGTAATCGATACCCGCATTTTTAACCTGCTCATATATCGAAAAACCAAGTTGCTCTAATCTTACTACCTTACCAAAATAATCAACACCAAGTTGTTTCGCATCTAGCAGCGTTTGACCAATATGTTTTCGGTCTGACACATGAATCTTTTCAATCGTAGCAGTATCGACATTAGCAACAGAAATACCAAAGCGTTTTAACAATGTAAGGCTTTGCTTGGCTAGTGCAATCACTTTAGCGTCAAAACTTGGATGCTGCGTATTTTCCGACGGCGGAGACTTCTCTATAATCGCAACTGAATAATTACTTAACTGTTTAATTGCTAGTGCAGCAACGCAACCGGCTACGCCTCCCCCCGCAATCAATACATCAACATCCTTAGTTTGCAATGAGCGCCTCTATTTCATCTATGGTCTTGGGCACTTTATCGCTTAGCACTTTGTTCCCCTCTGGCGTAATGACTATGTTGTCTTCAATACGTACTCCAATCCCTTTGTATTGATCAGGTACCGTTGCATCAGCGGCGATGTAAATACCGGGTTCGACGGTCATAACAATGCCAGCTTTTAGAGGTACATCTGCACCATTTTGTTTATAAATACCGACATCATGCACATCTAAGCCAAGATAATGCCCTAAGCCATGCATAAAGTAACGACGCCACGTTTTGTTTTCGATAGCGTCTTCAAACGTTTCGAGAATGATTCCCAAGTTGATCAGACCATGCGTTATTACCTCAACGGCTTTATCCATCGCCTCAGTAATAGTGCTATCAGGTCTAAGCAACGGTATGCTGGCAAGCTGCGCGTCAAGCACGAGTTGGTAAATTTGTGCTTGCGCAGGCGTAAACTTTCCATTTACGGGAAACGTGCGTGTAATATCTGCCGCATACCCATATAGCTCACAACCGGCATCAATCAGCACGAGTTCACCGTCGGCTATTTGTTGATTGTTTTCAACATAATGCAAAATACAGGCATTTCCCCCCCCGCCAACAATTGTATTGTACGCAGCAAACTTTGCACCGTGATGAGCAAAGGTATGCAGAATATCAGCTTCTAGTTGGTATTCCCAAACACCGGCTTTTGCTGCTTGCATAGCGCGACAATGTGCTTGCGCAGAAATGTCAGCCGCACGTTGCATTATTGCAATTTCATTGTCAGATTTAATGCGTCGCATTCGGTGAATTAGCTGGTTAACGTCATGCACGCATCGCGGTGGCATCAAACTTTGTTTAGGCGCCGATTTACAACTATTAATTGCGTCGAGCACAACGGTATCGGCAAAGGGGTTTTCACTTGACGAAAAATACACGTGCTCATGCCCATTAATCATTTCTGGGAGTAAGTCTTCAATGTTATCTAAGTCGTAGCAAGCATCTAACCCTAATTCGCTCGGCGCTGCGTCAACGCCTAAACGTCTACCGTGCCAAATTTCGGCATGAGGATCTTTAGGGCGAACAAACATAAAGCAAGTGTATGTAGACGAGGCTGCGCGATTTGATATCAAAAAAAAGGCGTCAGGCTCATTAAATCCCGTAAAATACCAAAAATCGCTGTTTTGTCTAAAATGATACTCTGTGTCGTTGCTTCTAGTGACAGCGGTTGCAGCAGGCACGATCACCAAACTATTCGGTAGGCATTCAGCAATTAATTGCGCTCTTCTTTTGTCAAATTCTATTTGTTTAATCAATGCATTACCGACTTATTTGATTGCCGACTATCCAACAAAGACTTGCCCAGCTCGTTAAAGCTCAACATTGCACTAATACGCACATATTCAACGACTTCAAAAAGTGCCTGTTCGTTCTCTTCGCCCTCGGTCATGTCTTCATCCATGCGGGAGATTTGGCTGAAATCTTCCAATGCTTCTTTGACATCGTCTGAACAAGCCGTCAAATCCGCCTGATGTAAACCAAACCCTAGCAAAAACCCTTGTACCCAAACAATCAATGCCTGTCCACGGTCGTTGATTGGCGTAGAGTCATCAGGCAAACAAAGTGCTAAAGCAAAATCTGGCTCGATGAACTCCTGACACACTTGGTTGTACATCTCAATAACGTTCTTTTTCACTAACGCTGAAAATTTATCACCTTGGTTGATAACGTCTTCCAGTGCTTCAATCCAACTTTGATCGTCAACTGTCATGCCGCCTGCAAGCATACCGCAAATGATGCCATGGATTTCAGAGGCATCGACGACAATCTTTTCCTGACTAAGAATGTTACTCAATTCGTCATAACTTAACTTATTTTGGGTCACAAAAATTTCTCATTTGTTGTTTATGCGCATGTTGCGCTTACTCTAATGCTAGCAAATACCTGTGGTTTAGAACAGCCAGTTATCCGCAGATTTACCCTGAAACAACCTCAAATCGTGGAATATTTCTGCACATAAATTTTTTGTGCTTTCAACCCACCAGTGAATACGTTAGTATTTGCAATCCCTGCAGCGCAGCAGTCGCTTGGTGCGTTGAAGGCAAAAATAATAATAGCTTCAATGCTTCCTGAAATGTTTGCAGTTATGCTTCATGTTCCTGGCCGATGCTATAACCTTAGGATCTTGACTCTATTACTATTGTGCAAGCTCGACATGTATCGAGAAGCCTACGGTAATGATGATACTTCCACCGTGTCCTTTTCGGCGCACGGACGAAAAGCATACAGCGGCATTTTGGGAGGCACCTAAAAATGCGAGCAATTTATAATGGCAGTTTTTAATTTTGGCTCTATCAATATCGATTATGTCTATAAAGTAGATCACTTTGTTGCACCCGGAGAAACGCTATCTTCAGATGGCTATAGGGCTGTATTAGGCGGAAAAGGGGCGAACCAATCCATCGCTTGTGCAAAAGCAGGCGCTCCAACATTCCATATTGGTGCTATTGGCGCATTAGATGCGCAAATGCTTACGCCAATGATTGACGCCAACGTAGACCTATCACTAGTGAGTAAACTTGATGACGTTGCTAGCGGACACGCTATCATTCAAGTCACGCCCGATGCCGAAAACTCAATAATTTTGTTTGGCGGTGCGAATCAAACGCTAACATCGCAGCATATTGATAATGCGCTGGCAAAAGCCTCAGTCGATGATTGGGTGTTACTGCAAAATGAAACAAATGCGATTGCGCAGATCATTGATTCTGCAAGCGAAAAAGGCTTAAAAATTGCGTTTAATCCTGCGCCAATGACAAACAGTATTCAATCCTTACCAATAGATAAAATTGATTTACTGGTGGTGAACGAAATCGAAGCCATGCAGTTGACCGAAACGGCATCAGAACATGCGGCGAAAGTTGCACTGAAAGCACAATATCCAAATACCAATGTATTGCTCACACTGGGCAAGCAAGGCGTCATGTTTTTACATGACCAAAAAGAAATAAAAGTAGACGCATTTAAGGTTGACGCGAAAGATACAACGGCGGCTGGCGACACATTTATTGGTTACTTTTTAGCTTGCTATACTACGCTGGAAAATGTGGAATCTGCCATGCGTACTGCATGTGCTGCATCCGCAATAGCTGTTACTCGTGAAGGTGCGGCACCCTCAATACCAAAAATGGATGAGGTTAGCACTTTTCTGTCTCAACGCACTTAGCACTAGATAACAAGCACTAATATGCAAGTGCCCTAACTTGGTAGACGCAATTAATGACACACAAAATTATTCTTGATACGGATCCTGGCATCGACGACGCGATGGCAATTTTCTTTGCCTTTCAAGCACCCGAGATTGAGGTATTAGGCCTAACAACGGTTTTTGGTAACGTGCCTGCAACCATGGCAGCTAAAAACGGTTTGTCTCTTGTCGAACTTGCTGGTTTGGACGTTCCAGTTACGCAAGGCGCAGGTATGCCCCATGTCGGCCCAGAATCAACTTACGCACACTTTGTCCATGGCGATGACGGCTTTGGGAATATCAACCATCCGGCACCGAAAGGAAAAATAGATCCTCGCAGTTCTGCGGAATTCATCGTCGAAATGGCGCGTAAACACCCCGGTGAGATTACCATAGTTGCCGTCGGGCCTTTAACCAATTTAGCGCTGGCGCTCAGATTAGAGCCTCAACTGCCAAGTTTAATTAAAGCCGTCAATATTATGGGCGGTGCGGCCTTTGTACCTGGTAACGTTACGCCTGTCGCAGAAGCAAATATTTGGAACGACGCCTTTGCTGCCGAAATCGTATTTTCAGCCAAGTGGCGTGTAAATATGTTTGGTCTAGACGTAACATATGACCTACCTTTTCCACCAAACTTTGTCGATATTCTTGCTGAAAAGAACCCTACACTAGGCGGTTTTGTGGCAAAGTCCGCACAATTTTATATGGACTTCTATTCGCAAGGATTAGATGAGCGCAGATGTTTTTTCCATGATGCATTTCCGTTAGCTTACTTGCTAGACGACAGCCTGTTTGAAATGACAGAAGGACAAATGCGTATAGGAACAGACCCCTTGCATATTGGGCAAACAAGTTTTGCACCAATTGGCTCGACAATGAGCGAACATTGGACAAGCATGCCTAAAGTATATGTAGCAACTAAGGTCGATCATCCTCGACTAACTCAATTGTTCATTGATACTTACGATAAATAAATAACATACACGACACGATGCAAGAGCCATCAACCGTTCAACTTCGAAACAGCTTGCGCCAAACATTTAGAGAGCGGCGCAAAGCTTTATCTGTCATTGAGCAATCCGACGCAGCTAAAAAGCTAGTGCAACAATGTATAGACTTAAAACTATTTGAGCACAAAAAGCGTGTCGCCGTTTATTTAACAAATGATGGTGAGTTAAGCACGCTGCCGCTAATTGAATATTTATGGTCAATTGATATAGAAGTATACCTCCCAGTATTGCACCCTTTTTGTGATGGCTATTTACTGTTTTTGCGCTACACCGAAAACTCACTGATGCTAGCAAATAACTTTGGCATCCTTGAACCTAAATTAGAGTGTCACAAAATATGCCCCGTACAAGCGCTGGACGTTATATTTACGCCACTGGTTGCGTTTGACGACAAGGGCAATCGATTGGGTATGGGCGGTGGTTTTTATGACAGAACTTTGCAGGCGATTCACAAAGAAAACCCTGTTCGACTCATTGGGCTCGCCCACGATATTCAACAAACCTTAGCGTTGCCAATAGAAGTATGGGATATACCTCTCCCAAATATCATTACGCCTACTCGATATTTTCATTTTAAATAATTAGAATACCCCCTGCTTTTATCATTAACCCAAACATAGCGAATAGAACCAATGGATCAAAATACAAAGAAAAAACGGGTTGCTCAAGCGGCGCTTGAATTTATAACTCCCGGCAGTATTGTGGGCGTTGGTACTGGCTCTACGGTGAATTATTTTATCGATGCACTTGCTGAAAATAAGCTGGATATAGAAGGTGCTGTATCTAGCTCAGATGCGTCAAGCGCTAGACTAAAAGCGCTAGGAATAGACGTATACGACTTAAATGAAGTCTCTAGTTACGAAGTATATGTTGATGGTGCGGATGAGGTGACACAACATAAACATATGATCAAAGGTGGTGGTGCAGCGTTAACTCGAGAAAAAATAGTCGCAGCTGTGGCAAAAACGTTCGTTTGTATTGTGGACGATAGCAAAAAGGTAGATGTTTTAGGTCGTTTTCCCTTACCCGTTGAAGTTATTCCATTGGCGAGATCATATGTTGCCAGGGAAATAGTAAAATTAGGTGGCGACCCTGTCTATCGACAAGGCGTAGTAACTGATAATGGCAATGTTATTTTGGACGTCCACAATTTATCCATTATTGAACCATCAGAACTAGAAACGCAATTAAATCAACTAGCTGGCGTTGTCTGCAATGGTATATTTGCGCACAGAAATGCTGACATAGTGCTATCAGCCACTGATAACGGCGTTGAACGCTGGTAAATACATTAGAATAAGTAATGGATTTACGGCAGATAAGCAATTGACTAACGCGTAAAGTCTGGTATCTTTGCAGCACTTTTAGACGTCTAGATGTCTTAACAAAAGATTTACATTGCTACGATTGCTATTAATATCGCTACTAAGGGCTGCTTTTTCTCATGAACAAACCTTCGCTCGCTAAAGATAAAATTAAGATTCTTTTATTAGAAGGCTTACACAATAGTGCATTAGAAACGCTTCAAAATGCTGGTTATAACAATATTGAAGCGTTAAAAACCTCACTTCCTGAAGATGAATTAATTGAAAAGATTAAGGATGCGCACTTTGTTGGCATTCGTTCCCGTACTCAGCTAACGGAGAATGTAATTGAACACGCTAAAAAATTAGTCGCGGTGGGTTGTTTTTGCATCGGTACCAATCAAGTCAATCTATCAGCAACGCAAATACGCGGTATTCCAGTCTTTAATGCGCCATTCTCAAATACTCGCTCTGTTGCTGAGCTTGTATTGGGTCAAATTATCTTATTGCTTCGCGGCATACCTAGAAAGAACGCAATGGCGCACCGAGGCGAGTGGGAAAAAAGTGCAATTAATTCTTATGAAGCTCGAGGGAAAACACTCGGGATCATTGGTTACGGCCATATAGGAACACAATTAAGTATTCTTGCCGAACACTTAGGCATGCGCGTACAGTTTTTTGACGTCGAAGACAAATTAGTATTGGGTAATTCAACTCAAGTGAGTAGCTTAAAAGCGCTATTAAACACGTCAGACGTGGTTAGTCTTCATGTACCTGAAACACCGCATACCAAAAACATGATTGGGCGAGAAGAATTAGCGCAAATGAAAGACGGTGCAATTTTAATTAACGCCGCGCGTGGCACAGTGATTGACATTGATGCACTTGCCGAGGCGATGGAAACCAATAAGTTGAATGGCGCGGCCATCGACGTATTCCCAGTAGAGCCAAAGTCAAATACGGAAGAATTTGAATCACCCTTGCGTAAATTCGACAATGTTATCCTGACACCTCACGTAGGTGGCAGCACACAAGAAGCGCAACAAAACATTGGTATTGAGGTTGCTGGAAAACTCATTAAATATTCTGACAATGGGTCTACCTTGTCAGCGGTAAACTTCCCTGAAGTTTCTCTACCAGAATATACCAATCGTTCACGTTTGTTGCATATTCATAGCAACCGCCCCGGTGTACTCACACAAATTAACCAAGCCTTTGCCGACAAAGGTATTAATATCGCGGCGCAGTACTTACAAACAGACGAAAATATCGGTTATGTTGTTATTGATGTTGATAAGGTAAATGCTGAAGAAGCTTTGAATGAGCTAAAAGCGATCGAAGGGACGATTAAAACTAGAGTGCTTCACTAAACGCCGAATAACCTTCACGACATTCAAATATCTGTCTTTAACTAAAGAAAAGGGCGAACTGATAACAGTTCGCCCTTTTTACATACGTTTTTAAGTACTTCGTTTAAAAGAAGCTATACACCAATGTAGCGGCAGTTTCTGTGTCTAGCTTTTCAATACCTGGATTTACATCAGTATTGTGGTCAAACTTAATAGAAAACTTCATTGATAAGTTACCTGCAATTTGTGCAGTAAGGGCCGTTTCCGCTCTAGACTTGGTATTGTCTGAACCGATTTCAGTTGAGAACGCTTGAGTAAACTTAGCCGTTTCAGAAATATTCCACTGATAACCTAACGACGCACGAGCGATTGCGTTATTCTGGCTCTCGTCATCTTGTGTTTTAGCGAAGCTGTAACCTGGACCGATACTGTATTCGAAAGAACTAACGTCATCTTCCCACACCTTTTGGTTCCAACCAGCGGCAAGTGTCGACTGATATTTAAAGTTGCTAAATCTATCATCTTCATATGATGCAAAAGCAAACAAACGATGGTCTGGATTTTCAAGTTTGTAGTTACCTTGACCTGACGCAAAGAATTTCTGCGCGGTAGTGCGCTCAACTTCTTCACCTTCATCTTCGATGGTATCTTGCTTATACAGCCCTTTAATTACGTAAGTATTGCTCCAAGACTCTAATTCTTGCGTTGCGTTTAATGCGGCACTTGCTGAGGAAGTTTCAGTGTTACCTGTTGTAACGATAAAGCCAAATTCTCCATCCATAGTGAAGTCTTTCTTTTCTTCGGCAAAAGCGATAGAACCGCCAACTAAACTTAGTGCAATGGCAGAGGTAAGCGCGCGTAATTTCATGATACGTCCTTCTTGGAATATATTATTGTGTCCGAGCTAATGACTGCGAGCAGAGTGCTCTATTAGCAATTTGGCGCTATATTACAAAAAATGCGTATTTAATGCCAATTTAAAAAAATTGATAGACTAAAGAAACACTGGTTTGTGTAGTAAATTCATCAACGTTGACTGAAACGTTTTCATCTAAAGTCATTTCAAAAGACAACTTCATGGCCAGTTTTTCAAACACTTTTGCAGTAACAGAAGTAACAGAACGAGCCTTTGTGTTTTCTTCACTCATTTCTGCAGATAAGTTATGCCTAAATTTCGCATTATTCTTAAACTGGTAACTAAAATCAGCGGTAGTTCTTACAATGAAGTCATAAAAACTTTCGCCTGTATTCCCTCGACGAAAAGCCACATAGCCTGGCCCAACACTATAACCAAAACTCGATTTTTCTTTTTTCCAAGCAATTTGCCGCCAGCCAAATACAGCAGTAATTTGGTCTCTCAAGCGCAAAAACTCATTGTCATCATATTCGGCATACACAAAAAGCCTGTTTGTATCTTTTAACAGTTTATAATCTAGTTGTGTCGAAAGTTGCATTCTATTATTTTCAACAGAATCACCTTTCACCTCACTTGCACGTCGCAGGGCTTGAAAAGAATATTGATTGCTCCAAGATTTCAGCTCATGTTGTGTATCTAAAGCCATTTTTAATACACTAGTTTTAGTATTGCCGGATGTCGTCAAAAAACCGAACTCGCCACTCATCGCAAGTTGGTTTTCTTCCATTTTGGATTTTTTATGCTTTTCATTTAGCATACGCATCATATTGCGCTTTTTTTTGTGAGCGTTTTTAAAGAAGTCAGAGGCTTTTTGTTGATGTAAAGAAGATATGTCCGCCGAAAATGCTTTAAGCGGAAGAAATAATAAAACTATAAATAATGCGAGTATCTTCATTTGTGCGAATCTTAATATTAAACATTCGCACAAATAATAGTTATTTTTAGCTTAATACTGAGGCAATTTTAATGGACTCAGACTGTGCGAACTCGAAAATAATATCATATTCATAATCATTTAATCCAATTGTCTCAATTATGATATTTGATAATTCATCTTTTTCGAATATTTCGCGCCCAATTTCGAAGTGTGCCATTGCCGCACTAATATAAATAACAGCTTGTTCAAATTGAGATATTACGTCTGTGTTTAACTCTGTTGTTAGCAAAGGTTCGGTGATTGACTCTGGTAAATTCCAAGACTGCAAAATAAAACCACTGCACTTTGCAAAAGTAAAACCAAATACCGCTTGTTGTTCATGCATTGGCAGAATGTGGTCGCCCAATCGACTCTTATAAATCGAGTACTTTTCCGGCAATTTTGTCGCACAAACTAGCTCGCTCAAATGATGCAGGATTCCCACAACAAAATAGCGTTCACTCCCTCTAATGTTCTTTTGCTGCACAAGCGATTGGGCAATTAACCCCGTCATAATCGCCTTATGCCAAAATTGCTTAAAATCAATATTGCTCGATGCAAATGATTTAAATGCTAAATTTGCCGTCTCAGCCATTGAAATATTGTAGGCCGCTTCCCCACCAATAATACTTAGGGCTTTTGGTACACTAGACACTTGAGACGGAAACCTAAACAAAGCACTATTGGCCAGTTTTAGTACTTTCGCGCTAAGTGAAGGGTCTACCGACATTACTTTTGCCATATCATCAATCGATGACATAGGATCATCAAGCATACTTCTTAACCTAACGCAGGTATCAGGTAAGGTAAAAGACTTTGTCGCGTACTTAACAATTGGCGTGATAGACATGGGAATTCTCTAGTATGCTTAAACTAAAGAAATACTATCTCATTTTAGCTATTTAGTGGGTGAGCTTAATTATACCCATTCCTATTTGAGCATACCTTAAGTATCCCAAGCTGCGAAAACCTAAAATAAAGCACCTTGATTAAAGTGCGTTGGATCGTTGGGGTTTTGTTTATTGCGTTTAATATGGGCTTGTTTTCGTCTGTTGCAAGCACGAACAATAATGCGTTTCGTCTGATCATCAATACCATGCCAATGCTGTCGCTCTTCCCTACTGCGAAAACAGCCCAAGCAATATCCTCTAGGGCCTGATTCGCAGACACCTATACATGGACTTGGAATATCAAAGAACTCTAACTGTTGCATTTACGCGCGATATATTGAGCAAACCTTGTACATTATAAACACGATTTGCAATTACTCTCTTCTGAGTATTTGTACAGTGGATTACATTAGTTGGGGCATGTCTGCGTTTTGAAAAGTGCTTAATTCCCTATTATACTGAATTGCAACGGTCAAAATTTAACCTCTCAGTTACCACTAGAGACTACTTTTAAATAATACGTTTGGTCTACAAAAAGGACTTACCATGAAATACGACACAACTGTGCCTCTCACAAGTAAAGAAAATTTGGACTTTGAAATAGCTAAACTAACATTGTTGCCGAATGAGTTTTCAATAAGAGATTTATCTGAAACAACAATCACTTTTGCGGGAAAAGGGATGAACTCTACCAATCAACCGGCTGTGCGCGGCGCAACGTTTATCAATATTGAATACACAATGGGTGCCTTACGCTTAAACGCAAAACTCGGCGGTGTGTTTTTCATGGCAATATTTACCCTGTTGCTCCCTATCTCCCTTATGATTTGTATACCCTTATTTGTTGGCTCCCCCATTAATTATCCGATAATTATCATATGGTTGTGTATATCGCCAGTGGTCATTTATTGGCTGAGATATAGGACGGTTAAGGCACTTGATGAACTCTTAGAATCTGTTATTTGTGATAACAACGCAACCTAATAAGTAATCATAAGTTGACTTCAATATAGCTCGTCGGCTTTCCAACAAAAAAAGGCGCCGAAGCGCCTTTTCATTGTAAATAAGTAAATTTATTTCTTTTTGGCTTTAGGATTTGGAAGGTCAGTAATACTGCCTTCAAAAATCTCTGCCGCTAGACCGATAGACTCATTTAGCGTTGGGTGAGCATGAATGGTTAAACCAACGTCCTCAGCATCAGCTCCCATCTCAATGGCTAAACCGATTTCACCAAGCATTTCACCGGCATTAGTGCCGACAAGCGCACCACCGATAACACGACCGGTGTCTTTTTCAAAGATCATCTTAGTCATTCCGTCAGTCGCATCAGAAGCAATTGCACGTCCAGACGCTGCCCACGGGAAGCTCGCTGTTTCGTAGTTAACGCCTTGCTCTTTTGCTTCCTTCTCTGTTAATCCAACCCAAGCCATCTCTGGCTCAGTATAAGCAACAGATGGAATACATTTAGGGTCAAAGTAATGCTTCTTACCCGCAATCACTTCTGCCGCCACATGTCCTTCATGGACACCTTTGTGCGCTAGCATCGGTTGGCCCACCACATCACCAATTGCATAGATATGAGGTACGTTTGTGCGCATCTGCTTGTCAACATTGATAAAGCCACGCTCATCAACGTTTACACCGGCTTTTTCTGCGCTAATTTTAGCGCCATTCGGGCGACGCCCAACAGCCACAAGCACTTTATCGTAGCGAACGGGCTCAGCCGGCGCTTGTTTGCCTTCGAAGCTCACATACAAACCATCATCTTTTGCTTCTACCGCCGTTACTTTTGTTTCAAGCATGACATTAAACTTGTCTTTAATTGTCTTCATGTAAACTTTAACAATGTCTTTGTCGGCGGCAGGCACTAACTGGTCTAAAAACTCGACTACATCAATTTCAGAACCAAGTGTCTTATACACGGTGCCCATTTCTAGGCCAATGATACCGCCCCCTAGCACAAGCATTTTGCCTGGGATGTCTTTCATCTCCAGCGCACCAGTTGAGTCAATTACGCGCTCATCATCATGCGGAATAAAAGGCAATGTGACAGGTTCTGAACCAGCGGCAATAATAGCGTTATCAAAGGTAATGGTCGTTTTACCGTCATTTCCTTCAACTTCTAGGGTATTTGCGCCAGTAAAGTTACCGTAACCTTGTACGTGTTTTACTTTGCGCATTTTTGACATGCCCGCTAAGCCGTTGGTTAGCTGAGAAACAACGCCATCTTTATAGGCTCTAATTTTATCTAAATCAAAGCTTGGTTCACCAAAGCTTACACCGTTACTTGATAAATGTTTCGCTTCTTCGACTACCTTAGACACATGAAGGAGTGCTTTCGAAGGAATACATCCAACATTCAAACATACACCGCCCAGTGTTTCGCGGGCGTCAACTAATATAGTGTCAATACCAAGGTCAGCTGCTCTAAAAGCTGCTGAATAACCGCCAGGGCCAGCACCTAGAACCACCAACTGTGTTTTGATTTCGCTCATTTTGACCTCAATTTATGTATTTGAGTAGGGTTTGCCACCATGTTAGCGACAAACCTAAATTTTTTAAACACCCCAAACAACGAGTATTAGGGTACATATACAATCGAAAATTATAATAAAATTCGACGGATATCCGACAATGCATCGCTTAAGTGCACAGCAAATTTACACGCTAATGCACCATCTATCACACGGTGATCATATGATAGTGATAACGGCAACATTAGACGAGGCTGAAACTCTTTTCCATCCCACTTAGGCTTCATTTCACTTTTCGATACACCAAGAATGGCGACATCAGGCGCGTTTACGATTGGCGTAAACGCTGTTCCACCGATTCCGCCTAGGCTAGAGATAGTAAAACAACTGCCTTGCATGTCTTGTGATTTAAGCTTGCCATCGCGTGCTTTAACACTAATATCCATAAGTTCTTTAGAAAGCTCAATAATTCCTTTCTGATCCACATCACGGACAACTGGCACAACTAAGCCCCCAGGAGTGTCCACTGCAATACCAATGTGATAATACTTCTTCTGAATCAGGGCTTCACCGTCTGCAGATAAACTAGTATTAAAGGTAGGGTAAGCTTTGAGTGCATCGGCAACCGCTTTCATCATAAAGACTAGCGGAGTGATTTTCACACCAAGCTTACGTTTTTCAGCAATCACGTTTTGCTGCTTACGGAAAGCTTCTAGTTCAGTGATATCCGCTTCTTCAAACTGCGTCACATGAGGAATCGTCACCCAGTTTCTGTGTAAGTTTGGACCAGACAGCTTTTGAATGCGCGTAAGCGGCTTTTCTTCAATTTCGCCAAATTTACTGAAATCGACTTTCGGTTGAGCAAGTACTTGCAATCCACCGCCGCTTGCAGCCGGTGCCGCGCTGCCACGCGGTTTAGCCAACTCGGCTTTAACGTATGCTTGCACATCTTCTTTTATTATACGACCTTTACGTCCAGAGCCAGCAACAAGGCTCAAATCGACACCAAATTCTCGTGCAACACGTCTAACTGATGGCGAGGCATAAACTTTGCCGGAGCTTTTAGTTGCTCTTGTGGGTGCAGGTGTTGACTTTGCAGGTGCTGGCGCAGAAGGGGCGGCAACTGGCGCACTTGGTGTAGAAGGTACAGTCGACGCAGCAGCAGATGCAGCAGGCACAGCACCGGCCACTTCTAAGGTAAGTACTAAAGAGCCTTCAGATACTTTATCACCAACACTGACCTTTAAATCTATAATTTTACCGGCTTGCGGCGCAGGTACATCCATCGTTGCCTTGTCAGTTTCGAGGGTAATTAAACCATCTTCTTCTTCAACGCTATCGCCAACGCTTACAAGCACGTCGATGATTTCGACATCACTTGCATCGCCAATATCCGGTACAGTAACGTCAATGATTTTACTTTCGGTAGCTGTGGCAACGGGCGCAGGCACGGATTCTGGTGCTTGAGCGACTGCTGGCGCATCTGAAGCACCACCAGATGTTTCTAGTATTAGTACTAGAGACCCTTGTGAAACCTTATCACCCACAGCAACCTTCAATTCAATTACTTTACCAGCTTGAGGCGCGGGTACATCCATGGTTGCTTTATCAGTCTCAAGTGTAATTAAACCATCTTCTTCTTCAACGGTGTCACCAACGCTTACCAAAAGTTCGATGATTTCAACACCTTCGGCATCACCAATATCAGGCACAGTGACTTCAACCGTCGTGCTACCTCCAGAAACGGGGGTAGCTGTTTCAACAGGCGCGGCAGGTTCAACTGGTGCAGGCGCAGCAGTTGGTGCAGCTTCGGCAACTGGCGCATCACTAGCTTCCGCCGCTTCTTCTGCCTTACCTAACACATCACCCTCTTTGATTTTATCGCCCACTGCAACGCTAATCTCTTTTATCACGCCATCAAATGGGATAGGAATATCCATGCTTGCTTTGTCGCTTTCAACAGTCACAATTGATGCTTCTGCTTCAACTTCGTCACCAATGGCGACGCAAATTTCAATAATTTCTACTTCATCCCCACCAACGTCAGGAACTAAAATATCAACTAAATTTGCCATTTTTCGTCTCTCTATGCGTATAGTGGGTTAAGTTTATCGCCATCAATGGCTAGGTCTGCGCGCGCTTTTTCAAGCGTTTTGGCATCAACATCACCTGCTTTAAATAGCTCATAGAGTGCAGCGTAAGCAACGTTATTAGCATCCACTTCAAAATGGCTACGCAAGTTTTCACGGCTATCTGAACGACCAAAGCCGTCAGTACCTAATACGCGATACTCTCCGGGTACATAGTTACGCACTTGCTCAGCGTATGACTTAATATAGTCAGTCGCCGCAACGGTTGGTGCGTCAAAGCCTTTAGCTAACAATTCAGTAATGTATGGAGTCTTTTGTTCAGCGCTTGGATTACGCATATTGTAACGGTCACAATCTAAACCGTCTCGTCCCAATTCATTGAAAGACGGTACGCTATATACTTGCGACGTAACACCATAGTTTTCAGCAAGCAATGTAGCGGCTTCACGGACCTGTACTAAAATTGTGCCAGAACCAAGTAGCTTAACTTGTTTCTTAGATTTAGCGTCACCTACTGTATCCAACAAGTAAATACCTTTTAAGATACCTTCTTCACTGCCTTCGGGCATTGCAGGTTGTGCATAGTTTTCGTTCATTACCGTAAGGTAATAAAAGATGTTTTCTTGGTTAGTCAACATACGGCGAATACCGTCTTGTACAATAACCGCCACTTCATAACCATAGGTTGGATCATAGCTGACACAGTTTGGAATAAGACCGGCTTGTACATGTGAATGACCATCTTGGTGTTGTAAGCCTTCACCGTTTAGTGTTGTACGGCCAGCCGTACCACCTACTAAGAAACCACGACATTGTGAATCACCCGCAGCCCAAGCCATATCACCCACACGTTGGAAACCAAACATAGAGTAATAAATGTATACAGGTAACATCGGCAAATCATTTAAGGAGTATGATGTACCTGCCGCAACAAACGATGACATTGCACCTAGTTCGTTGATGCCTTCTTGAAGTACCTGACCTTTTTTGTCTTCGCGGTAATAAGCCACTTGGTCTTTGTCTTGAGGAATATATTTTTGTCCTTCATTTGAGTAAATACCCACTTGACGGAACAAACCTTCCATACCAAAGGTACGCGCTTCATCCGGAATAATCGGTACTACGCGTTTACCCATTTGCTTATCTTTTAGCATAACGGTAAGTACGCGAACAAACGCCATTGTTGTTGAAATTTCACGTTCACCAGAGCCTTTAGTAATAGCTTCGAAGGCCTTTAAATCTGGCGCAGGTAAGGTTTCACTACTTTGCGGAAGACGTTTAGGCATATAGCCTTTAAGTGCTTCACGCTTTTCACGTAGATACTTAAGTTCAGGACTGTCTTCTTCAAACTTGTAGTAGCTCAAGTTTTCTGCTTCTTCGTCAGACAATGGAATGTTGAAACGATCACGGTACTGCTTAACCGATTCAGCTTCCATTTTCTTCACGTTATGTGCAATGTTTTTACCTTCACCGGCATCACCTAGACCGTAACCTTTAACCGTTTTAGCTAAGATAACCTGCGGACGGCCTTGCGTTTCAGAGGCTTTTTTATAGGCTGCATATACTTTAACTGGATCATGACCCCCACGGTTTAAACGCCAAATGTCTTCGTCAGACATATTTGCAACCATTTCTTTAAGTTCAGGGTATTTACCAAAGAAGTTTTCTCGCGTGAATGCTCCACCTTTGGCCTTAAAGTTTTGGTATTCACCGTCAACTGTCTCGGTCATGACATCAAGTAATTTACCTGAACTGTCTTTTGCTAATAATGAATCCCAGTAACGTCCCCAAATAACTTTGATAACTTCCCAGCCTGCGCCACGGAAGGTCCCTTCTAATTCTTGGATAATTTTACCGTTACCGCGCACAGGTCCATCTAGGCGTTGCAAGTTACAATTGATTACAAATGTTAGGTTGTCTAACTTCTCGCGAGACGCAAGACCGATTGCACCTAAACTTTCCGGCTCATCGACTTCGCCATCGCCCATAAAACACCATACACGTTGATCTGAGCAGTCTTTTAGGCCGCGATTGGTGAGGTACTTCAAGAAGCGGGCAAGGTAAATTGCCTGCATTGGCCCAAGGCCCATTGATACGGTAGGGAACTGCCAAAAATCAGGCATTAGTTTAGGGTGAGGATAAGAAGAAAGGCCTTTGCCATCGACTTCTTGTCTAAACATATCAAGTTGATCTTCGCTTAAACGGCCTTCGATATACGCACGAGAATAAATCCCCGGAGATACATGGCCTTGAACAAAGAGATAGTCGCCGCCATTGTCTTCGGTTGGTGCTTTAAAAAAGTGGTTAAAACCCACATCGTAAAGCATCGCTGACGAAGCAAAACTTGAAATATGACCACCTAATTCTAAATCTTTCTTAGAACCACGTAGCACCATCATCAATGCATTCCAACGAATAGCGTTGCGAATTTTTTTCTCTATGGTCTGGTCGCCGGGCATGGTGGGCTCTTGACCAACAGGGATGGTATTGATATATGCAGTTGTGGCGTCATATGGCAAGTGCGCGCCGCTACGACGTGCCTTTTCTATCATCGACTCTAAAAGATAATGTGCGCGATCAACGCCCTCTTCTTCTAAAACTGCTTCTAATGCATCTAACCATTCCTGTGTTTCAATTGGATCCACATCCGGTTGTTTCATTTCAGCCATAGTTATTTCCTATTCTTTTGTTCAAATAAACCCGGCAAGCATCACTTGCCGGGTTTGTTAAAAAGTCACCTTTCGGCTTATTCGGTAGTAATTATTCGTCTTAACGAACGCTGCACATTGGCGTCTCGTTTATTAATATCTAACAGTGTTTTTTCGACAAACGCTAAGTGTTGATGACTAGCATTTCTTGCTTTAACAGGGTCACCACTAACAATAGCTAACACGATGCCTTTTCGTTGCTCTGCTATCTGAGATTCTACGTTAGTTTCACTACGAAGCATCGCGAGATTGCGTTTTATGTTGTCCACTAGCATTTCTTGCATCGCACGCATTACATGCAGTAACACCATATTGTGCGCCGCTTTTGCCATTGCAAGATAAAAGTCTCCTAAGGCTTGCGCTTCCTCATCCGCACTAATATCAGCGCCATAAGTAGGCAATGCATCTAAAGCCACTTGCAAGGCTTTATAATCATTCGGCTGACCTCGCAAGGCCGCATAAAATGCTGCCATCCCCTCTAAAGAGTGGCGAAATTCTAAAAGGTCAAATTGTGTTTCTGGGCGTGATGCAACGAGGGCTAAGAGAGGGTCAGTCATGCGGCTACTTAAACTAATAGAAACAAATGTGCCGCCGCCTTGTTTTCGCTCTATGAGCCCCTTAGCGGTAAGGTTTTGAATAGCCTCACGTAAAGAGGGTCTTGATACTTGAAACTTCTCAGCTAGTAGTCGCTCAGGCAGGAGTTTTTCGCCAGCAACAAAAGTACCGTCTAGAATCATTGATTCTAAACGTTCCGTGATTACATCGGACAATTTCGGCTGCTTAATTAGGCTTGACATCCTATCCTGTTGTCAATGGTAATACCAATTAACCAAGCAGTTTAGGCGATATTGAAATTAAGGTAAAGCTTTTATCGTACTAATCCGACCATAGTGGCTACTGCAACCGCCATTAGTACAAAGACAATATTGCGTTTTACTAACTTTACTAATTGAAGCGGCTCACTTAAGTGACTATCGCAATTTGATACGTCTTCCGCCGCTTTTGAGACTTTGGCCAATGCGTCATAGGTATTTATTTTAGGCTCCGTGACGACATGCATCCATGCGGTTAGGGCATTTGAGAAATGACCAACAATGAGAAAACCCAATGTTGTCATTCGTACTGGTATCCAATCTAACGCAAATAGTATCTTATCTGCCGGTGTTTCATCGAGCACTCGGTTATTTTTCTGCTTACACTGAAGGCTCAATTCCTTGATTATTGAGTAAAAAACTAAACCCGGCACGCCGAGCAAAACAAAAAACAACATAACAGATGCATACTGACGGTAATTAACCAATACTAACTGTTTACCGACATTGCTCAATTCTCCACCTTGGTTACCAAAATTCATACTGTGTAAAACACAGGCCTGAAAATCTTCTCTATTGGCTGCAGCAAGATATTGTTTATAAGTATTTCGAGTAATAGGGCAGCCTAAACAAATCCAGAGAACAAAAAGGCTGACAACAAACTCAAAAAC
Organism: Agaribacter marinus; assembly: GCF_030160655.1. Taxonomy (GTDB): domain Bacteria; phylum Pseudomonadota; class Gammaproteobacteria; order Enterobacterales; family Alteromonadaceae; genus Glaciecola; species Glaciecola marina. The sequence goes on from NZ_BSOT01000005.1 coordinate 1,889,144, forward strand.
TAGAGGAAGCCAAGCGAATAACAGCACAAATAAAAGTGCAGGGATACCCGCTAGTAACAGACTAGAAACGTATGATGGTTTGTCGCTTGTCTGTTGATTATCATTTTTTTCGTCGCTTTTTTCGTCGCTTTTTTCGTCGCTAGTAGTAAAACCCTTATTGCCCGCCCAGTCAAAATATTGCTGGGTTAATGTGCCAATATGGAATGTCTTTGACTTAGATGTCACTCGCTCGAGGGCCATCACAATAAGTAATGCAAATAAAGTCACGCGCTTGCTCTTAAGAATTTTTATAAAGTGAGTATAATTGCCAGCCATAAAGGTGCAATCGGTTTTTCACAAAATAATAATGAACGTAGATTACAAAATAAATATAAAAGCAGACGTAACAAGCGCGCTCTCTGAAGACCTTGGTGGGTCTGTAGCCCTTGAAAATGATATTACTGCACAACTAGTTGATGACAACGCCATTGTGACTGCGGTAATTATTGCCCGTGAACAAGGTATTGTTTGTGGCATTGATTGGGCAAGTGAAGCCTTTATTCAACTAGACCCAACTATACAGCTTAATTGGCAAGTGAAGGATGGCGATCTGGTAAAAGAGAACCAAACATTGGTAAGTATTAAAGGCAATGGACAAGCAATATTAACGGGGGAACGCACTGCGTTAAATTTTTTACAGACACTCAGTGGCACAGCAACAACAACCTACCAATACGTAAAACTATTAGGTAGCAGTAAAACTCGTTTGCTTGATACACGAAAAACTCTCCCTAATTTGCGCTTAGCGCAAAAATACGCGGTAAAATGTGGCGGTGGACAAAACCATAGAATTGGCTTGTTCGACGCCTTCCTCATAAAAGAAAACCACATCAGTGCTTGCGGTAGTATAAAGGCAGCAATAAATAAAGCGCGCTCAATGCAGGCAGATAAGCCGATTGAAGTAGAGGTTGAAAACTTAAATGAGCTTCAACAAGCGATTGATGCGAAAGCAGACATTGTTATGCTCGATAATTTCAACACAAAACAGATCCTAGCGGCAGTAGAGCTCAACAAACAAGCCTGTAAACTTGAAGTCTCTGGCAATATAACTGACGCTAGACTTCAAGAATTAGCAAATTTAGGCGTAGATTTTGTGTCTTCTGGCGCATTGACCAAACATGTCCATGCATTAGACCTGTCTTTACTTATTAAATAATTTCAATAAGTTAAAAAAATAAAATCCAACACTTTAGCTATTCTCGGTGTCAAAACCAACACTTAGGTATGCCCCTACATACTTCACAGTGAGGTCGTCAGATCTATACTGCTTACCAAGTTGAGAGAGACAACACACACATTACGTCTCTCCCAATTCATTTAACTTGTAACTGTGAACGCGTATCAGCGCAAAGAGGAATCTATCATGTCTAACGTTAACCAACAAAAAGGTTTTACCCTAATCGAATTGATGATCGTTGTTGCGATCATCGGTATTCTAGCCGCGATTGCTTTACCGGCTTATCAAACATATACAAACAAAGCGAGAATGACAGAAGTTGTAAACGCAACGGCATCTGCAAAATCTGCTGTTGAAGTTTGTGCGCAAGTAAATAATGGCGTAGCAAACTGCGAGGCTGACAACAATGGCGTGCCTTCTGACATCCCAGTGACAGATCCACTTCCTGGTGTAGCGACTGCAGCAAACGGCATTATAACGGCCACTGCATCTAACGACTCTAACTTAGAAAACGCCGCTGGGACTGCCAATGCCACGATTACGATGACACCTGACTTTAATAATGGCCAAGTAACTTGGCTTACTGTATGTGACCCAACAGAGTTCTGCTAATACATTAGTTTAAATACTTATTTTAAAGCCCAGCTAGTCTGGGCTTTACTCTTTAAATAGTTGTTTGTTCTGAGGTACGAAAAGATGGCAAAAGCTCTAGAGATATATACATACAGCGGCGCAGATCGAAAAGGCGCAAGCAGAAGTGGAGAAATCTCTGCCAGCAACCTAACTGAAGCGAAAAGCCTCCTTCGCCGAAAAGGTATTTCAGCAACTAAAGTACGCAAACAAGCAAAACCACTATTTACTAAAAAAGAAAAGATTAAAGCAGCGGATATCTGCGTTGTGTCTCGGCAAATTGCGACAATGCTGGGTGCTGGCGTAACGTTAATTCAAAGCTTAGAAATGATTGGCCAAGGCCATGCAAATGGCAGTGTTCGCAAACTAATGGCAGAAATCACTGAAGAAGTAAAAGCAGGTAACCCCTTATCAAGTGCACTTCGCAAACATCCACTGTATTTTGATGACTTATATTGCGATTTAGTTGAAACAGGTGAACAATCAGGCGCCTTAGAAACCATATATGACAGAATTGCGCTCTATAAAGAAAAAGCTGAAGCACTAAAATCAAAAATCAAAAAAGCAATGTTTTATCCCATTGCCGTTTTGGTAGTTGCTTTTATTGTTACAACCATCTTGCTCGTCTTTGTTGTACCACAATTTGAAGAGATTTTCGCAGGATTTGGCGCGGAACTGCCTGCGTTTACACAAATGGTATTGGCACTGTCCAATTTTGTGCAAAACTATGGCGTGTTTATTCTTGCTGGCATGATCGGCGCCGGTATTGCATTTGTTCGCGCGCACCGGAAATCACAAAAACTTCGCGACACGGTTGACAAAAATATTCTAAGAATACCGGTGATTGGTGAGATTTTGAAAAAAGCATCGATTGCGAGGTTTGCAAGAACATTGTCCACAACATTTGCCGCAGGTGTACCTCTCATTGGTGCGCTTGACTCTGCCGCCGGAGCCTCAGGCAATGCTGTATTTAGAGACGCAATTTTATTTATTCGAAAAGAAGTCGCAGGCGGCACACAAATGAACACGGCGATGCGAGCCACTGGCGTTTTTCCTGATATGGTAACGCAAATGATAGCCATTGGTGAGGAGTCAGGTGCCGTTGACGACATGCTAGCTAAAATCGCGACCATTTATGAAGCTGAGGTTGACGATATGGTAGATGGCCTAACCAGTCTACTAGAACCGCTCATTATGGCCGTGCTTGGCGTTGTTATTGGTGGATTGATCATCGCCATGTACTTACCTATCTTCCAGATGGGCGCGATTGTTTAATTAACACGAATTCTGGACAAATAATTCAATACCATATTTGGCTTATGTCAATTTTTCTATTAGGCTTGGCAATCTGCTAAGCCTTTTTAGGTTTAAACACAAGATTATCTCTTAGGAACAAGCCAGTCATGACAGACATTTTCGATTTGATGGCAACATCAAGTACGGCATTTATATCAATCACATTTGTCGTCAGTTTGTTGGTCGGTAGCTTTTTGAACGTTGTTATTTATCGACTCCCCGTAATGATGAAAAGAGACTGGGAAGATGAACTTTTTTACCATCAACATCCCGATAAGCCCCTGCCAAAACGCGATACATTCAACTTAGTAAAACCAGATTCAACTTGCCCCAAATGCGGACATAAAATTCGAGCATGGGAGAACATTCCTGTCATTAGTTGGTTATTTTTAAAGGCAAAGTGCAGTCAATGCGACACCTCAATATCAGCGAGGTATCCGGCAATCGAATTGCTTACGGCAATTTTATCCGCCATCGCCGCGTGGCAGCTAGGCTATACACCGATTGGCTTAGCCTTTGTTGTCGGGGTGTGGTTATTGGTCGCGATGACCTTTATTGATTTAGATGAAATGTTGCTGCCCGATACACTTACGTTATCACTTTTATGGCTTGGCCTACTGATACACGCGTTGTTTTTGCCTGAAGCGCTAAAAGACGCGGTGTTAGGAGGTATATTTGGTTACTTGAGCCTATTTACGGTTTATTGGGGATTTAAGCTCATCACCGGAAAAGAAGGCATGGGATATGGCGATTTCAAATTACTCGCTGCACTGGGTGTATGGGTTGGGTGGCAACATCTACCTATCATCATATTACTATCTTCTGTGGTCGGCGCTATCGTTGGCATCACGCTTATGTTAAAACAGAATAAGGATGGCAATTTAGCTATCCCGTTTGGCCCTTATCTTGCGGCGGCAGGCTATCTTACTGTCTTATTTGGCGATATCATTGCTACATCGTATTTGGATATGTTGTTGTAATGAATGAGCGAATTTATTGTCGGCCTAACAGGCGGTATCGCTAGCGGTAAAACCACTGTAAGCGACCACTTTGGCGCACTTGGCGTTAACATCATTGATGCTGACATTATCGCGAGGCAAGTAGTAGCAGTTGGCACTCCAACCTTAAAGGCCATTCAAGACCATTTTGGGAATCAGGCTATTTTAGACAATGGCCAATTAAACAGAGAATGGCTTCGAAACACTATCTTTGCCCACAATGAGTCAAAACAGTGGCTAAATGAACTCATGCATCCAATAATTAGAGAAGAAATGTTGCTTCAATGTCAACAAGCAAGCTCTATTTACTGTATCCTCTCGGTGCCATTACTTATTGAAAATAAATTAAACGCATTAGTTGATCGCATATTAGTCGTCGACGTTGATCCAAAGGTTCAATTAGCGCGAGCAATGATAAGAGACGGTAGTCAACAATCGATTATTGAAGGCATTATTCATAGTCAATGCGATCGGCAAACGAGACTTGCAGCCGCGCATAATGTTATTGATAATAGTAAAGGGCTACACCAACTCAACTCGCAAATCGCTAAGTTACATGAGCAATATATACAACTTGCTCGACGTAGTTAGTACAAAGATAATAATTATTAAAAGAATATTAGGGAGAATTAGATGACGGTCGCTTTATACGAATTCCCACTTTGCGAGAAAGTGAGAAATTACTTGCGACTAGAGCAGTTGTTCTTGCAACTCCACGAAGCGAGCGAACCAGAAAGTAGCTTTCAAGCACTTCAATTTTTTGAGTTATTATTTGATTTAATCGAACTTGTAGAACGTCTTGATTTACGCGTTGATTTTATTAGAGACATTGACAGCCAAGAAAAAAACCTTATCCATTGGTCACAACACCCTGAAATTGATAGTGGTGCATTGGACCAAACCTTATTGCAACTAAAAAATTTGTTGACCCAAATAAAATTAACTAAAAAACTTGGGGCTAGCATAAAAGAAGAACGATTTTTATCTAGCATCCGTCAGCGTTTTGCTATTCCTGGCGGCGCAACGAGTTTTGATCTTCCAAGTTTATTTTGTTGGATAAAGCAAAATAGTGAAACTAAACAAACCGATATTCAGCGATGGATAAAGCACCTTAGCTTGGTCAATGACAGCATAAAGATCATTATGGCGTTTTTACGCGAGCGAGGTCGCTTCCATCAAGTAGTAGGCAAAAATGGCTTCTACCAAGGCAATGTTGAAGACAAGGTAGAACTAGTTCGGGTTAAATGCAGCAACGATCATGCATACTACCCAGTATTGAGCGGAAATACATACAGATACGGTATCAAGTTCATGCAGTTACGCCCGACAGAAGGCAGTACGGGCGCTATTGCTGAAGACATATCGTTCGAAATAGCTAGGTGCTAATAAATTTATGACGACAAAAGTAAAATGTCCCACGTGCAGCAAAAATGTCATTTGGTCATCTGACAGTATTTATCGCCCTTTTTGTTCTAAGCGCTGTCAATTGATTGATTTAGGGCAATGGGCAAACGAAGAAAATCGTTTAGCGACTGAAACTGACATCACTGATCAAACTAGTCAAGATATAGACATTGAAGAAATAGAAGCAATGCTTGCTGAGCAACAAGAAGACTTTTTTAAATCATGAGCAATATATCCACAGTTAATAAAATCCTGGTCTCAGGCGGTACCCACGGAAATGAATTGTCAGGTGTACAGGCCGTTAAATATTGGCAGAATAATAACGAAGAATTACGTAAACACTGTCCATCTGCGTTAGTTGACCTAGCACTTATCAATGAAAAGGCAATTGAAAAACGGATGCGTTATGTTGACGAAGATCTCAATCGGCAATTTACCTTTGAACGTTTAGCTAAAAACGGCGGTGCTGAGCATAATGCACTTAACCATGAACAGCAATTAGCTCAATCGATAAATACAACTTACGGGCCAAAGCACGACCCAAAATATGATTTGGTTATCGATATTCACAATACAACAAGTAATATGGGGCCATCTGTTATTCTATTGTCCTCTGACAATTTCCACATTCAAATCGCGAGATTTATTAAACAGTCGATGCCTGAAGCCGTCATCCTAGTCGAAGACCAAATTGACTATCAGGCTCACCCTTACTTTTGTACCATAGGAAAACGAGGCGTAATGTTAGAGCTTGGTCCACAGGCCCATGGCACATTAAAAGCAGCGCTTTTCTTACAAACAAAACAACTCACCGAAATCATTCTTAGATTCATTCAAACTTGGAATACCAAAGCACTCGAACCAATGCCTGAAACTACCGGATTCCGTCTTGATAAAGAAGTCCCCTATCCGACACGCAATGGCCTAAAGTCTGCAATGATCCATCCGTCCATTGATGGTGAGGATTTTAACGCACTAGCCACTGGTAGCCCTTGTTTTTTGGGCTTTGACGGCAATGATATACATTGGGAAGAAGATACAACCTATCCCCACTTTATTGGTGAGGCTGCATATCATCACTTAGACATTGCGTTTGCGACAGCCAAAAAGATTGATATTTAAAGGTTTGATGAACAAATAGATTAAATGCTTAATTAGACTGCAAATGAGAAATTATCGCGGCATTCGCTTCAGGAAACTCCAAACTGGACAAGGTTGGTAGGTTGACCCACTTAGCTTCTTGACCTTCATTGCCAGTCGCTTCACCTTTAAAAGCGTCGACAGTGAAGATATATAAGTTTACGTGTTTATCTGGGTATTTATGATTTATTTCAAACTCGAGGACTGGATCGCCTTGAACGTCAATGCCGACTTCTTCTTTAAGTTCTCTTTTTAGTGCTTCCCTTGGCGTTTCCCCAGTATCGACTTTACCCCCTGGAAACTCCCATTTGTTACCTTGGTGCTGATGAGCTGCGCGGCGACAAACAAAATATTTATCGCCATCCATTGAGTCACGCTTAATAATAATGCCAACGGCAACGTTCACTACTTTCAAAGCTAAACCTACTAAACCTAACTAAGCTTACCGTGGCACTGTTTATATTTTTTACCCGAACCGCAAGGACAAGGGTCATTTCTTCCTACTTTAGGGCCCTGCCTACTTACCGTTTTGGCTTTACTTTGCTCTTGGGCGCCGACTGGCGTAGCGCTTTTATGCTCTGCAATTTGCTCAGCTTCAGCTCTTCTGCGCTGCGCTTCTACGCGCTCCACATCAGACTCTTCCTTGACTTGCACGCGGCTGAGAATACTAATCACATCGACTTTAAGGTTGTCCAGCATTTCTGAGAATAATTCAAATGACTCTCTTTTATATTCTTGTTTTGGATTCTTTTGCGCATATGAACGTAAGTTAATGCCTTGTCGTAAGAAGTCCATCGCCGCTAAATGCTCTTTCCAATGCTGATCCAATGATTGAAGCATGATTGCCTTCTCAAACTGACGAACAACTTGGTCGCCAACAGCTTCTTCTTTCGCTTTATAAGCATTCTCAGCTTCTGCTAATACAAACTCTCTTATTTTCTCTTCATATAGTTTGTCATCATCATCTAGCATCTTTTGAATCGGCAAGTCTAGCGAGAAATCACTCTTTAGTCTTTCCTCTAAACCAGTTACATCCCACATCTCTTCTAAAGATTGTGGAGGAATGTACTGATCAATCACACCATTAATGACGTCTACGCGAATATTTGCGACAGTATCAGCTACATCACCTTCATCTAACAATTCATTACGTTGTTCATAAATGACACGACGCTGGTCGTTTGCCACATCATCATATTCAAGTAGGGCTTTACGCATATCGAAATTACGGCCTTCAACCTTGCGCTGTGCATTTTCGATAGCTCTCGATACCCATGGGTGTTCAATTGACTCGCCACGCTCCATACCAAGGCGTTTCATCATATTACCCATTTTTTCAGATGCAAATATACGCATCAACGGGTCTTCTAACGACAGATAAAAACGCGATGATCCGGCATCTCCCTGACGACCCGAGCGCCCTCTAAGTTGATTATCAATACGACGTGATTCATGACGCTCAGTACCAATAATATGTAAACCGCCAGAGGCAAGTACAGCATCATGGCGTTTTTCCCATTCCGCTTTTACCTGCTCGAGCTTTTCGTCGCTCGGCGACTTCAACTTATCAATTTCGGATTGCAGATTGCCACCTAACACAATATCTGTTCCACGCCCAGCCATATTCGTTGCAATGGTTACAGCACCAGGTAGGCCTGCTTCGGCGACAATATCAGCTTCCTGTGAGTGAAATTTTGCATTTAATACTTGGTGTTTAATTTTCTCTTTCTTCAAGATAGAAGAGAGTAATTCAGAATTTTCGATGGAGATCGTACCGACTAACGAGGGCTGCCCGCGTTCAACACAGGCCTTAATATCCGTAACAATCGCTTCATACTTTTCTTCAGCAGTAAGATAAATTTTATCTGCCATGTCGTTTCTAACCATCGGGCGGTTAGTCGGCACAACAACGGTTTCTAAGCCGTAAATATGATTAAATTCAAATGCTTCGGTATCAGCTGTTCCTGTCATACCTGCAAGTTTTTCGTATATCCGGAAATAGTTTTGGAAAGTAATCGATGCAAGCGTTTGGTTTTCATTGTTAATCTTGACGCCTTCTTTAGCTTCTATCGCTTGGTGAAGCCCTTCAGACCAACGACGCCCTTCCATCGTTCGACCAGTATGCTCATCAACAATAACGATATCGTCGCCTTTGACAATGTAATCTACATCTTTCTCAAATAGCTTGTGCGCACGAAGTGCCGCATTAACATGATGAAGTAGCGGAATATTTGCTGCGGAAAACAAGGATGTACCTTCGTCAAGAAGACCTTCTTTTGCTAACAGTTCCTCAACAAACTCTTGACCATTTTCAGTCAAGTGAACCTGTTTTGCTTTTTCATCTACGGTAAAGTGACCATCACCACGTTGGCCTTCTTCATCCTCTTTTTCCTGCACGGTAAGGTTTGGAATAATAACGTTAATACGTTTGTACAGTTCCGAACTATCTTCGGCAGCACCCGATATAATAAGCGGTGTACGTGCTTCATCAATTAAGATTGAATCTACTTCATCTACTACAGCATAATGGAGTGGCTGTTGAACCCTCTCAGCAGGGCTAAACGCCATATTGTCCCGTAGATAATCAAAACCAAACTCATTGTTTGTACCGTAAGTGATATCACAAGCATATGCTTGCTTTTTATCATTTTGATTCATACCGGGAATATTACACCCAACGGTCATGCCCAAAAATTCAAATAGGTCTCTTGCCCAGTCAGCGTCACGTTTCGCCAAGTAATCATTTACTGTAACAACGTGAACTCCTTTACCTGAAAGTGCATTCACATATGTAGGTAAAGTCGCGGTAAGGGTTTTACCTTCACCTGTGCGCATTTCGGATATTTTGCCTTGATGTAATACAATACCACCCAGCATTTGTACATCAAAATGCCGCATACCATAAACGCGTTTACTGGCCTCTCGAACTACCGCAAAGGCTTCGGGTAAAAGTGAGTCTACAGACGCACCGTCAACCATTTTTTGCTTGAACTCAGCGGTTTTTGCTTTTAGTTCTTCATCGCTAAGTTTCTCAAAAACCGTTTCAAACTCATTGATTTGATTAACAGTCTTGCGTAATTTCTTAAGTAAGCGATCATTTCGCGTACCAAAAACCTTTTTAAAAATACTTCCAAACATGCTGAGGAGTTATCCGGATTCGATTGACATTAAAAACGCGCCATAATAGCACTGATGTGGCAGTTATGACCAGTATTGAGAGAGAATTATTATGGGTAGTAGAATAGTGCTACGCCACCTACAAAGTTTGCTTATTTATAGATATATGGTAACGGGTCTACTTGTTTACCATGTTTGATGACTTCATAGTGCACATGCGCCCCTGTCGAACGACCAGTATTACCCATTTTAGCAACAACTTGGCCTTTAGTAACAACATCACCAATACTTACCGTAAGTGTATCATTATGACCATATCTTGTTTTCAGACCATTTCCGTGATCAATTTCAACTAAATTGCCATAACCATATCGACTGCCTGACCAAGTGACTACGCCGGCACCTGTCGCAACAACGCCACTGCCAGGTTTACCTGCAAAATCAATCCCTTTGTGCATGGCTGGTTTGCCAGTAAAAGGGTCTTTTCTAATGCCGTAATATGATGACAACCAACCTTTATCAACAGGTCTTCCCGCTAATTTGCTCTCTTGTTCTATATTGAGGCCAATCAGAATAGATTCAAGAGCATTTAGTTGCTGAATTTTAAATTCTAATGCGTCTGAAAGCTTTTCAATTTTTTTCGTTAAGCGATGTTCAGCGGCGATCTCTTGGGCAGTATCAACCGGCAAGACAAAATCGTCTACTGACAAACCAGCCTGTTCAGCTAGGTTCTTACCAATGATATCCAGTCTTTCTAACTGTACCTGCATGCTCGCTAACTGCCCAACCATGCCATCAACTTGTTGCTCAGTGTCAACTTTCAATTGATTGACAACTTTAGTCTGCTCTTGCAAACCGGTTTTAATCACGTTTAGCCTTACTTGATTCTCATAAACAGATTCGGTTGTTCTACTCGAAACCAGCATCACTAACGATACTAGTACAAGACCACTAATTAGCTTGCGCATTGAAAAGCGCGTCGCATAGCGTGTCTCTTTTCCTTTTACCAGTATGGTTATCTTCATGGTTTAATCTCAAATACGTCTGAATTGGGAAATTTATTATTATTTTTAAGTAATTACGTTAAAAGTAATTATATTGCTGTCGTCCATCCCCTTAAAGGGGGCTCAAACAACAACATTATCTTTTTTCATACCTTATTTATCGGCAAAACTCAAAAAACTTCATATAAATAATGTATTTATCGTGTATTTTTTTATACCAAACTTTTTGCTTCCGGTATATCTATAATCTCAATTAAAAATAAAACGTTGTTATTCTTTTAGAAGCACCGGCTTTTGACAGTTTACGTAACTACACCGTCTTTTAAGCAAATTTGATGCCCAATGTATTTCCTGTCTCGATATATTTTATTGGCATTTTTTCTTCGCTCTCAAACTCGACATACTCCCAAGCATGCGTCGCATCTAAAATTGCATTTAACAACTTGTTATTTAGTCCGTGGCCCGTTTTATAGGCGACTAACTCACCTAACAGGCTGTGACCACCTAAGTACAAATCTCCAATGGCATCAAGAATCTTATGCTTAAGAAACTCATCACGATATCGCAGACCTTCAGGGTTCAATACGCGAAATTCATCTAGTGCCACGGCGTTATCCATACTTCCACCAAGCGCTAGATTCATTGCGTTCATTGTTTCGAGATCTCGCATAAAACCGAATGTTCTGGCACGAGAGACTTGGTCAACATAACTGTCTTTAGAAAAATCCAAAATGACATGCTGGCGCGTTTGCGATATAGCTGGATGATCAAAATCAATCGCAAAATCGACTTTAAAGCCATCGTATGGCCTAAATTCAGCCCATTTATCACCGTCTTCAACGCGAATGGTTTGATTAACTTTGATGAATTTTTTAGCTTGCTCTTGTTCTTGAATACCCGCGCTTTGCAGCAGAAATATAAACGGACTAGCACTACCATCTAAAATAGGCAATTCATGACTATCGACTTCAACAATTATGTTGTCGATTCCCAAGCCAGATAAGGCAGATGCTAAGTGCTCCACCGTATGAATTGAGTGACCAGTATCATTCGTAATGCACGTACAGAGCATGGTATCACCAACATCTCTCGCATCCGCGTTGATATCTACTGGCGGCTGTAGATCTACTCTACGAAATATTATTCCGGTATTTTCTGGTGCAGGCTTGAGTGTCATCCGTACTTTACGGCCTTTATGCAAACCAATCCCAGTTTCAGTAACGGTCGTTTTTATAGTTCGTTGTTTTAACATTCCGCTCTCATTTGTTCAACATAACAGCGCACATTACGAAAAAACCCCTTTTATGTCAAGGGGTTTTAGCATTTCAAGTAATTTATAACTGTTCAGACCAGTCTTAATCAGCCTGTCTTCTTAAAAATGCTGGAATATCTAAATATTCCAACTCACCAGGTTGCGCCTCTTCCTCTGCTTTTGGTGTTGCTGCAGTATCTGGCGATAAACCAGCAAAGTTATCAGTACCCGTTGCCTTCTGACGATTACCTTCGTTGTTAACAAGTGTAATATCTGGCTTACGCTCTGCACCTATACCGGTGGCGACGACCGTCACTCGCACTTCATCCTGCATTTCAGGATCAATTACGGTACCCACAACCACTGTTGCGTTTTCAGACGCAAATGCCTTAACGGCATTACCAATAGTTTCATACTCGTCAATCGCAAAATCCATACCGGCGGTAATGTTAACGAGTATGCCGCGTGCACCAGAAAGATCAATATCTTCAAGTAGTGGACAGGCAATAGCGGCTTCCGCAGCTTCTTCTGCACGGTCTTCACCCGTGCCAGCGCCACTCCCCATCATTGCAGTGCCCATTTCAGACATCACAGTTTTGACATCTGCAAAGTCAACGTTAACCAAACCAGTTTTAGTAATCAGTTCCGCGATACCCTGCACTGAGCCACGTAATACGTCGTTGGCTGCACTAAATGCCTGTAGCAACGGCGTTCCTTTACCCATAACTTTTAACAGTTTTTCGTTGGGAATGGTAATCAATGAGTCAACATATTTTGATAACTCCGTAATACCTTGATTAGCAAACTCTGCTCTCTTTTTCCCTTCAAAAGGGAAAGGCTTAGTGACGACTGCGACCGTTAGTATGCCCATATCTTTCGCCAACTTCGCGACTTCAGGTGCAGCCCCAGTACCAGTGCCACCACCCATACCGGCAGTAATAAACACCATGTCGGCACCATCAAGTGCTTGGCGTATTTTTTCACGATCTTCATGCGCAGCCTCTCGGCCGACATTCGGATCAGCGCCAGCACCTAAGCCTTTAGTCAGCTCAGTACCAATCTGAATTTTTACTGTCGCAGTTGAATTGTGTAACGCCTGGGCGTCGGTATTCATGGCGATAAAATCAACGCCTTCAATTATGTGTGTAACCATGTGTTGGACGGCGTTTCCGCCACCACCACCGACACCAACCACCTTAATAATGGCTTCGTCGGTCGTATTATCCATCAGTTCGAACATGATAAGTCTCCGATACTGTCAAACCAGCGCGCACCGGTTTGTATTATTTTATTAGCGCCTAAAGGTCCCCTAAAACTCACCTTTAAACCAACTCTGTATGCGTTTAATCATACTCTCTTCGCCAGTTCGACCTGGCTTGTTTTTATTATTTGAACTCTGTTTACCGTATTGTAACAAACCAACCGCTGTTGCATATGCAGGATCGTCCACATATTCCACTAATCCCTTAACGGAATGAGGAGCGCCTACTCTGACGGGCATTTGAAAAACTTCTTCAGCAAATTCAACAGCACCTTCCATTTTGGCGGTACCACCGGTAATTACCAAGCCTGCCGCTATTTGTTCTTCTAATCCGCTGGCTTTGATTTGTTCATATGCAATTTCAAGCAACTCATGAAATCGCGGTTCAATTACTTCAGCAAGCGTATGCCTAGACATTGCCCTAGAGGGTCTTCCTCCAACGCTCGGCACTTCTATGGTTTCTTCCATACTCACCATATCTTTGAGCGCGCATGCATAATTAACTTTTATTTGTTCAGCATTATTCATTGGCGTACGGAATATTTTAGCAATATCACTCGTAATTTGGCTTCCCGCCAATGGTATAACAGCAGTATGGCGTATTGCGCCGTCTGTGTAAATAACGATATCAATGGTTCCACCACCTATATCCACGACTGCCACGCCTAATTCTTTTTCGTCTTCAGTCAAAACGGCATAACTCGATGCTAAAGCACTAAAAATAGTCTGATCAACTATAAGATCACAATTTTCCACGCATTTCACTAAGTTTTTTGCCATGTCGTCAGCACAGGTAATAATATGCGCTGCCGCAATCATTCTGACACCGGACATACCAATCGGGTTTTTTATACCTTCTTGCACGTCAATAACAAATTCTTGCGGCAGCACATGGAGTAATTTCCGTTCAGCAGCCATAGGTACTGAACGAGCAGCATGGATCACGTTATCAACGTCTTCCTGTGTAACTTCTTGATTATTTATAGGCACCATACCAGATTCATTTTGACACTGTACGTGCCTGCCACTTATCGACATAAACACAGAACTCACGTGGCAATCAGCCATTAGTTCCATTTGTTGGACAGCTTGCTGTACAGACTGTAAGACCAAATTTAAATCGTTGACCCCACCTTTTTCCATACCGCGAGACTTATGTTCTCCAACACCTAAAATACTTAGATCACCGTCAGGTAGGACTTCACCAACAACTGCCTTTACGGTGCTTGTGCCAATATCTAATCCAACTATTAGGTCTTTATCTGTCGCTTTAGACACTTACTTTTCCGCCTTGTTATTCTTGTTCAGGAGCTGTTTGTTGTTGTGCTAAAAGCCAACCTACAGCCAATCCTGTATCATACCGCAAATCAATGTAATCTATGGGCTTATTTTTCTCTTTTAACAAAGGATAAATATCAATAAATCGCTGAAGTCTATCAATATATTCTTGACGCCCTAAATTTAACACAATGTTATTCTTAAGGCGCAATTTCCATGCAAAACGTTCACTGAGCACAAGTTCTGAAATATTCTGTCCCGTACCAAATAGCAAAGACCGCATATGGTTGTAACCCACTAACGCTGTTTTCTCACTGCCATTGGGTCCGAACAATACCGGCAGTGTTCTTTCATAAGGTAAGCCGGCAAAGCTATCACCATATTTATTTAACAGTAAGTCTGAATTCCAGACGGCAACAGCCTCTTGCTCAACAATATGAATGTACAGCTTACTCGGCCAACGCTTCCTGATAGATGCCTTATACACCCAAGCTTGCGTTTCCACTAAATCATGTACGTCATTCACATCTATTGCAAAAAAGCTGCCTGCATTTTCTTTTCTAATCAACGCTTCTAGCGCTGGCTTATCTACTTGCTTGATATCACCCGTAAAAACAACGTCCTGTACTGGCAGTTTTTGTTCATCTTTGAGCCATTCATTTGCACTCAAGCCAGCAAAAATCAGCAGGCACAATACAATCACAAAAACAGTTAAACCGACGGGTACTGAGACTTTCTCTCTGGGTACCTCTGGCTCTGTTTTTATAAGTGCCTTACTCATGATTTCTAATTCTCACTCAAGGTTTGAGATAGTATGCGAACAACCAAATCTTGAAAACTCATTCCCGCCTGTTTAGCCGCTTTGGGTACCAAGCTTGTTTCTGTCATACCAGGCGCAGTGTTTGATTCTAGTAAATAGAATTTCCCATGTTTGTCCCGCATTAGGTCAACTCGTCCCCACCCTGCGCCTGAAAGCATTTCGAAAGCGGTAAGTGCTAGACGAGATAACTCTTGCTCTTGAGCTGCAGGCAAACCACTCGGGCAAAAATACTCCGTCGTATTACTGCCATATTTTGCGTCATAATCATAAAAATCGTGCGGTGACGTCATTCGAATCGACGGTAACGCCTTTCCATTAACAATTGCGACGGTGTACTCAGGGCCATCGATATATGCTTCAACGAGCACATCATCATCGAAGGTAAACGCAGTTTCAATTGCCTTTTGCAGTACCTTGGGTTCATTTGCTTTCGCCATGCCGATGCTAGATCCTTCTCTTGAAGGCTTTACCATCACAGTACCGCCAAGATCTGCAAGTATGAGCGCACATTCATCGGCATTAAAGGTGGCTTTTTCAAGTACTCGATAGTCCGCAGTTGGCATATTTCGCGCTGACCAAACCAATTTGCTCAGCACTTTATCCATCGCAAGTGCACTGCCTAACACACCGGTTCCCGTATATCTAATTTTAAGTTGCTGCAACGCACCTTGTATTACGCCATCTTCACCACCTCGACCGTGGAGCATAATAAATGCACGGTCGAAAGATTCAGAAATCAGTTCGTGAATAGAGCGATGCGCTGGATCAAACCCGTGTGCATCAATGCCGGCGTCATGTAAGGTTTTCAAAACAGCAGAGCCCGACGCTAAACTCACTTCTCTTTCAGCTGACTCGCCCCCAAGTAGCACCGCGACTTTACCAAATGATTCAGGCGAATATTTTCCTAGTAGCATTATTCGCAATCTCCCTTATTTTGAATGAGTTCAGCAAAATCACAATTTTTCTCATACATTCTTTGTGCAAGGTTGCCGATATTTCCTGCCCCCTGCATAAACAAAATATCACCGTCTTGCAAAATATCTGGCAATACATTAAATAGGTTTTCACCCTCTCCCACAAAGATAGGATCAACTTTGCCACGTTGTCTGATTGAGCGACACAGGCTAGTACTATCTACGCCGTCAATGGGCGTTTCACTCGCCGCATAAACATCCAATAAAAGTAAACAATCCACTTTTGAAAGCGTCGCTACAAATGACTCATATAAATCTCTTGTCCGGGTATATCGATGCGGCTGGTATACCATAACTAGTCGCCTGTCCGGCCAATTGCTTCGCGCAGCAGCAATTGTCATATCCACTTCAGTTGGGTGATGCCCATAGTCGTCTACCAACGTAATATTGCAATGCGAGTTTTGAGAAGGTTGGTTACATTGTTGGCGAATTTCGTAGTCACCTAGTATTTGAAAACGACGGCCAATGCCCTGAAATGTTGATAAGGCCTTTTGTATATGCTCATCGCTGATGCCTTCATCCGTTGCAATGGCGATGGCTGCAGTCGCATTAAGCACGTTATGAATGCCGGTAACATTCAAATGCACTCTAACATCAGGTTTATTTAGCCTAACAACGGTAAAATCGCTCCTATTAACACCATAGGAAATGTCTTTAGCAATATAGTCATTCGCCGCATTTTGCCCATACGTTAAATATTTACGCTCTAAATTTGGTAGCAAGGATTGAATAACGTCATCATCTCCGCAAACAACAGCCAAACCATAAAATGGCAGGTTATGTAAAAACTCCAAATAAGCACTTTGCATCTTACCAAAATCACCGTCGTAAGCTTCGAGGTGGTCAGCTTCTATGTTTGTCACAACAGACACTGTTGGTTGTAAATGTAAAAACGACGCATCACTTTCATCAGCTTCAGCTATCAAATATTTACTGGCGCCCAATTTGGCATTTGTACCCGCGCTATTTAGCAAACCACCAATCACAAAGGTTGGGTCGAGTTCTGCCTGCGAAAAAATGGTAGCGAGCAAACTTGTCGTCGTCGTTTTACCGTGTGTGCCAGCAACCGCGATGCCGTATCGAAAACGCATGAGCTCAGCTAACATCTGGGCGCGTCGAATAACCGGAATTCTATTTTCGTGCGCAGCATTGATTTCTGGGTTTAGCTTATTTATCGCCGTCGATACAACCACTAAATCGGTGTTTGCAATATTGTCGGCATGATGACCAATATGAATTTCAGCACCCAACGACGCCAAACGTTGAGTCATTGCGCCGGATGCCAAATCTGAACCACTCACGTGGTAGCCTAGGTTTATCATCACTTCTGCAATCCCACCCATACCTGCACCACCGATGCCAACAAAATGAATATTGTCCACGCTACGCATTTTGTGATCATTTACTGGTCTTCGCTGCTTACCTTTCACGTCACTCATTGATATTTATCTCCTACTACTTGCTGACAATATTCGGCGAGTTGTTTGGCTGCATTTTTTTTTGATTGTATTCGCGCCATTTTGGCCATTGTCTGCCTCATATGTGTCGATGACAGGATTTCTTTCAAATACTTTGATAATAAGGTTGGGATATCATTCTGATTTACGATGAATGCTGCGCCAGCATTAACCAAAATCGATGCATTTTTTGTTTGGTGATCGTCTACCGCAATCGGTAATGGGACGAAAATAGCCGGTCGCCCCGAGGCACTTACTTCAGCAACCGTTAGTGCGCCAGCACGACAAATGATAATATCAGCCCACGCATACGCTATAGCAGTATCATTAATAAACTCTTCGCTTCTAACATCTAAGGTCGTCGAATATTTTCCTTCAACATCAGTCAATTTTCCTTTTCCTGTTTGATGCCAAACTGACATAGGAAACGTTTCAGATAAATCACTGAGGACGTGCGGCACTTGCTGATTTAACGCTTGTGCACCAAGACTACCGCCAGTAATCAAGACCTTGATAGGCGCTTGTTCTACATTTTTATCGGTGTTTTCGGTGACGCTATCGGAATAAGTTTCAAAGAACTCAGCACGCACAGGATTACCCACCCAAATACAATGTTTCGGCGCTTTACTGTCGTCTGTGTTCTTAGATACATCAAAGCCTGTAAATACTTTATCAGCAAATTTTGCCAATAACCGGTTAGTCAGGCCAAATACTGCGTTTTGCTCATGGATAAAGAGTGGAATATTCAGCATCCTTGCAGCTAAACCGCCCGGGCCGCTCGCATAACCGCCCATACCTAATACAAGATCTGGCGAAATCGATGTCAATATTTTGCGCGCGGACAACACGGCAGAGAATAGATGAAAAGGCGAAAGCAGTTTACGCATAAGACCCTTTCCTCGCACACCCGCAATATCGAGGAAATGAATAGGAAAACCATACTTAGGCACGGTATCCGCTTCCATTCGGTCTTTTGTACCAAACCATTCGACTGTCCACCCTAACTGTTTAAGCTCAGCTGCAACGGCCAAACCGGGGAAAACGTGCCCACCCGTGCCGCCAGCCATGATCACTATTTTAGGCATGTTCGGCCTCCATATCAGTAGGCGGCTTAACAGTTCTTTTTCGCTTTTTGGGAATAGCTTGTACACCAGCTACACGCATTTCAAAATCAATTCTGACAAGTATAGCGACAGCAACACTCATAATAATTAAAGAAGAGCCACCGTAACTGACGAGAGGAAGTGTTAGGCCTTTAGTCGGCAAAATCCCTGACGCTGCGCCTAAATTTACAGCGGTTTGAAAACTAAACCACACGCCAATCCCATAAGCGACAAAAGCATCGAAGGGACGTTCGTTAGTCAACGCTTTATTACCAATGCGTAACGCAATGACGACCATCCACAGAATCAATACCAAAATAGTGAGGATGCCCATAAATCCTAATTCTTCAGCTAAGATTGCCATAATAAAATCAGTGTGCGCCTCTGGCAGAAAATTAAGTTTTTGCACGCTATTACCTAAGCCCTGACCAAACCAAGAACCACGCCCGAATGCCATGAGTGATTGCGTTAACTGATAGCCACTGCCAAATGGGTCGGCCCAAGGATCTAAAAATGCGGTAATTCTTTTCATACGGTAGTCGGAGTAGACAATCAAACTCACCACCGCAGCAATCCCGGTAAACCCTAGTGCGAAAAACTGCCAGAGTTTAGCGCCAGCTAAAAACAGCAAGGCGAGCGTTGTGGCAAACATCACTATGACCGTACCCAAATCCGGTTGCATGAGAAGTAATATTGCCAATACAAAAAAGACTAAAAGAGGTTTTAGAAAACCCTTAAGGTTCTCAGTCACTTGTTCATAACGACGAACGAGATATCCGGCAAGATAGCAAAAGAAAAATAATTTGGCTGGTTCCGCGGCCTGAATAGTAATAGGCCCAACAACCAACCAGCGAGTACTTCCATTTACTTCTCTGCCAATAATTAACACCGAAACTAGCAGACCGACCGCCAGAAACAACAAATATGGATTCATAAACCGCCAAAATTGCATTGGGATATTCAGGGTAATCATCGCCGCAATAAGCGCTAAACCAATATAAATGCCGTGACGAATGGCAAAATGAAACGGGTTGTCGTGAATACGAACGGCTTCAGGAATTGAGGCGGAAGTAACAATGACAAAGCTTATCGAAAGTAAAGTAATAGAAATAAGTACTAACCATAAATTGTATGGTCTGGCACTCTGCGCATCATGTTTACTCGAAAACAAATCCGCTAACGATGTTTGCTTCGGCGCGGTTTGACTCATACCACCTCCACTCGCAAAACAGCTTGTTCAAATTGCTTGCCACGTTCTTGATAATTTTTAAACATGTCAATGCTTGCACAAGCAGGAGACAACAAAACGTAAGTATTTTGTTGAGTGGCATGACTAAACTCATTTGCTAGCAATACTGCATCATCTATTGTCTCTACGAAACTAGTATCTGCACAGCAGTTTGAAAAACGTTTTGCGTCTTTCCCTAATACAATAAGTTTAGCGACGCGCCTACGAATTAGCTCACGTAATTCCCTTAGATCAGTGCCTTTACTATCACCACCAACCAACATCACCAATATCGCGTCATCAGGAATACATTTGATAGCCGCGATGGCTGCTCCCGGGTTCGTCGCTTTTGAGTCATTCACCCAATGAATCGTTTTCCCGTTGCTCATTTGCTCGACATGCACTAATGCAAACCTATGCGCCAATCCGCTGTAATTGATGACTGATTCAATAAAACACTGCATTTCTTCAACAGTGTTCAATATTGATTTGGCGCACAATAGAGCGACTTGTGCGTTCAATACATTGTGATTAGCAAGATGACGAATCTTTTCCTGAGCAACAATTAGCTCGTCACCGATACTTATGCCTAAGTCGCTTGAATAGATATCTCGGCTATCATTTGCGTTGTGCGAAGGGTTATTGTTAAACCCTGATTTGACGCCAGATACTTTTAACGAATGAAAAGAACCAAATGAATTCAGCCGATGTGTATCGCCTTCACTGAATGTTCGAGGGTCATCTCGATTTACAATGCATATGTCTGCGTGCTTAAAAATACGCTGCTTTGCGCGCGCATATCCAATAATGTCGCCGTGGCGATCAATATGATCTTCTGTAACATTAAGAATTGCAGCAATTCTTAGATGCAGAGAAAACGTTAGCTCTAACTGAAAGCTAGATAACTCTAAAATAATTAAATCGTATGGTTCATCAAGAAATGCCAATATAGAATTACCAAAATTGCCACCGACCCCTACCTTTAAGCCGGTTGCACTGAAGCCTTTATGTAACATATCTACGACAGTACTTTTGCCATTCGAACCCGTAATACCGATGGCCGGTACGGAGTTGTGGCGAGCAAACAGCTCAATATCGCTAATCAGCGGAAGCCCTTCTGACAACGCGTTTTGAATCGCCGGTAATTGCGTATTCACACCCGGACTCACAACCACTGTATCGAAACCTTTGAAGCAACTATCGTCATTAAATGGGATTATATTGACGCCTTTAAGTAAGGGTTCATTTCCTACACTTTTACGCAACTCGTCGTGTTTGACATCAAACAAACTTACCTGCGCGCCGTGCCTACGCATAAATTCGACACAAGCGCGCCCAGTCACACCAAAACCAATCACAGCGATTGGTTTATGTTGATAAATGGATGTAAAACACGCGTGTACCATGTATTTCCTTTACCTAAGTTTCAAGGTTGCTAAACCCACTAGCACTAATATCAATGAGATAATCCAAAACCGCACAATAACTTTTGGTTCTGGCCAACCTTTGAGTTCATAGTGATGATGAATAGGCGCCATGCGAAATATACGCTTTCCTCTTAACTTGTAGCTACCCACCTGCAATATCACAGACAAGGTCTCCACTACAAAAATGCCGCCCATGATTATTAACACTATCTCTTGCCTGACTAACACTGCCAATATTCCTAGCGTCCCTCCCAATGCAAGCGAACCCACATCTCCCATAAATACTTGCGCCGGATAGGTGTTAAACCACAAGAAACCTAAACCCGCCCCCACAATGGCCGTGCACACAATCACAAGTTCACTGGTAAGTGGGATAAAGGGAATGTTTAAATACTCAGAAAAATTTACATTGCCTGTCACGTAGGCAAAAATCGCAAATGCACCTGCAACCAAAATGGTTGGCACTATCGCCAAACCGTCTAACCCATCGGTAAGGTTTACAGCGTTACTTGTCCCTACAATGGTAAAATAAACCACTACGATGTAAAAAATGCCAAGCTGGGGCAGTACATCTTTAAAAAACGGTACAATCAGTGAAGTTTCGGCTTCAATATTGGCGTGCGTATACAAAAAGATAGCAACCGCAATAGCAATAACGGACTGCCAAAAATATTTCCAACGGGCAATTAGGCCATTAGGGTCTTTACGCACCACTTTGCGATAATCATCGACAAAACCTAAGATACCTAAGCTTGCAATCACAAAAAGTGTAACAAGCACATATCGGTTACTTAAGTCAGCCCACAAAAGACTACTCGTAAGTACCGCAGCAAGTATAAGTACGCCGCCCATGGTTGGCGTGCCTGATTTTGCAAGATGTGATTCAGGGCCGTCATTGCGAACCGTTTGCCCTATTTGCATTATTTGTAACCAACGAATCATTGCTGGACCAATTAAAATTGCAATCGACAATGCGGTCAGTGTGCTTAGAATGGCGCGCATCGTTAAATAGGAAAAAACGTTGAACGCACTTTCAAATTGCGTTAGCCATTCTGCCAACCAAATTAACATAAATTAGACTCCTCAGACTGATTCACTTGGAATCCATGATATTCTTGAATGGCTTGCGTAACGCGCTCCATTTTTGCGCTTCGAGAGCCCTTTATGAGAATACTTACAGGTAACTTAGCGGCTTTTTCAGCGGCCTGAACTAAGGCAGTTATTTGCACTAAAATGTCATCGACTGAATCGCAGTGTGTCCCTTGTTTACCCATGACCTGACTAGCATGAACACTCAATTCGCCCATCGTAATTACGGCATCTACATCATGCGTTTTCGCATATTCGCCTATCTGCTGGTGATACGTTGGCGCTTGATCACCTAGCTCACCCATATCGCCAAATACTAATATTCGAGGGCCTTTAAAGTTAACAAGTAGATCGATGGCCGCCTTTACAGATGCAACATTTGCGTTGTACGTATCATCCAATACACGAATATTTTTACTCACATTAATAACAGTCAATCTGCCTTTGACCGAGCGCATATCAAATAGGCCTGATTGAATGTGCTTCAAGTCAGCCCCCACTTGCATAGTTAGTGCAGCAGCCAATACCGCATTGCCAATGTTGTGAGCGCCCGGCACGCGCAAGCGAACTGGAATACTCCCACTTGGCGTAACTAATTCAAATTCTGCACATCCGTCGGCGTTAATACTGGTGTTCTTCGCATGAAAATCGCCCTTAGCAGAACTAGGCGAAAACGTAATTTTGTTAATGTGGTCACACTTACCTTGCCAAAATTCAAAAAATTGACTGTCGGTATTGATGACCGCAGAGCCATATTCAGAAATTCCTGCAAATATTTCACTCTTTGCTCTAGCAACGCCGAATAAACTGCCAAACCCCTGTAAGTGAGACGGTTCTGCATTGACAATGGTCGCTACATCGGGTTTTACAAGCGACGCAGTGTAGTCTATTTCACCTTGATGATTAGCCCCCATTTCAATGACCGCAAACTCATGCTGCTCTGTTAAACGCAGTAACGTAAGAGGAACACCAATATCATTGTTAAAATTGCCTGCGGTGGCTAGGGTCTTGCCGCAATGCTGTAAAATAGATGATGTCATTTCCTTTACGGTGGTTTTGCCGCTACTTCCCGTAATCCCAATCGTTTTAGGCGCTACTTTTTCTTTCACAGCATTCGCTAACTTACCCAAAGCCACTCGTGTATCCTCAACGAGAATCATCGGCAAAGGCGAAAGCACTTTTTTACTCACAACTAAGGCGGCAGCACCTTTTTCAAGCGCATTTAAGGCGTATTCGTGGCCATCAAAGTTTTCACCGATAAGTGCAAAAAATACGTTGCCAGACGATATGGTTCTTGTATCAGTCGCCACCTCATCTATCAGCATGTCAGCAACGCTATTGGTACTGAGTTGACCGCCTATTTGTTTTGCTATCCAACCTAACGTGACTGATATCATAAAAACTCTCCTGCTAATGTTTTTACATAAGCACGTTCATCATAATGAATTTTTTGACCTTGAATATCGAGGTAGTCTTCATGACCTTTGCCTGCCACTAAGATAAGATCGTTATTTTCAGCATTACTTAACGCAAATTTAATTGCCGATTGACGTTCGACAATACGTATCACACTTTTACTATCCACATTACCTTCGTTACTTATGCCTTGGCATATTTCATCAATAATTTTGTCTGTATGCTCAAATCTTGAATTATCTTGAGTGAGCACAATTTTATCCGCATGGCTCGCCGCTATTTTTCCCATCTCAGGCCGCTTGGCTTTATCCCTATCACCACCACAACCAAACACTATCCATAGTTGATTTGCGGTATGTTTACGCGCAGCAACTAGTGCTTGCTTAAGTGCATCAGGCGTATGAGCGAAGTCCACAATAATACTGGCAGAGTGCGTTTTAATTAGCTCCATTCTGCCTTTTACGCCAACCAGCTTATCTGCGTATTTAATTAGCGTAGCTAACTCGATGCCAGCCATCGTTAGAGCACCCAATGCCGCTAAATAGTTAGCGACGTTAAATTGTCCTATCAGTGACAGTGTCATATGATGTTTTTCGGATAATGTATTTAAGCGGAACTGAATTCCGCTGTCTAAATATTCGATGCAATCCGCATAAAGCGCATCAGCCCCTTGCGCCTGAGTCTGGTTGCGATCATCTACACTAAAACTTAGGATTTGTTGTCCACTATTGACAGCGTTTCGCCAACGTTCAGATTCTGGATCATCTGCATTTATCACAATACTTCTTATTCGAGGGTTATTGAGTAGTTTTCTTTTAGCCGCACCATATGCGCTCATGCTGCCATGATAATCTAGGTGGTCTTGCGTTAGGTTTGTAAACACTGCGACATCAATGGGTAAACCAAATGTGCGGCCTTGCTCAATGCCATGAGAAGACGCTTCAAGTGCAACGTAGTAAACGTCTTGGTCCGCAAACCATGCCAAATAACCAAATAGCGAGACATTATCAGGAGTGGTGTTATATGTTTTAGCAACATTCGTCGTTGTGCCATCGCAATGATATTGCATACAACCCAAAGTACCAATAGTTGCAGCACTTCTCCCAGTATGACTAAGCATTTGTGCATACAAACTTGCCACTGAGGTTTTGCCATTTGTGCCCGTTATTGCGAGTACTTGCTTTAATTTTGCGATTTGTGGATACAGTGTTTTGAAGAATTCGACCAATTTGCTAGCCAAGTTAGCTATTTGAATAACGACGCAACCACGCTCTGATGTGTCATCGCTTACCGGTATCAATTTAGCTTGGCATGTTGATCCTTGTTGAATGTCTTCGAGGATTAATTTGCCGCCGTTCTCAATAGCACTTGGAATATATATACTGCCATGTGCAGACACACCTTGTAATGCAATAAAGGCTGTCGTGGCATTTACTTGCCTGCTATCCACTGTAAACCCATCAATTTTAGCAAATTGATGCTGCCACGCCGCTGGTAGTTCAATGCCCAAAGTGATAATTGCCTGCAATAAGTCGGCAAATTTAAAGTTACCGGCTAGCATGAAGTTTCCTTTCTACAGTATGACTGACGGCAATTGCGTCTGGTGGAACATTCAGCATGTGTAAAGTGCCAGACACTACTGACGAAAATACAGGGGCCGCGGTGTCACCCGCATGATATAAATCACCCGCGGGCTCATTGATCAAGACAACGACCGCTATTTGAGGATTAGACACCGGCGCGATACCCGCAAAAATGTTGACATATTCTTCACCATAACCACCTGCTACCGCCTTTTGACTTGTGCCTGTTTTTCCTGCTATCCGATAACCCGGTACGCTCGCCTTCTTACCTGAACCACCGTCTTGCGTAACACTTTCCATCATTTCCAGAATAGCAAACGCGTTTTCTTCGCTAATTACACGCACTGGCGCCTCTTTTGGTGCAATATCTTTTACAA
Organism: Agaribacter marinus; assembly: GCF_030160655.1. Taxonomy (GTDB): domain Bacteria; phylum Pseudomonadota; class Gammaproteobacteria; order Enterobacterales; family Alteromonadaceae; genus Glaciecola; species Glaciecola marina. The sequence goes on from NZ_BSOT01000005.1 coordinate 1,915,214, forward strand.
TGGACAATGGATATTGCATACCGCCATTCGCAATGGTGGCGTACATTCGTGCAAGCTGAGCAGACGTTACCGCTATGCTGTAACCGAAAGACAATGTAGATATTTCGTGCTGAGACCAACGTGTACGTTCATGAAAAATCCCGCTAGATTCACCTACCATGTTCAAGCCGGTATCGCTCATCAAGCCCATATTAAAATAGACGTCCATCAGAAATTCTTTAGGAATACCAAGGGCTAATTTTGATGTGCCCATGTTGCTCGAGCGTTTAATAATTTCAGTTAAGGATAACTTGCCATAATTTCGTGGGTCGCTCACTCTACTCCCGCCTAAATACATCCAACCGGGAGAAGTATCTACAATGCTATCTTTTTGTACTGAACCAAATTCAAGTGCAGCCAGCACCGCCAAAGGCTTAACGGAAGAACCAGGCTCAAATGCATCAGTAATGGCTCGGTTACGTACTTTGTGACTTGCCACTGTGCTTCTGTTGTTTGGATTATATGAAGGGGTATTTGCCATCGCTAAGACTTCACCTGAATGCACATCAACGACAACAACTGACGCCGAAGCCGCTTTGTATAATAAGGTAGCTTCCTTGATTTCACGATAAGCTAATGCTTGAATACGTTGATCTATTGTTAATTGAAGATTTTCAGCCGCTTTACCTTTTTTTTGTTCAATGATTTCAATTTGCCTACCTTCGGCATCACGTCGAATCCTGCGTTTGTCAGGCGTTCCCGTTAAATATTGATTATATAAACGCTCTAGCCCTTCTAACCCCTTGTCATCCACATCAGTAAAGCCAACGACGTGAGCAGACACTTCGCCGGAAGGGTAATAGCGTTTGGATTCATCACGCAAGTACACGCCGGGAATATTCAAGTTTTCAACAAACTCTGCCATCGCAGGTGTTACTTGCCGTTGCAAATACACAAAGCGGCGCTTGGGATTGCTTACTCTAGCGGTGAGTTTTTTTACATCTTGCTCAAGTACTTCAGCCAATGCTCTCCAGCGACGTTTGTCTATTAACGCATTGTTACTATGAACAATTTTAGGGTCTGCGTATATCGCCTGCGCTGGGACAGAAACAGCAAGTTGCTGACCATGGCGGTCAGTAATGAGGCCTCGGTAGTTAGCATTGTCCCTTACTCGAATAGTGCGGTTGTCCCCATGCTTTATTAGTACATCAGGTTCAATCACCTGAATATATGCCGCACGAACGGCTAAACCAGCAAATACAAAAATCACCGCGCCCAACACCACACCAAACCGCCAATGTACAAGTATTGGTGATACTTTAGGTTTTGCTTGCCCAGTCTTTTTTGGTCTTTTTCGACGGGGCTTTTGTATTGTTGCCGTAACCGTCATCTTAATTTTCTCTTACTAATACTTCATCGGCTTTTTCGGGTCGACGCATGTTTAGTTTGTCAGCTACAAGACGCTCAATTCGGTTGTGCTCAGTGAGCGCATTTTGTTCAATCACCAAGTGCCGCCACTCAATGTCCAACTCATCTTTGTTTTGAATCAGTTCTTCATGGGCAATCAACAAATCTCTATTTTTGTGCGTGCTCAGTACAACTGCGACGGCACTGCCTACAACAGCTAAATACAAGACCAAAAGAAAAGTATGCCGACTTAAGTCGGCGGTTATGAGTAGCAACAAATTGAAATTGGTCGTATTTGATTTGCTCATAACTTTTCCGCAACCCTGAGTACCGCACTCCTCGATCGTGGATTTGAATCCACCTCATCTTTGCTTGCTTTTATCGCTCTGCTCAGTGCTTTAAGCTCCTTACCTTTATCAAGCTCTGATTGCATAACAGGTAAACGGCTAGGCAATTTTTGCCCTTGGCTTTTAGTCTTAATGAAGCGTTTTACGATCCGATCTTCTAAAGAATGAAAACTGATTACTGCAAGCCTCCCGCCTGGTTTAAGCATTTGACAAGCAGATTCCAAAGCAGTTTCAAGTTGTGACAACTCACCATTGATAAATATTCTTACGCCCTGAAAGCTGCGGGTAGCTGGATGTTTAAATTTATCTTTTACAGGGACAGCTTCATCAATGATTTTGACAAAATCTTGGGTAGTAGCAAGTGGTTGGCTTTCTCTTTTTTCTACTACTGCGGTGGCTATGCGGCGACCAAATTTTTCTTCGCCATATACTTTTAACACGTGAGTAATGTCTTCAAGGTCTGCTGTATTTAGCCATTCAGCAGCACTTACGCCTTGAGTAGTATCCATTCGCATGTCCAAGGGCCCGTCTTGCATAAAGCTGAACCCTCGCTCAGCGTTGTCAAGTTGAGGGGATGATACGCCGATGTCCAAGAATATACCGTCGAACTTGCCAACTAGACCGAGTGATTCAGCTACGCTTAACATGTCTGCAAATGCAGTATGATAAATACTAAAACGTTTATCATTTTCAAATGATTTAGCCGCACTTATTGCATCAGGATCTCGATCGAGCGCAATGAGTCGTCCGTCTTGAGACAATTTATTAAGAATACCTTTACTATGTCCGCCGCGTCCAAAAGTACCGTCCAGATATACGCCAGCCGGTAAGATGTTTAAGGCATTGATAGATTCATCAAAAAGAACAGATAAATGCGACGAAGAAGACTGCTCACCGAGCGCACTCATAATGAAAAGTCCTGTAAATTATCGGTAAGCTCAAACCCGCCAGCTTGCTCAGTTTCTATATCAATAGAGATTTGTTTTTGCCAAACGTCAGCGTTCCAAATTTCAAACTTATTTATTTGGCCTACAAGCATGATTGGTTTATCTAAGTCAGCATGAGCGCGTAAAGTAGGGGCGACTAATACTCTCCCACTTTTATCCATTTCAACTTCAGATGCATAACCCAACAATAAACGCACTAAACGACGTTCTTGCGGGTTTGTAGATGATAAACGAGAAAGTTTTAGTTCAATCTCTTCCCATTCGGGAAGTGGGTAAAGTAACAAGCATTTTTGAGAAATATCGATGGTACACACCAGCTGTCCCTGGCAATCATCCAACAGGCTTTGCCGATACTTCGTCGGTATCGTTAGTCTACCTTTAGTGTCAAGATTAATTGCGTTAGCGCCGCGGAACATATCCCCTAGCCTATTTTTTATTGTTAGTAGCTCGTTTCTATTTTTTCGTAACTGGTTGCCCCTTACAAAAACCCTTTTACGCCACTTTATCCCACTTTTTTGCAATTCTTGACCTATTCACCCCACATGTCAAGTTTTTTTACAGAAAATAATGAAAATCACACAAAAAACCCTGGCACTGAGAGAAGCGTAAAAAATGATGTCGCCATACTCCGACGCGTCAAACATAAGGAAGACCTTTGGCGAGCGGACAAGAATGACATAAAAAGGTGTTTCAGAATGTCTACCTACTTTTACCTATTACCTAAGGAACAGGCAAAAAAAAGCCACCTGTAAAAACAGATGGCTTTATATGGAAATTTGAGTTTTACGCTGGCGTAGCGTCTTCAGCTTTTTGCCCTTCAGGCTGTTCTGCAGGAACAATCTGTAGTGACTGAATCGGATTATCCGTTTTATTAGATAATTCAACCAAACGATTTAATTGACCTAGCGACAACATAGCAGAATAACATGCCCCTAAGAAACCGGCTTTATGCATTGCCAACACTTTATCATCAGGTAAATCTAGCAAGGTTTTTTCGTTTACCGTTAATATACCCGTTACATTTCTCACTTGACCGGACGAATAACGCACACGAATTTGAATTTCTTCTAATAAGTCATTTGCTTGTAATTCTTTAATAAAGCGTTGATTCTGCACTTCACTATTAGCAAGATCAGCCAAGAACTGTTGACGAGCTTTAAGTGCTTCAGAAGGTTCGCCCTCTTCTGTGAATAAAGCATCACCTTCATCACCAAATAACTCAGAGTTCTCGTCAATATATACGCCCAACTTATCGCCGTCAGGACGAATATCAAACGGATAACGTTGAATATTGAGTGGGACATGTGGCGCCAACCAACTTTCACCGTCCCAAAAGAGATTATTGCCTTGCTCTAAACCTAGCATTGCCACCGAATGCACATTGCTAGTATTAGGATCTTTAATAAACACGACTGGCATAGTACCAGACAGTTGCGCATACTCACGAATAGTCGCTGCTGCTAAATGCGTTTTTGCAGCAAAAGAAAAATCTGTTCTTGGCGCGACCTTCAGTGCGCCGTGCTTGGCTTTATCAAGCGGAATATAGTTAATCGCCATTATTACTTCTCTAGTTTGTATTAAGCGTAAAAAGCTGAATCACCTGCGGTGTTCGACATAATGATGGTCATCGAATAGCGAGTAGCATCCAACTGCTAAAAGTACTGATACCAATATCTGATGCAGATAAAAGTATCTCCTCAGTTACCATCCATATGGGCATAAGATTATTATACAAGTGCCTTTAAAAGTCACTTATTAACCTAAATTTAACAGAACAAAATATTATTGTTTGCTTAATCTAAAGAATATAGATAACTATCAACTAGTTAATTGAGTATTCATATTCAAATTGACGCGCGAAAGCATCCAAATAAGTTTTACTATTTACATGCCCTTATTCGTTGCTTTGTTTGTTTGAGTAGCCAAATAATGAGCAAAAGTATTCAACATTTGTTTGTGCAGGGGGTTAGCCTTTGGCACTGCACAACGCTCATGCTCTTTCACTTGGCTCTTATCAAATTGCATTTGCACAATTTGAACTTGATTGACAACTAAATCGGCATGGCATACGTCATAAGTCTCGTCAATCTTAAACACCGTATGTTCACCTTTTATAGCCTTGGTGGTATTCTCTATCCCTTCAAACTTAGTCACATTATCTGCTAGAGAATGCGCAGCAAAAATAGACTTCTCGACAGTGTTGTCTTCCAATAACTTACGTATATCTTTTATCACGTCCATTAGCACTAAGCCTGAATAACTCGCCACGCTAGGATATTTATAAGGATTAGGGCCTATGGCTGCATATTTTCCATCAAGCCAACTTGCCAGGGTTTTCATTCCCCATATTTTACTCATGCTTTCGGCACCACTAGTTAACTGCAATGCGCCAGAAAAGAGTATTAAACCGTCAACTTCATTGGGGTTATTTAGGGTGTACCAGGTAGCAAAAGCCCCCCCGGTTGAAAACCCACCCACAAACACGGGTAAGGATTCATGTTTGGCCATTTCCATAATATCGATAACATGTTTATACCAACGCGCCTTAAGCTCAGGATCTTGCATATCTTTGTCCGCATCTAGTTTCCCATGCCCTGGGGTTAGCGGCACTATCACGCTATACCCCTTTTCATTGGCGAACTCTGCAATGGATCGCATGTAAAAGGGTGAATCACTTAAGCCATGAAAAAGAACCAAAACTCCCTTGGCGCTCGCTACGGGGATGATATAAGGCGCATTTCCTTCATTTTTTAGTGTCGCCGAGCACACACGAATTTCTGCGTCTGATTTTCGAATATTTGGTGCTGAGCAAGGAGTTAACGAGCTGAGTTCACGTTGGTATATTTGCGTAAACGTCGCAATATCTTTATCTGAAATGCCAGTATCGGCCAAAGACACAAGTGAGCAACTTACAATAGCGCAAAGTAGAATGAATTTATGGAAAATTGGCTTCATGGATTACCTTCGTTTTTTTGATTGTTCTTACAAGCTAAATTTACGCTACTGGCAATAATTCTACGTAGAATAAAAAAAGAGTGTAATTGTATACACTCTTTTTACAGGAAAGATTTGAATAAGGGTAGAAGAACTGTGTCTTTGTGAACTATGCCTTAACTAGCTATGCCTTAGCAAACCATGCTTCAAGATCATCGCTACCACCGATATGTTCACCACCAATAAATACTTGCGGTACAGTTTCACGCCCAGTGACCGCTTTTAACGACGCAAGTGTTGCATCTTTACCAAGTAGTAGCTCTTCATACTCATATCCGTTTTCTGTCAGCATTGTCTTTGCCTTCGCGCAGAATGGGCAACCTGGTTTTGTAAACAGAGCGACTTCACTAGGCGCTTGAGCACTAGGATCTAAATAACTCAGCATAGTATCAGCATCTGACACTTCAAACGGGTCACCCGGAACATCTGGCTCAATAAACATTTTTTCAATAGTACCGTCATTCACAAACATCGAATAACGCCAACTTCTCTCACCAAAACCTAAGTCTTGCTTCCCTACAAGCAAGCCCATCGCCTTGGTAAACTCACCGTTCCCATCTGGGATTACCGTAATATTTTCTGCTTCTTGGTCTGCTAACCAAGAGTTCATCACAAAAGTATCGTTTACCGAAACACACAAAATTTCATCTACGCCCAACTTTTTAAAAACACCAGCGAGCTGATTAAAGCGTGGTAAGTGAGTAGATGAACACGTTGGTGTGAACGCCCCCGGCAAAGAAAAAACAATGACCTTACGGCCATCAAAAATTGCCTTAGAATCTATCTTTTTCCAAGACTCTCCATCAATAGCGGGCCAAACGACTTCAGGTACTTTTTGACCTTCTTTATTCTCAAATTTAGTTTGTTCTGACATAAGCTACCTTAATATCCTATTGTGCATTAGTGTTTAAATATTGATATGTTCTTTGTCTAAAAGCAACGCGAGTTATCACATAAATAGCTTAGCTCTTAGATTTTAATTCGTCTAACCGATACTTATCAATTAGTGAGTATAATGTAGGGCGAGTCACGCCTAAAAGTTCAGCTGTTTTAGAAATATTTTGTTCAGCTTGCATATATGCTTGTCTAATCGCTTTAGTTTCGGCAATTTCGCGTACTTCGCGTAAATTGAAAACACGCGGCTCATTGTCGTTATCGTTAACAAATAAGCCTAAATCATCTGCTGTCACTAATGTTCCTTCAGCGAGAACGACTGAAGATTTTAATTTGTTCTGAAGCTCTCGGATGTTACCTTTCCAAGGATGGGAGCGCATTGCACTAACAGCGTCATCACTAAACCCTTTCACTTTTGCGCCATATTCTTCTTTGTATTGGTTTAGAAACGTTTTCGCTAAAAGAATAATGTCATCATCTCTATCTCGTAACGGCGGTATAATGATGCTTATTTCACCAACGCGATAAAACAAATCCTCTCTGAATGTTTCCTGTTTTACCATGTCATGCAAATCACGGTGAGTAGCACAAACGACTCTAACGTCCACCGGGATTTCTTGCCTTCCACCAACGCGTTCAATCACACGCTCTTGCAAGAAACGCAGCATTTTTGCCTGCAAACCAATGGGCATATCACCAATTTCGTCAAGAAAAAGCGTACCACCCTGAGCCAATTCAATTTTACCAAGTGTTGTTTTATTCGCGCCAGTAAAAGCGCCTTTTTCATAGCCAAAAAGCTCAGATTCTAATAGGTTTTCAGGAATAGAAGCACAGTTTATCGCCACAAATTTATTATCTTTGCGATTACTCGAATCATGAATACTCCGCGCAAAGACTTCTTTACCAGTGCCGCTTTCACCCAACAACAACGCACTAATATCTGTTTGAGCAATCTTTTCAGCTTTCCGTGCTGCCCCAAGAATTGACTCGCTGTTGCCAATAATTCGCCCCATAGATGCGCTTACTTTTGATAGGGATCTATTTTCTTTTTCTAAGGCGGATAAGTTGAGAGCCCGTTGAATGATTAGGTTGATAGTATCGGTATCAATCGGTTTTTGGTAATAGTCATACGCACCCAACTCTACTGCGCGAAGTGCATTTTCTTTATCGTCATTACCTGTAACCACAACCACTTTTGTATTCGGCGCTAACTGTAATATTTCGGTGAGAGCAAGCAAGCCCTCAGACGCATTTGTCGGATCAGGCGGCAACCCTAAATCAAGGGTAACAACGCTTGGTTCAAAGCGACGCAACTGCGCAATCGCCGCGTTGCGGTCACCAGCGAAAACAACTTCGACGCCTTTTAAAGCCCACTTAAGTTGCTTCTGAATACCTAAATCGTCATCAACGACTAAAATCTTTTCCATACTGTGCGAGCCTTTTTAATTTCCGTAAGTGTTATTTACGTGCGTTTAATATCAGCGTTTAAATATCGATTTTTTAGAACGTGTTAATCTAGTTTTTTGGCAGCGTAATTGAGAATGTTGACCCGTCACCTAAGGTACTATTTACCGTAAGTGAACCACCACATTCTTCAATATAGTTTTTTGCATCATAAGCGCCAATCCCCATACCAGCATTTCCTTTTGTAGTATCAAATGGCTTAAAAAGTCTGCTTTTTATAAACTCATCGCTCATCCCTTCACCATTATCGGCTATAGAAATATTTACTTCAGTAGAACTCTGCGAAATGTTAATAATAACAAAGCCTTGCTCTGAGGTCGCTTGTTGCGCGTTATTGATCAGATGATACAATACGTTGGCTATCTTATCTGGATCTACATGCAATGTAACCGCTTTATCTCCTTCTAGGCTTGGAATAGGCGTAAGTCCTAAGCACTTCTTTTCAACCAATTGCTGCGTTGCCTCAAAAATATTTATTTGCTGAATGGCTTTGTTGTCTTCCGATGTTTTCTGCATCAGTTGTTTGAGCATTTTATCCATACGCTCTTGGGTATACTCAAGCGTCTCAAAAGTATCATCAATGAATTCAGGATTATCTTTATGCTCTTTGGCATTAGAAAGTATTAGGTTTATTTGCGCTAACACATTTTTCAGATCGTGAACCACAAATGCCGACATGCGATTAAACGCTGCAAACTGGGCATTTTCGGTCAATGTAACACTGTTTTCAGCATTAATGATAAATGAGCCAATTTGATCAGAAAGTGCCGTCAAATAATCTCGAAGCTCCCAATTGAGAGTGCGTTTGTTGGTTTGGTTTGCACCCAACGCGACAAAACCCCAGTGCTCATCATGAATGGCGATAGGCAAGAGGAGATGAAAAGAACAATGCTTCATGAAAGAAGACTTTTCTTCGAGAATATCGTAGACCTCAGGTTTTATCGACAGCTCGTCAGTGTCAATTACCCAAGATTTAGTATTGAAAAAACTTGAAAGTGCATTCAACTGCGCTTCAGATAAAGATGCAACATCAAAATCGCCCGTTTCACCGACGCGTTGGTAACTGCCATGACTTTTTTTATATAGTACACCATAATCATAGCCAATCCCCTCTATCCATCCTTTAATTGCCGCTTGATAGGCTTGCTGCAATTCCATAGACGATTGTGACAGGGTATTGGTTAACTTTACCCATTCCGCTCGATAATCATATTGGTTTGCGTAAAAATGTTTGGTTATAAAGACTTTAATCGTTGCGCGTATCTGGTGAGACATGAATAGCGCAATTAGCATGGCAAATGACACAACCACCAGTGCCATTTGAATAGTAAAGCTCCAGTTACCGCCAATAAACTTCACGAGGTATCCAAGTAAGGCCATTACCATTAAATAGATGCCGGCCAGCAAAAGCAGTGTGCTATGCATGACTATTTCTCGGCTAACGAATATGTCGATACCCCAGTGTTTAACCCGTCGAATAGCGACAACAAGCAGCGGCATCAACCCGACAAAGATGTACCCCCGCGCGGCAAAAAACTCCCAACTAAGGGTATTAAGCATCAATGCATTCGCATAGATAACGAAATCCATTACGCCAATAATGCCTAAAAAGATAACTAAAGGTTTAAATGCCCAACGTTGCTTGCCTGATTGTCGAAACACTAGCTCAGTCATCACTAATGCTTGAATGGCCAATAAAGTATGTAAAGCAAATTGCCATATGCCCGGCAGCAAAGAAAATGCAGCACAAACAATGGTTATAACTGGCAATATGATTGAAAATAAAGTCGTGGGTTGTGTAAAGAACGCCATGCTGTTACTGAACTTATTGCGTAGACATGCGGCAATAAAAAGTATCCAAGCCCCTTGACGAATCCCGTCATAAAGTAAAATGTTTTCTCGCCCTAAATCTGGTCGTAAATAGCTAATATGGCCGAGAGACCACAACACAATAGTTACTGTCGCAAACAACAGAAGATGCCGAGCATACCCCGCGTTTTTTACCGTTAAAAGTAACAATACGAGCAAGGTATAACTCGCTGTAGTTAATCCATAACCTAGGTCAAAAACCAATCTATATTACCTTTTTTGTACTAACAAACTACCAATTGAATACCCAGCGCCGAATGAACACAGGATGCCGTAGTCACCAGTATTCATGTCCTGGTGGTGTAAGTTAAATGCAATAACTGAACCTGCTGACGCCGTATTTGCATACTCGTCTAAAACAATAGGGGCTTCATCTTTATTAGCGTCTCGACCAAGTAAGCGCTTACTGATCAATACATTCATATTGATGTTCGCCTGATGTAGCCACCAACGTCTCAAGTCATTCGGCACTAAATCATGCGCAGTAAGGTGCTCAGTAATATGTTCCGCCGCCATTGGGCATACTTCTTTGAATACTTTTCGCCCTTCTTGATGAAAAAGTTTATCCGCAGCGTAAGGGTCTTCATCGGTGGCATGGGTCATATACCCAAAATTCGACCGAATGTTGTTTGAGTATTTGGTCACCGCTTTGGTGGATAAAACGTCGAAGGCATGCTCACTGTTTACAGTATTTGCAGACTCAAATACTGTAGCAGTTGCTACATCACCGAAAATAAAGTGGCTGTCGCGGTCTTTATAGTTTACTTGCGGTGAAACCAACTCTGGATTAATAACAAGTACAGTATTTGCCGTACCGGCAGCAATCATTTCGTAAGCTCTATGCATACCAAACGTGGCGGCTGAACATGCAACTAACATGTCAAACGCAAACCCATTAATACCTAATGCCGCTTGCACCTCAATCGCGATTGCTGGGTATGACCGCTGCGTATAAGCGCATGACACAATAACTACATCAACATCTGACGCTGATTTATTTGCGGACGCTAACGCTTTTGTCGCCGCGTTAACTGCAATTTCGGCTTGATGCGACAGTTCATTGTCACCACGAGTAGGAATATTCGGGCGCATTCGATTTACGTCCAAGATACCCTCTTTACAATACACATACCGCTGTTTAATACCTGAGGCCTTTTGTACAAAATCCGCCGAAGAATGAGGCTTTGCACTAATATTCCCGTCGTCTATATCGGCTTTATGGTGCTCGTTATACCAATCAGCATAGTTGTTGTATGCGTTTACGAGTTCTTCGTTAGATATTTTATATTCAGGCGTCCAAAGGCCCGAACCACTAAGCACGACCTGCCTTGAGACAGCTTGTTTAAGAACTACTTCAGACATACTATTTCTTCTATTATTTTAGCCATATATTCATTTAAGCCCCGCAAATTTAAGTATCTTCACGTGCTTAGAGCCTTTTTACGTGTTGTGTTTGGTATATATGTTTAATGGTAGTATGCGCGTAAACTTACATCAATACCGTGATTAAAGTATGTGCTCACTATTGGGCATTAAAGGCGCAAGCAGTTTTGCAAGGTGCCTAAACAATTGCACTCTTGTAGTCCCATTTCGCCATGCTAGGCCGATTTCCCTAAAGGCGTCTTGTTCTGCGGGTAATGAAACTACGTCGGTTCCTTCTAGGATACCCTTTTTAAGGGCCATTGCGGGCATAAAGCTATAGCCCATTTTACTATTTACCAATGAAACTAAGGTATGCAAACTGCTCGCCGTTAACGAACTCACTTGGGATTTATGCGCTAAACCACACGCAGACACCGCATGTTCTGTTAAACAGTGTTCTTTTTGTAATAAAAATATACTGTCATTGGGTAAGTCGTCGATATCAACTGACGTGCCAAGATCGCCAGTATTCGTGGTATGCGCGACTAAATGAAAAGGGTCAGTACCTAGCAAGAGTTGCTTGCATCCGGGGGTATTCATCGGTAATGCTAACACCAGCAAATCAAGCTTGCCATCCATTAGCTGTTCCAGCAGATTGTCTGTTGTATCTTCGACTAGTTGTAAGCTAAGCTTTGGCAAATCTTCATGAATAGTGTTAATCAGTTGCTCAAAAATAAAGGGGGCAATTGTCGGTATTACACCAAGTTTTAACACGCCAGATGTCCAGTCACCGGCAGAGTCTGCAAAATCAACCCAATCTTGCGTATGCGCCAACAAGTCTTTTGAACGCTCAACCATTGCCTCACCAAATTCAGTGAAGACGAACGTTTTATGTTCGCGCTCTAATAGTTGATGTCCTAATACTTCTTCCAAATTCTGAATAGCAGTGCTTAATGTGGACTGACTGACATTGCATTTTTGAGCGGCGCGCAAAAAGTGCTGCTCTTTATGCAGCACAACCAAGTAATACAAATGTTTTAAATTAGGAAATCTCAATGACCTAACACTATGTTATTGTTTTAATTAACTTATAACACACTTGTCAGTATCGGGACAACCTAAGCACCAAAAGAGAACTTTAATACGAAGAATATAATAATCGAAAGCAAGGCGCCTGCAGGTAAAGTGACTACCCAAGACGTTACAATAGTACGAATTGTTCTGCCGTCTACCGCTGAAATCCCTTGTGCAATACCAACACCTAGCACTGCTCCCACTAAGGTTTGTGTTGTAGAGATAGGCAAGCCTGTCCCTGAAGCAACCAACACAGTCGTTGCTGCGGCAAGCTCAGCAGCAAAGCCTCTAGAGGGCGTTAAATGCGTAATTTTGTGGCCAATCGTTTTCATGACGCGGTGACCAAAAAAGGCTAAGCCCATCACAATACCGATACCGCCAAGAGGCAATATCCACCACGCTAGCGGCGAATTGTCGAGTATTTGGCCGTTGTTGCTCACAACGCTAACAACAGCAGCAAGTGGGCCAATTGCATTAGCAACATCGTTTGAACCATGCGCAAAAGCCATACAACAAGCAGTTAACACCATAAGTACCGCGAATACCTTTTCAACGCGCACTTGTTGTTGCTCGGGCGTCATAGCATCTATTCCAGTGTTCGACGGTAGTTTTCCTCGATTTAATCTTCGAATAACCACTGAACCAATTATGGCGACAATGACACCAATGACACATGCCAATAAGTATCCTTGAGCGGCCGGCAGATCTAAACCAACATGCTTCAAGCCCTTTTTTATCGTCACTAACGACATAATAAAGCCAGCCAAGCCCATATAAATCGGTACATATTTATTGGCGTAAGCCAATGGATGGTCTCGGTCAAAGATAAGTTTTTTCGCGCTGGTGAATATTAGAATGGCAATAATACCGGAGATTGCAGGGGTCACTACCCAGCTACCAACAATACCTCCCACTTTATTCCAAGAAACAGCATCAGCACTGACGCCTACAGCGGTAAAGCCCACAATTGCACCGATAATCGAATGCGTCGTCGACACAGGCCAACCGTAATATGATGCAATGACCAGCCACGTACCAGCAGCAAGCAATGAAGATATCATGCCAATGACAAGCAGCTCAGGCACCTCTTGAAAATAGGCGCTGTCGATAATGCCTTTGCGGATTGTGGATGTCACTTCGCCACCGGCTAAATATGCACCGGCAAATTCAAATACCATTGCAATTAGAATGGCCTGCTTGAGTGTGATGGCTTTTGCGCCAACCGAGGTACCCATTGCATTGGCAACGTCGTTAGCCCCAATACCCCACGCCATAATGAAGCCAAATACAGCAGCAAGAGTAACAAGAATCAAGCTATAGCTTGTTAAAATATCCATTAAAAATCAGGGCCTTTTTTTGCATCCTAATGCACCAAGAATAAGCATAATTTGCATCTTAGAGGAGTGCGTAAAAATTTGAAGCGAAATATAAACCTTTAGTGGATTGATATCAACATGCAGAAAACACTTTATCGTGTGTTTCTCCGACAATCAAAACCGTTTATTTCTTATTTCAACAATTTCTTGACCGTTTTCTTCATTGAAGAGCTTTTCAAATTTCGCCCATAAGTCAAATAAATTACGTATTCGCAAATATTTTTACACCTATCCCCCACTCGTTCAAATGCTCTTACTGCCCAAAGAACATCTAACCAATTATTTATGTCTTCTGGGTTAGATTGTATTTCCGACGCCGTTTGTTCAAGTACTTTTTTGTACACCCTATCGATATCATTGTCTAGTTGATGCGCCAATATCGCTGCTTTATCGTCCTGACGGGCAAATGCGTCCAAGGTTGCTCTCATCATACTGACAATCCGATTGCCAATATCTAATATACCTGACGTCACCAAGTCAGAATTTGGCATCTGTCCTGAGGACACAAGTCGAGCAACACGTGCAATTTCATCACCAATACGCTCTAAATCTGTTGCCGTTTTCGCCACCGTCATTACCAGCCGTAGATCACCCGCTGTTGGATTGCGTTTGGCAATAATACGCATACATTCTTGCTCTACCTGAGATTCCATTGCGTCAACTTTACTATCATTCAAACTCACGCGTTCAGCAAGGTTAGGGATTTTTTCTTGCATCGCAACAAGGGTGTTGACTAATTGTTGCTCAATTAGCCCTCCCATAGTTAAAACAGAATGTTTTAACGCCTCTAACTCTTGATTGTACCTAGCGGAGATATGTGTATTGAGTTGTAGCTGTCTACGCATAATAGTTATCCATATCGCCCAGTAATATAGTCTTCAGTCTGTTGTTTTTCTGGCATGGTGAAAAGTGAATCACTATCAGAAAATTCAATTAATTCACCGTGGTGCATAAACGCCGCGTAATCAGATACTCTCGCAGCCTGTTGCATATTGTGTGTCACAATAACGATAGTACATTGTTTTTTTAACTCATTAATGAGTTCTTCGATATGCAATGTGGTGAGCGGATCTAAGGCTGATGTCGGTTCGTCCAATAGCAAAATTTCAGGTGATAGCGCCAGCGCTCGTGCAATCATCAAACGTTGTTGCTGTCCGCCAGACAATAACAACGCGGAGTCAAATAACCGGTCTCTAACGTCACTCCACAAAGCAGCTTGTTTAAGCGAGCGTTCAACAGCATCATCTAAGACTCGTCGGTTTTTTTCTCCCTTAATTTTTAGGCCAAAACACACGTTCTCGTATATGCTCATGGGGAAAGGATTTGGTCGCTGAAAGACCATACCAATTTGAGTCCTCAGTGTCGCCACTCGTTCTTTACGGTCATAAATATTGCGTTCATTAATCCAAACCTCGCCGTCACATTTATGGTAACGATTTAAATCATTCATTCGATTGAAGCTATTAAGCAAGGTAGTCTTACCACACCCACTTTGGCCAATAAGCGCAGTAATTCGATTTTTCGGAATGCGAATAGATATATCGTTCAATACTACTTTGCGGTTCAGCCATACATTTAAATGCCTAACATCAATGCCCGTTTGCGCTTGTGATATTTCATCGACCGCTAAGGTTTCTCGTTCAAACAATTTAAACATTTACATATGACTCCTTTCGTACTTATCACGCAAACGCTTCCTAAACAAAATGGCTGAAATATTCAATAAAAACACCATGAGCAAAAGTAACATACAAGACGCAAACATCATTGAGGAACTTGGGCTTTCAATTTGATTGTGAAATGCGCCATCATAAATGAATACACCTAAATGCATGAATTGACGCTCCAAATGGACATAAGGAAACTCGCTGTCAATAGGCAAGTTTGGCGCAAATTTAACCGCCCCCACAAGAATCAAAGGAGCGACCTCTCCCGCCGCTCGCGCAATAGCCAAGATTATACCGGTTAACATACCAGGGCTTGCCATCGGCAAAACCACTTTTTGTATTGTTTCTAACTTAGTTGCACCGAGTGCATAGCTACCTTCTCTGAGTCCACTGGGTACCCTACGTAAGCCTTCTTCAGCCGACACAATAACGACAGGTAAGGTAAGCAAACCCATCGTTAGCGACGCCCACAATAAACCCGGCGTACCAAACGTCGGTGAAGGCAGGTTGTTAGAATACAACAACTGATCAATCGAACCACCCAATGTATAAACAAAGAAACCAAGACCAAATACGCCGTAAACAACTGATGGCACTGCCGCCATATTGCTTATGCCGATGCGAATAAGTTCAGTCGTTCGATTCGCTGGCGCGTACTCATGGAGGTAAATCGCCGCAATCATGCCAAATGGCGCAACGACTATCGTCATCAATAGCACCATTAATAACGTACCAAATATTGCGGGAAAAACACCACCGGCAGTAGCTGCTTGCTTGGGCTCATTACTTAAAAACTGCCAAATGTTGCTTACCACCATAATTGCAGTGTCAATGCCCCCTAATTTGTTTGGCTGCGTTAAATCTCGAACGGTAGATAACTCAACATGAAACAGTTCACCGTTTGCGTCAAGCAAAGCTATTTTATAGTCACTTAGTTGTTTGCCAATGCTGTCTGCATAAGATTGCCAGCGATAAAACTCTGCATACGCTTTTTCTAGGGCTGGACTGTTTTCCCCCACTTTTTCCGCATACATTTTGGCGATTGCTCGATGCAATGGCATAAGCTTTTGTGATTGAATTTCATTTAGCTCAGAATTAAGTATTTGCGTTGTTACAAGTAAATTGTCCAATTGTTCAAGCGCGACATTATTTTCTAGTGGCGAAATTAGCTCAACAAAATCACCAAAGTAAACATTCCCCCCCAAGGAGTCTATTTGTATTACGTCGTGACGATTTTCTACGCTGACAACGGGTATCAACGACGGTTGTCGCTCAAACTGTTTTGAAAATCGCTTTTTTAGAATATTTTCAAGTGCCGTCGCTGTACTACTGGTCGGTTGAAAATGTCGTTCTGCAACGCCAGATGTATTTTTAATGGTGACCAAATGCACATTTGCAGGTACAAAATGGCGTCCACCTTGGTAACTAATAAAAATCACCATCGCCACCAAAAAAATAAACAGTATTGATATGCACACAATACTTAAGCTCTCGGCGAATGACTGGCGCCAATGAATGTTCGGCAATTTATTCATGGTCAACTTTTGCCCGTAAGCTACGCTTAATGAAAGCTGCAACAGTATTTATTACGAAGGTAAATGCAAACAATATCGCGGCGGTTAAAAATAAAATATTGTAGTGCTTACTGCCTTGTGATGACTCTTGCAGTTCAATCGTTAAATTTGAGGTCAACGAACGTAAACCCGACAGTAAATCCCAATCTGCAATCGGCGTATTGCCCGTCACCATAAGGACAATCATTGTTTCACCAAAAGCTCTGCCAAACCCCAACATCACCGCAGATATGATACTTGGGAGAGCCACAAGCAAAACAACTCTCAATAAGGTTTGGATTTCGGTGGCACCAAGCGCAAAAGCGGCTTGCTTCACGCCATCCGGCACTTCATACAGGGCATCATCAACAAGCGTATATATTGTCGGCGTAATTGCTACCCCCAAAGCCAAAGCCACCACAATAGATGTTTTAGTGAGGGTTAAATTACCGAGATAGTTAACTAAAAAGTTACCGCCATTACTGAGCAATGCTTCTTGCACGACAGTTGTGGTCAAAAATAGTATTAAAGACGCTATGGTAAGAGCCAAGCACAACAACGGTAAATAAGATACTCTTGCAGCGATGTTAGGGTACTTGTTACGAATATGCCCATGCAGCGCCACAACACCAAGCAAGACTACGGGTAATAGCGCAATGAGTAATACAATCGCAATCAGCGACCTTTCAGCAAATGGCGCCAACCAGACGGCAGCAATAAAACCAATAATAACGGAAGGAATAGCCTCAATCATTTCGATGCCAGGCTTAATCCAAGTCCTCGCTTCGTTTGTTGCAAAGTAAGCAGTATAGATCGCTGCTCCTAAGGCCAACGGGACAGCAACAAATAACGCTAAAAATGAAGCTTTGAGACTACCGAGTATTAAAGGTACCAAGCTAAATTTCTGTTGAGCTTCATTACTTGCCGTGCTCGTTTGCCATATGTGCGATGGCGCTAGATACCCCAAATATTGAATAGGCGAAAATAAGCTTTTCCATGTGGTTACTCCCTGCAAATCAATAGATGCATAGTAGAATAATTTATCTTTGTTTTGCAGATAAACCGAATTACCGATGACAAAAAGTGCTTCAGACGCCATTCTAAGTGGCTGCTCATTCACAACTTCAAACGTCGCATTATTGATAATCAGCACTCTAGATTTTTCTGTTAAAGCAAAAATCACTGCACTTTGCCGGTCAAACGTTAATGATAAGATCCTGCCAGAAAGCAAATTTTCATAACTGGCAATTGCTTGAAACTCAAAAACACCCTGCTTATTAACCCCTCCCCATACTTTATACGCATTGTCTTCTGAAACTAAAAAACCATATTCGTTCGGCAATAAGTGGACATTTGCGTTGTTTTTTATGTCTATCGTTTGTACTGGAAGATCTTGGCTATTGTGAATGACAATACGCTCTTCATTCACGTACAAATGCTGCGAAAAATTGACTAACGGCATGTAATCAACGATTTGTTTTTTTTCAAACAAAATGGCGGGAGCGTAATTATTAAGTGTTTTTGTTATACGAATCAGTTGATTATCTGAAGTAATTGACCAAAGATAAAAGACATTGTCATGAATTTTACTTTGCCATTTTAATGGATATTCGCTGTTCTTTTCGGCCTCGTAAATTCGGTGTATCGTGCTTTCAGGCATGTCGAATGAACCAAACAAAAGTGCACGAATATCATTACCACTCACTTCTATACGCCTTAACTCAATGGTGCCTGAGTCGCTTATGCGCGCATAGGCATGTTGAAAGTCCATGTCATTTTCGATGACTGCAAAATTGTTGTTGCAATCATATTTGGAAAACGATAATTGTTTACCCAAAACAGAGGACAGTTCATATAAACCAACACCACATTTGTTCTGTTCAATATGATTAACGCGGCTAATAAAAATAGCCTCTTCGCTGCCATGCCGTATTGAAACTAAGTGCTCGGATTTTGGAAGTTGTATAGAAGATTGATATTCAATTTTTGGTGTTTTTAGTAACGGCAGTGAATTGCCAACAATATGGGCAATGAGTAAAAAAAACGTCACTAAGACGAGCCACCCAAATGAGGTAACCACTCGCTTTGCAAGCAAATCTTTTCGAAAACGAGCGTTTTCATTTGAACGTTTTAAGTGGTGCTGCATATTATTTTTGTAATAAATTTCATAAAGATGCAATCTTTCTGCGATAATAACACACTACTTCTATGACATTACAATGAAAAAAGGTAAGAAGTATGCAAGCGATGATACTCACAGTAATCGGTAAAGACAAAGTTGGTCTGGTTAACGAAATCGCCCAATGTATTAAAGACGCACAAGGCAACTGGCTAAAAAGTAGCTTTTGCCACCTAGCTGGCCAGTTCGCAGGTTTCGTTCAGGTAATGTTACCGCAAAGTAAACATCAGCAACTGATTACAGCCTGCAACAATATAAGCAATTTGCACATCACCCTTACACCTGTAGCACTGAATCCTGCCGAAAATGACTGTCTATTAAGCACAAAAAATAGCACCGGCAACGCTGCACTTGTAGAAACACAAATAAAAGTCACAGGAAATGACCGACAAGGCATTGTTAGCGATATTACATCTACGCTGAACACCTTTAATATCAACATAATGACACTGAATACGACGTGCGAAAGCGCGCCAAACTGGGGTAACAGTTTGTTCATTGCCAACTTGAGTATTCAGTGTCAACCTGATGTAGAGCCAAGCCAACTAAAAGAATCAATTGAAGCATTAGCTGACGATTTAATCGTGGAATTTGAATAGGAAGAGAGCGCATGAGTAGTTTATATTTCCCGAAAGAACTCAGTTGGCTATCGTTCAATGAGCGCGTATTGCAGGAAGCAGCAGATCCGAATACTCCCGTTGTTGAGCGTATCCGATTTTTGGGTATTTACAGTAATAATCTAGACGAGTTTTATCGTGTACGGGTAGCCGATGTTAAGCGTATGATCGCCATTTGCCAAAGCGATGGTGAAATGACACTCGTGGAAGAATACACAAACCTATTACGAGAAATTCAACGCAAGGTAAAAAAGTTATCTCGAAAATTCGATCAATTACATAAACAAGTTACCAAGGACTTAAGACGCTACAACATTCACATATTGCATTATCAGCAGCTAACTGAAGCGCAAGTGAAGTGGGCAGAAAAATATTTCCGCGAAAAAATATTAATGCACGTTGCGCCAATCCTCTTAGACAACAAAGTTCAACTGCTGCAACGACTCAATGACAGTTCGGTTTATCTTCATGTAGCACTTTATCGCCCAGGGAAAAACCCTAAATACGCGGTGGTAGAAATTCCAACCAATGCGATGTCTCGCTTCGTTGTATTGCCTCCCGATGGCTCACGCGTTAAAAAGCAAATCATCTTAATCGACGATATCATTAAACTGTGCGTTGAAGAGATATTCCGGGGTTTTGTACGATTTGATACCGCAAAAGCCTTTTCATTTAAAATTACCCGAGACGCCGAATACTCCATCAACGATGAAATTGACGAAAGCTACGTTGAAAAAATGTCTGAGAGTATGAAACAACGTTTAATCGCAGAACCCGTGCGAATTATTCACGACCAAGGCGTACCTGAAGAGATGATTGATGATTTGCGCAAGCGCTTAAAAATATCAACCATTGATACTATACAATCCGCGGGGCACTACCGTAACTTTAAAGACTTTATCGGTTTTCCAAACCCCGGCAGAGCATATCTAGAGCATACAAAGCTGCCCGTAATCCGCAGTAAGGCATTTGGGCAACACAATACCGTATTTGACGCGATAACCAATGGCGATATTTTACTTTATTACCCATACCATGACTTTACACATTTTACTGAATTTGTGCGCCAAGCAGCATTTGACCCGCAAGTAAGGCATATTCGTTTAAATATATACCGTGTTGCCTCTCATTCTAGGATCATATCGTCCCTTGTAGATGCGGTTGATAACGGTAAAAAAGTAACCGTTGTTGTTGAGCTTAGGGCGCGCTTTGACGAGGAAAACAACATTGCGTGGTCTAAACGGATGACCGATGCTGGGATAAAAGTTGTATTAGGTAATCCGAACGTAAAAATACACAGCAAACTATGTATTGTGACGCGTGAAGAACGCGGCAAAGTTAAACATTACGCACACTTTGGTACAGGAAACTTCAACGAAAAAACCGCAAAAATTTATACTGATTTGTCATTATTTACTTGTGACGACATGCTTGCAACCGAAGCAGTACAAGTGTTCGAAATGATTCAGAACCCCTACAAAAAAGTCCGATTTAACCAACTACAGGTATCACCCGTAAACGCCCGTAGTAAAATTCAATCGCTAATACGACAAGAGATTCAGCGCTGCACTGAAGGCCATTTTGCGCAGATCACCTTAAAAATTAATAACTTAGTTGACAACGAGTTAATAGACGATCTCTATCGAGCATCACAATCCGGTGTAAAAGTACGCGCAATCATTCGAGGGATGTGTTCGTTGATTCCGGGCGTCGCAGGCTTAAGCGAGAATATCGAAATCATCAGTGTTGTCGATAGATTTTTGGAGCACCCGCGCATAATGGTATTTGAAAATGGCGGCGACCCTAAATACTTCATTTCGTCTGCGGATTGGATGACCAGAAACATGGATTATCGAATCGAAGTTGGTTGCCCAGTAAAGTCACCAGAAGCAAGAGAGCTAATTGATGCCTTGCTAGATTTCCAATTCAAGGATACGCTGAAATCAAGGGTAATAGACGAACATCAAGTTAATGAGTACGTAAAGCGCGGAAATCGTAAAAAACTGCGTTCACAAATACAAATCCATCAATATTTGACTGAGCGTGAGGAGAGTTAAGTGCCGGACGATACTAACTTATACCAAGTCTTCAATACTATCGACGAGAGTGAATATGAACATTACGCCGCTTTAGACATTGGCTCAAATAGTTTTCACTTAGTTGTGGTAAGAGTAGTCGAAGGCTCATTACAGTTAGTAAATAAAGTAAAGCACAAAGTAAGGCTTGCTGAAGGACTCGATAGTAAAAATCGCTTATCGCAAGAATATATTGATTTAGGTACGCAGGCATTACAAGCAATGGCAAGCACGTTGCAAGGCCTGCCTCATCAAAAAGTAAGAGTGGTCGCGACCTATACATTAAGAAAGGCGGTTAACTCAAAAGACTTCTTGCGAGCGGCCAAAAAAGTGTTCCCTTATCAGATTGATATAGTGGCAGGGGCAGAAGAGGCACGTTTGATTTACGTGGGCGTTACCAGCTCATTAAGAGGTAACGCGCCTCACCTGGTGTTTGATATTGGCGGCGGCTCGACAGAGTTTGCTATTGGAGAGGGTTTAATACCCGATATCTGTCGCAGCTTAAACATGGGCTGCGTGAGTTTTCATTCGCGCTTTTTTGCGGACGACAAAATCACGCAAAAAGGCTGTAAAGATGCCATTACCGCGGCAAAACGCGAACTGGAATTACCCTCGATAAGCCTTTGCCGATTTAAATGGGAAAAGGTATATGCCAGCTCAGGCACCGCCAAAGCGATTGCAAATGTCATTCACTATGAAGAAAGCGGTGAACCAACACATCCTTTCACGCAGCACGAACTGCAACTGTTACTAGCAAGATGCATCGAAAAAGGCCACTCAGACAACTTAGACTTCCCCGGGTTAACAGATGAGCGAAAGCCCGTATTTGTAGCAGGTTTGTGCATTATGTTGGGCATTTTTCAGTCCCTACAGATTGAAAACGTTGAGTACACGCCACCCGCCCTGCGTGAAGGTGTGCTATACGAATTGCAACCTGAACAATTGACCCAAAACGTGTGTTTACGCACTGCGCAAAGTATGGCAAAACGGTATCATGTAGATACTGCATTCGCTCACAATGTGTTGCAAACGAGCATGCATCTATACGCTCAAGTCAAAGCTGATTGGCACCTAGATAGCCCCCAGTTTAGGTTTATCTTAGGCTGGGCAAGCTTGCTACATGAAGTCGGTTTACAAATTAATTCAAAAGGGATTCAAAAGCATTCTGCATACATATTGCAACAATCCGAAATGCCAGGGTTTCACCAAGAACAGCAAATGCTCATTAGTGTATTGGTAAGGTTTCACCGAAAGCGTATTCGC
This sequence comes from Agaribacter marinus, assembly GCF_030160655.1. Classification (GTDB taxonomy): domain Bacteria; phylum Pseudomonadota; class Gammaproteobacteria; order Enterobacterales; family Alteromonadaceae; genus Glaciecola; species Glaciecola marina. Next base: position 1,938,281 of record NZ_BSOT01000005.1, read on the forward strand.
TTGGCAGAATTGCCAGAATTTGTGAATTACGATAAGCAACAAGTCATTCATTTACTATTAATTCTGCGACTATCCATTCTACTGAACCTGACAAGGGCTGGTGCTGTAGTGCCAGACTCGATATCAGCAACTACCACGGAACAATTACAATTGTCGTTTGATCATACAACACTTGCAGAGCATCCTTTATTAGCGACAGATCTGCATGCTGAAGCAAGCTATTGGAATGATATTGAGTTTAACTTAGCCCTTATTTAAGCTCGTTGTCTGAGTGATTTTTGTCTAAACGAGCCATACCTGTCGTTTTCGCATTCACAATAGAAACAATCGATACAATAGAAATAATAACCGCTAACGGGATAAAGAGTATCATTTCTAGCATCCACGTCGCTCGTCCTATTAGCTTTGATATAACAATAATTAACAATATAACTGTCCAGCTACCACCGGAGATAATGGAATACCAAACCGCCTTTTTAGCTTGGTAGCTTTTTGAGGTGTCTTTCCACCTCAATATACCCCACCTGAAAAAGAAAATAATGGGTAACAACAATATGACAGGGAACACAATAATAAAGTTAATCAATACTATCTCCGGTATACATATACAACTATTTGCAATTATTCCAAGTCGAGCGAAGCAACTAACGCCATATATTTTTCATGTTCATATTCTTTATAAATTTGCAAAATGGCCTTATGATGTTTAGTCAATGGTCTATTTTTTAAAAGGTATTTTAAAATATCTACATAATCTAAAACATATGGTGAGCTTAGAATAGTATGTACAGCGTCAGTCCCATGACCATCTATTTTTATACCAAACTCTTTTTCCAACATTTTAAGCGTATCAATCTGTTGATAAGTTGCCGCGACGTAAGCTAGGCTCTTTCCATGTTGCAACATACCAAAATCACGATCTGTTGCTTTCATGATAGACAGCATGTATTCCTTGGTATCAGCTTCATTTAGGTAATAAATTAATCTGGGATATCCAATATAATATCCTTTGTCGATTAGGCGAGTTACTAAACTAGCGTCGGCTTCAATAGAAATAAGATAGTCGACAAAATGTAGCTCTTTCGTTATGTATTTATCTGTTATTACAACATAGTCATGCTTACCTACTCGGCTGATGAATTCCTTATCGGCCGCATTACTTTCAGCGACATCATGAACGTCATAGGTTAATTTATCCTTCTGCCGTATAAAATAAAGATCTACATAAAATGGATGAATGTCAGCAGTAACTATGCTCTTTTCATCGAAACTTTCTAAGATGCTATCCACTACCATATTGGTTTCAACATCAATGACTCTGACTTTGCTGGAGTTTGAGCAGATTCTTACTGGGTATAATTGAAAATTAGAGTACGCTTTTAGTTTACTGTTCCTTAACGCTAGCATATCTTCAGGCGGATCAGCATTGTCATGGTTATCGATTTTGCTTTCCAACTCTCGAACAACATTTTCCCTCAAAGCCGCAATATTCACATCAAGCGTGCCATTCTGGATTAAGGCATTTGAATCTATTGCATCAACTAAATTACGTAATACGTCAATAGACAGTTCATCTAGGTTTGCGTTGACCCCTTTAGACACCCAATAATCATAAGCATTAATATTTCTATTTTTAAGAGAATAAGTTGCAAAATTATACATCTCTCCATTCTCGATGATTGTATAAGAAATATCAGGAATATAAAAAGAATCTAGCCAGTGTAAATCTTGATTCGAATAAATCCATTGAGTCTTTGAAAACTTTTGAAAAAGCCTCATCGACGGGGAAAAGCCCATACTGACCAATTCTGTTAAGGTCTCGTCAGGCGCGTCCATCATCACAACCAAATCAAACAAATGTTGTCCTTTCGCAGTAAGCGCAGAAACATCTATCTCACCACTTCCAACTTTATTCAATAAACCGTCCCAGTTTGACTCGGATTTAGCAGCGTTGAGCTCTACAAGAAGTATTTTTAGTTGGCTCCCCCATTCTAATACTGCCTGCGTATCAGATTCGTATGCGTACTTAACCATCGAATAATAATCTTCGGCGTCAAAATTTGTCTGGTCAGATGCGCCTAACGCTCGATATAGTGATTCAGAACAAGTATTTGGCTCAGTCGCATTCATCAGGTCATTACGTTCAATCTTCACACTAACTGAACCTTGCGTACCTCCTTCAAGAGAAAGTTCAGCAGAATGAGGCACTCTACGTGTTTCAGTGTCGTAGAGCTTATCTGCGTATAGGAACCAGCCAATAACAAATATAACGATAGCTACAATTGGAATAACGGTTTTCATTAGTATCATCCTTGAGTTATTTTTTTGTCGTCTTACTCCATCGACATTTTTGACGCTAGCATAGGCACATGAACAGTTTAACACTCTGTAAATACATACCGCTTGCAATACTTTAAGGAAAAACGGAACTGATATAGAAAAACATCACGTACAAGTTTCTTTCATGCAATAATAGTATAAAACGAATTTAAGTGAGCGAGACTAAACAAGACTATGCCTAGCGTCACTCTCAAAAAAGACAATTTAGACCAACTTAATAAAAACTATGAGCAAGCTACACTGCCACATCCGGTGTTTTTGAATTCTGTTCCAAAATGCGGTACGCATTTGATTAAAAACATATGCCGCATGTTTGTGCCTGTTGAACAGCAATATCATGACGCCTTTGTGCAAATCCCGATTTTACGCCAACATTTAGGTGCATTTGATGTAAACACTCCGAAGTTAAGCTGGGGGCATTTATTGTTTTCAGATGATTCTGCAAAAGCGCTCAAAGACGTTACTCAAATTATCATTGTACGTGATCCATTTGACTGGGTATTGGCGAGAGCTAGATTCTTTTTATCTGATTCATTTAAAGGTTCTTTGGATCACTTAAAGAATGGTGCGGTTAGCATTGAGCAGTTTTTAAATATGATGATTTTTGGCATACACGGCAAAGCGCCAACGCTAAACGAAATATATACACACAACGCCGTTTCGTGGCTGGGCACTGGTGTCACCCTAATAAAATACGAAGACATTATTCACCACGTAAAAAATATCGACACTGCAGCTTCAGAGGCATTTTTTGCAACGTTATTGTCACATTTTGGTTATGATTCTTTGCCTGACGATTGGCAAGCCCGTATCCAAATTGGTGCAGATAGAGAACAAAGTGGTACCGCACGAGAAAACCTTTCAGGTACCGTGATTGAGTTACCAAGTGAGTTACCTATTGCGCAAAAGCAACTCGTTGAATACGCGGCGCCTGGCTTGCGTCACATATTAGGTTACGTCTAGTTAAAAACACCGATTAGTGGCAAGCAATCCTTAAAACATTGATAGTAGAGGCATAGTTTTCGGCATGAAAAAAAGAAAAGTGGTCATCGTTGGTGGTGGCTCAGCAGGCTGGATGACTGCGGCATATTTAAACGGAGCCCTAAACAACAAAGGCAAAAAACAGGTCGTCGATATCACGCTCGTTGAGTCGCCAGATATTCCACGAATCTCCGTTGGTGAAGCCACTATTCCCTCAATGCGCCATCTATTAGCCGTTGTCGGCGTTGATGAAATCGACTTTATGCGAGCGACACAGGCCAGCTTCAAGCAGTCCATAAAGTATGTCAACTGGGTAAATAATGACCATAGCTATTATCACCATCCGTTTTCTAGACTCACACCGCAACCCATAGATAACAGTGCAGACTTGTGGTTGCAAAGCGACCAAAAAATTCCTTTTATGGAAACCTGTTCAATACAACCTTTGGTCTGTGAAATGGGCCTAGCGCCACGTGCAATTGGCCAACTCGGTAACAAAGCACCGTTGCAATATGCCTATCATATGAACGCGCAAAAATTTGCCGACTACCTGACAGATTTTTCAATAAAGCGTGGCGTCCATCATGTTCTTGCGAATCTCGTCAACGTCGATATGCATGATAAAAACACTATTGGATCCATTCATTTGGATAACGGTGACAGTATTAGCGCGGATTTATTTATTGACTGTACTGGCTTTAAAGCCAAACTCATCGAGGAAAAGCTGAATGTTGGCTTTGAAGATTGCAGTCAATGGTTGCTGTGCGACCGAGCAATTACGATGCACGTGCCTTACGATACGCACTACCCTGGTATGGTTCGTCCTTATACCACCGCCACTGCACTGAACAATGGTTGGGTATGGGACATTCCTATGCGAGACAGACGTTCTATTGGCTATGTGCATAGCAGCAAGTTTACCAATGAAAATGACGCCAAAGCCGAGTTATTTAACTACCAAGGACCTGGTTGCGAAGAGATACCAACACGTACAGTGAACTTTAAAGTCGGAAGACGCCACGAACCGTGGAAGGGCAATTGCGTAGCTATTGGTCTGTCGGCAGGGTTTATTGAGCCACTAGAATCGACTGGCTTATACTTAAGTGATTTGGGTGTAGTAACACTGGCTGAACATTTTTCGTTTGACGACTCGCATAACGCGCTTATGGCGACTCGCTATAACAGAATCATGGCAAATAGATATTATGAAATTCTTGATTTCATTAATATGCATTACTGCATGACAAATCGCACCGATACCCCCTTTTGGCAAGAAGTCCAAAAACCTGAACGCATTAACCCCCGACTTGCTGCCAAACTAGCGTACTGGCAAATAAAGCCGCCCACGCACTCCGACTTTGAAGACGGCTGTTTTGACGTTGCATTAAACCAGTATTTAGATACTAACCAACATGGCGCAGACAACCGCCCGCCGGTCGATTCTGGGCAGCTATGGAATCACCAAAGTTACCAGTGCATATTATACGGAATGGGGTTTTGGAAAGAACAAAGTAAGCAGCGTTATGGCGATACACGCCCGCCATTAGCAATGCATCCTGCCATCATTGAAGGCTTAAAAGGCGCTAAAGCAAACCTTCCGTCACATGCGGCTTGGTTACAGCAACATTTAGGCATGTCGAGTTATCCGACAACAGCGTTGCCTGATGGCTGGACTAAAGAAAAGCAGCCTACTAGAAAATAACTGTCTTGAGAACCTAATGCGTGACTACGCTAGAAAGGCAAAAAAAAGGGTGGACCAAAGTCCACCCGTTCTAATCTAAGCAAGAATATGCTTAAAACTCATAGCTAGCATTAACGAACAAACTACGTCCTCTAGCCAAGTATTGACTGTAAAACGCTGAATTACCTTGAGAATTCAACTCACCTAAATTCAAGGTAGTTACACGAGGCGGCTCTTTATCAAACACGTTTGATAAACCTATTCGAACAAGAATGCCTTCATCATCAAATGAATATGCACCAGAAAAGTTATGGTACATCACACTTTCAGCGCCAAGCACGATATCTACTTCTTGTCCGCGATACGTTGCCGTATTTCTACCAACTCGGTCAAAGTAACTTTGAACATTACTCACAGCACCCACATAGTTTACTGCCCAGTCTAAGCTCCAGTTATTCTTAAGATAAGATAAACTGTAACTCGCAACATGTTTAGGCTCACCAAATTCGCCGTTCTCATCTTCTAAAGTATCAGCAAATAACGCACGTTGCGCTTCTTTTTGGAAGGTATGTTCGGTATAGAACTCAACTTCACCACCAGCGGCTTCAAAGGTATAACTGAATTTAACGTCGTAACCACGGTTTCTTTGTGATGCTATGTTAATAAAGCTATCTCTTACATCCACAATACGTTGGTCAGCAGGATCTCTATCAAACTGATCACAAAGCGGTTCACCAGACCCAAAGAACTCAGATGAATAACAACGGCGTACAAGGTTAGCGCCACCTAATTGCGTCACTTCACCTGAAATTTCAATATCGAACCAATCGACAGAAAAAGAAATATCTGCAAAATCGGGGGTCCAAACAATGGCCGCATTTCGAGATACTGACGTTTCAGCCTCTAGTACACCGGCGCCACCACCAGTAAATACAGTCGCAGAAATTGCGCCACCAACGTAGTCAGAAGCTATACCGTCTGCGGCACAGTTATTTGCGATAGTTTCAGTAATCGCGCCTGTTTCTAAGTTAGCGCCCCAATTGATACAAGGGTCGACTGCACGCTGACCTAAGAAACTAGATTGATCAGCCAAATACAGCTCAAACAATGCTGGCGAACGGAAGGATGTGCCTTTTGATGCGCGCACACGCCATTCTTCAGTTAAACCCCAATTTAAGCCAATTTTATATGTCGAATCACTACCAAAAGACTTAACATCGGTATATCTACCAGATATTTCTAAATCTAAAAACTCAACCATCGGCAAATCATCGAGTAAAGGCACACTAAACTCGGTAAATACAGCAACCGTTTCGTCCTTACCTTGGGTAATACCGGCCGCAGACGCACCCCAAACGTTACTTAACAAGGTTTGCTCTCCAGGGGTGTCAACAATTTCATCTTCTTGGTAAGACGCGCCAATCGCCATGCCCACGGTACCTGCAGGCATTTCAAACAATGAACCTGAAACAAAGGCTTCCACAGTCGTTTGCGTATATTCAGTGTTACCGAAATCGCGACCAAATAAAAATTGTCTCACGTCGTCTGACACAACCCCATTCAGTAGATCAGGGGATAACCAAGGTACGTCTACGCAAGCCACTTCTCTGACAGACGTGGTTTGTCCCACACAAGAGCCTGACGCAAAGTTTTGGTCAACAATAGAATCATTGTAAATGATGTCATTGTAGTAATCGCCGTCACTCTTAGACGTTTGCACGTAGGCGTCAAAGTACCAGTCATCATTGATATCACCAGTAATACCAGCAACAAAACGCGTATAGTCTACTGTTTGTCCAGAGTCATTGTGATCAGTAATCGCCGTCGGACTCAACCACTGTGACCCTGTCCAGCCTTCACTTAGTGAATCAGTGGCAAAAAAGGTCTCATTGTACTTATAAGACCAAAATTGACGGTAACCATTCGCCGAAGATTCTCTTCGGTTAAGCAAGGTTTCTGCGTACACTTCAATATTGTCAGTAATACTATAGTCCGCTTGTAAAAATACCGTCGTTGTCTCAATTTCAGGAATAAACGATTCTTGGTCTTGGAATGGGTGATCAGCATTTGTTACACCGTCAGATGCACGATCATAATTGACCAAAAACCAACCTGGTGGCATTCTTAACTGCGCGTCATTGCCAGGCTCGTTCGCCAACGGTGGTAAATAGTTACCTAAATCACCATCGTAATCAAACTGAGCTTTTGCACCCGTAGGCACGTTGTCGCTGTCGCCATCCTGATAATCATAAAGCCACACGTGGCCCCATAGTAAATCATTACACCACGCACTACCCGTTCTTGGGTCGATTGTGTCGGCACGTTCGCCTGTGTCTTGGTCAAAGATGTATTGCTCACCACAATTGTAAAAATCTCTGTCGCCTTTGACTAACTCAGATTGCTTCCGGTAATCAACCGTCGCACTGAATGACCCATTATCAAATGTTTTACCATACGTCGCATTAACTCTAAACTCTTCACCACCTGACTCAGTCGGCAATGATGAGAATACCGCCACTTCACCGCCGTCTTCTTTTTTGGTAATCACGTTAATTACACCGGCAACGGCGTCTGAACCATATAAAGACGACGCGCCATCTTTAAGAATATCTAGACGTTCAACAGCAGCCAATGGAAGAATATTAAAATCGAATGACGATACGCCACCACGAGTACCTGCTGGGCCAGTACGACGGCCATTTATTAACACGAGTGTTCTATTTGGTCCCAAACCACGCAATCCGATAGTTTGCGCGCCTTCCCCACCGTTTTGGACAAACGCTGTAGATGATGCAGGTGTTACCTGACTAGAACCAGCAATTGAGCTTGAATTACGTAATAAGCCGCCTAAGTCGCCGATGCCTTGTTTAAGCGCACTTTCAGTCAACACAATATCAAGTGGACTGGCGGAATCGAAACCACCTTTACGAATACGAGACCCAAGCACCGAAATTTTTTCAGTCGTTTCGGCTTCTTCAGCTTCAGTGATGTCAGTATTTTCTTGAGCATAGAGCGAGGTAGCAGTGGTTGCTGTCAACGCTACGGCCACAGCAGAACCCAATGCATGGCGTGTAAACCATTTATTTTCGGTTTTCATTTTTCCCTACCTAAGTGTTTAAAGTCTTATTTATTTTTTAATTATCTCTTCAGCAACCGGTCAGTACGTGCATATTTATCTTGCACGTAAACATCAGCCTTTTGCTTGACAAGTTACACAATTATTAAAAAGTTCTTTTTATTTGTATAACTCTTAATTTGGTTTTATCACAAAATGTGATATGAATCCATCCGCAAATGTCTAGTGGCCTTTTGGATAGCTTTTATCTATAACCAAAGTGCAAGAATTTTCAATCATTTAAACAAGTATAATATTGACGTATTACCTTCTTTAAAATAACTAATCGCTCAAAAAACAAACAAAATTCTGTAGTGTTAAAACCCTTACGTAACTTAAGTTTTACTTGAATTACATTCATACCGACTCTAGTATAAAAAATGCACCAAACTCTTGATGCATTCTTAACAACATATTGTGCATATTCATGCAGTGATTTGAGAATTTACTGGTTTTAAAACTATATAAGGATATATATGTTTACCTATAATCTAAAAAGGTCATTTTTAATTTTAACGAATTTTGCGGCATTCAATCTAGCGGTTCCAAAAGAAGTCATAGCAGAGCACGCCATAACCTTCGTTCACGTTTGCGGACTAAATGCTCAAACACCCAGTTGCAAGCAAATTGACGAAAATTTTCTTATAAGTAAGGTACAAGCATACCTAGAATATAAGAACAACAGTCGATGTCAAAGGCCTAACAACCCTTCATGTGGTGCTCTAATTAAATCTGCAACTTCTTATCATGTTATATATGACACGACTTCTGAACAAGTTAAAAAAAAGAAGCTCCACGTAGAACTTACTGATAGGGGCCATGTTACAGAATACAACGTAAGTTCAGTCTCACCTACGTATCAAGAAAAAAATGCTCTTCAACCAATGCTTGTATACAAAAACGAACTAGCAACTGTTGGAAAGAGGTTCTCGTTTTCAGTAAATGATAGTGGGAAAATGATGAATTTGCTTGGCGAGACTCTGAGTGATGTAGCGTCATTATACGGGCGCTCATCATCTACACACACTGATGGGCAGTCTATAGGCAATTGCAGAACTATGCTAGATTATGTGAATAACACTCGAATTAATTCGAGTCTACCGAGTTGTCAAAATCAATTGAACACATTTCTTGATAACGCAATGGATGCAGCTCAAAATGATTTACAGCATTTAGATTTGAAGATGACTCCAAATTGGTTTTAAAGATCACAATGCAAGGGCAAGGTGTTGGAATTGAGATTAAAACAAACAAGAATGCTAGCCGAACATCTGAAAACTCTACTTTAGCTCAACTTGAACATGCACTTTCGGACCCTAGACAACGTTCTAGAGACTATAGTGCAGGCGAAGGATTCGCATTGTTTGGCCAAGTAAGTTTGCAGTGCTCCACTCAGTTGAGAACAACAGGATACAACCAAAAAGTGAGGATTGAGGTGGTAGAGCAAGATGCTCAAGGACGACCAACAAAACTTAGAATAACGCTGCTTTCTCAGCAGCAAAACATCGAAAAAACAGTGACCTGTTAACCTCAAAAAATAAGAGGCTGGAAAACGTTTCCCAGCCTAAAAAAACCATCACTCAACCTTATGTTGAAGAGGCCTTATATATACTCGCGATGGTATACTCAAGCGTCGCATTGAAGTCTTCGTCCGACATACCTGCACTTAACCCTTCAGACAAAGCTCTTGAAAAACTCGCGATCATCCCTGTATTTTCAGTTAATTTTTGATTTGCTACATCTCTACTGTACCCGCCAGACAACGCAACGACTTTAATCACTCGAGGATGCGCTATTAACGCTTTATAAAAATTAGCCGTTTCGGGAATAGTTACTTTAAGCATCACCTCTTGCTCAGCTGACAGTTGATCGAGTGCCAACAATAGTGCATCTTGAAGAAGCGCTTCAGCTTTGGCTTTTGTCGCGCTATTAATATCAACTTCAGGCTCAAGTATAGGGACTAAACCAGCCGCCATAATTTGAAGTCCAAGGCTAACTTGTTGCTCAACAATGGCTTTAATACCATCGGGGTTTGCCGATTTAATCACTGAACGCATTTTGGTGCCAAACACGTTCTGCTTATTTGCTTTAACTAATAAAGCATCTAATCCAGGGATTGGTTTCATTAGTTGCACCCCATCGGTTTCGCTTTCCAAGCCTTTATCAACCTTCAGGAAAGGCACAACATGTTTGTTTTCCCACAAAAATACCGCGCTGTTTTTGCCTTCAATCTCTCTATCTAAGGTATTTTCGAATAATATGGCGCCCAGTACTCTATCACCATCAAATGCTTCGCAAGTAATAATGCGTGTGCGCATCGCGTGTACAAGGTCAAACATTTCTTCGTCAGAGCTAAACTGATTTTCATCAATACCATAAAGACGTAGAGCCTTTGGCGTGCTGCCACCACTTTGGTCTAATGCAGCGATAAACCCAATATTTGTTTTTACTTTCTCAAGCATCGCTTGTTGAACTTCAGTCGCCATAAAATATTTCCTTGTCTATAAATAAATCAAATACACCAACACCTAATTAAACATACAACACAAAAATTACGATTGAACGACATGCCCAAATTGATCAGAGGATGCCCCGTTCATTAGCACTTACACGCTAATACATACAATGACTCATTTGTAATTCGTTGGTCAAGATTTAAATAATAGAAGGAAAACAAAAAGACTAAGGTTTCGTTGTCGCTAATGTCATAGTCGAAAAACCAATAATTGTGAAGTTTTGAAAGCTGTATTCTGAATAAAAAACACCGCTAAAACAGGGAAAGTAAAGCGGTGTTATATAGTTAATTTCAAGGCTTATAAATATCGACTCAGTGCCAAAAACTGATATCAATACTTACTTATCTAAAATCGCCACGGCCGGTAGCGTTTTTCCTTCTAAAAATTCGAGAAAGGCACCACCACCAGTAGAAATATATGAAACCTTATCAGCGATATCAAACTTGTCGACTGCGGCCAACGTGTCTCCACCACCCGCAATTGAAAATGCTTCGCTTTCGGCAATGGCTTGTGCGATAGCCTTTGTACCTGATGCAAATTGATCGAATTCGAATACACCTACAGGCCCATTCCAAACAATGGTGCCTGCTGATTTAAGTATTTGTGCTAAATGTGCTGCCGAATCAGGCCCAATATCAAAAATCATATCGTCTTGTGCAACGGCGTCGGCCGCTTTCGTGGTAGCTTCCGTCTCTTCAGAAAAAGCCTTGCCAACAATAACGTCACTTGGTATTGGAATATCGCCGCCTTTCGCTTTTGCTTCAGCCACAAGCCGGTTAGCTTCATCTATTAAGTCTTCTTCAAACAATGATTTACCAACGTTGTTGCCTTGCGCGGCTACGAACGTATTGGCAATACCACCACCTACGATTAATTGGTCCACTTTACTCGCCAAACTAGCCAACACAGTTAACTTTGTGCTGACTTTTGAGCCACCAACTATTGCCACTAAAGGCCTAGCAGGATTGTCCAGAGCTTTACCCAAGGCGTCTAGCTCAGCGCTTAACAATGGACCTGCACAAGCGTTTGCTGCATATTTTGCCACCCCGTGCGTACTCGCTTGCGCTCGGTGAGCAGTGCCGAATGCATCCATAACGAATACATCGCATAACGCCGCATATTGTTTTGCTAATGCCGCATCATCTTTTTTCTCACCCACATTAAAACGCACATTTTCGAGCAAGGTAACTTCACCCGCTCGCGCAGGCACGCTCACGTCACCTAAATATTCTTTTGCAAAATTTACTTTACAATCTAGGTGCTCCGCCAAATATTGGGCGATAGGCTCTAACGAATAAATCGCGTCATATTGACCTTCAGTAGGTCGCCCTAAATGCGACATTATCAATACCGCAGCCCCCATTTCTATTGCCATTTTAATGGTTGGCATTGATGCTTTTAAACGCGCATCAGAAGTAATTTGGCCGTCTTTCAAAGGTACATTTAAATCTTGGCGAATAAGTACTCGTTTACCTGTTAAATCGAGTTCACTCATTGATGTGATCGGCATAATTTTCTCCTGTTTTAAAGTCTATTAATCTTAATTCGTTATTAAATTTGGGACATATGAAGTGATGTATCTAGCATTCGATTTGCAAACCCCCACTCGTTGTCACACCATACCAGTGTTTTAACTAAGCGCTTATGACTAACGCGGGTTTGCGTACCATCAACAATGCAAGAATGGGGATCATGGTTAAAATCCACGGAAACAAGGGGGAGTTCTGTATAATCGATAATATTTGCCGGAAACCAATCGCTTGCATGCTGAAGCACTTGATTTACGTCACTCACGCAAACGTCTTGATGTAATGTTACGCTCAAATCCATTGCCGTCACATTAATCGTAGGCACTCGTACAGCAATCGCTTCAAACTTATTTGCAAACTTAGGTAAAATGCGCTCAATACCGCGAGCTAAGCGTGTATCGACTGGAATAATAGACTGGCTAGCCGCGCGGGTTCGACGCAAATCTGGATGAAAAGCGTCGATCACTTGTTGATCGTGCATCGACGCATGAATTGTAGTAATCGTGCCACTGTCTATGCCAAACGCATCATCTAATGTTTGAATAATAGGTACGATGCAATTTGTAGTGCAAGACCCATTTGAAATCACGGTATCTGAGGGTTTTAATGTTAAATGATTAACGCCGTATATAACTGTCGCATCCATATCTTGACCACATGGCTGCGAAAATAGTACTTTGCCGGCACCATTTTTAATATGTATAAAGGCATCGTCCCGCGTGCTAAAACAACCGGTACATTCTAGCACAATGTCTACATCAAAAGGTCGCCAGTCAATGTCTGACAAAGAGGCATGATGCAATAAGGCAATTTCATCGTCACTTACGATAAGGTTCGTCCCGACAATATCGACTTTTCTAGAAAATCTGCCATGCGACGTATCGTATTGAAGCAGATGAGCAATGCCGGCGGGCTCCGCTATTTCATTAATAGCGACAACTTGCATATGTTCCCTGTATCCCTGCTCATATAACGCGCGCAGCACGTTGCGCCCAATTCTACCGAAACCATTAATTGCAAGTCGTAGCATTTTCCGCTTAGGTGACCCCTTTACTGAACTAACGCACTTAAAGTGCGTTAGCTGCCTCTACAACCGCTTCAACGGTAATATTGAAGTGCTTGAATAACTCCCCAGCAGGTGCAGATTCACCAAAAGAGTCCATGCCAATTACTGCACCATTCAAACCAACATATTTATACCAACTATCTTTTGCAAGCGCTTCAACGGCTACTCGCTTACTTACTGTAGCAGGTAAAACTTGCTCTTTATACGCCGAAGATTGACGATCGAATACATCCGTCGACGGCATTGATACAACTCTTACCGCTTTTCCTTGCGCGCTTAATTGAGTAGCGGCGTCAACGGCGAGTTGAACTTCAGAACCCGTCGCAATAAGAATCAGCTCAGGTGCTCCGTCGCAATCAATTAGCGTATAACCACCACGTTCTGCATCTGCTAGTTGTTGACTAGTTCTTTCTTGCTGTACCAAACCTTGTCGAGTAAATATCAAGGTAGTTGGGCCATCAGTGCGCTCAATAGCCGCTTTCCACGCAATCGCGGATTCTACTTGGTCGCAAGGGCGCCAATTGTCTAGGTTCGGGGTAGCTCGTAATGCAACAACCTGCTCTACCGGTTGATGAGTAGGTCCGTCTTCTCCCAATCCAATAGAATCATGCGTGTAAACAAATATCGCGGGTTGCTTCATAATGGCAGCCATACGGACTGCGTTTCTAGCATATTCCATGAACATTAAGAAAGTTGCGCCGTACGCTTTAAATCCGCCATATAGACATAAACCGTTCATCATTGCTGACATACCAAACTCGCGTACACCATAATAAATATAGTTGCCGCTAGCATCATCAGCAGATACGCCTTTTGAGCCATCCCATATGGTTAAGTTTGAACCGGCTAAATCAGCACTGCCACCAAGAAGCTCTGGTAACATCGGCCCAAAAGCATTTAATGCATTTTGAGACGCTTTACGAGTTGCTACCGTTTGCGGGTTGGCTTGCAACGCGTGAATATATTTAGTTGCGTCTTTTTCCCAATTGTCTGGCAATACATTCGTTTTACGACGAACAAATTCTTTTGCTAATGCTGGATATGCGCTCTGATAAGCAGCAAACTTGTCATTCCAGGCAGCCTCAGCAGCGGCACCTTTTTCGCTAGCATCCCATTCGCTATAAACATCAGCGGGGATTTCGAAAGGACCATATGACCAATCAAGGGCTTTACGCGTTAACGCAATTTCTTCGTCACCTAATGGTGCTCCGTGGCACGATTCGGTACCTTGCTTATTTGGCGAACCAAAACCGATTGTTGTTTTGCAACATATCAGCGTTGGCTTATCCGTTTGCGCTTTTGCCGCTTCAATGGCTGTTGCTAGTGCATCGGGATCGTGACCATCAACGCCAGAAATAACCTGCCAACCATATGCTTCAAAACGCTTAGGCGTATCATCGCTAAACCAACCTTCTACTTCACCATCAATAGAAATGCCATTGTCATCCCAAAAAGCAATAAGTTTACCTAGTCCAAGGGTACCTGCCAGTGAACATGCTTCATGTGAAATACCTTCCATTAAACACCCATCACCTAAAAAGGCATACGTTTGGTGATTCACAATATCAAAGTCGTCACGATTAAACTGAGCGGCAAGCACTTTTTCGGCAATTGCCATACCCACTGCGTTAGTAATACCTTGACCTAAAGGCCCTGTGGTAGTCTCAACACCAGGTGCATAACCATACTCTGGGTGCCCGGGCGTTTTAGAATGCAGTTGTCTGAAATTCTTTAATTCATTGATGTCTAACTCATAGCCAGAAAGATGTAGGAGTGAATACAACAGCATTGACCCATGGCCATTCGACAATACGAATCGGTCACGATTTGCCCAATTTGGGTTTTTAGGGTTGTGAGAGAGATAATCACCCCACAGAATTTGTGCAATATCTGCCATGCCCATGGGCGCGCCGGGGTGACCAGATTTAGCTTGTTGAACTGCATCCATACTGAGTGCGCGAATGGCGTTTGCCAGATGACGACGTGAAGGCATTAATCTCTCCTGTTTTTTAGCTACTCAAATTGTGTGTATTACGCAATTAAGTACGTTATTAAGCAATTGCTAGATATATAACGAGTCCGACCTAATTTGCAATAGGACGGCTATTGTGGACTAGGGATCGGGCTTGTTCAATCATTTATTCACTAATAGTGCAGGTTAAAAGGGTATAAATTATTGCAAATCAATTAACATCGAATTTCAAACAAGTTAAATTTATTAAACTCTTACCGATAATTATACGTATTGCTTCAAATAGACTTTTAGACGTCTAGAAGTAAATATTGGTAAAATTTGTTTTTACTATTACAATATGCCCATTGCACATAATACAGTGTGCCAAAAAATAAATCGTTCAGGAATATCAATGACAACTCGACTATTTACCTCTGAATCTGTATCAGAAGGACATCCAGATAAAATTGCAGATCAAATTTCTGATGCTGTACTAGACGCGATTCTCACCATTGACCCTAAGGCGAGAGTTGCATGCGAAACATTCGTAAAAACAGGCATGGTGCTAGTAGGTGGTGAAATTAACACTTCCGCTTGGGTAGACATTGAAGAACTCACCCGCAATACCGTGAAAGAGATTGGTTACGTACATTCTGATATGGGCTTTGACGGCGAATCATGTGCCGTCCTTAATGCAATTGGTAAGCAATCTTCAGACATTAATCAGGGCGTCGATAGACAAGCCCCTGAAGAACAAGGCGCGGGTGACCAAGGCTTAATGTTTGGTTACGCAAGCAATGAAACCGACGTACTAATGCCCGCTCCTATAACCTATGCCCATCGCTTAGTGCAACGTCAAGCGGAAATGCGCAGAAACGGCACGCTCGATTGGTTGCGCCCTGATGCAAAGAGCCAAGTTACCTTTGTATATGATAATGGAAAACCCGTAGGCATCGATGCCATTGTATTATCAACTCAACATTGTGACAGTGTTGACAACGATACGATTCAAGAAGCCGTGATGGAAGAAATCATTAAACCAGTACTACCGAGCGAATGGTTAAGCACCTCAACACAGTACCACATTAACCCAACCGGCAGATTTGTTATTGGTGGTCCAATGGGTGACTGCGGTTTAACCGGACGTAAAATCATCGTAGATACATATGGCGGTATGGCGAGACACGGCGGCGGTGCATTTTCTGGAAAAGATCCATCGAAAGTAGATCGTTCTGCTGCATACGCTGGTCGTTATGTTGCCAAAAATATTGTTGCCGCAGGTCTTGCGGATAAATGCGAGATCCAAGTGTCTTACGCTATTGGTGTCGCCGAACCCACATCTATCAGCATAGAAACATTTGGCACGGCAAAAGTTAACGAAGCCTTACTAGTAAACTTAGTGAAAAAGCATTTCGATTTGCGTCCATACGGTCTAATAAAAATGCTTGATTTAGAGCGTCCGATATACAAACAAACTGCGGCCTATGGGCATTTTGGTCGAGAAGAGTTTCCGTGGGAAGCTACTGACAAGGCAAATATTCTTAAAGATGAAGCAGGCTTATAGCCTGCTTTCAATGCTTTTATCTTGTCTAGTTTTCCTCTTGCCACTTATCCATTTTTCTAGGATGTTTAAATAGTGGGATTGCTTATATACTAAAAGCAGTTTTCCCGTTAAAAAGGTATTTTTGTGTTCAGACGATTCAAAATTTCAGTCATTTCCCTAGCCGTTCTTATTTTAGTTGCTGCTTGTGCTACGTCACCCACTGGCAGAAAACAAATATTACTGTTTTCTGAAGGCCAATTAGCTAACGCTGGCGTTCAATCTTTTGACGCCATGAAATCGAAGCAAAAAGTGTCTAAAAAGCGCACAACAAACAATTACGTTCAGTGTATCACCAACGCAATAACGGCAAATGTACCTGACGGTATTTTTGCCGGTGAATGGGAGGTTGTTGTGTTTGACGAGCCTCAAGCAAATGCGTTTGCGCTGCCTGGCGGTAAAATTGGTGTCTACACTGGCCTGCTAGAAGTGGCGCAGTCGCAAGCACAAGTTGCTGCTGTCATCGGTCATGAAGTGGGTCACGTGATCGCACAACACGGTAACGAACGAATGAGTCAAAGCCAACTCATTGGTGTTGGGCAACAAGTTGTCAACCAAGTACTTGAAGCTAATCAGGTATCTGGCTCACAAGCAATTATGTCAGCCTTAGGCTTGGGTGTGCAATTTGGTATCGCTCTACCCTACAGCAGAACACACGAAAGTGAAGCTGATATAATTGGTTTAGATTTAATGTCACGCGCAGGGTTTGATCCTCAAGAATCAGTTAAGTTATGGGAAAACATGAGCGCAAATTCTGGCGATAGCCGCCAACCGGAGTTTATGTCAACTCACCCCTTACCCCAAACACGTATTCAGCAACTGCGCAACAACATGAATTCCGCACTGGCTCTATACAGAGAAGCGCCAAGCAAGCCAAAATGTTAAAAACTCTTTAGCTTAAATAAGGCGTACCTTTTAATAGAAAAGCTTCTATGAAAAAAGTACTCGCTGGGTGAAAATAGCAAAAAAAACCACTCGACAATAGAGTGGTTTTTTTGTGTTTCTTAAATCACTGTAGATTCAAGTTTTTATTCACCTTGTTTGTGAACATGCACATCCATTTGAGGATATGGAATACTAATTCCCTCAGCGTCAAAACGTAGTTTAACGGCTTCTGTAAAATCAAATTTTAAGCCCCAAAAGTCTGCTGAGTTAACCCATGGTCTAACGACAAAGTTAACACTGCTGTCACCTAGTTCAGAAAGTGCTACCTGCGGCGCAGGGTCTTTTAATACACGATCATCGGCGTTAATCATCTCAGTAAGGATTTCTTTCGCTTTCTTCAGATCATCGTCGTAGCCGATACCAAACACCATGTCTACTCGACGAGTGTCCATTGCAGAGAAGTTAGTGATGTTGCCAGAATAAATTGAGCCGTTAGGTACAATAATTAGCTTATTGTCGACTGAGTTCATGGTAGTTGTAAATATGCTGATATTCTTGACAACACCCGTTGCTCCACCAGCATCAACAAAGTCACCTGCCTTAAACGGCCTAAACACCAATAGCATTACGCCTGCAGCAAAGTTAGACAAAGAACCTTGCAGCGACAAGCCAATAGCCAAACCAGCAGCAGCTAAAATTGCAACCAAAGAACTAGTATCAATACCCAGTTCGTTCAACGCAGCAATTATAACAAACAGCATTAATACGGCATTGGCAATGGCTTTCAGAAAATCAACTAACATATCGTCGTACTTAGCTTTCTTAAGCAACTTTCCAACGATATTGACAATTATCTTCACCACAAATTTACCAACGACATAGATGACGATGGCTAGTGCTAAATTAATTGCAAAAGGAATTATATAGGTATCTAGATACTTAGAAGCATCTTCAGCTGTGAAATCAAACATGGCGACATGTCCTTTGTAATAAAATTGTTTTATATCCACGGTAACATGCGTGCCGTTTGTGATTGCAATGTGTCGTTTGTCACAATTATTTTAGTCACGAACACAATACGCATGCTTTCTTACACTTAAGTTGTAGGAACTTGTCAGATTTGCAATAAAATGACAAATCCCTATATATACTTATAAAAAAGCATACAACTTACAAGCCTTTTCAATTTAAGTTTAACTTGAATTTGTGAGGTAAAAAGTGTATAAATTCCTGACACTGGCACAGAAGGTAGTAACAGTATGGACGCTCTATTAGTCATTGTAATTTCATTGTTCGTTATAGTAATTGCATTATTGGCATTCTGTTTAACAGAATCTAAAGGTGCGCACACAAAATACGCCCGCCGTCACAACAGCGTGACACCTATTGACCAAACAGCTAGCAAAACTGAAAAACAAGCCATTGATATTGATCAAAACTCTCGAGAAGTTGCTTAAATTATTTAGATCTTAATGTTTGCCTTTAATGTATGATCGAAGGCTTGACTAGTTAGCTTATTCATACTTATTTTAAGAGTTCGATATCAAAAGCGTTATTTATCATCCATGAGAATTTCTAGATTTTACTTAAATGACACAATTTCAGTAGACGCTGAAGTGTCTCTTCCCCAAGAATTATCACATTATTTATGTAACGTACTTCGCGTAAAAGTAGGTCAACCAATCGTATTGTTCAATGGCGACGGCTGTGATTACCCAAGCGAAGTAATAGATGTTCATAAAAAACACACGAAGGCACTGGTTAACTCACAACTAAACATTAATGTTGAATCCTCGCTTACATTGCATCTGGCACAAGGTGTATCTAAGGGAGATCGCATGGACTACGCTATCCAAAAAGCTGTCGAATTAGGTGTCACCGAGATCACTCCGGTATTAACTAAAAATTGCAATGTAAAACTATCCGAAACTCGCTGGGAGAAAAAGGTAGAGCAATGGCAAAAAATAGTCATCAGCGCCTGCGAACAGAGTCAAAGAAATGTTATTCCCCGTATAAATACACCGTTAACGTTTAGTCAATTGATAGCTAAAAACTCTACGTTAAGTAAACTAATTTTAGCACCAGGAGCAAATCAGTATTTAAGCGGCCTCAAAAAACCGAATAAAGGCTTTTTGTTAGCCATTGGGCCAGAGGGCGGATTTACCGAGCAAGAGGTGTATACAGCTGAGCAATGTGGCTTCGTCAAAACAAATGTAGGCCCAAGAATATTGCGAACTGAAACGGCTACCGTCGTCAGCCTATCTATTTTACAAAGTCTATATGGCGACCTCTGATTAACCTAAGCGCTCATGTTCTCGTTAGCGTCCATCATACGTTCATCGTCACTTGCCTGTCATGACTCCCTTGCAAAATAAGCAAAAAACACCATATTTACACTTATATAGAATTTCGAGGACTACAAATGCCACTTAAGATTGGTTTTGTGATGGATGACATTAATGTCATCAACACCAAAAAAGACACTAGCTTTGCAATGATGCTTGAGGCACAACGCAGAGGCCACGAAGTGTATTATATGCTGATAGAAGATTTGAGTATCAATAATGGGCAGCCGTTAGCGCTCGCCACGCAAATTAGCGTAACAGATACGTCAGAAAATTTTTATCAGGTAGTCACTCGTAAAGATATTACACTTGATTCGCTAGATGCTATATTGATGCGAAAAGACCCGCCATTTGATAGCCAGTTTCTTTATGCGACACAAATTTTGGAGCTGGCAGAAAACAAAGGCACAGTTGTCGTCAACAAACCCTCAGCACTGCGTGATTTTAATGAAAAATTGTTCACGTCTCTTTACCCAGAATACATACCTGATACTTTAGTAAGTGCAGATAAAAAACAGATTAAGGCGTTTCAGGCATTGCACGGAGACATCATATGTAAGCCGCTTGATGGTATGGGCGGGACGTCAATCTATCGTATCAAGCAAGATGGCTTAAATCTCGGCGTAATTACTGAAGTGTTGACTGATAATGGAAAACAACATGCGATGTTTCAGCGCTACATGCCTCAAATTGTCGACGGTGACAAACGTATTTTGTTGATTGATGGCGAAGTTGTCCCTTATTGTTTAGCACGTTTACCAGCACAAAATGAAACGCGGGGCAATTTAGCGGCAGGTGGTAGTGGCAGACCTCAAGAAGTCACCGACGAAGAGCTGCAAATTGCACAAGCAATTGCCAACGACATGCCCAGCCGAGGGATTATTTTTGTCGGTCTAGATATGATTGGTGATAAAGTAACTGAAATTAATATCACATCACCTACCTGTGTGAGAGAAATTGAAGCTGCATACCCTATCAATATTTGTGGCAAACTCTTTGACGCAATAGAAAAAAGAGTTGCGCAATAACTATTGGCAAACAGGACTTATTTGTATGGCAAAAATACCGTCGATAGATAGCTTACAAAATCACTTTTTGATTGCTATGCCTTCATTGACTGACAAATATTTTTCGCGCTCAGTGACGTACATCCTTGAGCACAACGACGAAGGTGCAATGGGTATAGTCATCAATCAACCGTCTCCGATGACCTTTCGCGAACTTGTCTCGCAAACCGATGAAAAAGCAATTGTGGACGATGAAAAAAGTGAAAAAATTGTCGTTTGTGGTGGACCTGTTCACCAAGACCGAGGTTTTGTATTACATTCTTCTCAAGCTGGCTGGTCGTCAAGTGTAGAGTTAACTTCTGAAATAATGATAACAACCTCAAAAGACATACTTTCTGTCATCGGTAATAATAATGGACCTGATAAATCACTTGTAGCACTAGGGTATGCAGGTTGGAGCCCCGGTCAGCTAGAACAAGAGATACAAGAAAATTCATGGCTTACATTAGCACTAGACGAAGAAATACTGTTTGATACACCCGTCCATCAAAAGTGGCAAACTGCGGTTAACCGCCTAGGTATAGACGTATGGCAACTCTCACATCAAGCAGGACAAGCGTAGTATGTTGCAATATATTCAAACGATTGGAGCTTTTAATTACAGAGTGAGTGTTCCTTTTTGAGTTCTGTTTTAGCATTTGATTTTGGTACAAAAAGCATAGGTGTTGCCGTCGGCCAGAAGATTACTGGCACAGCATCCCCGTTATCCGCTTTAAAAGCACGTGATGGTATTCCTGATTGGGACAAAATAACTGCGCTTTGCGAACAATGGCAACCTGAATGCTTAGTCGTTGGTTTACCATTAAATATGGACGGCACGGAACAGCCTCTAACTGGCAGAGCAAAGAAATTTGGAAACCGCATAGCCAATTTAACTCGATTGCCAGTGCATCATCAAGATGAACGACTCTCCACGGTAGACGCTAAAGCTAGGCTATTTGAATTAGGTGGCTACAAAAAACTGACGAAGGACAAAGTAGATAGCGTCTCAGCGTGCCTAATATTTGAGAGTTGGTCAGAAACGCAATATTAGGCTTGGTCTATTCGCTCGCCTCACTGCAATTCCAGCAAACACCGAACTCTGCATCGTTGTGCTCCAAGCAACTTTTACAGACCCAATCCCCCTTGTCCTTTGTTAAGCCCAGTTCTTGTTCAAATTTTTCGAGTAGCGTTTCGGCTTTTGCCTGCCATTCGGCATCCAACAACCACACTTCGGGCATCGCTTCATGCACTGGAATCTCCCCCCCTGCACCACTCAACATTTCATTTTTTATAACACAAGGAATCCCAGCCTCTTCCAATACATGCTGTACTTGATATACGCGGAAGCGATTGTAATCTTGATAAAAGCGTTTCATCATTTTTCCCCGTTCCAGTGTATTAAGCCTGAATACGTTCATGATTGTAAGGTTAGTCGACTAATCTGACGATGCCCATAAGACGAAGGGTTAGTTTTATGTCAGTCTTAATCGATTTCATCAATATTACTGATAGTTTTTTACCGATTTTCAAAAGGAACTGCCCGCACTAAAATATCCACTCTATTAAAAGGAGAACGAGATGAAGTCTAAAATATTTCCAATTTTACGCCAATGGGTAGTCGTCAGAAAACCAAATAATGTTGTAAAGATTTGTAACTTTGCAAACAATTACTATGGCGACCAACAATGTTTTGTCGCCAAAACTGACAATATAAAAGACGCTTAATCCATATCTATTGATACGTTGGACAATGAGCCCAGGGATGAGCCAGCATTCTGGCTATCTAACTTAATCATTAAGCGTAAATCGTTCGGCGAATCAGCATGATGGAGCGCCTGTTCTTGGCTAATTTTGCCTGTTTTATATAATTCTAAGAGTGCCATGTCGAAAGTTTGCATCCCCATTTCTTTACCTTTGATCATGGCTTCTTTTAAGCCACCGATCTCATTTCGTTGGATAAGATCTGAAATTAATGGTGAATTTAATAAAATTTCGATAGCCGCGACACGTCCTTTGCCGTCAACAGTCGGTACCAATTGCTGAGCAACAATCGCGCGGATATTTAAACTCAAGTCAAAACGTAATTTTGCGTGAAGGTCTTTTGGTGCTAAATGCATTATCCTTTCAATGGCTTGGTTTGCGTTATTGGCATGAAGTGTTGCCACGCATAGGTGGCCTGTATCTGCGAACGACATTGCATACTCCATCGTTTCCATGGAGCGAATTTCACCGATAAGAATAACATCCGGTGCCTGGCGCAAAGAGCTTTTCAACGCATCATCAAATGACAATGTATCTAAACCGACTTCTCGCTGAGTTACGACGCAATTTTGGTGCTCATGCACGTATTCAATAGGATCTTCAATGGTAAGTATATGACCATACGAATGTTGATTCCGATGTCCGATTAGCGCTGCCAATGAAGTAGATTTACCTGTACCTGTCCCCCCGACAAATAATACCAGGCCTTTTTTTGCCATCATAATATCTTTCAATACAGGAGGCAGTCCTAAATCTTCAGCGCGCGGAATATCAGTTACAATTCGACGCACCACCATGCCAGCGTTGTCTCGTTGCCAAAAAGCACTACAACGAAAGCGACCTATCTGATCTCTAACAATGGCGAAATTGCATTCTTTATCTTTAGCAAAACTCTCGCGCTGTTGCTCGCTCATCGCTTGATGCACTAGACCAAGCGCATCATGCTCCGTCAGTTTCATCGTGGTTAAAGGTTCAAGTTTACCGTTAATCTTTGCACTCACTGGCATTCCTACGGTAACAAATAAATCTGACGCTTCGTGCGCGACCATGTCGGCTAAGCATTGGTCTAAAGTCATCATAAAACAGTCTCCTTAAAACGCATTGTTGCTAGGTTTATCGACAGACTTTGCATTAGCATCCTGTTGAGTAATTAGGCCTTGTGCAACTAACTTGGCTAAACACTGGTCCATCGTCTGCATACCATGTGCCTGTCCGGTTTGGATAACTGAGTACATTTGCGGTACCTTGTCCTCACGGATGAGGTTTCTGATCGCAGGAATACCTAACATGATTTCGTGAGCAGCGATTCGCCCCCCTCCAATCTTCTTCAGCAAGGTTTGTGAAATCACAGCTCTCAACGACTCTGACAACATTGAACGTACCATGGCTTTTTCTTCAGCGGGAAACACATCAATAATACGGTCTATGGTTTTAGGCGCAGAGTTAGTATGCAATGTACCAAATACCAAATGCCCTGTTTCAGCCGCTGAGATTGCCAAACGAATGGTTTCTAAGTCGCGCAACTCACCCACAAGAATAACATCAGGATCTTCACGCAATGCGCTGCGTAGGGCATTATTGAAACTATGAGTATCTCTATGTACTTCACGTTGGTTTAACACACTCAGTTTATTCTCATGGACAAATTCGATGGGATCTTCAATGGTCAAAATGTGGTCACGTTTATGTGCGTTAATATGGTCGACCATCGCCGCAAGCGTAGTACTTTTGCCCGAACCTGTTGCCCCTGTAACCAGCACAATACCGGTGGGTTGATCAATCACAGATTTAAATATACTCGGTGCGCCAAGGTCATCTAAGCTAAGAATTTTACTCGGAATCGTACGCAATACGGCCGCTGCACCACGGTTTTGCATAAATGCATTCACACGAAAACGGGATAAATCAGTTATTTCAAAAGAAAAATCTACTTCTAGATTTTCTTCGTATTCTTTGCGTTGACGATCATTCATTATATCGTAGATTAACCCGTGCACATCTTTATGCGATAATTCGGGTACGTTCAAACGTCGCATTTCGCCATCAACACGAATAATTGGTGGTAAACCCGCAGAAAGATGTAAATCAGACGCGCCATTTTGCACGCTAAACGCTAATAGTTCGTTAATATCCACAGTATAATCTCCAACAGGTATTAGGTTTTATAAACACAAATGTCAAACAACAACCATATCGCCCAAAATTTAAAACAGGTAAACATTGCTCTCGCTGAAGCTGCAATCGCCTATTCGCGTGACCCAAACGATATTCATTTACTCGCTGTAAGTAAAACCAAACCGGTATCCGATATAATCCTCGCGTATGAAGCAGGACACCGAAACTTTGGCGAAAACTATGTGCAAGAAGGCGTCGAAAAAATTCAGCAAATGAAACACTTTTCTGACATCATTTGGCACTTTATCGGCCCCTTACAATCAAACAAAAGTAAATTAGTGGCAGAAAATTTTGATTGGATGCATTCATTAGCTCGCTTGAAAATTGCTAAACGGCTGAATGAACAACGAAGTATTGATAAATTACCGCTCAACGTATGCGTTCAGGTCAATATAGATAAAGATCCAAATAAAGCTGGGGTCTTATTACAAGACGCAAAAGCATTTGTCGAAGAAATTCAGGATTTGCCGAATTTGCGTTGCAGGGGGTTAATGACTATTCCACAAGCCAAGCAAAGTGCAGCGCAACTTAAACAAAGTTTTGCTAATATGCAGGCTTTATTTGACGAGTGTAAAGGTCAATTCGAACATTTTGATACACTGTCAATGGGAATGAGCGCTGACCTTAGCCTTGCAATTTCGCAAGGCAGCACCATGGTAAGGGTTGGAACAGGTATTTTTGGCGCACGAAAACCCATGAGTAAGTAACGCCAGTAATTAGGAAGAATATGCTTTATAAAAACATCACGTTTATTGGTGCGGGTAATATGACCTCAGCAATTATTCGTGGACTGATCGCAGATGGATATCCATCAGATAAAATAATGGCGACAAACCCAAGCCAAGCCAAGTTAGATATACTGATTGCCGACTGTGATATTTGTACATCCAATAGTAACGACGACGGTATCGCATTTGGCGATGTCATCATTCTTGCGGTTAAACCGCAACTAATGTCCAAGGTGTGTGCCGCGTTCAAATCCAAAGAGCGCTTATCTAATAAGTGTTTCGTGTCTATTGCTGCAGGAATACCCACTGATAGACTGAGTGAAATGCTTAACGGTGTTAAGAACATTGTAAGGGTGATGCCCAATACGCCATCGGCTATCGGACAGGGCATGTCTGGCGTTTATGCTCACGACGTTGTTGCCCAAGAAAACGTGCAATTTGTGTTAGATATCATGCGAAAAGTCGGCGATACTGTACTTGTAGATAACGAAGATCATATAAATACTGTGATTGCCGCCGCCGGTAGTAGCCCAGCCTATTTCTTTTTAATCGCGGAAGCCATGCAAGCAGAAGCTATAAACATGGGCTTAAACAAGGCCCAGGCGAGAAAACTGGTTCAACAGGCCATGTTTGGTAGTGCAAAAATGCTGAAAGAAAATGAAGATCTTGAGCCTTCACAGCTTAGAGCAAATGTAACATCAAAAGGTGGTACAACGCATCAAGCAGTGCTTAGCTTGCAAAACGATAATATTGAGCAAACCTTCGCACGTGCAATGCAAGCAGCTGTTGCTCGTGCGAATGAAATGTCGAAAGAATTTTAAGGACACCAAGAACATATGAATGCCACTGTATTTTTAATTGATACGATTTTTAACTTGTATTTAATGGTAATAATATTGCGTATTTGGCTTCAAGTAGCGCGAGCGGATTTCTACAATCCGTTTAGCCAGTTTGTCGTCAAGGCAACACAACCGGTTATAGGTCCCTTGCGCAGAGTAGTTCCCTCCCTAGGGCGATTAGACACTGCGTCTTTGCTTTTTGCATTCGTCGTTGCAGGGATAAAAATAGTACTCTTGAATGCGATGTTCGGTTCTGGCTTCCCGCCAGTCGTTAGCCTATTACTCACGGCAGCCTTAACAGTGCTGAGTGAATTCCTTTCTTTATTATTTTTTGTATTGATTATTCGGGCAATTTTAAGCTGGGTCAGCCAAGGCGGAAACCCAATTGAGTATGTGATGCAGCAACTCACCGAGCCAATGCTTGGGCCTATACGTCGCGTACTCCCATCGATGGGTGGTCTGGACTTGTCGGTATTGGTATTGATCATTGCCTTGCAATTTGTCCGAATACTATTGTCGGATATCTTCGGACCAATTTTTTAGGCTCCAAGTGTATATATGTTATATCTAGGTTAGTAAAGACGAGTATTAAGGGCTAAGCAATTATGTGTAAACAACTATACAAAGCCACCATAATGTTTGGGGTTTTATTTGTATTAGCCTTTCCGTCTGCTGCTGAACAGAAAAAGGTTCTCGGCGCATGGGATGTGCATTACATTGCCATACCAAGTACTTTTTTAAGTCCAGAAGTAGCTAAAAAAAATGGCATTATAAGAAGCAAATATAACGCGTTACTCAATATATCTATATTAGATAAAACAACGAAAAAAGCTCAAAGTGTTTCAGTAAGAGGGAATGCTAGAAACTTAATTGGCACCACTAAACAACTTGCCTTCAAGCAAGTAAAAGAAGGCAAAGCAATTTACTACTTATCGACGGTTAACTTTTCAGACCAAGAAACATTAAGATTTACTATCGATATTCAGCTAGGCAATGAGATCCAACAATTAAAGTTTCAGCAAAAAATGTATGCTGAATGATCACTCTGTCCATATTATACAACGAAAACTTATTTGATTTGCTCTTTACGCTTAAACACTAGATCCTTATCCGTACTTTCTTCTACTGAAAATACATATCCATCAACATCGAACTTTTCTAACTGTGAAACCGTGGTCAATTTATTTTGTATGATGTACCTTGCCATTAGCCCCCTCGCCTTTTTCGCGTAAAAACTAATAATTTTGTATTTCCCGTTTTTCTCATCTTTAAAGTGTGGTGTCACAATATTGCCGTCGAGGGTACTTTTCTTGACTGAAGCAAAATACTCATTGGACGCTAAATTCACAATAATCTTATCGCCTTGTGCAGCAAGGTCTTCATTTAGCAATGAAGTAATTTTTTCTCCCCAAAATTCATAAAGATTTTTAGCACCAGCGACATCTAATTTTGTTCCCATTTCCAAGCGATAAGCTTGCATTAAATCTAGTGGGCGTAACACACCATATAAGCCAGACAAAATTCTTAGATGCGATTGCGCAAATTCGAGATCACTTTGCTCCAAAGACTTAGCATCCAAGCCTGCGTAAACATCACCATTAAAAGCAAATAAGGCCGCACGGGAATTCTTTTCTGTAAATAAAGGTTCAAAGCTATTAAACCGTTCCGCGTTCAGGGTCGCCAATTTGTCACTAATTTTCATTAAAGAACTTAAATCTGCGGGGGAAAGGTCTTTACATCGGGTGACCAAGGTTTCAATTTGTTTAGTCAACCTAGGTTCTGTCGTACTTAATGATGGGATATCAGATGTATAGTCAAGGTTTTTTGCTGGAGAAACAACAATAAGCATAAATTTTAGTTCCGGTCATAATGTTTTATCGTAATTAATTTGAATAGATCACTAGTACACTAAAAAGCGCATCTGCATACATGCATGAATTTATCATATTTATACCAATCAACCCATCTAATGTATGGAAATTTTGCCCAATGCCCATATATCACCAATATATGCAATCAAGTAAAAAAAAGTAAACGACGAAAGATAAAGTCTATTCGCTTAATTTTACATGTTTGTCATACTTATGATCATATAATATAACGCCTTTAACATAGCAACTACGCTGTGTTTTTTGTATCCTAAAGAAATAACTTGAGCCATAACGCAAAGTTATCAACGCTTGTTTGTTCATAACAACCTAGTATTCGATATTGCGTTTGACTCATTTAAGTTGAACTTAATCACAAATTATGGGAATAACATGTCTAATCAGTTAGCTTCATTACGCGCACTTACCACTGTAGTAGCAGATACCGGCGACATCGATGCAATCAAAAAATACACGCCTGTAGACGCCACGACCAATCCTTCATTACTGCTAAAAGCTGCTGGTTTACCGCAATATAAATCGTTGTTAGAAGCCGCTGTTGGCTACGCAAAAGAGCAAACAAATGATGCTGAACAACAGATCGTAGAAGCGGGTGATAAGCTATCGGTATTAATAGGAAAAGAAATCGTAAATGTGGTGCCAGGAAAGGTGTCCACTGAAGTAGATGCACGCTTGTCATTTAATACAAGTGCGACAGTTGAAAAAGCGAGAAAACTCATCAAAATGTACGACGATTTAGGTGTCGACAAATCTCGCATTTTGATAAAAATTGCGTCAACTTGGGAAGGTATTAAAGCCGCCGAAATTTTGGAAAAAGAAGGCATTGAATGTAATCTTACATTATTGTTCAACTTTGCTCAGGCTCGTGCTTGCGCGGAAGCAGGTGTATTTTTGATTTCGCCATTTGTCGGCAGAATTCTTGATTGGTACAAAGCGAATACCGATGAAACAGACTTTGAAGGCGTCAACGACCCAGGAGTTCAGTCTGTAACTAAGATTTATCAATATTACAAATCACACGGATATAAGACTATTGTAATGGGTGCCAGCTTTAGAAACACGGGTGAAATTATTGCACTAGCGGGTTGCGACCGTTTAACGATTAGCCCTCAATTGCTTGAACAACTCGAAACTACAGATGGCGAATTAACGCCAATGCTAGTTGACAGTGGCAAAACTAAATCAGCGGATTCTCAATTAAGTGAGACTGAATTTAGATGGGATATGAATGAAGACCCCATGGCCACTCAAAAACTGTCTGAAGGCATCAGAAATTTCGCAGCAGACCAAGTGAAATTAGAAGCGCAATTAAAAGAATTGTTTTAATCAATCACTTATCTAACGCAAAACAGCGAGCAGAATCATGGAAAAACTTACAAACGCTAACGCTTGGGCTGAATTAGAAAAACTAGCGCCCTTAATCAAACGCAAGCACATGCGCGACATGTTTGAACAAGACGACACTCGCGCCCAACGCTACAGCTTAGAAATAGGCGGCATCTTTCTAGATTACTCTAAAAACAGGGTAACCGACGAAGTACTAACTCAATTGTTCTCTTTAGCCACGCAACGTGGCTTAAAAGAAAAAATAGCTGCTATGTTTAGCGGCGACGCAATAAATACCACGGAAGACCGCGCAGTGCTCCATACAGCATTGCGTAATTTTAGCAAGAAGTCAGTATATGTAGGCGGCCACGACGTAATGCCTGAGGTGAAAACCACTTTGGACAAAGTTGAGGCTTTTACAACGTCAGTGCATTCTGGCGCGCACAAAGGGTATACAGGCAAATCGATTGATACTATTGTAAGTATTGGCATTGGTGGTTCATTCTTAGGGCCTAAGATTGTTACGGAATCACTAAAACCGTATCAACGAGACAATATAAAAGTGCACTTCGTTGCAAATGTTGATGGGTGTCATATACATGATGTGTTGGCGACTGTAGATGTAGAGACAACATTGTTCGTCATGTCGTCAAAGTCGTTTAGTACGCAAGAAACCCTGCAAAATACCTTAACAGCTAAAGATTGGTTTTTGTCGAAAAACACGTCTCAAGCAGACATTGCAAAGCATTTCGTCGCAGTGTCTTCTAACGTCAAAGCGGCCGTTGAATTTGGCATGGCAAAAGAAAACGTATTTCCGATGGCTGACTGGGTAGGCGGGCGCTATTCACTTTGGTCAGCTATTGGCTTACCTATTTCATTGGCGTTGGGTTTTGAGCACTTCAAAGCCATACTCGAAGGCGCTTTTGAAATGGATGAACATTTCCAGAGTGCACCGTTTGAAGAGAATATGCCTGTAATACTAGCGATGCTAGGCGTGTGGTATCGCAACTTCATGGGCGCTCAGTCACATGCTTTATTGCCTTATTATCACTACTTGCGCGGTTTTCCTGCTTACGTCCAGCAACTTGATATGGAAAGCAACGGTAAATCAACGACACTGAATGGTTTAACCGTAGACTATGGCACTGGGCCTATCATTTGGGGTAGTGAAGGAACAAATGGGCAACACTCTTTTTACCAACTAATTCATCAATCAAACCTACCAATCCCTGTAGATTTTCTGTTTCCTACAACAGTACCAAATCAAAACACAACGCACCACAATATGCTTGCATCGAACTGTTTTGGACAAGCACAAGCACTAATGCAGGGCAAAACCTTTGAAGAGTGCCTACAAGATTTACAGAATAGCGGCTTATCTCAAGAAGAAAAGCAAGTACTTGCTAACCACAAAACCATGCCCGGTAATAACCCAAGCAACACTTTAGTGTTTAATCAATTGGATCCGAAAACACTTGGTGCACTTATTGCTCTATACGAACATAAGGTGTTGGTGCAAGGGTGTATTTGGGGGCTGAACTCATTCGATCAATGGGGTGTTGAATTAGGTAAAGTACTTGGAAATCAAGTACTAGACATGATTGAAGGCAACACTGAGCTCTCATCCGCTGATAGCTCAACACAACAATTGATTGAACGTTTCACAAACTAAACAACTCCTCGTGTAAACATAGAAGGGTCACATGCCCTTTTATGTTTAACTCTCTTCACCTTTAATCATACTGACATATAATTTTAACAATTCTTTAACTTTATTGTTTTATTTTTAGGTCAGTTATGATAAAAAGTTACCTTGTGGCAAAAAAATAATAAATAGGCCGCTTGAGCATGAAGTAGCTGATAGGAGCATCCTAATGGAATCAGTAGATATTCTCTCTATAATAGACAACGAAACTCGTCCGACTAAAACCAAAAGTAAAAAGCGTAAATGGCGCGAAATTGAAGCTATCAAAGAAAAATATAGACTTCAACGCGAGTTGACGGATATGGATGTCTCTTTAGAGATTGAGTTAGAACAACTCGTAAGGTAAGTGTTTACATTAACGGACACTAGCTACATCTGGGTATCTGTGGCTTTGTATCAGTGACAGTGAAATGCTAACACTTTCTCAAATGAGACTTTGCAATAGGTTAGTGCTTGTGTAAGTGCCAATTTATGGGGTCACGGTCTGTTTTAGTGAGTATTTCATTTGTTTGGCTAAAGTGTTTGCAACCAAAAAAACCTCGATGGGCAGATAATGGTGAAGGGTGGACAGATCTTAAAACATGGTGTTTATTGCCATCGATCAACGCTGCTTTTTTTTGTGCTGGGCTTCCCCACAATAGGAACACGAGATTGTCAAAGTTGCGACTTAATTTAGATATTACGCTGTCAGTAAACACTTCCCAACCTCTACCTTTGTGAGAGTTTGCTTCACCTTGCCTAACCGTCATGACTGAATTTAAAAGTAAAACTCCC
Organism: Agaribacter marinus; assembly: GCF_030160655.1. Taxonomy (GTDB): domain Bacteria; phylum Pseudomonadota; class Gammaproteobacteria; order Enterobacterales; family Alteromonadaceae; genus Glaciecola; species Glaciecola marina. Next base: position 1,970,539 of record NZ_BSOT01000005.1, read on the forward strand.
TGATTTGCCCAGGATGTTAACTCGCCATGATTAGGTATTGAAAAACCGTCAATATCAGTGGCTAATTCTTTGTATATATTCCTAAGAGACGGCGGCACTTTGTTGCCTTTTAATACTGAAAAGCATAGGCCATGTGCTTGATTAGGGCCGTGATACGGGTCCTGACCCAAGATAACAACCTTGAGGTTTTGAGGTGTCGTATATTTAAACGCATTAAACACGTCAGTATTAGGTGGATAAACTATCTTTCCAGATACCCGTTCTTGCTCAATAAAACGAAGTAAATCGACGAAGTAAGTTTGCCGCTTTTCTTCGCCGATAATATCTTGCCACTGCACGCTCAATACCTAACTACTTTAGTAGAGCCAACATATGTTGCTTTAAGGCCTCGTAACTACTTGGAAGTTCAGCTTCAAATGATTCCTTGCCACTCGCCTCAACTAACGCTTCAGGCAAACTTAAGGGCTGACCAAGCACGTTTTCTACCACTTCCTTAAATTTAGCCGGATGTGCAGTGCCCAAGAAAATCCCAACTTCATCCTCAACAAGCTGCTTAGTTAAACATCTGTAACCAATCGCTGCATGGGGCTCAGAAGTGTAACCTTCTTGCAGCAATTGACGCATTGCGACCTGCGTATATTCTTCATCAACCGCTTCGCCGGTCAATAACGCCTTATCAAAATAGCCTTGCTCAACCAAGGCTTCTATTCTTGGCCAATTATTTGGTTGTGATACATCCATAGCATTTGACATCGTAGCGACAGTCGGTTTAGGTGACCATTCACCAGATACTAAATAACGTGGTACGGTGTCATTACTGTTAGTTCCTGCAATAAAACGTTTAATGGGCAAACCTAAGGTTTTAGCAATAATACCTGCAGTTAAGTTGCCAAAATTTCCGCTTGGTACCGCAAATACGGCCCTATTTCGCTCATCTTCCGGTAATTGCGCTATTGCTTCAAAGTAATAACAAATTTGCGCAAGTAAACGACTGATATTAATTGAGTTTGCCGAATTTAGATGCAAACCATCACGCACATCAGGGTCATCAAATGCTGTTTTTACCAATTGTTGGCAAGCATCAAAGTCGGCATCAATTGCAACTGTATGGATGTTATCGCCAAGCGTCGTAAATAACTTCTCTTGCAACGGGCTAATTTTTCCCTTTGGAAATAAGATGACCACGTTAATGTTTTCAATACCATGGAAAGCATGAGCAACTGCCGCACCTGTATCGCCTGACGTAGCGGTTAAAATGGTTACTGGCGCTCCTTCGCTAATGTCTGATAAGCATTGCGCCATAAAACGCCCACCAAAGTCTTTAAATGCTAGCGTAGGACCATGGAACAATTCTAAACAGTAAATCCCATCCTTCACTTTTGCCATAGGCGCAGGAAAGGTAAATGCGCGTTGAATTAAATCAGCGACCAAATCGTTACCTAATTCGTCACCAACTAAATGTTGAATGATCTTTGTACTTCGCTCTACCAAAGGTAATGCTAGCAAGCCTTCAATATCATCCATCGGCTTAATATCTTTAGGGAAGTACAAGCCTTGATGCTTACCCAAACCCTTTTTAACCGCTTGCGCAAACGATACTGTATCACTTGCGTCTTTAAGATTTACTAATTCCACAGACTTATCCTTTACTCAGAAACCACACGGGTTCCGGCTTTATCAATCTTACATACGTGACTAAAACCGTCTTCATTCTGTATGTAATTGTCGTTTAACCATGTTTGTATCGCCTGAGCAGATGCTAAGTCATCAGCTACGGCAAACACGGTTGGGCCTGAACCCGATATTCCAAACGCCAGACCATTTTGGGCGTTGGCAAAATCTCTCGCTTCATCAAAGTGAGGCAACAATGACTTTCGATGTTGCTCTGCTATAACGTCAGTCATTACAGAAGCTGCAAGCGTCTTATCCCCACGATACAAGGCATCAACAAACACCCCCATCTGGCGCCCAAACGTTAGGCATGTAGCCATGTCAAAATGCTGAGGTAGTATACTACGAGCTGCTGCTGTAGACACCGATAAACCCGAATAGCATGCCACCCAATACCAATCATCAAATGAGGGTAAAATGAGTGCAACCGGTGAAGCTTGCCCAGTCATTAGGGTCATTCCCCCCAAATAGCTTGGCGCTACATTGTCATAATGAATGCTGCCGCTAATTTGGCCTTCCAGTTCCCCCATCATCAACAGCAAGCTATCCTTATCAAACGGCGAACCAGCGTGTTCATTTAAAGCATAAAACGCAGCAACAATGGAGCTAGCACTTGAACCTAAACCGCTACCAATTGGTAGTGCTTTATGTAAATGCATGCTAATACTAAGTTTGGTTTTACCTTCTTTTGCCAGCGCATCTTGAAAAAAATTGTAACATCGCGTCACGATGTTGTTTTCAGTGCCAGCAGGCAACCTATCGGCAAACCTTCCATCAACACTTAACTGAAATTCTTCAGCATCACTAATAGATACCCAATCACCTAACAAACAGCCATCTATTGGCGCCAAGGCAGCACCTAAAATATCAAACCCTAAACTAACATTACCAATAGATGCGGGCGCATATGCTTTTGTTGTTGCCATTTATCGATACTCCGCTGCACTCGGTAAGGTTCGGAGTAAATCCGCAAATACCCCTGCAGCCGTCACAGTAGCGCCAGCACCGTAACCACGAATAACATAAGGTATTGGAGAATAATATTTTGAATTGATCGCCAGCGCATTTTCACCGTCTTTAACCGCCGCAAGTGGATGCGCTAACGCGACCGCTTGTACACTCACTTTGCATTTCCCTTCGCTAATAGACCCAACATAACGCAAGACTTTACCCGCTAGTTTAGCTTCATCTACTTGCGCTGCAATTTGTGAATCAAGCGATGGTAAGTTAGCCATAAACGCTGCTACGTCGCCGCTTGCGTCAAAGTTTTCTGGCAGTACCGATTCGATGACAATATCGTCTAACTCGAGAGATAAACCTGATTCTCTCGCCATGATAAGCAACTTACGGGCAACATCCATACCGCTTAAATCGTCACGAGGATCAGGCTCTGTAAAGCCATTTTCTTTTGCAATTTTTGTTGCTTCTGAAAGACTCAAACCTTCATCTAATTTACCAAAGACAAACGATAATGAACCAGACAATATCCCTTCAAATGTTTCAAGTTTATCACCCGCAATCACGAGTTTTTGCAAATTGTCAATCACTGGCAAGCCTGCACCTACTGTCGTTTCATACAAATATTGGCGACGAGACTGTTGTGCAGTATTTTGTAATTTTTCGTAATATTCGATGGACGAAGTATTTGCTTTCTTATTGGGTGTAACCACGTGAAAGCCAGCTTCCAGCATGTCGCAATACTGTTCTGCAATACTCTGGTTGCTTGTGCAGTCAATAATAACCGGATTAGTTAAACTATTTGTACGAACAAAGTCAACTAACCCGTCTAACGAGAATGGGCTATTCGCATTGGCAAGATCAGACTGCCAATCAACGCTAAGATCGATACCAGTAGCATTAAGTAAATTTGCTTTACTATTGGCAATGCCATAAACACTTAACTTTATATCTTTTTCATGTAGCGTTGTTTGCTGTTCTTTAATTTGGCGCAATAACTCTTCGCCAACGGTACCACAGCCAATAAAAAATACGTCGATAGGCTTTAAATTAGAAAAGAAATTTTGATGAATCACTTTTACTGCTTTCTTCGCCTTACTGTTTTCAATCACTGTCGATATTGAACGTTCGGACGACCCTTGGGCAATCGCTACATTGTTCACTCTTGCCTGTGCTAAGGCATCAAAGAACTTAGCTGCCATGCCTTTAGACTCACGCATACCATCCCCCACAAGCGTCACAATCGCGAGGTCCTTACGCACTTCTATTGGCTCTAATAACTGATTACTCAACTCTAATGCAAAACTTTCCTCAAGTAACTCTAGCGCTTTATCTGCGTCTTTATTCGGAATACAAAAACTAATGCTATACTCTGACGAGCTCTGAGTAATCAAAGAAATCGAGATACTGCCTTTGGATATGACATCAAATATTCGACTAGCCATTCCAACCATGCCTTTCATACCTGGACCGGATACATTAAACATCACAATGTCTTCTAGATGAGATATCCCTTTAACACTTGTCCAGCGAGTACTTGGCTCTTTGCTTATTAACGTACCAGGTGCCGCTGGGTTTAGCGTATTACGGATAAGACAAGGAATACCAAACTGTGCAATAGGGCCGATAGTTTTTGGATGTAGCACCTTAGCGCCGAAGTAAGATAATTCCATTGCTTCTTGATAGGTCAATTTATCAAGTAAAACCGCACCTTCGACTTGGTTAGGATCAGCATTATATACGCCATCGACATCGGTCCAAATTTCGCAACAACTCGCGTTAATGCATGCGGCAAGAATAGCAGCTGAATAATCTGAGCCATTTCGCCCTAGCGTTACCTTTTCTCCGGCCTCATTCACTGCAACAAAGCCAGGCATAATAAGTAGTTCAGAGCCATCAGATCTTACTTCACTAAAACGAGCCCTGCTTTCTGACAAAAGCGCTAAACTATCAAGATAGTCGCCTTCAGCCACAACATACTCGACAGGGTCGATAATTCGATTAGCGATGCCTTTAGCTGTCAGTATAGCGCTAAATATATTCACACTGACATATTCGCCAAGACTCAAAATAGTCGCAGTAACTTGATCAGGACAACTGCCCAGCAGTTGAATACCAGAAAGCTGTTTTTCTAAAATATCCAGTTTTTCCGAAATGAACACTGATAGTTGGTCATACTCAAAATTAGGCAAAGTGTCATTCAGTTCAGACGCAATACCGTTTAATGTCATCTTAAGTTTGGCAAACAACTCACCACAATCAACACCATTTTGTGCCTGTTCGCACAACAGAGACAAGGCATTTGTGACCCCTTTAGGTGCCGACAATACTACCGCTGCACCTTCTGTTTGGTGTGTTTGTTGGCTAATGTTAAACACTCGCATATAACGCTGCGCATCAGCTAACGACGAACCACCAAACTTCAACACTTTCATCCAAGACTCCTTGCTTAATTTTACTTCGACTCACCGCTCTAGATACAAAAAAGCCCGCTTATTCTGCGGGCTTTCGTTAACTAGAAACAGGTACTGGCTAACGACCGCCCTCGATAGAGGTGGTAATAATAATCATGTCGTTAGTCATTAGAATTGTTTTCATGCCGCCAATTTGCCGTATAGACGTCTAAATGTCAACAGTAGAGCTTAAAAATATCCAAGAAGACTTGGTAATAAAGTCATTTTTTATCACAAAAGAGAAATACTACTTAATGCGCTTTCTTGTTAACAAAAACATTCTAAACCTCAATATTTTTGTATATTTTTCAACCAGTTAATGTCATATATTTTTACACCGATTAGTATTTTGAATAAGATAAGTTGTTAAACACAATAAATATCAATAAGTTATACTTTGGCTTGTTTCCTGCTTAGAGACTGTGAACTCTTTAATATTTTATGGAAAAAATGATGTACAAAAGTCTAATCGCTCTACTCTTTCTAGTCACAGGAACGGCAAATGCCACGTTGTTATCGTTCGACTATACGTTCACTAACGGCTCCGTTTTAACAGGTATCTTGGAAGGTACAATTCAAGCTGATAGCGATACCGTCGTCATCGACGCATTTGGTGACGTTAGTTTCGACGGCGTACTGCTACCTTCAATTGAAAACGTTGATTTTGTATCAATAAGTGATTTCCCAGCAGGTGGGCTGGATCCAAAAATAAGCTTTTCAGGTGATGTAATGGATTTGTTTGTATGTGCAAACGGCTTTATTGTTGGGAACTGTGGTTTTAATGCAGGTGGTTTCTTTTTTGATTCAGTATCGTTCGGTGCTGGAGCTGGCGTAGCAGCAGCGGGTACAGTGTTTGATCCTAGTTTCAACTCAGTAAACTGGAATCTATCAGTGGCAGAAGTGCCTGCTCCACTATCAATAGTGCTATTTGTTTTAGGCCTAGCATTCGTTGGATTGACGAAGAGAAAACAAACAGCTTAACATCCATTGATGTTCCGCAAGTAGCTAATATTACTACAAAAAATCCAAGGCTAGTCCTTGGATTTTTTGAAAGAAACTATTCCGGCACGCAATAACAAACAATTTTCAACGATAAAATGTACCACGCATATTTGTTTGAGTATGAAGTTGACTTGGGCGATTTAACATTTGCCCACCATCTCTAGCGATAGGCGCCCAAGGAATGTAACCTCCGCCTTTAGAGGGTCTAGTTGTGAAAAGGTCAAACGGAATAGTAATGTAAAACCCTTTGGTAAAACTACCTTCACCATATTCCTCAGCAGACACATTTGTAATAGCAGCATATACACCGACCGTAATACCACTATCAAATCGTTTTTCAAGGTCAATATTGATTCCGCGATCTTTAGCGAGAAATTGGCCAATATTAAATGTTACATGAATATCATTTAAGAATTCAGGTTGCCAATACATGTTTACATGCCCAGTAAGCGCTTCGTAATCTAAAAAGTCTAGAAAATTTACAAAATCTCTTTGCTGTACATAATTGATGTCAAACCCATACGAAAAATTGCTATTTACAGGTTGATAGAGAAATTCAGCTCCAAAGCCACCAAACATAGTTTCCAAATAGCCAGCATAAACTTGGGCATACCAGTTTGGCGCAATTCTGTTCTGCCAATGAGCAAATAGGGAATCCAAAGATACTGAATTTTGAGATACGTACTCCCTAATTTGTGTGCGAACACGAGGTAAACTTGCTACTTCATTGTCTTGAGTAAAATTAAAGTCCTCATAGTTATCTATCAATGTCGCTTCTAAATTAGCCTCAATACTAAAATGTTCGTTAAAAACGTAGCCAGTACTGTAAATGAGGCCTCCTTGATAAAAATAGAACTTCTCTGGGCTACCAAATGTTTGCGCCCAATACGACTCCAAGTTGCTATAAAAGCCTGAAGTGCTTACCGGTTTATATTCATTTAAAGTATCCTCACTAGTATCGGATCGAACATAACTCTCTCGGATATCCGTTTCCAAACGTTCATAGTTTGCTGCTTGAATGAATAATGGCACGTCAATTTGCGTTTCAAGCATAGGTAAATCGTTCACATTCTCAACTATTTTTATTCTATCGATATCGTTAGGCAATGTATCAATTAAGACCCTTGCTACCCTTTGAATCGACTCATCATGATCGCGATACGCGACTTGCGTGCCATAAATAGTAAATTGTTCATCGTTTAATGCAGAGCTTTTGGTAACAAAGCCAGCTTCGTTGTATAAATTCTTTACTAACTCAGGACCATCGATATTTGATACAGGAAAATTCCGCCTATCTTGATTTACTTCTCTAGGTGGACTTGACAACTTCTTTTGCCTTAAATCATGCAAATTAAACTTATAATTCATAGACAAGCCGAAGGTATTCCCTCTGATATAACTGAGGCTGAAATCAAAATCATTGTACGAGTATGTTGCCGCTAAGTTCCATGCACTCTCTTGGACGATGCTTTGGTCTTGATCGTTTGAGTAGTCATTTCCTTCATATTCAAGTTTTAGTCTAAGGAAGTCCCATGGCGTTTGATACTCTATCCCACCAAAAAATGCCGCAGGCCCTTTGAAAAAATGCCCAAACTCAATGCTTCCACCTCTTCCTGAAAAACCTTCAGGTCGATTACAAAATTCACTAGAAAGACGACAAATAGGATTGGTAACATTACCGGATGTTCCCAAATATCCCCATCCAATACCTAAATTGATATCAAAGTCACCAAATTTTTTGCTTACGCCTACGAATTCGCTTTCAAAAAAGCCTGTTCCCCCAAAATCACGAAAACCGATCGCTGTTTCGGGTATATATCTAGTTTCTTCAAACAATCGAAATTTTACATCGATTCCTTTATCTTTTAGCGTTTGATCGCCACTAAACTCAAACTCATTGCTAAACAATCTTGAACGAACGTCGGTATATCTTATGGTTGATTCCATCCACGGGAACAATTGTAAATTAACGGACCAAAATCGATATTGCTCTATATCGGAATAATTGAAAAACATGTCGCCTTCACGCCCCATACGGGCCGTAGGTGTCTGTATAAGCCCAATACCGCCTGAGGTCATTTGAGATGTGTGATGACCGAATACCCCAAGAAATTCCTGTGCCGCTATGCTTTTTACTTGAGCGACAGATAAAATTAAGGAAAGGCTAAAATAAATTGAACGCTTCAATGCAATACTCGATGTTCAGATAGTTCCAATAAAAGGTGGTTCAACAATGCTATATTATTATTTCTTGATTCATTAAATGGTATAAAAACAAGACTTCCAGGCATGGGTTCAAATGCAAGCGTCGACAAGTAATTTGATAGCAATTTCTTATCACCATTTGGTGCAATTACGACGATTCCTTTTACATACGCATCTTTTGGTATATTCAACTGTTTAAAGTATTCATCAATTGCAGTTTCATTCTCGTAAGGTAGGAGCGTTTCTGACAGCGCCCCGAAAAATAAAATATGATTTGGCCTTGTACTCAATAGAAGTTTATAACTGCCATTTTCGAACCTTGGATTATATTCATTCATCAACCTAGACAGTTCAAAATCTATAGGAGTATTTACTCTAGAAAGAACATACCAATCTCGTAATTCTTGCTTTAACCTTTCAAGCTCTCCGCTGAAGCTTTGCTCTTCAAGCAGTGAAGACAAAACTCGTAGCGCTTCTTTTTTTTGTTCTACCTGAATTACATTATCCAAACGAAATAACTTTGATGCATTCCAATACCATGATTGCTCCAACGCCACAGGCTCCAAAACTTCGGCCATTCGTGGATTAGAAGTGTAATCATAAACCGTGTTATTAACATTTATTGTTACATTTGCGGCAGACTGTAATGATACAAATAAAAACAATGCAAGGGGGATGCGTTTGTAATACAAGTTACTCTACCTTATTTAAAGCTCTTGCAACTCGACTTGCATAAACAGATGTTATGTTATCGCCATCAGGATGGAACTTCTGAGAACTTTTGACCAATTCACCTGACACCGTATGGAACCAGTATATATTGGTCCAACCTCTATCAGTAAACAAAAGGGTTTCTTCAGAGCCCAGATGAATATCCTCAAAGACAACAAAAACATCAAGATGATTGTCAAAAAGCTCGATTGAAGCCCCTGGTTCCAATCTAAATGTAGAAAGTAACTCAAGACCGTACTGCCCATTGTCGACGTCAACTCTGCGGTGCCACTTAGTTAGACTGCTTATAGATTGAGGGTCAATTAGTGGATCTTTTTGAGGTGAAAACGAATGTACTAATGAAATACTAAACCCGATAGTCCTCACTAATCGGCCATTTTCCTCAATAAGCAAAACACCATCATTAGACATCCATTTCCTTTTAGATTGCTCAATAAAAGCTAATGCAACATTCGAAAAAGGCCGGTCGTCTATTAGGACTGATAGTAGATCTACTTCTGAAGATTTTACAACATCAAGAGAAAGTGGCTCTTGCTCTTTGAACAAAGCCCCTACCGCATCAACATGAATGAGATAGGAACTCGAACAAGACAAGGTGCTAAGCGCTAGAGCAGCGCAAGCAAACTGTTTTAACATCTTTGACTATGGAACTGTAGTAGTCACCGTAGGTGGTACGTAACGCCCAGGTAAAAAGCCTCCACCCAAGCACAAACCTTCAATCAATTGACCACCACATAAGGTTAACGTAGGTTGAGAACTGTTACTAATACTAGCTTTATTTGAAGATTTATCACTTTTAGCTTCTAGTTCAAGGTTTGACGAACCTCGTCCATTTGAAACTATTGAGGCGACAATCCCTTTACCTACCGCACTTGGTCGTACGATATTGCTTACTTTTACTGTACTTGATACACTTTTCGCTATTGAAGCGCCTTTAGCTACATCAGCTGCATTGGCGGTGGAAACCACGAAACATAACGTACAAAATGCTAGAACAGACGATATTTTGTTTTTGAGGTTTAAAATTTTGGTCATTGTACAACTCCATTACCCGTTATTTGTCTAGTAGATGCTTACACTAAACCACTTAAATCCTTACCCATGCTCTTCGAAAGCATTACAAAATTTTAAACGATAATATGAAAATCTCAAAGACTTATTTGCATATTTTGCGAACAATTAACTGTTGACTTTTTATGGACACTACTAACCCTAATCATGTTAAAAAATTCCGCTATTTAGAAGTAGTTAAGGCGATACCTAAACCTAAAATCGTCATCCTCACCGGTGCAGGTATATCTGCGGAATCGGGTTTAAAAACCTTTCGTGACAACAATGGCTTATGGGAAAATCATTCCATTGAAGAAGTGGCGACACCAGAAGGATTTGCGAAGAATCCGGATTTAGTTTACCGCTTTTATAACGAACGTAGAACACAACTCTTAAGCAAAGACGTCAAACCAAACGCCGCACACATCGCTTTAGGTAAATTAGAAGCTCAGCTCGGCAATCACTGCATCGTCGTAACGCAAAATGTAGATAATTTACATGAAAGGGGTGGCAGTATAAATGTACTTCATATGCACGGTGAGCTCACCTCAGCTAAATGCATTACCACCGGAAAAGCAGTCAATACAAGTGAAACTATTGATGCCAATACTTTGTGCTCGTGTTGCCAACCCGCAAACGCGATGCGACCCGATATTGTTTGGTTTGGTGAGATGCCATATCACATGGATGCAATTGAATCTCATATCTATAATTGTGATCTGTTTGTCTCAATCGGCACGTCAGGGAATGTATACCCTGCCGCAGGATTTGTAAGTTTTGCAAATCAATGTGGCGCACATACCCTAGAACTTAACTTAGAGCCCAGTAATGTAAATACTGAGTTTGCTGAGAGCTACTATGGTAAAGCATCAGAAATCGTTTGCGAATTTGTCAGCCAAGTACAAAGCTGTATTTCGACTTAAATAGTTCAATCTAACAAACCGATTGAATTGATAGGATTTATCAATTTTAACACCTCCCCCCTCTTAACTAAGCTGTAAATGTGGCCAATCGACACTGAAGCCACATTACATTTACTGGTTAATTTTCCTAAGTCGGCGTTTGCCGTTCTATCAGCTGACGGTAAATTTACCCCTTTTTTCTTGTACAGGATGCCAAACAAGAAAAAACAAGAGGAGCTATAAAGTGAAAACGCATAACAAACAATTAATTTCTAGTTTAGTCGCAGTCATAAGTATGTCTTTCTTGGGCGCTTCAGGCCATGCGTCTGATGAAATATCAAAGCCTTCAGGTGCCAAAGGTAGCGGCAAGTATGTCGTTGGGCATGCAAAATCTAATCAATTCTGGTGGCCAGATCAATTAGATCTCTCCCCATTAAGAGATCATGATCACCGCTCAAACCCTTATGGGGCTGACTTCAACTACGCAGAGGCATTTAAGTCTCTCGATTTGGACGCAGCAAAAAAAGACATTAATGAACTGTTAACCACATCGCAAGATTGGTGGCCAGCAGACTTCGGCAATTATGGCCCTTTCTTTATTCGTATGACTTGGCATTCGGCTGGTACATATCGAACACTCGACGGTAGAGGCGGCGCTGGCGGCGGACAACAACGCTTTGATCCATTAAATAGCTGGCCGGACAATGGTAACTTAGATAAGGCTCGCCGATTGCTTTGGCCAATTAAGCAAAAATATGGCGAGGCGCTATCCTGGTCTGATTTGATCGTGCTAGCAGGAAACGTTGCCTTAGAAAATATGGGATTCAAAACCTATGGTTTTGCCGGCGGGCGCGCAGATGATTGGGAACCAGATATGGTGTACTGGGGACCTGAAGTAGAAATGCTTGCGAGCGACAGGCATGAAAAAGACGGTAAATTACAACGACCTTTGGGCGCGACCCATATGGGTTTAATTTATGTCAACCCAGAAGGCCCTCGCGGCGTTCCTGACCCAATTGGCTCAGCAAAAAACATTCGTATTGCTTTTGGGCGCATGGCAATGAATGACGAAGAAACCTTAGCACTCATTGCAGGCGGTCACACCTTCGGAAAAATGCATGGTGCACATAAGCCTAAAGACTGTGTCGGGCCAGAGCCTGGTGCAGCAAGTATTGAAAAACAAGGACTGGGCTGGGAAAATACCTGCGGTAAAGGTCATTCAGAAGACACCGTTACTAGTGGTTTGGAAGGCGCGTGGACTCAAGCCCCAACTAGGTGGACTTCGTTGTATCTAAGCAATCTACTTAACTTTGAGTGGCAACAATCAAAAAGTCCTGCCGGTGCAACTCAATGGATCCCAACCGATGAGTCGCTGCACAAAGTAGTTCCGGACGCACACGTTGAAGGTAAATATAACCCACCAGTCATGACAACCGCTGATTTGGCACTCAAATTCGACCCTGAATACAAAAAAATTGCCGAACGTTTTTTGGCCGAGCCAGCGGCATATAGGTTGGCATTTGCCAAAGCATGGTACAAACTAACGCACCGAGATATGGGACCAATAACTAATTACCTAGGCAATGACATACCTAACGATATTCACATCTGGCAAGACCCAGTGCCAGCACTTGACTATGAATTAGTCGATGAACGAGATATTCAGGGGCTTAAGCAAAATATATTGGCCACTGGCTTAAGTGTTCCCGAATTGGTCAGAACAGCATGGGCGTCAGCAGGCAGCTATCGAGACTCAGACATGCGTGGCGGTGCCAATGGCGCAAGGCTTGCCTTAGCGCCTCAAAAAGATTGGGCAGTTAATAACCCTAAGGAATTAGCAAAAGTACTTGATGTTTTACGCAACATACAATCGAAGACAAATAAGAATCTCGGTTCAAGCAAACAGGTATCTTTGGCTGACGTCATTGTCTTAGGAGGTATCGTCGCCATTGAAAAAGCCGCAGAAAACGCTGGGTATAAAATAGAGGTGCCATTTATACCAGGAAGAACTGACGCTAAACAGTCACAAACAGATATTAATTCGTTTAATTTATTGAAGCTTAATGCCGATGGTTTCCGCAACTATTTTGACACTAAAAATAATTACAAAGGCCCGACAGAAATGTTAATTGATAAAGCAGACCAATTGGATCTAAGTGTGCCGGAAATGACTGTCCTGATCGGGGGGATGCGCGTCTTAAATGCAAATCATGGCGGGCTTCAGCATGGTGTACTTACGACCAATCCGGGAGTGTTGTCTAATGATTTTTTTGTTAATCTCTTGGATATGTCTACGCGTTGGGAGAAGTCTTCAACTGATGGCGTATATTTTGGTTTCGAACGTAAAACCGGTAAACAAATCTGGTCAGCCAGTGCCGTAGATCTTATCTTTGGCTCTAACTCGGAATTACGCGCCATTGCAGAAGTATATGCTTTCGACAATTCGGGTGAAAAATTTATCAACGACTTCACCGCCGCGTGGACAAAAGTGATGAACTTAGATAGATAAATATAAATCTATTGTGCAGAAGTACCTTTTAGTAAGTAAAAGGTACTTCACATCTTACACAGCGCCTTCCAATTAGGCATAAGTTTTGCCTAGGGCACTTATAGTAATGTTGATTTGACAACTATAAGTGAGTTCACATGGATACATCCGAAACCTACGATATCGAAACCCCGTACCCTTATATTGAAGAAAGCCTGAACTTAGATGCCGACACTTTCGAAACAATGTGGCAATTGCTTTCGTGTATTTTCGACTATTGGGAGCTAGCAATGCCCACGTCTGGCGCTAAATCTCAGCTACTCGTGTTTATGCAAAATAGGATGAAAATAAACTTAAATTACTACGCTGAATACAAAAATGCAGCCTGCGTTATTCATGAACTAAATCAAAAGTTTGGCAAGCACAACGGCACAATTCACCTATTAACGTCCCCTGAAGCGGCAATAAAACCGGCAAACACTCGCCTCGCAAGAGCTAGGCAAATGGTATCAAACGAATTCATCACCTTAGCCTTATCTATTGGCGGATTTAAGTCATTTGGCGCAAAAAACGCATTAGGTTACATCAATGGCGGCAACGTTGAAGGCAAAGCACCTTATCGCATATTTTCAGATCACACCGACGAAGACAGCAAAAAGGACATATAAATCATGACATCAAACAACACGCCTAATGACATTTTGATAATAGGCTCTGGTGTTGCAGGCGCGGCCATTGCTCAAAAAATACTAGAACAACATCCTAACGCGAAAATAACGATGCTCGAAGCGGGTGGAAAAATGAAAATGCGAGACTTTGCGCTGCATCAAGACTACTTAGTTACTGGAAATATGCCCTACGACTACTATCATGATTTTGCTTATCCTAACCGTGATACTGCAGGTGAAAACGAAAGTCTTGGAAAAACAATGTTACCCATGCAAGGTTCTCGCTTATTGATGTATGGCGGCTCAACTGTTCACTGGGGCGGGTGGAGTTTTCGACTAAAACCCGAAGATTTTGAACTCAAAACACGTATTGCCAAAACATCGCAACACCTATCAGGAAACTACGACCTAATCGATTGGCCTATCTCTTATTCTGACCTAGAGCCGTTTTACTGTGAGGCAGAGCACTACATCGGTGTATCTGGTGATTCAAATGATACCACGAGCCCAAGAAGCGCAGCGTATCCATACCCTGCTTTCCCTTATACTCTGGAAGATAAACCCAGCATAGAGGCTATGCAGTCGCTAGGTATAAAATATAGCCACATGCCAATTGCGCGTCACGGTCTAACAGCTTCTGAATCTACCCACCCGCCATGTCAAACCACAGGCACTTGTAAATATTGTCCTTTTGGCGCGCGCTATGCGGCAGCAAACTATTTAGATGACATTCAAACGTTTTATGATTACCCCAACTTTTCTATCATTACCAATGCCGCGGTTGAATCGTTGATAATGACAAACAAACACAAGGTCTCAGGGGTACATTATATCGATAAGAATATTGATCAGCACGCAACTCAGACCTTGCATGCCGATTTGGTTATTTTAGCCGCCGGCGCAATAGAATCGTCCAAAATACTGTTGCGTTCCCAAAATGACTTTTGGCCCAAGGGGCTAGGAAATGATAAGGATTTAGTCGGTCGTAACTTAATCACCCACCCTTATCTCATGTTTGAAGCAGAGCTGCCTGAAAACCCGCTTGGCTTAATACCCGAAATGGACTTTCCAACCATGGTGTCTCGTCATTTCGATAGCCCTGAAGAACAAAGCGAAGGCAAGTACATTATTGTAAACCCGCCTTCCAGTATCGGCGTAAAGCTAGCGCAAGAGATGCAAAATGGTAAACCCTTAAACGTGATAAGAGACGAATTGACAGGTAAGACTAAACTGCAACTTCATGCACTCGTCGAAATATTCAGTCAGCGAGACAATCGATTAAGCAACGTGAGTAAGCGCAATCATATTGGCCTACAAGAAACAGCAATCAACTTTGATCAAGGACCTGATTTTGAAGTTCGCATTGCGCAAATCCAAACAGAGATTGATAAAATTTTTACAGCGATGGGCGCACACAATACAAAACTAAAGACAATTTCATGGCGCGCTGACCATGCGGCTTGTACTACCCGTATGGCACATTCTTCAAGTGAAGGCGTAGTAGATAAGAACCTGAAAGTATTTGACGTAGAAAACTTATTTATTTGCTCAAACAGCTCATTTTCAAGTTTGGGCGCTGTCAATCCAACATTGACGCTCACTAGTCTGGCCCTACGATTAGCGCATCACATAAATGAAAACGTGTTACCCAATCGACAAGCAGAAGCAGGTAACAACATCGCTATTCATGAAGCAAATTAAACAGGACGTAAATCAATGAGCAAAACTAAGATCCAAAGCGCTCGTGACGCGCTTCATGCAAAATTACAAACGGCAATTACACTTGAACTAAGTACATTGCCGCCTTATTTAACGGCATATTTTTCAATTTGCCCAAAGACCAATATAAAAGCCGTAAATGCTATTCGTAGCGTATTTATGGAAGAAATGTTGCATCTATGTTTAGCTGCAAATGTATTGGTTGCCATCGGTGGTAAAGTAACATTTACCAAAGATAACCTCCCAAAATACCCTTGCGCGTTGGGGTTTAAAGGTCGAGAGTTTTATATCGATTTAGCAAGGTTCTCAAAACAATCAGTCAACACATTCAGGCGGATTGAGTTGCCAGACTATATGCCGCCATTAGATGAAAGCCTGCATGTAAAAGAAGATGTAAACGTCGCAGGTTATAGCATCGGTGAATTCTATAACACCATTTTGGCAGAACTAGATGCACTGCATGAACTATGTGAAACGCACGACGAACCGCTATTTGTTAAAGACGCAAGCCAGCAAATTACTGAAACGTATTTTTGGCGAGGCGGCGGCAAACCTGTCGCAGTGACCGACCTGACGAGCGCACACAAAGCGCTAAATGAAATCATCGAACAAGGCGAAGGGGCTGGCGTCAGCCTGTATGATGAAGATGATGTTGAATTTGGTCAAACACGAGAATTAGCGCACTTCTTTAAATTCAACGAAATATATTATGAACAAGAATATAATGACGACGACGACCCCTTAAAACCACCGACAGGCAAACGCTTTGCTGTTAGTTACGGTGAGGTCTACCCAGTAAAATCAAACTGTAAACAGGATGACTTTGTTAACAACAAAGATTTAGCTTTGTTAAATATAAAATTTAATTCAGCTTATACCTTAATGTTGCAACAAATAGAAGACGCATATGCCGGTAACCCCCATGTACTTTACAATGCCATAATGAATGGTATGCATGATTTAACACCAATAGCGCAAACAATGGCAAAGATGAAGATAAACCCAGAAGACCCTCAAAGTGAAACAGGCGCGCCTTCATTTGAATGGGTAGAGTAACAAAAGACCACACGTACTTCAGTGTTTAATTTTAAAAGGAACGGCAATGGGCTTTAGAGTAGAATTCAATTCGATATTACGCAGTGACAGTTACAGTGAACTAAACGTCGGTAGTACTTACAGTTTTAGCAAAGATGGAAGTCGCATCTTTTTCGATGATATTCCCGTATGGCTAACGACGTCAAGCTGGTTGGTACAGGCAGAAATAAGCATTATTTCTCAAACGCGCATGAATGGAAAGCTGGAAGGTGAATTCAGAGTAGACTATTTGTATAGCGGTGACGAACAACAAGCAATAAGCAAAATGTTCGTTCGCATGTATGACGGCATTTTAAACCCATTCATTTACTTGCTTTCATCACAAGCTGAAATTAACCACGCAAATGAAACAGGTGAACTCATTAGAGACAGTCTCGACACTGAAGGTTTTATTCACGCCAGTCCCAGAGCACAACTAAACCGAGTAGCAAACAAATATTACAAAACAGTAGAATCTCCCCTAGTCGTCGTGCTTGCAGTAGATAAAATTAGCGTACCGGTAAAATGGGAGCCTGCGACAGGCGGGCTTTATCCACACATCTTTGGTCCACTCAATATGAGCGCTGTTGAAAAAATAGTTCCCATCGCCAAAAATGCAGACGGTAATTTCAACATTTCAATTTAGTCGTATCCACTATGTACTTCAGATGAGCATTTGCAAAAGCTCATCTGGAGACATCAATAGGCGCTAATCATTCCAACAGACTTTGTCTCGTCCAGACGCTTTCGCCTTATATAACAAATCGTCCGCTTGTTTGATAGCAGCTTTAGGCAGTTGTTGTTCTGGTTCGATCACAAGTGCGCCAACGCTAATAGTCACAACACTATGATGACTAGATTTGTGTTCCAATTCCAGCGCCCGCACAGCGTTACAACAATTGTCAATAACGGTACGTGCGCCCGTAATGTTTGTGTCGGCAATCACTATCATAAACTCTTCACCACCATAACGAGCAACAAAATCGCCTGAACGATGCAGCTGTTCGCTTAACGCCTTCGCAACCAAAGAAAGCGCATTGTCACCGCGGTCATGGCCATATTCATCGTTATATAGTTTGAATTCGTCCACATCTACCATGGCAATCAATATGCTAGATTGCTTACGATAAGCCGCAGTCCATTGTGCCAGCACATGCTGATCACACTTGCGTCGGTTAGCTATCGCCGTTAATGGATCAACATTTGCTAGTTCTTCAAGCATTATTCGTTGACGCGCTAAGGTTAAATGCAATTTCACCCGAGCTTTTACAATTCCCAAATGAAAAGGCTTATGAATATAATCGCAAGCGCCAAGATCGAAGCCTTTTTCTTCGCTAGACACATCCCCTAAACCAGTGATAAACATGACTGGGATCGCGTGAGTTGCCTTACTAGCTTTAAGCTCTTTTATCACGTCAAAACCATTTTGATCAGGCAATACGATATCTAAAAGAATCAGGTCAGGTTTAAGGCTTCTAGCTTTTTCAAGTGCGCTTTGCCCATTCGTTGCTAAACTAATTTGCGCCTCCGATTTTAAAAGGCTACTCAGCACCATTAAATTCGGTTTTTCGTCATCTACAATTAATATTCGCAAGGTTCGATTTATCATTATGTTACCTACTACTTATTCGTAACTTGGGATATTACTTGAAGGCATAAGTCGTGTGCTTTTTCAAACTCAATGTCTTCAACTAATTTCGCGATTTTCAACATTGACTCAGCATAATCAGTATTTACACTCTTTTTAACAATACGAGACAATACTTCTTCAGCTAGAAAGTCAGAGTTCTCCAACAAGGACAAAAGTTCTTTTATTAATTCTGGCATACTCTCTTCGACGGATTGCGCTTTGTCGCCGAACTCACTTGCATCTAAAATATGTGCGATCGCCTTGTTTAACTTAACTAGTTCATCGACCAGTTGTTTGAGTTCTTTGGTAAAATCGGAATGCTTACTAATAAGACGCTCTAATACCGCACATTGTCTCGACATCGAGAATGCGCCTATGTATGCTAGACTCGCTTTTAGACTATGCACTTTTAAAAACAGCAAACTCATATCTTTTTCGTTGTAAGCTTTGTTAAGTTCGAGCACTATTTGATCGTTTTCAACACTAAAATCTCTAACTAGCTTACAGTACAACTTCTGGTTATATTGACAACGATCCAGCGCTTTTTGGACACTTAATTGCGGTATCCAATCTAACTGTTGAATAAATTGAGAGTTTTCATCCCTTGGTAGCTTTTCCACAACGGGGGCGCGCACACTAGCTCCGTCAATCCATTGAACCAGCGTACTTGTTAGTTCATACGCATCAATTGGTTTAGGTAAATGACCATTCATACCAGCATTTAAACAACGTTCACGATCCGACTCCATTGCATGCGCTGTCATAGCAATAATGGGTAATTTATCAAAGCGAGCTTGCTCTCTAATTATTTTAGTAGCGGTGTACCCATCCATTTTGGGCATTTGAATATCCATCAAGACTAGATCATATTGATTTTGATAAATTTTTTCGAGCGCTTGCTCGCCGTCCAGGGCTTCATCAATGGACACATTAGTATCAGCTAAAAATCCACACACTACTTTGCGATTAATACTGTTGTCATCTACTAATAAAATATTGGCTGCTGAAAGATCAAATTGCTCAGCATCCCAAGGAGAATGACCTTGTGGCTGCCAACTATCATCAACGACTGCTGCGTCATTGGTATTTTTGTCTAAACTGACTAAAACGGTGTCGACTAAGGTTTGAGGCGTAATAGGTTTTTCTAAATAGGCGTCAATATGGAAAGGACCAGCTTGCTCTTTCGCATCATCTAAATCATATGCAGACAACAATAAAATTGCAGGTACATGCTTATCACCTAAGTGCTGTTTAATTCGCTTTGCAGCGTCAATACCGTCCATCTCTGGCATGCGCCAATCCATCAGAATTAATTCATACCCGTTCGCATTTTGACTCGCTTGCTCAACCAAAGCCAGTGCTTCGATGCCTGAACCAGCCGCATCAACTTGCATACCCAATTCGGCTAATTGCTCAGTCAAAATATTTCTGGCCACAAGGCTATCATCAACAACCAAGGCCTTAATACTTGACAAATCGATATCTCTAGGTTCTTTGCAATGCCCCAACTCAACCACATCTAATGTAATATCAAATGAAAATACGGAACCTTGACCTTTTTCACTACTGACCGTTATTTGACTCCCCATCATTTCTACGATTTGCTTGCAAATGACCAAGCCAAGTCCAGAACCTTCATAATTTCGCGTTAATGAGTTATCTATTTGTTCAAAGGCAACAAACAGCCGTTGCACCTCATCTGGCGACATCCCAATCCCGCTGTCTATAACGGAAAAACGCAATAAACATTGCTCACCATTACTTTCAATCACTGCCAATTTAATGACCACATGCCCAAACTCAGTAAACTTAATAGCATTATTTGCTAAGTTCACTAAAACCTGTTGCAAACGATTAGGATCTCCCATAACGCAACTAGGTAAATCGCTTGGGATATCTAAGACAAATTCTAACTTTTTCTCGATTGCTTTTAATTCACACAAGGTGATTGTTCGATTCAACACCTTGCACAAATTGAATGGCTCGCGCTCGAGCACTAATTTTTCGGCTTCGATTTTAGAAAAATCGAGAATGTCATTAATAAGACTAAGCAGTACTTCTGCAGAATTCAGAATTTTATTAACATGATCTCGTTGCTCTACATCTAGATGACTTTTCCGAAGCAACTGACTAAGTCCGATAACAGCATTCATTGGTGTTCTGATCTCATGGCTCATTTTTGCCAGAAAATCTGACTTAGCCTGATTAGCGGCCTCCGCCTTATCTCGCGCAACACTCAAGGCCTCTTCTGTTTCAACACGCTTAGTAACATCTCGCGAAATACCAATTAACCCGAGCATTTCGCCTGCATCATTGTAAAAAGGCGCTTTTAGCGTATCTACCTTTGCGACTTTGCCGTCAGGTGCCACTGTTGTTTCTTGATTACAGATTGTTTCACCAGAATCCAATATACGCTGATCTGCCGCTCGTATGCGTTGCACAGACTCATCATTTGAAAATATCTCATCATCCGACTTACCAGTCAGATCTTGGCTTGAACATCCGACTAAACTGGCAAACGCCTTATTGTGGACGATATATTTGAAGTCTTTATCTTTGGCGAAAATCAGATCTGGTGTCGCATCAATTATTGCGTTTAATAAAAACTCGAGCTTTTCAGTTTGCTCGCCATCAGGTCGACTAGTCATTGTTGTTCCATTATTTTGTAATGTTTTTCATATCCAAATCTGAGTATTCGCTAGCCCATGTAGCTATGCTCCCGCATCCTATTTATCGGAACGCTTCTAAAAAATCTGTATGGATACAGACATAGATACTAAAAAATTGATATGGCAATAGCGACAAGTATGTCACCGCCAGCATATTGCATCAAGCAAAGGAGTTTAGCGGTAAGAGAGAAAATGGCGGCTTAATTAGCAATTCGATAAACGAATACGACCAATACGATAAGCATCACAATCAGTAGCGAAAGACGAAGAATTTTGCTAACCCCTTTTAGCACGATGTAGCTCCATAATTCAGCTCCAATATAGAGGGTATGAATTTTCTTTAATACGAGGCGTTAATCTTAGCGCGTGAACTTGAACATATTGTGACATTGGCATGACGTTTTTCATGCTTTCATTTTATGATTGTTCCTTTTTTGAATAATTACAGTATTTTAACCTGACAATTCAGAATTACTTAGCTATCGTTGCACTATGAAAACCTTATTGATTGAAGATGAACCTACCGTAGCGGACTTTATTGTAAAAAGCATACAAAAAGCCGGACACGCTTGTGATCATAAAAGCGACGGAGAAAGTGGTTTACACGCTGCGCTTAACGGGCAGTACGACGTTATTATTTTGGATAGAATGCTGCCTAAAATGGAAGGGATAGCAGTATTAGATGAATTAAAAGCGCATGATTTACCCACACCCGTTTTGTTTTTAAGCGCAAAGAATACAGTTGAAGATAGAGTAACAGGGCTACGAGCTGGCGCTGACGACTATTTAACCAAGCCATTCGCATTTGAAGAACTACTTGCGCGAATTGAAATTTTGGCGAGCCGTGGCCCTAATGAAACACAAACAACGACAGAGTTAGTCGCAGGTGATTTAACACTTGATCTCATAGAGCGGACTGCCAAAAGAGGCAATATGAAGATAGATCTTCAATCAAAAGAATTTAAGTTACTTGAGTATTTAATGTTGAATGAAGGAAAAGTTATCACACGCGCAATGCTGTTAGAGAAAGTGTGGGAATACAATTTCGACCCGCAAACCAACGTTATTGATGTGCATATAAGCCGCCTAAGAAACAAAATTGATAAAGGCTTTGACCAACACATGATTTCAACCATTAGAGGCGCAGGCTATCGATTCACCGTAAGCGATACGTAAATGCGCGCTATTCAAGCATATTCGAAGAGTTCTAGCTTTCTTGTTAGCTTCGTTTTTACCTTCTTATTGTCAATTGGCGTGGCATTCAATACCTACGTGTTAACAGTGGCGAACGATGACTTACTGATACGAGAAACTGAAGCCGCTATATTAGCGGATATAGGTGGTTTTAGAAGTTTATACAATTCTGCAGGACAAGATGCCGTCATTTATGCTTTAGAGGAAAGGCTAGGCGATCGAAACAATGACTTTTTGTATTATTTAAAAAGTGGCGATGGCGAGTTTGTTTCGGGAAACCTTCAGCATTGGCCGGCATCGGATGTAGAAAAAATAAGAAATGGTCTCTTAGAAATTGAAGTAAGTGTGCGACAATCGCATTTAACAGACAGTAAAAATAGTAAACAAACCGCCCTTGCCATGATCATGGCGTTTTCCAATCAAGATAACTTGCTAATCGCACGAAGCGTTCAAGAATATGAATTTGCCGTATGGTTAGCACAGGCGTCTTCGTGGGTCATGATAATCATTGTGTGTATTATATCGATACTCAGTATTGGCGTTGCATATTATGTGGTGAGTCGCATCAATAAAATATCTGATACCGCAGACGAGATTATTTCATCAGGTAAGCTGAGCGAACGCTTATACGTAGAAAGCGAGTGGGATGATTTAAGTAAATTAACCCTTTCATTAAACCACATGCTCGACAAATTAGAGCAGTCAGTGAATGGTATACGCTCACTATCTGATAACATTGCTCATGATTTAAGAACGCCGCTAACCCGTTTAAAAACACACTTAGAAGATTTACAGGAACAAGATGTAAAACATCACCTTATTGCAGAATGTGACAACATATTAGCAATCTTTAATTCTTTACTTCGAATCACTTACATCGAAAACAACGCACAACGTAGCGGCTTCAAATTAGGCGACGTGAGTATTGTGTTAGAAGATGCTATTGACCTCTATCATCCAATATTAGAAGACAAGCGCATAGAATTGGTCTCTAATATAGATGCTGAAGTATTTGCGTTTTGCGATAGAAGCTTAATTTTTCAAGTATTTGCCAACCTTATTGATAATGCGAGTAAATTTACACCTCAGGGCGGCCGTATAACCGTCGAACTTAGCAAGCACAAGACATTAGTAAACTTTATTATATCCGATACGGGTATCGGCGTTGACGATACGGCGCTAGCAAAATTGACACGTCGATTTTACCGAGAAGACAAAAGCAGAAGTAGCTCAGGCAATGGCCTAGGTTTATCGCTTGTGTCAGCGGTTGTCTCGTTGCATTTAGGAGAAATGCATTTTGCTAAATCTCATATTGCCGACTCAGGCTTATACTGCAAAATTACGATTCCGTGTGAATAACTCGAATGATATCAAGGCTCGATTTGACTATTCTGCATTGCCTGTATAGACGGCTAAATACCATACTAGACCGCAAATTATATGCTTAACCTAGTATACACAATCACCGTGGTAACAATTACTCTCCTATGCGTAATGGCGGCGCTTACATTTAAGACAAAGATAACAAGTTCTTCCAAATATTTGCTGATCATATTGATTGTTTGCGCGATTGGAAATCGTATTGATATGCTGCCGCAACAATTGCCGCCAGATCGGTCCTTTGAACTTGTTGGACAATTTTTTGGCGCTTTTAGTGCAGGCGTTACTTGGCTATTTGCGATGTCGTTAATGCGCGATAAATATAGATTTAATCTCACGAGTGTACTTGTTCTTTTAGTTTCATCCGCAATACCTTTGATGTACTTCTTAACACACGTCGATGTCCTCCCCCATATCTCTTCATTCTATTGGCATTTTCATATGCCAATCATGGTAGTCATTGTGTTACATGTAATCTGGACAGGTATAGCTGGATTTAAAGATGACCTCATAGACTTAAGACGACAAGCGCGCATTTGGCTTTGTGCCCTACCCATTTTTTTAATATCAGTAAATGTTGTCGCTGAATATACCGTTAATGAAGAGAGGCAAGTTGTTGTTTATTTATTCGCCGAATTCTTGGGCGTGTCTGTATTGCTTTTCTTATTAGCTAATTTTAATGAAGAGGTTCTTAAGTTTTCTTCTGACGTGAAACTAGACAATCAGCCAAGTAAAAACAATGCATTGAATATTCATGACAAAGATAAAGCTGCTTACCGTCGTTTAATGACGTTAATAGAAGAAGAGCAGATTTATCTAAATGATAACTTGTCGATGAGCGCACTAGCTGAAAATGTGGGCATTCCAGAACATCAGCTACGAGTGATCATCAACCAAGGTTTGGGGCATAAGAACTTTTCTACATTCTTGGCTGGTTATAGAATCGCTCATGTCAAACTCGCCTTGTCAGATCCACAACAGGCACGTGTCCCAATAATGACAATTGCGTTAAATAACGGATTTTCTTCTCTCGCTACGTTTAATCGACTGTTTAAACTAGAGACCGGTATGGCGGCCGGAGAATTCAGAAAACGAGTATTACGTAACCTTTAAAAAAATATGCTCATTTTTGAAATTGAGCATCATTATTAGATTTTGATACGCCTGCACTCACTTAAATCATATATTGTTCTGGGACGTCAACAAACAGTGCGAATTAAGATGTTCAAATTCAAATCAACGTTTTTACCCCTTGCGATCGTAGCAGTAATACAATTTTCCGCTTGCTCTTCTACTCAACTACATAAGCAAATCCCCCAGAGCAAACATCAAACGGTCGAGGAAAACATTGTCTTAGCAATGCAAAAAATCCCGGAAGTGCCTGGAATTGCTGTCTCTGTATACGCTGAAGATTTTGTCTTTTCAAAAGGGTTTGGGATCACAAGCGTCAATACTCGAGAGGTTACATCAGGCGATACGGCGTTTTACATAGCGTCATCGACAAAATCGATCACCGCTTTAGCGATGGCAAACTTACACGAAAAAGGCGTCATTGACTTGGATACGAGCATAGCATCTTTTGCACCAGACGCACCTTTTAAGCCGGAAATTGAAACACATGAAATCACACTTAGACACTTGTTGGCTCAGTCTTCTGGCATCAAGAATGCACCGATTGCGCACCGGCTAGCGTTCACAGGAAACCATACGCCTTCACAACTTTGGGATGCCTTGGCATTCACTGAGAATAACCAAGATGAGCCGCGTGGTTCTTTTAAGTACTCAAACTATAACTTCAACATACTCACGCTTTTGACAGATAAAAAGCTACGCCGCTCCTGGAAAGATATTGTCGCAAAAGAAATCTTCGATAAAGCAGGTATGACTCGAACCACGGCTTACGTATCAATAGCAAACGCTAACGGATGGTCAATGGCAAGACCACATCAGCTTAATGTAGGTGGTGTATCGCAAATTAAACTAGAGAAGCAAGACAATACAATGCAATCTGCTGGTGGCGTGCTCATGAGTGCCAATGATGCCGCACTGTGGTTAGAACTATTAATAGAACAAGGCAAAGTCGGTATGCGACAAGTGCTGCCAGCCAAGGCTGTACTAGCAACGCAAAAATTTGAAACTGAAGTCGACAAAACATTTCTTGGCTTTAAGCGTAAATATTACGGCTTGGGGTTCTATGGTGGACAATATGGAGAAAAAAACGATCTAATGCTCCACCATTTTGGTAGTTTTGCTGGCAGTAGTTCACACATATCGTACCTACCGCTTAAAAAAGTAGGTGTTGCAATATTCACGAATGAAGACGCCATAGGTATTCGCTTAGCCTCCGTATTGTCGCGCTATATTTATAGCGAACTGGCCAATGACGCTAATGCCTCAAATACACTTAAGAAAGACATTAGGCAGCTCGCCGAGCAAATTGTAAAACGACGAGAACAGCTGCAACACGCAAAAAAGCGTCAAGCAGAAAGACAGTATCAACTCACTCAGCCCTTAGCGAACTATATGGGCACATACAGTAACCAATTGTATGGCAAGATAACCGTAGGTAAAAGCAATGAGCACCTTTTAGTGTCGAGTGGAAATTTAAGTGCTGTATCAACCGCATACCCTAAAAAGGACAGCGTTAGGATTGAAATGACGCCGGGAACTGGACAAATTCTCTCGTTCAAATTAGATGAGGGTAAAGAAATTGAAAGCCTGAACGTGTCTGACGTAGTTTATATCAAAGTCATCGAATAGCATACATGTCTAAGTTCTCTTTATTTACAAAGAGTTCACCTAAATTACCTAAAACACCCCACTGAGTTCCTTGGTGGAAGTTTTTAGTGCCTATAAAATAATATTTTACTAGCGTTTTATTGTTTCTGCATAAAAATGGTGACTTCTGCCATGACAATACCAAACTTTTTTATATAGGAGCGGTTCATCATAGTTGACGAATCAAACGCCCAAAACCAATCATCAAAGTTAACCTTGTACGTTGTATCGTCTACAGGCAGGTCCATTTCGTACACGAAATTAAACGCGTTACCGTATGACCTGCCAATGGCGATACCCGATATATCACCTGCGCCGCCAGTGTATGTGCCATCTTCGGCCTTAGTCAATGTCCATACTCGCGATGCGGGGCCTTCACCTAATCCATAGTCGAATACTTCGTCTAGTATCAGTTTGTCGTCATCTTTGTATGCGTTAATGTTCACAGTAAAGCGCTGAACAACGTTGCCGCGTCGATTCTGAACTATGCCCCAGGCTTTGACATTACCGTCAAAAAACGCTTCTAGTTCAAAGGTAGGAGCCATGTTCTGGTAACCTTCACCTTTTATCGATACCGAACATGCACTTAAAAAAGTAAGCAAGAAACCAACGATGCCACCCATTATCAAAGTATGCAAATGACGCGTTTCTTTCATCCCTGTCTCCAATTACTTGATACCGAGTAGCTGTTTGCGCATCTTAGGTTCAGAACTTTGTTCTGATAACCAAATATCAAAAAACCATTTAGAAAATTCTGGATCTTCAACAACGCCTACCTTTTCGTCATCAAAGTAAAACACACTATGTTGGCTTTCATTGTATATGCCGGTAATCGAATTCCCCTCTTTTACATCCGGAAAAATACGCTGCATTTGTTGAAACCACTTAGCGAGTTTACGTTCGTCTTGCATACCAAGTTCTCGCATTTCATCGACTGAACGACTCGCTATATCTTTACCTTCAAAATCACGCAAGTAAGTAAGCCTTAATGCAAAAGGCTTCTCTGTCGACCAATCACCACTGGGTGCGATTAATTCAGCGTCATAAATATCCCAAAATAACACCTCTAATCGCGTTTTCCCGACAGTTTGTGGCGCTTCGATATATTTAACGTAAGCTTTTGCATCTGCACCTTGAGAGAATAGAAGAATAAAAACGATGAAAATGTAACGCATGAGTAGTACCTCTTAGAAAATCTCTACTATTAACGCATGAAAAGGGGATAATAGATCATTAAAGTTAATTAACCTTTACTCACTATCACCAACACTGGGTAAAAATTTAATAAGTGATTAATGAAACGTCATTCTCTTCAAACAGAAATAGAAACCGCACTTAACATATCCTTACCATCTAAAACACAAAAAATCGTGTGGCCAAGGTATAACGATGACGAGCACAACAACACCCACCATCGAAATAGAGAGGTTTGGGTAAAACGAGATGACTTAATTCATCCCATCATATCCGGCAATAAATGGCGTAAGTTATCGCCAATCATTACCCAGGCTATAAAAGAAAACTGGCGACACGTCGCGAGTTTTGGCGGCGGCTATTCAAACCACCTCCATGCACTGGGGTATGTAAGCAACAAACTTAACATACAGTGCACTGCAATTATTCGAGGCGACTATTCAAAACACACAACACCAATGATTGATGATTTATTACGTTGGAACAGTCACATAATCTACGTAAATAAATTGGAATATGCGCGTCGCAATGAGCATGAATATATACAAACACTTAAAAACAAACTTCATGCAAATGCCGTCATTCCAGAGGGTGGCACATCGGCTGATACCTTGTCAGGCGTGGCTAGCATTATTGGCGAACTGCAAAGCATAGCGAATATAAGTAATTTGCTATTACCGGTGGGTAGCGGCGGTACAATGGCCGGTTTAATACACGCAATCAATCACAAATACACAAAAGCAGGAAATCTCATGCATGTGCACGGCATCAGTGTCTTAAAAGGAAAGGGTTATCACGATGAATTGATTCGATCCTTGCTTCACAATGACAAGCATTCTAACTTTTGGCGTGTTCATGAAGAATTTCATCATGGCGGCTACGCAAAAGTATCGGAAACACTTTTAAATTTCTCGGAGTTTTTTACACAAAAAACAGGTATTGATTTAGACAGTGTTTACAATGCAAAGAGCTTTTATGCGCTGAATCAATTACTTAAAGACGATACCTTCAAAGATAATACTAAAGTTTGTATTTTGCATACCGGTGGAATGCAAGGAAACAGAAAAAAATAGCAAAAAAACACTGAACTTTTTGTACTAAGCTGCCGTTATTTTAGGAAAGCCATACAGTAATTAGGTGTATTTACGTGAAGCAAAATATGATGCTAAAAGAAAACATTCCTTACGCAAATCTTATTTATTCTGCACTAGATTTATGCAAAATCATGCTTGCTAAATCCGCCCAGTTATTTCCGTTTGCGGTCGTGTCTATAGATAACGATGTACAATGCGTATTTAGTCAGTTTGAGGGAGAAAGTGCCCAAGCGGGTATGATTGAAGAGTTGCAAGACCAAATATCTAACGTTCGATTAACGGCATCCAACACAATAGGTATACTTGTATATGCAGCTACAGTATCCAACCCAAACGGCAATGAAAGTGATGCCTTGGTAATCAGTATTACGGACTCTTCTGGCAATAACACCATCACACTGTATCCATATACACTCAGAGATAACACCGTAGAACTAAGCTCACCATTTACTTGTAATTTTTTAGATTAACGCTTATTCGCCGTGGACTAATTCGACAAATACATAAAATCTCACTGTACACAAAAAGCGGTACACTGGTATTATCTGCCCGATAATCGCCAGCGACATTAGCTCGCCATTCATATTGCGTTAGAAGGAAAATTTACATGTCTCGAGTATTGATCATAGGTGCAGGTGGCGTTGCCTCTGTCACCATCAAAAAATGCGCCCGCTTAACCGAATTCTTTGATGAAATATACTTAGCAAGCCGCACATTATCGAAATGTGAAGCGCTACAGAAAGACGTTGGCAACGACCGCGTAAAAGCGGTGTTTTCTGTAGACGCCGATAACGCTGATGAAGTTGAAGCACTTATTGTTCAAGTACAACCTAACTTAGTCATCAATTTAGCCTTGCCCTATCAAGACCTACCCATTATGGATGCCTGTTTAGCGACTAAAACTGACTATTTGGATACTGCAAACTACGAACCCAAAGACGTAGCGAAATTTGAGTATTCTTGGCAGTGGGCGTATCAAGAACGGTTTCAAGAAGCTGGCATAATGGCATTGCTTGGCAGCGGTTTTGATCCCGGCGTAACCAACGTATACACCGCATACGCTGCCAAACACTATTTTGATGAAATTCTCTATTTAGATATTGTCGATTGCAATGGTGGCGACCATGGTCAGGCCTTTGCGACTAACTTTAACCCTGAAATAAACATCCGCGAAATCACTCAGCGTGGCCGTTATTTTGAAAATGGTGAATGGAAAGAAACTGACCCGCTTAGCGTAAGAGAAGATTTGGATTACCAAAACATTGGGGTACGCGCATCTTACTTAATGTTCCATGAAGAGCTAGAATCTTTAGTGAAACACTTCCCTACGCTCAAACGCGCGCGGTTTTGGATGACCTTTGGTGATGCCTACCTAAACCACTTAAAGGTGCTAGAGGGTATCGGCATGACCAGTATTGAACCCGTTGAATTCCAAGGTCAGCAAATTGTACCGCTAGAGTTCTTGAAGGCAGTGTTACCTAATCCTGGTTCATTGGCTGACGGCTATACAGGCAAAACCTGTATTGGCACCTACATTACCGGTATAAAAGACGGAAAAGAGAAAACAATTTTTATCTATAACAATTGCGATCATGCCGCTTGCTTTGAAGAAGTTGGTGCCCAAGCGGTTTCGTACACCACAGGGGTGCCGGCAATGATCGGCGCTGCACTTATGCTCAATAAAACGTGGCACAAAGCGGGTGTGTGGAATATGGAGCAATTTGACCCAGACCCGTTTATGAATATGTTAAACGAGCACGGTTTACCTTGGCATGTGATCGAGTGTGAAGAGAGTCCGTTTACTAAGTAAACGCTTACACCACAAGATTTAGTTCCGCCTTTATCATAAGACGGAACTCATTCACTTTGGCATATTCTGTTCTGCGACTGAAGCACACGCACCGGCCTCGATTAAGTGCCAATTTTTTACCAGCTCAACAAACTCTTCATCGATACGCTCTCTTCCAACCGGCGGCATTTTTCCGTTTCCATTAGTATTTACTCTCCAATAGACAACCGAATTAGTAAAGTCGCTGGTATCGATGACTTTTGAAACACTGGGATGATCTTGTAGCATAATCTCCGCATTTACGTTACAAACATTCATATCCACTAAGGGCGTCGCATATCTAAAGTCTATGTCTGATGAAGCTGGCCCATTAGGTTGATGACAAAACGAACAATTTGCGTCTACGTAGCTCTTAAAACGCTCAGTCAATGATTTGGAAGTATCTGATATATTCGAAAGCATGTTATTAGGCATGCTAATTGATTCCGAGTCTAAAATGCCTTCGTTAATTAAATGATTCAACTGATTGTTACCGTCTTCAGTACGTTTGCTCAACTGCATAGGCTCAAATCCAAGCACGCGATTTGCAACACTTGTATGGCATTGAAAGCACGTACTTCTAGAAGGGTAACTCCAAGTTAAATCATCTTCCAATTTTTCTGTAAATCCATCATATAACAAATTGGCTTCATACTTATCCCAATCCCAGCGATACGTATATCCTCCCCAGCCTTCACCATGCTTTACCATTAGTCGAGTTTCGTGGGGTTTACCGCCAAATGAAAAGGTTTTAACTAAGACGCTGCCATTGGGGTAACTGTATTGCCCAGCAACTTCTTTGACACTAGTCGCTTCAGGTAGACTAATAAACCGATGCTTGTCAGCATTGTCAGACCAAAGTGGAGCATTGACATCGTAAGCGTATACTTGCCCAAATTCATCAAAAGGGGACAACATGTTGACGCATCCAGAATCTGATAAAAATGCAGGTATCTGTTTTTCGCTCAGAGCAGTTTCAGCACCTTGAACTAATTTGAAAATATTTGAGTTTCTTTGAACGAAGAAAAGCTCCTTGTCCGGCCCTGCTGAAAAAGAAGCTGGCCCCAGCCCTGGGCCTTGGCCTGCAATAGCTTCTATTTCGTATTCACCTCCCAAACCACGCTTAAGCGCATAAATTGTTTTGCTCACATAGTCGCCAAATATATAGCTACCATACAGCTCAGGAATCGCCTCCCCTCGATACACCAAACCGCCAATAATTGCTACGCCAAGATCTCTTGAATACTGGTGTTCGGGAAATTCTACGCTGTTCTCGTCACAGCCAGAATCTGGACACAAAAACTCTTCTCTTCCTTCGTAAAAAGGCCAACCATAATTTGCGCCAGCCTTAAGCACGTTAATCTCTTCCCACTTCGACGAACCAACGTCCCCAATCCAAATCTCGTTTGTCAGACTATCAACACTAAATCTCCATGGATTTCTTAGCCCATACGCAAAAATTTCTTGTTTGACATTCATACCAACAAATGGATTGTCGGATGGAATTTTGTAAGGCAATTCAGAAACATCGATGCGGAGAATACTACCTCGTAAATCGTTTAAATCTTGCGCTCCTTGCCCATATTTATCCCCTACTCGCGCGCCACCATCACCCAAACCTACGTAAAGATAACCGTCCGAGCCAAACAGTAATTTACCCATGTGATGCCAAACCGTCGTTTGTTTAACTTCTAATACAAGCTGCCGACTATCGACAACGATAGAGTCTCCAGTATACTCGTATCTAACAACCCGACTCGATACTTCATCAGACCCGGAGTCTCGACCATTTACTGCAACAAATATATAATTCCCGATGTAAGTAGGGGCAAGCGCAATTGAAGTAATCCCAGCCTGCTGAGATCCTTCCAAATCATTTATACTTATTACACCTAGCTCACTGCTTAAACGGCCTAAGAGTTTACCCGAGCCATCCTCAAAAACTTTTACAATGTTTCCATTCCTAGAAGCAATAATTGCATCTCTGCCATCAAAAACCAATTCAGTCGGTACGCCAAATTTGCGATCATCAAAAGCATTTTCAAGCGTCAAATTCTTGGAAATAGAAGGAAGGCCAAATGAATGACATTGCGCAGCCTCATCTATGGATAAAGTAAATTCTTGAGTGGCAGTTTTACCAGCTTGATCAGTCGCTTTAATCAATACCTTATATATTCCCTCTGAAGTTGGTTCGAACGTATAATGTGAACCGTCTACTTGGGATATTTTTAATTCCGGACTTACTTCCACACTGTAGGTAAGTTGTTCGTTGTCAGCATCAAAAAACACCGTATTGTCTTGTGACACATCAAGTGTAAAAGAGGCACCTACGAAGGTGTTTAGATTAGAAATAGGAGAGGCAACTACTGGAGCACTATTTGGCAAAATTGAAAGCGTGAACATGTCTGAAACAGTTAAGCCGCCGTCGTCTGTTGCCGAAAGTGTAATATCGAAGGACGATGCTGAAGGTACCGCTCCAGATAATACGCCATCAGAGAATTGAATATAGTCTACTTCAGGCGATATTTTTACGTCGAAGGTCAAAGTTTGATTTTCAGGATCTGTAAACTTACCTTCTTGCGCAAACGGTTGAATAGAAAATTCAGTGTCTACATAATATGAAAGATCTTCGCTTTTAATATTCAAAACAGGCACTTGATTTACAACAGATGGTAATTCAGGTGCGGCAGTTTGTGAAACTGAATTCTTCTCAGAGTTGCCACAAGATTGTAATAATAGAATTCCTAAAAGTAATAGAAAAGCAAAGTTTCGAGCAGTAGTTAATTTGTTCAATATACACCTTAAAAATTAAACGTATGTTATCGATATAACATCAGTTACGTATAAGTACACTATTCTAAAAATATCCTAGACTGGTTGCTTCTCTAATAGGTGTGTTGATTCCGAGCATTGTATTTGTTACGGCAGATAAACAGAGCGCCTACATATATCAACAAACCGTCGAGGCTAAACTTTTACATCAAGATAGTATCCCTAAAATTTAGCTTAGTATTTTATCACACACCTTATCAATATTTATACTAGCAACCTGTTATACGCAAAAATCAATGGTAGAATTTAATAATGCGATACTAATGTATTTTCAATTCATGACTTACAACACACTTTATGACGACCTTCCATCGCCTTGTTACGTCTGCGAAGAAGAAAAACTAGAGGCCAATTTAAAGCTACTCGACTATGTGCAAAAACAAGCAGGGGTTGATATTATTTTGGCCTTAAAAGCCTTTTCGACTTGGTCTACCTTCCCCCTAGTAAAGCAGTACCTAAAAGGCGCTACATCGAGTGGCGTTTGGGAAGCCAAACTAGCCCGTGAGGAAATAGGCAGTGATGTGCATGTATACTCCCCTGCCTATAAGCAACAAGACATAGACGAGTTAGTGGATCTTGTTGACCACATCTCGTTTAACTCCTTACGGCAATGGCAGCGATATCAGGCGCAAATTAAAAAGGCAGGCGTATCTGCGGGTTTGCGCATTAACCCAGAAAATCAAGAAGCAGATACTCCCTTGTATGACCCATGTGCGCCAGGGTCGCGTTTAGGCATACTTGCTGAAGACCTTGAAAATATAGATTTATCTGGTATTGACGGGTTTCATTGCCATAACCTGTGTGAATGCGACTCTTATGCAGCAGAGAGAACACTACTAGCCATTGAAAATAAATTTGGCAAATATTTACCCACTTTAAAATGGCTAAATCTAGGTGGTGGGCATTTAATTACTCGAGAGGGCTATGATGTCGAGCATTTAATTCACACCCTAAAAGCCTTCAAAGCACGCTACCCCAACTTACATATTATCCTAGAACCCGGCTCGGCAGTGGCTTGGCAAACTGGTGTGTTGGTATCTGAAGTCGTTGATATTGTTGAAAACCAAGGCAACATTGCGATTTTAGATATCTCAGCAACGGCCCATATGCCAGACGTATTGGAAATGCCTTATCGGCCTACGGTTACAGGTGCCGGTTTACCGCAAGAAAAGTCATATACCTATCGTTTTGGCGGCAACTCTTGCCTAGCAGGCGACATGCTAGAAGCCTACAGTTTTGACAAACCTCTCAACATTGGTGACAAAGTCATTTTCGAAGACATGATTCACTACACTATGGTAAAGACAACATTTTTTAACGGCGTACAACATCCTGCAATTTATGTGATTAAAAAAAATGGTAATGTCGAAATAGTGCGTGAATTCGCATATAAAGATTTTAAGGATAAGTTGTCTTAAATTTATCAGTAGCGAAGTAAGCATTAAGACATAAAAAAAAGCCGGAGAAACATCTCCGGCTTTTAATCAACTTAATTGCATCAAATTAGAATTTATAGTTGATGCCAAACTGAACCTGCCAAACAGATTGAGCTAATAATTCAAGGTTTTCTATGCGGTCTTGATTATTAAATCTAAGGTACCTGTACTGTCCATTGTCGATAACGGCAGAAGCAACATTACGGTCAAAGTCTGCTCTGGTGCGCTCTACACGACCCCAGTCATCATTCAAAAGATTACCGAAGTTCTCAATATCTAGTGTCACGACTAAACTATGGTCTTCATGGAATGCTGGCAACTCTTGCTGGAATCTTACATTTACCAATGTAGTCCAACTTGAATTATCACCGTTACGTGGCGCGATACCACCAGCGTATTGAGCTAGCTCAGAATTATTGATGTAATCAAAGAACGCTTGTTGCGTAGCTGCATCGCCACCAAATGAAGCTGACGAGAACAAGGGATCATTTGGACCAGAAGGTACATAGAACAAGTGACCCGCGTTGTCATGACGACTTTCGCGAGCACAACGTCCTTGGCGGCCGCGACTGTCAATACCACCAAAAACGCCGCCTTCAAATTCAAGCACACAGGCGTTGTTTTCATCAAACGTATAGCTGTATGGCTGACCCGAACGACGAGTGGCAAACATAGATACTTTGCTTTCGTAACCACTGAAGAATTCTTTAGACCAGTTGAAACGCAACTTAAAGAGGTGTTCTGTTTGGAAGTTTGAAATGCCTTCACTTGGTTGTTGACGGTCGAAAGCTGCAAAATCAGAGTAGTTGGATGTTGCCGTTGCTTCTGTGCCATAACCAATATCTTGTACATCAGCATTGGTATAGCTGAAGAACATATCAAAGTTACCAGCCTCTGTTTCCCAGTCATTTGTTGCCGACAAGGCAATAAGCTGACCTTTACCACCATCGTCAAATGAGCCAATCACAATGGCTTCAGGTGCCCCTGCACAGTCATACACACCGCGACCATCTGGCGCCGTCACATTTGGTAACGGGCTAACACAACGTTGGTCAAACCAATACGATGAGTTCTCTAACTTGTTGTACAAGAAGTCTGCTGAGAACAACCAACCGTCACCCAGTACTGGTAAGTCAACATAATAAGCCGCACCTAAACTGAACTTCCATGTGGTAGGAATCTCAAAGTCAGGGCTAAGTGCATTTACAGAACCATCAGTAGCTTTAGTTGCAAGCGTATTAAGAACATCTTGAGGAATATACTGCCCTGTAGAAGCGTCTGGCGTAGTAGGTACATTAATCACACCAGAAGCATTAGAGCTATCCGAAATTACACCGTCATTAGAGTAACTATTCGAAATCCATACAGCTGGTGAACCACCAGAGAAACGCCCGATACCACCACGAACAGTGATGTCATCAGTCGCTAACCATTCGAATGAAAATCTAGGGAGTACTAAATCTAAACCATCAATATCAGTAGTATTTGAATAACCATAACGGTTAACAAAGTTCTGATTTTCTCTAATTGAGCCTTCTGATTCAAACCAGTCATAACGTAAACCAAAATCAAGCACTAAATACGGATTTACATCCCAAGAATCTTGTACGTACAAGGAGTTTGAGTTATATCCCCAAATCGCTCTAAGGTCGTTTTCATTATTGGTTACGGCATTGTTATATAGTAACTCTGATGCTGTGGCGTTGCGCAAGTCTTCAATACTATCAAAAGCATAAGAGCCTTCTGAGTTTTGCGCAAACAAGTTGTTTACGTCCACTTCTTCACGTTCAAAACCTGCTTTAAGGATATGATCACCAACAACGTATTCTGCTGCAAACTTAACCGTTAAAAAGTCTTGACTTAACTCGTTACCATGACGGAACCGATCAGGGCCAATCGACAAATAGGTTGAATCTCCATCTACTTCACGTAAGAAAACAGCAAAATTAGGAAACTCTGCGCCATTCAAAGAGTTTTGACCCGTTTTTTGACTTGTGCTAGCAATCTTAAATTGTGTCGAAAAGTCTGCTGTCCAATCAGAAAATACGTGTGCAATATAGCTCTCAATTTTTTCAGAACGGTCATACCACGCAGATGACGCACCCAGCGTATCACCGAAGACGGTAAAGTTGTTACCGCGTTGCTCACGAATGGTATTACCATCAGTCGATAGATAAGTAAACTTCGCACGGTGGTCATCATTGATGTTCCAATCGATATTCGCGAGAATTTTCTCATCTTCCGCTGGCGCTTTTTCGAACCCACCGATATCGAAACCCCATACATCAGACACGATTTGTCTGACCTGAGCTACGTCATCAAGGGTTATATTAGGTTCGATGTTTAGTGCACCAGAACCCACAGGGCCATCGCGAAGTGGTGCAGTTTCTTCATACGTATCGTAAGCTACAAAGAAGAATAATTTATCTTTGATGATTGGACCGCCAAGGGTAGCAACAAAAGT
The DNA here is from genome assembly GCF_030160655.1 of Agaribacter marinus. GTDB lineage: Bacteria > Pseudomonadota > Gammaproteobacteria > Enterobacterales > Alteromonadaceae > Glaciecola > Glaciecola marina. The sequence continues at coordinate 2,007,959 of NZ_BSOT01000005.1, forward strand.
TTCTTCCTCAAATGTAAAATCTAGGTTATCATCACGGCTTTTATCACCAATGAGTGAATCGTCAGTGGTAAAGTAGCTGAATGAACCATGAAATTCATTAGTACCTGATTTTGTTACTGCATTTACAGTACCGCCAGTAAAACCATTATACTCAACGTCAAACGGTGCCGTCAGGATAGACAAAGACTCGATCGCGTCAAAAGAAATTGGCGAGCGCTGCGTAGGGAAACCATTGTCATTCAAACCAAAACGGTCATTTAACGCTACACCGTCAACTGTCAATGAGTTGAAACGGTTGTTTGCACCTGCAATCGTTAAGGCTTTCGCGTCGTTCGCGAAGTTAACCGCCGCAAAAGGGTTTTGCGCCGCTGCATCAGTTATGTCACGGTCAATTGACGCCACTTGATTTAATGCTTCAAGACCAAGGCTAGTACTTAATCCATCGTTTGAAAAGCCTGCTGTCGCCGTTGCAGAACCAATAACCGCAATTACTTCTGTTTGCGTACTTGATTCAACGGTAACTGGTAAAGACAAGGCTTGGTCAAGTGACAAATAAACGTCATCCACTTGTACCGGTGCAAAACCGTCGCCTGTAACAACAATCGTATATGGACCACCAACACGTAAACCACGTGCTGAGAAAGAGCCATTTTCGTTAGTTGTTGCCGTCGAAGCAGTACCAGACGGTGTATGAATAATAGTGATTGTCGCATTTGAATAGATAGTGCCTGATTCAGTTGCAACACTACCTTTAATTGAGGAGGTGGTTGATTGTGCCATTGCAGCGGTTGATAGCCCCACTGACAAAGCAACAGCAACAGCTATTTTGCTGAATGTGTTCTTCGCACGCATGTTTGTTTCCCTATTTGTTTATTAATGTGTTTATCAATCAGTTATAGATTATTTTTTTTACGGGCAGATTGTCCTCGCATAATATGACACTTTTATTACAGAATTACTATATTCACGTTTATGTAACTTAACCAAATGGTCTAGTTTTCATATTTGCAAACAATCACCATAAAACTGTCAATCTATGCGACAAATGTGCACAACAAATATAGTAGCTGATTTAGAATAACGGAAATTATGTTTACTTTCTATTCCCATGCGTGCTGGTGCTATTTCGAATATCTGCAGTCCATCGAATGGGTATCCACACCGTAATGATGCAAAATTATATAATGCACGAAAAAAAAGCGGCTTCTCAAAAGAGAAGCCGCCTAACTTACATCGTATAAATTCGATTTTCTAGAACGTATACTTCACACCGATTTTTAATCGCCATGCTGACTCTTCAACATTAAACTGATTAAAGTTACGGGTATCAGTACCTCTGAAGCGCTCTTGATAAACGTATTGACCTGCATCATTGACATCATAATCCACGATAATTTGTTGCGGAAATCTAAAGTCATAAAATTTACCCCAATCATCGTTCAAGAAATTTGCAAAATTTGCAATGGTAAAATATACAAGCCCTTTGTGCTCTTCTGTAAAGCCAGGAATTTCTTGCGAAACGTATAAGTCACTCGTGGTTACCCACGGTTGAGTTGAATCATACTTGCCACCAAATCCACCAGGAGTGCCGGTTAAGCCAGCTTGCTCAAACACCGCTGCGATTTCTTCGTAACTTAAACCTGCAGAAAAGTCGACAGCAGGATCGTTTGGACCCGTAGGAATATAAGGTAAATAAACATCAGAATCATCTAAGTCTGACTGATCGCCAAGATCACCATCTCTAAATGCGCCAAGTGTCCACGAAAATGGACGCCCTGAACGTCTTTCAAAAAACAAGTTAACGTTGGTCTCATAGCCAGCAAACAACTCGGTTTTATAGCCAAAATTAAACACGAGTCTATGCTCAATTTCATAAAATGCCGTATCTACTAAAGGCGTGTTTCTGTTTTCTACCACTTCAAACTGATAGTTTGAAATCGCACGTGAACTAGTGCCTGGATTTGCTTCAGTGATATCTTGGTTGGTATACGATCCTGAAAATGAGATCCCATTGTCCCAAATCTTGCTCAAGGACGTTGTAAAAATTAAACTTTCACCAGCATCATCAGAGTTGGTTAACTGAATGTCATGGTTTCCGGCGAAATCGGTGTTGTCATAAACGTTATCCCAGATAATCCGTCCACCATCGACCGTGCGTCTCCCGTTATCTACACGAGACAAATCAATCCAGTAAGCGCCATCCTGCTTATCCACGTAGATAAACTCCGTTGACCATGCGAAATCCTCACCCAATGACGGAATGTCAAATACAACGTCGGTGGCAATTTGATAACGCCAATCTGACGGCATTTCAAAGTCGGGATCTATTGAGTTAGTATTGCCTGCACCTTGAACTAAAGCGTCTACAGCACGTTGTGGAATTGCGTTAAAGTTGACATCAGCGCCGCTTACATCATCAAATTCAACGCTATCAATGGTAACTCCGTCAACTGTATACGCATTCGCCACCCACACCAATGGGAAACCACCACTAAAGCGGCCTACACCACCTCGCACTGTAACATTTTCACTAGCATCCCATTCAAAACCGATACGCGGGAGCAATATATCAAACCCGTCTAAGTTTTCAGTGTTTTCGAAGCCATAGGTGTTAACAAAGTTGGCGTTTAAATTAGGAGAGCCGTCGGCTGAAAGATGCTCGTAACGTAAACCTGCAGTAACAGTGAAATCCTCAAAAAGGTCAAATGTGGCATCCGCATATAGTACCGTTTGCATAGTTTCTACATCGTAAGAAGCGTCATTGGGGTTATTTGTGAAGGCGTTGCCATAAACAAACTCTTCTGGCGTTCTATTCTCAAAACTTGCCAATGAATCAAATCCCCAAACGCCATCAGAATCTTCAACAAACAAGTTAAAGTTGTTCGTTTTCTCTACTTCAACACCAAAGTTGTATTCAACTTCATTGGGAAAATAGTTTGCATGAAACCCGATACTCAATACTTCATTGCCTAATTCATTTGCATGACGAAACTCATCTTGCCCAATGATAAAGTCAACACCACTCTCCCCCCTCACATTAACTTCACCGAGAGAAGAATTTGTAATTGACGCTTGTTCAAACTCTTTATATGACAGGCTAAACTCCGAAGAAAAAACATCTGTCCAATCAGAATACAAATGCGCCGTGTAAAATGTATTGGTTTGCTCTCTTGTCCACGCATTAGACGCAAACCTTACTTCATCTGGGTCGTCATTGAATGCTTCAGCGCTGCTTCCATCCTGATCGCTATAGGTAAAGTCAGCACGGTGATTTTCGCTTATGTTCCAATCCAATTTTATAAGTAACTTAGTGTCCTCATCCGGCGCAGGTGCACCACCGATTGCATCCGAAATCCCGTAGGTTGAGTTTAAAATATCTGCCACTCTGTTTACTTCTTCAATAACTTCAGCAGGATAAGTTGACGGATTGAAATCAAGTACGATGTCTTCTTCAAATTTCTCATAGGATGCAAAAACGAATAGCTTGTCTTTTATGATTGGTGCGCCAAAAGTGAAGCCATAAGACTCTTCTTTATTGTCAACCTCAAACTCATTCTCTGAAATTCTGTCATCAACGGCATCGCCTGCAGTGGGGAACTGTTCGTAAAACACAGAACCACTAATTTCGTTAGTACCGGATTTAGTAACCACGTTTATATTACCGCCACTAAATTCACCCGCTCGAGCTTTGAACGGTGCAAATTCAACGGATACTTGCTCAACAGCATCAAGCGATATTGGCGGCCTATTGGTTGGATAACCGTTTCCTTGCAAACCAAAGGTATCATTGATGCCCACACCGTCAATTGTCACCGCATTGAATTTTGGGTTACTACCCGCGATGCTCAAGGTTTCACCGGATGGATCCACAACAGCAAGCGGGTTGGCGCGAATAACATCCTTTAAGTCGCGATTCACAGTAGCTACACTATTAATATAGTCTTCCCCAAAGCTGGAGTTTGCGCCGCTATTTGCAAAAAAGTCTCTAGATCCCACAACCGTTATTTTTTCTAGACTTTGTTTTGGCGTTAACTGAGTGTTTAGTTCGAATGTATCATTTAGGCTAACAAACACGTCATCAATGACCTGCCCTTGAAACGTATCTGAAGAAATTGTAATCGTGTAAGGGCCACCTACACGAAGCCCTCTGGCTGAAAAGGCGCCATCGCTGTTCGCGTTAACTGTCTTAACCGTACCTGAAGCGTTGTGAATTATGGTTATTGTGGCATCGGGTGCTGGATTACCGCTGGGTCCGACAACAACACCGCGCATTGCGGAAGACTGTCCACTATTAGCTATGGCGGTCGTCGACAAACCGACAGATAAAGCAACAGCAACAGCCAGTTTGCTGAGTTTGGTCTTTGATAACATGATTTTCCCTATGAATTTTAAATATATTTATTGTTTTCGTTGTCTGAATTATTTTAGTTTTTCAGTTTTGGTGGGCAGATTGTCCACGCACAATATGACATTTTTATTGCAAAATTACCATCTTCATATTTATGTAACTTAACCAAATGGTCCACTTTAATTTGACTGTTTATTGAACAGAATTACGCTAATAAAGCACAATGCGCCGCATGTATTTGCTTGCGCAAGCAGTAAGTTGTAAAGTTGGTCTAACCACATGAAGAATAGAAATCTATGCAAAAGCCAATAATAATAGCTATATCAGGCGCTTCAGGTTCTGGTAAGTCTTTGTTTACCCAAAACCTTTGTTTAAAACTAGGACAGAACAATCAAGAGATTCTTGTACTTCAAGAAGATCACTATTACAAAGCGCAAGATCATATATCTGTCGAAAAACGCGCAGATACTAATTACGATCACCCCGATGCATTTGAACACGACCTGCTCGCTGACCACTTATCACAATTATTAGGCAATAAGCCGATTCAATATCCGTCTTACTGTTACAAAACGCATACCCGCTTGAAAGAATTTGAAACAATTAAACAAGCGCCGATCATTATTATTGAAGGAATTATGCTGCTAACTCAAGTGCACTTATTTGACTATTTTGATCTTAAGGTGTTTGTTGATACGGCACCCGACGTATGTTTGATGCGCAGAATGCTGCGCGATACTCAAGAACGTGGCAGAACAATTGAGTCGGTGGCTAAGCAATACGAAACGACTGTTAAACCGATGTATCACAAATTTATCGAACCCAGTAAAAATTTCGCAGACCTTATCATTCCTCACGGCGGTGAAAATCATTTAGCCGTCGACGTTGTAAGTGCGTTCTTACTCAACCCACAAAATGGAAGTCTTATACATGGTTAGTATCTTAGGTATTATTGTTTTATTTGGCCTAGCCATCCTGATGTCAAAAAATAAGAAAGCGATTAGCTGGCGTGCGGTCGGTGGTGCATTTGCGCTGCAAGCAGTTATTGGTGGCTTTGTGCTTTATACGAGCATCGGGGTAAATGTATTAAATAGCATTACTGTTTTTGTACAGAATGTGATTGATTACAGTAAAGCCGGTATCGAGTTTGTATTCGGCCCTTTAGGTAACTTTTCACTAGGGTTTGTATTTGCGGTCAATGTGCTCCCTGTCATCATTTTCTTTTCAGCCCTTATTTCAGTATTGTACTACTTAGGGATCATGGGATTTGTCATTAAAATCATTGGTGGTGGCCTAAAAAAATTGCTTGGCACCAGTAACCCTGAATCGATGTCTGCGGCGGCAAATATCTTTGTTGGGCAAACCGAAGCACCGCTAATTGTCAAGCCGTTCATTCCCACAATGACTCGCTCTGAATTATTTGCTGTGATGGTTGGTGGGCTTGCGTCGGTAGCGGGTTCTATAATGGCTGGTTATTCGGGTATGGGTGTTGAACTAAAATACCTGCTCGCTGCAAGTTTTATGGCAGCCCCTGCTGGTTTAATGATGGCCAAAATTCTTGAACCCGAAACAGACACACCTAATCAATCTTTGTCCGACGTTACGTCTGAATCTGATGACTACGCAAACGTGTTCGATGCTGCAGCCAGTGGCGCGGCGTCAGGGATGAAATTAGCGGTAAATGTGGGGGCAATGCTATTAGCTTTTATCGCGCTAATTGCCATGCTCAACGGTATTTTAGGCTATTTTGGCGGTTTATTTGGATATGATGACCTGACGATCCAACAGTTGCTTGGATATGTATTTCAGCCCTTAGCATGGTTAATTGGTATACCTTGGCATGAGGCGCAATTGGCTGGCGGATTTATTGGACAAAAAATTGTGTTAAATGAGTTTGTTGCCTACTCTGACTTTGTTACTTATAAAGATCAATTATCTGAGGGCACACAAGCCATTATTACCTTTGCGCTTTGCGGGTTTGCCAACTTATCATCTATCGCGATATTGATGGGTGGCATTGGTGCAATGGCACCGAGTAGACGAAAAGACATTGCCAATTTAGGCTTAAAAGCAGTATTTGCCGCAACGCTAGCAAATCTGATGAGTGCGGCGCTTGCTGGCATTTTCCTGTCCTTAGCGTAAACGAAAGATACATAAAAATAGGGAGGTAACACCTATGAAATTAGAAGCGGTTGATTTTAACTCACCCAACGCAGCAAAAGAATTTGTCGAATCGTTACGCCAAACCGGTTTTGGCGTACTAAAAAATCATCCCATTTCACAGCAGCGTGTAAGTGATATATATACTCACTGGGAAACATTCTTTAATAGTGAAAACAAAGATTCATACTTATATAACAAAGGCACTCAAGACGGCTTTTTTCCGCAAACCGTCTCTGAAGTCGCCAAGGGATTCAAGAAAAAGGACATAAAAGAGTATTATCACTATTACCCTTGGGGCCAATGCCCAGATGAATTAAAAGCTGAAATTGATGGATATTACAAAGATACCTTAACATTAGCTGCACAATTGTTAAATTGGATTGAAGCGCATTCTCCAAAGAACGTTAGTACGCATTATAGAGAACCCTTATCTAATATGATCAACGGCAGTGAACAAACACTGTTGCGTATTTTACATTACCCGCCGCTGTCAGGCGATGAAGAGCCTGATGCGATAAGAGCCGCTGCTCATGAAGACATTAATTTAATTACTATTTTACCAGCTGCAAATGAACCGGGCTTACAAGTTAAAGCGAAGGATGGCACATGGCTAGATGTGCCGTCTGATTTTGGTAATTTAATCGTTAATATTGGTGATATGTTGCAAGAAGCATCGGGAAGTTATTTTCCGTCTACCACCCACAGAGTGATTAACCCTGTAGGTACTGACGTCACTAAAGCACGCATTTCGTTGCCATTGTTTCTGCACCCTCGGCCAGATGTCGTGCTTTCAGACAACTACACCGCTGAAAGCTATTTACAGGAGCGACTGCGCGAATTAGGCGTACTCTAAAGTACTCGTAAAAATTAATGGTTATAGGCGAGCAACGATATCTTACGAGAGTATTGCTCGCTAGTACGCCTGTCATTTGACCGCATTCTGGCTTTTTTCAATGCATCGCTAGAGCGACTAAAATCACCAATCGCATAATAGGCTTTTGCTAAACCAAAATAAAATTCATGAGGGCGGTTATTTAGTTTAATCGCCTGTTTGTAGTGAACGATTGCATCGCTCGGCTTCTCTTCGATAAGCGCATGTTCAGCTAACATAGAATGATAGTAGGGGTTTTTTAATCGTTTCTTATGTAGCCGTGCCTCTAGTGACTTAGACGCTTCAAGTCGATCGGTTCTCTTATATATATTGGCCAAATTTTCTAGCGCTGATAAGTAATTAGACTTTAATGATGTAGCATGTAAATACGCTTCTTCAGCGTGTTCCAACATATCATTACGACTATATAGTACACCTAAGTTTAACCAGGCACCTTCATTCTTGGGATCCGCTTCTAAAGCAGCTTTGTAATAGGCGAAAGCTTTGGCAGACTCACCGTTAATCAAGTGTTCCGCACCTTTGTTATTGTAAAAATACGAAACAATTTGGCGTTTAGTCAATTCAACAGAGTCGAACTTTTTTGCATTGCGAGAGGGGTCAAAATCGACAATTAGGTCTCCATTAACCATAGAAGGAATAAATCGCCTAGCTGGCTTCTTTACTCTTAAATTGATGTGCCTGTTAATGATAGATTCGCCTTGCCGAAACGTCCAAAACTCAGGTATTTGAACGTCTTGGAAACGTGCATCAATATGCAAGTAATCCGCCATAGAATAAGCCATGACAGTTAAAGACAAGCAATTAGCAGCGCCATTGGCAAAGGTATCCGATGCAACAGTATTTGCTTCTGCAGAATAACCCAAATCAAGGTCTGCACGATCAAAAATAGCAAACACTAATGCTGACATTTTACCAAAATCAGTGGTTTCACTTTGCGTGACTCGCTTGACAAAATTTACCGCATCATCAGAAAGAGCAAATATTTCTTCAGGCGTTTCGACGTTAAAATCGCTAGCTGTTTCAAACGCTTTATCATTTAAGATGGGTGATTTTTTACTTAAGAATGATGTAGACGTGCATGCGGAAAGGAACAAAATACTACTTAAAACAAGTAACAAACGTGTCATATGCTTACCTCATTAACAACGCTATGTTAATTAAGCATAGTTAAAGAATCATGTAAATTCAAATCGATTTTTGTTGCTAATATGTAACAAATGATTTATTTCAGAAAGCGAAAATACGAATGGATAAGATAGATATCAAGGCTCAATTTGCAATCAAGCTTTAAGCGGTGGCATTTCAAGATTAAGTTTTGATGCAATCATGACGGCTTGAGTACGATTGTTTATCCCTAACTTTTTGAATGTCGCCGTTACGTGCGCTTTTACCGTAGCCTCGGCAATGTTCAATTGATATCCAATCTGTTTATTCAATAGCCCTCCTCTCATGCAACATAGAACGTTGTATTGGGCGGGCGTTAGCTCTGCGACCTTGTCCACAAGCTCAGTGAACTCTTTGTCTAATAGCGCAGTTTGTTTTGAAATCTCCTTGGGCAACCAAATCTGTCCCTTAAAAATTGTATCAATTGCATCCACAATGTCCTCAACTTTAGACGTTTTCGGGATAAACCCTCGTGCACCAAAACGCATTACTTTAGAGATAAGTAAAATATCGTCGACGGCTGAAACTACCACAATTGGCAGATCAGGATATTCTTTTTGAATACGCAAAAAACCATGTAAATCAGTACTATCAGGCATATATAAATCAAGTAGTAACAAACTAACCGAGGCGCCATCCAACAATTCAAGTGTGTTTTTTACGTTTACCGATTCAATAATATGTAACGATGAATATTCGTTTAGTAGAGTATTTTTCATCGCTTCTCGATACAAGGGATGATCATCAGCGATAAGCAGAGTTCTCATTAAATGTTTGCCTAGTATCCATCGTTATAAAATTTGGACTTATACTAGCTAATATTTGGAACAAGGCATATGAGACAAAGGTGGGTAGTTCCCCACCTTTTGACGGAATTTTAACCTTTATTTAGGCGTTCCTCGATAAGAGAGTCAACGACAGATGGATCTGCAAGCGTCGACGTGTCGCCCAATTGTTGATGCTCATTCGCCGCGATTTTACGTAATATTCGACGCATGATTTTACCAGATCGGGTTTTTGGTAAGCCCGTGGTCCACTGGATTAGATCTGGCATGGCAATTGGACTCAGTTCTTTTCTGACCCAATCACGTAATTCAATGCTTAATTCATCGCTGGCTTCAATGCCTTCGTTTGCCATGACATAAACATAAATACCCTGCCCTTTTAAATCATGGGGATAACCGACGACTGCGGCTTCAGCAATATTTTTATGTGCCACCAGAGCAGATTCAATTTCTGCAGTACCTAGACGATGCCCTGAAACATTAAGCACATCGTCAACACGGCCAGTAATCCAATAGTAGCCATCTTCATCTCTGCGGGCACCGTCACCCGTAAAATAGACATTTGGATAAGCACTGAAGTAGGTCTCAATAAAGCGCTGATGATTGCCATACACAGTTCTCGCTTGACTGGGCCAGCTATCTTTGACTACTAAATTTCCTTCACTTACACCTTCAAGCTCATTGCCGTCAGCGTCGAATAGAGCAGGTATAATGCCAAACAAGGGGCGCGTTGCAGAGCCAGGCTTTAGCGCGGTTGCTGTGGGGAGTGGTGAAATCATAATGCCGCCCGTTTCTGTTTGCCACCATGTATCAACAATAGGACAGCGAGATTGCCCAATCACACGATAATACCATTCCCATGCTTCTGGATTTATTGGCTCTCCAACCGACCCCAAAATACGAAGAGAAGATAAGTCACAGCCTTCAGCGGGTTTATCACCGTGTGCCATCAATGCACGAATGGCGGTCGGCGCAGTATAGAGTTGATTTACCTTATATTTTTCAACTACTTGAGCAATACGCCTAATATCAGGATAAGTCGGTACACCTTCAAAAAATACTTGTGATACGCCGTTAGACAACGGGCCGTAAACCATGTAGCTATGACCAGTTATCCAACCAACATCTGCCCCACACCAAAATACGTCATCAGGTTTATAGTCAAATACATATTTAAATGTAAGCGTAGCGTTTAGCAGGTACCCACCCGTTGTGTGTACAACACCTTTTGGCTGTCCAGTGGACCCAGACGTGTAAAGAATGAACAGCGGGTCTTCTGCATTCATTTTTTCTGGCGTGCACGTACTAGACTGCGATTCAGTAAGCGTTACCCAATCGACATCATAAGTATCGTCCCAATTAACGTCAGCATTTGTCAGCTTATAACACAGTACAGCACTAATACTTGGACAGGCATTATCTGCTAAAGCTTCATCAACGTTTTCTTTTAATGGGATGATACGACCCGCTCTACGACCTTCATCGCAAGTAATAATGACTTTTGCATCGCTATCGTTAATTCGGTCGGCAATAGCATTAGGTGAAAACCCGCCAAAAATAACTGAATGAATAGCGCCAACTCTTGCGCATGCAAGCATTGCATATGCTGCTTGAGGTACCATCGGCATATATATCGCAACGCAATCACCTTTCTTTACACCGAGTGATTTTAAGCCATTGGCTAACTTACACACTTCGTCATGTAATGTTTGATAGCTTATCTTTTGGGCGTTACCGGGTTCATCTCCCTCCCAATATAAAGCAACCTTATTGGCGTTGCTCTCTAAATGTCTATCAATGCAATTGTAGCTTGCATTTAACTCGCCATCTTCAAACCATTTGATTTGACAAGCATCTGCACTAAAATTTGTGTTTTTAATTTTTGTGGGCCGTGTAAACCAATCAAGCCTATCCAACTGTTCCGTCCAAAATTGCTCTGGATTCTCAATTGACGCGTTATACATTGCTTGATAGTCCGCGTCACTTACGTAAGTTCCCTGCTGCAATGCAGAAGGTACAGGATATATTTTAGCGCTCAAATCTGATCTCCAAGTAAAAACTTTAAGGACTACATTAAGTCCTAGGCATACTTGCCTAGTTGTTGTCGCTTATTTTTACATAAACAAGTCCATTGCTTAACTAGGTTTTTACAGATATTTCTATTTTTTTAACGGAATTTTAAAATTTGAAGACTTTTCGCCTAATTAAAGGCGGACATACTCATATTCTTTATTGTTGCGTTAGGCCAAAAAAATTACCGCGGCCAAAGGAACAACGAAAAACACGCCAACAATATAAGCCAATCCATAGGCTTTTTGTTCGGCGACTTTAAGGGAGAGTTGATACGACAAATTAGGTGGCCATTCTCTAATAAACGCTAAGCCATAAATAACCAAAACAGCTAGTACGTTATAGCAAAAATGCACAAATGCAATCTGGAGCGCTAAACCAGCATTTGGTCCTGTGATCGATAGCGCCGCTATAAGTGCAGTTATGCAGGTGCCTATATTAGCACCTAATGTAAAAGGATAAATGGCTCTAGCTGTCACAATACCGTTACCCACTAGTGGTACCATTAACGATGTTGTAGTTGAGCTAGACTGCACAAGTACAGTCACAAACGTACCCGAAGTAATACCTGACACAGCCCCACGTCCTAGGCTATTTTGGAGAATTTCACGTGCACGCCCTACCATCAGAGACTTCATGATTTTACCCATCCATGTGATAGATAAAACAATTAATGCTAAGCCAATCAAGATACGCGCTATACCGTCATAAATAGTCGGTAGCTGTGTAGTAACATACGTTATTAACCCAATAATTGGTCCTGTGACTGCCTTTATCGGATTAAAACCGTCGACGCCTGCAGTGGCGCCAGTAGAAAAGATAGCCACTAACATTGCACTTAATGACTCTAACATGCCGAATGTCATTTCGAGAGGCAGGAAAATCAGTACCGCGAAAATATTAAAAAAGTCATGAATAGTCGCCGCGTTAAATGCGCGCTGAAACTCTTCCTTGTTTCCAATGTGACCAAGGCTCACAATTGTATTTGTAATACTCGTGCCGATATTTGCCCCCATCATCATTGGGATTGCAATTTCTATAGGCAAACCACCCGCTACCATTGCGACAATAACAGACGATACCGTACTAGAAGATTGAATGAGAGCCGTAGCTACCATCCCAATGATTAAACCTAGAAAAGGATTAGACGCAAAGTCGAAAAGTTGATTTGCATGTTCTTGAGTGGCAGTTTTAAAACCGCCGCCAATTAAGCTAACTGCCGTCAACATTGCAAATACTAATATGAATAGCAAAGCCCAACGCATAGGCTTGGGCAACGTTTGCATCAATATATTTGGATTTGCTTCTTGTAAGGACGAGCTCATAACTTTACTACCTGTAAGTTGATGAACTTGTTTTACCCTTAAATTATGACGCTTTTATTAAAATGGCACCGGAAATTGTTTAAAAACGTCGTGTATATCCTGAAGACAATCTTCGGATAATTCGATGTCAAATGCCGCAATGTTTTCCCGCAGTTGAGTCACTGTTGTCGCGCCAATGATTGTGGATGTTACTCCGTCCACTTGGTCACACCAAGCCAGTGCTAATTGGCTTGGAGTCATTTTATGTTTTTGCGCCACTTGGCAGTATGCCGCAACCGCTGCTTGTGATTGCTCAGTATCTCTAAATAAACCATGGCGGTGACCTAAGGTCCAGCGACTACCCTTTGGACGCCCCCCATTAAGATATTTACCCGACAACAAACCCGTTGCTAATGGTGACCAAGGTAAATAGGCAATGTTCTCAAATACACAACTTTCAATTAAATATGGGCTATCTTTAGCATGGGCCAAACTAAATTCATTTTGAATGGATACTGGCAATGGCACGTCGAGTTCTTTACAAAGGTTTATGTAGGTATGTATTCCCCAGGTTGTGTCGTCAGAAAGGCCCCAATGACGAATTTTTCCTGACTTTATGGCCTTTCCAATCGCCACAACAATGTCTCTCATTGTATCTCGTTCAAGCGCTGTATTTACAGCTGTTGGCTTTAGATCATTTGGCCAATGCGTCCCAAAATGCGGTGTGCTTCTACTCGGCCAATGTAGCTGATAAACATCGATGTAATCGGTTTGCAGCCGAAGTAAAGAGTCATCAAGTGCCTTAGGAATGGTATTACCGGATATTTCAGACCCACCACGAATATACTCAAAACCGGGTCCCGCAATTTTAGATGCTAAAACAATATCTTTACGTTTACTTGCATTTCGACTCAACCAATCGCCAATAATTCGCTCTGTATCACCATAGGTTTCGTCGTTTGGCGGAATAGGATACATCTCCGCTGTATCAATAAAATTAACACCGCACTCAAGCGCATACGCTATTTGCTGATCAGCATCGGATTGTGTATTTTGAATCCCCCAGGTCATTGAACCTAAACAAACGCGAGAAACATCTAAACCCGAGCTTCCTAGTGTTGAATATTTCATTATTTTATTTATTCCTGTTGATTTGTTTATAAAACGTCTTTTTCATTTTGCTTTGAACTTATTTATACTCTTAGACCATCTGGATAGAAAAATAAATTCAACGCAAGGAATAAATATGCGCTTTCTCCATACGATGGTACGAGTAAAAGATCTTCATGCTTCTCTACACTTTTATTGCGATTTACTAAGGTTAAAAGAAGTTAAACGCTATGAAAGTGAGCAAGGAAAATTTAGTTTGATATACCTTGCAGCCCCAGACGATGCCGAGCAATCAAAGGCGACAGAATCTCCTCTACTGGAATTAACATACAACTGGGACACCGAAGACTACGACGACGGCCGAAATTTCGGTCATCTTGCCTATGAGGTCACCAATATATATGACACTTGTACGTTTTTACAAGACAATGGCATAACAATAAACCGCCCCCCAAGAGACGGTCATATGGCATTTATTCGCTCGCCTGACGGTATTTCAATCGAGTTATTGCAAAAAGGAGACGCGTTAGCGCCTCGTTCGCCTTGGCAAGAAATGGAGAATACTGGTACTTGGTAAACGTCCACGCCATAACGTATAGAACTAGTGTTATATACTGCCTCTTATATGTAGGCGAACCTTCTCAAAATAGAAACTCGATAATGCATGAAGCATTACATCTGAAAATTGAGGAAGGCTTGCCGCCGCAGCATTTTGAGCCACCTGTTTTGCACTGCTTGCACCTGCAATTACGGTAGTCACCTGCGGGTGGTCCAAAATCCAGCGTAACGCTAGTTGTGCAAGCGGAATATCAAAGGGAAGCATGCTTTTCAACTCTTCAACTAAACAAAGCGCGGTGTCAAAGGGTAAGCCCGAAAATGTCTCACCAACATTAAAAAACTCTCCGTCTTTGTTGTAGTTACGATGATCTTTGTCTTCAAAAACGGTGCTACTACTGAACTTCCCACTCAATAAGCCGCTCGCAAGGGGCAAGCGAACAATAATACCCACACCTGCGTCAGCGGCTTGCGGCAGCAATTTTTGCACGGCATCTTGTCGAAACAAATTAAAAATTATCTGCAAAGATGTTAGTCCAGGTTTATCCAAACACAACAAACCTTCGCTGATATTTTCTACGCTCGCGCCGTAATGCTTGATTAACCCTTCAGATCTGAAGTCTTCAAGATGCTGCCATATTGAATCACCTTGCATATGTTCAGGCGGTACACAATGTAACTGCACCAAATCTAAACAATCTACTTGTAAACGCTCAAGCGAGCCTTCAATGCTTCTTTTCATATTATCAGACGAGTAACAATTTGGGTAAAGCGAGCTATCTCGGCCTAACTTAGTTACAATTTGGCGAGGCGCCTTATTGGCTTGTGTCCAATCGCCGATAGCTGATTCACTTTGCCCCGCACCATAGACGTCAGCGGTATCCCAAAATGAAATACCCGCGTCATCAGCCGCGGCCAAGATGTCCGTTGAGTTGTCAACGCCTGAGCTACCAAAATCACCACCTAACTGCCAGCAACCTAAACCAATAACGGATGCCTCCAGCCCGCTCTTACCTAATACACGTTTTTCCATATCTTATCCTTTCATTACTACTAAGGTACTACTCATCTATTTAAAACGTCTTTGATATAATTCTGTATTCATTTCTTTTGCGGCATTCACCATTTCTGCATATGGCGTATCTGTCACCGAAATAAACCCAATGTTATAGTTTTCACCGTCATATACTCGACCCGTTAATGGACCATCTGCATATTGAAAATAATGTGCGCCAATGTAATTAGGGTTATCAATCACAGAATACATGTAGTCTTTAAACATTTTGGCTCGGTCATCTTGATCTGAGGCCATAATGATACCTGGATGGAACATACGATTGTCCATCGCTCCCATATGAAACTCGCCAATGATGGCAGGCATATCTAAGTCTTGCAAAAACGCCCATTGTCTTGGAATGATACCTTCCTTATATACATTGAAGCTGATGACATCTACATGTTTTGATGACGCTTCGACGACTTCTTCGGGCATTCCCCACACTGGAAATCTAGCGCCGAGATAAAGGTGATTAGGCATATGCTTTTCCATCGCTTCGTTGACTATGCGGAAGTATTGATTAGCAAACGCGTACAACATATCGCCGTAGTCCTTGTCCAAGGCCTCGGTTGTCATCGTTGAGTCAATACCTGCGTCAAACGCTTCCCAACTAGCAATATCTTTATCCCATGCCTTGTTTAGCGCTTCTATCGTCTTATATTTTGCTTTCATCATTTGCGTGAAATGCGCTTTGGTTGGCACTTCAGCGCCGTTCTTAGGCAATGTGGTAAGAATAATGCCTAATTTGCTGGCTCTAGTTTCTGAGCGTCCAAAGCTTTTCTCGTTGTCTATAAATACACCCACGCACCATGGGTTATCTTGTACTTCTTGCGCGACACGCTGAACCGTAGCATCTGCGCTCGCTGCAAACACGGGATCAAATACGTCAGGCAGAGCACCCCAAAAATCTTGACCACTAGATACTGTTTTATAATCCCCAGTTATCCAACCGTTGGCAAAATATGGCACCTTATTGTTATCGTACAGCTTAGGCGATGTCCAATTGCCGAGAGACGTAAAACCCCAATTCATCATGCGACGAACCGTAGTATCAAGCCACATATTTTCGTAATTGTTGCCATACTTACGTTGTAAGTTTGCGCGTTGAAAATTAAAAGATTCTCCTTTTAATAGCGCACCAGAGTGAGTGTATCCTGCGTAACTATAATGTTGACCCAAATCGCCATCCAGCGGCGGTAACCACTCAAACATGTCGACTCGACTCTGCAATTCTACATGGCGCGTTGACCTGTCATTCGGTTCATCATAATCATACCCAGTCATTGTCGCGGCATCACCAAGGCGAATGATATCAAGGCCAGTGGCAAAATAAGGATAGCCTTCAGGGTCAATAAATGCCCATTTATCACCTACCTTACCCGTGCGAAAGTAACCTGTGGCTTCTTGCTTTTCGCCGTTTTTCCAGCCGCCAAACTTACTACGGTCAGAAAATAGCTCGCCCGTTAATTCAGCTTGTTCGGTTTTTTTCTGTGCGATAAGCTCTTCTTGAGAATGGACTTTATCAGCAAAATCTACAGTGGCATTTTGTCCGAACTGATCAACAGTATTGGCGAGGAAATCTTCGTTTTTAGGTGGGTTTTGTCTAAGTCTAATGTTGTCGATGGTTATCTCTTTGTCAAATAAAGAGTATTGAACGCTTAGCTCTACTTGTGTAATCGCTTTAGTATCTAAATTCTTTTTTCCCCACAAGGAAATAAACTGAATATCATCAGATGCCCAGGTAGGTGGGTTGTTTCGCAATCCGGACAAGAAATTAAGCTCAATATCACCCCGACCTTCAGGTGTTGCAAGGTCATGCCCGGCTAACTTAGCGTAATATGTTTTCACACCGCCACGCGCCACACTAACACTGCGAGTATAGTTGTTGCCGTGCACATCTGACACATCCAAGAAAATATTCACGGAGTGTTCACCATCATTGGCTATATCAAACGCGATATTGAAGTCGTCATACTCGCTCCAATCATAAGGCGTGTCAGGTTTTATCAATAGCGACGAAAAGTAATTGCTTTGTGAAGCAAACTTCACATTAAGTGCGGTTGAGTCACTTTTTACTAGTTCGCCATTTGAAGCAACAAACTTTACGTCACCATTAATGTTTCCATCTTCAAAGTCATGTAACACTTTAATCACTTGGTCAGTGTTAACGTCAGCATTCGTTGTTTGTTCTGTAGCGACTTGTTCACATGCGCTCACTAAAATTGATGCTGCCAATACTGGCAATACTGAGAACTTATTCATTGTGTTAGAAATACCTGTTTATTAATCTTTAGTTAAAGTTTGTTGCCAAAATGTAGTGTACAACATAAGCTATTGTTAATAATTATCCTCTTAATTAACTATACGTTAAATATTACTAAACAAAGCCCATGTTACAAGCAAATGTTATTGCCTTACTTACTGTAGTTGAAACTGGCTCGTTTACAAAAGCGGCAGAGAAACTATCTGTATCCAAGGCGCGTGTATCGCAACAAGTTTCCACCTTGGAAAAAACCTTGGGTGCAGCTTTGATTCACCGCTCTACCCGAAAAATAAGACTTACCCAAGCTGGCGAATCTTACTATGAAGAATGTCGCAGAGCCGCAAATATTCTTTCGTCTGCTGAACAACAAATAAAAGACGGGCAAAACGCATATGAAGGGTTAATAAGAATAAACTCTGTTGGTGGTATATTTGCTGAATCTTTGCTCACGCCAGCAATTACAGAGTTTATGCTCACCTATCCCAAAATCTCCATTCATTTGGACTTGAGCAGCAATAAAGTTGATATATTGACTCAACGGTTTGATTTAGTGATGCGTGTCGGTCAACTAGAAGATTCCGCCCTTATTGGTAGAGAGCTGATTCGATTGCGCACAATGATTGTGGCAAGCCCAGAGTATCTAGAACAAAATGGAAGACCTGAACATCCGCATGAATTAAGTAAACATCGCTGTTTATGCGGCAGTATAAAAAAATGGCAGTTTCTATGCAGGGACAATAATAAAGATATTGAAGTCATGGTTGACGGACACTTTTCTGCACCAAATGGCCATGTTATCTGTGAAGCCGCGAGAAAGGGGCTTGGCATCGCGAGAACTAATGAGCTATATACAACGGAAATGTTAAAAAACGGTGATTTAGTCGAGCTTTTCACGGACTGGAATATCTTACCTCAGCCACTCTCGCTGATTTATCCCAAAGCAAGATACAAAACCATGAGAATGAAATTGTTCATAGAATTTTTAGTGGATTGGTTTGGGCGATATAAAATGCCTATCAAATAGTGGGGATTTATATCTACCTTGCGCCTGACTAACAAGGTAGATAAACGATCGGACCGTCTAGATAAACGCACTAATAATCGACTTAAGGCGCTGCCTCTATACTCTGAAGCACTTCATAATTCGTTTTTTCTTTTTCGACGTATTGCTGCCATTGTCTAGAAGAGGCTCTTGTTGCAGGAAATTGCTCAGCTTTAGCCAAGGTATCAAGTGCGTCAACAAACAATCGTTTATTATACAATGATAAACCCAGCACCAAATAAGTATTACCAGGTGAGCGCAAACTCCCCTTTTCAATCGCTTTATTCGCTGAGGCAATGGCGTCATCAAATCGGTCAGCATTGAAATAAATTAACGCAAGTTGGGCGTCTAAGACGCCATCCTCAGATAAATCTGCCGCCTTAGCAAAGACCGGAATGGCTTTCTCATTTTCTTTCGCTGATTGCCACGCCTGCGCTAAAAAGCGCAAGTTACGTAGATTTTCATCTAAGACATTGTCGCTAATTGCTTGTTCCATCAATGCCGCACCTTTGTAGGGTACACCATTGAAATAATACAATTGAGCCAAATTAAATGTATCATTTGCACTAGTGACAAATCCGCGTTGATAAGCAATTTCCATTGTTGCAAGTTGCTTCTTCGGTTGCTCTAGTTCACCATACATGCCAGCTAACTGCACCCAGTACTTAGGTTCATCATACAAGCGAATAAGCTTTGCAATAATCTCTTTTACCTTCTCAGGCTGCTTCAGCTCAAAGTAGATAGCACGTTGCAAAACTAACCAGTTCTCGTCAGGTAGATACCCCTCAGCCTCATGACCAGCAATTGCTTGCTCAATATATCCTCTAGCTTCTTCAAATTTTTTACCTTGGTACAGTGCCTGCGCCTTGAGTATATAATTTTTGGGTGGGATATTGCCGTTATTGAGGGACTCCCAGCGCTCCAAGTACTCAACCACTTTATCAAAGTTACCTTGCGCCATATTTAATTGTGCGAGGCTGTACAAGGCTGTTTGTTCGAAACCTACAGGAATCGGGCTTTGTTCTATGGCTTTTTCAAATGACGCGATAGTCTCATCAAAGCGTTCTTCATTATAGTAAATGAATCCATAGAAATTATACATTGTTGCAATTTCGTAGGCATTCATACTATTCATCTTAGACTTTACTTCGTCCAAAATAGCTAATGCGCCGTTAATATTATCAGCATCGCTTTCCGTTTGTGCGCGAGACAATTGCTCATAAACTTTTGCCCGAAGTGTCGGTACTCTGCGTGTCTTTACTTCCGACTCTTGCATTGCCTTTACTTGCGCACTATAAAATACGCTAGACGTGCCAAGTACTAATGAACCAAAACATATTGATACTGTAAGCAAGCGACTGACGAATGATGAATTAAAAAATGTATTTCGTTTTTGCATCTTCAAATTCTCCAAACTAGTTCAACTCGAACGTTACTTGCGTTTGCACGCCAGCAACATCTACGGGCTCACCATTGATCACCCGCGCTTTATATTTATAGCTCAGCACTGAGTTA
Organism: Agaribacter marinus; assembly: GCF_030160655.1. Classification (GTDB taxonomy): domain Bacteria; phylum Pseudomonadota; class Gammaproteobacteria; order Enterobacterales; family Alteromonadaceae; genus Glaciecola; species Glaciecola marina. Next base: position 2,028,227 of record NZ_BSOT01000005.1, read on the forward strand.
ATGGCCGCTTGTTCAAAAATCCCTTCCGGTTCGGCTTTAATCACCACAGGGTCTTTAACGGTGCCTAGTTTTGAAACCGTGAACTCGACAATTACGTAACCTTGAATGCCACGTTGCATTGCACGTCGTGGATACACCGCCTGCGAACGAGCGATAGGCACAAAATCTCCGTCACCACCACCTAGCGATACACCACCTTCAAGGCCAACATCCGCGCTAACATCAGCAGAAAAATCCATACCACCAGCAGCCGCATCAGGAGAGCTTGATTCCATTGGCGGTGCTTCCATTGCTGGAGGCGGCTCTTCTGGCTTTGGCGGCTTGCGCGGTTTGCGGTCTTTTTGCTCAACCTGTTCTTCTTGTTTTACACGCACAAAGTCCAATACTTTACCTTGTGGCGGTTCACCCATTTCGCCACCGCCGGTTTTTATTAGATATTGCATCAAAAAGAACAAACCAAGTGTTATCGCTGCGGCACAGAATAATGCGATTACAAATCTAATCATGATTTACGGCTCTTGTGCAGCAATAGAAACGTCTTCAATACCAGCAGCTCTAGCCGAGTCCATTACTTTAATAAGGACCTCAGTCGTTGCTTTTTTATCTGCTTGAATAACAACAGTGCCTTGCGGGTTTTCAGCATATAGTCGCTCAATATTTGCTTGTACAGCACGCACGTCTACCTTGCGCTTATTGATCCAAACTTCGCCTTTATCGCTAATTGCCACAAGTATACTTGCACGATCTTTTTTCACAGCCGTTGCCGCATCTGGACGATTTACATCGATACCCGCTTCTTTTACAAAAGATGCCGTAACTATAAAGAAGATTAACATAATGAATACAACGTCTAGCATAGGCGTCATATCGATATTGGCTTCTTCTTCGTCAACTAAATTTTGAAAATGTTGTTTCATTGTCTTATTCCTTACTGCTAACTCTTAGCCAATCTCGCGTTCAAGCTGCAATTCATCTTCAAGATGCATGCGCTCTGTTTTACTAGTCTTTGCTAACCATGTGGAGGCAAAAACGCCTGACAATGCACCAACCATTCCAGCCATTGTCGGAATAGTTGCCTTCGATACACCTGATGCCATCGAACGGGCGTTGCCTGACCCAGTCATTGCCATTACATCAAATACTTCAATCATGCCCGTCACGGTACCCATCAAGCCCAACAAAGGACAAAGTGCCACAAGCGCTTGGATAATAGGCACACCCGCATTTAGCTTAAGACTAACCCGCGAAATATACGCTGAACGAATTTGCTCAGCATTCCAAGAGCGGCGCTCTTTACGGGCATTCCATTCAGCAATAAGACTTTTCTTATATTTAACGTGGGTCGTATTAATGTAAAACACGCGTTCAAGGATGAGCAGCCACATCACGAAGATCAGAGCGCCGATGTAAATTAATACATAACCACCTGTCTCTGTAAAATCGCGAATTGCTTCTAAAAACTCAATCATCGTAGCGCCCTATTATTTACTAGCTGTCTTCTCAGCGCGCTCAGCAATTACACCAGACGCTTGCTCTTGTAGGATATATACAATGTTTTTGTTACGCGTATTTAAAATTGCGTATAAGAGTGTTGTCGGAATGGCAACAACCAATCCAAGTACAGTTGTTACAAGCGCAGTTGAAATCCCACCAGCCATTAACTTGGGGTCACCAGTACCAAACAAGGTAATCTGCTGGAAGGTAATAATCATACCTGTTACCGTCCCGAGTAATCCCATTAACGGCGCAACCACAGAGATGATTTTAATAATCGTAAGGAAGCTACCCAACTTTGGTAGTTCACCTAAAATCGCTTCGGTTAAGTGAAGTTCAAGTGATTCAGTATCAGCATGTGGGTACTTGTCACGCACCTGCATAACACGGCCTAGCGGGTTGTTACTACTAAAACTATCCGATTTAAGCTGTTTGTTCACTTTAGCTTGAGTGATACTTAAGGCGATAAGACGATAAATTGCCAATACAAAGCCAATAGCACCAACGATAAGAATGATGTAGCCAACTAATCCACCTTGTTCTACACGTTCTTTCAAACTTGGTGCCTGGACTAGCAAGCCTAAAATAGATCCACCCGTTGGGTCTAAACCAAAACCAATTAAGTCACCGTTAGAAGACTCTAAATCATCGATTGACGATAAAAAACGGTCTTGTGGCTGGCGCACTAGCTCTGACACAGTCTCTGTTACGCTGTCGTAATCTAAGTATTTTCCATCTGCAACCAATGCAAAAGGGCCTACACGGGTAACTTCTTTAGATACTTTGCTACCGTCAGCTTCAACCACTTCGGTTGTAAATTTTGTGACTTTGCCAGATTCAGTCATTTCACGTTGTATTTCAAACCATACACGTTCAATTTCTTCAATTGACGCAAGCTTAGATGAGTTCCCCATAGATTGGGCCATTTCATCCAAAAACTCGGCACGCCCAGAAATTTGAGCAGAGATAACCGAGTTATAAAACTTATTCTTGGTATCACCAGCCACTTGTTGTAAAACACCGAAGAGTTCTTTTAGTGAGCCTAAGCGATTGTCTAACGCACCGTTTAAATCGGCCAACTTAAACTCGTTTTGTTCAAACTCAGTTTCAAGCGTTTCTGAATCACGTAACATCGCATCTCTGCGAGCAAGAGTGTCACGCAAGATTTGTGTTTGCTCCGCACTGCGAGCTGCAAAGTCTGCTTCACGTTGTTTATTTTGTTCAGACTGCGCAAACTTTCCATCTTCAAGTTGCTTTAAAAGTGCGTCTAAGTCGATTGCGCGCTCATTGTCTTGCGCGTTTACACTGCATGCCATTAGCACAGCTGCCGCAGTTGCGATGGCCTTACCGACCAATGAATTAAACTTCATTTTCATTTTTATGTTCCTTAGTCAGTAATCGCTACTGGCACCATTAATAAATCTGGCGCTAGTTGTTTTTTGGCAATTCGAAGTGCTTTTGTTACCTGAGTACGGTAGCTAGATTCAAGTTCTTCCCATTGACGAGTTTGTTTATTCCAAACACCTTGACGGCTTTGATCGCGAGTCTGGTAAAGTAACGCTGTACGACCAATACGCAGAAAATCAACTGCCGTTTCGTCGCCGTCGATATCAATCAAACCACCATATGACTCAATTGTGCGGCCATAATCCATTTCAATTTGAAACGCTTCCATTACCCGGCGAAACTTCTCAGAAGGGGCCACACTAGCTTGATCCATCAAGTTATTTAAATCGGCTACACGGTTGGCACGCTCTTCTGGCAAAAAAGGCATATCCAATTTAATAAACTGACCTAAGCCTTCAATCATATTTATCATCAACGGTGTTATTTGACGCTCTACGACACTTACTTCGTCGATAGCCGCATTTAGGTCAAGCATCTCTTGCTCTTGGTTACCAATCTGCTTTTTCAGTTGCCCATTGTATACGTCCAAACCTTCAATCTCTTTTAGCAAGGCTTTGTATTGCTGAAGTTTGCTACCGATTTGTTCAGATATACCATCGATTTTATTTTGGGTTGTTTCTGCAGACGCATTAATTTCTGTTGCAATTTCATTCGCAGAGTCAAGATACTGATCCTCTTGAGCGATGGCCGAAAACGACAAAACACCGGTCAATAAAATCGCACCTAATGGAGCTAACACCTTCATACAATTTCCTACTTAGATTTTGGGACTATATAAATTTACCGCGCAGAGGATAGGAATTTTCTATGACATTTTTATTACAAATCTAAAGTAAAACTTAGGCATAACAAATAATTCATATAGTTAACAGTGCTATGCGGTAACAAGCTTACTAAAATTAATTTTGTAAAACGCTGATTTTGTTATGATCTAACCAAGCATTTTATTGTATAAAGGCGATCATGATGAATTATCGCAATGACCACAGAATGCTTGTTTTAAAATCAATATTTAGATGTTCCGCTGCACTAAGCGCACTAATCTTTCTTCAAAACACACTGTTTTTTCATGACGCTCTGGCGAGTGTCGGAGGGGTTCATGGCCCAGGTGTTAAACCAAATGATAAGACATTAGAGTTTCGCTCCTCTCTCGCAGCAGCCGATGAGAGTACTCAACAGGATGTGTGGACACATCGCTTGCATTATCAGCATTCACTTAATAGCCAACTCCGAGCAAGGCTAGTATTGCAATATCGTGACCTTGAAAGTTTTGAATATGATTCACTGCGTGCCGAACTCTTGTATAACTTCAAGAAGAAAGACCCTAACGGTCGTTGGTCTAGCGCGCTGCGCTTTGATGTGCGCACAAATAGAGGTAATAGGCCAGAAGACTACTTTGTAAATTGGACAAACCAATGGGACTTTAAAGATGGCTGGCGCGCACGCGGCTTAGTCATATTAAGTCGTCAGTTTAATAGTGAACAAGCGTCGTCTAAAACCGCATTTGGAACAAGAGCCAGTATCAGTAAATCTCTCGACAATAGCCTTAGAGTAGGCATAGATTTATTTGATACTTATGGCGAATTTGGCGAATTTGGCAATTTTAATGACCAAAGGCATCTTATTGGGCCTAAGCTAGTTGGGAAGTTAGCCGGTTTCAGTTTTCAAGCAAGGTATTTAGCAGGTGTCACATCTCGCACTAGGGATAACAATTTTTCGTTGTTTGTGAGCCGGTCTTTTTAAATATGTAAGTATTATTAGTATCCCAGCCGCTGTTTAAGTTGCGACTGGGCCTCTATGCTAAATCACCGATTTAGTTGGGTAAACAAACTCTTCGTGTTCTAGTTTCAGTTCTGACACCGGACTCTTCGATAGTACCTTGGACATTTTCAGCTTCTCGCCACCAATAGTCGCAAGCCACTCCACCGACGTTTGTCGTGCCATTCCAATCATAAGATATCCTTAGCGAGCCGCAAGCCGGAGGAGAACCAACCTGAGTTTTAACTCTCACCTTCGTTATATCTTTTTCTAAAGATACTTTTCTCCAGTTTTCAGTTGGGCAAGAAGAACTTCCATTAGGGTAAGTATTGTAATTTGGTATACCAAAGTATTCCAAACTAGCTTCATACTCGCATTCAACTACGTGAACTTGAACCTCATAAGTTTCGTAAAAGCAATCTACATCTGGTGCAGCGTGAAGAAAAGTGATAGGTGAAAAAAATGCAAAGAGTGTAGCAATTTTGGATATCTTAAATTTCATAGCGTTCGTTCCTTTTTATTTTGAACAATAAATGAACTGCTTAACTGCTTGCAGCTAAGATAAACTAGCGCTTTTAAATTACGATTCCATGATGCTTTTCTTACACTTTTTTTCTCTTATAAAAAAACGCCAGCATGTGCCAGCGTTCTATATTGGACTTAAACAAATTCATCAAAACATAAGGAGTTTAAAACTGATACTGATAGCTTAAACTGAATCCCATTCCTTGTTCTGTCTCTCTAACCGCAATATCCGACTGAGTCACCTCTTGACTTTCATCCAGTATATTTTGCATTTTGACCGAAACTGTAGAGTTGAAGTCCGGATAGTACTTGTACACTAAATCTAAAGAATGAAATGGCTGTTCAAACGCATCTTCTCGCCCACCGAGACCAGCAGCTAGAATACGCTCTCCAAACACATTGTAGACAAGCGACGCAGAATGCTCCCCGTTGGCTGAATCGTAACTCAACTGCAAATTAACCACATATTGAGAATGACCAGTAATACGCTTAGTGGGATTTGTTAAGTTGCCAGCAAATGCAGGGTCAATAACAGCTTCAGAGTCACTTAAAGTAATGTTTCCAGAAGTAAAGAACCCAGATGCCATATCTCCTAAGTCTCTTAACCATTCAACCTCTATGCCATATACTTCAGCAGTCTCGCCATTCACAAACGTCGCAGAATAGTCTTCATCGCCTATGCGTAAAACTGTCTCTATCGGAGAACTTATATCCTTATAAAATGCAGCTACCGACAAATTGTCGCCACCTTCACCATAATATTCATACCTAAGGTCATAGTTCTTAATTGGGCTACTCAATAAACCCACTCTACCAAAGGTTCTTATATCAGTAAGAGGATCAAAATACGTTACCGGTACAACTTCACGTAAATCTGGCCGAACGATTGTTTCACCATAACTGGCACGAACTTGGTAATTTGTATTACTCAAAAACGTTACTGCCAATGAGGGAAAGATGTCATCTTCAGATACACTACCAGCTTCAATTCTTTCTTCTGAAAATATGAGATTTAGATCGTCGCCGGTAAAAATGAGACTCGAAGTACCTATTGACGATTGACTAAACGATTCCCAACGTGCACCACCACTTAAACGCCAATTGGTATTCAGAAAAACATCGAACGACCCGTAACCGGCGTTAACTTTTTGCGCAGCTAGATAATCATCCGCATCAGGAATTTCAGGTTCATTAAATAACAGTGACAAGTTGCCACTTTGAATTAACGAATCGGTCAAAAATCCACTGTTTTCAAGGGGGTCTCGATTTCCATCATTTACTTGAAGCGGCGCACTACCAAGATTACTCACTTGGAAGCTCGACGTTGTATAGGTTCTCGCCCTATCAAAACCATCAAAACCAGCCCTAAGCTCGACATCGATTCCATCAATGACGACGGGATAAGATATATTGCCACCAAAACTGTTTAAGCGATCATCCAAATTGGTATACGAATAGATTGCTCGGTTGTTGTCTCCGGAAACAGAAGAACCACTGTATACACCACTGTCGTCATAAGCATCAACAAATCTAAAGGTTGAATCAACAGGTATATCAGTTTCTGCACGTGATCTAGTATATTGCCAATCTACCCCTATTCCGCCGAAATCAAGGAATGTATGCTTACCGAGAAATTGTGTAACTTGGAGCTTTCTCTCTTCAAAACGGAGTTCATGCGTGCGGTTCGCTCTACCGTCACCGACAATACTAAAGACTGTGCTTCCAGCGGGACTTTGAAGAAGACCGATATCACTTTCTTCTTCATTGTCCTCTAAATATAGATTGTTTATCGTCAATTCATGAGCATCTAACCGATAACCTACATTCAATACAGCATTTAGTCTTTCGTTTTGCGTTGTCACTTCTGAATCGGTAAGCGTATTGAAGCACGAATTAGACAAATCGTCTTGTGACTCAAGTGTGATTGAACAATCAGGTTGTGCATCTTGAGACAACACGGCTGTTTTTCGTTCAGCGAAATCGCTTTCTTTATCATATGACACTGAGGCTAAGAACCCAAAAGTGCCACCAAAGAATTCGTCTTCAATACTATTTCCGATAAACGCTTGCGCACTATAATTTGGATCAAGCGACTCTTTGGTAAGCGAATAATCTCTGGGAAGAGATAGCAATAATTCGCGATTAAGGACACGTGCTTGCTCACCAGCAGACTGTGTGTCGTTCGATTGTAATTTTAACCTGTCGACTATACCGTTAATCGAAAAGTCACCTCTAAACCTCGGAATAGCACTCTCGAGAGCTGTAGGTGTGCCACTATCGACTTTGTTGAACGTGTTACCTTCACCAGCCGATGTATCATAGCCAAGGCCAAACTGTATACCGGCAGTAAATTCACTAGGAACAGACTTCGTTCGAATGTCGATGCTACCGCCACCAAACGCCGCAGGCATTGCAGGTGAAAACGCTTTTTGTACCGCCAAGCTCTCAATAATACTCGCAGGTATTATATCAAGTGGAATCACATTTCTAGTCAAATCAGGACTAGGTATTGCTGCTCCATTCAATCGGGCACTCGAATATCTTTCCCCAAGTCCCCTGACGTAAATAAATTTGCCGTCAACCAACGTTAATCCTGTCACCCGACGCAATGCAGATGCTGCATCACTGTCTCCAGTTCGAGACAACTGCTCTGCACCCAATATGTCTGCTACAAATGCTTGGTTCTTACGCTCTTCAATAACCGCAGCAGCCGTGCCTTGCAGTCTAGTTCCCGATGTAACAACTTCATCTATTGTTTCTTGCTCTTGCGCTAGTGCGTTTGCCGCACTAACCATCAAACACAGGCTAACGGCGTAGCTGACTCTATTCAGTCTTTGTTGATATTTCATTTTCAACTCCTGCCATTTATCCAAAAAATAGGCGCATTAATGCGCCTATCTGTGGAAACTTTACCTAATTAGTCCGCGTCTGCTGCTGCTAGCGCAGTTTCAACCCATTTGTACCATGCAGAATCTGAAGCTTGGTCAGAAACTGCACCTACATATGCAGCAGAGTCAAAGAAGCTTGAATCTAAACCTGAAAGGTCATTTGGCGTAATTGTGATATCACTAGAAGACGTTAATGTAGCGAATCCATTGTCTGCTAATACAGAAGCAGTAGAGGCAACACGTTCATTCGAACCATCGTTATCAAACCATTCTGTTAAGGAAGTACCATTTAAAGGTCCTCCATCGAACTGGCCGTTGTCATCATTAAACTCTTCTGCACATGCCATTACTGAACCATTAAATACAATATTGTCTGCACCAAGTTCTCCATCCGAAGAGAAGCTAACGCATTGTGATTGAGTTGCGTCAGTCTTAATCATTAACACGTTGTAAAGTGATGCATTAAATTGATCATCAAATTTGAAAGCTATCGACGGATCCTCATCACGCACAGATAAAGCATCTGAGGTAATAACTGTAACATTAGCAATCGTAGGGTTAGAAGAAGGACCGTCATTTTTACGACCGTCTGACTCAAAACCACCATTCCCCATACTTACGTTAACACCATCGCGATTTTCAACGGTACCATGTTTAACAAACAGGAATTGCGCAGAACCTTGCCAGCCGGCATCGAAATCGAATGAATCATCTTGGGTATCTGTAACGACAATATACTTAAGCGTAGTAGCACCGCCAAATATTTCTACGCCATCGTCAAACCCTTGGTGAATATGAATAAATTCAAATTCTGAACCAGAACCTACTGCATTTAGGGTTAATGAGTTTAAGTCATCTCCTTCACCACCTGCACGAGGACCAGAGCCTGCATACCAAACTTTAGTCCATTTGATGTTACCGCTAGAATCTGAGTTATCATTCCCGCCATAAAAACTTGTAATACCTTCCGAAGGAACATTACAAGTACCCGCACCACGCTCAGTGTCATTACATTGGTCTGTTACGCCATTACCGTTGATGATAATACCACCCCAATCCGCAAACAAAGGACCGGTACCGGCGTTGTCAAATCTGTCAAACGCATTTGCTGAAGTAAAGGTAATAGGCTTTGCTTGAGTCCCTACCGCTTGAATTTTCGCACCTCTAGCAATTCGAATAATCGCTTCACCAGACTGGAACGCTAAAGTTGCGCCAGGTAAGACTGTCATAGTTGGTCCATTTTCCGGGATTGCGAATCCTTCCGTCGTATCTCCGTCTTCGCCAATAAGAAGTGCGTCTTCAAAGAAATGAACACCATCATTTGGAAGTTCTTCAAACGTGATGTTTGAAGTAATAGAAAAACTACGACTCGCGAATGAATCATTGTAAATACAGTCGTTCCCGCTAACTACGCCCGTGACAGTACCAGCCGAACCTTCGTAGCTAGCACAAGTTACATCATCACCGGAATTGCCGCCACCACCATCGGTGTTATTTGAATTATTGACACTGTTGTCAGTTATGCTGCTATTGTCATTGACAGTCGGTTGAATTTTAATGTCGCCGCCGCAACCAGCAAGAATCAAAGCCGCAGTTATTGCACTTGCTTTGAATAACGTTTTGAATTCCATGTTGTTCTCCAGACGAGTTAGATATGTTGTTTTTAAAACTGCGGGAAGACTACTGAAATGAGATTACACTTTTATTACATCCAAAAGTCGTAATAAAAGTTTCATATTTAAGGGCGCGGCATTAGGACTTATAAGTTTTCCCCCAATTATCCAGCACCAACCATCATCGCAAGCCAAAAAGCAGATTCAAAAACAAACCTGAACATTACTGACGCGGTGTATGAAGTGTAGATTTCACAAAATTGTACTTGTTATAAGTAGTTAAACTGACAACTAAACGAACTTACTTAACATTACCTTTGGAAGAGATAAGGTTCAATTGACGTTGCAGTAAACGCCCTGTGACCGGGTAATAATTGGTATCACTCACCACTTTTTGACCATCTGCGGATAACATATAGCGTAAAAAGGTTCTTTCTAATAAGGGTAGGTCCTGCCCCGGCGCCTTATTCACAACGATATATAGATAACGCGAAAACGGGTATTTGCCCAATTCAATATTTTCTGCATTTGGCATCACATACTCTTTGCCATCTGCACTTAATGCTAACGCTCTGACATCACGATTACTGTGTCCAAGGGCGGCATAACCAATTCCGCCGATACTAGCAGCAATAGACTGCACAACTGATGAGGAACTTGGCATTTCATTTACCGTAATTAAAAAGTCTCCACCACACAATGCCAGCTTTTTAAATAAATCATATGTACCAGAGGCTGAATTTCTGCCGAACACTTGAATATTTTTTGTTACACCAAATTTGCTAACGCCAAGTTGTGACCAATCGTTCAACGCTGCTTTATGTCCGCAAAAACGCGTGGCAGAAAAAATACCATCGACTTCATCAATCGTGAGCTGCGTTAGCGGATTGTTCTTTTCGACATATATACTGATGGCGTCAAGTGCAACCACTAGGGCTGTCGGAGGATAGCCATGCTTGCGGATAAAACGGTCAATTTCCACCGCACTTAAGGCACGACTCATCGGTCCAATACTCGCCGTACCTTGGGTGAGCGCTTGGGACGCAGTGGCAGAACCAGTTGCTTGAATTTGAAACTTAACATGTGGGTACAAACGCTGAAACTCTTCTGCCCATAAGGCCATTAAGTTAGCCAAACTGTCAGAGCCTACTGAACTAATACTGCCGTAAACACCTGGCGTTGCCCGGTAGTTTGTTTGAGAGCTTAGCGCCGAGTAAGTCGAAGCAGCACCAATTGGATCCGTGTTTTGTGAATGCGCACTAGGAGTTAATACAACGCCAAAAAAAAATACCAATAGAGAACACAAAACCAGGGCACTAGAGAAACCTTGCGACTTACCTCTACGCACCGTCGTGTTGCTTAATAAGTTCCTGCGGAAGTAAAAATGAGAACTCACTGCCTTTTCCGACCTTACTTTCAATTTCTAGGGTCGAATTATGATGATGAAGCACATGTTTTACAATAGAAAGACCTAAACCAGAGCCACCTGTTTTTCGACTTCTTGCTTTATCTACTCGATAAAAGCGTTCAGTCAATCGGCGTAAGTGCTTGTCTTCAATCCCATCACCGTTGTCAATAACAGCAAAATAAGCACCGTTAGCTCGACTCTTCCACACTACCTCAATTTTGCCGTGTTGTGGCGTATAATGAATCGCATTAAATATTAAGTTGGAACAAGCACTACGTAACTCTGTTTCTACACCGTAGACAACAAGCTCAGAGTCAACATTAAATGATATGTGATGTTGCTTCTCTTTATTTAATGCTTCAGCTTCAATACTAATTTGTTTGAACATCGCCTGCATATCAACGGTATTTTCGAAAATACGTTCAGCGCTAGATTCAATACGTGACAATATTAACAAATCCTCAATGAGGCTTTGCATACGATGCGTTTGCGTACCCATTTCGGAAATAGCCTTCGATACAATCGGTGGCGCTTCGCCATAACTAGAATCCAACACTTCTAAATAACCATTAATTACCGTTAGTGGTGTTTTTAATTCGTGCGACACGTTAGCAACAAAGTCTTTACGCATTTCTTCTAGGTGTGACACGCGTGAAACGTCACGCACAATAAGTAATAATTGGTCTTCACCATATTGCATGATTCGGTATTCGAAGGTTTTTAACGGGTTAGTCGGCGCGGGAATTTCAATCGGATACTGAAAGTCACTGCCTTCTAAATACTCGATAAACTTGGGGTGGCGGATTAGATTGTCGATTCTGCGCCCATTGTCATCTGGCCATCGAAGCCCTAATTCAATTCTGGCATTGCGGTTACACCACACAATACGTGCATTTCGGTCAATAACAACGACTGCATCAGGCAGTGCTTCAGATCCCTCTCTAAAGCGTTTGACCAATTCTCCTAAATTTTTACGTTTGTTTCTATTGCGGCGTTGAAGGTGATAAATGCCCTCGTATATGTGATGCCAAATACCCGGTGCGCTAGGCGGTGACATTGTTCTACTTTGCCATAGCCACTTTGTTAAACGATACAAATGCACATAATTTGACGCCAATAACGCGCCAAACGCCAGTAAAATAGCTAAAGCGATATTGTCTAAGTATATACCCACAATTAGACTGCCACCGAGATACACGGAAAATCGTATTACAGTGCGCGACCATGATTGTGGGTAATACATAAGTTAGTTTGCTCGGTGGATACTAAACTTTTGCCGAGAATCTATACCCCGAACCTCGTACCGTTTGAATCATCGCGTCATGACCATTTTCGGATATGGCTTTTCTTAAGCGACGAATATGTACATCTACCGTGCGGTCTTCAACATAGACGTTGGTTCCCCACACGTTATCAAGTAACTGTTCGCGACTATAGACTCGTTCAGGGTGAGTCATGAAAAAATGCAGCAACTTGAATTCAGTAGGCCCCATGTCTATTGGTTCGCCACCGCTAGTTACTCGGTGAGAAACAGGTTCTAAAATCAGTCCACTGAACTCAATAGGCTCCTCTTTAGAGGTTGGCGTTACTCTGCGCATGACCGCTTTTATTCTTGCGACAAGCTCCTTCGGAGAGAAGGGTTTAGTAACGTAGTCATCAGCACCGGCTTCTAAGCCACGGATTTTGTCATCCTCTTCGCTGCGTGCTGTCAGCATAATCACAGGAATGTCCTTTGCAAACTCATGCTGCTTAAGCTTTTTGGCTAATTGAACGCCACTTCCGCCTGGCAACATCCAATCAAGTAGAATCAGATCCGGATAGGGCTCACAGATTTTATCCAGACCAACATCAAAATCTTCGGCTTCATCTACATTAAAACCAGCTTGTTCTAAGACAAAACTCAGCATGTCCCTAATAGGTGCTTCGTCTTCAACTAACAAAATGGTACGCGACATTTTTTTCACTCGAGTCATTAAATTCGACCGTATTATTAGAGTGCTCTGTGACAGTTTTATGAAACAAAGCACAAAAGATGTCAAGTAAAGACCACAGATTGGTCAATTTATGACATATTAATGAATTGAAATTAAGAATATTTAGGCATTACGCCATTAATTGCACAATATTCCATCAATAGAAAGCCAAAGCCCACAAAATCTTAAAATCGGTTTGTCACCGCGACGTAAGATTGGTAGTCTCTGTCGCCCTAAAATTAGCCTGAGCAAAATATCATGTGGTTTAAAAATTTAAAAATATTCCGATTTACATCAGAGTTTTCATTGAATACGGACACATTGCAATCGCAACTTGAGCGCATGGTATTTAAACCTTGCAGCTCACAAGAAATCCAAACCATGGGATTTATCAATCCGGTACCCAATGGCGAGCTACTGTTTCATGCCGCCAATAATGCTGTCGGCATCTGCTTAAAACGTGAAGAAAAAATATTACCTGCAAGTGTCGTTAACGGTGAACTATCAGAAAAAGTGAAAAAGATAGAGCAAGACACCGGTTCTCCTGTGGGCAAAAAAGCACAAAAAGATTTGAAAGAAGATATTATTCAAAGCTTACTTCCAAGAGCCTTCAGTAAAACCTCACACACAAACGCAGTTATATTACTTGATCGACAAGTCGTAGTAGTAGACGCGAGCAGTGATGGTGCTGCAGAAGTGGTCTTGTCTTGCTTACGCAAATGTATTGAAAGCCTGCCCGTTGTGCCATTTGTAAAATCTCAGCAACAACATGTGCTTACCGATTGGTTAAAGCATGACGCGCCAGATTGCATCGAACTATTAGATGAAGCAGAGTTTAAATCGACCGCAGATGACGGTGCAATTGCTCGCGTCAAAAAACAAGACCTTGATGCTGATGAAGTATTAGCGCATATTCAGGCGGGTAAACTGGTTGAAAAAATTGCCGTAAGTTACAAGGATCGCTTAACCTGTATTATTGCCGAAGATCTAGGCATAAAACGACTTAAATTTACCGACATTGTCATGCAAGAAAATGAAGACATCCCAAAAGATGAAGTTGCTGCAAAATTTGATGCCGACTTCAGTTTGTTCAGTGCAGAAGTAAGTGAATTCATTGACGATTTAGACAAAATATTTGCTGAAGAATAGCCGCTATAAAATAATACTGACAGATACAAAAGCGGAGGCTTTAGTAGCCTCCGTCGTAAAATGCTTCGTTAAAATAAAGGTTACGAAAATATCGCTTTCGCGTTTTCCCTTAGCTCTACAAACTCTTCAGACTGCAATTCTTCAATATCACTAAATACACCGCGAGTTTGTGCTTGCGCTAGCACTTCGTCAGGCTTATCAATTTGCTTAGCCAACGCCGCACCCGCTCTAACAAAATCAAGGTATCCAACTTGAGCAGTATTAAATTCGACATCTCGCCAATGCTCAGCGCACTCAATGAATACATCGTTAAACTGCCATTCGCGCATAATGCTTCCGCCTATGCGGCCCGCGAGTTTATCAATCGCAACATCTAAAAATGCAGGGTTAGCAAACACACTGTCGTGACGCTCCGCTTCAGTCAGAACGGGTAATCCCCCAATGTCAGCAACTAGCGCACACAATGCCATGGTATCGAGGCTAAGGTTGTTGTCTTTATTACTACGTTGATAAATAGTCAATGCCGCCATAGAATTGGCAACTACATTGATTATTTGCCCCCATTTTTCTGTCATGTACTTTTTGACGATTTCATTCTTAGATACAAATAACTGCTCCATTGCCAGCGCTGTCGCAATGTTTTTAACTTGCGATAAACCAATTCTAGTGACTGCTTGGGTAGTTGATGTGACTTTAACGGTGCGGCCAAGATAAGCACTGTTACTAATTTTAATCATTCTGGCACTAAGTGATGGATCTTGACCAACGACTTCAGCCATACCATTCAGATTGATATTGGGGTCATCTGCGGCTTTTCGTACTTTCAAAGCAATCGCTGGGAGTGTAGGAAGCACCAGCGTGTCATTATTTATTTTTTCAACTAGGATCGTGAGCAAAGCGTTTTGTGTTGACATGTAAGAGCCTTTAATTTCAGTTATACAAGTAACGAAT
The DNA here is from genome assembly GCF_030160655.1 of Agaribacter marinus. Lineage (GTDB taxonomy): Bacteria > Pseudomonadota > Gammaproteobacteria > Enterobacterales > Alteromonadaceae > Glaciecola > Glaciecola marina. The sequence goes on from NZ_BSOT01000005.1 coordinate 2,043,393, forward strand.
ATCCTTACACTAATACCTACAATATGTCGTAGATAAATCCCTTAAGTAAGTGTAGTCAAATCGCACGCAAAAGCGAGCTAAATCACTATGTGTATACTACTATTCAATTTTTAATCTTTCTTGATAAGGCGGCCATCCTAGCGGCTTACCAGCGAGCACATGCAGATGAATATGGTACACAGTTTGACCACCATCTGGATTGCAATTCATAACCGTTCGAAACCCTTGTTCTGCTACCCCCAAGTCTGCACATAATTTGGCGGCAACTCGGTGCATGTAGCCTACAACTGCGTCATCTTCAGGCGCAATTTCATTCGTTGTAGCAATTGGCTTTTTCGGGATAACTAAAAAATGGATGGGTGCTTGCGGGTTTATGTCTTTGAACGCAAGCACTTGATCATCTTCAAATAATATATCGGCAGGAATCTCTTTATTTATAATTTTTGTGAAGATAGTTTCTGACATTTTTTCTTCCCCAGTAATTAAATTCGACTACGCAAAAACGAAGATAAGCAGTATCACGCCTAATAACAAACGGTATATTACAAATGGCAACATGCCAATTCTCGAAATCCAACTTAGGAATAAATAAATACACGCATAAGCAGCAACAAAAGAAAAAGCGGCACCATACAAAAGTGCAGACCAATCGATGGCTTCTGGAGACTCAACAAGATCTAGTGTTGAAAACAAGCCGGCAGCTAAAATAATTGGAATAGAAAGTAAAAACGAAAAACGCGCAGCGGCGTCCCTAGTCAACCCCAGCATAAGGCCTGCGGTCATTGTAATACCGGAGCGAGACGTACCAGGAATAACGGCTATAGCTTGGGCAATGCCAATAAAAATTGTTTCTTTTAGACCTATGTGCTCAATTTTTTTTATTTGCTTTGCTTTTGCATCTGCGTACCAAAGTAATAAGCCAAATACGATAGTGGTAGTCGCTATGACCAATGCAGAACGAGCATATACTTCAATAAAATCTTTCATCAAAAAGCCAAAAGCACCGGCGGGTATCGTTCCGATAATTACCCACCAAGCTAAACGACTGTCTGTCGATTGTTGCTTACTGAAACCTTGGCCAAACCACGCTAAGCTCAATCGCCAAATATCTTCTCGGAAATAAATCATAACAGCGAGTAAACTGCCCACATGCACCGCTACATCAAACGCTAACCCTTGGTTGTTCCACCCAAGCACCTCAGATGGCAAGATTAGATGTGCCGAACTTGATATAGGTAAAAACTCAGTAAGTCCTTGAATAATGGCTAATATAATAATTTCAAATAATGTCATTTAACTTTATTGCTCCATGTAAATTGCGACGGCCATAACCGTTGTTTTGACTTATCATATTCATGCCATAATTGGGCATATGTGGTATTTGTTTGGGGATGTAAGGCATTTGGCGCAAGATCTGCCATCGGCCTTAGCACAAAGGCATTGTACAATATTTCATCTCGAGGCAGTGTGACAGGTGAGTCACAAACTACATCATCATAAGTAAGTAAATCAAGGTCTAAGGTGCGATCAGAAAACTTTTCACTATTTTTTATTCGACCACACACCACTTCAATATTTTTAAGTGTTTGAATGACTTCACCCACTGTAGCTACTGTAGACGCGCCAACCACCAAATTTAAAAAAGTATTGCCTGTAAAACCAACGGCGTCACTCTCATAAAAAACAGACAACGCTAGTTGACCAAAAGCCTGTTGCAATAAATCTAGCCCTTTACTGACATTGGTCTCTTTTTCAATATTGGAACCAACACTAATTAAGATTGAATGCGTCACAAGACTCAATTAGAACCTTCTTCTGAATCGGTTTTGTCAGCAGTATCGGGCGGCGACAAATTTTCTGCATCCGGCGTTACGTGTTGATTCCCTTGTTCACTATTACTCTGCAGCGTGCGGTTTCGACGTAAAATCACACCAACACCGTTGGCATTCGCAATAATGTCAGGTTTGTTGATTGTTAAGGTAACGCTTTCTAATGGGTAATACTCAAACAAAGTATCCAACATCTTTTTGCCGAGCGCCTCTAACAATTGAAAACTGCTATTGCTAGCCACTTGAGACAGAGTTTCTGCAATATGACCGTAATCAATCGTGTCTGAGATGTTATCGGTACTACTCGCCAAAGTGAGGTCGGTGGCAATTTCGATATCGACAATAACCCGTTGTTTAGCATTACGCTCAAAGTCGTACACGCCAATAATTGAGGACAACTCTAGCCCCCTAATAAATACAGTATCTTTCATATTATTTGTACATCAGACCAGTTATCACGTCGAACAAGATATCTGGAAATACGTTCGACAGTTTAGTACCCTTGACTGTTAGTTTATCTAATTGCCTGTTGCAAGTACATGACAACGTGGATAGTTTTTTACATCATTTTAGCCTATTTTGCTGGCGCAATATCTAGCGCAATATTGATATGCAAACTATTTAATAAGCCTGATCCTCGGTCTCAAGGTTCAAAAAACCCTGGCGCGACAAATGTACTGAGAGTCGCAGGAAAACTACCTGCAATACTTGTGCTTGTTTTTGATGTATTGAAAGGCGCACTACCTACGTACGCGGCGTATATTCATGGTATCGACGGTTGGGCATTGGGCATCGTCGGGATTTGTGCATGCTTAGGCCACATGTATCCTGTCTATTTTAAGTTTAGCGGTGGCAAAGCAGTAGCAACCGCACTTGGCGCAATGTTTCCCATTGGTTGGCCGCTCGCATTAAGTTTGCTAGGTACGTGGCTTATTGTATTTCGCTTAAGTGCCTACTCATCGCTTGCAGCCATTATCACGCTGCTACTCGCGCCAGTATATACCCATTTTTACAAGCCCGAATTTACACTTGCCGTCGCCATGCTATCGATGCTGATTTTAGTGAAACATAAATCAAACATATCACGCTTAATTCGCGGTGAAGAAAAAGCGATCAAATCCAAGAAAGACTAGGGCGTGTTGATATGGTTTACGGAATTTAAATCGCCGACAGGCTTTCTAACGGCCAACGCGGCATAGACCTTGCTGAAATATCCGTGCGTTCACCAGCAAGTAGTCGCTTGCATCCCGCATAGGCAATCATGGCACCGTTGTCAGTACAGTATTCAAAACTCGGATAAAATACCGTGTATTTTTCTTTTTTGCTTGCAAGGTCAAATGACGCGCGCAAACGTTTGTTAGCCGCCACGCCACCCGCCATGACTAGACGCTTACGACCCGTTTGTTTTAATGCCCTGCGACATTTAATCAATAAGGTGTCAACAATCGCTTCTTCAAACGCCAGCGCAATGTTTGCGTGAGTTTGCAATGCGCCGTCACTGGCACGTATTGTGTTTGCCGCGAACGTTTTAAGGCCACTAAAACTAAAATCTAACCCTGGCCTGTCAGTCATTGGTCTTGGAAACTTGTAGTGTCCGGCGTGACCTTGCTCAGCAAGTTTTGATAATAAAGGCCCACCCGGGTAGTCTAATCCAAGTAATTTAGCCGTTTTATCGAAGGCTTCCCCGGCGGCATCGTCAACCGACTCGCCAAGCACAACATAGTTACCAATACCTTTTACATCGACTAACATTGAATGTCCGCCAGAGACTAACAAGGCGACAAAGGGAAACGCAGGGGCGTTTTCATCTAACATAGGCGCTAAAAGATGCCCTTCCATATGATGAACACCCACCATCGGTTTTTGCCATGCATACGCTAGCCCACGCGCCATTGACGAACCTACGAGTAAAGCACCTATTAAACCGGGGCCTCGAGTATAGGCAATACCATCAATGTCATCTTTGCCTAGACCAGCGGATTTCAGCGTACGCTCAACAAGCGGGACAATTTTGCGTACATGATCACGCGAGGCAAGCTCAGGCACGACACCACCATAGTCGGCATGCATCTTTACTTGGCTATATAATTCATGCGCAAGCAAGCCATTCTTATCATCGTATATGGCAATGCCTGTTTCATCGCAAGATGTTTCTATTCCAAGAACTTTCATGGGTACCTCTCCGTTAAGGCTGCGAAGTATAATTCGTTGACGCAAAACGTCAAAACAAAACTGTAAAAATGCGTTATACTGCTCTCCCATCAATGAAGACTCATGTATCCGTGTTTTTTTGTATAAAACCCGCTAATATTTGTGAATTAAACCTTTACATCTTTGCGTTAAAAAAGTATTATTCCGCACCATTTTTTAGCCCGGGTAATTAAATTAACGCAGAGATACCCGGTTGATTTAATTTCTGAGGTGAGACCTGAATGCCAATTGTTAAAGTAAGAGATAACGAACCGTTTGACATCGCTCTAAGAAGATTCAAACGTTCATGTGAAAAAGCTGGTGTACTTTCTGAAGTACGTCGTCGCGAGTTTTTCGAAAAGCCTACGTGGGAACGTAAGCGTAAGAAAGCTGCAGCGAAAAAGCGTCACATGAAAAAATTGGCGCGTGAAAACGCACGTCGCGTAAAGCTTTACTAAAGCATTAGCGAAAGTTTTCAAAAAAGGCGTCGAATGACGCCTTTTTTTGTGAGCGAAAAAGCTTACAATATAAAATTCAGCATCAAAAACATATAACTAAAAGCAAGAAAAGGAAGCCAAATATGTCGTTATTAGAAACCCTTAAGTCAGCGCAAAAAGACGCTATGCGTGCAAAAGATAAGCTCACGCTAGGTACAATTCGTATGGCGCTTGCTGCTGTAAAACAAAAAGAAGTAGACGAACGCGTTGAAGTAACTGAACAAGATGTATTACAAATATTGACAAAAATGGTTAAACAACGTCAAGAAGCGGCAAGTCAATTTGTGCAAGGAGAACGTCAAGACCTAGCAGATAAAGAACACCAAGAAATTGACGTACTAAAACGTTTTTTGCCAGCCCCATTAAGTGAAGACGAAATTGCCGAGATCATTGAAAAAGCAGTGGCAGATGCCGGCGCAACTAACATCAAAGACATGGGGAAAGTCATGGGAATCGTTCGCCCTCAGGTTCAAGGCAAAGCTGACATGGGCAAGGTAAGTGGATTAATAAAGAGCAAGTTGGCTTAGTGCAAAAACGTATCGCCTAGTTATGGCAGGTCGTATCCCTCAAGACTTCATAGAAGACATTGTTGCACGTTGCGACATTGTCGACATTATTGATAGTCGCGTAAAACTAAAGAAAGCAGGCAGAAATTATCAGGCCTGCTGCCCTTTTCATAACGAGAAAACCCCCTCTTTTTCGGTCAGCCAAGAAAAACAGTTTTATTATTGTTTTGGGTGCGGCGCCAAAGGCAACGCCATCGGCTTTTTAATGGAATACGATCGCTTAGAGTTTGTCGAAGCAATTGAAGAATTAGCAAGTACGTTAGGCTTGCAAGTACCACGAGAAGGTTCAACAGCCAACGCAACACCCACCCGAAGTAAAAGCGAACGAGAACTTGATTACCAAGTAATGGAAGACGTTTCTCGTTTTTACGAATTTCAATTAAAGCAACACAAGAATAGACAAAAAGTCATCGATTACCTCAAAGGCCGTGGTTTATCAGGAGAAATCGTCAAATATTGGGGAATAGGATATGCACCTGATGAATGGGACACTGTATTAGGCCAATTTGGTGAATCGACTGCCCGCCAATCCCAATTATTAGCCTTAAAACTGGTCAACGAAAACGACAACAAAAAACGTTATGACTTTTTTAGAAACCGATTGATGTTTCCCATCCGCGACAAACGAGGAAGAGTGGTCGCATTCGGTGGCCGAGTCATTGATGATGACGGCCCAAAATATTTAAACTCACCCGAAACACGTATATTTCACAAAAGTAACGAGTTATACGGTTTATACCAAGCCAGAAAAGAAAACCGCTCACTGGCTAAGCTGCTGGTTGTCGAAGGCTATATGGATGTGGTTGCGCTATCGCAGTTTGGCATAAACTACGCGGTAGCGGCGCTTGGCACAGCTACAACGCCTGAACATATACAAACAATGTTTAAATCCACACAGGAAGTGGTCTGCTGTTATGACGGAGACAGAGCGGGTCGAGACGCCGCATGGCGTGCCTTAGAAAACGCCCTACCCTATCTAAAAGATGGCGTAATAATGAAGTTTTTATTTTTACCCGACGGCGAAGACCCCGACACCATGGTAAGACAAGAGGGCAAAGAAAATTTTGAAGAGCGCCTTAATGGCGCGATGCCTTTGTCTCAATTTTTCTTCTCGACAATGCGCGAAAAGCACAGTTTAACAAGTATCGAAGGTAAAGCCGCCTTAAAAGCTGATGCAATGCCCTTGATAAATAAAATTATTGGTGAAAACCAAAAAGATATGATGCTTGCCGAGCTAAACAAACTGTGTGGCGACGGGCATAGTTTTACCACGCAGTTAGACATAAAAAAGGCGAAACAATACGCAAAGCCTAAAGATAAAACGTTTCAAAAGGTGACGGTAAAACAATCACCGGTTAGACTAATGATGAGGTTGTTGCTTGATACCCCAATCCTCGCGACAAATCACCCACAGGTCAAAATCCAAGCATTCATGAATGCTGATATTCCAGGTATCCAAGTGCTAGGCGATTTACATCAATATTGTGTTGAACACCCATCGGCTAATACCGGCAGTATTTTAGAGGCATTTAGACAACACCCTAACATTCAGCATTTAGCTAAATTACTTGCCACGGAATTACATGAAGGGACTGACGTAAATAAAGAATATGTCGCATGTTTTAAAACGCTACTAAAACAGTATTTTGATGCGCGATTAAATGCGCTTCAGTATATGGCAACATCGCCGCAGGGTTTAAGCCCTGAACAAGAAAAAGAACTCAATTTTTTAATCACTAAAAAATCAGCCATGTAACAACTTGCTATGCGATATTGGTTCAGTATTACGTAAAATTAAGGGGCGCTAATTATCCATTATTACGCATCTAAATTACTTTCAACAAATCCAAACCCCCTTTGTTTCACGTACAGATTTTAAGTTGGAATTTTAAGCGAAAAACATGCTATACTAGGTGATTCGCTGCAAAGTGGTACGACAAGTAAGTATGGCCAATATTAGTTGGCATATTTATCTTCAATATAGAGGCTTCTGTGATTGTTTTATTTCAATCGCAACTAACGTGTAAGGTATATTGTGCAAAGTAAGCAATCCCAGATTAAACTCCTGATTGCCAAAGGCAAAGAGCAAGGATATTTAACATTTGCTGAGGTAAACGATCACTTACCTGCAGATATCGTTGATTCAGACCAAATCGAAGATATCATCCGCATGATCAATGATATGGGAATTCAGGTATTCGAATCTGCTCCTGATTCCGATGAGCTCTTGATGCAAGAGACCACCACAGATGAAGAAGTAGCTGAAGCGGCTGCTCAAGCACTTGCTACGGTTGAAAGTGAAATCGGTCGAACAACTGACCCCGTGCGTATGTACATGCGCGAAATGGGTACTGTAGAGCTTTTAACACGTGAAGGCGAGATTGAAATTGCTAAGCGCATCGAAGATGGCATTAATCAAGTGCAATGTTCTGTTGCTGAATACCCCGAAGCAATTACCTACCTACTAGACCAATGGGATTTATACGAAGCAGAAGAAATACGCCTAAGCGATATTATTTTAGGCTTTGTCGATCCTAACGAAGAAGATGTTGCCCCTACCGCTACTCACATTGGTTCTGAATTGTCTGAAGAAGAATTAGACGACGAAGATGATGATGACGATGATGATGACGAAGACGAGGAAGATGACAACAGCATCGATCCTGAGTTGGCGAGAGAGAAGTTTTCTGCACTGCGTGACCAATACTCAAAAGCACGAGATGTTATTGAGAACAAAGGTCGTGCACACAAAGATGCTAAAGAACAAATTGCCGCATTAAGTGAAGTATTTAAAGAGTTTAGGTTAGTACCTAAGCAATTTGATCGCATGGTTAGAAACATGCGCGAAATGATGGATCGTGTACGTATTCAAGAACGTTTGGTAATGAAGTTTTGTGTCATAAAAGCCAAAATGCCAAAGAAAGATTTCATTCGCATGTTTGCTGGCAACGAAACAACCACTGATTGGTTAAAAGAAGCATTAGCTGGTGACGCGATATATGTGCCGAAACTACAGATCTTCAGAGAAGAAATAGAACGTTGCGTTAGCAAAATGAACGCTGTTGAGCAAGAAACCGGCTTAACAATACTCGACATCAAAGACATTAACCGTCGTATGTCGATTGGCGAAGCTAAAGCACGCCGTGCGAAAAAAGAAATGGTAGAAGCCAACTTACGTTTGGTTATCTCAATTGCGAAAAAATACACTAACCGTGGCCTTCAGTTCTTGGATCTTATCCAAGAAGGTAATATTGGTTTGATGAAAGCAGTAGATAAATTTGAGTATCGTCGTGGTTATAAGTTCTCAACTTATGCAACATGGTGGATACGCCAAGCAATTACTCGCTCTATTGCAGACCAAGCACGTACTATTCGTATTCCGGTGCATATGATTGAGACCATCAATAAACTTAATCGTATTTCGCGCCAAATGCTGCAAGAAATGGGGCGTGAACCCACCCCAGAAGAATTGTCGGAGCGCATGCTAATGCCTGAAGACAAGATTCGCAAAGTCCTTAAAATTGCTAAAGAGCCAATTTCGATGGAAACACCTATTGGCGATGATGAAGATTCGCATCTTGGTGACTTTATTGAAGATACAACGATTACACAGCCACTTGACAACGCGACAGGCAACAGTCTGAAAAATGCCACTCAAGAAGTTCTTGCAGGCCTTACTGCAAGAGAGGCTAAAGTACTGCGTATGCGCTTTGGTATCGACATGAACACCGACCATACGCTTGAAGAAGTAGGCAAGCAATTTGATGTAACGCGCGAACGTATACGTCAGATTGAAGCAAAAGCACTACGTAAATTACGTCACCCGAGCCGCTCAGAGCAACTTAAGAGTTTCTTGGACGAATAAAAAGCGTTTGTAAGAATGAAAAAGCGTTGGGCTCGAAATCCAGCGCTTTTTTTATTTTCAGCGCTTAACTAACATTTACGACTACGCAAGAATTTTAGTTGCTACGTGACCATGCACATCGGTCAATCTAAAATCTCTACCTTGACTTCGATAAGTTAGCCTGGCGTGATCTATGCCAAGTAGATAGAGCAATGTTGCATGTAAATCGTGCACGTGCATTTGCTTATCCACAACCGAGTACCCCAAATCATCTGACTTACCGTAAACCATTCCCGGTTTAATTCCTCCGCCAGCCATCCACATTGAAAAACAATTAATATGGTGATCTCGACCTGATCCCTGAGACATGGGCGTGCGGCCAAACTCCCCTCCCCATATCACTAGCGTATCTTCCAATAAGCCCCGCTGTTCTAGATCTAGCACCAGCGCCGCTGACGCCTGATCTACTGTTTTACATATATTAGGAAGTTGCCCATCAATATTACTGTGGTGATCCCAACCTCGATGATATAACTGAATAAAACGAGAACCGCCTTCAACCATCTTTCTTGCCAACAAACAGTTACGAGCAAAACTGTCGTTGCCCTTACCTATTCCATACATGTCTTTAATATAGTCTGGTTCATCATCAATATTCGCTAATTGGGGTAGACTCTTTTGCATTTTAAACGCCATTTCATATTGCAAGCTACGAGTCAATTCCTCTGGATCACGCAACCTTTCTGACGATATCTTATTCATTTGTTTAATGTACTCTACCACTTGTTGCTGGTGTTCTCTTGCAGTACCAGGGTTTTGTAGATAATGAACAGGCACCGCACCAGATTGAAATTCTATGCCTTGAAAACGACTAGGTAAAAAGCCTGAATGCCATTGACTTGCCGCGAGAGGTTGCGGACTGCCAGCTAACTCTTTAGATACCATGACGACATAGGGAGGTAAATCATGAGCATCCGCACCTAAGGCGTAATCGACCCAAGAACCAACGCAGGGACGTCCAGCGACTCCATGCCCTGTATTCATAAAGTTGTGCGCGGTTGCATGATTGATTTGTTCTGTCTTCATTGAGTTAATTAAGCACATTTTATCTGCTAAATTTTCGCCAATATTAGGCAACAAGCTAGACATGTTAAGGCCCGATTGCCCATAACGCTTATATTCAAAACTAGGAGCGCGAACTTTCAGCTCTTTCCCCTGTAGCTGAGCCAGTTGTTGACCTTTAGTAAGAGATTCAGGCATCGCCGTGTCATGATATTTTATTAAATCAGGCTTAAAATCAAATAAATCAACATGGGATGGTCCGCCTGCCATATACAACCAAATCACCCGTTTGGCTCGCGGCGTTGCATGATATTGTGGTAAAGCGCCAAGCCACTTACCTTGGTTTAAATTAATGTTAGCTAAAGCAGGAAGAACGGATGTCATTCCTATACCAGTTGCCGCGCTTGCAGCTGAAAATTTTAAAAAACTTCGACGTGAAATTTGCATTCTCTTCTCCTACAACCGCGTCACAGTTTCGTGCAGATTTAAAATAATTCTGGCAATACTCGTCCATGCAGCTAATTCATATTTATCTAAATGTGTTGGTGGTATTTGATTCCCTTTCGCTAGTAATGCATCGGCGTCACTTTCGTTCTCTCGAAAATAACGTAAATTAGTAGTATATGCCTGAACCAATGTATCTAACTCTTGTTGTGACGCCGTTGGCCGCGCTAACGCAATCTCTAAGGCCCAATCAACTTTTTCTTCCGTGCTTCCAGAATGCTGCAAGATACTACTACCAAATACACGAGCCGCCTCTACAAAACTAGGGTCATTCAGCAGAGTTAAGGCCTGCAACGGCGTATTTGAGACCACTCGTTGGGCAAGTCCTTCGCTACGTGCGGGAGCGTCAAAAGTATGCATCATTGGATGTAATCGAGTGCGTTGCCAAAATGTGTAAAGACCTCTTCTATACTGATTATCATCCCTTTCCGCACGCCAATAACGCTTAGGAAACTCTAGGTCGGATAAATAACCCTCAGGTTGATAGGGCCTTACACTCGCACCGCCAACTTGCCTATTGAGTAAATTTGCAATGGCTAACACATTGTCGCGAATAACTTCCGCAGGTAAGCGCACTTGCGCTTGTCGCGCATAGTAGCGATTAAGAACGTCCTTTTCGCGCACGCCTTCGGTTACTGCTGAAGACTGCCGATAAGTCGCAGATGACACCATTAGCCGCACAATATGTTTTACATCCCACCCTGACTCTATAAACTCTACGGCAAGCCAATCTAATAAATCCGGATGAGTTGGCCACTCTCCTTGTGAGCCTAAGTCATCTAGCACTTTTGATAAACCAATACCAAAAAACGTTTTCCATAGTCGATTCACCATCACTCTAGCGGTTAGCGGGTTTTCAGGACTAATTAACCAATTAGCTAAGTCAAGGCGATTGACAGGGCGATCTTTAATCTCAAGTTCTCCTAAAAACGCAGGTATCGCTGGAGTTACCAGTTCGCCACTCTCGTCCATCCAATCACCTCTAGGTAACACTCGAACCTCTCTTGGTTTTTCACGTGTCTTTGTTACCCACGTACGAGGATATTCTTTCCCAAAGAGCATTAGCTTAATATCCGATTGCATAATATTACGTTCTACCGCCACTGCCTCAGGGCTAAACAAATTGTAATATTTGTTTAAGAACTCTTTTTCTAAAGCACTGTGGTCTTGCTGTTTCACTAAGTTAATAACATCATCAGGCAGAGGCCCTAATTCACTTACATCGGTAACCTTGATTTGCGTAGACGGAAGAATCGTAGGTCCCATATTGTCTAAACCAAATCGCCAAGCTAGCTCTAACTCAAGCAAAAAGGTATCGCCATCTTGCCAATCTAGGGGCTTTTCTAAGAATAATATGAGATTCTTGCCAGTTAGCCCTTCACGATTACCTATTGCAAAGTCATGATTATAGTTAACCTCTAACTTTGCTCGAGGAATAGAGTAATAACCAAAATCTACAGGTTTAAGACTGTGACCTAATACATGATATTCCACTTGAGTCTGCGTGCGCGTGCCATCAGGACGAATAATTGCAGCAGTCACGTTTTTAATAGAAAACGGGACCCCCTTGGCTTTGCGATCATTTGTTGGGTCATCTTCCAAGCTCAGAAAATCTAACTTTAGCGCCCGTATCTTGTTTGGGAAGTTGCCTTCCCCCTGAATCAAATACCGTTCAGGTCTTTCAGTCTTTATCCACTTACTTTTTATCGTATCTCGTTCAATGACCGCGCTATCTTGCGAGGTTTCAATATTCCTTAAATTCATTACATGCCAAACTGATTTGCCACTAGCTGCCTGTTGGCGAGCACCCTCTAACCAACGATTGTAGCCGTCTAACGGCTTTTCAATAACTGCATTTGATAGAGAGCTAAAGGGCAAAAGTGAGCTATTTAATACGTGCGGCTCATGCCCCTTGCTTTGCGTCGGTTTACCTGTTTTTGCAACGCGTTTACTCGCGTAGTCGTTGTATTCATTAAAAAGGTTATTAAATGTCTCCCGTTCTTGTTCAGAGCCTACAAATTCGATTGGAAACTTCTTAAAAATATTACTACCAACGCGTGAGCTTCCCCAAAAACCCTTTTCCTTGATATCGGAGAAGAACGCACCAAGGCTATATATATCTTTAGCTGAATATGGGTCAAACTTATGATCATGGCACACCGCACAACCTGTAGTACTCCCTAACCAAGTAGTTCCGATATTTGTCACTCTATCGACCATCGACCTAACTAAGTACTCTTTATCTTGAGCACCACCTTCTTGTGTAATATTGATTAACATATTATATGTTGAAGCTGTGAGCCCCTTAAAACCTGTTTCTGGCATCAAGTCGCCGGCAATTTGCTCCCTTGTAAACTCAGAAAACGGCATGTTTTCATTAAACGCATTAATCACATAATCTCGATATGGCCATACTTCTCGTTCGTTGTCTCCGTGGTAGCCCCAAGTGTCTGCATAACGAACAACGTCCAGCCAATCTATTGCCATGCGCTCGCCAAAATGCTTTGAATCAAGGAACTTGTTTACAAGCGACTCATAAGCGTCAGGCTGATTGTTATTTACAAATTCAGTAATATCCTCTCGACTAGGAGGAAGCCCCAACAAATCTAGACTCAGTCGTCGAATTAAAGTCCGCTTGTCTGCTTCAACTGATGCCACTAAACCTTGCGTTCGGTGCTTTCTTGCAACAAAACGGTCTATGGCGTTTTTTGCCCAACCTTGGCCGTCGTTTGGGACATCGACTCTTTTTGGCACATTGTAAGACCAATGTTTTTCATACTCTGCACCTTGTCCTATCCACCGTTTGATCAACAATATCTCTTTAGCTGAGAGTGTTTTCTCTGTCGATTTCGGCGGCATACGGTCAGCTATATTTGGGTGCGCCATTCGCTTCAATATTTCGCTGGCTTCTGGATTACCTGGGACTATAGCTGTAAACCCGTCAGATCTTGGCGTCGTCGCATCTACATAGTTTGCAAAACTTAAATCAGCTTTACGGTTCGTTTTGTCGTTACCATGGCAGGCAAAACAGTTATTCGAAAGAATCGGCCGGATATGACGATTGAAGCTAACCGTTGCCGGTAAAGAAGATTCATCAAAATTCTTAATATCGTCGAGCAAGGCGTCATCCGCAGCTTTACCAAATGCCGAATTGACTAAAATAAGTAGTGCGATGGTAAGCGTCAACTGAGTACTTTTCACAATTCAACTCCCTCAATATTTTTTGTAGATGTTTTCACTGGCGTTTTACGTCGTTTTGTAGCGGAAGCATTAGTCTGTACAAGTGCTATATTTGAAGTAATTTTGATACTTGGATATGCCAGCTTTAATTGATCAAGTTGCTCAGTTTCTATTGGATTTTTCCATAGGTACAACCTTTCTAAACGAGGCAAGCCTATTACTTCATTGACGCCGTCAATACTAATTTCATTGGAAGTAAGATTGAGGACAACCAAGTGTTTTAATTGTGCAATAGGCGCAATAAGATCGTCATTTAGAGCAGAATTACTGAGGATTAATTGAGTTATTTGCGAACACTCACTGATTAACTCACTTACTTCCTTGGTAATTTTATTGTTTGACAAGTTTAACCAAGCAATATTGTGCTTTAACGGCGCAAGTAACTGAGTTAACTGCTGAGGAGAATAGCTATGTAATGATAAGTTCACCATCAGCAGTGGATTGGTTTTACTTATTTCTTTAACACTCGCGCCAGTCCTTCGTAGCATTTCAATTGCCGTAGCATCAGCTGGCTCCGCGTTTTCGCCCAAAATATCTGCAAGGAAAGTACTTGGCCCACTAGCCTCTCCGGCCCAAGGTGCACCGTTTTCAATCCAATCCATTAATGCGACCAACTCTTCAGCGCTGGGTCGTGGTTTGCCATCCGGCGGCATCGCTTTTTTATTCTCTCGTAACATAAACAAACGACGAATCGCTTCACTGTTTAGTGCTGAGCCTGGTGTAATAGCAGCAACACCGCTATCACCGCCTGCCAGAGCCATATCTTGTTTATTTAAATTCAGCCCCCCCTGTTGTTTGCTTTCGCCATGACATTGGTAACAATAATGTTTCAAGATTGGCTCAATTTGCGTAGTAAAGGTATCGGTAGTTAAATATTTGTCCGTAGCAGCGCGGTTTGTTGTTTTACCTAACCACGAAGCCATGGGTTCGGGCGCTGCGCTTGATAAGAAGTTATCGCCATGAGTCAACATGCCGCCATAATGACCAGTCACAAAAATTGCGCTCACGCATAAGAACAAGGTAGTTGTGTATGCGTATTTAAAAGACGCCATCTTTTTTTGCAGGCTAAGCCGCTTAAAGAGCAAAGCTAAAATTGCGAGCAAAGCGACAGCTAGCCCGAAACGTTTATGCCAATATATGGTATCGCCGACATAACCTCCATGATGTGCCAAAGACCAGCCCATTGCCGCAGTCACTGCCGCAGACAAAGCGCCAACAATTAAGATGAAATATATTGTCGATTGAAATATAGGACTATTTGTAATGCCGCGAAATCGAGCAAAAACTTCAACGATCACAACAGCAATAAGTAATGCCACTGGAAAGTGCAAAACAAGTGGATGTAAACGACCCAAAAACAGCAATAGACTTGGTTCAGAAATTCCCATAACTTATAAAACTAACAGTGTACTAAGATAACGATAGCTAAAAGTATATTGAATTAAGAAAGTGGTAGCCTTAAGAAAACAACTCACTTAGATCTTGAAAATATTGAACCATCGATTACTTAAAAAACAACAAGTTGAAGTTTTATTTAAACTTATTATTTGTTAAATCTTGTTGGTAATGCGTAGGACTTTGGCCCGTTATTTTCTTAAAAACAGTACTAAAATAGTTCGCATCATTAAATCCGACAGAAAAAGCCGTATCAGTTACAGACATAGTGGCTAAGAGTATTTTTGCCTGCTCAATGCGATATTCAGATAAATATTGATTAATCGTTTGCTTAGTGTCTTTTTTGAACTTGCGACGCATATAGGATTCACTAACGCTAACTTGCTGCGCCAAGTCACTTGTATCAAATTGCTCATGGTATTTTTCGCGAATATAAATTTTCACCTTCTCCACCAGATGCTCGGAGCGGTTGGTAGGTATATTTTGTATGGCTTCAGACAATTCCAACATTTCAGACGTTGCCAGCTCTCGAACGGATTGGATATCTTTACTCTGCGCAATCGCTTTAATTTTAGCTTCGTTTCGGTCGAGTAATTCGCGCTTATTACCGCCGGCATCAATGGTATTCGACGTCAACAAACTTAAGATGTCTCTTATTTTCAATTTGTAATGATGAATATCTCCTTGAGATTGCAACTCAATGTTTTCAAGCATTTGACGCAGCTCAGGTCTAATATTTTTATTCCCTGACCGTAGTAGAAAATTTAACTCCTCGGTTAATAAGAGTGTCTTGCCTTTCAATTCATTTATGTCTAGGTATACCGCCCATCCCCAGAAGCCCGCTAATAGCGCCGCACCAATGCCATATATCCAGTGAAAACTAAAGAAAAACATACTCAGTAAAAAGAAAATGCCGAAACAAAGCGCCCCGGCTAAAAATGAAAGCGTAATTTTACTTTTTGCTTCAATCAGTTGACGGTAAAGCAAGTATAAACATGGCAATATTAGCATCGAACAAATACCAAACATTGCTGTATACCTGTGCGTTGACCGGTTCGGCTCGAAAGGAAAAAGTGGTTTAATACTGGCGGAAAAAAATATTTCATGATGTGTAATATCGTGCGATAGGACATAAATGACTGAAGTCAGCGGACCAAGAATGTAAGGCGCAACCCAAAGTAATTTATGCATGTCGATTTTGCTCTGCAAGAATAAAGCTGACAATAAACAGGGAAGCCCAACAGAAAAAAGCAAACTGACACGCAAATACAATAAAAATAGGCCTTGGCTTCCACCTGTGAGTTCTTGTGCGGAACGACATAGTAAAAACGCAATGAATATTGCTAAAGAAATAGTAAAGAGATTACGCCCTTTGAGCACACCTCGATAAATCACAACAAAATATAGCAATACCATTAATAACAACTGAGATGAAATTATTGGCATTAGAAAATACTGGAATGTGAGGCTAGTGATTTGCAATTCCATACTGAACGGCACGACTCATTTGTTAACAAAGCTCACGCATTATTAACAAATTTTAAAAACCTGCAAGTAATTTAGCCGATGGGGATGTCACTAATCATTGTTTTTAACCCTGTAATTCAGGCATGCTGTTCCTATGTATTGGACTGATACCTCATCGCCACGTTGCACCGTTCATAATGCCCGCCATACGTTTGCATGATTTTTTCGCAATGCACAAAACCCAATTTTTCATATAAGTGGATGGCAGATTCACACTTTTTGTTCGTCAATAAATAAAGCTTTTTTACTTTCATTGCTTTAGCTTGTTCTATGACATATTGAAGAAGTTTTTCACCAATTTTTTGGCCTCGCATTGACGACAATACGCCCATCTTGGTTAACTCAAATTCACCTTCACCTGTTTTCAATAAAGCGCAGGTCCCCACAATGCCATATAGTGCGTGCTTGGCAAACCAAATATGCCCACCTTGTTTAATAATATTCTCTTCAGGCTGCTGCAACACTTTCTTGTCGATATCTTCGAGTACAAACATATCTTCAACCCATTCGGTGTTTATCACATTAAAAAAAGAAGAGAGCTTTTTTTCAAATGGCAAAAATACAATTTCTTCATTCTTTGTCGCCTGGAGGTGCTCTTTGGTTCTTTCAAGTAAACTCTTTCTTGAAAGTGAACTCTCAAACGCCAACACCGCCTGATAAAAATCATTGCCCTCTTCTTTGCTGAGTTCAATCGCTGCTTTTTCAACACCAGCCCAAACTGGTTGGACGTTTTCTAAGACTACAATACCTTTTGCACTCAACTGCATGATTTTTTTACGCGCATCCTTGTCATCCGCAGCTAGTTCAATTAGCTTCTCATCGAGTAATTGCCGACAGAATTGACTAAGCGCTGGCTGAGACAAACCTAAACGTTCAGACGCGTCGACAACTGACACGCTATGCTTAGCGCGCAACATGGCCAATAAACTAAACCATTTAGGTTGAATGGGGAGTTCGAATTCTGTATATACCGATTGTGCGTCACTCATTAATCTATCACTAAGGCGCTTTAGGCGGCTGCCTAACCCTAGTTCGCCAATTTCATTAAAGTAGTCCATTCTTGCTTCCTTAAACGTTAACCAAACTAGATGAATAATCATTTATATAATCAATTATGTAAATGATTATTTTGTTTGTCAACAGAGAAATTAAGATACCCTAGGCGTGTATATGCACTAGTCTAATGTTCACGATATCAAGTAGTATGATTTCACTTGATATCGTGTGAATGCTTCCGTCGATTTGCTTTATAGACTTAGGCCTTTGAACCTTGCTCTAACGTCGAGCCCTCTACTGGATTTTCACCTTTTGTGTAGGGTAACTCTTCCTCCAACTTTTCTAGCTTACGCGATCTAAGTTCTGGCGAACCTGTGTTTCGAGCTAGGTAGCTGTATGCCGTCGGAATGATAAACAAGGTCATAAAAGTAGAAAATATGACACCGGCAAAAATCACCATCCCTATTACCATACGAGATTCGGCACCAGGTCCAGACGCTAAAACTAACGGCAGCGCACTAAACACTGTCGTAAAGCCGGTCATTACAATTGGCCGCAAACGTTGAGTGGCTGCTTTTTTGATGGCTTCCTCAAATTCTACACCTGAGTCACGCAGTTGATTCGTAAACTCTACAATCAAAATACCATTCTTAGCAGCTAATCCTATCAACATCACCAAGCCAATTTGACTGTAAATATTTATCGACATATCCGCTAAATACAAACCAACATAAGCACCAACAAGCGCCAACGGGACAGTAAACATGATAACGAGAGGGTGTACCCAACTCTCAAACTGTGCGGCTAGCACCAAATAGGTCACAGCTAACGCCAATGCAAAAATGAACACGAAACTAGAGCCAGACTCTTGGTACAACTGCGATTCGCCTTTGTAATCAATCGATACCTGGTCTGGTAGTTCATTTGCGACAATATCTTCCAAAAAGGTAAGTGCTTCCGCAATCGTGTAGTCGTCCGCTAGATTGGCACTGATTGTCACTGCGCGCATTCTGTTGTATCGATTCAAGGTAGTCGATGTCGCTTGCTCTTTTACTGTGACCAAATTATCAAGCGGTATTAGGCGTCCAGTGCGATCAGAACGAACATAAATATTATCGATACTTTCTGGACTTCGATAATCTTCTTCGTTCCCCTCAATGATCACATCGTACTCTTGGCCACGGTCTAAAAAGGTAGACACCCGCCGTTGCCCCAACATGGTTTCCAGCGTTCTTCCAATTTCAGAAATGGACACGCCTAAATCTGCTGCTCTGTCTCGATTTATATCAACCAATAACTGTGGCGATGTTTCTTTGTAATCGGAGTCAATTCTAACCAGTCCCGGATTTTCTCTCGCTTTATTTATGACAATATCTCGCCACGCTACGAGCTCTTCATATGTGTTGCCTTGCAAAACAAATTGAACTGGCCGGCCCAAGCCTCGCCCGCCAATCGCTGAGCGCATAATTGCAAAAGCTCGCACATCTGGTACTTGAGACAATTTACCACTCATCTCACGCATGACATCAAAGGTCGATCGCGTTCGGCTTTCCCAGTCACTCATGCCAACAATTGCAATGCCTGCTCTTCCACCAAACCCTGGGGTTCTTACTAACAAGCGTTCTATCTCACCAGATTCACGATAAGGCATCAAAATTTCTTCAATCTTCTTTAAGTTACGAGAATTACTTTCAAAACTCGCCCCTTCTTGCGCCTGCATTAATATAAAGAAGTTGCCCCTATCTTCTCTGGGTACAAACTCCTCTTTTAATTTACCTTGCATTTGCCAAATTAAAGCGACCGCACCGACCATCATTAACAGCATTAGTATTGGTTGTTTTAAGGTTGTTGTAAGCGCTTTGTAATAACTCGCTTCAAACCGCCCAAATGCCTTGTCCATCCATGCGCCAAAACCAGAGCTTCGTTCGCGTTTTTTCAGTAACTTTGATGCCATCATGGGAGACAAAGTCAACGCAGTAAAACTCGAAAAGGCTACTGCTGCTGCTATCGCTAATGCAAACTCCGTAAATAATCTGCCGATGTTACCTTCTAAAAATACTAAAGGTATAAAGACAGAAATAAGCACCAAGGTTGTTGCTATTACAGCAAAGCCAACTTCCCGAGCGCCTCTATACGCAGCTAGTATTGGCGGTTCACCTAACTCTATCCGTCGATATATATTCTCAAGTACAACAATGGCGTCATCTACCACTAGACCAATGGCTAGCACTAAGGCGAGTAAGGTAAGTAAATTGATAGAAAACCCAAGTGCAAACATGACAATAAATGCGGCAACTAATGAGACAGGCACCGTTACCGCGGGAATGAGTGTCGCCCGCACGTTACCTAAAAATAAATAAATAACGATAACGACCATAATCATTGCAATTGCGAGAGTGTTGTATACTTCGTCTATTGATTCTTCTATAAAAATAGAAGAGTCATAACTTGCTACAATAAAAATATTATCAGGTAAGGTTTTTTCAATTCGATTTATAGCGTCGCGAGCCGAGCGTGCTACCTCCAGCGTATTCGCCTTGGATTGCTTAACAATACCAAGGCCAATCATATTAACACCATCACCCCTAAAATCTGTTTCGTCATCCGCAGCGGTCAATTCTACTGTCGCTACTTCTCGTAGCTTGACCAAATAGCCATCAGCACCGGCAGCAACTGTTAATTCCGCAAAGTCTTCCGGCGACAAAAAGCTTCTTGCTACCCTAACGTCAAAATCACGGTCAGTAGACTCAACTCTTCCTGCGGGCAACTCTACATTTTCACTTCGGATGACCCGCTCAATATCACTAACAGTAATACCGCGAGCTGCCATCGCATTACGATCAAGCCAGACTTTCATTGCATACGTTCGTCCACCGCCTAACTGAACGCGGGCAACACCCTCCGCAATAGACAATCTATCCACCACAAAGCGGTCGGCATAATCGGTCAGCTCCATCACGTTTAGGTTGGTACTGCGCAGGTTGTACCAAATGATTGGGCTTTCATCGGAGTTTGATTTCGCGACTTCTGGGGGCAACGCTTGGTCCGGCAAATTATTCAAGGCACGCGATATTCGCTCTCTTACATCATTTGCTGCAGCATCAATATCTCTATTTAATTGAAACTCAATAGTGATGCTGGAGCGGCCATTTCGGCTAGAAGAAGAAATGTTCTTTATACCTTCAATACCACTGATTCGGTCTTCCAATAATTGGGTAATTCTGCTTTCAATGATATCTGCAGATGCGCCCGGATACTGCGTATTTATTGAGACAATTGGTGGGTCTATATCGGGGTATTCACGTAGCGATAAAAAAGTAATCGCTACCAAACCGAATACCAGTAAGAGTAAATTTACGACTGACGCAAATACGGGTCGTTTAACAGAAAGATCTGAAATAAGCATGCTAACCTCCCCTTACCCAATAATCTTAACCAAAGACCCATCTCGGATACGCAAGGTACCCTCAACGATAACTTTTTCGCCAACAGAAACCCCATCCAAGATTTGAACCAACCCGGGTTTTCTTTCCCCAACCGTTACTTCAACCTTTACAGCTTTGTTGTCGCCATTCACGGTATACAAATATTGTTTGTCGCCATCTGGCACCAACGCGCTTTCAGGCACAACTAGGGCATTTAGCACGCGTTTTTCGATATTGACTTGCAACAGTAGACCTGGTCTTAATTTTAGATCTTCATTGTCAATTTTTGCGCGCACCCTAATAGAGCGAGTAACGGGGTCGATACGCGATTCTACGTTACTTATTTGTCCTGAAAAAATTTCACCCGGATACGCCACTGATGTAGCCGCAATATTTTGCCCATCTGCAAGACTAGACAAGTGGTTTTCACTGACATTAAAGTCAACTTTTATAGTACGCAAGTCATCAAGTGTTGTAATCGTGTCGCCCGGTCTAACTAGACTACCCACACTCACCATTCGCGTGCCTAAGCGCCCGCTAAATGGCGCAATCACTTTAAGTTCTTCAAGTTCAGCTTTTGCAACTTCACGTTGCGCAGATAAGGCTTTAACTCTCGCTTGTTGTTCTTCGAGCAATTGCTGCGAAGCCGCTCGCTCACGCGCAAGCCCCTTAATTCTGCTAAGTTGGCGTTTGGCGTCGGCTAAGTTAATTTCAATTTCATTTAACTTAGCTATCTCGGCGCGATTATTTAGCTGCGCAAGCAGTTGACCTTGCTCAACGGCATCTCCGTCATCAAACAAAATTTCTGTAAGAGTCTCTGCTTGCTGAGCAGTAATATTGACGGACTCATTAGCGACTGCTGTCCCTAGGGCTTCAACCACGACAGGAAAAGATTCTTGTGAGGCTGCTTTTACAGCGACAGGGGTTTGCCCTCCGCCACGTGCATCGCTTGCAACAGGCTGCTGAGGCAGGTTCATATAGGCAATAAAGCCTCCCAACACTATCACACCCAATAGTAGAGGCGATATTTTAATTATTCTACGCATAGTACTCCTCGCTCGCCGACAATATGTCTTCGTTTATTAGGTATTAATGGATCTTTATAAATTTTTTACTTGAGTCTATCTGATACGGTAAGTAGAGTTTGTCACTTATTACTTTGTCAATATACGTGAATTATGACAACTGGATTTAAACTTTACACTTTACCTGTGCTAATACTATTACTTAGTGCATGCAACAAACAAGAAGTATCTGCACCGAGCTGTCGCGTCGACACTAATTTTCATAGTGGATTTAAATCTTCAGGCACGTGCCTAGTGCGAGTAGAAAATAAATTACTCGCTCTCACATATTCCGACAATACATATGACCTGCCAACACGTAAAAATCTTCCAAACGAATCTGGACAATGTGCTGCACATAGAGCTGTGTGGGAAGATACAGGGCTAAATGTACAAGTAAGTGCGCCTTTAGGTGTGTTAGAAAATGGCTCTTGGTTATACGCGTGCCATATGCACGGTGGCTTTGATGGTTCTGAAATTAATATTCCCGTGCCTTCCTGGGCAAACAAACAATTGCTGAACATTGCATTTATCGACCCTTTTACAATTGACGTAAAACAATGGCGTCAACCTGATGATTTTATCAATGTTCGAGACGGCTACATAGCGAGTAAACAACTGCAAAAACCACAGTTAGATAATACGCCCTGAGACTGTATCAAGACAACAGGCACACATCTTATCGAATGAAGACCCCTTACACCTGTATGTTTTTTGAACTTTAGTGTAATTTTTAGTACTATACATAAGTAGTAAAAAAATAATAAGTAATTACTAAAATAAGAAAAATAAATAAAAACGTATAAACGTTTGATAAACCATGGTGCGCATATGAAAATCTTTCTAATTGATGAGGATGCGAAGGAACGTGAGTGGTTAATAGCGACATTAAAAATACTAACCCAAGTAGACGACATTGTTTGTCACGAACGAGGATACGAGTTAGAGGTTGAAGAAAACAGCTTCAATGCTGCATTTATCGTTGTTACTCAAGAACAATTTATTCCTTTACGACGACAACTTTCAAAACAATATTCAGCGAAGGAACTGCCATGTCCGATCTTAGTATTAACCGAAAGTTTTGATAGCTTTGATGTCAGTGGCTACCGCAATTATACATTAGATGCGTTTCCTACACATGCCGTTACACCTGAAATCCTGCGCTACCTATTGAATACCTTAAAAAGAGATTTTAGAAAAGACATGCGTCTCAAACGCCTTGCTCATTATGATGCATTAACTGGCGCCTGTAATAGATACTTATTCAGCGACCGAGCAAAACAAGCAATTACGAGTTCTAGACGTCAGCAAGAACGTATTGCATTTATGTATTTTGACCTCGACAAATTTAAACAGATTAATGATAAATATGGACATGCTACTGGAGATGAATATCTAAAGCGGTTTGTCGCAACGGTAACCGAAAATATACGGGATATGGATACACTTGGCCGTTTTGGTGGTGATGAGTTCGGCCTACTGCTACCAAAGTCAACAGAACTTAACGCAATAAAACTGGCTAAACGCATTTTAGACGCACTCAGTATCCCTCAAGAGATTGATGAGCAAACACTCTCAATTGCGACATCTATTGGCATCGTAGCCTTTCACGGCAATGAATCAAGCGAAGTACTCAACTACAAAAATATTACCGATTGGGCTGATTCAGCTTTATTTTCTGCTAAAAAGAAAGGTAAACACAAATACGCTGTATTCGACCATGCAAAGCTTGTCAACCGTAACGCGGAAGTTGCTTAAAAGTTCAAATAGCTTAAATACAATGCGTGTTGTGGAAACAAAGTACGAATAGTGAATAAAAAAATGCCCGAACAACGTCGGGCATTTTTATGACTTAATTTTTTAGTTATAGGCCAATAACTTAGCTATTCCTTAAAAACTGGATATACAACAATACCCAAGCGGATGTATCGGCACGATTTACCACGCCATCGTTATTGATATCAGCGTCCGGATTGAACCTGTCATCACCTTCACTAGTATTCATTGCCGAAATGATAACAATATAGTCCTGAATACTTAAGGTACCATCATCGTTCAAATCTCCAACGATATCTGCAGCTCCAAGAGCTAGACTAACAAGCACTGGATCATGATCAGAAGAACGGAAAGCTGACTCATCATAATAAGAAACAGGCTTGTCAACACTGGAGCGTGGGAACTGCAAATTATAGTCAAAAGCTTCAGGTTCCGTTGAATTAATATTCCATTCAGCAATACCCGACACCAAATCAACAGCAACTTGATTCGCCATAACGTAATCTAACGTGCCAAATTCACCTCTAAACTGATAACTGAAAGCCTCAGTTCCTAAGTTTTCTGCAAGTAAATTTACAAAACCACCCGCTTCTAACTCGGCAATTGGGTCTTCTTTAGCATACGAATTTAAATCGCCTAAGATGAAAATTGCTTTGCCATCATAATTGTCACCTAACCATGCTTTCATTGCTTTTGCGGCACGTACTCTCGTCAAGTTACATGAGGCTTGTCCATTGTCACTATCATCTCCTGCTCCACATGGACTGCCTTTAGACTTAAGATGATTTATATTAGCTACAAATGTTTGGCCGGAGTCAGACGTAATAAACTCTTGTGCAAACGAAGGCCTATTTCTTCTTGTATTAAATAGCGGGCCATTGTCATCAACAATCGAATTTTCTTCGGTTAAGACTTGTAAAGCACCTCTAGGCTGCACGACGCTGGGTTTATATAACAAACCGACCGTAATAACATCTGTACCCTGAGGCGCACCTGCATCTATATAGGCATATGTATCTGCCCCCATCACAGCATTTAACGCATCTGTCAATTGTGCGATAGCACTATCAGCACCGTAGCCATCATTTTCTAACTCCACAAGACCTACGACATCAGCGTTCATCTCACTGATTGCTGACACGGTTTTTTCTAGTTGACGTTGATACTCGTCAAACGTCGCCGCCCCTCTTGGTGTTGGAAATCCACCACCGATGCCATCACCGTTGAACAGGTTCAACACATTGAAACTAGAAATCGACAAGTTTCCGTCCAATCTTGGAGCATCAGGCCTTCCAGCTACTTCAAAGGTAATATTGCTTACTGGACGCAAGCGGTAATTGCTGAAACCGAAATCTACAACATATTGATTCCCAGAAAATACACGAGTACCAATACGTAAAGGATTAGTCGTCGATAGTTCACCGTCAAACGTCTCTGGAATGCCCGTATAAGATCCATCTGTCAGGTTATCTAAGATCAACTTATTGAGTGCATTTTCTTCTGCTAACGCAACCGCTTCGGTACTTCCTGGTAAGTGAATTTGTGTCGGTGTGAAAATCACATCACTCGACAGCACTACCTCACCAAATCGCGCGTAGTTAGCAATATCACTCACAATTAGGTCAGTCGAGTTTTCGACTAACATATTTTCGAGTGCTTCTAGGCTAGTATTAGACACCAAAGGTAATTCAATGGTAGACGCAAAAACAGTGCCTGTAGAACAACTCCTAGATATCTCATCTGCCACTACCTGTGTTTTACCAAAAGACTCACCTGCTGTGCCTAGCACACGAACAACATCACCACTGGCTAAATTTGCATTGTCAATGTCGGCATATGAAATAAAGAGCGCTTCCGAAGTATTCGGATCGGCATCTTCATCAGCCGCTTCTTCTTGAATAAAGAATCCGCCTAAATCAGGTGTTACAAAACTCACGATTGCTTCAACAACTACTTTTTCGTTGGCCATTGGAGTCGACTCACCAGCACCTTGTACCGCAGAAATAAAGGTTGCTTCATCACCACACTGGCCTAAAACTAGTGTAGAACCGCCGCCACCAGAACCTCCACCGCCGTTTGAACCGTGCGAACCTAAACCATCAAATGTATTTTGTGGAAAACCGTCCCACTCGGTGGCAGGGTCAAAAACATCTGATCCATCGGTATCGCCAACTGAAATGCTTACCTTACGACGAATGGTACGATTTTGTGTACTTGTATCGCCAGTTCCCCATCGGCTACCCGGATCAAAACCGATTTGGCCAATAACATCAAGTGTTTCGCCTTCGCCGTTCACTAGTGCAACGGCATCATCGCCATTGAAGGTAATAGAACCACTTGTTTGATCCGCTACATTTAGTACTTCATCTACCGAGCTGGCGTTTGCAATTACAAACACGTCGTTTGCTAAAAGCACACCCTCAAGTGACGTAGTATTTGGCTCAGTGCGGCCGTTAACATATAGCTCAATGACATAAGTAGATAAATCAATATCACTATTCGTCAAGTTAACAATTTCTAGGGCTTTATTATTGCTGCTACCTTCAATATATTCCGAGAAGAAGATACCCCCTTGGGCTAGTGTAAATGCACCTAACGGAATCTGATTGCCGTCAGTTTCACCATCTAAAGTGTCACGAGGAAGCACTGTCCATTGATTGATATCAAACGTACCGTTTGCACTCGTTTCTGGTGTTCTATATGCATACGAATCTGTATATTCCCAAGCTTCGCCATTGCCACCTACATTTTGATCTCCGTATACGTCCACTAAGACTTGTTCACAAAATAGTTCAATCGCGTCGTCACCATTTATACTGGCAACATTGCTAGTATAGTCAGGGTCAAAACCAAAATAGGCGTTAAATCCACTAGTCTCAGTCGCTATATAAATAAATTCGCCAGCGTTAACGGATACGGCAGGAAAAGTAAACTCTTCACCGTCTGAACCACCACCATTATTTGCGCTACCAATCCCGCAAATACTTAAGTCAGATATGCTTTGCGTTGCAAACAGCTCGATTGCCTTCGGCAAGCCGCCAGATAAGCTACCATCAACTATCGTAGTTAACATTAATGGTGCATTGCCGCCTGTTGGCGTACCTGGGTCCGTCGGATCAGTGGGGTCCGTTGGGTCTGTAGGATCAGTAGGGTCCGTTGGGTCTATAGGATCCGTAGGTGGTTGATCACAGGTCGCTGCAGAATAAATTAAATCAACCCATGCTGGATTATCTATATAAGGGTTTCTGTTCCCTTGGTATTGATATATTTTGTCGTGTCGATTGATTTCCGCTGCATCAACAGGATCTGTTTCATGCCATACGATAAGTTGACATAATTTACCCAATTCTGGATCTCCAGAATTAGTAATTCTGTTCAACAACACCAAATCTGGTGTTTCTTCGCCTTGAGCACCTTGGTAGCGAGTGTCCATATAGAACATCATCCGCGCTACATCACCCTTGATTTCATCTCGAGGTTCAAATGAATCGCCATCAATACGATTAATTGGAGATTCAGACAATTCATTATCAGAATTATCGAAATCTAAATTGCCACGAGAAGAGTTAATCGAAATATCTGTCGGACGCAAATGATGAATATCAGTGAAAGCTTCTTCTGAACGATTTCCAAAGCCATGACTGCTCGGCCAAGAATGTTCACGATTCCAATTGTCCGGATTAGTGCTCTGTGAGCCACTGCCATTGGTAAACTTGCCCTGTGAACGCCCAGAATACCACAATATTACGTTGTCAGTGTTTGACGGATCTTCGTCCGTTGCTGTGAGAGCGCTCCATACTTGCGAATAAGTAAGATTTACTTGGTCTTCTTTCGCCTTCATAGACAATGCTTCTTTGATTTGTTCAGCACTTTGTCCAGCGTCAATCAAGGCTTGAACGCTCGCGTAAAAGTTTTGACTATCAAATGTTGTGGGGTCGGCAACTGCTGATAAATCAGGGCAATTAAAACACGGCGCAACTAAGTCAGGGTCGCCTGGTGTTGGGTCGACCGGGTCTGGATCAACAGGATCAGGGTCTGCGGGGCCACCGTTTATCGTATGTTGACCTAAATTTCCAATAAAATCTCTTGCTTCCGCGGTAAATTCAACACTCGGATCAAATGCATTATTCTCTACGTTATCACCTGTCGAAATCTGAGGATTACGTATTAATGTTGCGTTTTGAGTCGATACACCGCCATTATTCCAAGCACTGCCTGGGTCAACGCCGACTTGTCCAATGCTATCAAGAATGGTGCCGTTGTTTTTCAACACAATTGCATCATCGCCGTTGAAAAAGCTTGAATTACTCGTAAGTTGAGCTAGGGCTAGAATGGAATCGTTCGCATCATTATCTGCAACAACATAAGTGCTGCCGCTAGCTAAATTGCCTGACAACGTAATAGTTGAACCCGGCGATGTCGAGCCATTGAAGTAAAATTCTAAAGTATAAGTTGAAAGATCTATTGAAGCGTCACCAGCATTATAAATCTCTATTGCTTTATTATTCGACGAGCCTTCTATGTATTCAGAAATGAATACGTCAGCTTGTGCAGTAGAGATTGCAGCAGTGGCAAACGCGATTGTCGTTAGTAAGCGTTTCATCACAATTTTCCATTGTTGTTAGTATTTAACCGCTCATCAACACCCTTGTACTGATGATCACGGTTATTAAAAAAACCTGACCAAAGGTACAGGTTTTATATTAACTATATGTGACAAATTGCTTACGTTCTACATAAATTTTTAGGTAGCTATCGTTGATCTATTCAACACAATAAAAACCCCGCTTGAATCGCGGGGTTAAAGTACAAATTTTTTTGTGGGAAACACGCCTTACTTATATAAAATATTGCATATTACGAATTTATTACCTGTTTAAACTCTTTTTCAAACCACTCTGAGATCATTTCTCTCTCATAAAATAAGGCTCGGTGCCTTTGTATCGTCGATAAACCGTCTAAAAAATTCATATCTTTGATTTTAACTTGGTTGTTAGACACAATACTCCCATTTGCGTCTTTCAACTGATATGAAAATTCCATACGAGGTATATCTATACGTTGCAGTACTCGTACGTTATTGAAATTTCTGCGAGTATCACCCGCCATATCTAAATCGGTAACCAATAGCTCCAAGGCATAACCTTCTGGTAGCTTTTCAGACAGTTTTTCGAAGTGCTTATGTAAACGATTGAATACAAATTTTCTATATTTGGGCCTTGGACTGATATGCCCTGACGGAATAACATCATGGAATTCTTTCGGTTTAACCCACTCAATCGACACCTTGCCGTTGTCGATTTCAGAAACATAATTTTCTTCTTCGTCTGCTAATACGACTGACGACGTAAACATTGCAGTAAACATTACTGCGCAAGTAAGCTTTCGTTTATTCATAATAATTCAGCCTCAACAAGGTGTTGTTTTTAAAAGGTGTATTAAAAATATATACACTACGCTAAGATTATTCAAGGAGACCACAGCCAACATATGTATCTAGCTCTGAAACCATAAGTCATCTAGCACCGATTGGTAGAATGCCAGAAGACGTAATTTCTTGACAAAACTTGTCCAAATTCCGACCAAATAAATATGGATTTTTATCATCGCCCGCGCAATACAAACGGTGAAATCTTTGAATACCTTGTATTGTATCAGTTACCTCAAATACATAATCTGTTTGATGCGATTGCAACGACATGTTGTTCCGCATAAAGGCGTCACGCAGCGATGCTATTTTTTGGCGATCGGGCACAGTCAGTACACCGGTCACCCAAGCACTAATTGTCGTTTGCGTCGACGAAAAGAGTTGTTGAACCCAATTTGTTTGCAATAACCATATTATCAATAATATCTGCACAAAAATTATTATGTTGCGCCACATAAACTACACTTCCTATGTCTCCAACCTTAGAGCACGCCCTAGTGTACTTCATTTTCTTTTTTCAAACAGTATTCAAAACTATGCTTAATTATATGACGCATAAAATTCAATTAAGTTCAGCGTCACCCAACTGTCTCTATATTTTTAACAAATGTATAGGGACAAAATTGAAAATATTGATCTTGAATAAGGATCATCATACAAATATTGCTATACTTTCGTTATACATTGCTGCTATTGCCGTGCCTAAGTTGACGATTCAATGAATGACAAAATTAATGTCAAAGACATTACCCCCGTAAAAATTCAAAAGCCTACAAAACCAAAGAATCAGGGGAGTTATTCCGCAAGGAATCGTATTTACGTGCGAGCAGTTAAAGGCTCGTTAGAGAATATTCGCCGTTTTTTTGGGCTCATTTTTCTTGGCATATTTGCCATCATTCCTTGGCTTCAATACAACGGTCAGCAAGCCGTTTTGTTAGATATTGCTGAACAACGTTTCAATATTTTTGCGATGACACTTTGGCCTCAAGATCTTACGGTTGTGGCATATATCTTCATCGTGTCAGCCTTTGCTCTATTTTTTATCACTACATTCGCGGGGCGCGTTTGGTGTGGATTCATGTGTCCACAGACAACTTGGACATTCATTTATATTTGGTTCGAAGAAAAAATTGAAGGGCCACGCAATAAACGAATGAAGCTCGACCAGCGAAATCTAGACTTTGATAAATTCTGGCGAAAAAGCTTGAAGCATTTTTCGTGGCTAGCGGTAGCCGTTCTTACATCACTTACTTTTGTTGGTTACTTTACTGAAATTGATCTATTGTTTATCGAGTTTTTTACCTTCAATACCACCTTCTGGCTCGGTTTTTGGGTCGTATTTTTTGCTGCTTGCACATATGGAAATGCTGGCTTTATGCGAGAGATCATGTGTACTCATATGTGCCCCTATGCGCGCTTTCAGTCTGCAATGTTTGATAAAGACACATTTACCGTATCTTATAACGCCGCTAGAGGCGAACATAGAGGCCCCAGAACTCGAAAAATGCCTAAGGAAACTTTGATTGAAAAAGGGCTAGGTGACTGCATCGATTGTAACCTTTGTGTTCAAGTATGCCCTACTGGCATCGATATTCGCAACGGCCTTCAGTATGAATGCATAAATTGTGGCGCATGCGTTGACGCTTGCAATGGTGTGATGGAAAAAATGGGCTACGAACCAAAACTTATCAGTTTTACATCCGAGCATGAGCTTTCAGGTGGCACTACCAAAATAATTAGACCTAAACTCATTGGGTATGCATTTGTACTGATAATTATGACCGGTATGTTAGTCTTTGATATCGCGACACGAGTCCCTATCGAAATTGACATTATAAGAGACAGAAACTCGCTGGATAGAGAGACAATAGACGGCTTAATCGAGAACGTATATACCGTAAAAATACTAAATAAGTCCCAGCACGATAAAGTCTTTACCCTGAGTATAAAAGGGCTTTCTAGTCCAGTTTTGTACGGTGACAATCAAGTTGCCGTAGCCGGCGGTGAAGTATATACCTTGCCGGTCAGCGTTGCAGTAGACCCGTCAGATTTAGAGATAGGTACAGAACAAATATACATTAGTGTTAAGACGACGGATGAAAACGGGGAAACAATCGTTGTAGATGAATCAACAACGTTCATTTTCACTGGTTTTTAATGCAATGCGTCCTTGGGAGGTGCAGCACTAAATGGTATGCTTCGGCAATAAACGCTTTTCCTAAGTTGGTAAATTACCTTTGTCTGCGCAAGATTTCAGTTTTCAAAATTTAACCCCCGACCTGATTCTAGATGCTATTGAAAGTTTAGATGTGCGAGTAGACTCTGGATTGCTAGCACTTAATAGCTATGAAAATAGAGTCTATCAGTTTCGTCTTGACGACAATGAGCGATATGTTGCTAAATTTTATCGTCCAGAACGGTGGACGAAAGCCCAAATTATCGAAGAACATACGTTTGCGCGAGAACTTCAGGAAGCTGAATTACCGGTAGTCGCGCCAACACTATTTGATGGGAAAAGCTTACATGAATTTCAAGGATATTGGTTTTCACTGTTTCCTTCGGTAGGAGGACGACAATTTGAAGTCGACAATCTAGATCAAATTGAATGGATGGGCAGATTAATTGGCAGGATCCATAAAGTCGCAAGTACTAAAAACTTTGCCCATCGACCAGATATTTCAATTGTTGCTTACCTAAATGAACCTCGCGAACGTCTTGCAAATTCAAGCATTCTACCGCACCATTTACAACACCCTTTTATGGTAATTTTAGAACAAGTAATCGAAGAAACGGTGTCACAGTATAATACCAATGATACGCAAATTCGTTTGCATGGCGACTGTCACCCGGGCAACATATTATGGCAAGACGGGCCAATTTTTGTAGATTTAGATGACTGTAGGCAAGGACCAGCAATACAAGACTTATGGATGATGCTAAGTGGAGATCGACAACAACAGTTACTGCAAATTGATACACTGATTGAAGCGTACGACGAATTTCACCATTTTGACCACAAACAGTTAGCGCAAATTGAACCTTTACGTGCTATGCGAATGGTACATTACATGGCTTGGTTAGATAAGCGCTGGCAAGACCCCGCATTTCCTGCTGCTTTTCCTTGGTTTGGTGAAGATAAATATTGGGAAAATCAAATTCTAGCACTCAAAGAACAACTATCTAGCTTAAGAGAACCACCACTTAGCCTTCAACTTCAAATCTAAGTAAAGTTGGAGTAACCTTGTGTCCAGGTTAACTAGATTTGTTGGGGGTGTAGTTCTCTTTAGGTTTATGTTTATCTATCACTAATGTTTCAGATATTTTATCTTGAATCGCTTGCCGATTTGCATCCCAATAAATTTGGAAAAATCCAAGTAATCCTGTTGCAATGCCAGCGCCATATCCACCGTACCGGCCAAAGCTCTCCCAAATGTTTAGATCACTGCCATCCAATTTGATAACTTTTACACCCAGCAATAACTTTCCAAATGTCTGGCCCTTAAATAAGGTCGTCAAGGCAGTAAAATACACTGCTGCCCAACCAAAACCGATGCCCAAATCAGTAGCAATGCCCTTTACCCATGAAATTATACTATAGTCACTCGTCTGCTTATTTATTTCACTTTGTTTATTGTCGTCATGGAGCGTTGGGTCAGAAGGCTGCGACTCAGTCGATAAAGTACTTTCGCTTGCAGACTCTGGTTTAATTTGATTTTGGGGCGCGTAGCTATCCATCCAATAGAAATCTAGCGCAGATAAAATCACAATGATGCTAGCGACTATTACTAAAATGCGTTGCCACGTTCTAAATCTATCTTCTCGCCGAAAACGTTTGCTAACGAACAATAACAAGACAGCAATCAATATTGCTAAAGCATGCCCGCTGACACCTGAGATCGCACTTATGATGACAAGATCAAAACCGATGGCTATTACTCGCCGAGACGGGCTAGCTAAGGGAGTACCATACAAGCCAGCTGATACACCAAAAGCATAAGGAGTAATGATATCCTTTCTATCTTTTTTGTTTAGACTTGCAGATTGCTGATCTACTTCCAAATTATCGGACTGAGGGTTTCTTGGCTTTATAGATTCGGACACAGCGTATTAGTCAATTTAAGGTATTAAAAATTATTTCCTCATAGCATACGATAATTGTCAACGCTTTCAGCATATCTCCTAGCCATGAAACATTTTGAATAACAGTTGTTGATCAAAGATACTCTCTATCTCAATGTCCGTATTGTGGGCGTAAGTTTTGACTGCATCCTTAAAATTCGTCGTGATTTCAGCATTAATATCACCCGAAAATATGTTTAAATCGGAGAGTTTCTGTTTCATACGCATAACAACTTGGTCGTATACAACATAAGTTTTACTGTTAGCGGAGAAAGTGACCGCACTTTTATAGAGATCAATTTTTTCAGTCCCTAGTTTGGTCACCATATCAGTTGCCGCCTGAAAAAAAGATTTTTCAGTATTAAGTATGCAATGTTGGTACATATAGTTGCCTAAGGTCTCAACATTTTCCCAAGACGTCAGATCAAAAGTATCGATGAGATGTTGATTGTGAGACGTAATAAAGCCGTTTAGCCAACCGGCAAATAGATACTTTTGTTGATTATTCGACTGAATAATAGACACATAAGATTTACAACCTACATTTCCCACGCCTTTAATGGCAAATTGTCCATTCTTATCTGCACCGATGGCTTGGCAAGACATTAGAACGATTAGCATAGAAATGATTCTAGTCATATTTCATCCGTGATGAAGAGACGCTTATGGACGGAAAAGTCCATAAGCGCACAGAGTAGCATTAAGCGACAAGTTTACGCCTTGTAATGAAGAACACAAGGCCAGCAACGACAAACAAAATTGTAGCAGGACTCGTTACCGATGGTGTCGGTGTAGTACTCGCCAAAATAGCATCCATCGTCATACGCGACGCTACACCGGACCAATCAAGAAACAGCGGAAATGCCCTAACTAAGTCAGGATCATCAATATCGAGTAAGCGATCTAAACCAACCAATGAAAATGACGAAACCATGCTTGCCAAGGTAGTAAAATCAAATATATCCCCTGGCGCCAATGTGGTCACAAACATGCCGTCAACAAATAAATCAATATCGCCAAAGCCGAACGAAGCATCGGGTGTTTCAAGCATAGTAAAGTATGCACCGCCTTCAAGTTCATATGCAAACCCTTCAGCGTAAGGTGGATCAAACCAAAAACCTGGCTCAGGAGATTCAAATACAAATTCGCCCGGCGCAGGTACAAATGGCAAAATAGGGTTATCTGGCGTAGAACCAAGTTCTACACCGCCTACACCACCAAATGCGAATAAGAATGTAGCCGGTTCGCCTAAACCTGGCGACGCCGCTTGTTGGCCAAGACTATAGACGTCTGCCTGCAATGTGGTCAGTGCAGATAATGCATCCGCCTCAGAGCCAGCAGATCCATAAAAGATATTAAACGTTCTCGAGTCGCCAGCAGCCAAGTCACCAAACGCGAAATCAAACACTGAACCATGATCTGCAGGCCCATTATCAACAAAATCGACATTTACGGTTGAAAAGTCTTGCGCGCCCGCTGCTGAGTTGGGGTTAGCCGAGGCAAAACCATTATCACTGGCATAGCGCACATTCCCACCCGCTGACTCCAAATTAGCTTCGACACCACTATGAGTAACAAACTCATTAAACTCAGTGGGTGGAATATCCCAGTCCATAACACGACGATACACTACATCATCAATGGTACTTGAAGTATTATTCCGGATGGTGACTGAGCCTTGAAATACGCCTTCAGCAAGCGAAAAGCCATAAGCATGCGTGACCGAAATGTCGGCATCTGAAAGGTTGACCAAGGACGTGATTGATGTGTCGGTTGAACCAAATGTTCCACCATCAATGCCAAATACACCATCTACGGCAATATTAGCACCGGCACCAAGCCTTGCAGTACCAACCGTCGCAGCCACGCCCCAGCCCTCGCACAAACAACCGGGTGACGTTGAATCACCAATACCGTTGCGCCAAAGACCAACTGGAGAGCCACCAAATTCAGCTAGGAACTCGTCTGAAATTCCGTCAACATCCGAAGGAAACACATTTAAATGCCCTTCATTGTTGACCCCAAGATATGAATCGCCATATTGGATAATGGCATTTGAATGAGCATTAAACGGAACTACTATGCTAGATGCAAGTAGAGCCGCAACAGCAAGCCCTTTTCGAGTAAAGTTAAGTGACGTTAATGTCTTCATTATGTTTTCCTTGTTGAACGACTAATTTAACTACATTTACTACATAGACTACTTTATAAACTACATTTGATTAACAAATAAGCAAAAAATAAGCCATAGAATTTTGTTAATAATTTCATTAACTTAAGTTTTCAATCAGTTGCAATTGTGTTTAGTTGTAAATTTTACTGACACAAAAATTCATTAATGTGCTGAAACCGACAACCAACACCATTGAAAATAAATGAAGTAAAATCAGGAAATTATCTATTAGGAAAAAGACATCAATGCCCTATTTAACGTGTTAATGGGAACTATTTTCATATTGAATCGGTCAAGTACTAGGATAAGTTGTAAATTGAATTGACATTACGCACTAACTATTGAGTATTTCGTGCGATGACACTTGTACTTGGCATTCGTCATTAATAGGATACAATTGTCAGTGATAATACGGCAAAGACAACGCACACTATTTATTGTGTTAGTTGCCCATAAGATAGCTAGCACTAAAACTATATGGTTTTTAAATTAGGACTTTACATGAAAAAATTTTTACTCGGCCTTAGCATTGCCCTTCTTTTTCCACTTCAAGCATTGGCGCAAGTGACCCTATGGCAAGAAGGCACTCACTATACAGTCATAAGTGACAAAGCCAGCGCTAAACCCGTAGTGCAAGAATACTTTTCTTTTTGGTGCCCTGCGTGCTTTAGATTTGAACCGTTAATGCAAGAAGTAAAGTCGAAGCTCGATGACGGCGTAAAATTCGATAAAATTCATGTGAATTTCATGCGTTTTACATCACCTGAAATCCAGGACGCAGCCACAAGAGCAATGATGATTGGGCGTCAACTTAAACTAGACAATAAGCTAAATGATGCAATTTTCAGTTTGATTCACGTGCAAGGTAAAGGACAAGAAATTAAAAGTATCGACGACTTTAAAGCTGCATTTGTTGCCAATGGCGTTGATAGTGAAGAGTTTGACAAACTAGCTTCCAGTTTTGGTGTCACCAGTCTTGTAAACAGAAATAACAAGCAAATCCAAAAAAATAGAGAAAACATCAGCGGCGTACCAAACGTAATCGTTAACGGTAAATACCAAATTAAAGGCGGTGTTAAATCTGCAGAAGAATATGTTCAATTAGTGAATTGGTTAGCAAAACAAAAATAACCAATACTTAATACTAGTAGCATAAAATCATCAACAGGTATTATTGATGATTTTATGTTAACCCGTCCATACTAGTTTATGAATGAATAGAGCGCCTGTCGCTAAATCGTCAGACGCCTTACCCTTCAAATCATTCAAATAAAACAGAACTACCCTAATTTATCTGACACAATTCGATAACGCGGGTCTTCATTTACATTTATCTCTACATAGTCACTGGCTTTCTTAAGCAAAGTTTGACACTCAGAGCTAATATGTCGAATGTGCAGTGTTTTACCTTGAGCTTTGTATTTGTCTGCTAGTCCATCTAAGGCATCTATGCCAGATGAGTCCCAGATGCGCGATTCTTTGAAGTCAATGACCACATCTTTCGGATCATTTTGTGGGTCAAATATGTCTTTAAAGTAACTCACTGAACCAAAAAACAGTGGTCCATCCAAGTCATACACTTTCCAACCATCTTCATCAGTATGGGTTTTCGCTACAATATGCGTTGCATGCTTCCACGCAAAGACTAAGGCCGATACGATAACACCAACGACTACCGCTATGGCTAAATCAGCAATGACCGTTATGCCTGTGACAAGGAACAACACAAACGCGTCCTCTTTGTTTACGCCTCGAATAATGCGAAAACTCGCCCATTCGAAAGTACCAATTACGACAACGAACATTACGCCAACAAGTGCCGCTAGCGGAATCATTTCAATTAATGGCGCAGCGAACAGAATAAAGCCTAATAGCACTAATGCCGCTGAAATACCGGATAAACGGCCGCGACCTCCACTGTTAATATTAATCATACTTTGACCAATCATGGCACAACCACCCATCCCGCCAAAGAAGCCATTGACAGTATTGGCAACGCCCTGACCCACACACTCTTTGTTGCCGCGACCACGAGTATCAGTCATCTCATCAATGAGCGTTAGCGTAAGGAGTGACTCAATCAAGCCAACTAAGGCTAAAATAATTGCAGTAGGTAAAATGATATAAAGGGTGTCTAAATTAAAAGGTACCATTGGTATCGAAAAGCTGGGCAGTTCGCCAGCCAAGGTTACCGTCGCTTTTTCATTTTCAGGCACCATGTCACGCACAAAATCAATTACCGTGCGAGCTTCTAGATCTAAACCATGAACGAGTAAGGTCACAGAAATAATAGCGACCAACGACGCAGGCACTGCTTTCGTTAATTTTGGCAACAAATAAATAATTGCCATTGTTAAGCCAACTAAGCCAAGCATCCAATACAACATTGAACCGCTCATCCATGTTAAATCACCAAGCGCATTGGTGACTTTAAATTGCCCTAGCTGCGCTAGAAAAATAACGATTGCTAAACCATTCACAAAACCCAACATGACTGGGTATGGCACTAAACGTATGAATTTTCCGAGCTTAAAAACGCCTGCCAATATCTGTAATATTCCAGCCAATACCACCGCAGCAAATAAATATTGCACACCATGCTGTGCGACTAATGCAACCATTACAACAGCCATCGCACCCGTTGCACCTGAGATCATGCCCGGACGACCACCAATAGCTGAGGTAATCAACCCCATCATGAAAGCGGCGTAAAGTCCGATCATTGGCTCTACACCAGCAACGAAGGCAAAAGCGACTGCTTCCGGCACAAGTGCAAGTGCAACGGTAATCCCCGACAATAAGTCATTTTTGACATTGCCTTGAGTACCATTAAAATTATTAAACATACTAAAATAGCTCTAAAACATACGAGGGGCGCGAGTCTATCAAAAAATAATCAACATTTCCTACAATAGATTGTTAATTGGGATACAACGCCTTAGCGCCAAAGGCGAAAAACAAACTCAATACAACAACGATTAACGGAGACAGAGAAAAGCGTTTGAGCAATACAAACGCCAGTGCAACAAATATGAGATCAGCTATGTGACCAATAGAAGCCAACAATAGTGGATTTATGAAAGCAGCAGCAAGTACACCAACAACCGCCGCATTTATGCCTGCCACTGCATTTGCAATTAAAGTAAAACGCTGCATTTTATACCAGTACGGGAGTACACCGACCATTAATAGAAAACCCGGTAAAAATATTGCCACAGTCGCTAATAACACTACTGCAGTTGGAGGTAGACTAGATGATATGTTTGCACCCAAATAGGCAGCAAATGAAAATAAAGGTCCAGGCAAGCTTTGAGAAGCGCCATAACCAGCCAGAAACGTTTGCTCGCTTAACCAAGCGTTATTTACAGTAAGATCTTCGAGTAACGGCAATACGACATGACCTCCACCAAAAACTAAGGCACCCGCTTGATAAAATCCACCTGCAATTTGTGCGCTATTTTCTCCATAAGGCGCCACAAAAACAGCCATAAGCAATAAAACAAAAAATAAGATTAAACAAGCACGCGCTATGTGCTTGTTTACCTGAAGCGCTGTATTTAACGCCAGTGCATTGGTCCTATCTGCGCTGCTAGCAGTGAAAAAATAACCACCAATCACCGCCGCTACCAGCAATACAATCAACTGCAATCCGATAATTGGAAAGGCAATTAAGACAACAGCACTGACAACCGCTAATGACTTTAGTAGCAGCGTAGAACAAAGTTTCGCCCACATCCCCCAAACGGCGTCAGCAACAATGATACAGGCAGCGAGCTTTAAACCATGAATCAGCATAGTTTGCACTTCGATAGAAACAAATTCGATGATGTAAGCGAAACCAAGTAATAAGCACACTGAGGGCGCAGTAAATGCGATAAAAGCCGCAAATGCGCCAGCAAATCCAGCTTGTGAATACCCCAAGGCAAAACCAACTTGACTACTTGCTGGGCCAGGTAAAAATTGGCATAAACTCACTAACTCTGCATATTGCCTGTCACTTAGCCATTGACGCTTTTCAATTAAACTTTGTCTAAAATACCCCAGATGGGCAACTGGACCACCAAAAGATGTGCAACCTAAGACCAAAAAGCGCCAAAATACATCTATTACATTGTTAATTGTGTTCATATTCACTAAAACCCCTTGCAGGTAGTGACAAGTAACTTGTCGCTCGTTGATTCAGTGCTAAGCAGAAAACCAATGCCGTGTTTTGTTTACGAACCATACTAAAGATAACATCACCGGCACTTCGACTAACACACCAACTACCGTAGCTAGCGCGGCACCAGAATGAAAGCCAAACAGTGAAATAGCGACCGCCACCGCGAGTTCGAAAAAGTTTGACGTGCCAATCATACAAGCTGGTGCAGCAATATTATGTGGTAACTTCATGTACTTTGCCGCCCAGTAAGCAATGACAAAAATACCATATGTTTGAAGTAATAAGGGAATCGCAATCAATACAATGGCTTCAGGCTCAGAGAGTATCTTTTCTGATTGAAAACCAAACAACAAGATAACCGTACCAAGTAACCCAATAATCGACCAAGGCTTAATTTTATTAAGGGTGTGAGTTAGTTGCGTTAAACCGGTATTTTTTTCAAACCAATGCCGAGATACAACCCCAGCAATAAGCGGAACGAGCACATACAACACGACTGAAAGAATCAGTGTATCCCAAGGTACAGTAATGTCGGTGATGCCCAGCAACAGCCCCGCAATAGGCGCGAATGCAAAAATCATGATTACGTCATTGATGGAGACCTGCACCAAAGTGTAATTAGCATCCCCTTTAGTTAGCTGACTCCATACAAAGACCATAGCAGTGCAAGGTGCAACGCCAAGCAAAATCATACCGGCAATGTATTCATTCGCAGTTTGAGGATCTACCCAATCGGCAAATATCCCCTTAAAAAACAACCAACCTAAAAAGGCCATGGTGAAAGGTTTAATAAGCCAATTGACAACAAGCGTGAGCAAAAGGCCTTTAGGGTTTTTGCCTACTTGCTTGATTGAAGAAAAATCAATTTGTAACATCATTGGGTAAATCATTACCCAAATAAGTACAGCAATCACTAGGTTAACATGCGCATATTCTACGCTAGCCACAAATTGGAAAACACTCGGTACAATGCTGCCCGCGGCAATACCTAAAACAATCGCCAAGCCAACCCACAATGATAAATAACGTTCGAATAGCCCCATCATTCTTTACTCTGTCGATTCATTCACACGCTTACTTAATTCCGCCGCAGACTCCACTCTCTCTGAGTATCTGTCAACAAAATGCGATTTGTTGTCCCGTAAGAGCAACGTAAACTTCATCAGCTCTTCCATTACATCAACAATACGGTTGTAATATGGCGATGGCTTCATTCGGCCATTGTCTTCAAATTCCAAAAAGGCTTTTGCTACCGAAGACTGATTAGGAATAGTCACCATCCGCATCCAGCGCCCTAAAATACGCATTTGATTGACGGCATTAAAAGACTGCGAGCCACCACACACCTGCATTACCGCCAAGGTTTTTCCTTGTGTCGGACGCACGCCGCCAAGACTAAGCGGTACCCAATCAATCTGGCTTTTTAAAATACCCGTCATTGCACCATGACGCTCTGGCGAACACCAAACCTGCCCTTCAGACCACAGCATCAGCTCACGCAACTCCTGCACTTTTGGGTGGGAGCTATCTTCACCATCAGGCAGTGGCAAACCTTTCGGGTTAAAGATTTGTACTTCCGCGCCAAAATCCGTTAGTAATCTTGCACACTCTTCAATCACTAAGCGACTATATGAGCGTTCTCTGAGTGAGCCGTATAAGAGTAAAATACGAGGTTTATGCTTACTGAAGCTCTTGCTAAAATTTTCTGTGTTTGGCGTAGGTAATTCGGAAAAATTTACGTTAAGTAGGTCGGTACTTGGCAAATCGCGACGATGTAAATCATCGCTTATCGAATCTTTGTTTCCAGACATACTTATTCGCGCCCTTCTATTTCAGATTTGATTTGCAGGGCATTTAGCCCTTTATTTTTTAAATCAATGAGTAAGGTAACTCGTGCTTCAATTGTGCGAATACAAGTATTAAACGCTTCAGCAATTTCCATTGATGTCCCGCTTACCTTTGATGGATCGGCAAGCCCCCAATGCATTTGGTTGGTATTAGAAAAATATACTGGACAAGTTTCGTTTGCGGCAGAATCACATACCGTAATGACTAAATCGGGAGAGAAACTTTCAAACTCATCCCAAGATTGACTCTTAAGGCCCTTAGTACTATATGCATTTGCATCTAAATACTCGATAGACAGAGGATGTACTTGGCCGACCGGCTGGCTACCAGCACTTTTTGCTGAAATTTGATGATCAGCCCCAAGTTGATTAGTAATCGCTTCTGACAAAATACTGCGACATCGATTGTGCGTACAAATATATAAAATTTTCATGATTAAACGTCTCTGGTATTTGCGCTTGTTTATCCGTAAAGGACTAATCTTGTTTAGTTTAAAGCGCAAGTGTTACAACTGTTGCATCCACTTATTGGCGATTTAGTTAGATGTTCCATTCTTAACTAGACATCGCAACACGCTCGTTGAAGAGATAAGTTAAGCCGGGTAAGGGATTGTTCAATGTACTTCGTATTGTTCTCGTATGCCGAGCGAATTGTCTGACATGCCCAAGCAGGTAACGCAGGATGTAAGCGATAAAAAACCCACTTTCCACGCCGATAGTCTTTTACAATTTCATATTTACGTAAAAACGACAAATTACGAGATAATTTAGGTTGATCAATATCTAGTGCATGTTGAAGATCGCACACGCACGCCTCTTGGACAGCACTAATTAGCATCAACACTTTTAAACGATTGTCGTCAGACAAACACTTAAAAAATGTTACTGGCGAGCACAAGTCAGTATGTTTCGCCATC
This sequence comes from Agaribacter marinus, assembly GCF_030160655.1. GTDB lineage: Bacteria > Pseudomonadota > Gammaproteobacteria > Enterobacterales > Alteromonadaceae > Glaciecola > Glaciecola marina. The sequence goes on from NZ_BSOT01000005.1 coordinate 2,085,954, forward strand.
GGCCCACTTTGCGCATTCTGCAAACGCTACTCCATTCATTAAACATACATAATACAAAACATATACATGTGAAAATACACATATGTGAATATTTACATATATTAACCCAGCATTCAATGTAAATTATGTATATGACATCCAGTTAAGGCTTGTTTAGCTATCTCAACCTTGCCGCCCGCTATGCTAGCCTATCGACCACCGCCAAGACAATTCGGTGAGTCAGGTGACTGTTGGTTTTTGCCTTCCCATTCATTAGGCGTGTAGGTATGTAAGGCAAGCGCATGCACCGGCCCGGCCAATTCTTCTGAAAGTACCTTGTTTATTGTGCGGTGTCGCTGAAGTAGACGTTTACCATCAAAAGCGTCAGCAGCAATGGTGACTTTAAAATGCGTTTCCGAGTTTGCCGGTACATTATGCATATGGCTTTCGTTTTCGACGGTTAAAAAGCTAGGGGAAAGCTCTCTTTGTAGTTTTTCTGCAATGGCGTTTTCTACTAACATGTTACTGCCTCAAATAATTACTGATATACGTATCTAAACGTTAAATTTATACGTGGATTGTTTACACGCTTTGTTTTATTCATACCGTGTTGCCAGTATTGCTGTGTATTACCTTGCATCACCAACAAAGAGCCGTGTTCAAGCACCAGCGAATATTTTTGCTTATTAAGCTTGTGCTTAAATATGAAGTTTCGCGCAGCACCTAAAGTAAGTGATGCAATCGTTGGTTTCGTGCCCAGTTCCGGCTCATCATCCGCGTGCATCCCCATACTGTCGGCACCATTACGATACAGGTTTGCAAGCACTGAGTTAAACTGTTTATTGCATTGCTTTTCGCACCGCGATTTTAACCGATCCAAACTCTCTGTCCAAGGCATTGCTTGCATCAACAAGCCAGAATACATGTAACTTGCGTTACTGTCTCCATACCATGCCTGAAGCCTTGGAATCTTCACCTTTTTGCCAAAAAGCACAATATTGTCCTGACGCCATTCAAGCGTTGCCGCGAGTTCTTCAAACGCAATATTCGCCTCATCTACACTCAAAAAGTTTGGTGCGTATGAAACACACGCATCAGTCATCGGTAATTGCTGAAAGTTAAGCGAACCATCCCCACTTAACCGCACAGGAGGAAAAACACTCTCTTCACAAAAGTCAAAAGCGGATTGGCCAATTTTAAATGACATCTTTAGTGCCTACTTATCCTAAAATCATTGGTGATCTGGGCCCTTTTCGGCGAACGCACATATCAACCCATGCTAACAATGGTATACTCCTCAACAAGCAAATACTTAAGAGTTCCTTCAGTTGAGTAACACCGAACTATTGATTAACGATACCCCGCTCTCCTTGCATAGGTTTCCGGCTTCTAGAGATAAATCTCTGCAAGCATGGGACGCTAGTGACGAATTTATTATACGCCACATTGAAGAACAAGATCTTTACAGTAAACTTGGAAACTTGGCTATTATCAATGATGAATTTGGCGCATTGACATGTTTTTACGCCGATTATTCACCACAAGTCGTGTCTGACTCATGGTTATCACATTGTGCAATTCGGCAAAATTTATCAAGAAACGAAAAAAACAATGATATCAACATTAGCGATGCGCTCGCCATGGAAGAACTAAAACGGCCGTTGAGCGCAGTGTTAATAAAAGTCCCGCGTACCCTCGCAATGCTTGAACATCAATTGATTGCTTTACAAACATTGGTAAATGAAGATACTTTATTTATAGCTGCCGGCAAAGTTAAATCAATCACGAATACTGTGTTGTCTTTAGTATCGAAACATTTGGGTGAACCCAAAACCTCCCTAGCAAAAAAGAAAGCCCGCTTGATATTTTGTAATATTGACGCCACGAAATCCTCTGAGATGCCGTATCCAAGTACTGTCAGCGACCCGAGTATTCCCTTTGATTTAATTAACCACGCTAACGTATTTTGCCGAGAGCATCTAGACATTGGCGCACGCATGTTGCTTAAGCATCTGCCAAGTGGCAGCAATAGTATTTATCCAAATCTTTATGGCAGCGATGATGAGATATCCCATCCTTCACAAAAAAAGAGCGTTATCGACCTTGGCTGCGGAAACGGAGTCATTGGTATTCAATACTTGTTAAATAACAAAGATGATGAAGTGTTATTTATCGACGAATCGTTTATGGCAATAGCCTCCGCAAAGGCCGGGGCAGAAAAAGCCGGTGTATCCGCGCGTGCGCAGTTTATTGTCAGTGATTGTTTTTCTGAATTATCAGCAAATGACATAAATGCGTACGATTTAATTTTGTGCAACCCACCGTTTCATCAGCAAAATACAATTACCGATGACATAGCCTGGCGCATGTTTTCGCAGGCCCAAAAGTATTTAAAACTGAATGGAGAGCTTAGGGTTGTTGCGAATCGCCATTTAGATTATGTTAATAAATTCAAGCGCCTATTTGGTGGCGCAACGGTAGTCGGCAATAACAAAAAGTTTATTGTGCTAAGTGCACAAAAAATGCGTTAATTAAAGGAAAATACATGTTTTATAAGTCATCTAGTACCAAGGCCTCGCGTTTCTTCCCCTTGTTATTGATAACCGTCATGGCACTTATTTTTTCGTCATTTACTGCTTATGCCTTGCCTTCAAAGAAACAAAAAGGTTCAGAAATTCAACCAGATAACTATTATCCTCGCGTATTGTTCGAAACCACAATGGGCAATATTACGATAGAGCTGAATCGTCGAAAAGCGCCAATTACAGTGAATAACTTTTTGCGCTACGTAAATTATGAGGAATATGATAACACCCTGTTTCAACGCATTATTCCAAATTACATTGTGCAAGGTGGCGGTTATAGTCCTGATTTTAAAGTAAAAACGACGTTTTCATCTATATTCAATGAGTCGGGCAATGGTTTAAAAAATCGCATGTACAGCATCGCGATGGCACGAAAAGACGATCCGCATTCAGCCATCAGGCAGTTCTTTTTTAATGTGAGCGACAACACCAATCTAGATCCGGGTAGAGGCTGGGGATACACGGTTTTCGGCGAAATTATCGACGGTACTGACGTTGTCGACAAGATGTCAGAAGTGGAGACCGAATATAATGTGCAATCTGGTTTTCGTGATGTCCCGGTAAACCCTATTATTTTAAATAAAGCGACCATACTGCCCGAAATTAAATAGTCGTATCGCTTACTTACGTTGTATTTTGCTTGTTTACAAACGCTACTTAAAAGGTTGTTGAAGCATCATGTTTGTAAATTTAGCCGGGGAAATAGCTGGACTAAATACATAGCCCTGTACTATATCGCACTTAAAAAGGCGTAATATGTCAAGTGTATCATGGTCTTCAACGCCTTCAGCAACAACACGAATACCGATGCTATGGCAGCATTCAATTAGTTTACAAACCAGTGTTTGCTTATTCTTGGACGCACTTAAGTCTTTGATTAAGCATCGGTCTAATTTAAGAATATCTAATGGCAACTCCGCTAAATAGTTGTATGCCGTGCTGCCTGCGCCAAAGTCATCCATACTGATCCCCACGCCGAGTTGCTTCAAACTCGTCATCATTGGAATAACCTTTTCGATATCTTGAGCGATGCATGTCTCAGTTATTTCTAGCTCAATTTTTTGAGGGTCTACATCATACTTGTCAATCACGTGTTTTAACTGCGAAACTAAACTGTCACTATATAATTGGCGAGACGACAGGTTAATTGAGATAGATTTTAGCGTAGGCGACGTGCGTGACATCATTGCAGCTAATGCAACACTTCGATCAACAACCCAACTCCCTAACTCTGTTATTTGACCATCTATCTCCGCTAAACGTATAAACTCCTCTGGTGAAAGCCAGCCTAAGGTTGAATGTTCCCAGCGCAATAACACTTCAGCGCTATCGACAAGGTTAGTACTTAAATCTATCTTTGGTTGAACCGCCAAGCTGAATTTCCCGTCATTTAGTTGTTCACTAATTGAGGTGCGAATAAGGCGTTCCCTAGCAAGTTTTTCGCTCAATTCTGTATCGATGTTTAAAGTCGGTTTAAACGCGTTAGTTGTATTCAAATTTTGTTTGAGTTCTTCCAACAAAAATTCAAGGGTAGTAAAACACTTATCTATGGTTCGATACGCAATACGCATATCAAGCTGAATAGAAGGGCTATGTTGCCGCGCTTTTCGCACAATATGACTTCGCAGTTTAGTCAGTATCTCTAAACATGTGTCGTGGTCAAACCCAGGAAAACAAAACACGACCGAACTAGGAGAATTCCAATATGAAAAACAACCTGTAGGCAATGTCGCGTGGGCATTTGAAATCATGTCAGATTGCAGTTTTTCGCACGCCTTTTGGCCTAGCTTTTCTGAAATATCAGTCGTATTTGTTAGATTGAGTAGACAAATAACGACTTTTTGCTTTTTTCCTAACTCTACTGCAAGCAAACGTTCGAACTCGTGTTGCGCTTTACAAAAAGAGGAAGTATTTAGTCGTTGCTGCCAGCTTGAATGGTTCATTTGATGATAATGTGTAAAGGCTTGACGAACTGCATTAACCAAATCGCTTTTTAACCACGGCTTTTTTATGAACTTAACTATGCTTTTTGAAGACATCAAATCAACAACTTGTTCATAGTCAGCCTGCCCACTAAGCATCAATGAAACAACCTCAGGATAACTAGAAGAAACGTTTGCTATAAGCTCTGCGCCGCTCTCATTAGGCATTTTGAAGTCAGTCATCATTACCTGAATATCATTTGTTGCTAATATTTCGTAAGCATCATTCGCTGATTCAGCGGTAAAGACTTCAAAAGGTTGCTTCATTAGATTACGTTTTAACGCTGACAACACGCTTTTCTCGTCGTCTACTAGTAGAAGTTTTTGCATAACGGATACCTTCTATGACAAGTTAATATGACCAGCGAGCTTCAATACGAAATCGATTGCTCTTGATGGTGTTTCCATAAAGGCTGTTAACGCTGCTAAAGCGAGTACCTATCCATGCCTTTTTATTTAGTTTATATCTCCAACGAAAATCCCATCCAGAAAAATTTGTCGTTAACGCCGCCGCTCGCGCATTTTGTCCAAATTCTCTAACAACAGCATAGCGTTCGACGTGACTATAGCTAATTTGTAAGAGCCAATCCTTCTGACGCTTTAGGCCGCCATAGCGCAGTTCACTAGTAATGCTAAGGTTTTGCTTATTTTGTTGATCTGGCGTATCAAATGCAAACCCAGTATCAATACCTATTTGCCATTTTTTGTACTTTAATGCAGAGGATAATCGTAGCGAGCGATGGTCATATTGCGTATCGCGAGATGCATATTGAGCGCCAAATTGACCGTTGAATACCGCAAACCATGGCGCAAACGTAAATTTGAGTTTATCCATTTGGTTTACGTATTTGTATTGCCCGAGATACATCTGGCCAATGGTTCCACTCTCACCGTCCAGCGGCATAAGTATTGCGGCTTGTATATTATGTTTTGGAGAAAATTGATGCCCTACAGCGAGCCCAATTGGATTTAAGTGCCTATCCCAAAAAACATCAGTAACGTTATATAACTGCCAAGGAAGCTTCCCTGCGCTTATACGCAGTGCAGACTGCGTATATTGGACAAATGCCTGGTCGATATACAAGTCATTGTCAGGCTGAGCCTGCTCAGTAAAGCGGTATAAGGTAAGCGCTGGCACATTCTGTTTATTCTTTAGGCCCGTACTTAGTCTGATAGTTGATTGCCACTTTGATGTCCATGTTGTTTTCAGGCCTCCCTGCGCAATTAGGCGTATACGTTCTCTATCAGGTTTATTCGTTAGTTCTGTCTCATTCTCGTAACGCAATAGGGCGTAACCAAAAAAATCATTCGTAATTTCAGCTGCTTTAACAGCAGTAGAGTTAGCGCTTAGTCCATAAAAAATATGGGCTAGAGTAAATATGATTAGATACTTTTGCATCAGATACGACTCCTACTTAATGAATTCTGATGGTTATATAATACACAGATTGTCACATTTGTCACATTTTATTTATTTGTCTTATTTAATTTAATTGTCGCATTTGTAATTAATGACATATTAAGTTATTGTATTCATGCATTCTAAAAATGAGTTTTAAGAGGCAGTAGTGCAAACAAGTGAATTGAAGTCTTTTACAAGTGGTGAAATAGCAAAGTTCTGTGGCGTTACACTGCGCACAGTGATTCGCTGGATTGATAGCGGAAAATTGAAAGGTTACAAACTGCCGGGCCGCGGGAATAACCGCGTATTGCAAACTGATTTACTGCAGTTCTTGAATGAACACAATATGCCCATCCCTAGCAGTTTAAAAAACAAAGAAGCGCCCGTTGTACTAATCGTTGATGATGAATTATCGATGGCAAAGGCTATTCAACGCCTTGCGCGAAAGGCGGGTTTACGCAGTGTTATTGCTGAAAATGGTTTTCAAGCTGGCATGTTACTCAATGAACATAAACCAGATTTAATGACGTTGGATCTCAGTATGCCTGGCTTAAATGGCTTTGAAGTTATCAAACATACCCGCGCAAACGCCACGTTTGATCAATTGAAAATAGTTGTTATTTCAGCGCTACCAGAAGACAAATTGTCAGAAGCGAAAACTTTGGGCGCGAATTACGCATTCCCCAAACCTTTCGAGCCACACACTTTACTAGGGTTATTTGAATCTATCCTAGAGTAAAACTCGCAGCAGGAGATAATGAAATGAAATCACGTGTTATTACAATGTTTTTACTAGTTATTTTAACGTTACCCAGTGCCGCAGAAACCTTAGTCTTTGGCGTAGTACCTCAACAATCTGCAAAAAAACTGGCGGAGTCTTGGGCACCAATGCTAGCGTATTTAAGCGCCAATTCTGAAATACAAATTGTATTTGCGACCGCTAAAGATATACCAACATTCGAAAAACGCTTGGCCAACAGTGAATATGATATTGCTTACATGAATCCATATCATTTCGTTGTATTCAGTGAACACAACGGTTATCAAGCATTGGCGAGACAAAAGAATAAAAGTATTCAAGGCATTATCGTCGTTCCAAAAAAGAGTAAGATTCAATCACTCGCTGACTTAGATGGCAAAACGCTCGCATTTCCAGCCCCTGCTGCATTCGCTGCGACCATCATCCCTCAATCGACACTTAAGTCTGCTGGTATCATGATTAATACGCAATATGTTTCATCACATGATTCTGTATATCTGACTGTTTCACGCGAAATTTTCCCGGCAGGCGGTGGCGTTTTGCGCACACTCAATGCAACACAAGATGAAGCTAGAAACAACCTACGGATCCTTTGGAAAAGCCCTAAATATACGCCTCACGCCATTGCAACCGCTAAAAGCGTAAGTGAAGCCTCAAGAAATAAATTATTGCATGCAATGCTCCAAGCAAATGATGATATTGCCGCAGAAACACTACTCAAAGGCATTGCTTTTAAGGGTTTCGAACCAAGTAAAAACGAAGATTGGAATGATGTAAGAGCACTTGGTATTAATCGCATTGAGGCTAAGTAGCCATGAAGATTTCGTTGCGAAGCAAAACAATTAGCGGCGTTGCCGTCATAGAAGCAATTTTACTTGTGATTCTGATTGTCACGGCCGTTAGCTTCATGACTCGAATTGTAGACGAAATGCTTGTAAACAGAGCAAAGACGACCGCTGATTTATTTGCAACGACGACTAAAGATGCCGTCTTATCTTATGATCTGGCATCGCTAGAAGTATTTGCAGAAGAGCTAATGAGCAACCCCGATATTGCTTATGTAAGAGTAAAAAATCAAAATGGGCAAGTACTTACCCAACGCGGTAAACCTGAAGACCTAGCCCGCCCGTTTATCGCTGACATCAGTTTAATGGAGGTTCAAGACGGTATCTTCGATGCGCAAGCACTAATCAAGCAAGGTGACTTCACCTATGGCCAAATTGAATTGGGTATCAGCATTCAAAACACACAAAAAGCGATCGCCAAAGTACGAAACTGGTCAATTTCGATTGCACTATTAGAATTGCTGCTCGTGGGCCTATTTTCATTCTTGTTGGGCAGTTACCTTACAAGACAGCTATCGTTGCTACGTGCAGGCTCAAAACGAGTACGAGAAGCAATTAAGACTGGCGATTTCAATGATGTAAACGTTTCCGTTAAAGGTAGCGACGAACTCTCCGAATTGGCAGTGTCTTTCAATAAATTGATCGATTCCTTAAAAAAGGAACTTGCTTTAAATGCAGAGCAAAAACAAGAATTACAAATTTTAAACGAGAATTTGGAGGCAAAAGTAATCGCAAGAACACAGGCGCTATCCGAAAAAAACAATGACTTACTTAATGCAAATAGAGAAATAAAAGAAACTCAACAACAGCTACTGCAAGCTGAAAAGATGGCCTCTGTTGGGCAATTGGCTGCGGGAGTAGCCCATGAAATCAATAATCCCATTGGCTTCATTAATAGTAATTTACTAACCTTAAAAGACTATGTCTCGGCATATCAATTAATAATCTACGAGACAGAGCAGCTTTGCGAAAGTAAGGCAGATGAGCTCAATACAAAATTGGATAACTTAAAGAATTTACTTGCCAAAGAAAATGTAGAGTTCATCAACGAAGACATAAATGACTTACTGAGCGAATCAAACGAAGGCTTGCAACGTGTGACAGAGATTGTTAGCGGTTTAAAATTATTCTCACGTGTCGACAGTGACGAAATGCAGCCTTTTAACGTAAACGAATGTATAAAAACAACGTTAAACATGGTTAAAAATGAACTTAAATATGCTTGCGATATAAAAATGGATTTAGGTACATTGCCAAAAATACCCATGAATGTAGGCAAAATTAGTCAAGTACTCACCAATATCCTGATCAATGCTGCGCATGCCATCAAGGCTACGGATAAGTTTGGCCTTGTGACAATATCGACTCAGTTGGATCAAGAAGACATTCTGATTAAGATTTCTGATACAGGGACAGGTATTCCTGAGTCTGCAAAAGCAAAGTTGTTTAATCCATTTTTTACAACTAAAGAAGAGGGTGAAGGCACCGGTCTAGGTTTATCAATTAGCATCGGTATTGTTACAGAGCACGGCGGCACAATTGATATTGAGAGCGAATGTGATGAAGGTGCTACGTTTATTATTCGTCTGCCTATGGGCATACAAAATATACAGGAAACACTATGACAGATAACACACAGAGTAATAAACCAAAGGTATTGTTCCTTGACGATGAGATTAATGTCCTTAAATCGTTAAAAAGAGCATTATTTAAACTTGATATCGATTTGTTATTTACCGATTCCTCTGAAAAAGCGCTGAAGATCGTGTCTACACAAACGCTTGATGTCGTAGTATCTGACATGAAAATGCCGGGTATGAATGGTGCGGAATTCTTAGCAGAAGTCGTTAAACTGCAACCAGATACGTTTCGTGTTGTTTTATCAGGTTATGCGGATATAGAGCCGCTTCAAGATGCGGTTAATCTTGGAAAAGCACACAGATTTCTTAACAAACCTTGGGACAATGATGACCTCATAAAAGTGATTGAAGAAGGGATAGAGCGAGGTCGATTAAAAGCGGAAAATGCACGCCTACAATCACTTACACTTGAGCAAAATGCATTGCTCAAAAATGTGAAGGCCGAATTGGATAAAAAAGTACAACTTCGAACCCGCCAAATTAAGAGTGTCCTTACAAACCTGCAGCGACATAGTAAAGCCTTAGAAAAAGTGCTCTACAACGTTATTGTCATTAACCCTAATATAGACGGGCAATTTGCAAGGCTGGTCAGTGACAGTGCAAATGCAGTAGCCACCGAAATGGGGATAGATGAATCTGAATGTAAAACAATCAGTTTTGCTGCACTATTGTGTGAAATAGGTATGCTAGGTTTGCCACCAGAATTCTATAACAAAGCGTTTAACACCATGAATTATGAGGAAAAAAACAGCTACATGAAGCAGGTGAGCTACGCTGAGCAAATATTATCCCCTGTGACAGATTTAGAAGCCTGTATTCAATTGATCTCAAAACAATTTGAAGAAATACATGGCAATTTAGAAGTCGTTCCTATGGGCAGCAGGATAATCAGCGTTTGCCGAGATTACTGGCGGTATCGTCAAGGTAGAATAACAGAGCATAAGCTTAGTGATGAAGACACTATTGTAGAATTACGCAAACATATTGGTACCAAATATGATGAAAGCGTATTAAAAACCTTTATCAATATTTCTAAGGAAATGTCGTTAGAACTGATTGATGGCATGATGACGTCCAAGAAATTGGAACCCGGTATGATACTGAAACAAGATTTATTCAATAATCAACACATCTTATTGCTGTCTGAAGGTCATGTATTCACAGCACAAAGTATTGCCAAGTTAATGCAATTTGAAAGGGGCGCTGCCAAGCCATTTTCATTTAACGTTGATATTCCTGAAGTGGAAGATGAAAAATAGGCAACACTAACAGTCGTCGCAAAAATATAAGCGTTGCGCATAGCTGTATTAGCTTTGCCATGAACACATCAAATATATGTGCGTAAGTTAAGGCCTATTTGCGCACCTTTTTGTTTGCCAGTGCCAATGTGAGTTTTTCAGGATCAGCGAGTAACTCAGTAATAAGTGTAAGGCCTTTTTCACACTCCCAGCGGGCTTGAGGCCCTCCCAAACACATGCGGATTGCATGCGGCGGGTTGTTGTTAGTACAAAACGCAGCGCTAGATACTACACTAACATTTTGGGTACGCAGATAAGCCGCTAGTGTGGAAGGATTAACCTCAACGCTTTTAGGAAGATGTATCCACAAATGAAATCCATCAGCATGCGCGAAGTACTTATGCCCTTGTAAAACTGTTTTTGCCAGCGTTTGTCTTGCCTGAGATTCTCGCCTTATTTCCGACGTCATTTGCTCGACCGTACCATCTTGCAACCACATTGTTGCCAATTTATTAGTAATTGGACTCGACATAACTGACAACGCTCTCATCGCCCCCGCTAGGCGGTTTGCGGATGCTTTATTTGGCGCATGCACATACGCTGTGCGCAATCCTGCGCCAAAGTATTTAGCTAGGCCGGTAATGTAATATGTCAGCTCTGGCGCTAAGTTTGCTATGGCCGACGTAGGTGTTTCGGGCAACATACCATATGCATCGTCTTCGATAATAGGAATACTATATCGAATCGCTATGTCTGCAATTGCCTCGCGCCTTGCCTTATTTATCGTATGTGTTGTCGGGTTTTGAATCGTTGGATTTAAGTAGATTGCAGCAATGTCCTTACTCTTGCAAAGTGCTTCCATTTGATAGATCAGCGGTCCATCACTATCGCCGTCTATAGCGACAAGCGGGACTTTTAATTGTGCTGCAATCGCCTTCAGCCCCGGATAAACAAGACTTTCTACACAAATAGACATGCCATCTGTTGCCAAAGAGCTTAACAAACCAAGTAACACACTATGAGTGCCTGGACATGCTAACACACACTCAACTTTTGGCTCGTCGAGCGTTTTACTCAATAAGGTAGTACCGGCCTGTTTATCATCATATGTACCCCCAAAATTTTGATAACGCAGTAAACTTGTAATGCAATCAGACCCGGCGATGTTCGTGAATCCTTGATTCAATTTATCAAGCAGTGCTGGATTGGATGGCTCAGGCGGAGAGTTCATTGTCATCTCAATGTCAGTACCTCCGCGCAACGATAACGATACTGACTTGCCTTTTACATATGAGCCTGCCCCCGGGCTAGAATCAATAAGACCACGTTCTCTGGCTTCTTTGTATGCTCGTGCGACAGTGGTGTAATCTAATGCCAACATGGACGACAACTCTCGTAACGTTGGTAATTTATCTCTCACGTGCAATACACCGCTTTCGATGTCTGCTGCAATCAAATCTGCAATCATTAGATATGCAGGACGCCGATCTTTATTAGCCAACGCAAATCGCCAGTGTCGATATTGATTGTTACTCAAAATACTGCTCATCTAATCGCAAACCTTAAGGGCTACCCGCAAGTTTCATTCCAAACTGCGAATTAGCTAATGATTGGATTTATACAGTGACATTGATTGGATTATTTACTAAACACGCATCATCGTTGGTGCAAACAATCGCAATTTCGCACACTGTTAGTGCGCCTTTTAATGGCGCTTTCAGCTCCCGGCAACACCTACAAACACAAACTTAAAAATATTTTCTATCGCCTAAATTTTGTTCCACATATTTGATTGGATATTGATTGGATCATCACCCACATACCTTGGCATCAGCGTTGCAGTATTCAATATGTATTACACAAGCCTCAATTTAACTAAAACAAGGATCTACTATGCCTAAGATTACAGCCCCAATGCACAAAGACGGTGACTTTTTTGTCGATTATGAAGAAAAAGTGTTTGAAGATGTTCAAGCAAACGAAGGCGAAAAAGCACTCGTCACTTTTCATACCGTCGCATTCGAAGGGTCAATCGGTTTCGTAAATATGCTGCAAGCTACTCGCCTACAAAGAAAAGGTTACGAGACTTCAATTTTACTATATGGCCCCGGCGTAACACTAGGCCTACAACGAGGGTTTCCTACATTAGGTGCTGAGGCATTCCCAGGACATCAAAACTTCACCAATCAATTGAAAAAATTCATGAGTGAAGGCGGTAAAATATATGCTTGTCGTTTTGCGCTGCAAGCCCTTTATGGTCACGGCGAGCCATCGCTCATCGAAGGTATCCGTCCAATTAGTCCGCTAGATGTATTGGATATCAAACTACTTCATACGCGTGACAATGCAGTAATTATTGATACCTGGACCGTGTAAAAGGAGCAGCGACCATGTCTCAAAAGAGAGTCGTAAAAGTCGCTGCCGCTCAGCTTTCTCCGGATTTGCAGACAGCGGTTGGCACACTAGATAAAGTCATTGGCGCCATTGAAGATGCGTCCCGTAAAGGCGCCGAACTTATCGTCTTTCCGGAGACATTTGTCCCCTACTACCCATATTTTTCATTTATTTGTCCGCCGGTAAAAAGCGGCAAAGAACATATGCGATTATACGAACAAGCCGTGATTGTGCCCGGCCCGATAACAGACGCCGTAAGCCAATGCGCCAAACGCTGCGGTGTTGTGGTTGTATTGGGAGTAAACGAACGCGATCATGGTTCAATATACAATACCCAGTTAGTATTTGATGCGAATGGCGAGTTGGTGCTTAAGCGCCGGAAAATAACTCCGACCTTTCATGAACGGATGATTTGGGGGCAAGGTGACGCATCAGGCCTAAAGGTCGCAGACACTAAAATAGGCAAAGTTGGGGCACTTGCGTGCTGGGAACATTACAATCCATTAGCGAGGTATGCCTTGATGACCCAACACGAAGAAATTCATTGTAGTCAATTTCCAGGCTCCCTTGTTGGTCCAATATTTGCCGAGCAAATTGAAGTCACTATTCGTCACCATGCACTGGAATCAGGATGTTTTGTCGTTAACTCAACGGGTTGGTTAACCGATGCACAAATAGAGTCCATTACAGATGATCAAAGCATGCAGCCAGCCCTTCGAGATGGATGTATGACGGCAATAATATCGCCAGAAGGCTCTCATGTTGTAGACCCCCTGACAACAGGCGAAGGTTTGCTCATTGCCGATTTAGATATGTCATTAATCACTAAACGAAAGCGCATGATGGATTCTGTCGGACACTATGCGCGCCCTGAACTACTTAGCCTGTTTATCAATAACAAAAAAACCGAATACTCGCATTCGCCTACAGCAGCGATGCCCACATCCACAAATAAAACGACTGACATACATAAGGAGGTTGCAGATGAACCAAAGCCAGCAAATGCAACAACTTATAACTGAGATCCAATCAAAAGGTGTTCGTTTAGCCTCAAGTGAGCAAGAACACGTTAGCCGACGCGGCGGAGCAGGCCCGAGCGATCACCAAGCCATGGTCATTGATGGTACGCCAGTCATGGTACCAGTGCACACACAATCTGCGAATTATTCGCCATTTACCTTATCCCAAGAAAAGGATGGTAGCACTAAGCTAATTGGCGAAGGCATTCCCATTACAGATGTCACCTTCGCTAAAGATCCCAAATTTTACTCATTAAAAACGTCAGACGGTACGCCATACTCGCACATTGCTACCTTACATAGTACAGATGTACTTGCAACCACTGTCTTACAAAACTGTATACGCTATGGCGGTATTAATAAAACATGCAAATTTTGTTCTATCGAGCAATCTCTTGCTGCCGGAAGAACGATTGCATACAAACGCCCAGCACAATTGGCAGAAGTGGCAAAAGCGGCCGTTGAGCTAGATGGTGTAAAACATATGGTAATGACCACCGGAACACCATCAACACCCGACCGAGGTGCAAAAGTACTTTGCGACAGTGTGCGTGCAGTAAAGCAAGCGGTCGACTTACCGGTACAAGTGCAATGCGAACCACCGACTGATCACAGTTGGTTTAAAAAACTCAAAGACGCAGGCGCTGATGCATTAGGCATGCACATTGAAGTAGTAACGCCAAGCCTGAGAAAATTCATGATGCCAAGCAAATCACAAATTACCATAGACGAATATATGGACGCATTTCGCGCCGCAGTCCCTATTTTTGGTTGGGGTCAAGTGAGCACTTATATTTTAGCGGGTCTAGGTGATTCAACAGAAGACATATTGTCATTGTGCGATGAACTAATTGACATCGGTGTTTACCCTTTTGTCGTGCCGTTCGTGCCAATTAGAGGCACACCGCTTGAAGATCACAAAGCGCCAAGCGCTGAATTCATGCGCAGTATTATTGAGCCACTAGGCGCGAAAACTTCAGCAGCAAATATGTTAGCCGAAAACGTAAAAGCAGGATGCGCAAAATGTGGGGCATGTTCTTCACTCAAAAAATATGAAGAAAGTCATTCGCAAGTGCTTAATTAACACCTGCTGAATTAACCAAGAGCCATCGCTTGAGCCACAAACTCGGCGCCATCAATAAGGGTAAATATGATGAAAAACAATCGCAGCGAACACTTTTCCGATTTTACCATCAAATGGGCAACTCTTGAGTGGGAAAAGCAACAAGCCTACGCATTGAGGCGACAAATATTCTGTGGCGAACAAGCTATTTTTGATAAGGACGACAGAGACGACATTGACGACTATGCGCAAGTACTCGTCGCCATTGCTAATCATGGAGGGTGGCATGACCGCATCGTAGGTACTGTGCGTATTCATGATGAAGGTGATCATGTATGGTGGGGATCAAGATTAGCAGTAGACCCATCGTTTCGTACACAGGTGGGGTTGGGCTCTTTACTTATTAAGCTAGCTGTTTCTAGCGCTCATGCCCTTGGTTGCCAAGTATTTTTAGCGCAAGTCCAAAAGCAAAACGAGCGCCTATTTCAACGCTTAAATTGGAAAAGCCAGTATGAACTTACGCTTAAGCAACATCCTCATGTAATGATGAAGGCAGATTTATCGGCTTTCCCTCCTTGCTTTCAACCAAATAGCGGATTTGTTGTAAGTAATCGTCATAACTCACGCACTATCGAAGACGCCACGCCCTTTCTTCAACAAATACAGGCAGAGGAAAGAAATGCAGCTTAATACCTTATTGACCGAACTTCGAGAATACTCAGGTATTCAAAATAAGAAAGATATTGCCGCAATAAAAGGCCTAATAAAAAATGCCTATCGTCACTTTGACCACCCAAATGGGGATGACACCGCGGCAATCAAAACATCCACAGGTTACGACTTATTTGCTACTGAGGGTTTTTTAAGCGCGTTTGTAGCACAAGATCCATGGTTTGCAGGCTGGTGTGGCGTGATGGTAAATGTTAGTGACGTTGCTGCTATGGGCGGTCACCCTACGGCTATTGTCAATACTATATGGGCGCAAGCTGGAGAGAGAACCAATGCAATATATGACGGCATGGTCGCTGCTTCACAAGTATATCAAGTGCCTATTGTCGGCGGACATACTAACTTACATACGCAAGACACACACCTATGTGTGTCTATCTTAGGTAAAGCCAAACGTTTACTCAGTAGTTTTGATGCTAAACCGAATGACGAATTAGTAGTTGCCATCGATTTACGCGGTGAGTTTAGAGCGCCCTTTTTAAACTGGAATGCAGCCACAAACGCACCACCCGAAAGACTTAGAGCAGACTTAGCCTTGTTACCACAAATTGCTGAGAATAACATCGCCAGTGCTGCTAAAGATATTAGCCAAGCTGGCATTTTAGGTACGTGCACAATGCTCTTGGAAAGCTCCGGGGTTGGGGCTGAAATAGAACTAGAAAACATTCCTAAGCCTGCACACGTAAATTGGCACGATTGGTTACGGGCGTTTCCTAGCTACGGCTATGTTTTTGCCTGCAATAGTGACAATGCAGACACCTTAGTCGCGACGTTTGCTCAACGTGGTATTAGTGCGGCAAAAGTAGGCACAGTAACAAATACGCCTAGCATTAACATACATGCTGATGGGCAATCTTGTCAGTTTTGGAATATCGAAGAAGAACACTTAACCGATATGACGATTAAAAACAACGCACTACATATAAGAGAACAACACTATGCCTGAGAAACGATTTGAAGTCCGCTGGCCTGATGGCGAAGTGGAAAGCTGTTATTCCCCTTCAAGCGTGATTAGTCAGTACTTCCGCGCAGGGCAGACGCTTTCTTTAGATGAATTTGTAAACTTAAGCGAACAAGGCCTGAAACACGCTAGCAAAAGGGTGGAAGAAACCTATGGCTATGCCTGTTCAAGCGCAATGGATCAGTTATCAAGAATACAAAGGAAAGCCAAACGACTCGAAGCGCAGGACGCCCTTCAAGTACACATTATTAGCGTTGGCTAAAAACAATATTTAGGAAATCACTTATGAGCTACACAACAACAAATGGCACAACTGTGCAGAAAAACGACCACTTCCCAGTTATTATAATTGGCGCAGGTCAAGCAGGCCTTTCAAGCAGTTACTACTTGAAGCAAGCTAGCGTTGAACACTTGGTAATTGAAAAACATCAAATGATGAATGCGTGGAAAACCAAACGTTGGGATTCCTTCAGTTTAGTCACCCCAAACTGGCAATGCCAACTGCCTGGGCATCATTACGAGGGCGATGACCCCCATGGCTTTATGGTTAAAGATGAAATCATCGGCTACCTAAAAGAATTTGAAAAAAAGGTAAATGCCCCAGTGCTTACCAACACGTCGGTAACAAAAGTCACAGCAATTGAGCCAAATGGGTATCAAGTGGACACCGACAAAGGTACTTTTTTCGCCTCACAAGTGGTTGTGGGTGCTGGCGGATACCACGAACCCATTATTCCCCGGATGGCTGAACGCATACCAAGCTCAGTGTATCAAATCCATTCTGAGGAATATAAGAATGCAGCGCAGCTACCCAAAGGCAACGTATTGGTCGTTGGTTCTGGGCAGTCAGGCGCACAAATCGCAGAAGATTTACACCTCGCTGGCCGAAAAGTATTTTTAGCAACCGGTGACGCCCCTAGATGTGCACGTTTCTATCGCGGACGAGATGTGGTTGATTGGTTAGCGGATATGAAATATTACGACATGCCGGTAAGCCAACATCCTTTAAGAGAAGGCGTACGAGACAATACCAATCACTATGTCACTGGCAGAGACGGCGGTAGAGATATAGATTTACGAAAGTTTGCACAAGCGGGCATGGAACTTTTTGGCTTGATGGATGATTTTGAAGACAATCAATTTAAATTCATCCCCAACTTATCCGATAATTTGAAGCGAGCGGATGACGTTTACAACAACATTAATCAACGCATTGATAAATATATCGAAACAAACAACATTGATGCGCCTGAGCAAGCCCATTACATGTCTGACTGGGAGCCAAATGCAGAGCGCGAAACATTAGATTTGACTGATTCAGGTATTACTACTGTGCTTTGGTGTATAGGGTTTCGACCAAATTTCAGTTGGTTAGACGCGCCCATATTCAACGGCAACGGCTATCCACAACACGAGCGCGGTGTAACACCACTTAACGACCTATTTTTTATTGGGCTACCTTGGCTTCATACATGGGGATCGGGTCGTTTTTCAGGCATTGCAAAAGACGCTGAATATATTGTTAAGCATATTGAAAACAACATAGAAACAGCAAACGCCAAAGCACTTAAAAGCGCTTAGCTAGTGCCGCTTAGCCATTGCGCTGTTAGTCACTCATTGATTAAGGTAAAAAGTGACTCACAA
Source organism: Agaribacter marinus (assembly GCF_030160655.1). Lineage (GTDB taxonomy): Bacteria > Pseudomonadota > Gammaproteobacteria > Enterobacterales > Alteromonadaceae > Glaciecola > Glaciecola marina. Next base: position 2,104,195 of record NZ_BSOT01000005.1, read on the forward strand.
TAAGGTCAATTTCAGCGGCATGGACGCACTGCTGGATTCTCCCCCCTATTCTTGAACATAAGACTAAATTCATTCAAGTTTTGAGGGGGTTTAATTCGTTTGGCAGCCCCTTGGTGCGTAGCACTTCATGTTTTTCCTAATTTCTTAGCCACGACAAAATAGCTAGATGCATCTTTATATATCTCTTCGGACGCAATTGATTGAAACCTGCCTGCTTTTAACAAATCATCGACGTCAGCACTTGTGATCCTTCTTATTGGTATGGGAATTAATCCAAGTTTGCATAAGACGCGTACCAGCTGAATTTGAAGACGAACTAAAAATGACATCCGTTGACGCAAGCAAGGTGTAACAGAAATGAATAACCCGTCCGGCTTTAGCAATTCATTTATTCGTTGCATTACATTCTGTGGACTAGGAACTGTATGCAACATATTAAAAGCCATGATGACATCATAAGACTCTTTAGAATATTTACTGTCAAAAATATCTGATTGCTCAAATTGTATATTTTCAACTTTCGCAGCCGAAGCTTTTCCCTTTGCAATTTCAATCATCTTCGATGATATATCAATAGCGTGAATCTCTTTAACTTGATTAGAAAATTGGCACGCAGCAGTGCCTGTTCCACACCCATAATCAAGCACGATATCGCTACTCTTTAGGAATTTTTTGGTGTTTTCCCTAGATTTACTATGAATGTACTCAAATCGCTCTTCGGTCTTATCATAGTTTTTAGATGCGCTGTCCCAGAACCCTTCCGATTTATTCATTTTTTATTCCTTAAGTAGGGAGACATAACGAGACTGTATTGTTAGTAGTGTGTTCAAAATTACTCGTCTCCATTGGCAATTATTCATTTCAATCAATAATTAAACCTATCTGAAATTTACGCAGCGTTAGCTAATAGATTTGCAAAAATATCGATGCTACATTTTTTTATATGCGTCACTCACCACCACCTCCTCCGTCCCCCCCAGAAGAATCTGAACCAGAGTAATGATTACTGCCAGTAAGGCCTCCAGAAACACCGCCTGCAGTAGTCTTTTTATTCCAATTGCGTCCTTTGTAAGGCCCAGATAGCCCAATAACGAAGAAAATAGCTCCGATGATTGTCGATAGCCAACCAAAAAACACAGGGCTCCCAGAAGTAACATTAATTAGGCCGACGACTAACAATACGGCCCCTACAAATCCTTTCATCTTTATTCCCCTTTTGTGGCATATAATGAACCTGTAGAATTTATTCAGTCCACCTCAATTGTTCTTAATACCAGTCTATATCTAATGCTCTAGAAGTTAAACCTTACTGTCGGGTAAGAAGTTCGGCGGACATTAGGAACTACCGCATCCGGCTTCTCAGATGCATGACACGGCATTAATCGGGATATAAAAAGCATTTCCCCAGAAGTCCGCGAGCGTGCAGTTCGCATGGTTTTAACGTCGGAGCATGAACATTCATCAAGGTGGGCAGCTTTGGTGTCGGTTTCGTCTAAAATCGGTTGTACACCTGAGACATCAACAGCTTGGGTTAATAAAATGGAAGTGGATTCAGGTAAGAAGCATGGTATAACTTCTGATGCCGCAGCCAAGTTCAAAGAGCTGGAGCGGGAAAACCGAGAGTTAAAACAAGCAAACAAAGCACCCTTATTCAACAAATGAAAGATAAAATCGACAGCAAAGCCGGACGCGAACAATACAGCAAACGCCTCGGATGTGTGGAGCCAGTGTTTGCCAACATAGCCAAAAACAAAAAGATGGATTACTTTACCTCGCGAGGGAAAACTAAAGTGAACGCCCAATGGCAAATGCACTGCATGGTACATAATATCGAAAAGTTAAGGCTGTATCTGCAATAGATAGGTGCTTTATATCGCTCAGCCTTCGCCATATCTGGCGATATGTCGTTCAATCAACGCATATTCAACGAAACAAATCTCTTGTTCCCTAAAATACAAAAAATGGTATGGAATACTGCTAAGCAATAGATACTGATTTTAGCCGCCTAAAATTCGAGAGCAGGGAGTCAAAAACGACTAATTCTAAAGTCTCAACACCGGCATAAGCGTTGGGCGAGTTGTTGCGGAATTTGTAATAATGAAGCGCAGCGAAATGCAAATTCCGCAACAACATGCACATCCGAGGGAGCGACAGCGAATGCCTTCATGCCTTTGTTATAACTACTTTTCACTGTTCGTCCTTAATCTTTAAAGGACCAGCTTGTAAGTTGTGAATAACAAAGTCGCAATCAGTATTACTGCAATTAAAAGTACAACTCCAATAAAATCATTATCTACTCGAAAAATGGACACATGGGGATGCGCATAAATCAATCCCATAAACTCTTGCTCCATTTCCGTACATGAGCTATTTGTAAGTGTTCCACCGCAGCGAATAGATTTTACAAATAAATCAAGAAAGGTGCTCAAAATTAAAAAACAAATTAGTCCTACCACTACCAGTTTTTTCACTGCATTCTCCTAGTAGTTATAACGTTTCAATAACGAGTTGTCAGATTATGGCGTAGCTTTTGCGAATGCAAGCGGCATGATATTAGCTGATAATCTCTGTTAATTGACTTGTTAACTGCCGCTACCATCTCGATCTTCAAGTAAAAAATTTCTCAGTGCTCGCTCACTTCTCATTGCATATAGGATAAATAGTTTCTTTTCGTAGAGCCTATAAAATATTCGGCAAGGGCCAACGATTAACTCACGATATCTGAAATCATCCAATTCGGGCGGCTTTCTACCTGACTTTGGAAACTTCTTTAGTCTATTAGCTGAAGCAAAGATGTCTTTTACGAGTGCTTTTGCCGCAGTTGGATTGTCCAAAGCAATATATTCCGCAATTTCGTTGACATCTTCTAACGCTGGCTCGGTCCAAATTATTTCAACCATTTAGCCATTTTCTCTTCTGCTTCCGACTCAGAGTATATCCGATTTTCGAAAATTGCTCGTTCACCACGAGCAATTCCCTCAAGTATTTTCATCCTATTTTGCATTGATTCATAATCATTGACGTCCACCAAATAAGCTGATGGTTGCCCATGCTCTGTAATCAAAACAGGTTCTTTTGAGGTATGCAGGTCAGCCAAAATTTTTGTAGCTTGACGTTTTAGAGTTGTAACCAGTTCAGTTTTCATAGTAGTGATACTATTCTATCACTTTGGGAAGTGCAAGCAGTTTCATAGGCAGTTAACACTTTGGATAAGCGGTTTGGCAGCGCTCTTCTGACAAATCCGTCTTAATCCTTTTGTTATATGCGTTACCAAACAGCAACTTCTGTTTCCAAGTAAATTGAGTTTTCATCTAACTCGCCAGTTGGACAAATTGTCACTGACTTTATTTGCACCAATTTATCCTCCTGTACTGCTTCATGTAACCAAAAATCTTCTCGATGGACGCAATACTCAGGCTGAGTCAAAAATGAATCTTCGCCGTTTAGGTCGTTATCTAGAGGCTGTATAGTAACTAGCTCCATTAACTCCCCATCCTCGACAGAAACACCAACGTCTGTAATCCTGCCCTTTGAGATGTCTTGTTCAGTGGTTGCTCACCATTCGTCACTGCCGATTAGTGGATGTTCTTTAAAATATTCAGGGAAACCTTTGTTGACCTCTTCGTTAAACGCAGAAGCCCAATCACTATCAGGTTTTAAATCGAAGATAATATCCATATTCAATAATTCCTCAGGTCATATTAATCCGCTTGAGCAATTTGTTATAGGGCATTTACTCGCTCCGTTCTGCTTCAATTTGAACTAAATCTATCATGCCTTTTACATTTGTGGCTGACCAATTATATTTTGTAAGTTCTTCAGCTAGTTTAAACCCGCTGTTTTCCAACCATTCAAACCGTTCTCTAGGCATTATGGAGTGTGAATAATAAAGCTTGTCTCCTTTGACTTCTGCTTTATAGTTCATTGCGGTTACCAAACAACGACCTTCTTTCAAATACCAAAATGAACAAGTTAGTACAACGCTATTGCTATCTTTGAAAGTTGAATATTCATTTTTTATCCCATCAAAAGTATATTCTGGTGGGATAGTTGAATGCAAAATATAGTTAAGGGGAGCGATAGAATCTTCATCAAAAAAATGTACAAAGAATTCAGTCTTCTTACCTGTAAGTGCTATTGCATATTCAAATACAAAAGAGGTAAACGGGGTGGACGCTTTATTCAAGTTTGCGATGCCATATAACGAGCCTGTAGAAAAACTAAAACGTCATAAAAATATCGTGCTCTACGTCGATTATTTATACTGTTCAATGGTTCAACCTATCCGATATTCACGTAGCAACGCAAAAATAATTCAATAGTTATACAACTTTTAATACCTAAATTCGAAGTCTACTTTTTCTACAGCCTCAACACCATTTTAAGCGGCAGTTCACCGCTCTTATGAAATGTCCGTCTTCAAAATTTTTGTTAGGTGCTATCACTATTCTATTTCCTTAACTGTGCCAATATTCTTGTACCCAAAAAAAGATCTAGACTGTATTTCACCAACAAAAACTCCATTTTTTTTGTAAGGATCATCTCAAAACCACCATCACATAGACCAGGATAAATTTCTATTCTTAATGAATTGTTCTGAACTAAATATCCTATTTTTACTTCTTCATTTGTTTCCGTGTCTTTCGCACTTCCACCCAGTACATCACCTTCAAAAAAACATGATTTCACTGGTTCATCACCAAAAGTTAATAGTTGAACCGAGCTTTCAGAATCCAATTCTATAAGAACCTTTATATCTCCTCGTAAACTTTCTTGAGTTAGATCATCGCACCCAGAAATCAACAAGAGCAGAGTAAAAAAGAAAAGAAACCTCATACTGGCACCTAACGCCAACGTTTGCGGCACAAGCCAGAGCTAGCTTTTGCAAATACAATTGCGAAGCAATTTGCAAAAGGTGGCGTAGGTTTGTGTCCGTTCAACACGTTCTTGTTAAGCATTACTTGAATAAAAACATATTTTATTGCGATCTAAATCTCTAACATATGCCGAATGCATATTAGACCGAACACGAGGCTCTCCTTCACTAGTGCCACCCATATCTAATACCTTTTGATAGAGCCGATTAACCTCTTCAATTGTATCGACATGCAAGCCAAGCATAGTACCATTTCCATTTGTCGCTGGCTGTTCATCGAAAGGCTCAGCGAGGGCAAACATAAAGCTTTCATTGCCCCATAAAGTCATTCGACCTCGCCCGTGAATTTTATTTAATCCACTCTCAGAGAATAAGTCATCATAAAATACCTCTGCCTTTTCCTTATCATTTGTACCAAATACAAAGTAATTCATTTTCATAGTAAAAACTCTAAATTTATCAAGAAGATGCTTAACACTTACGATAAGCGGTTTTCACGCGCTCTTCGGGAAAATCCGTCTTAATCGTTTTGTTAATTGCGGTCATTCCAATACCCTGGCTTACGGTGGTTATGCATAATCGCAACAACATAAATTGTTTTTTCGTCTACATTTTTGTAAATAACGGAATACGGGAATCGACTTAAGATAAAGCGCCTATGATATTGCCCCATTTTGGGCCAAGTTTGCTGTAAGGATTGGATAGAATTAAAGGCATCATCTAACTCTTGCACAAACTCGTACCCGAGACCTTTCACTTGTTCTTGATACCAATCAAAGGACGATTTTATTTCTTCCGTGGTGTCTGGGTGAAACAATAATTCAGGCATATTGTTTATAATTTTTGCTTGATTTGGTCCCATGTAGTTGGGCTAACTTTACCGCTTTCCAATTCATTACTTCGTTTTTCTGCTATTAATAACCACTCTTGTTCAACGTCATCATCTGCACGTCCATCCATTGCTGATAATAAACAATGAGCAGCTAGAGCTTTCTCTTTAGTGCTCATTTGATCAATGCTATCCATAAGGTTTTTAAGAGCTTCCGACATAAAATCATCCCCAAACAATTTAATGGTGATTAGTTTAGCAGTTTATAGAATCAAGAGTAATAAATTTACACACTTAGCAATTAACGAATGATATGGACTCCCCAACTAATCGGCATTGATTTAGCCAAATCTGTTTTTAGTATCCATGGCGTCGACCAGCATGGCAAGACAAAACTGCGCAAAACCGTCAAAAGAAACAAGCTGTTAGACGAGATAGCGACATTACCACCCTGCGTCATTGGTATGGAGGCATGCTCCGGCTCTCATTACTGGGCACGAGAATTCCGTAAACTCAAACATGATGTGCGCATCATGGCATCAAAGTTTGTCATTCCATACCGTCAAAGCGAGAAGAACGATGCGAATGATGCTGAAGCGATTTGTGAAGCGGTTGCTCGTCCTAAAACGCGTTATGTCAGTATCAAGAGTGAAGAGCAACAAGCCGTGCTATGTCTGCATCGCATTCGCCAAGGCGCCATTAAGGACAGAACGGCACACATCAACCGTCTTCGGGGGTTATTAGCTGAATTCGGTATTGTCATGACCAAAGGCCGATACCCTGCTCAGCAGGCGATAACTGGCATTCTTGAAGATGCCGATAATGGCTTGCCCTTTCTCGCCAGAGAATTACTCCTTGACCTGTGGCAAAGCATTAAACGCTTGAATGAAGAAATACTCAAACACGATAGAAAGCTCTATCAACTTGCCAAGCAAATGAAAGCAGCCAAGCGATTAATGAGTATTCCCGGCGTAGGTGAAATCACTGCGACGTCTGTGGTGGCTACAGTTAACGATGCTAAACACTTCCCTACCAGCCGAGCTTTCTCAGCCTGGATTGGTTTAGTCCCCAGACAATATTCAACAGGCGGTAAGGTGCATTTAGGCAGAATAAGTAAACGCGGTGAAAAACATATTCGCACAGCACTCATCCACGGAGCCAGAGCTGTCATGGCAACCTGCAAACACAAAACAGACCACACCAGTATGTGGATAAAGGAATTGATTGAACGGCGTGGCTTTAAACGCGCCTGTGTGGCATTAGCTGCCAAAAATGCACGATTGATTTGGGCACTGTTGCAATCAGATACAGAGTATCAAGTTGACTATGTAGCCCATTAATACAACGTCAATTTAAACGGTTTACCCCACCGAGTCTACGCACTAGCAAATGACGATAACACGGTCAGACCGAGAGCAAGAAAGCCTGTTTATGCGGGAAGTGATAAAACACTGTTTAACGAATGAGGCATTGCTCAAGCGAAAATCATCAGGGCGATAGCGTAACAAAGCTAATAAACGCCGAATGTAGAGCTGCTGTCCAACCTTCTTGTTATCAAAGGCTGCTATTGCTTGACAAAGGGGAGTCCATGTAGAGTCCATTTACTCTCTTCATTATCTTCAAAAAATTTATCATTCTTTTTTGTTACACCACGATAAGTACCAAGGTCATTACCCGAATAATTTCCATTTATAATGGCGTACTCACAAGCATTGATAAGGTTTTTTAAACCTTCTTCATTGCCAACGATTTCCCGTTCATAACCTTGAAAATCAGCACCATCTTGCAATTGTGGAGAATTCTTCTGCATTTAAAAACTCACAGGCACATAGACATAATGACTCCCCACGAGCCACCTTTAAAGGTGCTGCTCTCCAATTTTCGTGGG